>OZ240235.1:0-2551711 GCA_965197965.1 Dehalococcoidia bacterium
TGGGATCATTGGGAGTGCTGATGAGGATATAGACGGACTCATTGGGGACGTAGCGCAGGCTCCGGCCCAGGCCTCCGGCGATGCCCCTTCCGCTGAGGTTGCTACTGAAGCTGCCTCACCGGCTCCCGCATCCCAAACACAACCCCCCGCTGATGGCGAGCGCGTCAAAGTGTCGCCTGTGGCTAGGAAGCTGGCGGAGGAACGTGGCATAGAGCTATCCCAGATTAAGGGTACTGGCCCCAGCGGACGCATCACCCGAGAAGATGTTTTGAACTTTGAGCCGGACCAAGCACCCTCCCCGTCGCCCGCTGCCCCAGCCGTACCAGCAGCTCCTACGCCAGTGGGGGAGCCGGTGCGAGTAGATCTTAGCCGCATGAGGCAGGGCATAGCTCGGTCTACCTCGCAGAGCAAGAACGGCACGCCCCACTTCTATATAACTATTGAAATCGATATGACGGAAGCCATGGCTCTGCGGTCACACATCAACCAGGAGCTTGAAGGTGCACGGCGGGTTTCAGTCAACGATATGGTTCTGAAAGCCACCGTTGCGTCCCTGAAGAAGCATTCCGGTTTGAACGCGTCGTACAGAGGCGAATACTTGGAGACGTATCCCTACATTCACTTGGGTATGGCCATTGCTACTGAACAGGGATTGATGGTCCCGGCCATAGTCAATGCGCAGGACAAATCCCTTGTGGACATGGCCGTGGCGAGCAAGGACCTGGCGGAACGTGCAGGGCAGGGCCGGTTGCGCCAGGAAGAGTACACCGGCACCTTCAGCACCAGCAACCTGGGTATGTTTGGCGTCGACGAATTCAGTGCCATCATACTGCCTCCCCAGGCTGCTACTCTGGCGATCAGCGCCGTAAAAAAGCGGCCTGTGGTGGCGGCCGACGATCAAGTAGTGGTGCGGCAGATGATGAAGGTCACGCTTTCCATTGACCACCGCGTTTCTGACGGGGTAGAAAGCGCGCAGTTCCTTGCTGAAGCGAAGCGGCTCTTGGAGAACCCGGCACTTCTGCTGGTGACCTAGCTTGTCAGCAGGGCTGCCATTCGCTCCTCATTGAGTGGCACAAAGCCCAGCCGCTCATAGAAACGCCGTCCCGCGCCGTTTCTGACGTGTACACCGGTATCTATGCGGAGTATACCGCGTGAACGGAGCTCATCTTTAAGCTGCCTAATCATTTCCGATCCGGCTCCGGCGCTCCGCTTCTCACTCGCTATGAACACGTCGTCCAGCTTTGCCACCACTCCTCCTATGGACGTGGATATGGCGTAGCTGACAACGCAGACCCCTATGGCCTCTTCTTCCTTGTATGCCAGCCAGACGAACCCCATCTCGGGCCGATTCAGGAAAAGGTCTAGGGCGTCATAGAGCGCTGCATCGCCGCCATGACCGTAAGCTGCGCTGCTGTCCAGGTAATGCTCGTCTTCGTTGAGAAAGGACCTCAAAAGAGGAAGAGCGCTCTCCCTGCTTGCTGGAATCATCCTGCCACAGCTGACCATATGTTCCTCCTCCGGTCGCTACACTTGATGAATTCCAAAACGTCCTCACTAAGAGAACATTCTCAGAGTTGGGGTATCATCCAAGATTAAGGTACCATTTCTGAAGCGAGTGTATACACACTGGAGGTCTATCTGAATGGGCAATACCGTTGAGCCTAAAGTGTTCCTAATAGGCGAATCCAAGGTCGATCAGGAAGGGTTGCAAGCCCTTCTGGACCACTTGGGCGTTCCCGATTGGAAGTCGGATGCTCCTTCCGATATTGAGCTTATGAGCGAGGTATACGGCCGTGCCTGTTACCGTTCATTTGGCATAGAGCTGAATCCTAACTTGACCCGGGTCAGAAGAACCAACAAGAGCTATCTGACCAATATCATTGAGAAGGGCGACGGCTCCGTGTTGGAGCATGGAGTAGCCAACTTCTTCTTCTCAGACGTCAGCAGGGTTTTTACACATGAGTTGGTGCGGCACAGGGTGGGCACCGCTATGTCCCAGGAATCCTTGCGTTTTGTGCGATTGACCGACTTGGACTGGTATGCACCGGTCTCCATTAGAGAATCGGAAGAGGCCATGACCGTTTTTGCAAGGACATTTGAAGAGCTCAGCAAGCTTCAGGTTGAGCTTGCCGAGCTTTTTGAGCTCAATGAAAAGGACTCGTTTGACGAAAAGAAAGAGATTACTTCGGCAATGCGGCGCGTTGCGCCCATCGGCCTGGCAACCAACATCGGCTGGTCCTGCAACATACGCACCTTGCGACACGTCATTGAGCAGAGGACGGCGCCTTGGGCCGAAGAAGAGATAAGGTTGGTATTTGCCCAGATTGCTGAAATAGCCATTAAAAAATGGCCCAACATGTTCAGCGACTACTCCTGGGAAGTAGTAGATGGACTCCCCGTGTATACAACCAAGAACAGAAAGGTCTAGGGGGCGACTAGCTGTTTCAAGGTTGTTCTACTACATACGCTGTAGCAAAGACCCTGTTCTTCATCTTGGTATGCGTGCATGAACTATTTCAAGCTTACGCCCAGCACGGCCGGTGATTCCACTGTCCCAGGCAAGGGCTCACGGGTTACGCCCAGCCAGGCAAAGTCATGAAATGACTGCCTGATGAACAGCTGCCCATAGCCTGACTCGTCTACGCTGAACCTTCCAACGTTTACCAGTGTCCCGTTGTTGACTAGCCAGACGTGGTAAGGCTCATTTTCCAGGCTCGCTTCCAGACCTTGTGCCACAAGGAACGCCCAGTCCTTACCTGGATCAGCAAGCAGCATTCCCGCGGCTGACGGCGCCTCCTCTGTGTTATCCATCGATTTGGCTTCCAAGCCGGGCAGCGCTGCGATCCAAGTAGCTAGACGTTGCTCGTTAAGCCTATCCCTGAGTTCTTGGCTGGTGCTCCGCTCCTCATCTATCAAAACCTCCATATCTCCAATCTGGCCCTGGAGGTCATCCACCTGGCTTTGCTGAGAGAGCACCAAGACACCAATTCCGCCAAGAAAGAAGATCAACACACTGGCGGCTACAGAGGCAGCTACAGGGATAAACCACCGTGCCTTGCTCCCACTGGATCTGCCGGCAGACGCGGGTTCTGGCTCTGCGGTGACGTGTTCCTCAGGGACAAGTTGGTCCATTATCCGTCCGCGCAGATGATGGGGAGGATTCACAGGTGGAACGGCCAGTGCCAGGGTGGCGGCGACCTCCAGATGTTCCCTGAGCAAGGAAGCACACTCGGAGCACGTCTCCAGATGCCTCTCCACCATCAGGCGTTCTTCCGCCTCTAGGGCTCCCAGGGCATAGGCTTCTGCCAGGTCTTCTATATGACTATGGGTCACGTTATCTCCTGAAGTGATGCTAAAGTTATCTTCAACTTTTGCATTCCCAATCTCATTCTTGTCTTGACTGTACCTAGCGGATGTTGCAGCAACTCTGCTATCTCAGACTGGCTGTAACCGTCGTAGTAGGACATTTGGATCACTTGGCGTTGTTCTTCCGGCAAGGACTCCAAGGCCTTACGCACAACCGCGCTCTCTTCTCGTTGCTGTGCCCCCTTGGCCGCCGTATCTTCCTGTGCCCTGCTGTCCATCAAAGTGAGCCTGGCTTCCGTTTCCAGGATATCCTGCAGCCGTCTGCGTTTGCGCAACTCGTCTACCGCCCTGTGGTGTGCCATGGACATGATCCAAGTCTGGAACCTTCCCCGTTCAGGCCGGTAAGTAGACGCTCTGAGCCAGACTCTTAGAAATACCTCTTGCACTACCTCCTCTGTGTGCCCTACGTCACCTAAGAGATGATAGACAAGGCCAAATACCGCTTTGCCATACTTGTCGTAGAGAGCACCAAGCCCTCCCTGGTCTTGCTGGATAATTAAGCTAACCAACTGCTCATCTTCTAGATGTTCATAGGACACGGCCAGTTCCCAAACTCATAGGGTGATAGGCCCGTCTATATTTCTATACGTAGCCATTGCGCCCCCGGATTTAAATACTGCCTAACCAGAAGATTCGGTTGCAGTTGCGCCATTCTATCAGAACATCTCAGAACACGTTGATTGCTTAACAAATGTTGCCCTGTTATGCTTGAGTTTGATCTTATTCTGCAAGAGCAACTGATGGAATCCGTATTCAAGGAAGCTATTGAGTTATCGCGAAGGGAAGAACCCTTTGCCATTGCTACCGTGGTCCACACCAAGGGCTCTACGCCTCAAAAGCCTGGCTCCAAGCTGTTGGTGCGACAGGACGGGTCTGCGGTAGGAACCCTTGGTGGGGGTTGCGTGGAGGGGGATATCTGGTTTGCGGCCAAGGAGATCCTGCGAAATGGCAGCGGGCCGGAATACCGCGACTACTACCTGAACGAGGAAATAGCCGCTAGAGATGGTCTGGTGTGTGGCGGGACCATGTATTTCTTCATTGAGCCCGTGCGGGAAGCGTCTCGTTTTGCCCAACTTGCCGGACGTATTGTCGATGCCTACGGCGGAGGCATCCCCCTGGCTGTGGCTACTCTCATCAAATCACCGGAAGAGGAAGAGGTTGGAAATAAGCTGATCATGCTGGAAGACGGCGCCGCGCAGGGTACCGTGGGCCGTCCGCAGCTCGATAGCTTGGCGGAGGCAAAAGCGCGGGAATTGATGGAACAGGGCAAATGTGCACATATGACCACACAGAGTGGAGACGAGTTGTTCATCGAAGCCTACACCTCGCCGGCTACTCTGATACTCATGGGCGGTGGCCACATTTCCAAGTCCGTGGCGCCTCTGGCCAAGATGCTGGGCCTGCGGTTGTTCGTCCTAGACGACAGGCGTGAATTCGCTAACCTGGAACGGTTCCCGGATGCTGAGGCGGTAGCGGTAGCCGGTTATGCGCATGGGCTGGAAAACTTCCCCGTCAACAAGAACACGGCCATTGTAATCGCGACTCGCGGTCACAATTTCGATGATCTGGCATTGGAATCCGCCGCTAGAAGTGACGCGGGCTACGTAGGGCTTGTCGGCTCAAAGCGCAAGGTTATTCTGATCTATGAGGAGCTTCTCAAACGCGGCTTTCCCTTGGAGAGGATAGAGCGTATCCACGCCCCTATAGGAATCGATATCAAGGCTAGGACTCCTGCTGAAATTGCAATTAGCATAATGGCGGAAGTGGTCCAGTGGCGTCTTGGCGGCACCGGCCAGTCCATGATGCTGCCCAAGAAGTACCTGCAAAATCTGGCGGAGAAGGTACACACGGGCAAGGCCAAATCCCTTTCTCACGCTGATTGAAACCGTGGCGCGCACCCGCATTAGCGCCGTCCTCCTCTCTGCAGGGGAGTCTACTCGCATGGGTCATCCCAAAGCCTTGCTGGACTGGCAAGGAGTTCCGCTTGTCCGATACCAGGTGAGATCCCTGGTAGATTCCGGGATTGATCAGATAATCGCCGTACTGGGTCACAAAGCGGAGTCGATACGACCTCTCGTTGAAAGTGAACCTGGAGCCGAAGCAGTGCTCAACCTGAGATATAAGACGGGGAAGAGCAGTTCCGTGCGCGCCGGGTTGAGAATGCTCAACCCTGATGCGGGGCACGTAATGATAATCTCAGTAGACCAGCCCAGGTCTGCCAAGCTGCTGAGCCAGGTATTGGAGACCCATCTGCGGCACGGCTCAGCGATTACGTATCCCGTATATCAGGGCAGAGGAGGGCATCCCGTGCTCTTTTCCCGGGGTCTGCTGCACGAGTTGATGAGCATCAGCGAGTCCAAGATGGGCTTGCGAGAGGTGATAGAGCGGCATGGCGCTGAGGTAAATCGAGTTCCCGTAGATGATCCTGAAGCGATATTGGATATGAACACCGTTGAGGAGTACAGAAGAGCCGCTGCAAGACGGGCTTGACCGCACCGCGCGGTCCCCGGTCAAGAGGCCGGGTCAACTGAGGTAGAAAATCAGCACGCTGGCAAGTGCGTAGAGAGCAATGATAGTAACCGCTTCGTAAGTCCAGAACCGGCTGGGTCTGCTTCTGTTCCTCTTCACCAGCGCTATAATGACCACGGCAGTCATGACTATTGCAAGAACGGCGGTCATGCTGTGGACCTCCGAAATCGCAGTCCAGAACGTACCACCTGAATACGCCAGGTCGTCCGCCCAGAGGACGAATCCCATGTTGAACAAGTTGCTGCCCAGAACGTTGGATACCGCCAGCTCCGGCGCGCGAATTCGCAGTGCGGCGAAAGACGCTCCCATCTCGGGAAGAGACGTGCTCAGTGCAAGGAACTGTGTGCCTACAAAGCTGGTTCCCCAGCCCATCTCTTCAGCGATACTCTCGCCAGTAAAAGCAAGCCACACCGCCGAAGCTATAATTACAGTGGCGGACAAAAGATAAACGCCGATTTCTAATGGTAGTTTGGCATTGGAGTAATCCGTGTCTTCTGCTTTCCGCTCGGTGCGTTCTGTTTGTTCGAACTTATATATCAAGTACAGCCCTATGACGAAAGTCGCCATCATCAATATGGAAAACGGGCTTAAGAACCATGTAGCAAAAAGGCCGGTGGAGCTGTGGAACGTTATAGCAATGGTGGCTGCGCCTATCACTAGTATCCCCAGGGTTGCCACCATGACCACTGAATTTCCAAACGCGTTTAGAATTGGCCCGTTTCTCCACCACAGATCCATGAGACCAATGATCAAGAGGTTCACCAGGTTGCTTCCAAAAGCATCGCCGGCGGCTAAGTCCGGATCCCCCACTATGCTAATTGAACTGATCCCGGTGCCAAGCTCTGGAAGTGACGTGGCGGATGCAAGGAGCACTACACCCAAGAAGGCCCTTCCCAGTCCTGTCTTGAAGGCGATGACGTCTACCGACCTGGCAAGGAACTTTGACGTGAAGAAGATCAGGGCTGTAACAACAGCGAATTGGAGCCAGATAAAGATGATATCCATTAGTTACCGAAACCGAGCACGCAATTGTGACAGTCTACCAAGTAGAGGCGTTTGCCGATAGCACGGCAGCCGCCCATTGCCAATTCTGGGAGTATGCTGTCCAGACTATTTGGCAACACTACCCCGTGACTGCGCCCTGAGACGCGGAGCCGACCAGCTTGGCGTATTTAGCCAGGGCCCCAGTAGTATAGTTGGGAGCTATAGGTTGCCAATTGCCCCGTCGTGCTGCAAGCTCCTCTTCATCCACTTCCAGTTCCAACTTGCGGTTTACCGCGTCTACATTGACAATGTCGCCGTCCTTCACCAGAGCAATTGGACCACCCACGGCGGCTTCAGGCGCCACGTGACCCACCATGAGGCCGTGGGTGGCTCCGGAGAACCTGCCGTCGGTGAGGAGAGCCACGTCTTCCCCCAATCCCTGGCCCACAATGGCGGCGGTCACCGCCAGCATCTCTCGCATGCCTGGGCCCCCCTTCGGTCCTTCATATCTTATAACCACCACGTCTCCCGCCTTGATCTCCCGGCGCTGGATAGCGGCAAAGGCGTCTTGCTCGCGGTCGAATACACGGGCAGGGCCGCGTTGCTGCAAGTGCTGCTTGCCCGCTACTTTGACCACCCCGCCTTCCGGCGCCAGATTCCCCTTGACGATGGTGAGGCCGCCGCTTGTACCCCGCGGCGATTCCACGGGGTGGATGATGTCTTGATCGGAAACCAGGTCTACGTTGCTCAAGTTCTCCGCCACTGTTTTGCCGGTAACGGTGAGAACGTCTCCATGAAGCAGCCCCGCGTCCAGAAGCCTTCTCATCACCTGCGGCACACCACCTATTCTGTGCAAGTCGGCCATTACGTACTTGCCGCCGGGCTTCATATCGGCAATGTAGGGAGTCCTATCGCTGATCTGATTGAAGTCATCTAAGGCAATGTCAATGCCTGCTTCATGGGCTATGGCCAGCAAATGCAGAACCAAATTGGTAGAGCCGCCCATGGACAGAGTCACCACTATGCTGTTTTCAAACGCCTTCCTGGTTAGAATGTCGCTCGGCCTGATCCCCTCCCTTAGCAGATTCAGTACAGCCTGCCCGGAGCGACGGCATTCCTCTTCCTTGTCCGGATACACGGCAGGGATAGAGGCGTCTCCTGGCAGGGACATGCCCAGCGCTTCTATGGCCGTAGACATGGTGTTGGCTGTAAAGAGACCGGCGCAAGACCCCTCACCGGGACAGGCGCTGCGTTCCAGCTCCAGCAGGTCTTCGTCACTCATTGCGCCTCTTGAATGTGCTCCCACAGCCTCGAATACGTCTTGGATATTCACGTCGCGGTTGCGGAAGCGACCGGGCATTATGGTGCCGCCGTAGACGAACACCGAGGGTATGTTCAGCCTGGCTATGGCCATGAGGCAACCGGGCAGGTTCTTGTCGCAGCCGGCAACGGTGACCAGGCCGTCGAACCACTCCGCTCTGGATACAAGCTCAATGGAGTCGGCGATAACTTCACGGCTGACAAGCGACGCTTTCATGCCTTCCGTACCCATGGATATGCCGTCGCTGACCGTAATGGTGCCAAACTCGAACGGCGTGCCCTTTGCGTCGCGGATACCTTGCTTCACTTGCTTTGTCAGTCTATCCAGGTGGAAATTGCACGGCGTCACGTCACTGGCCAGATCCGCCACGCCAATGAAGGGAGCTCTGATCTCATCGTCCCCAAGCCCCATGGCTCTGAAGTAGGCGCGAGCTGGCGCGCGTTCCGGCCCCTCAGTTATCTCCTTGCTCTTGTGCTTGATGTCAACCCCGGCTCTTGTTGCCATACTTTTATCCCTCTCTTGTTGGTGGCTGGCTTTATCGTAGTGCTTACAAAGGGGACTTGTCCATTGAATCACGGTTGATACCTACTTATAATCAGGCGGCAATGCTGGGAGGTAACGACAATTGTTGAAGAGTATTTCCTGTGGTGATCTGAGAAAAAGCCATGTCGACTTGAAAGTAACCTTGGCAGGATGGGTGCACCGCCGCCGTGATCACGGTGGACTCATCTTCATAGACCTGCGGGACAGCAAGGGTGTTGTTCAGGTAGTGTTCAATCCTGAGGCTGTTCCAGAGGCCCATGGGATCGCCGGATCCCTTCGCAGTGAATGGGTAGTGCTGGTGGAGGGTGAAGTTAGACAGCGCCCGGCAAGCTCCGAGAACCCCAACATAGCCACGGGTGAAGTAGAGGTGTACGCCACAAAGGCGGAGGTGCTGAATCAGTCGGAGACGCCGCCGTTTGAGATCGCGGACGACGGGCAGGTGGATGAGCTGTTGAGAATGCAGTACCGTTACCTTGATCTGCGCACGGCCCGCATGCACGACAACATAGTCCTACGACATCGCGTAGTGCAGTACATTCGAGAGTTCCTGGACGCTCGAGACTTCATTGAGATAGAGACGCCAATTCTAATCAAGAGTACCCCGGAAGGGGCCCGTGATTTCCTTGTCCCCAGCCGTCTGAATCCAGGCAGTTTCTACGCCTTGCCGCAGTCCCCCCAGCAGCTAAAGCAGCTCCTCATGGTTTCCGGCTTCGAGCGCTATTTCCAGATAGCTCGTTGCTTCAGAGACGAAGACCTTAGAGGCGACCGCCAATACGAGCATACCCAGTTGGATTTGGAGATGAGCTTTGTGGACGAGAACGACGTTACTACCCTCATTGAAGAGCTTTACACGGATATAGTCGATAAAGTGGCCCATAACCGGCGCACCATGGGGCCGTTCCCACGTCTCCGCTATGACGACGTTATGGAGAAGTACGGCACGGACAAGCCGGACATCAGGTTTAGACTGGAACTGGCGGATTTGACCGACATAGCCCGCCAATCGGAGTCGCAGGTGCTCAGAAACGCCGTTCAGTCCGGCGGAATAGCCAAGGCGTTTGCCGCGCCGGGTTGCGCCTCATATTCGCGCCGTGAGATAGATGATTTGCTCTCTTTTGTCCAAACAAGAGGAGCACAGGGGCTGCTCACCATCGCACTGTCTGAAGAAGCCGCCAGCCTGGACGAGATGACAATTGATCACGTTCGCTCTCCTTTGGCCAGGTTCCTCACTATAGAGCAGGTAAGAGAGATGGCCGGGCGCACCGGAGCCAATCCGGGAGACCTCATCCTGATGGTGGCGGGGCCGGACAGGACCACCAATACCGCTTTGTCTCAATTGCGGGAAGAGATGGGGCGCCGTTTGGACTTGGTGGACCCAACCATCCTTGCCTTTGCCTTCATAACGGACTTCCCCCTCTTTGAATGGGACGACGAGACCGAAAGCTGGGCGCCGGCCCATCATTTGTTCACTTCTCCCTGGCCTGAGCACTGGGAATTGCTTGACAACGACCCCGGCAGTATGAGAGCTAGGCACTACGACCTGGTGTGCAACGGCTCGGAGCTGGCCAGCGGAAGCATCCGTATTCACAACAGAGAAAAGCAGGAGCGAATCATGCGATTCCTGGGGTACACGGATGAGCAGCTGGAGGAACGGTTTGGCCAGCTCTTGGGCGCCTTGGAGTTCGGCGCACCGCCTCACGGAGGTATAGCCCCAGGGATAGACCGTCTGATCACTTTGCTCTCAGACCACGCTGAATCTATACGTGACGTTATAGCATTTCCCAAGACGCAGAGCGGTGTGGACCCGCTGTTCAACACACCGGCCCCGGTCAACTCGCAGCAGCTTGAAGAGCTCCACCTTAAAATAGCGGATATGCCAAGACCGGCTACTCCGTAGTTGAGGCCGTGCTATAATCGATAGTGTACGCTTCATTAGGTTGTGACGTGTGCCGCTCTCTTGACGAGCGGCACACGTCATGTCAGCACTAGCTTGGGAGGACCTTTATTGAAGGTTACCAGGGAAGACTTAGAAAACAGTGAGGTTTCCCTCAACATAGAAGTTGAGGAAGAAGACATTGAGCCGTATCTGCAGCGTGCCTATCAGCGCGTAGTGGGCAGGGTCAACATTCCCGGGTTCCGCAAAGGTAAAGCCCCTAGACCCGTGCTCGAACGATTCGTGGGGCGTCACTCCCTGGAAGATGACGCCCTGGATTTAATGCTCCCTGAAATTGTACAGAGAGCCGTCGAGGAACAAGGCGTGAAGCAAGCCAGCATCCCTCAAGTTGAGCTGGTGCAGCGAGAGCCAATCGTGATCAAGGCATCGGTTCCAATTGCCCCGGAAGTGGTGCTGAATGCATACCGCGAAATCCGTGTTCCGGTTGAGCCGGTAGTAGTTACTGAGGATCAGATCAACACTCTCCTGGAACTCCTGCGGCAAGATACAGCTCCCTGGGAACCGGTCGACCGTCCCGTTGCCATGGACGACCAGGTTACCATGGATATCAAAGCTACCCTGGACGGGAGGGAAATAACCAGGCAAGACGGCATTGTGTACATGGTTATGGAGGGCAACGTAAGCCCCGTCGCCGGTTTCCCTGAACGGTTGGTGGGCATCAGCAGCCAGGAAACTAAAGAGTTCACCATTTCCATGCCTGAGGACGGACCGGATGGAGAACTGGCTGGAAAGGACGTGCAGTTTAGCGTCACCATCCATGAGATAAAAGCCAAGAACCTACCCGAACTCGACGACGAATTCGCCAAGGGCGTGGGTGAGGGGTACGATAATCTGGAGGCGCTGACAAAGAAACTCAGAGAAGATTTCCTTGCCCGGGGAGAGCTGGAGGCTAAGGACAGGTATGAGGACGAGGTGTTTGAGAAGCTTCTGGAGAAGGCTAATATAGATCTATCGCCATTAATGGTCGAGCATGAAGTTGAACACATGCTTCAAAATGAGGAGCAGGCTCTGCGCCGGCAACAGGTCAGTGTGGAGCAGTATCTTCAAACCGTGGGCAAGAGTAGTGATGAGCATCGCGAAGAGTTGAAACAGGCTGCCGAAGCTAGGCTAAAGCGCACTTACGCCATAGGGAAAGTCGCGGAGTTGGAGGGTATAGAGGTTTCGCCAGAGGAAATTGAGGAAGAGATAAAACGCCTGCTAGATGCCGCTGGCCCTGCTCAACCCGAAAGCTTTCAGCGCAACCTTGAGAGTGATGACGGCAGAGAATCCCTGGAACAAGTATTGATCAGGCGCAAGGCTCTGCAGAGATTGGTTGAAGTCGCCAGGGGAGAGCATGGGGAGACGTAGCCAACAATATATGAAACATATCGAAAGCTGAGATTCAGGAGGTAAACCAAATGCTGTATCGTCCGGGTGATTTTGAAAACATAATCCCCATGGTTGTGGAGAGCTCTTCCAGGGGAGAGAGGGCTTTCGACATTTATTCCCTGTTGCTCAGGGAGAGGATAGTTTTCCTGGGCACGCCAATAAACGACTCTGTCGCCAATCTGATTGTTGCCCAGCTTCTTTATCTGGATAGGGAGGACCCGGAAAAGGACATCAACCTGTACATCAATAGCCCCGGAGGTGTAATCAGCGCAGGACTTGCTATCCACGATACCATGCAGATGGTTCGTGCAGACGTATCCACAATATGCGTGGGAATGGCGGCAAGCATGGCCACGGTACTGCTTAGCGCCGGGGTGCAAGGGAAGAGGTATGCCCTTCCCAACGCCACGGTGCACATGCATCAGCCCATGGGCGGCGCCCAGGGCCAGGCCTCCGACATTGAGATAGCGGCACGCGAGATTCTGCGCATGCAGGACAAGATCCGCAACATCCTGGCTCGCAACACCGGCCGAACTGTTGAGAAGATTGCCCAGGACACGGACCGCGATTACTACCTGGATGCCGATCAAGCCAAGGAGTACGGTTTGGTTGATGAGGTTCTGGCCAGTAGAGAAGTAGCAGCGGCAAAATAGAGTAGGGGAGCGCAAGTTGGCTATTTCTGATGGTGACGCCCCAGGCAATGAATACAGATGCTCGTTTTGCGGCAAGAGACAAGCGGAAGTAGAAAGACTCATTGCAGGGCAGAAGAAAGTATTCATTTGCGATCAGTGCATTACGCTATGCGACCAGATCATCAATGAGCAAACGGAGTCAAAATCCGCCTCGGCTCAAGACGAAGCGCGGCCATTGTTGCCCAAGGACGTGCACAGTCGGCTGAATGAGTACGTTATAGGCCAGGACAGAACCAAGAAGATACTCAGCGTTGCGGTTTACAATCACTACAAACGACTGGCCAGCAAGTCTCCCGTAGGTCAGGCCGTAGAGGTAGAGAAGAGCAATGTCCTCATGGTGGGCCCAACGGGCTCAGGCAAGACCCTCCTGGCTCAGACGCTGGCCAAGATTCTTGACGTCCCCTTCTGCATGGCGGACGCAACCTCCTTGACGGAGGCCGGCTACGTGGGTGAGGACGTAGAGAACATATTGCTCCGCCTGATTCAAGCCGCAGACTACGACATGGCCAAGGCAGAGAAAGGCATCATCTATATAGATGAGATAGACAAGATAGCGCGCAAGAACCCCAACCCGTCCATCACTCGGGATGTTTCAGGAGAAGGAGTACAGCAGGCGCTCCTCAAGATCATAGAGGGAACCATAGCCAATGTCCCTCCACAGGGTGGCAGGAAGCACCCCCATCAGGAGTTCATACAGATAAATACGGAAGGCATCTTGTTCATCTGTGGCGGCTCTTTTGAAGGCATGGAAGACGTTATCGAAAAGCGCATTTCTTGGGGAAGGCGCTCCATGGGGTTCAACTCAGACAGGATGAGCTTGAGCGACGCTCAGAGAGGCGACATACTGAAGAACATCAATACGGACGATCTGTTGGAGTACGGCTTCATCCCTGAGCTTGTGGGAAGACTGCCGGTCATGGTGAGCCTGGAAGGGTTGGATAAAGATGCGCTCATACAGGTTCTCACCGCCCCCAAGAACTCCTTGCTCAACCAGTACACCTACCTGTTCAGCTTGGACAATGTTGAGCTGGAATTCACCGCCGAGGCGCTGGACGCCGTTGCCGAAGATGCGCTGAAGTGGAAGACAGGGGCGCGTGCCCTACGGACCATCATGGAAGAATCTCTGCTGGACATAATGTACGAGCTGCCGTCTCTATCTAAAGTGACCAAATGCGTAATAGACGCCGATACCATTCGTGCCAAGGAGAAGCCCCAGCTTCTTACCGCATCGTACGTGTTATCTGAGCAACAGGAGCGATCGGCCTAGCCCAGCCATTTGTCGATCTGACTGTTCAGGCACAGGCCCGTAACCGGGCTGTCCTCCTTGTCCACTACTCTTCCATCCGTCACCTTCAGTTCTCCGTCTCCGAAGGCCTTGAGGGTTTCCATGAGTAGGGGTATCTCTCGCTTGGTGCCCTCATCCCGTATCTGCTTGAACAGCCCAAACTCTTCTCCCGGTGACGACCTCAGTTTGTCAATGGGTTGGCTGCCCGCCAGCTCCCACCCCTCATCGAACAGAGGCCCTCTCAGCGGGAATGTGTAATACGTGATTACCGGCCCCCGATCCCAATCCATGTTTGCCAGCTGGACCTGCCCGCCTCCCTGGAGAGCTTTCTGCTCTATCAGATCCCAGATAACTTTCTGCCACGAACCTATCGGGCCGTTGGGCGGAGCGGGATGGACGTTGATCATGCTGAGCTTTTGGCACATCACCTCTGAGGTGAACAGCATGTATCCAACCAGGACCGCCAGGTCTACTTGGAAGGGGTCGAGGAGCTTGATAGCCTCGGAGTCATAGGCCTCACGCACCTCGTTGAAGCCGGATGCCCCCCGTTCCTTTACAAATCTTCTTGAGGATAGAGTAATCAGCGGTATGTTGCTTGACTTTACCAGCGCATGAAACTGATCGCTGCCCTTGTACTCTCCGGGCTCCCGGTTGGAAAAGACGTACTGTATCTCTGCATTGATATAGCCGCTCCGCATGTGCTCCAATGCCGTGCTCAAGAGATTGCGAGACCCCTCTCCGCGGCCTGTGGAAAACCAACCCAGTTTGAGCAAGGCTATCTCCTCAGAATCCGTTTCTTGTTTTTAACGTAAGTGGAAATCAGGTGCACCAAAGGACTGCTGCGTTTCTTTATCAAGTTGCCTTGACGCAGCGCTTCCAGGAAATCCTGGGGGCCGTAGCTGAAATCCGGAACAAGGGTGTATGCCTTACCTATTTCTCCGAGCGAGTGCGCATCGCTGACGGCGCAAAGCGCAATCTGGTGTGTGCCCGCAAGCTCTCCGGCCCTGCGGTCGGCGCTTGGTAGGGTGTTACGTGCGTTGAACGCCTCTATCATGTCGGTCATCGGCAGAACTTCGGCTATTCCCTTCTCACTCATAGCCGAGCCACGGAATCTGTCGAAAGGGTGGGGCAGAGACACCAGGCCGCCTTGCTCTTTGATAAGCTTCGCCGTTTCCGCGGCGGAGAGGCCGGGGGGTACCTCTTCTTGGAGAAAGAGGCCTACCAGGTCTCCTTCCCTGGTCTTGATCTCTTCTCCAACTATAACCTTGAATGGGGCCTGTTCTTTGAGTTTTAGTGCCCCCTGAATTGTGTTGTGGTCCGTAACAGCCAGGCACTCTATGTTCTGCTTCAGACACCTTTGTATCAGTTTCTCCAGGGGGGTTGCGCAATCGAATGAAAACTCCGTATGAACGTGAAGATCGGCCTTAAGCATCCGCTTCCGGTTCCGTCTGGTTCAGGAGAGTCATCTGCTCCCCGAACGAGCGTTGCAGATGGGTTATCTTCAGTTCAGTGGCGCTGAGATGTTGATGACATATCCTGGCAAGCCGCATACCTTCTTCAAAGAGCCTTGTTGCTTCTTCCAGGGTGGCGCCACCCGCCTCCAGGGAACGCACGGCTTCATCCAGCTTGGCGTAAGCCTCTTCAAAAGATAGCTGTTCTATGTTGGAGGGTTGATTTTCCATGGCCGTTGGGACGGCTCCCTTGCCATTTTACAGCGTTAACGTTCCTTTACAAAGCTCCCAGGTTGGCGGAGCTAGCTAACCCGGGCGTTGAATGAACCATCGCTTACCCGCACTTTCAATTCGTCGTCCTTTTCAACCTGCCCCACGCTCTTGACCAAAGCTCCTTGGTCTGACCGTTGTACTATAGCGTATCCTCGTTCCAGCACGGAGCTGGGGTCGAGTGCGTGTAGCTGTTGCTCCAAGCCGTGGAACCGTTCCCGTGATAGATTGAGCGTCACCCACAGACTTCTGGATAAGCTCTGAGTTAGCTCGTCCAAGCGTTGCTGTTTGTCTTCCACTTGTGGCCCGCGGCTGCTGAGGCGTTGTACCAGTGAATCTAAGTCCCGTCGCTTTTCGAACGATATCCGCCTAGCTACGGCAAGGATATCACGCTGCCACTCCTTGACCTGGCCAAGAAGACTCGCCATGTCCGGAACTACCATCTCTGCCGCCGCCGATGGCGTAGGCGCCCTGAGATCCGCCACAAGGTCCGCAATAGTGACGTCGGTCTCATGTCCAACGGCGCTAACTACAGGTGCGCGGCTGGCATAGATGGCCCGCGCTACAGGTTCCTCGTTGAACGCCCACAGCTCCTCCAGCGAGCCTCCCCCTCTGGCCACTATGATTACGTCTATCTCTTGCAACCGGTTCAGTTCGTTCAGGGCATCCGCAATATCCAGGGCAGCCTGTTCACCCTGTACGGACGTTGGCGACACAACAAGCTCCACCAGCGGATACCGCCGTTGGACTACAGTTGCTATATCGTGCAATACGGCGCTGCTGGGAGATGTCACTACGCCGATTTTGCTAGGGAAGGGGGGGAGATTCCGCTTTCTGGTGGGCTCAAAGAGCCCCTCTTCTTCCAGGCGCGCTTTGAGGCGTTCCAGTCTCAGGTGCAACTCCCCCGTGCCCGCCGGCTCGACCAGATCTACGTACATCTGAAGCTCGCCTCGCACCGGGTATATCGAAATGCGTCCGTGGACTATAACCGACGTGCCATCCCTGAGCCGGTCCGCTTCTCTGGTTGGACGAAACATGACGCAACGCAGCTGGCTCTCCGAGTCCTTGATGGTGAAGTACAAATGACCGGCCGCTGATCGGGAAAGGTTGGAAACTTCGCCGTTTACCCAGAGGTCCGCAAGGAAGTGATCGCTTTCCAGCGAATCTCTGAGGTATTCCGCGACCTGGCTAACGGTGTAAACGGCCATCAACCCGCGCGTTCTAAATACTGGCCGCTGCGGGTGTCCACACGCACCGCATCTCCATTGTTTATGAAGAAGGGCACGTTGACGGTAAGGCCGGTTTCCAACGTGGCCGGCTTGGTGGACCCAGAGGCAGTGTCGCCCTTTACCCCGGGGGGAGTATCCGTCACTTTGAGCTCTACGAACGTGGGTAGCTCCACCGCTATTGGCTGCTCCTTGAAGAAAAGCACTTCCAACTCCATCTGGTCCACAAGGTAGTTGACTCCGTCGCCCAGTTGCTCTCTGGTCAATGGGAACTGGTCGAAACTCTCCGTATCCATGAAGTAGTGCAGCTCTCCGTCTTGATAGATGTACTGGGATAGCCTTTGCTCCACGGCGGCCCTGGTCAGCTTGACGTCATAGCCGTTGTACGTCCTTTCAATAGACCTTCCGCTGCGCAGTTCCCTGAGCTTCAGCTTTACCACGGGAGCGCGCTGCTGCATCTTGTGCGTACTGTGCTCGATGACTTGATACGGCTGCCCATCCAGTTCGATGGTGAGGCCTCTACGTAACTCTCCTACTCCAATGACCATACTTAGACTCCGAACTTGCTGAGTTTCTTGGCTTTGCTCATCACCTTTGCCCCCGTGTCCTCCAGGTACACTATATCCTCCAGGCGGGCTCCGCCAAAGTCCGGTATGTAGATGCCGGGCTCTATGGTAAAAGCCATGCCATTTTCAAATACACCCGGATGCTGATAGCGGATGCGCGGCCCTTCATGCACTTCCAGCCCGATGCTGTGTCCAAACGCCGGCCCGGCATGTTCACCAAACCCGGCTTCACTGAGCACTTTGGTAAGCATGGCGTATATTTCGCCGCCCTTGATCCCATGCCTCACCTTTTCGATGGCGTTCTTCTGGGAGTCGTACACCGCGTTGTACAGCCTCTTGAACCGTTCATCCGGCTCGCCGACTGCAACTGTGCGAGTCAAGTCGCTGCAATACCCGTGGTAGGTTGCGCCCATGTCTATGATTATAGGATCACCGTCTTGGATGACTCGTTCCGTCGGTATGTTCCCTGCAAAGCCTCCGTTTGGCCCGGAGCCTATCAGGGTAGGGAACGCCAGGCCGTCGCCCCCTCGGTCGCGCATGGCCGCCTCTAGCCGCCATGCCAGCTCCCTTTCAGTCCAGCCCGGCTCTATCTGGGACGACACCTCCTCGAATGCTCCGTCTGTGATGTCGATGGCCTTTTGCATGGTGGCCAGCTCTTCGGTGTCCTTGAACACCCGTAGACCTTCTATCAAGCCGCTGCTGGAGATCACCTCAGTCTGGGCCCCGTCCTCCCGCAACGCCTGCGCCAGCTGGTCTCTGGAGGAGACCGTCAGGTGGTCGGCCTCTATGCCCAGACGGGCCACGCCGCTTTCCGAGATCAACGGGGGAACCCAGTTCAGGTCTCGCCGTATTGCCACCACATCAAATCCTGAAGTAGCGCGGCTGGCCTCCGTGGGGTGGAACTCGGTGGCTAGGAACGCCCGGTCCGCGGTGACCAAGAGGTAGCCCGCCCCTTCCAGATCGGCGAATCCAGAGAGGTAACGCCGGTTCTCAGAAGTGGATATCAGCAGGCCGTCTAGCTTGTGTTCCTTCAGCAAGTCGCGCAACACCTGCAACCGCTGATTCAAATAGCTCATCGATTAGCTCCTAACCCGCACGTAGTTTCTTCGCCTTGCTCAGCTGTTTGGCTCCATCTTTCTCCATGAGTACAATGTCCTCGATTCGTACGCCTCCCCAGCCCGATATGTAGATGCCGGGCTCTATTGTAAAGGCCATCCCTTCTTCCAACTTGCCTTGAGCGCTGGGCCCGGCCACCGGTTGTTCGTGGACAGCCAGTCCTACACCGTGGCCCAAGCTATGCCCGAACTGCTCCCCGTAGCCGGCGTCTTCTATGACCTTCCTAGCCAGATTGTCGGCCTCGCCGCCGGTCATGCCCGGTTGAACTGTGACCATAGCTGTCTGCTGCGCCGCGAGAACCGTGTCGTACACGCGAATGAACCTTTCATCCGGTTCCCCCAGAATGATCGTACGAGTTAGGTCGCTGCAGTAGCCGTTGTACTTCGCCCCCATGTCTATGACTATAGGCTCACCTTCCTCCAGAGCCCGCTCCCCGGCGCGGTGGTGAGGCAGTGCGGCGTTTGGCCCGGAACCCACGATGATGTCGAATGCCAGGGCTTCTGCTCCCAGCTCGCGCATGGCCACTTCCAAACGCCAGGCCACCTCCTCCTCCGTCTGTCCTGGCTGGATGGTAGGCGTGACGGCGTCCATTGCACCATCAGATATGTCGATAGCCCTCTGCAAGGACGCTATCTCCGCTGACTCTTTGGTAGCCCGTATCTCCTCTGTGATGCCGGCGGTAGCCACCATGCTTACCCTGGCAGCGGCTTGGGAGTTGTGCTCCCTGAGCTTCCGGCTGAGCCTGCGATGGATAGCAACCGTTAGATGGTCGCTTTCAAAACCCAGCCTGGAGATGCCAGTCTCCGCCAGGGTTTGGTTGAACCAGTCCAAGTTGGGGCCGGACACCCTTGCTACTCGGAAATCAGGCGCTTGACGTCCTGCCTGTTCGATGTAGCGGAAGTCGGTGGCCAGCACCGCATCCTGCTGCGTAATTATCAGATAGCCGGCCGTCCCTACGAAACCGGAGAGGTAGCGCCGGTTCTCCGGGGCTGATATCAGAAGGCCGTTCAGCCTTCGTTCCTTCATGGCATCCCGAACATTGTTCAGACGTTGAGACATGACGTTTTCTCCAAGTCTACTTTATGAACCGCATGGTCAATGGATACTGGTGTCGTATGCCGTCGTTTGCTCGCATCGTGGCCACGATCGTCATGATCAAAGCGAACAGAAGGGTCAGGGGCAGCAGCACGAAGCCAATGAAGGCTAAGGCCAGGGTTTCACTGATTATCCCGTAAACGATCAAAATTCCACTGCTTATCCCATATACGGTAACGCTGATCTGGAATTTTATCGATTCCTTGCCATGCCAGTCTACGAAAGACGATTGCTCTCTTTTCATCAGCCATACAACCAGAGGTCCGATGATGTTCCCCAGCGGGATCCCTACAAACATGGCAAACGAGGCCAGATGGCAAAGCATGGCCATGTTTCGGTCTTCTTTAGTCAGCGCTTCGCTTGTCATACTATTCTCTACTCGTTCCTACCGCTCTCTTCTACAAGAAGCTCCAACGCCTCCAGGTAACCTTTCCATCCATTGCCGGATATCTGTTTTCTTGCAATGTCTTTGATTACGGAGTGTCTTCTAAACGGTTCGCGTGAATGTATGTCAGATATGTGCACCTCGACCACTGGCACACCCAGGTCTTCTAAAGCATCTCTCAGAGCGTAGCTGTAGTGCGTGAGTGCTCCTGGATTGATGACAACTCCATGGGATGAAGGCCCGTGCTCCTGCAGGTAGTCTATCAGAGTTCCCTCATGGTTGGACTGGAAGAAGAGGACTTCCTGGCCTAGCTCTGTCGCTCGTTTCTCGATCTCTTCCTCTATCTGCTTCAACGTCATGGAACCGTAGATAGACGTATCACGCCTGCCCAGGTTGTTCAAGTTGGGCCCATTGATGATCAGGTAGGTCACTCTAGCTCTCCGGTGCGCCTGCTCTGGGATGGGCCGAAAGGTAGACCTTTCGTGCCTGAGCTGGGCTGACGTGTGTGTACACTTGAGTCGTGGCGGGTGAGGCATGGCCCAACAGCTCCTGTACCACCCGCAAGTCTGCACCCCCATCGAGCAAATGGGTAGCAAAGGAGTGACGCAATGTGTGGGTATGAATATCGCGGCTTAGCCCGGCCCTCAGGGCGTATCGCTGCACCAGCATCTGTACGCTCCGCTGCGACAATCTACCGCCGTAACGGTTCAGAAACAGCGCTTGGCTTCTTCTGTCGGCTATTAGGTTGGGCCGGCCCTGCTCTGCATAGTTGTTCAAGGCTTCAATGGAAGGACGGCTCATAGGAACCATGCGTTCCTTGTTGCCCTTACCAACCACCCGTACCGTGCGGTTCCTCACGTCTACGTCCGCCAGGTTGAGTCCGGCAACCTCTGAGAGACGCAGACCGGAGCCATATAACAGTTCCAGGAGAGCGGCGTCTCTGAGTAATAGAGGTTTAGCACGTTCCTCTTTGGAGGAGACCTTGGGCTGTTGTATCAGGGAATCCGCTTCTTGCCGGTAGAGGACTTGGGGCAGGCGCTTGGGCATCTTGGGAATCAGCCCCCGCATACCCGCTGAGCCTCTGTTCCATATCGGCGACGAAGGCATAAGCCCACGTGAAATCAAGAATCGGAAGAAGGAACGGATGCTTGCCAGATTTCTGACCGTGCTCATTCTGGCATGGCCTTGTATCTGGTTGACCTTGCCCAGATTCGTGTAACGGGTGTTCATCAACCATGCCACGTAGCTGAGAAAGAAACGTCGGTATTCCTGGTTGACCGCCTCTTCGCCCTTGCGAAGCAGGAACCTGCGCAGGCCTTGCAGCGGGTCTTCCTGTCCCATGCCTTCACTCTTGAGGAACTCGAAGAACGGCCCTAGGTCGTCTACGTAGTTGCGTACCGTGGCTGGGGAAAGATTCCTCTCCCCCTGCAAATGGGTTCTGTACTCTTCTAGCACCTGGTTCACTGCTATACGCCAGCCTCCACCAGTTCTCTCTCAGGTACCGGGCCGCTGTAGCTGCAAGAAGAGCAGCGCGCTCTATTGCGTCCGCTTGCTACAAGGATGCCGCGGCATTCAGGGCAGCTTTCCGGAAGAGGGCGCTGGCTTACCGTGAAAGTGCACTCCGGATAGTTAGTGCATCCGTAGAATGTACGCCCTTTGCCTTTCCTTTCAACCAGCTCTCCCGTGTCGCAGTTGGAGCACTTTACGCCCACGCGTATGGGCTTCTTGCCCTTGCATTCCGGGAAACCGGTGCAGGCCAGAAACCTGCCGAATCTGCCCGTCTTGATTACCATGGCCTGCCCGCAGAGGTCGCACGTCTCGTCGGACGGCTCTGCTACGCGCACCCTTGGCATCTCTTCCGCCGCTGAGGTCAAGGCCGCTATGGGCTTCTTGCCCTTGCATTCGGGGAAGCCGGTGCAGGCCAGAAACCTTCCGAATCTACTGGTCTTGATCACCATGGGCTTACCACAGAGGTCGCACGTCTCGTCAGAGGGCTCTGCCACGCGTACGCGTGGCATCTCTTCCGCCGCTGAAGTCAAGGCTTCTTGGAATGGGTTGTAGAAATCCCGCAACACGGGCACCCACTCCTTTTCTCCTCTTGCTATATCGTCCAGGTTCTGCTCCATGCCTGCGGTGAAGCCCACGTCCATGATGGTGGGGAAGTGGTTCGCAAGCTGATCGCTGACCACTTTGCCCAGCTCCGTGGGCTTCAAACGGTTCTGTTCCTTGATAACGTAGTTGCGCTCCATGATAACGGAGAGGGTAGGGGCGTAGGTGCTGGGGCGGCCTATCCCTTCCTCCTCCAATTTGCGGATCAAGGAAGCATCGTTATACCGTGGAGGCGGCTGGGTGAAGTGTTGTTCTGGGTTCAGGCCAAGACAATCCAGTCCCTCTCCGGTCCGCAGTTCAGGAAGCGACCTTTGATTATCGTCGTCTTCTGCTGGGTCATCGCGATCTTCCAGGTAAAGCGATCGATAGCCGGGGAACTTCATCACGGAGCCGGTGGCGCGGAACACGTAGGTCTGCCCCTCCGTGTTCGACCCGCGAGTGTCAATATCGATTCGGGTCGAATCAGAAACGGCGTCGGCCATCTGGCTGGCCAGCATCCGCTTCCAGATTAGCTCGTACAGCTTGAACTGGTTGGAAGACACGTGTGGCTTCACTACCGCCGGGGAACGTCTTATGGCTGTAGGCCTGATGGCCTCATGAGCCTCCTGGGCGCCCTTGGCCTTCTTAGTGAAGACTCTGGGGGATTTGGGAAGATAGTTCTTGCCGTGGTGCTCACGGATATACGCTACGGTCTCTCGCAGAGCGCTGGGAGCCACGTGCACCGAGTCCGTGCGCATATATGTTATCAAGCCCACCGAGCCTTCCGAACCTATGGAAAGACCCTCGTACAGTTGCTGAGCTAGAGCCATGGTTCTCTTGGCGGAGAATCTGAGCTTACGCCAGGCCTCTTGCTGGAGCGTACTGGTAATGAAGGGTGGGGCAGGGCGGGTGCGCACCTCTTTCTTCTGCACGTCCGCAACTATATAGGAAGCGCCTGACAGAGCGGATGTGACCACGTTTGCCGCTGTTTCGGAATCGAGTTCGATTCCTTTCCGCTGGCCCTTCACTCCTTGAAGTCTGGCGCTGAACCGGGGCGTCTTGCCGGCGTTGCTGCCATCCTGCTTTCTTAGAATCGCGTCGATGGTCCAGTACTCTTTGGACGCGAAAGCCTCTATCTCCCGCTCCCTATCTACTACAAGCTTCAGCGCCACCGACTGTACGCGTCCCGCGGAAAGGCCGCGCTGTATCTTGCGCCAGAGGAGGGGACTGAGCTGATACCCCACCAATCGATCTAGTACACGACGGGCTTGCTGGGCGTTTACCAAGCGCATGTCTATCTCACGCGTGTCTCGGAATGCTTCATTTATGGCATCCTCGGTAATCTGGTGAAACACGACTCTCTGAACAGGTCGCTTCTGCCATCCCGCGGCATTCACCAGGTGCCATGAGATAGCCTCACCCTCGCGGTCCGGGTCGGTTGCCAGGTATATCGTTTCAGCATCT
Organism: Dehalococcoidia bacterium; assembly: GCA_965197965.1. Classification (GTDB taxonomy): domain Bacteria; phylum Chloroflexota; class Dehalococcoidia; order Lucifugimonadales; family QGNO01; genus DAOUJH01. Next base: position 23,704 of record OZ240235.1, read on the forward strand.
TTGGACGACTTCTTCAGGTCTGCTATGACCTTGCTCTTCTCTTTCGGGACAACGTACTTGGGCGTGAAGCCGTTGTCCACAGCCACGCCCAGATCACCGCTGGGAAGGTCTCGAACGTGGCCCAGCGAAGCCTTGACCTCGTAGTCACGACCCAGAAACCGGCCAACCGTTCTTGCCTTGGCCGGAGACTCCACTATTACCAGGTTCTTTGCCATGCTATCTGCGTGCCTCTCCGTATGGCGCCGCCACTTCCCTTGTTCTAATGTAGTTCATTCCACCCTGCTGTTTTACCAGGCCTCTGAGCTCCATCATAGCTAGGGTACTGCTCACCGTAGTTATAGGCAACCCTGTTTGTCTGCCTACCTCATCTATGTGCACCGGGTCATATGTAATGTGCTTTAGCAGCGTCTTCTCGGTTTCATCCGCGGGACCCACCAGGGCGGGCATGGGAATCTGCTCGTTTATTCCCGCAATGTTCAACTCTTCCAAGATATCCTTATAGTCAAGTACCAGCTTGGCGCCTTCCTGTATCAAGAGGTTTGTGCCACGGCTGGCCGGCGAGAAGATGCTGCCCGGTACGCAGAACACTTCCCGGTTCTGTTCCAAGGCGTGTCTAACCGTCCAAATAGCGCCGCTAGAAGCGGGCGCCTCCACAACCAGGGTGCCCAGCGTCATCCCGCTCATTATCCTGTTTCGCCTGGGGAAGTGGCTGGACTCCGGACGCGTTCCCAGTGAATGCTCGCTCACCAGAGCGCCATTCTCCACAATCTGCGATGCTAGAGCCTTGTGTTCCGGTGGATAGATGCTATCCAGGCCATTTGCTAGCACCGCTATGGTGCGTCCACCCACGTCTAGCGCGGTCTTGTGAGCGATTGCGTCTATGCCGCGCGCCAGACCGCTGACTACGGTCACGCCGGAGGTTGCCAGGTCGCTGGTCAGCCTCTCAGTCACTTCTCTGCCGTATGCGGTGGCCCGCCTTGTGCCCACCACGGCCACCCCTCGCTGGTCCTCAGCCAGCAGCTTGCCTTTCACAAAAAGGACCGGAGGCAGATCGTATATCTCCTTGAGCAAAGGAGGGTATTCCTCATCTTCCCAGGTATAAGCGGCTATCCCTGAATCCTGCAGTTGCTCAATTTCAGCGTCGGGGTCGATTCTTGAGCGCACGGAGGATATGGCTCTGACAGACCTGGACTCCAGACCCGCCTTGTTGAGAGCGTCGCTGGAGGCGTGCCACGCCTCTGCCATAGAGCCAAAGCGGGATAGAAGCGTTTGAAACCGCGCCCTTCCTATGGACGGGACGCGTCTGAATGCGACCCAGTACTTGAGTTCATCTATATGCATTTATTATCTAGCAGCTTGGAGAATTTATCCATGCCGGGAAGAGGTCTTACAAGTCTATCCTGTGCTTCGTTTATAGTTGCCATATTATACGTGTTTGTGGCTAGCAGGTGCAGACCACAACTCGCGGCTGGTTTCCTTGGTGCTAACATTCCGTCCACGATGGGTCAGTTACCCGTTATACACCACTTCGATAGAAGCAGGAATCCCAAGGGCGGCAAGATCATCGTAGCTGTACGAGCTTTGGTTATGCACTTTGTCTCCTATAGTGGCCCTGCTCAAGCGCCAAGTGCCGGATTCACTAAATCGAGGCAAGTATAAACTACCCTTGTATATCCCATCAGTGGGAGAACCAGACGTGATTTCCCGTGGTGAGAAATTCACAATTCTAGTCTGGCTCACAGATGGACTTGTGAATACAAGCGTTCCAGAACCAAACCCCGAAAGATCGTCAGTTATCCGTACAGTAAAGGTGATATTTGCATCTCTAGTAGTCACGTCCACCATAGAAGGGGCAAGAGTCACCCCCACAATTTCTGGGGGTGTAGTATCCCCTCCAGATGGAGTTGGTATCGGGGTGCTAGTGGGGATTCGCGTAGGGGTGGCTGTAGGTAAGGGAATTGGTGTAGGCGTAGGAATGGCTGTAGGCACGGAAGGCGTAGGAGTGGCTGTAGGCAAGGTAGGTATAGATGTAGGCACGGAAGGCGTAGGGGTGGCTGTAGGTAAGGGAATTGGTGTAGGCGTAGGAGTGGCTGTAGGCAGGGTAGGTATAGATGTAGGCACGGAAGGCGTAGGAATGGCTGTAGGCAAGGTAGGAGATGTGCGTGTAGGCACGAAAGGTGTAGGAATGACTATAGGCACGGAAGGCATGGGAGTAGCCGTAGGCACAGTAGGCGCAATGGTGGGGCTTGGATGGGGTATGGCTTGTGCGGCCACCGTAGCCTCCACCCGAGCTTGAACAGTTGCCTGAATATTTGGGGTTGGGGTCGAGGTGGTAGGCACTGTGGGTGTAGTAGACTCGCAAGCCATCGCCATCGCTATTAGGGCTATTAGACCAATTGTCAGGCTGATTCGCATTTTTGCTTTTCAAGCTGGAAAGAGCACTTTCCCGGTTCGGATATGGGGATCAATGGCGGAGAGGATGCGTTGCATCAAGGCTAAATTCTACTAGACGAGTGGATAAGGCGCAAATGTGCAATGTCAGCGGAACTGTGCTGTCAACCTAACTTGTCTATCTCGACTAGACCTTTGGCAATGCGCCTTCGCAGTTCTTCGACCTTCTCCGGCGTCCACTCATAAAAACCCTTACCCCTCGCTGGTCCTCAGCCAGCAGCTTGCCTTTCACAAAAAGGACCGGAGGCAGATCGTATGTCTCCTTAAGCAAAGGTGGATAGTCCTCATCTTCCCAGGTATAAGTGGCTATCCCTGAACCCTGCAGGCGTTCGATTTCAGCGTCGGGGTCGACTCTTGAGCGTACGGAGGATATGGCTCTGACAGACCTGGACTCCAGACCCGCCTTGTTGAGTGCGTCGCTGGAGGCGTGCCACGCCTCTGCCATAGAGCCGAAGTGAGATAGAAGCGTTTGAAACCTGGCCCTTCCTATGGACGGGACGCGCTTGAATGCTACCCAGTACTTGAGTTCGTCTGTATGCATTGCTACCTAGCAGATTGGAGAATAGTGCGCCGGAAAGAGATCTCGCCGGTCTGCTCATGCGGTTTAATAGCGAAGGGTATCCTCCGCATTATTGCTCGTTTAGCTACTGACACTATCCATTAAAACTTCTATCCTACAATTCGCCTCATGAATCTATTGTTGTAGGATAGACCTTGAAGGGAGAAGAAGTCTACCAAAATGCACGTAGGTGGATTTTACTAGAGGAGTGGACAGGGGCGCAATTACTCGCCATGCTTGACCAGACTGATACACGTACGGTCCAGTCCGGGTGCGTCCGCCAGATCTTGCTGGGTCATACTTAGGCTCGTCCGTGCCTTGTTTGATCATTCTAGCCGGCGCTCTTTGACAGTTCTTTTCCTCACGGTCTTGCCTCTCCTTGCCCATCACCCTCCGCCATCCGATATCCGACCCTCGGCTCGGCGAAGAAGTAGGTGGGATTACTGGCATCCTCACCAAACTTTTGGCGGAGTCGTCTTAGGTGCGTCCGGAGTGCCCGCAGGTCGCTCGGCCTCTTGGTTCCCCAGATCCTTCGGAGCAGTTCATCGTGGGTCACCACACGTCCGGCGTTGACCGATAGCTCGTAGAGCAGCTGATACTCCTTGGCCCTCAAGTTCACGGGGCGGCCTGCAAGAGTAACTAGGCGTTTGGTATAGTCAATGGTTAGGTTGCCTAGCACGTAGGGCTCCGACGGCGCTGCGTGATAAGGCCGGCCTCTTCTTCGTAGAGCTGCCCGTACCCGGGCTACCAGCTCGGTTGGTGAGAAGGGTTTGACGATGTAGTCTGAGGCCCCCGCTTCAAAGGCCTGCGCCACCACCTGGTCGCGGCCGTAGCCAGAGATGAAGATCATCGGCACGTCTGCGACGGCGAGTATGTCTCCCATCAGGTCGATACCGTCCATGCCGGGCAGCATCAGGTCCAGCAGGACAAGGTCGGGTCTGCTCTCCTCCACGTAGGGAAGCGCCTCCTCCGGGTCAGCGGTCACTATTGGGGCGTAGCCGGCATCGGAGAGCGCTTTGCGAACGTAACTAAGGGTTTGGGGATCATCATCCACAACCAGTATGGTCTGCCCAGTCTTCGCATCCGGACGCGGGCTCAGGGCGGGCCGAACGGGCCTGGCTGCGGGCTCTTCGACCACCGGGAGGGTGAATGCGAATCGCGCTCCCAGTCCAGGACCGTCGCTCTCGGCCCAAATACGACCTCCGTGGGCTTCCACAATCCCCTTGCAGATGGCGAGTCCCAGGCCCGTGTCGCCACCGGGATTGTCATCCTCCTGGTGGGAGAACTTGCGAAACAGGTGGGGCAAACGCTCGACGGGGATTCCCCTCCCTTCGTCGGAAACCGAAACCTTAACATCTACACCGTCCCGCACCGCGGCCACTCTGATAACCGACAGTTCCGGCGAGTGCCTAGCGGCGTTGGACAGGAGATTGCCGATGACCTGGACGATGCGCCGCCGGTCTGCCATCACCAGGGGTAGGTCAAGCGCAAGGTCGATGTCAAGATTTTTCCTGCCCCCTGCGCTCATGAACGTGGAACGGGCCCGGTCCACCAGTACGGCTACCTCCGCCGGTTCGGGGTTTACCGGCAGAGTGCCTGTCTCGATGCGAGCTACGTCTAGTAGGTCACCAATCAGGTCGCGCATACTTCCGACTTGGTCGAGGATGATCCGTAGGAACTGGCGCATCTCGGCGGGGTCCAGGTCCTCGGCGTCTTCCAGCATGGCCATCACCGAGCCCCAGATGGAGGTCAGCGGCATGCGCAGCTCGTGGCTCACCATGCCTAGGAATTCGGCCCGCAGCCGCTCCATCTCCTCCAGGGGCGTCATGTCTTGCATGGTGACTACGACCGACTCTACCTCACCCTTCTCCGACTGGATGGGTGTGGCGTTGAGCAAAACGTTGATGGAGCGCCCGTCAGGCACCTCCATGACGATCTCCTCGGCCCGCACCGTCTCGCTAGCGCTGAGTGCCTCAGCGTAGGGAAATTCCCATAGAGGGAGCTCGCTTCCGTCGGCGCGGCGCACGGTCATCACGCCCAGGAGCTTCTCAGTCGTCTGGTCAGGGTTCCGCAGGCTGTCGACGATCCTTCGGGCCTCTCGATTGAATGACACTGAAGGCCCACTAGTCATGTCGAATAGGACCACGCCCACCGGCGAGGTGTCGATCAGGGTCTCCATGTCTGTCCTCGCTCGTTGCTCGTCCCGATGCCTGCGGGCGTTGGCGACAACTAGCGCGACCTGCGAGGCGAACATAACCAGGGTTTCCTTGTCCTCCTGGCTGAACTCCTCACCAGGCTCCCCTTTGGCCACGTGAATATTGCCCACGCTGACGCCCTGGTGGCGTATGGGGACGGCGAGGAAGGAGCTGATTTGCACGGGAAGGTGAAACTCAGTGAGACCCATTGACCTGGCGTGACCGACTAAGTCCGCAACCCGAAGCGGACCCGGAATGGCACTGAGATACTCGAAGAACCGATGCCCCCCAGGAATCTCCCTCCGTATCTCTTCGACGGTTAGACCAGAAACCCGTAAGTCCTCCATCTGCCCCGAGTCGTCGAGGGTCGTGATGGCAGCATAGCGGGCGTTCGTCATTGACCTAGCGCTGTCCAGGACTCCCTGTAGCACCTCATCTAGATCAAGGCTCTCGTTGATGCGTAGACTGGCCTCTGTGAGCTTGGACAGCCTCTCCCGCAGCGACGCTATCTGCCGATCTCGTTCGTCCGGTTGCATCAACTTCTTTTCTCAATGCTGGATTGGCCTGGTTCCCGTGGATGCAACCGAGTTTCGGTCGGGATCTAAGCCATATAAGGACGTGACCGAGGCCGATTATAGCAGTTTCATTAATAATTAAGCGATATGTAAGCGAATCCATCATCAATGTCATCCATGTTTCATCGCAAGATTGCTAGCATGAACGGGATGCTTTGTGGAAAGGCCCACTAAGCAACCCAGGGCCAGGCTACGCCACCGGTAGGGAAGTTCGCCTCAATTAGCACTGGTGCGCAGCACACCTGCGGAGTAAGGACTAACAGATCCGTCGCCTGCTGGGGCTGGAATGATGATGGACAAGCCACGCCGCCGAGCTGATGATTTCCTCAGTCGACATCGGAGCTGTGCGGTCAGTCCAATTTGTCTATTTCGACCAGCCCTTTGGCAATGCGCCTTCGCAGTTCTTCGGCCTTCTCCGGCGTCCACTCATAAAAGCCCTTGCCTGCCTTTAAGCCGCTGTACCCCCGCTCGACCATGTCGCGCAGCAGGGAAGGGTCATCAGAGTTGGAGAGTTGAGGGAACACGTCCGACGCGACGCGCGATATAAGATCCCAGCCTGCGGCTTCTAGGACTTGGAGAACCCCTGTGGTCGCCCAACGTCGTCCGAGTCCGGCGCTTATGGCTTTATCTACGTCTTCCGCCGACGCTACCCCATTCTCGACCAGCCAAAGGGCTTCTCGAAGAAGAGCCATCTGCAGACGGTTCACAACGAAGCCCGGCGCCTCGCGCTTCACCAAGAGCGGCTGCTTGCCGAGTGAGGTCAACAGTTCCATGACAACACTTGTGGTCTCTTCAGAGGTCTGCGCTGTCGGGATCACTTCTACGAGCGGCACGAATAGAGGCGGATTGAGGAAGTGGGCGTTGATGACCTTATCCGGTCGTGTCGTCGCTGCGGCGATGCTGCTGGGCAGCAAGCTGGACGTGTTGCTAGCCAGGATGGTTCGGTCAGGGCACAGCTTGTCAAGTTGACGAAAGATCTCGGTCTTGGCGTCAATGTCCTCGTATATTGACTCGATCACTAAATCGGCGTCCTCTACCATCTCTGTCAAGTCGGTACTCATTCTAATGCGAGCAGGCGCCAACTCCGCCTGCTCGCCTGAGACGCTGCCCAGTTCGCGCAGGCGTTGCAGGCTCTCCCCAATCATTCCCCTTGCTCGGTCGAGACTCTGTTCGGAACGGGAATGGAGCCGAACGTCGTAGCCCGCAATGGCAAACTCAATGGCGATGCCGTGTCCCATGAGACCGGCGCCAATAATCGAAACGCCGCGGATGTGCTTATTTCCCAATGCTACTAGCTCCGCTGGTTCACTCTTGCTAGTGATTCCCAAGTGGTTGACGAACTTGGGGTAGCGCTGTGTCGTGCCTAAACGCGGATTATTGTGGCGGAGAGGGTGGGATTCGAACCCACGGTCCCGATTGCTCGGGACACGCGCTCTCCAGGCGCGCCTGTTCGGCCACTCCAGCACCTCTCCAACTATATACATGACCTGCGTGGCGGAGAGGGCGGGATTCGAACCCGCGAACCCCAGAGGAGTTACCGCTTTTCGAGAGCGGCGCCTTCAACCACTCGGCCACCTCTCCAGGCATGGGTAATTATAGCATGGGCATGCGCTATTCGCTTGTTTCTCCCCGCCCGTGCCCGTCTGCCCGTATGTGTCGCCAAGCTTGACACACGTGTTCCCGCGCCTTAGCATGTTCTCGGGAGCAACGGAGCTTCCCCAAATGAATTCTGATTAAATTAAGGAGACACAGGCCTACCTGTCCCCGTGAACAACGTGGGAGAGGGTAGGCTTTTCCTTTGAGTATCGTGCCTGAAGAAAACCAAAGCTGGGCGGCCGTCATCCTTGCAGCGGGCAAGGGTTCCAGAATGAAGTCGCAGCTGCCCAAAGTACTTCATCCTATCTGCGGCGAACCCATGCTTTCTCACGTAATCCATGCCGTCACACAGGCCATCCATGGCCAGTTGGCCGTTGTAGTACCCCCAAATTCCGAGGACATAAGCGCCCAAGTGGATGGCTCTATAGCTTGCGTTGAGCAGTACCAAGCAAATGGCACGGGTCATGCCGTCTTGCAGAGTGAACCCGTACTGGGTGGCAAGGCAACCCACATCTTGGTTGCCTACGGCGATACTCCTCTTCTGCTCCCTGCCACGCTTTCCCAAATGATGCGAAGGCACGAATCATCGAACGCTGCTATCACGCTGTTGACCGCTTTTCTTGATTCTCCCCAGGGATTGGGGAGAATCATCCGGAATGGGAACGGGACAGTTGTCGACCTTGTTGAAGATGCCGATGCCGATGAAAGCCACAGCTCTGTCCACGAGATCAATGCGGGTGTGTACGTGTTCACCTCCGACTGGCTCTGGCCCGCGCTTCGAGAGCTAGCTCCTTCTGCCTCCGGTGAGTATTATCTGACCGGCTTGGTGAAGCTGGCTGCTTCATCTGGGCTGTTGGTGGATAGCCTTACTTCTCAAGATGACACGGAGATACTTGGCGTCAACACTCGCCTGGACCTAGCCCAAGCCGAGCAGGTCATGCGCCGTCGTATACTTGATAGGTGGATGTTGGAGGGTGTAACCGTAGTGGATCCGTCAACCGCGTACATAGACGCCGCCGTGGAGATCGGAAGCGACACCGTTATCCAACCCAACACCGCCATAAAGGGCGCTAGTCGCGTGGGTAAGAGATGCGAACTGGGCCCCAACTCCACCGTGCTTGATTCGGTTATAGGGGACGATTGTAGGGTGATAGCCTCCGTACTGGAGGGCGCTCACCTAGACTCCTCAGTTCACGTCGGTCCGTTCAGTCATCTCAGACCAGCTACGTTTCTGGAGCGGAACGTCCACATAGGCAACTATGCCGAGGTAAAGAACAGCCGCATTGGACATGATACGGCTATGGGCCACTTCAGCTACGTTGGTGATGCGGATGTAGGTAGCAACGTGAACATAGGGGCGGGGGCAGTCACCTGCAACTTTGACGGTGAGAAGAAATATAGAACAGTCATTGAAGACGGCGCTTTCATAGGCAGTGATACCATGTTAGTAGCGCCTCTGAGAGTGGGAACTCGCGCCTCTACTGCCGCAGGTTCCGTGGTTACCAGGGATGTTCCCGCGGATAGCTTGGCGGTAGGCGTTCCTGCTAGGATAAGGTCAGCAGCTAGATCAAAATTCAAAAGACCGCCTGCCTAAGGCAGGCTAGAGAGGATGTGATAGACGCTTGGATAGTGACAGTTCATTATCGATTCTTATCTTGATTCTTTCCAACCTCGCATTTATTGCAGCTTCACTTGCAGAAGCTGCAATCCGTAGGATGTGCCAACCTGGCGATACCTCTCGTTTCGAATCTTACGCTGCCTCCCCACCTATTGGGCGGATATTATCTCGTTGCACCAGCGCCTTGCAGATGCTTCTCGCCGTGAAGCTGGTTGCCATAACCTTGATTGGTGTTTCACTGGCTGTTTTAGCCTTCAACGCATTGGATGGCTCATGGCCTGAGGCTCTGGGGCTTGTCATTGTCGGGCTGGTCCTCCTTTACCCACTCCAAGCAGTTAGCTACAGAATAGGGAGAAGATACGCCACTCAGGTGGGTGCTGCTTTATCCCTTCCCTTGACAATGTTTCTCTGGCTATTTACTCCATTGGCCTGGTTCAGAGCGCGTATTGAGGACTCCCTTGGGAACGATAGGTCTTCAAACGGTAGCGACTTGCCCCAGGGCTCGATAGGAAACCACGCTCAGGTGGAGGAAGAGATTCGCGAAGCAGACCCTGAAGAAAGGCGCATGATTCAAGCTATCCTCCACCTTGAGCACATGGCAGCAAGGGAGGTGATGGTTCCCAGAGTGGATGTTGACGCCGCTGAGGTAAACACATCGCTGGAGAACGTTGCGGCTCTGATGGGTCAGGTGGGCCACAGCCGCATACTTGTCTACCGAGATAGCATCGACGAAGTTGTTGGGATAGTACACGCCCGTGACGTCCTGCAGAAGACCAGTGCCGGAGAGGAAGTGCCCAACCTTGAAGGCATTGTACGCCCGGCGCTCTTTATACCAGACTCAAAGCCCTTGGACCGGTTATTGCGTGAAATGCAGGATAGACGCGCCACCGTGGCCGTAGTAGTCGATGAGTACGGCGGCACTGAGGGCCTTATCACCATGGAAGACCTTCTTGAAGAGATAGTTGGCGAGATAGAAGACGAGTTTACCCAGGAAGAGCCTGAGATAGTTCGCTTTGGGGAACATGAGGCGGAAATCGATGGACGCGTGACCTTGGATGAAATAAATGAGATTTTCCAAACCTCCTTGGAAGGCGAGGGATTCGATACCTTGGGAGGTCTCCTCTCAACTCAGCTTGGCAAGATACCGGTCATCGGTGACCTGGTTAGCTTGCAAGGACTAGACTTTCTGGTTGTATCCACCAGTGGCCGTAGAGTCCGCAAAGTGCGTGTGGTGAAGCAGACGTAGGCTGAAATGTGCATTTGGGCCACTATTTTCAGGTGCAGATTTAACAAATCCTTAGCACTCTTTAGCTGACTTGACATGAAGCATGCGTATACCTAATGGTCAATACTGGTGAATACTTGAAATTTGTGGTCGCACGTTGCTATATTGAACCACTGTTGCCCCTGTAGCTCAGAGGATAGAGCGCTGGCCTCCGGAGCCAGGTGCGGCGGTTCGAGTCCGCCCAGGGGTACCATGCTAGCTATGAATTGGGACGAATCTGTCTACCCGTAGAGGAGGAGAGCGATGCAGTCAAGAGACAGCGGCTATCCCGTTCGGTTTGAGGTAGACTATCCAGAGGTCCCATCCAGAGGACTGGCGCTCCTTGGGGTGCTTTTCCTGCTCAAGGCGCTTCTGCTCATTCCACACAATTATAATTCTCAACATCCTCGGAATCGTCGGCTTGATCGTCTTCTACATCGGCTACTGGGCGGTGCTCATAACCGGCAGGTATCCCAAGGGGCTATTCACCTTAGTGATAGGGGTTCAGCGATGGTCCTACAGGGCGAACGCTTGGTTCGTCGGGCTTGTGGACCGCTATCCGCCATTCACCCTGAGCAGCTAGGCCTTGCGTAGAATAGACGGGTAGGGCATCTCTTCAGCATCTTAAGGACCCAGTTTGCGGTAGTGTTCAGAAAGATGGCCGTTAACCGCCGGGTTGCTTCAGTTCCCAGCAATGAAGGAGAGTGATTAGTAGGGGCGGTTCGAGCTAACTCGTCCCTACTAGCTCGGCCGATGCTATATCACACCCTGCCGTCGCAATTGCAGCAGGTCATCTTTGGAGTATCCTAGGTCTGAGTATATCTCTTGGTTATGCTGACCCAGTACTGGCGCGGGACGGTGCGCACTCCACGGCGCTTTGGGCAGCCTGAACACCTCACCTGGTATCTTGGTCTTCCCAATTACGGGATGCTCTATTTCGGTAAAGTACTCTCTTTCCTCTAGCTGGGGGCAGTTCACCAGGTCTTCTGATGTCTGCACGACTGCCGCCACAAAGCCTTCCGACATTGTGGTGTTGAAGTAGTCAAATTTATTCCACTCCTTCAATACCGGCAGCAGAACTTCGTCTATCTCCTCCAGATGCTGCTGGCGGTCTGACTCCGTGGCAAACCTCGCGTCGTCCAGGTCGGCACGGTCCAGCAGGCTCACGTACTCCGCAAAAGATGCGCGCTGCCGGCCCTTTTGGAAAGTGGGGCCTATATGCCCGCCTTGAGCGGAGACTATACCCTCGAACTTAGTGCCCTTGGTGGAGCCGCTTTCTATCTTGGGAGCGCGCCTTTCTATAGAACCGTTGTAGATGTACCTGATGGAAGAGGTGTAGTGGTGCGAGGCCGCTACTTCAGCCATCGATAGGTCTATGTTTTGCCCCTGGCCGTTCAGTCTAGCCGTGAACAGGGCCGCCGACATTGCGTAAGCCGCTATGATGCCCCCCATCCAGAGCGTTTGGGGATGGCCGTGTTTGAGCGGCTCGCGGTCGTAGGCTCCGCTGGTGTACATAATGCCACCCATGGCCTGATACAGAAGGTCGTTGCCCTGGAAGTCTTTGTACGGGCCGCTCCTCCCAAACGGTGTGATGGATGTCACCACAAGGTGTGGATTTATCTGCTCCATCTCCTCATAGCCCAGTCCAAGGCTGTCCAGATAGCCCGGATCGTAGCTTTCTATAAGGCCATCAGCCTTCTTTAGCATCTCCTTGAAGATCTCCCTGCCCTGTGCCGTTTCCAGGTTAAGGGTGACCCCTCTCTTGTTGTTGTTCAGGTAGAAATAGGACAGGCTCTTCTCCGGGTGCGGCTCGTCATGATGGAACGGTCCAAGGCGCCGAGACGGATCCCCCACGCCGGGTGATTCTATTTTTATTACGTCGGAACCGTAATCACCGAACAGCCTGGCTGCGAAAGGCCCGGATGTTCCCGTGCTCAAATCCAGAACTTTGTATTGTCCCAGTCCGGTTGTTGTAGTCATGGATATTAAATCCTCAGCTTCTTTCTGTAGTCCGGATCGATGCCAGCAATGACCCCTTCGTCCACTTGCTTCTTAAGGTTGGTGGCCCTGGCGCTCCCCGGGCTGACTGGCTCCTTTCCTATGGCACTGGTCTCATACATCCTTGCGATGTCGGCCTCGTCAATGCCCAGGAGCTCGCTCAGTACGTACTCGTTGTGTTCGCCTAGCATGGGAGCAGGCCTTCGAATATAAGAGGGCGTTTTGGACATCTTCCAAGGCCGCCCAAAATAGAGACGCGTCCCAATGTCGGTATCCGGGTGGTGCGCAACTCTTTCAAAGAACTCGCGATCTGTGATGTGAGGGTCCAGAGTGAAGTCCTGGGCGTCCATTACCGCCATGGCTGGAACTCCGGCCTTCTGGAGCTGGTTCATCAGCGCCGTCTGGTCTTTGTCTTTCGTCCACTCGCTTATATGGCCGTCAAGCTCATCCTGGTTGCGCCAGCGCAATATGGGGTCGGCAAACCTGTCCTCCTCCGCCCACGCGGGAGAGCCCATCTCCTTGACCAGAGCGTCCCATTGGTCGTCCGTCTCAGCGGTAATGGCTATCCACCTATCGTCGCCCTCGCATTGATAGATCCCATGGGGCGCTAGGTAGTTGTGCCTGTTGCCCATGGACTGTCCGCTGCGGCCATTGGAGATGTAGTCCATGAGGGCGTCACCCATTGTGGACACGCCTATCTGGTACATGGCAAAGTCCACCCACTGGCCTTCACCGGTACTATTCCGGTGATGCAATGCGGCCAGTACGGCGAACACGGCCATCCAGCCCACGTGCTGATCGAAAAAGGAGATGCCAACCCGGCGAGGGCCTTCCTCCGGGTAGCCGGCGAACTGGCTGAGACCACACGTCAGCTCGAACATTCTGCCTATCCCCGCATATGACCGCCAGGGCCCCGTATATCCGAACCCCGTATTGGATAGATATATCAGGTCCGGCTTGATCTGACGGAGCTCTTCATAGCCCAGGCCAAGGCGGTCCATGGTGCCGGCTCTGTTGTTTTCTATGATAACGTCCGACACCCTGACGATGTCTTTGAAGGCTCTAACGGAGTCATCCTCTTTGAGATTCAGGGTTACCCCAACCTTGCTTCTCTGTAGTGTGTTGAAGCTGCCGTCCCTATCCCAATGCCTTTCACCCGGCTCATTTTCCGGGAATACTCCCCCCTCTGTTCTGAAAAGGGTATGGCTGTCAACCTTGATCACCTCTGCCCCCATGTCTGCCATAATGTGCAACGCCGTTGGCATGGCAACCATGGTAGTGGAGTCTATGATTCGCACCCCTTCAAGCGCTCCGCTCATCTTTCACCTCGCAACATAACGTTCAGCGATGCTAGCTCGATAATTACAAAGCGACAGCTCAAGAATCAATGAGCTGCCGCTTTGCCATGTTCACCTTGATTAGTACCACCCCGGGTTTCGCTTCACCCGCTTTTAGTCTCTTAGTGAGGGATGGGCAGAGTTACCGGGTGACCTGGATTGGGCAGATACACGGTTCCCGTGCCTTCCGCCACAGTGGTGCCTAGCTGGTTGACTCCGCAAATTTGCACGTCTACGGCAAAGTACGTCTCAGAGCCAACCTGCTCGGTGCGCTTCTGAGTGACTTCACCGTTGAGCCACATGGTGTCTCCATATAGCCAGTGCTCCGGTATGCAGATATCAAGGCTGCGAACAAAGGCGTCGTCGCCCATCCAGTGAGTGAGCACCTGTCCGGCCAGGCAGACGCGCTGAATGCCGCGGCTTGGAGGCGACTTGAAGCCCATCTCCTGGCAGGAGAGGATGTCCTCAAAGCTCTGGTCGGCGTCCCAGTAGGGCCAGTTGGTGGTTGGGTTGGTCACTACTCTGCCTGGGTACTTATCCTTCAAGTCGTGGTAGACAAGGGCGCCCAGGGCCAGTGACTTGGCTTCAGCTACCACCCAAGCCATCATGTCGGACAGAGTCAGGGGCCCCTTGACCAGTTGAGGAAGCTTCTCGCCAACTTCCACGTCGTCCCAATAGCGTAGGAGCTTGCCGCGTGGCTCGGGTTCGGCCTCAATGTCGTTCTCAATATTCTGGATTTCTTCGTCGGAATAGCGGTAGATCTCCCTGGGATCTACCATATCCTTGCCGCGCTCGTAAGCCACCACGGTGTTGACACCCGTAGCGCAGCCAATGAGACCTCCGTAGGAGTTGCGGTACACCACGGAGGATTCCACATGGGCAGAATCGTGACCCCAGGTTGAACCGGCGTTTCCTGCGTCGCTGACTTTGATGCTGCTGTTCAGTCGATCACCGACGCGAATGATGTCGGTCCATTCAAGGGAGGCGCGGGTGAGAAATGGAGAAACGCCGTACTGCTTGCTGGCGTAGGGGCCAGCCGAGTTGGGAGTCCTCACCGCCACCAAAAAGGTGGGGGGAGCAATCATGCTGTTGTACTTGGTTGCAACCCCGCTGCTGGGGTCTTTGTACAGCAGGTTAGGGTCGCCCAACGCTGCGCAGAATCGACGGATAGTCAGCCAGTCAGCCAGATCGGTGCCTGGGGCAACGTCGTCAACCTCCTGGCCAATCAGCTTTTTGGCATCCTCAACAAAACCTTTCAAATCGCTAGCCATCTTGCCTCCTTCAAGCTTAGATGCAACTGCACTGCGCGCCGATCCAAACTGCGGCGCGGCATCGATTAGGGTATATCTCAGAAAACGTGTTTAGTCAATAGCCCCCGTTGCGTGTCGCATGTCTGCATGTTCGTCCTATTTACCCGGCCTGCAAAAGAGATATCTCCAGTTCCCCGCAGATGTCTCTGAACCAATCCACCACCTCTCGGTGCAGCGGGATACCGTTGGCCTTGCGTTCTCTTTCCACCTCGAACTCGGGGAGTCCCGGATAAAGCACGCGATCGTGGCCCGGGGCCGGCGGCGTCTCCCTCAGGGTTCGCATGAGTTCATCCATCATCTCCTTGAACTGGTCAACAGGAGCGAAAGCGTCTATGCGATAGGCCGCTACCATGTGGGAATAGTTTCCTATGGCTCCCGCCGTCATGCCGGAGCCGTTCCCTGAGAGGATGCCGCACAGGATATCCACCACCGCGCCCAGACCGTATCCCTTGTGCGACCCCAACTCTCTGGTAGCGCCCAACGGCAGCCCGTAATACACCCCTGGAAGGGGCGTTGGCGCCATGAGGGGGGTCCCGTTCTCGTCGGAAAGCCAGCCGCCCTCTACGTCGATCGCCAGTCTCCTTGCTAGGTCGAATTTGTTGGAGGCAACAGCGCTGGTAGCAATGTCCAGCACAAATGGAGGTTCGTTCTTCGCCGGCGCCGCTACAGCTATGGGATTGGTGCCCAGGCGCGGCTCCCGGCCAAACGTTGGCAGTACGGATGGACGCGTGCTCGTCATGCACACGCCTATCATGTCGTGCTCCAGTGCCATCATTGCATGATAAGAAGCCATGCCCAGGTGCTTGCCGTTGTGCACCGTGACCATTCCTATCCCCGTGCTTTCCGCCTTTCGGATGGCGACCTCCATGGCTGCGGGCGTTGTGATGATTCCCAGTCCTCCGTCGGAGTCTATGTTGGCCGTTGCCGGCGTCTCTCGCACTATTCTTATGTTGGGTTGTGGATTTAGGAGCCCGCCGTTGTAGTCGGCTACGTATTTGCGCAGCTGGTTAGATACTCCGTGACTATCTATGCCCCTTAGGTCGGCGGAGACCAGCACGCTTGCCCCAACATCGGCATCGGCTTGAGGAACGTTCAGTTTTTGAAAGATGGCGCTTACTGTCCGGTGAAGGTCGGCTTCCTGCACCAACAGCATGTCCTCTTCTGGTATTGTAAATCTCTTCAGCATCTCTCCCTCCGTCTGAGTACCAGGCTATGATAAACCTTAACTACTCGTTATCCAACTGTTGCAGAGGCGCTTTCAAGAAACTAGACTAGTGCTGCCAATAGATAGGGAGGCACTATGACTACTGATCAAGAACTAGCCTTTACCCCGGCTTGGGAGCTGCGCAGCATGATGGCGTCCAAACGGGTCTCGCCTGTGGAGCTGACCGAGCTTTACCTGAGGCGTATAGAGGCTTTGGACCATAACCTAAACGCCTATCTCACCGTCACCGCCGAAGAAGCGCTGCGAGATGCTAGCGAGGCGGAGGCTGCCATTCAATCCGGCCAGCCGCTAGGCCCACTGCACGGCATTCCCATATCTATAAAGGACCTCAACTTGACCAAGGGAGTGCGCACGACCAGGGGTTCCCTGTTGTTCAAAGACTTTGTGCCGCAGACCGACGAGCCGGTGGTCAGACGCATCAAAGAAGCGGGGGCCATTATTCTGGGCAAGACCAATACTCCTGAGTTTGGCGCTTCCGCCACTACCGAGAACAGGCTGGGCGAGCCGTGCCGCAACCCCTGGGATACGAAGCGTACTTCGGGAGGTTCTAGCGGAGGCGCCGGCGCCGGCCTCGCTGCCGGTCTGCATCCTCTCGCACAGGGCAGCGACGGCGGGGGGTCCATCCGTATCCCGTCCAGTCTCTGCGGTACCTTTGGCATCAAGCCCACGCAGGGTAGGGTGGCCAGGCCTTACAAGGGTCCCGGTGGATGGGGCCAGTTCTCCCAAAACGGCCCGATGACCCGCACCGTGCGGGATACGGCGCTACTGCTCCAGGTTATGGCAGGCCCTGACCCTGAGGATGCCATTGCTCTCCAGGAAGAACCGCCGGACTTTTCGGCTAATCTTGGTAAGGGTGTTGCCGGTCTGAGAATAGGCTGGAGCCCTGACATGGGGTCGCTGGCGGTAGACCCGGAGGTGCGCCGCATCACTGAAGAGGCTGCCCACGTCTTCGAAGACCTTGGTGCCACCGTGGAGCAGGCGGACGTCCCCATAGACCATGATAATCTGCGCAACATATTCATGATCATCTGGCTTTCCGACTACGCCGCTGTGAATACTGAGCTGCTGGAGACCCGCGGTGATGAGTACACCGACCAGCTCAGGGAGATGCTGGAAGAGGCGGTGACATGGCCCGCTTCCAGGCTCGCTTCAGCTCTGCACGGCCTGGAATGGCACCGCTACCAAATGAATAATATAGTGACTCAATACGACTTGCTGCTTACGCCTACCTTGGCCACGGCCGCTTTCCCCGTGGAGGAGCGTCCTACCGTCATCGACGGCAAGGAAGTGGGCGCATTCTGGGGCTTCACGCCGCTCACGTTCCCCATAAACATGAGCGGGCACACCGCATCCAGCGTTCCCTGCGGTTTCAATAGCGACGGTATGCCGGTGGGCTTGCAGATCATTGGTCATAAAGGCGATGAAGCAACTGTATTGCAGGCTTCCGCCGCCTTTGAAGAGGCGCGGCCCTGGGCGGGGTTCAGACCTCCCGTCTCCTGAGCCTGTTATGGAAGACATCATTTCCATGTCCGATATGGGCCTTATATTTGAAGTCACCGATGGTCACGGAATCGACCGCGAGAGTATACGAGTTGACCTGACCAAGGAGGATCCTGGCTCCGTCAGGAAAGGCGAAGCGGGTATGATTGAGATCACGGTTCCCCTGACCACGTCTCTTGAGCGCTGGTTGCCCACGCTTGATTCTCGACTTACGGTGGTGCTGGCAACCTAGATGATTATTACCGTGGAAGTGGAACCCAGCCCGAACTGTGACTACCATCCCCAGCAGGTCTTCGAGGCTATGGAAGAGCCGTGGCGGGTGTCCCGCGTTAGAGTGGAGCGGCCCGACGGCTCCTACGACTGGTGCCTGGTCACCGGTTGGTGCAGCGATGAGGATGGCACCGCCTGTGAGGCGTTCTGCGCCAAGGTTGGCGATTCAGGCTCAGGGTTCTCTTTTCTGGTGCACGGCGGCGACTTGGGTCTGCGACTGATGCCGGCCCACCACGCCAGCGAATGGAGCCTGGACGACGCCGGACAGTGGGGTGAACCGTACCTGCTCCTGGCTGACCTCACCGACGTGGAAGCGGCGTAGCTTATCTCTACGTTGGCTCATTAGGAGAGTGGCAATGGTTAACCGACTGACGACCTCTAAGTCGGCCATGGCTCTGGCTGTGACACTGTTGGTGTTCGTATCCCTCTCGGTCTACCTCTACCTGGAGCTAGGTCAGCGGAGTGAAACGCTAGATGCAACCAGGAATACCTTGGCCGCGTCGGAATCCACGAACGCCACGTTGCTAGTAGAGAAGGCGAGTCTCGAAGGCTCGCTTGAGGATGCCAATGCGCAGAACATTGCGCTTGCGCAGGCAAACGATGACCTTACACAGGCAAACGATGACCTTGCGCAGGCAAACAGTGACCTTACACAGGCAAACAATGACCTTACACAGGACAATGCTATCCTGGAAGGCAACATCGCGGAGGCGCTCAACGCCGTTGATGAATGGTCCACCGCATACGACGAGCTTGAAAACCAGCACACCGCACTAGAGGACGAGTTTGGCTCCCTGAACACGCAGCACCAAACCCTTACCAGCGAACATGGGCAACTCGTAGGCCAGTACGATGATCTTACGCGAGAGGTAGGAACGCTTGAGCAACTGTCAGAGCAAGTTACGGCTCTTGAGGCAGAGATTAAGCAGCTTGAGGAGATGCGTCGCCCATTGATTCTCGCATCCGATAGAAATGGATTCGCCTGCACCGGAAGCATGGAGCCGAAGATTACGTGCCTCGATGAGGCAATATACGTGACGAACCCCAGGCCAGAGGAAATCACTGTCGGATCGACCATTCACTTTAACCCGTCCTGCTGGCCGGAGGAAGACAACACCGACAGCCCCGGCATAGTCCACAGGGTCATGGACATCAAGATAGAGGACGGTGTTTACTCCTACTGGCCCAAAGGCGACGCGAACCGGACGGATGACGGGTGCTGGGTGCCATTCGACCACGTACAGGGATACATAGTCGAGATTCACAAGGGACTGCGCCCCAATAACGCGGCCCTACGCAAGTTTGTAAATGAGGCTGCTAGCCTGGAGGCCAAAGCCTGGGACGCGTTAGAAGCTGCGCGGGAAGAGTATTATTCGATAATTGAGCGATATTGCGGCCTAGACGTTGCCGCTGAGGATTGCTCCCTCCCGTCCCCCCAGTACGACATTGCTATTAGAGCTCATCAGGCCTGGGAGGACGCATACGAGGAGTGGAAACTGTACAGAGATTATGATTCGTGCTGGCGCGACAGCGCACGTTCGGCAATATACTGGAGTACAGGTGAGCCGCCACTCTATCAGATCTGCGTGTGGCCCCTGGCCCTGCGTGAGTCCCCTGTTTGAACCCTAGACCACGGTCAGAACCCTCTAATCCGACGGGCACGATATCCCTGCAAATACAGACGCCGGCGGATCCTCTTGCATCGTCCACACACCAAAGGCCGCGAGCCCAACTTGAACAACGAATAAAAGATCTCGTTTTTGCAGTCCAAGCACCTTTGTTAAAGGCACTCACTTGGGCGGGTCTTGCTTCATGGCTCGCGTTCCCCCTCCGTCGCAATGGCCACTATCCCGCAGCGAAGGCAGACAAACACATGAACCCGACCGCCGAGTCGGTGGTCACGGGTTCATGTTCAATCATCCGGTCAGTCTGCAGGCATCGAGAGCAGGGCGGCTTCGGGCTCATTCTAGTCCACACCTTTGGCGGAGGGTATCTTCCGGAGTTACCTGGTCGCTGTGCCTGGCATACCCAGCAGACCTCTAATGGCTTCCATCATTCCCAGGTGGCGGTTGTTATGAGTGATTGCAGTTACCACTAGGTCGCCAAGGGGTTGCTCTTCTCCGTGGCCCCTTGAATAACCAGACCTGTGGAAAGAGCTTTCGCTGATAGAAGACACGGCTTCATTTGCTGCCGAGAATGCTCTTCGAACGTAGTCCAATATCTCATCCTTTGCAGGCAATCCCAAGCTCGTGGACATATCATCACCCATACCGGCGCCCGTCTCCGCTTGGCCTAAATTGCTCGGAATCAGCCCCCAGGTCTCAGCAAGTCCTTCCCTTTGCCATATCTGGCTTCCCGGTCCCTTGATAGTCTCGACGAGGTCATCGGCCCATCGCGCCATGTGCCAGATATGGAAGCCAATGGATGGCGCCGTCAGGTTGGGACGCCACTTGAGTTGGTTGTCGGATAACTCGTCGACCACACCTATAGCGCGCTCATGGGTTCGTTGGTAGTTGAAAACAATCGCTTCGATGGGTTTCATCTTTCAAATCCCTCTTTTTGCTTTATGTTAGACCGTATAGCTCATGCATCAGCTTTGCTGCTGTTGTCATTTGCAAATCAGTGTCGGGGTAACAGCCTCTCTACAAGCCCGCTGGTTGCTTGCGCCATCTTCTGGGATCTCAGCGTGATGCTCAGACATTTGCCACTTCCTCACGCCTGCACTCTACCCTTATCCTCTATTCATGAACACTGCCGCAAAACTACCTCCTGTCCGCCTCCTCCCCCGTCACACCTTTACGGTTTTTGGAATTGTTTTCGCGTATTTCCAGAAATTTGGCCCGTTTCTAGCCTTGCTGCTTGACATAACGTCTGAAACAATTCCCCTTCTCAGGCACAACACAACTCCATCGTTGCACGCCATCTCACGCCTGACAACCGTTTTCAGAACACCCCAACAACGACTTATGTCAAGTGGTCAACCATCACCCAGACCCCCCTACAAAGCAAAAGCCTTGTGGCACGCCAAAGACCCCTTGACAGAGCTATCCCTAACGCCATCAAATAGAACATCAGTGCTTTTTCAGGAGGTCATTATGCTGGTTAGGACCGCACCGGACGCCTATGACAAGCTGCGGCTGCTGGGAGGGATGGCAGGGGACGATGTGCTATCGGAGGATGCGGCGCGCCGCTTCAACATGCCCAGGAATGCCTACTCCCAGTCCAGAAACCGCGACATGCCGGCCGGAGTCTACAAGGCGATCATGCCCAACGGCAAGACTATCTCCCTGATGCGGGTCATGTTCACCGACGTCTGCAAATACGACTGCTTCTACTGCCCCAACAGCACCTGGGTGCCCCGCAGGCGGTACGGGTTCAAGGTGGACGAGTTGGCTAAGCTGTTCATGGAGATGCACGGTAGACATACCGTGGACGGCCTATTCCTCAGCTCAGGCATATCGGGCAGCCCAGATAAGACCATGAGCAAGCTGATAGACGTGGTAGACGTTGTGCGCAACCGCTACAAGTTCAAGGGGTACATTCACCTCAAGGTTATGCCGGGCGCCACGGAGGAGTACCTGGAGGCGGCCTACCGACTAGGCACGCGTTTGTCGATCAACATAGAGACCCCTTCCCATGCTCACATGGAGCGTCTGAGCACAATGAAGGACTACCAGTCGCACATACTGGACCCGATGTCGGCCATACACCGCTTGATAAAGGACGAGGGCAAAGGCGGCGCGGTAGGCCAGGCTACCCAGATGGTGGTTGGCGCCGCCGATGAATCGGACTGGGACATCTACCAGCGGATGACGCAGCTATACGGCGAGTGGGGCTTCAAGCGCGTCTACTACCAGCCGTTCCGTCCCGCCCGCTACACTCCGCTGGAGGAGCATCCCGCCACGCCCATGATGAGGGCGCACCGCCTCTATCAGACGGACTGGCTGAGCAGGATATACGGCTACTCGTCGGAGGAGCTGAAGCCCGCATTCGACCACAAGGGCCATCTTTCAATGGACGTGGACCCCAAGCTGCAGGTGGCGCTGGACCAGCTCTGGGGGAACATCGTCGACGTAAACCACGCCGACTACGGACAGCTCATCAGGGTTCCCGGCGTGGGGCCGACCTCCGCGGAGCGGATAGTGAAGTATCGGGCAGAGCACCGTATAGACACCTGGCGTGACCTGCAGACCATGGGAGTAGTGGTTAAAAGGGCAAAGGCGTTCGTGGGATTCAACGGCTACAAGCCGGAGCAGTCACGGCAGCTGAAGATGGATTTCAACCTCGGCGATAAAGCGAAGGCAGAGACGATGCCGGGATGGGAGCTTCCGGTGGCATCCACGGGCGGGGGGTGCTCCTCATGCGTCACCCCGGCCTGTGGAAGCTGCCCGATTGCGGGGCTGCGCACCGCATCACCGGTGCTGGCGGGGGCGGGGGTGTGAGGCTGCGCCGCTGAGGCGAGACTTTCTCTATACCCTCTCCCGTTCTTCTGCCAGCGTTTTCAGGGCGTTGGCCGCGCCGTTGGTAACCATGAGGATATCGCTGCCAATCTGGCTGAGCTTGAACCCCTGGGCAAAGAGCCGGGCGGCGTCGGCGGGCCCCACACCGTGGTGGCAGGGAACCATGCCGGTGGCGTTTGCCACGTCCAGAACGCGCTGACAGGCCGCCAGGTGGTCGGGGTGCTTGAAGGCGTCCGGCCCGGGCGACAGTCCCATGGTGACTGCCAGGTCAGACGGGCCGATGTAGAAGCCGTCTATTCCGGGCGCTTGCGCTATCTGCTCCAAATTCTCCACGGCCTGCAGCGTCTCGATCATGACCAGTACGATGATCTCTTCGTTGGCGTGTTCCGCGTAGTCTGCGCCTGCGTAGAAGCGGGCGCGGTTGGCGCCGAAGCTCCTGTCGCCGATGGGGGGATAGCGAGAGGCGCGTCCCGCAGCAACAGCATCTTCGTAGGTGTTGACCAGGGGAACAATGACGCCGTATGCCCCGGCGTCGAGAACGAACTGTATGACCTGGGGGTCGTTCCAGGGCAGGCGCACCATGGGAACGGTCTCGGTGGTGGAGATGGCCTGCAGGCAGGCAACGGCCTTGTCCGTGGTGACGGCCATACCGTGTTGCATGTCTATGATTACGGCATCGTAGCCGGCGTGGGCCATGGCCTCGGCCAGGTAGGTGTTGCCCGTGGATAGCCATCCCGCCGCCGCGGGTTTGCCCTCGCGCCACATGGCCTTTATCTTGTTGGAACGCATAGTAGACTCCTTTGGTGGGTTACGCTGGCTTCAGTTCCTGACGGGATTTGGCCTGCTGCTCTAGCCTGGTCCAGTCGTAGAGCATGGGGATCAGGTCAACGTTGGCCCATATGGCGGCCTGGTCTGCATAGTGCGGACTTCCCGGATGGCCGGATGAGCCAAGGGGCACTATCCATGCGGAGTTGTCCCAGTCGTTCAGGTCAAAGACGTACCTTGCTACTGACATGCCCATAACTGTGAACGGCTCCGCCATGGCATAGGAAGCGGCGAGGGGAGTATCGGCGTCGCCGTCCATGGTAAAGGATGGTGGGTCGAGCACGCGGGCGGCCTCAGGGAACAGCGCCGATAGCGGATGTCGGGGCCTGGTGCGATGCAGCTTGCTCCAACGCCATCCCTCTACGTCCGGCCCCAGCTTCTCCTCCAACTGTTTCACGGCCTTAGCAAGCGCCGTACTCATGAGCGACTGCCAGTCGGCATCCGGCGGGAGAAGGGTGCGGTCGTCCTCTTCAATCATGGTGTGGAACCTGGACTTGAGGCGTCCAATATGCGCCGGGCCGCCCCTGCCCAGGGTGTCGAAGGCATCCCTGGCCAGCGAGCCAAGGTAAGGCTGCAGGACCAATTTAACTAGATTATCGCGAAGGGCGTTATAGATGGTGGGGGCTGCGCTGTCCCGGTGCACCACGCCGTCCCATCCAAGCAGTACGTCCCTGGCCTGGGATGACAGCTCATCCTGAGTGGGTACGTCTATCAACAGCTTGGCGAAGGCCTGTCCGGGAATAGATGTCTTTTCCGTGTGAACGGAGGCCATATCGTCCACCGTGGCTTTGTTTATCAGGTGCAGCCTGTCATGTATCCGGCTGGCTCTGAAACCGGGAGCGAAGTCCAAGGCAATGTAGTGAGGGTAGGAGTTGTCGATTACCTTGTTATTGGCGGTGACGATATAGCCCTGCTCAGGATTTGTGAGATGCGGCATCTCCTCGAAGGGGACTGTGCCTGTCCATTCATGTTCTCCCGTCCAGCCGGGCACGGGCAGCCAGGCGTTGGCGCGTGACCTCACGGGCAACCGGCCGCGAGTGCGGTATCCTATGTTGCCGTGGACATCCGCGAATAGGAAGTTGTTGCAAGGGTCTACCCAGGGACGCACGGCCTTCTGCAATTCGTCTGTGGACTTGGAGCTGAGCATGCCGAGCAGAGCATCGGCGGCATTGTTTGGCCCGGCGGTGGCGCTATAGGAAAAGGAGATTGCGTTGCCTTGGGACGGGTCGCCGGCTATTACGGGTCCGTGGTGCGTCACCGTTACGTTGATTTCAACAGGGTCTGCGCCGCGAACCAGGATGGTTTCTTTGTGGACTTCGGCGTCCAGCCAGCGGCCTTTGAACTCGTACTTCGTTGGGCTGTCCTCTTTGAACCGCTCGACGAAGAGGTCCTGGTAATCGGCGCCGGTATGGGTAACGCACCAAGCAACGTACGAGTTGTGGCCAAAGTGGGGGAATCCGGGCACTCCGGGAAAAGAGAGGCCGATGCCGTCGAAGTCCGGACAGGATATGTGGTTCTGGTAGTAGACGTTGGGTGTGTCCAGGGCGCGGTGAGGGTCGCCTGCTAGGAGGGGCTTTCCGGACGCCGTCCTGCTACCGGAAACGACCCAGTTGTTGCTGCCGGCGTCATGTTCTTCAAGCCAGTAGGCGGCATCCGCGCCTTTGCTCAACTCCTCCAGCACGTTTGACTGGTCTCCCAGGTATTCGGCGCCGGGAGGTAGAATTAGAAGCTGTCCTTTCTGATAGCCGGGCAGGAGGGCGGCAGCTTTCTCAGGCCCCAGGTGGTTGACCAGCTTGGCGCGCCATATCTTGGATTCAAAGGTGCCCATGAATATGTGACGTAGTTTGAGGACGGCCAGCGAGTCCCAGGGCTGCCACGGTTCCGGAGCGGCTCCTACTAGGGCGTACTCTACTGGCAGCGCGGCAGTAGTTGCGATGAAGGCGTTTACGCCCGATGAATAGGCGTCCAACATGCTGCGGCTAGATTGATCGATTGCGTTGTAGTCCGCCTGGGCGCTTTCTCCAAGCCGGAAACGGCGCATCATCAGGTCCTGTTCCAAGCCTGGCGGCCCGGCGAATTCGGCCCAGCGTCCATAAGCCCTGTGCTTGTCCAAATCCATATGCCAAAGCCGGTCCTGGGCGGTCACAAAGCCCTGTGCAAAGAAGGCGTCCCAGCTTGATGCCGCCTTGACGTGGGGAATGCCGAAGCTGTCGCGAATGATTTCAGCGGCTGAGTGCATTCCCGGTAGAGCCCGCGGTGACGACATGTCGGGAAGGGCGGAAGTCAAGACATCACTTGTCAGGGATATTGCAGCCATTTAGCCCCCTAGGGTTTCTCAAAGGTGTATTCTATTAGTAGGCCACCGTGCCATTGACCCAAAGTCCGCTGCGACCATAGGATAACTCAGCGGGGTGTAGCTCAGTTTGGCAGAGCGCTGCGTTTGGGACGCAGAGGCCCCCGGTTCAAGTCCGGGCACCCCGACCATAACTGGCTACGATTCGACCAGTGCGTCCTGCGATTCCTGACCTCCGGCCCGGCGACGGTGTCCGATTTTTCCATGTGTCATGACCATGAGCGCAAGAGCCACAATGCCCAAGACCATAGCATTATCAACCGGCGTGAAGGGGGCTTGTACCAACAAGAATCCGTAGCCTGCTATACCACCCCACACTGAGGCATGTCTGCCGGCGAGATTGGCAATACCCGCTACCGCGCCGCCGGTTGCAACGGCAAGCAATCCGAACACCGGCATCGCCGCTACCGTGATGCCTACCAGGGTGGATAGGCCATCGCCGCCTCGGAACTTTGTGAAGAGTGGCTTCCAATGTCCGGCAAGGGTGGCAAGTGCAGGGATCAGTATAACTTCTCCGCTTATGCCTAGCCATTTAGCCAGGAAAATGGCCAGCATGCCTTTTAAGGCGTCTCCAGCAAAAACTATCCAGCCTTCAACGTAGCCAACGTTTCGCAAGACGTTGGCTGCACCCGCCAATCCAGTCCCCGTGGAGAAGATGTCCACCCCGCGGATGCGGCTGACGAGTGCGGCTAGCGGTATAGAGCCGATGAGATAAGCCGCCAGTATCGATAGCGCCAGTTCAGGAAAAACTGATGCACTAAACATGTCTAGGAGTGTACCCCCTCTAATGTTCCTAGTCTACCTAGGGATTTAGCAGACGCCGCTCAAGTCATCTTTAGTATCTGTCGCAAAACGTACTGCAAAACACCTCCATGCCGATAGTACTCAACCTCAATTGGCGTATCTATGCGGGCCATTGCTTTGAAGCTAACTTCACTACCGTCGTCTCGCCTAGCAGACACGTCTATTACCTTCCCTGGAGCCAAGCCGCTGGCTATACCAGAAACGTCAAAGGTCTCGAACCCGGTAAGTCCCAGCGAATCGCGGTTTTCGCCATCCAGAAATTGCAAGGGCAAGACCCCCATGCCAATGAGGTTGCTGCGATGTATGCGCTCGTAACTCTCTGCAATAACGGCTTTCACTCCCATGAGATATGGTCCCTTGGCAGCCCAATCCCGGGAACTGCCCGAGCCGTATTCTTTGCCGGCCAGGACAAGCAACGGCACTCCGTCCTCCAGGTAGCGGACTGAGGCATCGAAAATGGTCATTTGCTCCTTCTCTGGGAGATGTACTGTCCAGCCTCCCTCCGTGTCCGGGGCCATGGAGTTGCGCAGCCTTACGTTGGCGAAGGTGCCCCTGATCAATACTTCATGGTTGCCGCGACGGGCGCCGTAGGTATTGAAGTCTCGCTGGGGTACTTCATGTGCCAAGAGGTACTCTCCGGCGGGGCTTTGCGGTGAAATAGAGCCCGCCGGCGATATGTGGTCTGTGGTTATGGAATCACCCAAGACCGCCAGTACCCGCGCTTCGTAGACGTCTTGCAGCGGTTCAGGCTCGACAGGCAAATCATGGAATATAGGCAGCTCCTGGATGTACGTGGAGTCTGTGTCCCATACGTACAGTTCCCCTTCAGGAACCGGCAGGCTTGCCCATTGCTCGTCTCCTTGCATCGCCCTGCTGTACTCTTCATGGTAGGTTTCCGGATTCAAGCAGCTATTGACGGTTTGCTTGATCTTTTCCTGGGTAGGCCAGATGTCTCTGAGGTAAACGTCTCTTCCATCAGTCCCTTTGCCCAGGGGTTCGCTGGTGAGATCTATATCTACAGTACCGGCAATGGCAAAGGCCACTACCAGCATGGGTGAGGCTAGGAAGTTGGCCTTAACCTGGGGGTGGACGCGCGCTTCAAAATTGCGATTTCCACTGAGAACGGCAGCCGAGATGATGTTGTGCTCAGATACCGCTTGTGCGACAGGCTCCGGCAGCGGCCCGCTGTTCCCTATACAGGTAGTGCAACCGTAACCGACGGTATAAAAGCCAAGATTCTCTAGATAGGATGACAACCCCGCGGTGTCCAGGTAGTCGGTGACGACCTTGGAACCGGGCGCCATGCTTGTCTTCACCCATGGCTTGGCCGTCAAGCCATGCTCCGAAGCTCTTTTTGCGAGCAGCCCGGCGCCTACCATCACCGAGGGATTGGACGTGTTGGTACAACTGGTTATGGCTGAAATGACCACTGCGCCGTGGTCCAGCATTACGTCTTCGCCGCTGTCCAAGGTGACTTTGAAGCCTTCGGGTTCTGCTACTGCAGTGGTTGCCGGAGCAATTTGCGATTCCATATCGGAGGCTTCCGCTGCAGCCGGACTTGGCTTGCCGTAGACCTCACCAAGAGCAACGTTAAAAGAGCGCTTCATGTCTCCAAGGGGTACGCGGTCTTGAGGACGGCGCGGTCCGGCAAGGCTGGACTCGATATCGCCAAGGTCAAGGGCCAAAGTATCTGTAAACTCGGGTTCAGGGCTGTCATCAGTACGGAACAACCCCTGAGCCTGGTGATATTCCTTGACCATCTCGACTCTGGCCGGGTCACGACCGGTGCCGGCAAGATAGATTAGGGTCTCCTGGTCTACGGGGAAAATGGCGGCAGTGGCGCCAAACTCCGGCGACATGTTGGATATAGTGGCGCGGTCGGGCAGGGGAAGCTTGGATAAACCCTTGCCGTAAAATTCAACTATCTTTCCCACAACACCTTTCTTTCTCAGCATCTCGGTTACGGTGAGGACAAGGTCCGTGGCGGTGACCCCTTCACTAAGCTCCCCGGTTAGCTTGAAGCCAATGACTTCCGGGAGCAGCATATAGTAAGGCTGTCCTACCATCACGGCTTCAGCCTCTATGCCGCCTACTCCCCAGCCGAGTACACCCAGGCCGTTCACCATGGTTGTATGCGAATCGGTGCCCACCAGAGTGTCGGGGAAGGCTACGGTACCGTCTTGGGTCTCTTTGGTGGATACCACATCAGCAAGATATTCCAGGTTGACTTGGTGAACGATGCCGATACCCGGAGGCAAGACCCGCGTGTTTTGAAAGGCCTGCTGGGCCCATCTAAGCAGAGCATACCTCTCCTGGTTCCTTTCGAATTCCCGCTTCAAGTTAAGCCCTAATGCATCGCGGCTGCCAAAGTAGTCGACCTGTACCGAGTGGTCTATGACCAGGTCCACGGGGACAAGAGGATTTATCCGGCTAGGGTCTCCGCCCATGCGCTGCACCGCCGACCGCATACTGGCTAGGTCTACGAAAACGGGAACGCCGGTGAAGTCCTGCAAGAGCACCCTGGAAGGCATGAAGGGCACCTCCTTTGGAGGTAAGCTATCCGGGTTCCACTCTGCAATTGTAAGGACATCTTTGTCCGTGATGATCTCACCGTCCACATTCCGGAGAACGTTTTCAAGAAGAATGCGGATGGACACCGGCAGACGGTCCAGAGCTACGTCATGTTTGGTCTGTAAAGCATCTAACCGGTAGTAAGAAATATCTCCCCAAGACGTACTCAGGGTATCGCGTGCCCCAAACGGATCCTGGCTAACCATAGTGCTCCCTCCCAGGAGAAACGGCTGGTGCTATCGTAAGGGTTGTATATCAGTCCTGCAACCCGTACCGTTAATGCAAGTAGGCATGAATCACAGAACATATCCTAAGAAATCAGTAATCAAAAGGCCCGGTTACGGGTGGGCAATTGTGGCCATCGTATTTGCCTCTATGACCGTGGCCATAGGAACGGGGCAGTACGCCTTTGGCGTATTTGTCGAGCCCTTGGAACAGCAGTTTGCTTGGTCCAGAACCCAGATCAACGCCTCATTATCGTTCTTTGCCATAGGCAGTCTGACCGCTCCCCTGGTGGGAAGGATCATGGATAAGGTTGGAGCAAGGCCAGTCATGGCGGCCTCCCTTGTCCTGTTTGGTGGAAGCTATTTGTTGAGGCCGTTCATGAGCGAGCTTTGGCACTGGTACGCCCTGAGCATCATGCAATTCGCCGGTATGCCAGGTTCCGCGATGCTGCCGGCTGGGAAGCTGATTAGCGCATGGTTCCCCAGAACGAGGGGAAGGATGCTGGGGATTGCCATGATGGGCGCCAACTTCGGCGGCGTTGTGATGCCGGTGTTCGCCGGTGTTCTTGTATCTAACGCAGGCTGGCAAGGCGGCTACAGCACGTTTGGAGTGATGTGCGTCATCACCGCTCTGGCGGCTTTGCTCTTCGTGCGCGACCAGCCTACGCAGCCAGCCCAGCTCGGCGCTGTCCGGATGGGCCTGAGCCAGGCGGCCGCTGTCCAGGGAACAACCGCCAGCGGTGCACTGAGGAGCAGATCATTCTACGCTGTGGTCCTGGGGGTGATGGCGGCCAGCTTTACCTATCAGGCCGTACTGACCCAGATCATTCCTCACTTGCAGAATGAAGGTATGACTCTGAGCAATGCGGCGCTCTTCCTGGGATTAGCTGCCGTATTTGGCATGGCCGGCAAAATAGTGTTTGGCCTTATGACCGAGCGTTTCCCGTCTCGCTATGTGCTGATTGGCGGTCTTCTGGCGCAAAGCCTGGGGCTGGTTATACTAATCAGCGTACCTAGTACAGCCTTGGTCTGGACGGCTGCGCCGGTGTATGGGATGGCCCTGGGGGGCACCGGCGTGGTCTTTGCAATGCTGGCGCAGGAAACCTTTGGCTTGAAGTACTTTGGGACCATATTTGGACTCATCAATATGGCAACAGCAGGAGCAGCGTTCTTGGGCCCCATAATGGTGGGAGCGATCTTCGACGCAACCGGAAGCTACAGCCCGGCGTTTGCATCTGTGATAGGCATATTCGCGGTGGGTATGCTAGCTCTTCACTGGGCCAGGCCGGTGAGCTCAGTTGTACACGAGGATGTCCGGGCGGCGGACAAAGAATCAACCGTCTCCATTTCAGATGATGGATAACTCGGAGCGAGCCACAATGGCAGTACCTATGTTTGACTGGGGAAGCAGGACTTACGTGATGGGCGTCATAAACATGTCGCCCGAATCCTTCTCCGGCGACGGTCTTTGCGACATAGAGAAAGCGGTGGAACAAGGCTTGAGGTTTGTTGAAGAGGGGGCGGATATCCTTGACGTTGGCGGTGAATCCACAAGGCCGCTGACTTCGGCAAGCGTAGAGAGCAATGTTTTGGGTGGAAGGCAAGGCAAGGCGTCCCAGGCGGTCGCCGTGGATGAGGAGTTGAGACGCGTCATCCCGGTCATACAGCGGCTGTCCGCGGAAGTGGACGTTCCTGTAAGTGTGGACACGTACAAGTCGGAGGTTGCGAAACACGCTGTGGAAGCAGGAGCGACAATCATAAACGACGTGTGGGGTCTGAAGGCGGATGCGGGCTTGGCGGAGGTAGCAAGGAGCTACAACGTGCCCATTATTCTGATGCACAATCAGCAAGGAACTCACTACAAGGACTTGCTCTCAGAGATCAAACTGAGCCTTCAAGCAAGCACAAGAGTGGCTGTTGACGCCGGGGTAGCCAGACACAACATCTGGGTTGACCCTGGCTTTGGCTTTGGCAAGACTCCCGAGCACAACATAGAGATACTGCGGCGCTTGGACGAGATCAAGGCGCTCGGTTTCCCGGTATTGGTGGGCACCTCCCGCAAATCTACTATAGGAGCGGTCCTGGGGTTGCCAATTGGAGAGCGGCTTGAAGGTACCGCGGCAACTGTAGCCCTGGCTATTGCAAACGGCGCGGATTTGATCAGGGTTCACGATGTCAAGGCCATGGCCCGCGTTGCCCGTATGGCCGATGCCGTGGTTCGGGGTTGGAGCCTAAAGTAGTGGTAGCGGGATTTATTGACGCCTACCTGGGATTTGGCAGCAATCTGGGTGATAGAGAGGAGAACATCCGACGTGCTGTTGAACGGCTCTCCGAGTCGGTGTGCGGCATTCAACCCTCGTCGCTTTATGAAACGGAGCCCT
This sequence comes from Dehalococcoidia bacterium, assembly GCA_965197965.1. Lineage (GTDB taxonomy): Bacteria > Chloroflexota > Dehalococcoidia > Lucifugimonadales > QGNO01 > DAOUJH01. The sequence goes on from OZ240235.1 coordinate 55,220, forward strand.
GGGGCTACTTGGACCAGCCGAAGTTTCTCAACATGGTTTGCAAGTGCCTAACAAGGCTGGAGCCGGTGGAGCTTCTATCCGTATGCAAGGAGTTGGAGACCCTGGCCGGCAGGGAACCGTCGTTCAAGTACGGGCCCAGGATGCTGGACGTGGATATACTGGCCTACGGAGATGTGGTTGTGAAGACGGATTCGCTGGTAGTACCGCACGATATGCTGCATGAACGTGCTTTCGTGCTGGCGCCGCTTGCGGAGATAGCACCGCAGTGGCGGCATCCCATTCTTAACAAGACGGCTGCCGAACTGTTGGAGCAGGTCAATGGAGCAGAGGGCATGCGCCTCTGGAAGTCGCCGGTAGTGGTGCCTAAGAGAGGGTGTTGAAGCTCAAGTGCTGAGGCTGGGCGGGAGAAGGTTGGGTATCGAGTCCTCAATTGGGTAATCCTGGCTGCATTGTTCACAGCGCAAAACGCCTTCGATTACGTCGTCATTGTCTTCCCTGGTCGCTCTCAGATCCAAACGGCCCTTGCAGACCGGGCAGGCCAGGATGTTGAGAAGGTCTTTTTTCATTTGGCTAGTCTCCTTGATCACATGCTCAATTTGGAAGCTGACCGTTTTGCCTTATTCCTGCCGTCGTTGCAAAGCGGCAAACGGCCTTTGCCACAAGATGAGTACGGCGGCTACGCCCGCTATCAGCGCTACTACAATTGTAATCCAGGGGTCTACCTTAGCCCAGAAGCTTGGCTGCATGCGGGTTACGTCCACAACGCCCCGGATCAGACTATATCCCAATAAAAATCCGGCGGAAAGCAGGCCGGGGATTGCTCTACGAAAATCGAGTTGCAGCAGAATGGCGAACAGCGCCAGTACAAGCAGACCCTCGTAGATGTCTGAGGGGTATCTGGAGATGGCAAGGCCGGGGAATTGGATGCCCAGAACGGAATCGGTGGGGCGGCCCCAGCACGGGCTGTGGAGAAAGCAGCTCAGGCGGTAGGAGGCGATGCCGATGGGAGCGAACAAGGCGTAAGCATCCAGCATATGGATGAAGGGGATGCCGGTTCGCCGGGTGTAGATGGCTAGAGAGAGCACGGCTCCCAGGAAAGCGCCATAGATGGACGCGCCTATGTTCACGTATACAAGGTCAAAGGGGTGCCTGAGAAAGCTTGGCAACGTGGGTAGGACGTAGAGGAGCCGTCCACCGATGACGGCTCCGCCGCCTACCCAGAAAGTCAGTCCGGCAAGGGACTTGGGGTCTAAACCCATAGACCTGAGCCGCCTTTGAACAAGCAGATCAACCACCCAGAAGGAGACAAGCCCCGCTATCAGCTGGAAGTTGACCAAGAGGTTGTTGCCAAGCCGTCTGATGAGTTCCATGTAGGCTGAGTTATCCGGCTAGGCTCTGCTCGAAGAGCTGTCCCAGCACTTCGGCGAGGAGTAGCACGAGTATGCCGAGGGCCAGAATAAGGTTGGTTGCGGTCAACACGGATGAGATGCGCCAGGCAAGGCTGGGGTTCAAGGGGGTCTCTTCAGGCGGCATGGTTGTCGAACTGCGCCTGCGAAACCAGACCAGGCCGAACATCCAAAGTGAAAATGCAATTTTCAGAGCCAGAACCATCCCGTAAGTGGGCGTAGAGTGCCCGGAAGTCAGTCTGTCCACTGAAACTATGGCGCCGCTTACCAGAAGCACCCAAATGGCGACATCGACTAGTTGGCGGAACTCCTGGCCTGCGAGGCGGGTGAGCAGAGACCTGTCCGAGGCGGCGCGCAGCGCAGGCCGCAGGACTGCGAAGAAGAATATGCTGCCTCCAATCCACGCCGCTGCCGCCAGTACGTGCAACCAGCGCATGACTACCATAAACCAGTCGGTTAAGTCCATGGGCTTAGCAGGCTTCCTCTAAGTGTTAAAGATCTCTTCAATGAAGGTGGTCAGTCGAGCCTCGTCTATCTGGCCGGCCCAGGAGCGGAGGATCTTGCCGTCCCTGGTAACGAAGTAGGTGGTGGGCATGGAGAGCACCTGGTAGTCCAGAGAGATCTGGCCGGTGAGGTCTGGGCCGGTGAGGAAGGTGGTGTCTTGCTCATCCAGGAAGGCCCTGGCGTTTTCCTCCGTGTCCTGGACGTCTACGCCGAAGACTATGAGCCCACGGTCCTTGTATTCGTCGGCGACGGTTTGAAGGGCGGGAAACTCGGCGCGGCATGGGGGACACCAGGAGCCCCAGAAGTTGACGACGACCGGACTGCCCAGGTGGTCGGAGAGGGTAAAGTCGCCGGAGCCGCCCGAATAAAGCGGGGCGGTGAAGTCGGGTGCAGGCTCCAGGTCGCCGGTGGAGGGGTCGTTGTTCTGGAGCTGGAACAGTCCGAAGGCTATGAGCGCTCCCAAGCCGGCGAAGATGACGGCTGTTATGGCCAGGGTGACCCGCCTGACTGTGGATTGGTAAGCCGTTTGCGTTGTCTTTTCCATTGGCTCGGTTCTCTACAGAAGTATTGCCCCCACTCATGTGGTTCCCTTCGGCTACGCTCAGGATAAACTCTAGGCTCACCATGAACGGGGTAAAGCACCCAGTAATGTAGATTGAATGGTGGTTGAGGTCAACGGGGTGTGGTTGAGGGCGTAGGGAGGGCGGTTCGCGAACCGCCCCTACAATGTTTCCGTGCCGCTACCAGATTGCTTCGCTGCGCTCGCAATGACGGGAGGGGTGGGCAGACGGGCAGGCGGAGCCTGGATAGTTGTGGAAAAGGATTCTTCGCTGCACTCAGATTGGCTGATCTGAGCGGCTCCTTCAACATGCTCAGAATGAGCGGAAAGGCGGGAGCGGGCAGACGGGCAAACGGGCAGGCGGGCATTGCATGACAGTACATCCGCTATCTTCCGCTCATATGGTTCCCTTCGGCTGCGCTCAGGATAAACTCTAGGCTCACATGAGCGGGGGCAGGGCCGCTCGCCCGCCGGGTTGCTTCGGTTCCCGCGCAGTGACGAGAGGGAGTGGGGCAGGGTCAGGCGGATGTTTCATGCTGGGACTCTTCCAGCTCCTCCCGGATCAGGGCGTCGGCGTGGGCGAGGAGGGTCTGGGCGCGCTTGGGGTCGGTGTCGCGGACGGTGAAGTAGAGGCGGATGGCGTCCGCGGGAGAGAGACCGCGGCCCGCTTCAGGGGCTATGCGGGTGCGGCGGGTGCGGACCACGTTGCGCTGGATGGAGGCTATGTGATGGGCGTCCTTGAGGGCGGCGCGGATTTCAGGCTCGCGGAGGCGCGGCTCCAGCTCCTCGGGCAGGCTGATGCGGAGCCGGACTATGGCCTGGCTGACGTACTTGCGGGCGACGGCTTCAAGGACGGCGCGGGTAGGGTCGTCGTTGTGGGCGGGGATATCGATGTCGATGGTAATGAAGGTGCGGGCCTGCACGGGCTGGAAGTCGAAACCGGCTAGGCGTTGACCCGGGGGCCGGGTCGAGTCGATCTCCACTATGCAGAAGCCCTTGGTCTCGGTCTCTTCCGAGAAGTCGACGCGCTGCATGCTGCCGGAGTAGACGGTCATGGGGTTGTGGCCGAGGACCTGGTGCTTGTGGATGTGGCCGAGGGCCACGTAGTCCAGCGATGGGTCGGAGAGGGTGGAGAGGAGGAGGACGTGGTCTTTTCCGAGCATCATGGATCGCTCGACGCCGACCCTGGCGCCGGAGACGGTGACGTGGCCGACGAGGACGGCGGGGATGTTCGGCTTGAGGTTCTGGAGCTCCCAGGTGAGGTTGTAGGTGAGGCGCTCCTGGAGACGCTGGGTAATCTGGTCGATGGTGAGGTTCCGGGTATCGTCGCGGGAGAGGAAGCGGCTGCGCCTGATCCAGGGCAGGGAGACGACCTGGAGGGGGCCGGAGCGGGTCTGGATGAGGGTGGTCTCGATACGGTCGGAGACGTGGACGCGCTCCACGGCTAGGGTGGGGAATATCTCGAGGGCGGAGGCGCGCCCGGCGACGGCGGGAAGGTCGTGGTTGCCGGTGACGAGGAAGACGGCGATGCCCTCCGAGGCGAGTTGGGCGATGCGCTTGGCGAACTCGCGCTGGTGGGTCTGCGAGGGGTCGCGGTTCTTGTAGGCGTCGCCGGCAAAGAGGACGGCGTCGACGCGGTTGTCGATGGCGTATTGGACTAGCTCATCGTAGGCGGCGAGGAAGTCTAGGAGGCGGGTGGACATGCCGGTATCGGGGTCGGGCCTGCCGTAGTTCTCGACGCCGACGTGGAGGTCTGAGAAGTGGATGAGCTTCACGGGGCTAGGATACCAGAACTGGCAAGAGGGTAGGGGGCAAACGGCAGAGGGTCTGAGGAAAGGGTGGTCCGGGTGATGGTTGACCACTTGACATAAGTCGTTTTTTGTATGTCGTCAAAACGGTTGTTAGGCGTGAGATGGCGTTTAACGGTGGAGTTGTGTTGTGCCTGAGAAGGGGAATTGTTTCCAACGTTATGTCAACCTCCAAGGCTAAAAACGGGCCAAAATTTTGAAAATATGAGAAAACAATTCCGATTTCCTTCCCTTCGACAAAGCTCAGGGTAAACTTCAAGCTCAGGACAGGCCCTTCGACGAGCCCAGGACAGGCTCCTTCGACAAGAGAGGGGGCGAAACGGGCCTGGGGAATGGGGACGATGTGAGCGCGGTCGGTTGTCATGGTGAGGCAAGGATAGCAATAGGGGCGGGGGATGAGGAAGGGGGAGATGGCAGGTGGGTGGGAGTTACCGACGGAATTGAACAAGTAGCATGACTATTCAGACATGCTACTTTTGCTGATTAGGTGCTGGATCATTGAAGGGCCTGCTTTCTCGTTCGGCTTCAACCCGCCGTCGGTTCCAGTCTGCCCACTTTCTGTTGGCCTCTTCTACGCCCTTCTGAAACTGTTCTCGCTTATACCTATCTGCTAGCATCACTATCACCTCTATTACAAGATAGGCTACGGTGATCCCTACAAAGAGAATACCACCTGTTTTCTGTCCGAATTGCACAATCCACTCAACTACATCTCCCGTAGGCTCGGTATTGATTGCTCCTAACACTACTGATACTACGCTGAGCAGAATCCCTGCTATCACGTAGTAGGAGGTTGGTGGTGTCACAACTCATATATTACAACCAACTGTACGAACTGGGCAACTAATGCGCGGTTGTTCCATAGCAGCGTTCCACGAAAGCAACTGATAGGGACCGCCGCTTGCTAGATGGTCAATTCAGGTGCGGGGATCAATCTTTCGTTGGAAGTATCGGGGATTAAGTCTAGTAATTGAAGGGTTGTTGCTCCGAGCAGGTATTTGCCTTCCACGCCAAATATGACGGCGCTAAAGGCTTCTCTGTCCTGGACGTAGAGACGGGCTTCCCCTATTGGCATTAAGATCTTCCTACCATCGGCAAGGGTGAACTCCCTTTCCGATGTTGGTGTTATACCTACTACATCGGACAGTAGAGAAGCAGGCAATACGGTGTGCTTAGCGCCGGAGTCTACTTGGGCATCTACCCATTGAGCAGCGCCGCCGTTCCCGTCACTTACACCTAAACGTGCTGTGAATATTCCCATACAGATATTCTTGGGGGTAGCGTAAGCAGTGTCAAGGATAAGGGAGAAGGCGGGCAAGGGGGAGGTGGCAGGGGGGAGGGGGGTTAGGGATTCTGAATCGACTGCCTTATATCATCCATAGCTGCCAAAAGCTCGTCATATGTTCCCGGACCGCCAATGTAATCCCAAAGTTCTTGACCAATGAGAACCTCGTTGGTCATGTCCATTATTTGTCGCGTGTAGCTGTGGGCATATCGTTCACGCGACACGTACGGATTGTACGTGAGACCGAGGAAAGCTTTCGCACCATGAATATTTTGCCTGTCCATGATCGCTAGGTAGGAGAGCATTTTGCGTTTTGATTCGGCAGCCATATCCAAGTTAGGCAGGGGGGTTTTAAGTTCAACAAAGAGTGGTCCTCCCGAAAAATCACCTATGAAGAGGTCTGCGGTAACATTGATCTCGCGTTGACCCCCACCCCGAGAGCTTAAAATATCCTCAAGCTCGGTAGCGAGATCAGGCCTACGTTTTTCAACACCACGCTGGGTGCGAGCTCTCAACTCAGTGACGATTTGATCAATCATGTTACAAGCTGCGTCGTTTACACGCCCTCGGATTAGATGTTCGGTTTCCACTTGGCTAAAGCGGCCTAAAGCGACGGCTCTAGCCAACTTGGGATATAAGTTGTTGCCCATGGCAGTTACAACACTTCTTTCTACCCTTGCGGCTAGAATCGCTTCGTCTGGAAAGAAAAGCCTGTGGAATGGGTAGGCTCTGCCAATTTCTGATAGAGACCACTTAGTGAGCTTTGGCATTTGTTCCAATGCGAAAGCTCTCAGTATTTCGCGGACAACTTCAGTAGTTTGGTGGTTCATCCCGTCACTTCTTCCACACATAAACGCTTTCAAAGAAGTTGCTGGCACGGCGACCGGTGCGCCGGTCCACGTGCCTATGTATCTCGGCTTCGACTTTGAATCCAAGGCGTTCTGCTAATTGTGGGTACAGATTCTTCCGGTCATGGACAACTACAACTAAACGGGCATTCTTAGCGAGTGCTCTTTTGAGATTGGCAAACACTTCACCAATCTGGTCAAGATACGCCTGTTGCGCTCTCTGTGAATTACCCAAGGCTGCCGAGCCAATCTCATCTTCGGCGTTCATCTCCAAACCCAACAGTTCATATGCATAGCGATGCTGCTGGTGATAATCAATGAGGCCGACGTACGGCGGTGAAGTCAAGACTAAATCGCACTTTGGGAAGTCTATGTAACGTGAGTCGCCACAGGTCACATCGACACTGGAGGACTTTCGGATGTCAGCGAATTGGCGTATTCGCTTGATAGTATCGTTACTGTATCTGACAAGGAATTGACTAGCCGACTGAGTAGGTTTGCAGGTGCGGCTGTGCTTGTAACAGTAATACGGCTCTTTCTGGGGGACCCTGGGAAAATCAAGGTCAAAGTGAGGATTTTGTCGAGCGGAGCGAGCGGCGCGTGAAAGGATTATCTTTAGGACATTTTGATTCTTGTAGTTGGAGATCCGGTCACGATAAGCAAGTAACTCGAGCAGTGCTTGGGGGGCAAACCAGTCTTGCAGATAGCTGTTCTCAAAGTAAGGCGCTTGGCGTTCGAAGAGACGAAGCCGCTCGTGTTCCGGTATATGCTTGGTGGACTCCTCAAGGATATTTTCGACCTCAGTTTCTAGCTGATCAAGATCGTATTCCGCCGTCTTTACATTGCTAAGCAGGCAATTGAATTCAGATATGTCAGCGCCAAAACTGTTGATGCCAAGTGATAGCGCCTCTACCAGCGTTGTGCCTGAGCCACAGAAGGGGTCGACAACCATCTGCGGCTGGTATTTACGGAGGAAAATCTCAACGAGTTGGGGAATGAATTTGCCCAAGTAGGGGTGTAGACGATGGACGTGTTTGGTTCTTTGTCTTTCAGGAAGGTCGCGCTCTTTCCAGTTCAGGTTAAGGTCTTCAACTCTGGTTTGAGAGTCTACCGAGGCGAAATCAGTAAGTGGCAGCAGTTTGAATTGGTCGACTTTGTATGTGGTAGCCATGAAAGGTCCGATACAAGTTTCCGGGATTGTATCGGACCTTTGGCGGGGTGAGAGGACCCTTTTGTCGGGTTATGGAGGCGGTTTTGCGGATAGGCGGGTGGATGTTGTAAGTAAGATGTCGGTCAGGGCATTCAAGTTGACCGCTCTAGCCGGCGTATTCCGGTGGCCGTCAATCGCATGCAACCGGCAGCGCCTCTTATGCCAGCATAACAAACAACTTTAACACCAAACGCGAAGGCCACAACTAGACCTAGGATCAAGACAAGCATTGGAATTAGAGCTGTCAAAACTGTAATTCCAAACGAAATCGCAAGGTTCCCACCAACGGTCGCCCATGCAGCCACGTATGCTCCTCCGATGACTACCCAAGTTACCGCAACTGGCCACCATTTGTCTCTGAACACATAAGTCCTAACAGTCTTGGTAGCGACTCCAAGTGCGACAATCATTGGCAATGCTGCGAGGATGGTTAAGAGCAAGAATTCGTAAAAATGCGGCATCTGGTATAGGCGGTATTCCAGAATTACCCATAGAATCAACGTAACCGCCAGGACGATGAACAAGGATATCCATAGCTGAAAAAGCCGGCGTACCCATCTATGTTGCTGATTCTTTAGCAACAGTGCAACAACAGGGATCATGGTATTTAGATAAACCCATTCGAACCAGGGCACGGTGCGGTCTGCCATATGAAGTGACACATTCATTATCCCGAACATAGTTAGTGATGCAAGCATCGACGGAGACGGTCTCACCCGACCAACTGTGTCACTGCCTCGGCTCAAACGCTCTGCCAATGTGGAAGGTAGATATGGTGCGGACCACCTCATATCATCCCAAAGACCCCAAATCATACGACCTAGAATGTGGAAGGCGATGATATTCGAACGGTTCCCTTCTTGACGCATCTGGTTAATCTGCTCGTATAGGTCAGAGCGCATCTCCGCTCGCCGGGCAGCGCGCAGATGCTCTGGCACAGCCGCCGTATAGGTCCATGTCCATACCAGAGTCAATGACCTAGACACGGGCAATGCCAACAGATGAAATAGATTCTCTGCCAGGACTGTTAACAGGGTTGGCATCATAGTGTGGTCTCCCGGAGCAGATGAAGCCTCGCAGGACGAGTTGACGAATCGCCCAACAAGGGCACTTCAGCGCTAGTGAGCTTGTAAAGCTTCCTGCGAGGACGGTTCTCTTCGGCTGCCACTGAGGGATCTTCCCATCTTCCAATTAAGAATCCTTGCTGTTCAAGCCGCCCCAGAGCACGGTACAGGGTTCCGTGGCCAGTGAGGAGGCGTGCACCCTCTCGGTCCCTTATCTCTCTTGCGATCCCAAAGCCATGAAACTCCTCTGTGCCCAGCCCGTGAAGTCTTATAGCAGCAACGAGGATTGACTGCTCGATAGGGATGAGTTGCCCGCTTTTCCTTCTCATGGGAGCATTATACGCAGATATCTGCGTATTGTCAACAGTGTAGGCCAAACCCACGCCTGGGATGCTTCGTCGGCGGAGGTGGTTGAGGGCGAGGGGTGTGCAACCCACTCCTCAGCATGACAGGGTCGCGTCGATGTGGGCGGTTGGCCCCGCGCCGCCGGATTGCTTCGGGTTCCCTCGCAATGACGAAGGGGGGTGCGTGGGAATGGGAGCAAAAAGGAGTCGTGTCCAGGAACGGTTCACCCCCATCTCAATCTTCCCCCGTCAAGGGGGAAGAGGTTATGCAGAGGTCTGTCTCATCAAGGGGGAAGAGGTTATGCAGAGGTCTGTCTGCGCGGGAACGACGGTGTGGGTGCGGGTAGACGGGCAGGCGGGTTAGAGGGCGAGGACGAGGAGGATGGTGACGACGGAGAGGGCTAGTGCGCTGAGGTGGCTGACGGCGGAGGCGAGGGTCTTGGGTACGGGCAGCTTGAAGTCGGCGGGGAGTGTGGCGATGCGATGGGCGGTGTGGAAGAGGGTCGTGGAGAGGAGGACGATGAGGAGCAGCTTGGAGATGGGGTTGCCGAGGAGAGAGAGGATGTTGTCGTAGGCGACGGCGTCGGGCAGCCATCCGAGGGGGCCGGCGACGTTGTTGGCGAAGATGAGTGCGGGCAGTGCGAAGGCGGCGATGGTGCCGCCGACGCTGAAGAGCGCCCACCACATAGGTTCCAGCTTTTGCATAGGTACTACTCCGACTACAAGCCTCTGAAGGCGAGAATGATGATGACGGAGAAGACGATCCAGGCGGCCAATCCGCCTGCGGCGATAGCGATCTGCGGGATTCGCATGCCGAAGACGAACTCCGGCATGGCCCTGGGCACAAGAAGAAAGACCCAGGTTACGGAGTGGAGGAGCGCGCCCAGAAGGAAGATGATGTGAAGGGCTATCCATAGGGGCGACTCCATGAGCTGCAGGAATGAGTCGTAGGAGGCTTGGCCGGAGCCAAGCCGTGCAATTTGCACTAGGTAGAGGACGACAAAGGCCAGTATGAGGATGGCGGTAAGCTCCCTGACCATGAAGAGGGTGTAGCGCGGGTTTCGCAGCCACCAGGTGCGGGTCATGGGTCGCTTGTACTGGCTTTGGGAAGCGCGGCCGGCGGTACTCATCGCGAGCTCCAGGGCATGAGGATGGACTTGGCCCAGCTCTGGGCGCTTTGCGGCTTGGCGCGCTGTATGGCCTCGGCGGGAAAGACTCCCTTGGGGCAGGCGACGGAGCATTCACCGATGAAGGTGCAGTCCCAGACGCCTTCCGGTTGGGCAAGGATGGAGTAACGCTCGGCTGCACCCTGGTCACGGGAGTCCAGGTTGTAGCGCTGGGCGAGGGCGATGGCGGCGGGGCCGGTGAAGTGCGGCTCCAGGTTAAAGACGGGGCAGGCGGCATAGCAGAGCATGCAGTTGATGCAGGCGGAGTTGTGGGCATAGGGCGCCATCTGCCGGGGCGTCTGTAGGTACTCGCCGTCAGCCAGGGGCTTGGTGTCCTTGCGGATGAGCCATGGCTTGACCGAGGGGAGCTTGTTCTGCATGAAGTCGTCGATGTCGACGACGAGGTCGCGGATGACGGGGAAGCCGTCGAGGGGGGCTACGGTGATCTCATCTCCGTAGCTAGCCAGGTTGTCTTCGCAGGTGAGGCGGGGACGGTCGTCGACGGTCATGCCGCAGCTGCCGCAGATGCCCATGCGGCAAGACCAGCGGAAGGCAAGGGTGGGGTCGAGGTCGTCGCGGATGTAGTTGAGGGCGTCGAGGACCATCATGCCGTCGCGGGCGGGGACCTGGTAGGAGTCGACATAGGCGGCGGCGCCCTGTTCGGGGTGGTATCGCTCTACGTTCACTGTGAGTTGCCGCTGTGCCATGGTGTGCTCCTCTCCGTGAATCCTAGTACTTGCGCTCCTGAGGTTGCCAGTCGGTAATGGTGACGGGGATGTTCTCCAATCTGGGGCCGTCCGCGGTGTGATGGGCCAACTGGTGGACGAGCCAATCGTTGTCGTTGCGATCAGGGAAGTCGCGGCGAACGTGAGCGCCGCGGGACTCCTGGCGGGCGTAGGCGGAGTGCACGATGGTCTGGGCTACGTCCAGCATGAAATCGAGCTCCAGCGCGCCGATGAGCTCCACGTTGTAGACGCCGGTGGTGTCCTGGACGTCCAGATTTTGCATCCGTTCGCGGAGGTCGGCGATCTCAGAGATGGACTGCTGCAGGCCCTCCTTGGTGCGGAAGACCTCCGCGCCTCGTTCCATGGAGTCCTGCAGCTCGCGGCGGAGGTTGGCGACCTGTTCCGTGCCTTTCTTGCCGCTGAGGAAGTGATCCCGGATGCGCTTTTCGTCGCGCTCAGCGGCGGGGGAGAGGTCGGCGTCGGAGTGCGGGGTCTCCAGCGCGTAGCCGGCGGCGGCGGCTCCGGCCCTTGCGCCGAATACGAGACATTCGGTGAGGGAGTTGGAGCCGAGGCGGTTTGCGCCGTTGATGGTGACGCAGGCGTTTTCTCCGGCGGAGTAGAGGCCTTCCATGGGAGTGAGGCCGTAGTTATCGGTGTGGACGCCTCCCATCATGTAATGGAGCACGGGCCGCACGGGTATGGGCTGGGTGACGGGGTCGATGCCGACGTAGGTGCGGGCGAGCTCCAGGATGAAGGGAAGACGCTCGTTGAGGTGCTTTTCGCCGAGATGGCGGAGGTCCAGGTGCACGTAGCCGTCCTTGGGCTCGCCGTAGCCGAGGCCTTGCTCCAGCTCAGTGATGATGGCGCGGGAGATGATGTCCCGGGGGCCCATCTCCATGCGTGTGGGGATGTACTTTTCCAAGAAGCGCTCGCCGCTGGCATTGATCAGGTATCCGCCTTCACCGCGGGCGGCTTCCGTGATGAGGATGCCGGTGTCGGGGAGGCCGGTGGGATGGAACTGGACGAACTCCATGTCCTTGAGCGGGGCGCCGGCTCGGTAGGCCAGCGCCATGCCGTCGCCGGTGCAGATAGCGCCATTGGTGGTGAAGGCGAAGACTCGACCGCCGCCGCCGGCGGTGAGTATGACGGACTTGGCCGTGATGAGATGGAACTTGCCTGTGCTGACCTCGAGGGCAACGACACCCCTGGCCTTGCCATCGTCGACGACTATGGAGGTAACGAACCATTCGTCGTGACGCTTGATGGAGGGGTACTTGAGGGAGGTTTGGAAGAGGGTGTGCAGCATGTGGAAGCCCGTCTTATCGGAGGCGAAGACGGTGCGCTTGACACTCATGCCGCCAAAGGCGCGAACGGCGACGTGGCCGTCGGGGTCGCGGCTCCAGGGGCAACCCCAGTGCTCCATCTGGATGATCTCGGCGGGGGCTTCCTTAACGAAGAGCTCTACGGCATCCTGGTCGGCGAGGTAGTCCGCGCCGCGGATGGTGTCGGTGGCGTGCAGTTCAAGGCTGTCGTAGTCACGGAGGACGGCGGCTGCGCCGCCTTCGGCGGAGACGGTGTGACTGCGGACAGGGTAGACCTTGGATACGATGGCGATGTCGAGGGGCTTGCCGGCGGCATCGGCGGTGTGGGCCGCTTCAATGGCGGCTCTGAGGCCGGCTGCGCCACCGCCGATGATCAGGATGTCGTGCTGTAAGGTTTCCATGTGTTAGAGGTAGGAAGATACGAGCGGCATTCTACAATAAAACGTGGATTAGTGCATTGGTTCACTATTGGTGGGTTTGGGATGTGGTGGCACGCTCAAATGGTTCGACAAGCTCACCATGAGCGGGAGGGGGTATGCGGGCAGGTTAGGGCAACCACAAGGGTTGCCCCTACAATGTCCCCGCTGCGCCGCCCCTGGATGCCCGTCTGCACGGGCATGACGGAGGAGGAGGTGCTCACCAGACCCGCGTGATGGCGTTCGCTCCCCCTATTGGACTGTAATCCTGACAAAGGCTTGACGCCCCCATCGACAAGCAATCCGGCGTCAACAGGATCAATTATGCCGAATCTTGCAAAAAGTTACCAAGACCGCACAGTAATTTGCACAAAAGTACGCAGTAACACACATGATGGTAAGATACGCCGTGAGTCTACCCAAAATGGGGGAGGTATGGGCCTAACCCTTGCCGCAAGGGGGTTCCTATGCATAAGGCGCTTGTGATTGTTGGCTTGTTGATTCTTCTAGTGGCTTGCCGTGAATCCGAGCCTGCGGCTACCCCAACTCCAAGCCCTACGAATACTCCAATACCAGCTCTTACACCCGTTCCTACACCAACTCCTACAATTACGCCTACGCCGCTACCTACGAACACACCAGCACCGACCTTTACTCCTACGCCGCTACCTACGAACACACCAGCACCGACCTTTACTCCTACGTCCGTCCCTCAGCCCACTCCGGAACCGACTGCTACGGCCACTCCGTCCCCGATTCCCATCCCATCACCCTCGCCATCGCCCACCCCTACGCCTCGGCCAACCGCCCGAGAACTCGCAGCTGAACGCATCGCCGAGCTCATCGATGGCCCACCGGAAGCCTACGCCGATGTCGCTGACTTGCTCGTAGACCTTTGGCTTCTGGACACGGAACTCGGCACGGCGGTTGCCAAGCAGCCATGGATCATAGGTCGGAAGCAAGATGACGATGGCGACAGATCGCGTACTGGCGACCGCCGAATCCTCGAGGATCTTCACGGCATCGCATCTACGGACATTGAGATGGCAAAGCTCTCGGTGAATGCCCCTTGGTTCGTGGACAGAGAGACCTACGACGAGCACATGGTCCTCCACTGGCTGCGTGCTCTGGCATACAAGGACATTGAGCTCGCCAGACAAATCAGTGGCCTCTCGTGGTTCGAGGACAATGGCATTCTCAGCAACTACGTTCTAAGATCTCTGATCAGTCTGGCAAGCAGTGAGACGGATGTCCTCAGTAAGTTGACCAGTCAGCCTTGGTTCTCCGACGGTCTGGACGAGGAAGGGGCCGCCTTGGTGGTCACTCTGGGTTGGGTAGCCAGGGAGAGTCCTGATTTGTACACGGATCTGTTGCGAACCCATTACACTCAATCCAGAACGGTTTCCCTCAAGTTGGCCGGCGAGGTGAACATTTGGATCGTTCAGAACACTCCATTTCCGTCGAACGACGTCGTACTTACTGAAATTGAAGACACGGCACGTATAGGCGAGGAACTCCTGGGAGTGCCATTCCCCACGACTGACGTCATCCTTCTACTCGTTGACCGAAGCCAAGTGAGGTATAGAGTTTACGGCGGGTATTTCGACACTCATATGCGGCTCACAAGAGAAAATGACGGATATGTGGCGTTTGTGCCGCATGAGACAGCCCACTACTGGTTCCACAATCCTGAAACTGGGCCACGGTGGCTCACGGAAGGCGCAGCGGAATTCATTGAGACCTATGTGAAGCATCGGAGAGAGGGCGTGGAGCTATCCCGTTTACGCGCCAAGAATGCTTTAAATTTCTCTACTTGTGTTGACGATTGGTACGAGAATATCCGTCACCTTATTGACGTAATGGATAACGGTTGGGAGATCGCCCGTAATACGAGTTGCGTCTATCATATGGGCGAATACTTCTTGCATAGCGCATCCAGGATAGCGGGCGAAGAGGCAATCATGTCGGCGTTGGGCGAGTTGCACCTATCGGAGCTTGGCAGGAAGTACAACACTGTGGAAGACCACATTTATGAGGTATTCTTGAAGCATGTCCCCAGTGATCGACAGAAGGTCTTTCGGGACTTTTATCAAGAAGTGCACGGCGGAGCAGCCGCATTTGGGGAGACCGATTTCTCAGACGACCACAGTGACGAAGCAGAGCTTGCCACCTCAATTGCTGTTGGAGAGTCGATCGCAGGGACACTGAACTATATGTTCGACTTCGATTACTTCCGGTTCCGGCCACAAGAGGGTCAAAAATACCGCATCAACGTTAATCACGACACCCTGCGTGCCACAAGTGTCGGACTGTACGCCCCGGACGGAGAAACCGGACTGAACAGATACTGGATCAAACGAGATCTGGTGTCGACTGGTCCCAGAATTGTCTGGATAGCGCCAAGTTCAGATGACTACTACGTCGCAGTGCATAACTTTGGAGGGAAGACAGGAAGGTATACAATCACTATTGATGCTGCCCACGATGCAGTGGACGACCATGGTGATACACCGGCAGCCGCCACCGGCTTATCACTCGGAGAGATTGTCCAGGGTACTATAGACGACGACCTTGATATCGATTACTTTCGACTCCCAGTAGAAAGGAACCAAAGATACTGGCTCTCGGCCATAAGCGTGACTCTGGAAGAGTTCCAATTTAGCGCGCGCATGCCGGACGGTGGGATTTGGACAGCCGACACGGAAGATATCAGGACATGCTGCCCTCATGGATTCCAGATTAGTGCGAAAGGCCCTGGGAACGCCTCGATTGGTATAACAGGTCTTGGTGAGAGCGTCGGTACGTACACGTTCAAGGTTATCCTGTACGACAACATAGATAGTGAAGGTTGAGGTGGGTTTCTTCTCCGGTGGTCAGGCTTCATATTCGACGTCGTGGAGACCACGGCTTTTTTGGCCACCAACTACCACGTCATCGAGAATGCCCTCGACGCTGTGGAAGTGACGGTCAACAATGCCCGTACCTATGATGCCCTAGTCCTTGGATGGGATGCCGATAAAGATGTGGCCGTGCTCGCAATATGCTGCTCCAACAGCTTTATCGCTTTGCCTTGGGAGGAAGCATCTCCCGACGTCGGCGCCGAGGTCGTCGCCGTGGGGTATCCTCGCGGTGGTTCAAGAACTCAGGTCACTGCAACCACCGGCGAGGTAACATCGCGCGACGCGTTGAGTATACTCTTTGACTTCATCCCACACACAGCGCCTTTGAATCCCGGCAACAGTGGCGGTCCCCTGTTTTCAATGCCAGACGCCCGCCACCAGATTGCTTCGCTGCGCTCGCAATGACGAATGGGGGTGGTGAGAGGGGGATGGATTCCCGTGTCTAGCACGGCAACGATGGTGGGGCATGTGAATGGCTGTGGAAAGGCCAGGGCAACCACGAGGGGTGCCCCTACATGCCGCCGCCCCACGCCTGGATTCCCGCTCGGAGGCGGGAATGACGGAGGGGTTACTGGCAATGAAGGAGGTGTGGGATGCTTCGTCGGCGGGGGTGGTCTTGGTGCGGACGGAGGCCGACCGACTCCTCAGCATGACAGGCCCCCGTCACCAGATTGCTTCGCTGCGCTCGCAATGACGAATGGGGGTGGTGAGATGGGGATGGATTCCCGTGTCTAGCACGGCAACGATGGTGGGGCATGTGAATGGCTGTGGAAAGGCTAGGGCAACCATGAGGGGTGCCCCTACATGCCGCCGCCCCACGCCTGGATTCCCGCTCGGAGGCGGGAATGACGGTGGGGTTACTGGCAATGAAGGAGGTGTGGGAATGTGGGCGAATGGGCGGTTCGAGAACCGCCCCTACGGAATGGGTAGGCGTTCTGTGAGGGTGGGGAGTAGGTCTGGGATGGGGACGCGGACTTGCTCCATGGTGTCGCGGTCACGGATGGTGACGGCGTTGTCGTCTTCCACGGTCTGGAAGTCGACGGTGACGCAGAGGGGGGTGCCGATCTCGTCCTGGCGGCGGTAGCGGCGACCGATGCTCTGGGAATCGTCGTACTGGGCCACGAAGCGGTCGTTGACCATGTCGAAGACCTCTCTTGCCTTGGGCACTAGCTTCTCGTTGCGGGAGAGGGGTAGGACGGCGACCTTGATGGGCGCGATGACGGGGTGCAGCTTGAGGACGACGCGCTTTTCCATATTGCCTGCGCCGGTGGGGGCCTCTTCCTCCTTGTAGGCGTCGAAGAGGAAGGCGAGTAATGGGCGGTCCACGCCCGCGGAAGGCTCGATGACATAGGGATGGTAGTGCTCTTGGGCGTCGTCGTCAAAGTAGGTGAGGTCGACGCCGCTGGCCTGCGAGTGCGCCTTGAGGTCGTAGTCGGTGCGGCTGGCGATTCCCTGGATTTCGCCCCAACCCCAGGGGAAGCGGTACTCGATGTCGTAGGTGGCCTTGGCGTAGTGGGCAAGCTCATCGGGGTCGTGCTGGCGGACACGGAGGTTGTCTTTGGAGATGCCTGCGCCGACGAACCAGTTGAGGCAGTCCTTCACCCACTCGTCAAGCCATTCCTCGTCGCTGCCTGGCTTGACAAAGTATTCGATCTCCATCTGCTCGAACTCGCGGGTGCGGAAGATGAAGTTGCCCACGGTAATCTCGTTGCGGAACGCCTTGCCTATCTGCGCGATGCCGAAGGGCAGCTTCTTGCGCGTGGAGTTCAGGACGTTGAGGAAGTTGACGAAGATGCCCTGCGCGGTCTCGGGTCGGAGGTAGGTCTGAGAGGCGTCGTCCTCCACGGGACCGAGGAAGGTCTTGAGCATGAGGTTGAACATGCGGGGGTCTGAGAGGGTCGCGCCATCGTCCGGACACTTCGACGGGTCGTCGATTTGGTCGGGGCGATAACGCTTGCGGCATTCGGGGCATTCCACCAGAGGGTCGGCGAAGCCTGCGGAGGTGTGGCCGGAGGCGTCCCAGACCTGAGGCGCCATGAGGATGGCGGCATCGAGGCCGACCATGTCGGCGCGCTTGTGGACGAAGGTGCGCCACCAGTGGTTCTTGATGTTGCGTCGCATTTCGACGCCGAGGGGCCCGTAATCGTAGGTGGAGGCGAGGCCGCCGTAGATTTCGCTGGACTGGAACACGAAGCCGCGCCGCTTGGCGAGGGATACTATGGTGTTGAGGTCTGTCATGTGCTGAATAGGCTAACGGTTAGCGGTCAAACGGGCAAGTGGAGACGGACGGGCAAGTGGGCAAGTGGGCAAGTGGGCATGCGAGCAAGCGGGCAAGCGGGCAGACGGGCAGGGGGGCATGGCGGGCATGGGGGCAGGGGGCAGACGGGCATGCGAGGGCAACCACGAGGGTTGCCCCTACGATGTCTCCGCCGCGCTGTCCCTGGATGCCCCCTGGGCGGGCAAGACGGTGCCGCTATCGTCCCGCTCAAATGGTTCCCTTCGGCTAGGCTCAGGATAAACTCTAAGCTCACCATGAGCGGGGGATGGCACAGGCGGGCAAGGGGCATGGTGGGCATGCGAGGGCAACCACGAGGGTTGCCCCTACAATGTTTCCGCCGCGCTGTCCCTGGATGCCTGCCTTCACGGCAAGACGTGGGTGTGTAGCGGCATACGGGCAGTGGGGGCAGACGGGTATGGCGGATGTTCAGCCTTCCGTTGCCGGGTTGGGAAGGGCGCTTCCTAGAGGGAGGAACCTGTACTCAACTCTCGTGCTCTGTTCTTCTAGAACACCGTCTTCGTAGCGGGATTCGCTAAAGAGTAGCGGGGCATTCTCCACAACCTCTGTCCTCCACAGCTTTGCGGCATCCGTGCTGTACTTTTCGAATATCAGGCTTGTCCTCCCGTTGAGCGTCCCCCACCCCTTGAACTCCCACCCACTGTCTTGGAGCGACAGCATGTGATCCCAATACGGACTGAACGTACCCTCAATATCAGAGAGGAATTCAGGGGGCATATCGAGGACCATTCCAGCCACAAGATCCGTGAAGGTCACGGTCCCGTCGTCATGAAGCTCCGTATATCCCAACAGGTTACCCTCGAGGTCACGCAACGTTGAGACCATCGCTACTCTCTGACCCTGTTCGTCCGCGACCAACCAGCTCTCAACTATGGTGGTCTGGGGATGTGATCCGCCCCCTGCGAAAACCACGGGGTCCTTCTTGTATCTCTCTGTCTTGAAATACAGAGGCCGTCCTTCACGTATGCCGTCCAACAGCGCCTGCTTGTTCTGCTCTGCGGATGCCCCGATTTCGGGGGTAGCGGCCGGGCTGTTCCCGATTAGCTGCTTTACGCCTATCCAGACACCTACCCCAAGGGGCAGTATCAGGAACACGGCTATTCCTAGCGGGACTATTCTCGTCTTCATGATGGAAAAGTATCGTAGGAGCTAAACCATGTAAAGGAGGGCGCTTGGGCAGGGGCAGGGTATGGGGGTAAGTGGGGTGACCCGTAAACCCGCTCAAATGGTTCCCTTCGACGATGCTCAGGGTAAACTCTAGGCTCACCATGAGCGGGAGGGAGGCGGGCAAGTGGCATGGTGGGCAGGCCAGGGCAACCACGAGGGTTGCCCCTACAATGTTTCCGCCGCGCTGCCCCTGGATGCCCCCTGAGCGGGCAAGACGTGGGTGTGTAGCGGCAGACGAGCAAGTGGCGTCTTCAAGTTGACAGGGAATTGGCCGGTCACTAGGATTCGGAGCAAATTGAGTGGGGAGGCCTCACAGTGACTACAACTGGCTATGCTCATCCGGAAATGCTGGTGGATACGGAGTGGCTGGCGTCGCACTTGGACGACCCAGACATGGTTATAGTGGACTGCGATCTTCCGGATGCTTACAACCGGGCGCATATTCCGGGAGCGGTGAACCTGGGAGAGAACCACTACATCAAGGGCGACGACGGTGTGAACGTGATGGCGCCGGAGCAGGCGGCGGATTTCCTGGGCAATCTCGGCATTGGAGACGAGACCATGGTGGTGGCTTACAGCGGCAGGTTTTCCATATACGCGGCTAGGCTGTGGTGGGTGCTTAATTTCTACGGGCATACGAATGTGAAGGTGCTGAACGGAGGGTGGAGGAAGTGGATGGAGGAGGGGCGCGCCATGACGGATAGGCCGAGCACTCCTGAGCCGAGGCGGTTTAGTCCAAAGGCGGACTCTTCTCTGATAGTGAAGGCCGGTGAATTGAAGTCGTCGATTGGCAAAGAGGGGACGGTTATCTGGGACACAAGGGCGGAGGAGGAGTTCAGCGGGGAGAACAGCAGGGGCAACAAGTACAGCGGCCACGTTCCAGGTGCGGTGCACCTGGAATGGAGCGACGTGATGGACAGCGAGTCGGGGGAGTTCAGGCCGGCGGAAGAGATCAGATCGATGCTGGCGGAGAAGGGGGTGACGCCTGAGCAACAGGTGTACACGCACTGACAGGCGGGCATCCGTGCGGCGCACGGAGTGTTCACCCTGAAGCTGCTGGGGTATGAGAACGCGGCGAACTACGATGCGTCGTTCGCGGAGTGGGCCAACGAGGAGGGGTATCCGCTGGAGAGGTAGGGGGAGGAAAATGTGGTTTGCAGGCTACAAAGCCTCTCATCGACCAATGACCCTCAGGTAATCGTCGTGGTGGCCAATCCAACTCCAAAACAGGTCTTGTCCTTCCTCTATGGCAAGAGCCCTGTAGGAACGTCCAACACGGACAGACCAATACTCATTAACCTTCTTTAGCTGAAGCGACGGGTGTCTTGGATTGTTCTTAAGCAACCGAAAGTTTCGCTGCGCAGTCCGTTGAGTTGCTTCAGGCAATTGTTCAAAACGCTCCCAGAATTGGGGCGTGGTGCGGTGCATGCACCTACAGTTCCTTCAACGTGCCTTCCCGTTTGGCTTGTTCAACCTCCGCTTTCAGGAAGTCTAGTCTGCCAGCCTTTGCGTCCTTCTCAAACTCTCGGTCCCACTGTTCCCAATCTTCGTCTATTGGAGTTCGTTTGTCGCTCTTAACTGTCTTATCCATATACACGCGCCTTGCTTCTCGAACGACTGTATTCGCTTTCAAATCGCGGTGCCTCTTAGGCTTGACCTTCAATGCCACTTTCGCCTGGGAGTCCATATCAACGTTCAAAGGCTCCGGCGCCAGTGCTTACACCAACGGCAACATGGGTACATGGTACCACAAAGAGTGTGCTATGGTGAAAGCTGGACTTAGAAGTGCCAACGAGGAGAGGTAGGGGATGGATAACTCGTGCCATGGTCAGAGTTCTGCGATCAAGATTCAAAATACTCAATCTACAATGCCAGACGTTGTATGGGAAACTCGTACCGTGCCGTACTACCATCGATAGTAACGGCGGTAGCCACGGTCTTATTATTGGGAATTGCGGGCTGCCGATCAAACGTCCGCGAAACCACTAGTTCTACTCCGGATGGACCTGCAGAGACGGTTGTGCCAAATAATTCTTCCCCGGATGGCGGAGGCTATGCATGGGAAGTAGACGTTGTTTTGGGCATGGCGGTGCTACAGCCTAACGGGCGGGTGACTGTATTCTATGTTGCGAGGAACTCAGATGAGGAGTTCGAAGGACCCATCCTAATCGACGGTGCGGAAATAGAAACCTCAGATGGAGGCTCGTGGCTCACTGAAGGCTATGGCACGTTGCTGAACCGGCCGCCTCTTACTTTGGGATGGCTGACGTTTCTAGTAGCCGACGCCGCACCAGGGAGTTTCAAAGTATCGGTGAACAGTGTTCAAGTCGATGGCGGCCACTTGACGGGGTCATGGCAACTGGCGCAACTCAACGGCTTCGAGGCCAAGCGCGATGTGTCTGAGCCAGTTATCATAGAATCTGGACTGTGCGCCGGTGCAGGCAGTGTGGCAATAGGCTTCCACAGACACGCCTGTGAGACAGAGTTCGTTGATCCACACGGTTTTCGCGAGAAGGAGGACAATTCGGTCTCTACGCCTGTCACGCCACGCCCCACGCCTACACCAAGGCAAATCTCGACTCGGCCACCTGCTACTTCCACTCCTCCAGGCACCAGAGAAACCACATTACACGATGAAGACATCAGATTGATATTCGATTTCTGCACCCCTTGGCACTTCATGGCGCCAGTGTCAATTGATCAATCGTCCGCACCGATTATGGGCTCCGCTGCACCTTCAACAAGCATTCGATGTGTGCTTCCAGAGGATTACGCCATCAGTTGGACGACTCTTGAGTAGAAATTCAAGTGAACTAATAGCAAAAAAAGTAGTGGTCGGCTCCATGGCGGAGAACACCTATATCGTAGGGTCGAAAGAGTCGGGGCAGTGCATATTGATCGACCCTGGGGCGCAGGCGGACCTGATACTGCAAGAAGTGGAAGAGGCCGGGCTAAGAGTGGCGCTGATGGTGAATACTCACGGCCACGGAGACCACAACGGGGCGGTAAAGGAGATCAAGGAGAGGACGGGAGCGGAGTTCAGGATTCACCAATCGGACGTTCGGACCATGGCGGCGAGTATGTCGTGGGCGCCGATGGTGATACCGGACTACCAAATGCCGCCACCGCCCGACGGTTTTCTAAGCGACGGCGATGAGCTTGATGTGGGTGGAGTGACGCTGAGGGTACTGGAGACGCCGGGCCACACGCCGGGGTCGGTGTGCTTCTATGGGGAAGGGACGGTGTTTACCGGCGATACGCTGTTCAAAGGGAGCATCGGCCGCTTCGATCTGGATGGCGGCAGCGGGCCGCAGCTACTGGCAAGCATCGAGTCACGGCTGCTAACGCTGCCTGACGAGACGGTGGTGATGCCAGGTCACGGTGAGGAGTCTACGATAGGCGATGAGAGGCGGAACAACCCGTTCTTGCGGCAGAGGGCGCCGGGGATTTAGGCAAGCTGGCAAACGGGCAAGCTGGCATGCGGACATACGGGCAGGCGGGCAGGGGGACGGAGGCTTTGGATTCTTCACTCCGCGGAGCTCCGTTCAGAATGACGGTTGGCGTGGGTGCGCGGTCTTTCGCGACTCACACGCCCCATCCCACCCCCGGATGCCCGCCTGCGCGGGCAAGACGGATGGGCGTATTTGAGGAGGTAGGGAGGGCGGTTCGCGAACCGCCCCTACAATGCCCGAGCGGTGACTGGGCACGGTTCTGAATAGTCTATATAGCAATGACATTTTCGTGAGGAGGAGATTATGCCGGTAGATAGCAGGTACTTTTTGCTTACCAGAATGGACGTGGAGCCAGGCAAGGAGGACGTGTTCAATGAGGTGTATGACCAGGAGCACGTGCCGGAGCTGTTGAAGGTGCCCGGAGTGCTCTCGGCGGTGCGGTTCAAGAGGTTCCCCAAGGTGGAGATAGCGATCGGCGGGGGTCTGCAGGTGTACGAGCACAGCGATGAGCCTTCCTACGCGGCGCTGTACGAGTTGGAGAGCCCGGACGTGCTCAGGGGTAACGATTGGGCCAAAGCGGTGGAGCTTGGCAGATGGCCGGAGCAGGTCAGGCCGTACACCAGAAACAGACGCCAGGTACTGTACGGGCCTATAGTTGGGGGTTAAGCATGGCTGACATAGTGGTATCCGGCGGATGGGTGATAACGATGGATCCGGGTCGGAGGGTCATTGAGGACGGAGCGGTGGCGATAGGAGGCGACCGCATACTGGATGTGGGCCCGAAGAGCGAGGTGGAGGCCAGACACCAGGCAGACAGGGTGATAGACGCAAGCGGCAAGGTGGTAATGCCGGGGCTGATAGACGGTCACGGCCACGCGGGTCACAGCCTGGTGAAGACCTTGGGCGTGGGTCGTCCGGGGGTGTGGGCGGAGGCTGCAGATCGCATATACGCCGAGGCCACGGACGAGGAGTACTGGTACGCGGATGCCCTGCTCACGTCGTTGGAGCGGCTGAAGTTCGGGGTGACCGCGGGCGTCACCTTTCTGGGCGGCGGGACGATGGTGGTCCGCGCGGACAGTCCGGTTTACGGAGAGCGGCACTGCGAGGCGGTGGAGCGCATGGGGACTCGGGAGTTCCTGGCGGTGGGGCCAAGCAACGCGCCGTATCCAAGAAGGTACGTGGGATGGGACGGGGGGAAGCGCTCGGAGAGGATGGTGGGGTTCGACGATTACCTTGCCAGCAGCGAGTCGCTGATAGAGGGGTGGCATGGCGGGGCGGAAGGCCGGATGAGGTTGATGATGATGCTGCCGGTGCATAACCCGGTGCACAATCCGGTGCACAACCCGGAAGGCGGTCGCGTCGATTCGGGGGAGCTAAAGGCGCAGGCGGACGCTGTCAGGTCGTTGACCAGGAAACACGGGGTGATGTTCGCGCAGGACGGGCACTCCAGGGGCACGGTGAAGTTCGCCCATGAGCAACTGGGCATACTGGGGCCGGATGCTTTGCTATCGCACTCCACGGGGTTGACGGACGAGGAGATAGAGATCTGCCGGGAGACGGACACCAAGATAGTGCACAACCCCAGCGCGGTGGCGGCGATAATGGCTCGGTGCCCGGTGCCTGAGCTGATAGACGCAGGGGTGACGGTGATACTCGGCTCGGACGGGAACGCTCCGGACAGGGGCTTCGATATGTTCAGGCACATGTTCCAGTGCATGCACTACCAGAGAACGCACTTCCACGATCCTTCATATATGCCGCAGGGCAAGGTGCTGGAGATGGTGACCATAGATTCAGCGAGGGCGCTGGGAGTGGAGAGCGAGCTGGGTTCGCTGGAGACAGGCAAGAAGGCGGACCTGATCTTGATAGACATGGAGAAGCCGCATCTCTACCCGTCCAACATGCCGGTGTACCGCATCACCAATTTTGCCAGCGGGCACGACGTGGATACGGTGATGGTGGATGGGAAGGTGCTGATGGAGGGCCGAGTGGTGAAGAGCGTGGACGAGAGGGAGGTGTTGGAGGTGGCTCAAAGGGCTACGGAGAGGATGCTGGACAGGGCAGGGGTGAGAGACCTGCTGGAGCTGCCGGACGGTTTCTGGGGGAGGAGCAGGTACGCGGGGTAGGGGGCTTCCGGTGTGTTTAGCTAAATCTCAACATAGCGCCTTGGGCGAGTCATAATTTCGAAGGTCACTGAGTTCACGGGTCGAGTCTCGGCGTCTTGCTCCATGAGATCCCCTCTGAAACGAAAGGCGGCGCTGGATCTTGGCGCAATCTCATTGGCAGACGGAACATCATAGCGGAGACAAGTGCATATTCAAGGGTTAGGAAAGCAGAGAGGGTAGTAGTCCTAAGGCAGGGTGCGATGTCTTTCGTTTGTGCCCAACAAGGAGGTTTCCATAGTACAGATGAAGAAGGCTGATATGCACCAACTTGTCATGTCCATAGGATCGCTATGACGGTCACAGCGATAACCTCAGTGCGGATGACATTCAGCCGGCGTCCTCTGGAGGATGAGTGTGAAGCTTTAGGTCCAGATGAACGTTTGGAAGTTCCTCGTTCTGGGCTACTGCATTACCACGCCACCTTTCGGTAACGGTCTGCAGGAAATGGAAGGCTGATCCCCAGCCAGTGGTTGCGGCCATGGTGAGCAGTCTCATCAGCTCCTCGACGGTCATGGTTACAGTGTAGGAGTCGAGTGGTGAGCCTGGGTCGATCACATCAGATGGCCCTATCGAGATGTCTACCTCGACGTTGTTGTCTAGTCCTGGTTCTGGGATACCCATTGTGAGACGTATAGTTGTGTTGGGCTCTAGCATGGCCCCCCCTGTGGCAAGGTTTCGTCATGTTACCACTGGAGTAGAGTGGGTTGACAAGTGTTCGCTACTCTCTGAGGTGGACCCGGTTATTTGGACAGAATCAAGACGGAGTTAAGTGAGGGTCCAGACGCCGCGTCGCCCGCATTGGTAACCGTGACCGACAGCGTGAACCGGTTGCCCGTATAGAGGGTGTCGTCGTCCACCGACGGCGTCCCCACCTCAAGGTCCGGAGACGAGTTGGCGAGGACGGGCGTATTCGAGGTAATTACCACCGCTGCCGTCCCCGCGCTGCTCAGAGACTCATCGTTGCCCTCGTCGTCGCTGAAACCCACACCTGTCTATTCGCCTTGGGACGGGAGCATCCGGCTGAGGGCGCGTGGCTTCAGCAGAAGGGCAGGTCGCCAAGGTCAGAGGATTCAAACCTCCACTGGTCTTCCAGGCTGATTGGCACACACCCGCTCAAGGCGTTGCCGCCGAGGTACAGTAATATCAGGCTGGAGAGGCTGCCCAACTCCGCCGGTATCTCCCCGCTCAAGTCGTTGCCGGTGAGGTCCAATTCAAACAGGTTGGAGAGGCTGCCCAGCTCCGCCGGTATCTCCCCGCTCAAGTCGTTGCCGGCGAGGTCCAGTATTAACAGGTTGGAGAGGCTGCCCAGCTCCGCCGGTATCTCCCCGCTCAACTCGTTGTTTTCGAGGCTCAGTGCCTCTAGGTTGGAGAGGCTGCCCAGCTCCGGCGGTAACTCCCCGTTCAAGTTGTTGTCGTCGGGGCCCAGATCTATAACGCGCCCGTTGTCGTCAGTGGTGACGAGGTACCATTCGCCGAGGGGAGCGTCGCTCAGCCAGTTGTGGCTTTCATCCCAGTTCTCACCGTTCGTTGCGTTGTAGAGGGCAACCAGCGCCTCCCGGTCCGTTTCGACGGAGCCGGAGGCCGCGGGCGGCGCTGTCGCAGTCGCGGGTACAGGCGTATCGGTGGCAGTGGGCGCGTCCCCTGACCCTGGTGTGGTAGGCGTCCGTGCAGGGGAGACCGACGTCTCCGTTGGGGTGGACGCGGTCCGGTCGGGGCCTGTCACGCCAGACGGCTCATCAGAGCCGCAGGCCGCGAGCGCCGCCGTAAGGGCCAGTACGATAGCTAGTGCGAGCACCACTCCGGTAAGTCCGACGCTCTTAGCAGAGTTCATGTATGCATTCCTCCTTTATGGGTCTTTGCGGCTGCCCTTCACGCATCTGGCAGCTAGGTCTAAAATCAAGGTTTCGGTGTTCCATGTGCCTTGTCGCTGACATCGGACAGCTTGGCGAGAATGGCGTCCTGCACCTGCTTGGTGCGGGCACAGATGACTGCCCCAAAAGTCGGGCGGGGGGGACATTTGAGCTAGGCCGCCATAGGCGGCGAAGCCCAAGGCGAGCGGCGCAGCGACGGCAAGGGCCGCCGTTCCGTCCGCCGTCTCAGCTGCGTGGACCGGTCTGTCGAGCGTCAAGTGAATGCCTCCCCCGCACGTTCGGGATTAGCGGAGCCTACGACCTCTTCCGCTGTCCGCAGGTGGAGTTGCAGCCTGTGATTCCGCTTATCCTGTAATTCTTCTTACGCATATACCCATGAAAACGGTAGCGGCTCTTCAAGGCTTTGGTAAGTGCTTATTCACACTTTCTCGGCAGCAATTTTGTTAGCTTTTGGAGAGTGTGTTTCTGCAACTTTTCACTCTCTTGCAGGCACAATAAAAGTGGCTAGATTAGTAGCGCCACTATCCTCACAATCTCTTTCTCCTGCTTATGATAAATTGACGCTACCTTGTCAGGTAGGTTGTGCGTATCTAGGAGGGACTAATTAACCCCAACGGAAACGGAAGAGGTTGGCTCTGGCTCGGTGGACTCATCTCTTCGAGGGCCCTATCGATGCTGTGGAATCTAGTCGAATCAACGGAACGCAGGGGGGCATCGAGGGGCGTTCGCGGTTTGCGGGCGGAGGCTTGGGATTCTTTGTCGCTGCGCTCAGGATGACGGTCTGTGGTGGGTGTTTGTGCTAGATAATGTGAGAGAGCTGGGAAGCTCTGAGCTTGGCATGTTAGCCCTACTGTGCAATAAGGGTGCACTCACAATAAGTTAAGTGATCGTCCCTTCAAACATCGAGGCTTCTTCTTGTGTGATGCGGAGGCATGTGTTATGGAGTACGCCAGGATCGGTCGCGCAGGCGTTTGGGTATCCAGACTCTGTCTCGGCACCAACATGTTCGGCGCGAAGTACGTGGACGACGATCGCGCCATTTCTGTGGTAGATGCGGCAATTGAAAACGGTATCAACTTTATCGATACCGCTGACCTGTACTACGATGGTCGCTCGGAGGAGGTTGTTGGAAAGGCGGTCAAACGTCACAACCGGCATGAGCTTGTCATTGGCACCAAAGGATTCTCCACTACCGGTCCGAGCGTCAACGACAGAGGACTTTCTCACAAACACCTGATAGAAGCGGTGGAGGGCAGCCTCCGGCGTCTGAGCACCGAATACATAGACCTGTATCAGGTGCACTGGTGGGATCCCGATACTCCCATCGAGGAGACGTTGCGCACTCTAGATAACCTGGTGCGCCAGGGCAAGATCAGATATATAGGGTGCTCCAACTTCGCGGCCTGGCAGCTGACTAAGGCTCTGTGGGTCAGCGACAGCCTGGGCCTGGAACGGTTCGAGTCTATTCAACTGCTTTACAACCTGAAGGAAAGAGACATCGAACGGGAAATGGCGCCTCTATGCCTAGACCAGAAAGTGGGGATCATACCGTACCTGATTCTTATGGGCGGGCTGCTAACGGGAACTTACGATCGTCACTCGGGGCCGCCCAAAGATAGTCACTTAGCGTCCCGCCACGCAGCGGAAGACAAAACACGCTGGTGGAATGACCAGACCTTCCGCATGGTGAGTGAACTCAGTTCCATCGCCTTAGAACTGGGATATTCATCGGCCCAGATTGCGCAGGCGTGGACATTGCACAAACCCGGCGTCAATTCAATAATCGTGGGCTCCAGCAGGCCTGAACAGATAGCGGAGAACGCCCGAGCAGTAGACTTAAGGCTACCTTTGGATATCATGGAGAGGCTGGGCAGTCTGTAGTCATCCCACAACCCAGTGATGTACTCAGCAACGTGGAATGAAATGTAGTACGGATGTAACTTTATAGTGCGTCTAATTGCAAGGTATGATTCCGTCTGATTGCAACCTTAGGCAGCGTCTAATTGAAAGATATGGGTCATATAGCTCCCACGCCACCTGGGATAGGCGGGCAAGCGGGCAGCCTCTATCGGCTAGATGAACAGCGGTCCGAAGACAAGGGACACGATGGCCATGAGCTTTATCAGGATATTCAGGGATGGTCCGCTGGTGTCCTTGAATGGGTCGCCCACGGTATCGCCGACCACGGCGGCGTGGTGAGCCTCCGAGCCCTTGCCGCCGTGGTTCCCCAGCTCCACGTATTTCTTGGCGTTGTCCCAAGCTCCCCCGGCATTGGCCATGGTGACGGCGAGGAGGAATCCGGCTGAGATGGCTCCTATGAGCATGCCGCCTAGGGCCTCAGCGCCCATGAGTGCGCCGACGGCTATGGGCGCGATGATGGCGATGAGCCCGGGCAGGATCATCTCGCGGAGTGCGCCGCTGGTGCTGATATCCACGGCGCGGGCGTAGTCGGGGCGGCCCGTGCCTTCCATAATGCCTGGGATCTCGCGGAACTGACGCCGCACCTCTTCGATCATCTTGTTGGCGGCACGGCCCACGGCCTGCATGGTCATAGAGGAGAAGACAAAGGGAAGCACCGCGCCAATGAGCAGTCCCAGCAGGACTTTGGTTTCGAGTAGGTCAAGGAGCTCGAGGTCGGCGACCTGCGAGTAGGCGACCATAAGGGCGAGCGCGGTAAGGACGGCGGAGCCGATGGCGAAGCCTTTGCCGGTGGCGGCGGTTGTATTGCCTAGGGCGTCCAGGGCATCCGTGCGCTGTCGGACCTCCGGTGGAAGGCCGGCTTGCTCCGCGATGCCGCCGGCGTTATCGGCTACGGGCCCGTAGGCGTCGGTGGCCAACGTAATGCCAAGAGTGGAGAGCATACCCACGGCGGCAAGGGCAATGCCGTAGACGCCGGCCAGGTCATTCGCTATCCAGATGCCCGCCACCACGGCAACCAGCGGCACCACGGTGCTGAGCATACCGAGGCCGAGGCCACCGATGATAACAGTAGCGGGGCCAGTCAGGGCCTGCTCGGCCAGCTTCTTAGTCGGGCCGTATTCGTAGGCGGTGAAGTACTCGGTGGCGAACCCTATGACCTGTCCCACCACCAGACCGACCAAGACAACCCAAAACAGCTTGAAGTCGAGGCCTAGAAGCGCGATGGCTACGGCGGTGCCGATGAGGACGAGCCCACCGGCGGAGTAGATGCCGGTACGAAGGGCCCAGAGCAATCGCCCCATGGTGGCGTTCTCTCCTGTGCGGACAAGGAAGGTGCCCAATATGGATGAGACGATACCTATTGAAGCGACGAGAAACGGGAGCACGAAGCGCGGTCCGTCAAAAGAATCGCTTGAACCGCTGAAAACGGCTGCTGCTGCCCCCAGAGCGATGGCGGCGATGATAGAGCCGACGTAAGATTCGAAGAGGTCTGCGCCCATACCGGCGACGTCGCCAACGTTGTCGCCAACGTTGTCGGCGATGGTGGCCGGATTACGCGGGTCGTCCTCCGGTATGTTCTGCTCCACTTTGCCCACGAGGTCCGCGCCGACGTCGGCGGCCTTGGTGTAGATGCCGCCTCCGACACGGGCGAAGAGGGCGATGGATGACGCGCCGAAGCCAAAGCCGGCGACGATGTTGGCGTCTTGGAAGATCCAGTAGAGGGCAGCGACGCCGATGATGCCTATTCCCACTACGGTTATGCCCATTACGGCGCCGCTGTTGAAGGCTACGCGGAGCCCCTGGTTGAGGCCCTGAGCAGCGCCGGCGGTGGTGCGAGTGTTTGCCCTTACCGCGATGGTCATGCCGACGAATCCGGCCAGACCGGAGCCTACGGCTCCGACCAAGTACGAGATGGCGGTGGAAGGCAATGAGCGGTCCGAGCCGACTTTATCCAGGACATCGTAGTCAATGAAGACAGCGATGATCACCGCGATGACTATGACGAAGACGGCGAGGATGCGGTACTCACGGCTGAGGAAGGCCATGGCCCCTTCCTGGATGGCTTTGCCGATGTCTTGAACGGTCTCATTACCGGCGCTTTGGCGGAGGACCCTGGCGATGAGATAGATGGAGAAGAGTAATGCGATGATTCCTACGGCAATGGAAGCAACGATGAGCTCCGGATAGGTTTCCATTAAGTGTTGCTCCTTACAACATCAGTGATTGGCTTGTGAGTGCAGGGCTGATTGCCAGTTGGGGACTGTATCATCAAACGGGCAGGCGGGCAAGCGGGCAGACGGGCAGGGAGACAGGGGCTTTGGATTCTTCACTCCGCGGAGCTCCGTTCAGAATGACGGTTGGCGTAGGCGCACGGTTTTTCGCGACTCACACGCCACCCCACGCCTGGATGCCCGCCCCCGTATGGTGGTACGGCAAACGGGGTCTGACCGACTCCTCAGCATGACATCGGGGTTTGCCTGTAGTTTCGCCGCTCATATCCTTCCCTTCGGCTAGGCTCAGGATAAACTCTACGCTCAGGATGAGCGGATGCTTTGCAGACGGGCATACGGGCAGAAGGGGAAATCGGAGTGGGCACTGGACTAGAGGGCCGTGGTGGATAACAATGGTTAGAGCAAACCTGTTTCAACGCGAGATTCCATGATCTCATCACCCAGTCGAAGACCGATTGTTCAGATAGTAGCCAACAGAGACTATCGTCTGCTGTGGGCGGCGGGTCTCTTTGCCATGATGGCCCGCTGGATAGCAATGCTGGTTTCCGGGTACCTGATGCTCAAGCTCACCGACTCCGTCTTTCTGACGCAGATGGCCGGGGTCGCCTTTCTCCTTCCGCAGATGTTCACGGGCGTCTTCACCGGTGTCATTGCGGATGCTTACGACCGGCGCAGCGTGATCGGCGTTGCCTTCATGGCAAACGCGCTGCTCTTCGCGCTGCTGGCGGGGCTCGTGTTCACCGAGACGGCAACGCCGCGCTGGCTTCTGGCTATAAACTTCCTCATCGGAGTTTCCTTCAACTTAGACATGGTGGTGCGCAGAACGTTTGTCATCGACATCGTGGGCAAGGAGATGCTGACGTCGGCGGTGTCGCTGGACACGGTAAACATGACGGTGGCGGTCCTAGTGGGGCCCGTCCTAGCCGGCGTCCTGCTGGACGTCATCCCAGAGAACGGCTTTGTCAACGTGGCCTTCATATATTCGTTGATAGCGAGCTTCTACGTTGCGGCAGTGGTGTTGATCATCAGGGTGAAACCGCAGCTTCGCCAAAAAGCCAACATCAGCTTGAAGCAGACCCTGGCATTCATATCGGAAGGGTTCCGCGAAATCTCAAAGAGCAGGGCGATGGTGGGCGTGCTCGGCGTCACGGTGCTGATGAACCTGGCCTTCTTCTGCTTCATGCCGATGATCCCGGTGTTCGCGGAGAAGGTGCTGGAGGTGGAGCCGGCCGCCATGGGGCTTCTGGGAGGGGCTACCGGTGTGGGTTCTCTGTTTGGAGCAACGTTCATAGCGGCCCGGGGGAACATACAGCGAAAGTCGATCTACTACTACGGCGGCACGCTGCTGTCGATGGGTATTCTAGCCGTGTTCTCTTTATCGACTTCCTTCCCGCTCTCTCTGGCTTTGCTCATGCTGGCCGGCGCCACGACATCGGGATTTGGAACAATGCAGGCTACGTTGATACTGATCTCTGCCAGGGAGGAGATGCGCGGCAGGGCGATGGGCATTCTGAGCCTAGCGATTGGCGCGGAACCGATAGGGGGGATCATGCTTGGCGTGCTGGCTGAGCAGCTTGGTCCCAGCCAGGCGGTGGGGCTAATGGCTGTTTCCGGCCTGGCGATGACCGCCGTTTGGACTTACTTTGCCAAGGAGATGAGACGGCTTTGATGGGGGTGGTAAGCTCAGCTACCCGATTCGTCGTGACCGCTATGCCAGCCCGAGCCGAACGTCATCCCACCGTCACTGACCACCCAAACGCGCACGTCCTCCGTGGTCACCCAGTTGCCCTCTGCGGTGGCCTCGAACATATCCGTGCCGAGCAAGTCTTTGAGGTCCCTTCCCACCATTTCCTTGTCGTAGTGGTCTACGACTTTGCCGCCGCTGTCGGCTATGAACGCGAACCAATCCCCTTCAACGTTCTCGGCGCTGTTGTAGTATTCGATGGTTGCTGTCAGTCCGGCAAAATCGCTCTGCGGGCTGTTGAAGTATGCGATGGTCCCTTCCAGTCCTACCGAGCGGAACACGCGGACGGCGGCTGCCACAAAGGACTTGGTGAACTCGTCGGCGACGATGTACCAGCCAGAGGCGAACAACAGCCCGTCGTGCCGCACCACCCAAGCGTTCTTGAGCTGCAACGTGCCGGTGTGGTCGGGGCCGAGACTGCCACTCTCCGGGTTCCTGAACACGTAGGACACCCACTTGCCCTCCTCGGTGGCAGACAACATGTCTGGCCCGAAGTTATAGCCGTTTGCGTCGATCCCGACCCAGCCCTTCACGTCCAACCCCAGGCGCTGGGATTCGGGATGCCCGATGACCGTATCGTTCTCGTCTATGATGAACACGTACCACTGGCCGTCGATGCTCTCTGGGTGGTTGTAGTAGGCGAGTGTCGCGTCTAGTCCCTGGGTCTCATACCTGCTGATGGCCTTCTCTACGAAGAACTTGGTGTACTCGGCGGGGGCTGATGTGGGTGGGATAGAGGCGACGACGCTGCGGGCAATGCGCTCGGCTTCGGCGGCGGTGAGTCCGGGTTCCGGCTGGGGCATCTCCGCCATCGCCTTGCGGATGGCCTCCTCCACGTCGGCGGACGTGAGTCCGGGTTCAGGTTGTTGAGACGGGGGAGTTTCGGCCATCTCCGCACGGACTATCTCCTCAACCTCCGCGCGGGACAACCCTGCGTCTCCGTCTCCGCAGGCGACAAGGAGAACCAGAAGCATCACGGCTAGCGCTGGTGCGACCTTGTTCATCTTCAGCCTAGCTAGTTGACAACTTCATATGCTATCCAATAGAGCCAAGCATTGCGGGGCAATCCTAATCTCATCAGAGTCCCCCGATGTCCGCCGCTACCTTGTGGCCTGAGTCGTCGGCAACGGCGTCGTGGCTCAAATCAGCGTCGTTTATTCCGTATCCGAACTTCCCTGTGGCATCCTTGATCTGTTGACCTGTCAGCTTATTGGCGCCGATGGAGATGCCGTTGTCGTCAGTGTCCCCAGCCTGCACGGTGTAGGCATAGACCACCTCCGTGCCATCGTGGCTCTCGTAGGCGGCGGTTCTGGCTGTGCCTCCTATGTCAAGCGCAAGCTCGGCTTTGCAATGAACAACTTCGCTGCTACAACTGATGCTTGTGGGAATGCTCATATTCTCGCTGAAGGTCACGGTGACTTCGATCTTGTCCCCGGTCCCATAGGTGTCGTCATCCCCCGGGTCGGAGGTAAAGGCGATAGATGAAACGGTCGGGGCAACCGCATCCACTATGAAGGATGAGTCGGCAGCTACGGCCGAGTGGGTCAGAATGGCATCGTTGCCCGCTGCGTCTCTAATGAATCCTCCATTGAGGTCTACCGAGTTGGCGCTAATGGTCGGCCCGTCACTGTCCAAATCTCCTTCCTGTACCACGTATCCGAAATAGCCCCGATCCCGATACCGGTCAGTGTGGAGGGAGGGGTCCCATTTGGCCACCCTCGCTTCGCCATCGAAGTTCAAAGTAACTCGCGGTGGACCGGTGACGCTGCCCCGGACTCCATCTTCGCTGAACTCTACTTTGACGAGCATCTCTTCGTCTGTGGTGTATGCCCCGTCACTTCCACCCGAGCTTGCCAGAAAGTCGAGGCTGTCGAGTCTCTTTAGCCGCGGTCGAACGCCGTCAACCTTGTGTCCGTCCTGAGCAGCCAGGGCGGCGTGGGATAGGCTGGCGTCATTGTCCGCCCCATCCTTGATGCTGCCACCGTCCAGAGTTAGCTTATTGGCGTTTATGGCGATGCCGTCAGAGTCCGAGTCACCCTCTGCCACCGTGTAGCTGAAGACCACTGTGCTACCCTCGGCACTCTCATACCCAGCAGTCCTATTGTTGGAGCCGACGGCCAGTTCCAGCTCTGGTGAGCCAGTAATGGTTATGTTCTCGCTGAACGTCACCGTCACCTGAACATCGTCGCCGATGCGGTAGACGCCCGAAGCCCAGCTGGTCGATTGCACAATGCTGCCGCCAGATCGGCCGACCATGTAGGCACCCAGGTCGGCGTCGTCTTCATCGGGGTCGCTGGTGATGGCGACGGACGAGATGGTCGGGGCCGTAGTATCCGCTTGGGCCGAAACTGAGGGCAGGCCGTCGAATGCGAACAGTCCGATGATTCCCATGAGCACTCCAACCACAAGCGCCCATGCGAGTGTCCATCTAAGGGTTCCTATTCTTATGGTCATCTGGTTCCTCTCACTGGAGACTTGGGAGCTTTCCCTTGTCTGAGCTCCATGGGTTGAGTCGTCACAATCCGCCTATCACCATCGCCGACGTTCCCGTGCTGGTCGGCGCGCCGATCGCAGGGGAGTTGGGGGTATCGTCCACGTCCGTTACCGTGATCGTCACGTCATGCGTTGCCGTGTTAGTTCCGTCGGATGCGTTCACGGTGGAGCCAAGCCGATCACTGCCAGTGCCAACACTGCACTAAGCAGGATGACCGTTCTCCTGAGTCCGAGTCGCTTTGCAGCGTTCATTTCAACTGTTCCTTTTTCAAATTAAGGGCCATAGCTGTCTAGTACCAGTCGCGGTAGAAGGTCTCGTAGGGGATGGCTGGGGGCTTGGCCACGTGCGGGATGGGGAGCTGCACCATGCCGCTTTCACGTGATGGCAGGTAGACGGTGGAGGTGCCCTGTACGAAGACCTGGTCCTCCTGGTTGCGTCCCTCGTACTTGATGCCGACGGCGTGGTAGGTGCGCTCGCCGTCCACGGCGCCTTTGCCGGGTTCGCCCTTCTGCACCTCGGTGAACTTCTTGGTGATCTCGCCGTTGTAGAGGCCGATGTCGGAGTAGTAGAAGGGTCTGCGCAGAGCCATCTGGAGGCGGCGGATGAAGCCGTGGTCGCCCATCCAGTTGCTCATCAGGGCCTGAGGAATCTGAGACCTCTGGCCGCCCCAGTCGAAGGGTAGAGCCTGGCCGCGGTAGGCTGCCATTAGGGCGTCGCCGTGCTCGTCGGCGGCGCTCCAGGGCCAACGGGAGACGGGGTGGGTGTAGGCAAAGCCTCCGAATCCCTCATGCCGGATGTGCCGGCGCATCCTGTGGCCGCCCTCAAAGTTATATCCGAACATTGGAGGGCCGTTACGCATGTGGAACATCGACGTCCAGTCCTGGTCTGTCCAGGGCGGGATGATGAAAGCGGGCAGCTGATCGCCCTCGTTGACGTCCTCCCAGTAGAGGACCTCCTTGCCCCTGGGCTTGGACTTCTCGATGAGGTCGAGTATCTCCTCCACCTGCTCAGCGTTGAGCTTGGGTACGTTGCGCTCGTACATCATGCGCTCGCCCAGTCTCTCCACGGACATGGCCCTGCCGGTGCCCATCTCTTCACGTGGAACCATGATGAGGGTGCCATAGCACTTGCCGAGTAGGTCGCCGCGCATATCCCAGTAGTTGACGTCAGTGATGAAGAAGAAGAGGTTGCCGTGGGCACCCGGCTTTTCGATGATCTCCTTGCCCACGGAGGAGGTCTTGAAGCTGGTGCCGACGCGCAGTACGTCGAAGAACTCCCAAGCGGTGCCGGAGTGGAAGTTGGCGATGGGCCAACCGCCGACGCGACGAGCGCCGTGCCACATGGCGTTTCTGGCCATGATGAGAGCGGTGCCCGGAGCGATGAGGCATCCGTAGGGGCCGTTCTTGGCGTATTCGGAGTCGGTGTATAGGAGGTTGTCGTCGCCGATACTGGCGGCGTAGGCCTTGATCAAGGGTTCGGTGAGCACCCAGGGGCTCTTATAAGGCGGGCCTGAGGCGTCGTAGGGCTGAGTGGTGCCCGGGTAGAGGTACATATCGAGCGGGTATCCCTCCCCGATGACCTCTTTTTCCAGGTCTTCGTGGGAAAGCCGCCTGAACTCGTCGACTAGACTTTCAAAGGTCTCGCTGGTTGTCATGGTTTTCTTTCCTCCTCCAGTTGAGTGGATGATAAGCTTGGCGGGTCAACGAGTCAAGAACGGCTGGGCGGCGCCCAGGCTTCTCCCGGTCGCCTGGGGTGCCGGTACATGTGTCCTGAGACTACCTCCGGGAACGGAACCGCCTCCAATAGGGCGGACCCTTCCCTGTAAGCGTCGATAAGGGCGTCTTCCGCTTCATAGGCGAAGGGGTCGCCGATCTGCATTTCGTTCTCTCCCCCGGGCTCGGGCCTGTTCTCCAGCAGCCACTCGACGGAACAGGCAAGGGCGCTGCTCACCGGGACGACGTCGCTGTATCCCAGCAGGCTCTTGATCTTGGTGATGTCGTAATTGGCAACAGCTTCCACCGCGGGCGCCCCGCTGCCCCTGTACACTCTGCTTGCCAGCGCGGGCGGCATCTCCACGATCTCGCAGTCGCGGCCCATAAGGTTGATGATGAACTCGACGATCTGACGCTGGGAGTACTGAGCGTCCTCCCTGACGTTGAAGATTTGTCCGGACGACTCCTCCGGCTTGTCGACACCGAGCAGAAGCGCGTGAGCGGCGTTCTTGCCGAAGGCGCGCCGGCGCGGCGCGGCGGTGCTGAGGACGACGACGTGCTTCCTACCGTCCAGCACCCGGCGCACTATGCTCCATTCGGGATTGGCGGGAGCGTTGGGCCCGTATATCTGGGGGTATCTGAAGATGGCGGCGCTGTAGAAGCCGTCCTGGTGAGCCTGCATGACCGTCTGCTCCGTAACCCACATCATGTAGGAGAGACGCGGCCCGTCGGGGTCCTGGCTCAGCGGGCTGTCCTCCGTCACCATTGGCGGGGAGCCGAGAGGGCCCCATCGGTCGTCGTTGCTGCGGGCGTAGACTCCGCCGCCGCCCACTGTGATCAGGCGCTGGGTCTTGCCCTTGAGCACGTCGGCTACAATACGGATTCTGCCATAGGTGGCGACCGCAAGGTCGAAGGTGCGGTCCGCCAGGCCCTCTTCCAGCGTCTCCTTGAAGTGGGGGTCGGCGTGAATGTGCTCAACGTCCGCGTCGAATTCGGCCTCGTGCTGTCCTCCGTGCAGGACGGCAACCTGATATTGGCGCTCCAGGAGGCCGTTGACGAGGTGAGGGCCGGATGGGCCGGTCCCTCCGATGACTAGGGCTTTCATGCGCGTCTCCCGATGGGTTTGGGTGGAGGGTATCACTGACGGCTGTTGGGGGCAAACGGGCAAACAGGCAAGCGGGGATATGTGATATGCTGGCAGCATGCGCAAGCTCAAGACCATATGGAACATGGTGGTTGCCTAAGAGATCATTAGTGAATTCTTAGACAAGATATCTCCTAGGCCCAAAGGGAGGGTAACTGCTAATGACTTACACTGTGTACGAGAACTACCCCAACAATAAGGCCATAGTCCACAAGTCCTCCTGTAGCTACGTAAAAATGCACGGAGGCGTGAACCGCAAGACGCCCCCAACGGGTCGATACTATGAGAATATCGGTACTTTAACGGAAGCCTGGAGAAGGGCACCCGCTACAGGGAGACGAGATGTCCGCTCGTGCAAGATATGTTCCCCCGTTTAATGCTTAGCGGCGGCGGGCACCTACCTCCGCCAGAGCCAGAGGCGCTTGGCGGGTTTGAGGTTGTCGCTGAGCATGGCGACTATGGCGGGATTGCCCGCCAGCAGGCTGGCCCTCCACTTGGCGAGGTCTCCATCCATGGAGTGACCTTCCTCCCTGCGGCCGGGGAGCGCTTCGAGCGGCAGCCATCGATTCGATGTTCTTGCCATTACCTCGCCGCCAGCCTCTCGCACAATTGCTACTCCCGCGGCGACGTCCCATGCGTGCGGCGCGGCGAAAGCGGCGTACTGCATGACCCCGGAGGCTACCAGCGCCATCTCATAAGCGACGCTGCCGATGTTGCGCAGCTCGCCGAACCGTCTCAACTCCTTGCCTATTCTGTATCGCCTACGTAAAGAGGCGGGGAGGGAGACGAGGCCGTTGGGCGTCGGCTTGGCCTTATCGTAGACCCGGATGGGGGTGTCGTTAACGAATGCGCCACCTCCGCAGCGGGCATGATAGACCTGGCCGGCGGACGCGGTTGGCGATGGGATGTAGATAGCCCCTGCGATTGGTTTGCCCTGGTGAAGCACGCCAATGGATGAAGCAAAGACGGGCAATCCGTTGACGAAGTTGGTGGTGCCGTCCAGCGGGTCTATTACCCAAACGAAAGCTCGGTCCAGGTCTTCTGCCGGTGGGGTCTCTTCGGAGAGGATGCCGTGGTCGGGGAAGCGGCTGCGGATCCCACCGACGATGATCTGCTCGGCGGCTTTGTCGGCGTCACTGACGGGGCTTCTTGACCCTTCAGACTTGTACTCAACCTTAATGTCACGTTGGAAGTAGTCCAGAAGCAACTCGCCGGCGCTTGCGGCCAGTGAGACGGCGTGTTCTTCTATAGAGGATAGGAGGCCGGGGTCTATTTCAGATGGACGGGTATCCGTGCCTGACATCCTACGAGGCCGTGTAGCCCGACTCCGGGTAGCCGGCTTTGACGTGGGCGCTGATACCGCCGCGGTCGTTGTACCAGGCTTCCACGGTCATCTCGTTGTCTCAGGCGTAGCCTCTTCCCGTAGTTGTTTGGGCAGCACGAACGTGAAGTTCTCATCCGCTATGGACGCTACGCGAACGTTCTTGGGCTTCAGTCTATCCACTACGGCTTCCACCAGCCATTCCGGCGTTGAAGCGCCGGAAGTAATACCCACGCTTTGCATGCCTTCCAGCCAGGCATCGTCTATGTCGTCGGGGCTATCGATGAGATAGGCCGGTCTACCGGCGGCTTCGGCAGTTTCCCTCAACCGGTTGCTGTTGGAGCTGTTCTGTGCTCCTACAACCAGGACCAGTCCAACATCGGGCGATATGGCCTTGAGGGCGTTCTGCCTGTTGGTAGTGGCGTAGCAGATGTCGTTGCGAGTTAACAGGACGGGAAATCTCTCTTTGAGAACGGCTATGACCTCTGCCGTGTCGTCCATGCTCAGAGTGGTCTGAGTTAGAGCCACCACCCTGTCGGGGTTTTCAACCTGTACCTTGGCCGCCTCTTCAGCGGTTTCTATGAGGATAGTGCTTTCGGGGGCTTGGCCCAACGTGCCATCGATTTCGACGTGTCCTCGGTGACCTATGAGGATTATGGTATAGCCTTCACGCGCGTACTTCTGGGCTTCCAGATGGACCTTGGTGACCAGCGGGCAGGTGGCGTCTATGATGTTCAATCCCCTGTCCTGGGCCTGCTGCCAGACGGTAGGGGAAACGCCGTGCGCTGAAAAGACCACGACGCTGCCCTCTGGGATATCGTCGACGTCTTCCACGAAGATGGCCCCTTTGTCCCGCAAATCGTCCACGACGTGAGAGTTGTGCACGATCTCGTGTCGAACGTAAACGGGGGGCTGGAAACGCTCCAAGCATAGTTCTACCACGTCAATGGCGCGAACCACACCTGCACAAAACCCTCTGGGTGAGCTGAGCAAGACTTCTATGATCGGCCTCTCTCTCGCTGTTCAGAGCGCCGGCGTTGCGTCAACTACCTGGTTCACAGGGTGGACGGCAAACTCCGTTGGAGGCTAGCATTGAGCTTGCCTCAGTGTCAAGCTTTTGTGCTGGTTCAGGGGCTTTGTATCAAAAACCATTTTTAATACAAAGCCGTCGGACTCATTGGGAAGTGCAGAATTCTCCCCGTTGTGGATTAGGGGACCCTGATGTGATGACATCCCCTCTGGCGTATGCGAGAATTTCCGGTAGGTCAACTCCGGTGTAGGTCAACGCTACCGACCGAACCGGCCGAAGGAGGAATGAGATGGCAAGACCGAAAAGCAGCAGCCGCCTCCTATTGTGGATCGGCGGAGTCATCCTGGCCGCCGGAGCGGTGATCATCGGAGGGTTCTGGGTGTACGGGATCACGACCGCCGAGGACATGCCGCTCCTGCTAATGGTGGTCCTCCTCGGCGTTCCGGTCGGGTTGGCCGTCCTGCTGATAGCCGCGATACGAGACAGAATCGTTAACAAGAAGAAAGAGAACTTTTTGGAGGTCGACCATTGATCATAACAACGACCGACACGATACCGGGCGCCACAATCGTTGAGACGCTTGGACTGGTGCGTGGCAGCACAGTGCGCGCCCGTCACATTGGACGAGACATCATGGCAGGGCTCCGTAACATCGTCGGCGGCGAGGTCGGCGAGTACACCAAGCTGTTGGCGGAGGCCCGCGAGGAATCGCTTCAACGCATGATAGAGAGCGCCGAGGGCATCGGCGGCAACGCCATTGTCGGCATGAGGTTCATCACTGCGGGCGTGGCGCAGGGCTCAGCGGAGATTGTCGCCTACGGCACGGCTGTCAAAGTAGGCTAGGTTTGTTTGTCTCGTACTAGCTAGGCAGCCATTGCGCAATCTATGCTGCTGCTGGCATACGGGCAGCAGGGGCAGGAGAGGCGCGGCTAGGAGACGCCCTGCCGCGACAGGTAATCGTGGAGGCGTTCCAGGGTTTTGCGGTTCTCTTAGAGAGAGAATCCGTCCACGGCGTAGGCGCGTTCTACCTTGACACTGATGCAGCTTTAACCTAGTCTGATGGCTAGTCAGCACAATGAATAAAGAGGTTAGCATGAGCAAGAGATGGCCGGTCCAGGATGCCAAATCGAGGTTTAGCGAGCTTCTAGACACCACCCTCACGGAAGGGCCACAGATTGTAACCAAGCGAGGTGTGGAAGCCGCCGTCCTCCTTCCCATTGAGCAGTGGCGGAGGCTGGAGCGGATGACGAGACCGGATCTGAAAGAGTTGCTGCTTGCCCCTGAGGCGCGAACCGAGGCTCTTACGTCGCCGCGCCAGCAGCGCCGTCGTCGACCACCTGTAGTGGTGGAGTAGCCCATGTACCTCTTAGACACCAACGTGGTTTCGGAGCTGCGTCGCCTCCGTCCGCATGGCGCAGTTCTGGATTGGATTGCAGACGTGCCGGCGGAGCAGCTGTTTGTGTCTGCCGTTACGGTTGGCGAGATACAGGCGGGGATCGAGATCACCCGTGAGCAGGATGAAGCCAAGGCTGAGGAGTTGGGAGCGTGGCTGGACAATGTCCTGGCTTCCTACGGCATACTTCCAATGGATGCGCTCTCCTTCAGAGAGTGGGCGCGGCTGATGCACAGGAGATCAGGCGCTATGACCGAAGACGCCATGATAGCGGCGACAGCCATGGTTCATAGGTTGACGGTGGTCACTAGAAACGTGGCCGACTTTAGCGACCTTGGTGTTGACTATGTGAATCCGTTTGAAAGTGGATAGGCAGGGGGCTGGTTCAAGACCCCGCCGCCGCTCATGCCCTTCGACTATGCTCAGGATGAGCGGCCCCCTGGATGCCCGTTGCCACTGGCATGACGAAAGAGGTGTGGCTAGGAGATGCCCTGCTGCGTCAAGTAATCGTGGAGGCGTTCCAGGGTTTTCCGATTCTCTTCCAGGGGAAATCCGTCCACGGCGTAGGTGCGTTCTACCTTGAACCCGTCCACTGCGCCCACGTCGACCATCTGCTTGACGACCTCTTCTTCTTCCTCCGGCGAGGGCAACAGGTTCTGTTTTGCCTGCAGGGAGAGGCCCGCTATGAGACCGGAAGCGCCCCAGTTGGAGACGCTGGCCAGGATCAGCTTGTCGGTGGGGACTATGGTGGGCTGCGGGGGCAGAGTATCGATGGTGGGGATTTGTTCGGCCAGCTTGCCCATGCCTATCTCGTTGCCGCCGTCTCCAATGCCCACGGTGGCGTTGTGGTCGAGCACAAGATAGTCCACCCTGGCGTTGTACTCCGTGATATCGACGCCACGCATGTTCAGATATTCGCCCTTCTGAGTCAGGCCGCAGCGCTCGGTGGATATGACGACCGAGGGCTTCAAGTCGCCCAGGAGCTCCCGGGCAAACTTCCGGCTGGAGTCTTCGTCCGTAACGGGGAATTCGACCACTTCGCCCACGTCTGAAAGGCAGTTGTAAAGAGACGAACTGAACTCGTCGGTGACGTGTGTGACGTCGTAGCCCAACTGTTGCAGCGCTTTGCCGATGAAGTAAGCGCCGGGGGGGCCATCGGTCTCCGAGGCCATGGCTCCTACTATGAAGAAGCCGCTGATGACGAAGGCGCGTCCCGGGTTGCGGAGGACCAGATGCGCCGCGTCTTCGCAGTAGTCTTCCGGTAGGTATCCACGCAGCTTGGATATGCCTCTCTGGTCGCGGTCAAGGATGATGTCTTCTATAGCGGACACGGTTGCCTCCCAATTTGCGGTTCGGTACTTATCTAATCAGAGAACGGCCAGGTCTTCGTCGCGGACGTCCGTGATGAACATGTGCCCCGGCGAGTGGGTAATCATGAATGGCGGCTTGGACTGCATAGCCACGGCCTGAGGGGTGACGCCGCATGCCCAGAAAACGGGCACCTCCCCCGGATGGAAGGGGACAACGTCGCCGTAGTCCGGCTTCTGTAGGTCATCGATGCCTATAGATGCCGGGTCGCCGACGTGGAGAGGCGCGCCGTGGGTGTTGGGAAAGCGGG
This sequence comes from Dehalococcoidia bacterium, assembly GCA_965197965.1. Classification (GTDB taxonomy): domain Bacteria; phylum Chloroflexota; class Dehalococcoidia; order Lucifugimonadales; family QGNO01; genus DAOUJH01. The sequence continues at coordinate 98,335 of OZ240235.1, forward strand.
ACGTGACCTGCACGGCCTTCACTATCTTTTCACGGCCAATGGGGCGCATGGACACCACCGTGGGACCGGCGAACTGGCCCGCGGGCACTGTCGGCATGTTGGTGATGTACATGGACACGTTGCTGTTCTCTTCTATGTGCCGCATGGGGATTCCCGCCGCCAGCAGCGCCGTTTCGAAGGTGAAGCTGCAGCCGATGAGGAAAGAGACGAGGTCGTCTCGCCAGACGTCCAGAACATCCGCCGTTTCCTGTTCCAGCACGCCGTCCCTGTAGACGCGGTACTTTGGCAGGTCGGTGCGGATGTCTGCGCCGGGTGCGGTAATTGATGGCTCCACGCTGCCGGACTCCACGACTTCTATGAGAGGACAGGGCTTGGGGTTGCGCTGGCAGAATAGCAGGAAGTCGAAAGCCTGGGCCTCGGGCAGGATGACAAGGTTGGCCTGGACGTAGCCGGGCGCGAGTCCCGCCGTTACGGTGTCGTATTCGCCGTTGCGGATGATGCTGCGCAATGCAGCGGGAGAAGAAGGAAGTGTACTGATTGCCATGAGTACCCCCATGCGCTAGTTGTAGGAGGATTCTAGCAGTGGCAGGGCAGGCGGGCAAGCGGCGTGGGGGAGGGCAGGTAGGCAAGGTGGGCATACAGGCATACAGGCATACAGGCATACAGGCATACAGGCATAAGGACATATTGCTGTGACTGACAGCCGCCGCATCGTGGGGTACAATCCGGCTATGAGCGACACGGACGGTTTGATAGAGAAGATCCTGGCGCAGAAGACGATTGCCGTGGTAGGCCTTTCACCCAGGCCGGATAGGCCGAGCTACCAAGTTGCCGAATACCTGAAGGATGCGGGTTACCGGATTGTTCCCGTCAATCCATCGGTGGAAGAGGTGCTGGGGGAGAAGAGCTATCCCGACCTCAGATCGGTCCCGGGGACCATCGATGTGGTGGACGTTTTCCGCCGGCCCAGCGACGTGATGCCGGTGGTAGAGGAGGCCATAGAGGTCGGAGCGGGGTACGTCTGGATGCAGGAAGGGATTGCCAATGAAGCCGCGGCGGAGAAGGCCAAGGCGGCGGGGATTCCGGTGGTCATGGACCTCTGCATAAAGAAGGAGCACGAGTCGCGGTTAGGGTAGGGGCCGCGCCCCTGGATTCCCGTGCCAAGTGCGAGGATGATGGGCACCGCCCACGCCGTCATTCAGAGGCGTTAACGCCGAAGAATCCAAAGCCTCTGTCCGCAAAGCTACGACGTTTTTGGTGAACGGTCTTGGATCCTTCGTTGCACTCAGGATGACAATAACCGCGGTCTGTTCCTTGACTCCCGCTCACTCCCTTCGACGTGCTCAGGGCAAATCCCTTTCTTCCGGGAGGAGTTGCAGCGAGTCCACATGACGGGGCCGCAGGAGTCCGAAATGACGGTGGTCAAGGGTAGCCAGTTTTGGCTCGTTGAGACGCTCTACAACCGCGAGAACCGCAGAATCTACAAACCCCACATCAGAGTCAGAATAGCGATCGGTTAATTCACGGATCCGGCTGTAGTCTTGGGCGAGCAACTCCTCGACATGATAGGCGCCAGCAAGGACATCGTCCAGAAGAGCGAGGAAGACTCCAACGTGAAGTCTTGTCTGTATCAGCCAGTCCACTTCGATGAGAACAGGGGCAGGGATCACCAGTAACTCCGGAGTGACCTGCAAAAGATCGAGACACCGCCTGTGCTGGGAGTCGTTGCGGTCGAGTGTGGCGTATAGCGGCCCAGTGTCGAGGACTAGCGCCATGAACGGGGTTCCGGCCGTAAGTCACTTGCTTTGCTCGCTGTGTCCGTGTATCCCGAGGCACCAATACCCCAACTTCGGGGTCGCGGGCGGTAGCTCTTAGCTTTCTCTTCCAAGGCCTCTCGGACCAAGGCGGCCATTGACGTGCGACGTTCCGCAGCCATGACTCTCAGGTGCTTCAATAAGTCGTCCGGAATGGAAATAGTGGTGCGATTCATGACATCATGATAGCAGCAGTGATGCTAATGGTCAACAGAAGTTCTGCTACCTCGCAGCAGACACGGGGCTTATGTGCAATGCAGGTAAAGAAGCTAAGGCTTTTGGACGATCAATATCCGCCGGTGTTCGTTAGTTGCGACGCCTTTTGCCGTACTGAATCGAGAGATGATTTGGAGGACCTTCTGGTAGTGCATTTCGATGTCGAAGTCTTCCGGGATGGAGATGGCTTTCAGCCAGAAAACTAGCGATTTCTCATCCAGGAAATAGTAAGGGACGTTGTACTCCTCCTGAAGAATTATCCGGCATTCCTGATCGATGAAGGCTTGGACTAGCGTATCCCAATGTTGACTGGGATCGGATTTGTATTTGCCGCCTGCGTCACAGCCAAAGACCGTGCATATGTTTTGGGTGTTTTTTGATCCTACCTGCTGTGTGATGAAGACCCCATCAGACTTCAACACCCGTAATATTTCGGCGGGGAAAACAACAGAATGTCTGTTTAGCACCAGGTCAAACGAAGAGTCCGAGAAATGAAGAGCATCTGCTGGCATTGTTTGGAAGGAAAGTCTGTCCGCCAAATCCGTGGACAGGTATGCTTGCGCGTCCCGGATCATTTGTGGACTGTTGTCGATTCCTACACCTTTCCCGAAATATCGAGCTAGTTCTGAGATTCTCTCTCCGCCTCCCGTGCCGATGTCCAGAACATAGCTCGACGGATGGAGATAGTTCCGTACTATATCGAAGTACTCCCATGGGACGGGGTCACGTGCTACGCGCAGCTCTGAGAAATCCCATCTACGCCGGTGGTTCGCTTGGTCGGCTATGCGTTTTAGTTCAGGGTAGTTCATGGTCACTTTCCGCTGCGCCGCCCCTGGGTTCCTGCCTGCGCAGGAACGACGAATGGGGGGTGTGCGCTTGACTATGTACGCTTGTCTCTCTGCGACACAGATTCTTCGCTGCGCTCAGAATGACGGTTTGCATAGGGGTTCAGGGCAGACCCGGCGGGCGCAACTCCACGCCGAGCACCGACTCGCACCAGTGTGCTGATGCAAGCAGCTTGGCTTCGGCAAACGGCGCCGCCACCAGCTGGATCCCCAGCGGCATGCCGGCGGCATCCAGCCCGGAGGGAATTGCTATGGCGGGAAGCCCGGCAGACGTCCACGCCGCCTGACAGACGGCGTTCCCCGTGGTGGTGCGGTCTCTTGGCGCAGCCGCCGGTGTTGCCGGAGTGAGCAGCACGTCGCAGTCCTTGAACATGGCCTCAGCGTCTCCGCGAAACCTGGCTCGAACGCGCTGCGCCTGCAGGTATTGCGCCCCCGGAACAAGCATGCCCACCTCTATTATGCGGCGCAGGTGCGGGCCGTAGTCGTCGGGGTTCTGGTTGTACATCCGCTGGTGGAAAGCGGCCGCTTCCACGTTGATGACCACGCTGCGCGCCGCCTCGTGGAGGTGGAAGGTATCGGGGAGCTTAATTTCCGAGACGGCGGCTCCAGCTTCCTCCAGCCTTCGCACAACCTGGTCGGTGTGGCGGCATACTTCTTCGCTGGCGTTTTCGTAGAAGAACTGGCGTATCACGCCGATGCGAGGCGGGTCTTTTTGTGCGGCCAAGTCGCTCACATAATCTTCGACGGGTTCGAGGGATGAGCTGGCGTCGTTGGGGTCGTGGCCCGCCATCACTTGAAGCAGCAGAGCGGTGTCGTTCACGGTGCGGGCAATGATGCCCACGGTATCGAGCGACCAGGCGAAGGGGACGACCCCATAGCGACTGATCCTTCCGTAGGTTGGCTTCAGTCCGACCACTCCGTTGTAGATGGCGGGACGCAGAGTGGAGCCGCCGGTTTGAGAACCGAGGGCGGCGGGACACATGCGAGTGGCAACCGCCACCGCCGATCCGCTGCTGGAACCGCCGGGCGTGTGCTCCCGGTCCCAGGGGTTGAAGGTAGGGGAGGGGTCTCCGTCAGCGAACTGAGTGGTGACCGCCTTGCCCAGTATGATGGCGCCTGCGTCCTTCAGCTTCGCCACGCTGGTTGCGTCGTAGCCGGGAACGAAATCACGGTACTGCGGCGCGCCGGCGGTGGTCAGGACCCCTTTGGTATAGTAGATGTCCTTTACGCCGATGGGTATGCCGTGCAGCGGAGTGCGGGGGCCAGATCTGCCGATCTCCGCTTCGGCGTCCCGCGCCGATTGCCGGGCGGCCTCTTCGTCCAGGGTGACCCAGGCTTTGAGCGAAGGCTCCAACTCCCTGATCTGTTCCAGCAGAGATTCCATCAACTCAGGCGGGGACAGCTTGCCGCTGGCTATAGCCTGAGAAGCTTGGGCTATGGTGAGGTCTCTTGATTCCATGGCTGCAATTAGAGGAAGAAACCGGGCTCCACTTCGTTGTGGGAAAGACTGGTTGAAAGGAGGTGCAGATGCCCAGCCATCTCCTTTATATGCGGGAGCAGTTGCTCGGCGTAATCATTGCCCCAGATGCCGACAGCCCGTTGCAGCATGGCGTCTGCTAGTTCCTGTTCCGGCTGGCTTTCAAGGTTCTGGGACATGGTCGCTGGAGGATATCACACAAGCCGACGGTGGAGCGCCCTTCCCTTCGACTATGCTCAGGGTAAACTTCAGGCTCAGGGCGAGCGTGCAGGCGGGGCAGAGGCTTTGGATTCTTCACTCCGCGGAGCTTCGTTCAGAATGACGGTCGGGGCAGGCGCGCGGGTAGCACAGGGCGGTTCGCTAACCGCCCCTACGGGGAAGGCTGACCGAAGTGAACCGGCTAGGCTGGAATCTCCACTTCCACCAGTGGGCTGTCCTCCAGCCATAGATCGAAGTTGGCGCGTAGGTTCTGCAATCGGGGCAGGGATTCCATCATGGCATTGAACACGGCGCGGCGCTGAGACTCCGCGGTTACCGGCGTGGCCTTTGCCGGGATGTCCCTTTGGAAGCTCTGCTTGATATGCAGAGTGAAGTCAGGGCTTGCCAGCAAGTTGGCATACCAACCGCGCCTCCCCGGCCTCCCCGTGATGTACACCTTGTCGCCTTGACAGTGGGCCCATATCTCTACGCGCCGCTCCTGGCCGGACCTGCGGCCCATGGTGGTGATGTCTATAACGGCGTCGTTGATGAGCGCGTTTCTGGTCTGCTCGTCCATGATCCCGTCCTATAAGGGTAGAGATACCGCCTCTCCGCTTTGCGCGCTGCGAGTCACCGCTTCGGTGAACTCCATGTACTTCACGCCATCCTCAAAGGTGGTCAGCTTCACTTGCTCTATGCCTCTGATAGCGTTGATGAACTCCTCTTCCACTCGCCAGTCACCTTGCTTTTGGGGGTCTATCTCCACCTTGGATAGCTGTGCGTCGCCGCGCTTGCCTGCGTAAAGCTCCATCTTATCGGCGTCCAGTTTGATTGTGCCGTCCGAGCCGAATAGCCATACCTCGTTGGCCGGAGCAAGGCCGGTCACAGAGCTGAACCGCAGTTGAGCACGGGCGCCGCAGGCCATTTCGCAGAGGACGTCGGCGTGGTCGGGGACCTCCACGGTGTGAAGCTGTCCCTCTGCATCGCGGCGCTGTTTGACAAAGGTGTTGGTCATCGCCATCACCTTTGTGGCGGGGCCTATCCAGCGCATCAACATCTCGTACCAGATGCCCATCATCATTATGTTGAGGCCGCTCAGGTCGCGGCTCTGGCGCCAGTGAAGCGGGGTCTCCGCATCCAGAAAAGAGGCGGAGTTGTTTCTCACATCAACCGCCAACACCTGGCCCAGGTAGCCCTGGGAGATCATCTCCCGTACGGTCTGGTCCACCTTCAGGGTCATTGGGGCGGGTACAATCTGTGCGACCAGATGCGGAGACGCCCGTGACGCCTCCAGCATGGCGTGGGCTTCGTCGGCGTTCATTGCCATGCGAGCTTCGGTCATGACGTGTTTGTCGTACTCCAGAGCGGCGAGGGTGATGGCAGCGTGGAGGTAGGGCCAGGTGCCTATGCAGATAGCGTCCGTATCGTCCGCCTGCACCAGGTCCAGCCAGTTGTCGTAGACCTTGGCTATGCCGAACTCCCTGGCGGCGCGCTCGCCGGACTCCCTGGTGCGGTTGCACACGCTGACAAGCTCCACTCCCTCTATGGCTTTGAACCCGGGGGCGTGGCGGATACGAACGTTGCCCCCTGCGCCTACGATTCCCACTCTGATCTTTTGCGGAGTCACTATTCACGCTCCTTTGGCAAAATTACGTTCCCACCCAGCTTTACAGCGGGATGGCGTGTGCTATTCTATCACCAATTTAGGAGGCCGCTTAAGCATGACCCCGCCTGTAACTCTGGACTATTTGGGGCATTGCGCCTTCCTTTGGAGTATGGCGCATGGCGTACGGGCTCTAATAGACCCGTACGGGAACTCCGCGGAAAGGCACTGGTTTCTCAGGCCATTTCCAGAACTGGAAGTCGACGTGGTGATGTCCACCCACCGCCATTTCGACCACGACGCCACTGGATCCGTGTTGGGGAGACCCACCGTACTGCGCGGGGCAGGTAAATTCACGCTGGCCGACCTCTCCGTAGAGGGGGTGGCGGAGCTCCACGCCGGCCGTGAAGGACGCGAGCCGCTGGCGAATACCATCTTCGTGGTGGAAGCGGGCGGCGTCAGGTTCTGTCACATGGGGGACAATAGAGCCGGCATCTGCGGGGAGGCACGCGAGGCTATTGGTCATGTAGACGTCTTCATGGTGAACGTTGACGACTCCCGTCATCTGCTTACGTTTGATGAAGTAGGCGACGTCATAGAGGACATTGGGCCAAAGGTGGTTATCCCCATGCATTACTCTATTCCCGGACTTACGAGCGAAGGCTCTACCCTGGGCACTATCGATTGCTGGCTAGAGTCTAGGTCACGCATTAGAAGGATGGAGGATGGCCCTTTCAAGATAGGGTATGATTCTATACCGAGGGAACAAGAGACGTGGGTTATGACTGCGAGCTTAGGTTGAAGATGTTACTGGACTAAACGAGGTACTAGACTAAACGAGGTAAAGGAGGATCCATAGTGGGACGGTTAGAGGACAAGGTAGCAATCATTACGGGGGCGGCCACCGGCATTGGGCGCGCCACTGCCCAGCTGTTCGCCAGCGAAGGGGCTAAAGTAGCGGCGGCGGACCGCAACGTGTCCGATGGTAAAAAGACGGTCTCGGCGATCAAAGAAGCGGGAGGCGAGGCCATGTTCATAGATACGGACGTTTCCAAAGCGGATGAAGTGCAGAGTATGGTGGAGCAGGCGATCAGCGCCTATGGCAAGCTGGACGTTCTGGTGAACAACGCTGGTGTGCTCATCCGCACTTCAAAGCTGCACGAAGTCTCCGAATTGGAGTGGGACCTCACTCTGAACACGGACCTCAAGGGCGTGTTCCTGTGCTGCAAGTACGCCGTGCCGCGGATGATGGATAGTGGAGGCTCCGTGATCAACGTGTCGTCCACTTCCGGCATACGCGCCTCCCTTATATCCTCTTCCTATGGGGCGGCCAAGGCTGGCGTCATAAGCTTGACTCAGACTGCCAGCCAGGAGTACGCCGAGAACAGGATACGGTTCAATACCATAGTTCCCGGCATCATAGATAGCCCGCAATCCAGGGGGAGCACCGGCAGCACGGAAGAGTTCGAACGGCGCGTCAAGGAGAACCCGGCGGGCAGGGTGGGTTTCCCTGAAGACGTAGCCCAGATGATGTTGTTCCTGGCTTCCGACGAGTCTTCCTACGTATCGGGGGCCAGCTTTGTCATAGATGGAGGACGTACTGTAGGATTCTAGTTACGAAGAGCTTAAAGTGGAGGGAAGCTCGATGTCACATAGAGAACTGAGGGATATTATAGATAAGGCTGTGGCCGACTACGGATTTCGCCTTGCGGTCATGCACGGCGTGGAGGACGTCATTGCGGCCTCTGATCTCTCTGAAAAGGAGTCGGACGCTTTGCGCGATGTCGTCGTGCCTGAGCTGAAGGAGTTGCCGGACCCCGTGGAGCCGGCGGACCGTCCTTCCGTGCAGGCCAGGTTGGCGGACCTGGCGTTCAGAGGGGCCGGCTAGTATTGCCGGCGCTGCCCGTTTGAAGTAGAGCCGCTGTAAATGAGCGGCCTGTATCAAAATCAAACATTTGCGAGGGAGCCATGCCAAGAATACCTGAAGTCCTCAGTAGAGACGACCTGCCCTCTGAGAGCAGGCATGCCTTCGACGAGATCGAGGTGAGCCGGGGCCGTGTGCAAGGGCCATTTGCCGTGCTTCTCAACAGCCCGGAGCTGGCGCGGCGCATAGCGGATGCCGGCGCCTACGTTCGCTTTGAGTCGACCATACCGGCCAGGGTGAATGAGCTGGCGTCGCTGCTTACGGCGCGGGAGTTTGACTGCCAGTATGAATGGACGGCTCATCAACCCCAGGCTGAAAAAGAGGGAATCCCGGACGAGGTAATAGCGGCCATTCGCGACCGCAAGCCTCCCCAGGGCCTGCCTCCCGACGAGGCGCTGGTGGTGGAGTATTCGCTGGAGCTGCTGAGGAATCACCGGGTCTCTGAAGCCACGTTTAATGCTGCGTTGACGGTCTTAGGAGTGCAGGGACTGATCGATCTCACAGCAACCATTGGCTACTACAGCATGCTAGCAGCGGCCCTTAACGCTTTCGAGGTCGCTCCGGTGGGAGAGCCGTTGCTCCCCGTTTAGCTCACCCCGGCAAAGGACGCGCTTGGCACTACTACTGGACAGGAGCACAATCCAAAGTCTCCTCACTATGGAGGATACTTTGCAGATCATGGAGCAGGCGTTTGTCCAGCTTGCAGAACACGCCGTAGACATGCCTAAGCGCTTGACTATGAGCGACGCTCAACGCGCGGGCTGGACGGCCTTAATGCCGGCAAGACTCCTTGAAAGCGGCGCTTTTGGAATCAAGGTGGTTACCACTTTTGACGAGAACCCATCCAAGTACGGCGCACCGACCATCATGGGCACCATCCTGTACATGGACCAGGAAACAGGGCAGGTGCTTTCCATCATGGACGGCGGCTTTATCACCGCAATGCGCACCGGCGCAGTGTCCGGGCTGGCGACCAGATACCTGGCGCGGCAGGACGCGTCGACGGCGGGTATTTTGGGCGTCGGAGTGCAGGCGCGGACCCAGCTTGAAGCTATTTGCACCGTGAGGCGCATTGATTCCGTGTTGTGCTATTCCAGTGGCAACGCAGAGCGGCAGAAATCGTTTGTAGAGGACATGTCCCGTCTTCTAGACGTTGAGGTTAGGGTAGCAGGATCCGCTCAAGACGTAGTGGAGGCTTCGGACGTGCTGGCCCTGGCCACGACATCGCACAACCCTGTGCTGGAAGGAAGGTGGCTGAGACCGGGCACGCATATAAACGGTGTGGGTGCTCATAAGCCTGACGCCAGGGAGCTTGATACGGAGTCGATCATCCGCTCCAAGGTGGTGTGCGATTATATTCCGTCATGCCTGGCAGAAACGGGGGACTTCATTATCCCAATCGGGGAAGGAGCCTTCAATGGCGATATGATTCATGCCGGCCTGGGAGAGATAGTGAGGGGGGACAAGAAAGGCCGTGAGAGCAGCGACGAGATTACGCTGTTCAAGAGCGTGGGCCTTTCCATTCAAGACGTGGCCGTCTCCCAGTTTGTTTACGACAAAGCGGTGCAGCAGAGCGTTGGAGTCAACTTCGATTTTTCCTGAATACTGAACGGAAGAGAGGAGCATATGTCGCAGGTAGAGGATAAGCTGAGTGAAATGGGCCTGGAACTGACAGAGGGGCCGGCCCCCATGGCCAACTACATACCGGGGTACAGGGCGGGCAACCTGGTATTCCTGTCCGGAGTGGGGCCCAGAGCCGCCGACGGGTCTACGTTGCGAGGGAAACTGGGGCAGGAGGTGACGGTGGAGGAGGGTTACCAGGCCGCCAGGTTGTGCGCTCTCAATTTACTGGCTAACCTGAAGGGGATCATAGGCGATTTAGACAAAGTGAAGCACGTTGTCAAGCTGCTTGCTATGGTGAACGCCGCTTCTGATTTCACGGAGCAACCCGCTGTGATCAACGGCTGCTCGGATCTTCTGGTGGAGGTTTTGGGAGACAAGGGGCGGCACGCCAGGTCAGCGGTTGGCATGGGTTCTTTGCCGGGTGGGATGGCGGTTGAAATCGAAATGATAGCGGAAGTGGAAGAGTAGACGGAAAAGGGTCAAATAGCGAACCGGTAGGACTGCATCTTCATGCGGAGGGTGTTAGGATATTATGGCGAGTTGCAAGAAACCGCCTTCTTTGACAGGATACTGCTATGCGTGTCAGCGAGTTTGAACTAACGGAACCGGTTCCGGAACTGCGAAAACCGCACGTCATTGCCAGCTTGAGGCCGTGGGTGGATGCGGGAAGCGTGGGGACGCTGACCCTAGCGCGGCTAGAGCGGCATCTTGGCGCAAAGGACATGGGCGGACTGGCTACGCCGGGCAAGTTCTTCGACTTCACCCGCTACCGGCCAACGGTCTACTACACGGAAGGCCAGCGTCGCATGACCATTCCCAACACGTCCGTTCGCTATGCTCCGGGGGAGGGAGAATTCGATTATCTCTTTGTGCACATCTTGGAACCGCACGCCTTTGCTGAAGAGTACATAGATTCGCTGGCGCAGCTTTTCGACCACCTCAAGGTGGAGCGGTACTGCCGTGTGGGCGGCATGTACGATGCCGTGCCCCACACTCGTCCGATTCTGGTCACCGGCTCTATGGACGGAGAGGACATGAGCCAGGTGCCAGGCGTGAGCCCATCCAGGCGCTCGCCCTACCAGGGCCCAACCTCCATAATCAACCTGTTGTCTGAAAAATTGAGCGCCGTGGGCACGGAAAATGTCACGTTGATGGCGCGCCTTCCGCAGTATATCCAGCTGGAAGAAGACCATACCGGGGCCGCCAGCTTGCTCAACATCATGTGCCACCTCTACAGCCTTCCCCGGGAGTTGGCCGTAAGCAGGCGCGGGGTCAGGCAGTACGAGCGGGTTTCCTCTGAGATGGAGCGGAACTCAGGCGTGAAAGCCCTGGTGGAGCAGCTAGAGGCCGACTACGACGCGCGCATGGAGTCCACGGCGCGGGAGGAACGGAGCGAAGAAACTATTCCGCTATCGCCCTCCGTGGAGCAGTTCCTGCGAGAGCTTGGCGAGAGCGGGAACCGGGAGCAGGAGAAGCAGTAGGCTAGCCAAACGGCCTTGTACAAGAATCGGTAGCTGTAGATATTAACTTGTCTGCACAGCTTGCCTACGATCTAATCCCAACTATAGAATCCTTATCGTAGATTCCCCTTCCACAGTTCAAAACGCAATGAAGAATTGCCGATTGTTGCCTGTGTCAACGTCAGACTTCAGTTGGAGGTAGCGCAGCATTGGAACCGAGAAATTATGCCTTGGCCAATCTCTTTGAGGGGTACGTTGTGTACGTTGTCCCAAACTATCAACGTCTGTACGTTTGGAACCAAGAGGATCAATGGGAACCGCTGTGGTCAGATGTGGAGGACATTGCCAATGACCTTGTCAGGGATGCCATAAGAAGAGGTCGCGAGAACGTTGATCCCGACTCAGTGGAATCCCACTTTCTTGGAGCTGTAGTACTGAAGATAAGTGGAAGTACTCCCGATCTAGCAAGACAGTTACGTGTCATCGATGGTCAGCAACGCCTTACAACTCTTCAGATCCTGATGGGTGCTGCTGTGAGCGAACTTGACCGCCACGAACTAACAACACCTGCGAAGCGATTGCGAAACCTCATTGTAAATCCATCTGAAGCCGACTCATTCAAAATCAAGCACCAGGCACACAGACTCGGACACGACTATGAGAAGTTCGGTGATGTGATGGGTAAGGCGAGTCACGGTGATAGCACAGATGATATTAGTGGTTCTATGGCAGAATGCTATCGATATTTCCAGCGGGCTATAGGAGAATGGCTCAGCTCACAGGATCAAGTTCATATAGCTGGGTCTGCGCTTGCCACTACGCTAATCATGAAGCTTAACGTAGTTGGCATCTATCTGGAAGGACACGAGAAGGAACATATAATTTTCGAGACACTAAACGCACGTGGCGAGCCATTGACCGAATGGGACAAGATCAAGAATTATTTGCTCTACAAGGCAGACGAAACGCCTGGACTGAAGCAAGAATCATTTTTTGAGAAATACCTGGATCAGTTTGACGATCCTTGGTGGCGTCAATTGGTGGGGCGTGGTGTTCAAAGGCCTCGTAGCGACGTCTTCGCCGACTATTGGCTGGAGTCATATAAGGGAACCCCCGTTGCAGTACGCCGAGTATTCCGGGAGTTTCAAAAGTACATGGATGGCAAGAACCAAGGTCTAGAACCAATGATTGAGGAATTGGTCAGAGACGCACGATACTTTCGGGACTTTGAACAACTGGACCCAAGCAATCACAGCAGAGAGGCATTGTTTCACAGCAGACGTCTAGCCATGGGAGCAGGTGCAATCTGGCCTTTGTTACTGCAATTGCAAAGAATGCCTATTGACCAACAGGATCGAGAGCGCTGCCTAGTTGCATTAGAAAGCTACCTTGTACGAAGGCTGATTGTGGGATACCAGGCACGTAGTTATGACCAAGTAGCTCTAGATTTGCTCAACTCTCTAACGACAAAGAGTGACATAAGCCAGTCTCTATTGAATCATCTGTTGAAGTACTCGGAAGCCGCAACTCTCTGGCCGAGCGACGAGGAAGTTAGAAATGCTGTCCTGAATAGACACCTGTCGCAGTACGCTCAACGCTTAGTGCTTTCCGCAGTGGAAAAACACTTGATTACAAACAAAGCTGCTAACCCGCAGCTATTTGCTAACCTTCATGTCGAACACGTTATGCCTCGAGCGTGGCAACCTTCATCTTGGCCGTTGCCTGATTCGAGTGACGTAGCTTCGGCAGAGGAAAAGCGCGAAAAGGCCATCAATACTCTCGGGAACTTAACGCTACTTAATGGCCGTTTGAATTCGTCGATTAGCAATGCTGCTTGGAATGTGAAGCGTGAAGCAATTGCAGAGTCTGACAACTTGTTCCTCAATCGTCGCCTGCTGAAGCAGTCCTTGGACACTTGGATGGAGAAAGATATAGCGCGTCGAGGAAGATGGATGTATGAGTCTATCGTTAAGATCTGGCCGCGAGGCTAGAGGTTAGCTCTCATTCAATATGAAGTTCGGCGGGGGCCTGCCTCTTCTGCGGCGGATATGCAAACAGCGCGGCTATGCCGCAAGCCACCGGCAGGGCCATGAACACAAAGATAGCCACCGTGTACCCGTTGGTAAGGTCGAACAGAATGCCGAAGGGTAGGGGGCCCAAGGCGGCAAAGGCCACCATGCAGGTTGTTACCACTCCTCTTATACTGCCCAGGTAGGTGCGGCCGTAGTAGTTGGGCCAGATCACCGAATTTGTAGTCATGAACAATCCGCCAGCCAGACCCAGCATTCCCCCGAATATGAACCCCTGCCAGGCTTGAGATATGACCAGAGTCAATAGCATGGCCAGACACAATAGGCCCTGGCCCACCACCAGCAGATAGCGGTTTGGCAAACGGTCTGCAAGAAATCCGGCGATGAATGCGCCCACGATAGCAAGCGGCGCTATCACACTCAATATGGATGCGGCCACGCCGGCGTCCAGGCCTCTGCTGCTCATCACCGAAACGTGGTGAAAGACCAATGCGGTGCTGATCAAGGACTGAGACGACCCGGCGAATACGAGCAGCCAAAACGACCTGGTAGCCAGGGCTTCTCTGAGGGAAAAGTTGGTCTCGACGAACCGGGAGCCGCTGCTGCTACCGCCAGCGGCGACGGCAGAGGCGGAATCGCCGTCGGGTAGAAGCCCGACCGCCTCCGGGCTGCGTCGCACCAGCAGCAGAGAGGGCAACACTACCACCGCCCAGATGATGAAGCCAAGCACAACCCAAGCATTCCTCCAGCCGTAGTTGCTGATGAGCAGATAGATGAGCGGAGGGAAGGCGGCCTGGCTGGCGGCCATGCCCAGATGGTAGATGGCGGTGACCTTTCCTCGCTTCCGTACGAACCAGATGACGACCAAGGTTGTAGGGATAAGCGAAAGAGAGCCTTGCCCAAGCGTTCGTAGGGCGGCGAAGCCCAGGTAGAGGTGGAAGACGTGCTGTACGTTGCTCATCCCTATGGCGGCAAATCCGAATAGTGTTGCCACCACCGCCAGCATCACTCGCGCCCCGAACCTGTCGAGGAGCCGGCCTACCACCACCATCGTCGTGGCCGCTGTGAGGGAACCGGCGGTGTACAGCCCGGCAACCATGGTCCTGGACAAGCCCAGGTCGTCGATGATGGGGTCTACGAAGACCGATACTCCGTAGGTCTGACCGGGACCGGACATAAAACCGGCGGCGCTGGAGACGACGACGATTACCCAGCCGTAGTAGAAGGGGAGGCCTGTGACTAATGAGCGCTTGGTAGATTTCACAACCCTAATATAGTAACCCACCGTGTCACGTGGGTGGGGACGGGCAAATTAGGCAAACGGGCAGGCGGGCAAGGCGGGCCGGGTGGTCCGGACTCACTCATCCGGTTCTTCTTCCAACGCTACTCCGGGAGGAATGGCAAGCCTTCTATGTGATATCGGCGGCGTCCCAGGAACACAACTCCAAGGTTCCTGGTGAACCTCGCTTCCGTCCGGTTGGAAGATACGCATCCTCGCGGGTTCAATGTCTTTGCAATGCGCTATCTTTGCGGTCCTCACGCACTTGCCGTCTAGGACATAGCTGACTGCGGAGGCGACATTGTGCATTGTTTCAGAGAGAGCTATACGGTCTATGGCAAACATACCCATTTGAATATGCCTGTCCATTTCATCATCGAATGGCCGTCCATAGACCGACTCAGCCTCCGCAATGTTGAAGGATAGTATCTGCTCCACGGTATGTCCTTCTATAACGACGTGCGCCCAACGTACGTTCACGTCTCTAATCTCGCAGGCTTCCTCCCTTACTTCCGCTGTCATAATCAACTCCCTAGTGTAGCTCCCTAAGCGGTGGCTAAGCGGTGACGGTATCGGTCGTAGTCAAGACCCGTCTGGCGGAATGTTCGGATTGATGAAGGTTCTTTCAATCCAACCCTAAGTGGCCGTTACCATTTCCCAAATGCCCTTTATCTGGCACACTACTTTATCCAGGACACGCCCGTATTCCGCTCCGGTCTTCAGGTAGATTGGCACGTCGTAAAGCCAACCACTATCCCCTAATTCGACCAGTGAGGGTACTTTGTCCCGAAGGTGTGCAGTGTTGATTGGGACGTCGCTGCCAATCCGTAGCCACAAGGGAGTATCACCACTGGTTGCCCAGAGGCGGTAATTCACGCACAGGAACAAGTAGCCGGAGATCACTTCTCCCTGGTCATTCCTGAACCTGAAATACCGCCCATAGCCATGCCTCTGCGCCGTAGCTCTAAGGCCTCTGACAGACATCCAGCGTTCCGGTCGGCCACGACTGTCAACCACGTCGTCTATAAGGCGATTGAGCCACCGGAGCCTGCGGGGTACTGAGGGGCTGAGTTCTGCTGTCCTGATGGGTTGGAAGGCCTCGTCGTCCTCCCGTTGCGCCAGTCCACGGAGTTGTCGAATGTCTGAGGCAACCGAGGAATCGGGAGGCACGGCGGCTGCCAGGCGGTCGAGGAGCAGAGGCCAGCTAACCAGCATCAGCCGCTTGTCCTGGTAGTCTGCGCCCGTCACCCTGGCCCTGTGCACTTGTGTGAGTGTTTCGACCGCATTCAGCTCAACCCCATCCGGCCCGCTCTCCATCTGGCGTTTTATCTCCGCCCACAGTATCTGCAGCCTGGTGGCGGGAGCGATGAACAACAGCACACCCGGCCCTGCGTCCTTCAGTTTTTTGAAGTAGCCGCTGGCCTGTTCCTCCTGAAGGGTGGCCCAGAACTTCGACTCTACGAGCAGCCGATTCCCGCCCCCTTGGTCATAGCCCACCATGTCCGGGCGAGACCCATCCTTGTACGTCACCTGCGTATCGAATCTGGACAGGGCATCTAGCTGGTAGGAGTCCTCTCCTTCTCTCAGCAGGAGTCCCAAAGCATCACGGCAGGTAGGGGAATTGTTCAGGATGAAGGCTAGAGCGTCGGTGGCTGCGTCCTCCACGCGACTGGTAATGCGCGGCACCAAGTGAGCGAGCAGGGTGGTGTCACTGTCGGGCATGGAGAACCTCCTCCTTATAATCCTCTAACTTTCGTAAGCCGGATTGGTCGGATAGTCCTCTGGCTTCCCCGTGTCGCCGGGCTGGATCACGAAGTCCCGGCGGTCCCGATATAGGCTGGCGCGGTTAATCACGTTCTCGCCATCGGGGTCGAAGCCGTCCCACTGGCTGTTGAACCAGTATTTGAAGTCACCGATGAATAGATACTTGTTGCTCACGCGGAAGAAGCGGCAGGCTACGCCCTCGCCGTCAAGGAAGCGGGCGTAGATGGCGTCCAGCAGTTCCCGCTGTCCGTCCTTCTGGCTGAGGACGTATTCATGGGGCCAAGTGTCTCGGTAGGTGACCGCCTCACGCCAGGGGGCGCGGGCGATGAGTTCCGTCAGTTTCATTCTCTATCGATTTCCTCATGCGGGGCATTGTCCAAGTGATGATAGCAGAAATCACAGAACTACCTAGGCGATGAACAATTGAAAATGTCAAGGTGAAAAAATAATCCGTTTTTAATCAAAAATACCTGTTGAAAGGATGATTAGGGTCAGAAAGATATCGGACACCAGCGAGAGAGATGAAAGGGAGATATGCTGGTGTCAAGATGAGTGTATATGGGGCCATACTGCCGGGAGCGGCGAGATTGGCACGGCTCCCGGCGGAGCCCTCAGCGGAAGCCAAGCGCCGATGGAAAGTAGTGCGATGGTATGAGGACCACGCAGGGAAGGTGCGGTTGACAGCTCGTCACTTTGGTTACAGTCCTGACACCATAAGCCGGTGGGTACGCGCCTACAACTCTGGTGGAGTGAGAGGGCTGGAGCCTGGGAGTAGGAGACCCCGGAGGGTGAGACAGCCCCAGACGTCACTGGAGGTGGTAGAGAGGGTTCAGGCCGTGAGGGAGCAGTACCCCCGATGGGGACGGGAGAAGCTGCGGGTACTATTATTGGAGGAGGGTATCACCCTCTCGGCCAAGAGCATAGACCGGGTGATAGGTCGTCTCAAGGCGCGTGGGGTACTCCGGGAGGCAGTACAGCCCCGCAAGGCCGTCAGGTGGCGCCAGGCGAGGCTGCGACGACCCAGGGAGTTAGTAGTGGACAGTCCCGGAGCGTTGGTGCAAATGGACAGCAAGCAGGTGGCCTTAGGGAATGGAAAGGTGGTGTACCAGTTCGGGGCTGTGGACTGCTTCACCCGCAAGAGAGTGGTGGCCTTGGCGCCACGGCTTACCAGTCATCATGGCGGGGAGTTCTTGAAGCAGGTGGTGACCCAGTTCCCCTTCCAAGTCCAGGCCATACAGTCGGACGGAGGAAGCGAGTTCCTGAAGGAGTTTGGAGCCAGGGTAGCAGAACTCCAGCTGACCCACTACTTCAACCGACCTAACTACCCTCAGGGAAACGGGCGCATTGAGCGGAGCTTCCGCACCGACGAGGAGGAGTTCTACCAGGTGGAGGACCTCCCCACCGATCTGGGGAGTCTGGAGCAGGCTCTCCTGGCCTGGAACCGCATCTACGAGACGGTGCGCCCCCATCAAGCCCTGGGTTACAAGACCCCGGACCAGTTCTATCACCACTGGCTCGATACTAATACCAAGGGAAAGGAGGCCTTGTCCGATATCTCCTGACCCCATACAAGGTATTGACAGCTTCTCGTACAGGATGATATAGTTGGGATGTCCTGAGCAATCAAGGCAACGGAGGGGACGGGGTGGAGGCCAATCGGGCAACCGAGCGGTCGAAAGCCTGGCCAAGCCGGAACTGAGATTTCTCAGGACATTTTCTTTTCACCGCTTGATTTAGACCCCTCACTACGCCGCAGGATTGCTTTGCGGAGTTCGCAATGACGGGAAGGACACGCGGGCATGACGAGGAGGGCGTGCTGAAATACGGGGCGGGGGTTTGCGGGCGGGCGGCCTGGGATTCTTCACTCCGCTGTGCTCCGTTCAGAATGACACTGTCGCGCCGCCGGATTGCTTTGCTGCGCTCGCAATGACGGAAGGGGGCGCCCTCACCCGCCGCTTTGCGCCGACCTCTCCCAGAGGGAGAGGTGTAGAGCCGTCCCCCGGCCGCCGGATTGCTTCGCTGCGCTCGCAATGACGAGAAGGGCGGGGCTACATCCCCAACCAAGCGCCCCATTGGCTCTGAAGCCGGTCGGGGTCTAGGGCGTCGTCCATGATTACGTCTACCACGGTTGGCCTGTTGCTGTTCACCGCACTGAGGAGGGCGGGCCCCAGGTCGTTGGGGTTCTCCACGCGGGTGCCTTCTATATTGAAAGCGGCAGCCATCTTCACGAAATCAAGGGGCAGCTTGTAAAAGTCCATGCCGAGGTAGTCGCTCTGGCGCTCGGAGCCGGTGAGGTACCGGGTCATACCCTCCCTGAGCACCTTGTAGCTACTGTTGTTGCAGAATACGTAGGTCACCGGGATGTCGTAAGCGGCCGCTGTCCACAGAGCCTGGATGGTGTACATGGCCGTGCCATCGCCAATTACGGCCACCACTGGCCTATCCGGAGAGGCCAGCTTCATGCCCAGCGCCGCGCCCATGGCGGAACCCAGGCTTCCGCCTCGTTGTGCGAACAGGGAGCCGGGCTCGTCGAAGTCTATGGCGTTCATGAGGACGCCGCGGGTTGTGATGGAGTCGTCGCAGTAGATGAAGCTGGGAGGCAATGCTCGGGCCACCTCGACGGCAAACCGCTCCGAGGAGATGGGTACGTTGTCCCATTTTTCGTTGACCCTGGCTTGAAACGCCTGGGCAGCGGTGTGCTTCTGGGCGGCGATAGCCTTGCCCCTAGCCCTGGCCTCTTCCTTTGCGGGGCCTGACATGGTGTTGTCCAAGGCGTCCGCTATCTCCTCCAAACCGGCACTTATATCGCTGAGCACTCCCACCGCCACCGGATACGATCGCTGAATGGCCCAGGCGCTGCTATCCAGATGGACCAGCTTGGGTGAGCCGCTGAACGGCCTCTCAGGGGTAGGGATGAACTGGATCAGCGCGTCGATGCCGATGGCTACCACGGCGTCGGACTCGTCCAGTCGCTTCTTCATGCGATGGTCGAACCAGCTTGTTTCGAATGTGCCCAGATAGTGTGGGTGAGAGGTGGGGACGTGCACCTCTGACAGGGTTGTGGGGGCGTACACGGGCGCTCCTATCTGCTCGGCGAGCCTGGCAACCAGAAGGGGCGCCCCCGGCGATTGCGATACCCTGTCCCCGACGAGGATAAGGGGATCGCTGGCTTGTGCGAGCATGTTTGCCGCTTCCTCTACGGCTCTAGTGTCGGGCCGCAACCGGAAATAGCCGCCTACCGACGGCTCTATATCGACGTCGGCCTCTCCGTTCATGGCGTCCCAGGCCAGTGATACGAATACGGGGCCCGTGGGTGGGGTGCTTGCTATCTTGAAGGCTCTTCTGATGATGGAGGGCACGTCCCAGGGGTGAGTGACCTCTCCCGCCCATTTTGTATACTCTCGCATCACGTTGACCATGTTGGAGTGAAGGGTAGGGGAATGCAGATGAAAGCTGGAATCGGCCTGTCCGGCGGTGATCACCATGGGAGTGCCGCCCCGCCATGCGTTGTAGACCACCGCGATGGCGTTAGCCACTCCGACCGAGATGTGCAGGTTGACGAAAGAGGGTTTCTGGGTCACTCTGGCGTATCCGTCCGCCATGCCTGCGGCTACGCCTTCAAACAGTGTGGTGACGTATTGCAGGTCTGGAGCGTCCTGGAGTGCGTCCATGAGAGGCAACTCCGTGGTGCCGGGATTACCGAAGATGTACTTCACGCCCTCGGCGCGCAGCATTTCAACCAAGGCGCGTTTTCCCGTCATGCGGGTCATGGTCTCCTCCCTTACTGGCTTGGGTCGAAAGGCACGGAGTACTCCTTGCTCAGCTCAAGCAGCTCCTGGAACACCTCTGTGCTGAGAGGGACGCCTTCCCGTTCACGTTGCTCCTTCAGCCGGAACTCCGGTTCCCCGGCAACGTAGATGCGTTCCACACCGGGCGCCCGTTCGGACGATCTAATCTGGTCGACAAGTCTGGCCATTCTGTCGTGGAACTCCGTCAGTGGCATGAAACGCTGGATATCGACGGCGATGTAGGCGCCGTTGGCGATGATGGGGTCTTGTCCAAAGACCTTGAGCTGCGGCACGTCCCTGGCAAAGAGGCCGCCCGAGAGTACGCCACCCAGGATCTCTATCGCGGTGGCGATTCCGAAGCCCTTGTATCCTCCCGCCCACTGCAGCACTCCATGCTCCAGCACTTCGTTGGGGTCGCTGGTGGGTTCTCCGTGGCGGTCCAGTCCCCAGTCCAAGGGTATGGGCGTTCCTTTCTTGGCGGCGAGCCTTAATTTACCGGCCGCCACCATGGTCGTTGCCATGTCCAGGACGACCGGATCGCTTTCTGTGGGGATGGCTATGCTGAACGGATTGGTGCCGTGGGTGGGGGTGAGGCCGCCAAACGGCGGCACAATGCCCGCTCCGTTGTTCATGGCGATGCCTATCATGTCTTGGGAAGCCGCCGACATGGTGTAGAAGCCGATCATGCCGGTGTGGCTAAGGTTGCGCGCCGTTACTATGGACACCCCGAACTGCCGCGCCTTTTGAATCGCGATGGCCATACCCTGTCTTGCTCCCAACATGCCAAAGCCGTGATCGCCGTCCAGCGCAGCGGTTGCGCCGGAGTCCTGGACGACACGGACCGCGGGACGCGGGTTGAGCACGCCTTTGTGAATCATGCTGACGTACCCGGAGAGACGCGTGACTCCGTGAGAATCTACACCGCGAAGGTCTGCCTCTACCAGAACCTCCGCCACGAAAGCAGCGTCCTCTTGGGGCACGCCCTGCTTATGGAGTATCGCCGCCGCAAAGGGACGCAGCTTCTGAGAAGAAACGTGGTTGACTTCCATAGGTGCTCCGCTTGATTCCGTCATTGCGCGCGGTTTGTTAAAGTCCTGCTATCGAGAGGACTCGCTCGACGTTTTCCGGCGCCGGTTGCAACTGCCCGGCCTCTATCTGTTTGATAACTTGAACCGTAGCCGCATTTACCGGGGTGGAAACGCCGGCCTCACGGCTTTTGGACACAATGTACCCGTTCATCTGCTCTATTTCAGTCTTTCTGCCCTTGATGACATCCTGCGCCATGGAGGAACGCCATTCCGGCCCGCTGGCCCGGGAAGCCATCCAGGCGTCCAGCTCTTCGTAGATATCGCCCTGGTCTGCGTTTGCCCACATCTCCGGTTCAAACCCGTGCACCTTCTCTATGCTGTAGTCTAGAGCAAGGCCAACCTGCACACACTCCTTGGCAAGCTGGGCATAGACTAGGCGGGCGCGGCTGTCCCTGGCAAGCCCTTGCGAGCCGAGGCCGGTCAGAGCCTGGAGCGGGTTGGTGGCGATGTTCAGCGCCAGCTTGGACCAGCGTTCCCCCCATATGTTAGGCGTTGCAAATGAGCCGTCCACGCTTCCCATTATCTCGGCCAGCTTTTCCGCGCGTGGCGTAACATGGCCGTTAAGCTCGCCGACCCGGAAGGAGTAGCGCTCCTTGTCCGCGGGCTCTTTCCTGCGTTGAACGTGCCCAGGCTCCCAGAGCTGCACGGCATAGTCGCAGAGCACGCACGGTATCACCCTCTGATATCCCACTATGGAGCCAATAAGCTGATCGTTCATGCAGTTCTGCGCCGATACTACGTAACCGTTGGGGGTGAGTAATCTCTTGACAAAGTGAGCGCCCCATTCGGTGTCGTACGACTTGAGGGAGAGGATGACGATGTCAAATGGGTCATGTATCCCCTGGACATCCGTCAGATGCAGGGCGTTTACGGGAACGGTGAAATCGTCAGGGAAGCCGGAGACTCTGAGGCCGTGCTCTCTCATACGGTCGACGTGGTCACCCCAGATGTCTATGAGGGTGGGATTGTATCCAGCCCTGGTTAGATGTCCGCCGATGTAGCTGCCCACCGCGCCGGCGCCGACTATTGCGATGCGTTGTCCCATTAGGCCCTCCTGAATGCGAGCACATGGTATGCAGGTATGAGGGAGCGGTCAAGCTGGGCAAGCGGGCAGGGGGACAGCCGCGCCGCCACTAGATTGCTTCGCTGGGTTCACAATGACGCTGCGCCCCGCCGCCCTGGGTTCCTGCCTCCGCAGGAACGACGAATGGGGCCCCAGGGCAACCACGAGGGTTGCCCCTACAATGTTTCTGCTCCCGCGCTTGGGTTCCCGCCTTCGCGGGAGCGACGAATGAGGGGTGTGGGTCTGCGTCCGGACGGTGTTGGTCACCCCCATCTCAATCTTTCCCCGTCAAGGGGAAGAGGTTTGGATCACCGGTCGCGGGCGGTGTGGTGGTAGGTATCCACAACGTCTCCGGATCCGTTCACGGCCAGGGACGAGGGGTACTTGAACGTGGTCATGCAGGCGTGGCCCGGCGAAGCAAGGAAGAAGTCGCCGATTTCCAGATTCTCGCCGTTTAGCTTGACTACACCGTGCTCCTCGGTTTGGCCCACCAGCTCAGCTTCCGCTTTGCCCATGATCTTGAACCGGTTGGACATTGGAGGATCATGGCTTACGCCCTTCTGGCCGATGTCGACAGTGACCGTATCCCATTCCTTCTGGGCGTCTACGACCTGTCCCAGGATGGCACTCGCTTTCTTGAAGCTGAGTTCGGTCATTACCGAGTTGACCAGATCGAAGTAGATCCAGTTGCCCGGCGATACTCTAATGCCTTCCTCTTCCGCGTAAAAGCTAAACGACCAAGAGCCTCCGGCTATGACGTCTGGGACATCCAGTCCTTGTCGTGCCGCGTTGCTCTTGATGGCGTATATCTTCTCGAGGTTTCCTTGCACCACTGCCCGGCGCGGGCCGGGCTCCGCGGTATCTCCGGCGTGTCCGTCGTAGGCGTGTATGCCAGCAGCTGTAAGACCCGGAGAGCGGGCTATCTGAAGATAGAGTTGGTCCGCCGTTTCGCCGGCTTGAATCCCCGTACCGTGCTCGCTGCCCACCTCCACGTCCATATAGACGGACAGGTCTTGATTGTGCCGAACGGCGGCATCGGACAGGATTTCGACGTGCTTGGGGTCGCCTGCAATGACGCTGATACTCGCCGTGGGATAACTTTGCTTCAAAGCCATGAGACGCTCCAGCTTGGCGGGATGCGGTATGGGAAAGGCGATAACGATTTCCTTGCCCCCGGCACCGGCTACCATTTCCGCTTCGCTCAGTGTGGCGCACTTGAAGGCGACCATGCCAGCCTCCAACTGCATGCGCAGGACCTGAGGGGATTTGTGCGTCTTGACGTGCGGCACTATCTTCTGAGGAGAGCCGCACAATCGAATTACTTCTGCAATGTTGTATTCGACCATGTCTTGGAATACCAGCATGGCCGGCGTCTCGACGGCTTCGGGATTATTTAGCTTGTATTCGCCTGCTTCAATTGCGCCCATTTCACTGTGTCAAACGTCTTCGCCCTGGATGGCCCGCTCCTTTTCGCCTTCGGCCAGGGCTCTAACCACGCAAATCGTGGCGTTTTGCTGTTCCTCTAGCTGCTTGAACACGCTCATGGCCTGTTCTTCGGTGCGCCCTTCGTAGGTGAGGTGCAAGTCGGCGTCCCCCTCCGTCCAGTAGATGTGGAGGAAGCGCCCTCCGCCGCCAACCGTCTCCGCTATGGATCGGGCCGCCCTACCGGCTTCCAGCTGCTGTTCTCCACTGCGGTCGTCGTTGAACTTCAAAAGGCCTGTATACGTGGACATGATCCCTCCTGGGTTATGTGATGTTTAGCCGTCTCTAGGCCAGCGCCTCAATTCTGCGGCAGGCTTCTTCCAAGTCCTCATCCGTCTTTGCGTAGCAGAAGCGCATGAGGTTGTCTCCGTCCGAGCCGTGGTAGAAGGCGCTTCCCGCCACCCCTGCCACGCCGGTCTCCCGGAGCAGGTGCATGGCCTTGTCTCTACCCGTATCCCCCGGAAGCCGGGATACATCCGCCAAAACGTAGTAAGAGCCCTGGGGCGGGTAGGGGGCCAAGCCTGCTTTGGACAGAGCGTTGCATATCTTGTCCCGTTTGACCTTGAAGTCAGTGACAATGTTGGAGTAGTACTCGGGCGAAAGCTCTTCCAGGCCTCTTGCCACGCCAAGTTGAAGCGGCGCTGGAGCGCACACGTAGACCAGGTCGTTCATATACCCGATGATCTGCGCCCACTTTGCATCGCTCACCGCGTATCCAATCCTCCAGCCCGTGATGCTGAAGACCTTGGAAGCTCCGGATATGGTAATAGTGCGTTCCGCCATGCCCGGCAGTGTAGCCGGACTTATGTGCGTTCTGCCATCGTAGACGAAATGTTCGTAAATCTCGTCGGTTATGAGGAACAGGTCATTCTCTTGGACAACCTTGGCTATCCATTCCAGCTCGGTGCGGCTGTACACCTTGCCGGAGGGGTTGGAAGGGGTGTTGACAATGATGGCTTTGGTCCTGGGCGTGATGGCAGCTTTCAGGCGCTCCGGATCGAACGACCAGTCGGAAGGTGCGGTCGGGACATAGACGGGGACGGCGTCCATCGAGAGTAGGGTGTTCACGTGGTACTGGTAGTACGGTTCGAAGAGTATTACCTCGTCACCGGGGTCGAGCAGCGCCATGCAAGCGCTGTAGAATACTCCGGTAGAGCCAGTGCTCACTATGATCTGGCTTTCCGGGTCTACGTCCATGCCGTTGTAGTTGCGCATCTTATTGGCGATGGCGTATCTGAGCCGGGGAAGCCCGTCATAGCGAGTGTATATGTTGAACCCATCTTCCACAGCCTGTTGCGCGCCCTGTCTCACGGGCAGGGGGACTTCCATATCGCAGACGCCTTGAGCAAGGTTGATTCCACCGACCCTGTTGCACTCGATG
The DNA here is from genome assembly GCA_965197965.1 of Dehalococcoidia bacterium. GTDB lineage: Bacteria > Chloroflexota > Dehalococcoidia > Lucifugimonadales > QGNO01 > DAOUJH01. The sequence goes on from OZ240235.1 coordinate 123,370, forward strand.
CTCATAGACCTGATCTCTGATTGGAATACCAATCTTGTTCTGGCGCTCAGTGAAGGCATATAGCTCCTTGGACAAGTAACTTGCTGTATGATGTTACGCCTGTTATTGAAATGAAGCAAAGCATTAGGCTTCATCTTAACTGAACAGAGTGATGCGGAGTGGCTTGACTGCTTAGAGAAACTAGGCCGTGCACCTTGATTAGGAGGGTTGACTCAAAATGAAGATGTTCATAGGCGGCGAATGGGTAGACAAGCCTGAGAAGGCGGAAGTAATTAATCCATTCGACAATTCAGTGATAGATTCCGTGCCAAAAGCAGACCTGGAGGACGTGGAGACGGCTATATCCAGCGCGGTGCGAGGCTCCAAGGTCATGGCAAGAACACCGAGCTATCAGCGCTTTCTCTGGCTGCGAAGAGCTGCAGACCTCCTGGAAGAACGGTCGGAGGAGATGGCGCGGACCATTTCCATGGAGGAGGGCAAGATCCTGGCCGAGGGCCGGACGGAAGTTGCCCGTGCCGTGCAAACGATCAGCCTCTCCGGAGAAGAAGCGAAACGCATATACGGCGAGACTATACCTTTGGATGCCAACCCCAGCTGGACGGGCCAGATAGGATTCACCTTGCGCGTCCCGGTTGGCGTGGTGGTGGCCATCAGCCCGTTCAATTTCCCTTTGAACCTGGTCGCGCACAAGGTGGCTCCGGCGCTGGCCGCGGGCAACTCCGTAATCATCAAGCCGGCCAGCGATACTCCTTTATCGGCCTTGAAACTGGTGGAGATTCTGCTCGATGCGGGCGTGCCGGCGGAAGCGGTGCAGTGCTTGACCGGCTCAGGCGGCACCTTGGGAGACGCCCTGGTAGCCGACCAACGAGTGCGCAAGATATCTTTTACGGGGAGCCGGGACATAGGCGATCACATAGCACGAGTGGCCGGTCTGAAGAAAATTACCATGGAGCTGGGTTCCATCTGCCCGTTGATTGTGATGCCCGACGCCGATATGACGAAGGTGGTGGCGGCCACAATATCAAGCGGATATGCCAATGCGGGACAGGCATGCACTTCAGCACAACGCATAATCACCAGCAGGTCTCTCTACGCGAACTATTTGGACGCCCTGAAGGAAGCGGTAGAGGCCATGAAGGTGGGCGATCAATTGGAGGAAGGCGTGGTGATGGGGCCGATGGTGCGCGAACAGGATGCGGCGCGGGTCAACCAGTGGGTCAGAGAGGCTCAAGCCGGAGGAGGCCGCGTCATAGCCGGCGGCGACTATTCCAAGGCTGTGCACCAGCCCACGGTTGTGGCAGACGCCAGGCCTGAGATGCGAATCTCGTGTGACGAGCTGTTCGGCCCCGCGGTGGCGGTGACGCCGTTCACCGATATCGATGAAGCTATTGGCATGGCGAACGATACCAACTACGGGCTAAGCGCTGGGATATTCACCCAGAACGTAGATTGGGCGATGAAGTTCGCCAAAGAGGTTGAATTTGGGAACCTGATGATCAATCAAGGCCCCGGCTACCGTGCCGATCTGATGCCGTTTGGCGGACTGAAGGAGAGCGGCCTGGGCAAGGAAGGGCCCAAGTACGCCGTGGAAGAGATGACCGAGGTCAAAATGGTGGCCTATCACCCATAAATAGCGGGTAGCAAACACAGACTGGCAGCACGCGCTTGGATTCCCGTGTCAAGCACGAGAATGACGAAAGGGAAGGGAGGCGCTAGACGGCTGGCTTGTCAGTATGTCTCCAGCTATCTTGCGGTAGAGTCGTTGGGATTGTCAGGACGGCAGCGCCTGCCGCGCCCTCTTGAAAATGTTGTCCAGCATAGGCTGAGTGAGTCTACCCGTCTGGGTGTTCTGGCGGCTGGGATGATAAGAGGCAATGAAGGTTAAGTTTGGAGCTAGCTTATATTCGAGTCCGTGACCGAATTTAGGCTTAGGGGAGGGGAGGGGGCGTTTAAGTGCCTTCCAGGCCTTGAGAAAGCTATCGAAGGCGATTTTGCCCAACGCTATGACCACTTCGACGTTCCTCAGAAGCTCTAGCTCGGCCAAAAGGTAAGGCTGACATCGCCTCAACTCCTCCGATTGGGGCTTATTGTCTGGCGGAGCACACCTCAAAGCCGCCGTGATGTACATATTCTTCACCACCAAGCCATCGCCTCTGTGGGTCGATAATGGTTGGTTGGTGAAATCATATTTGTACAGGGAGCGAAACAGCCATTCACCGCTACTATCTCCAGTGAACATACGTCCCGTCCGATTGGAGCCATGGGCGCCAGGAGCCAGACCAAGAATCAATATCTTGGCCGATTCATCACCGAAGCCCGGAACAGGCCGGCCCCAGTAATCGCAGTGGCTGTACATGCGACGCTTCTTCCGGGCGATGGCCTGTCGGTGCTCCACCAATCGGGGACACTGAGCACATGAGATTATTCGTTGGTTCAGTTGCTGAAGGGTGACCATTACAGGGTGTAGCTCCGTTGGCGGCATGCGCCTGGATTCCCGTGTCAAGCACGAGAATGACGGAAGGGGAGGGGAGCGCTAGACAGCGGGTCTTGTGAGTATGTCTCCAGCTATCTTGCGGGGGATGAGCTTGCCCTCACCGAGCGTTCCCACCAGTTTGCGGTCCTCTATCATTACCTTGCCGCGCAGGGTCACGGTTACGGGCCAGCCTTCTATCTGCCAGCCCTCCCATGGGTTGTAATCGTAAAGGTGTAGGTCCTCCATTGAGAGCGTCTTCTTGATGTTGGGGTCTATTATCGTAATGTCGGCGTCGCTGCCCGTGGCTATGGCGCCCTTTTGGGGGTAGAAGCCAAGTATTTTGGCGGGATTGGTCGACATGATATCGACGTAACGCTCCAAAGACATTCCTTGCTTCACCACGCCGTCCGAGTATGCTACCCCCATCCGGATTTCTATGCCTATGTTGCCGCCCTGGACGTCCACCACCGTTCTGCCCCTTGTCTTTCCGGCGTAATCCGTAGCTATGGCGTCAGTGGCCAGGATGCTCAGGTCTCCCACGATTAGGCCGTCCCAGAGCCGCAGCCTGTCCTCCTCCGACTTTGTGGCAGGGTAGGTGTGGTATTTCATACCATCGGATTCTTTGTAGTTTTCGGAGTTGAAAGAGGCGTAGAGGAGGATGGTTTCGCCGTATACGGGGTATCCGCGCCTCCTCGATTCGGCTATGGCGTTCACGCCCTCCTTGGCGCTGGTGTGCACTATGTACATGGCGGAGCCGGTATGCTCGGCGGCGCGTATCACCCGGCGTACCGACAGATCCTCCGACAGGTTGGTGCGGATCGTGGGAAGGTAATACCAGTCCCAGGTCTCGTTCTCAGCGGCCCTGGCGTAGTTGTACTGCACTATTTCGTCGTCTTCCGCATGAATGGCTACGATGCCGCCGTGCTCCGCGGTTTCCCGCATGATATCCACCAGCTGGCCCATGTCTATCATGGTGACCGGCCGGTTTGGCCTTGGAGCGTGGTTAGTGGTGAATATCTTGACGCTGGGGAAACCAGCAGCTACGAGGTCCTTTATCTGCGAGATGGTCTGCGGATTGGCGTTCGGGCCCCGGTAGGTGCAATGAGCCGAGTAGTCTACGTACATCTTGTCTTGGAACATGGCCATGTGGTCTTGGACGGCTCTCACCATGTCTCCGTGCTTGGCATCGGTAACGCTGGCGAAGTCCATCATGGTGGTTGTGCCGCCCCAGAGCGCGCCCAGGGACAGGTCTTCCGGGCCGGCGGTGTTATTGCCCCAGCCGGGGGCCAAGTGGGGGAATCCCACGTGGGTATGCGCTTCTACGCCGCCGGGCACAACGATCTTGCCAGTGGCATCGATGGCTTTTTTTGTTTCGGGTAGGGCATCCGGCGTGGCTACGGCCACAATCTTCTCGCCAATGACGCCTATGTCCCACTGGCCGATGCCGGCCGGAGTCACAACATGTCCGCCTCTTATTGTTAGGTCAAGCATAGCTACCTCCTGGCCCGTCTTGGCGCGGGCGGCCTTCAGCGAGGTGAGTAGAGGTGCGCTTTGGTTATATGTCCGCTTGTCTGCCTGCGACGCAGATTCTTCGCTGCGCTCAGAATGACGGTTTCCTCCTAGCCTGTCTTGGTATGTATGGTCTTCAGCGAAGTAAGCAGGGCCTGGGACGCCAGACTTATCTCATCGATCGCTTGATTGAAAGCGGTCTCATTGGCTCGCGAGGGCTTGGCATAGCCGCTGATCTTGCGCACGAATTGCAGCGCGGCGGCGCGCACGTCTTCGTCATTGACCGTGGCGTCCGGGCTGCGCAGCTTCTTGATACTTCGGCACATGGAAGCTCCTAAATTAGCGTTTTGGTTAGCTATTTGTATCTTGCGTATCTGTGCAACATGCCTATACTACAGCAAGTGGCAATAGAGCAGAACTCCACAGAACCCGCCACCCAGGTTAGGCCGGGTCGAGTCTTCTACGGTTGGTACATTGTTGCGGCTGGCACCATCACCAGCTTTGTCAACATGGCCGTATTCATGGTTGGCCTTTCTATTTTCATCAAAGACATCCGCGATGAGATGGGCTGGTCCCTTACCGCCATCTCCTTAGGCTTCTCTCTAAAGCAGCTCGAAACAGGTATCTTGGCTCCCGTTTCCGGCTACTTGATAGACCGTGTTGGCCCTAGAATCATGGCGGCCTCCGGGAACGTGGTGATGACGATAGGGCTGCTCCTCTTCGCCAACATGGACTCTGTATGGGAGTTCTATATTGCCTCGTTGGTAATAGCGCTGGGCCAGGGTATGGGCGCCCACATGGCGTACATAACGCCTGTAATGCACTGGTTCCACCGCAAGCGTGGATTAGCTTCCTCTTACATTGCCATGGGTCGTGGGTGGGGCTACGTAGGCTCGTTGCCTATCACCATCCTACTGGTGATCTTTGGATGGCGTGAAGCGGCCACCATTGCCGCCATAGCGTTCCTGGTCATAAATTTCCCCATGGCGCTGCTGCTCAGGGCGCGGCCGGAACCGTATGGCTGGCTGCCGGACGGGGCGACCGTGCCGCCCCAGGTCTCGAGCGGTCCCGGATCAAAGGGGCAAGGCCAAGAAGGTGGGAGCTACTCGGTGAAAGACGCCATGAAAATGGCATCTTTCTGGCTTGTGCTGCTGGCCAACGCCGTCTACAGCTTCGGCACCTCCACCAACCACGTACATTTTATTTACCATCTGCGCAACACGGGATTTACGGCTCTTTCCGCGGGAGTGATTGTTTCCATCTACGGCGCGGTGCAGGTATTTGGCCGCCTGGCCAGCGGCTCGATTGGTGATAAGGTAGGGAGACATAGGCTGCTCATGTACAGCTTTGTTTTGATGGGTATAGGCTGGGTTGCCATTTCTATGATCACCCCAAGCACCCTCTGGGCCGTTGGGTTGTACTACCTGGCTTACGGCTTGGGGCAAGCGGCTCATACCGTGACGCAACAGACCATAGTGGCCGACTTCTTTGGGCCGAGGAGATATGCTACGTTGCGCGGAATAATGAACCCGATCAGTGTGGGCGGCGGCGTTCTGGGCCCATTGTTTGCCGGGAGGATGTTTGATGCCCAGGGTTCCTATCAGTTGGCCTTCTTCATCATGGGTCCGCTGGTAGCCCTGGGTGCACTCGCCATTTTCCTGGCAGGCAAACCCGGGCTGGTAGAGGATCCCTTGGAAGCAAGGAAAGCTGCCAGCACTGTGAGTGCAAAGGAGTAGGTTACATGCCTAGAATGACCGGTGGACAAGCGCTGGCGAAATCGCTGCACCGCGAGGGTGTGCGGGTCATATTCGGCCTACCGGGCGTGCAGCTTTACCACGCTCTGGATCCGCTTTACGACGAGCCCAGCATTCGTTGGATAACGACCAGGCATGAGCAGGCTACCGCCTACATGGCCGACGGTTTTTCCCGCGCAGGGGGCGGAATAGGGACGGCTATGGTAGTCCCGGGCCCGGGCCTGCTCAACGCCACCGCCGGCATTGGTACGGCTTATGCCGCATCGTCGCCGATACTGGTTGTGTCCGGTCAGGTACAGAGAGAGTTGATCGGAGTCAACAGAGGGGTCCTTCACGAGGTGCACGAACAGCTCGATACCATAAGGCCGATCACCAAGTGGGCGCATAGGGTCTTGGACCCCGCGGAGATTCCTCAAGCCGTGCACGAGGCCTTCTACCAGCTTAAGACCGGCCGTCCCAGGCCTGTCGAGATCGAGATACCGCCGGAAACGCTTGCCGAAGAAGCAGACGTAGAGCTCCGCGAACCTGGCGACTACCGGCGCGGCGCGGCCAGCGATGAAAGCGTGCAGAACGCGGCGCGGTTGCTGGTTGAAGCCGGGAGGCCGCTGATATGGGCGGGTGGAGGAGCTATATCTTCGGGCGCGTCGGAGATACTGGTCAGGCTGGCGGAGCATCTGCAGGCTCCGGTCGTGACTACCGGCGAGGGCAAAGGCGCCATATCGGACAGGCATTACCTGTCTCTTGGAGTACCCAGAGCGCCGGGTGATCCGCTGGCAACGGAGATGCAGAAACATGACCTGGTACTGGCCGTGGGCACAAGGCTGGCCGTTCCCAGTCTGTTGAATGGACCGGTTGTGCAAGTGGATATAGACGCCGAGGAGATAGGCCGCAACTATGAGAACACCGTAGGTGTGGTAGGGGATGCCGGACTCACCCTGGAAGCGCTGTACAGGGCGGTTTCCACGGCAGCCCCGCCGCGGCCCAGCCGGCAGTCGGAGATGGAAGAGGTCAAGGCAAGAATAGCTGCGGAGTCGCGCAGGATTGAGCCTCAGGACTCGTTCAACTCCGCAATTCGCGCCGCAATACCGGACGACGGCATACTTGTGGCAGGGATGACCCAGTTGGGTTACTACTCGCGGCCGTACTATCCTGTCTATGAGCCGGGCACGTATCTCAATTCGTCGTATTTTGGCAATCTGGGGTTTGCTTACCCCGTGGCGCTTGGGGCAAAAGTGGCCCAGCCGGACAAGGTGGTGGTGGCCGTCTCCGGAGACGGCGGTTTTCTGTATAACTCGCAGGAGTTGTCCACCGCGGTCAAATACGGTATCAACGTGGTAACGGTTGTCTTCAACGACAACGCTTACGGCAATGTCTTGCGTGATCAGATGAACCGTTTCGATGGTCGTACCGTTGGCGCGGAGCTGCACAACCCTGACTTCGTCAAGCTGGCTGAGGCCTATGGCGCGCGCGGCGTCAGGGTAGGGGGCGCCGATGAACTGGAAAGGGCACTGGTCGATTCGTTTACTGCGCAAGCGCCCACACTGATCGAAGTGCCGGTGGGGATGATGCCGTCCCCATTTAGCTGAAATCAAAAGTTCAAGAAGGAGGATTGTTATGGGAAGAATTGTAAAGCTCAAGGTAGAACCGATGGTTGAAGAGACCTTTGCACCGTTTGGGGAGCTGATGGACGCTAAGGAGCATCCGGCGGATGCCCGGCTGTTCTTCCCCGTTGGTTTCGAGGCCGACGTAAGCACCACGGTGAACGTCATCTGGCAGCCGTACGAGGGACTGCAGTTCACTCTGATGGAACGCCATTTTGGTGTGACTCAGAGCTTCATACAGCTGTCGGGCGCGCCCGCCGTAGTCTGCGCCGCCGCTCCCACTGACCCGGACGATCCGTACGCCGTTCCCAAGCCGGAGGACATACACGCGTTCCTGATAAACCCGGAAAAGGGGTTCGCCTTTGGCAGGGGAACGTGGCATTCCCTAAATCGCTACATACTTTCTCCTCCAGGCGCAACGTTTGTGATTTTGAACTCGAATCCCAACCCTTCTCAACTAGTTGACTACAACGAGGGCAGCGGGCTTGTCTATACCGACCTGGGTACGGACACCAATCCCAAGAGGGTAGAGCTAGAGGGTGATTTCGGGATTACGTTTGAACTGACGCTTTAGGTTACGCTGCTGTGTAGAGGATGCGTGAGCGTCTGCGGAAGGGCCGGGGAAATCACGGGCATAGCTCTGCGTATAATACTGCCCAGAGGCGTTTGAATTGAAAGAACGGTGCGTTTAACCTCATGCTTCCGCTCGATGTTTCCATGCGTGTACACGGTCTTGGCGTACCTCTCGAATAATCTTAAGCTGGGGGTTTTGATGGATACTGAAACGTGTCATTGTGTTTTATTCTCCTACTGCTTTGGTGCGGTAGACTTGGATTCACCATTGCTGTCCGGTGTCTCCAAGCTGAACCGCCGCCAACGCTGGGTTCAAGCGTTCTGGCGTAAAGTCGGGCGTCGTGACGATGGCGGTGTGGCTCACTACCACCTGTCTCATGGGGCGGTTGTGGATTCCATGTATGGAATACTGGACGACTGGAAAGTGCGTGGGCTCAAAGAGAAGGATCGCCAATTCTGCTGCTATCGCCATACTCCGCGCTTTGACGATCTCGTGCTCATGGGGCAGCGGGGTGATGATGCCGCGCCGTCGGACTTCCTGCTGGAATCAATCGTCGTCTGTGTCTGCGAAGTGACCTGTGCTGACCGTCCATGTGGCTGTCGGGATAGGCAGCGTGACCTATGCCTGCAAGTGGAACAGGCCGGAGCTTGCCAAGAAGTCTGCTAAGGGCTGAATCTTTGAACAGGAGGGCATACGTAAGTGTATCTTGCCGGGGGAAGCGTTTGAATTGAAAGAACGGTGGTTGAATCATCCCCCTGCTTGTACATGCGTAGAGTGCACGAACAAGCGATTAGGTAGGAGACATCGGGCAGAGCGTGAGAGGCGTGAGCGAGAAGAACGTGTCCGCCAACGGCAAGAAGCCCAACGCCGTGTCGAGCGATTGGGCAGCGGGCCGAGATTGGCCCTTGGTTCACGACCGGAGGACTTTAGTGCCTTTGAGCGGTCATTCAAGCGTAGAGGTCGGCGATTCGCTTTTGGAAATGTCCTGGGCGTCTCCTTTTTCGTGGGCGTTGCAATCCTGACCGGAGCCGTTTCGGGTGTCCTGCTCATATATCCTATCCTTCCCGACGCAGCCGTTGGAGTGGCGACAGATATGCAGCAATGGGTCGGCAGGGTGTTTGGTCGCTGATTCTACTTGGGGTGAGTTGTGAGATTCCTGTTGTTCTGCGCACTTTTCATTCTAGGTGCCACTCTGGGCATAGCCGTAGTCCCACTGCTTCCAGATAGCGCTCAAGAACGGATTGGCGATTTTCAGCAAGACTTTGCAGAGCGTGTCAGGCCGACGCCTATGCCTCGACCGACGGCTACTGCGACTCCGACAGCGACACCAAAGGTAGATTCGCAGACGACTGCAGAACCAGAACAAGCACAAGGCAAGTATCCGGGTGGCGCGCCTCTTGACATCTCCACAATCGAGTCCATGATCATTAGGCTCACGAATGAGGAACGTCAACGGGCAGGCCTTGAATCGCTACAGCACGACCCGTCTATCTCGCAAATTGCCAAGATGCACAGCGAGGACATGATACTTCGCGGCTATAGTCACGAACTCGGCGGCAGGGATCCTACCGACCGTGCTATGGACGCAGGTTATGATTGCCGCGCATATCTGCCGGATGGTAGCTACACCTACGGGCTCAGTGAGAACATCTCTAAGTATCCGAGGGTGAGAGTGTGGATTACTTCGACATGGAGCGGCACAAGGGTAGGTGAAGCGTACAGTACCGAGGAGATGGCAATCGCACTGGTGCAGGGCTGGATGGACAGTCCAGGCCACCGGACGAATATCCTAGATAGGGACGCCCGTAGAATTGGCGTAGGCGTTGCTATAGAGAAGCAAGAGGAGTACGGCTACATCACAGAGACGGTATACGCCACGCAGAACTTCTCCACCTGTAGCTGAGCGCAATACCTTAGAGCTCTCAGTGTTCATAGACTAGGGGGGACGGCTACTTGCCGCTGAACGTGGACAGCCTGGGGTCCAGGACGTCTCGCAGGGCGTCTCCGAAGAGGGTGAAGCCGAACACGGCGAGGCTCAATGCTATGCCGGGGAAGATGGTGAGCCAGGGCGCTATCTCGAGATATTCGCGTGCGCCCTCTTGGAGCATACGCCCCCAAGAGGGGTCGGGGGGAGGCACGCCCAGGCCCAGGAAGCTGAGCGCTGCTTCCGCTATCACGGCCTCGGCCAGGTAGCCGGTGGCCAGCACTATGATGGGCGCCAGGCTGTTGGGCAGTATGTGCCTGATCATGATGCGGAAGGGCTTTACTCCAATGGACTGCGAGGCCACTATGTATAGCTCTTCACGCACGGATAGCGCCTGAGCCCGCGAAATGCGCACCATGCGGGGAGTTAGTGCAACGACTATGGCGATGATTACGTTGGAGATGGATGAACCGAAGGCGGCGACTATGATGAGCGCCATAACCAGGGTAGGGAAGGCCATCAAGGCGTCCACCACTCTCTGCATCAGCAGGTCCGGTTTTCCGCCCAAATAACCGGAGGCTATTCCAATCAGCCCGCCCACCGCTGTGCTAAATGCCACGGAAATCAGTCCTAAGTACAATGAGACCCGCGTCCCGTAAATCACCCTGCTGAACATATCGCGTCCGAACCTGTCCGTGCCAAAGAGGAATTCGCTGCCTGGCGACTTCAGCCGGTTGGGTATGTCCTGCATCAGTGGATCACGTGCCGCAATCTGGTCGGCGAACAGGGCACTGACTATCATCAGCAACAGGATGACGCCTCCCAGTGCGCCCAGGGGTTTGGCCTTTACAAACAGCCAGGCATTGTGCGTCCACCTGAAGACGGTGTTTAGAGACGGTTCATGGAGTTGAGGTATGTCTGATGCTGTCTTCATTGCGCTGTCAAGCTACGTGGTGTAGGAGATGCGGGGGTCAAGTAGGACGTATATCAAGTCGATGACCAGGTTCACGCTCAACATGAGCAATACCAAGAGGACGGCCAGGCTCTGAATAACCGGGTAGTCACGCACGGTGACCGCTTGGACTATACCCCTGCCAACGCCGGGAACCAGGAAGATGGACTCCAGGATTATGGCGCCGCTGACTAACGCGCCAACCTGAAGCCCGGCCACGCTTACCACCGGGATCAGAGAGTTGCGCAGGGTGTGCCTGAAGACAATTGTAGGCCGATCTAGTCCCTTGCCATATGCAGTCCTGATATAGTCCTGCCGCAGCACTTCAAGCATGCTGGAGCGGGTTACGCGGGTCAGGTAGGAGCTGTATCCCCAGCCCAGCACCAGGGTAGGCCATATCATTATCTGGACATGGTTCCATGGATTGCTCCAGGGGTTGGTATATATGACGGGCGGCGACCAGTTGAAAAACAGGAGCAGACCCAGAATAACCAATAAGGCTGCCCAAAGACTTGGGATTGCCTGGCCGGAGATAGTAACAAACCGCACTATGTAATCAGGCCATCTATCTTGCCACAATGCTGCGACCACCCCCAGCGGTACGGAGACAAAGAAGGAGAGCAGCAGGGCATAGGCGGTTAAGAGGAGAGTCACCGGGAGCTGTCTTGCCACAAGGCTGCGGATCTCTTCCCTATCCTCCAACGACCTTCCGCCAAAGCTGCCGTTTACCATGTCCCATACCCAGTTGCCGTATTGAACAATGAGAGGGTCTCTGAGGCCGAGCTCTTCTCGTACGCTTTCCAATTGTGCTGCGTCGTAGCCGGATTGGCCGGCTCCACCGAGGACCACGCCAACCACGTCACCCGGCAGGGCGCGCATCACGGTAAAGATGAGCAATGACGCTATTAGCAGAGTTGGTATGAAGAGGGCTAGACGCAGCAGCAGATATCTCTGCAACGGGAACTCCTATGGGGTTTGGATTCCCGCCTGCGCGGGAGTGACGGGTGTGTGGGTGTGGCCTTGGCTATATGTCCGCTTGTCTCCCAGCAACGCAGATTCTTCGCTGTGCTCAGAATGACAGTGTGGCGCTTCCGGCAAATTGACACCGGGATTATGAAAAGGTCTCCCTGTGCGGGAGTGACGGTAGAGGGGACGAGAGTGACGAGTTCCATGGTGGCGCTAACGGTTAGAGTCAAGGCCTGTCCAGCCATACGGTAGCAAAGTCGGTGTGGGTATGGCCATCCTCGGGAGGAATGACCAGCCCCTTGACGTAGGTGCGATATGGGACTACTTGAAGGGTGCCCGCTATGGGGACTACGTAGGCCTGCTCCTCGACGATATATCGTTCAAGCTCACGCCAAATGGCGACGCGCTGGATCCTGGTGGTGGCCAGCCGCAGCCTGTCGTACATTTTAGTGATGGTTGCATCCTCGTGCTTGGCGTAGGCATCGGGGTTGTTGCTGTATACGCCGAAGACGGACTCGGTGGCTTCCGGCAGTGGAGGGGTGAAGTGAGCGCCCGGCTGACTATCGTAGTCGAGAGAAACTCTGCCCCGGTTCCATTCCCCTTCGTCCACAACTTGAATCTGTAGATCTATGTTCAAGCCGGAGAGCTGTGCATGTATGAACTCACAGCGCGCGATCAAGCGAGCACGGCACAAATACCCCATGGCAAAGCCATCGACATAGCCCGCTTCTTCCATAAGGCGTTTGGCTTCGGCGCGGTTCTGCTCCAACTGCTCGGGATTGAATCTTGGCCAGGTGGCGAAGTCCGGGCTGGTAAATGGATTGCTTGGGCTCAGTACAGGCGATAGGTAACCAAAGCCGCCCAGAGCGGACGGGATGGCTGATTGATTGTCTATCCACAACGATATGGCTTGGCGGACCCTTGCGTCCTGCCAGGGACCGGGCTTCAGCACGTTGAATGCAAGGCGGAACAGCCCGCCTTGCATTTCGGCATAGAGGACGCCGTCTCCCAGGCTGCTGTCGTAGCCCTGCTTTCTCTCTATGGAAAGGTAGTGGCCCTCGCCGCGTGCGCCGCCGTCCAATCTCCCGGCTCGTATGGCTGCATCCATAGTGGACGGGTCCGGCATGACAATGAACTCGATGCCATCGAGGTATGGCAACGGTTGGCCTCTTTCGTCCCTCTCCCAGTAATCATCGAACCTTTGCACCCGGAGCAAGCTTCCCTTTTCATAGCTCTCCAGTCGAAACGGGCCTGTGCCCACCAATTCGACATCCAGCGGCGCCAGGCTAACTTCACCCTCTTCTATCCTCTCTTTCATCAGATGAGTAGGGTGCGCAATCTTTATCCTGGGATTCATCAGGGATTCCAGGTAGAAGGGGAACCGCTCCTTCAGGCTAACACGCAATCTGTCGCCTTCCAGTACCTCAATTTCTTCTATTTGCCCAAGATCGGACTTGAAGTAGGCGGGGGCGCGCGTCTTGTCGCCGGCCGCGGTATCGAATGCAGCCAGCTCAAGCCAGAACTTGGCGTCCTCAGCGGTGAACGGGGCGCCATCGTGCCAGACAACGTCGTCGTTGATGGTGAAGGTCCATTCGGTGAACTCATTGTTGGTGACCCAAGCCCTAGCCAAGTAAGGGCAGACGATGTACATGTTCTGGCGACATCTGGCGACCAGGCTGCCGGGGCCGAACAATGCTCCGCCCACGTGGTGCAGAGCTATGCTGCTGGTGCGCAGCGTGTCGAAGGCGGCAGGGGGGTCGCCTCTGTTGGCAAGCTGCATCACTCCTCCATACGTGGGTTCAAGTTGAGGAGGCGTGCCGTCCAGAGATGGGGTAGGGGAGGCGATGGGGCCGGGCCGGTCTTGGTCCGGCGCACTGCTGGGGCTGCAAGCGACTGCAAGAAGAAGAAGCAGCATTGTCACAGTCGATAGGAGTGTAAGAGGACGCGGAGTGTATAGCCGTGGGCAACTCCTTGCTTGTGGAGAGGGTCTTATCACAATGGATATACGTTATCAAAGGCAAGGCCGATTTCAAAGGTAGCGCTGTGGAAGACGGCCCGATAGCGGATGGCGCCCCAGGCAGGATTCGAACCCGCGACCCGCTGCTTAGAAGGCAGCCGCTCTATCCCCTGAGCTACTGGGGCATCCGAATTCAGTCTAACCACCGACTAGCAGGGGGTCAAGCTGAGGCAACCGGCGGTGGTCACCTGCGCTTTGGCCGCCAGACCATTTTCATGTAGCGGTCGCCGCTTTCCAGTTCTTCCAGCATCTGGGCCAGCCGCTTCTGCTGAGTTTCGGGGCGCTTGGCGCTGTTAATCCAACCGATGTAGTCGTTCTGCTGATAGGGAGGGCGGGTCAGGTAGGTATCCATCAACCGGCTTCCGATCAGAGCATGGGCCACAAATTCAGGCATTTCGTGTCGTGGTCGTTTCAGGGAGTCCATTGCGTATCCTTGTCGCTTTAGCTGTAGTCAGGCTCCAGAGCTTGTGCGCCTTCTTCTCAATCTCCGGTAAACGTACACCAATACAAGAACAGCCAGTAATGCAATGATGGGGAGGTCGAAAGGACGCATGTGGTCCCGCAGCGTTTCCCAGTTTGATCCCAGCAAATAGCCACCAAGGGCGAGGCCGGTAGACCAGATGAACGACCCAAGGAAGGTAAGGACTAGGAACGGGAGCAGGTGCATCCTGGCGATCCCGGCGGGAAGACTGATCAGACTGCGGGCTACGGGAAGAAGCCGGGAGGTGAACACCGCCCAGGCGCCGTATCGTTCAAACCACCTGTCCGCCACGTCCAGGTCGTTGCGGGAGATCAATACATAGCGGCCGTACTTCTCGAGTAGGGGTCTGCCACCGAAGAGACCGATGGCATAGATAGCGATTGCGCCTATCAGGCTTCCCAGGGCGCCAAACAGACCGGCGAGCAGGACAAACCAAACGCTGTGACCTTGGGCCTCTATCAGCATCCACCCGGCCAGCGGCATCACGGCCTCGCTTGGAATAGGGAAGAACACGCTCTCGATTGTCATCAGAACCACGACACCTGGCCATCCGATAGCGTCGTAGGCACGGGCAATAAGTTCAAGGACCTGTTGTTCGAGGGTTTCCATAGGAAATTGTCCAGATAATTTACCAAGCTTCTGCTAAAGCAGTCAACGTCACGTTGGTGCTATTCTATGCATTTTCTTATACAAGTATAAGAGATGTTCGGTACAAAGCTTATAATCTTTCTTGACTAGTATCCAGATAATGGCTATCATTTCACCTCCAAAGGGGGAGTCATGGCTAGAAAGACTAAATTGATGGCACAAGTAGAGGCATCTCATAACAATCAACCCCTGGAACGGTTGCTTCCGGAGTTGATAAACCAGCACGGGCTCACTGCTACCGCGGCGCAACTCGGCGTTAGCAAGGCTACCCTGGGGTACTGGCTGCTGAAGCTGGGCATCAACGTTCGCCGTGTTGCTCTAGCGCCGGGCGAAGCCTTGGAAATCAAGCGGACCAGCTAAGTCTCACAGTATATGGGTTGACACCCCCAGCCAATGATTGTGATAATTAGAGCAATCTAACCTATAGCCTCTATAGACAAATTCGGGAGGGTTCGTGCGTATTAAGACTGCATCCATACTTGGGCTGCTCATTGCGGCATCATTGATAGCTACTGGAGCTTCCGGCTGCGGTGGAGGCAGCCCTGAGCCAACGTCCACCCCGACACCACCTCCAGCCACACCAACGCCCACGCCCTCGGCTGCTCCCACTCAACCCGATGGAAGCGGCGAGCTCCTAAGCGTCGTCCACGGCGAGAGCCCGTATGTTTTTATTCCGGACACGCTTGATCTGGAGCTGGGCAAGACCTACACGTTGGATTTCAACGTGCCCACCGAGTTCCATACGTTTACGTTGTCGGAACTTGGAATTGACATCTTCATCAACGCCGGCGAGAAGGTAACTGAGGACATAACGATTAACCAGGTCGGAGTGTTTGAATTGGTCTGTACCCCCCATTCAACGCTGGGTATGGTTGGCACCGTAACGGTCAGTTAGCTAGAGTCGTCTTCACTGTAGGTGTGTAGGGTCGCCTCCTCCCCTGGATGTCAGTCCCCGCATCAAGTGTGGGGCAGGTTACACAGGCATGACTAAGGTGTTCTGTCAGCCCACGCTACCACCAGATTGCTCGCTGGCGCTTGCAATGACGATAGGACGGTGCGCTGTTCGTGCGTCTGTCATCATCGCTCGCGTTCCATAACCCCCAAAAGTGTCGAAAACTACATTGACGCTGGTAACCCTCGACTCTAAAATACTGGCAACTCTTCCAAAGGTATTCACACATGCGTTTCACTTGTTTGCAAGAAAATCTCAACAAAGCGCTCAACATTGTAGGACGTGCCGTGGCTACGCGCAGTACGCTTCCCGTCACGCAAAACGTTCTCATGACCACGGAGGAAGGCCGTATCAAGCTCACGGCTACCAACTTGGAGATTGCCATAAAAACCTGGATAGGCGGCAAGGTTGATGACGAAGGGTCAGTAACCGTGCCGGCCCGCCTCCTTACGGATTTTGTGGCTTCTCTTCCGGAGGACCAGATAGAGGTGAGGCTAACACCGAAACCCTTGGGAATAGAGCTTACCTCCGGCCGCTTTGAGGGCAGGGTTCTTGGCACCGATGCCGAGGAGTTTCCTCCTATTCCCACGGTAGATGACGGGGTAGGGGTTGCAATGGAGGCCAAGGTATTGCGAGATGCTATTGACAAGATAGTGTTCGCCGCGGCTACGGAAGATTCACGACCTGTGCTTACCGGCGTGAAGCTGGAGATGGAAGGCGACAGCGTTACCTTTGCCGCAGCCGACGGATTTCGCCTGGCCGTGCAAACGGCAAACCTGGCTTCGCCCGTTGCGGAGCCGGTGGGCTGCATCATTCCGGCGCGCACTCTAAGCGAGCTGCAGCGCCTTCTTGCTGACCAGGAAGACCCTGTGGAATTCATGGTAACTCCTCAGAAAAGCCAGATACTGTTCAAGCTCAAGAACGCTGAGCTAGTGTCGCAGCTTGTGCAGGGGAAGTTCCCCAACTACAACCAGTTGATCCCTGAGACATACAGCACACGCAGCATTATGTCGCTCAGGGACTTCAGCCGCGCGATAAGGACGGCCTCCATCTTCGCCAGAGATGGAAGCGGCATCGTGCGGATCCAGGCAATGCCAGGAGCGGATGGCAGTCCGGGCAGAGTGATCATATCGGCGCGGGCCGAAGAGCTTGGAGACAATACAGGCGTCATAGACGCTACCATAGAGGGGGAAGAGGCCAAGATTGCGTTCAGCAGCAAGTATCTCACCGACGTCCTCGGTGTGCTGGGTTCAGGGCAGGTTGCGCTGGAAACCACCACGCCGTCGAGCCCCGGTGTCATCAAGCCTGTGTCCAGCAACGGCTCATCCGGCGAGCACAGCTACGTGCACGTGGTCATGCCCATGTTCGTGCAGTGGTAGTGGGGTAGGGCCGTGGTCTGAGCCTAACCGGCTTGGACGCTTCGTAAGGCGATAGAGGTTTGAATGTAAAAGAGAGGCCACGCCTTAGTCGTTGCCCCGAGGTAATCATGGCTGAGACCGATGGGAATTAGAGTGTTCTTGTGCGTCCCTCTAGACAGAGTCTGGAGTTTATACTAGCCGTATTGATTCTTGTCCTCCTGCTGGTCGCCTGTAGGAGCGAGGCGCCAACCCTGGAGTACACTGCCTACCTGACGGGCGAGATACCGCCCTGCACACCGGTGGCAAACTCATCCGTTGACCCCTGCGAACCTGACCTGACCGTTGCCGACAGCGGCAGTGCGGCAGATTCGGTAGTCATCGGCCTTAAACCTAGAGGGATGAACTACTTCCTCCACCGGTCGGATAGTAGTCTGATGGTGACACACCTGGTGCTCCGCGCCACCTACCTGCCCGGCACGGTCCGGTGTATTGCCAGAGAAGGAATCTTTCGCCATCATCCCTACGTCGACGAAGAAGAGTTCCGGTATTATTCTGGAGGCTCTAGGTCCTTGCACTGCTACGCCGACGTAAGGGTGAATGAATACATCCTCGGCTCTGGCCCCTCGGTTCTGACGGTCTTGGTCGACCACGAGCCTTACGATCCATTGCTCAATCCCAACCAAGTGGCTACGTGGCGACGCCAGATCGAAGAGATTTTGATCGAAGGTGGGAGGAACGACTATATAGAGGCCCCCGATGGCGGGATCGAAGGCAGAGAGGCGGTCCTGTTCGTCGGACCTGCCTACGATGTCTCGACTGAAGCCTGGGAGGTATTCTGGACATGGTATGTAGAGCGCCGCGAGGACGTCGACACGGTTGTTGCCGTCCATCCGCTCAGAGACTTCTGGCGGGTATATGTTTCGGACAGATTCGAGGCACAGCGTTCATTGTTGGAAATTGAGTTGCCTGCCTTCAAGCAGGCCGTCATGACGGCACACCAGGCCCGCGTCACGGCGAACGGCGGGCGCGCCGGCCCAGACATCACCTGGCCCACACTGGAAACCGATGCCAACCGGCTGACGCAGTTCTACACGACCATCGGAGTCTATGCCCATCCCGACGGGCCTCCGTCGCAACCGCCACCGGCCTGCGGCCTAGCGGTGACCGGTGAGCAATACAACCCCGGTCTCATGCTGGACTGTAGGGCATTGCTGGCAGCTAAGGACGCACTTCGCGGTACTGGTCAGCTTACTTGGGGCACTGGAACGGCGATCGGCAGCTGGGAAGGCGTTACCGTTGCGGGCACTCCTGCCCGTGTGACCAAAGTGGTGCTGCCCAGCAAAAGCCTGACGGGAATCATACCACCGGTGTTGGAAGACCTCCTGACGGTACGGAGGGAATCCACGATCACCCACCTTGACCTCAGCAATAATCAACTGACCGGCGAAATCCCACGGGCACTCGGCTGGATGGACAACTTGGTGGAGGTCCGCCTGTCGGGGAACTCCCTGACCGGTTGCATACCCTATGGCCTGAAGGACGTGACGACCAACGATTTAAGTTCCCTCAATCTCCTGTACTGTCCGCCTGCGCCTGATGCCCCCACCGGAGGGGAAGCGGGCAGCACGAGCCTACCGCTATCCTGGCCGGCAGCGGGCAGCACGACCGAGTACCGCGTGGAGTACCGCGAGGGCATCTACGGCCCCTGGACTCTGGACGACGAGAGCATTACGACGACGGTCCACACGGTTGACGGGCTTCTCTGCAAGACGGAGCACCAGTTCCGATTGAGCACCTACGGGGACGGGATTGCATACGGTGCTGCCTGGAGCGACCCGTCTGAACCGTTGAAGAGGACAACAGGTAGCTGTACGCCCCCTGTGTTCGGTGCCGCATCCTACAGCTTCAGCGTCGTGGAGGATGCCGACATAGATTCGGTCATAGGGACGGTTGCGGCCAGCGACGACAGCGGAAAGCCGGTTGTCTATGATCTCAAATCCTCCAGCGGCTTGATCAGCGCCTACGATTTCTTTACCCTGAATGAAGAGACGGGGGAACTGACCCTGGCTGCTGACCTGAACAGACGGGCGGGCGCAGAGGCGAACTTCACAGTGGCGGCGCTGGACCAGGACGGCGGTGAGGCCACCGCTAAGGTCACCGTTGAGGTGTTGCCCGCCAATGCGACCGCCGTCCCTTTGGGCTAAAATCGTATATTAGTTCCCAAAATAAGAAAGGTGCAGCCATAGCTGGCTGCACCTTTTTTATTCACAAAGGGGCCTAGAACCAGCCGCGATAGAAAGTCTCGTAGGGGACGGCCGGGGGCTTCGCCAGGTGCGGAACGGGCAACTGGACCATTCCTCCTTCTCTGGAGGGAAGATAGACCACGGCCGAACCCTGAAGGTGGATCTCATCCACCTGGTTGCGTCCTTCCACCTTGATGCCCACGGCGTGGTAGGTGCGTTCGCCTGGCACAGCGCCGGGGCCGTCTTCGCCCGTTTGGACGTCCTGGAATTTCTTGACCACCTCCGCGCTGTAGACGCCGAGGTCACCGTAGTACATGGGCCGTCGCACGGCAACCTGGAGTTTGCGGATGAAGCCGTGGTCTCCCATCCAGTTGCTGATCAATCCCTGGGGGATCTGGCCGCGCTGGACGCCGTTGTCGAAGGGTAGGGACTGGCCGCGGTAGGCGGCCATGAGGGCGTCGCCATGCTCGTCGGCGGCGCTCCAGGGCCAGCGGGACACAGGGTGGGTGAAGGCCCAGCCTTCCTCTGCGCCGCTTCCTATCTTGCCATGCCGCACTATCCAGTGCCCTTCCTCAAAGTGATACCATCTGACGGGACCGCGCCGGATGCTGCCTCCCCCGGGCCCGCCGTAGTCCTGGTCCGTCCATGGGGGCAATACCCAGGCGGGCAGCTTGTCGCCTTCCTTTACGTCTTCCCAGTAGAGGACCTCTTTGCCCCTGCGGTTTGCGCCTTTGCTCATAAGGTCTAAGGCTTCTTCCACCTTTTCCTTGCTGTACTTGGACACGCTGCGGTCGTACATCATCCTCTCGCCAAGACGCTCCACGGGCATGACTCTGCCCGCGCCCAGCTCTTCACGCGGGATCATAATCACTGTGCCGTAGTTCTTGCCCAGGAGGTCGCCGCGCCTGTCCCAGAAGTAGGCATCGGTGGTGAGGACGAACATCTGACCGCCCCTGGCTCCCGGCTTTTCGATCATCTCGTGGGCCTTGGCCATGCCTTTGAAGCCCGTGCCAACGCGGATCACGTCGAAGAACTCCAGCGCCGAGCCGGCGTGGAAGTTGAGGACGGGATAGCCGCCCCCGCCCTCGCGGCGTGCCCCGTGCCAGAGGCCGGCACGGGCAGTGAGTAGTACGGTGCCAGGGGCAATGATGCAGCCGTAGGGGCCGTTCTTGGCGTACTCTCTATCCGTATAGAGGGGGTTATCGTCACTGATCCTCTTGGCGTAGGCCTTGATATCGGTCTCGGTCAGAATCCCGAAGCTCTTGTAGGGCGGGCCGGACTCGTCGAAGGCCTGGGTGAGCCTGGGAGAGCCGATCCCTTCCGCGAGCAGCTCATGGCCAATCATGGCCCTGGACCTCTCCCGGAATTCGTTGACTAGACTTTCAAATGTCCGTTCTTCTTGCTGAGGTATGGTCATGGGGTTGTTCTCCTTGTCGATTCCTGTAGTTTAGGCTGCCTCTCTACCACCAGGGGTCTCCCACGGGAAGACCAACCAGGAATCCTCTCTCCGGCAAATAGACAACGGCTGTACCGTCCACCAGCGTCTCGCCCAGCTGGTTGAGGCCTGAGACGCGTATGTCCAGGGCGTGGTACTCCTCTGATCCTACGGTCTCTTTGTATTTCTTGACCACTTCTCCGGAGAGCCGCATGGTGTCTTGATAGCAAAAGTGGTTGGGGAGGTCAACAGTCAGTTTGCGGAGGAAACCCAGGTCTCCCATCCAGTTGGTGAGGAGCTGGGCAGCGCAGGCGAACCTCATGAGGCCTCTAGAGACGGGCATTTTGAAGCCAAGCGCCTGGACGGACAGGATGTCTCCGTAGGCCTGTTCCACGTCAAAGTAGGGCCACTGTGTGCTGGGGTTGACGGTGATCCTGCCGGGCCGCTCCACCGCCGTTTGATGGGCGACTATGCCCAGATCGATGGAGGCGGGCTTGTGCTCCAAGAGACGCCAAGCCGCCAGCTCGTTGTAGTAGAGGGGACCTTTGACCAAAGTGGGCACCTTGTCGCCCACGTTGATCTCGCTCCAGTAGAGGGGCACCTCGCCGCGGTGCGGCGGTACGGCGTCCAAGTCGTCTTCCAGGCGCCGGACCTCATCCTCCGTAAACCTATGGATATCCCTGTCCAAGATGAGCGGGTCACCTAGCTGGTAGGGCGCCAGGGTTGCCGTGCCGGTGGCCCTGGCAAACACGGCGCCGTTCAAGGTGCGATAGGTAGCAGTCGAGTCCACCTCAGCAGTGGGCCGGTTACCCCAATTGTCACCCTCCCGCACGGCGGCAACACTAATGTCGCTGACCAGGCGCTCCGCCATGCGGATGACATCGCTCCACTCGGCGGAGGCGCGGGTGCTGAACCGGCGCAGTCCGTAGGCCTTCTGTTCGTAAGCTGCGCCGGAGTCGGGTGTGCGGACCGATAGAATGAAGGCGGGTGGCGCTATCAAGGTGTTGTAAGCAGTGCCCACGCCGCCGGTGGTGTCGTTGTAGAGTGGGTTCTTGTCGCCAAGGGCGGCGCAGAACCTCTGGATGGAGGACCAGTCGGCTTGCCTGACGCCTTGAGGGACGTCGGGCGCTTCTTGCCCAACGAACTGCTTGCTGTCTTCGATGAACCGTTGCAAATCTGCGGAATTGGTTTGCGTTTCTACCATGCAGCTACTCCTTTCATGGCATATCTAAACATCTGCTTCTCATATACTGAGGTAGGAAGATAGTCGTCTCCCTGTGGATAGTCAAGCGGCGGGCGGACAGACGGTCGTTCACGGCTTGAGATGCTTCGTCGGCGGGAGGTGGTTGAATGCAGGCGTGGTCTGACCGACTCCTCAGCATGACACTCCACCCCGCCGCCCCTGGATGCCCGCCTGTCCGTATGTTCGTCCTCCTGCAGGCGGGCCTAGAAGAATAAAAGGCTCATCTCATATAGCGATGTGTCCAAGGAGCGCGTGGCAGCAACGGCTTCTTCTAGGGGTACGGTTACTATTTGGTTACCCCTCATCGCTACCATCTTGCCGAAGTTGCCCGCCGCTACTTCTTGCACTGCAGCGACTCCCAACCGTGTGGCCAGGATGCGATCAAAGGCTGTGGGAGGGCCGCCCCGCTGTAGATGGCCCAGCACAGTGACCCGCGTGTCGTAGCCGGTGCGCTTCTCTATTTCAGGGGCCAGCCGGTGACCTATTCCACCCAGGCTTGAATGCCTAAGAAGGTCAGGAGTCACCTGGCCGCTTAATTCTGTAGGAATAGCGCTTTCAGCCACAACCACAATACTGAAGTCTCTGCCGAACTCTTCGTGCCTCCGGCGCAGCCGATTGCAGACGTCTTCCAGGGTGAAAGGGATCTCAGGAGCCAGGATGACATCCGCTCCGCCGGCCATCCCTCCCAACACGGCCACCCAACCCTCGTGACGACCCATTACCTCTACAATCATCACTCTATTGTGTGCCTCCGCCGTAGAGTGCAACCTGTCCAGCGACCTTGCCACTTCCGTTACTGCGGTATCAAAGCCAATGCAGTAGTCCGTGCCGGAGATGTCGTTGTCAATGGTCTTGGGAACGCCAACCAGGGGAACGCCTTCTTGTGAAAGCCGGTTGGCCGCGCCCAGGGTACCGTTGCCTCCAATAGGGATCAGGGCGTCAATGCCAAGGCGTTTCATGTTTTCCATTACGGGGGAGGACCCATCTTCACGACTAAAGGGGTTAGTGCGAGATGTGCCGAGGATTGTACCGCCTTGTGGCAAGATGCCCTTAACGGTGTCCCGTGTAACCGGTACGGTGTCCAGGTTGAGGAGTCCAAGCCACCCTTGCCTGCTACCCACGACTTCCCAACCTCTATTGAGAGCTGCCCTGGCAACGGCTCTGACGGCGGCGTTGAGCCCGGGTGCGTCGCCGCCTCCGGTCAGCGTGGCTATTCTCATCTTAGAGCCTCCTTAACTGATGCGTTATTGGTAAACAGGCCGCAGAGGAAACGAACTGCCGCATGCCTCAGACGGCTATGCTTGGAGAATCGAGTTGTCAAAGGTAGTCTATAGGAGTGAGGGCATACAGGTGAAGCTGGGAATACGGGAATGGAGGAGACATTCTGATGAAGGCTTTTGATCTGGTTGTCATTGGGACGGGTTCCGGATTAGACATTGCTGTTGAAGCCGCGGAGAGCGGTCTTTCCGTGGCGATTGTCGAGCCAGGCCCGTTTGGCGGGACGTGTCATAACCGGGGCTGTATTCCGTCCAAGATGCTCATCCACGTGGCCGACGTGATGGAGACGATCATGACAGCCGGCCAGTTCGGGATCAAGGCCAGCGTGGAGTCGGTGGACTGGCCGTTCATAATAAAGCGCACGTTTGAAGTCATAGACGAAGAGGCGAGACAGATAGAGGAGGCAAACGTACGCCAGCCCAACACTACCGTGTACAAAGGGGTAGGGCGGTTTGTGGGGCACAAGACCTTGGAAGTAAACGGAGAGCGGATAAGTGGGGAGACGGTGTTGATATCGGCGGGAACGAGACCTGTAGTGCCCAATATCCCAGGTCTGGAGAGCGTGCCGTACTACACATCCGACGACGTTATGCGCTTGCCGGTCCAGCCGCGGCGCATGGTAATAGTCGGTGGGGGATACATAGCTGCAGAGATGGGGCATTTCTTTGGCTCGCTGGGTACGGAGGTCACTTTCCTGGTTCGGTCCGGGGCCATGGTTAGGGAAGAGGACGCCGAGATATCGAGGCGCTTTACTGAGATATACGAGGAGAGATTCAACGTTCTGCTCAATACAAGAATAGCCGGAGTTTCCAAGTCCGGGGTATCCCAGTCCGGCGAGGCTATCCGGATAGAGACGGACAAAGGGGATGAGGTGGAGTGCGACGTGCTGCTGCTGGCCGCGGGCCGCGTTCCAAACACAGACATCTTGGAGGCCGCCAGGACCGGCGTGGAGGTGGACGAGCGGGGCTACGTCTGGACCGACGAGTACATGGAGACGAATGTATCGGGAGTTTGGGCGCTGGGCGATATAGTGGGTCGCTATCTGCTGAAGCACTCGGCCAATCTGGAGTCGGCGTACGCCGCGAACAATATGTTCAACCTGGGCAACAAGGTGCCCGTGGACTACTACGGCATGCCGCATGCTATCTTCGCCTCACCGCAGGTTGCGGGTGTCGGCCTCACCGAGCAGGCGGCAAGGGAACGCGGCCTCCCACACGTCGCGGTGAGCTACCGCTACTATGACACGGCTTATGGCGCGTCCATTGAAGACAAAGACGGTTTCGTGAAGGTAATCGCCGATCCTGAGACCAATGAGATTCTGGGATGCCACATAATTGGCACCGACGCCTCAGCGCTCATTCAAGAGGCGGCCAATGCGATGAGGGTGCGCCTACCTACCGACGCCATAACCCAGTCGATTTACGTTCATCCCGCATTGCCTGAGGTGGTACAGCGAGCGTTCAGCTCTATTTAAAGGCATCCGCAGGCGATGCGGAGTGGTGATGGGAGCAACAGCTGCGTGCTAGATACCAGCTTTATCTGATATGAGCTGGCGGATCTCCTTGACGCTTTCCTGCTGCCAGGCAGGGAAGCGGGCCGTAGTACGCTCACGGGTCTCGGCGCGGATTTCTTCGTCAGAGGCGCCGGACATCTCCTGCTTGACCTCAGCCTCTATCTGCGCCCGCTCCTCATTTGCCTTTGCGGGACGCTCAATCCAGTGCCCCAGGTAGTCATGGTCTCCGGTATAGAGAACCACGGTGGGGATGGACTGAAACTCGCCGTCTTTGAGGAATTCGTTCATGATGTCAAGGTTCTCATCTCTGGGGAAGACCCGTATCTCTATGCCGGAGGCTTCTGAAATCCGGGCCATGACCGGCATGCCCCTGTACACGTCCGGGCACCAGTCCTCCCCTAGGACCAGCATCTTGGCGACTCCTGCCTCCACAGCCTTCTTGAAGAAGTCCGCGTCGTCCTGGGAGACCTCCACACTCTCATAAAACTGCTCAAACCGGTCTTTGTTCACTTTTATCTGGGCAATGTAGTCGTTGTAGGTCAATCCGCTTGAAAACCTTTCAGGCGTTACTGCGCTGGTATTTTCACCCATGATCCCTCCTTGGATGCTCATGTTCTGCCGGTAGTTTACCTCTTTTTGGAGCTCCGTGCACACCGTTGAAACGTGCAACCCCGCCTGCTCTTTAGGAAAAATAGTAAGAAGGCAGTAAACTCTCTGTATTGCCAATAGGGCAACCGCAGAAAATTAACCAGAAATACAGCAGATTATCTCAACCCACTTGACAAGTAGGGGAGGGCATGCTAGATTATTCAGCAGAATGTTCAGAATAAACAGAGGATTTGCTAATGGCAAAGCTAGGAACATACTCATATCCGGATATTAGGTTCGGTGACGCCGTGGAAATTTCCGCCAGAATCCTGGCTAAATTCAAGGGCGGTGTTGGAGTCAAGGGTCTGGCTTGGGAGTTGGGAATGGCGGAGAACAGCGGCACACTTTTCGCTAAGGTAGCCGCATTACGCGATTTTGGCCTGGTAGAGGGCAGAGGTGAGTTGAGAGTGACCGACCTCTGCCGGAAGATCCTCCACCCGGCGAATCCCGACGAGGGCCGCTGGGCAAGAGTGCAATCCTTCCAGAGGATAGACCTGCTGAGAGCCCTGTACGACAAGTTCAATGGCGAGGCCCCGGACGATTCCACGCTTCTCATTGCGCTGGAGGAGATAACCAAGGCTCCGCGGGAAGAGATAATACGCCGGTTCACCCTAATTCAGAAGCATCTCATAGATGCCGCCAGGATCATGAAGAGCGCTTCTGCGGCTTCAGAAACCGCGCCGGCCGCCAACGCGCAGCCGGCACCCTCCCCATCTTCAGGCACCGATACAGGGCCGTTTGCGGAAGCCATGGGGGACGCATCAGGACTTTACCTTGCTGCTGGTAGTGCACGCCTTACGTCGCCTCTAACAGCCGAATACCTGGATGTTGCTATCAACTTGCTCAAGGCGCTCAAGGTAACCTTAGAGGAAGAGCAACATGCAGCGGCTGTAACGGGGCAACAGTAGCCCAGGCGAGCACGGGTGGGAGTCAGCAGAAAGAGGGCGCTCGATTACGCTGAAAAGCTAATGGAGCGCCCTCGCGGCGCCATAAGGCTGCGGCTGCGGCGCGGCAAAAGCGGTACAACGCTTCTGCACGATGGAAGGGCCGTCACACGGTGCTACGCTAATCGCCTTGGCCAAGCCCAAGCCAGTGAAATGGCTAAGGCTTTGGGGGTATCTGTCCCGGGAATTGGCGAGCACGTGGACGTTACGGTCCCGAACGGGACACTCTTCCGCGCCATAGCCATATCAGCGTTGGACCTTCGCATTCCTGGGATAGAAGTGCTGCTGGAGCGTTATCAAGAGGAAGCCGCCATGTCCAGAGGGCTGGGCAGCTTTGTAGAGTCAGCAGGCCATTAGCCCAAGTGCTCTTTGATCCTTTCGGCAAGCGCCATGTTGACGCCTGGCACTTCGGCAAGCTCCGGCAACGTTGCCGCCTTTACTCCGGCCACCGAGCCGAACTTCTGAATGAGCATCCTGCGTTTCTTTGGGCCTACGCCCGGTACGGAGTCCAGCAATGACTTCACAGCGCCTCTGCTTCGTCTCTGACGGTGGTATGTGACGGCGAACCTGTGGGCTTCGTCACGGATGCGTTGCACCAAGAACAGCCCCTGCGACCCTTTGGGAAGAACTATGGGGTCTGGATCATGGGGGAGGAACAGCTCCTCTCGCTCCTTGGCCAGGCTGGCTATGGCGATTCTGTCCACCAAACCCAGCTCTAGGAAGACCTGAAGAGCGGCCGACAAATGGCCTCTCCCTCCGTCGATCAGGACCAGGTCAGGTATGATGCCCCACGTCTCTCCGTCAACACGTTGACCGTTTGTGGGCGTGGAGCCGCTCTGGTCATCGGGGTCTGCGTGGTCGTCGACGCGCTGCAGTTGTTCACCCAACTTGCGGAACCTACGACGCAGCATCTCCTGCATCATCGAATAATCATCTACACCTTCCACGGATTTGATCCGGAAACGGCGATAGTGACCGTTCTTGGGTCTGCCTTCCTCGAAAACTACCATTGAACCAACGGGATTGCTGCCCTGGATATTAGAGATGTCGTAGCACTCCATGCGGCTTGGCAGCCTGGGCAAGCTCAGAGCTTCTCCTACCTCGTTCATGGCTTGCTGTAGATTGTTCGTATCGGATAGCCATTTTACCGCCCGTTGTTGAAGGCCCTGAGCCGCATTGTCAGCCACCATTTGCACCAAACGACGCTTTGCACCGCGTTGAGGGGCGAGCAGCTTCACCTTAGTGCCTCGCTTATTGCCCAGCCACTCTTCAATAACGGGTTTGTCCTTGTCGACGTTGTGCTGTAGGAGCACTTCTCTGGGCACGTGGGGCGCGGTATCGTAGAACTGTTTGATGAAGGTCTCCATGATTTGAGGGGGTGCGTCTTCCCGGACACCCTCCATGATGAAGTGGTCTCTTCCGGTCAGCTTGCCCTGGCGTACAAAGAAGACCTCAACCCAAGCTTCGTCTCCGCCGACGGCAAAGGCAATGGCGTCCTGGTCCGAGCGGTCTTGTGAAACCACCTTCTGGTTCTCGTTAACCCTTTCTATGGCTCTTATCTGGTCCCTGAGAGCGGCTGCCCTCTCAAACTGCAACCCTTCCGAGGCGGAGCGCATCTTCTTATTGAGATCGCGGAGCACCTGGTCCGTTTTGCCCTCCATGAACATGATGACCTGGTCAATGATCTCCCGGTACTCATCTCTGTTCACAATGCCTATGCAGGGGGCGGCACAGCGGTTTATGTAGTATTCCAAACAGGGCCTGGGGTCTTTGCCGGTGATAACCTTGGTGCAAGACCTGTAGGGGAACAGCTTCTTGAGCAGCGCCATGGTGGTGCGCACCGAACCGGCGCTGGCGAACGGGCCGAAGTACCGTGACTTGTCGTTCTGGATGCGACGGGTGAAGTAGAGCTGCGGGAAATCTTCGTTGAGGTCTATCTTGATGTACGGGTAGGTCTTGTCGTCTTTGAGTCTGGCGTTGTACCTGGGCTTGTATCTCTTGATCAGCGTGTTTTCCAGGAGGAGCGCTTCCGCCCCGGTCTCGGCAACCGTGTACTCAAAATCGGCGATGCTGGCCACCAGGTTGCGTACTCTGGGCTCCAGGTTACTGAGCGAGCCAAAGTAGCTGCGCAAGCGGCTGCGCAGGTTGGCGGCCTTGCCTACGTAGATAACATTCCCTTCCGCGTTGCGCATGAGGTATACGCCGGGCAGGGTAGGGGTGGCTTTCAAGCGGTCTGATATGGCCAGTGGAGTCATAGACATCTTGAACATATTCTAGCATTTGGAAATAAGAGGATTTAAGGGTACTCTGAGTGTATGCACTTGGAATAAGAACGGTGTAGACGCCTCAATAGGGAAAAGCCTTCGTGAGATATCCTTGGGCAAACATTCTGCTGCTGATACTGGGGACCGTAGAGCTGGCGACGGGTCTGATGGGTCTCATTTGGGGTTCACCGGATAGGGCCATTGCCCTTCAAATACACCGGATTGTCGGTTTCAGTATAGCCTTGGTCTTGCTGTGGAAGGCAAGGAACATTCTCCCACCATTGCGCAGGCGGAGTCGATGGAAGCGGCAGCCATACAACTTCACCATCTTTACCGTAGCGCTGAGCCTGCTGCTGGCGTCACTTCTGCTGGGGCTGACCTGGAGCAATGTTGGCTCGTTCTATTTCCTGGGATTCAGCGGAGTAAGCTGGCACATCTATTTGTCTGTGGCTCTTGTTCCACTCGTGGCCTGGCACGTGGTGTTCCATAGATGGAGTCTCAGGCCGCGCTTCTGGGCAGATAGACGCGTCTTCCTCAAATACGGCGGTATAACTGTGGGAGGCCTCATCTTCTGGCGCCTTAGCGAAACGGCTTTGTCGGCTTGGTCCCTGCCCGGGATGAATCGCAGGTTCACCGGCTCGTACCACGCCGCCAGCTTTTCAGGCAACGCCTTCCCCTCTGTTTCATGGCTAAATGACAGGCCTGAGCCAGTAGACAGCGAATCCTGGCGTCTAAGCGTGGTTGGCCTGGTCGATACGCCACTGCATATCAATTTCCGGGACGTCAGCGCTTACACCAAGACTGTAACGGCTACAATCGATTGCACAGGCGGCTGGTACTCCACCCAGGAGTGGGTAGGGATGCCGCTGAAGGAGTTGCTGGACAGGGCAGGGGTCAAAGAGGGGGCCGCCAGCGTCACGGTGCGCTCGGTGACCGGCTACTACCGGCGGTTTTCGCTGGCGGAAATCAGGGAGTACATACTTGGGACAACGGTAGGCGGCGAACGACTTTCGCACTGGCACGGGTTCCCGTTGCGGCTGGTGGCGCCCGGTAAACGCGGGTACGATTGGGTGAAGTGGGTTGAAAGGGTGGAGGTCAACGACACCAGCAAGTGGCTTCAGCCTCCTTTGCCGCTGCAGTAGAGGGCCGTCAGAGCATAGTTTATTGAAGCCGAACCGTGCCCTAAGCTAGAATAGAGTTCACGGCCAAGCTAATTTAAGAGTCATGGAAGCACCAAAGCGCCTCAAAGGCATGCAAGACCAGCAACCGGACCAGACCCGCATTCTCAGTTGGGTTGGCTTCACTTTGGGTGATTTCCTGGCCGGCTACGGTTATCGCCGTATAGACACCCCTCTGCTGGAAGAGACGGAGCTTTTCCTGCGCAAGTCGGGCGGGGAGCTTGCCAGCAAGATGTACACCTTCACCGACCCTGGTGGAAGGCGGGTAAGCCTGAGGCCTGAATTTACATCGTCCGTGGTGAGAGCACATCTGCAAGGCCTGGGAGACGGTCAATTCCCGCTGCGCTGGCAGTATCGCGGCCCCGTATTCAGATACGAGATGGATGAGGCCGAATACCGCCAGTTCACCCAGGCCGGCGCTGAGCTGATAGGCGCCGCCGGTCCCTGGTCGGATGCGGAGGTCATGGCTATAGCTTGCCAAGGCCTGGCAAGGCTGGGGATCAAGTGTCAGATGGTGATAGGCCACGTGGGATTCATGGGGGCGCTGCTGGAAGAGCAGAGAATATCCGACAGGGCGGGACTGTTCCTGCTCAATAGCATATCGGACCTGCGCCGGGGCGATGAAGGTGTCGAAGAGGTAATCCGGCGAGCCGGTATTTTGGGGCTGTCCCAGGGTGATGAAGCGACCACCGTTCAGGATAGCAATCCGTCCGAAGACACCATGAGCGCACTGGAACAGTACCTTGGCAGGACTAATCTACTTGCCAGGGGTATTCGCACGCCTGCGGAAATACACGAGCGGTTCATCCGCAAACACAGATCGAGAGGCGACTTCGATGGATTCGATGATGCGGCCGTTTTGTTGAGCAAGGTTGCCCAGAAGAACGGCAGTGTCACGGAGGCGCTGGGCAGTGTGAGGGAGATGGAGCTTCCAGCCAGGGCTTTGGTGGAGCTGGACCGTTTGGAGGAGTCGCTAAAGGCCTTCGCCAGGCATGAAGTGGAAGCCGACGTTGTGCTGGACTTCGGCCTGGCAAGGGGGATCGCTTACTACAGCGACCTTATATTCGACCTGAAGCGGCCCGGCTCGGACGGCGTTTCCCTGGGAGGAGGAGGCCGCTACGACGGCCTTGCTCGTGCCATGGGAGGGACGGAGCTTATGCCAACCATGGGATTCGCTTGGTCGTTGGAGCGCGTGGTGGAAGCCGTGATTCAGGATGGCGACGGCGACAGGCCCTGGGAAGAGCAGGGGGAAGTGGTGCTGGTCAGGCCAGCCGGCGAATCGGCGTTCCAAGCCGCTTTGCGTGAGGCTGATAGACTTCGCAGCCTGGGAAGCAGGGTGCATTCGGATACCACGGCTCGTTCACTGGAGGATAGCGTTTCGTATGCGAGGGAAACGGGGATAAGCCGGGTGATCACAGTTGAGACGAACGGAGAGGTTTCTTACGAAGATGTTTGACAACTCTTCACAAAAAAGCCCTGAAGAGACCCTGAGGCTGGTTATACCCAGCGACGGCGAGATGTACGAGTCGACGCTGGGGTTCCTTTCGGAATGCGGCATGAGCGTGTCCAGGGGGAATTTCCGGCATTACATGGGGCAGCTCAGCTCATTGAGCGACGTGGTGGTGCTGTTCCAACGCGCCGCCGACATCACAAGCAAGGTTGAGGAAGGCAGCGCCGACATAGGAATCGTGGGGTTGGACAGATTCGCCGAATACAAGCTGGACGACGGCGAGAGCTTTACCATCTTAGACGACCTGTCCTATAGCCGGTGCAAACTGGTGACAGCCGTGCCCCAAGGCTGGCTGGACGTCTCGGAGATGGCGGACCTGGCAGACTTGGCCGCGGAGTTCAGGGAGCGCGGCCGCGATCTACGCGTCGCCACGAAATATCCCCGATCCACCCAGAGGTTCTTCTTCAGCCGCGGCATCTACTATTTCACGCTTGTCCAGTCCAGCGGCAGCCTGGAGGCGGCTCCTCTTATGGGCTTTGCCGACGTCATTGTGGATATATCCGCCACCGGCACCACGCTGAGGGAAAATCAGCTCAAGACCCTGGCGGACGGGACGGTCATGGAATCTCAAGCGTGCCTCATAGGAAACAAGACGTCTCTGAGAGGCAACGGGGTGAAGAAGGAGCTAACGCGCCGCTTCATAGAGCGGATAGAGGGTTACCTGGAGGCGCGAAATTACTTCAGGGTCACCGCCAACGTGCAGGGGGAGTCCGCCGACCGGGTGGCTCTTGCGGTGATGTCCCGCGCTAATCTAGCGGGACTGAAGGGTCCTACGGTGGCCCGCGTCTATACCCCGGACGCAGAGAGTTGGTACGCTGTGACCGTGGTGGTCCCCCAAGCGAGTCTGCAAGAGTCGCTTGATCACTTCAGATCCATAGGAGCTACCGGTATATCCGCGGTCCAGCCCAGATACGTGTATCATGAGGAGTCCGTGGCGTTCCAGGAGCTTCTCGGAGCGCTGGGGGAAGGCTGACAGGCTGTTCTTTCAATTAGCTGAGTTGGTGTTTGCATGAGGATTCTCCGTGGCCTGGAAGAGGCCAAACATCATATTGCCGGTCGTGGCAACATAGAGTCCGACGTCGTTCCAGAGGCGGTGGCGAAGGGCATTGAGGATATCTTTGGCAGGGCTATGTCTCCGGCGGAAGTGGTTACTTGCATACTCGAAGAGGTGCGGCTCCGGGGAGACACGGCAGTCAAAGAGCTTTCCCGGCGCATAGACGGCGTGGACTACGATGACCTGGAAGTCGATCGAGAGGATATGGAGCGCGCCTACTATTCGCTGCCTGAAGAGCTCCAAGACGCCATGCGGACAGCCGCCGCACGAATAGCCAGCTTTGCCGAGGCGTCCCTTCCCAAATCATGGTACGACGAGACCACCGGCCTGGGTGAAACCGTGTCCCCGTTGGAACGAGTTGGCGCATATGTTCCGGGAGGTACGGCCGCCTATCCGTCCACGGTGCTTATGACGGTGGTCACCGCCCGCTCCGCCGGCGTGGACGAGATCATCATGTGCACTCCCGTAAAAGGCGACCAGTCCAACGTTGTCCTGGCGGCGGCTTACGCGGCAGGCGTGGATCGCGTGTTTCGCGTAGGCGGGGCGCAGGCCATTGCGGCTATGGCCTACGGCACAGAGTCGGTGCCCGCCGTCCACAAGATATGCGGCCCGGGTAACATATTCGTTACACTGGCCAAGAAGCTGGTGTTCGGAGCCGTGGGCATTGACGGCATCTTCGGCCCAACGGAGACTATGATAATAGCGGACGAACATGCAGACCCCAGAATCTGTGCAGCAGACCTCATTGGGCAGGCGGAGCATGACATCATGGCTTCCCCGGCCATGGCCACTGATTCCCAGGCGCTGGCCGATGAGGTGACGGCTGAGATGGAACGGCAGATGGAGACGCTTGAGCGTAGGGAGATAATCCGTGGGGCAGTGGACGGGCAGGGGGTTATTTTCATTGTGGACAACCTTGACCAGGCCGTAGAAGTTGCCAACCTGTTTGCCCCGGAGCACCTCACCCTGCTGGTCCAAGACCCCTGGGCCTTGAAGCCCAAGGTCCGCCATGCCGGCGCTCTCTTTCTCGGGCGCCATTCAGGGGAGGTGCTGGGCGATTATATAGCCGGGCCCAGCCACACCATTCCGACGCACGGCACCGCCAGGTTTGCTTCTTACCTAGGCTCCGATCAGTTCGTGAAGCGGTTTCCCGTGGTGTCGCTCAACGAATCGGACGTGGACGCCCTCACAAAGCCGGCGGCGGTTCTAGCCCGCGCCGAAGGCCTCACGGCTCACGCACGGGCAGTAGAGCTGAGGAGAGAACAAAGGAGACCTTCATAGGCAGATGAACGATTCTACAGATGTAACCAAACTGATGCTTCCCCAGGTGAGGGAGGCGCTGCCGTACGCCGGGGTAGACCCGCCGGAAGTGCTGGCTCAACGCACAGGCATCTCAGAAGACAGAGTTGTGAAGCTCAACGGCAATGAAAACCTGTACGGCGCTTCACCCAACGTGGCCAAGGCGCTGGCTGACTACAACGCCTATAACATCTACCCGGACCCCAGACAGGGCCGGTTGAGGAAGGTGCTTGCCGAGTACACAGGGAGCGAACCTGAGCGAATTGTTGCCGGTGCGGGCAGCGACGAGATAATTGACCTGTTGCTTCGCCTCTTTGTGGGCCCCGGCGATCGGGTAATCCGCTTTACGCCGGGCTTCGAGATGTATAGCACGTTCACCCACTTGGTTGGGGGCCGGATAGTGTCCATACCACTGGACGAGACGTTCGACGTGGACATGGAGGAAGCGCGCCGGGCCGCTGAGCAGGAGAATGCCAAAGTCCTCTTCCTGACCGTGCCCAATAATCCTACGGGCAATCTGTTCAGTGAAGAGACCGTTAGAACTCTCCTTCAGCTGAACATCCTGGTGGTTGTGGATGAGGCGTACCACGAGTTTTCCAAGACAACCATGGCTCATCTTCTGCCCGAGTACCCCAATCTGGTTGTGCTCAGAACATTCAGCAAATGGGCGGGCCTGGCGGGCCTTAGATTAGGCTATGGCATAATGAGCCCTGAGGTAGCTGAGCGGATGCTTGTGATTAAGCCGCCGTACAATGTCTCAATAGCCGCGGAGATAGGGCTGTACGCCTCTCTTGAAGACAAGGAGTTGCTTCTGTCACGCGTAGATGAGATTGTACGCCAGAGAGACGTGCTCTTCAGGAGGCTTCAGGGTATGACGGGACTGGCGCCGCTGCCGTCTCACGCCAACTTCATTCTTTGTCGCATTCAGGGTGGCAACGGGATGTACGTTTATGAAGAGCTTGCCAAGCGCGGCATTTTCGTTCGCTATTACAATAACCCCCAGTTGCAAGATTACGTGCGGATCAGTGTGGGGCTGCCGGAACACAATCAGGCACTGGTGGAAGCGCTGCAGGATATACTTTCGTGAGGAGCAAGGGTAACAATGGTCTCAGGAGCAGGTAATAGGGAAAATGACAAGGACCTCACGGTCACCTCTCGGCGCGCCGCCATCAAGAGGGAAACGGGGGAGACCAAGATCAGCATAGAGCTGGGCATAGACGGGACGGGGCAGTACTCCATAGACACCGGCCAGCCGATGTTCGATCACATGCTGGCGCAGCTTTCCAAGCACGGCTTGATAGACGCCGCGATATCAGCGACTAGCGACAACCTTCCGGATGCCCACCACCTGATAGAGGACGTTGCCATAGCGGCCGGTCGCGCCCTGCGGCAGGCTATTGGCGAAGGCAAGGGCATACGGCGCATGGGGTTCGCGGTGGCGCCACTGGATGAGGCGCTTGCTCGAGTAGTGGTTGACGTGGGGGGTAGGGGATACGCCGTGGTGGATACCCAGCTTGAAGGCGCCCGGCTTGGCAATATTCCCGGTGAGCTCATTGCCCACTTCTTCCAGAGCTTTGCCATTGAAGGGGGCATCAACATCCATGCCAGCATCCTAGCGGGCGTGGACCCGCACCATAAAGCGGAGGCGTTGTTCAAGGCCTTGGGCCGCTCCTTGCGAGCCGCCCTGGAGCCCGATTCCAGGCTTGCCGGTGATATACCCAGCACCAAGGGGACGATATCAGGCTGAGGCCGTTTCGCTAACCTTCGGACAGCTCAAACCGGTACTCTTCTATAACCGGATTGGCTAGGAGCTTGTCGCACATCTCGCTTACCTGGCGCTCTGCTGCCGCCTTGTCCGTTTCGTGGACCTTCAGTTCCAGGTATTTACCGGCCCGAACGTCAGCGACCGATTCAAAGCCCAGGCTTTTCAGGCCTCCCATGATTGTGCGGCCCTGGGGATCGTTGACCGTTGGCTTGAGGGTGACGTAGACCTTTGCGAGGTACAAGGCTATCCGTCCATTCGCGCTGCGCTGGTGCAGGGGATGCCGCGCCCCAGCCCTCTCGTTTCGTCACTGAACAGATTGCCTTTGTATGCTTCGTAGAAGCGCTCTATGCGTTCCTGGTCTACTCCCTCGAACTCGTCTAGGACGCCCCAGGCAGTGAGGGCAACGATTCCCTCCGGTATATTGGGGTAGGGCCTGGTCACCAGCCACTCTCCGTTTCCGCTCAAGCTTTCGTGGATCTCTCGCAGCTGTTCAACACCTTCAGTGAGATTGTAGCTAATTATCACGTTGCCGTGCTCCATGTTGTGAACCACTATCTCATCCGCTATTTCGCCCTCGTAGAACCCGCACTGTGTTGTAGTAGACCAGTGGTCTCCGGAAGTGGGTGGCGCGGTGCTGTAGTCAACGGTCTGTGGGTCTACATGGAAGGCGGATGCCATCAGGGCTTGAGGCACCCCGATGCCGTCTGCGTAGCTAGAGGTTCCGCTGCCCGTGCCAAGCCCACCTCCGGGCAGCACAGAGGGGAGGAACAGCCCCACTATAATGGCAGCGGCGAATGTTCCGGCACCTATCAGGTATAGGATCCGGCGGCGCTTCTTCTTGCCTTCCTGCCGCTCTCTGCGGGCGGTACGTATTTCTCCGCGCCGCACGGCGGTGCGACGTCTTTCTCTCTCCCTTGCCAAGTGCGTCTCCTTGCAGCTACGCTATCTGCTCTCCGGTGAGTTTAGCATAGGCTTCCATGTATCTCTGGCCTGTTCTCTCCACTATGTCATCCGGCAGGCTGGGCGCCGGAGGTTAGGCCTGCTCGCCGGAACGTCTCATCAACGTACCGTACGTAGTAGCCGTAGTCAAAGAATCCGTCAAGCTCCGCGGCAGGCACGGCGGAGATAACCTCTTGCTCCTCTCTAACCAGGCTACGGAAGTCCAGCCCTTCGTCCCAAGAACGCATAGCGTTTCTCTGCACGATTTCGTATGCCTTCTCCCGGCTCAAGCCGCCCTGTTCCACCAGGCCAAGCATGACGCGTTGAGAGAATATAACGCCTCTTGTGGATTCAATGTTCTCCATCATTCGTTCAGGGTAGACTCGCAGCCCCTGCATGACGTGATTGAACAAGCTCAATATGTAATCTAGGGACAGACACGCGTCCGGCAGTATGATGCGCTCCGCGGATGAATGGCTGATGTCTCGCTCGTGCCAGAGCGCGACGTTTTCCAGCGCGGTCACGGAGTGGCCTCTTATAAGACGGGCCAGCCCGCAGACCCTTTCCGAGAGCTCCGGATTGCGCTTGTGAGGCATAGCGGATGAGCCGGTCTGTCCTTCACCAAAAGGCTCTTCGACTTCCCGCACCTCCGTACGCTGCAGGGACCTTATTTCAGTGGCGAACTTCTCCAGGGAAGCCGCTATCAAGGCCAGCGTGGACACGAAGTGAGCGTATCTGTCGCGCTGGATAATCTGGCTGGATACGGGGGCAACCTCAAGGCCAAGGTGATGGCACACGCTCTCTTCCACGGAGGGTGGGACGGTGGCATGGGTGCCCACGGCTCCGGATATTTTACCCACGGCCATCTGCTTCCTGGCCGCCTGTAGACGCTCCCGGTGGCGGTTCATTTCGTCCCACCACAGGGCAAGCTTCAGCCCGAAGGTGATGGGCTCGGCGTGAATGCCATGGGTCCGGCCCATCATGAGGGTGTCCTTGTGCTCTTTGGCGCGGGCTTTCAAAGTCCCTCTGAGGGCTTCCACCTCTTCCAATAAGAGGTCAGCCGCTTCCAGCAGCTGCAGGCTCTGGGAGGTATCCAGTACGTCGCTCGATGTGAGTCCCAGGTGGATCCAGCGGCCCTCTTCGCCCAGGTTTTCCGTGATGGAGCGGGTGAAGGCGGTCATATCATGGCGGGTGCGCTGGAATATCTCGTTCAAACGGACGGGATCATAGGAAGCGTGCCTCAGCTTGGCCATGTCATCCTGCGGGATGACACCGGCTTCCGTCCAGGCTTCACACACCGCCAACTCTATGGCAAGCCACTTGTCGTACTTGTTCTCTTCAGACCACACTTTTTTCATCTTGGGCCTGGAGTAGCGGTCGATCATGCTTTTCTCCCGTTGGCGTGTTGCTTTAGATAGTCGAGCACGTCAAAGAAGTCCCGCAGTTCTCTATTGGGCAAGCTCTCCTTGAGGCACATGTCCAGAAGCCGCGACTTGGCGAATACGAAGTCCGCTCGTCGTGCCGGGCAGTAATCGGATATGCCGTCGCCTGCGTAGTACACCCGATAGCCGCGGTCACGGTAGCTGTCGACAACGGAGCATTTGCAGTTGCCCCATTCCGTACAGTTCTCCCGTGTGTATCTGTAATCGAAATCTATACCCTGGTTGGAGAACCTGGCGCCCACGGAATAGGTAGGCAACCGTTGAAGGTTGGCGCTCTCCAACAGCGCCTCCACGTAGAAGTCCAAGCCGTAGGTAACCACAGCAAGCTCAATGCCGCTGCCCATGCAGAAATCAGCCAACTCCGGGAATCCCGGGCTGAGCCGGGCCGTTTCCCTGACATAGGCCTGCATATCATGCTTGGCGGCCGTAATGGGCCTAAACGGCATCTCGAAATAGTCCTTGGGCTTGATGCTTCCCTGGTGGAACATATCCAGGAGCGGGCGCCAGTCCGTTTCACTGAACCGGTCCAGCACCAGGTGGGCTACGTTCTGTTGAGCGGCGGTATCGTCGAAATCGCTGAGGATGGCTAGTTTCATGGTTGCAGCAGCTCACTCAGTGTGAGCGGATTATGCGGTTGGGTTGGGCTGAAGAGCATTCCGGCAGCCAAATCGCGATTATCCCTCCCGAAGTCGTTCACGATAAGCAGCGTAAGCCTGGCGTATATTATCATACTTGAGGCTGAGGATACCGGCGGCCAGATAGGCGGCATTGCGTGCCCCCCAGCTTCCAACGGCCACGCATGCCACTGGCACTCCGGGCGGCATCTGGACTATGGAGTGCAGGGCATCTACGCCGTTCAGCTCGCTGGTTGGCAGGGGTATGCCAATGACCGGCAGGTCCGTCCAGGCCGCCACCGTGCCGGGCAGCGCAGCCGCGCCTCCGGCGCCGGCGATGATCACCTCTACGCCGCGCTCCGTTGCCGACTTTGCATAATCGGCGACTTTCTGAGGCGCGCGGTGCGCCGATATAGCGCTGAACTCATGGCTGATGCCAAGGTCATCTAGGATCTGCAAGGTATTTTGAACCAGTGGTTCGTCTGTCCTGCTGCCAACAATTACGCCTACAAGAGGCATGTCTACCTCCAAACTAGAGATTCAATTTGGTTGTTCAATACCGGACGCGGCGGCTATCTCCGCGGGCCGGGCGGCGATGTCGCTGCGATAGAAGCTGCCCTGGAACCGTATGCGCTTTACGGCATCGTAGGCTCTTTGGCGCGCCTCCGCCAGATCACCGCCTTGACCGACCACCGTCAGCACACGGCCGCCGTCGCTGAGCACTTTGCCGTTGTCCAGCCTGGTTCCAGCGTGGAAGACCAGGGCGGTTTCCTCCGAGCTTGCGATACCTTCGATTTCGTAGCCGGTCTCATAGCTCTGCGGGTATCCCCCGGATGCCACCGCTACACCAACGCAAGAGCGATTGTTCCAGCTAATTTGCGTTTCAGATAGGTCGCCTTCGGCTATGGCCTGCATTATCTCAACCAGGTCAGTATCCAGCTTGGGCAGAATCACCTGTGCTTCAGGATCTCCCAGCCTGGCGTTGAACTCTATGACTTTCGGGCCGTCTTCAGTCATGGCCAGCCCTCCGTACAGAGCGCCCCGGTAGGGATGGCCTTCCTTTGCCATTCCCTCTATAGCGGGTAGAATCACCTGTTTCTCTACCCGCTGGGCAAGCTCCGCCGTCCAGAACTCGGCGGGGCTGTAGCTGCCCATGCCGCCGGTGTTGGGCCCGGCATCGCCGTCGTACACTCTCTTGTAATCACAGGCCGATACCAAGGGCGATATATGCTCACCATCGCTGAAGGTAAAGACGCTTATCTCGCGGCCTTCCAGGTACTCTTCTATGACCACGGTGGTCCCGGAGTCTCCTAGTGTGCGCCGGTTCATGAAATCGTCCAGTGCGGATGAAGCGGCATCCTTGCTGGCAGCCACCACCACGCCCTTGCCGGCGGCAAGTCCATCGGCCTTTATTACGATTGGCGCGTTGCGGCTATCCAGAAATCGCTGCGCTTCGGGGTAGGAGTCGAAGGTGACGCTTTGAGCGCATGGGATGCTGTGACGCTTCATGAACTCCTTAGCGAACGCCTTGCTGGTTTCCAGTCGAGCCGCCGCCTGCGTCGGCCCCGCAATGGACAGGCCGCTTTTCTGGAACAGGTCTACAACTCCCTGTTGGAGCGGCGCTTCCGGCCCGACGATGGTGAGGTCTACGCTATGCTGGTTGGCGGCTTCCAGAAGGCCTGCTGCGTCCGTTGCCTGCACAGGGAGATTGCTGCCCAGCTGCGCCGTACCAGCGTTGCCTGGGGCAATGAGGATCTCATTGACTTGCGGACTCTGCCTTAGCTTCCAAGTGATAGCGTGCTCTCTAGCGCCGTTTCCAATGACGAGAAGCTTCATCACTCCCACTCGATCGTTCCGGGCGGTTTGCTGGTTATGTCGTACACCACGCGGTTCACTTGAGGCACTTCATTCACAATGCGGTTGGATATCTTGGCAAGGACTTCATAAGGAAGCCTGGCCCAGTCGGCGGTCATGGCGTCCTGGCTGGTCACGGCGCGTATAGCTACGGCGTATCCGTACGTCCTGAAATCACCCATGACTCCGACGCTGCGCGCGTCGGTGAGCACGGCAAAGCTTTGCCAGAGGTTCCTGTATAGATTGGCCCCCTTGATCTCATCCATCACTATCCAATCACAGGCCCGCAGCACCTCCAGTTTCTCCTTGGTCACTTCACCAAGTATGCGTATGGCTAGACCTGGGCCGGGGAAGGGCTGGCGATGCACCATCTCTTCAGGCAGGCCCAGGCTCAGGCCGGCATCCCGAACCTCATCCTTGAACAGGTATCTCAATGGCTCCACCAGCTCAAGCGCCATGGTGGAAGGCAGCCCGCCCACGTTGTGATGCGTTTTTATCTTTGCCGAGGCAGCGTTTTCGTCCGTCTGGCTTTCTATGACGTCTGGGTAGAGGGTTCCCTGCGCAAGGAAATGCACATCGCCCAGTCGTTCAGCGGCGACATCCTCAAAGACGTGTATGAACTCTTCACCTATGACGTGGCGCTTTCTTTCAGGGTCGGTTACTCCGGCAAGCTTGCCGAGGAAGCGCTCTTCGGCGTCCACGAAGATTAGATTGAGTCCCAGGTTCCTTTCGAACACCTTCAGTACGCGTTCCGGCTCTTCACGGCGCATGAGTCCGTTGTTGACGAAGATACAGGTGAGCTGGTTGCCCACGGCTCTATGAAGCAACACCGCGGCCACAGCCGAGTCTACCCCTCCGGAGAGGGCGCAGATGACCTTGCCGTTTCCTACCTGCTCTCTGATGCGTTCTATGGAGCGAGTTACGAAGTTCTCAGATGTCCACAGGCCCCGACAGCCGCAGATTTCATAGAGGAAGTTGGCCAGCAGGTCTTTTCCTTGCGGCGTGTGCACCACTTCCGGGTGGAATTGCAGTCCTATTATGCTGTCGCTGCCCATGACGGCCACGGGAGAGTTGTCCGTATACGCCAACGACTTGAACCCCGGGGGCAACTCCGCTATCTGGTCTCCGTGGCTCATCCATACGGGCATGCTTGGGGGCATATTGGCAAAGAGCGAGCTGGAAACGTTCTGGTGCAGGACTGCGTGGCCGTACTCACGCTCCGTTGCCTGGACCACCT
Source organism: Dehalococcoidia bacterium (assembly GCA_965197965.1). Lineage (GTDB taxonomy): Bacteria > Chloroflexota > Dehalococcoidia > Lucifugimonadales > QGNO01 > DAOUJH01. The sequence continues at coordinate 165,039 of OZ240235.1, forward strand.
TGCCGCCCAGCTGGTGAGTCAGCACCTGCATCCCGTAGCAGATTCCCAATACAGGCAGGCCGTTGTCGTATACCCATAGTGGGGCAAGCGGCGCGCCTTCTTCATAGACGCTGGCGGGTCCCCCGGAAAGGATGACCCCCTTGGGATTGATCTTACGGACGTCATCCCAGTCCGCGTTGTGCGATACGATCTCGCAGTAGACGTGGCACTCCCGTACTCTACGCGCAATCAATCTGCTGTACTGTGAGCCGAAGTCTACAATGACAACAGCCTCCTCCTGTATTTGCGGCGCTTCGCCAGGAAGAGGCTGTTGTCCTCGCTTCTCTTCAGCAATCTCTAGGTAGGTGGAGACCTCTACGTCGTCGCTGGTGGATACCCGTCGAGAAGGTGGAATTTCTTGTTCCATGCCCAGGTCCAACCCTCCGTTGTTAGGACCAATGCAGACTAAATTGAGCGTAACACCTGTGCTATACTCGGTCAAGGTAATTCTGGAACAGTAATGACGGGGTTTCATCTGGGCCAACCAACAAACAGATTTCTTGAATCGCTTGCTGCTGAGGTTGTATGTGAAGTAGAGCAGGGGATAGAGGTCCTCCGCAAAGGCGGCGTTGTCGCCTATCCCACCGATACGGTCTACGGCCTGGGCGCTGGCCTGTCGGACGATGCGGTTGTCCAGCGAGTGATCAACGCTAAGGGCAGGGCCGAATCCATGGGCTTGCCGCTCCTGTTGGCCCGGGCGGACATGCTGCCTCCGATAGTGAGAGAGGTGCATCCAGAGGCTAGGGCGCTGATAGAGCGTTTCTGGCCGGGCGCTTTGACCCTGGTGATGACTAAATCAGCCGCGGTGTCCGACCTGGTATCCGGAGGCCGCTCCTCGGTGGCGATGCGAGTTCCAAATCACCCGGTGCCTCGTGCTCTTTCTGAAGGAGTGGGCGGGCCCATCATAGGAACGAGCGCCAACCGTACCGGCGCCGCGCCCGCTTCTTCCGCCGTACAGGTGAGGGAGCAGTTGAACGGCGCCGTTGACTTGGTGATAGACGGCTTACCCTCGCTGGGCGTCCAGTCTACGATCCTTGACTTAACCGGTCCCGCACCTAGAGTCCTCAGGACAGGGGCTGTATCACGTGAGGAAATCCAAACCGTTTGCCCAGGCGTGCAATGATGGTTCTTCAGCTTTACTCATCCCACGCCGACCGGGCACTGCGCGACCTATTCTCTGAAACTAGCTTTCCGCTGTACCGGCTCATGGGATATCAGTTGGGCTGGCTTGACGAAGCCGGCTTGGAGTTGCCTTCGCCGGTTGCGCAGACAAGGCTGCACGCCAGCCTGGCCCTGGCGGCCTGCGAGGCTGTCGGCGGCTCCATAGACCAGGCTGCTCCGGTAGGTGTGGCCGTGGAGATGCTCAACCAGTTCGTCCAAGTCCACTCCGACATACAGGACGGGCTCCCGGAACGGTATAATCGTTCCACACTGTGGTGGGTTTGGGGGCCAGCACAGGCCATAAATACCGGGGACGGCTTCCACGCCCTGGCCAGGCTGCAGCTAATGCAGCTTCTAGAAGGGCGTATGCCGCCGCAGGAAATCCTAGGCATGGTCAACATTTTGGACAAGGCGTCATTGCGCATGCTGGAGGGATTGCACCAGGATATGGTCTACCAGGAAAGGGTGGATATCCTGCCGGAAGCATACCTTGAAACGGCGCGGAAAAAGGTTGGCGCACTCATGGGGGCTGCCCTGGAGCTGGGCGCATTGTGCGGAGGAGCCTCCAAAGAAAAGAGCAGGGCTTTCAGAGAGTTCGGTGAAGAAATAGGCGTAGCCTTTCAAGTTCAGGAGGATATACAGATGCTTTGGGGCAAGCCTATTTCCGGCAGGCCAAAGGGCGCTGATCTGCTGAACAAGAAGAAGGGCTATCCTGTTCTGTATGCCTTGGACCAGGCGGAAATAAGCCTGAAGCGTGACCTTGGGACGTTGTTCCTAAAGCGCGTACTGGAACCGCCTGACCTGGAGCATCTGGTGGCTGTTCTGGACGGACTGAAAGCCGGAGACGCCGCTCTGGCCAAAGTCCATGAGTTGTACAGTCATGCAGTTGCCGGCTTGGAAGAGTCGGGGTCAGCCGACGTTGCTAACCTGAGGTCTATTGCAGCCTGGCTGGCTTTCAGGGAATAATGAGGCGGATGATGGAGATAAGCCGTGCCTAAACGGACGGTGCGACATATGGATGTGTCCGGGAAGCGCGTTCTGCTGCGCGCCGATCTCAACGTTACCTTTGTCCCGGGCACAACTCAGATTGCGGACGACGGTAGAATTAAGGCTACGCTTCCCACCATCGATTATCTGAAGGAACAGGGCGCAGGCATCATTCTCTGTTCCCATCTTGGACGGCCCAAAGGACAGGTGGTGGAGGAGATGCGCCTGGCCCCGGTGGCGGATCGCTTGATGCAACTTCTGGGCGGGCCTGTGAAGTACGTTAAAGACTGCATAGGCCTTGAAGTGGAAGAGGCTGTTAGTGAGTTGAAACCGGGCGACGTGCTCTTGCTGGAAAACCTGCGCTTCCATGCAGGTGAGGAGAAGAACGACTCTGAATTCGCCAGGTCACTGGCTTCCCTGGCTGACGTTTACGTGGATGATGCGTTTGGCGCTGCTCACCGCGCCCACGCCTCCATTCACGCCGTTACGCAGTTCCTGCCCGCTGCGGCGGGTCTCCAGATGAATCGCGAGCTGGAAATGCTTGGCGAAGCTCTTGACCGCCCGCTGCGGCCTCTTGCCGCGGTTATGGGAGGCGCTAAAGTCAGCGACAAGATAGCCGTGTTGAACAACCTGGTGAGCCGCGTTGACCGATTGTTCATTGGCGGCGGCATGGCCGCTACGTTCCTTGGCGCTCAGGGTTACGAAACCGGCCTCTCTCCGGTGGAGACGGACAGCTTCCAAACCACCTTGGATATTCTGAGCAGCGCGGAAAAGCAGAAGGCCCAGGTATTCTTGCCGGTGGATTTTGTAACTGCTGACGCCTTCGATGAGCACGCTTCCACCAAAATAGTGCCGTTCAATCAGGTGACGCCCAATAGCTTCATCATGGATATAGGGCCCGGCACCGTTGAATTGTTCATACAGGGCTTGGACGGCTGTTTGACTGTTATCTGGAACGGCCCCATGGGTGTCTTTGAATGGGAAGCCTTCAGCAATGGCACCAGAGCCATGGCCGAGGCTATTGCAAACCTAGAAAACGCAACCACCGTTCTGGGGGGAGGTTCAACCGCCGGGGCTGTTTCGGCGCTTGGCCTTGCTTCCCGGGTTAGCCACGTTTCCACGGGAGGAGGCGCATCGTTGGAGCTTATGGAAGGGAAAGAGCTACCCGGAGTGGCTGTTCTGCCAGATGAGGATGACTAGATGATTGACTTTCCGGCCCTTGCCGATATGGTTGCTTCGACTCCTTCGAAGATAATCATGCTTGTCGTCGACGGGCTTGGCGGGGCGCCGCATCCCGATACGGGCCTTTCAGAGCTTGAGACAGCCATTCTGCCCAATCTGGACCGGCTGGCCAGGGAGTCGTCGGGCGGCATGACCATTCCGGTCCTGCCCGGCGTGGCTCCGGGCAGCGGTCCGGGCCATTTGGCTCTGTTCGGATACAACCCGCTCAAATACTTCATTGGCCGCGGCGTGCTCGAGGCTTTAGGCATAGGCGCACCCTTGGGCAACAGCGACGTTGCCGCTAGGGGCAACTTCTGTACCGTCGATAGCCGCGGGTTGCTTACTGACCGCAGAGCCGGTCGCATTCCATCCGAGGAGAGCTTTCCACTGGTCGAAATCTTGGATACGATTGAAGTGCCAGGCGTGCAGTTGTCGGTGCTGCCTGTCAAAGATTACAGGTTTGTCTTGATAATGAAAGGCGCAGGCCTCAGCGACGGTGTCAGTGAGACTGATCCTCAGCGCATAGGCGTGGAACCCCTTCAAGTAGGAGCGCTGGACGCCAGTGGAGAGCCGACGGCGTCCGTGGCCAACGCTTTCATCCGTCAGGCAAGGGAGAAGCTGGTTGGGCAGTCACGGGCAAACATGGCGCTGTTGCGCGGCTTCTCACAGCTGCCATCCTTCCCTTCAATGGGTGAGTCGTACAAGCTCAATCCCGCGGCAATAGCCGCTTACCCCATGTACCGTGGATTAGCACGCGTGGTTGGCATGAAGGTAATTCATACGGGCGCGACTTTTGAAGATGAGCTGGCTGCACTGAGCGAGCACTACGAAGATCATGATTTCTTCTACTTACATTACAAGCCAGCCGATGCCGCCGGGGAAGATGGTGACTTTGAGGCTAAGGTGAAAACGTTGGAGGATTTGGATGCGTATATCCCGCGTATCCTTGATCTGAACCCCGATGTACTGGTGGTAGCCGGAGACCATTCTACGCCGGCTGTTCTGGCGGCCCATAGCTGGCACCCTGTGCCGGTATTAGTTCACTCTAGAAATACGCTGGGCGACGGAGTAGAAGCATTCAATGAGCGCGCCTGTGCTCGCGGTTCCCTGGGCACGTTTCAGGCGGAATATCTGATGCTTCAGGCGCTTTCTTACGTCGGCAAGCTAGCCAAATACGGGCCGTAGCCGGTTCATCTAGCCAAGGAGGCACCTCTTGGGCAGACCATTCATAGCAGGCAACTGGAAAATGCATACAACCGTCCATCAGGCGGGCTTTCTTGCCGCGGCAATCAGGAACAACCTGGAAGACATTACTGGCGTGGAAGTTGTGATCTGTCCTCCCTCTATATCTCTGACAGAGGTCGCCCGCGCGGTAAAGGGGGCCAACATCAAGGTCGGCGCCCAGAACATGCATCATGAAGACAAGGGTGCTTTCACGGGAGAGATCTCGCCGCTCATGATCCAGGGCCTTTGCAGCTACGTTATTCTGGGACACTCAGAACGACGCCGCGACTTTGGAGAAACGGACGATCTGGTGAGCCGCAAGGCCAACAAAGCCCTGTCATGCAACCTACGGCCCATCATCTGTGTGGGAGAGGCGTTGGAATCGCGCAAAGAGGGCAGGGCAGAGGAAGTGGTGTCACGCAGCCTTGCCGGATCACTGGCTGGTATAAAGTCCCCCAACCGCATAGTGGTGGCCTACGAGCCAATCTGGGCTATAGGCACCGGCGAGGCGGCTACGGGGGAGCAGGCCCAGGAGATGTGCCAGTTGATCCGCAGGCAGCTTGCGGACTTGTTCGGGGAGGGCGTTGCGGAGAGGGTATCCGTCCTCTACGGTGGCAGCGTGAGCCCGGACAATATCGAAGAGTTCGTGTCCCAGCCGGATATAGATGGCGCGCTTGTGGGCGGAGCCAGCCTGAGTTCCGACCAATTCGTTGAGATTGTGCGTTCCACTGCACATGAGCGTTTGTCTCATTGAAGTGCGGTACTGCCCTAAAGCAAAGACTTGACCTAATCCACGACCAGAAGATGCGCAGAACCTCCATAGTGGCCATAGTTGGTCCCACTGCTGTTGGCAAGACCGCTCTGAGCTTGGAACTTGCCAAGCTCTTGCCAGCGGAGATAGTCGGTGTGGACAGCCGCCAGGTCTACAGGCATATGGACATAGGCACCGCCAAACCAACCTTGGAAGAGCAGTCCCAGGCGCCGCACCACCTGATCGATATTGCCGAACCTGCCGACGACTTCAGCTTGGCGGCTTACCTGGAGCGCGCGCACTGCGCCATTCAGGATATCCAGAAGAGAGGACGCCTGCCCCTCCTGGTCGGCGGTACGGGCCAGTATCTGTGGGCATTGCTTGAAGAGTGGCGAGTGCCGTCCGTCGCTCCGGATAGAAAATTCAGAGAGGATATGGAGGCGCTGGCTGCTGAGCAAGGGAATGAAGTTGTTTACAACAGGCTCAGGGAATTGGACCCTGAGTCGGCGGCTGTTATAGACGCGCGCAACCTGCGAAGAGTCATCCGCGCCCTGGAGGTGCATCATCAGACCGGTGTCCCGTTCTCCAAGGTGCGCGGCCGCGGCGAAGGCCGCTACAATTCGCTTGTAATTGGGCTTACTCTGCCCAGAGATGAACTGTACCTGCGCATCGATCAGCGCGTGGACAGAATGATGGAGGCGGGATGGCTGGACGAGGTGCGCTGCTTGCTGGAGCGCGGCGTGGCGGCGAAACTGCCATCCATGAGCAGCGTGGGTTACAGGGAGCTGGCGGCCTGTTTGCAGGGTGAAATAAGCCTGAAAGACGCTGTCCGAAACATAAAAAGTAATACGCGCAAGTTTGCCCGTCGCCAGTCTGCCTGGTTCCGTCTTTCAGATCAGCGGATCCGCTGGCTGCAGTCAGATGAGAACGTGGTAAGTGAAGCCTATGGCTTGACGACCGATTTCTTATGGTAGAATGCCATTGTCATGAGATTCACTAAGATGCACGGCGCGGGCAACGACTACGTTGTCCTGGACGCACGTAATGAGGATAAGGACTGGTGCACGCTGGCGGTGGAGATGTGCGACCGTCACTTTGGCGTTGGCGCCGACGGCTTGCTATTGCTGGAAACTTCGGCGGTAGGGGACGTTAGGATGCGCATGTTCAACCCGGACGGTTCCCAGGCAGAAATGTGCGGCAACGGTATTAGATGCTTTTCCAAGTACGTGCTTGAGCGGGGCCTAGTTTCGCTCAATGGGGGCCCTCTTCACGTGGAAACTGCCAGCGGCCTGCTGGACGTAGAACCCTTGAACGATGGGAATGGCCGGATAAGCAGGGCGAGGGTTGCTATGGGTGAGCCGCGGTTCAATGCGCTGGATATACCCGTTCATCTCCCAGCAGGGGAGAAAGGGCAGCAACTCGGCACGACGTTACTTGACATAACTAACGGGATTGTGCCTGAGCAGCTCGTTGTAGGCTATGCCGTGGAGCTGGCTGGGGAGACCTTTGAAATCACGTGTGTTTCCATGGGCAACCCCCACGCCATCGCCTTTATAGACCGGCCCGTAGATGATGTCGAATTGGACAGGCTGGGCCCCCTTATGGAACATCACCCCATTTTCCCCAGGCGAGTTAACTTCCACGTCGTCAACGTGGAGGATAGGGGCCGTCTCAAAGCCAGGACTTGGGAGAGGGGCGCCGGCCTTACTCTGGCGTGCGGCACCGGCGCATGCGCCATCCAGGCGGCAGCCCGCCTGCTCCGCCTCACGGACGATGAAGTGAGGTTGGAGATGCCCGGCGGCGAGTTGATAATCACGTGGCCGGGACAGGGCCAGGTGTACATGGAGGGCCCCGCGACGCAGGTCTTCGAGGGCGAGTGGCCTGTATAGGTTGAATCTAACCAAAACGCAAAGAGGAGTGCCAATGAAGTTCGCCGAACGCATAGAGAAATTGCAGCCGTACCTTTTTGTGGAAATCTCCAGGAAAATAAACCAGAAGAGGGCGGCGGGCATTGACGTAATCACTTTTGCCATAGGGGATCCGGACATTCCCACGCCTCCGCATATTCTGGACAAGCTCCTAGAGGCTGCGCAGGACCCGCCAAACCATCGATATCCAGAGTCGGACGGGCTGCCACAGTTCCGCCGCGCCGTCTCCGATTGGTACGGCAAACGGTTCGGCATAGCCTTGGACTCCGACAAGGAGGTACTGCCCCTCATCGGCGCCAAAGAGGGGATCGGCCACATGGCTCTCTGCTTCGTAGACCCCGGCGACGTGGCCCTCGTGCCGGATCCGGGTTACCCGGTCTATTCAGTGGGAACCATGTTTGCCGGCGGTGAGTCTTATTTCATGCCGTTGTTGGAAGAGAACGGTTGGCTGCCTGATCTGGATGCCATTCCTGAGCAGGTTGCCCAAAAAGCCAAGGTCATGTGGCTGAACTACCCCAACAATCCCACCTCGGCCACGGCGGACCTCGAATACTTCGAGAGGGTGGTTGACTTCGCGAAGGCGTACGATATCGCGGTCTGCCATGACGGCCCGTACACGGAGGTGGCCTACGACGACTACACACCCGTCAGTTTCCTGCAGGCCAAGGGCGCTATGGACGTTGCCGTGGAGTTCCACTCGCTTTCCAAGAGCTATAACATGACCGGTTGGAGAATAGGGATGGCGGTGGGCAACGCCGAGATGATCAATGCGCTGATGCGCGTCAAGTCCAATCTTGACTCAGGCATTCCGCAGGCCATCCAGATAGCCGGTATAGAGGCTCTGCAGGCGTCTCAGGAGTGCATTTCCGAAAACAACGCCATCTACCAGCGCCGCCGCGACAAGCTGGTAGACGCTTTGCGGGGCATAGGGATGGAGATCACGCCGCCCAGGGCTAGCCTGTACGTCTGGGCAAGGGTTCCTGAAGGTTACAGTTCCGCGGAATTCGCGGCTATGCTCCTGGAAGAGAAGGACATAGTGGTCACGCCTGGATCGGGATACGGTGAGTACGGGGAAGGGTACATTCGTCTTTCGCTCACTCTACCGGACGAGCATTTGACCAAAGCAGTCCAGCGCTTGGAAGGCTGGAAAATCCCATCAAAGCCTGAGAGGTAGCTGAGCATACCCAGAGCCACTTTTTCCACTGCCAAACAAAGGGAAAGGGCCTATCTGGCCGGCGTCCAGATCAAGCGCACTCGTTTCTCATGGTCGTTGCAAGATTCCCTGTCTGAGCTGGCACAGCTGGCTCGTTCCGCCGGAGCAGAAGTGGTGGGTACGGTCGTTCAGAACCTGGACAAGCCCACGCACACCTATCTGGGGAAGGGCAAGATAGAGGACCTGCGAGGCATTCGCGGGGCGTTCGACACGTTGATCCTGGACGATGAACTTACTCCGACGCAGCAGCGCAACCTGGAGAGCGCCTTTGGCGAGAACATCAAGGTCATAGACCGCACCGCGCTGATTCTAGACATATTCGCCAGCCGCGCCAGGACCAAGGAGGGACGCCTTCAGGTTGAGCTTGCGCAGCACGAATACCTGCTGCCGCGTTTGGCCGGACAGTGGTCTCACTTGGAGCGCCTGGGTGGTGGAATAGGCACCCGTGGCCCCGGCGAAACACAGATAGAGACCGACCGGCGTCTGATCAATCGCAGAATACAGCACTTGAAGGCCGACTTGGAGAAGGTGCGCAGCCAGCGGGCTCTTCACCGGAAGCGGCGGAGGTTGCAGGACATTCCGGTGGCGGCGCTGGTAGGCTACACGAATGCCGGCAAGAGCACGCTGTTCAATGCCTTAACCACGGCAGGGGTCATGGAGTCCAGCGCGCTCTTTGCCACTCTGGACCCGGTGACAAGGCGAGTCCGCCTTCCCAACGGTCAGAATGTTCTCATGTCTGACACCGTGGGCTTCATACACAAGCTGCCACCCACGGTGGTCGCAGCATTTCATGCAACGCTGGAAGAGCTGCACGATGCGGACATCTTGCTTCACGTTGTTGATATGACGCATAAGAACATGCGCCAGCACATAGCAGTAGTGGAGGATATCCTCAGCGACCTTGGCTTGCGAGAAAAGCCCGATTTGCTTGTGTTGAACAAAGCGGACCTTTTGCCGGACGATTCGGAGTTTCTCAGCAATGAACGCGACGCAGAGGAGGGGATCATGGTTTCCGCGGTAACCCGGCAGGGGCTGGACGAACTGCTGTCGCGCGTCGATAGTCTTTTGACCCAGGTGATGGTGATACCAGTAGGATAGGGGGTTGAGGGAGAAGACCCTGAGTCCAGCCAGAGAAAGGTTCGCCCTATACTAGTTATGTAAAGAAGAGGAAGGAAGGATTTTCCTACTTTACATAATATATGACCCCCTACATTTTACTGTAGAGAGCTCTGGATGGCTTGTGAGAGGTTCTGTACCCTAACGGTAGCCTAGCTGCGTCTTATATTTCCTCTTGTTTCTTACCGAAGGCGATCAACTGCTCAAGGAGTTCTGGGTTGCTCAGAATTGCTGGCAGAAGAGTGCTCAGCATCTGCTGCTCTGGTGTATCCTCTTTCGGTCTAGCAATAGCAGTTACTGTGTCCACCAGCTTGCTTTGCGTCTCACCTACAGCCTCCTCGATTACTCCAGCCTTCTTATCGATCTGTGCAAGAACATCTTTTGTACGCAAGTAACTCAATATACTGACTGTTATCGCAACACCTGCAAGAATCATTGAGAATCCACCAACTGCTAGCGAAAAACCGTCTGTCCACTCCATGTTTCCTCCTTGACACTAAGTCATGTGATCTCTAATCAGAAAGAGGTTCCTACCCTCGTCTGCTTCGGTGACCTACAAGGTATCATGCTTTCCTCTTGGTGATAGCTTTAATTCCATCAGCAAACCCTTCACAGAAGGAACGGCTAGAGCCGACTCTTGCGCCGCTCTTCCAGCAAGCTATTGGCCAACGGAATCGCTAAACCCATTACGACTACTACTGCCAAAATAAGAATTGGTGTAAGCAAAGATCGTGCATCATCTCCGCCGACTTCGCCTAGTAGCCAATTCCATCCCGAAAGCAACATTACAACTACACCAACAAAACGATTGAGGAAATCAACCAATACGCCTGTTGGAATTAGACCGATGAATAGAGTAGAGGCTGCGCCGGTAGCAAGAATCGGGGCTTTCGCAGCGGTTTCGTAGGTTGTATCTGGAATGGTGTCAAACTGCACAAATAGAGCCACCATTAGTAGAAACAAGCTCAACACAAGCTTATATACTAACCCAATTTCATTGAGCCTTTGCCGAAATCTCATGTTCCTATCCCCTTCTTTCAGTAGTGTTCTAAATTATAGATTCTAACTAGCTTCCCAACGAAGGGGCGATTGGCACACAGGGGGGTAATTCCCTAACTAAGCATCCAACAAATACGCCAAATACCGACCTTTTACTACTGGTCAGGTACTCCCACCTACCGGCAGTACCTTTCATGGTAAAACTCTCGATAGTTCACCAATGAGTTTGAGCAAAAGAGGCGGTCTATCTTAGGAGGCCATGTAGGGCAACCTTTCACCTATGACCGGATGATGTCCACGATTCACTGGCCGGCTGCTTTACCAGCTTCGCTATGCATGGCGAGGTGTTATGATAAGGGGAGCATCAGAATCCGTACTTAGTGGCATAGGAGGGACAAGCTGGGGAAGAAAGGTAGGTTCGTTATGGTGTTTGCAGTGTTCCTGGTCGTGCTAGGGTTCCTGATCTCAATGATGTGGGGGCCGCCCATGGATGCGTTTGGCGTTTCCCTTGTGTTAGGTCTGACGCTCGCACTGATCGGCCTGTCGGAGCTGGTGTACAGAGTGACTAGGAGGCTGACGAAATCCGACGGTCTAGGGGACAAGGTAAATGAGGACTATAGGGCTGGACGGCGATAGGGACGCCAGTGTAGTCAATTGAAAAGGGACGGTAGAGGATACCGCAAAATACGCCAAAATGCCGACCTTTCATTGCTGGTTAGCCCTACCACCCTGGGAGACCCTTGGATACCAAGTCTTGCGGTTTCTAGGCGGTAAGAATTACGAAGAAAGAGGCCTTGGATTTTTAGGTGGCCTACTTCCTAAATTCCTCCAAGTCCTCAAGGAAGGAGAGCAAAGACCCAGGGCCACCTGGGGTTGCCCGGATTCCGAGGATAGCCGGAAGATCATTATAAACGTAGAGCCCCTACATTTACTGTAGAGGGCTCTGAATGACTTGCGAGACGTTTGTTGCCATAGTGACAGCCTAGCTGCGCTGATCTATCGGCACGTACTCCACGTCCATGGGGCCGGTGTACTCCATCAGTGGGCGTATCAGCATGTTGTTGGAGGACTGCTCCACCACGTTCAACGTCCAACCGGGGATTCGCCCCAGAGTAAAGATGGGAACGAAGATGTCTTCAGGAATACCCAGCAAGTAGTATATCGACCCGGCGAAGAAGTCGACGTTAACGTAGATGCCCCTGGATTGATACGGCTTCATTGCTTCTTGGATGTTTTGGAGTATCTGGAACCAGTGAGGTTCGCCCCTGTCCACGCCAAGGGTTTCCGAACGCGCCGCCAGATGCCTTGCCCTTGGGTCCTCTGCTTTGTAGACCCTGTGCCCGAAGCCCATGATGCGGCCGCGGTTATCAAGTATGTTTCTTACGTAAGCCGCGGCGTTTTCCGGAGAACCCACTTCCTCAGCCATCTTCTGCACCGCTTCGGCGGCTCCGCCGTGCAGCGGTCCCTTGAGGGTGCCAATGCCCGTTACCACCGCTGAGTGAAGATCGCTCACCGTGGAAGCCGTCACGCGGGCGGCAAACGCCGAGGCGTTGGCGCCGTGTTCCGCGTGCAGGATGAAGTCCACGTCCAGGATCCTGGCCTCATCTTCTGTCGGCGTCTTGTCAAATAACATGTAGAGGAAGTTTCCCGCGTGGTTTAGATCGGGATTTGGCTTGACAAGCGGCTTCCCGTTTCTAATCCTGTCGTGGGCGGCCACTATGGTCGTGGCCTTTGCGGTAAGGCGCAGCCCTTTGCGAATGGTGGCTTCGGCGGAGTTGTCCTCTACTTCGTCGTCGAATGCAGCCATGGCAGATACCGCCGTCCTCAGCACGTCCATGGGGTGCGCCGCCTTGACTTTGTCGATGATCTCTACGATTTCGCTGGGGATCTCTCTTTCGGCGCGAAGCCCCTTGTCGAAGTCGTCCAGCTCTGCCTGCGTGGGGAGCTTCCCGTACAGAAGAAGGTATATCACCTCTTCAAAGGTGGACTTTTCCGCAAGGTCGTGTATGTCATAGCCTCTGTACAGGAGCTTGCCTACCTGCCCGTCTATGAAACAAGACTCTGTCCTATCAAGATAGACACCTGAAAGGCCTCTGTGTATTTCAATTCCTGAAGTCGTCATTCTGCCTCCTGTCTGGTTGTTACAGTCACAAAGAAGCTCGGTGAGGCAATCCGCCTACCGAGCTCTATAAATACCCTGGTTTACTGCCCTTGAAAATTTGGAAGGAACAAAGAAGATTGATGCTTATGAACCTAGATTGGCCGTGGTGATAGCCCACCGTCAGGTTTCCCTCCCTGTATTGTTCCAAAGCAAGCACTGTGGTGATCCATGCCCAATCATGCTATCAACGACCTATAGGGCTGTCAATGTTGTCCCTGGCGTCGTCGATTAGAGCCCGTGGAGGGAAACGGCGGCAATACCCTCCGCACGCCTGTCTGCACGTTGCCTGTGCTAGAATGAAGACGTTCCCGGTATAAAAGGCTCTACATGAGACTTCATCATCGCATAGCCGTTTACGGCGGTCTGGTTGTCATCATCTTGACGTTGGCAACCTTTGACGTGGCCGATAGGTTGTGGTCCAACAGCCTACCTTTAGGTATCCCTGCCGAGCTCGCCGGGGTTTGGGAGGTATACCGGATACTGGACGAAGATTACGTGAGCGTTGAAGAGCTTGATCAGAGCATACTCAGCAACGGCGCTGTCCAAGGGATGCTGGATATCCTCACCGCCAACGGGGCGATCGGCCAGGACTCCCAAACGCCACTGGGTTCAAGCGGTTTTGTAGCGATCCGGCAGGCTTGGCAGCGTATTTCGGAAAGCTTGGACGGCGGTGAAGTCACCCCTGAACTACTGGAAGAAGCGGCTATAAGAGGCATGCTGAATGCCTTGGATGACCCCAACACCTCGTATCTGTCGCCTGAGGGGTACAAGCAGGTGGTGGAAAGCTATGAATCGGACTTTGAGGGCATAGGCGCCTGGGTAAGGGAACGGAATGGCCGTATCACAGTGCAGGCGGTAATGGAAGGCACCCCGGCGGAGGACGCAGGCATCCTTTCCGGTGACGTGCTCCTGGAGGTGGATGGCCAGCCTATAGATGGGTTCAGCGTGGATGAGGCGGTGGCCTTGATTAGAGGGCCCAGAGGTTCGTCTGTTGACCTGCTGGTGCTGCACGCTGAAGAAGAGGCGCCAGTGAGGATAAGCATCACCCGCGCTTCAATCAGAACGCCTTCCGCCGGGTGGCGGCCGTTGAACGAGGAGATAGCCTACCTATGGATAGATAGATTCCGTGATGAAACGGACAAAGAGGTGGAGGAAGCGCTGGTGGAAATAGTGCGTGAGGGGTACTCCGGGATTGTTCTGGACGTTAGGGGCAATCTAGGAGGCATCCTTTCCACCACCGTTTCAATTGCCAGCCAGTTTCTGGAAGAGGGCCTGGTGCTCTACCAAGTGGACGGACAAGGGGTGAGGACCGATATGGAGGTCAGCGGAGGTGGTATAGCTACAGAGGTGCCACTGGTCATCCTGGTCGACGGGGCAAGCGCCAGCTCCAGCGAGGTTCTGGCCGGCGCTCTCCAAGACCACGGGCGAGCCGTGGTCATTGGTACGACGACCTTCGGCAAGGGGAGTGTGAACGAGCTTAAGACGCTGGACAGCGGCTCCGCCCTGTACGTTACGTTGGCGCTGTGGCACACGCCTAACGGACGGTTGATAGAGGGAGAGGGGCTGCAACCCGACATCACGTCTAGCGCAGAACGGTGGGTTACTCTTGATCCGGATATTGCTGAACGGTTAGGGTCCCATGCCACAGTTACCGTTACACGGCGTGGAAACGGGCTTTTCGAGGTGCTGGTAGACAGACCCCTGCTGGCCGCCTTGGAGGAGCTTCAGCCCTCATCTACCCCGCCCTTGCCCATAGGTTGATTAGATTATGGGAAAGAATGGATACAGGGTCATTACCGTGAACCGCAAGGCCTTCCATGATTACGATGTCTTGGAGAAGGTTGAAGCGGGCCTGGTCCTCACCGGCACTGAGATCAAGTCCATTCGCGACGGACGCGTCAACTTGCGAGAGGCCTATGCGCGCCAAGAGAAGGGCGAAATGTGGCTGTTCAACTCACATATTGCTCATTATGTAAAGGGCGGCATCTACAACCACGAGCCTTCCCGGCCTCGCAAACTGCTGCTTCACCGCAATCAGATAGAGCACCTTGCGTTGGAGCTTGGCCAGAAGGGACTTACCATTGTCCCCTTGCGTCTTTATATCAAAGACCACAAAGCCAAGATGGAGCTTGGCCTGGCCCGGGGGCGACGTCAATACGATAAGCGCAAGGCCATAGCCCGTCGTGAATCAGAACGGGAGATGGAGCGTTACGCCAAGACCGCCATAGGCTCAGCATAGCTTGGCGGTTCTTGATATAATGGAAGCTACAGAAACGGGGACGCGTGGTTTCGACAGGGGGTGTTTCTGCGGGACTGCAGGCCGAGGCGCCGTCGCACCTCGTTAAAAGGCGGCAAAAAAAGTAACTGGCAAACAACAGTTAGCACTGGCTGCCTAAGGCGGCTACGTCTACCCTAACCTATTCCCTGAGGGTTTGGGATAGGCGACACACATTGGGGACGCGGCCACTCCGACACCGATAGGATTGGCTCAAGACAATCGGCTGGCTCACTTGCTTTGTTGTCGGTGTCGGAATCAAGTGAGTGAGACATCAAACACCGAATAAGCCTGTAGTACGTTCCAGCAGAGCGTCTTCTGGACAGGGGGTTCGACTCCCCCTCGTCTCCACCAGGAATAGAGAAGAGCCTCCCTACCACCGGGGAGGCTCTTTCAATGGCGCCCTACCCTGCCACGGCTGTGGCCTTATGCTTTCGTTTTTGTCGGCTTTCGCTTCTTGGAGGAGGCCTCTGTCTTGCCGTTGGTCTCCGTTGCGGCAGTGGTCTCCCCTTTTGCTGAGGCTATGCTTGCCCTCAGCGCTTCCATCAGGTCTGTGACCTTGCCCTTGGAAACTGAAGGGGCCGCCGTAACCACTTCCTGAGACGACAACTTGCCTTCAATGACCTGTTCCAGGGCATGGCGGTACTGGTCCTCGTGTTCGGAAGGATCGTAGTCGGCGGACAACTGGTCTATGAGCATCATGGCCATGGCCATTTCCGGTTCAGTGATGGCGGTCTGCTCTTCGGGCAGGTCCAGCTCTCTAGTGCCGCGTATCTCATCGGGATAATGCATGGTGTGCATGGCTATGGCGTGTTCGTACGGCCTCAGCGTGCAGATGTGCTCCTTGTTGCGAAGCGACACCTTGGCAATAGCGGCGCGCTTGGAGCTTTCCAAGGCTTGCTTCAGCAGATAGAACGGCTTTATCCCTACCCCTTCAGGCTCCAGCATGTACGTACGGTCGAAGTTGATTGGGTCCACCTTGGAAAGGTCAACGAACTTGACGATATCTATGCTTCGTATGGAAGAGACAGGCAGATTCTCAAAGTCCGTTTCTTCCATGACAACGTACTCATCCTTGGCGTACTGGTAGGCGCGCACAATCTCGGACTGCTCTACCTCGGTCTCATGATGGGGGCAGTACCGTTTGTAGCGCAGCCTGGTGTGGCAGGCGCTGTGCATGGTAACGAAGGAGATATCCTTGCTTTCCGTGGCGGTGTAAAGCTTGATGGGAATAGCCACCATCCCAAAGCCTACCGCGCCCTTCCAAATCGCTCGTCTTGCCATCTATGCCTCCAATCTCCCCGGGCATACCGTTCTTGTTGCGGTATAAGGAATGATAGCCGTGTCGGGTTCGGTGAGTCAAATGGGGGGTTGAGGGGAGGAATTGTTTCAGACGTTATGTCAAGCACGGGAATGACGGTGGGGGGCAGCCTACGCTAAGCGGCCCTGTTCTCCCTCTGGGCGTGCGATGCGGCGCGCCGGTTGGTACATCGGCTGGTGCGCCGGCATCTCGAACAACGTGCCGTCCAGAAGCTCCTCTACGGTGCGTATCTGGATCTTGGGGTAGTCCCGCTGCCACAGGTCGGAGTGGTAGAACCCAGCGCTGACCGCCTCCTTGCGCATGGCGCTGGTCGGCGGCTCCAGGGTGATGAACAGGCCCATCGACGCCTGCTCCCGCTCCACTGTGCCCTTCAAGTCTCGTATCAGGGGCGACGAGACCTTGCCGCTCTTGACCTGGACTATGGCCTTGTGCATGGCGCGCTTCGGGCCGTCGATGAAGTAGACGACGCCGTCGACGCCCTGGTCCGCACCCCGCTTCTTCTGCTCGCGGGGGAAGGCCTCAAGCAGGGACATGGCCCAGAACTCGAACTGGAAGCGGTCCTGCTCGGCCAGGGCGCGGGCGCTGCCTGTGTCCACCGGCTCGCCGACGACCTGGTAGTCCTGGCCGGGGAGGATGGTGAAGGCGGTCTTGAGACGGTTCTTCATGAGGGCGACGGCGAGGTGGGTGATGTCTATGCCAATCCACTGCCGTTTCAGCTTGTGGGCGGCGGCGATGGCGGTGCCGCAGCCGCAGAAGGGGTCGAGCACCACGTCACCCTCGTTGGAGGAGGCTTGGACGATGCGCTCCAGCAGGGACAGCGGCTTCTGTGTGGGGTAGCCCATGGATTCCGATCTGGAAGCTGGACGTATGTCTGTCCAATCGTTCTGCAATGGAACGCCGGGCATCTCATCAAGGTAACGCTTATAGTTGGGCATCCCGTTTCCTGTATATACAAGACGCCCTTCCTCAGCCATGCTAACCATTCCACCTTTAGAGTAAGCCCAGTATCTACCCTGGTACGGCAGAATGCCTTTGTACTCCCAAGCATTTAAGGGAGAGGCGTATTCGTTAGTCAAATCAGCCTCCCAATCCCCACCCCTCAGCCTTTTGACGCGCCATTCGTAGCTGGTGTCCCCACCAGGCTTGGCTGCTGTTAGGTCACCCATCCGGTATCGCCGTCCTGAATCCTGCTCCGTGAACTTATAAAACGAGTCCACGTAAGCGCTGTCGTAGTCTGTGTAAAGCCAGTTCCAAGTCCACTTGGATCCTTTAGTGTAGAACAGGATGGTATCCCGTACATTGCCGTACTGCTGACGGCCTTGCTTTGCGTCGTTGTGGGCATTGGTGCGCCGCCAGTTTATTTCTGTCCTAAAATAGTCTTTCCCAAACACGGCGTCCATGAGCACCTTGAGGTAGTGGCTGGCGGTGGGGTCGCAGTGGAGGTAGATGGAGCCTGTGGGCTTGAGGACGCGTCGCAGCTCCACCAGGCGGGGCGTCATCATCACCAGGTAGGCCATCATGGCGTTGCTGCCTATGAACTGGTGGAAGGCTTTGACCATCTCCTTGACGTTGGCGGGCGTGGCCGGGTTCAGCATGATCTCGTTCTCGTAGGTGCGCTGGGACTCCAGGGTCCACTCCCAGGTGTCGGTGAAGGCCTTGATCTGGGCCGGTGACTCCTCGCCGGACTGCTCCTTGAACAGCACGTTGTAGGAGGCGTTGGAGTTGAATGGCGGGTCCAGGTAGACCAGGTCCACGGACTCGTCGGGGACGTAGTCGCGGAGAACGGTCAGGTTGTCGCCGTAGTAGAGGGCGTTGGCCCAATCGTGAGTCATCAAATGGTCTCCTCCGCTTGATCCTCATTGCCGTCTAATGCCTCAAGTTCTTGGTGAACCTTAAGGAATGCTTGACCGATTTCATCGGTCAGTTTCTCATGTATGTTCATGACAACTATGCAGTCGAAATCTGACCTAGTTGCAAGTAACGTTGTGGTTACTTGGTGGAGTGAGATGGCGGTTGAGTGTCCAGGGTTCGCTAAGCCCGCGTTGCTTGGTCCAGCCAGGAGCACATTATGGGGACCCAGAATCAAACCTAGTCTGTAGTAAGTGCCGTGTGAGTTTGGATGCACATTATCGCTAGCCATTTTGTAGTATGGCCTCATATGGTCCAAGCCAATATCCTCTTCAATATCGCGTATCGTCTTGACAGATTCGATTGCTGACGTTGCCCATCCATAGTCCTGTCTAAATAATTTGCCGAATCGGTCTACGAGTTTGTCACGTTTTGACTTGAGTCTATCGAATTCTTCTTGTGGAAGCGGCTCCTCACTGATTCTCGCAGCATATTTCTGATGCTGATCTGCCAGGTTATATCGCTGTATTGTGTCGTGGAGTAGATACCGTTCCGCCATTTTCTGCCCGTGTTTGCTGATGAAAAAGCTAACAACAGAACTCTCGTGAAGCGATCGCCAACGAGCATGGGCATCATCCGCATAGCCAGATCGTAACAGGGTAAGAATTGCCCGTGCTGTTTGACACGATTTCGCATGCAGCCGGGTAAGCGCCTCAAATACTGCGTCGTTTGAGCGTACAGCATCGTTGCGGAACTTGGAATTGAAGTCACGCCCGGCCTCAGTCGCTAACTCGATGAATAACTCAAGGAGGTCTAGGGGTTTTCCCCAGAGCTTTTCGAGTCGCTTTTCAAATTGTCGTTGCTCTCGACGGTTGGCCGCCAAATTAGTGGCTGCATCCTTCTTAATTGTCTTTAACATAGATTCGGCGGTTGATTCGGAGAGACCAGGTATCATGCTGGTTATTTTCGACCCTAGTTCGTCAAAGTTCCCGTTATAGTCACCGGAGGCCAGGATCTCTTTTATATTGGATTCCAGAGCATTTTGAAGATTGTACATAGTGCGCCTCTTTTATGTGGGAATTATATACTTTTCTACCCTCGACGTACGCATCGTAGTTTTGCGGACAGGGGTTTCGGATTCTTCGCTGCGCTCAGAATGACGAATGTGGGATGGATTCCCGTGTCAAGCACGGGAATGACGTGTCGAACGATGTGAACGGGCGTTGCCATCCTTAGTCTAGACGTAGGGGGCGGGTCGCGAACCGCCCCCACCGACACCACCTACTTCCCAATCAACCCTCATCACCACTAACATTCCCCCATGATCACGTCAACCAAATTCCCATCACCTCCTCCTCCAAGCGTGCCCCAATCGGATACGACCGTACGCTGCTCTGCCATATCTTGTCCAGAGCTTGCCGAAGAGCCTGTCCTGAGCTTGAAGTTTACCCTGAGCAAAGTCGAAGGGAAGGAAATCGGAATTGTTTTCGCATATTTTCAAAATTTTGGCCCGTTTTTAGCCTTGGAGGTTGACATAACGTTGGAAACAATTCCCCTTCTCAGGCACGACGCCGCTCTACCGTTAAACGCCATCTCACGCCTAACAACCGTTTTGACGACACACAAAACACGACTTATGTCAAGTGGCCAACCATCATCCGGAATCTCGGCTCTTGTGACTGCGACGGGCCCCCTCCCCTGCCCTTTCCCAGATGGAGAGGCGGCGTAGTAAACTCTGGCTTGGCGAATATGCGGGGGTATGTTGTTCGATGGGAATAGAGGCTCTCACCAAGACCAGCGACGGACTGACCGTGAATCCTTCCACCGAGGAAGAGTGGCGGGATTGGGTCAGTGCGTCGGCTGGTTGGAACTACATGATGAAAGACCCGTTGCTGGACTGGCTTGACCTCTACGGCGAGGCGAACGGGTTCCAGCGCGACGACCATCTAGGCTCCCATGACCCCAGAACAGACTTCTCCACGTTCATCATGGAGAAAGGCAGGCGGTTTGAGGAAGCGGTCGTGGAATACCTGGGCGGGCTGGTTCCCATAGCGACCATCAGCGAGGGGCCTGCCGAAGTCCGCGATCTGTCCAAGGCGGAAGAGACGTTTGACGCCATGCAGAACGGGAAGCCCGTCATCTATCAAGGCGTCCTGCGAGACGCTGAGTCGCGCACTTACGGAGCGCCCGACCTGCTGGTGAGGAGCGACGAGCTTCAGAGGCTGTTTCCCGGTGTACTGGCTGAGGAAGAGGCCGCCGCTTCTTCGCCGGGCCTGGGCTTCTGGCCCTGGCATTATCGGGTCGTGGATATCAAGTTCACCACCCTTGATCTATTGGCCGGCGGCGAGGTTTCAAACAGCGGCTCCAAGCTGGCGTATAAAGTCCAGCTCTTTGTATACAACCGCGCCCTGGGCCGTCTGCAGGGGTATACGCCGTCGCATTCGTATCTCTTGGGCCGGGGCTGGTCACAGAGAGGCGACCGAGGGGATAGCTTCATGGAGCGGCTAGGTCCTGTGGCGCAGAACGCCAGGACTCGTTCCAACTCTATAGAGGAGCTGACCCGCGAAGCCTGCGAATGGCTGCGCCGGGTCAGGAGCCAGGGTTCCGGCTGGAAGGTCCTGCCGTTCCCCGACGTGCCTGAACTCTGGCCCAATATGGGAAGCACCCGGGATGATCCCTGGCATGGGGCCAAGAGGGATATTGCGGAAGAGCTTGGCGAGTTGACCTTGCTCTGGCAGGTGGGCACGGAGAAACGGTACACGGGCCACGAAGCCGGAGTCTACGACTGGCGAGACGCCTCATGCACTGCCGATTTGCTTGGGTTTACCAAAGGCAAGCGGCAGCCGGTTCTTCAAGCCATCCTGGAGATAAATCGGTCAACCGCCGGGCCCAACGTCCAGCCGTCCCGTTTGCGAAACAGCGATCCGGTGTGGCGTGACGCCGGGCTTGAGTTTTACGTGGACTTTGAGACGGTGAGCGATTTGGATGACGACTTCTCCAAGCTCCCGTTGAAGGGCGGCCAGCCGTTGATTTTCATGATCGGCTGCGGGCACGTGGAAGACGGCCGCTGGGTCTATAAGAGCTTCACAGTCGACGATCTGACGGAGCCGTCCGAAGAGGAGATAATAGAGGCCTGGCACGCTCACATGACTGAGGTGACCCAGAGATCGGGAGATCCTGGCAAGGAACCGCTGGTCATCCACTGGTCTCATGCGGAGACCAGCACCATGGAGACGGCATACAATTCCGCGGTCAAGCGTCATGCCGATAAGTCCTGGCCCAAGCTCCACTGGTTTGATTTTCTGACCGGTGTGATGAGAAACGAACCGGTGGTGGTCCGCGGCGCTATGAACTTCGGCCTGAAGAGCGTGGCGCGAGCTATGAAATCGCACGGCTACATCCAAACGACCTGGCAGGACGGCCCCGCGGACGGCTTGGGCGCTATGGTGGGAGCCTGGTGGTGTGCCGGCGAAGCTCGGCGCTTGGGCGTGGATATGACGCAGGTGGACCTCATGGGTGAGATCGAGCGTTACAATGAGGTGGATTGCAAGGTAATGATGGAGATAGTGGCGTATTTGAGGGCCAATCACTGAATCTAAGCTATGACATTGAACAAGGTTCTAGTCGGCACGTCAGGATACAACTACCCGGAATGGAAGGGCAGCTTCTACCCTTCAGACCTGCCCGTTTCCAAGATGCTCTCTTTCTATGCCGGGCACTTCCCTACCGTGGAGATCAACTACACGTTCTACAGGTTTCCAAATGAGAAAACGCTCACTGGCTGGGCGGAAAACACGCCTGCCAATTTCAGGTTCACTCTGAAGGCGCCGCGCCGTATCACACACGAAGCCAGGCTGAGCAACTGCCAGGAGCTGGTGGAGGGTTTCTGCAGCCGGGTGCAGGCCCTTGGCTCCAAGCTGGGCGTTCTGCTCTTTCAGCTCCCGCCGTCCTTCAAACTGAACATGGACGTGTTCGATAGCTTCTTGAAATGGATGCCCCACGGCACAAGGGCGGCGTTTGAGTTTCGCAATGCCTCCTGGCTCACAGAGGAGGTGTACGCCCGCCTTAAGGAGCAAGACCTTGCGCTGTGCATTGCCGATAGCGAGAAGGCGACGACGCCCGTTGTCGCTACCGCCGGCTACGGCTACTTTCGCCTGCGTGACGAAGGGTACGGGGAGGACGACATACGGGCGTGGTCGGACAAGATCAAGGAGCATGAGGACGTCTGGGGCGACGTCTTCGTTTACTTCAAGCACGAGGAAGAGGGCAAGGGGCCTGAGTTTGCCAAGGCGCTCATGGACAGCCTGGGTATAGCAGGTTAGCCGCCGATGCTCAAAGAGTACGAAAAGAAGCGAGATTTCAGGCGCACCCGCGAGCCGGGGCCGGGAACGGCCAAGAGCTTGAAGGGCAGCCTGAGGTTCGTTGTCCAGAAACACGCCGCCAGTCGCCTTCACTACGACTTCCGCTTGGAGCTGGACGGCGTCCTGAAATCGTGGGCCGTTCCCAGGGGCCCTTCGTTGAATCCGCAGGACAAGAGGCTTGCCGCTTTTGTGGAAGACCACCCCCTGGACTACGGGACATTCGAGGGGGTGATAGGCCATGGCAACTACGGCGCGGGACAGGTCATTGTCTGGGACGCAGGCTACTACTCGCCGGACGAGGGCGGCCTCTTCTTCGGCAACCGGGAGGAGGCCGAGGAGCGTATGCGGCGCGACCTGGAGAAGGGGAAGCTCTCCTTCACCCTGCGCGGCAAGAAGCTGAAGGGTTCGTGGACGCTGGTAAGGACCACCCGCAGTCCCAAAGACTGGCTCCTCATCAAGCACAAAGACAGCTACGTGGACACCGAACAGGACGTTCTGGAGGAGAACAGGTCCGTTCAGTCGGGTCTTACCTTAGAGGACCTGAAGAGCGGTCGTTTGCCTGACCCGGCCAAAATGGGAGCGGACCCGCTTTCAGAGATGGAACGCATAGTGTCCGCGGGCGTGGAGGCACCCTATCCGAAACGCCTGAAGCCTATGATGGCTGGCAGTGCCGACAACGCCTTTTCGCATCCGGACTGGCTCTTTGAACCCAAGCTGGACGGATACCGCATACTGGCCTTTGTCAAGGACGGACAGGTTACCTTGCTCAGCCGGAATGGCTTGGACCTGACCAGCCGGCTGCCTGAGGTGGTGTCTGACCTAAAGGCGCAGGACCACGATGAGATGGTCCTGGATGGCGAAGTGGCCGCGCTCAATGAGGATGGGTTGCCGGACTTTGGACTCATACAGCAGGTGATGGGATTCGATAAAGGCGCTGTGGACCGTCCCATAGGCGGGGCCAACATGGTCTACTATCCGTTCGACTTGCTTTACCTGGACGGCGTTGATCTTAGAAAAGCGCCGTTGATAGACAGAAAGAAGCTGCTTGGCTATGTTATTGAGCCCTCTGAGCACACCAGCTTGGTGGAATACGTAGAGGGCGACGGGGCCTCCTTCTACAGCGCCGCCGTTGGGATTGGGCTGGAGGGAATCATCGCCAAACGGCGCTCTAGCGTCTATGAGCCGGGGGCAAGGAGCAACGCCTGGCTCAAGATCAAACACGTAAAGTCTCAGGAGCTGGTGGTTGGGGGATACACCCAGGGCGCCGGGGCCCGCTCCACGAGCTTTGGCGCTTTGCTGGTAGGCTATTACGAAGGCAAAGAACTTCGCTATGCGGGCCGGGTGGGCACAGGCTACGACAACGCCATGCTGGAGAAGCTCCACTCTCAACTGGTGGAGTTGGAATCGGAGCAGTCTCCATTTGCCTGCGATAAGGAGCTGGACGGCGCAGAGAATTTCTGGGTGCGCCCTGAACTGGTAGCCCAGGTCAAGTTCGCCAACTGGACAGACGATGGCCGCCTCAGGGCGCCGGTGTTTCGCGGCCTGCGTCTTGACGTTGAACCTAAGAACGTTACCCGTGAAGTAGAAGAGACGGTCGTTGTTCCAGCGGTTACGCTGCCGGTCCAGCCTCATCGATCAGAAGCGACCGACGTCTCCCAACTGTTGGAGCGCTTGTCGGGCAGTGATGACGCCATCAGGCTGGACGTGGAGGGATACCGCATAAGCCTGACCAACCTGAACAAGGTGCTCTGGCCCGAAGACAAGGGAGGCCCGGCAAAGACGAAAAGAGACATGATTCGCTATTACCTGGGCATGGGCCACGTTCTTCTCCCGCACCTGAAAGACCGGCCCATGACACTGACCAGGTATCCCAACGGCATAGACGGGGGAAGCTTCTATCAGAAGCATTCGGAGCATGCCCCTGATTTCGTGAGGAAGCTGCCTATATTCTCGTCTCACAACGAGGGCGACGGCGAGTACCTCATGGTGGACAACCTCCCTACCCTAGTCTGGCTGGCGCAACTGGCCAACATAGAGCTCCATCCCTGGCTGTCGCGCGTGGTCTTGGAACCGGACGCCGCCAATCTGGGGACATCCTTTACCGGCAGTAGAGAGGCGATTGAAGAGAGCGTTCTGAACTATCCGGACTTTATAGTTTTCGATCTCGATCCCTACATCTACTCAGGCGGAGAGCAAGCAGGAGATGAGCCGGAGTTGAATAGACGCGCTTTCAAGAAAGTGGTGGACGTGGCGCTGGCGCTGAAGGAGATCTTGGACCAGCTTTCGCTCTCGTCATTCGTGAAGACATCCGGTAAGACAGGGCTTCACATATATGTGCCTGTGCTGCGGCAGTACAACTACAGAACAGCCCGCAAGACCTGCGAGCTGATAGGACGGTTTCTCCTGCAGCAAGCCCCCAGGGACGTCACTATGGAGTGGTCGGTAAACAAGAGGACTGGGAAGATATTCTTGGACCACAACCAGAACACGCGCGGCAAGAACATGGCCTCGATCTACTCGGTCCGCCCTGCCCCCGGCGCTCCCGTGTCCACGCCCGTGCGCTGGGAAGAGCTGGGCGAGATCTATCCAACGGACTTCACCATTGATACGGTGCCAGAGAGGATAGAGAAGATGGGCGACCTTTGGGCGGATATCCTTCTATCCAAGCACGACGTGAAGAGGTTGCTTGAGTCAGACCAGTAGCGATTTCCGCGGGTTGTTTAATACCGGGTTGCTCAATACTTGGATACGTTTATCTCCACCAACTTGCCGGTTACCAGGAAGATGACCCTCTCCGCGATGTTTGTAGCCCTATCGGCTATCCGCTCTAGGTCGTGGGACACCCACAAGAGATACGTGGCTCTCTGTACGGTCTTGGGGTCTTGGAGCATGAACATGAGCAGTTCCCTGTACACCTGATCGTACAGGGCATCCACCTCATCGTCGTCGTTGCAGACCTGCAGTGCCGCCGCTTCGTCCCGGTGCACCAGGGCGTCCAAGCTGCGACGCAGCATATCCATGGACTTCTCCGCCATGCGCGGGATATCTATCAAAGGCTTCAGGGGAGGTTCGTTGCCCATCATAACGCTGATCTTGCCTATGCCTTCGGCGTAGTCGCCCATCCGCTCCAGCTCTACGGCTATGTGCAGCACGGCGATCAGGATGCGGAGGTCGACAGCCATGGGCTGCTGCGTGGCTATCAGTTCCACGCACTCCTCTTCTATGGCAAACCTCTTCCTGTCTATAAGATCGTCGTCTTTTATAACTTGCCTGGACATTTCAAGGTCACGGTGTTTTAGACTATCGATAGACCTGGCTATCGCTTTTTCCACCATGCTGCCCAGCGTTAGCAAGTCGTCCTGGAGCGCTGCTAACGACCTATCGAAATCTCCTCTAGGCAATTCGGCCTCCTTCCTACTAGCTAAAGCGGCCGGTGATATACGCTTCCGTGCGTTCGTCCTTAGGGTCGGTAAAGATCTGCTGCGTTGCACCAAACTCTACAAGATAACCTGCCCTGTCGTCACCCATCATGAGAAAAGCGGTCTCATCCGATACGCGGGCGGCCTGCTGCATGTTGTGCGTAACGATGACGATAGTGACTTCGGAAGACAACTCTCGGATCAGGTCTTCAATTGCCAGGGTGGACACGGGATCAAGGGAAGACGCCGGCTCATCCATCAACACCACTTCGGGTTCTATGGCCAGGGCGCGGGCAATACAGAGGCGTTGCTGCTGCCCGCCGGAAAGGTTCAGGGCGCCCTCCTTCAGACGGTCCTTGACTTCATCCCATAGCGCGGCGCGGCGGAGAGACCTCTCCACCGCCTCCTCTAGGTTGTTTCTGAATCCGTTTATCTTGAGGCCGAAGGCAACGTTCTCATAGATGGACTTGGGGAAAGGATTTGGCTTCTGAAACACCATTCCAATGCGTGACCTGACCTCCGTGGGGTCCACGCTGGGATCATACAAGTTCTCTTCGTTGTAGAGTACGTCACCTTTGATTACCGTCCCCGGGACAAGCTCGTTCATGCGATTGAAGCACCTGAGCAGAGTGCTCTTGCCGCATCCGGAAGGTCCAATAATCGCGGTAACTTTGTTGCGCTGGATCTTCATTGAGATGTCCCGCAAAGCACGGAAAGCGCCGTAGTAGACCTCCAGGTCTGATACTTGCAGAATGGTCCCGTTCAGGCTTTGCTCCATCCCTACTCCTCCGATTTGACCTGTGTTCTGTTGCGAATGTAGATGGCAATAGCGTTCATGCTCAGTAGAACAACCAGGAGCACAATGATGCCAGCGGCCGCGATTTCCCTGAAACCATCCTGAGGCCGTGTGACCCAGTTATAAATCTGGATAGGCATTACGGAGAAGCGATCCAGGGGGTCCGTGGGAACGAATCTGAGGAATACCAGGGCGCTGATTGCAATAACCGGCGCAGCCTCACCAATGGCCCTGGACAGAGCCAGTATGGTGCCGGTCATTATGCCAGGCATGGCTTGGGGTATCACTACTCCCTTGACAACCTGGAACTTGGTGGCCCCCAATCCGTAGGCCGCCTCTCGGTAGGTGTTAGGCACTGCCCTAATCGCTTCGCGGGAGGCAAGAATGACGATTGGCAAGACCAAAAGGGCAAGGGTCAGCGCTCCCGCCAGCACAGACCTGCCAAGCGCTAGAGCAGTAACGAACAGAGCGAAGCCCATCAGCCCGTACACTATGGAAGGGACCCCGGCCAAATTTGCGATGTTTATCTCAATAAACCGGGTTAACCAGTTCTTTGGGGCGTACTCTTCCAGATAGATGGCTGCTCCCACCCCCACCGGTATGGTGAATAAGCCCACCAGTCCCATTGCCCAGACACTGCCAGCTATTGCCGCCAGGATTCCGGCCTGTTCTGGGAACCGGCTGGGGTAGCTGCTTACAAAGTGCCAGTTCAGCCAGGGGAGGCCCTGTACTAGCACCCTTATGAGGAGGGTCATCAGGCCAATGATGCCGATTAAAATAGCGGCAAGGAAGAGGACGTAAAATACGGCTCCAACGGCTTTCCTTAACTTGAGTCTCTGGTTGAAGGAGGACGTGACATCGGCTGCCATCAGTAAACCTCCCGCCATCTGCGAACTACAAAGTGCCCGGCCAGGTTCATAACCAAAGTCATTAAGAAGAGGAGCAGTCCCACCGCGAATATGGTGCTGAACTCTATAGTGCCGTGCGGGGCTTCTCCCAGGGCGACCTGCACGATATATGCCGTCATCGTCTGGATGCTTTCAAGGGGGTTCAACCCCATCTTGGGGGTAGATCCGGCGGCAATGGTGACCAACATGGTCTCGCCTATTGCCCTGGAGAACCCAAGGATGAAGGCAGCCACAATTCCGGAAATAGCGGCAGGCACTACCACCTTGAGCGATACCTCAATGCGCGTGGCGCCGAGAGCATAGGCGGCATGGCGCAGCGATCTTGGCACCGCCACCATGGCATCCTCACTGATTGAGGAGACCATGGGGATAATCATCAATCCCATGACAAGGCCTGCGCTCAAAGCATTGAATACAAGGACACCGGGGATCAAGTCCTGAAGCACCGGGGTGACAAACGTGAGTGCGAAGTAACCGTAGACAACCGTAGGTATGCCAGCCAGTATCTCCAGAATGGGTTTGATGGTTCGTCGTACTTTATCCGGGGCGTATTCGGAGAGGAAAATAGCTATGCCGATGCCGGTGGGAACCGCTACCAGCGCTGCGATCCCAGCAACAAGTACCGTGCCGGAAACCAGCGGTAGAACACCGAAGTGGGTGTTCCCGAATTGATCTTTCAGTAAAGGAGACCACTTGGTGCCGGTGAGGAACTCCCATGGTGATACCTCTGTGAAGAAGTTGAACGCTTCAAAGGCAAGGGTTGCCAGGATGCCGACGGTGGTAAGCACGGATACGGAGGCCGCCAGGAAGAATAGAAGATGCGCTATGCGGCCCTCGAGCTCACCCCGTCTCCGGCGCTTGGCAAGACCGATGACCCCTGTTTTGGTTATGCCCGTGGAGGAAATGCTTCTACCTTATGCTTGGTGAATTGAATCCATCAACACCGTTACCGGTGTAGTTGTTAACCATGCACCTTAGCATCCTAGAACAACACGGGACACGGTTGTTGAACACTCCGTTAACATCTTGTTAACGGAGTGTTAGCAGTTGTTGAGCCGTATTTCGTCTCAGGAAGTACGCGGCACAACCGCGTTGTTCTCGGGGGTGCTCGATTGAACGGGTCGTGCCGCATGCAGGGCATCAACGCGGTCAGGGCACTGACTCTTATGTCCCGACTACGCTGGGGAAAGCGCTCTCTCCCAAGGAAGAGTTTACAGCGTGGGGTTTAACGGCGCTTTATCAGTGAATTAAGTGTGCATTATACCTTTGTGGGAGAATTGGGAATTACCCCCTGTGTTCCAAAGGATTAGGGATTCATCCGTTGCCAGCTTCGTAGACACACTCCATCTGGAAAACACCTACTGCACAAAGCGAGATATTTTCTACCTGTGATGAATGCCATCCTCAAGGCTTCCAAGAAAGTGCCGATTTCTTCATGGTAGCGGCCTGTAGGGGGCGTAACACGGCTCACTCCTCCGTGCATTTTGACGTAGCTACAAGACGATCTGTGAATGGATGCGTAATTGTGGACCCTGTTCTCGTACACGGTGAAAGTCATTGCTCAGTCTCCTCCCATGCCAGAAAACGGAAGCTCCAAGTGCGGCGTCCGTCTCAAACGGCTGAAGTCAGCGGGCCGTGGGGAGCGTGAAGCTAAAGGTACTCCCCTCCCCTTCTCTGCTTTCCACCCAGACCTCCCCGTTTTGGGCTTGCACCAGATGCTTCACTATAGAGAGACCCAAGCCGGTGCCGCCGTCTCTGCGTGATCTATCCACCTTGTAGAACCGTTCGAAGATATGTGGCAAGTGTTCCTGGGCTATGCCGGCTCCGGTATCCCTAACGCTGATTCTAGTGGAGTTGTTCTGCGCTTCCGCAGACAACCCTATCTCGCCGCTTTCAGCGGTGGCTTTGAGGGCGTTGTCCAGCAGGTTGGCCAGAATCTGTCGCACCTTGCCTCTGTCGCCGAGGACCCTGGGCCGTTGGGCGTCTTCTTCCACCGTGAGCCGTATCCTCTTTGCTTCCGCTTTCGCCTGGTACTCTTGCTTGATCTCCTCCAGGAAAGGGATGAAGTCTATGGATGTGACGTCCAGTTTCATCTGACCGCTTTCCAGCAACGACAGTTCCAAGAGCTCGCTGACTATGTCGTTCATTCGCACTATGTCTCTATCGATGCGCTCCATGAAGTCAACGGCTACTTGCCTGTCTTCCATTGCGCCTCTCTGGAGCGTTTCAACCATGGCTTTGATGGATGCGATAGGGGTACGAAGCTCGTGGGACACATTGCTCACGAATTCGCGGCGGGTAGTCTCTAACTGGCGTATCGGGGTTAGGTCATGCAGCGTGAGCAGAACACCGGAAGTTTCCTCCTGCGTCAAGGGGGCGGCAATTGCAACTAGGTACCTTCGCCTCTGGAGGAGTTCAATATCTCCTCGCTGAGGCTCTTTGGTTTGCAGCGCCTTGGAGATGACATCACGAATCTCATGATCCCGCACGGCTTCCATGAAACGTGAGCCGACCGCGGTTTTTGCGTTTGCATTCAGGATGTCCTCGCCGGCGCGGTTCATCAGCTCTATCCTGCCGTCAGCCTCAACAACCACTACGCCGTCCGCCATAGTGTCCAGAATCGCCGATAGCTTGTTTCGCTCTTCGGACAGCTCTTCGATGGTATTCCTCAACGTAGCCGCTGTCTGGTTGAACGCATCTATCAGCTCTTTAGGCTCGTTGCCCGCCTGTAGGCGGTAGTCCAGGTTCCCTTGGGCAAGGTGGAGCATGGCCTGCGACAAGGGGTGGAGGGAGTCGAAGGTGCGGCGGGATATGGTCTTTGCCAGCCAAATGGATAGGAGGAGAGCGATGATCCCTACCAGACCCGCCGCCAGCGCCAGGCGGTTAAGGGGCATCTGTTCAGGAAATCCGAATACGTAGAACACCACTCCGGCTGAGACGGCTAGAGGAACAGTGAAGAGGAGCGCTAATTGCCAGTGGCGAAGGTTCAAGAGCTTCATGGGTCGAAGCGGTAACCGACCCCTCGTATAGTTATAATCTGCTTGGGGCTGCCGGGATCGCCTTCTATCTTCTCTCGCAGCCATCTGATATGCACGTCCACCGTCCTGGTATCCCCATAGTAGTCCTGCCCCCAGATGTGCTCCAGTATCTGGTCTCTGGTCAGAGCTCTCCCCGCGTTTTCTACAAGAAGCGCCAGCAGATCGAACTCGCGTGGCTTCAGTTCCAGCAACTTGCCGCCCAGGGTAACCTCATGCTTGGATAGGTTGACCTCTAGCTTGCCGGCTTTGAGAACCTTGCCGGATTCCGCGGCTTTACCGTTGGCCGATAGGGGGTAACGCCTCAGAATGGCCTTTATCCTAGCCAGCAGCTCCCGCATGCTGAACGGCTTGGTTACGTAGTCATCCGCGCCAAGCTC
This sequence comes from Dehalococcoidia bacterium, assembly GCA_965197965.1. GTDB lineage: Bacteria > Chloroflexota > Dehalococcoidia > Lucifugimonadales > QGNO01 > DAOUJH01. The sequence goes on from OZ240235.1 coordinate 196,182, forward strand.
CAAACCCACCACCCTATCGATCTCTTCCGACTTGGCTGTGAGCATCAAAATGGGGACGCTGCTTTCACGTCTCAGGATACGGCACACCTCTATACCGTCCATCTTGGGCAGCATGATGTCAAGAATGATCATGCTAGGCTCCATCTGCCTGGCCAACTCCAAGCCTTGTTCCCCGTCCATTGCCGATTGGACCTTGTAGCCGTCCTGCTCAAGGTTGTACTTGATCGCCTTTAGAAGGTTCTCCTCGTCTTCAATCACCAGAACTATTTGTTCGGACAATCGTTTTCCTCTCCGTTTTCTCTAAGTCACTTAAATCACAGCTTAGGGTTGACGTCAAGTGGTACAAACGAGTTATTGGAGAAGCCTGGCCGCTGCAATTATAAACGCTACGGCTAGGAGCAAGGCTATTACCCACCAGGGAACGCTGCTCCTTCTGGGGAGTTTAGAGTGTCGCTGTGCGTTTCGCCGCCTTCTACGGTTGGGATTCCTACTCATGACAAGTTGTTTCTCAGCCGGTTTGCGCTAGTAGACTGTCCAAAATGGCCTGCAAAGTCTCGCTGGGAATAGGGCCAACGTATTTCTTGACCAAGCGTCCCTCCCTGTCCAGGAAGAATTTTTCCGGCACGCCGCGCACGCCGTAGCCAATGGCTATCTTGCCCTGGGAGTCTATACCGTTCAGATAGGCAACATTGAACCTGTCTATGTGTTCGTTGACGTCGGATTCCTTATCCCATATGGCAACGCCTACGAATTCAACGTCTTTGTCTTCGTAGAGGCGGTATGCGGCGGCCAAGTCAGGGGCTTCAGCGACACAAGGCGGACACCAGGAGCTCCAGAAGTCCACCATAACTACTTTGCCCCTCAACTCCTCCACGTCCAGGACGCCGCCGCCGAGTAGGTTCATGGAAAGGGGTGGAGCAGCGCCCGGTTCTATGCTCACCTCTCCCGACCGGCTATTGATTCCCAGGCCTCCGGGATTGCCTCCCGTCTGCGCCAAGGCCCATCCCATCAACGCAACCAGCGCCGCTATGGGCAGGGCTATTCCTGTAAGCACCAGCGCTCTATTTCTCAAAGGGTCTCCCTTGTGTCCATCTCCTGTTCCAGCAGCCGCGCTTTGAGAATCTGTCGTTGGTGTTCGTGCTCCTGTTCGGTGACTTCGTTGCGCTCGAGACGGTTGTCAAGCTCGGCTATTGCCCGTATAAGCTCGTCCCGGGTGGAAACTCCTTGCACGGCGCTATTTCCCGCAACCTGCGGCACTCCTCTTCTTCTGATGATGCCTACGATAAGCAGTCCCGCCAAGCCCAGCACCAGTGTTATGGGCGCCACCCAAATTGCGGTGGACTCGCTCAGGCTGCTAGTTGCGGTGCTGAGCAGGGACGGCTGGGGAAGGTCCTCCAGTATAACGTCAACGGTCCCGCCGGGGGGAACGTCCTCGGCTTGCAGCACTCGAAAATCCGTGTCTCCAATTTGGACGTTGCTGCCGCTGCTCAAGGCGGAGCCGGTCGCTGAGCCGAGGTCTACGGGTATGAGGAGGCGGAAAGCCTGGGCGCCCAGCGAAAACCGTCTTGAAAAATCGGCACGGTCTCCCTGATACGGCGCCGTATAGGTGAAGGCCATACCGTGCTGGCCGGGTGGCACCGCGGTGGTGACGGCAAAGCCACGGTCTACTTGAAGCACCCGGCCTTCCGGAAGCTGTGTTTGTACCTGCAGGTCTCTGGCCTCGCTGGGCAAGGCAAACCTCAGAAAGGACATGCTGGCGGGCTGACTCAGGTCGGGAACAAAGGTCTTGCTGCCGTTGTTCTCCAGTTGGACAAGCTCAAGCACGGAAAGCGTCCTGCGAGATACATCCCAGTCTGCAATCATCACGCTGTCCAGGACGATTCCAACGGTATCGATGCTGCTTGTTGTTTCGAATATCTCCAGCTCAAGGCCGGTCAGCGCTTCTCCGGGCAGAATCTCCAGTGTGTAGTCCACACCCTGGTGCGTGGCCACAAGTAGATATCCCAAGACATCTGTTGAAGGCACATCGGTAAAGCTAAACGCCCCGTTGGCGTCCGTGGCAGCAGACCTGAAATCCTGGCTTCCGTCCTGCATCAGTACGTGCAGAACCACTAACCTGCCGGCGTGCAGCTCCCCTCCGGGCGTGCCGTTGACCACCTCACCTGAGATCAAGGCCGGCCCCTGCTGCGCGTTGGATGTGGAGACAACCGAAAGAAGCAGGCCGAGCGACGCGATCAACAAAGCTGCACCTGACCGCTTAATGCTAACCGTGCTAGGCATCATCTTGCGTGGAGTTGTTGCGGCCGTTTCTTCTGAGCAGAGTGATCTCCTCTTCCAAGTCAAAGTCGATCTGCTTCAGCTCCTCTTCTTGCATCATTAGCTCCGCGGCGCGCAACCGGTAATCATGGAGGCGTTTCTCGTACTCTTCCGGCGGTATTTGTCCCAGGTTGAGGTCATTCTCCAGCGTTCTGATCTCCTGGTAGATGTAAATTCGCTTTTCCTTGAGACCACCAGCATTACCGGCACGGAGCCCCCCTACCTTCTCTTTTCTGAAGAAAGGGAGCGCTAGTACGACGAGGCTGAGCAACCCTAGCAATATGCCGATGATCAGTCCCACTAGTTTTACCTCACACTGCCTGCGCGGAGCTTTCAACGGGCCTCTGCGTTCTGGCAGTGACGTTCACCCGTTGCGGCCACAACGCAACGATTGTTCCGAGGACAAGAATCGGCCCCGCCAGCCACATCCACCAAACCAAGGGGTTGACCAGTATTCTGAAAGCAACCCTGCCGTCGTCCAAAGATTCGCTGGAGACGATGTACAGGTCCTCTATAGGCGTCGATCTGATGGCGGCCCTAGTGGCGGCGATGTTCTGAGCCGGATATAAGGCGCGCCAGGCCATCATTGGCCTGGGCTCTCCGTTGCCCTGGGACACTTGCAGGTCGTTGAGAAACTCGGTTCTGTCAGATCGTACCTGGGTCCGCGTCCCCGTGTATTCGATCCTGTAACCTTCTACGTCTACGGATTCGCCCGGCGCCAGGATGACGTCTCGCTGCACGTCGTAAAAGGTAGACCCAACCACTCCCAGCGCGAGGGCAACGATTGCGAGGTGCACGATGTAGCCCCCGTATCGCGGCCGGTTGGATGCAATGAGTCCAAGGAAAGCCATAGGATAGCTCTGGCCCTTTCTGCGCCGCGACGCCGTTCCCTTTGCCCATTCGCGAAGTATGCCTGCAGCTACCAAAGCGCAAAGCCCGTAGCTGATCAGAGCGAAGGGGTGGGTTACGCGAAAAGCCAGCAGCAGAGCAATTGTTCCCAGCGCCACGATTCCCGGCGTCTGAACCGCCCTTCTCAAGCTCAACCAGGATGCACTTCTCCAAGGCATCAAGGGGCCCACTCCCATGAGGAGGATAAGCACCATGAACAACGGCCCGTTGACACGGTCGTAGAACGGCGCCCCTACCGTTACTGTGACACCGCGGAACATCTCCGATATCAAGGGAAATACAACGCCCCACAGAGTGACAAACGCAATAGCCAGCAAGAGCAGATTGTTGGCAAGGAACGCGGCTTCTCGTGACAGCGTTGAGTCAAGGGAAGCCGAGCTGCGTAAACTGCCGTACCTGATGAAGAAGACACCAAAGGAGAAGAGCAGGCTGAACACCAAGAACCCCAGGAAAACCCATCCCAAGGTGGAGGAGGCAAAGGAGTGTACGGATACAACGGGACCGCCGCGGTTGATGAAAATGCCGAACAGCGCCAAGGTAAATGCCACGTTCATCAATACAATGTTCCACACTCTGAACAAGCCTCTACGCTTCTGCACCACGATTGAGTGGAGAAATCCGGTCAGAACCAACCAGGGCATCAGGGCAACGTTTTCAATGGGGTCCCATGCCCAGTAGCCTCCCCAGCCAAGTATGGTGTAGGCCCACCAGGACCCCAGCAGCAGCCCTATTCCCAGAATGGCCCAGATGATCAGGCTCCATACGCGTCCCGTATCTACCCAATCATCCGTCGTGCTGCCGTTGACGAGCACGCCCATAGCCAGGGCAAAGGGCACGGAAACGCCCACCAGACCGGCCATGAGCATGGGTGGATGGAAGAACATCCCGGGATGGGTCAGCAGCGGATTGATGCCCTGGCCGTCGGGAGGGGTAGAGGGCAAAACGTCGAAGGGGTTTGCCATGATGCTCATCACGCCGAGGAAAAACGTCTGCACCCCCATGAGAATGGCCAGCGTGTATGGCATGCTCGTCCTCAAACTCCTGGGGGCAAAGGCGACTACGGTGGCGGTCATCAATGAAAGGACAAAGGCTATGTAGAGCAAGGACCCTTCATTGCCGGAATAGAACGCTACCCAGGTGTATATCGGGTCCATGGCCAGGTTGCTATGCCCGGCTACGTACTCCAGCTTGAAGTCGTGGCGCAGAAAGGCCACTACCAGCGCAAGTGTGGATATGAGGAGCGCCACCGGCACTATGTAGGCCGTTCGCTTGGCGCTCTCTTGCAGCTGGTGCGCTCCGGTCCCCTTCCCCACCACTGATCCAATCAACCCGTATGTGGACAAGGCAAGCGCAATTAGTAATGAAATAAACCCTGCCTCTGCCAATCTAGCCCCTTTTGCTACCTCCCAAGAGTATCCAACATCTCTTCGTCCACTTTGGAGAGATAAGTCTCCAATTCTTCAGCATCCACTTTGGGCTGGGCCGGTGTGGATACGGTTTCTCCACGCTTTCGCATGACCCTCAGAGTCAGTACAAGGCTGACCGCGGCAATGGGAAGCACGAGCCCTGCTACTACCCAGACCACTATGTTGAAGCCTCTTGCGGGTGGTGCGGCCAGCACGTTGTCTCCGTATCTATCGACGAAGAAGTCCCTGATTTCCTGCTCGGATTCGCCGTCCGCCAGCCTTTCGCGTAATGTAGCTCGCATCTGTTTCGCCAGTTCGACCTGAGACTGGTCGATGGTCTCGCTGGGACATACCGGGCACATCAGCTCCTTGTCCAGCGCCTGCGCTCGCTCTTCCAGCGAAAGCTCCGTACTGCTCCCCTGGCAAGCGATGGCAAGCAAGGCAAGGACGGCGACTAAGGAGAAAAACACCCCTGCCCGATTGTGCTGCCGCAACCTAATTGACAAATTTCCAAGCCTGGTAAGATTGTTAGAGCTAAGTATAGCAGTGAGAGCGGGGCTAGTCAGTGCCGAGATGTGAAGCAGAAGTAGGGTTGGTTGAGTGGAGATGGGATATCAGCTGCTACTCTCAATGGATCTCAGGTAGTGGACAATCATCCAGCGGTCGTCCTCGGTGATCAGCTTCCTAAAGGGCGGCATGAGGGATCGCTCAGTCGCAACTTCTTCCGACATGCCCATTTCCATCATGGTTGCCGCCCATCCGTGGCTGATAATGAAGAACACTTCGCCGTCCGGCCTGTTGGGGGTGGCGCCAGTGGTGAGGTTGGCAATTACGCCGGGGTATCCAGCCTCCTCCAGCTTTACTTGCATTGGGCCGTCTCCTTCGGCGCCGGCTCCATGGCACACCGCGCAGTTTACGCGGAACAGATCCGCGCCCCGCTGAATGGTTGCCTGGCTGGAAGGGAACGGACTAGTCACGTCTCCGGCATCGGGGAAGGCGAACTCCACTTCCCCGCCCGATATGGGCACGGAATCAGGCGGCGAGGAAAGGCTGGGCGGCTCTTGAATCTTGTATGACTGCTGGTAGTGCATCTCCGGGAAAATATCCAGGGGATATGTCCCGGTTGAGCAGCCCAGCATCAATACGGCAACAATGCTCAGCGCCGTGAATATGCCCAGTCTTCTATTCTGCTTGGCTAGTTTCATATCGCTAGACCCATTTCTATCTCAAGTAAGCCGTTTTTCAGCCTTCACGCTGCAGGACGTCTTCAGCGCCTGCTTGCTTTAGAATCTGCTCCACGGAAGGTGCGGTTTCAGCCGGAACGCGCATTGTTATTCCTATGTAGCCTTCCGTAATGCGCGGGTCGTACAGCCCGCCCTTCAAGTTGGGCAACCTGGACTCGAAGATTATGCCCACCACCGTGAAAAGGATTGCGCCCAGCATAGTGCCTTCGTACATGGGTATGAGCATTGCCGGTATGGAGAGTATGGGCTTGCCGCCCACCACCAGGGGGAAGGCAGCCTGAGTGGCGGTCATCAGGAGAAGGCCCACGGAGAATCCCGTGATGGCGCCCATCAGTGGAAAGACGTACAACCTGTGCTTGGGCTCAGGCTCTCCGAACGCGCCTTCCGGGTAAGGCGAGCCTGTCAGGATATCGAATGTTTCGTTGCTGTGGCCTGCCCCCTGAAGGGCCTCGGTGGCGCTGGCAGCCGCCTCTTCTTCTTTGAATAGCCCAAGCATCTGAGTCATGGTCCTGCTCCTCTACTCCTCTACGCGGAGAGCGGGTACGCTTCTCCGGCCAATTTTAATGTCTTCACTCAATGTCTGACCTTCCTTGATATCGAACAAAGGAATCAGGGGGAATACCTTGGCGAACAGGAGGAGCGCCATGAAAACGAACGCGAACCCCCCTACCAGGATGGTGATTTCGATGATGCTGGGACTGTATGAGCCCCAATCGAAGCTGAACGGCGTTTTCCGCGCCAGGCCGGGGATTACAATTATCAGTCGCTCCAGCCACATACCCACGTTGACCGTCAGAGACGTAATGAGCATCAACACCCAGTTGCGACGCACTCTTCTGGACAGCCACATGGGAACCGGGAAGACGTAAGCGGCAATGATGAATACGACGAACAGGGGCCACCACGGCCAGGTGAACACCTGAAGCTCACGGAGCGCGATTTCCTGGGACTCCTGGCTGAACAGTGCGAAGGAGAACTCCAGGAAGAAGAAGTACAGCCATGCCGTGGCTATCACAATGAGCAGCTTGCCTAGGGCGTCCATGTGCTCCTCACGTATGTAGGCGTGCCAGCCGAACAGCCATCGCATAAGGATCATCATAGTGACCACCGCCGACACTCCGGAGTGGACCGCTCCGATGACGAAGTAAGGAGCGAAGATGGTGACGTGCCAGGCTTCAACGGATATGGCCACGGCAAAGTCCCATGACACTATGCTATGCACCGAAACGAATACCGGCAGCAGCAACGCGGAAAGCAGGAAACCGGCCACTATCTGAAGCTTCCACTGGCGCGGCGTACCCCGCCAGCCCATGGCCATCAGGCTGTATATCTGGTGGCGCAGCCCGGTTGTCCTGTCTCGCAGGACGGCTAGATCGGGGATCAAGGCCACGATTACAAAGAGCGTGCTTCCCGTGAGATAGGTAAAGATAGCGCTGGGGTCCCAAATCAACGGCGAGCGCACGTTGATCCACAGCCCTCTGGAGAAGTCGTAGGGAAACGCCCAGTACATCACGCGCCAGAGACGGCCGGCGTGGACCACGGGATGCAGGGCCGCCCAGAGTAGCGAAAGGACGGTCAGCACCTCAGCGGCGCGCGTGGCGGGCCTGCGCCATTCCGCCTTGCTCAGTCGCAGGATGGCGGAGAGCATTACTCCGGCGTGACTAATACCTATCCAAAACACAAAGTCTACTATGAAGAAGCCCCACATCACGGGACGGTTCAGCCCGGTAACGCCCAGCCCCTTGTTGACCATGAAGCTGACGGAAAGGAATGCCAGCAGCACCAGGATTCCGAGAAAGCCGACTGTAATCCACCACCAAAGGGGGGCTTTCAGCGTGACGTTCAGTAAGTCCGCGTTGATCTGTTTATGTGGGAGTGTCACCCGTTGTTGCATTTGTTATGACGTTCCTTAGTATCTACTCCGGCTTGCCCAGTATCAGCAGACGTGTTCTCAAGAACGGCCTGACCGCCCGCAGCCTCAGTCCTTCCGACATCTCCCACAGCGAGAATACTGGCAGATGCCGCGCCGCCAGCGAAAAGACGAATATCCCGCCGGAGATGCCTCCTACCACTATGAGCAAGTCCAAGGCGTCCGGGTACTGCGTGGCCGGGATGAGAGCCAGGTCGTGGTCAGCTATGTGCACCGGCGAGCCGCGGAAATCCACCGAGTATGAGGCGACGTAAATCCGTATTTTGTCGATCAGCGTGCCAATCAGTATTGAAGCAGCGGCCAGAGTGGGCCCCCACGTGGTCTTGCGTACCACGTTCCATAGCAAAATCATGAAAGGAGCTACAAAGTTGAGGATGAACGCTCCAAAGAACAGCACGCTATAGGGCCCGAACATCAGCAGGTTGAGCACGTCCAGTTCCACGGGCAAACGGCCGTACCAGAAGATGATGAAGCCGGACCACCAGAAGTAGAACCACATCAGGGATAGGGCAAGGAGTATTTTGCTGGCGCCCCAGAAGTGCTCCATGCGAATGTAGTCCTGGAATCCACCGTACCGCCGCACCAGCCATAGGGTTACTATCACGGTGGCTAGGCCGGCCTGCAGACCGGTCAGCGATTGGAAAGCGGGGAAAATGGCGTCCTTCCAGCCCGGCACCAGCGCCATGCCGAAATCGACGCTGAACAGGGAAAGCGTTCCAACCAGGAGTATGAAATAGAACACGCCAAGGAAGGCCAGTCCTGCCCGCATTGTGAACCACTGCTTCCGCGTTCCAAGCCAGCCACGACTCAAAAGACCCTTTGGCCTGGATCTGAAGTCGCTCAGGCTGGCGCTATCCGGACGGGAAGATATGCATAGCAATGCCAAGCCGCATATTGTCAGGAGCGCTATGATCAGCACAATCCAAAAATGCGGCGCGCCTGGTATTCGTATCACTGAGGCGCCCTCATCGGCCTGAAACCATAGAGTGAACCGGTTGTTTGCGGAGGGGACAAGGAAAAGCAGTGGCAGGAACATGACGAACGTAAGCAGTCCCACGGCGGCGTACAGCTCTGAGATGCGAGCCAGGGGTCTGCGCCAGTGCGCTTTCACAAGCCGCAGCGCCACTATCACCAGGGGCGCCGCTCCCGCCGTGGTCATCAGAAACGCCACCACGGCGGCGTAGTATCCCCAGGGCAACCTGTACTCAAAGCCGTCACCTATAGCCCTAGCCGCGAAAGCGGCTATCCCGACTAACAGCAAGGCTCCGCTTACCAGGATCAGGTTGCGGTGACCCCTGCCAATAGTCGAGTGCCGTTCAACCACATCGCGGTTGAACCCGTCTATAGTTATCTCCGGCCCAAAGTCGTGGTGGTCATGCATGGGTAAGCTCTTTGGCCTCCGCATCAACTTTAGAGAGATATATCACGTTGGGCTCCGTGCCCAGTTGTTCCCGCAGATGGAACGCTCGCTTGTCGTTGGCAAACTGGGACACCCTGCTCTGGGGGTCTTTCACGTCGCCGAACATCAGAGCATCGGTTGGGCAGGCCTGCGAGCATGCCGGCTGAATATCGCCGTCGCGCACCTCGCGCCCTTCCCTATCAGCGTCCAACTCGCCTCTGCGAATCCTCTGTACGCAGAAGGTGCACTTTTCCATGATGCCGCGGCTTCGCACCGTTACGTCGGGGTTGAGCTGATTGCGCAGCGACTCCGGCCATACCGGTTCCCAGAAGTTGAAGAACCTCACGTGGTAGGGGCAGTTGTTCTGACAGTAGCGCGTGCCCACACAACGGTTGTAGACCTGAACGTTTAAGCCCTCATTGTTATGGTAGGTGGCGAATACCGGGCATACGGGTTCACAAGGAGCGCTGCCGCACTGCTGGCAGAGCACCGGCAGAAAGCGGGCTTTCACGTCAGGGAATTCGCCTTCCCAGTAGCGCTCTATACGGATCCACTCGATGGCGCGACGCTGCCTGAATATCTCGTCTGAGTTGAGTGACACGTTGTTCTCCGCCTGGCATGCTATTACACACGCCTGGCAACCGGTGCACTTGTCGACGTCCACTACCATCTGCCACTTTCTGTCTTTCCTTGCCGTTACCATCTACAACTCCTCATTTAATGGGTCGCGCCGTCACGCTGGCTTGGATAGTGGGAACAGCCCTTCAGAGAACTGAGGCGGCACCGTCCCTTCAAACTTAGGCAGGCGTACCCACTCGCCCGTTTTGTTGATACGAACTCTGGTGGCTGACCATGCCAGCGCATTGGTCTGGCCGTCCTTCAACGGTGAAACAATGGACATCACGTTGGACCCGCGGTCCTTGGCCACCATGGTGCGGGACAGATCGGGGCCTATTTCGTAGTTTCCATAGTGAGAATGGCCCAGCCCGGTAGGAATCGATAGCACGTCCGGGTGGGCCGCCGGAGTTGGATAGGCCAAGGCTCTGATGGTCCCGCTGGGCGATTGTATGTCAAGGATGTCTCCTTCCTTTATGTCCAACTCATCAGCTCTGCGCTGGTTGATCTCCACCCACGTCTCCCAAGTCGCGGTTGTCATCGGATCGGGTGCGGCTTGCAGCCAGGGCTGGTTGGCGCCGCGCCCGTCGGTTATCGAGTTCGACTGGAAAGGTATCAGATAGAAGGGGTACTCGCCCATGCCGCCGGAGAAATCAGGGGCGCCCGCCAGTTCAGATAGCGACGGTGGAGAAACGGCCTGCTGGTCCCCTTTGAAGTTCTCGTCCCACCAGCCGCCTCTTTGCAGCGCTGAAATCCAGAAAGCCTCGAAATCGGCAGCGCGCACCGATCCTCTATTCAGCCCTTGCAACTCCTGGGCGCTGGCTCTCACGGCGTCTTTCATTGTCGGCCATGGCATATTGAACCCCGTACCTTCCAACCTGCGCGCCAGGTCCAGCAGCACATCACCGAATGCCCTGGTGCCGCGTCCGCCCTCTTGATGGAATGGGAACACCACCGGTTGCTGGAGGGTCACGGCCTGATATCCGGGCCCTGGGTTGGGAACGTCGTCTCCCCAGGACTCCAGGTAGGTGTGGTCGGGCAGTATAAGGTCGGCCAAGGCAGCTGTTTCGTCTATGAAGCTGGCAAAGCTGACGACTGTGCCAACGCCGCCAGCGGCGGAGGCAAAATCGATAGATTCGAGCGTGTATGCGGGGTTGGCTCCATGCACCAGAAGAGCGCCTACCTGCCCGGCGCTCATCCTGTTTCTGAGGTCTTCCCAATCAGCAAACGTGGCTACGTCTGACGCTGCATCCTCTTCTCCCAGCGGAGAAGAGGGATTGAACTTGATGCCTCCGTCCTTGTTGATGCTGTCAAGGAGGAAGTTCAAGCTATAGATAGCCTTCATACTGGCAAGGCCGTTTGTGTGGGCCGCCGCGGAGCCGCCGCCTATTACCAGGCTACGCTGACTCGCTGCCAGATCGTGCGCTATCTTTCGAATATAGTCGGCGGAAAGGCCGGTGTTCCCGGCTACGGACTCTGGGGCGAACGCCGATAGAGCCTGTGCTCCGGCGCCTCCCGTCATAGCGTCGACCGCGGCAGGGTCGAGCCTATCGGCAGAGTCCGACATGAGCACGTAAGCAATGCTGAGGGCCACTATTCCTTCCGTCCCCGGATTCAGGTAGCGCCACTTGTCGGCGTTGGCCGCAGTCATGGACATGCGCGGCTCTAGCTGCACCAGGGTCCCGCGGTGGTCGCGTCCCTGCCTGAACCGGCCATAGGCCCTGCTGTACTGCACCGGCGACAGCCACGTGGAGAGAAAGTCTGCGCCAAAGTTAAGAACATAGTCGGCATTCTCTATTTCGAAGACGGGTAGCTGGTCTTGCTGGAACAACTCCTTGGCAACCCTGCGTAGCACCGTGTTCTCCATGGATTCCAACGCCATGTGGGCGCCGCCGTATCCGTTCATGAACCGTTTGGCAATCTTGCCCAGAGTGCCCCGCATGGGGTCGGTGATCATGGTAACGGAGCTTGGATCTTGGCCTTGCAGGCCGGCGGTCAATTCCCCCAATGCCTGGTCCCAGGTGATCGGCATAAACTCGCCTGAACCGCGCTCGCCGGTGCGTTTCATTGGGCCGTTCAGTCTCTCCGGATTGTAGAGCACCTGCAGGCCGGCTTGGCATCTCACCGATGTTTTTCCGCGGCTGACCGGATGGTCCGTATTACCCTCTATCTTTATGGCGCGCCCTTCAATGATGCGGACTATGACGCCTTCCCCGGCGCCGCACTGCGCGCAGGAGGTGGCATACCACGCCTCAAAGCCGGACACTAGGTTCTCCGGCATAGTGGCCGGGCTTTGTATCAGCAACTCCTCCTCTGGAATACCGCACCCGACGAACACTACTGTTCCCAGTGCGCCTACTCCAGACCATTTCAGAAAGTCCCGTCTTGTAGTTGTCATACCCTAATACCTAACGATGGCAAATAGTGCAGTCCGTGGGTGCGCTGTACTCCCTATGGCAGTCCACACAGTCGCCCATTTTCAGCGCCCGCACTTGCTTTACTTTGGTCATTGAAGCCACGTCTCCGTGGCAGGTGGAACAGACGGCGGAGGGTTCTACGCCGTCCTGTTCCGAGAAATACCGTATATGGGCATCGTGCACAAACTCTACGTGGTCAGGCAGCCTGTGGACCCGTTTCCAGTTGATGGGGGCCCCGGCTTCCGCCGCCGAAGTCAGCTTGGCTATCTCCCGCTGCGCCTGGGCACTGGCGCCGGTCACCTGGCTGTGGCAGAACATGCACTGCTGGACGGATGGGACCGTAGCCGCTGCTCCCTTGGTGACGTTGCGATGGCAGAACGTACAGTCCAACCCTATTCCGCCGTCCTCTACGGCGCCGGCGTGTACCGTGTGCGGGAAGTCTATAGGCTGGTCTGGGGCTTGCGCCAAAACCGATACCCCGAACCAGGCGTTGAGAACGAAGAATGCCACTATCGCCGTTACACCCAGTCCAACAAGAGCTATGATGGATGCTGCTATCAGGACTATTGGACTGGTGTTTCTCATACGGTGTTTGGAGTGTTGGTTCCTATCTAGATCAAATACCTGTCCCAGATTTTGCCTACCACGTCAGCGCTGGCCAGCGTTAAGGCCAGCAAGATAGCGGCAATTACCAGCGACCCACCGGCGGCGGCGTACAAGAGAGGTCTCAGCCTGGCCGCCTGCCCGGGAAGATGTCCAGTGGTGACCAACGAGGGAATTATGGCGTGTGCGGTGAGAAAAAGGGCGGCAAAACCGATAGCAAAGAGCAGGTAGGCCCAGAGGAACCTGAGCATTGTGGAAATACCGTGCCAAAGCTCGTTGTCTACAAAAGCTGGGTCCATCTTTTGTTCACAGGAAAACTTGGCCGTCCATGCCTGCCACAAGCACAACCACAGACCACCAAACGAGCGTTACTCTACCAGTTTATATTTTCCTTGTGAAGTCCTTTACTGTTCTATTTTTCACAAGTTTGCTGGCTTGCTTTTGCAAACGAACGATGCAAGAATTGACTTAGTCAGCTTTAGATAGTTCTGGAGATGATATGTTTGGATTGAATGAAGCTACAGCCGCCACGATTTCACGCCGCAGTTTCTTGAAGCGCGCTTTACTGGGAGCCGCCGCCGCTACCGCCGCTTCTCTTGCCGCTAGCCGTCTACTGGTGAAGGGCGACAGGTCTACGGAGCTGCCGGGTGCGGGCTCTATATTCGAGCCCAGAAAGCAAGACCTCAAGCGCTATTGGGGCAATAGATTCGATAGACTGCGCTTGAAATAAGTATCCATCCACCTGATTTGTAGAGAGGGCAGCGGTTTTCCAAACGCTGCCCATTTTTTATATCAGGCTCATAAGGGCCGCGTAGCGTTGCAGTCGTGCTTCCAGTGGGCCTTCGTTGGTCGCTCAACCGTGGGTTGTCGGTAGGATGTTCACCAACCTGCCTTCCACGGCGCACATGAGCCCGTGTCCCGGGTCTATCCGTACCGATACCCTTTCCCCTTCTGAGTAGCTTTGGTAGTGCAGCCGTAGGCTGTGAATCAAAGTCCCGGAAGGCAACTCTACCTTGTAAAGGTTATGCGCTCCCTGGAAGACCCGTTCTACTACCCTACCCTGGCCGGCCTCTTCCGGGTGGATCGATATATCGTCGGGGCGAACCATCACCTCTACCTTAGCGCCATCCCTGGCCTCCAGCGGCTTGGGAATCATTCCCAGCTCCGTTAGCAGCACGTCGCCCTGCACCTTTGCAGGGATGAAGTCGGCTATCCCCATGAATTCCGCCACGAATGCAGAGATTGGTTGATGGAAGATCCTCTCCGGAGTATCCACCTGTTCCATGCGTCCCCTATGCATCACCGCTATCCTATCGCCAAAGAACATCGCCTCTTCCTGGTCGTGGGTCACGAATATGGCCGACGTCCCGGCATTGCTCAGGATTTGTCGTACTTCGGCCCGAACCCTGGCTCTGAGGCCGGCGTCCAGGTTGGAAAACGGTTCATCCAGCAGGACCACCGCAGGGCCGGGCGCTAGCGCCCTGGCCAGGGCCACGCGCTGCTGCTCACCGCCGGAAAGCTCGTGCGGCAGGCGTCTTTGCATGCCGGAGAGCCCGACGAGATCCAATACGTCTCCTACCCTGCTTTCGCGCATGGACTTATCGCGGACTCCATAGGCTACGTTGTGCCAAACGTCCATGTGGGGGAACAGGGCATAATCCTGGAACACCATGCCAACGCGTCGTTTCTCCGGGGGCAGGGCTTGCTCCGGTCCTGCTACGAGGTCTCCTCCCACTGCCAGCGTTCCTGCAGTAGGAATCTCGAACCCGGCGATGAGCCTGAGCAGTGTGGTCTTGCCACAGCCACTGGGGCCAATGAGCACCATCTTCTCCCCGTTGTCTACCGCAAGGTCTACCCGGTCCACGGCGTGTACATTGCCGAAGTGCTTGGAAAGACCGAAGCACCTTATAGCAGGCGGTCTCAAGACTTCACCTCTTCTTGGCGCAACAAGAGCAACAACGAAAACGAGGCTACCAGCACCAGTAGCAGCGATGGCGCAGCCGCCCTGGCAAAGAAGCCTTCAGAGCTGGCGCTCCATATCTTGGTTGCCAGTGTTTCGAATCCTATGGGGCTGAGCAATAGAGTGGCTGGGAGCTCTTTCATTACGGTTAGGAACACCAGGGCGGCTCCCGCCAGCAATCCGGGCCTCATTAGAGGTACGGTGACACTTAGCCAGACCCTGACAGGCGTCCTTCCCAGGTTGCGTCCCATCTCCTCCAAACGAGGGTTCACTTGCAGCAGGGAGCTTCGCACCGCGCCGGTGGCTTGCGGCAGAAAGAGGACCAGGTAAGCCAGCACCAGCATAGCCAGCGTCTGATACAGGAAGCCCCCGTAGGCGGCGCCGAAGAAAACAAGGGCCAGCGCCACTACTATGCCGGGCAGAGCGAACCCCGTATAGGAAGTCCTTTCTATGATGAAAGAGAGTCTTCCGGGAAAGCGCACCACCATCAGGGCGACCGGCACCGCCGCCGCCGTAGCCACACCTGCGGCCAGCGCTGACACCATTGCCGAATTCCAGGCCGCGCTCCAGACCAGCCGGAGCGGTTCTCCGGAGGCCATACCTCGCGCCAGCCAGTATCCCAGGACTCCAAGCGGTAGCAGTAGACCCACCGTTACTATGGCCCCAGTGAAGAGAAGCGCCGGCCATTTCCATCTGTTGAGCGGCACCGTAAATGGCGGTCGTTGCGTGCTGCTGTTGCTTCTATAGTACTTGGCTTTGCCGTGAGACCTGGCTTCCATTAGCAACAGGCCTATGCTTACTGCGCCAAGCAGGAGTGAAAACACGGCTGCGGCGTGGCGTGAAAACGACGCCTGATACTGCACGTATATCTGCTGTGTCAGCGATTCAAACCGCAGTAGCGATACCGCTCCGAAGTCGCTCAGGGTATACAAAGCCACGAGCAGGCCCCCGGCTCCCAGGGCGGGTCTCAACTGCGGCATTACCACTCTCCGGAAGGTCTCCCATTTGCCCGCCCCCAAGCTCCTAGACGTCTCTTCCAGGGCGGGGTCCAGTCTCCATAAGGCTGTACGTAGAATCAATAGCATGTAAGGATAGGTGAAAATGGTAAGGACAAACGCCGCGCCTGTAAACCCGTAAATGTCGGGCAGTCTCTCCACTCCCAGTCCTTCCAGCCATTGCTGCAATATGCCGCCTGGGCCCAGGGCCGAAACTATAGCCAGTGCGCCGACGTAGCTGGGGATGACCAGCGGTAGAACGGTCAGTATGGACCAGGCGCGCTTGAAAGGCAGATCGGTGCGCACCGTAAGCCATGCCAGGGGCAGCGCCACCGCCGTCGATGAGACGCTCACCGCAAATATAAGCCACAGCGTCTTGAGGAATACCCAAAATGTCCGCGGACGGAACAGTGCGTCCATTGCCTCTTCGCCGGCGCCCGCCGTGCGGATGAGCAAGTAGACGAGCGGCAAAAGCATAACCGCCGCCACCAGCAGAGCCGGAATCAATACGGCCGGAGGCGGCCTTGACACGCCTCCGGCCGTTAGTCCATGCGCAAATTTGAACCGCTCGCCGTGGGTGGATTCCATCTATCTCCTGGCTACAGAACTCCCGCTTCTTGCAGCAGCCTCAAAGTGCCGTCCAAGTCAGAGAGGTCTTGCAGTTGTATGTTAGGCGCGTCTATTTCTGAAATGGGCGTCAGTACACGCTGCGTCCTCACTCCCTCTACAACCGGATACTCAAAGGTCTGCGATGTAAAGTATTGCTGTCCCACCTCCGAGAGCAGAAACTCAACAAGCTTGAGGGCCGTCTCCTTTTGCTCCGATTGCTCAAGCACCCCTATGCCGGACACCATAATGAGCGCGCCGGGGTCTCCCGCTTTGGGATGGTAGTTGCGTGCGGGGAAGCTTTCTCCCTCCTCAGCCAGGAATCTGAACAGGTAGTAGTGGTTCACCAACCCCACGTCTATCTCTCCCGCGCCCACCGCCGCCACCTGTGGCGTGTTCTTGGGGTACACCTTGACGTCGTTGGCCTGGATGCCCTCCAGCCACTCCTTAGTCCGTTCTTCTCCCCATAGCTGGCGCATCCCCGTCACCATCACCTGGAATGAGCCGTTGGTGGGCGCCCAGCCGATGCGTCCCCTCCATTTCGGATCTGTTAGGTCCCACACGCTCTCGGGCAGATCATCCTCGGTCAAGCGTTCAGTGCTGTATACCATCACCCTGGCCCGTCCCGATATACCAACCCACTTGGCGTCGTCGGCTCGGAACTGGGGCTGGGCCAAGTCTAGGATTTCATCCGGCAATTCCGCGAATCTACCCCTAAGCGCCCCCAAGGCACCGGGGTCTTGAGCATAGAAAACGTCCGCTCTTGTGTTGTCTCCCTCTTCCATGATAGCGGCCGCCATCTCGGAGGTGCCGCCCCAACGTACTTCTACGTTGACTCCGGTAAGCTCTCTGAACTGCTCTATGATTGGCCCAACAAGCTCCTCGCTGCGACCGGAATACACCGTTAGGGTAACGGTCTCTCCATCGGCCGGGCTGCAGCCAATGACAAGCGCCACTAGCAACGTCACCGGTAGTATTGAAAACACCCTTTTTTGTAGTATGTGTGGCATAAAAGCTCCTAATTGTAACAATAGTAGACCTATTTCTCAACTATTGGTCTCAGGCGCACTCTAAAGTAAAGTAAGAAACCTGTCAACCAGACAATTAGGCTCTGAATACCCTGAGTTTAAGTTCAATCATGCCTGTTTAACGGAGGATGCTGCCAAGGTCCAGAAGTTCTACGCCGATCTGTCGGGATGGAGCGCGCACCCGATAACCCTATGAGCTGCGGACTGATCCAGTCCAACTCAGGCCGCGTCGCAGACGGAGCCATCCGTCACTCCGACAATGCGCCGAAAGGGTTTACGCTTTACTTTGAGTCGAAGACCTCCAGGGGCACTTGGACAAAGCTGTCAGCTTGGACGCAAAAGTGGTCGCGCCAATCACCACGATTCAGGGAATGGGTCACCTTTGCCATGTTCGCCGACCCCGATGACAACGTGGCCGGCCTCGTCGCAAGCGAGACACCGAGCGCTTGAATCATTGCGAGCATTTGAGGATGGCCGAATGGTTCTCCCCGCAACCCTTCATCTATGAGGGACTATCTCCGGCCAAACTCGCGTTCCAGGTTGCTCGCGCTCAGGTGCAGCATAGTGGGACGTCCGTGGGGGCACGTGTGCGGCGAACGGGCCGCTTCCAGTTGCCTTATTAGAGCGGCCATCTCGTCGTACGTTAGCGTATCGCCTGCCCTGACGGAGCTGTGGCAGGCGATGGAAGCTGCCATGGATTCGCTGGCCTGCGACGGTTCTTTGGCCTTCTGCAAGGTCTCCAAGACCTCTCCTAGGAGCTGGTCAGGGCCGGCGTCCCTTATTCCGGCGGGCACGCCCCTGATCAAATAGGTTCTCTCTCCGAATGATTCGCCAAGGAAACCGAAAGCATGGAGGGTGTCCTTCCACTCTTCCAGCGTTTGCACCTGCTCAGGAAGCAGCTCCACCGCCAGCGGTTCCAGCAAGCCCTGGATCTCGGGGCTCTTGTCCTCAACCTGGCGAAGAACTTTTTCGAAGTTCACCCTTTCGTGCGCTGCGTGCTGGTCGATGAGGTAGACTCCCTGTGGCCCTTCCGCGATTACATAGGTCTGCCCTGCCTGACCCAGCACGCGTAAAGCGGGAAGCGTGTCTGCTGTCGGAAGCCGGGATGCATGCCCGGTATCCATCGCGCTGCCGTCCCTCAGGTCGGAATCCTGGCTCGCGGTGGGAACCGGCCACGTCTTGAACGAATCTTGATCACTCCATAGCGGAGCGGGAGGCGAACTCCACCCAGCCGGCGCGGCGTTGGGTTGGACCGGGCGTGTTGCCACCAACGGCACCGGCGAATGGGCGACTAAGCATTCGCGTACACTGCGCTGCACGGCTGAAAACACCGCACCCTCGTAATGAAACCGCACTTCGCGCTTTGCCGGGTGCACGTTGACGTCCACTTCAACCGCGGGCAGCTCCAGGTGCAACACTACCAGGGGATGGCGGCCCTCCATGAGCAGCCCTCTGTACGCTTCCTCGACGGCCTGAAGGAGCATGCGGTTCTGTATCCAGCGGCGGTTGACGAAGAAGTTGATTCCGCTTCTGTTGGCGCGCGTCAGCGACGGCGACGAGGCAAAGCCCGACACGCGCCGTCCGTCTTTTTCGGTTCCCTCCACCTTCAGCAGAGCCTCCACCGTCTCCCGGCCGTACACGGCCGTCAAGACGTCGCTGAGCTCGCCGCTTCCGGGCGAGGAGAACGTTTCCTTGCCATTGCTGGTTAGATGAAATCGTACGTGGGGGTGCCCCAGGGCAATCTGCGTTACCGCGTTGTGTATTCTGGACGATTCGGCTGCCGCCGACCTGAGAAACTTCCTGCGCGCCGGTACATTGGCGAACAGGTTCTGGACCATCACGGAGGTCCCTTCAGAGGTCCCGGCGGCGCCCTTCCTCTCCAATATTCCGCCATTGGAGCGAACGTAAGCCCCCTGCTCGGTTCCCCTGACGCGGCTGGTGAGCACCAACCTGGATACGGAGGCAATGCTAGGCAGGGCTTCCCCGCGGAATCCCATGGTGGATATCGTTTCCAGGTCGTTCTCATCGCCGATCTTGCTTGTAGCGTGGCGTTCCAACGCTAGCTCCAAGTCCAGAATGGCGATTCCCGCTCCGTCGTCGCTGACCCTGATTGCTTCAATCCCACCGCCCTGCACTTCGATGGTTACTCTGGTTGCCCCGGCGTCTATGGCGTTTTCCACCAGCTCTTTGACCACGGACGCCGGCCTTTCCACCACCTCTCCCGCGGCTATCTTGGAGGCAAGGTTACTGTCTAGAACTCGTATCGGCATCTCATCAGCAATGGATGGAGGATGCCTCAATGGTAGCATCTTGCCTTCAGGGGGTACTAGGTAGGGATTTCACGATATGGAGAAAACAAGGGCAGGTTCAGAGTCCGGCCGGAGAGAGGGCTGCGGCCCCTAGCGGTTTCCGTTCTTGGCGTACTGCGAAATAAGCTGGTACACCCTCTGCATCTCGTTGTCTGCCGCGTTGTAGAAGAAGTACGGCCTTACCCAGATTCCTCCCAGCGCCGTGGGGACCTCCGGGTAATCGTCTATTACAACGTCCGGTCTTACGGGAAGACCCAATTCGTCGAGCGCTTCTATGAAGTTGTCCAACGGCTTGACAAAGCAGTCGCTTACGTAGGGAGTGAGGTTGTGCCGGCGGACTTCAGGCCACCTGATGCCTATGCCCGACCAAACGTATATCTTGTGGCCCTCATCTATCAGCTTCTGCATGATTTCGTGGGTTCCCGGCCTGACCGTGTCATCAACTCCCAGCCAGGTATAGTCGGTGTCGAAAAAGATGTTCATTCAGGCTGTCCAATTCCCGTACTGACGGAACAGAAGCTCCGGGTTCCTGTTCTGCTTGTGCACGGCGTTATCGCCGCCAACCACTGCGGAAATATCTCCTATCATATACTTCCCGTCGATTACACCAATGGGCCAGTATCCAAGCATCCAGACGAGCATTAGGGGCTCGTATGGGTTCAGGGGCAAGCTATCCGAGCATATTATATACTCCGCCGCTCTTGCCGTATCGTTGGCGGCTGAGCCGGATATCATCCTTGTTGCCCGCCGCACTCTGTTGGCCGTCTCCTTCCAGAAATCATCGTTGGGAGCGGGCCACGGAGATGCCCCCTTCCATTCCTTCTTGGCCACGGCCCAGGCCGCCGCTCCGGCGCCGGCCTCTAGGCTGGACCATCCGCCGCCCCATGAGATCGACGCGGCCCAGGGGGCTACCCAGTGGTACCAGTCTACTCCGGTTTCCGCCCAGGCCGTCCAGGCTCCGGTAAGCGCGCTGGGATTGACCGCATTCGCATAGTAGTTGGCGCCCGCGATCCATTCTTCAAAGCGCACCGTTTCCACGGGGAGAATTTCCCAGCCCCATGAGGACAGCCGCGCTTGGTACTCCACGGCGGCGTCTATCGCTGCTTCTATGGACTCTTCCCCCTCCAGCCACGGTATATCTGCAAGCCAGGAGAGGAACTTGGAGAAACGGTCTCCCTGCGGACCGAATACCCGTGCACGATCCACCTCTTGTATCAACCTGACCTTGGAGCAGCGGACCTTGAAGTCGTCCTCCGCTATCGGGTCAACAGCCTCCGCCTCGAACAGGTGTCCCGGCCAGTGGCCGAACCTGAGGGCGTCCACTGGCCGCTTCAGCAGGTGCAGTCCCCTGCCCTTCGCCCCAATGGACTTGTCGTCGAACTCCTCGGCCTCGTGCGTGCCTTCAGGCCACCACCTGAACTGTTTGTCCCGGTGAGAGGTCATCTCGGAGGTTAGCCATTTGTAGAGCGTCACGACATCTCCTCTAAAATGCACAGACCGCAACTACCAACGTCGCAGGATATGCAGCGTAGGCGGCCTGGGTAAAGACTGTGGAGGAGAAGTGGACTCTCACCGCATGGAGGAGTCTTGGATATACGTAGGGCTGTCAATTCCGTTGTTGAATTCTTTGATCAACTCAATTAGAAGATGGCTAGTATCATAGAGAGGCGCTGCTACAGTGTCAAACGGCTCAGGTCATCTCCTTCACGAAACCGAACCGTTTATTCTGGGCGGTCATATCTATGAAATGCTGGAGGGCTTTCCTATACATCTCCGCGCCGCGACATTTGCGGCTTTCAATATAGGCTATGCGAATTCTCTGGTACGAACCGGGGAATTTCTGGAAATTACGCCACGCCCGGTCGTTTGCCTTCAAAGCGGAAAGGATTTGTTGGGGAATTTCAAACTCCTCCGTTTCATCTGCAACCGGATCAAATACGTGCGCCACGGCATCCAGGCCTGCTTGGGTCATCTTCTTGCGGGCAATGAGGCTGCGTATGCGCTCCTTGTTCATCTGAGAGAGTGAGCTATTCTTTTTCCTCCTAGAGAACCGTTGAGCAAACCGCTTCTCATCTATGCCCCTTACTGTGCTGTCCACCCAGCCGTAGCACAATGCCTCTTCCACCGCGTCGTTGTAGGAGATGCGGGGCTTGCCCGTCTCTTTTCGATAGTAGATGAGCCAGACCTCGGTCTCGCTGTCGTGGTGTTCTGCAAGCCAGGCACGCCAGGACTCTCTATCGTACAGGTATACGGTCTTCCCCAAATCCAGGGTCATCTAATTCAACCGTCCTTCGCTTTCTGCTGTAGGGTGTACAATGCATTGATGGCCTCCATTGGGGTCATAGCCGTCACGTCCAGCTTCAGCAGCTCTTCCGTTACCGGCGGCGTGCCACCGAACAACTCCAGTTGTATGGCTCCGTCTCCCCTGCCTCTAGGCGCTGCTCCGTTGCGTCCGCTTCCCTCCAGGTATCCGAGGAGATCCCAGGCGCGGAGTATCACGTCTCGGGGTAAGCCTGCCAGCTGGGCTACATGCACTCCATAGCTCCTATCCGCCCCTCCGGGCACAATTCGGTGTAGAAACGTCACCGTGCCTCCTTCTTCGGATACGGATACGGAGTAGTTTCTTACCTTTGGTAGAGTATGGGCCAGCTCGGTAAGCTCCTGGTAGTGCGTGGCGAACAGGGTGCGGCATCCCAGCAAGGGGTCGTTGTGTATGTGCTCCGCAACCGCTTGAGCTATCGACAGGCCGTCATAGGTGCTGGTGCCCCTTCCGATCTCGTCCAGGATCACCAGCGACCTCTTTGTAGCGCTGTTCAGGATGCTGGCCGTTTCCACCATTTCCACCATGAACGTGGACTGCCCTACGGCAAGGTCGTCCTGCAGCCCTACCCTGGTGAAGATGCGGTCTACCAGGCCTATCCGGGCCGACCTTGCGGGAACAAAGCTGCCCATTTGGGCCATCAACACAATGAGCCCCACTTGCCTCAGGTAGGTGGACTTGCCCGACATGTTGGGCCCGGTGAGGATGATCAGACCGGCCTCTTCGCCGGAAAGGAACGTATCATTAGGCACGAAGTCCCCCGGAGGCAGCATGGCTTCCACCACGGGATGGCGCCCGTCTTTGATTTCGATCACGGCGCTTTCGTCTACCTCGGGCCGCACGTAATCGAACCGTTCCGCCACCTCGGCCAGCGCTGTGAACACGTCGATATGGGCTAACGTTTCCGCCGCCTGCAATATTGGCCCCGATGCCTGCCCCACCTGGTTGCAGACCTGCCGGTATAGCGAAATCTCTATCTCTTCCAACCGCTCCCTGGCGTTGAGGATCATGTTTTCGTAATCCTTGAGCTCAGGCGTAATGAACCTCTCGCCACCGGTCAGGGTCTGCCGCCGCTGGTATTCCGACGGCACCCGCGGCAGATTGGGCCTGGTCACCTCTATGTAATAGCCGAACACCTTGTTGTAGCCCACTTTGAGGTTTCTGATCCCCGTCCGTTCCCGTTCCTGTCCCTCCAGCTTTGCTATGTATCCGCGCGCGTTAGTTGCCGCCGTGCGCAGTTCGTCCAGTTCCGCTGAAAATCCCGGGCGTATCACTGTGCCCTCTCCTACCTGGCCGGGCTCGTCCCTGATGGCCTGGCGGATCAATGCCGCCGTCTCCGTGCAGGACGGCAGCTTTGCCAGCAGCCACTTGACGTACGGACCGTCATCTTCTCCCAGAACGGCTTGTAGCTCCGGTATAGCCTCCAAGCTGCGACGCAGCGCCACCAGGTCTCGTGCTAAGGAGATGCCGCTCTTCACCCGGTTCACCAGTCTCTCCATATCGGACATTTCCGAGAGTGTTCTGATGATCCTGTTGCGCCTTGATCTGTCCTTGTGGAACCATGCCACGCTGTCCTGCCGCTGTCTTATAGCCGTTGTCTCCATCAGTGGTTGGCCTATCCACTGTCTGAGCAGACGGCCTCCCATTGATGTTTTGGTTAGGTCTAGGACGTTCAGCAAAGAGAACGATTTGGACTCCCATCTCCCACCGGCAAATAGCTCCAGATTGCGTCTGGTCTGGGGATCCAGGGACATGGTGGACTTCAAGTCGTAAGGTCTCAGCCTGGCTATGCGCTCCAGGGCCTGGCGCTGGTTCTGGCCCAGGTAGAAGAACAGTCCCCCGGCAGCGCGTATCATCAGGGGCGAGTGCTCTATGCCGTATCCATCCAACGTGGCAACGCCCAGCTCCTCCTTCAGCATTTCACGGCTGCTATCCAAGCGGAACGCCTCATCCTCCACGGTTGCCGCCTTCACACTGTCGGGCAGCACGCCCTGGAGGCCCTGGGGCGTCACTGCTTCAGCGGGAGCCAGCCTGGCCAGCTCCAAGGGCATGTCCTTCAACGAGACCTGGGTTACAAAAACGGTGTCGCTGGAGCTCACGTCGGTGTAGGCCAGCCCCGCCTCTTCTGCCTCGACGACAACCGAGGCCAGGTAGTTGTTGCTGCGCTCCTCCAGAAGGGAGGGTTCAATCACCGTGCCCGGCGTGACCACTCTGACCACTTCCCTATCCACGATCCCCTTGGAAATCGCCGGGTCGCTGGTCTGCTCACATATCGCCACCTTGTGCCCTGCCTTGATCAGCCGGCCCAGGTAGCTGTCCAGCGCATGATAAGGGATGCCCGCCAGGGGATGTTTTGGGCCCTTGCCGAAGGCTCGCTCTGTCAGGGCGATGTCAAGGTCCCGCGCCACGACTTTGGCGTCTTCATCGAAAGTCTCATAGAAGTCGCCCAGGCGGAATAGAAGAACGCAGTCGGGATAGCGGCGTTTAATATCCAGGTATTGCCGTCTTACTGGGGTAGTCACAATCGACGCTCCGTTGCAGTGGATTGTACACCAGATGAAGGCAACCGCATAAGAAGAACTTGACCAACATGGAGCCCTTTGTGGAACTTGTGACCAAGCCGTACGGGGCAGGCCCTGAGGGCTGCGTTCATAATGACAGTTGGAGCCGAAGTCCAGACTGCCCCACCAACGGCGGTATATCCGCCATCCTCTCTATCAGGCGGGGGGCGTTCTAGACTACCCACTCCCTTGTCTCATTACTCTGCACTCAGGACGCACCCGGATCCACCTAGAACAACCCTTCGAAGTTCTCCCGGAGATTTCGCCACCACCCCCGGTTCGCGCGATCCGGCATGAAGTGGACCTCGTATGTCCCATCCTCCTCCACCTTGAGCCACCCAGCTAGGGTCACCACGCGGCCCAGGGGGATTGCTTCGAGGACTTCCGACGGGTCACGCACGTTTACCCGCTGCACGTACTCGTCCCGGTCCACCTGCAGCACCAACTCGTTGGAGTCCTGGGACACGACGGTGCCGCGGACCCTCACGCACTCATTGCGGAACAGGTCGCCGGCCACCGCAATCTGCGCGGGAGTAGGGATCGCGGGAGAGTCCAAGGGACACGGTTTGGCGCGCGGCGAGACAACGTCGAGGCTGAACAGGACAACCATGACCAGCGCCCCAATGCCCATCAAACTCACCACCCACATGAGACGCCCGCGGAGCCGCCCGCCGCTCCTAGGCTCCTCGACCGGTTCGTCTACTCTGTACCGTTGATACCCATATTCGTCGGCAATCTGCCGGTGCTCAGTCCGCTCAGCCTCCTCGCTTTGCAACGACGCCATTTCGTGCAGTTCAGCTTCTATTTCGTCGTCAGTCTCCGCGGCCGCTTCCGCCGCGTCCTCGGACCGTCCAGCCAGGCCCCAAGCCGATTCGTGCAAAAAGCCGTGATAGGCGGCGTCCAAGTCTGGCCCCAGCAGGGAGGCTGCCTCGCCGGAGCCGAACCAGGGTGGCGCCGAGGCCTCGACGTCAAGCCACGGCTGGGCCACATCCAGGGCGACGGCATAGGCAAACATGGGATCGGATTCGTCCCAGGCATCCGCCGGGTCGGGTCCGGCCAGAGACTCCTTCAGACCAAGCCACTGACCTATCTCGTATGCGCCCAACTGCGTCGGCGGCAGCATACCCGTGTTCATCGGCGTCGCGATCAGCCAATATGCACAGCCGATGACCGCGCCTATGATGGCGTTCGCCCACCACTGGGTCAGCCACAGGGCGGTCCAAAACCCACTGCCAACGCCCATCAAGACCCCTGACAGCGTTGCCAACCCGAATCCGTCGGTGAAATGTTCCTTCCTGAAGCGTACCGGATTGTCGTGGAAGAGACCTCGGCCCTGCAGGTACTCCCCCAGCCGGTCGCCGATGGCGTCACTATGGTCGTTCATCCGGTCGCGCATTTCCTGGACCGTTGTGGGGCGCGTTGGCAGGCTGTCACATATCAACCGTTCCCACTCGAACTTCGGGGAACCCTGCTGCGACAGCCGGTATCGGTAGCCGCTCCTCGTGCCAGCGGCTTTGACTCGCAGTTCGCCGCGCTGGCACATCTCGATGATTGACGCCAACAGCGTCCGGGCGGTGACCTCCCGGTGCTCCAGCACCGACACCGCCGCCGCGGGCATTGAACCGGGCCGCGGGGTTGCCTGGTACCGTGAGTCACGAAACGCCTTGATCCCCTGCGAGGGAGCCCGGTGCCTGAGCCATAGCGCCAGCACTAGCAGCAGCGCGACGCCAACGCCCACCAACCGGAAGCCCCAGGCCGTCAGCTGCTTCCAGTCCATGTCCCGGAAGTCGGGGAAGCCGCTCTCGGCGATTGCCCCACCAGGGTCCAGGGCGAACAGCAACCCGATGGCGGCAAGGCCTGCCAGCGCCACCAACACATTCACCATTGCTTCCCTTCCTTGGTCAGCTTTCCCTTCCAGGACGAGCCAGGCTATGATGGCGAGGTCACCGCCTTGGGTTGACTGACCCCTCTCCTATAATATGACCACCCAGCGAAAAGTTCGCAATTCAGTCTGTCTCAGAAGGCCATTGTTGTCAGTCTGATCAGATTCTCAGGTCAGATCAAACAAGAGGGGTGAAGAGATTATTAGCTTCAGTTAATGAAACGTTTTACGGGACGATGTCAGGGACCGTCAGGTGGAAGGCTGAAGATGGATGGAGGAACTCCACACCCTCCAAAGTGTGCGCAAGTTGAAGGCGGTTACCAAGAGGGTCCACTCGGCAGTCACGTTGGAGAGGCCCCGCAGCAGGAATCTACGTGCACCCTGTTGCTCCTTGATGATTCCGAAGACCGGCTCGACCAGCTGCTTTCTCAACCTCTGAGCTTCTTTGGCAGCCGCGGTGGACATCCAGGCGCGATGGCGACGTAGCACTTCATCGTGCGGCCCTATGGCGAGGCTTCGCCCGATCTCCTTGGCTTTGGTACAGGCTCTGAGGGCTGGGCATACCTGACAGACAGCTCCTGCAGCCCGGTACAGACGCAACGGGACTCCGTTCACATGTTGTATGCGGACGAACGCGAGCGTTTGCCTCTGGGGACACCTGAAGCTGTCACTGTGCTCGTCATAGGTGAATCTGTCCTTGTGATATGGGTCTTTGAGGAACCGTTGGCGTGCCTCAGAGACCACCACCTGTTGACCACGACGGTCGCACTCCGCTAGTTGGCTGGCGGCGAAGTATCCGGCGTCGGCCAATGTCATCTGCGACTTCGTCCCCGTCGTCTCCTCGCACTGCTCCATCATCGGCACAAGTAGGGCATTGTCATTGACCTCATCCACTATGTCCACTGCGGTGACCAACATGCCGGATGTACCCTCTTCCGTCTTCGTAGCCGAGACCATCGCCTGGGCATTGTATCCAGCCATGATTCCACCATGCCTGCCCTTCATCACCCGGGCCTCTGGATCGGTCAGGTTGATGCGACTATGGCGTTTCTGACTGGCGAGGTCGGCCATCGCCAGTCTTACCTGCTCTCTCAGAACCTTCTTGTCGGCCAATTCCTCAGGCAGGCGGGTAACGGCAGCGTCTTCTCCCGCCTCGTTCTGAGCCTCAAGGTCGGCTATCGCCCCCTCCAGACGCTCCAGCAGCCCCCTCAGTCCCGCAGCATCGTAGCTCCTGTTTACCGAGGCGCTGGAGGATACCTTCGTCCCATCCACCGCCTGGACCGCCAAATCCACTAGCTCCATCGCTACCGCCGTGCTTACCGTTCGCTCGAATAGCTTCCTCATGGACTGCCGATGCCCTTTGTAGAACCGCCATAGGGTATTGTGGTCGGGGTGCTGCCACCCAGTCAGCCACAGGTACGGTATCTGGTCCCGGCAGGCCACCTCCAGCTTCCTGCAGGAGCGCACTCCCGTCATGAACCCGTATAGCCATATGCTCAACAATGCACGGGGGTGGTACGCTGGCGCTCCCATGGAATCGCCATCTATGTCCACGCCAAGCTCTGACCAGTCCTCCCTGTTCAAGGCGTCGACGATCTCCGCCACAAACCTCGCTGGATGATCCTGAGGCAACAACTCGTCGAGGGACGGCGGCAACAACCACATCTGCTCTCGGTCCATATCTCGAAGCGGCATCCGATTCGCTCCTGTACCGGTGTTGCACCGCAGTTTACACCCAAGCCTTCTCACAGACTTCTGAGACAGGCTCAATTCAGTCTTACACGGCCCACTTCGGAGTGAAAGTGCCGGGCAAACCAGTGACGGGCTAGTCGTCTTCCTTCCAGAAACGCTCTTCCTGGAAATCGAAGCCGGTCTCCGTCGCATGTATCTTCACGTCCTCTATCATGCCGGGGTGGCCGCAGGCGTATATCAGGGTGTTTTCCGGCTCCAAGCCGAATTCCTGAACGTATTTACCGACTACGGTGTTCACCCTGCCCGTCTCTCCCGTCCATGAAGCGTTCTTCTCCTCTCCGGGCCGGCTGATTGTAGGAACGAACTTGATGAAATCAGGGTACTCTTGGGCCAGTCTTTCCAGCTCGCCGTCGTAGGTGAACTCGTCTTTGTAGCTGGCGCCTACCAGCAAGAAGAACCTGTGCCCTTCCCTACCCTCGTGTAGATACTGGCGCAACATGGACACGTACGGCACCACTCCGGTCACGGTGGCCACCATCAGGTGGTCCCGGTAATCTTCTTTGAAAAAGAAGAGTCCCTTGGCACGGGGCCTTATGGTCATCTCCGCTCCCTCTCCCAGATCGTGAAGCACCGGGGTCAGCCGTCCGTCCGGGGCGGGCACCAGCTCTATAAACAGCTCTATTTCATCTTCGTACGGCGCCGATACAATCGAATACGGCCGTTCCAGCCCGTCCACGCCTATTGTGCAGTACTGCCCGGGTTTGAAGGCGAAGGGCACCTCCGGCTTGACCCATATCTGCCATAGATCATGGGTGATGTCTACCCGCTTGGTTATCCTGGCGGTCATCAGTTTAGGCTTGGATACGGGTGAAGTCATGGGTTCTCCTACAAGTTGCTTGAATACAGGGTAAACCGCAGCTTTCCAGGTGTAAAGTGTAAGGCTGGCGCCGAGCCGGTCTTAAAGACTAGACCTTTTCCAGGCGTACGGGCTCTATCACCAAGCCCGGCGCCCGCGACATTGGGTCCGGGTCTTCACTGGCCTGAAGCTGCGTTGCCAGTTGGCCAAACAGCTGGGTGAACGCTGCCGTACCCCGGTGAGCCGACTCCGTTACCGCGACTATACCGCGCACCTTCCTCTTGGCGGTAACCAGCTCAACCGCGTCGCCGTCTTCCAGACCCAGGTCTTGTGCGTCTCCGGCATGGATATTGACCAGCTCCTTGCGAGTTATGGTGTTCACGACCTCAAAGCGCTCCACCTCGGCGTCTCTTTCCTGGTCGGCCAGGACGCGTCCCGGCACCAGCAATAGAGGGAAGTCAGCGGGAAGCTGCGCCGGTTCGGAAGGCTGCCCCACCGGCATCAGCTTGGCTTTTCCGTAGGGGAATCCATTGGAGTACAGGACTTGGGTACTCCGCAAGTCCTGGTTCGCACAGGGCCATTGAATACCTTTCGATACCCTGTCGGACTCCAGGAGCTGCGTTGGCTGTGGGAGCGAGGGGTCGGGCCGCAAGGTGAACACGGCTTCCCTGACCAACCGCTTGTGTGAAATACCGCCGTATATCCGGTTTGCCAGCGATGCAGCCTCGTCGAACACGTCCGCCGTATTCTCGAAATCGAAACCGGCGGCGTCCATCTCCTTGGCCAGCTTGCCGATTGTTTCCCATGCCGGCAGCGCCTCTACGTTGGGCGGCGTGATCGCCTTGGTCACCAGCTGCACTCGCCGCTCCAGGTTTGTGTAGGTGCCGTCTTCGTCCGCGAACGTAGTCGCCGGCAGCACTATGTCGGCGCGCTGAGCAGCCGCTCCCAGAAACGCATCGTGGACTACCAGAAACTCCACTTTCTCCAACGATTCATATAGATCGTCGCCTTCATAGGCCGCTCCGTCGCCGAGCAGGAGCATTGCCCCGACTTTACCGTCGCGCGCCGCCTGCAAGATCTTCCTCACGCCCATCCCGGCCTCGTTCGACAGTGGCGTGCTCCATTTCTCCTCGAAACGTTTTCTGGCCCCATCGTCACTTACCAGCACATATCCAGGCAGCAGACCGGGTGCGCATCCCAAGTCGCTGGCGCCCTGTTCGTTGGCTCCACGCCTCAACGCGTAGAGGCCGGCGGACGGTTTGCCCAGGTTGCCTGTGGCCAGCGCCATGTTTGTCATGGCCCGCACCTGGGCCTCCTGCTCCTCCATGGCTGCGTTGTCCAAGGCGTAGACGATAGCGCTTGCACCAGCCGATGCAAAGATGCGCGCGGACTCTTCTATGTGCTCTTCACTCACCCCCGTAACATGCGATACGCGTTCCGGGGTGAAGCTTTCCAGGGAGCGCTTCATTCCATCTAGACCGTTGGTGTGTTCAGAGATGAACGCTTCATCCAGCAGGCCTTGGTCCACAATCGACCGGAGCAGCCCGCCGAGCAGGGTCAGCGTGGTCCCCGGACGCGGCCTCAACCAGAGATGCGCATAGCGGGTTAGCTCCACCTCGCGAGCGTCTATGACTATCAGCTTGGCGTTGTCCTGTTTGACCGCCTGCTTGATTGGCACCGCCAGCACGTTGTGTTCCTCCGTGGCGTTGGTGTCCACCATCAAAATGCACTCGGAGTTCCTCAATTCCCAGGTGGAGTTGCTGGACCCCGCATAGCCCAAGGGCTCCATTAGTGCGCCGGTCAGTGCCGGCCTTGTGTTGGAGTCTATGTCCACGTTGTTGCTCTGCATCACGGTGCGGGCGAACTTCTGCAATAGATAGGCCGATTCGTTGGTGCTCCTTGCCGATGCGATAGCAGCGAAGCCGGAGCCTTTGTATCCGGCCAGTTTTTCCGCCACCAAGGCAATCGCCTCGC
Organism: Dehalococcoidia bacterium; assembly: GCA_965197965.1. Taxonomy (GTDB): domain Bacteria; phylum Chloroflexota; class Dehalococcoidia; order Lucifugimonadales; family QGNO01; genus DAOUJH01. The sequence goes on from OZ240235.1 coordinate 227,204, forward strand.
CCCAGGTAGCTCTCTCTAGGTTGCCTTCGCGCCGTATCAGCGGGTGCTTCAACCTGTCCTTGTGGTTCACGAACTCAAGCCCGAACTTGCCCATGTAGCAGGCCTGGCCGTGGTTGGAGGGAGCGTTGATTTCCGGTATAGCCCTGATCACCTTCTCCCGCTTGTTCACCTCCAGGTTCAACTGGCAGCCCACTGAGCAGTTGGAACAGGTGGAGCGGACTATCCTCTCCGCCTTGTCCCACTTATGGTCGCGTTCGACCAAAGCGCCTACCGGGCATACGTCCAGGCACGCTCCGCAGAACTCGCAGCCCGATTCCAAAAGGGATGTTCCGCTAGAGGTCCCCACCAGCGCCTTCCCTGCCCTCTCGACGAAAGTGATCGCGTTGTCGCCCCGCACCTCTTCGCAGACGCGGACGCACCTACCGCAGACGATGCAGAGGTTGTAGTCACGGTCGTAGAACGGATCGAAGACCTCGACTTCCGGGGTCCTCACCTCGTAGGTCAACGGCGAGTTCAGCTCCATGCCCAGGAACCGTACGGTGTCTTTGAACTCGCACCGTTCGTTCTTGGGGCACATTACGCACCGGTCGTTCACCGATACGTGTCTCTGGCAAATGTCTTCCGGACCGCATAGCTCTACGCGATGGCAGGTCAGGCAGCCGTGAGGATGCTCCGATATGAGCATCTCCATGATCCCCTTCTGCAGGCCGCGCAATTGATCACTAGCGGATACGATTTTCATCCCGTCTCTGACGGGAAGCGTGCAGGATGCCGCCACAGGCCTAAGCTGCCGTTCGGTTATCTTCTCCCCGTCTCTCTCTACTTCAACCTCGACTTCCTCTTGGACAACGCACATACGGCAGGCGGCAAACGGTTTCATGCCAGGGTGATAGCAGAGGTACGGGATGTACATCCCGGCTTCTATCGCCGCTTCCAGCACCATGGATCCGGGCTTGGCCTGGATTTCCCGACCATCTATGTTGATAGCCAACGTCTGCTCTGTGGTTGTCACTTAGCCCCTCCTTAGCGAGGAAAAGGTCTCCGTGTTCTGGTCTCTCATCGCTCTATCCGGCATGAAGAAGTCGGCGGAGTATTCACCGGCGGGCCATCGTTTCTCCTCCATGACGGCGGTGAACTCGTCCGGGAAGTAGTCTATGGAAGACTTGATTGGATTGAACCCAAGTTGCCCATGACCGCACAGCGAACCTGCAGCCATGTTGCTCCCTAGTTCCTGCATAAGCTCCAAGTCTCGCGGACCGGCCTCGAACCGGCAGACGCGATCCAGTATCTGCAGTAGGTGCGTGGTGCCCAGCCGGCAAGGGAAGCACTTCCCGCACGATTCATATTGACAGAAGGCTACCAGAAGCCTGGCTAGGTCAACGGCGCATACGCTTTCGTCTCCTACGATTATGCCGCCTGAGCCCAGTATTGCGCCCGCCCTAGCCATGGCGTCGAAATCCAAGGGTGTGTCCATCTTCTCACCGCTGAGGACTCCCCCAAGCGGGCCGCCGGTCTGCAATAGCTTGACCGGCCCGCCCCCGGGCACGCCTCCTCCCAGCCCTTCCACGGCCTCGCGTATGGTCATGCCCATGGGCACCTCCACCATGCCGGGACGCTCTATAGTGCCGGATAGGCATAGTATGGCCGTGCCCTTGCTTCTCTCCGTGCCAATACCGGCGAACCATTCTCCGCCTCTGGCTACTATCTCAGGCACGTAAGCCAGGGTCTTGATGTTGTTTATGTTGCTGGGCTTGCCCCAAACTCCGTAAGCGGCGGGGAACGGAGGGCGGTACCTTGGCATTGCCCGCTTTCCCTCCACGGATTCCATGAGCGCCGTCTCTTCTCCCGACACGTACGATTCGCCAACCAGCGAGACTTCCGCGTCGAAGCTGAAATCCGTTCCCAGGATGTTCTTCCCTAGAAGTCCCTTTTCATACGCTTGGCGGATGGCTTCACGGGTCCGATCTATGGGTACATCGTGTCCGTGGCGGATGAATACTATTCCGTTGGAAGCTCCCGTAGCGTAACCGGCAAGTATCGTTCCCTCGATCAGGGTGTGAGGATCGCTCTCCAGGATCCCTTTATCGTTGAATGCGCCGGGATCGCCCTCCTCGCAGTTGCAGAGTATGTACTTCACCGGCCCCGGCGAACCCATGAGGAAGCGCCACTTGGTGGCAGTGGGAAAGGCCGCCCCTCCCCTGCCTCTGAGCCCGGACGCGGCCACCTCTTCTTGGACCTCCTGCGGACTCATGCCGGAAAGCGCTTTGTCCAGGCCGCTGTACCCGCCGCTGGCTATGTATTCGTAGATGTCCGTGGGGTCAATGTGGCCCGCATTCCGCAGGGCTATTCTCACCTGCCCCTTCATCATGGGAAGGTCTTCCAGGCTTGGCACGTTCGATGAATCGCCGTCGCCGCTGACCGCCATTGCTCTCTCGGTTGCCGGCTTTCCACCCATCAGGTGCTCTTTAACCAGCGCGGGCACCTGCTCAGCGTCAACGTTGTCGTAGAAAACGCGGGGCTGAGACGGAAGCTGTATGTCCACTAACGGTTCGGCATAGGCCAGGCCAATGCCGCCCACTTCGCTAACGGTTACGTCCAGCTTGTTTGATGCAACCTCTTTGCGGAAAGCCTCCACCACTTCTTCAGCGCCCGCCGCCAGCCCGGAGAGGTCGGCGCCTATGCGTACGCGCGGCTTCGATTCCAGCTGAGCCAGGTGGTCGCTTGCCTGTTGCTTCAGTTCATCAAAGGCCTGGGTCATGTCGATCCTTTGTCGCCGTTTGCTGAGTTTCTGAGATGTGCGATGCGTTCCTTTGCCTTTTCAGCCGTCATTCTTCCCATGAGCTGATGGTCTATGCTGATAACGGGAGCCTGTCCGCATGCCGCGAGACAGGTGTTGTATTTGAAGGTGAACTTGCCGTCTTCGGTGTCGCCCTCGCTGCTCAGCCCCAGGGTTTCCAGCGCCTCTCTTATAATTCGCTGGGCACCCAGTATGTGACACGAGGGGCCCCAACACACTTCCACTACGTGCTCCCCCGGCGGGGTGAATCTGAAGTTTGTATAGAAGGAGGCTACTCCCCAGACGTCGTTTATCGTTGAATTGGTGAAATCGGCCACCTCTTCGATAGCTTCACTGGGGATGTATCCTATGGAATCTTCTATCGCCAGCAGAGAAGAGAGGATAGTCACCGTGCCGCCATTGTGAGACATGAGGGAACTCTTTATCGCGGTTCGTAAGTCCTTGTTGTTAGAAGTCACTTGCTATCCAGGAAATCCACACAAGAGAGTATGAGAATGCTATCACAATCTTGGAAAAGCTATCAATAATTTTAACCGTACCTGTGTTGTTATGTTATCAGACATGGTGACACTCCACGTGGGGTGTTGCTATTCACGGTCACCGGGGTTGTGTTCCGCTTGTGTTAGCTCGGATTGTGTTAGCTCGGAATCGACTCACGCGCGTGCCGAATACGCGCCTTCACCGCGGCGGTTTCGCTTCTTTCAGCGTGATCAAATAGGGTCTGGACCTCGTGTCGCAACGAGGAATCCCGCGCGGCTAGAATACCGAGGCCGTTGTAGGCCCAGGCACGGATGAGCGCGAGCCTGGACTTGATCAATGGCAGCAGCGCGTCGCGCAGGGTTCCTTGCTGCAAGGCCTTGATCTCCATGTGCGGCAAGGTCTGCAGAACGTGCAGGAGCGTGTCTGGCGCGAGAGGCCGACCCAGGAGACGCAGGAGCTTCTCTCCCTGATGCCCGTGCGGCGCCGTGCCCCGCTCGGCGAGATGCTTGAGAACCCAGGTGGCGCCGACCTGAAGCGCCATGTCGTCGGAGTCGGCGAGATCAAGTAGCTCGCCTATAGCACACTCGGGGGCCTCTCGTACGGATTCCGCCACCTCGCGGAACGGCGCGACACGCTTACCGTCGTAGCGGCGCAAAGTGGCGCCAATGTCCATTGGAGAAGGTTACCTTGCACTGTCGACACAGACAAGACGCGCGAGGAGCTTGCCGCGAAGTCAATGCAACCGGTAACTTCGACTTCGTGTACGGCGAGTGGTGAACCGCCTTATCCGATAGCACGTAAATACAGACAGTGTGTTGATGTTTTCCCACGGCGGAATAATGTCCTACATCATCTGCAGCCTTGTAGGCACCGACCGGCTATGGTCCCTTGGCATCCGCAACACCGCAGTGTTTGAGTTTTCCATCGACAAGGATAGATGGTATCTGGACGGCCCGCCTCTCGCGAACATGGATCTGTGGCGTATCGAGAGGTTCAATGATGCAGGCCACTTGGGAGAGAACAGCGCACAGTGAGTGGTATGACTCTGCTATCGAAAGGACTTTTTGAGGGCGCGTTCGAGGCTGCCCAGGTACTCGGTGAAGGCTCTGCGGCCCTCGGACGTCGCCTCCACCCACGTGCGAGGTTTTAACCCAAGGAATTCTTTGGTGGTGTTGACGTACCCTGCATCCTCCAGCTTGCGCAGATGGATAGTGAGGTTGCCGCCGGTCAGGCCCAACGTATTCTGGATAAAGCCATGAGCCACACGGTCAGAGTCAGACCGGGACACCAGCAGCGTCATTATGCGCAGCCGTGTGGACTGATGTATCGTCTCGTTGAGGACGACCGGTTCCTCACTCATGCCGCGAGGCTCTTGCGACTCCACACCCATGCGGCTGCCACTACGGCAATAATGAGCGCTGCCGACACCACAGGTGCGGCATCTCCGGCGAAGTGCATGGGCAGATAGTAGGAAGCAGCGATGCCAAGACCTACCAGGGCAATGGCCAACTGGTGCATGATTCCGAACAGAACGTACCCCAAAGCAACTATGCCTACGGCGACTCCGCTGATGGCGATTGGGTCGGAGTCGGCGGTCCACAAGCCGGACGCCGCGGGAATGATGAAGGCAGCTGCTACCACTGACATCCAGAAGCCGAATACGCGGAGTCCGGCTGCTGTAGCCGAGGGTCCGCTTGCGTTCTGCTTGCCGGGGCGGTGGCCGATGATAGAGCTTCCAATCATGCCGGGGATTACCAGACCGAACCACAGGGGGCCGGGATACCACGGGTAGTCGGTGGCAAACTCAGGCGCCAATGTTTCGATTGTGTACATGGAAAGGTATCCCAACGCTACGATGGCTCCCCACAACAGCATGATGCTGGTCCAGCCCGCCATGTACATGGAGTTGTGAGACCTGTCCAAGGTCGAGTGTATTGAAGTCCACCCCTGCTCTGCGGTGATCCGCTGCCCTTCACTGTCTTGTTTTCGCATACCGACCCTCCATGCAGTATCATAAAGTAGTTTGTAATATAAACTAAAGCCAGGAAGTTGTCAAGGGACTGCCGCCGTTACTATCCCCTACTCTTGGTGAACTCCGAATGTATCAATGTCGTATGCCCGCAACATCTCCCCTTCACCTTATCCACATAAAGAATTAACATAGGCTCCACGAACGCTTGGTTATGACAGAGGCTATATGAGATCAGCAAATGCGCCCCGTTATCTTCTTCCCGCAATAGCCATTGCGGCCGCTGTGCTGGCAATGTCGTGTTCTTCTACGGAATCACCCACGGCAACCCCAACCATGCAGGCCACTCCATCAGCTGCCGTAAGTGACACCCCGTCTCCGGCAGGCGCTGGGTCTCCCATAACAGGCGGCGTGCTCCGCCAGATGAGCATCACCGACCCGGTGAGTTTCGATCCCCATAATGCAGCGGCCAGCCCGGACAACGTGCACAACTCCAAACTGTATAACAACCTAGTTTGGAATCCCGACGGCAATACCATTGAGACTGACGTTGCCGATAGCTTTGAGGTTTCCGGCGACGGGCGCACCATCACCTACTTTCTCAGAGACGACGTGCTGTTCCATGACGGAACGCCTCTTACCGCCAAAGATGTCAAGTACAGCCTGGAAAAGATTATGGGGCTGGTGGACGGCAGAGTTTCATCCCGTGTGGGGCCTATCAAAGAGTTCATTAGCATTACACGTCCCGACAATGGCGTGGAGGTAGTAGACGATCACACGGTGCGGCTTCACCTGGAGACCCCATCCGCCTCTTTGCACTCGTTCCTTGCCACCGGATTCGCCGGTATCATGCCGGAGGGCGCCAGCCAGGAAGACCTGCAGCAGATGCCGCGCGGCTCAGGCCCGTTCCGCATAAAGAGCATGGAGCGCGGCGCTATGTGGGAGTACGAACGCAACCCTGCCTACTTCAAGGAAGGACTCCCCTACCTGGACGGGATCCAGCTCTTTCTCAGTCGTGATTTCTCTGCCTCGGAGGTGGCGTTCATCACCGGCAGGGTTGAGTTGAACCGTGCTTCTTGGAGCCTCAGCAACAGACCCATGGTGCAGGAGATGGTGGAGAAAAACCGGATAGTTGTTCGTCCCTACTCCACGTATTGCGCTCCCCAAGGGCTGCTCCTGAATTCCACCAGGCCGCCCTTTGACAATCCTCAACTCCGTCACGCCATCAACATGGGCATCGACCGCAAGGCTTACATCGAAGTGGTGCACAACGGCAACGCCGAAGCGTCGCTATACCTGGATACCAGTGGCTGGGGCCTCTCCGCCGGGGAGATATGGGACATGCCCGGCTTCCGTCAACCCAAAGATGATGACCTGGCCGAAGCCCGTCGCATCGTGCAGGAACTCTACCCTGATGGGCTCAGCGTCGACCTCCTCAGCCGCAACTCCGGTATATATCCCAGGCAGTCCGAATTCTTTACCGGCGAGCTGGCCAAGCTTGGCATCGAAGCCAGCGTGACACTTGTCGACCGTGCTCAGCTTTTCCCCGCCGGCGAGTCGCTGGACTACGACATCATGTCCTACTACTTCTGCCTCACCACCGGTGACCCGGACGAGCTGTTTGGCGGCTACTTCATCACAGGGGCTTCACGCAACTGGCTTGGCTATAGCAACCCGCGTATCGATGAGCTGTACTCGCAGCAGTCGACGGAACTGGATAGAGACAAGCGTCGTTCTTTGGTGTTGGAGATGGAACGGATCATCTACGACGACCTTCCCATCGTTCCCACCGCGGTACATAACCTTACCAAGAACCACTACTCCCACGTCAAAGATGTGCCCATAGGCCTTACCTCTTACACCGACGAACGCTTGGAGCGCGTGTGGAAAGAGTTGCGCTAGCCGGTATTCTTAGCGAGGAATCTTTGAAACGGAGAGGCCCTTGGCAGGCTACCAGATTCTGGATCACACAGCCGACGTGGGAATAGCGGCCAGCGGCAATACTCTGGCTGAAGCGTTGGCCTTCCTGGCCCAGGGGATGTTTGCTCTCATAGCAGACCCGGAAACCATAGAGGTGAGCGACTCCTTGGAACTCTGCGTATCCTCCACGGATAAAGAGGCGCTGGCGGTCGACTGGCTCAACGAGCTTCTCTACAGGTATGAAGCTGACGGGTTCCTGCCCAAGGAGTTTTGCATATGCGTGGAGGAGGAAGGAAAGGCTTTGACGGCGCGCTGTTGCGGTGAAAAAGTGGACCCCCAGAAACGGGTGTTTACCCAGGTAAAGGCCGCCACGTATCATGGCCTCGAAGTCAGTCATAACGGTGAATGGCGCATCCAAGTGGTGCTGGACGTGTAGGTAGGCATGAATTACTCCAATATCCTTCGCAAGCTGGACGACAACAGGTGGGAGGTCCCGCAAAGCTACAAGAGCGGTATGCTGGCTCCCGGAGTCATCTTTGCCAGCGAGGCTCTGCTGGGCGGAATTATTCAAGACAAGTGCATGGAGCAAGTAGCCAACGTGGCGTTTCTGCCGGGTATCGTTGGCGCTTCCTTGGCCATGCCGGATATCCACTGGGGCTACGGCTTCCCCATTGGCGGTGTGGCCGCGACCCTGGTCGAAGAGGACGGCGTAATCTCGCCGGGTGGAGTCGGCTTCGACATCAATTGCGGAGTCCGTCTTCTTCGCACTGACCTCACCGAGGACGAGGTGCGACCCAAGCTGAAGGAACTGGTATCGTCCCTTTTCCACGATATCCACTCCGGGCTTGGTTCGGGAGGTCGCCTCAAGCTGAGCCGCAATGACATCGACAGTGTGCTGGTGCAAGGGGCGTCCTGGGCGGTTGAGCATGGCCTTGGAGACCCCGAGGACTTGGATGTCACGGAAGAGATGGGCTGCATGGCCGGCGCTGACCCGGACGCGGTGGGCAACCGGCCCAAACAGCGTGGCGGGCCTCAGCTGGGCACGCTTGGCTCCGGCAACCATTTTCTGGAGGTGCAGGCGGTGGACGCTATATATGATTCCGTCGCCGCTCGCGCCATGGATATCCACGAAACGGGCCAGGTTACCGTCCTCATCCACTGCGGCTCCCGCGGGCTGGGGCACCAGGTCTGCACCGATTCACTGAAGGCCGTCGAGGCCGGCAGCAAGCGGTACGGCATTGACCTACCCGACAGGCAGCTTGCCGCCGTTCCTGTCTCATCGGCGGAGGGTCAGGCTTACCTGTCTGTAATGCGCGCCGCAGCCAACTTTGCCTGGGCAAACCGGCAATGCATCGCCCAGTGGACACGCCAGTCCTTCGAGCGGGTGTTTGGCGTCTCTTGGACGGATATGGGCATGCGGCAGGTATATGACGTCAGTCACAACATGGCCAAGCTTGAAGACCACTTAGTGGACGGCAGGAAGACCCGCCTTTGCGTTCACCGCAAGGGCGCCACCAGATCTTTCCCCGCAGGGCACCCGGACGTGCCCGCAAGATACCGCGACGTTGGACAGCCCGTATTCGTGCCCGGTGACATGGGGCGATGCTCCTTCATAGCGGTTGGAGACCCCCGGGCTATGGAACTGTCCTTCGGTTCAACTTGTCACGGAGCGGGACGCGTGGAAAGCCGCACCAGGGCCAAAAAACTGCTCAAGGGCCGCAATATACAGGATGAGTTGGAGCAACAGGGCATCATCGCCATGGCACACGGCTGGGGCTCCCTGGCTGAAGAGGCGTCGCTGGCGTACAAAGACGTGGAGGAGGTCATGCGTGTGGCCGACGGCGCCGGGCTGTCCAGGAGAGTCGCCCGTCTCAGGCCGCTGGGTGTGATCAAAGGCTGAAGCATGCGAGGGTTGATCGTTCGCCGGTTGCTGATAGCCATACCCACGCTGATTGGGGCCACTATTCTGGTATTTGTCGTGATGCGCGTGATACCGGGCGACATTGCCTATGCCCTCCTTGCCGGCGAAGAGGGAGCCGCCCAGGTGGACCCTGACGCACTTGCTGATCTGCGCCGTCAGCTGGGCACGGACCGGCCGCTTCACGTCCAGTATGTCGATTGGATTGCAGGCCTTCTTCAGGGGAGTCTTGGGGATTCAATGTGGAACCGGCTTCCCGTGGGGGGTGAGATAGCAAGGCGGTTGCCCGTTACCTTGGAGATCGCCTTGCTATCGGTGGCGATTGGTTTTGGCGCCGGGCTGCCTCTGGGCATCGTTTCGGCATTGCGCCGCGACACCTGGGCAGACCTCATTTCCAGGATTGCCAGCATACTGTTCCTGGCAATTCCCTCCTTCTGGCTGGGGCTGCTCATCCTGCTTGTGACGACCCGTCTCTTCATCTGGATACCCCCTCTTGGCTATCATCCGCTGTGGAGCAGTCCAGGGACCAACCTGGTACAGATTGCGTTTCCTTCACTGGTCATTGGCTCGCACCTCATGGCTATAGTTGCCCGCATGACTCGTTCCACGATGCTCGAAGTCATCAACGAGGACTACATTAGAGTAGCTAGGGCCAAGGGCTTCTCCGAGCGGCAAATAGTTCTGCGCCACGCACTCAAGAACTCGCTGCTTCCCGTTCTTACCATAGCTAGCCTCTCCTTTGGCACGCTGCTGGGTGGCGCCGTGGTGATGGAACGCGTCTTTTCCGTGCCCGGCATCGGCTCCTATCTCATCGAGTCCATCACAGTACGCGACTACACGGCAGTCCAGGCCCTGGTTTTCATATTCGCTGCTGCCTTCATCGTCATAAACCTCATCGTCGACCTGGCGCATGGCTGGCTCGACCCCAGAATCAGCGGTTCGTGACCATGGAAGCGGCAAAGACAGACCGCCGTTTAGGCGGCAGCTTCCCAAGGCGTGTTGCCGGAAGCGGTGTCCTACGCTTCATACTGCGCAAGCCGCTGGGGGCGCTGGGCGCCTTCATGCTAACCTCGGTGATTCTGGCGGCTCTGTTTGCTCCCCTAGTTGCCAGGTATGACACCAACGCGCAGGACTACCAGAGACGCCTTGAAGGGCCAAGCTTATCTCACTTCATGGGTACGGACGAATTCGGGCGCGACCTCTGGGCAAGAGTGGTCCACGGGTCAAGGATATCCCTGCTGGTGGGATTTGCGTCCGTACTGATTGGCGCAACTATCGGCCTGGCCCTGGGCGTGTTCAGCGGCTATGCCGGCGGCATAGTAGACGATGTGATGCAGCGTGTGGTCGAGGTCATGCTCTCTCTGCCCGGGATATTCCTTGCATTGGCCCTGGTGGCCACCCTGGGTTCCGGCCTGGACAAGCTGATCATAGCCCTCATCTTGATCTACGTACCCCGTACTCTCCGGGTCATACGCGGCGCCGTTCTCTCCGTCAAGCAGAACAGCTACATAGATGCCGCCAAGGCTGTTGGAGCGCGCCCCATGCGAATCATGAGCAGGCATATCTTACCCAACGTAATGGCGCCCTACCTCATCCTGGCAAGCGGCCTCCTTGCGAATGCCATCCTCATCGAGGCCACGTTGAGCTACCTGGGGCTGGGAGTGTCGCCGCCCCATCCTTCCTGGGGTAGGATGCTTGCCAACTCGGTTGCCCAGTACGCAGCCGCCGCGCCCTGGATGGTTATCTTCCCCGGTCTTGCCATCACCTGGCTGGTCCTGGGCTTCAACCTGCTTGGAGACACCATTCGAGACGCCTGGGACCCCAGGTTGAGGGGTCTCTAGGTTGCCGGGATGCTCTTTGCTCCGGGCCTGCTTGGCTTGTGCAGGAAGAATATGACCGTTACACCTGCTATTACCGAGAATACGGCGGTGCCAAAGATGAAGGCAGCGTAGCTGTCGGTAGCATCGAACACCCAGCCCGCCAGTACGGTGGTACCCATCCCTATGATACCCAGGCTGTTCAAGACTCCTCTCAGCCTTGCGAACGACTTCCTTCCGAAGTAATCGCCAATTATGGAGTAGTTGGCCGGCGCAACGTTGGCGCCGAAAGCAAACATCACCATGAACAGATAGAGACCCCATCTCTGATCCACGAATATCAGTACAAGAAAGCTGGAGCCCAGAACGAAGTGGGCCAGCACCAGAATTGCCTTTTTGCTCCACCTGTCCCCCAACCAACCTACACCCAGGATCATTGGCGTCGCTATGAGCTGGGTAAGGCCGACCATGACCGCCGCACCCGTCTCCGTAACGTCCTTCCAGACGAATATAGGTATGAAATGTACTTGAAAAACGCCGTTGTTGGACGTCCGCACCGTTGTGGTCAGCGCCAGGATCCACCAGACCGGTGTACGCATCGCCTCCTTAAACTCGAAGTCTTCAGGCATGCGGAACCGCGGCGTCTTCTCTTGCTCGCTGGCTGTGGAGCCCCCGGAATCCGGCTCTTCAGGACTGGCCCCGTCCGGCGGCGGCTCTAGCTCCTCAGGATCTGCTCCGTCGGGCAGCAAACCCATCGATTCAGGAGAGCGTTTGATGAAGTAGGTGAGAGGCAACGCTGTTGCCAGCACGAAGATCCCCGTCAGGATCGCCCCTGTCCGCCAGTCCCAGAGGTCTACTATCACACCCAGTATCGGCGTAAACATAGCCGGCCCCAGCCTGACCGATGACGAGAAGATGCTCATTGCCCTTGTCCGGTATCTGATGAACCAGATGTTGGCTGCGGCGTGCATCACCTGCAGGTAGCCCATCTGAAAACCCAGGGCCACCAGGCCGGTGTATACCAGTAGGAACCCCAATGTGCTGTTCACCTGTGACAGCGCTAGCATCCCGATGCCGGAAAGAAGGGTGCCAATTATGACGGGAATCCTGGGCCCTTGCTTGTCTATCATCCACCCTACTAGAGGCCCTTCTATGCCGCCTTCTATCCTTGCTAGAGAGAAGACAAAAGACAGTGCAGCGCGGCTGAGCTCCAGCTCACGCTGCAAAGGCAAGAAGAAGACCGACACCACCGGCGAATGAATGGAGCCTATGGTGGTGATTGCGGAACCCGCCGCCAGCACCTTCCAGCCATAGAAGATGCCCTTTTTGCGGGATTTCACTGCCGCATCCGGACTTTCCGATTCACGTTCCAACCTGAACGGTTACCTCTTTCTGACGGAGTTTTCTCTGCGGATTCCTCACCAGCAGCAGGAGGAGCGCGGCGGCGGCCGCCAGCCCGCTGAAGGTGATGAGCACTATGCTGTAGCTTTGCGTGGCGTCATAGACCAGGCCCGCGTACAGGGGGGTCAGCCCGCCTATCACGCCTATGCTGTTCAGCGCGCCCCTCAAACGGGCGAACACCTTGCGCCCGTAGAACTCTCCCAGTATGGAGTAGTTGACCGGCGAGACGTTTCCCCCGAAGGCGAAGAGCACAACGAATAGATACAGGGTTATCGCGTTCTCGCTGATGTTTAGCACGATGAAACCCAAGGCAAGGGCCACTTGGGCAATAAATAGGATGGTCTTCTTGCTCATCTTGTCTCCCAGCCAGCCCAGGACCAGAATCATGGGCACGGCTATTCCGGCAGTGAGACCAACCAGGTTCGCGCCGGCTTGCTCCCCCATGCCTTTCCAAACGAACATAGGTATGGCGTGTACGCCAAGAGCCGTTTGAGTTGAAAGGCGCACTGTGGTGCTGAAGGCAATTATCCAGAAGGACGTGGTCTTAAGAGAGGCCTTGAAGTCCATGTCCACCGGCGCATTGGTGGCCACAGGCTTTGGAGTCGGCTCGTCCTTGTTCTTCTGCATCTCTGGCGTCTCTGTAGGGCGGTCTCCATCCGGCAGCAGGCCCATGGATTCCGGAGAACGCCGTATGAGCAGTGATAGGGGCAATGCAGTTGCCAGTACAAACACGCCGATCACAACGGCTGAGTTTCGCCAGCCGTAATTCAACACCATTACGGCTACTATGGGGGTGAAGATGGCCCAGCCTACCCTGAACGAGGAGGAGTAAACGGACATGGCTCTTGTCCGATACCTTATGAACCATAGATTGGCAACCGCGTGCATGCACTGGAGGAACCCCATCTGGAATCCCAGGCTTACCATGGTGATGTAGACCACAAAGAAGTACAGATAGCTGTTTGCCTGCGACAACACCAGCAGTCCGACACCACCCAGGGCTGCTCCTATGATGATGGGAAGCTTGGGCCCCCGCTTATCTATCAACCAGCCCACCACTGGGCCCTCCAGTCCTCCTTCAAAGCGGGACACTGTGAAGACCAGGGATAGAGCCGCGCTGGTCAAACCGAGGTCTCGCTGGATAGGCAGGAAGAATACGCTGGTCACGCCCGTTTGAAGCGATCCAACCGTAACGATGATTGCTCCAATGCCAAGCAGCCACCAGCCATAGAAGATGCCCAGCGGCCCCTGTCTTGTAGCAGTAGTAGATTGCTGCAACACGCTCTCCCGACCACGAGTGGGTCTACGTGATTCTGCCAAGAATGTTTAAGCTTGGAGCAGGCCCCAAAGAGGAACGAATCGCAGTATATCCGTAACGGACGCAGGTGTCACTCAGACCAGTCCGATTGCAATCCAAGGCGTCACGTTCCATAATCCTGGAATCCTACAGGTATGGCGGTATGTTGGGCATGCGCTTTGCTTTATGGTTCCTTCCGCGACGCAGCCGGAGTTCATGGCTGCTCACTTTGGCCTGCGCCGTCGGCGTCCTGTTCGCTATCACCCTGGCGTCCCTGAGCGCCATTTACGTGCGTAACTTGTCTGAGGCGGGCTTCGACCACGCCTTGTCCAGCTCGGGCAGCGGTTCGTTCAATCTGGAGGTACTGGTTCCCACCCGCCCTATCGGCGCCAGGGACTATGCTCGCTTGGACGAGTTCGTCTCAGATACCGCTGAGCGGCATCTTCCTGATATAGAGACCACTACCTTCCGTATGGGAAGTTCCCAAGCCCTGCCATACGTGAATGCTCTTGACAGCAGCCCACCAGCAGTTAACACAGCATTTGTCAGCTTCTTCTATCAGGAAGGCTTCACAGATAACGCCAGGCTTGTCTCAGGTCAATGGCCCAGCGACTCAACGGTGATCAGGGACGGCATTCCTTCCGTTGAAGCGGCCATAGGCGCCGACGCACTTCTTGGTTTGGACTGGGAGTTGGGCCGGACCGTTTACGTTACCCCATTTCAGTCCAGCCATGAGGAGAAGATAGCCGTGACGGTGGTTGGCCAGGTGGAACCCAGGGATGAAAAAGACCCGTTCTGGTCAGGAAACCTCTCCAGGTTCGAACTGGCTGAGCAAGGCGCTTCCCTGACTGTGCATCTCTTCACCGGAACAGGCGCCTCCTTCAGCGGCCTGGCGGAACGCTATCCCACGCTGCTTGGCTCATTCCGGTGGAGTCTTTTTCTAGACCCTAGTGGGGTTACCTACCGTAATGCATCGCAGCTGCACTCTTCCCTGGCAACTATTGAGACCGACTTGAACAAAAGGTTCCCCCGGTCCCTGGTTGTCAGCCCCCTTGGCCACCGGATATCCGATTATCAGCGAACACTCGCTCTGTCCAGGCTCCCCTTTCTCATACTCATCTCGCTCATACTTGGCCTAGTGTTGTACTTCCTGGCGATTGCCTCCGTTGTCCTTGCTAAAGAGAGGAGCAGAGAGGTGGTCTTGCTCAGAAGCCGGGGCGCCAGCGTAAATCAAAGCAGTTTCTATCTACCGTTTGTAGAAGCTGCTACAGTTGTCTTCCCCGGCGTCCTGCTGGGCCCTGTTCTGGGCTGGATATTAGCCGGTCTGCTTCCCACTGGAGCGGAGGGAGCCACTGTATTTTCGTATCCCCTACCGCTTTCCGCGTTCTTGATCGCCATTGTCGCAGGCGCTGTTGTTGCCTTGATATATCTAACGGCCAGCTTTGCTGTTTCAGTTAGGCTTCCCCTAGTATCTCTACGGGAAAGCCATCTCCTCAATAGGCCTAGCAGGTTGCGATATGCCGTGGACCTTCTTGTTCTGGTGGTGGCCGGCGTGGTTTGGTGGCAGCTGAGAAGCCGCGGCAGCTTCTCATCCGATGAAATAGCCGGTGCGGGATTGAGCTTCGACCTCACCCTGCTGCTAGCTCCCGCCTTCCTCATGCTTGCCGCCGGGCTGCTCATTTCACGTCTTTTACCCCTTCTGTTTCTTACTTCATGGCGGCTATTGGGGCGCCTGGCCCCCTTCTGGCTAATCGACTCGTTCAGGCGGACATATCTAGACTATTCCGGTTACGCTCCCCTCTTTCTGCTAACCCTCTTCATTGCGGCCCTTGCTATCTTCAGCGCCAACTATGCCGCCACGCTGAATCAAAGCCACGCTGACCAAGCCAGGTACTCCCTGGGTGGTGAAGTTGTCGTCCGTTTGCCTGCCGGTCAAACAGGGAATGCGGAGAACATTTCAGAAAGCCTGGAGGCGGACCCTTCGATCAGAGCAGCCTCGCCCGTGTACCGCGATTCCGCCTTTGAGGGCAGCGGTTCAGGCGGCGTCGTCTATTCGCTGCTTAGCCTCGATTCCTCACGCTTGCCCGTTGTATCCTGGTTCCGCGAGGACTTCGCTGAGAAAGACCTATCCGAGCTTGCCTTTGCCTTGCGGGTTTCCGCTCCTCCCTTCCAGGGCCTATCACTGCCCAGGACTCCGGATAGAATCGGCGTATGGGCAAATTCGGACAGGCCCTATCCCAATTACACGCTTCGCGCGCTCCTGAGGGACTCCACAGGCCGGTATGAGACTCTGCGCTTGGGGAATCTGGGCAGCACGGATTGGAACGCCAAGGTTGGCGAACTTTCCCAGATTCCGAAAATGCAGCCCCCGTTGACACTGGTTGGCATATACGTATCCGGAGGGCAGCTAGTGGGCTATGGAAGCGGATTCATTCAACTGGATGACGTTTTTGTGTCCACCGGTGACGAAATACAAACTATTGAGGACTTCGAATCGGCTAGACCTTGGACCCTATTCCCCAACACTGGGCTGACCAAAGACGAGATTTCGTATATTTCTCAGGCACGTTCGGGGGATCAAGGCCTCAGATACGCCTGGACGGAACCCATTGCCACAGAGACCAGGGGCATCTTTGCGTCGCCGGCGCCCATGCCCATCCCTGCCATCGGAGGTCCGGGGCTGAGCGTAGATCAGGAACTGGTGGTGCGCGTCGAGGGGAAGACGGTGGGCTTTAGGATAGTGGAATCGGCGGACTACTTCCCAACGCTTTTTCCAACCGGCGGTCGCTTCCTCATTACGGACATAAGTCATCTGGGCGCTTACTTTGAGCTTCTCCCCTTAACCGGGCCCATTAGACCCGGCGAACTGTGGCTTGGGCCAGTTGACAAAGGAGCTATTGAGAGCGTTGTCCATAAAGTCTTGCCAGCGGCCGTTGTATTTGATCAAGAGGCGGAGGTTTCCGCGAGTACCTCCAACCCTTGGGCTTCAAGCTTATGGAGCGGCCTTACCCTGATAATAGCTGCTGCCATTGTGGTGGTGTTTACCGCTGGCCTAGTCATCTACGCCATTATTGCGATCAAGGGGACGAGAGCGGATCTGGGCCTGTTGCATAACATGGGTCTATCGCGCCGCCAGCTTGCGCTTTCCATAGCTTTGGAAAGGCTGGCCATCCCTCTGATAGGCCTGGTTTCCGGGGTATTGATCGGCGCTTGGACAAGCCGGTGGAGCCTGAGTTTCCTGGAAATAACGCCTAGCGGGCGACCATTAGTGCCACCGTTAGAGCTCGTAGCCGACCTGCCGCTGGCGGCTATGGTGCTTGTTGCAGCATTGACTGCCGCCGCCCTAGCGGCGTTCATGGCGGTTATCATCACCAATAGATTGAGCTTGAGAGGGGGCCTGCGGGTAGAGGAGTAAATGGATCTAACTGCGCTCATAAAGTTTGCGGTTCTCATAGCGCTCAGGCGGACCGTCTCCGACTGGCGGCTTCAGGCGGCAGCCGCTTTCGGTATGCTGCTGGCGGTTGCCCTGATGGCCTCCGGGGTCATCTACTCGCAGGCACTGGCCGAAACCGCTCTTAGAAACACCTTGCTCAACGTGCCGGAGGAGGACCTGAACATCACCTTTCGGACGTTCCATAACCTGGAAATACCTGCCGTAGAGGCCAGCGAACGGTACGTGGAGGAGCAGATCAGGCGTCCCCTTAGTCCATACGTCGGCGAAGACCTTCTGCTCATCCAAACCTCAACGCTGTTTCTATCCGGTTTGCCGCAGCTTGACGTGGAGAATTCAATTCGACCGCGGAGCTCGTTGCAGGCAATATCGGATTTGCCCGATCATGTTCGGATAATTGAAGGCCAGATGCCCAGGGCGCGCTCCGGCGAAATAGAGGTGATGATAGATTCTCTCGGAGCCTCCGCCGTTTCGCTTTCAGTTGGCGATAGATTTCAGGCCTTCCGTCCCGGAAGTAACCGCGGTGAAACGGTTACCGTCAGGGTTTCAGGGATATTCAAGGCTTCAGAGCCGGATGCACATTACTGGGCTATAGGCACGTGGGATAGGTTCACAAATACGGAGCGGCAGTGGACTGCTCTTCCTCTATACACAACCCATGAGAACCTTCTCCAAGTCTTGCCAGACTCTATCAACGCTCTGCTGTCGGATTTCGTCTGGCTCTTCTTCACGGACGTGCCCGGTCTGAGCGCCTCTGAGGTAGAGGCATTGCAGTCCGTATTGCACGGCATCAGCGTTGACCTTGGCACCGACGTGCCCAACTCCAACTGGAGGACTGAACTGGACGAGGTGCTTGACCGTTATTCCTCGCTGCTGCTGTTAGCCAGGGTGCCTCTATTTCTAATGGTCTTTCTTGTGGTTAGTGTTCTCCTGTACTACATGTTTCTCATTGCCGGCCTGATTGGACGAGTCCGCACCTCTGAAGTGGCCGTATTTCGCAGTCGCGGGGCCTCCACCTTACAGGTTGGCTTGGTCATCCTGGTGGAAGGACTGATCATGGCGCTGCCCGCCGTGGTCGCCGGTCCATTCGTGGCACAGGCCCTTGTGCTGTTCACGGGGCGCCTTTTCCCAGTGGCTTCCGGAGTACAGGGCCTAGACGTGAGCGGTCTATCGCTTTCTACCTTTGCCATTGGAGCAGTGGGCGCTGCGTTTACGGTAGCCGTGTTTACCGCCACTGTTCTAAGGGCGGCCAGCAAAGGGATAGTCTCCCTTCAGTCGTCTTCTGCAAGGCCGCCTGAGGTCCCGTTCATCCATCGCTACTACATTGACGTTGTTCTTCTTGGGGTCATTGGTCTCTTGTGGTGGCAGCTTAGATATAGAGGCTCCTTTCTCATCCAACCCGCGCCCGGTAGCCCCGCGCAGATAGATATCACGCTGCTTCTGGGCCCAATACTGGGGGTGCTTGTAGCGGGTCTGCTTGTGCTGCGTCTCGTTCCCTTGGTGCTCAGAACCGCCACTCTCATTGCCGAGCCCTTTGGTCCTATATGGCTTGTGCATGCTTTGAACCGGGTTGCCCGCGACCCTATCCCATCAGGCTCGCTGCTGGTACTGCTGGCACTGGCCGCCTCTCTTGGCATGCTGGGCTCCTCCATCCTCTCTACCTTGGAACGCAGCCAGGAGGAACAAGCGCGTTACCAGGCAGGAGCGGACCTACGTGTGGAGTATGAGTTGGACGATCAACTGCCGGGCGAGCAAAACGTAGCGCGCGACGTTGCCGATATTCCGGGAGTTGCGGCGGCGGCTGAAGTGATGCGTATGGATACACGCGTTACCACCGAAGCCTTCGGCAGCCCCGCTGTTCTCCTCGCCGTGGATACCGACTCGTTCTCGGATGCGGCTTGGGTTCGCCCCGATATCTTGAACGACTCTTTGAGGGAGAACCTACAACGTTCTGAGTCAAACAGCCGGTCAGACGGCATGCTTCTTCCTCAGGACGCCACTGCAATTGGCATCTGGGTACACGCCGGGAGGGTGTCTCCCAGAACCCTGCTCTTAGCCAGAATGCAGGACGGCACAGGCGCCTACTTCGATATGAGAATAGGTGAGGTCGCCGACCAGGGATGGCACTACATCGAGGAGTCCATCCCATCCGTAAGGTCTGCAACCCGCACCTATACGGAACGCGCACTACAACCACCGTTCACGCTTCGCGCTCTCTGGTTAGGTGGGCGCAGGGTGGGCTCCGGAGGAGGAGTCGTTTTTATGGCTAGTCTCCAAGCCGTCACACCGGCCGGCCCCGTTGAACTGGCTTCCTTCCAGAGCGTAGACGGTTGGCGGCCCCTGGAAGACCTTTCTAGCCCGGGCCTATACACTCTGGATACCAGCGAAGCCGTGACCCGCGCAGGCAGCCCCAGCGCAGCTTTTACATGGGTGGAAAGCGGCCTTACTCTCAGGGGTATAAGGCCGGGGACCGCGGAGTTGTTAGTGCCGGCCCTTGTGAGTAGGGAACTTACCAACAGCGTTGGCGAGGGCGAGGTTATCCTGGCATTCGTGGGTTCTACGTCCGTACCCCTTTTGGTCATCGGCACGATTGAATTCTTCCCAACGTTGGATCCCAGAGAATCGCCGTTCCTTGTTGCCGACCTCGATGCTTTGCTCGACTACCTGTATATGCATGGCAACCGTCTCATTGGCGGAGACACGGAGGTTTGGGCCCGGTTAGACGGTACCGTTTCCTCCACGTCTGTAGCGGGCTCGATCGAGGATGCCGGCTGGCCTGTCGCCAGTGACTATCACGCCTCGACCATGGTGGAGGCAAGGACTTCGGACCCGTTGCTCACCGCCGGCTGGAGCGGACTTCTAGCCCTCTCATTCCTTGCCGTAGTGATGGCGGGCGCTTCCAGCTTGATACTCTACACGTACATCGATGCACGGGAGCGCCTGGGCGAGTTCGCAGTTCTGAGGAGCTTGGGATTCTCACGGTTGCAGGTGAACGGCATAGTCTGGTTCAATCTTGCTATCACGTTCACATTCGGCTTGGCGGCCGGGACACTGGGCGGCCAGTTGCTGGGGATTGCCGTCCTGCCGCTTCTGGAGGTGGCGGAGGACGGTTCCAGGATCACGCCTCCCATGCTGTTGCAGAACAACTGGCCGGCAGTAGCTTTTTCATACCTGGTACTCGGTGTCGCTACCCTGATAACCGTGGCCATACTGGCCTGGGCCATAGGGAAACTGGAATTGCAGCGCCTGCTTAGAGTCGTTGATACATAGAATAGCCTGGGAGGTTGCTCTTGGAAGAAAGAACGCCATATATCGTCTGCCAGGACCTGTTCAAGACATACAAAGGCGCCGGCCTTGAAGTAGTGGCCCTGCGCGGCCTGGACTTGGAGGTGATGCAAGGAGAGTTCCTCGGTATCATCGGATTTAGCGGTTCCGGCAAGACAACGCTGCTGAACGTGCTGGCAGGCTTGGACACTCCGTCATCAGGCCAGGCCATGGTCGGCGGGCGAGACTTGCTCAACATGTCTGAAACCGACCGTGTTGCCTATAGACGCAAGGAGATTGGATTTGTTTGGCAGAGCACCTCGCGGAACCTGTTGCCTTATCTCAAAGCGATAGAGAACGTGGAACTGCCAATGGTTATAGTGGGACGCTCCAGCGCTGAAAGACGTGAGCGGGCTATGAACCTTCTCACAACCCTTGGCTTGGGGGAAAAGGCGTTCAGGTTCCCTCACCAGCTGTCCGGAGGGGAGCAGCAGAGGGTTGCCATTGCCGTTGCCCTTGCCAATCAACCGGGCATGGTGCTCGCCGATGAGCCTACCGGAGAGCTTGACACAAGGACGGCGGATGAGGTGCTCCAAGCCCTTCAGGACGTGTGCCACAGCTACGGGGTAACCGTAGTGGTGGTCACGCACTATGCGGGTACAGCGAGTTTCGCTGACCGTGTGGTGCAGATACGCGATGGCAGGATAGTATCCGAGTCCGTATCTCAGCGCAGTTTTCGCCGTACCGGCGAAGTGGTCAAAGAGGAGTTCTTGGTGGTGGACAGGGCGGG
This sequence comes from Dehalococcoidia bacterium, assembly GCA_965197965.1. GTDB lineage: Bacteria > Chloroflexota > Dehalococcoidia > Lucifugimonadales > QGNO01 > DAOUJH01. The sequence continues at coordinate 248,308 of OZ240235.1, forward strand.
CCGCATCCAACTGCCGCCGGAATCTATGGACAAGCTTGGTTCAAATGGACGCGCCCGCCTGACCATAGGTCCTGATGGAGTTATCCTTAAGCCGCAAGGAAGGGAAGAATGAGGAGCGCCAGATATCTTGAGCCTGTCATAGAAACGCACGGCCTAACCCGCTTGTTTGGCTCCGGAGACAACCCGGTGTTTGCCGTAAGGGACCTAACCTTTAACATACGGTCTGGGGAGTTTGTCGTCTTGCTGGGCAGGTCCGGTTCCGGCAAGACAACGCTTCTCAATTTGCTGGGTGGTCTGGATGCGCCAACGGAAGGTCGCGTTGTGTTTGCCGGGCGTGATCTATCCTCCCTGTCTGAATCTGAGATAACCGAGATGCGTAGAAGAGAGGTGGGCTACGTTTTCCAGGCGTACGGACTTCTGCCCCTCCTTTCAGCCTATGAAAACGTGGAGCTGCCCCTCCGCATCAACGGCATGCCCAGGCGTGAACGACGTCATCGTGTCGAAGAGCTCTTGGCATTGGTGGGACTACTACCCCGCTCTAACCATAGGCCGTACGAGCTATCAGGCGGCGAACAGCAACGCGTGGCTATTGCAAGGTCCCTGGCTGTGAGGCCTTCCCTGCTGCTGGCGGACGAGCCCACAGGTGATCTGGATTCCGCTACCGGTATGAGTATAGCCACGTTGATGAGAGACGTTACCAAGGAGGAGGGCATCACCTTTGTTGCCGCCACACATGATCTCAGGCTAGCGGGACTGGCAGGCAGAGTGCTTCAGATGGTGGATGGCGCTTTCTCTGAGGATAGCGAGTCCGGTTGAACGCCGGTTGAACCGGTGGAGACCTTTGCAAAACCCCGCCAGAAGCGCCAAACCGTCATTCTGAGCGGAGCGAAGAATCTGCGTCTCAGGGACACAAGGGGACATATAAGCAAGGCCGCCCCCTTCGTCGTTTCTGCGCAGGGAGACCTTTGTGTAACCCTAAATCCCTTTCCCCACCTGCGGGGGGGGGGGGGGGGAGGTTAGAGACTGCCCCGTACTTGATTACGTGGATGGGGCAAAAGAGGCGTTCCCAGGCGCGATTCACCCCCATCTCAATCTTCCCCCATCGGAGGGGGAAGAGGTTTTGCAAAGGTCCGCGCTACGATTATCCTTCTATCTCTTGGACGGCCTGTCTAGCCACCTGCACGCCAAGCCGTATGCTGTAGTTGGTGCCGCGGTCTTCAGGGTATACCTGGCTCATGGAGGCCAGCCAGAGCCTATCGACGGGCGTCTTTGTTTCCGGTATGCGCTCTCTGTAGTTCACCTCGATAATCGGCTGGGCCGCCGGCTCCTTGTGCAGGTAATGCCGCTCTATCCAAGATTCTTCAAAATCGGGATTGATCCTTTTCAAGGCGGACTTGTATTCGTTGACAATATCGTCTTCGCTCATGTTCCATCTTCTATCGCTTCTATCCACGTAGTCCGCCGTGTAGATGATGTGCTTTCCACCATACTCGGAAGGCGGCACCAGGTTCGTCTGCTCCAGTACCAGCAGGAACGGCATATCACGGTCGCCTATGTTCAACCAGTAGATGGGCGACAGGCTCTGCTTCAGTACCCAGATCACCGCAATGGCTCCTTCGTACTCTACTCCTTGCAGCTTTGCCACGTACTCTTGCGGCAGGTCAATCAGACGGGGCAGAGTGAAGCTGGGCACCGTGGCTATTATCAGATCAAAGCTTTGTTCCGTTGTGTTGCCTTCGGCGTCTTGTATGGCCAGCCCCGTGGCGCGTCCATCCTGGGTGAGTATCTTGGAGACCGACGTACTCGTGTACAACTCTCCGCCGGAGGCCCTGATCCGTCTCTCCATCTCGTCTATCAGCATCCCCCAGCTTCCTCTTATGTATCCCAGCCTCTCTTTGAAACTCCTGTCTCTGGACGTTGTCCTGGTAGCGAACTTGCTCCATAGCCAGGGCATGCCGATTTTGTCGTAGTAGCTGGAGAACTTACCTTTGAGCAGAGGTTCCCAAATGACTTCGTAGTTTCGCTTCCCGGCCCAGCGTCTTATATATTCGGCTGCCGTAACGTTCTCTAACTTCTGCCAGTTCTTCATCCGCTGCAGGTGGAGAGTGACCAGTCCCATCCGTATCCGGTCGAGTAGTCCTACGGGCTTGAACCGCAGCAGGTCCATGGGGCCAGAGAATGGGTATATCCTGCCGTTGTGGAACCAGCCTGTCTTGGACTCTTCCCAGACAAGAGTATCGCCCAGGCCCAGTTCGTGTAGTAGATCGATAATAGTCGTATCCGATAGAAACAGATGATGATAGAACCGTTCCAGCCTTCCGCCACCCACGTCGAACGTGGAGGCCAGTCCTCCCAGGAACGGCGCCCTCTCGTAGATGGCAACTTGGTGACCGCTCTTGGACAGTTCGTAGCCGGCGCCCAGGCCGCCCACGCCGCCGCCGATTATGCCTATCTTCAAGATGCTTCCTCGGCGCGGGGAAGGGTTTGTTCGACGGGTCGCGCTTCGCTCATCAGGACTATCTTGCCCAGCGAGTCCTCTCCCAGCCAGAGATAGACGAAACCGGCCAAAGTGATGGGTATGAGGAGTGCGGCGTGCAGCACTATTGCGTATGCAGCAGCAACCGTTCCTTCAACTCCGAGCACCACCAAGGCCGCCGTTGCGAACAGCTCGAAGGGGCCTATGGCCCCTGGCGGCGCGGGCAGCGCCGTAGCCAGGTTGGATATGGCGGTTACCGCTATCATCGCCACTATCATCATGCCTGGGCCCCCCAGAGCCGGCGCCAGATCAAACGAGTACCCTATTACGTAGTACATAGCCACTTCACCCAACCACACCGGCAGCGAGAGGGCAAACAGTATGCTCAAACGCTTGGAGTCCTTCAAAGCCTCCAGTCCGTCAATGCCTTTTTCTACCACCTCTCTGACCACAGCCTGCAATCTCTCTGGAAGATGAGAGGTTGTCCATCTTACCGTCACCAGTAGCCAGTGAGGGTGGTTTGCCGTGAACCACACCAGCCCCATTGCACCAAGAAAAGGTATTGTTGTGCCCGCCACCAATAATTGCCACGGGATGCCTGTGTCCTCAGCCACACCCTCAATCAGGCCTAGCGGCAGGAAAACGGACACCGCAACAAGCAGAAAGAGCAGGACAACCCCGTCCATGATTCGTTCCACGGCTACGGTGGCCAGAGTGGCCGATTTGCTCACGTCCTCTCGCTGGCCCAGGTAGTAGCTGCGAACAATCTCGCCCATGCGCACCGGCAGAACATTGTTTGCCATGTAGCCCACGATGACTACGGGGAACAGTCTACCCGTGCTGATACGTTTCATTGGCGCTAGGAGCAATCGCCACCTAACGGTGCGGAAGACCACAGCGATGGCAAAGTAAAGAGCTACTCCGGGAAAGAGGTAGAGATAGTTGGCTTCCCTGAGATGTGTAACCATTTCAGAGAGGTCTATTTGCCAAAACAACAGCCCCAGGAAAAGGACGCTGATGGTTAGGCCAATCCAAAAACGACGGTTGATCATTGTTTCAAGTATAAAGGCGGCATGCCAACCGCGTACAGTGAATAATGAAAAACACCAATCAGCACTGTGACTGATTGGCCGCGTCCCCTCCAATCGGTCCTGTGTCGAAACCGGCGGGGAAGTAGGCATATCCATCGGAGGAACCCAGACCGGCCGGCATCTCGCGGTTCCAGAAATAGCTGACCACCGTACACCACGATTCCCTGCTGCTAAATCCTGACGCCACCTTGGCAGGCGTCAGTTCCCTGTAGTTCTCAGGGAACCACCATCTATGTTTGTACCGTTCTCCTTCTTGGAACCTGGTAAGGTATCGCGCCAATGCCGGTTGGTTCCGTGCCGATAGGAGCACCACGTCGGCTTCCGGCGATTGCGTCAAGCTCTGGCAGCCCGCATCGCTGCTCCAGCACGGGTAGCCCACGTTGCTGTAGTTTCGCAAGTACCAGGCCCAAGGCCAGCTGTAGCCGTCGCTGCTATCCACCCGCACGTTGATATCCCTGCCCTTTCCCGTTTCTTCTCCCAACCGTTCAATGTTGTTCATGATGTCTGGTATGTCAGGCGCGGTCTGCGTGTAGACCAGCATTTCCACCGGGATGTCTGCATTGGCATACGCGGCACGGAACGACGACGGTACGGCTACCGCTATCATTGCCACGGCAAGTGAAAGACCTAGCAGCGCCCTACCCTTGTTTCCGCCTATCTTGAACAAGAGGTAGATTGAGCTTCCCAGCAGCACAGCGATTATCAGGCCCACCGCCGCTGTCTCCGTTGCGCTGAATGAGTTTTCTCTGGGCAATACCTGAGTGAGCCCCCAGACTGTGGCCAGCGTGAGTAAGCCAATGCTCAGGGATAGGGCTATGGCCGGCCAGTGGACTCGCTGTGGCAGCGGTTTGGGCGCCGTTTCCGCATCCAGTGCTTCGGTTTCTTCAATCGGGGGATCTGGTTCCGGCAACGCCGGTTTTGCCCATGGTTTACTGTCCCAGAGTTGTCCCAGCAGCTTCCCCGCCAGGACCAAGAACGGCAGCGACACGCCGACCAGCAGCCAGGGCATCTTTTCACTGGCATAGGTGTAGAGGAGGAAATTGAGTACCGCCCAGTACACCAGGAAGCGGCTGAAAGAATCGGCACTTCGCGCAAACAGCAATATGGCTATGCCGCCAAACTGGACCATCGAGCTCAAGCAAGACCTCACGCTTCGTGCAAACAGCAATATGCCTATGCCGCCAAACAGAAGATGCTGCGTGAGAACAAGGACACCTAGCCCGAACAGCAATACGGCTATGCCGCCAAAGACCATGGCTAGAAATTCGTAATTCAGGCCAATTATTATGTAGTAGTACCAGGGCTGTGCTCCCCTAGCCACGTCTTGCTGTACTACCCAGTACCCCAGAGATTGCCAGATGCCCGTACCCAGACCGGCGGGGTTGGTGAAGAAGGTGGTATGCAGCAAGGCCCAGATGGTGAAGAAAACGCCAAAACTGACCAGCCACCAACCCTTGCGCCAGATCCCCACCCCTATGGCTCCTACAGACAGCCCTATTAGGGCAAGCGGCGGGAAGTACTCCATAAGGCTGTAGTATTCCATGAGGCTGTTGCCGCTGACCGTACTTATTACCGTCATCAACAGGAACAGCCCCAATCCCCATGCAGCGGAAAAGGCCAGCCAAGCCAGTGCGCCGTTACCTTTCCATCGCAGGCCAATTACCGGCGATATTATCGACAGCGCCGCTACTACGGCAAAGGCCACGAACAGCCCGCTCCCTATGGGTATGCCGTGAGGGGCTACGCTGCTGTCCGGATTGGCCAGGGTAAGCCCCAGTACGTTCTGGAAGATAGCTATGCCCGCCCCCGTCAACGGCAAGGTCAGGGTGCCTATCAAGACCACCAGGTCTCCTGATCTGGAAAAGCTCTTCAGAGACTTGCGTCCTATCAGCCAGGGGAAAACGTCTGGGGCGGCACGTATCAGCAGGTAGCTGCCCAGGACGCCTACCACTATGAAAGTGCTCTCCTTTGTGGAGAACGCCAGCGCCAGCGCTGCTGCTGTTCCTACTAGATATCTGGCTTTGCCGCTGTCCAGGTAGCGCCATATGAAGCCTATGCACAACATAACCCAGACCGCCATGTAGATGTCGTTGCGGGCAAAGCGGGAGAAGTAAAGGAACGACGGCGATAGGGTGAGCAGAACCGAGGTGATCAAAGCCCCGCTGCGTCCCAGATACGGACGGAGTAGAATCGGAGTGCCTACCAGGATCACCCCGAATATCGCTGGGAGCAGTCGCGCCGTGAAGTCGGAATCCCACAACACCCAGAAAATGGCCGCCGTACCAAAGAACTGGAACGGGCCGTGCATCAATGGGTTGTGCAAATAGCCTCTGCCGTCGTACAGGTACCAGGAATACACCGCATGCAGGCTTTCATCGTGATGAAGCGCCTGTCCTCCCAGGTCCCATAGCCGCAGGGCCAGCGCTAGGATCAGAATCGCAGCGTACGCGCCAAACTCCCAGCGGCGCCAAGGGGTATCACTCTGTCCGTTTGCATCCGTCGTTGCTTCCAGTGGAGGCGTTTCCTCTGCTGGTTCTGCGACGGCTATGGCTGGTGGGCTGGTCTTATCATCCCACACGGTAGATCAGCACCTTTCCTGGGTCTGTTGAGTCGGCAGGGCTGGGGAAAACCAGCTCTCCCAGTTGCTCAAATTTACTCAATCCTTCGCTGCCGTATGTCGTCATTTCCCGCGGGCCTACTATCACGTAATTTATTCGGTACTTGTCCAGGATTCCTCTGGCCTCTTCCAAGCTGGCTGTCTGATAAAGATCGCGCACGTCCTCCTCGCGACCTTCGAACGGCTTCCTCGAACCGCGCCACTGCTCCTCATGGAATTTCCATCCCAGCACAGTTGGAATTCCGGTGCTGGAAGCTATCCTGCCATATTCCGAATAGGAGTCTCCCACGGCCTCCACAATTCTATCATCAGCTCCCGCATTCTCTTTGAGCCACTGGATCCCAAACCTCTCCGATGGGTTGGCCGCCTCTATGTATGCTAAGCCATCCAGGGTCGCATTTCCAGAAGGCCCTAACGATTTGGTGGAGGCCGCCGCTAGCGGATAGTAGAGCGACACCAGCACTCCCACTACAAGCACTCCTGCCCATCCGTACGCTGCCAGCCGCAGCAGCGGATTCATTCCATTGAAACGGGAGACCGTATAGTACAGGGCGAACGCTCCTACTACGGCGAACAGCGCCCACGCCTGATACGATAGTTTGAACACTGTGTTCATACGGTTTCCGAACAGGTCCATAATACGGAAAAGCTCCGGCCCCATGACCAGCAGTAAGGCCACTGCCGCCATTGCCAGGACAAAGGTCAGAGCTAGCGCGCCTTGGCGAGCGCCGTCTTCCGTACCGTTGGCGCTGGCGCGGGACCGCAGCAATGCTCCGTAGACAGCCAAGGCTACGAGTAAAACAACAGGTAGTATGTGGATCAGCCGGCCCCAGGCCGTGCCCATCGTTTCCGAGATGTTCCAGTCCAGCACTCCTTGGAACAGAATCCAGGCTATCCATGGCAAGAGCGCTATAGCAAGCGAGACGGCAATAGCCTCCCTTTGCCTGAGGCCGTTCCCTTGTCGCGCTAGCGCCGCTGTTTCCCAGAGCAGGAATGGCGCCACTATGACTAGGAACAACCCCCATATCATGAAGAAATGGAACGGCCTTGTTACGTATTCTTCAACTGGCAGGATGCCGCTTGCCTGGCTTTGAAACGAGAAGTAGAACGGAAGGTAGAGCGCAATAGACAGCACCAGAACGGGCGCTGCAACGGTCAGCCCTGCTGCAAGCCCACGCCAAACCGACCTACCCTGGCTGTAGCCCTTGATTGCGGTTATGCCAACAAAGGCGGCTCCAAATACAGCAATATCCACGAAGTTGATGAAGGCCAGCGCTCCCAAAAACAGCCCCATGATCCCCAAAGAGATCAGAGTGTCATAGCCTGGCAACCCCCATCGCATTCCTAGCCGCACGGGCGACATCACGAAGTTCAGCATCAACCCTATCCAGGTAAGCACAAAGGGCAGGCTCATTACGTGGGGATGCAAATCGCCTAGAAGGAAACTGAAGAACGGGAACTCCGTGATGGTGTAATCTCTGCTGGAGCCGTCTTCCACGGTATCTATTACCCGTGTTGCCCGCCACCACCACCACCCCGATTCATCGGGATGCCATTCGGATGACTGTTGAGGGCTGTCCAGGCCCTTGATATCCACCCACTCCCAGAAGCCCGGTGTGCCTCCGCCTCCCGCTCGCACCAGCTCAAGGCCGCTCACCAGGTTGGCGATGCCCAGAAGCAATAACAGTGCGGCGGAACCTGTAACCAGGGCGCTGCCGAGCCTTCCTCCAGCTAGCCTCACCATGTTGTAGGCAAGGCCGAATATGACGGTTGCCGCCATTCCCGCCACGGTAGCCAGCGCGAGGTTGTAGCCCACGGACGTAGACACGTCTGCCAGGCGGCTTACTCCGCCAAAGATCAGATAGCCCAGGTAGTAGTAGCTGACGCTTTCCCCGGCCAACCAGGGGTCCTGGGGTGGGAAGTGCTGGCTGGATGCGGAGGCGTTCAAAAAGGCAAAGTCCATGGGCTGTTCTGTGTGATTTATGCCCGGATCGTAGATTTTGAGTAGCACCCAGATTGAAAAGACGGTGATAAAAACCACCTCCATGATGATCAGGGCGCTCTGCTCTCGCTTGTAGAACGAAACTATCTCGGACCGATACCGTCTAAACAACCAAACCGAAACAGCAATTAGGGCAACCAGGATCAGCCAGATGATGAGAGTGCTGTTCGGTATGAATGGAGTAGACGCCAGCAGCCAGAGAGGATAGAAAACCAGCAGTAGAGCAACGGGCTTTGCCAAACTGTAGCCACGGTCCGGCAGCCACGGAGTGAGATAGTACACAATGGGTAGAGCTATGATGCCGATGAGCTCTATCGCGATTAGCCAGGTTAGAAAGTCAATCACTTTTTATAAAATCGAGCGGTGATGTGTAATCAGCTTAGGCCACTATTTCCGCGCTGCTAGAAGCAAAGAGCGCTTCCACGAATGTCTCCGGTTCAAACGGTGACAGAGCGTCCGCATCCTCACCGGTTCCAATGAAAAGCACCGGCAACCCCAGCTGCTCTCCTATGGCAAAGACAACTCCTCCCTTGGCCGTGCCATCCAGCTTGGCCAGGAGCACCCCGTCACACTTCACCGCCTCGGTAAAAGCCTTGGCTTGCACTAGGCCGTTCTGACCGGTTGTCGCGTCGAGCACAAGGACGGTCAGATGAGGCGCTTCGGGGTCCTGTCTCTCCAGCACTCTTCTGATCTTCTTCAATTCCTCCATGAGGTTGCTCTTGGTATGGAGCCGTCCCGCCGTATCTATTATCACCACGTCGGCATTGCGGCCCTTTCCTGCCTGCAAGGCGTCGAAGGCCACCGCGGCGGGGTCTCCCCCGGGCTGATTGGCCACCACCTCTGCTCCTAGTCTGCCGGCCCACGTCTGCAGCTGCTCAATGGCAGCGGCTCGGAACGTATCTGCCGCACCCAGTACCACCTTGTCCCCCGACTCCTGGAACGTCCGGGTCAGCTTGGCAATGCTCGTGGTCTTGCCGGAACCATTGACTCCCACCACCAGGATCACCAGCGGCTTGGGACGTGTTCCGCTTTCTTCAAAAATACGGCTCCCCTGCCCTGTTGGCTCTTTCAGCAAGGATAGCAGTTCCTGCTTGACGGCCTGCAGAGCCGCTTGTGCGCCTCCTGCGCCGGTTTGCTCCCTGGCTCGTTCCACAAGCTCCAAAGTAGTGTTTACTCCCACGTCCGACGATATCAGCGCTTCCTCCAGCTCTTCCCATGTCTTGTTGGATACGCTGTTGCTATTGAATAGCTGTGTTACGCGGCTGAACCAGGTGTCCCTGGTGCGGCGTATCCCCTGCTCCGTGTTCTCTGGTGTTCTCTTCCCGCGGCTGAACAGTCTCAAAGCGCCTGCCTCATGTGGACGTGTCTACTCATCATAGCATCCGCTTGTTTCAGACCGCTATGGTGAACCTACCGTAGGTTAGTTTGAACGTTGCCCGTATACCGGCGTATCATCATGCCGTTCCCCGGCTGGAATCCTAGGTTCTCGTAGAATGGAGCCACTTCCGGATCGCACATCAGGTCAATGGAGTAGAGCTTCTCCAACCGCTGCATCAATCGCTTCATAAGCTCTGTCCCAATTCCTCTTCCGCGAAACTCCGGAAGCACTTCAAGAAAGGACACGTAGGCGGTCATAACACCGTCTGTCAGGGCAGTCACATAGCCGACTACATACCCCTCACTCGATTTTGCTAGGACAATGCAGTCGCTGTTGTTGAGTAGTTCCAGGTGCACTTCGGGTGATGGCGGGTTCAACCAGCCCTCAAAGAAACCCTTGAGCTGAGCGGGAGCTACATCCTCAGTGGAATGAATGTAGGTGATCATGGGTCTCTAGTCATGTTCAGGGTGCAGGTTCCAGCTTCTCCAGAGCCTCGCGTGCCGCTTCTTGCTCGGCGTCCAGCTTCCGTCTTCCCTGGCCTTGGCCAAGAACTTCTCCGTCCACCAGTACTTCCACTATGAATCTCTGACGGTGCGCAGGCCCTTCCGAGCCGATCAGCCTATACGTTGGTGAGTCTTTTCCCAGGCGGTGCAAAACCCCTTGCAGACTGGACTTGGGGTTGCCGGCTTTTTCCGATCCTATCTCGGCCAGTTCAGGCTTGAGCATGCTCAACGCCAGCTTTTGAGCGGCTTGGTAGCCGCGGTCAAGAAGCGCCGCGCCCAGCAGCGCTTCCAGGGCTGCGGCTAGATTGGATTCCCGTCCGTTTCCTCCACTGGCCATCTCGCCCTGCCCCAACAACAAATGCTTGCCGATGTCCAAGCGTCTGGCTGCTCCGGCCAGGGTCTTGCCGCTTACTATCTGAGAACGCATCTCCGTGAGCAATCCCTCATCCACGGAGGGGTGCTTTTGATACAGTGTCAGCGCTACGAAAGCATCTAAGAACGCGTCTCCCAAGAACTCCATTCGCTGGTTGGATTCGCCGGATTCGGGATGCTCATTCACGTAGGAAGGGTGTCTCAGCGCTTGCTCCAGCAGGCTTTTGTTCCTGAAGGAGAAATCCAGCTTGGCCTCGATTGTATCGGCGTCTACGTTCATACTTTGACCATTTTCCTGGAGTATTGTACCTATATAGCGTAACAGCCTGTCTATAATAGAACCATGTTTGAACCTGAAGTCCTCAAAACCAAGCTGAACAGGACCCTAGGTCAGCTTCGCAGCGATATTCTAAGCGAAGTGGTGGAGATAGGCGCGGAGCATGACGTCCCTATCTACCTGGTGGGAGGCGCGGTTCGCGACCTGCTCATGGACAAGCCTGTAGTAGACTTGGACATCACTGTGGAGAGGGACGCCTCCACTGTGGCGCAAGCATTGGCCGCCAAGCTATCGGGAAGGGTGGTTTCCCGTTCCCAGTTCGGCACGTTCAAAGTGGAGATGACCGGGGAATCGGTGGACGTGGTCACTTCCCGCCGAGAGACCTACCGCAGGCCGGGCGCCTTGCCCACTGTTTCCCCAAGCTCTATAGATGACGACCTTCAACGCCGCGATTTCACCATCAACGCCATGGCTCTCAGGCTAACGCCTGAACCGGTGGTCATACTGGATCCCTGCAAAGGCCAGGATGACATCCGGTCGAGGACTATTCGCGTACTCCACGACGGTAGCTTCCGCGATGACGCTACCAGAATGCTCAGGGCCATACGGTATGAGCAGCGTCTGAGCTTCCGGCTAAGCCATGAAACGGAGGCGTTGCTCATGTCCAGCGTCTCATATCTCGATACCATAAGTGGTGACCGCCTACGACGTGAGATGAGCATCATTTTTAAAGAGGAGAAGGCTTCCACAATCTTGCTTCGTGCTGCTCGCTTGGGCCTGCTCGCGGCCTTGTACCGGCATCTTCCATCTGAAGAAGAGTTGGAGCACAGGCTCTCAGCCATACCGGCATCCGCGCAAAATCCTCGGTCGTACCTGGCTATGCTGGCCAGCACTATGAATGAATCACAGGCGGAAGGGTTCATCCAACGACTGAAAATGCCCCCATCTGAGGCCAAGACGGTGAGAGATACTGTTAAGGCTAGGACCACTGTCGCGTCGTTGGACCCCAACGCGTCGCCTTCCCGAATTGTTGCCGCGCTTCAAGGTCTAGACCCGTACGCCCTGCGGGTGACGGCGTTGCTGTCACAGGGTGAAGCTTCGTCCGGTCTAGCCCTGCGCTACTTGAACGAATGGCGGCACCTGAAGCCACGCCTCAACGGACGCGATTTGGCCCGTCTCGGCATACCTCAGGGCCCGCGAGTTGGACTGTTGTTGGAGCGGCTGCGCGACGCCCGCATCAAGGGAGAGGTCTCTACCAGGGAAGAAGAGGAGGCTTTGGTAAGAAGACTGGCCGATCAGTAGTCTGCAACAGGCCTGATTCCCTGCTATGAAACGCTGGATTCCCTTAGCACTCTTCTTCGTGGTCTGCGCAGCACTCTTGGGCTGCGCTACCGAGTCGACTGTTGGAACGGACGAAACACCGGTTACCTTACCCACTTTGGTAGCCTCCATAACACCTGTGCAGTCCGCTCCCATCCCAATGCCGACTCTTTCGCCCACTCCTACTCCTCTGCCCGACATTCAGGCCACAATCAGGGCCGGTGTTCAAGCGACTATCGACAACATACCCACGCCCACGTTTACACCCACCAGTACCTTTACTCCCATTCCCACCGCGACTAGCGCCCCTTCGCCGACGCCGTCCCCGATCCCCTCACCCCTTCTGTTGCCTGGACTATTGCCCATGCTCAAGGACGGAGCGGTAATTAATCCACCGTCGGCTGCTCCTTCCGGCCAGACCTCGTACAGCAGCGGCAGGTTCTGGTACACAATCGACATCCCTGAAGGCTGGGGCCTGGACGCCAGCCTGGATGAGCTGATGGGGATGTGGGACCCGGAAACCGGCGCGGCCGTTTGGGTCAACGTTCAGGAGATAGACCCGGAATCTTTCCCAAACCTGGATGATTACGTCGCCGCTTTCCAGCCCGCGGATAACGACAAGATCACCGATTTTATCGTTCTGGGCCAGAGTAGAATCGGTTCGAATGGCCCCATGGAATCAGAGGAGTTCTCGGTGAGGTTCACTTATCGCGACGTTGCCTATCGGGCTTTCCTGCGCTGGCACTTGCTGGGCCGCCACCTGGCCAGCGTCGGGGCTATGGCAGAGGAGTCTGTCCTTGACCAGGAACAGTTTGCAGACTTGCGTCAATTGCTCAACGTCACCATGGGGTCTTTCAAACCCTGGGTCAAGTACACCCCCAATATTCAATATGCCTTGTCCCATCCTCTGGAATGGCAAGATGGCATGGTCTCCGGACTTGATTACTGGGCCTTTGACCCGGACTCCTCCCGCCAGATATCCGTCCGAGTCGAACCGTTCGCTGGCGCCACGGACATCAACGAATACGGAAGCAACATCACCATGCTTGATGCTACGATTGATTGGCGCGGGATTGTTTTCCCAGGAAGGACACGACCTTCTTATCGCATTGACTACACCACTATGAACCGGACTACAGGAACCTCTTACCGCGGATCGATGCTTATTACGCTATCCGGTTCCGATACTGTTTCGGTGATCGTAGTTGGAGACGCGGAAGAATGGGAGGCCACCAGAGCCGTGGCGGAGGAAATATTCCTCAGGTTCAGGGTCAACCGGTAGAGAGCGCTAGCCCAGCAACCGCTTGTGGTGGTACATGTACTGCTGGACGTAGCCTGCGTTTATTCCCCACCTCCCCTGCGCCCATGCGACTAAATCCGCGTAACGCGACTTTTCGCTGTGGCCGTACCAGTCAACCAGCCCTCTGAGAACCCAGCGGTCTATGGGAAACCCCTCCAGTTTCTCTAACGAGAACAGCAGAACGCAGTCGGCAACCTTGTTTCCCACGCCGGGCAACTCCATCAGAGCCGACTTCGCATCCTGGTATGCGGCGGTGCGCAGGGAATTGATGTCCAGCAGGCCGCCGGCTACCCTTTCCACAATCTTTACCACGTATCCAGCCCTGAATCCCAGGCCCAGCTTGAGAAGGTCCTCTTCTGAGGCGTACGCCAGCCGTTCAGGCCCTGGAAAAGTATGGAGCGTACCATTGCCCAGCAAAACGGGCCGACCGTATGCTTGCGCCAGCGCTGTCAGGTTTCTACTGATCCTTGGAATATTGGATACCGAAGAGCAAACGAAGCTTATCAGGCATTCCCAGGGATCCTGCCGTAGGATCCGCAGTCCCCTCCACCGGCCTATAGCTTCAGATAGCTTTTCATCGACGGCCATGGCCTCATACGTCGCTGGCAGGTCGTCGTCAAGGCGGAAGAAATCCCGGAGCGCCCTCTCTGCTTCCCCCGCTGCCGGTGCTGACGTGTTTACCAGAAGCCCGTTCGCTGTTTCCTTCAGGGCATACCCGTGTTCGCCAATTACGCCTTTGTACCACTCCCCGTCCCTGTTCCAGCGAAACAGCTGTCCGCTTTCCATTGTGGCCTGCAGATTCAGGGGTTGCTCAGCGGGAAGGAAGGCAACCTCACGTTTTACGGCTTCTTCAACCAATCTCTGATCTCGTCCTCTATCTCTCTGGAGGTTGTTTGCTTTATGCGGCTTTCAGGAAGCGAGCGCAGAAATACGCGTCCATATCCCTTGTTCGCTATTCTACTGTCCAATACCACTACAACGCCGCGATCGCTCTTTGTACGTATCAATCTTCCAAACCCTTGCCGGAAACGCAGCACGGCCTGCGGCACAGCGTGTTCACTGAAAGGGTCGTCGTATTTCTCCGACCGTGCCGCAAATACCGGCTCGGTTGGTACGCTGAACGGCAGCCTGGCCAGCACAACGACGCGAAGCAGGTCGCCGGGGAGATCAATCCCTTCCCAAAAGCTGCTCGTTCCCAGCAGCACCGTATTCCCCGACGCTGTCATAGCTTCCATCAGCTGTCCGGGCGGGCCGTCGATTCCTTGAGCCAGTACCGGTATCCCTTCCGCTTCCAGTAGAGGCTTGATTCTGCGGCGTGTGCTCTGCAAAGCGGAGTTGGAGGTGAACAGTCCAAGGAGGCTGCCCTGAGAGGCGCGCGCCGCCTTGATCAAGCCGTCCTCCACAGCCTGCTGGTACCCGCTTCCTGAGGGCTCCGGAATGTCAGAAACCGTTAGCACCAGGGTTGACGTTTTGTAGTCGAAGGGCGAACCTACTATCAGACGGTCGGCCTCCTCCAGGCCGACGCTCTTCGCCATGTAGTCCAGTGAGCCTTCCACGCTGAGCGTGGCGCTGGTCAGTATCACCGACCTCTTTTGCGAAAACAACATCTCGTCCAGCTTGGGGCCAACCTCCAACGGCGCCGCGCTTAAGGTGGGGGAAGCGTCCGCGCCGCTCAGGGTCACCCAGTAGACGTATTCCTGTTCAGGGTGCAGTACGAAATCTTCTATCCTTGCCCGCGCTTCTTCCGCCCTTTCCCTCCAGCCTTTGAGCTCCAGCAATACGTCCTGCAACGGCGCCGATTCCAGCGGCTCGAATGCCACCAGAAGCCGCTCCACTTGATTGGTAGAGTCAACGATGACTTCATTGAGGCCTTCCCACTGCACCTCTATCTCCGACCAGTCAGGCTGCTTTCTGGAGCTTCTGGTTATCCTGAGTTGATTGCCCTGATCGGCGTGCTCCCGGTGGTTTTCCACGAACCGTGATACCCGTCTCGCCAGCCCGTCCCAGGTCTGCCGCAACCGTTGCGCTGTTCCCCGCAACTGGTCTGTCAGCTCGGCCAACCGCTCAAGGTGAAAGCGGTTGGTCGTGGCTAGGCGCACGGTGGATCGGGCGTCTTGGGCTGTGCGAATCAGGTCTTCAGCCATGTCGTCCACGGACTGGCTTGAAACGTCGTATCCCAACTGTCGGCTGGCCTCGTCCTCCAGGTGATGCGCCTCGTCTACAATGAGGTGGTCGTACGGGGGTATCACGCCTCCTCCGGTCGCAAGGTCGGATAGCAGTAGAGCATGGTTGACCACCACTATGTGAGACCCTTCAGCGCGGGCACGCGCCGTGCGCAGAGGGCACAGGCCGTTCAGCGTCTCGCACTCGTTGGCCGTCACGGCTGAAAGTTTGTCCCAGAGGTAGTTGTCCCTCCTGGGAATGTTGATCTCGGCTCTGTCGCCGGTGTTTGTCTCTTGCAGCCACACAAGCGCCTTGCTCACCATCCGGGCTTCCTCTGGGGGTAGGCCTCCACTCCGCGCCAAGTGGGCCCACCGTCTCAGGCATAGGTAGTTGGCCTTGCCTTTAAGCAAAGTGAATTGCGGATCGCTTTGCGGCCCGTTCTCTGAGCTGTCCAATGCCTTGTTCAACAAGGGAAGGTCTTTGTTGACCAATTGCGATTGAAGATTGATTGTGTTGGTGGACACCACCACCCGTGTTCCCTTCCCGGAGGCATACAGCATGGCGGGCAGCAGGTATGCCAGCGACTTCCCAACTCCCGTGCCGGCCTCCACCATCAGGTGACGCCCTTCATTTAGCGATTCGGCTACGGCATGTGCCATCTGTACCTGCTCACGTCTGGTTTCATAGCCGGGCACCACCTTAGAAAGTGCGCCTGCCTCACCAAAAAGCTCTTCTATCGCCTCCTTCTGGACTGGTGGGTGGTTCTCCGTGGGGCGGACCGGCCTTGGCCTGGACAGTCTTTGGCGCAAGGATTCCATGTTCAGGCCAAGTATGCCCACGCTCCGCGGCCCTATGTCTGGCGCTTCTCTGACAATTTGTCCCAGCAGTGATTTCAGCGGCCACGCTGATCTGTCCGCAATGGCGGACATAGCTTCCAATACCCCTTTTTCGGTATCCTGCGCTCTTTCCAGCAAGGCAAGAAACAGCTGGTGGCAGATGGTTGCGTCTTCCAAGGCTCTGTGCGGCTTCTTGAATGAGATGCCAAGGGCCTGTGCCAAGCCTGTCAGCGAATACTCCGTGGCTTTTGGTATGAACACCGTAGCCAGATCATGGGTATCATACTTGGCGTTGGTCAGGTTGAGCGCCGCCTTGGAGAGCATTGCGAGGTCAAACGATATGCTGTGCCCCACCAGCGGATAATCGGCTATGAAAGCAAGCAGGGGCTCAGCTATCTCCGGCCATGGCGCCGCCCCGTCAACGTCCGATTGGGTAATGCCGGTGAGTTGAGTTATGAAGGTGGGGAGCAGACGGTACGGATTGACCAGATGGTCGAAGGTGTCCAGCACCTCGGTACCGCGAAACTTCACGGCCCCCACCTGTATGATGACGTCTCGATCTACGTCAAGCCCCGTCGTTTCCAGGTCAAGCGATACATACACCCTGTCCAACACCGCGCCGGAGTCCCCAGGAGTTGCAAGCATTACTTGGACACTACCTTGGCAAAGGGTGTCAACCGGCCGTGCTTGAGCCCTATTGCAGGATAGAAATCGCCAGCCCTTAAAGCCAGCAAGAAGTCGTCCGTATCCTTCACGGCGCTTGGAAAAACCGTTACCGCATCTCCCAACTGGCCTGATCTATGAACGTCGCTTCCGCCAATTACTGGTTTATTGAGACGCTGTGCGGTTTCCCAGGCTAAGGCGTTTTCCTCCTCTTTGTTGTGCGCATTGACCGCTTCTATGGCGTCCACCAGGTGAAACACGGGATAGCCTGCTGCCTCTTCCACGGATGACGGCCGTTTCGCGGGGTCTTCCAGGAGAAAGCTGGGACGTGCTATGGATGTGTCGCACAGGTATCTGAAGGGATGTGCCGAAACCAGATAGCCACCGCTGTTGTCGGCTTCTTGCCTAAGCTCCTCCACTTTGGTTATTCCCCAGCTCTCTTGGCTCAATCCAAAAGCGATGACGTGCCCCATTTCAGACTGCACTTCTCGTGCTGGGATGAACAGGACTCCAAGCTCAGCCGATAGCTCTCTAAGCTCATTGGAGTCCCAGGGTTCGTCGTGCTCCACAAGCGCCATTCCATCCAGGCCCATCGCTCGTGCTTCTGCCGCTAGCTGCTCCAGCGATACGCTGCTGTCGCGGCTGCCGTATGCGGAGTGGACGTGGAGGTCGAATATCATAGTTAAGCGTTCTGAGATTGTAGATGGCTACGGAAAACAGAGTCAATAAACCCATGACACCCCTTGAGCGCGATTTGCTCTGTACCGCAGTGCAGCTCGCTACTGTGGATCCATCAATCTTGCCAGGTGAGCCTCAACGCCCTCACCTGCAACCCTGCTCAGCAGATGCTGGCCTATCTCTTCGTCGTCTGTCAGCGTGAACAGAGATGGACCGCTGCCGCTCAGCCTCACGAAGCCTGCGTCAGCTTTCAAAAACCTCTCGGTAAGCTCGTCCAATCCTGAAAAGGCTTGGCTGGCAACCCTTTCGAAAGTGTTCAAACCGGCGTCACGAATGTCATGCAGGGTAACGCGGCCATTCCTGATACGTTCCGCGAGCTCTGTGGTCGCGGAGCCGTTGCTGAAGTCTCTCTTCTCAAGAAGTGAGTATAGACTTGCCGTTTTGTCCGCTATTTCAGATGATGGGGTTGCTACTACTGCCCAAATGCCGTCAACCGGCGGCAGCGGGGTAAGCTTCTCACCCCTACCCTCCGCCAGAGCACAGGCCCCGTTCAGGAAAAACGGTATGTCTGAACCTAACTGCAACGCTAATTCTTCCAGCGTGCTTCCATCTAGGTTAGTGCCCCATAATGCGTTCAGCGCCTTGAACGTAGCCGCCGAGTCGCTGCTGCCCCCGCCAAGCCCGGCCGCTATGGGTATATTCTTGTGGAGAGTGATGGCTGCTCCACCCTGGTGGCCCGTGTATTCCTGGATCAACCGGCACGTCCGCAGCACCAGGTTGTGCTCATCCTCCAGCGATGGCTGGTCGCACTCCAGGCTTGTTTGCTCCGCTGGCCTGAAAGCCAGCCTGTCTGCTAGATCAATGGTGTGCAGCACAGTCTTGATTTCGTGGTAGCCGTCGTCTCGCTTTCCGGTTACCTCCAGGCTGAGGTTGATCTTGGCATAGGCCTGAGCTTCTATCATTTGCACGGTTCTACAACCTCTAGAGGCATCCACTTGGATTATCTACCTGTTTCCGATTCGGAAATCACACTGTACAGCGCCGTCCACTGTTCCAAGGAGAGCGTTTCGGCCCTGGCTCTGGGGTCTATACCCGCGGAATCCAGATGCTGTAGAGCCTCTTCAGGGGGCACTTCCAGCCCCTGCGCCAGGGAGTTTCTAAGCTGCTTGCGAGGTGCGCTGAAACCGGCCCGCACCACTTTGAAGAACGCCTCCCTATTCTCGATATTCAACGATGGCCTTGCATCCACTTGGATTCGCACCACCGCCGAGGTCACTCTTGGCTTGGGGTAGAACGCGGAAGATGGCACGTACCCCACGATGGTGGGCCTTCCGTATACCTGCACGCCTACCGAGACCAGCGACATCTCTCCGGGCCGCGCCACCATTTGCTTTGCTACTTCTCGTTGCACCATTACGACCGCCAATACCGGCGGCCACTCCGATTCCAGAAAATGCCTCAGTATGGGACTGGCCGCGTAGTAAGGAAGGTTGGCGACCAGCTTGTAGGGCGTGGCATTCGTAATCTCCTTTACGTCTACTTGGCGAGCGTCGGCGGACAACACCTCCAGATTTGCAGAGTCGACCTCCCTTTCCAGGACTTCCGCGATCTCCCTGTCCATTTCCACGGCAACCACCCGTCCCGCTTTCTCAACGATTTCCCTGGTCAGTATTCCCAGCCCTGGGCCAACCTCTACTACCGTCTCGTTAGGCTTGATATCCGCCGCCCTTACAATCATGTTCACCACGCCGCTGCCGACAAGGAAATGCTGGCCCAGCCTCTTCCTTGGTGACAACCCCAGGCTGTCGAGCATGGCCTTGGGCGATGCGGTCTGCCTCTTTGAAGATTTCATGTCGATATTTTCTACGATCACAGGCTAATTGAGAAGCATTGAGCCTTATGGAAACTCACCAACGCATGGCTAAATCGAGCGGCAAATCAGAGCAAAGGTGGCAGAAAGGTGGCAGTGATTTGCCTATAAAAGCGAGGCGCCGCCTGGGAGGTATCGACCAGACGGCACCTAGCCCGCAACCGGGCCCAAAACCCTTTGTCGCGGTGTAGCTACTCTACAGAGGGATTATATCACATGGGGCAGTCGCCCAGGGTTAACAACCCAAAACGCTCAATCGCACACAGATAGCGAGGTTAAAGAAACTGTTGAGGTCGATCCCTCTACTTGGTTACAACCCGCCGTGACGGCGCTGGGCGGGCATCTTGCAGGTGGAAATACAGGCCGTACAGAGTTGGGGCTGCTGGGCGACTGGCAGCGGAGATTGTGGGCGGGTGTGCCCGGTGGTGAGGGAGGGGGGATTCGGGTATTTCGGGTATTTTCGGGCATTTTTATGGCTATCAAAGAGGGAAGACGCCGCAAATTCGGGAAATTGCAGGCACTATTGGCCCGGCAATGTGCGGGCTGTCAACAGGTTAGAAAGGGGGGCATGATGAATCCTATAGGGGCAGTAGTGGAGATGATGCTGGCAGACACCACCATCACGGACCTGGTGGGCCAGCATGTGTATGGAGAAGAGTTTGACCTAGAGGGCGATCCCCGCAAACTGGTCTTAGTGCGGTCCAGTGGAGGCGGCTCGTTGGGACCAGGAGCGCAGAGCTACGTTCCCTGGCACGTTCACCGCATGGATGTCTTCTGCTATGGGGAAGACATGGAACAGGCCAGGCGGGTGTACAACGCGGTCTATACCCTGCTCCACCAACTCACCAGGACGGTGAAGCAGGGTACGGCGCTCAGAGACGCAACGGTGACGGGCGGGCCGCTTCCGGGAAGAGATTCAAACTCGGACTGGCCGTACTACCTGGCCGTGTTCGACGTGACTGCTACGCCGGCCAGCTAAGAAAAGGGGAATCGTGTTCAGTTGTCCACGATGCAAGACGGGCAGGCTCACCTATGACATGTTGGCCCACGAGTTTGTGTGCTTGGCGTGTTCTAGGCGTTTCACACCACGGCACCCACGGTGTGAGTGCGGTGAAATCATCTACCCCAATTCCAAGGGTGAGCTAAAGGCGGTCTGTTCTATATGCGCTAGCAGACGCGTCCTGATCCGTCTTTGTGCCTGGTGTTTCGAGCCTCTTGGGGCAGAGGAGCACATCAACTCCCAGTTCCACGCGCCATGCAGGGCGCTTAGCACCCAGGCGTACCGGCGGGCCAAGCGTCTCAGAGCGCCACCAGGACCATCTTGCCAGCGCTGCGCTATGCCTGGCATTGGCAGGCGCTCCAAGTGGTGTGATGACTGTAAGAAATACCTTCACATGGTACGACAAAGGCCGCGCAATGAAGTACACAAGAGGCGGCGAGCAGAACGAATCCCCAAGGACTGCGGCTATTGCAGCAAACAATTGGAAGAGGATCGCATGCTCAACAGACGCTATCATCGGACATGCGTTAGAGATAAGAACAAGGTCTATTTAGAGCGCTGGAAGGCTCAGAATGCCGTGGGGACCCCTGTTCGCAGAACATCCGAGGTTCGCGCCGTCGCTGTGGAGTTACGAACGCCATGAATGACCTGATTGCATACCTGGAAAGGCTGGAGATCTCCCAAGGGCGACTGAGCGGCCAGCGGCTACAGGTGTTTCCTTGGGAGAAACGCTTTCTGGGAGGAGCTTTCCGTGACGGGACCACCACGGGGGCGCTGAGCATTGGCCGTGGAAACGGCAAGTCGACTGTCCTGGCCGGGGTAGCCTGTGCGACGCTAGACGGACCGCTTGCCGTTCCTAGAGGTGAGACAATCCTTGTGGCCAGCTCGTTTGAACAGGCCAGGATAGCTTTTGAGCACGTCCTTGCTTTCCTTGGCGACAAGCTAAAAGACAGGAACACTTGGAGGGTATGGGATACGGCGCAACAGGCGCGAATAGAGAACAGGGCGCTGGGAACACGTGTGCGGTGTCTTGGCAGCGATCCCAGAAGGGCACATGGCTTGGCGCCCGTTCTGGTGCTTGCTGATGAGCCGGCACAGTGGCCGGACAACACCTCAGAGCGGATGGTTGCGGCACTGCAAACAGCATCGGGCAAGCAGCCTCATAGTCGCTTCATTGCGATAGGAACCAAGGCCACGGATCCTCAGCACTGGTTTACCAAGATGCTTGAAGGTGGTGCGGACTACGCTCAGGTCCATGCTGCACCTATTGATGACCCTCCATTCAGAGTAACGACTTGGAGGAAAGCCAACCCTTCACTGCGATTCCTACCGGACTTGCGAGCAGCACTGAAGCGAGAAGCACTGCGTGCCAAGAAGGACCCTACTGTACTTCAATCGTTCAAGGCACTGAGACTCAACCAGGGTGTCTCCGACGTGATAGAGGCCGTCCTGTTGCAGCCGGAGACGTGGCTGGAAATCGAGGTCGATAACCTGGCCCAAGAGGGCGCCTACGTGGCCGCCCTTGACTTGGGAACATCTGCAGCCATGTCTGCTGCTGCTGGATACTGGCCAGACAATGGACGGCTGGATTGCTTCGCAGTGTTCCCTGAACAGCCGAGCCTTGCAGAACGCGGCCTCCAGGACGGAGTAGGTGACCTGTACGTGCGCTGTGCGGAGCGGGGCGAGCTCCTACAGGCTGGGGATCGGGTGTCTGACATAGGCGAACTGCTGCAAGAGGTGGTGCGGCGCTGGGGTAAACCTCGCGCGATAGTCTGCGATTCTTGGAGACAACCGGAGTTGATTCAAGAGTTGAGAAGGGTTGACTTCCCGTTTACCAAGCTGGTTACTCGACGCATGGGGTTCAAAGATGGGGGAGAGGACACCCGCAGCTATATCAGCGGATGCTTGGACGGGAAGGTTAGGCCCGTGAAGTCACTACTGCTGAGGTCTGCCATGGCGGGCGCTAGAACGGTGAGTGACACCGTGGGCAATCGGAAGTTGGCCAAGGGCGGAGAAGGACGGAGAATGCGGGCCAGGGATGACGCTGTTGCGGCCAGCATTCTTGCAGTGGCTGAAGGGCTACGCCATGGGACTCAAGAGCCACCATCTTTGAGGATCGCCGTTGTCTAGGTCCATACATCAGCAGCGTCTCCGCAAGAGCGTATGGCGCCCTGCCCGTCTCCATGCTTTGACTAGGGACAAGTGGAGGTGTAGGTCCTGTGGGAAGGCTGGCCGGTTACAGGTCCACCATGTTCAACCCATGCACAAAGGCGGTGAGCCCTATGACGTGGACAACCTGATAACGCTGTGCGTTCGGTGTCACGTCCAGGTCCACGCAAGGGTGAAGAGTGAGGCAGAGGTGGAGTGGGAAGTCTTGACAAGAGCGCCGATCTAGGCTTACGGTTATTTCCAGTCACGGTAATTCGTGACCTTACACGAAGGAGAATCGGAACACACGATTTTGACGTGGAGGTCACGAATGACTAAGGTTCAGCAGATTCAGATGAAGCAATCCGAGCTTCGCAGCAAGCTCAAGGTTGCCCTCGACACTCCTACCGAGAAGCGTGGCGACACCTTCACCGCCGACGTGGACGCGCTCACCGCCGAAATGGCAGGACTGGAAACGGAGCTGCGCGCCGCAATGGTGCTTGAGGAAGAGCCCGAAACCATCACCACGGAAGGCACACCCGAGGACCGCGAGATTCGCTCCATGGTTGAGAAAGCCAACGTGGGCGCTATCTTCGAAGCTGCCCTGGAACGGCGCAGCATCGACGGGGTAGAGGCTGAGCTGCAGAAGCACTTTGGCCTACAAGTCAACCAGGTACCCCTTGCGCTGCTGGAAACTCGCGCCGTGACTCCGGCGCCTACAAACGTCGGACAGAACCAGCAGCCCATAATCCCGATCGTATTTCCACAAAGCGCCGCCGGATTCCTTGGCGTGGACATGCCGACTGTTGGCGTGGGTGAAGCAGTGTTCCCCGTGCTCACCGCCGGCGCATCCGCACAGACACCCGCGGAGAATACGGCGCTCAACCCTACGGACGACACCGGCGCATTCAGCGCCGACGTGCTGAGCCCGTCCAGGTTGCAAGCATCTTTCCTGTACAGCAGGGAGGACCGCGCCCGTTTCGCTGGCATGGATTCGGCGCTGAGGGAGAATCTGAGCATGGCGCTGTCCGACGGCCTGGACGAGCAGATCCTTGCTGGGACCAATGGCCTGTTGACTGGCACGAATCTTGCGAACCACAACGCAGCCGCGATCACCACGTACGATAACTACGTCTCCCAATTCGGCTATGACAGGGTAGACGGCAAATATGCCGCTGCCGTGGGTGAGCTGAGGGTTGTAGTGGGCGCGGGCACCTATGCTCACATGGGCAAGGTCTACCGCAACAACACCGTGGACACCCCTGTCCTGGATAGGCTCATGGGGATAACGGGCGGTGTGCGAGCGTCGGACCATGTACCCGCGGTTGCTGCCAGCAAGCAGAACGCCGTCATTCGGCTGGGCCAGCGGCGCGACATGGTAGCGCCCATTTGGGACGGCATATCGTTGATCCCGGACGAAATCACCAAGGCGAGCGAAGGGCAGATAAGGATCACAGCCGTCATGCTTCACGCCGTCAAGATTCTCCGCACCGACGGTTTCTATAAGCAACAGGCTCAGCACGCCTAAGAGGGGTGAATCATGGACCTAGAGATTCGGTCCTTGTGGGCTGGTGGTCTAGAGCTTAGACAGGACGGACGCACCATAAACGGAGTATTCCCGTATGGTGCCCTTGCGACAATCAGCAACGTGGGCAGGACTCGCAAGGAAAGATTTTCCCCTGGTGCTTTCCGCTACTCAATCGAACGCGAGGACTTTGACGTTAGCCTGTTGAGTGGCCATAGCTTCGACCGCCCGATAGCTTCGAAGCTGGCCGGATCCCTTCGCTTCGACGACGGGCCGGACGCACTCCGTTTCACCGCTGAGCTGCCCATTGAATCCGAGCAACCCTCTTGGGTCCGGGATACCGTGCTCAGCATCCGGGGCGGACTGGCCCGCGGTATCTCACCGGGATTCCGAGTACCGCCGGCCTCTGCTGTTTCGGGGGCTGAGGAGCTGATACCAGAACCAGGCAACCCATCTGTGATGATTCGTCAACTCAATGACGTACTCTTGCCCGAACTGAGCATCGTTGTTCGACCGGCCTATGCCGAGACATCCATTGACGTACGGCATGAGCTGGAATTGCCCGGACGGGAAGAGGCCGTAGACCGTGGGTGGTACTTGTGGCTGTAGACGTTTCTGATTTGACGATCGCGTTGAGGTTGTCTGTAGACGGGACAGACGTTGATGCCGCACAGACGGCGATTCTTACCCGTCTACTCGGCGTGGGGCAAGCCTTTATCGAGCTTCTAGCATCTGAGGCGCCGATAGCCATTCAGGATGAAGCTATCATCCGGTTTGCATCCTACCTGTACGATCAGCCGCTGGGCCGTGGCCAGTCCTATGCCAACGGATGGGTGAATTCAGGTGCGGGCGCCCTGGTTTCACGCTGGGTTGTGCGAACAATTCCAGGTGAGGCAGCCCAGCTATGAGATTTCCCTGGACTAAGATAGAGAAACGGGCGGACCTGGACGCTACTGCGCTTGCCGTTCAGGCTCTACAGGATGCCGCCTCGGGTAACACCGTGTCGTCGGCAATCGCGGCTATAGAGGTGTGCAAGGGACTTTGGGGTAGAGCATTCGCCTCAGCTCGCATAGAGCCCGATAACGCCATTACCTGCGGCCTTACTCCTGAAATCATGGAGCTCATAGGGCGGAGCCTCATAAGTCCTGGTGAGCTGGTTCTGGAAATCGTCGTAGAGGACGGTGAGCTCATGCTGCTACCCGCCTCTTCCACCACCATCTCCAGCGGTCCTCTTCCTGCATCGTGGCTGTACCAGATAAACCTTTCGGGCCCTTCCAGCACCGAGTCACGAGTGTCATCGTCGACAAGGGTTGTTCACCTCAAATACTCCGTGGATGCAGAGAGGCCCTGGCAAGGCGTAGGACCTCTCAAACGCTCCGAACTGACTTGCACCCTGGCCGGGGCCCTTGAAACAGCACTACGGCAAGAAGCGGGTGGCTCCGTGGGCAGTCTGATACCTGTTCCACCGGCAAAGGACTTGTCAACTCTTCAAACGCAGATACGCGCATTGAAGGGAAGGACGGCGTTGCTGGACACAACCAGCGGCGGTTTTGACCAGGGATCAGAAGGAGCTCCTAAGACGGATTGGGATCCCAAGCGCCTAGCGCCCTCATTCACGCAGGCTGAGGTACTTGCCCGAGATTCGGTAGTGGCCTCCATCCTTGGGGCATGCGGTGTTCCAGTGAGCATGCTTGGCAAGGCGGACGGAACACTGTCACGGGAAAGCTATAGGCAGTTCGTCACGTCATCCGTGGGACCGATAGCGAAGGTGGCTCAGAAGGAGCTCGCCGACAAGCTGGACACTCCGGATCTGTCCCTGGACTTCACGGACCTACGCAGCGCTGACATTATGGGCAGGGCAAGAGCCTACGCAAGCATGGTAGGAGCTGGTCTATCACCCGATCAGGCCGGCGACATTGCCGGCCTCTTTGAGGGCAGCTAAATGACGACACGACAACCGCCCGTCCTGGATATCATCATCACCAGAAGGTCAAGAGGCCCGGAGACGGGGCGCAACAGTCTGAATAACCCCGTCTACGGCCCGGACGTTGAGGAAGACGTATGGGCTGCCCGCCTGGACTTCCGTAGCGGCGACTTTGTTCGAGCTGGCACTAGCGGCCTGGTGACGGTCCAGGATAGCCGATACATCGTACGGGCCTCTTCGGGGCCATGGAAGGAAGGGGACGGCCTAGTGGACGATGAAGGGATACAGCGGCGCGTCCAGGGAGTGTCCCGCATAGGTCGGGGGCGGTATCTCGAGCTGCTGGCAAGACGGGTTGGCACGTAATGCACTAAGTCAACCTCGTATTGATGTAACTAGCCAATATACGAAGCCAGCGAGGATAATTAGTCCACCGATTATTAACGACGGAACGAACCACCACTGATCAAGCAGCCAGCCTACAGCTGTGGAAACACCCGCAATAGCGAGAGCAATCCCTAAAATGACGAAGAATGCATCATTGTCGTTCCCTCTGTTTCTCCTGCTCATCGCACTCCCTCCTACTCGCTTGACTCGTACCAGAAATAACAAGGGGTCAGGCTACCAGTCCAGACTCGTTAGTCGCAATGGCCAATTGTCATACTAGCGGCCAGGGGTAAAACTACCGTATCTTACTATCAAGACGGACGATAACTCCGTGATGTAAACGTGCGACAGCTGTAAGGGCTTCAAGAGCTACGTGCTCAAAAGGGACGGTGTCAACGTAGTAATTAGTCTCCCTTCGATGCTTCAAGTGTCTTTCAAGTCCTTCTATCTGTTTCAGCGCACCGTCTAGTTGTTCTTGTATAAAGTCCATGCTATCCGCCATCTTTTTGTTACCTCCACAAAGCCATTTACAGGCATTATGACAGTACGAATCAGAGGCCACCAAGGGATTAGTAGGACTATTTCCGATTCCGTCGAAAATCTATTGACAGGCTCAACTGGAAGTAGGCCGCCTCAATCTGGTTAGTGTAGATCAAGACCTAAACTCCCCTCAATGTTGCCTAACGCACTACTTGACGGGCTTATAACACGTTAGCTACAATTGGCTCTGTATCTCATGAATTGGGAGGCCCTAAATGGAACGGAAATCAGGTGCCGTTAGGCAGCGTGAATACCAAAATCGGCAGCGCGAGAAGATGCAGCTGCTGGAAGGTCTAGTTGAAGATTTCGTGAAGCTCCATACCAACGTAAAGAGGCGTCACGTTGTGCGGAATGGCGCTAACACCCTGCTGCTCACGCTGGAGATTCGAGCACCAGAGGGCACCATCAAGAAATTGGAGGAGTACTGCAAGCTGAGTGGTGAGTCGATCCAGGGGTACGTGGACCGCGTTGGGATTAACCGGCTCAATGAGGAAGCCATTACTCTGCGAATTCAACATCGGGAAGGCCAAGAGGCAGGGGACTAGGGAGATCACGGTGCTGAAAAAGGCGTTGAATCACAAGGAGGCAGCTGCTTACTGCGGTGTCAGTCCAAACAAGTTGAGGCAGTACCGAGAAGAGGGGCGGATCACGTGCTTCCAGGATGGGCGCATAGTCCGGTATCTGCCTGAAAACCTAGATGCATTTCTAAAGGGGGGACAGACCAATGGCAAGGCGACGAACGGGATCAATACGGCAGAGGGGCAATGGTTACCAAATTAAGTTTAGCCCTTCTAACGGCGGCAAGCTATTGTACGAGAGCGTGGGTAGCTACGAGGATGCTCGCAAGCGCTGGCTTGAACTGGAACTTCAGGACCAGCAGGGCTTGTTGTCAACCAGTGACTCAACATTAGCGCAATTGCTGAAAGAGTATATGGACAGTACAGTCATCGATCTGGCGATTCAGACCCGGGAGAACTACCAGTACCGGATCGATAGCCATATCAACCCTGCCATAGGGCACCTGAGACTGGACAAGCTCACCGCCCAACCCATCCGGAGGCTGTTGGCAAAGATGGTTGAAGAAGGCTACTCAGATAGCAACGTCAAAGGCGTCCAGTCACTGTTGAGAGTTGCATTGGCACAGGCCCAAAAGGACGGGTTGATTGCCAGAAGTCCCATTGACGGCATGAAGGCCGTCAGGGGAAAGCAAACAAAGGAGGTGGTCATTCCCGAACCGGAGGAAGTAGCTGATTTCCTCAATGCGGCAAAGACCCTCTACCCAAGGCTGTACAACTCCATGGAGTTGATCGTCAGGACTGGCATGCGGAGGGGTGAGTGCTTGGGGCTGACGTGGGATCGCGTTAACATCGGCAAGGCAAGGATCACCATCAACAAATCCCTCAACCCCACAAAGACTGAAGGGGTAGTTGTTGGACCTACAAAGGGCAGGAATACCCGAATAATACCGCTGGACAGTGCATCCCTGCGGGTACTGGTACAGCAACAGCGCAGACAGGACGAGATTCGCTCTGAAATGGGTGAAGCATATGATTACCAGGGCTTTGTGTTCGCCAATGTAGAGGGGCGACGGATTCACCCTGTCCAATTCTCCACAGCCGTCAAAAGCTGTTGGAAGAGAGTGGGGCGCCCTGATCTGGGCGTGCACTCACTACGCCATTTCTACGCTTCCATGTCTTTGCAGAAGGGTGTCAGCGTGATCCAGGTGAGCAAGCTCCTAGGACATGCGAACCCGTCCATTACGGCCAATGTCTACGCCCACGTCTTGGACGTATGGCAGGAGCAGGCGGTAGAGGTCATTGGCAGCGCCTTTGATGAGATATTGAAAGGTGGCAGAAAGGTGGCAGACCGGCCTGAAATGGCGGAAATTAGCTAGGGAAAGTGGGTCAGTTACATGTCGATATTATAAGAAACGCCGCCTCCGATCTGGGAAGACGGCGTAGTACACGTCACTCTGTGGATGCGAGTTTCACACCTCGTTTAGAAAAGTAATTTCGGGCGTGCCTTGGACACTTGCCCTAGACATAGCATCCCGCGCGTCGGTCGACATCGTGTACTCCTGGCACTTGCGCATGTCGTCCCATTCCAGCAGAATCATCACCTCGGCGGGATTGCTGCTGTTCCTGAAGGCGCGCTCGCTTTTGCATCCCCACTCCTTCCGCACACTCGTCATCCCGTCGTAGGCCTTCCTCCAAGCATCGTAGTCGGCAATGCGGGCCTTGATAGCTACAAATCCCATGTGCGTCCTCCGTTCAATTGCCTATTTGGGCCGTGCACCACCCGTCGATCATGACCTCAAAGCGTACTCCCGTTCAAACTCAAACCAAGCTGTCCTGCGGCGCTCGAAAGTGCCCGTTTACCGCTGCTTCCTTCCGGACCTGACGGGGTTCGCGGGTTTCCGCCGCGCAGGGCCCGGCTCTCAACATCTTTCCCGAAAATAGAGGCCGGAGGCTGGACCTCGGGGAGGGTTTCAACCCCGCTATAGCGGATTGCGGGTTCAGGGCACCGCTAGCTCCCCGTCTAGCACGACCGTAGTCATCATAGTAGCGGCCTTGATCTACTGTCAACGATCCGATTTGTGTAGAATGACTTCATGTCCTCTGCGCCATCTGTTAACTCTGTTGTAATACCTGCCGCTGGGTTGGGGACGCGGTTCTTGCCGTTCACCAAGGCCGTGCCCAAAGAGCTTGTCCCAGCCTACGATAGGCCTGTTATCCACTACGCCGTGCGCGAGGCGATGGCTGCCGGCATAGAGCGCATAGTCATTGTCACCGCCAGGGGGAAGGAGGCGCTGCAACGGTACTTCCAACCTGAACCCAGGATCGAGCAGATGATGTACGACAAAGGTCTTGGCGCAATAGCCGACGAGCTCCGCTCCTTCCGCGACACCCTACAATTCAGCTACCCCATCCAGGAAGAGCAGCTTGGCCTGGGTCATGCCGTGCTTTGCGGCAAGGAGGACGTGGGTGAGGAGCCGTTCGCCGTCATTCTTCCCGACGACCTTGTGATCCATGAGCAGCCGGCGCTCGTCCAGATGATGGGAGCGTGGCGCACCAATCCTGGGAACTATATCGCCGTGGAAGAAGTCCCCCCTGAGCGCGTATCCTCGTATGGCATAGTAAGTCCTGCCCCGGATGGAGTTGTGAATTCCCGCACTACACGTTTGCTTGGAATGGTCGAAAAGCCGCCCGTGGATGAAGCGCCGTCCAACCTGGGAATCGTGGGGCGGTATATCCTAATGCCGGATGTCCTGCGCGCTATTGAATCCACCGAACCGGGCGCCATTGGTGAAATCCAGCTTACGGACGGTATAGCCGCCACTATGGATAGCACCCCTACCTATGCCTACCGGTTCAAGGGCGCTCGCCACGATTGCGGCAATCCCATGGGCCTTCTCAAGGCTTCCCTGGCACTCTCTGGGATCACTTCTCAACGTTGAGTATGGCCAGAAAGGCTTCCTGCGGGATTTCCACCTGTCCAATTCTCTTCATCCGCTTCTTGCCCTCGGCCTGTTTCTCCAACAGCTTGCGCTTCCGAGTTACATCGCCGCCGTAGCATTTTGCCAGCACATTCTTTCTCTGAGCCCTGATAGTCTCTCTGGCGATGACCTTGCTCCCTAGGCTAGCCTGTATGGGGACTTCAAACATCTGGCGTGGTATCAGGTCTTTCAGTCTGGCTATCAGTGCCCTACCCTGCTGCTGCGCTTTGTCGACGTGAACGATTAGCGACAGCGCATCCACCGGCTGACTGTTTACCAGTATGTCCAGCTTGACCAGATTGGCTGGCCTGTAATCCGCCGGTGTGTAGTCAAGGGAAGCGTATCCTTGCGACCTGGACTTCAACTGGTCGTAGAAGTCCATCAATATCTCGCCCAGGGGTGCGGTGAATTCCAGCTGCACCCTGGAGTCAGAGGACGGCGCTCCGCCATCCTGTCGTGCGCCGTTGTGGCTAGGCCCGCTCTGAAGGTACTCCATGCGTTGGAAGTCGCCCCGCCGGCTCGTCACCAGTTCTATCATCGCTCCTATGAAGCGGCTGGGAGTGATGATGGTCAGATTGAGCCATGGCTCCAATATCTCCTCTACCTGCTGGCGCGACGGCATCTGTGATGGGTTCTGGACTCCCATCTCATTGCCATCCGCCAGCACCACTCTGTGGGCCACACTGGGCGCAGTGGTCAGCAAGTCTATCCCGTATTCCCGTTCAAGCCGCTCTTGGACTATATCCATGTGCAGGAGTCCCAGGAAGCCGCAGCGGAACCCGAATCCCAGCGCGACGCTGCTTTCCGCTTGAAAGGTCAAAGCGGCGTCATTGAGTTGCAGCTTCTCCAGGGCCTCTCCCAGCTGCTTATAGCTCTCACCGTCGGAGGGGTACAGGCCTGCGAAGACCATTGGCTTCAACGGCTGATAGCCGGTGAGGGCTTCCTCCGCCTGCTCGGCCTGCAGGGTTACCGTGTCGCCAACCGGCACCTGTCTGACATTCTTCAAGCCGGTGGCTATATACCCCACCTCGCCTGTTGCCAGTCCAGGCAGCTTGGTCAAGGTGGGTCGAAAAGTCCCTACCTCCAACACCTCCGCCTGGTATCCGGACGCCATGAGCCTGAGGCGGTTTCTATCTTTCAGCGAACCGTCAAAGACTCTAACGTAAGCCACCACGCCTTTGTACTGGTCGTACGCTGAATCGAAAACCAGCGCCCTCAGTGATCCATCGATTCTGCCCGTTGGGGCCGGCACCTGCTCCACCACTGCCTTCAGCACGCCGTCTATGCCCAGACCATCTTTCGCCGATATGAATAGCATTTCGTCTCTCTTGAAGCCAAAGGTGTGTTCCAGCTCTTCGGCTACGACGTCCGGCTGGGCCACCGGCAAATCTACCTTGTTGATCACCGGTATTAGAGTAAGGTTGCGTTCAAGGGCAATGTGAACGTTGGCTATGGTCTGGGCCTGTACGCCCTGGCTGGCGTCGACCACCAGCAGTGCTCCTTCACAGGCGCGCAGGCTGCGTGACACCTCATAGCTGAAGTCCACGTGTCCCGGGGTGTCTATCAGGTTCAGTTGATACTCATTGCCGTCGCTGTGCCGGTACATGAGACGCACCGCTTGTGCTTTGATTGTGATTCCGCGTTCCCGTTCCAGGTCCATCTGATCAAGGAACTGGTCCATCATCTCACGGTCTGAGACGGTGCGTGTAACCTCCAGCAGCCTGTCCGCTAGTGTAGACTTGCCGTGGTCAACGTGTGCGATTATGCAAAAATTGCGGATAAAATCCGGTTCCATGTTTAATTCATGCTAGCATGCGGCATCTTGCGCCACAAGCAAAGAGAGGCCCTCAGACTAATCTGAGGGCCTCTCATCCTTAGCGGTTTTGGGCCTACACCCTGATGCAGGATACCCAGTGCTCGTTGCCTACGTTCCTTAGCTCCGGCACCACCTGGGAGCACTCGTCTATGGATATAGGACAGCGGGTATGGAATACACATCCCGGCGGCGGCCTCAATGGGCTTGGTACGTCGCCGGTCAGAATGATGCGCTCACGCTGAGACTCGATCACCGGATCGGGTATGGGCACTGCCGAAAGCAACGCCTTGGTGTAAGGATGGAGCGGGTTCTCGTAGAGCTCCGTCCTATCTGCCAGTTCCATGATCTTGCCCAGATACATCACTGCTATACGGTCGCTGATGTGACGCACCACTGAAAGGTCGTGGGCTATGAATAGGTACGTGAGGTTGAACTGCTCCTGCAGGTCCTCCAGCAGGTTGATCACCTGGGCTTGGATGGATACGTCCAGCGCGGATACCGGCTCGTCGCACACTATCAGGCTGGGACGCACCGCCAGCGCTCTGGCCACGCCTATCCGCTGGCGCTGGCCTCCGCTGAATTCGTGAGGGAACCGGTTGGACATACTGGGGTTCAGGCCAACCACCGATAGCAGTTCCGCCACTTGTTCCCGGTATTCGCCTCTGCTGTTTGTCATCTTGTGGACAATCAGGGGCTCGCCAATGATGCTCCCGGCGTTCTGTCGCGGATCCAGCGAGCTGTAGGGGTCTTGGAATATCATCTGCATTCGCCGGCGGAACCGTCGCAACTGGCTGCCCTTTAGAGTGGTGAGGTCCTGTCCTTCAAACAGCACCTGGCCGTCTGTCGGCTTGTACAGTTGCAAGATACAGCGCCCCGTAGTTGTCTTGCCACAGCCGCTCTCACCTACCAGGCCCAGCGTCTCACCTCTGCGTATTTGAAAGGACACGCCGTCCACGGCTTTGATATCCGCTATCTTCCTCTGGAAGATGATCCCGGACCGTACGGGGAAGTACATCTGCAGATCTTGTACTGAAACAAGTACGTCGTCTTGTGACGTGGTCTGCGTTTGCGTTTGCTCTTTTTGCTCTACCATATTCCCCTCCTAGACCCTGGCTTCAGCCACGCGCCGTTCTATGTTGTGCGCTTCCCAGCAGGCAGCAACATGACCGTTGGAGTCGTACACTTCCAACGCAGGGACATCAACTTCACATTTGTCTACCGAATAACGGCACCTGGAGCGGAAGCTGCATCCGGGAGGCAGGTTGATAAGGTCTGGTGGCTGGCCTTCTATTGGCTCCAGCTTCACCCTGCGTGGCTCGTCCAGTCTAGGCACCGACTGAAGCAAGCCAAGTGTATACGGATGTTTTGGCTGATGGTATATCTCCTCGGAAGTCCCCTTTTCTATGATCTTGCCTGCGTACATAACGTTTACGCGGTCTGCATAGCGGGCAACCACCCCCAAGTTGTGGGTGATCACTATCAGCGCCGTGCCAAACTCACGGCAAAGGCTCTTCATCAACTCCAGAATCTGGGCCTGGATGGTCACGTCCAGCGCAGTCGTGGGCTCGTCTGCAATCAGAAGCCTGGGATTGCAGCTCAGCGCCATGGCAATCATCACCCTCTGACGCATGCCGCCGCTGAACTGGTGAGGGTACTGGACCAAGCGCCTATCCGGGTCGGGAATGCCAACCATTTGCAGGAGGTCTACCGCCCTCTGTTGCGCTCCTTGCTTGTCAAGGTTCAGGTGCAGCTCCATTGTCTCCGTCAGCTGCCGGCCTATTGTCAGGACGGGGTTCAGAGACGTCATAGGCTCCTGGAAGACCATAGCGATCTCCTTGCCGCGTATGGACCGCATCTCGTTGCCGTCTATCTTGAGCAGGTCTTCGCCTTCAAAGAGGACTTCGCCGTTCATCACCTTGCCGGGTGGCCAGGGGATGAGGCGCATCACTGACAGCGCGCTGACGCTTTTCCCGCAGCCGCTCTCTCCAACCAGTCCCAGCGTTTCTCCGGGCTCTAGGTCGTAAGAGATGTCGTCAACTGCCTTGACGACCCCTTCCATTGTAAAGAATTGTGTTACTAGATTTTTTACTTCAAGGAGTGGTGCCACGACTCCTCCTCACTCACGATAATATAGTTGCACCAGCCTAGGACTCCGAACCAAGTGGGGAAGAGGAGACTCGAACTCCTACGCCTTTCGGCACATGATCCTAAATCATGCTCGTCTGCCAATTCCGACACTTCCCCATTCTCTGCTTAATACAGTCATTCAGATTGGCTAGACTGTGACCCGCCTCGGACTCGAACCGAGAACCTACTGATTAAGAGTCAGTTGCTCTGCCAGTTGAGCTAGCGGGCCCCACTAGGCCTGCACCCCGTGAGTGCACGGACTGTATCATTACATCTCAGCACTGTCAATATAGGGCTACAATATGTGTAGATGTTCAATGATTATGTCAGGGTGTAAGTGTTCAATGAAAATGTCAGTCTATGAGAGGACTGACGTTGACGACCAAGGAACAAACGAGGATACAGGTATTGAACGGGGTGATCGAGGGCAAGGTGACGGTGGTTCAGTCAGCGAAGCTGATGGATGTGAGCGAGCGCCATGCGTGGCGACTGTTGGCAGCATACAGAGAGGAGGGAGCAGCTGCGGTGGCTCACGGGAACAGGGGGAGGAAGCCTGCAACCACCACTTACCTAAGGACGCAACAGGAGGTGTTGGAGCTGGCCGAGGGTCCCTATGCAGGACTCAACCACACCCATCTGACCGAGATGCTGGCAGAGCGAGAGGATGTCCATCTCTCACGCTCCACCGTGAGGCGGATACTGCTGGCCGGAGGGATGCCGAGCCCCCATCGCCGCAGAGCTCCCAAGCGCCACAGACGACGGGAGCGCTATCCGAAGGAGGGGATGCTGCTGCAGATCGATGGGAGCCGCCATGACTGGCTTGAGGGTCGCGGGCCGTACCTGACCCTCGTGGGCGCCGCAGACGACGCCACCGGGACTGTCCCGGCCGCCCTGTTCAGGCAGCAGGAAGATGCCCAAGGCTACATGTTGATGCTCAAGGAGACCATCGAGCACCGTGGTGTCCCACTGGCACTCTACAGTGACAGGCATGGCATCTTCCTCCGCTCGCCCAAAGAGCCCGAAAGCCTTGCCGAGCAGCTCCGGGGCAGGCGCGATCCCACACAGTTCGGCAGGGCCCTGGAGGAGCTGGACATCCGGCTCATCATGGCCCATACTCCCCAGGCCAAGGGCCGCATAGAGCGCGTTTGGGGCACCTTCCAGGACCGCTTGGTCTCCGAACTCCGGCTCGCTGGCACCACCAACATCGACCAGGCCAATAACGTCCTATGGGACTTCCTGCCGCGCTTCAACAAACAGTTCGGAGTACCTGCGGCAGAGCCGGGCTCGGCCTACCGTCAGCTCCCAGGCGGACTCTGTCTCGATGCCGTCCTGTGCTTCAAGTACATCCGCACCGTGGCCAACGACAACACCGTGCGGTTCAACGGCCACACACTGCAACTGATGTCCGATGAGTACAGAGCCAGCTACGCCCGCGCCACAGTGGAGGTCCAAGAGCGCCTCGATGGCGGCATCGTCGTCGTACACCAGGGTAGTACCCTGGCGACAGGGCCCGCTCCCCATGGGCCTGTAGAGATCAGAGCCCGCAGCGGGCGTCGCCCCAACGGACATCCCCTCCCTTCTCCCAAGACCAGGACCTCCGCCCCAAGGAGACCGGCTCCCAACCACCCATGGAGGAGACGACTACTGACATAATCATTGAACAATTACCCTGACATTTTCCCTGGACAACGACATATAGGGCTACAATATGCAAGGGCAATAGTGTTGCCGCCCTGCCCTGTCCCCATGCCCTATGCCGCCCTCAAGACTCTGACGCCAGCTTTCCCGCCTGTGCCCAGTCATCTTTCGATACCTCTTCAAACAGGACTATGGTTCGTTCCGGCGGCGTGCCAAGGACCTCTTCCACCGACTCCGTGAATGCTTTGGCCAGCTTGGCCTTTTGCTCCTTTGTCCTGCCAGGCCACAGCTCCATCTTGATAATTGGCATTTCGGCTTCCCTCCACGTCTAATATGAGGTCATTCTGCCAGTACGCTCTTGCACTTTCAACCGTAGACGCGCAGGATTCCAACCATTGCTATAATCAGTCCATGGACTTGCGCAAGATTGGAGAGTTCGGGCTTATCCGCCGGCTGGAAGCAATGGCCAAGCAGGAGGGAGTCGCTTCTTCCCGCGACCAAGCCTTTCCCCTCGTCGCCGGCATTGGCGATGACGCCGCTGCTTGGCGTATTGATACCGCAGGCCTGATCGAGCTCTCCACTACGGATACCATGGTGGAAGAGGTCCATTTCACCAGGAGCACCACTCCCTGGCAGGACGTGGGATGGAAGGCCATGGCCTCCAACCTCAGTGATATAGCTGCCATGGGGGGCTCGCCCACCTATACCCTGGTTACCCTTGGCCTGCCGGGCAACATTTCGGTTGAGGACGTTGATGCTGCGTTTCAGGGCGTTGTCCAAGCCTGCAAGAGCTACGGCGCGGTCATTGCCGGCGGTGACGTTGTTTCCTCACCGTTTTTCTTCATTACAATTGCCCTGAATGGCCGGATCTACGGGCAACCCATGCTGCGTTCCGAGGCTGTACCCACCGATGTCATAGGGGTTACGGGCTATTTGGGATTGTCCCGCGGCGGGCTGGAGTTGATGATGCGCGGTTCCATGATGGATTCGGATGCCGCACCACAGCTTGTCCAGGCGCATCGTCATCCCCTACCCCGGCTGCAGGAAGGCCGCGTTCTTCTGGAGGAGGGAGTGCGTGCCGCAATGGATGTCAGCGACGGTCTAGTGGATGACCTTAAGAAGATGATGCTTGCCAGCGGTACGGCCGCCCGCATCTTCTCCAAGGAGATTGCCATTCACCCCGCCCTTGGACAGACCTTTCCCGGGGATGCTCTTCACCTGGCCCTTGCCGGAGGTGAAGAGTACGAGCTGCTCTTCACTGGTTCCAGCGACGTGGTTCAACGCATAAAGAAACGTCTACCGTCCGTTTCCATCATTGGTGAAGTCACCGATGAAAAAGCGGGGGAGGTCACCGTCTATGATGAAAATGGAAGTCCTATGTCCGACGTAGGGCCCGGCTGGGATCACTTGCATAGATGATAGTAGACACGCATTCCCCGCATGAGACGCAGGAATTGGGAGAGGCGCTGGGCCGCGGCGCCCTGAGAGGCGACGTGATACTCCTACATGGCAATCTCGGCGCGGGGAAGACCTGTCTCACCCAGGGCATTGCCCTTGGCCTGGGTATCCACGGACCCGTTCGCAGTCCAACTTTCATTCTGGCCAACGAGCACCACGGACGCCTTACTCTGTACCACGTAGACCTCTACAGACTGGATGCGCTCAAAGAAGTGGAGGACCTTGGGCTGGACGATTATATAGAAGGGGAAGGACTGACTGTGGTGGAATGGGCGGATAAGGCGCCTACGTACTTCCCCGTGCAGCACCTGCTTATACACCTGGAACGCACCGGCGAAACATCACGCCGCATCCGGTTTAACGCCCGCGGCCAGCGTTACGTCGACCTCCTGGAGTCCATAGCAAAGCGCGCTTCCCATAGCGATGTATAGCAACGACCGTATCCGCCACGAGCCGGAGGAGAAATGTTTCAATACTGACGTCATTTGTCGTCGGTATTCAAGGGATCATGCTGGTGCTGCCGCCGGCAATTTCTGTAATCGTGGTCACGGCTCTTGCAGCGGACCAGGACGAAGAGTATCTGGCTTGGGCGATGTTCGCGGCTCTGATGATTATGGCGATAGTCACTGCGCTGCAAGCCTCTCGCATAGGTCGACTGGTCTCAGGCCACATGGTGGTCACGGGGGTTACGCCAAACTACATCGCGCTGGCTGTACTTGCTCTGGCCGAAGGCGGACCGGCTATGCTGGCGAGCCTGATGCCTACCTGGACGATGAGGAAGAGAGCGTGGACGATAGGGAGGTATCTTTCCGGCTGCTTAGGCACTACGCTTCGTCGGTGCGCCACCATAAGTACTACGGGATGGACGTAGTCATCGTGCGGGTCGAAGCGTGATGGAGAGACACCCCCCTACCCGCTTCTTCCCCGGATCTCTTCAATGTATTCATCAATATCTACGGTGCCGTCGAGAATCCCGCTGACCCTATTGATCGGATGCTTCTCTGTAGCCAGCCGTCTCAGATCCTCAGTCTTCGACTCTAGGTGATCACCCAGGCTAATCCGGCCTGATACGCGCGCCTCGGCCATCCGCAGCCCTATGACTGCCGGGATGGCGACGCCGGTGGTCCCCAGAAGCGTCCCTATGGAATCGTACACTGTGGCCTTGCCGATTCGCTTCGTTCCCCTGTGCAGTGATTCCCGGAAGGTGGAGCGTCCCATCAGGAGGTTCCGTCCTTCCATGACCCCGGTAATAGCAATGGCCACAAATGGGATGGAGTCTAGGGCCGCTTCCGCGCCCGTGTCGAGTAGGTCTTTGATCATACCCTCGATGAGCTCGCCAAGCTGGGCCTTTGTTACTTGCTCCAGTTGTTGATTGGAGATGCTTGTGTTTAGGATTTCGTTTGCCGCACCATCGATCTCCGAGGGTGTGGCGACCCGGATGTCAGGGTACTTTTCCAGGGCCTCCTTGACGTAAGTCCAGGACTCCGTGGCCTTGAGTTGAATCTCCTCGGCTACGGACCCATCCGCGTTCTCTATTCTCAAGTCCCATCCGGATTGCGTCGGCGACTCAGCCAGCCTAGCGACCTGCCCGGGCTCCAACTGGAGTTCGCCAAGACGCTCTCCAGCGTTGAGACGATCGCGCACTAGGACTTCAAAGTACTTGCCCTTGACTCCGTTGGCCAGACCGCTGAGTCGCTCTTCTGAAGAGCCTTCAAGGGACTCCAGGCTGACGTTGGGGTACTGGAGGCGGAAGGCCTCCAAAAGCTGCGGGTCGGCGTCTGGCTCAAGACCCAGGTTGGTTACCCTGTCGAGCGGCACGTCGGCCGCCAACGCGGCTACGTCCAGAATCTGCCGCTCGTCACGGCTGCGGTACTCCTGGGCCAGTTCGTGTAGTGCTCCCCTCTGCTGAGGCGGATATGACTCTGCGAGCACTGTAAGCCGTTTGTATCCCATAGATACGGCCTCAGGCGAGCAGCGCGACGATGCTCAAGGCCAGCGCCGCGACGGATACAGCGGATGCGATGCCCCACGCGACGACCAAAGTGTACTTCATCCGCGCTACGTCGTCCCTCAGCGTGGCCTGGTTTTGCTGCAAGGCATGGAGTGATTGCTCCGCGTGAGCAAGCTGTTCCTGCAGTTTGGCCTGATCCTGCTGCAAATTACGGAGAGATTGCTCCTTGGCGGCAAGCTGCTCGCGCAGGCCAGCCTGGTCCTGGTATACGCCAATGACCGCCGTGGTGGCTGCCTCCGTGAACTCCTCGAACTTGCGTATGTCCGCGCCGGTCATTACCTCTGTGGAACGCCGCACTCTCTCCCCGGCAGCTTCAGCCGCGGCCCCTACCCTGTCCAATATACTGGGCTTATCCTTGTCCCCGTTCTCCTCTTCCTCGTCGTTTCTCTTCACCAACTCTACGCACCTCCCGAACATGCTGTGAGTCGAATCTTAGCATGAGAGCAATGGCCTCCGCACATGCGGGGATAGACCCTGCGCGGTATCTCGAATACAATGCCCCGCGTGGTTCCCAGCGCCATAGCTGAATCCAAGCCAAGAAAGCTGATTGCAAAAGGAGAACCGGCAGGCAACCCAAATCCACCCATCGCTTGCCCTGCAAACACACACAACACAAGGAGGGACCATGGAGATCAAAGCAGTATCAGGAGACGTGACTTCCATTGAGACGGGAGCGCTGATAGTCAACCTGTTCCAAGGAGTAGCCAGCCCCGCAGGGGCCACCGGCGCGGTCGACGCCGCCCTGGACGGCGCAATCTCCAAGCTGATTGATGAAGGCGAGATCAAGGGCAAGAAGAACGAGATGACCCTTATCCACACCCTGGGCAAGATGCCCGCCGACCGCATAGTCGTGGCGGGCCTGGGCAAGCAGGACAAATTCTCGGCGGAGGTTGTGCGACAGGTCATGGGCACGGCAAGCCGCTTTGTGCGCCGCCTCAACGTGAAGAAAGCGGCCACCATAGCCCACGGGGCAGGCATAGGCGGCATGGACCCGCAAACCTCCGGTCAGGCCGTGGCGGAAGGCGCCATCCTGGGCCTGCACAAGTTCGATAAATACAAGACGATGGACGGCGACCCTTCCAACATCGAGGAGATGGTCGTCGTGGAGCGCGACGCGGATAAGGTCGCTGAGATTCAGGCGGGCATCGACAAGGGACGCATCCTTGCCGAGGCGACGAACTTCGCCCGCGACCTGGGCAACGAGCCGGCCAACGTGCTGACTCCCACTGAGCTGGCCGACAGAGCGAGCGCCATGGCCGACGCAGTGGGGCTGGACTTCGACGTGCTGAACCGTGAGCAGATGGAGGAGCTGGGCATGGGCGCGCTGCTGGCGGTGGCCGCGGGAAGCAACAGGCCCCCCAGGTTCATCATACTGCGCTACAACGGCGACCCGGGCAACGAGTCGAACAATATAGCTCTCTGCGGTAAGGGGATCACCTTCGACTCCGGCGGCATCTCCATTAAGGCCGCCGAGGGCATGGGCGCCATGAAAGGCGACATGGCGGGAGGCGCTTCCGTAGTAGGGGCAATGCGTGCAATAGCACAGGTTAGGCCCAAGATCAACGTCATGGGGCTGGTGCCGGCCACGGAAAATATGTCGGGCGGCTCCGCCTTCCATCCCGGAGACGTGGTGCGCACCATGTCTGGCAAGACGTTCGAAATCATCAGCACCGACGCCGAGGGGCGCATGG
Source organism: Dehalococcoidia bacterium (assembly GCA_965197965.1). Taxonomy (GTDB): domain Bacteria; phylum Chloroflexota; class Dehalococcoidia; order Lucifugimonadales; family QGNO01; genus DAOUJH01. Next base: position 289,612 of record OZ240235.1, read on the forward strand.
TGCTGGCCGATGCCCTAGCCTACGCCCGTCAACACAACCAGAGCCGCATAGTGGACGTGGCCACGCTCACCGGCGCGGCCAGAGTGGCGCTGGGCACCCTGGCGGCCGCCATCATGGGCAACGACCAGGCGCTGATCGACAGCACGATCAAGGCCGGCGAGGCTACGGGCGAGCGTTTATGGCAGCTGCCGATGTGGGAGGAGTACCGCGACCAGATAGTGAGCGACATTGCCGACATCAAGAACTCCGGCGGGCAGCCCGCGGGCACCATTGCCGGTGGCTACTTCATCCGTGAGTTCGCAGGCGACGTGCCATGGGTTCACCTGGATATTGCGGCGGTGGCCCGCACCATCACCGAGTCTGGCTACACGGTGAAGGGGCACACCGGCTTTCCTGTGCGGACGCTGGTCAGGCTGGTGGAAGACCTAGCGGAGGACGCATAGGCTGACCTCTGATGGGAAGATGGAACCCCAACCGCCGGGAGCGGCCACCCTAGCAGACAGGGATATGCGCCGGAGACTGGCGCGCCGGGTGCCCTTCTACTACGGCTGGGTCATAGTGGTGGGTGCTTTCTTGGGCACTTTCATCGGCGGGGGACTGCAGAGCTTTACGTTCAGCGTGTTCCTCCAGCCAATGAGCGACGACCTGGGATGGTCACGTACGGTTCTGACCGGTGCACTCGCCTTCCGCTTGATAACCGCGGCCTTCCTAGCGCCGATCTTCGGGCCCATGGTCGACAAGTACGGGCCTCGTTTTCTCATGGTGGCAGCGGCGGTAATCGGAGGCGTCGCGGCCGTGCTGCTCAGCCGCGTCACTGAGATATGGCAGTTCTACGCCATATTCGCCTTCATCGGGATGTCGGGCGGCGCCGGGCTGGGCGGAGTGGTCACTGGCGCCACCGTGGTGAAGTGGTTCGTCCGGCGTCGGGGCAGAGCGATGGCGTTCACCACCATGGGCGGAGCCGCGCCCGGTTTGATCCTAGCTCCGATCATAGCCTTCATTGTATTCAACTATAACTGGCAAGCGGGATGGCTGGTAATGGGGGTGTTGTTCGTTGTCATCCTGCTGCCGGTCTCCTTCTTCATGGCCAGACAGCCGGAGGACCTTGGCCTACTGCCAGACGGGGCAAAGAGCGAAGCAGAGGTCGACGCCGCCTATCAGCGGCGGGGTGGCTTGGAGTCGGCGTATTCCTGGCGGTTGAAGGAAGTGATGCGCACCGGGGCTTTCTGGCTCCTCATTGCTGGGTTCGTGTTGGGAAGCCTCTCCATCTCGTCGGTGATCCTTCACGAGATCAGCTACGTCCTTGACCAGGGCTACTCTGCGCCCATAGCGACGGCAGTGCTCAGTACCCACGCCGGCTTTGCCCTCAGCATCAGGCCAATCTGGGGACTGGTGCTGGAGAGGGTCCCTGTCAGGTTCGTTGTGGCCGCGGTTTACCTGGGCTCATCTGTGGCGCTGATCATCCTGCTCACGGCCAGCACTACGCCGCAGTTCTTTGTCTTTGCCGCCGTGTACGGCATGAGCATAGCTGGGCACGCGGTGAGCCACGCGCTTATCTTCGCCAACTACTTTGGGCGGGACTATGCCGGCACCATACGGGGAGTGGTCACGCCAGTCACCGCGGGGGCGGGAGCCATAGGGCCTCTGCTGGTGAGCCTAGGCTTCGATATCACGGGGAGCTATCAGATGCCGTTCACGGTGATGATAGGCCTCTTCTGGGTCGGCGTGGTGATCATGCTGCTGGCCAAGCCTCCGCTGAGGAAGGAGGCGGCTTAGTGCTAGGATTAGGCATATTCAATCATTTTAGGAAAAACAGAATGCATCAATCTGAAGAAATCGGAACTACAGGACTGTACATTGATGTAGAGAACCTCCAAGACCGAGCCAGAACTGTAATTGAAGGCCTTATAGCAGACTGGCCTGTGGAGGTTCCCAAGCTTAGACAACTCAACCTATACGTTAGGGCGGATCAAGCTCAGTTGTGGGAACTTTGGGCAAACAGCAAATTCCCTGGCCTACAAATCAATGTTAAAGGCATCCAGCATTTCAGTTTGTTAGCCAAGAATTCGGCAGATATAACGATTGCGGTGGATGCTGTCTCAGATTTCCTTACTAAAAAGGTTAGCTTTATTTGCTTACTCAGCGATGACAGCGATTTCATTTCTGTACACGCTAAAGTTAGAGAGCTTCAGCCACAAAAACAGGTTCCCTTCCTATGGATCTTGACTGACCGTGAAGGGACAAAATCTACAACCATTAGAGATTACTTCCCCAACGACCATATTCACGTCGTTAGGTTCCCTTCTAAGGATGTACCAACTAAAAACGGTATTCCAAGTAAGTTGGTACAGTCGGATTCTTTTGAGGACATGGCTATCACTATTATCCAGCAATTGCCGACTGGGAATTTCAAGAGCACCGATTGCCAAGAGATAATCAAACAATCCTGGCCAAGTCACCATTTGGCAAAAGCGTCAGGTCCCAATTTCGGTACTGAGTTTGCAAACAAGATATGGCCTTTCCTTGAGAAACGAGGAGTTAATCTAATCAAGCAAAAACCGAGACGCTATGAGATGACTAGAGAGGCCAAAAACAGCGTACACTAGTGGCCATGGACACGCCCACGGTTTACATAGAGACGCACGGCTGCAAGCTGAACGAGGCGGATACTCAGGCCATGTCGCGGCGTTTTCTGGAAGCGGGGTACGGCCTCAGCAGCAGGCCGGACGATGCCTCGGTCCATGTAGTCAACACCTGCACGGTGACACACGTCGCCGACGGCAAGGCGCGCCAAGCCCTGCGTAGGGCGAAGCGTCTCAACCCTGGATCGCTGGTTGTTGCCACGGGCTGCTATGCACAGCGCGCCCCGAACGAGATCGACCGGCTGGAAGAGGTCGACGTTGTTCTGGGGAATACCCAAAAAGACGCCCTGGTGGGGGAAGTCAGTCAACTCCTCGACTTCTACGGAGCGGAAAGTCCCGGCCTAGATACCATAGACCAGGAACGAGCGCCCGTCCTGCTCTCCCGCGCCATGATCAAGATCCAAGAGGGGTGCAACCAGGTGTGCGCCTACTGCATAGTGCCCAAGGTGCGGGGCCGTGAACGCAGCATTCCACCGCAGACTCTGGTGTCGCAGGTCAACGACCTTGTAAGGCAGGGCTACCGGGAAGTGGTGTTCACCGGCACACAACTGGGCTCCTACGGTTTCGACATACCGGGCGCATCGCTGACCGGGATGCTGCGCCGCCTGCTGGTTGAGACCGCGATACCCAGGCTCAGGGTATCCTCGTTGCAGCCTCAGGAAATCACGGATGAGCTTTTGGAACTGTGGCAGGACGAGCGGCTTTGTCCCCACTTCCACCTACCACTGCAGAGCGGCTCGGAGGCTGTGCTGAAGCAAATGCGCCGCCGCTATTCGCCAGGGCGCTACCTTGAAGCGGTGCGGATGGTGAGAAGAGCCGTCCCACATGCGGCCGTTACGGCCGACGTCATAGTTGGCTTCCCCGGTGAGACGGTGGAGCAGTTCCAGGACACCTACGACTTGTGCAGTGAGGTGGGTTTCGCCACTATCCATGTATTCCCCTACTCCGCCCGGCCGGGCACCACCGCTGCTTATCTCAAGCCCAAAGTGGACTCTAAGGAGGTGCGGCGGCGCATGGAGATGATGCTTGACCTGGCGAAACGGCAGGCGGAATCCTATAGAAAGAGCCTTCTGGGCGCCAGGAGCACGGTACTCTGGGAGAGCGGCAAGCCCTTGGGGAGTACTCAAGTATGGTCAGGCCTTACGGGCAATTACGTGCGGGTTGCCACGGCTTCCTGCAAACCCCTCCGCAACACGATTACCCCCGTTGTACTCGAGCAATTGAACGGCAGGACGGTTTGGGCCAGGCTTGCCTGAGCCTTTTTCGGGGCTGGGTAGGCGCCGGGTTCTCCCAATGACTGGGGATTAACCGATTTTCTACAGTTCCACGGCGCGGAAGCTGTAATGACCGTTGCGGCGCTCCAGGTATCCCGCACGCTGATAGTAGCCATGGCTGAAAATCATCAGCCAGCCGCCCCTTTCGGCCTCTTCCAGCAGGGCGCGTTTTTTGGCCAGCGTACCTTCCGGGTCGTAGTCCAGCGAGGCTATACAGGTCAGGTCCAAATGATGGGATGTCGGCACTAGGTCGCCCATGAAGGCAACCCTTTCCCCACCGTAGTTCACCAGCACTATCTGATGGCCGGGCGCAGGACCGTCCGTCAGCTTGACGCGGACCCCTGGCGCAACCTCCTCGTCACCGTCGAGCAGGCAGATCTGGTCGCGTTCTTCTAGGGGAAGAAAGTCGTCCTCATGGAAGGAGTCCTTGGTCCGTTCATTTGGATTGTTGGCTTCTTCCCAGGCCGCGCTCTGGACGTAGTATGTAGCGTTGGGAAAGGTGGGCACGGGTACGCCGGAACGGTCCAGACGCGTGCTCCCTCCGCTATGGTCGAACTGGAGGTGGGTGAGGATGACCCCGGTGACTTCTTTGGGGCTTACGCCATGATTCCTAAAATTCCGAGCCAGACGGCTGGTGCTGAGGCCGAACCGGTCCCTTGTCATCTCAGATTCTTTGGTGCCTACACCAGTATCTATCAGGATGCACTTGTCTCCGTTCTTGACAAGCAGACAGTTCAAACCCATGGTGATGCGGTTTCTGCGGTCAGGCGACTTCTTCAGTTCCCACTCCACCTTGGGCACGGGGCCAAAAACACAACCTCCATCAAGCTTGATTACTCCGTCGCTTAAAAGTAACAATGATGTGGCATTAGTTCTCAAAGTTACAGCACCCCCAGTCAAACTCTTGCCAGGTGTGATCTGGCACTGTTGCGAGCCTCTGCCGCGGATTCAAGGCAAAGCATATGCGCGGCTTGGGTTGATTACTTTAATCAACCCCACGGAGACAGAGGTCCGCCCTGCGTCTGTGTAAGAGATCTAAGAATTAAGCCGTCTTCTCGGTGGGTTCGCACCGTTACCGGAAGAATTTGCGCTAAGACCGAAGCAGCCAATCTACAGGCGTTTCAGCCTTTAATTTGTTCTCGTGGGGCAACTACGTAACTTAGACCTTAGCGGTGTCAATGGTGGTATGTCAACATTAAAAATTGCAAAGATTCGCATTAAATTGTTCCTTGAATTTCTTGACATTTACTCCCCTATTGTGTATCCCCAAGACGGATGGCTCTGGTGGTGATACAATATTTCATAGGGTTGCTACGAGGCCTTTAGGAGAGACCAAATTAAGCTACTTTTACCCATACTCGTCTGGGTTGGCTTCATCCTGTTGAGGCTGATAGTGCGCTCTTCAATGCGGCCTAGAGCGGGTGCTGGACAGCGCGGCTCCCAGGGCAACAGCTACTGGCAATCTCGTGGCGGGCGGGCAACCGGACCACAGTATGGGTATGTAAGATCACCGTATGAAGTGCTGGGAGTGCGGCGCGGCGCTTCCAAGGACGAAATTGTTTCCAGGTACCGCGAGTTGGTGCGGCAGTACCACCCGGACAAAGTAACCCACATGGCTCCCGAGTTCCGCGAAGTGGCGGAGCGGCGCATGAAAGAGATCAACGCCGCTTATGACGCGCTTAAGAGATACGCCGCCTGACCATGACAGCATCCTAATATGCAAGGTACATCCAACCCGCTCTTGCCTACAGGCTAATATAATGGAGCCCATGTTCTTCTCCGGAATCAAAATGAGATTTGTTGCCCTGGCAGCGCCTCTTTTGCTGTTTAGCATGGCCTGCACTAGCGAAGTGGGCACTACGCCGACTCCAGCAATGCCCACGGCTACGCCAACCTCGGTAGCGCCTACGGCTACGCCGACTCCAACCGTTACTCCATTCCCATCAATTCCTACAAACACGCCAAGCTCGGCTGTGCCTACAACGGCGCCAACTTCCGACCCTTCCCCGCTATCCGCTCAATCTACGGCCACGGCTACTCCGACTGATAGGCCAGCCAGTCAGCCGGCTCCCAGGCCAACGCCGACTCCAACCGTTGCCGCACCTGTTGCAGTGGCCACTCCAACCCCCACAACCCCTCCTCCTCCTCCTAACACGCCTACGCCAAGCGCTGCACCTCCGGCGGAAACGGGAAACCGGGTCGGGAACATGGCGCCTGACTTCACCCTGACCGAAGTATCTACGGGCCAGTCCGTCCAGTTGGCTGAGCTGACAGAAGGGGGACGCCCTGTAGTCCTCTACTTCTTCACCACGTGGTGACCGACCTGCCGCACCGAGTTACGGTTGCTAAAGGATGTTTACCCGGAATACCAGGAGTCTGTGGATTTCTACGGGCTAGGCATTGATCCGACTGAAGGTCTGAGTTCCCTGGTCAGTTACAGAGATGGATCAGGCTACCCCTGGCCGGTGTCCAAGGCGCCTGCTGCCATGCTTCCGCAGTACAACATCTTGGGGCAGCCAACCAAGTTAGCCATAGATGGCAATGGAGTAATAACGTTCCGCGGAGGTTATGGAGTAGAGTCTGTAGAGACATGGCAGCAGGTGTTCCAGGAACTTTCCGGGGCGTAGCGCCCATGTTTTTCTCAACAAGAAAGCGATATTTTGCCCTGGCAGCGCCTCTTTTGCTGTTCAGCATAGCCTGCACTAGCGAAGACGGCACTACACCGACTACAGCTGAGCCCGCAGATACGCCAACCTTGGTCGCGCCCACAGCCGCGCCGACGTCGGACCCTTCCCCTCCATCCGCTCGACCAACAGCTACTCCTGCTAGCGGGTCATCCAATCAGCCGGGGCCAACTCCGACTCCAACGCCAACCGTTACCGCACCTGTTGCAGCGGCGACCCCCACTCCCACACCCACAGCCACGCCGATGTTTCAGGAGCAGCAACTTCAGGAGCTTATAGTACTTCAGGAGAATTTACATGCAAGAGCTACGGCTATAGCTCTGACGCCAACCGCCACGCCTCCGGTAGAGACAGGGAACCGGATTGGCGATATGGCGCCTGACTTCACCCTGACCGAGACATCAACGGGCCAGCCCGTTCAGTTGGCCCAACTGACCGAACAGGGACGCCCCGTAGTCGTCTACTTCTTCACCACCTGGTGACCGGCTTGCCGCGCCGAGTTACGGCTGCTAAAGGACATCTACCCTGAATACCAGGACTCCGTGGATTTATACGCGGTGAACGTAGATCTGGGTGAAGACCTAAGTTCCATAGTTGGGTTTAGAGATGAACGGGATCATCCCTGGCCGGTGGCGCAGGCGCCGGTTGAAATGCTTATGCAGTACCATCCCTCGTCGGTGCCAACTAAGGTAGCGATAGATAGCAATGGAATAATAGCGTTCCGAGGTAGTGGAGCAGAGCCAACGGAGACATTCTTGCACAGCATATTCCAGGAGCTTTCCCAGGCGTAGTGCCGTGCCAGGGACGCCTTCCCTGTGATATACATAGCCCTACCTTGGAAGTAAAACAGGATTTCCGCTACAGGCTGGCTCATCGCTCACCGTTCTTCTATGGCTGGATCATAGTAGGCGCCGCGTTTCTTGGATCATTCGCCGGAGGAGGGCTGCAGAGCTTCACCTTCGGCGTCTTCATGAAGCCCATGTCGGAAAGCCTGGACTGGAGCCGCGCCGCGCTGGTGGGAGCGCTCACTGTACGCACCTACGTCTCCGCGGCGCTGGCGCCGATCTTCGGCACCGTAGTTGACAGGTACGGGCCGCGCTATCTGATGGTGGCTTCCGCCGCAATTGGAGGGGTTGCGGCCCTCATGCTTACACAGGTCAGCGAGATATGGCAGTTCTACGCCGTATTCGCCCTGATAGGACTGGCGGGCGGCACGGGCGCCGGCGCACTCGTGGTGCAGGCGACCGTGGTCAAATGGTTCGTGCGCCTCAGGGGGCGCGCCGTGGCGTTCAGCACCATGGGCAACGCCGCCGCCGGAGCGGTGCTGGCTCCGTTCATAGGATTCATCATTGCTACGTCGGGATGGGAAAACGGATGGATAGTCATGTCTGTCCTCTTCCTTGCCTTCCTGCTCCCCGTCTCTTTCCTCATGGTGCGGCAACCGGAGGACGTGGGGCTGTTGCCCGATGGGGCAAAGAGCCAGGAAGAGCTGGATGCGACCTACCAGAGCCGGGCCGGGCGCGAATCGGCGGTATCCTGGCGATTGAAGGAGGCCCTGAGGACGCGGGCGTTATGGCTCATCCTGCTGGCGCAGGTTGTTGGCGGCGCACCCGTGTCATCGGTGGTGCTCCACGAGTACAGCTTTGTAACCGACGAAGGGTTCAACACTGCCGTGGCCGGCGCGGTGCTGGCCACGCATGCCGTGGCCGCCTCTCTGGCCAGGCTGCTCTGGGGCTTCTTGGTGGAACGGTACCACGTCCGCTACTGCTTGGCAGCTTCCAGCACTGGCGCGGCCATAGGGCTTATCTTTCTTCTCACTGGGCTTGACTGGGAGTTCATGCCTCTACTTTTCATCTTTGGCGCCGTCTACGGCATAAACGTGGGTGGACAGGCAGTGCTGACTTCAGTGGTGACAGCCAATTACTTTGGGCGGGACTTCGTAGGCACCATACGGGGCACGCTGATGCCTATCACGACAACTTCCGTGGCGCTGGGACCGGTGGCTGTAGGATTGGTACACGACGTGATGGGCACCTATTTCCCGGCCTATATCTTCATGCTGGGCATGTTCCTCGTCTCGGCGTCGATAATTTTGCTTGCCAAGCCCCCCACCAAAACCGCCGAACCTTCCGGGGAGGCCGCGGCAGCGGCCTAGTCTTCTGTATCCAATGTCCCGCTATATCAAGATATTGCTGCTCTGCGGGCTGACGCTGTCTGCCGCTTGTAGCGCACCGCCGCCAACCAGCACTCCGGACAGGACAGTGGTCTCCGGCGAGGTGCAGACCTTCTTTCTGGACATTCTCCAAGAGGTGGACTGCACGGTCCATAGCTCGCCGGGTCAGCCATTCGACCGGCCACGGCTGGTGAATGACGCCGACGGCAGCGTCTGGGTGGTCTACAACCGGCTGCTCTCCTTTGTGCCGGGGTCTGCCGTTAGGGGCCAGGAGCTTGTGCTATGGAACACCCACGGACAGTTCTCCCTGGAGCTTGACGACGCGCTGATAGGAAAATCGCTGGTGGCTGCCGCTTCCAGCGGCGCAGGCAGACTCTGGCTGGCCTACCCGGACGGCGTTATCGAGACGCTCCAGGACGTCCCTCCATTTGAAAGGACATCTGCGCCAACCCCGGAGGGCCTTGGTCGCGTACTGGAAATCGTGACCGACTCCGAAGAGCAGGTCGCCATGCTCCACCAGGGCAGCGAGCCGGAGGGAGTCAGCATCATCTCCCTGTATGATGGAGATGCCTGGCAGAGACTACCCTCGTTCAATGGGGCAGACCCTGTGGCCCTGACCTTCGATGGGCAGAAGCGCCTCTGGGCGGTGCACGCCTCTCAGGGCGAGAGCATCACCGTGGCCTCATGGGAAGGCGGAGAGTGGTCGGTGTTCAGCACGGCCACCCTGGAAGCGCGGCTGGACAAAATGCTGGTGGACTCGCGAGGCCGTGTCTGGCTGGGCGCCGACCGGGGGATGTACAGGTTCAACAGGCCTCTCCGATCGGAAACGGGCTGGGAGTTGGTAAGGGAAACCGATCTGCCCGGCGAGACCCTCCGCATGCTGGAACATTCGGATACGGGGTGGCAGGCCAGGCAAAGGGGAATTGTCATAGACACGGGAGAGCTACCCATCGCCTGGGGAATCCCCGGAGTCAGCGACATGGCCTTTGACGCGGAGGACAACTTCTACGTGGTGTTCAGACCTGACATCGCCACCTCTCAGCTTCTCATCTGCCCTCCGGGCTCAGGCCCCAACCAGTAAAGTTCCCGACTTGGTCTTTGTGGTCGATGAGCATAAGATGAGTCTTCGTATTGGGACGCGGGATAGAGTGATGAGAACTAGGTTGCTGCGCTACTTCACCACCTACCGATGGGAACTGTGGTTGATCATTGGCATTCCTGCCGTATCAGCGGTGGTGCGCATGGTATCTTTTTCCCTCAGTGGTATCTTGCTCATTGATCGAGTCGGTAGTCTATCGATTATCAATTCTGGTCAAGTGGTTATCACAGGGGAGATTGTCGTAGGAATCGTTGGCCTACTCCTTCTGTCACTCTCCTATATCCGCGTCCGGCGTTTAGAACGGGAACTCCTCGCCTCGCTTTGGGGGTACTCCATAGCGGTGGCGGTCATAGGCGTTGTTGCAGCAATAGCCGTGATTGTCGTCGCAGTCGCAGACCCTGAAGAATCTCGAACGGTTAGTGATCTACGTATAACAGGTATCCGCCTATTTGCTTGGTTTCCGCAGTACATTGCACTCCTCTGGTTCGCCCGACAACTATCTAGGGTCAGCCTCACGCATGCCTTCTTCCTAGTCGCCTTCACCTCTCTATATCTGGTTATTCCCATACAGGGGTCTCTAATAGATGGAACATCGGCTGAGGTCACGTGGGCTGCTACTCTACAGGGGTTGATAGGTGGCTTTGTCGGGCTAATCGTGATGCTTATAAGGGTGTGGCTGCTCGGCAACTTCGACCGACGCGGCGACCGGTTCCGCAAGGAAGCTATCATCATTCTAGTGGCTACGGTGGTCCTAGGTGATTATGCAAGGGTAGCGCTCGGCACTCTGCTCGGTTACTTGGAAATACCATCTGAGGCAATCCTTCCCTTGCTTGGCTCTACAGTTTGGTTATTCCTGGTTCTAGGTTTTGTCTTTAACCTAGTGGCGTTGCTTATGCTCTTTGGCGTGGTGTATCTGGTCCGCGTGCGCCAGCCCGTGACCAATACGTCGCCAGTCCCTGCCAGTAACTGCTGACCGCGTACCGGCTATTTTGGGCTAGACCTAACTCGTTTGCCCGCCTGCCTGCTTGCCCGTATGCCCGTTTGCTCGTATGTCCGCACGCCCGCAATCGTGCTAGACTAACGGCATACAGGAAGCCTTTGCACAACTCGACTGGCGGCCGCCAACCCCCCTTCCTCCTTGATGGTGGAAGATTGAGATGGGGGTGGAAGGCACTCTAGGTTAAGCAAAGGTCTCCGAACAGCAAGCGGCCAGGAGGCGTGTCATGGTGCAACCGGATACCAGCAAGTCGGCGTGGTGGATAAAGGACTCCTATTCCGATGGTGAGATAGACCAGCTTGTGCAATGGGGCCTGGAGCACTTCTGGATGCAGAACCACCAGATGGCGGACCTGGTGACTCCCGGCGGCTATAGCATTATGACCCGCGGCGAAGGCAACTACGTGTACGATATCCAGGGCCGCAAGTACATAGACGGCATGGCCGGACTGTTCCTGAAGAACATAGGTCATCGTTGGCCGGAGATAGCGGAGGCGGTGAGTGAGCAGATGACCACATTGGCCTACGCCAATTCCGGTGCCTACAGCACAGTTCCGGGCATCCTTCTTGCCAAGAAGGTGGCCGAGCTTGCCCCGGGAGACCTGAACCGCGTCTTCTTCTGCGGCGGCGGCTCCGAGGCCGTAGAGATAGCTACCAAGCTGGCTAGGCAGTACCAGTTCATCACGGGCAACACCTCCAGGACCAAGATCATCTCGCGGCGCGGACAGTACCACGGTTCTACCACTACGGCTATGAGCATAGGCAACCGCGGCCGGCGCACGCACGGCATGTTCGAGCCGTTCCAGCCCAACGCCATCCAGGTAGACCCGCCGTACTGCTACCGCTGTCCCTGGGGCTTTCAGGACCGGACAAACCAGAGTTGCTGCATGCTCAGCGTTAAGTCGCTGGAGAACATCATAGAGGGAGAGGGCGCGGACACCATAGCCGCATTCATCGCGACGCCGATCCCTAGTGGGAACCAGATACCCGCAGCCGAATACTGGCCCAGGGTGCGTGAGCTGTGCGACAAGCACGGCATCCTTCTCATTGCCGACGAGATCATTTGCGGCTTCGGCAGGCTGGGCGCCTGGTTCGGAATGGAGCGTTTCGGTGTCCAGGCCGACGTCATGACCATAGCAAAGGCGCTGACCAGCGGAGAGTTGCCGGTGGGGGCAGTGGTCGCTTCCAAGCAGGTCGCGGACGCCTTCGACAACGCTGAAGGTGAGATGGGGCAGTTCCACCACGGTGTGACCTATGGAGGCCATCCCGCTGTGATGGCCGCCGGCTTGAAGAACCTTGAGATCATGGAGCGGGAGAACGTGGTGGACAACGCCGACGCGGTGGGCAGCTACCTCTACGACAAGGCCGTATCCGTGCTACAGGAGAACCACCCCACCGTGGGATTCGTCGGCGGCGGGCTGGGTCTGCTTATGGCTATCGAAATTGTCAAGGACCGCAAGACCAAGGAGCGGTACCCCGGCGGCTTCGACGGGCCGTTCGCCAAGCGGTTCACCGACTTGGTTCGCGACAAAGGCCTGGCGATACGGGTAGGCGATAGCATCACCCTATCCCCTCCCCTCACCATAACAAGGGACATCGTGGATGACATCATTGAGATCCTTGACCAGTCGCTTACGGAGTTGGAGAGGGAGTTCCCGCCGCAGTAGAGTGTGCTAAACTGAAACAACCACATGAGGACGCCATGACCACTCAACCCAACCAGATAACGACGGAACAGATGCAGGCTTTGGCAGCCGCGCAGGGCATCAGCATCCCGGAGCAGGAGCTCCCCTACCTGACAAGGGCAGTCGGAGGAGTCATGCTCTCCATAAACCACCTCAACGCCGCGGAGCTTCACACCATAGTGCCGCCCATCTTCTACCGCGTTCCCTGCTAACGGGATGCCCGGCGTCTCTTGATCCCTCTCGCCAATAGCGTCAGCCGCCAAAAGCGCCCCTATGTCACGTACTCCCTAATTGGCATCAACTCCTTGGTCTTTCTCTATACCCTGCTCCTAGGCAGCGATGTCAACGTTTTCTACTACACGTTCGGCGTGATCCCAGAGGAGTTCACATCCGGGCGCGCCTTCGAGGTCTTGCTTACTCCGGAAGGCAGGCGGGATATCACAACGCCGTTTCCTACCTGGGGGACGCTGGTTTCGTCCATGTTTATCCACGGCGGCCTGGTCCACTTCGGCAGCAACATGCTGTATCTGTGGGTGTTTGGGGACAACATGGAAGACCGCATGGGTCACTTTGTCTACCTGGGTTTCTACCTGATGGCGGGAGTGGCTGCGGCGTGGGCACAGATAGCCGTGGACACCGGCTCACAGGTGCCCACCATAGGCGCCAGCGGAGCTATAGCGGGCGTGCTGGGCGCATACCTGATGGTGTATCCGTACAGCAGGATACGCACGCTGGTCATCTTCTTTTTCATCACGGTGATCCAGATACCGGCCACGTTGTTGCTTGGGCTGTGGATACTGCTCCAGTTCTGGGGCGGATTGGGCGCCATTGCCGGCGCCAGCAGCGGAGTGGCGTACTGGGCTCACATAGGAGGGTTCCTAGCCGGAGTGGCCTCGGTAGCGGTGGTCCGCCTTCTCTTGCGCCGTCCCATCTGGCCGGGACGCCCTCCCCCGCCGCCTCCGCCGGTGTTCTGGCGTGGCGAGTGGCGTTAGTATCCATTCCACAAGACCATCCTGCGTTTTCTTCCCAAGCCGTGTAGAATGTAGCGGTGACTTCCAACATCAACCCAACCGATAGAAGACTGCGCCTTCGCCGAATGCTGGAGGGCAACGACTGCATCCGGCCCGCCTCGGTATTCGATCCCGTCTCGGCGCGCATAGCCCGTTCCGTGGGTTTCGAAGTCGCTATGTTCGCCGGCTCGGTGGCTTCCGCCGTGGTGCTGGGCGCGCCCGACATAGTAGTGCTCACCCTCAGCGAGTTCGCTGAACAGACTCGCCGCATCACCCGCGCCGCGGACCTTAGCCTTATAGTAGACGCCGACCATGGTTACGGGAACGCTCTCAACGTAATGCGCACCGTGCAAGAGTTGGAGAACGCCGGCGTATCCGCTCTCACACTGGAAGACACCGTACTTCCCAGGCCCTTCCGTCAGCAGAAAGGCCAGGAGTTACTGGCGGTGGAAGCAATGAAGAAAAACCTTAAGGCGGCGCTGGCTGCCAGGCAGGACCCCTCCCTTGTCATAGTGGGACGTACGGCTGCCACGGGATTCGCAGGAGTAGACGAGGCTGCCAGAAGAGTGGAGGCATATTCCTCTACGGGCGTCGATGCCGTATTCCTCACCGGACTGACCACCCGCGAGGAGCTAGAGAAGGTGCGAACCGCCACATCGCTGCCGCTCATGCTGGGGAGCACGCCGCCTGAGCTGGAAGACCTGGACTATCTGGCGGGCATGGGTGTGCGCGTGGCCTTGGCGGGGCATTTGCCGTTTCAGATAGCTGTGAAGGCTACCTATGACGCCATGTATCATCTCAGCCGCGGCGGCTCCCCGCGCGACCTCCAAGATAGCGCGGCCACGACGCAGCTTATGGACGTGGCGACGGGACAGGAGCAGTATTCCAGCTGGCGGGAACAGTTTCTGGAGTAGATTGTGATCGCCAGGGAAGGTACAGCATCCCCGGTTAAGCCGCCGTACTCTCGGCTGATCATGAGCGGCGCCTTAATGGGCTTGGCGCCAGCGATTGGGCTGGTCATCTTGCGCTCTACGGAAGACGTGTTCAGACTGAGGTGGGAGCTGTTTCCTGGCGACGTTGTTTTTGCCATCATCTTCGCCTCACCGTACATAGTGGCTGTATGTGCTTGGAAATTGAATACAGACCGAGCCAGAGCGCCCTTGCTTCTAAGTGCTGCAGTCTTGTCGTTAACCGTCAGCTTCTCCGCGCTATCTGGAGTGACCCTTCTATTGCTGCCCGCCACTATAGTGCTGGGGATTGCCGCGTTCCAGACTTTCAAGGCTCCTGGCCTTGGCCTGACTCGCAAAGGTCTCTTGGTTCTTTTGGCCATTGCTTCTAGCCTGACCATCGTAGCGGCGTTTCTGGCTCTCTACACGGGTGACGACGCCCGTTGCTGGCGGTTCTTGGAGTACGCGGATGGCCGCACCGTCTGGAGTAGCATTTCGGTACCTGCTGGAGGTGCAGACGGGCCTCATACGTTACCTCCTTTGTCGGAAGGAGCCGTGGGAAGCGGCGTTAACTGTACCAGCGATATCATCACGTCTTCCGAGGCACTGTTCGGACTGGGCATCTGGTGCGCTGGTATTCTTGTCCTGGCGGCCACGGCCAGATATAGTGGCGTTGCTTTGAAAGGAAATACATGACTGAAAATAAGAGCCCTGATGTTGTAATAGTTGGCGCAGGCGTGGTCGGCGCAGCCGCCGCATACTACCTGGCAAAGGCCGGGGCAAAGGTGACCATCCTGGATAAAGACCCCATCGGAGAACATGCCTCCGGGCTGGCGCTGGGCGGCCTCAGCCCTCTTTCCGGTGCTGGCATCCCCGACCCAATCGGCGGCCTCAGCATGGAAAGCTGGCGTCTGCACTTTGAGCTTAGCCAGTCCCTGCCCGGAGAATCGGGCTATGACTACGAATTTGAGACCGGTACCTCGGTTGCGGTGGCGTTCAACACAGAGGATGAGCGGATACTGAAAGAGCGGCTTCCCTGGCAGGCGTCGCAGGAAGGCTTCAAGGTGGAGTGGGTGGAAAAGGAGGACGTCCTGGCCATTGAGCCCCGCTTGGTCTCCACCGTGGTTGGCGGAGTGGTGAAAGAGCCGAGCGCTATGCTAAACACTTACAAATTCAATAACGCTCTTGTCGCGGGGGCGCTTAGGTACGGGGCCGAGCTGAAGATGGAAAAGGTGACCGGCCTCCGGTTCGATGGCAGCCGTGTCAGCGGGGTGTCCCTGGAGGATAGTGGAGCAGTGCAATGTGACAGGGTCGTCATCGCTATGGGCCCTTGGTCTAACGATGCCTCGGCGTGGTTGGATTTCACGGTGCCTATAACACCGCTGAAGGGCCAGATCCTCCGGCTTCGCTCGGAGGGGCCGCCGATTCCCCATATCAACTGGAACGGCAGCTACGTTGTCTCCAAGCCCGACGGTTTGGTTTGGGTCGGCACCACCGAGGAGAAGGCCGGATTCGACGATAAGCCATCGGCAGCGGGGAGGCAGACTATTGTGCGGTCGGTGGCCGGCGTACTGCCCCACCTGGCCCGGGCTGATCTTGTTAAGCAAACCGCCTGCCTGCGTCCGGTGACCCCCGACGGGCTGCCTGTGCTTGGCCGGATACCGGGGAAATCCGGAGTCATTATAGCCAGCGGCGGGGGGAGAAAAGGGATAATGCTGGCTCCTGCAATGGGCAAGGCGGCGGCTGACTTGGTGTTGAAGGGAACGTCTACTGTGGATCTGTTCTCGCTTTCCCCGGGGCGCTTTTAAGCCTGACGCCTATAGCCCCTCGCTCAATAGTGGCAGGGTTTGCTGTTAGAAAATCGCTGTCTGTGGTAGAATCACGCCTACTATGACGCTTGTTTCTGAACAACGTGACTCAGAGATCAGGGAATTGAAGGCACGAGTCGCCACTCTGGAAGAACAGGTGGCCCACTTGGAGGAAAACTCGGAGGGAAAGGTCATCGTTCTCCGCGAAATTATTAAAGAAGAGGCTAAAAGAGAGATCATAGACCTCTTTGCCACGGAAGAAACCTTGTATTACTCCGACATATCGGAGCGGTTGTGTATCGACCTGGAAAAGGTCGTGGAAATCTGCCGGGAACTGAAAGCGGAGGGAGCGATACGGGTAGATGACGACCCTGTTTGATGCGGGCGACGCTTTGAGAGGCTATCGCGTCGCCATCACCGCCCGGCGGCTGAGCAAACCCGCCGTAGTGAACGAGTCGGGTCGCCACAAGGCCAACCTCATCATCGCCCGCGACAACGTTTACTGCGTAATCGAAATGCCTCTAACCGCCAGGCCGCGGAACCGATGATCACTTTGCTGCGCTCTCCTCAGCAACTGTTGGTCTGCCCCGCACTTGATGCTTGAGGAGACCTTTGCATAATTCCTCCAGAAGCGCCACACTAACGTCATTCTGAGCGCAGTGAAGAATCTACGTCGCAGAGAGCCAAGCGGACATATACCCAACGTACACCCCATTCGTCTTTCCTGCGGAGGGAGTAACCTAGGTGGCGGGGCGCCAAGTGACGATGACACGCCTCGTTCGTGGTGAACCCGCCATACTCCCTGTTCCACCTCCTCCGTGATTACAACCCTGATCGGCTTAAGACACCTGCTATACTGTCGCCAGTAGACTGAGGAGGGGCTGCTTGTCGAATCAGCCGGCCCCCAAGGCGGGGCGTAGCATCTTCTTTGGCTGGTGGATAATATTTGCCGGCTTGGCTGGAATGGCGGTGAGCGTTGGCTTCGCCAATCACGGGCTGAACGCGTTCATCATTCCCCTCTCTGAAGAGTTCAGCGTTGACATAGCCATTGTTGCCTCCATCATCGTCCTTGGCCGCATCGAGACGGCCTTCATCGGTCCCGTAGAAGGCTACCTTGTGGACAGGTTCGGCCCGCGGATCATGATGTTCATTGGCG
Source organism: Dehalococcoidia bacterium (assembly GCA_965197965.1). Classification (GTDB taxonomy): domain Bacteria; phylum Chloroflexota; class Dehalococcoidia; order Lucifugimonadales; family QGNO01; genus DAOUJH01. Next base: position 307,086 of record OZ240235.1, read on the forward strand.
TGCCCATCCTGGGCGTGGGGCTGTTCCTGGTCAGCATATCCCCCAACCTTCCTACCTTCATCGCTTCTTTCCTGCTTGGCGTGATATTGGGCACAAGCTTGGGGTTCAGCATGCCCATCTCTACCGCGGTTGCCAACTGGTGGCGCCGCAAGCGCGGCCGCGCCTTCGGTCTCATGTGGCTGGGGTTCAGCATAGGCGCATTCATGGTCTGGCCCATCAACCAGATTATAGAAGCCTACGGCTGGCGCTGGGCCTTCCGCGCCATGGCCGTAGCAACTATAGTCATTGGACTGCCCGTTGCCGCCCTGATGCGACACAAGCCTGAGCAATACGGCATGCTCCCCGACGGTGATTCTCCCGACCGGCAGCCCCTGCCCCGTGCCAGCGAGGAGGCCGATGCGAAGAAGAACGACGAGGAAGAGGAGGTCAACTTCACCGTCTGGGAGGCGTTGAAGACGCCAACGCTATGGTACTTCACCACCGCCGTCTCTGTGCGTGGCGCCGTGACCAGCGCCGTAGCCATAAACCTGTTCCCATTGGTGGATTCCATGGGCGGCACCTCCGGCCAGGCCGCCTTTCTCTTTGTCATCCATGCCATTTTCAGCGCACCGGGCAGGCTGTTTCTCAGTTGGGCCGGGGACTGGTTCAACAAACGTTATCTCATGGCCGTTTTGCTCGCCCTGCTTGGCGGAGCCGTGCTCGCTATGTCGCAGGTCAACTCCATCTTTGTGCTCACCCTGGTCTACGCTCCGTACGCGCTGGTCTGGGGCGGACTCTCTTCACTGCCCCAATCCCTCCGCGCCGACCTGTTCGGTAGGAAGTACTACGCTTCGATTCAGGGCGCTGTGGCGCCCTTCCGCACCGGGTTCACCTTTGCCGCGCCCATATTCGCGGCCTGGATGTTCGACCGCACCGGCACGTACGAGGTGCCGCTGCTGGTGTTTGGGGCGCTGTCCTTCATCTCCATGGCCATGATCCTGATGGCCAAGCCCCCGGCCAAGCGACCATCTGCCCAGCAGGTCGCTGCAAGCGCCGACGGCTAGTCGATGCGGTGGCGCAGGTCTCGCAGCCGCCTCAGTGGAGAGTCTCCACCGCTGAACATCTCCACCAAGCGCACGTACTCGCGATACAACGCGTCATAGGTAGCTCTGTGCTCCGGGACCGGCTCTACCTTGTAGGCGGCTGCTGGCGCCATCACCCTGGCCGCATCCAGCACAGAGTCATAAGCGCCCGCCGCCACTGCTCCCAGCACGGCTGCGCCCAAAGTGCTGGGCTGCTCGCTGGCGGTCACTTCCAGGGGCAGACCTATGACGTCCGCGTATATCTGTAGAAGCAAGCGGTTGGCTGTCAACCCCCCGCCGGCGCGCAGGCCGGACACGGTGAGCCCCGATTTGCGAAAGGTATCTACTACATACCTGGACCCGAAGGCCGTGGACTCTATCAGGGCGCGGTACACCGCTTCGTTGGCCGTTTGTAGGCTGTAGCCTATGACGACGCCGCTAAGGTCGGCGTCCACCTCAGGCTTGCGGCCGCCGTTCCACCAGTCTAGCGCCAGGATTCCGCTCTCGCCGGGCGCTAGGCGTGCCGCTCTTGCGGTCAGTTCTTCGTGAGAGACGCCCACTTGCTCGGTGAACCAGCTAAAGGCGTCTCCCACCGCTACCTGGGCCACTCCGTAAAGGTACCAGCCGGGGAACGTAGCGTCGGCCGCTACTCCAGCTATCCCCGGAACGGACGTCTCTTTTTCGGCGAGCAAGAAGTCTACTATAGAGGTGCCCATCACCATGTACATGGTCCCGTTGGTGTCAATCCCGCCGCCTATGGCCCCGGCCGGCCCGTCTATGGTGGGCACAGCCACCTTAACCCCGGTGGGAAGCCCCAACTTCTCTGCCCAGTACGGATTGAGTGTTCCCGCTGGCGTTCCCGACGCGGCAATCTCTCCGGAGCATTTGCCTTGGTAAAAGCTGGCTAGGCCTGGCTCCACGGATGCCAGATACTCTCTGGACGGCGGCCCATCCTTTTCGTGGATGTAGGCCAGATACCCTGCCGCGAAGGCGTTGCGTCGGAAGACGCCGGTGAGCTGCCATACCAGCCAGTCGCTCTCTTCCACCAAGAGATCCGCTTCCTGGTATATAAGCGGTGCTTCCTCAAGCAGTTCCAGCGCCTTGGACAGCATGAACGACGGCGACACCGCGCCGCCGCATCGCCCTAGCCACTTCTCGCCGCGCTTTATCGCCGCTTCCGTAAAGCGCTCCGCTTGTGCCTGCGCCGAGTTGTGCTTCCATAGCTTGGTCCAGGCATGGGGCTGCTCTTTCCATTGGGGAAGGAACGACAATGGCGTGCCATCACTCTTCACCGGCAGCACGCTGCAGCCCGTGGTGTCAATGCCCAAGCCGCCGATTAGAGAGCCGTCTACTTCCTCGACCACTGCTCTGATCGCGGCAGTCATTGAGTCCAGCCAGTCTTGGGGGTGCTGCAACGCCCACTGCGGCGCCAGCGAAACTCCATTTTCGGGGAGGCGCCGGTCGATAACGCCGTGCCGGTACGACTCGATAGCAGTGGCGAGCACCGCGCCCGTCTCTGTATCGACCACTTGGGCGCGCACTGAGAGGGTGCCAAAGTCCAGGCCTATTACAAGCATGGTTACCTACACTGTGCAGGGTTGGGAGACCACCGGCGCACTCTAGGACACCGGGGGCCTTGCATCCGCCCAGGGGCGCGCCTCTTCAAACGCCGCCGATGCTCTCAGCACCGTGTTCTCCCCTCCTTTGGCGCCCACTATCTGCATTCCTATGGGCAGACCGTTGGCGGCGAACCCGCAGGGCACGCTGGCCGCCGGATTGCCGGACATGTTGAACGGGAAATTATGGCCGTACCATCCCGACATGGGGTCTATGGATTTTCCATTGATCACCGTGGGCCGATCCGAGCCTGGAAAAGCGGTCACTGATACCGCTGGCGTGATCAGCAAGTCCACCTCTTTGAAGAAAGCGTCCACGTAGGCCCGCAGTTTCTGCAACTCCGCCAGTGCAGTGGCGTACTCCGCGCCTGTCACCGTGCCGCCTCTTTCTATTCCTTCCTTGATGTACGGCATCATCTGGTCTCCCCACTCCTCTAGCAGGTGGTGGTTGGCCAGGTAGGACGCCGGCCCCCTCAAGTTCACCAGCGTGTTGTGCAGCGCTTCTATCTCTAAATGGAACCTGGCTTCCCTCACTTCCGCGCCCAGCTCTTCCAGCACACTGAAACCTTTCTCCGCTATGGAACGCACCTCGGCGTCTACGGCCACCGATCCCAGGTCAGGGCTCCAGGCAATGCGAAGTCCTCGCACCCCCTTTCCCAGGTCTGAGGTGAAATCCGGTGGCGCTTCCTGCATGGTGCCATGCTTGGACCGCGTATGCGGCCCGGAGACCGCATTGAGAAAAATCGCGGCATCCCTCACCGTTCTGGTCATGGGGCCGTCCCTTGAGAAGTCGACCGGGTTCCAGCTCATCAACCCTGTCTCCCGGCGCGGCACCCTGCCCTGTGTAGCCATGATGCCGTAAATGCCGCAGAAAGCGCTGGGGATGCGAATGGAACCCGCCCCGTCCGAACCGTGTGCTATGGGGTTCAGGCCGGCTGCCACGGATGCGCCTGCGCCCCCGCTGGATGCCCCGCTGGTCATCTGCGGGTTCCAAGGATTGTTGCAGTTCGGCCCCAGCCTGTTCTCGGTAACACCGCCGCCTTCACCGAACTCAGGAGTGTTTGTCTTGCCTAGGATGATTGCGCCCGCCTGCCGCAGCCTCTCCACGAAGATATCGTCTTCATCAGGCGCTTGGTCCTGGTATACCAGTGATCCCCTGGTGGTGCGGATGCCTCTTGTAGAAGCCAGGTCCTTTATGGAGACTGCCACCCCGTGCAGCGGCCCCAGCTCGCCTCCCCGCGCCACGGCATGCTCGGCTTGGCGTGCCGCCTCCATGGCCTGCTCCGACGCCACGGTGAGAAACGCATTCAGCCTGGGGTTCAGTTCCTCGATGCGCCTTAGGTATAGCTCGGTCAACTCAACAGGGGATATCTCCCTGCTTGCTATCATCTCCCGTTGCCTGTAACCGGGTGTAAACGCTAAATCCCTATCGTCCATGCGAGTCTCCTTCAGACGGCATTGCCATTGGTTAGACCTACCCTGCCCGCCTTTCGTATGCTTTCAGCATATGCACGTGCGACAGCTCGCACTCCACCAAGCCTCCCATCGTATCCGTGCCGTCTATAACCATGAACTCGTTGGCCGCACCGGCGTTGCCTCCGCCGCCGACGCCTACACTACGGATCATGGGCAGCCCCAGGTCATTTCTGTACAGCGACCACGGCCCTCCTCCTCCACTGTAGGGCGCCATCACCAGCGGCACCTCCATCTCCTCGAACGCCTCCATGATTGCCTGCACCAGGTCGGTGTCCGTGCCCGTCTGGGACGAATCGTTGGCCGCCAGCACGTCCAGTTCCAGGTCGTCAAAGCCATTGGCTGCCAGGTGATCATTGATCTGCCCTATCACCTTCGACACGCTGAAGCCCCGTGGCACGCGAATGTCGAACCGCGCCGCGGCCACGTTGGGCAGCGTGAATGGCATGGTGCCCGGCCCGGTGAGACCGGCGCGCAGGCTGTTTATGTTGAAGCTGGGGCCGTAGAAGTAGTTGAGTATGACCTGCTCGTCATCCAGGTCGCCCGCCGGCACTTTCATCGCCGCCACTCCCGGCAGCACCTGGTTCCAAGCGCCGTTGCCCATCGCTTCACGAAAGGCGAATGCGGCGTTCTTTTCATCCTCACTGGGCGGCCTCAGATCATCGTAGAAACCGGGGATGGATACCGTGTTGCCGTTGTTCTCTGTGAGGGTGGACAGCGCTTCCACCAAGCGCCACGCTGGGCTATCCACCACCGACTTGGTCATGCCGTGTCCCGGCGCGGCCTGCGGCCCCCTGCCCCATTTCTCCCCGCTTGCAATGAGGTCGGCGTATATCAGCCCCTTGTAGCCGAGGCTCATGCTGACCCGTCCCGTCGCATCCTGCGATGCCCCGGGACTAAAGCTGGCCTGTGCCGTGGCAAGGCGGTCGCGGTATTCCTGGTACATTTCGGGGAAAGACGCGCTGCCCAGTATCTCGTCACCCTCCAAGAGGAACATGAAGTTGAAGGGAAGCTCTCCCTCTACTGCCTTGATTGCTTCCAGGGCGTTCAACCAGGCGATGTAGGGACCCTTGTAGGAGGCGGCGCCCCGGCCCATGAGCACCTTGGAATAGGGCCCCGCAGACGTTATTGTGCCGCTCCAGGGCGGATTTTCCCATTTCTCATGGGGCAGCACCGGCCTGGTATCAAAGTTGGCATACACGATTATGGTCTTGGACTTTCCGGCGTTGTAGTATGCCCACAGTCCGGGAAGATCAGAGGTCTCGACAAGTTTGGATTCCTCGCAGCCGATCTCTTTATGGATCTCCACCAGCAGCTCGGCGCACTCCCTAACGCCATAATCCTCCACTGATACGCTTGGCTGCTCTACAAGTCTCTGTATGCGCTGAATGTGGCGCTCCTTATTCTCCTCAAGGTAGGCGCGTATGTTCTCTAGGCCAACTCCAATCCGCATATGATCCCTCCCTATGATTGCTTCATTACTAGCGCCTGCGATTCTATGAGGGGTGAGGCATGGAGTCAAACCCCAAAGCAATCCGGCGGCCTTGCCCGCCTGCCCGCTTTGCCCGTTTTATGATAGCCTGCACGTGACATCCAAAGTCGGTGAGCGGGAAAAAATGGGCGCTATTGAAGACATCATCCTCAACCAGGGCAAGTGGACGGGCATCTCCGGCGTCCGGCTCCGGATGTCCGATACATTTGTAGAGGACGCTGCCAGATTCATGATTCTGGACCACCCCGGTCATGCCTTCATCCTCACCGGCTTTTTTATCCCCAATCTCTACCAGTTCCCACCGCCGGAGACCGGCTCTGTGGAGAGCGACGGCCCTCCAGGCGCCTATTTCCTGGGCAGGGCTCTGACCAAGCTGGGATGGAAGGTGACCTACGTTGTAGACCACTACGCCACCTTCACCCTTGAAGGTCAGCCTACCGTGGAAGAGGTCATCGAGTTTCCCATAGCCGACGACGGCGCCAGCGAACAGTTTGCTATAGATCTGCTGGAACGGCACAAGCCCTCCGTGCTCGTTGCGGTGGAGCGCCCCGGCGCGAGCGCGGAAGGCAAGTACCAGTTCGTGGGAGGCTCCGACGTCACCGAGCGCACCGCCAAGCTCGATTACCTATTCAATCATCACACCGCTACCATCGGTATCGGCGACTGGGGCAACGAGGTTGGGCTGGCCAACCTGGCCGAGTACACCGGCCCGCACCTGCCCAGCAAAGCGCCCACTGTCACGCCGTCCACGCATCCCATAATCGCCGCCGTGTCCAACTGGGGCGCGTATGGCCTCGTTGCCGCCATCTCCAAGGTGGTGCGGCGCAACCTCCTTCCCCACCCCGACATGGAGTTCGATCACATCCAGCGTCTCATCGACGCTGGCATGGTTGACGGACGGGGCCGCCGTGAATGGATCGTGGATGGGTTCGGGCCGGAGGAAAGCCGCCGTGTCCTGGAAGACCTCTGGGACTACCTCTACTCGCTGGGAATCAGCAAGTTTTAGTACGTGGGCGGCAGCGCGTCTCCATCTCAACCTGTGCTAGAATGTAGCGCGCTGTCTTCAGAGCTATGGAACGCAAACGGATAAGACTACTCCACACATCGGACGTCCACATAGGCAGCGACCTTTATCCCAGGGATGCCCGGCAAGGGTTTGAAAACGTCCTCGACACGGTGCGCCACCTCTCTGTGGATGCCCTGTTGATAGCCGGAGACCTCTTCGATAGTGGGACTGTTCCCGAGGACTCGGTGCATTACGTGTTCGAGTCGCTGGCTGGCTTGCACCGTCCCGTAGTCGTCCTACCCGGCAACCACGACACTCTCCTAACCTCCGACTCATTCCTCCTCCACGAATCGCGGGAGAACGTTCACATCCTCAGGTATCCCGTCGGCGAAATGGTCACTTTGAGTGACTTGACGCTGTCCGTCTGGGGTTGTCCGGTCTACAACCACGTTCCGGAGTTCCACCCGCTGGGCGGTATCCAGCCCAGGCCGGACGGAGGGTGGTACGTGGTCATGGGCCATGGCATCGTGCTGGATTCAGTCAGCTTCATCGACAGAGGATCCCCCATCACTCACGAGGAACTGGCCTCCGCGGACTGCGATTACATAGCGCTGGGCCACACGCATGTCTTTAGGGACGTGACAAAGGGAAAGGCGTCCGCCTTCTACAGTGGAGCGCCTTCCGGAGGCCAAGAGCGTACCGCTGCCCTGGTTACGCTCGACCCTGACCTGGGCGTTAGCGTGGAACGGATACACGTATCCTAGCTAAGGGCCGCTCTTCCCTCTGATCAGTGCCTAACTTTGACTAGATTCAGGGTGAACTTTATGCTCGTGGTGAGAGGACATCTCTCCTCCGCTCATGGTGAGCCTGTCGAACCAGATGAGCGAATATAATAAACGGTCGTTTGCCGCTCACTCCCTTCGACGAGCTCAGGGTGAGCGGAGACTGCATTCCCATCTCTACAATGTCTGTTCACCATGAACGGATACACGTATCCTAGCTAAGGCCAGGTTTGTCGAAACTCATCGCGGTGCACCACCTGACCGGTGAAGCTGGAAGCATCCTGTTGGGCTAGCCAGAGAGTGGCGGGCACGACTTCTTCCGCCGGGGAAGGCATTCTGCCCCAGAGATCAAGCGAGGGGTCCCAGTTGCGCGTCATCTCAGACTCGACGAGGCCGGGGCCCAGGCCGTTGACCGCTATGTTGTACGGCTTCAGATCCACGGCCAGATTGCGTGTGAACCGGTCTAACGCCGCCTTGGACGCGCCGTAGACCGGCGTATTCTCCTGATCCCATATGGCCGACCTGGAAGATATGTTGATGATATTTCCGGCGCGTCTTTCCATCATGCCTGGCACAACGTATTTGCATAGCAGAAATGGGCCAACCACGTTTACCTTCAGAACGTTTTCAAATTGAGCCGTATCAAGCTCTGTTACGGAGCCGGTAACTTCTATGCCCGCGTTGTTGATCAGCACGTCTATGGGCCCCGCTTCCGCCACGGTAGAATTCACCAGGGCCTTGACCTGTTCTTCACTGGTAACGTCGCAGGGGAAATGCAGAGCCTTGCCTCCCGAATCCCTGATTTGCCTCACCGTCTCTTCCAGGGAGCCCTGGGCTACACCGGAGCCTGGTTGGGTTGTCCTAGCGGATGTCACCACGGTGGCCCCGGCGCTGGCAAAGCCCACGGCCAGGGCTTTGCCTATCCCTCTGCTAGCGCCCGTTATGAGTACAACCTTACCTTCCACGACCACCTCCTAATCGAATGCCTTGATCCGGCTTACCGTCTCCGCGTCAAGCCTCTGCACCACCGCCGTCACCAGCTCCACCGCCTGATCGAAGTCAGAGCGGCTGATTAGGCCGTTGTGGCTGTGCAAGTATCGCGTGGGGACGGCTATGTTGATGCTGGGAGCGCCTCCTCTGGTGCGTTGCATTTCAGCGCCGTCTTCCCCGTAGCCGCTGATAACGGTGAACTGCAACGGGATGCTTTTCTCAGCCGCCACGTCTATGACCAGGTCACGCAGCTTTAGATTGGGTAGCATGGAGTTGTCGTGTAAGAAGACCGATGGCCCCTTGCCCAGCTTCTCCTGTGCCTCGTCCTGTGTAATGCCTGGATAATCTGACGCTACGCCGGACTCCAAGCTGATTCCAACATCCGGCTCTATGCGGTAGCTGCTGGTATGTGCGCCGCGCAGGCCTATCTCTTCTTGAACCGTGGCCACGCCGTATACGGTGTTGGATGCAGGCTCGCTCTTCAGGCGGCGCATCACTTCTATCAGCACCGCCACGCCAATACGATCGTCCCAGGCCTTGGCAAGGTACAGTTGTTCGCCGTTCAGAACAGCGAATTTGCTGTCGGGTACAACCGGGTCTCCGGGACGAATGCCCAACCGCTCCTCCGCGTCCTCCTTGCTGGATGCGCCCACGTCTATGAACATCTCATCCCGTTTGAAGACCCGGCTGCGTGCCTCGGGCGTCATCACGTGCACGGTCTTTATGCCGGTTACGCCGGGAACGGGGCCGTTTCTGGTCAGCACCACCCACCTCTGGTTTATCAGCGATTGGTCAAGCCACCCACCGATGGTCTGGAACTTAACGTAGCCTTCGGAGGTGATGAATTTGACCATCAGCCCCAGTTCGTCCATATGCCCGGCAAGCATGACTCTCGGTGCATCGCTGGCCCCCTTCAATCGTGAGATCAACGATCCCAAGCCGTCGGTTTCCAGGTCATCACAGATGGGTCCCAACTCCCTCTGTACAATGCTCCTCACCGGGCCTTCGAACCCTGAGGGGCCGTATGCATTGGTTAGCTCTTCTAGAAGGTCCTTTATCGTGTCCATATTTACATCTCCCTGGTGTCCATGCGTAGTCGAAGGTAATTCTGGAACTTCTCCTCCAGCAATGGATTGCTCAAGAAAGCCCCGCGGCGGGCGGTGGTCAAGGCCACGCTGGAACGCTGTTCCACGCCGCGTTGAATCATACAATAGTGAATTGCCTGTGCAACTACAATGACGCCCAGCGGTTTGAGATGCTCATCGATGGCGTTGGCCACTTGCTGGGTCATCCTTTCTTGCACCTGCAGCCGCCTGGCAAACACCTCCACGACCCGCGAGAGCTTGGACAACCCCGTGACGATTTTGCTTTCCGGATCAGGTATATACCCAATGTGCACCATTCCTCTGAACGGTGCTATGTGGTGTTCGCAGGTGGAGGTGAACTCTATGTTGTCCACTATGATCATGTCGTCAGAGCCGGCCGGATAGCTGTCGTCGTCTAGCTGAAAGATAACCCGCAAGTGCTCTTCCGGGTCATGCTGCGAACCCTGGGTATAGGTCAGCAGAGAACGTGCCCACCGCTCCGGGGTCTGATGCAGACCCTCTCTTTGGGGGTCTTCTCCCAGAAGCTCAAGCACCTCCCTGAGGAGGAGTTTCAGCTTTTCAATCTGTTCCGTTCTTACCAAAGTCCCGTCCACGTTACCTCCTTAGCCTTAGTTCCCGCGTCAAACCTCTTCCCCCTTGATGGGGGAAGATTGAGATGGCGGTGAACCGTGCCTGGTCACGCCTCCTTGCCCCCCATCCTAACCTTCCCCCACTTGCGGGGGGAAGGGACTCTAGGTTATGCAAGGTCTCCGTAGATGGCGCTATCCTCTATTTCAGCCTTTTTGAAGGCCATGCGCCGCTCGTTGCACTTGTTGCATACGCCGCAGTGAAGTCCGTCTCTGGGCGAAATGCAGGTCAGGGTCAAGTGCAACGGCAAATGCTTGAAATCGCGAATCAAGGCGTGCTTTTCTGCTCCTCTATAAGGCGCCTTTACACTGATCCTGCGCCCCAGTGCAACCGAAAGCACCCCGGCTAAATTGCTGAAGAACTCCGGCGTGGCGTCTGGGAAGGGATTGCCGCCCAGCGAACCCAGTGCAATCTGCGATACGTCATGAGTGCTGCACCATATGGCGGCAAGCGATACAAGGAGAACGTTCCTGCCCGGCAGAAACACGGCGTCGTCCGCTGTATCTGCGCCGGGAGTCCCCTCGCCAGTCAAACTCCAGTGGTCTCCATACAATCCCTCGACCGGCACGTAAAGCTCTCTTACCCCGTGTACGTTGGAACTGTGCAAAGCCTCTATGAAAGCGTTCAAGGAGCGGAGCTCTTCCTCCTCCCAGAGCAGGCCCTTCCTGACGTATATGGGGAAGACCTCCGCGGTTCCGGCCAGGTCCGCCAGTAGGATGGAGCTGTCCAACCCGCCACTTGCCAGTACGGCTATTCTTTCCACTGTTACTCCTCGCGGTAGCTGGCGTAACTTGAGGGTGTTTCCCACAATCGCATCTCCGAGACCATCAGGCCCTCTTTTCGCATCTGCCGGTATATGTGCTTCAGGATGTTCTCCGCGGTGGGGTTGTCATCCATTGGGTAAAACGGTTCGCCCATTTCAGAAAGAAGGGCGGCCACTGGGTCATCCTTGCGGAGCAGCATCTTGTGGTCCATGTTCCTATCGACCCAATCTTTAACCACTCCCCGCAGGTCGCTGAAATCCATGACCATACCCCTGTGGTCCAGGGAGTCCGACTCTATTTCCACCTCCAACAAGCCGTTGTGCCCGTGTAGATGACGACACTTGCCCTCGTAATCCAGCAACCGGTGTCCGTAGCAAAAATCAATCGTCTTTACTACCTTGTGGAGCACAGCTTCCTCCTATCCTTCGACGCCAGGGCCGGCCAGGTGCCTACCCGCATCGACGCGGATAGTCTCGCCGGTTATGGTCTCGCTTTTGAGAAGTGTGACTATCGTCTCGGCGATCTCGTCCGCCGCTGATTCCCTTTTCAGCGGTGTGCTGGTAATAACGTCCCTGGCCCATTCTTCCTCAGAGATCTCAGGCGGCCTCATTGTGGGCCCGGGGGCAATGCTGTTGACCAGGATGCCATGCCCGGCAAGCTCAGTCGCAAATGCCCTAGTCATGAAGCCAATAGATGCCTTGGCCGTTAGGTAGGGAAGATAGTTCCGATATGGCGTCTCCCCTGCTGCCCAGTCGCTGAACATCAGTATATGGCCTTTGGTATCGCCGGTGTTGTTCATCATCCGGCGAGCCCCGTGTACGGCCAGCAGATAGGCGCCTTTTGCGCCGGCCATGGCCTCATCCCAAGCCTCTCCATTCAGAGCGTCGAAGGGTGCCCTTGGGTAATCGGAGGCTAGGTTAACCACAAACCATAGGCCTCCCAGCTCCTCCGCCGCCTGGCTTGTTATGCGCCGTACGTCTGCTTCGAGGTTGATGTCCCCCTGGACTAAGAGCGTGTTCTCCACCTGAGACGCTACCTCGTTCTGCAACTGCTGAGCTTCAGCCACAGACCTTCGATAGGCGATGGCCAGGTTGATGCCTTCCTGCGCCAGACGTCTTGTTACCACGGCTCCTATCCGCTTGGTTCCTATGATCAGGGCTGATTTCCCCTTTAACTGAAGCACTAGGTGTCTATCCGGTTCTCGTAATGATTTCGCAACGGCGAAAGCCATTGTACTACAGCCAAAAACCCTCTTCCCCCTTGACCGGGAAAGATTGAGATGGGAGTGACGCACACCTGCTCACGCCTCTTTGCCCCCCATCCTAGCCCTCCCCCACTTGCGGGGGTGGGGGAGGGATTGAGATGCTTTACCGTGCTGTTAAGATTGTCGGCAACACCAACTAAGGGAGTGGCATGAACGACTCCAATCCTCCGTGGTACGTTGACTTTTTCGGCAGTGACTACCAGGAAGCCTATGGCAACACCTTTACCAGGGAACGCACGGAAAAAGAGGTGCTATTTGTGGAGCGGACGCTCGGTCTTTCCTCAAACAGCCGTCTCCTGGACCTGTGCTGCGGGCAGGGTCGGCATAGCGTTCTTTTGGCCAGCCATGGACTGAAAGTTACTGGCCAGGATCTCAGCCAGGAATACCTGGAGCAGGCCGGACAGAGCGCAAAGGAACATGGCGTTCATCTTGACTTGCTGTGCAAAGACATGCGCGACATCCCGTTTAAGGATCACTTTGACGCGGTGATCAGCATGTTCAGCTCCTTCGGCTACCTGGAATCGGACGATGAGAACCTGAAGGTGCTGGAGGCCGTAAGGGAGGCGCTTAAGCCCGGCGGGCGTGTTCTGATTGATATGATCAATCGCGAGTGGGTGGTCAGCAATTACGACCAGTCTGACTGGCGACAAGGCGAGGATGGCAGCCTTTACCTGGAGTACCGGGAGTTTGACCTTGTCACCAGCCGGAACCACGTTACCTTTACAATCATCAAGCCCGACGGCAGCCGCAGAGAGACGGTGGGCCACCACATCCGCCTGTACACTCTAACCGAGACTCTGGAGCTACTACGAAAGGCGGGACTTGCCTTTGTGGAGGTTTACGGCGGCTTCGATGGGGGGGCCTATTCAATCGACACGCGCCGCATGATTGTGGTGGCTGAAAAGCGGCCCTCTGCAAAACCTCTTCCCCTTTGATGGGGGAAGATTGAGATGGGGGTGATGACAGCAGCCTGTGCAGAACTAGCGCGGCATGTTCTGTTCAACCCACTCCCGCTCTTCCCGTTCCTCGTCGAAGTAGATGAAGCGGTGGAACATCTTGGTCTCGCCCCGCCTTCTCCTTATGTCGTTTCGGTTAGCCTCCGAACCAGGCGCGTCGGCCTTCGATGTCACCGGATCTATGACTACTCCGTAGTTCCGCAGAGCCCCTTCCAGGGTAACGAAGCCGCCTCTCACGTCCTTCTCCACCAGGGCTATGTCTCGTTCCAACGGGTCGCCCCATCCGCCGCCGCCGGCGCTATAGATGCGCACCATGTCTCCTGCGTACCATCTGTTGTCGTCTGAAAACGGCCGTACATCCTTCTCCTGGGGAGTGGCTGGATTCATAACGACTCTGGACGTACCGCCCGCCATGCCTCCGGCGACGCCCCAGGCGGGAAAGCGATTGCACTCTACGCGCAGGCCAAAGGTGCCTTCCGGCGCAAGCAGCCTGACGTCCCTGATAATGCCGCACCCTCCCCTGTACTTGCCGGGGCCTCCGGAATCCGGATTCAAGGCATACCTTTCTACGCGTAGCGGGTATTCCATGTCCATGAACTCGGCGGGGTAGTTCTGGTTGTGCACGTTGTAGATAGCGTCCAGGCCGTCTGCAAACGGCCTTGCGCCGTGCCCCACGGCGATGCCGTCCGTGCACAATATCCACTCTCCGCTGACCGGGTCTTTCATGCGCCAGTACGCAATCACGTAAACGGCGGTGGCTGCCATGACCTGTCCCTGGGAAGCTTGGGCAATGGTTCCCACAATGGCATCCTTCAGTTTACCGAAGGTATGGGCACGGCAGCCCAATGCGGCGGGCCATTTTGGATGCAATATGCTGCCGTCCCTGATCAGAACGTCATCTATAGAGGCCAATAGCCCCTCATTCATGAGCAGGGATGGATCAAAGCTGGAGAGATAGAGGCCATACCACGACTTGAGCACGACCTTGGACATCATGAAGTTGATGGAGCCGGGCGCCTGGTCGTCGCTGCCACTGGTGTCGGCCACCACCTTTTCCCCTTGACGGGTCAGCTTCACCTCGAGCGAATGCCACTGCTCCCCTACCCCATCGGTATCCATGTAATCGCGGAAGGAGTACTCGCCTTCGGGGACAAGCTCCAGCATCTTGCGACGCACGAAGTTGCCCGTCTCTTCCTGGAAATAGCTGAATGCGGCCAGCATGGTTTCCTTGCCAAAGCGATGGAACATCTCCACGATGCGGCGCTCTGCCAGGCTGGCGGCGGACATCAGTGCCTGCGTGTCACCCTCCAGCAGGTCCGGATAACGGGAGTTTCTTAGGATGATGCGGTAGGCTTCTTCGTTCAGTCTGCCCTGATCAACGATTTTGATGGGCGGCACCAGCGTGCCGTCGTGGAATATCTCGGTATTGGCGGGGCCTATACTGCCGGGGCGGCTGCCTCCCAGGTCCCAGAAGTGGGCCCAGGAGTAGCAGAACGCTGCCAGTTCTCCATCCATGAAGACCGGGGTTATGAAAACCATGTCCGGCGTGTGCGATATTGCGCCGTCCGAGATGTAGGGATCGTTGTACCAGTAGAGGTCGCCCGGTTTCATGCTCTCTAGCGGGTAGTACTCCCATACGCAGTCGATTAGGTCGGAGCCTTGATCCGTGCCGTAGACCGATTTGCCCCGGCTATCGCAAAAGCTGATCAGGTAGTCCTTCTTTTCCCGGATGAAGGCGGACATGGACGTGCGTTCGATGAGGATCTCGCACTCTTGTCGAGCCGCCTTCAACGAGCCCCTGATTAGCTCACGGGTTATGGAATCAACCGTGTTGGAGGTTGTCATAAGCTATCAACCCGATACGGCTTGGAGTATACAGTTGCCGTACTCATCTATCCTTCCCTGCCAGCCCGGGTTTATCACCACGGTGGAATCCACGCCCTCTAGGATGGAAGGGCCTTGTACAATGGAGTCCGGCGAGAGCATCTCCCGTCTGAATATATCGCAGAGCGCCGGCGCGCCATGCTCCTGGAAGAAGACCGGCCTCTGCTCCTTGACCGCTTTTTCCACCGGAACGGGCTTACCCGTGAGCCGTGGCATCGGAGCTGCCCCCAGCGTACCTAACGCGGACACCCGGAGGGTAACTACCTCCGCCGGCTGGTCCAGTGAAAACCCGAATAGTTGCTTGTGCCTGCGGTGAAATTCGTGCAGCAAGCCTTCAATGGACTTTTCGTCAACGGAGCCTCCCCTGAGGTCCGTGGCCACTTCAAATCCTTGGTGGGTGTACCGCATGTCGGCAGAGCGCATAAGGGAGCGGCCCTGTTGTGGCACGCCTTCCTTGTCCAGCCAGTAGATAGCCTCTTCTTCCAGCTCCCTGTACACCTTCTCCATGGCTTCCAGGTCATAGTCAGGGGGCTTTTGGATGAAGGTGCGGGCGTAGTCGTTCTTGAAGTCTGCCACCAAGAGGCCATAGGCGGAGGAAACGCCTGGGTTTCTGGGCACCACGACGTTGGGGATGCCCAGCAGCTGCGCCACACCGATGGCGTGCATTGGACCGGCTCCGCCAAACGCTACCAGGGTGAACTCCCTGGGATCGTAGCCCCGCTCCACGCTCACGTTGCGGATGGCGCCCATCATGGAGTTGTTCACTATCATGGTGATTCCGCTGGCCGCTTCCTCCAGGCTCAGGCCCAGCAGCGCGGCTATCTTCTCCTCAAGGGCGTCTCTTGCCGCGTCGACGTCCAGGGCCACCGCGCCACCTGCGATGCTGGTGTTTATACGTCCAAGCGCCAGGTTGGCGTCGGTCACTGTGGGCTCGGTTCCTCCCAGGCCATAGCAAACCGGTCCCGGGTTGGCCCCGGCGCTGTGTGGACCCAGCGATAGGTTCCCCGATTGGGTCAGCCAGGCAATGCTGCCCCCGCCTGCCCCAATGGTGGCTATGTCCACCATCGGCAGGTGCATTGGCCAGGCGCCCAGCCTTCCTTCCGTGGTCGACGTGACATTGCAGTCCGATATCAGGGACACGTCCGTACTGGTGCCCCCCATATCCAGGGAGATGACGTCTTTGAAGCCCGTCATCTGTCCAATGTGTCGTGCCGCCATGACTCCGGCGGCCGGGCCGGAAAGCGCGGTATATACAGGCTGGCTTACGGCCGTTTCTACCCCTATTACACCGCCGCTGGACTTCATGATGAGCAATGGAGCGTCTATCCCACGCTCCTTCAATCCGCCTTCCAGTTTCTTGACGTAGTAGCTGACCTGCGGCATGACGTAAGCGTTCAGAACCGTGGTCATTGTACGTTCGTATTCTCTGAATACGGGAAGCACCTCCGAGGACAGGGACACGTGGGCTTGGGGGTGGCCCGCCATCACCAAATCCCTTGCCCGGCGTTCGTTGGCGCTATCCGCGTAAGAATGGACGAAAGAAACGGCTATGGAATCTATGCCGGCCTCGGCAAAGTGGCGCGCCGATCTCAGCACCGCCTCCTCGTCCAGGGGAACAACGGTTTCTCCGGTGAAGTCTATCCGCTCCGCCACTTCGAATATACGCTCAGGAGGGACCGGACGCTCCGGCTTGACCCAGACGTGATTGCTGACCAGGCGGGGCATCCCCTGCCTGGCTATCTCCAATACATACTTGAACCCCTCGGAGACGATCAAGCCAACGGTGGTGCCCTTGCCCTCCAGGATAGCATTGGTGGCTATAGTGGTTCCGTGGAAAATACGGCGCAGGCTGGCGCCATGAATTCCCGAGT
Source organism: Dehalococcoidia bacterium (assembly GCA_965197965.1). Taxonomy (GTDB): domain Bacteria; phylum Chloroflexota; class Dehalococcoidia; order Lucifugimonadales; family QGNO01; genus DAOUJH01. Next base: position 323,978 of record OZ240235.1, read on the forward strand.
CGTTCAATACCTTGCGCAGACCATCCATGAATCCCAGAGAGGGGTCGCTGGGTGTGGAGGGCGCCTTCACCAAATGGAAATCGCCTGTATCCAAGTTTGACAGCACAACGTCTGTGAATGTGCCGCCTACGTCTATGGCGAGTGCGTAGTTTGCCAAACGGACACGCCTCCGATTCTTAATGCGTCGGTGATGCTGGAAATTGCCAGGCAATGCTTCTTTGTACCTGATGGTAACCTATGAGTAAAGTGGTGACGTGATACGCTAACTCCACTAATGTGCGAGAATGTAGCTCCAGTGGAGATTAAAAAGAAATACCTTGCTCTGGACATAGGTGGATTTTCAACCAAGGCCGGTCTTGTCACCAGTGAAGGCGAGGTTCTGGGCAGCTATGCCGTGGACAGCCACCGCGGCGGCACGCGGGATCAGGTCCTGCGGGACATAGCCGGTGCATTGGCGCCGTTCCGGGGTGAAGATCTGGCCGGTATGGGCGTGGGTTTCCCCGCTTACGGCGACTTCAAAAACGGCGTGCTGCTCACCCTGAACACCCCGTTTCCCAGCCTGCACCGCTTCCCTTTGGGGTTCCTCCTTGAAAATGAGATCGGCGTACCCACGCGCATTACCACGGACGCTAATCTGTTTGCTCTGGGAGTGATGCGATTCGGCGAGGGGCAAACGTACAAGGACTTTGTCGCTGTGTCTCTTGGCTCAGGAACGGGCGTAGGCGTTGTTCAGAATGGCCGCCTTGTAGAGGGGATGCTCGGCCCGCATCCGGTGATCGTCGAGTTCTACAACGAATGGAGCGGCACCGAGTCGCACGATGGACTAAGTTTCCCCGCCCTGTACGGAGCAGACGGTGAGACGCTTTACCGGAAAGTTGAAGACGGCGACGAAATAGCGCTCAGAGCCTTTGAACGTATAGGCCAATCCCTAGGGCCGACGCTGAACTGGCTGCACGCCGGTCTCATGATGGATACGTTCATTCTGGGAGGCGGCGTGACCAACAGCTACGACTACTTCTATCCCGTGCTCGAATCCGAGCTCGGTTCCAGTGGGTTCACGGTGTTCAAGACGGGACTTGAAAACGCCTCGCTGCTAGGCGCTGTACCGTTGCTGGAGGAGTAGATTGAAGCTATGGGGAAGGTAGCCTACAATTGGCCAGTTCATAAATCACTCCTTTGGAGCGCACTAGCATGACCGTACCTTCGCAGGGTGAGTTGCACAGGCCTGTTTTGGAGATAGCCGCAGAGAATGGCGAGGCTATGTCTTCCAGGCAGTACCTGGAAATCATAGCGGATCGACTATCGTTGACTGAGGAAGACCTCCGGGAAAGAGTGCCGTCAGGATATTCCCGCGCTCAAGTCAATTTAGAGTTCGGGCTTTCTTATCTGACGAGGGCGGGGTTGCTCTATCGGCCTTCAAAAGGACGTTTTGCAGTTACCACTGAAGGTCGGCGCTATCTTAAGAGCCATCCAGGCCCTATGACAAGGAGCCAGATTAACGAATTGATCCGCCAGCGGGAGTCTGAACAGGGAACTCTCCCACCCATCTCCACAGACAATGACGACGCTTCTCCGGAAGACAAGATCACTGCCGGGCACAGTGAGATGCAAGAAAAGCTAACCGACGAATTGCTTGACAGCATTTCTCGTGCATCGTCGGGCGATTTCGAGAAGCTGGTTGTGGATCTGTTGGAGAAGATGGGCTATGGGAAGGGTGATGTGAGAGGTGGGAGCGGCGACGGCGGTATAGATGGTACAATTAAGCAAGATGCCCTGGGATTGGAATGGGTCTACATGCAGGCCAAGCGATGGCAAGGTGGAGTCGGAGTTAAGGAAATCCGCGAATTCTCCGGCAGCATGGATCCTCTCGGAGCAAGCAAAGGAGTTTTCGTGACCACCTCCTGGTTTAGCGAAAGCGCGAAAAAGACTGCCGAAGATACCAGCAAAAGAGGAAAGTTAATCCGTTTGATAGATGGTCAAGAACTCGCAAAGCTGATGATGGATCACGGTGTTGGCGTCGTCACCACACACACCTATACAATCCAGAAGCTCGATGAAAACTACTTCTCAGAAGAGTAGTAGACCACGCCCTTTTATTGACCGAATTCCGACGTCAGCCACACCTCAAGCTAAATTCCTGGATCATAGCCCAGAGCTTCCAGCCTAATACGAGCCTCGGTCAGCTCACTATCTGTGAATAAGGATGCCCACGGCTCTTGGAGGACTAGCGCCTCAACTGAGAGATCAAGCCGACCTTCCTCCCAAAGACGCGCAAAGCCTGACTGCGGTTTATTGCTGTTGAGCAACTGCTTAGCGGCAGAGACGCCCCCCTGATCGATCACCATCTGGAGGAAGTAGCTAGGATAGTAACCGAACTCCGCGGCCTCGCGGTAAATCCTGAGCATCTCTTGGTGAAATCGGCGCTCAATACCCATTGAACTATTGCTCATCTCTTGGATGCCCGTAGTCTAGCATGAGACACCCGCCCCTTCCTCACGCTGATTCCCTTGTTGTACAATCCCCAATCGAATCCAAGAATTAATAGGAAGCGTAGGTATTAACTGATGAAGATAGAGTCATATACACAGGGAATGACCTGTTGGACAGACCTGGGGTCTACCGACCAGGAAGCCTCCAAGGCCTTCTACTCCCAGCTGTTTGGCTGGACATACCAGGATTTCCCCATGGATGAGAGTGGTGAACTCACCTACTCCATGGCCGTCAAGGACGGTTCATACGTGGTTGGCATCTACACCCAGGCGCCGGAACAGAAGGAGGCAGGCATTCCGCCCCATTGGGACGTGCACATCGCCGTGGACAACGTGGACGAGGTCGCGGGCAGAGTTGAAAGCAGAGGCGGCTCGGTTCTGGTTCCTCCGTTTGACGTATTCGACTTGGGAAGAACGGCCATTATCAGCGACCCCAGCGGCGGTGCGGTTTTTCTCTGGCAGGGCAAGGATCACATGGGGGCCGGTGTCCAGAACGAACATGGCGCCATGGGGTGGTGCGAGCTGTTGTCTACGGACCCACAAGCCGCAATCCGGTTCTATACCTGTCTGCTGGGGGTTGACTCCGAAACAGCCACCATGTCCGACGGCAACGAATACACGGTATACCTGCGGGATGGCATTCCACTAGCTGGAACCATGGCCTTCCCGGAAGCAATCCGCGGCATGAACATACCCTCCCATTGGAGCGTCTACTTCCACGTGGATGATGTGGACGCCAGCTTTGCCAAGGTCACTTCTCTGGGCGGCGTGGCGCACCTGGTGCCAATGGACATAGCGGACGTGGGCCGGATAGCCTTCGTGGGAGAGCCGCAAGGCGTGGGCTTTGGTCTCATTACCCCCGCTGGCGATTGGAGCGCCGCCGGATAAGAGGTTGCTGTACCTAGAGGAGTCTCCCAGCTTGCCCTCTGGCGGGCGGCGACTCCGGTGATTGTGCTGCCTCAGCCCTCTGCTTGCTGTACTTCGGCTTCTGCTCCCTCCTGATACACCAGCGGAAGACTGATTATCATATTCGTGTACTCTCCCGGCTCCGATTCTACTCGGATCGAACCTCCGTGGCCACGTATGATGTCGTTGCACATCGCTAGGCCCAGGCCGGTGCCCTTGTCGGTGGGCTTGGTGGTAAAGAACGGGTTGAATATCTTATCTACAGCCTCCGGCGGGATACCGGTGCCGTTGTCCCTGATGTGGATCTCCGCCGTCTCCTCGCCTCGATTCGTCGCCAGACGCAGAGTGGGGAAGTAAGGTTTCCCGTCAGTCTGCCCATCGGACTGCTCAATGGCCATTCGTTTCTCGTGGGTGGCATAGCAGGCATTGCTAACCATGTTGAGGAATACCCGGCCCATGTCCTGGGAGATCACCTCCAGCTGTCCCATATCGGGATCCAGCTCCTGCTCTATGGTTAGATTGAAGTCAGGATTAGTGGCGCGAGCGCTGTGGTAAGCCAGCCGGGCGTGCTCTTCCAGCAGAGTGTTGATATTTGTGTCCTGTCGGTCTCCTGAGCCGCGGCCCATTCTGAGCATGTCCTGCACAATACGGTTGGCCCGTTCGCCGTGATGGGAGATGCGCCCCAGATTCTCTGAGATATCCTTGGAGATCTCCTCTACAAGGCTCCGCTGCTCATCCGTTAAGCTTGCCTCATTCTCCTCCAACACCTCTTTCAACTCCGCAATAAGCTCTATCGACAGCTCTGAGAAGTTCTTCACGAAGTTCAGCGGGTTCCTTATCTCGTGTGCCACTCCCGCCGTTAGCTCACCTAGGGCGGCCAGCTTTTCCCTCATGACAATCTGGTCCTGGGCTTTCTGCAGTTCGCCTAAGACCGATTCCAGTTGCTCGTTCTTTCCCTGAAGTTCCTCCGCCAGCTCTTCTACTAGGTTTAGACGCTGCACCTCCAGGGCGTGGCGTCGGAACACCTCCAGAGCAGCGGCCATCTCAGCCACCTCGTCTTGTCCTCTGATATCTACCTGCGCCTCCAGGTCCCCGCTGGCCATGCGCCGCATCCAGTCCGACAGCATCTTGAGGCGCCGCAGCAGCCACCGGCCCATAAAGAGCCACGCTATGAGGACGCCTCCGCCGATGCTGATGCCGGTGATGCCTAGGAGAAGCGTGCGGCCCGTCAGAATGGCCTGGGAAGAGGCGGCGATTGCTTCATCAGCGCTAAGCTGAGCCGTGCTTACCAGATCATTGATGCCGGCCACAAGGTCTACGGCTATTTCGCGGTTACCGTCGAGCAACTCCTCCTGGCGTCCCGTGAGCCGCAGCTCCTGCTCGATGGTGTCGAAGCCGCTCCCCTCTCCTGTTCCCAGGGCAAAGAGCTCCTCGAATATCGGGAATACGTCTCCATATAGCGGCGAATCCTCTATTGAGGCCAGATTCCCCGTCATGCGGCTCACTGCGGCCTCGAACCGCTCCCGCAGCGGCTCCACCTGCGAAGCCTCGCTCAGAGTGAAGGCGTTGGCCAGTAGCTCGGTGGCGATGTTGGCGTTGCCCTGCAGTTCCGATAGATTACGGTAATGTGTAAGCTCCGACTCGGAGAAGTACTCAGAACGAGGCGCCGGCGGCTCCCCGAGCACCCGGTATCCGGTCACTGTGTAGAAGAACTGGTCGTCGATGGCGGGCACCACCACGTCGTCCAGCCGGCTCCGTAGGTTGGCCAGCTCTTCGCCCAACGTCTGTCGCCTATCACGCAATCTGAAGAGCTGTGACCGTTCCGCCCTGATGGTATTGATGTTGATTGAAAGATTGTCGGCTTGAGAGCGCACCCGTTGGAAGCTGGCCTCTTCCATGTACGGGCCCTCAAGTATGGCCAATTGCTCTTCGAACAGGACAAAGGCCTCAAGGATGCCGTCAGACGCCTGGGCAAACTCGGCTGGAGTCGAGGCGGTGGTCAGCTGCGGAGCCGCCGTCACAAGGGTGCCGCTGTACTGTGCCGCGCCAAAGGCCGCCGCCACCTCTGGCAGAGTCCCTTCGTTGACCCTGCTCTGGGCGGTTCCCACCTGATTGAAGGAGAACCAGCTTACTATGCCGGCGGATACGGTCAGCACCACGGCGCCCCAGATGGCGGCGTAAAGCTGCGTGGACAGCCGAAAACGTAGAGCCAGAAGCTGTCGCAGCAACCCCATCACGGCGCGGCTTTCTCCAGTCTGTCAATGGGGTGGTACTCTCCGTCGCTGCCGATGACCGTCAGAAACACCTTGTCCGACCCCTGGTTGTCCGTCTCGCCGTATTCCAGGATAAAACCGTCCAGGTCAATGGGACCAGAACCCCGTATGTTGTCCATGAAGCACTTGCGATCCACCTCTTGACCACAGGACTCTACTCCGGCTACTGCCAGGCGCCCGGCCATGTACCCCTCCAGAGAGACGAAGCCGGGCTCCGCCGTTGGGTCGTATGACCTGAGGGCTTGATGATAGGACGCGACGATTGGTGTGGAGTCGTCCTGGGGAAACGGCACCACCTGGGTGACGTATACGCCGGTACCCGTGGTTCCCAGTTCCTGGGCCAGGGCGTTGCTTCCCACAAAGGAGATGTTTACGAAGACCGGGGCGAACTCCAACTGACGCGCCCATGAGATGAGGGCCGCCACCGGCTTATAGGCGCCGATGATTATCACCGCCTCTGGGGAGCCGTCCATCAGGTCCAGCAGCCCCGTCTTGACCGCCGTTGTGTTTCGGGGATACCGGCCCACCGCTATGGGTTTCATGCCTCTACGGTCCAGAGCAGCCGATGCTCCACGGTAGCCGGCCTGTCCATACGAGTCGTCTTGGTACATCACGGCTATGCGATTGATGCCCAAATCCTCCGTTAGCCGCGCCACCATCTCTTCCGTTTCCTGGTTGTAGGAGGAACGCAGGTTGATGATGTTGTCCCACTCAGGGTCTCTGAGGAAGGCGGCGCCGGTAAAAGGAGTCAAGTATGGGATCCCAGCCTCTGCCGCCACCGGCGTGGCGGAGCGGGATGTCGGCGTGCCCACCGCGCCGATGAGGGCAAAAACCTGCTCCTCCTCTATCAGGCGGGTCGTGTTGGCGATGGCCGCTTCCGGTTCGTAGGCGTCGTCGAACGATACAAGTTCCAACCGCCTGCCGTAGACGCCGCCCGCGTTGTTGGCCTCATGGAAGGCTGCCTCAATCCCCAGCCTCATGTTTGTGCCCAGCGCTTGGGCTGGACCGCTGAATGCCGCCGACTGGCCGAAGAGCACCCTCTGATCGGAGACCCCTTGCGCCAGGTCTGGTGCTTCTGGGGTTACCAAAGGCGTGTTGTCGCCTGGCACTACTACGGTAGGGGTGGTCTCATTTCCTTGGCAGGATATGATCAAGGAGGCAACTATCAGTAGGGCTACGGCGCCCAGAGACTTTACACCTTGGCGGGACATCACTCATCCCTGTGCTTGACCAGCGTCAAGTGGTTTCTGTCCCCCTCCCGGCGGTAGTATAGCTCGTCCATCAGCGTGCGAACCAGGTGAACTCCAAGGCCCCCTATGGAGCGCTCTTCCAGATCCTGAGTCACGTCGGGGAAGGGTCCTTCCGTGAGAGGATTGAAGGGCTTGCCCGCGTCCGAGATACTAATGGTGAGGGCGTCCTTCTTGGAGATCAGGCATACTATGATCTCCTGGTCGTCGTCTGTCTCCCCGTAGTTCATGATATTTATGCCCAACTCTTCCAGCACAAGGTTCACCTGGAAGATTAAGCTGGGAGGCCACTCCTCCTGCTCTCCCAGGGACTCCACTGCCTCGTAGAGACGCTTCAACTCCTCCACCCTGGGGGCTAGGTTCAGGGATATCGTCGCGCTCAATCAGCTACCCTCGTTTCGGTGGAGAACCAGGCAGGTGATGTCGTCAGACTGGGAGGCGTCTCCCGCGAACTCTCTGACGGCGCCGAAAACGTCTTGGGCCACATCCTTGGGGTCCATGGGCGGGCCGTCCTTGAATATCCTTGTCAACCGCTTCATGCTGAACTGCTCGCCATCAATGTTCATAGCCTCTGTAACGCCGTCGGTGTAGAGGACCAGCGTATCGTTGGGGGAAAGAGTCACGGAGTTCTGCTCGTACTCAAGGCCCGGCACCACACCCAGGGCGATGCCGCCCGTGGCCGGAATGGAGACGGAAGATCCGTCGGGGCTGACGAGGAGCGGACTGTCGTGCCCTCCGTTGGCGTAGGTTAGCTTTCCATTGGACGGATCGTAGACGGCGTAGAGCAGCGTCACGAACATGCCCGCGTCATTACGCTCTTGCAATAGGTCATTGACTATGCCCAGCGCCTGGCCCGGATCGCCGGTGCCAATAGCGGCTCCCTTCAGCAGGGTGCGGCAGGACATCATGAAAAGGGCGGCGGGCACGCCCTTGTCGGAAACGTCTGCTATGGCAAGGCCAATGCGGCCGTCCTCCAAGCGCATGATGTCAAAGAAGTCTCCGCCCACGTCCCGCGCCGGGTCCATGTGGCCATAGATTCCCATGCGTGCAGTGGAGGGAAATTCCGTGGGCAGGATGGACTGCTGCATCTGGTTAGCCACGTCAAGCTCGTTTTGAAGCGCCACCAACCTGTCCCGCGCGTTTACGGCGTCCCGCCACTCGACGAGATGGCGCAGGGTGCGGTCTATGGTCACACGCAGGTCGTCAAAGTCCAGCGGCTTGGTGATAAAGTCAAAGGCGCCCCGGTTCATGGCCGTTCGGATGTTCTTCATGTCCCCATAGGCGGAGATGATCACCGCACGGAGGTTGGGATCCACCGATGGCATCTGCTCCAGCAGGGTGAGTCCGTCCATCTTGGGCATGTTGATGTCGGACAGCACCATGTCGATGGTGTCGTCCTCGGCCAAGATCTCCAGGGCTTCCACCCCGTTGTGCGCAAAGACGAACTCATACTGGCCCGAGCGTATGCTGCGGCGCATGCGCTGTAGGATGAGCGTTTCCAGGTCTGGTTCGTCGTCAACCACCAGGATCTTGTACATTCTATCCGTTGGCTCTATGACAATGCCTTCGTTCTGTTCCGTGCTAACTTCCATTGGAGCTTGTTCATCTCCCCGGCTGGGTAAGCGCTTGCGAAACGGGCGCTCTTCTCCAGTCTGCGATGAGGTCTATTTTGAACTTCACAGGAGGGATTTTAGCAGAGAGGGCATGCCTGATTCAAGACACACTCTTGATTGCCGGTAACGTAGACGAGGTCTCAAGCCACTTGCGTTGCCGCCAGTGAGCCTCCCACAACCACGGTACTCCCCCCCTAGCGGATGTCGAAGACCGCCTGAACGTATATCGACAGCTGCAGCTCTCCTCCGCTGATAGAAGTGCTTGGCGCCACCGACGGCGCAGCCAACGCCATCGTCTCAAAGGCTGCATCTCGGGCCACTGGTACGCCACTGCTTTCCGTGACAAACGTCAGAGGCCCCAGCTCCACTCCGGCGAGGGTCGCCAGATGCTCCGCCTTGGACATGGCGTCCTGAAAAGCGGCCTCTCTGAGGGCGTCCATGTGCGGCTTGGGGTCCTCCACCGTGAAACGGATGCCGTCGATCCTCGTGGCGTTGCCGCCGGCGTTGGCCACGTCGTCTATGATGGGGCCCACGTTATCAATGTCCCGAATCTTCACCGTTGCAGAGTTGCTGACCGTATAGCCAACCAGGCTCCTACTGTTGTTCTGGTATTCGTACTGAGGCCAGATATTGAAGGACCGGGTCTGGATGTCCCGGTCCTCTAGGCCATGGGCCTTGACTGCGGCGATTACGGCGTCCATCGCCTGCGCGGCCTCTTCCCGGGCCTGCGAAACACTCTCCGCCATGGTCTCTACGCCGACGTTCAGCAGCGCCAGGTCAGGCATGAGGTCTATGGAGCCCTCGCCTGATACCGAAATGCCGGACTGGCCTTGAATTCCTCCTGAAAACGCGGCGGCGGCCTGGGAAGCGCCATTCTCGGATTGCAGTGCGTCATCGTCGTCGGCGCATGCCGCAACCAGGAGCATGACGGCGGCCAACCCGGCTATCATGGACATTACTTTGAGCTTGTTCATCTTCACCCCTTCTTTGCAGTGGCTTGGCTGAATGTGCGGCAACCCTGTGGTTGAACACCTACACTAAAGTAAACGTAGAATCGAGCTGAATGGTTCCATTGACCCCGGTTGGCGGCTAAACGCCGGTTGCACGATTGTATGATATACGAGCGCTGCAATTTCAGCCTTCCCCTTTCCCTAATCGGAGTCAGGGGAAGGACTTGGCTAGGATTGCTTAACCCCCCTACCCAACCCGTTGCGCGAAGCGTATCGTCCATTGAAACGGCCTCCCAGATGGCTGTATCATTTCAGTAATACCGCAGTAGGAGAAGCACGTGATAGATCTTGCAAACTACCAGGAACTGGTCGTCCGGCAGACCAAGGAGATGCTGGAGATATTCACCGGGTTCGAAACGGCCAACCGTTATAGAATCCTGACCCCGGAGGGCGAAGAGGCCATGTTCTGCTACGAGGAGTCCGGGATGCTGTCTCGCCAGTTCATGGGCTCCCATCGGCCCCTCAACCTGCACGTGGTCGACAAGGAGGGGCAGCCCATCCTGAACGCCAATAGGAGTTTCTTCTGGTTCTTCTCGCACCTGAACGTGCAGGATGGATCCGGAACGCCCTTGGGATCACTGCACAGGAAGTTCGCTATGCTCAGTCGCAGGTTCGCCCTGCTGGACTCCGGCGGACAGCAGATAGCGGGGCTTAACGGAAGGGTGTTCCGGCCCTACACCTTCACCTTGAATAACGCCAGTGGCCAGGAGATGGGTCGCATAGTCAAGCAGTGGGGAGGCATCCTCCGGGAAGGCTTCACCGACGCCGACACCTTCAGCATTCAGTTCAGCGACGTTGAACGGAGCCAGGAGATTAGGCTCCTGCTAATAGCGTCCGCATTCGCCATTGACCTGGACTTCTTTGAGAACAAGGGAAGCCGCGCGGGCATAGGATAGCCCAACAGCGCAGAGCCTTTGGCGTTACCCAGCTTTCGCGGTGCATCTGGTGGTGACGTTCAGCTCTTCGTCACCTCTATGAAGACTTCCACCTCCGCTACACCCCCGTCCTGGTTCCGCGCCGTCACAATGAAGGACGTGCTTTCCCCAATTCGTCCGCTCAGGTCGGCAGATAGGGTGATTGCCCCCGTCTGCTCATCCAGCAGAAGGTCTTCATAGGCGTCGAGATCGCTAATCTCATCACTGTCAATGTCGTAGACAACCGGCTGGCCGCTGTCGTCGGTCGCACTGACGGTTCCGACCAGAGTGCCGATGGCTGCGTCATCAGAGACGCTGAACTTGTACTGTTCGGCCCCGAAGACCGGCGGCGTACAGCTACCTGTTGTCCTTACCAGTGGGTCGGACGGGTCGCTCCAGGCCGCCGCATACGTCGTCCCGTCCCCATAGGTGCTCAACCGAAATCCGTGCTCAGTCTTGCAGAGCAGTCCGTCCACCGTGTGAGCAGTTGCCGTGATGCTCTCGTCGTCCAGTATCCAGGGTCCATAATGTCGTCCCTCACGGTATTCCACCCGGTACTTGGTCGTACTGGCTGCGGCCAGCCAGCTTAAAGGCAGGCTCGTGCTCCCAGCGATCCCTCCAGTGGGTGCATCAGGCGCGGGAGGACAGTACAGAAGACTGAGGGAACTCAGGTCATTGGTCGTTACGTCTTTCAGGCCGTAGGGTATGCAGCCGGTCAGGGTGTTGCCCGAGAGCCGGACCTCCTCCAGGTTGTCCAGATGGCCTAGCTCCCTCGGTATGTCACCAGTCAGTGAGTTGTCGCTCAGGTCCAGGTGCGTCAACTCGGAAAGGCTACCCATGTCAGCGGGGATGCTCCCCGTCAGGTCCTCGTCGTCCAGTTCCACCTTGGTCACGCGGGTCGGCGTTCCCCCAGTGGTCACCCCGTCCCAACTGCTGATCAACGTCCCGGTGTCCCAATTGAGCGTACCCGTACCGCGCAGTTCATCTTTGGCCACCAGCAGCGCTCTACAGTCCAGCATGAGGTCGGGGTTGTAATCGTCTCCGGGCACGGCCAGTCCGCAGGCCGGCGGCGGTTTCGCCGGAGGCCCTTCAGGGTGGTTGTATGCATTGATCTCCGTATAGAAATCCGACAGCCGGTTGGCGTCGGTCTGCAACATCGGATAGCCGGGGTCAGGACCGGTGCGTCCGCCGTTAGCGGTGAGGCGGGTTTGGTGAGCCGTCGCCACCGCCTGCCGGAAATCTGTCAATTCCAGCTCCAGCAGAGAGCGGTTCGCCGTATATCGCCCGTAGCGCTTCCATTCCGGCCTAAACGGATGGACGGCGACGACCGTGTCGTCCTCTCGACGCTCCAGATACCAGGTACGAAAGACCTGCCATGCTTCAATCGAGGCATCCATTGCAGGCCCGATCAGCAGCATCGCCTCTCTGCCCTCGATCCCTCCAGAGGGGGCCATTATCATGGAGCGCTTGACGTCCGTGACACCTTCAAGTAGCGTCTTTTCTATGTCGCGTCGATTCGGCTCGTACTGCTTCGGCGTAGCCCCAGCCAAGTAGGGCTCACGCTCCACCGCAACCGTCAGGATGGACGGCCCCGATCCTACAATGTAACTGTTCACCCGCAAGTCGGCGTAGCAGTGCATAGAGTTTGTTCCGGCCATCCCCCACCACCTTCCGGGCTTGTACGGAGGAGGACGGAACAGGCCTCCGGCGATACACCGCAGAGTGCCTGGAAGGTAGGTGCCGCGAACCACCAGATGCGCCACCTGAGTACTGGACGGGCGGAGAAAGTAGTCCATCCCCCTGGGTTCTGAACCGAGATACACGTCTCCAACTGAGCCGTCCCCCACCGTCAGGTCGGGTTCGCAGGGGTCAGTTGAGGAGTTTTCTACCGGACGGCATGGCGGTATCTCCTCCGCAAGATACCCGCTGTACTGGTAGCTTGGCGGCTCACCCCCGCAGGCGACCAGCAGGATGACCGTTAATGGAAAAGACCACTGTTGCTTGTCTAATCACCTACATCCTCCTCCATCATGCCTCCACTCCTTGCTTATTATACTCTGCTCTACCGATCATGCCGTCACCTCCTGCGGCCGGTTACTACGGCGGCGGTTCCGGTTAACGCAACGACGGCCAGCGCTATCACAATGATGACCCAAACCCGGGCTGGAGAACCTCCGTTGTCCCCCGGCGCGGCCTTGGCCATGGGCGTGACCGGAGCAGCAAGAGTCGAAGTAGGCGTGGGTGCCACCGTTGGCCGTGGCGAGGGCGCTGTCGTCGGCATACGTTGCGGTGTGGGTGACGCCGTTGGCTGCGTCGATGGTGTTGGTGTAAGCATCAGCGACCAAGTTGTCGTTGGAGGCGGAATTGGCGACGGCGTCGGTTCAGGCGTCTGGCCGTACTCAATTGCGGGCGGCAAGATCGGCGTCACCTCACCTCTGTCGTCCGTCCCAACAGTCAAAACGGGCTCTACCACGGTGATGTTGAATCTCAGCGATGCGCTGTTGCTGTCGGAGTCAGTCGCGGTGTAAGTGAAGCGGGTGCGCTCCAGGGCCCTTGTGGGAACGCCGGTGATGGTGCGAGAAGAGGCATCGAAGTGCAGGCCACCGGGCAAGACAGGCGAAAGGCGATACCTGAGGGTGCCGTCGCCTCCCCTAGCGCTGGGCAGCGGCGACGTTTCAACGTGCTGACCCACGGTGAAGATCATGTCCTCGACCACGCCGGAGTCAAAAGTCGGAGTGCGATTGGGAGCGGCGGCTTGGGTGGCGATAGGAGTTGGTGTTGAGCTGCCGATGGGAGCTGGTGTTGGGTTGACTATGGGTAAGATGGGCAGCGGCGCCCTTGCCTTTACAAGGACGCGCACATCGTCTGCGGTCGAGGCGGCATTGGAGGCGTCGGTTACCACCAAGGCGAACCTGAGGACAGCATCGTCGGCCAGCCCATCCGGTGCGGTGAATACTGGTGAGGCTGTGTCCACGCCACTCAATGCGACGCTGGGCCCGCTGGTCTGTGTCCAGGCGTAGGCCAACGGAAGTCCCTCGGGATCGAAGCTGCCGGAGCCGTCGAGAGTTACCGTTTCGCCTTCGCCTACGGTCTGGTCGGGCCCGGCGTTGGCTGTGGGCAGGTCGTTGACCTCGAAAACGGTCAGCGTGAAGGCAGCGGCAGCCGTTTCTGTACCATCTGTGGCAGTGATACGTATGGTGAGTGTGTCCGGGGTGTCGGCCTCTCGAGGCGTGCCGCTAAAGATGATGGCGTTGGTATCAGCCGAGAAGTCGAGCCACGCGGGAAGGGCGCTACCGTCGGACAGGGTAGCCCTGTGAGCGAGTGCGTCGCCGTCCAAGTCGTCGAAGGCCAGCGCCTGGTAGAAGAAGAAACGGTCCTCGGTGGCCGTCTGAGGTCGGAAGGTGGGTGCCGTGGGCGGGCGGTTCGTAGGTAGGACGACAGACAGATGGAAGGTCGTATTTCTAGTGTACAAATCGTCGGATACGGAGACCATGATCTCATGTGTGGCCATGTCCGCTTCTAGAGGTGTGCCTTTGAAGTTTCTGGTGTTCTTATCGAACTGTAGCCAGCGTGGCAGAGGGTTGTTGCCCGTACCCTGAAATGCGTCGTAGGTGAGCGTGCTGCCCTCTGGATCGGATGCCTCTGGCGTGGTGTAGCTGAAGAGGTCTTCGACAAACGCGGTCTGGTCCGACAGCACTGGCGCTGTAGGCGGGTCGTTGACCTCTTCGACTGTAAGCGTGAACGTTGCGGAGGCCGATTCCTGCGGCTCGCCGTCATCCGTGGCAGTGACGCGTATGGTGAACGTGTCCGGCGTGTCCGATTCCAGGGGCGTGCCGCTCAAGGTGCGGGTGGCCGCGTCGAAGCTGAGCCACCCAGGGAGGTCACTGTCGTTGGCGTGTGTTGCCTCGTAGGTGATGCCATCGTTCTCCGGGTCGGAGACTGTGGTGAAAGTGTAGCTGAATTGTTCGTCCTCCGTGGCCACCTGGTCCGCCAGCGATGGCGTTTCGGGCGGGTCATTGACCGGCGTTACGGTGATGACGACCGTCGCGGTGTCTGTAGCCGAGCCGTCGCTGACGGTGTAGGTAAAACCGCCCGATATGGTCTCCAAGCCGTTGTGGGTGTAGGTGACCGTCTCACCGTCCTCCGAGAGGACAACCGAGCCGCTGGCCGCGTCGCTCACGGCAGTGATGGCAAGGGTATCGTCATCGGGATCTGAGTCGTTGGCTAGTAGGGTTGAGGCGGCGATGCTCACGGCGCCGCCCTCGGCGACCGTCGTAGTGTCGTTGCCAGCATTGGGCGCGTCGTTGCTCTCGCTCACCGTCAGCGTGAAGGTGTCCTTAGTTGACGCCGGCGGCGTACCGTTGTCCGTGACGGTGACGCGTATGGTGAGGGTGGCTGGCACGTCGTCTTCGCCTGGAGTGCCGCTGAGCGTGTGCGATTCGGGATCGAAGGTCAGCCATGCAGGCAGCGGGTCGCCATCGTCCAATATAGCGGTGTAGGTGACCGAGTTGCCCTCCGGGTCGGTAACAGTGTCGAAGGTGTAGCTGAAGGGCTCGTCCTCTGTGGCGGTCTGGTCTGTCAGCGATGGCGTTGCGGGTGGGTCGTTGACCTCTTCGACGGTGAGCGTAAACGTTGCGGATGCCGATTCCGGCGGCTCGCCGTCGTCCGTGACGGTGATGAGGATGGTGAGAGTGTCCGGCGTGTCGGGTTCCAGGGGCGTGCCGCTGAAGGTGCGGGAGCTAGGGGTGAAGCTGAGCCAGGCAGGAAGGGCGCCGTTGTCGTCGAGCGTGGCGTTGTAGGTGATCGCATCGTCGTCGGGGTCGGTGAAAGTCGGCGCTGTGTAACTGAACGGCTGGTCCTCTGTTGCGGTCTGGTCTGTCAGCGTGGGCACTGTCGGCGCCTGGTTAGGTGGCAGCACAACCGCCAGCGTGAAGGAAGCACTGGACGACTTGGCCGAACCGTCGGACACCTCTACCACGATTGTGAGGGTGGTAACGTGTGTCCTGCGGGGCGTGCCGCTGAAGGTGCGAGTGGCCGCGTCGAAGGTGAGCCAGAGCGGCAGAGGGTTCATGGCCTGGCCCAGGGCCGCGTTGTAGGTGAGGGTGTCGCTGTCCGGGTCGGTGACCTCTGGCACTTGGTAGGTGAATGGCAGGCCTGTAGTGGCAGTCTGATCCATCAGGGATGGTGTACCGGGCGGGTCGTTGACGGGCGTAACGGTGATGGCAACGGTGGCTATGCTGGAAGCCGAGCCGTCGCTGACGGTATAGGTGAAGCTGCCTGAAGTTGTCTCTGAGCCATCGTGAGTGTATGTGACGGTGGTCTTATCTTCGGATAGAGAGACAGTGCCGTTGGCCGGGTTGCTCACGGTGGAGATGGTGAGAGTAGCGCCTTCTGGGTCTGAGTCGTTGGCTAGTAGAGTTGAAGAGTTGATGTTGAGAGTACCGCCCTCGGCTACGGAAGCGGAGTCGTTGCCGACTACGGGCGGGTCGTTGACGGGTGTAATGGTGACAGTGACCGTAGCCGTGCTGGTAGCCGAGCCGTCGCTGACGGTGTAGGTGAAGCTTCCCGAAGTTGTCTCTGAACCGTTGTGAGTGTAGGAGACCGTGACCTCATCCTCGGATAGAGAGACGGTGCCATTGGCCGGACTGCTGACGGTGGTGATGGTGAGTGTTGCGCCTTCTGGGTCTGAGTCGTTGGCTAGTAGAGTTGAAGAGTTGATGTTGATAGTAGCACCCTCAGCGACGGAAGCGGAGTCGTTGTTAGCGACGGGTGGGTCGTTGGCCGGTGTAACGGTGATGGTGACCGTAGCCGTGCTGGAAGCTGAGCCGTCGCTGACGGTGTAGGAGAAGCTTCCCGAAGTTGTCTCCGAACCGTCGTGGGTGTAAGTGACGGAGGACTTGTCCTCAGCTAGAGAGGCAGTGCCGTTGGTGGCGTTGCTTACGGAGGTGATGGAGAGGGTAGCGCCTTCTGGGTCTGAGTCATTGGCTAGTAGAGTTGATGAGTTGATGTTGAGAGTACCGCCCTCAGCGACGGAAGCGGAGTCGTTGCTGGCTACGGGCGGGTCGTTGGCAGGAGTGATGGTGATGGAGACGGTGGCGGTGTGAGAAGCAGATCCGTCACTGACGGTGTAGTTGAAGCTGCCTGAAGTAGTCTCCGAACCGTCGTGAGTGTACGTGACGGAGGACTTGTCCTCGGATAGAGAGACTGTGCCGTTGGTGGCGTTGCTTACGGAGGTGATGGAAAGTGTTGCGCCTTCTGGGTCTGAGTCGTTGGCTAGTAGAGTTGAAGAGTTGATGTTGAGAGTACCGCCCTCTGCCACGGAAGCGGAGTCGTTGCTGGCGACAGGTGGGTCGTTGGCTGGCGTAACGGTGATGGTGACCGTAGCTGTGCTAGTAGCTGA
Source organism: Dehalococcoidia bacterium (assembly GCA_965197965.1). Lineage (GTDB taxonomy): Bacteria > Chloroflexota > Dehalococcoidia > Lucifugimonadales > QGNO01 > DAOUJH01. The sequence goes on from OZ240235.1 coordinate 340,830, forward strand.
ACCGTCGCTGACGGTATAAGTGAAGCTGCCCGAAGTTGTCTCCGAACCGTCGTGGGTGTATGAGACTGTGGCCTTATCCTCGGACAGTGAGACTGTACCGTTGTCCGGGTTGCTCACGGTGGTTACGGACAGGGTAGCGCCTTCTGGGTCTGAGTCGTTGGCTAGTAGAGTTGAGGAGTTGATGTTGAGAGTACCGCCCTCTGCTACGGAAGCGGAGTCGTTTCTGGTTACGGGCGGGTCGTTAACCTCCTTCACCGTCAGGGTGAACGTGGCAGAGGTGGAGAGTGTCCCATCGCTGGCGGTGATGCGGAGAGTGAGAGTGGCTGGAGTGTCGGATTCTAGGGGCGTGCCGCTGAGAGTGTGAGTGTCTGCGTTGAAGCTTAGCCAGCCTGGCAGAGCGCTGTCATTGGACTGAGCCGCGGTGTAGGTGAGCGTGTCCTCATCCAGGTCGGTGAAGGCAGGCACGGTGTAGCTGAAGGATTCGTCCTCTGTAGCGGTCTGGTCTGTCAATGTAGACGCTGTTGGAGGCCTGTTTGGCGGCTGCGCGGTCACCTCCAGAGTGAAGTCGGCATAACTTTCAAGTGACCCGTCGGACACGTTGACGCGAATCTGCATTTCGCCTATATGGGCATTCCGTGGTTTGAAGGTGAAGGTGCGTGTGTCGAAGTCGAACATGATCCATCGTGGTAGTGGATTCGAAGCTCCCAGGAACGCTTGGTAGGTGAGGGAGTCTTCGTCCGGGTCTATGACCTCCGGCACGGTGTAGGTGAAGGTGCCGCCTGCGTAGGTGGTCTGGTCGGTCACTTCGGGCTTGGGCGGGCGTTGGTTGGATTCCGGTGCTGAGATGGTGAACGTGGCGGAACTGGAGAGTGTCCCATCGCTGGCGGTGATACGGATGGTAAGGGTGGCCGGGGTGTCGGCGTCGCCTGAGGTGCCGCTGAAGGTGTGTGATTCGGAATCGAAGGTCAGCCATGCAGGCAGTGTGTCACCACCGTCCAACGTAGCAGTGTAGGTCACCGATTCACCCTCCGGGTCGACAAAGGAAGGCACTTGGTAGCTGAAGGACTGGCCCTCGATGGCTGTCTGCGCGGAGATCGAGGGCACTATGGGCGGGTCGTTAACCTCCTCTACCGTCAGGGTGAACGTGGCAGAGGTGGAGAGTGTCCCGTCGCTGGCGGTGATGCGGAGAGTGAGAGTGGCTGGAGTGTCGGATTCTAGGGGCGTGCCGCTAAGAGTGTGAGTGTCTGCGTTGAAGCTTAGCCAGCTTGGCAGAGCGCTGTCATTGGACTGAGCCGCGGTGTAGGTGAGCGTGTCCTCATCCAGGTCGGTGAAGGCAGGCACGGTGTAGCTGAAGGATTCGTCCTCTGTAGCGGTCTGGCCTGTCAACGTAGACGCTGTTGGAGGCCTATTTGGAGGCGCTGCGGTCACCTCCAGAGTGAAGTCGGCATAACTTTCAAGCGACCCGTCGGACACACTGACGCGAATCTGCATTTCGCCGATATGGGCATTCCGCGGTCTGAAGGTGAAGGTGCGTGTGTCGGAGTCGAACCTGATCCATCGTGGTAGTGGATTCGAAGCTCCCAGGAACGCTTGGTAGGTGAGGGAGTCTTCGTCCGGGTCTGTGACTTCCGGTACGGTGTAGGTGAAGGTGCCGCCTGCGTAGGTGGTCTGATCAGTAACTTCGGGCTTGGGCGGACGCTGGTTGGCGGCGGGGGCTGGCTGGGCGGAGCCATTGACCACTGTGTTTATGCTCAGGCCGTGGACCGCTCCGTGTACCAGAGTGGCATCGGACGTTTTTGGATCGGAGACGCCAAGGAAGAGCGCCGTAAGCAAGAGCAATGACACGGCCCGGCAGGGCATAGCCAATGGCGTCTCCTCAGACAGGTCGAGTGGTACGCACGAGTACTCGGAAAAGCAGGGTAGCGTCGTCTCAGCCAAAATGAGATGAGAGCACACTATCAGAAAGCTTGCCAAACATCAGCACACGGGCGGCGAGGCTGCAGGCCAGTACACCACGGCCCGCCAAATTGACTGGTGTGCCTAAAGGGGACCGTACGCAGTACCACGTTGATTCTAACTGCATCCAGTCGTCCGACTATTGACAGGCGACAGGCGACACCCTAGACTGTTCGTGTGATCCTATCCTTCAAGCACCGGGGGCTCAGGTCGCTTTACACCGGCCGGGGGTTTCAGCGGGTGGCCCCGGATCATGCACGGAAGTTGACGCGCATCCTTGCCGTGCTCGATCAAAGCCGGACGCCTCGGGATATGGACATCCCTGGATTCAGGCTGCATCCGCTGAGCGGTGAATTGAAAGGACACTATGCCGTTTCAGTGTCTGGGAATTGGCGGGTGACCTTCAGGTTTGAGGATGGACATGCTGTCGATGTCGATTACACAGACTACCATTGAAGAGGTGAGATGATGCCCATGCAGAATCCTCCCCATCCGGGCGAGATCGTGAGATGGGAATGTCTTGAGCCGTTGGGCTTAACGGTAACGAGGGCGGCGGAAGGTCTGGGAGTGACTCGTCAGGCACTGTCGGACCTAGTGAACGAGCGAGCTGGCGTATCGGTCGAGATGTCCCTCCGCCTGTCTCAGGCCTTCGGTTCTACACCGGAGACATGGCTTGGCATGCAGACTGCCTACGACCTCTGGCAGGCACGGTCCCGCGCTAAGCAAATCAAAGTCGAGAGGTTCGCGACGCCAAGTCCAATGTAGCGCTGGTCGATTCCGTCCCGTCGCTCGCGGTGATGCTTATGGTGAGGGTGGCTGGAGTGTCGGCCTCCTCTGGCGTGCCGCTGAGGGTACGAGTGTCGGTGTTGAAGCTGAGCCAGCCTGGCAGGGAGCCGTCGTTGGACTGTGCGGCGGCGTAGGTGAGCGCATCGTCGTCCGGGTCGGTGAAAGCAGGCACTGTGTAGCTGAAGGGTTCGTCCTCTGTGGCGGTTTGGTCTGTCAGCATGGGCGCCGTTGGAGGCCTGTTTGGAGGCGCAGCGGCCACCTCCAGCGTGAAGTCGGCATAACTTTCAAGCGACCCGTCCGACACGCTGACGCGAATCTGCATTTCGCCGATATGGGCATTCCGCGGCTTGAAGGTGAAGGTGCGGGTGTCGGAGTTAAAAGTAATCCATCTCGGTAGCGGGTTGGAAGCTCCCAGGAACGCTTGGTAGGTTAGCGAGTCGTTGTCCGGGTCTACGACCTCCGGCACGGTGTAGGTGAATGTGCCGCCTGCGTAAGTGGTCTGATCGGTCACATTGGGCTTGGGCGGACGCTGGTTCGCGGCGGGGGCTGCCAGAACGGAGCCCTTGACCACGGTGTTTATGCTCAAGCCGTGGACATCTCCGTGTACCGGCGTGGCATCGGACGTTCTCAGATCGGAGACACCAAGGAAGAGCACCGTAAGCAAGAACAAGGACATGGCCAGGAGGTATGGTTTATCCGTGCTCATGCCAAACCCAGCAGACGGTGGAACCATCAGTATTCATAGCTCCAGCCGCTTTTGTCTTCTTCCTGCCTGATGGCGGGCGGGATACATGTGGCCTGTGCTGGTGTTCCATCCCATCCTCTGCCCTCCAAGTCAGCAGTCTACTAACTAGTAGATGACATAGGGGTGACAAATAGGGCGATTGTGATTACGTTGCGGTTACTTTGCGATTACTTTTGGGCTGATAATGGTATAAACGCCCCTGGGGGTGCATTCTGGACCGCCATAGGCAGGAGCGGAGTGACCGATCCACTAGCCTCCTGCTGGCGACACAGCATTCCGTGGCAGTCTAGGCGGGGTTGTGGAGGGTCTGAAGTCCAAGGAGTCAGGAAACGATGGAGCGTTACGCACACACCTGAGGCGTCCCAACCCTTTGTGCTCGACTGCCTGCAATGAGCGTGGTGCCCGGTTCGCAGCCGAAGTTCGGACAGTTATGGTTCATCGCCACACACAGGGGGTGGACCGTGCACTCGAAGGAATATATCGACACGGCCTCTTGAGTGTCAGTAACGTGTTGAAACGATGGAACCGATCCAAATCTCAAGGCTCATTTGGCCATTCCATCCTGTAGACCGCCAGCGAAAATGGAGCAGTTACTGGGAGAAGAAAAACCAATTGAGAAAACGGAACAAGATTCTTGGGTAAGTTGGAGGTAGCCTTGACCCTGAAGGCTTAAGCAGTGCCTATTGCACTTCAGAATGCTCCCTGAATCTGGGAGTGATTCTATTCCTATCGTGTACTGGCTACAAACTGGTGGGCCGTGTAAGACTGAATTCAGTCTGTCTCAGAAGGCCATTGTTGTCAGTCTGATCAGATTCTCAGGTCAGATCAAACAAGAGGGGTGAAGAGATTATTAGCTTCAGTTAATGAAACGTTTTACGGGACGATGTCAGGGACCGTCAGGTGGAAGGCTGAAGATGGATGGAGGAACTCCACACCCTCCAAAGTGTGCGCAAGTTGAAGGCGGTTACCAAGAGGGTCCACTCGGCAGTCACGTTGGAGAGGCCCCGCAGCAGGAATCTACGTGCACCCTGTTGCTCCTTGATGATTCCGAAGACCGGCTCGACCAGCTGCTTTCTCAACCTCTGAGCTTCTTTGGCAGCCGCGGTGGACATCCAGGCGCGATGGCGACGTAGCACTTCATCGTGCGGCCCTATGGCGAGGCTTCGCCCGATCTCCTTGGCTTTGGTACAGGCTCTGAGGGCTGGGCATACCTGACAGACAGCTCCTGCAGCCCGGTACAGACGCAACGGGACTCCGTTCACATGTTGTATGCGGACGAACGCGAGCGTTTGCCTCTGGGGACACCTGAAGCTGTCACTGTGCTCGTCATAGGTGAATCTGTCCTTGTGATATGGGTCTTTGAGGAACCGTTGGCGTGCCTCAGAGACCACCACCTGTTGACCACGACGGTCGCACTCCGCTAGTTGGCTGGCGGCGAAGTATCCGGCGTCGGCCAATGTCATCTGCGACTTCGTCCCCGTCGTCTCCTCGCACTGCTCCATCATCGGCACAAGTAGGGCATTGTCATTGACCTCATCCACTATGTCCACTGCGGTGACCAACATGCCGGATGTACCCTCTTCCGTCTTCGTAGCCGAGACCATCGCCTGGGCATTGTATCCAGCCATGATTCCACCATGCCTGCCCTTCATCACCCGGGCCTCTGGATCGGTCAGGTTGATGCGACTATGGCGTTTCTGACTGGCGAGGTCGGCCATCGCCAGTCTTACCTGCTCTCTCAGAACCTTCTTGTCGGCCAATTCCTCAGGCAGGCGGGTAACGGCAGCGTCTTCTCCCGCCTCGTTCTGAGCCTCAAGGTCGGCTATCGCCCCCTCCAGACGCTCCAGCAGCCCCCTCAGTCCCGCAGCATCGTAGCTCCTGTTTACCGAGGCGCTGGAGGATACCTTCGTCCCATCCACCGCCTGGACCGCCAAATCCACTAGCTCCATCGCTACCGCCGTGCTTACCGTTCGCTCGAATAGCTTCCTCATGGACTGCCGATGCCCTTTGTAGAACCGCCATAGGGTATTGTGGTCGGGGTGCTGCCACCCAGTCAGCCACAGGTACGGTATCTGGTCCCGGCAGGCCACCTCCAGCTTCCTGCAGGAGCGCACTCCCGTCATGAACCCGTATAGCCATATGCTCAACAATGCACGGGGGTGGTACGCTGGCGCTCCCATGGAATCGCCATCTATGTCCACGCCAAGCTCTGACCAGTCCTCCCTGTTCAAGGCGTCGACGATCTCCGCCACAAACCTCGCTGGATGATCCTGAGGCAACAACTCGTCGAGGGACGGCGGCAACAACCACATCTGCTCTCGGTCCATATCTCGAAGCGGCATCCGATTCGCTCCTGTACCGGTGTTGCACCGCAGTTTACACCCAAGCCTTCTCACAGACTTCTGAGACAGGCTCAATTGCGAACTTTTCGCTGGGAAGTCCTGATATAGGAAGGGGTCAGCGTACCCTGGACAGTCCCCCACGAGCCTCCGGCCCATCGGGTTGGAGGCTCTTCCATCTCTCCCGGACGGTGCCGCCAACCTACCACTGGTGCGAGCAGGGTACCTTCATTATCAGCGCTGCCACTGCGGACTCAAGGCTGGCGGAGGGTGTGTTCGGCAGTATTTGCCTGAGAACGAGAGGCCCGCACAGCCATCAGAGCGAGCGGGTCAGGCTGGCAGGTAAGGGTCTGCGCCAACCGGGGAGAACGGCTCGCGGTAGTACTCCATGCCCAGGTGGGTGATCTGGTCCTCGCCCATCAGCCAGCGCAGGGTGTTCTTGAGCTTGGCCTGCTGGATAAACAGGTCGTGCTCAGGATAGACGGCAGGCGCGTGCTGGGGGCTCTTGAAGTAGAAGGAGAGCCACTCCTGTATGCCCGCCAGGCTGGCGCGCTGGGCCAAATCCATGAAGAGTATGAGGTCCAGCACCAGCGGCGCGGCGAGGATGGAGTCCGAGCAGAGGAAGTTGATCTTGAGTTGCATCGGATGGCGCAGCCATCCGAACAGGTCGATGTTGTCCCAGCCCTCCTTGGCGTCGCCGCGGGGCGGATAGTAGTTGATGCGCACCTTGTGATAGGCGTCGGAGTAGAGCTCAGGGTACATCTCCGGCTGCAGGATGTACTCCAACACGCCGAGTTTCGACTCCTCCTTCGTTCTGAAGTTCTCGGGCTCGTCGAGTACCTCCCCGTCACGGTTCCCCAGGATGTTGGTGGAGAACCAACCGTCCACCCCGAGCATTCTCGCCTTGAGCATCGGCCCGATTACCGTCTTGACGAGTGTCTGGCCGGTCTTGAAGTCCTTCCCGCAGACCGGAACGCCTTCGTCCCTAGCCAGCTTCTCGAGAGCGGGCACATCCACCGACAGGTTCGGTGAGCCGTTGATGAATGGGACGCCCTCCAGAAGGGCGGCGTAGGCGTAGAGCATCGAGGGCGCGATTCTCGCGTTGTTCTCACGGAGCCCGCCGACGAAGCTCTCGATGTCCTGGTGTATCTCGCTCTCCATAATGAATATTTCGGTAGAAGCGCACCATGCCATCACGAGCCTGTCGCACTCGTTCTCCGCCCTGAACCGGCGAATGTCCTCGCGAATGGCATCGACAGCCTCCAGCTTGTTGCCGAACGACTTGACGTTGATGCCCTGGATGCGCTTGACATAGTCGTTGTAGAACACCGCCTCCATCGGTTCGACCGTCCTGAGAAAGTCTGCGACCGGCTCTATCTCGTCGTACCTGTGCAGGACGCCGCACTTGACCGCGGCCTCATATGCGTTGTCCGGTATCGGGTCCCATGCTCCGAATACGAGTTGGTCCAGCCCTGCAAGGGGAACTAAGTCTCTTATGAAGGGTGACCTTCTGTCGGACCGCTTGCCGAGCCGTATGGTCGCCATCTGGCTGATGGAGCCTACGGGCTGACCGGAGCCGCGCCGTATGTGCTCGACGCCGGCGATGAGTGTCGACGACACAGCGCCAAGACCCACGAGGAGGACGCCAAGCCTGCCGTCCGGCGGCTCTACGCCGGGCGTGCCTGCCGAAACGAAGTCCCTGGGTTCCAGGGCGATTCCCTGCCGACGGGCGAGTTCCAGCAGTTTCTCGTGCCACTGGGAGGGTATCCTCCCGGTCCTGGACCAGTGCTGCACGGTGCTCTGGCGCTTGCCCAGCAGGCCGGCCAACGCGGACTGGCCTCCGAATCGGTTGATGATCTGCTTTGCGGCATTCTGATCATTGTTCATGGCGGCTATCCTAACGATAATATCGTTATCAGTCAAGCCCATGTCACACATCTACAGTTCCGAGGCGAACTACGACAGGCTTTCGGTGTGGAGATCAAGGAGATTTCCCTGAACTCATACCAAGTGCCGCTCGGACTAGGGTAGCAGGTGGTACAAGAATCGGGAGGAGGTCACGAGAATTCTAGCCGGCGGTGGACTCGCGAAGAACTAGCCCTGCAGACACGGAAGGGCTTGGTTAAGTCATCCGTTGGGTGAGGCGGGGCGCATGTCCAATTGCACTGTTAGAGTGAACTGCAACACGAAGGTTCTTGAAATCGTCAAGTCTGGTGGGCCGTCAGGGATTCGAACCCTGGACACGCGGATTAAAAGTCCGCTGCTCTGCCTGACTGAGCTAACGGCCCATGAGGACAGTTGAATTGTACAGCATACTGCACGCATACGTGTATAAGATGTAGTCATGCCCAAGTGGCCGGAATGCAGCCCAGTCCAAGGGTCGACCTGTGGCGACTGCTAAGCAAGGAAGCGGAACCGGAAGATGGAGAGGAGGCTGTTATTCATGGCCGGTTCCTAGAATGCCTCTATCTCCGACAGCGGCCAGTAGGATACCCAGACCTTTCCAATAATGTTCTCCAGAGGCACAGGGCCCCAGTTCTTGGAATCGTTGCTCTGCAGCCGGTTGTCGCCCAATACAAAGTACTCCTCAGGCCCCATGACTTGTTCAATCATACTGATACCCCGGGGGTCGTCTAAGGTGTACGGCTCTTCCAGTGCATTGCTGTTGACGAAGACATTCCCATTCCTGATTTCCACAGAGTCGCCCGGAACTGCAATCACTCGCTTCACAAAGTCCCGGGACGGGTCTACGGGGAACCGGAAGACTACGACATCCCCTCGCTGCGGTGGCTCGAATAGATACGACGACTCTTCATCGCCCAAATCAACGAAGGGGATGTACCTGGATAGATTGGCTAGACCGACTTGTGAATAGGCCAGCTTGTTGACCAGTAGATACTGGTCCTCATCCAGCGTGGGCCTCATGCTGAAGCCGTCTACGCGAACATTTTGCACGGTGCCTTGCAGTCCGGCGAAGAGTATCAACGTCAGGAGGACCGTTTGTAAGATTTCGCGGAGCGTTTTGCGCATATTCCTAGTTGCACCAGCTTCTTATTCTACCACTACTAACGCAGCTGCGTTGGGAAGTGTCTGGCTCCCCCTGCCCTTCTCAACCCGGTTCTCAACCCGGCCAAAACCCAGCGCCCCTGTATTGCTTGTCATTATATCGCACGGGTAAAATGTTAACTGTTCCCCACGGCAGGCAAAATTGGTACTCAGCGACAGAACCATCAGAGAAGAGATAGCAGGCGGTCACATCATCATAGACCCCCTGGATGAATCGTGTATTCAGCCGGCATCGGTGGACCTGCGCCTGGGACACAAGCTGAGGGTGTTCCGCAGTCACAGGCTTCAGGTCATCGATGTCAGGGAGCCTATGGAGCAGCTCACGGAGCTCGTAGAGATAGACGAAGCCAACCCCTTTGTTTTGCATCCAGGTGAGTTCGCACTGGGAGTTACCCTTGAATCGATATGCCTTTCCAATAGTGTCGTGGGACGTCTAGATGGAAAGAGCTCTCTGGGACGCCTTGGTCTTGTGGTGCACTCCACGGCAGGGTTCGTAGACCCCGGTTGGCAGGGGAATCTCACGCTAGAGCTGAGCAACCTGGCCAATCTGCCAATAAACCTCTATGCCAGAATGAAAGTCTCCCAGATATCGTTCATGCGGTTGACCACCCCAGCGGAGAACCCCTACGGGTCAGCCAAGATAGGCAGCAAATACAGGGGGCAAGACGAACCTACCCCAAGCCGGTACTACTTGAATTATGCCGCAGACAGAGGCGAACGCGGGGAATAGGCCGTCCCCGTACATGCACCGTGCCCTGGAACTGGCGCGGCAGGCCCTTGGCAGTACAAGCCCCAACCCTGCTGTCGGCGCTGTCATTGTGCAGGACGGCCGGATCGTGGGCGAGGGCTTCACTCAGCCTGCCGGCCAGGACCACGCTGAGATTGTCGCCTTGACCCAGGCAGGAGAAAAGGCTCGATGCTCTACAATGTACGTTACTCTGGAACCCTGCCCTCACAAGGGTCGTACCCTACCCTGCACGGAAGCCATCCTTAGAGCAGGCGTATCGGAGGTGCACTTCTCCACAATAGATCCCAACCCCCTGGTTTCAGGCAAAGGGTTGCGGGAACTCCAGGAGAAAGGCGTCAAAGTCCACACCGGCCAGGGCGAAGACCTCAGCCGCAGGCTCAACGAAGCGTACTTCAAGTACATCACCCATGAAGTGCCCTTTGTCACGGCAAAGTTTGCCGCCAGCTTGGATGGCAAAATCGCTGCCCGCGGTGGAGATTCGCGCTGGATTTCGTCCGGTGAGTCCCGGCAATGGGCGCACAAGATACGGGCAGCCTCGGATGCCGTAATGGTGGGTATCGGAACTGTCCTTGCCGATGATCCGTTGCTCACGGCAAGAGATGAGAACGATGTGCCGCTATCCAAGCAGCCGCTTCGCGTGATAGTGGATAGCCGCCTCCGCATCTCCCCGGCGGCCAGGCTTTTCAGTCAACCCGGGCCTGTTCTCATCGCAGCCGGTCATCCAGACCCAAAGGCGGTGTCAGAGATCAAAGCGCTCGGTGTGGACGTTGCTCTTCTGCCAGCGGAAGACGAGCGCGTGGACTTGGAGGGTTTGCTTTGCCTGCTCGCCGAGCGGCAAGTCACCAGCTTGATGGTAGAGGGCGGTTCAGAGTTGTTGGGCTCCTTCTTCGATCGGAACCTCGTGGACAAGGTTGCCGTATGTATTGCGCCTGTCATAATAGGAGGCGCAGCGGCAAAGCCGTCCGTGGGAGGTCATGGCAGCAACACACTGGCTGAGGCCTACCGCTTGCGCAACGTAGAGGTGGAACCAATAGGCGACGACTTGATAGTAACCGGCTACCCGCACCGCGGTGAGAAACAGGATATACAAGGGGGCTAGCTTGTTTGCAGGAATCGTAGAGGAAGTCGGCAGAGTAGTAGAGGCAAAACCGGACCGCCTGGTCGTTCAGGCCGATGCCGCCCGGAAAGGGATCAGGGTTGGCGACAGCGTAAACATTAACGGGGCATGCCTTACCGCTGTGGAAGTAACGGACAACCGCTTCACCGTGGATGTCACGCCGGAAACGCTGCGGCGCACCAACTTGGGCGCGCTCAAACTAGGAGACGCCGTTGACTTGGAGCGCGCCCTTGCAGTCTCCGACCGCATCGGCGGGCACATCGTTCAGGGTCACGTGGAAGCAACGGGAAAGGTGATATCCATAGAGCCGGAAGGTGATTCCCTGGTGGTGCGATTTCAAGCTCCTCCCCAGGTAATGCGTTACGTTGTAGGCAAGGGGTTCATTGCCGTGGACGGCATCAGCCTCACCGTAGTAGACCGCGATTCTTCCTCGTTCTCGGTATCTGTGATACCATACACGCGTGACCACACCGTGCTAGGAAGCAGACAAGCAGGCGACCAGGTCAACCTGGAAACCGATATAGTGGCACGGTACGTAGAGCAGTTTGTCAACCCGGATTTTGTCAACCCGGATAAAGCCTCTTAGAAGTTACCAATACAGAGATATCAATGCCTTTATGCACCGTTGAAGAAGCGGTCGAAGACATACGGCAAGGAAAGTTCGTCATCATTGTGGATGACGAAGACCGCGAGAACGAAGGCGACCTAGCCGTAGCCGCCGAATTCGCTACTCCGGAGACCATCTCGTTCATGGCCAACCACGGACGCGGTCTCATCTGCGTGCCCATTACCGGCGAGAGGCTCGATAGCTTGGGCATCGACCTCATGGTGGGAGGGAATACGGCTCGGCTCGGAACTGCTTTCACCGTTTCCGTTGACGCTGTCGTAGGCACCACCACCGGTATATCCGCAAGCGACCGCGCCGCGACGGTTAAGGCCCTTATAGACCCCAAAACCAAGCCCTCCGACTTGGCCCGTCCCGGCCATATATTCCCGCTGCGCTATGCGGAAGGCGGCGTTCTTGTCCGAGCAGGACAGACTGAAGGCATCGTAGACCTGGCCAAGATGGCCGGGCTTTACCCTGCTGGCGTCATCTGCGAGATGATGAAACAGGACGGCGCCATGGCCCGCCTCAACGATCTGGAAGGGTTCTCTCAGGAACACGACATCAAGATAATCAGCATCGCCCAGCTGGTGGCCTATCGCAAGCAGCACGAAACCCTGATCACGCGTATCACCGAGACCAAGCTCCCTACTTTATACGGGGACTTCACTGCTATTGCATACAAGAGCGCTATTGACGCGGAAGAGCACGTTGCTCTTGTCAAGGGCAGTGTCGCCTCGGAAGAGCCCGTGCTGGTCAGAGTGCACAGCCAGTGCCTTACCGGCGACACCTTCGGCAGCCTTCGCTGTGACTGCGGCGAACAGGTCCGCAAATCGCTGGAAATGATCCAAGAGGACGGCCGCGGCGTTCTTCTATATATGCGTCAAGAAGGCCGGGGCATAGGGCTGCACAACAAGCTGCGTGCTTACCAGTTGCAGGACAACGGTTTGGACACGGTGGAGGCCAATGAGAAGCTGGGCTTTCCCCCCGACCTGCGCTGGTACGGCATCGGCGCTCAGATTCTGGTGGAACTTGGCATTCGCAATATTCGTCTTCTCACCAACAACCCCAAGAAAGTGGTTGGCTTGGACGGCTACGGACTCAACATTGTGGAGCGCGTCCCCATCCAGATACCCCCCAACGACGTCAACAAAGGATACCTGCATACCAAGCTCACCAAGCTGGACCATCTCTTGCAAACGGAGCTTACGGAACCTGAGGCCCAGCGGCCCGTCACTCAAGATAGGTAGCCATGGTCCGGGAGCTAAAGGGCAACCACAACGGTAACGGCCTGCAGATAGCCATTGTGGTGTCTCGCTTCAATGAAACGGTCACTTCCAAGCTGCTGCAGGGCGCATTGAACGGTTTATCCTCGCACGGCGTGCTGGAACAGGACATAACCGTGGCGTGGGTGCCCGGTTCGTTTGAGCTCCCAGTCGTCGCACAGAACTTGATCGACACCGGTGAATTCGATGCTATCATTTGTCTGGGCGCAGTCATCAGGCACGAAACAGACCATCATTTGTACGTCGCCAGGGAAGCTACGCACGGTATAGCCAGCGTATCGCGAGAAACGGGTGTACCCACCATCTTCGGCGTCCTCACCACGGATAGCGAAGAGCAGGCGATGGCCAGGGCCGGCGGCAAAGAAGGCAACCGCGGCTATGACGCCGCCCTTGCCGCCATAGAAACGGCCACTCTGATGAGGAAAATCTCCGACTTGGGGTGACCATGACACCCCTTTCTGAGGATGTGACCCGTTGCTTTGGCGGCCCGGATGACCCACTAATGATGCGCTACCACGACGAGGAGTGGGGAGTCCCCGTCCATGATGACAGGCTGCTCTTTGAATTCCTCTGCCTTGAAGGAGCACAAGCAGGCCTTTCCTGGCAAACCATACTGAACAAGAGAGAAAACTACCGGACCGCTTTTGACAACTTCGATGCCGGAAAAATCGCCGCTTACACAGACGCATACAAGAAGCGTCTTCTTGCCAATGAAGGAATTGTACGCAATAGACTCAAAGTTGATACCTTCATAAGCAACGCACAGCGGTTCCTTGCCATACAAGAGGAGTTCGGTTTTTTCGACAAGTTCATCTGGCAGTTCACCCCTCAAGAGGGCTACCGCAGGCCAGGCGAGATAACGTTTGAAACCGTGCCGGCCATGACGCCACAGTCCCAAGCCATGTCAAAGGAACTGAAAAAGCGCGGCTTCAGATTTGTAGGGCCCACCATCTGCTATGCTTTCATGCAGGCCGTAGGTATGGTCAACGACCACATAAGCAGCTGCTTCCTAGCGCCGAAGACCGGTTGATTCCTAAGCAGGCGACCCAACTGGCAAGTCCACCTCGTATTTGCTGACAAGGTCACTGATAAAGGCGGCCGTCTTCTCATCCGGTTCCGTCAAAGGCAGGCGTGGCTTGCCCACGTTGAAGCCGGCGTAGTTGGTGGCGTATTTCACCGGGATTGGATTGGATACCACAAACAGCCCCTTGAACAGCGGCAACAACCTGCGATGCTCCAGTGCCGCGCCGTTCACACTCCCGTCTAGGAGCATCTGCATCATCGCCTTGATCTGTCGGCCTACCAGATGGGATGCTACGCTAACCACGCCGTATCCTCCCAGGCACATGATGTGGAACGTATCGGCATCGTTGCCGCTCCACACCTTGAACCTTTCCGGCGCTCCGTCGATGATCGTGGCAATCTGCTCGAAGTCCGCGCTGGCCTCTTTGACTCCCAGAACGTTGTCTATTTGGCTCAACCTCAGCGTTGTATCCGCCGTAAGGTTGGTGATAGTGCGGCTGGGCACGTTGTACAGGATGACCGGCAGATGAGTGCTCTCCGCAATTGTCCTGAAGTGTTGGTACAACCCTTCCTGGGTGGGCTTGTTGTAGTATGGGACCACGTGCAAGACCGCGTCAGCGCCCGCCTCTTCGGCGTCTTTGGTGTACTTCACCGCCTCGTGAGTGTTGTTGCTCCCAGCGCCTGCCACCACAGCTCCCCTACCCTTCAGCGCGCTGCTCACCTCGGCGAACATGCGGCCTTGCTCTTCCGGGCTCAGTATCGGCGACTCACCCGTGGTGCCCACTACCACAACGCCGTCACTCCCTGAATCCACCAGGGCCACGGCAAGGCGCTTAGCCTGTTCATAGTCCACTCGCCCTTCATCATCAAAGGGGGTAACCATTGCCGTGAGGAGTCTTCCTATCTCAACCATCTCACACCTTCCCCGGAGAATAGGGCAATTTTACCATATCCCCGTCCCTGGTGGGCAAATGTTGCTTCAAACTCCACACTCCCACTAGCCGAGGACTAGCCGGAATGCTGTATCAAATCGGACGGGCACAGTGTCTCCTTCTGAGTAATTTCGCTGGAACCAGCTACGGAGGGGTGCTCCACCCATGACTCGGGCTGTACGATTGAGGTTAGCAGTCCGGTTCACGTGGCCTTTGATACTTCCACTACCTCTGAGTACCAAAGTCGCAGCTCCCTCGTTACCGACCAGATGATCAAATGCTCGCGGGACGTTGAAGAACCCTTGGTTGTAGTAGGTCTTATACAGCCTTAGGGTGAAGACTGGGCTCATTATCTACATCTCCTCTCCGATGTGAACCCAACGGCAGGGACGTCGCTTTAGGAAAGACCCAGGATACCTTCCAGCCCCACTTCAAACCTGCGATGCTTGGCGACTTCTTTCACCGCCAGCAGCACGGCAGGCATGAACGACTCGCGGCTGATGGAATCGTGTTTGAGGCTCAGCGTTTGCCCCAGCGCTCCAAAGACCACCTCGTGATGGGCTAAGCGTCCGGGCATCCGCGTGCTGTGAATCGATACTCCGCTGTAGTCGCCCCCCCTGGTGCCGGGCAGCGGCTCCTTTTCCGGGTCGGGGTGTTTGAAGCTCTTGTTCTCGGCGATTGCCCTTGCCAGAGCCAGCGCCGTCCCTGACGGAGCGTCGATCTTGGCCTCGTGGTGGGCCTCGTGTATATCGGCGTATTCAAAGAAGCGGGCGGCGATCCTGGCTAGATGCGTCAGTACCACCGCTCCCAGGGCGAAGTTCGGCACCACCAGTACGCCGGCTTCATTGCTGGTGCTGAGCTCTCTCAGCGCTTCCAACTCCGGTTCTCCCATGCCCGACGTGCCGATGACCACGTGGACTCCTCTTTCAGCAGCCATACGCGCCGCTTCCACGCTTGCAGAGGCTATGGAGAAGTCGATCAGGACGTCTGCTTCCACGCGTGTAAGCAGATCGCTTACGCTGTTTGCATAGGGGATCGCGCCGGAGCCGTCCGGCAGGTCAATGGAATCTCTGCCCGTCTCCAGGTCGACGCCGCCTACCGGCTCAACTTCACTGTCCGCGCAAAGAGCGGCCAGCACCTGCTGGCCCATCCGTCCCAGCGCTCCATGTACTGCTACTCGCAGCGCCACTTCTCAAACCTCACTAATAGCGTCTTGGTCCGCGACTCTGGCCGCCCGGCCTTGGGCCACTCCCGCCTGGCCTTCTACCGCCGCCGCCTTGGGAGTAACCGCCTCGCCGTGGGCCGTAGCCGCCGCGACCGTTGCCGCCGTGCTGGGAGCGATCGCCGTCGGAACGGCCTTCCCCTCTTTGCGGCCTCTCTTCTCCTTGCTCGGAGCCTTCGTCGGCATAGACGGCGCGGCGAGAAAGGTTGATCCTCCCCATCCTGTCCACCTCTACTAGCATAACGGTTATTTCGTCGCCCACCGTTACCTCGTCTTCAACCCTGTCCACGTGACTCTCGGATAGCTGGCTGATGTGCACCAAACCCTCTTTGCCGGGCATGATCTCCACAAAAGCGCCAAACTCCATGATCCTGGTCACTTTCCCGGTGTAGATCTCGCCTATTTCAGGCTCGCGGATCAACCCTTGCAACGCCTCTATGGCTGCATTAGCCGACTCTTCACTGGTGGAACCTATGGTCACGGTGCCGTCGTTCTCTATGTCTATGGTGGCCTTGGTTTCCTGGATTAGAGCCTTTATAGTCCTGCCGCCTGGACCAATGACCGCGCCTATCTTATCCACGGGGATGCTAATCTTCTGCATCCTAGGAGCATAGGGGCTGAGCTCTTGTCTTACCCCCGGCATTGTTTCCTTCATCTTGTCCAGAATGAACAGACGCCCTTGACGCGCCTGCTCCAGCGCCTTGCTCATTATTTCGAAGTTGATTCCCTTCACCTTGACGTCCATCTGGAGCGCCGTTACGCCGTCGTCCGTTCCGGCAACCTTGAAGTCCATGTCTCCCTGGAAGTCTTCTATGCCCTGGATGTCCGTGAGCACGGCGTATTCACCGGTCTCTCCCATGATGAGGCCCATGGCCACGCCGGCTACCGGCTTCTTTATGGGAACACCGGCGTCCATGAGCGACAGAGTGCTTCCGCAAACACTGGCCATGGAGGTGCTTCCGTTGGAGCTCACTACCTCAGACACTACCCTGATGGTATAGGGGAACTCTCCCTCGTCCGGGATCACTGGAAGAAGCGCCCTCTCTGCAAGTGCGCCGTGTCCTATCTCGCGCCGCCCGGCGCCGCCCATGCGTCGCACCTCTCCCACGGAGTACGGCGGGAAGTTGTAGTGATGCATGTACCGCTTGGTATCCTCCGGGCTCAAGGTGTCCAGGTTCTGCGTCATGCTCAAGGAGCCCAGCGTAGCTATGGAGAGGACCTGAGTCTGGCCGCGTTTGAACATGCCCGTACCGTGAGTCCTGGGCAGCACGCCCACCTCCGCGCTGATCGGCCGTATCTCCTCGGGACGTCGCCCGTCGGGGCGTTTGCCGTTGTGTATGACGTTGTCGCGCATTGTTTTCTTCAGGAGCTTTTCAAACGCTTCCGATACAAGGCCTGCGCCGTGCTCCTCTTCGAAACGCCCCACGGCCTCCTGCTTCAACTCGTCCAGCGCAGCGTTTCGTTCTCCCTTTGCCGCCCCTTCGTCAAACAGCTCCTTCACCCGTCCCTGCAGCATGGAATCCACTTCCGACTGCAGAGCAGGAGAAGGTTGGGTAAGCGGAATATAGTGAACTTTCTGCTTGCCAACCTTTTGGGCTATCTCCTCTTGAAGCGATGCCAGTTCCGCGTTGACTTCCTGCCCCAGCGCCATGGCTTCCAGGAGCTGCTCTTCAGATACCTCGCCGGCTCCCGCCTCCACCATGATCACGGCGTCCCGGGTCCCTGCTACCACCAGGTCCAGGTCTCCACCGCTTATCTGCTTGTACGTGGGGTTGACCAGTAGCTCTCCGTCCATGTACCCCAGGCGGCAAGCCCCTATGGGGCCCTCGAACGGAATGTCCGACATGGTCAGCACAATAGACGCTCCTATTATCGAAAGCGTTTCGGGAGGGTTCTCGTGGTCCACCGACAGTACGGTATTGATGACCTGTACCTCGCTGCGGTAATCCTTGGGGAACAGCGGCCGTATTGAGCGATCCGTCAAGCGGGCCGCCAGGATGGCGTCTTGCGTGGGTCGGCCTTCCCTGCGGAAGAAGCTTCCGGGAATCTTGCCCGCCGCGTACAGCCTTTCCTCGTAGTCTACGGTCAGCGGGAAGAAATCTATGCCTTCCCTTGCCTGGGCACTGTTCACGGTACAGAGGACTATGGAGTCCCCGTACCGGATCAGAGCTGCCCCGTTGGCCTGTTCTGCATACCTACCGATTTCGACAATAAGTGTACGTCCACCAATTTCACGTGAAAAAGTTTCAACCATAAGAAAAAAGACTCCTTTATATCAGGAGCGGGCGTCCAGGAAAGAGAAAACACCCCTGGGGAAGGGGTGTTACCGTCGTAGTCCTAATCTTGCTAGGATATTTGCGTAACGTCCCACGTCTTCGCGGCTTAGGTAAGACAACAAACGGCGTCTACGTCCCACCAGCCGCATCAGGCCGCGTCTACACTGGTAGTCCTTGTGATGAGACCTCAGGTGGCTGGTCAACTGTTTGATACGCTCCGTGAGTAGAGCTACCTGAACTTCCGTTGACCCTGTGTCCTTTTCGTGTCCGCCGAATCCTTTGAAGATCGCTTGCTTACTTTCCGTTCCTAGCATCCGCTCTATTACTTTATACCTTCGCTATTCTTGTCAACAACGAATATAACACACTCGGTTCATCACGGCAATTCCATCCACCAATGTTGGAAAACATTGAGCAAAAAG
The DNA here is from genome assembly GCA_965197965.1 of Dehalococcoidia bacterium. Classification (GTDB taxonomy): domain Bacteria; phylum Chloroflexota; class Dehalococcoidia; order Lucifugimonadales; family QGNO01; genus DAOUJH01. Next base: position 359,352 of record OZ240235.1, read on the forward strand.
CGCCCATCTCCGTCACTATTCGGCAGGGTCGTGCCTGCCCCGTACGCCCCCGCCTTTCGTCGTTGCGAGCGCAGCGAAGCAATCTGGCGGCGGGGTAACCGTCATTCTGAGCGCAGCGAAGAATCCAAAGCCCCTGTCCGCAAAACTACGATGTGTACGTCATGCCCGTGACGACGGGCATCCAGGTGTGGAGGGCAGCCACAGGCACCCGCACCGTAGGGGCAACCCTCGTGGTTGCCCTGGCTTGTACCCATCGTCATTCTTCGCTGCGCTCAGAATCCAAAACCTCTGTCCGCAAAACTACGATGTGTACGTCATGCCCGTGACGACGGGCATCCAGGTGTGGAGGGCAGCCACAGGTACCCGCCCCGCCGCGGCCTCCCCCACCCTGTACCCAGCCATTCCCACACATCACCCGCCTTTCGTCGTTGCGAGCGCAGCGAAGCAATCTGGCGGCGAGGTAGCCGTCATTCTGAACGAAGTGAAGAATCTCTTACCACATACAAACGAGAGCCCTCTACCTGCAAACCCCGTCCGCCTGCCCCGTACGCTCCTCCCTTTCGTCGTTGCGAGCGCAGCGAAGCAATCTGGCGGCGGGGTGCCCGTTTACCTTCACATCCCCACTCACCAGCCGCGACAGTAGCGCATCCCGTTGCTCGGCTTGTTCAACGTCGGCTTCGGTGAGGGTAGTCATGTTCTGCCTGGTGCTTCCACAAAGCCACTACCCGTAGGAGTAGTGAGAAAGTCTATAGATCCTCTAACCGTACGCAGACACTGTGCCAGGATGTTCGGGGCAGAGCTATACATCAATTCTTTATCTTCGAAGCAGAGAGCGATTTGAAAGGAAGGGCTGCGGGCCTCTATATGTGAATTGTTGAATTCGAGCAGTTCTTTGCCATTCTCGATCTTCCCCAACCTAGCTAATCCTTTGAATGGCGCTCTTACGCTCAAATCAACTAGTTCGGGTGGGTCGATTCCAAGTATTCCATCGTTAGCAGGTCCCATGGAAGCTATGAACGCTACAATCAGATATCGGTGTTTTTCTATGTTGCTAAGATGGTCTAGGAGCTTGAACTTGGAAACATCGAAGGGGAGATTAATTCCTCCGGTATACGGTTGCAGATACCCAATCATGGACTTATGTCTTGAGCTGACTCCACTTAGAAGATTATCCTTAGTATTCTCCCAACGCTGAGCGTCATTGGTGATTGGGAATGCGTTATGGCGTCCCGGAGTTTGCCCATTGGCAAGCACTAACTGCCAGACGAGGTGATCGAGAGCGGATCGCAGATTGTACAGGATTTCGCCAAAGATCACTGACCAACTAATAGGGGCATTAGGCGTCTCTCCATGATACACCCAGATCTGTTTGTCAACGTCCTCGCGTACTTCTCTGACAACGCCATACTGCACGTCAGAGCAAAGTCGATTCGCTTCATTTGTGATCTGTTTCAATTGATGCTCTGCTCGGAGGAGCTTTGCGTGAATTCCAACAAGGTCCATCTAAGCCCCCACCCTCACCATTGTAGTGTTTTCCATTATACCCCACCCCCGTTTGCACACCCACAAGCCCTGTGCTTTAATTGACCCCACCATGACCAACGCCCTCTACTACGGCGACAACCTCACCGTCCTCCGCGACCACGTCCCCGACGAGTCCGTCGACCTGGTCTACCTCGACCCGCCCTTCAACTCCAACGCCTCCTACAACGTCCTCTTCCGCGAGAAGTCCGGCGAGGAGTCTCCAGCCCAGATCAAGGCCTTCACCGACACCTGGGAGTGGACACTGGAGTCACAGCGCACCTACGAGAACGAGATCATGCTCAACCCGGCCACCCCCGCCAACGTCAAGGAGATGGTCTCCGCCTTCCGACAGTTCATCGGCAGCAACGCCATGATGGCCTACCTCGTCATGATGACGCCCCGCCTCGTCGAGCTGCGGCGCGTCCTCAAACCCACCGGCTCCATCTACCTCCACTGCGACCCCACGGCGAGCCACTACCTCAAGGTGCTCATGGACTCGATTTTTGGTAAGGAGCAATATATTAACGAGATCGTCTGGAAGCGGGCGGATTCAAAAGGTGATACAGGGCAAGGGGCAAAGCACTTTGGGCGTGTGAACGACACGATACTGCTCTATGCCAAAACGGCCAACAGTGTATTTAATGGACAGTATGGGCCTCTTGATCCGGATTACGTCGATCGGTTTTATCGATACACTGACTCAGATGGCCGCCGCTACAAGCTGGATAACATGCTCGGCCCGGGAGGTGCGGCTAAAGGGAATCCACAGTATGAAGTTATGGGCGTAACACGCTATTGGAGGTACTCAAAGGCAAGGATGCAAAGACTCATAGACGAAGGCCGTGTAGTCCAAACTAGCCCTGGTACAGTTCCAATGTACAAACGCTACCTTGACGAATCACGAGGAACTCCAATAAGTACGAACTGGTCAGACATCAGCCTTGTTAGAGGCTGGTCAAAGGAGCGCCTTGGCTATCCCACCCAAAAGCCGCTTGCCCTGCTGGAGCGCATCATACAGGCCTCCTCCAACGAGGGTGACGTGGTGCTCGACCCCTTCTGCGGCTGCGGCACCGCCATCGCCGCCGCCCAGAAGCTCAACCGCAACTGGATTGGCATCGACATCACCCACCTCGCCGTCGCCCTTATGAAGAACCGCCTCAAGACCGCCTTCAACATCCTCCCCGGTCAGGACTACCAGGTTGTTGGTGAGCCGGTTGACTCCGGCAGCGCCCGCGCCCTGGCAGAGCAGGACCGCTTCCAGTTCGAGTTCTGGGCCATGTCCCTGCTCGAGGCCTTCCCCCGTGAGCAGAAGAAGCGCGGCGCGGACCAGGGCGTCGACGGCGTGGTCTACTTCATCGACGGCCCCAAGCGCGCCATGCACAAGGCCATAGTCCAGGTCAAGAGCGGTCACGTCCAGTCATCCCAGATACGCGACTTGAAAGGCACAGTGGAGCGAGAGAACGCGTCGATGGGTCTCTTCATCACCCTGGAGCCGCCTTCTTCCCCCATGACCACGGAGGCCGTCAGCGCCGGCCTCTACCACTCCGACCTCTGGCAGACCGACTTCCCCAAAATCCAGATACGCACCGTGGAGGAGCTTTTGGCGGGCAACTCGTTCCAGATGCCGCCGCACCAGCCGGTGTACCAGCCCTCTCGCCGCATCGCCCGCTCGGAGGGCCAACAGGGCCGCCTGGCCTAGCCCACGGCTTTACTGTCATTCTGGGAAGTACCCCCCTTCTGTCATTCTGAGAAGCGCAGCGACGAAGAATCCAAAGCCATTGACCGCCATCACTGCGCTACATCCTGGCAAACCGGCCTCACATGTACCTGGAACTGGGGAAACCCCACGTGGGCACCCTGACCCCTGACACGCGAATCCCCTTGCACCCCTTGCCTGTCTGCTCTTATGCCCGTCTATACCCCCTTGAAGCCTTACGACTTCACGGAATATCATGTCCCCAGCTATGTATGCACTCATCCTTGCCGGTGGAAAGGGCGAGCGGTTGCGGCCGCTGACCGATACCGTGGCCAAGCCCATGGTGGAGGTCAACGGCAAGCCCATTCTCTGGCATCAGGTAACCAAATATAAGGAGCTGGGCATTACCGATTTCATAATCCTCTGCGGATACAGGTGGGAGAGCATACGAGATTACTTCGGTGACGGCTCCCGGCTGGGGGTCAATATTCAATACTCCGTGGAAGAATCGCCTCTTGGAAGAGGAGGAGCCCTCAAACAGGGACTGGCCTGCGTTCCGGATTCCGAGTCGACCGTTCTGGCTTGTAATGGGGACATACTCACCAACGAAGACTTGAAGCTTATGATTGCACCGCACAGAGAAACCGGCGCACTGGCCACCGTCATGCTAACCCCCTACCCTAGTGCTTACGGCGTGGTTGAGATAGACGGCTCCAACCGCATCACGGCATTCAGAGAAAAGGGGGAGCTGCCATTGTGGATCAACGCTGGCATCTATCTATTGGAAACCGCAATCAGACCGGAATTACCAGACCTCGGCGACCATGAAACGACGACTTTTCCCCGTCTAGCGAATGAGGGCAAGCTGTTTGCCTATTGCTCCAGGTCCTTCTGGAAGGCTGTGGACAACCATAAGGACCTGCGAGAAGCTGAAGAAGCCATCCAGCTTACCCCTGGGAACCGGTTGTGAACTACAGCAGTGTACTCGTCACAGGCGGCGCGGGTTTCGTTGGCTCTCACCTCGCCGACCGTTTGCTTGAACAGGGTCTTCACGTGGCCGTGGTGGACGACTTCAGCAGCGGTCGCAAGGAGCATCTGGATCCCAAGGTCTCCCTGCATCAATTGGACATAGGGGCCGCAGAGTTAGCCGATGTCTTCCGGCAAGAAAGACCCCAGGTTGTGTTTCACATGGCTGCCCAAGCAAGCGTGGCTAGATCCGTTGCCGACCCGGAGGAAGACGCCAGAGTAAATGTAGCGGGCACGCTGAACCTTCTCCGCATGTGCGACAAGTTCGGTGTAGACAGGTTCGTGTACAGTTCAACGGGCGGCGCCCTTTACGGCAATCCAACGCAGCTTCCCTGCTCGGAGACCCATGCCATCAGGCCCGTCTCTCCTTACGGCGCCAGTAAGCACGCCGCGGAGAGCTACGTCCATGCTTATGGAGCATCGACAGGGTTCAAGTACACTATCTTGCGCCCCAGTAACATCTACGGCCCCCGTCAGGACCCTTACGGCGAAGCCGGTGTCATCGCTATCTTTACTCAACGGATGTTGGAGAAGAAAGAGGTGACCATCTTTGGCAGCGGCGAACAGGAACGTGACTTCGTCTACGTTGGAGACGTAATAGAAGCCAACCTGAAGGCTCTTGAGCAAGAGACCAACGAAGAGTACAACATAGGCGCAGGCCACGGCACAACCGTAAACGAGATATTTGCCATGCTGGCGGAAGCAACCGGTTACAAGGAGCAGCCCGTTTACGGTCCGCCGCGTGAGGGCGACGTATTCAAAATCTCCCTGGACAGCCGGAAGGCGGAACGTCTGCTTGGATGGTCTCCGCGGGTGGGTTTGGTGGAGGGGTTGAAGCTCACCGTTGACTACCATCGGAATCATGGACTCTAGAACCGGAACCGCAGTATCCATCGACGACCCGGCCAGCTTTGCACGCCATGATCCATCCGGCTTGCACGACAGAATCGCCGGGCTGCCCGACCAATGCGACCAGGCTTGGCGGGAAGCCAAAGCCCTAGAACTGCCCGGTTCATACGCCGATAGCCGCTCTGTGGCCGTACTCGGCGTAGGCGGTTCTGCCATCGGCGGCGATATTCTTGCTGGCCTGATCAGCCGGGAGAATACCGCGCCGCTTTCGGTGATTCGAGACTATAGCTTGCCGGGCTGGGTAGGCGCCGATACTCTCGCCATCGTATCCAGCTACTCCGGCAACACACAGGAGACCTTGTCCATGTATCGGCAGGCAAAAGACGCCGGCGCCAGGGTCGTTGTCATTACAAGCGGCGGCGAGCTGGGCCGCCAGGCAGTCAATGACGGCGTCCCCATCCTCGATGTACCGTTCGCCGGAGAGCCCAGGGCCGCATTGGGCTACACTTTCGCCGCGCCCATGGCCATCCTATGCCGGCTTGGTCTGCTCCAGGATCGATCGGCGGACATGGAGGAGGCTGGGCTTGTGCTCAGAGAGCTGCGCACGTCCCTTACCTCCAACGTTCCAACATCCCAAAATCCGGCCAAGCAGCTTGCCGTTAACCTGTTCAACAGGCTTGTGGTGGTTTACGGGGCCGGTATCCTCTCAGGGGTAGCGCGACGTTGGAAGGTGTTCCTCAACGAAAACAGCAAAGCCTGGGCCTTCGCCGAGGAGATACCTGAAGTCAACCACAACTCCATTGAGAGCTTTGTTAACACCGGCCTGGCTTCCCGTGGCATCGCCGTCGTCCTTTTGCACTCCAACCTCCTGCATCCCAGCACCTCCCTGCGCTACCCTCTAACCAGAGAGCTGCTCGACCGCCATTCCTTGCCCAACTACCAGGTTGAAGCAATCGGAAAGTCGCCCTTGGCCCAAGTCCTCAGCGCCACATTCATTGGAGACTTCGTTAGTTACTATCTGGCCGTACTCTACGGCATCGACCCGTCGGCAACACCCCTGCTGGATGATATGAAACAACGCCTGAAGGCAATGGAGCAGCAGTAGCTTCGACGCTGGCAGAGGATGATTGAACAGTCGTGCGACACTATGCTAAGTTTCGCCTTGTATCCTTGTCATGAGTACGGTACATGCAGTTACCTATGACCGTGAGAGGTAATGCCCCTTTTGTATGCTGAGATCATTGCCAGTGGAACAGAGTTGCTCATGGGAGAGATCCAGGACACCAATTCCTCGTGGCTGGCGTCACAGTTGCCCCAGTTCGGTCTGGAAGTACGTCAGGCAACCCTGGTCGGCGACGATCCAGAGCGTTACGTGGAAGTCCTGCGGCGCTCCTGGCAAAGGACTCCGTACACTTTCACTACCGGTGGCCTGGGCCCCACCAGTGACGACGTCACCCGTGAAGCCATAGCGCAGGTCTTCAGAGAAGAGACCTACGTAGACCCGCAGCAGATGGAGCATCTCACTTCCATATTCAGGTCTCGCGGTAGTGAAATGCCGGCCAGCAACATCAAGCAGGCCTGGCTCATCCCATCCGCCAGCGCTATTCCCAATCGCATGGGCACGGCGCCGGGTTGGTGGGCGGAAAAATCCGGCAGGGTCATTGTAGCCATGCCGGGACCTCCCCGTGAGCTCAAGGACATCTGGGAACGGGAGGTAGCGCCCAAGCTGCGCCTGAGGATAGAAGGGAACGTGGTGCTTACCAAGACCCTGAAGACAATCGGTCTATCCGAAGGCGCAGTCGACGAAATGGCTGCACCTGTTCTGACCAGCGAAAATCCGTACGTTGGAGTCTATGCCAAGCCGGATGGCATCCACTTGCGCATCATCTCACGCGGCCCCGACCACGCGGAGGCCAATAAGCTGCTCCTCTCGGTGGAGAACCGGTTGCGTCATATTTTCACCGACAGCATCTGGGGAATAGACGAGGAGACCGCGGAGAACAGCGTCGGCGAGCTATTGAGGCGCCGCGGTCTTACCCTTGCTACCATGGAGTCCTGTACCGGCGGCCTCCTCGCCGACTCCATTACAAACGTTGCCGGCAGTTCTGGGTATTTCAGGGGAGGTATAGTCTCCTACACCAACGAGTTGAAAATCGCTCACGGCGTACCGGCAAGCCTCATCGAAGAGCACGGTGCGGTTAGCGCCCAAGTAGCCGAGGCCATGGCAGAGGCTGTCCGCATAGAACTTGACGCCGATTACGGTATAGGCATTACGGGCGTGGCCGGCCCCGATCCTCTGGAAGACAAACCGCCTGGCACCGTCTACATAGGATTGGCCAGTTCCGGGGAAAAAGAGGCCGCCTACCACCGCTTCCCTTCCACCAGCCGGTCTCTGGTCAAGAACCGTGCCGTTATCATGGCCCTCCTCACGCTGAGGAACACCGTAAACAGCGATCAGGGATAGCAGGAACCAGGTGCCTCTTCTTAAACCGTCAGCTTGCGATACAATGTAGGCAACCGGGCCGGCAGGGAATTGATGTCGTCCAGCACCTCATAACCCATATCCTGGCACATAGTCGCTAGGTAATCATGCCCGGCCTTGTCTACAGTCAGGCAAAACGGCGTGATGTTCTTTCTCCTGGCCTCCGTCAGCGCCATCTTGGTATCGTGGACCGCGTACTCCTTTTCCACGCCCTCGCGGCTGTATCCCCGGTCCTGCGGCCGGCCGTCGCTGATCAGAAACAGCAGCTTGGTGCGGGAGCCCTGCTTGTCTAGCTTAGTCACGGCGTGCCTTATAGCGGGCCCCATGCGCGTGGCGTGCAGAGGCGTAACACGGTCGATTCTCTTCTTGACTCGCTCCGATAGTTTTTCTTCTATGTCCTTGATGGTATAGAACTCTACGTTCTCTCGCCCATAGCCGGAGAAGCCGTATATGCCGTACACGTCCCCTATTGTCTCCAAGGCGTTGATAAGCAGCACTAGGCCCTCTTTCTCAAGGTCTATTATCCGTTTGTAGCTGCGTTTGTGACCCTCTAGCCGCCTGCTGCGCAGCCAGGCCATATATTCCACCGGATCGTCCGGCGCATCCCAACTGTCCCGTCTTGTGTCGTCTATTGACTCTGCGGTAGACGCGCTCATGTCTAGCAGGAACACCACGGAAACGTCTCTCTCCACCTTGTTGCGGCGCCAGTGCACCTTGTCGGACGGTGACTCCCCGGCCCATTTGTCTATTATCGACTCTATGACCGCGTCCAGATCAAAGTCTTCACCGTCTGGCAAGTGCTTGGTCTTGCGGTACACCTCCGGAGCCAGCATCTCGAACTGCCGTCGGATCCGGCTCACCAGGCTTGAATGAGTGCGCAGGGTATCCGTAAAGAACTGCGAATCTCCCTCTGGCACCCACTTCTCGCGCACCACGCACCACCGTGGCTTGTAATCATCGGCGCGGAAATCCCATTCGTCGTACAGGTAGGTCTGCGGCTCCCCTATCTCAATGGGATACCCCTCTTCATCCACGTGGGGAATCATTCCCTGGCCTTTCCCTGAATCGGGGGTTTGTCCGCTACCTATCTCCTGCACTATGTTCTGAATCAATGCGCCCAGCTGCTCAGGAGAGGCCTCTTCTGAGCTTTCTACCATATCCAACTCCGCGCTGTTGGCCAGCAACTGCTCCAACTCTTCCTTGGACAGGTTGGAGACTCCTTCCTGACCCTGTGTTTGCCCCTGCTGCATTCGCAATGCGGACAGCAGTTGGCTCAGCTCAGGTTTGAAGTCGCCGCGGTAGTCCACCTGGGACGGCGAATCGTACTCTTCCTCATTCCCTGTCTGCATATCGTTGGGCGGGGAAGTTTCGTCTGGGCTTTGGATTTCCTCCAGGATGCTTTCCAACTCCTCGTCCGTCATGTCGTTGTCTTCTATGTCAAGCTCGGTCCACTCCTCTTCGGGGAGCTCCACGTTCGGCATCTCCGCAATTAGGTCGTATATGCGTATGGTTGCCTCCGTTGAGTCCTCCACGGAAGCATCCTTGACTAGGAGCCGTCTGAAAATCTTTGCTGTTGCCTTGGCGTTGTCCAGGTACTGCTTTGGCGCCGGCAGTCCCTTGCTCTGCTGCAAGCTCAGCCGCACCAGGAATTCCACCATGGCTTCCTGCAGCGGCATCTCCTCTATTTCCGGCCTATCCAAGAGAGCGTCTTGCTGGACCTGCGTGTAAGCCGGGGCAAGGCCCGGATATTCGCTGCGGATTCTGTGGTCAAGCCTGCCATCCTCCACCACGGTGAATATGTCCAAGGCCAAACGCCGATTATCGAATAGGTTGAAGAACCGTTCCATATCGGTACGGAACGCTCGTTCAACCCTAACCGAATCCTCGCCAATCAGCGGTTGTTGCATTGGAGATGGAGCTTCCGTCCCATTTGTCTGTTCGGTTCTTTTCAAGCGGCTATCCGCAAACAGCCCTGACGGCCTCTCAAAAAGAAAGTCAAAGCTGCCGAACTCTATGTGCGCCACCTGGTGCGTACACACAACCTTGAACAGGGAGAAGTTCCTCTCCTTGGTGTCGTACTTGTCCATTTCACCGGGCAGGTAGACTACGCTTCCTTCCGTGGTGGCGTGGTCCTCTGAAACCCACCCGATATTCTTGGACAGGAGCTCTCTGGCAGGAGCAATCTCCACTCCCGCCCCGGCCAGGGCCCGGCAATACATTCCCAGTAGCCCTTTGACCTTGCCAAGCTCTATTGCCGTGGACAAGCTCTCCAGCACCGCCTCCGAAGTATTGGACTCGACTTTGAAGTAGGCTAGCCCCCCGTCAGGGTTCTCGCTAAGGATTGTCACGCCCCTATCGAACCATGCTCTAAGCTGGTCCTGGTTCATCCTTTCCAGCAGTTCGGGAGCGCTCTTTAGAAACGCCGCCACAGCATCGTGGGACATGGGCAACAGCACTTCCGCCATGCCCAGCAGACGGCTCTGCCCTGCGCCGTCTACCCGCGACATTGGCCCAACAGTTTCATTGATGAATAGGCTGATGTTGGATATCCCGCCGCGCACCATCGCCGCCGATATGTCCAAGAAGCGGCCGCGGTGTTTCTCGTGGAGTGGCGCTACTATCTTGGAGGCCGATTCGAAGCTGCTCTTCACTTCCCGCCAGTTGCTTTCAGCTACCACCTGCGACAAATTGATCAACGACATCATGCCATCGCCGAATTGCGGCAGCACCTGCTGTCCCAGGACAAGGCAGTCCGCCGCCACTTCTGTTGACTTCTGCGAAAGTGAATTTATCAGCTGCGCAAATTTGCCCAACTCCTGGAATGTCATGTATTCGAGCATTCCGGAGCTGACTTCAAAGAACTTGGCGGCCAAGGCCCCCGACTTCCAGGTCCCTCTGTAAAGTCCCCGGCCAAGGTTTGCCCATTCTTGAACATATGCCGGATTCAGTCTCCCGGCGCTCTTGGTGCTAGCCCTGAAGAACGCAGATCCCAGCGTGGGAGAGTCCATGCATAGAGCAGCGCCGCTTCTTCCCCAATCGAAGAGCTGGGATGGATTCAAATGAGGTTTTACCTGAGGAGTTGCCCGGTAGTACTCGGAGGCGGTTTCCCAGGATCTCACGCTCTGCTGTGCTATGTCCAATCCGTGCTGCGCCCAGTCCAACAGCTCCGTCTCCGTGAGATCGGGCGATATTACGCCAACGGCACGACGGAACTCTTCACGCACTGAGGGCTGGAAGCGCGACAGTTCCTCTTCTATTTGCTGCAGCCGCTGAGTCATTCGGCCTCCATCTCTCCGGCCAATCCCAGATCACCCACCGCATCCAGGAACTGCTCCAGTATCCGGGCAGTGGCTCCAAATATCTTATGCTCTCCAAAGGAATAGACCTTGGAGTGCGCCCAGTGCGCATCCTCTACGTTTCGCGTGTCCAGCAGCAACGACACCGGCGCCTCCAACACCTCCGCAACCTCATCTTCACTTGGTCTAAATTCGTACGGATAAGGAATTGTTCCCACGAACGGCCTGATTACGAACCCCGCTTGTGTGGTTGTCTCATCGAGCTCTCCCAGCACCGTAACCGACGCGGGGCTTATCCCCATCTCCTCATGCGTTTCCCTGAGCGCCGTTTCCAGAAGACCGGAGTCCCCTTCATCCATACCGCCGCCTGGGAAGCATATCTCTCCCTTGTTGAACTCAACCTTCTGAGTCCGTTTGTTGAACAGAACCGCGTATTCGCCGTCTTTGCGGTACAGAAGCAGGAGTACCGCTGAACGCCTTAGACCCGGCTCCGATATCTTCCGCGTCTCTCCGTTGGACAGCGCCAAGCGCACCCGTTCTAGCTCCCCGTTAATGGGACTTGTAGTGGTCTCCGCTAGTCTATTCGAAGATGGAATTGACAACCTCTTCAATGCTCTCCTGGACTTCAAAGTCGTCGGTCACGCCCCAAACCACCGCAATCTGGCAAGCCCTTCTCGGCGTTATGCCTTGATTGATCAGCTTGCCGGCGTAAATCAACAGCCGGGTGCTGGCGCCTTCTTGCAGGCCATGTTCCTTGAGGTTGCGCACCTTTTCCCCCAGCTTGGCCAGAGCAACCGCCACCTCAGCCGATACTCCGCTCTCATGTTGCACAACCTGGGCTTCAACTTCCTTGTTAGGATAGTCGAACTCCAGCGAGACGAATCTTTGTCTGGTGCTGTGTTTCAAGTCTTTCAAAGCGCTCTGATAACCGGGGTTGTATGAAATGCAGAGCAAGAAGCCGTCCGCAGCTTCTAGTATTTGGCCGCGCTTCTCGATGGGTAGAAAACGCCTGTGGTCGGTGAGAGGGTGAATCAGCACGGTGGTGTCTTTACGCGCCTCCACTATCTCATCCAGGTAGCAGATGCCCCCAGCTTTCACCGCTCTGGTCAAGGGACCGTCTATCCACTTTGTCTCCTCGCCTTCAAGAAGGTATCTGCCCACCAGGTCGCTGGCGGTCAGGTCCTCATGGCACGCTATGGTTACCAGCGGTATGGCGCCGTTTTCGTTCCCCTGTCCTTTGTTGCCCTTCACGGCGGTAAGGGGACGGCCCAAGCGCCAGGCCATATGCTCTATGAATCGAGTCTTGCCGCACCCCGTTGGCCCCTTCAACAGCACGGGAATCTTGGATTCGTAGGCAGCTTCAAAAAGCTCTATCTCATCTGATACGGAGACGTAATACGGTTCCTCCAACACCACGTATTCCTCTATGAGGAACTCCCTGTAAACGCTCCTTGTCCCTTTTGCTAATGTCAACTATGCCTCCCTTGCAATCGGCTGCACCAGAGCTCTTTGAGGCGAAGCCCCAAAGCCTCAAGGTCGCCTGTATTCTCTATGACCTCGCCGGCGTGCTTGGCCCTCTCTTCGTTCGAAAGCTGAGAGCGCAGACGTTTCCTGATCTCCTCTTCAGCCAGCCCGTTTCTCTGCTGAATACGCTCCACTGCCACCTCTTCAGGTACCTCCAGCATCCACACCTCGTCTACTAGGGATATCCAACCGGCTTCGACCAGGATGGCCGCTTCCAGTACGGCAACCTGGGCGCCTTTGGCCTCCAGTTCCCTGAGACGCTCCTCCATCATCGTGTGCATCCTGGGATGCATTATGGCGTTCAGCTTGGCCATCTCGCCGGGATTGGAGAAGACAATCGATCCAAGCTTTCTGCGGTCTATCTGGCCGTCCGGCTGCAGGATATCATCGCCAAAGGTATCCACAACCTGGTTCCAAGCGTCGGTGTGGGGTTCATATGCCTGATGGCCCACTTGGTCGGCGCTGATGACTTCCGCGCCCATCTCCTGGAGGATGCGGCTTGCCTCTGTCTTGCCTGAACCAATGCCGCCGCTCAGGCCTATGGTTATCATTCTCCCCCCGTCCCTGGCGAAAACGTAAAGGCCATTGTAGCAATCGGCTTCACGTAGGGTCAAGGAAAGCTTGTTCTCTAGCGGAGTGCAAAATAAAACGGGGGCTAAGGTGGTAGCATTAGCAGGCTCATTCGCTGTCTTTGCCCTGTTTCTTAGCGAGATGCCTTAGTCTTTCTTGTAAGGTTCCCGCATCCGTGCTGCTTAATGCCTCTATCAACTCCGCTAGATCGGCTTTGTATTGTGCTAATTGTGCTTCATAAAGTTGCACTGACCCAATCCGCCCTACCGCGCTACCGATGGCTCTGCCAAGCACGATGCTTATTAGAGCAGCGCCTAGCAGCAACACCAATACCTGCACTATAGGCTGTGCTAGAAAGCCAGTAAGCGGGTCAAGTGCCTCAATGATTACCCTTATCGCCGTGATTAACACGGCTAGAGCAACAACGCCCCCAAAGGCTGCGCTAAGCCATGTTGCCAGAGGCTGACCTAGCCGCTCAAGGTGTAGGCTTTTGAATCCCGAAAGAAATAGCTCCAAGCAACTCCCCCTAATCTGAGTTACTCACGTCGCCGCTTTGGCCGACATACGCAACTCCCCGCTCAATGTCGCCCGACCGCGTCTCCGAGTTGGATCCCCATGCTGGTTCGCACCATGGCAAACTTACATCCGGTAGCGGTTATGAGCTTGGCGGCGGTTGTCATCGTAGATCACCTTAACGAACCAAAAGCACACCGCCGCGACTAAAGCAAAGACTGCTACCGGGCCTAGATCGTTTAATCTGCCTGTCTCAACAACGACGCCTAATCCAATTACTGCTATTGACAATGACCAGATCCCGATTACTCCGTACAATACCATGATCATTACTGGCCTCCTTTCTTGTCCCATACTTTGGTGCCCAAGTGGGTAATTCCCGTAAAAGGGTTAGTAGTTTAGAAAAAACGTTATCGTAACCGCTACAAGAAATCCGACCACAAATGCTCTCTCCAACCAAGCAAGAATGTTCTTATCCATCCTCGCCTCGCGCAGGAAGTACCTAAGAAACAGCCCTGGCACGACAATGATTAAAGCTACAATTAGAGCGGGGATTGCTGCTTGGCTCGCTCGTGTCCCATCTATGATATCCATCAACTATTCTCCGGTGCCCACCGTGCGCTTTCCCTCCCGCCGTCCGAAGGTGGGCCACTCACCCAGGTGGAGGGTAAGGGTCGTTGCCATAAGAGTCGCGGTCTCTGATTTGGCCTTCCCTATTGTGGATCAATAATTCGGCCTCCTGGTTCCTTGCCAACTCGCGGGCGCGGTCTATTGCACCGGCTTGCGTGTTATGCACCGACGAGGGTCTCTGTCCTCCCTCTGGCTGAACTGCCCACCCGTCAGGGTGGGGCACGACATGTTGATTAGGCATTGGGTTGCCCTCCCTTCGCTCTATTTGACGGGTTTACTAATCCTCTTAAGAAAGGTCGCCCTCAACGCTGCCCCGCCTTGCAATAGCTAGCAGCGACCTGTTTTCTGGCCATCCCTAATTAACTCTAGGACAACAAGGTATTGTGGTCAAGTGGATATTGTCACCCGCTTCTAGTGTATAAACTGGAAAATAGCGACTCTTAAGCAGACCCCCCCCTACCTAATCCCCTCCCGCCTCAGCGACGCCAAGAACTCCTCTTGCGTCTTGGTCCCCTTCATCGAGTTGCAGGCATTGCATAGCAGTTGAAGGTTGTCGATATGGTCGGTGCCGCCCTTGGACTGCGACACAATGTGGTCGACGGTGAAGTTGCGAAACGGGAAATCGTGCCTGCACCCCGCACAGTGCCCTTCTTGTTTCCCGAACAGCGTGTGCTTGTGCGTCCTGTAATGAGGCAGCTCGCCAAGGTCAGTCCGCATCGGCACGTCGTCGCGGTAGACGGTGCCGAGACTGAATAGGCCAAGCTCCTTCCCCATACGGACCTTGACGAGGTCTCTAGCCTTGGACGATATGTCAATGCCCACCCACTCGCGTTCTAGCTTCTCCGCCGCAACAAGAGCTGTGGCACAACCGCAGAACGGATCGAGTACTATGTCACCTTCATTTGAGCTGGCATTGATGATGCGCTCTAGAAGCGCCAATGGCTTCTGCGTGGGGTAACCTACTCGCTCACGCGCTTGGCCCTGCACAGGTGATATGTCTTCCCAGCTATCGCCTAAAGCCACTCCTGGCATCTCGTCGAGATAACGCTTATACGCAGGGACTCTGCTCGGCGCTGTTTGTACGATCCTTCCGGCTTCAAGTAGTGCCTGCATCTTGGCTTCATTGTATCGCCAAAACCTAGTTACCCCTAAGAACGTATACTGAGGGTGTCCACGCGTTCCGCCACCTGGAGCTGCAAGATTGTCAAGCCGATAGCGACGCCCGGTTTCGTTCTCAATATGTCTATATGAGCGTTTGATGTACTCATCCGCGTACGGCACGAATTGCTGGGAATAACTAGAGCGACTGGCATCTTTGCTATAGCAGAGTATTGTGTCTCGCACACGCGGCCAGTTTGTAGCTCCCTGCCGATAGTCTCCTTTAGTGGTAGTACGCCGCCAGCTAATCTCATTCCGGTAATTCCGCACTCCAAACACCGCGTCCATGACCAGTTTCAGGTAGTGGCTAGCCGTCGGGTCGCAATGTAGGTAGACGCTGCCCGTCGGCTTGAGCAACCGCTTCATCTCCAACAGCCGGACAGCCATCATAATGAGGTAGGACTGCATCCCTTTGCCGTGCGCCTCCCTTGCCGCGTCTATCACGCGGTAGAGGGCAGGGTTGGCCTCCGCTATCTCCCCGTGCCACGCAAGGTCAACGTCGGACAGCGTCCAGGTGTCCTTGAAGGCCGCGCCCGCCGCTGCCGAGCCAATAGGAGCGGCGTAGTCCCGGTTGGAGTTGAACGGCGGGTCCAGGTAGATCAGGTCCACGGTCTCAGAGTTGAGGCCCCGCATGATGTCCAGGTTGTCGCCCGTCCACAGAGTGCGGTTCTTGAAGTTGGGTGTCGTCATAGCGGTGTCACATTTTACCACAGCGCCTGTGCTGAGCAGGGAAATCAAGGCCTCACCTCCTTTCGTCATTGCGAGCGTAGCGAAGCAATCTGGTGGTGGGAGAAAGTTTACCCTGAGCCTGCCGAAGGGTCATTCTGAGCGGAGCGAAGAATCCCAGACCAAATGCACAAGAAATAGCCCCCTTACCCACTAGCAAAGGCATGCCCTGCCACTCCCTCCTTCCCCATGCCCGCCGTCTCGCGCTATCCTCTATACATGTACAGCAAGCCATCTGCAGCCGCTACGAAAACCAACCCCTTCTTTACGATATCTTGTCCTGAGCTTGCCGAAGGATTCGGATTTGTTTTCGCATATTTCGATAAAAATGGTCCGCTTTTAGCTTTGGCATTTGACATAACGTTGGAAACAAATCACCCTCCCCGGTAGACCTGGCTATGCTAGTATACCGCCATGCAATCAACGCCCATCGTAGAAGCGAAAGACATCAAGTTCAGCTACGGCTCGCTCAATGTGTTGAACGGGCTCTCGTTGTCCGTGTGGGAGGGAGAGATATTCGGTGTGCTCGGGGCCAATGGCTCCGGCAAGACAACCTTCATGAGGATGATGGTCGGTCTGCTTAGCGCCAAGGATGGGATCCTAACCGTACACGGGGACTCCCCCTCTCCCCGTCAGGCGGCGCTCGTAGGCTACATGCCCCAGCTCAGCGCGCTGTATCAGGAACTCTCCATCAGGGAAAACGTTGACTTCTTCGCGCGGATGTACGGAATGTCCGATCGTCGAGCGCGTGGCCGTTCTGTGGAGGAAGCTATCGAGCTAGTGGGATTGGCATCACGAAGCGCCGACACAATTCTCAAACTCAGCGGAGGCATGCGCCAGCGAGTCAGTCTGGCCATAGCCCTGGTCCATCATCCCGCGCTGCTGCTACTGGACGAACCGACCGTCGGACTCGATCCCGACCTGCGCGCAGTATTCTGGGAGCGTTTTAGGCGGATGGCTGGGGCCGGGACCACCATCATGATCTCCAGCCATACCATGGACGACGCCCCTCACTGTGACCGGCTCGCCTTCCTCAGAGACGGCAGGGTAATCGCCATGGATACTCCCTCGGCGCTTCGCGCGGCCACCGGGCGTCCCGACGCTTCCCTTGAGGATGCCTTCATACACTTTCTCCGTATGGCGGATCACTGATGTCCATCGACCGCGTCCTGGCAATCACCGAGCGGATCATCCGACAGATACTGCGTGACCGGCGGTCCATCGGACTGCTCATCGTCGGTCCCCTCATAGTCATGTCGCTGGTCGGATTCAGCCTCTACGAGCAGCGCGCCGTGCTCGACCGCATTGCTCCGGGCCTTCTGGCGGTGTTCGTACTGTTCTTCACCTTTATCCTGACCGGCGTTGGATTCCTCCGGGAGCGCGCGCAGGGAACGCTCGAACGCCTCCAGACAACTCTTGTGGGAAGGTTCGATATCATGCTTGGCTACATGCTGGGCTTCCTCATCTTTGCCGTGGTGCAGACCGCAGTCATCCTCTCGTTCACCATCTTCGCGCTGGGCATCGACTACAGCGGTAGCCTCTGGGAGATCAGTGCGGTGCTCTTCCTTGTCGTCACCGTCGCGGTCAGCCTGGGCATATTCATCTCTAGCTTTGCCAACAACGAATTCCAGGTCGTCCAGTTCATTCCGATTGTTCTGGCGCCACAGATATTCCTGTCCGGTGTGATAATTCCCGTTGAGCAGATGCCCACTCTCTTTGAGTGGATCTCCGTCGCGCTGCCCCTCACATATGCCGTTGACGCCCTGCGTGAGATCATGCTGCACGGAGCAGGCCTTTCTGACCTATGGCACAATTTGGCCGCGCTAGCGATATTCTCGGGAGCGCTGCTGGCAGGAGCAGTTGCCACACTAAGGCGATAGGCAGCCCCTCTACTCTCCTGTGCTACAATTCCTGCATCCTCCCTTATGAGAGGCCCGTTTGACCAGCCGATTACGTAACCTTCCTAGCATTGACGCCGTCTTGCAGCAAGAGCCGGTGCAAGAACTGGTTGCAACCTACTCCCATGAAGCCGTCGTCACCATGATACGTCGCCATCTGGACGGGGTTCGCTACTCTATCTCAGGCGGTGACCCCGTTCCGGACCTCTCCCATATAGTGGAAAGCGTGTGCAGGGAAGCATCCCAGCAATGGACAACCGGCCCCCGGCGAGTCATCAACGCCACCGGAGTCGTCTTGCACACCAACCTGGGCCGCGCTCCCCTCAGCAAGTCGGCTCTCCAGGCCATAAATGATGCGGCTAGCGGCTACTCCGACCTGGAGTTCGAACTCCAGCGGGGGCAGCGTGGATCAAGGCAGGCCCACGTCAGTTCGCTAATAACCCAGATCAGCGGAGCAGAGGCGGCCCTGGTAGTGAACAACAACGCCTCTGCGGTAATGCTTGGCCTTGCCGCCCTGGCCAGGAACAAAGAGGTTATAGTGTCTCGCGGTGAAGCCGTGGAAATAGGCGGCGGCTTTCGCATTCCGGGCGTCCTTGCTCAGAGCGGGGCGCGACTTGTCGAAGTGGGCGCCACCAACCGCACCTACCTCTCCGACTACGAATCCGCCATTGGCGAAGATACCGGCGCCATTCTCAAGGTGCATGCCAGCAACTTCCGCGTCACGGGCTTCACGCACTCGGTGGAGACCACCGAGTTGGTAGCTCTGGGCAGGGAGCGTAATCTGCCGGTCCTCCACGACCTCGGCTCCGGCTGCCTGCTGGATGTGTCCCGGTTCGGCTTGGCCTATGAACCCACCGTGCAGGACAGCATCTCTGCGGGATGCGGTCTGTCCTTCTTCTCCGGCGATAAACTCCTGGGCGGGCCGCAGGCCGGCATAATCGCCGGCAACAAGGACCTTGTGCAAAAGCTGTCCGCACATCCGCTGGCCCGCGCAGTGCGAATAGACAAGCTCAGTTTATCCGCTCTGGCCGCCACGCTTCTCCACTACCTTAAAGAGGAAGCGGTCACGGAGATCCCCGTGTGGCGCATGATCTCCGCCTCCGAGTCCCATCTGAAGGAGCGTGCCCTGGCGTTGCAGGGAGCCATTGGGCCAAGGGCCTCCATTGCTCCGGGGCGCTCGACCATCGGCGGGGGCAGCCTCCCAGGAGAAACCCTGCCCACCTGGCTTGTTGCACTCGACGGCAACCCGGATACACTGGCGGACGCTCTCCGTCAAGCCGCCCCGCCCGTAATTGCCCGTATTGAAGACGACAAGCTAGTGTTGGACCCGCGCACCATCATGGCAGAGGAGGAGGACGCGGTGGTAAAGGCGGTAAGACTAGCGGCGGGAATGGGATGAATAGGAAGAAAACTTTGGATACTGTCGTCGACGGGTTGGTATTCGACTTGGACAACACCCTGCTTGATAGGCAGGCCACTTTTGTAAGGGTTGCTGGCAACTTCTACGAAGAGCACCTGTGTGCCACCACGTCCGTCAATCGTGATGATGCGGTGGCGATGATGGTTCGATGGGACGCTGACGGCTACTCCAACAGAGAAGAGATGCTTACGCGTTGGCTCAACGAGTGGCCAGAGGCAGGTCTGGACCTGAGGTCTCTGACAGGATGGTACCGCTCCGCAATGGCTCGACAAGTGCAGCCGGACATAGAAGTTAATCAGTTCCTTACCGATCTCAACGACCAACAGGTGCCGTGGGGCATCGTCACAAACGGATCAAAGAACCAGCACAGCAAATGCCGGGCGGCGGGCTTGGATCAACTCGCCCCATTCATCATTGTTTCCGAAGAGGCTGGTTATGCCAAGCCTGATCCTAGGATATTCCGCGATGCCTTGAAAGCAACAGGACTCACGGGTTCCGAGCAGATCATGTTCATCGGAGACAATCCTCTTGCCGACATCGATGGAGCCAAACGCTTCGGAATGAGGGCCGCCTGGGTTCGGCGAGGTAGGGAGTATCCAGTCGATCTCCAATCCCCAGATCACGTTATAGACTTCGTTACAGAGGTGCGAAACATTGTCCTAGGTTGAGGGGAAGCGCGCACTGCAAGTATCCAACTCGGTATCTGAGAACCGTTTCCCACACCCGCAATAGCTTGTCGATGCGGCTAAATGGATGATACAACTATCTGAGGAAGTCTTCTCGTCATGTGGCCCACGGGCCATCGGTCTTGTTGATGCGATTTATCGTTGACAAATGGAGCCGTATTGGTACCAGGTTGTACCTGGCTTTGGGCTTTGCGGTAGCCCTGACTCTTGTGTCCGGTGCGGTGGGGGTCTACTACTTCGAACAGAGCGGAAATCATAACTATCAGGTCCGCTCGGAATCTGTGCCAGCCCTGGAGGCCTCCTGGACTGCCGCTAGAGAAGCGGAGAGATTGCGCGGTCTTGGACAGAGCTTGTTCGCGAGCACCGCCTGGCAAAGTGCGGAAGCTAACGCTGTCGACCAATCTCTTGAGCGGTTAGAAGCTGCGTTGAGTGAAGCGAATACCGTGCCGGAATTGATGCCACTGACGGAAGCCGTCAGCGCCGCTGCGTATGACCTTGTAGAGGTCATAGATAACGTTACGAGAAACTGGGATGGCTTGCGGAATGCCAACGCTAACGCCGCGGAGTACCGATCACGCTTGGCGACTTCGATATCCGATGTCGGTAGGTCGGAAGAGGCACTGACAGTGTTGCGACAGGCCTTGGAAGCTCCCGACGAAGCAACTTTGGATGGTCTGTGGGAACAGTTCGAAGCTCTCCATGCGCAGGGTATAGACCAGCGTGTGACCGACTTGGGAGAGGGTGAGGGAGTGTTCTACGTAAGCCGTCAGCAACTCGCGCTAGAAGCGGGCATCAGTGGCTTGGCGGCATCTTTTGATACAGCCAGTGCTGTCTTGACAGATGAGGTATCGAATCTCACGACGGCCGCGGACCAATACTCGGCAGAGTCGTTGGAACTGGCGGTGAGTAGCTTCGACGAAGGTAGGACTCTCCTCACGGCGATCAGCGTCATTAGCGTCCTCGCAGCGACCCTTGCAGCGTGGCTGTGGGTGGGCAACGGCATGGTGCGTCGTCTATCGCGCATGTCGGCAAGGATGCGTGGGATGGCGGGAGGAGACCTAGAGACGCCCGTGCCGGAAGTGGGACGCGATGAAATCGGTGAGCTGGCCGGAGCCCTGGAGACCTTCCGTAAGCAAGCACTGGAGGTGCAGCGACTGAACTTGGTGGAGCAACTCTATGAGGAGTTGCGCCAGACCAATGCAGAGCTGCAACGGACACAGGACCGCCTTGTAGCGCAACAGAAGCTGGCCGCCTTGGGGCAACTGGTATCCGGCGTGGCGCATGAGATCAGTAATCCACTGAATTTTGTCCACAACTTCTCCGAAGGTTCGCTTGAACTGTACACGGAACTGTCGGAGATGCTGGATACCTATAAAGACAAAATGTCTGAGGCTGATACGGATCTGCTGGATGATATTAGCCAGGAGCTTACCGATAGCCTCAACCGAGTCCTTATTAATGGAGGGCGAGCGCTGGCGATAGTCGAGAGGATGCGCGGGTTAGGAGTCGTGGGCGGAGATCTAACGATGGTGAACCTGAACGAGATGTTGTGGACGGCCGTGCGGTCAGGATGCAACATCTTTACCGCTGAATGGCAAGATTTCTCGGTGCAGCCCACGTTTGATCTGGATTCGGGGATAGGAGAAGTCTCGCTTGTGGAGAAGGACTTCGGAGAGGCTATTCTGAATCTGGTCTCGAACGCCTGCTTTGCCATGAGACAGAAACGAGATATTGAAGACGAGGATTACCAGCCGGAGCTCGTAGTATCAACACGCTTGGCGGACGGCAATGTTGAGATACGCATTCGCGACAACGGCACCGGTATTGCGGATGAGGTGGTCGGCAACATCTTCAACCCGTTCTTCTCGACACGGGAAGGGGCTTCGGGCTCCGGGTTGGGACTCTCCATTGCTGCCGATGTGGTGCGACGGTCGGGCGGCGAGTTGTCCGTAGATACGGTGCATGGGGAGTACGCAGAGTTCATCATGACCCTTCCCCAAACGACCGCCTCAGAGCACCTGCCAGAAGCCGCAGAGACTACCTAGGAGACAGTTAGGTACACCTGCCTCCTAGTCGGGAACGGCCTCACTCACGCCGCAGTATCAGACGAGCGAACACGGCGGCGGCAAAGATGCTTGCGAGACCCTGGATGATGATGAGCGTTGTGCGTCGACGGGGTGACGAAGCGATGCCTCCTAGAGCCTCGCGGACACGCGGTATTGCCCTACCTATCACTGGTGCGGATGGCTGATCCAGTTCTGGCTGTACCAGTTGCGGCACAGGAGCCGTATCGGACGGCGAAGTGGTTGCAGTAAGAGGACTGGGCGTGGGCTCCACGGTTGGCGTGGGCGTGGGTGTGTTCGTGGGTAGCGGTACCAGTGTCGGCGTCGGTGTTGGAGGCACAGGCGTGGGCGTGTCTTCAGGCGGCGTCGGTGTTGGAGGCACAGGCGTGGGCGTGTCTTCAGGCGGCGTCGGTGTTGGAGGCACAGGCGTGGGCGTGTCTTCAGGCGGCGTCGGTGTTGGAGGCACAGGTGTGGGTGTGTCCTCAGGCGGAGGTGGAGGTACAGGTGTGGGCGTGTCCTCAGGCATGGGCGTAGCCGTAGCCGTAGGGGTCGGCGTGGGCGTAGCTGTGGGCGTAGGTGTGGGTGTGTCCGGCGGAGGTGGCGGCGGTGGAGGCACAGGTGTGGGTGTGTCCTCAGGCGGAGGTGGCGGTGGCCCGGTACTATCTCTATCCAGCACACGTACTGTTGCCCCTGAAGGGCTCCCTACGCTGTACTCATCGAACACGGAGTTGACTTCGATTTGGATGGTTCGGTCTGTGTTCACTGCTCCGTCGTCGTCGACCACTTGGACCGTGTAAGTCACGACATCTGTTGTGTCTCCTGGCCAGAACGCGAAAGCGATCAGAGTTACATCAGAAGAGCCTCCCTGCGAGTCCGTTACTATGATGCCACCTAAGAGTCTTCCTCCTGTAAGACCTGGATCTCCTTCACTGACAGGTGGGGAGATTCCAAGTGTGACGCGCAGGGAATTCCCTTCTAGAACCTGAGAGGACGGCTCGACGCTAATCAGCCGCACCACGGGCAATGCTTGTCCTCCCGGTCTGTGGTCCGGCTGCACGAGCAGCGCTACGACTGCAATCCCGATGACTAGGGGGATTCGTTTGGCGTTAAGAATCTTCAAAAAACGCATCAATTACCGCAGTCAACCCCCAATGGCTAGGCGTTTGGCAGGCACTCTATGAACGGCTTAGGGAAGTACTCTGTGTCTAGTATAGTAATGGTGCAGAGTAGGTGCTAGCAATTACTACACAAAGGTTATGCAATCTCAGACCACAGCATATACGGATGAGATTGTTTAAATGATATAATGGCATCGATGTTTTTTCCCGCGATTAGAAAGCGAACTGTTGCCCTTGCAGCCCTTCTTCTGCTGTTCAACCTGGCTTGCACTAGCGAAGTGGGCACTACTCCGACAGCGACTCCTACTAACGAGCCAGCTCCGACTTCGGACGTTACGACACCTGTTCCAGCAGATCCCCCAACCCTCGCAACTGGACACCGTGTTGGTGACCTGGCGCCTGACTTCACCCTAACCGAGGTATCCCCTGACCAGCCCGTCCAGTTGGCGCAGTTGACAGAACAGGGACGCCCCGTAGTCCTCTTCTTCTTCACCACCTGGTGACCGACTTGCCGCACCGAGTTACGGTTGCTTAAAGACGTTTACCCGGAATATCAGGACTCAGTGGACTTCTATGCGGTGAACATAGATCTGGGTGAAGACCTAAGTTCCCTAGTCAGGTTTAGAGATGGACAGGACCAGCCCTGGCCTGTGGCGCAGGCGCCTGCAGGCATGCTACCGGAGTACAATATCCAGCAGCAGTCGACCAAGGTGGCCATAGATACGGATGGAGTGATAGTGTTCCGCGAAGGTTTTGGAGTAGAGCCTGCGGAGACATGGCATGAGCTGTTCCGAGAGCTTTCACAGGTGTAGCGCCAGTGCAGAGATGTGTACCTACTCTGGCTTATAGTCAGGGTTTGTACGGACAACGTCATGCTCAGACTTCTAAGCGTCACCAACTTCGCCACCATAGAACAGATTGAGATGGAGTTGGTGCCCGGTCTTAACGTGCTGACAGGAGAGACCGGGGCCGGCAAGTCGATCATAGTGGATGCGCTGAGCCTTCTCCTGGGGGGACGCGCCGACGGCGGTATGGTGCGCTCCGGGGCGCGCCAGGCCAGAGTAGAGGGTATCTTCCTGCTCAGCGGAGACATGGCGCCGAAAGTCAAAGCTGCCCTGGATGAATACGAAATTGACAGTGGCGAAGAGGAGATAATTCTCGCCCGCGAAGTCAATTTGGATGGACGCAATACGTGCCGTGTAAACGGGCGAATTGTACCTCTCAGGCTGTTGAACGCTCTGGCCGAACATCTGGTAGACATCCACGGGCAAAATCAACACCTATCCCTATTCCGTGTACGTGAGCACATGGACATACTGGACAGATATGGTGGACTATGGCAGCTCCGTATTCAGGTAGCGGAGCATGTCCGCCGGCTATTGGAGGTGCGCCGGGAGCTAGACCGGCTGCGGAAGGAAGATCAGGACATTGCCCAACGGATGGATTTCCTGAGGTATCAGGCGGCAGAGATAGGCGCCGCCAATCTTCACCCGGCTGAAGATGAAGAGCTGTCCCTTGAGCGGGATCGAGCCGCCAACGCGGAGCGAATTATCGAACTGTCCGACCACGCTTACCGTGTGCTGTACGATGGCTTCGACCGGCAAGAATCGATCTCGGACCTTATAGGACAGGTAGCCCGGGACATCGTCCAACTGGAGCAATTGGACCCTTCTTTGAGCCGGGGCCTCCCGTCGCTAGATGCCTTGACTCACCAAGTGGACGAATTGGCGCGTACACTCCGGAGCTATCGCGACAGCATCGAATACAACCCGGACCGTCTTCAGGAGCTTGAAGAGCGTCTGGACTTGATCAGGGGCCTCAAGAGGAAGTACGGCAGCACGATCGAAGAAATCCTGGCTTTCGGCGAAAGGGCCTCCAAGGACTTGGAGAGGCTGCACCAGAGTGAAGAGCGCACGGAGGAGCTGAACTCCCAAGAGATGGAGTTTCGAGGGCAGGTCGGCAGACTGGCAGGCCAGCTCTCCGAGGCCCGGCGACACGTCGCCAAGCGCCTGGCTAATGCCATCGAGGAGGAGATCGCCGAGCTGGCCCTGGCGCACGCAGAGGTGCAAGTGGATATCCGTCAATCAGACTCCGAAGACGGCGTGCCAGTTGAAACCGGTGAATCCGGCCCACACTCCACGTCTTTAGAAGGAGAAGGTGTCAGGCGCCTCTCCTTCGACGGCACAGGCATAGACTCCGTGGAATTCTTGGTCTCGCTGAACCTGGGTGATCCACCACGGCCCCTGGCCAGGGTCGCCTCCGGGGGAGAAGCTGCCAGGCTGATGCTCGCCATAAAGACTATCCTTTCTGTCGCCGACCGGATTCCGATTCTGGTGTTCGACGAGGTGGATGCAGGTGTAGGAGGTCGAGTTGGCGGTGTCTTGGGCCAGAAACTATGGGGTTTGTCCAAGAGCCACCAAGTGCTATGCGTAACCCACCTCCCGCAGATAGCGTGCTACGCAGACCTTCATGCCAAGGTTATAAAGCTTGCTTCAGATGATAGAACTGCGACCTTAGTGGAGACTCTAACCGATGGATCCAGGGTAACGGAGCTTAGTCAGATGCTCGGTTCCGACA
This sequence comes from Dehalococcoidia bacterium, assembly GCA_965197965.1. Taxonomy (GTDB): domain Bacteria; phylum Chloroflexota; class Dehalococcoidia; order Lucifugimonadales; family QGNO01; genus DAOUJH01. The sequence continues at coordinate 385,108 of OZ240235.1, forward strand.
GTGGTGTATCCCGCAGCAATGCCCTCGAGATGCTGGAGCATGCGGCGACGTGGAAGGCAAACCCAAGAAAAGTCAGCAACGTGAGGAAGTCTAATCGTGACAGACCGTAAGCAATTGCGGTATTCTGAGAAGACACAGATATTTAACAAGGAAGAGATCAATTGATGACGAAACTGAGCTTTATCGTAGTGGTGGTTGCACTCGTGACGCTCCTGGCATGCGGGAGTGAGCCTACACCCACGCCCACACCGACTCCTACGCCCACCCCGACACCTACGGCTACGCCCACGCCGGTGCCTACACCCACGCCCACTCCGATACCTACGTCTACACCTACACAGGTACCTGAGCCAGTCACCGATTCAGGTGGAATAGCGCCTCTGCCCTTGGATGATCCCATGGCGATTGCGTCAGAGTTGTCAGAATCTGAGTTGGCCTGTCTTGCAGGAGTGGCAGATGTGGGGAGCCTGATGCAGATCTTCACTGCTCCGGAACTGGCATCACCCGAAGAACAAGCACAGGTGATTGGCTGTTTTAGTGACGAAACGCTGTTGCGCATGTTTCTTACTGAAATCTTGGTGGGCACCGGCCCATTGAGCGTTGAGACCTCTCAATGCATCCGCGCGGGGATGGAAGGAGTTGACCTGGCTGCTGTCATGCAGGCGGGGGCAACGGGCGACGAACAAGCAGCCATGGCTGGGGGCATGTCTGCCTTCATCCTGACATTGATGTGTCTGAACGATGATGAATGGGAGGGTGCCGCTGCCAGTCTGGGCGCCGCTCCGGAAGAAAGGGAAAACCTGCAGTGTGTTGTGGCTGAAATGGGTGGGCCTGAAAGCTTCGCCGAGACGCTAGCTGCAGGGGACGAAGCGTCGTTCTTCGCGCTGTTCGGAGCGATAGCTCAGTGCGGATTGCAGCTTGGGGGTGGCCCAGGCTTTGGATAAGTCACTACGCCTTCTCTAGCGCAATCCATCCCCTACCCTTGCCTCTTCTGTGGATACAAGGACTAGGACGCCGTAGTCTACCCTCCCCCGCGGGTTCCGGTGTTGCTGACGTTGACGGATACAATGTCTACACCGTGATACTTCTGATGATTGACGGACGAGGAGAGGTGGCGCAGCAGGTGGAAGGAGATGTCGCGGCCGTCTGAAATGTCAGGGTTCTCTCCCATGTAGGCAAGCCGGTCCTCCAGGTTCTCCTCCTCCGTAGCGGAGACAAACTCCAACTCAGCGCCGCCACCCACGGAGCGGGCGGTAACCACCAGGCGTCGTCCGCTCGCCAGTTCCGGGTCGTCGTCATCAGATGTCATGCTGTGCAGCGTCTCCTCTCCTACTAGCACCAGCCGCTCCGCTGAGGCGTCGGTCCACCTGGCGTCCTTGGCGAACTCTCGGAGAAAATCACCCAGCTTGGGAAGCGTCTCCTCATCCATGTTGATGCGCAACCGTTTGCGCCGGGGGCCTGTCAGTTCCAGGAACACCATCATGAGGACTGCTACAATCGCCCCTGAGGTCATACCGTTGCCCAGCAGAATCCCAAGGAAACCATCGCCCAGCTGGTCGGAGAATATCCATCCATTTTGGAATCCCACACCAATCCAGAAGGCCAGCCCCGCCACCGCGGCCTTGCGATGGTCAACGCCATCCTGTATGACGATCTTCATACCCTGCACGAAGAGCAGCGAAATGAGGACTAGAATGTAGGCGGCGGCTACCGGTGCGGGAATGGCAATGAGTAACGCAGCGAACTTGGGGAAGAAGGCCAGTGCAAAGATAATTACTCCGATGATGACGCCCACCCGCCGTGCGCCGATTCCCGTGACCTCGGCAAGCGAGATGCTGGTGGAGTAGGTGGTGTTCGGCAGGGTCGCGCTCAATCCGGAGAGAAGGTTCCCCATGCCATCGGCGTTGAGGGCGCCCTGCACTACCCGGAAGTCGGTAGCGCGGGGACGGCGGCGTGAGATGCGCTGTATGGCCACGCCGTCGCCAATGGTTTCAATAGCCCCCACCAGTGTCACAACTATAAAGGCGGGTAGCAGCGCCCAGAATTCGGCGCCAGGCGCCAGTTCCAGCCCAGGCCAGTCGCGGAACGGCACGCCAAACCAGGCAGCGTCAACGACGGCCCCGACGTCGTACAGACCGAAGGGAGCTCCGACGGCACACCCCGCGGCGATGCCAAAGACAGGAGACCACAGTCGCAGCGACGGTGGCGCACGGAGCACCATGGCTACTACGACAGCTAGGGTGACACCGGCGGCCAAAGGGGCGGCAGCGGTGTCTGTTCCCTCTGGCACGTTGTCCAGCGAGTTGTAGAGCACAGGAGCTACCGTGGCCGCAATCAGCATTATCACCGTGCCCGTCACAGTCGGGGTGAAGATGCGCCGCAGCAACGACAGCCTGGCCGCCAGCATGAACTGGAACAGGGACGAGACGACCACAAGGCTGGCCAGTGTAGCTGGACCGCCCAGCTTCAAGGCCGCCACACAGACAGCGATGAAAGCTCCGGACGTGCCCATGATCAGCACGTGCCCAGAGCCGAAGCGGCCCCATCGCGCGGCTTGGAGAACGGTGGTCAGGCCGCAGACGACCATAGCGGCGAATACGCCCCATACCAAGTAGCTCTCCGACGCCTCTGCGATGCGAACCACTACGACCACGGTAAGCACCACCGGCGCTACGATGAGCATCGCCGCCTGTGCGCCTGCTCCAAGCGCTATCAGCGACGGCGGGTTCTCATCTGGTTCGTAGCGTACGTGCTCGTTAACTATTTCAGCAGCCATCACCTCTCCCATACACGCCAGAGGTGCGTTTCTCATATCACGGTGTGTCTTCCCAATTGTACGCCCTTGTCAAGAGTCCGCCGTTGACCCGCGGCGCGCACCCACTTATACTTGCGGCCTACATCTTCTGAACCATCCCCAAGGAGGAGTCATGGCTATCACTAGATCAGCGCATGCCGTTTGGAGCGGCGACCTGGCATCCGGAACCGGTACGGTTACCGCATCGTCGTCAGGGGCGTACAACGAGCTTCCCGTCTCCTGGAAAGCGCGCAGCGACGAGACCGCAGGGCCCAGCACGAGCCCTGAAGAGCTGGTTGCGGCGGCGCACGCAAGCTGCTTCTGCATGGCGCTATCAGCCCGCCTGGGACGTGACGGCAAGGTCGCGACCAAACTAGAGGCCGAAGCCACCGTGACCTTCGAGCTATTCGAAGGCGGCGCCAAAGTCGCCTCCAGCGCGCTAAAGGTCGTCGGCGAAGTCCCGGACATGAGCGAGGACGACTTCCGGCAGGCAGCGGAGGACGCCAAGAACGGCTGTCCCATCTCCGGAGCCATGCAGGGCAACGTCGAACTCAGCGTGGAAGCGTCGCTGGCCTGACGCATCTTCAATGCAGGGCAAGCCCTGCTACTCCCTTCCATCACCCTTGAAATAGGTCGAAATATGGTGCTATATATGGTATCTTTCTCTACGAATGCACCCCATGACTAACGGGAGTGGAGATGGTTGCCAAAATTGTTACAGTAAGCGAAATGAAATCCGGTCTTGCTACGCTCATAGCCCAACTCCAGGCTCATGGCACGCCTATCTACGTCACCCTGCACGGCAAGCCAAAGGCAGTGCTGGTCAGCTACCAGGAGTATGAAGCTCTGCTGGAGAAGCTGGATGACCTGGAAGACCTGCTGGCCATGAAGGAGGCCCTGGAAAGCCCCGAAGAAGAAGGGATGAGCTTGGAAGAGTATGACCGCCAGCAAGAAGCCCAAGTTAGAGGTTAGACTTCTCAGCCGCCGTGTGCAGCGAGAACTGCAAGCCTTGCATGAACCGGACCGACGGCGTATTCTCAACGCGCTCCGTGCGCTAGCCAGCGATCCAAGGCCTCTAGGATGTGAGAAGCTGAGTGACCATGTCTTTCGTGTGCGGGTCGGTAGTTGGCGGATAATCTACCAGGTCAAAGAAGAGAGCCACAGGGTAGAAGTAGGAGCCATACGAAGAAGAAGCGAACGAACCTACAGGCGCATTGAAGACGTCTTTCCATAGTGCCCATGTCGTACCCACCCGTCCCTTCCCAACTTCACCTACGCCATCTGCCTGTACAAGAAGCCGTGAGCAGACTGGACAAGTACCTGGACCAGGCGTTCATGGCCAACCTCTTTAGGGTACACATTGTCCATGGCAAAGGCTCCGGCGCAGTGCGAAACGCCGTCTGGCAACACCTGGAAGCCCATCCCCTGGTGAAGAGCTTCCGCCTTGCCGACTACGGTCAGGGCGATTACGGAGTAACCGTGGTTGAAATGGAACGTCGTTAGCTCCGCTCTCTTGTCTAAACCCTGATATGATTCCTACGTGCAAGCCGCTAGGAGCTTATTGGAACTACCATGACCCTCTTTGAACATCAGCGACAGCAAGCAGAGGAACGCAACGCTCCCCTGGCTGCTCGCATGCGCCCTCGTAATTTCGATGAGCTTGTCGGCCAGGAGCACATTGTTGGCCCTGACAAAGTGCTCCGCCGCAGCATAGAAGCAGACCGAGTGCCCTCCATGGTCCTCTGGGGGCCGCCCGGTTCAGGCAAGACCACCCTTGCCCTGATCATCGCCTCCGTTACCCAGTCCCATTTCGAGCAGGCTTCCGCCGTCACCTCTGGTGTCGCCGACCTGCGGCGTATCGTTGGAGAAGCCAAGGATCGTCTCGGCATGACCGGCCAGCGCACCATACTATTCGTGGACGAGATTCACCGCTTCAACAAGGCGCAGCAGGACGTCATACTGCCCCACGTGGAGTCCGGCGCCGTCACCTTCATTGGCGCTACCACTGAGAACCCCTCCTTTGAGGTCATATCTCCCCTGCTCTCCCGGTCCCGCGTTTTCCCAACCCAGGCCCTCACAGAAGAGCACATCGGCCTTATCGTTGATCGTGCTTTGAGTGATTCCGAGCGAGGTATAGCGGAAATGCGCCCTTCCCTTGAGCCCAATGCTCGCGGCCTGCTGATGACCGTATCCAATGGCGACGCTCGAATCGCCCTCAACGCCATCGAGCTAGCGGCCACCGCCACCGCACCTGACGACGGGGGTGAACGTGTCATCACCCTGGCCACAATGGAAGACGCCCTGCAGCAGCGCGCCCTGCTCTACGATAGGGCCGGAGACCAGCACTACGACACCATCTCCGCCTTTATCAAGTCGGTCCGCGCCTCCGACCCCGATGCCGCCATCTACTGGCTGGGCCGCATGGTCGAAGCGGGTGAAGACCCCCTGTTCATCGCCCGGCGGCTCGTAATCTTAGCCTCAGAGGACGTGGGCATGGCTGATCCCCAGGCGCTTACGGTTGCCGTAGCTGCCCAGCAGGCGGTCCACTTCATCGGCATGCCGGAGGGGCGCATACCCCTAGCCGAAGCGACCGTCTACCTGGCCACGGCGCCCAAGAGCAACACCGCCTACGCGGCGCTCAACAAGGCAATGGAAGACGTGCGCATGAGCCGCAACGAACCGGTGCCCTTGCATCTACGCAATGCCGTTACGTCTATGATGAAGGGTATGGGCTACGGCAAGGACTATAGATACGCCCACGAATTCCCCGACCACTTTGCCGGCCAGAAGAATCTACCTGCCAACCTGGAGGGACGAGTCTACTACCAGCCCTCCACACAAGGGTACGAAAAAGTAGTTGCCGAACGTATCAAGCGCTGGTGGGGAGACCGCGGAAACAGAAGTGGACGACCAGTATCCGACGACGCCCCTTCGCAGTAGCTATAGAATTTGTCTATACTATAAAAACAAGTCATATAAACTACTTGACAACTTGTTCTGCATCTGAGTAAATGAAGATGAGGCTTGGAATAAGCCTTAATCTCGGAAACGGGAGGTCCAGATAATGCTCTACGAGCTGTATCATTCCTGGCATTTCCCTTGTCGACGCCTCGCTGAATCCGGTGAGCTAGTCTAAAAGGCAGGCGATATCAAACTCAGCGAGGACATACGGAAGCCGGCGGCTCTGCATGTCATAGGGACGCGGCCCTAATCCTAATTAGGATGGCCTCTCCGGTCGTGAATACCGGAAGCGCAGAGTCCAAGGTGATTAGCTGATAAAGCAGAACTGGCCCGGGTGGATACTCGGGCCAGTTCTTTTGTTTACTCCGGTAATCGCAAGCTGCCGTCCTCCGTCAACTCAAACTCCGGATTCCACGCCACCTCCCAGGCGTAGCCTTCAGGATCAGCAAAATAACCAGCATAGCCGCCCCAGAACTTCTCCTCAGCAGGCTTGAGAAGCCTGGCGCCGGCTTGTTCCGCTTCTGCTAGCACTGTATCCACATCCTCTTTGCGACGCACGTTATGCGCCAGCGCCACACTACTGCAGCCACTGCTGCCACCCGCTAGACCTATCTCCTTGGACATCTCCTCCAAGCTGTAGAGAGAAAACACTATGCTGCCCGCTTGGAAAAAGGCTATCTGCTCGTCACCTACAAAGGATGCTTTCCACCCCAGATGCTCATAGAATTTTCGGCTCGCCGCCACATCCGCTACTCCCAGCGTGACTATACTCAGCCTCTGCTCCATTCTGTCCCTCCGTCACTGTTGGTTGCGATCATCCCGGCAACTCTTTACTCCAGCGCCTCGCTTATCCTCCGGCCCAGGAATCGTCGCATGCTAATCACGTAGCCCACTATGACTGCGCCCGCCATTCCAACTGCCAGTGGCGCTGAGTAAACGCTGGCAACTATCCCCTGTATGAACCCTCCCAGCGGGGTGAACCCAAAGGTGAGTCCATACAGCCCCAGCACCCTTCCCCTCACCGCATCCGTCGTCAGCAGTTGCAGCATCGTGCCCATCGCTGCGTCGTACGACATCAAAGTAGCGCCCACTAGAGCCGACAGCGCCAGCGATAAGGCAAACCAGGGTGATAGCGCGAAAAGGAGTACCGAGAGACCGGCCCCCAAGGCTGTGAATATCAATAGCGCCTGCTTGTTCTTGAAGTCGCCCAGGCCGGCGACTATGACCGTGCTCACCGTTGCTCCAACCGCATTCGCCGCCGATAGATACCCCAACCCCGTCGCGCCCACTCCCAGCACGTCCCGCGCCATGACCGGCAGCATCACAAGGAAAGAAAACCCGAACATCTCCATCAGAACGCTCATCAGTAGTAGAGAGCGTATCGGTGCGCTGCCCCAGGCGTATCTCAAACCTTCCACGGCTGACCGCCAGAAAGGCTCCACGTTGCCCAGCGACCTGTAGTCCCCTCTGACCATGACCACCATCAAACCGCCCAGCCAAGCGCTGAAAGCCATGAATAGGTAGGCGTATTCCACGCCCAGGCTCTCGATAGATGTTCCGGCCACCACCGATCCTACAATCCTAGATAGGTTCAAGGCTATATGCTGGGATGCAAGGGCGTTCAATATCACTTTGCGCCCCACCATGAGATAAACCATTGAGTTGCCGGATGGCAGCCGCACGGCCATGAGGACTCCCTGCAATACCGCGGCGACCGCCATGTGCCACAACTCCAACCTCTCGGCGAAGATGAGTAGCGACACCGCCAGAGCCACCAGTCCGGACAACGCCTGCACAGCTATCAGCACCTTGCGTTTGTCCCAGCGGTCCACCACCACTCCGCCAATCAGGCCAAACCCCACATGGCCCATTCCCATTAACCCCGCTATCAGCCCCACCCAGAAAGGAGAGTTGGTGATCTCAAGCACCAGCCACCCCTGGGTTATCATCCCAATGGTCATGCCCATAGAGGAGAAGCCAGCGCAGAACCAGTACCATCTGTAGTTGCGGTTGGCTATAGCAGCAAACAGGCGAGGAACCCTCGCCTGTTCTTCCGGACGCTCAACGTTTGGCGGTTGGTCAGCCTGCACGGGCAAACTCTCCGGTAACCGTGTCCAGCACGTTCAACGTTTCGTCCACGTCGTCCGCCGTTATGCCGTAGTGTGTCACCATCCTCACCCCGAGTCCTACGGTATAGGAGGCAAGCACGCCACGCTCCTTCAAAGCCCCCATGAACTCCATGGCATCCCCGTTCTCCACGCCGAATATGACTATGTTCGACTGTATAGACTCCGGGTCCAGGGAGAGTCCGGGCAACCCGGCAAGCCCCTTGGCCAAGCGCCTGGCATTCTCGTGGTCCTCCGCCAACCTATCTACCATGGTTTCCAGTGCAACTACGCCCGCCGCGGCGATGATCCCTGCCTGCCTCATTCCCCCGCCGAGAACCTTGCGGCTCTTCCTGACACCCGCTATCGTCTCTTCGCTGCCGCAGACCAGCGAGCCTACGGGACAGCTCAGCCCCTTGGACAGGCAGAAGCTCACCGTGTCGGCGGGACGGGCCAGGTCGGCTGGGGATACGCCCAGGGCCACCGCCGCGTTGAATATGCGCGCTCCGTCAATGTGAAGCGCGGCGTCATTGCTATGCGCTATGGTTCCAATGGCCTCCGTGTACTCAGCGTCCAACACTGCGCCGCTGCACCTGTTTTGCGTATTCTCCAGGCATATCAAGGCTGTCCTTGGCTGGTGGATGTTGTCCGGCCTTATTGCCGCCTCCACCGCCTCCGGAGCCAGCCTTCCTTCCGAATCGTTGGGTACTGTGCGCACGTTGATTCCGCCCAGCGCTGAGAAGCTGCCCACCTCGTTGTGGAATATGTGCGCCTCCGTTCCCATTATGGCCTCTTCTCCGCGCTGGCAATGGGTCAACCCCGAGACCAGGTTAGCCATCGACCCGCTTGCCACGTAGACCGCTGCCTCTTTCCCCAACCGTTCGGCGGCCATTGCTTCCAGCCTGTTCACGGTAGGGTCCTCTCCAAAGACGTCGTCGCCCACCTCAGCCTCGGCCATGGCCTTCCGCATCTCCACGGTAGGATGGGTTACGGTATCACTTCGCAGGTCTATGGTTCTCATAGCGGCTCCTTACTAAGCAATGCTTGCTGTGTTGGCCTCATTCTATCAGGGTGCACCATCCACTGCATGCCTTCTTTGCCGAGGTCTGTTGAGTGATTTGTTTCCAACGTTATGTCAAATTGCAAAGCTAAAACGGACCACTTTTTACGGAAATATGCGGAAACAAATCCGATTCCCTTCGGCAAGCTCAGGGCAGGCTCTTCGCCAGACTCAGGACAAGATATCGCAAAGAAGGGGTTGGTTTTCGTGGCGGCTGCAGATGGCTTGCTGTACATGGGTTGAGGATAGCGCGATACCGCGAGTGTGGGGAAGGAGGGAGTGGCGGGAGTCTTGATTCTCTGCTTGACCCATGCTGATTCATTCGCTGTGGTAAAGTAGAGGCTAAAAGGGCGAGAATATTCACATCGGCGGCAGCCCAAGCTAGCACGCCTACGGGATGCCGCCAGAAAGGATGATGGTCCCATGGATATTGCGGGATTTCTGTACCGCCTGGCGGCTGTGGCAACTTTCATGGTAGTGGCGTTCGTACTGATCTCATACTACTGGACAAAGCGCAGCCCGGAACAGCACCAACAGTTCAAGGAAGCGTTGAAATACGCGGTGAAGGATACGGGCAGGAAGCTGCCTGTGTTAATCCTGGTAACGGCCATCGTCGCCTTGGTGCTGGCCATAGTCCTGTAACTCCGGTGTTGGCGTTGTGACGCCGCTATGACGAAACCCAATTTCAAGAACCGCACTCTATAGCCTTGCGCTCCCTAGCTGCAGACCTCGGATACAGTAGCTTGGAGCTACTGTTCAACCTCCTGTCATGGCATTGGAGGAGGTCCTTGGTAGCGTGGGAGTCCGCATCAAATGAACCAGCTTTCGGTCTCAGACTTCTCTATCTGGTCGCCGGGCTCGTGATTGCCCTTTACCTTGTCCCACACGCTTTCCAGGAGTTAGGCGTGATAGGTGGAATCTCCTACGTGGTCGCTCTATTCGGTGCCGTTTCAAATGCAACGTTTTTCAGGATTGCGAGAATCGGTCGAGCCAACTATATCCTCTAGGACTGGTAGCTCCAATCGCCATCTTTGTGGGAGTAGCAGGGTCAGCCGCAATCCGTCCCCTGCTCAGCGACGCGAAGAACGCTGCCTTAGCCCAGGATCTCGCAGGCGCACTTATCATCCTAGCTATCTTCGGGGTCTTCTCTGTCTTGTTTCGCCAATGGCGGAGTGGGAATCCCTATGGGTGAGGTCGTGAGGAGTGTAGGCAGCGCCCGTGTCTAACAACGCTTCGATCCACCGCGGAGCGCCGCCGTTCCCGTCACTTATACCCAAGTGTGCTTTGAATGTTCCCATTTCTAGCTACAGTTTAGCACGCCGAGTTGTATGCAAAATCTGAGGCCATCTTTCTGCCGCCTGAGCACCAAAGTACGGGCGGGTAGATTTACCTGAGAGCTCCGACAAAATCTTCAATGGAGATCTGCAATTGCTTCAGGATGCTACGCACGACGCTTTTGGGTATTTCGCGCTTACCTAGCACGACCGTAGCTGTTAGGATGACGTTTTCGGTCTGACGGTGATAGGAGGCGTGGCTTCCACTGCTTTTCGTACCTGGGAATGCTCCTAGCCGCTCAATGGCTGCTATGAGTTGCCTACTGGAACACAAAGGCAATTGACTGAACGGCATTTGCTAAGCAGGAACAGGAATGTGCTGCTTTACAGGTCTAACAATCTTATTAACTGCCTCACTAACAGGTATGGGCCAAGGCCATTGTTCGACGGGAGAAGCCACTGGATGGACGATGATATTTCTCTCGTTGAAGACGCGTTCTATAGTACCTACTTCCTCTAAGGCGTTTAGATGTACCACAATGGCGTCTCTTAGATTTGAGAATGCTTCTTCAATTGTGTCTCCACAAGTAGCCGTATCCAATTCGAGGCAGTGTGCCACAAACTGATCTCCCTCTTTTTCTACTACTTCTGTTATAAGGATGTACCCCTCCGCGAGTGTCATCCTGTGCACCTCCCAGAAAAGCGGGTTCCTCAAGAATATTACTATACAACGTTATTCTTGTACAAAATCACGTTGTAGCGATGCTGCAAATTTAGGGGCGTGTCAGTCGATTCCATCCCAGTCCGCACTTCCCTGGTTCCACCTCTAGAATTTGCCACGCAACTTGGACTGTATGCTAGACTTGGATAGACCGGGTCACAACGCAATGCAGCTTTCACAAGATCCAGAGCAACAGGACACTCCCCAGGACGATGCTTCCACCACCTCCGTGGAAACGGAGGCGGAACAAAGCGCCGACGTCTCTGAGGAGACGTCTTCCTTCAGCGCCTGGCGCGCGGACCTCCTCCTTGCCGGCCTGATCCTGGTTGTCTTCATCACCGACCAAGTGACAAAGGCGTGGGTAAGGGCCAGCCTCATCGAAGGCTCATCAAGGCCAAGCGAAGGGTTCCTGAGAATCACCCACGTAAGCAACACCGGCAGCGCCTTCGGCCTGTTCCCCAATCAGACCCTGTTCCTTCTCATTGCCTCTCTTGTGGGCATAGCGGTATTGCTCGTCTTCTTCCGCAAGCAAGCGGGCCGGGGTTTCATGGTGCGCGCCAGCCTGGGACTACAACTCGGCGGCGCATCCGGCAACCTGGTAGACCGCATCACGCTTGGCAAAGTCACCGACTTCATCGACGTTGGCGCATGGCCCGTATTCAACCTGGCCGACGCTTCCATTGTCACCGGCATAGTCATCCTGGCCTGGCTCCTCTTTCGTTCTCCCAAGGACGCACCGGTGGAGGAAGAGGCGACGGAAGATGAGGTGGAAGTGGAGGATGCGGTGGAAGCGAAACCCGAACCGGTCCCAGAGCCGTCGCCGCCAGAAGCCCCGACCGAGTCAGAGACCCCTCCGTGATCCACGCGTCCAACCATCTGGTCGATTCCGATGAAGGACAGCGACTGGATACCTATGTAGCCGGCCTCCTCAGCCGGTTGTCCCGCTCTCAGGTGCAGCGTTTGATCCAGGATGGGCTGGTCCGGGTCAACGGAACCCCTGCCCGTCCGTCGGCCAGAATCAAGCGCGGCGACTCCGTTCACATAGAGGCCATGCCCCAGGGTTTGGAGGAGAAGCCGCTCCCTGAAAAGCTGCCCCTGAGAATCGTGCATGAGGACCAGGACGTAATAGTGGTGGACAAACCTCCGTGCCTCACGGTTCATCCTGGGCCCGGACATCCGCGAGGCACGCTGGTAAACGCGCTTCTTGCTCGCTATCCTGAGTTGGAGGCCGTGGGTGACACGTCGCGCCCCGGCTTGGTACACCGTCTGGACGCCGACACATCGGGGTTAATGGTCGTCGCCAGATCGCCGCACTCCTACTCGAACCTGGTGCGTCAGATGAAGGAGCACTCCTTCAGCAAGGTCTACCTGGCGCTGGTGAAAGGCCTGATGCGGCCTGCGGAAGGCGCCATAGACGCGCCCATAGCCCGCAACCCGCGCTCACGACAGAAGATGGACATCGTCGAAGGCGGGCGCGCCTCCCTAACCGAGTACCGCACCATTGAAGCGCTGGAAGGCTTCACCCTGCTGGAAGTACGGCCCAAGACGGGAAGGACGCATCAGATACGAGTCCACATGGCGGCGGTAGGCCACCCCGTGGCCGGCGACTCCAAGTACGGCGGAAGGACAAAGTTCCTCAAACGTCAGTTCCTCCACGCCTGCAAGCTGGGCTTCGTCCTGCCCTCCACGGGGGAACCCGTGGAGTTCACCTCGGAGCTGCCGCCGGACCTGCAAGAGGCTATCGATTACCTGGGGGCTGATTCGGCCCGGAGCTACTGAGCTACGGCCTGCTGCCGGGCGCTGATCCCCTTCGCCGACTTGGTGTTTAGCTCGGCCTGGATGAACATCATAGCCAGCGGCGGCGCCAGCCAGAGAACAAAGATAAACGTTGCTCCGTACCCTTCATGTCCTCCCTGCTTGGAGAACTGCTCCACCGCTTGCGCATGCCACCATATGGCGAATACGTTAATCACCGGTATGGCCGCCATGAGCAGCCAGGCCAGCGGGTTGCCCTCCTGCCTGTTGTACCTCATCAGCTCGCTGGAGGTCGCATAGAACCAGTACAGGCCGTAGATTCCCAACGTGACAATGAACAGAATGGGGACGACCACTACGTTACGATGTTTGATTATGTCTGTATCTTGCTCTGTCATATCCTTGGTATCCTAAAGAAATGGCTGGCCTATTCTAAAGAACAAATCCGGAAAGAACAAATCCGGCATATCAATTATGCAGCATGCTATTCTAATAGAATGAATAACCACCCTGTCCGTGTCCGCTATGCCCCCAGCCCCACCGGTTACCCGCATGTGGGCAATATACGCACCGCCCTTTTCAACTGGCTGTATGCACGCCATACCGGCGGCTCGTTCATTGTGCGGATTGAAGATACCGACCAGGCCAGGAGCATAGAGGGCGCACTGCAGAACATCCTTGAATCGCTGCACTGGCTCGGCCTGGATTGGGACGAAGGGCCGCAGGTCGGCGGGTCTTACGGCCCTTATCTGCAGTCGCAACGTCTCGACTTGTATCATGACGCCGTGCGGGAGATGGTGGAACAGGGCCAAGCCTACCATTGCTACTGCACTCCGCAGGAGCTGGACCAGATGCGCAAGGAGCAGCAGAAACAGGGCCAGCCTCCCCGCTACGACAGGCGCTGCCGCGACCGCGAATACGCCAGGGACAAGGCCGAATCCAGCGTCGTCCGGTTCAAAACGCCGCGCGAGGGCCCGCCGGTCATCGTCCACGATCTAATTCGCGGCGAGGTTACCGTTGACCTGTCCGTCATCGACGACTTCGTTATCCTCAAGTCGGACGACTTCCCCACCTACCATCTGGCCAACGTGGTCGACGACCACGAGATGCGTATCAGCCACGTCATGCGCGCCGAGGAGTGGCTTCCCAGCACACCGCGCCACCTCCTCCTCTACGATGCGTTGGGCTACCAACCCCCCGCATTCGCCCATCTGCCCATGATCTTGGGCCAGGACCGCGCCAAGCTCTCCAAGCGTCACGGAGCAGCCGCTCTGCTGGAGTTTCGCGACCTGGGCTATCTGCCGGACGCCATGCTCAACTTCCTTGTCCTCCTTGGCTGGTCACTAGACGACAGGACGGAGCTCTTCTCCCGCGAAGACCTCATCCGGCACTTTGCCCTGGAGCGCATCGGCAAGTCTCCCGCCATCTTCAACATCGATAAGCTGGAATGGATGAATGGCGTCTATATCCGCGGCATGTCCAGGGAAGAGCTGGCGGAGCATCTGAGCCAGGCGCTGCAAGACTACATAGAGCAGCACAATCCGCCCGGGACCATCCACCTTGATCAGGACTACCTTATGCGAATCGTCCCTCTGCTCCACGAGCGGTTCAAGAAGCTGTCGCCGGAAGAGGTCTGGAGTCTCACCTCCTTTTTCCTTGTCGAAGACCTGGAGTACACCGTTCCCCTGACCCCCAGGGGATTGGACGAGGCTGGCGCCCTCAACGCTCTGCAGGCCGTTGTCCAGGAGCTGTGCCCGATCGAACAGTTCGATGTCGATGTTCTGGAAAGCGCCTTGCGCTCACTGGCGGAGCGTCGCGGCATGAAGACGGGCCCGCTCTTTGGGGCTGTACGGCTGGCTGTCACCGGCAGCACTGCCGCTCCACCCCTTTTCGACACCCTGGCTGTGCTGGGCAAGGACCGCGTCATGAATCGACTCAACAAGGCGGTGTCCATCCTGGAGAACGGCTAGGATGGGCCTGGCCGTTAGAGTTCAGCAACTCGGAGATGCCAGTCAGTCACGGCCTGATATGCATGCGCAACCCTGAAGACGGTAGCTTCTTGAAACATGCCCCCTGTGATTTGCAGCCCTAAAGGCAAACCCATTGAGCTGAAACCGCAAGGCAGCACTATGGAGGGCACCCCTACGAGATTTGAAGCGGACGTCAAATTAGGAGAGTTCAACATTTGGTTCAGGACATTGTCCTTGTTCGTAGACTTGGAGGGCGGTGTGATCTTGGGCGCTGGGCCGGCTGCGCCGGGGTAGACCAGCACATCGAACTTAGACAGGAGGCCGAGGACGTCCCTTCGGATCAGGTTCCTCAATCTGTAAGCCACACTCACCGCGGAAGCAGGCATCAATGCAGCCGTGAGGAAACGTGTCCTTGTTGCGTAGTCGTACAGTTCGGGATGTTCCTTAAATCGGGCAAGATGGAGGTTCACGTTGTTGACCTGATCTGCGACACCACTAGCAATGCCGACGTATTGAATGTTGGGCAGCGAAACCTCTTCTACCTTTGCTCCCTGGTCATTCAGCGCCTTGACAGCCGCTAGAACGGCATCACGCATCTCCGGATGTATCTCTTCGTGATATAGGAGCTCTTTTACTACCCCAACTCTTACCCCTGCAATGTCGCCGGTTAGGAATGCTTCGTAGTGAGGAACGGGTCTTCTGCTTGTGGTGATATCCGAAGGATCGTGGCCCGCAATGACCTCCAGCAGCCAGGCGCAATCCAGTACGGTTCGTCCCATTGGACCGATGGTATCCAAAGACCAGTCGAACTCGGTCATCCCGTAGCGACTTACTCGCCCGTAGGTGGTCTTCAAACCAATGACCCCGCAGCAGTTCGCCGGGCCCCTTATGGAACCGAGGCTGTCTTCGCCTATTGCAACGGGAAGCTCGCAGGCGGCCACGGCTATACCGGAACCGCCGCTCGACCCCCCGGCGGAATAATCCAAGTTCCATGGGTTGGTGGGAATGCCATACGGGTAGTAAGTTCTGCCGCCTCCTCCAATGACCGTCAGGTTCAGCTTGCCCATCAGAATAGCGCCGGCTTCTTTAAGCCTAGCGACTACTGTGGCGTCGTAGTCAGGGACGAAGTTCTCTCCGTACGGCTGTGCCGTGGTGGTCTTTATCCCCTTTGTGTAAATCTGGTCTTTAACACCAATAGGAATGCCGTGCAAAGGTCCCCGGTAATTCCCTTTCAGGATTTCGGCTTCTGCTTTCCTGGCTGCGCTGAGCGCTTCCTCCCCGGTTACGGTTATGAAGCCGTGCACTTTGCTATCAACGGCGTCTATTCGATCCAGATAGGTCTGTGCAACCTCCACCGGGGATATCTCTTTCTTCCTAATGGCATTGCTCAAATCAGCGACGGTTAGCGGCGTAGTCACATCAATAGGCCGTGCGACACTGGTTGGTTGCTGTTGTGCTTGTGAGCTCTTCCCCGGGACTATATCCTCGTCAGACCAGTCGATGTCCGCTACCCAAGGGATAGGATCGATGTCTCGCCAGAGCGACTCGTCAAGCTGGGCAATAGCCTCAGACGCGGCGTTGTACTTTGCTGTGACTTCATCTATCTCTTCATTGCTGATTGGGACATCAAGCCAAGAAGCCAAGTCACGGATTTCACTTGAGGTAAGGTTGGTCATCGCTCTTGCACCTCAGCCTTCTTTCTATTTTGGTTCGTGAGACTACGGCCGATTATTTGCACCAACTCAGCCTACCTAACGGCCCCTAAGTTTGGGATCGAGCACATCGCGAAGTGCATCGCCAAACATATTCAGACCAAACACAACTGCCGATAGAGCGAACCCTGGTGCTAAGGCCATCCACACAGCGCTCGAAACGAATTGGCGTGTATCTCCTCCAAGCATTCCCCCCCATGAGATGGTTGTAAATGGAACACCTATTCCCAGAAAGCTCAAGGATGCCTCCGTAATGATAATTGAGCCGATCGACGACGTGGCGACAACCATCAGTGGCGCGAATGTGTTAGGTGTCACATGTCTTAGCATTATTCGCACGTGAGTAGCTCCTATCGTTCTAGCAGCATCTACATACGGCGTTTCTCTAATGCTTAGAACAGAGGAACGTATAACCCTAGTCATACGCGGAGTTTGCACGATTGCAATGGCCAGGATGATGTTGGTCACTCCTGGATCCAATGCGGCGATCAGGGCAAGAGCCAATATCAGGGATGGAAAGGCGATTATACTGTCCACTACTCGCTGGACGATCAAATCAAATTGGCCACCAATATAACCGCTAGTCACGCCTAAGGCTACGCCCCCCAATCCAGACAGTAGCATCGTTACCAACCCAACGTATATTGAGACCTTCCCTCCGTAAAGAACCCTGCTCAACACGTCCCGACCTAAGACATCAGTACCAAACCAAAACTCTCCGTTAGGCGCTTCGAGGCCGTGATCAAATCTGGTTTCCCAGGGATCATAAGGAGCGACCAGGGGAGCCGCGACCGACAATGCCGTAGCTATCAATACTATGCTAATCCCGAATGCTCCCAGTGGCTTCCTCTGGGCAAACCTCCATACGGTACTAAGCCCCACTACTGCGAGAGAGCGCTTGCCTCTAATCGATATTGTGACCTGTCCCATTTCACCAAGCGACATCGTCCCAGCTTCCTATCCGTGTTAAACAACCTGAGTGCATAACACTCTGAAAATAGATCATTAGTATGTCCACGACGCCTAACTCTCCTCAGCCGTATTGGATGCGAGGATCTAATATCGCATAGCTGAGATCCACTACCAGGTTGGCCAGGAGAGCGATAAAAGCCAAGTACATCACGTAGGCCTGCACTACGGGAAGGTCCTTTGAGATGACCGCCTCAATAAGATTTACCCCAAGGCCGGGGATACTGAAGATTATCTCCGTTGTGACTGTGCCACCGAGCAGCACGGCAATCTGAAAACCCAGTACGGTTATGACTGGCAACACAGCATTGCGTAGTGCGTGGCGGAAGATAATTACGCGCTCCGGCAATCCCTTGGCCCTTGCTGTACGCACATAGTCATCCCGCAAGACCTCCAGCATCTGAGCCCGTGTCATGCGTAACATTACTCCACTACTTGACAATGCTAAAGCAGCAGCAGGGAATATCAGTTGCTGGAAAGACTTCCATGGGCTTTCCCAAAGGTTCGCGAAGCCCGGCGGCGGTAGCCAATGCAACAACACAGACAAGCCGATAATTACCAGCAAACCTACAAAAAAGCTTGGCATAGCAAGACCTGCGATAGCTATTGTGCGTAGAATGTAATCGGGCCACTTGTCTTGATATACAGCCGCGAGTATTCCAATCGGTATCGCAATTGCCGATACCAGGACAATGGATAACGCGGTTAACTGAAGAGTCACGGGGAATTGCAGCTTCAGCTCCTCAAGAATCGGCTTCTTCAAAACCCACGACTCGCCTAGGTCGAATCGCAATAAGCCCCACATCCACTCGAGATACTGAACGTAAATGGGACGGTCTAAACCGAGCTCCTCTACTACTAGCTGTCTGGCCTCTTCAGTGAATGATGCTCCTTCGTCGCCTGCCGTCAGTATTGCTGCCGCAACGTCACCTGGAATGATACGTAGTATTGCAAAGACCGCTACAGACACTATCAAAAGGCTGGGAATAAACAAAAGGAGTCTTTTGATGATGTACTTTCGCATGAATCACATTAATTCTTTTGTCTTCGTGTTAGACCGCCAGCCTATAGCTTATTGTCGGCGCATTTACACAAGCGCTTAAACAGTAGATGCGGGCCAATTGTTACCTTAGATTGGGTTGGTCCGCATCTACTATAGTACGATAACGCTTACACGGCGACCAGCGCTTTCCAAGAATTGAGCAACTGACGGACGCCAGCGCCCCAGAGTCGTAATCCTTGGTCAACTCAGATCTACGTTTCCCATCACGAAGATGTCGTGTTGTTGGAGAGTCTCCGGCAGAGCTTCGGCATCGTTCGAGAACCACAAGTTCTCAAAGTTAACTGTCAACACGTGGATTGGCTGGGGGCTCCAGTTGCGCCAGTTGCCACGAAACATGTGGTAGGGTGTCAGCACAACGGTAGGGAAAAATCCAGAGTCGCGGTGAATGATTTCTACCATTTGACGAAGGATTTCACCACGCTGTGTCTTGTCGGTGAGAACCGCCTGTTTCTCATACAATGCTATCCACTCATCATTTCTCCAGCGACCCCAGTTTTCGTTTCGGTACTCTTCAAAAGGTAGGTACTTGTTGCCGTCGTATATCTCCGGATCTAGCAAGCCGTATCCGGTGGTGTCGTACAGGATGTCAAATCTACCTTCTAACTGGTCTTCATACCCGGCGCCGCTCTGTGTAACTCGCACGGTAGGTTTTATGTGTATTTTCTCTAAGTCTTCCACCAACAATTCGCCGTGTCGACGACCCGACGGCCAGGAGGACGTTACAATCTCAAACGTGAGCGGGTTATCCGGCCCGTAGCCCAGTTCCTCCATTATACGTTTCGCCTCGGCTTGGTCTTCCGCTTTCTTATTGGGATTGAATCCCGGCATCTGTTGCCACTCTTCCAGGCTCAAGAGCCAGTCCCAAATGTAAAGGTAGTAGTAAGAGGGGTAGTAACTGCCTTGCAAGACCAGCTGCCCGTATCTTTCCCTGTCGAGATAGAGCTGGATTGCCCATCGAATTTTCTGGGCAGTCGGGTCATCTTGCGGGCCTAGTGGCGGCCGTTGCAGGTTGGCAATAAATCCCTCCCAGCTAAAACCAAGCACCTTCGGCACCACTATTTCATCGCCGAATTCTTTCTTAAGGGCAACGGCGTCCTTCACAGTAGGCCCAGAATAGCCGAACCACCCATCGATCTGGCCTGCCCTAAATGCGGCAACCTGGCTAGAGACCTCAGTAATGTGATAATTGATTACCTCATCGAGATATGGACGCCCTTCGTTCATGTATTGCTCGTGGCGTTCAAGGATCGTCTCGCTCCCATCAACGTGCTTGACAACTTTGAACGGTCCAGTGCCGATCCATTCACCCTTCGCGTAATCTAACTCTTTCCATTCTCCGCTTTCGTCAATTGGCTTGAAGTACTTTGCTGGTCCCAAATACGCCCAGCCTTGGGCGAGACAAGATGTCCACCAGGCAAATTGACCATTAAGCCTCACAGTTATTTCGTTTGGGCCGCTAACTTCTACTCCCAACTCGCCTCCCGGTTCCATGGGAACACCAAAAGCAGCGTCCTTTTTTATAGCTGTCCGGAAGCACGGAATGCGCCGGAAGTTCGCGTCATTCGGGCGCTCTGACCACCGCCAGAGGACATAGGCAATATCCTCGGCGCCGTATGGCTCACCCTCATGATCCACTATGCCATCACGGATTACATACTTATATACAGTTCCGTCTTCGTTGGCCGACCATGCCTCGGCCATCTCCCCAATTAGGGTTCTTCGATCATTGAGGTCAGTTCCCAACACCTTACTGTAAACATTAGAGATCAAACTGAAGTCCTGCCCAGTACCCGCCAATCTACCGATATCCACGGATCGAACTCTACCAGACATTCTTATAGTACCGCCGTACTGGGGCTGTTCAGCCGACACCGGAGTTGGTGTCGGTGTGCTGGTCGCACCAGGCGCCGCTACAGTTGGCGTTGCGACCTCTTGAAGTACCAACGGAGTCGCAGTTGGAGTCGGCTCAGTACTGACAGTCGGCGTTGGTGTTGCTTCTTCGCTAGCTCCACAAGCCAGAGCTACAAGCATACCGAGCACTACGGCTCCACCTACTGCGTTTCTCATCACCCGTACTAGATTTATTCCTAGCATAAGACACCACCACACGCATAGACTGAACTACCAACCTAGTTCTTGCTGAGCGTTGGGACAACAGTATTCAATAGGTTTTTGCACTGTGGAATACCGAAATGCAGTAGGCGAGGTTGACATTTCGCAAAACGAAATCTAAAATTAGCAACTCATTGTGAAGGAAGAGATGACTTCTTTGATTAAGACGAAATGCAGCAGATACCGCAAGGTATATGTCGTTATTCGTAGCCCCATCATAGCAGAAGCTATCTGCCAAGTCGTGGATCAGATGCCAGATTTCACCTCGGTTGGTCAGTCCCATGGACTAGATGAGGCCATCACTTCAATGGCAGAAAGTCGCCCTGATCTAATCCTATTGGGGGCTAATCCAGACGGCTTCAGCCCAGCCATTCTGGCAAGACGCATAGGGGATATAATTGGCTATCAAATCCCAATCGTGGTTGTCACGACTGAAGCTGGCCACGATCCGGTATTAGTCTCACAAGCAGTCAGTTCTGACATAGCTGCCTACGTTTCGATGGACATAGATGGAGACTCGTTGCACAAAATCCTTTGCCTTGTAGATAAAGGATTCAGAGTATTCGGACAAGATGCCTTTGCTATTATGCGATGTGCACTTGAGCAAGTGCCAACGACACATTTGTCTTCCGATCAGGAAAAGTCCTTGACTCCGCGCGAACAACAAGTTCTCAGATTGATGATTTTGGGTCTCGGAAACCGCGAAATATCTGATCGATTAGGGATAGGATTACGGACTGTAGAGATGCATGTATCGCACATCATCAATAAGTTAGGAGTACACTCGCGAACTGAGGCCGTGATTCGCTCCTTAAAGCCGAGTCCTGCAGATTTCGAGATTGACAAAATCGCAGAATAAGAAATGAAATAGGTTGTCGGATTCTCTAAGATCCGAGATGACGGCGAGTTCATCGGCTACTGGCAGGTGGACGCGGACGACCCGGACGGGGCGATTGGCCACGAATGCTCCTCCCCTCGTCATTGCAGGAACCCAACAATCCGGTGGCGGGGCCAAATGTCATACTGAGGAGCCGCTCAGACCAGCCAGCCAACAACTCCCAGCCTACGAGCATCCTCCATGCCTCCCTGGGCACTACCCCATTGCCAGCCTTGCCCGTTTTCGCCTATAATTGCTTCCCAATTGCAACTAGCTAACTAAGGAGTCGTCGTAATGACCTATATCATCGCGGAGCCGTGCGTTGACGTAAAAGACCTGTCCTGCGTGGACGTCTGCCCCGTCGACTGTATCTACGGCTCCGACGACCCTGAAGACCGCATGCTGTACATCCACCCTGACGAATGCATAGACTGCGCCGCCTGCGAGCCCGTCTGTCCGGTCAACGCTATCTTTGCCGAGGATGACGTTCCTGAGCATTGGACGGACTGGACGCCCGTGAACTACGACTACTTCAAAGACGTCGCGGCGGCTAGAGCCATGGTGGACGATCTCAAGCCACGCGAATAGCTCCAGCCGCCCATGACTGGCTCCATACCCCAACCCGTAGACGTTAAGCTTCTACCGGATGCTGTCCATATCTGCTGGGATGATGGCCACGACACCTTCCTTGAGTACCGCTACCTGCGTTCCCAGTGCGGATGCGCCGTCTGCGTCCATGAAATGACCGGCCAGAGGCTCATCTCCATCGCGGATATACGCAGTGACGTAGTGGCGCTGGACTGGATGCAGATTGGCCGCTACGCTCTGCGCTTCCTGTGGAGCGACCTCCACGACACAGGCATCTACCCCTATGAACTCCTTCGCGCCCTCTGCACCTGCGACGAATGCGCTTCTTCCCCTACCCGGCAAGATCCGTAGCACTCTGGTAAAATCCGTCCCATCTCTTTGACCAAGGAGGGGCACATGAAAGCTGCCGTTCTCTGGGAAGTAGGACAGCCCCTGTCCGTAGAAGAAGTCGAACTGGACCCGCCAAAGGCGGGTGAGGTACACGTCAAAGTAGGCGCAGCCGGCATCTGCCGCAGCGACCTTCACGTAATGCACGGCGCTGCCGCCGCCAGATTACCCGTCGTCCTTGGCCATGAAGGCGCGGGCACCGTTATCGATGTTGGCGAGGGTGTCACATCCGTTAAGCCAGGCCAGCGCGTCATCCTATCCTTTGTGCCCAACTGCGGACGTTGCTTCTTCTGCCTCTCCGGAAGGGCCAACCTATGCGACGCTCATGCCGCCACCGGCGCTTTCCTCTACGACGGCACCACCCGTCTTCACAAGGGAGACCAGTGCATCAGGCACATGGGCAAGGTGGCCTGCTTTGCCCAGGAAACCGTCGTACCCGAGACCGGCTGCATACCGGTTGGAGACGACGTTCCATTGCCAGTAGCCGCATTCATCGGATGCTGCGTTACCACCGGGGTTGGAGCCGCCATGTACACCGCCAAGATAAGCCCGGGACAAACGGTGGCCGTCATTGGCGTGGGCGGCGTGGGTCTCAACGTGGTGCAGGGAGCGCGCCTGCTAAACGCGTCCAAGATTATCGCGGTGGACATCAATGAAGGAAAGCTGGAGTTCGCCGCACGGTTCGGCGCGACCCACACCGTGAACCCCACCATGCAAGACCCCGTGGAGCGCATCCGCGAGATCACGGACGGCCTGGGCGCCGACTTCGTGTTCGAAGCGTTCGGTTCCACGGAGACCACGTCCCAGGCCTACAACTCCATTCGCAAGGGCGGCACCGCCGTAATTGTCGGGTTGGCCCCCATTGGGGAGCTCTCCGGTATAGAGGCGATGTCCATCGTGCGACAGGAGAAGACCATCAAGGGCAGCTACTACGGCGGCTCACGCCCCTACATAGACATCCCGACCATGGTGGAGCTGTATCGCTCGGGCAAGATAGAAGTGGAGGCCATTGCCACCCGCCAGTACAAGCTGGACGATATCAACAAGGCCTACGAAGACCTAGAGCAAGGCGAAGTCGGGCGCGGGGTGATAACGGAATTTTAACGGTCAGAGGCTCACCATAAGCGGGTTGGCAGATTACCCCTGCCCTGCTGGGCACTATACTGGCGATTGGATTAGACTATCATCCCTGCTCTGAAGTGGTTACTTTAATATAAGGGAGATTATTAGGATGGCAAAATTCCTTGATACACCAGGGGTCTCGTTCCAGCTTTCAGAAATAATAAAGAACGCCAGAGAGCGTCTGGTAATAATTAGTCCGTTCCTCAGGGTTAACGATCGTATCAAAGAACTTCTTGAGGACAAGGATCGCATGAGGATAGATGTGTGGGTAATCTATGGGAAAAACGAACTGAGGCCCGAAGAAAATAACTGGCTTAGGTCAATGACTTCTATCAAAACCGGGTTCTTGCAGAATCTTCATGCTAAATGCTATATGAATGAAAACGAGGCGCTCCTGACTTCAATGAATCTTTACGAGTTCTCACAGATAAACAACAACGAGATGGGCATTATAGTATCCCGTGACGAAGACACAGAACTTTACGAAGAGATTAAAGAAGAATCTATGCGGCTTGTAAGGGCAAGCGAAATCATACGAGTGACCGTCGACAAGATAGAAGCTACTGAAACGGCAGAAAAACCTACGACAACGAGGGCTAGAAGAGAGCCCCAACAGGCTACGGCAAAGCCGGCTGGGGGGTTCTGTATCCGGTGCAAGACTGACCTTCCCGTCAACCCCAAACAACCGTACTGCAGCCGGTGTTTTGCAAGCTGGAGGCGATACAGCAACGCGGAGTACGAAGAAAAGCATTGCCACACGTGCGGGAAAGAACACACGGCGAGTATGTCTAAGCCCGTGTGCATTGCGTGCTATAGGAAGTACAAGGATGTCCTTGAGTTTGCCGCCGGTTGAGGCGTGATTACGGTGGGTTATACCTAAAGCGAACATTCTCAACGGATCGCTGCCCATGCCAATTTGACGCCGAACCTAACCCTGGCAGAGACGTTCCAATAGATGACTTTCGTTGAACGCCTCGTTGCTCCGCGCTCGTGCGCACGGGGTGCTGCCACCGTATACTTCAGCGTTGGGGTCGGCGCCTCCGTCCAGCAATGCCTCTACTACTTCCAGGCGACTTTCATGTATGGCAATCAGCAAAGGCGTATCATTGTACTGATCCATGGCTTCGGTGTCCGCGCCGTGGCGCACCAGCAGCGTCGCTAACTCCGGACGGCCATTCCAAGCCGCCGCGTGCAGAGGTGTTTGCATCTGGCTGTCCTTGACATTGATTTCAGCCCCCCGGTCTGTTAGCAGGACAGTGATATCAAAGTTGTCGCCATACGCGGCATCATGCAGAACAGTCCAGCCGTTCTCATTGCTGACATTGACGTCTGCACCGGCTTCGAGCAACACCTCCACAATTGCTGCATTCTTGTCGACTATAGCCCAAAACAGGGGCGTGTCTCCATTTTCAATCCCAACGTTGGGGTTCGCGTCTCGGTCAAGGAGCAACTCGGCCATCGCCAAGTCGTTATTGAATACCGCCCAGTACAAAGGAGTCCTCCGTCGAGACTCGGCCTCAGTGTTCGCACCACGATCTAGGAGGACCATGGCCACTTCCCGCTCGTTGGACTTCGTGGCTTCGTGTAAAGGTGTTTCGCCCCCAAACCGGGCAGCATTGATGTCTGCGCCGCCGTCAAGCAGCGCCTCTACCACTGCCGGATTGGGATTCTGAGCCGCCGCGGAATGCAACGGCGTGGCGCCCACAGAATTCCTTTCATTGACATCGGCGCCCCCGCCAAGCAGCGCCTCCACCACCGCCGCATTGGCATTCTGGGCCGCCGCCACACGCAACGGAGTAGCGTCGGTCCAATCGTTGGCGTTAATGTCTGCGCCTGCATCAAGCAGCGCCTCCACCATCGCCGGGTTTACATTCCGGGCCGCTGCCATATGCAACGGAGTAGCGCCATTCTTATCCCTTAAAGTCACGTCCGCCCCCTGCTCGATCAACAACACTACTGCTGCCGGATCTATATTCTGGGCCGCTATCAAATGCAACGCGGTGGCGCCGTCCTCATTTTTGGCATTTATGTCTGCGCCTTCTCTTATCAGTTCCTCTATCAATTCCTCGGCCTCTTGCGGCGAGTTTATGGTCGCTGAACTATGTAGAAGTGTTGTGGAACTTGAACCGGAGTCTGTAGAATCGTTCCCTTTCTTGGGGACTATTTCGCAGGCGACGACAATGGCCAGAGACAAGACCACGGCGATTATTAAGGCTGATACGGCAACCTTCATGATTCATCCCCTGAACACGCGCTTTAGCCTGTCGATTAAAGCGCCGCCTTCCGCGACATTGCCCAGCCTGGCAATTACTACGGTTACGTTGTCGGAGCCGCCCTGCTCGTTTGCCTTGTCTACCAAGGTCTTAGACGCTTGTTGGGGCGTCTGCTCTTGCAAGACCCTGGATATCTCCTCGTCCGCCACGAGGCCGTGAAGACCATCCGAGCAAAGCAGAACGGTGTCTCCCGTTTGCACCTGCAAAACCAGCACGTCCACATCCACCTGCGGCGCCGTGCCTATGGCCCTGGTCAGCATGTTCCTTCCGGGATGTGTACGCGCCGCGTCTCGTGCAAGGTGCCCTCTCCTTATCTCTTCCTCTGCCCAGTTGTGGTCGGTGCTTGGCTGGTGGAGCTGACCCCCACGGAGCAGATATACTCTGCTGTCTCCCACGTGACCAATGACAAGCGAAGACGCAGCCACCATTGCCACCGTAAGCGTGGTCCCCATGCCCCGCGTTTCGGGGCTGGCCGCAGCCTGAAACACGTCGCGGTTCAGGGCATGCATCGCTTCACCCAGCAGTCCGGCGCGTTGCCCGTCGTCCAGGGCCTGTTTCTTGTCGGCGTCTTGCAGACGGCTTAGCAGTCTCTCTATGGCCATGGCAGAGGCCACCTCGCCCGCGGGGCGTCCTCCCATGCCGTCGGCCACGGCGAGCAGGGCGTCGCTTCCCAGCGGGGCATCGGGCGCCAGCAAAGCGCAGAAGGAGTCCTGGTTGGATCTCCGCACCATGCCGATGTGCGTCTCATATCCCAGAGCGGTTACCGTTTCTCTGTTCTTCTTGTCCGGCCTTGCCGTCAATTATGTGCCCTCTTCACTGAACCGTATGCTCAGCCACTTGCGTACCTTAGTCGCCGAGTAGAGCGATACTGGTAAGGTGGTCGAGCGCTAATTTGGTTGACTTTGTGTTAGGCAGTGCCTTAGTAGTAACGTCGGCCCCGGCGTCGACGCATAAGACGCCGCACCAACGACCTGGTCAAGCTACGTTTGTCTTGGTAGTAACGCCGGCCCCGGTGTCGACGCTCGTCACTCTCCGCGCTGCTCAGCATTATGAACCACAATGCCGCCAATACAACTACCACGGCAATGACTACAATAAGGACAATAAGACCTACAAGAGCAAGCAAATCGTAGATAAGCTGCGCAGTGCGAAGACCAGCAGCGTAGCCAAGGATGCCGCCGATGGCACTGCCAACAACGATACCGCTGCACGACCAAATGAGCGTTTTCTTAACATCTCCTTCTATTTGCCAAAACCAGCTCAATGACAGCCTCTGCCACGGCAGACGCAGGCGGCGCAAGACTAGCACTGCCACCACAATAGCCGCGATTCCTATAGTTACTGCACCCAATTGGCCAGTGACTTCTTCCAAGACGGGCTGCGCAGCGCGAAAGCCTATGACGTAACCTATAATGCCAAATAACAATACGGAAAGGCCTGACCTGGCTAGCACTTTGCGCACATCAACGGCGGAAGCAAGTTCCACGTTAGACCTACGCTCCGGTTGCACCGATGATACGTTGCCATAGTGTTGCGGTGTCGAGGCTGGGCGTCCAATGTGGGCATCCTCTTCAACTGCTAAGTGTCGGTCATACTCCGAGCGCTTGGCCGGATCACTCAGGACTGAATTGGCGTCATTTATACAGCGGGCCTTTTCATTGGATCTCTCACCCAAGGAAACGTCAGGGTGAACTTCCTTGATCTTACGGTAATACGCCTTTCTGATATCCTCTTGGGAAGCCGAAGGCGCAACGCCAAGGACATCGTAGAACGTCTGATTGATTTCCACGGGCAGCTCAAAACGCTCTCCGCTTCGCTTGAATTGCAGTAGTTGAACCGCGCAGGAGTGTGCGGATTGACCACGAATGGAGACATCAAGAATGGGACGGTTAACGTCTGAGACGTCGTAGAAGACCCATTGGTCGCCGTTGGTGAGGCCAATGTAGTTGACGCTTTTTCTGCGTCGAGCGTATCCGAGCACCTGTTGAACGTGATTGTCGGTTAGATCCGCATTCATGCGCTTGGCTTCGATAAAGGCTATGGGATGTTTCGTTTGGTCATGCTCGTGGAGGGCGTAGTCGGCCCTCTTGGGCCTGAATCCTCTTGTGATGGAGTACTCAGAAGTGATTACCGAAGGACCTTCCCAGCCCAGGGCTCTTAGCAGCGGATTGATGAGGTCGTCACGAGTGCGGGTCTCACTAAAACGTATTTTGGTGTGACTCTTGATACGGTCTTGGAGTTCCTCAATGACTCTCACCAGGGCTTCTATATTTGCATTGTGCTCGGTCATCACTATTCTCTCGAAGAGCAACTATAACAAACGTGGACGATTCCTCGCCTACTGTCCCCAGTCACTGGCTTTATATTCAAATAAGCCCCATCACTTTGGCAAGAGTGGTATCACTGTTGCACCAAAGGCTGTATACGTGCCTATTTACCCAGGTCCCTAGCTCCTCAGCAGGTACCGCTTGGGGAATTTGGCCACTACCGAATAGAGGGTGTCCACCATGTTGGCCAAGCGCACCTTGGCCACCTGGGAGCATAGCTGGTACACGGCAATGCGGTCGAAGCCGTAGTCGGACGACAGCCAGGTGACAAGGTCGTAGAACGCGATGCGTGCGGCGTCTTCCATGGGCCTGGCGCTGCCTATGGACATCAGGTATTCGTCGTTTTCCACGCGAGGCGTGGGAGTGGCCTTGCCCTTGACCACGTCGACCGTCAGCGTGCCCGTGGTGGGGATCTCCACCGCCGAGCCGCAAACCTCGGCGTCTCCCTGGGCGGCGTGGCCGTCGCCCAGGTAAAGCAGTGCGCCCTTGTGGTGCACGGGCAGGTATACGGTGTTGCCGGGGCAGACGTCGGCGGCGTCCATGTTGCCGCCGTGGAACCCAGGGGATAGCGTTGAGATAGCCTCGACGAGGGGGGCGGTGCCTATGGTGCCGTAGAACGGTTCGATGGGTATGAGGGGTATATCCAGGTTTTCATCGTGAATTACGCCATCTTCAGTGATGCGGTGAATCAGGATGCGAGGCTCCAAAGGCTGGTTGAGCACGCGCGTCCAAACCGTGCCGCAAACGCCGCCGAATTCGGGCGCTATGATGCTTGCTCCGTAGTCGCGGGGAATCTTGATATCGTCGATACGAACCGCGAGCGTATCTCCCGGCTCAGCGCCGTCCACGTAGATAGGCCCGGTGCAGGGGTTGACGTAGGGCATCTGAATGACGTCACCGAGGTTGACATCGGCGGAGTGGAGCCTATCGCCAAAAGCGTCCTTGGTGGTGATTTGGAAGGTCTGGCCCTGCTGAACGGTGGCAATCGGTTCTTGATAAGGCCCCATTACGTAGGGCAGCTTGTCTTGCGGCGGCGGCATGATGTGGAGCATGACATACCTCTCCGGTGAAGTTGGGTGCATGTTACAAACTAGGGCTGTCAGATGCAACGCAACGGTTCATTTCCGGGCTAGGCGGATATGACAGGCTAGGACGAGGTTGGAGAAGCGGCCGCGGGTGTCTTCTCACCGGCTTCACTCAGATTGAAGATGCTCAAAAGGAGGTCTAGGAACGTCTGCACTATCGCCCCATGCGCGGCTTCCCGTCTTACCATGACGGAGGTGGGGAGCACAACGTCGTGGCCCTCTTTTATGGGCACGGTAGCCAGGGTGTGCGCCTCCAACTCACGGCGGAGCGAGTTGCGGGGCAGGAAGGATATGCCAAGGCCGCGCTCTATCATGCGCTTTGTGGCGTCTATGCTGTCCAGGTCCATCTGGACGTTGGGCACAATGCCAGCATCGCGGACGACACGGTTGATCAGTACGAAGTAGCTGGACTCGCGGTCGTAGAGGATGAGGGGTTCATGGGCTACGTCATAGATGCTGGCTTCACCGGATTGCGCAAAGGGATGGGATGGATGGGTCACCAGGACAACGTGTTCGTCGTAGATGTGGCGCGCTTCTATGTCCGGATGAACGATTGTACGAGAAAGGCCGACCTGTACCTCATCGGAGAGGAGCATCTCCAGCACTTCCGACGAGCGGCCCGTTTTAATAGCCACGTCTATGCCGGGATAGAGGTTGTGGAACCGCTCCACTATGTCAGGCAGGACGTAGGCGCAGATGGCCCTGGCCGATCCGATGTGCAGCTTGCCGCTGGAAGCTCGCTGGGTGGCGTCCAGGGCATCGCGGGCGTCCCTCAGAGATTCCAGGGCGCGCGAAACGTAGGGCAAGAAGGCCTGGCCGGCATCGGTGATGCGGACGCCGCGGCCCATCCTGTGAAAGAGAGGCCCTCCGGTGTCGCGCTCAAGGGAGAGGATGCGTGCGCTCAGTGAGGGCTGCGTCAACCCCATAGCCTCAGCGGCGCGGCTGAAGCTCTTGTATTGCACCACGTTGAGAAACGCTTCCAGCTGACCGATTTCCATGCCACCGCTCCGAGGTTATAGATGCCCTCTATGCCAAGCATAGGAGAAATCTATTGTACAGCAATGAGAGGAACTCGGCCAATTTTGAAATGGAGGACTATAACGGTCTGACGGACTCTTGTTCAGGGAACCGCGCCCTCCATCAGCAGTGTACCTTTGGGGGAAGCCCCCTACCCTGCCATGGACCCATTCACCGGCAGCTGCGCCTCGGGGTCAAGCCCCTGCCACAGATGGCACGCCGCCTCCTGGCTGCTGCGCACCTCTTGGAGATGCGGGTCGTCCGCGGGGCATCGCTCGAAGGCGTAGGGGCACCTCGGATGAAAATGGCAGCCCGCCGGGGGATTGGCCGGAGTGGGCGGCTCCCCGCTCACCGACGCCCTGCGTCGGAACCGGTTGGAAGGATCGGGCTCAGGCACCGCCTTCACCAGCGCCTGCGTATACGGGTGGAGAGGGTTGGAGATGACCGATTTGCTGGGGCCGGTTTCCACAACGCGGCCCAGGTACATAACGGCGATGCGCTCCGAAAAGTGATAGGCCGTAGCGATGTCATGGGTAATGTAGAGGAAAGCCGTGCCATGCTTCTCCTGGAGGTCGCGCATCAGATAGAGTATCTCCGCCCGGCTCGACGCGTCCACCATCGACACCGGCTCGTCGGCCACTATGAGCTGCGGCTCCAGCACCAGAGCCCTGGCTATGGCCACCCTCTGCCGCTGCCCTCCCGACAGCATGTGCGGGAACTTGCCGGCGAACTCATGGCCGGGACGCAACCTGACCTCTTCCAAGGCCTGGTGCACTGCTTCCGTTCTGGACTGGCCGCTCATTCCGTGAATAATCAGGGGTTCCTCCACAATCTGCCCCACGGTCATGTACGGGTCAAGGCTGGAGTATGGGTCTTGAAAGATGGCCTGGGCGCGCCGCCGAAACGGTTTCAACTCCTTCTCACTTCTCCCGGAGATGTCCTCTCCGTCGAAGACGACTGTGCCGCCGCTCAGCTTGATCAGCCGCAGGCAGGCTCGCGCCAGCGTGGTCTTCCCGCTCCCCGACTCGCCGACAATAGCCAGCGACTCCCCTTCTTCCAGGCTGATGGAGACGCCGTCCAGCGCCCGCACCGGCACGGAGCCAAGCAGCCCCTTCTTGGCGCGGAACTCCACCGCCACGTCGTGCGCTTCCAGCAAGCTCATGCGCCGTCCTCCACCAGCCAGCAACGCGCCTGGTGGGAAGGACCTGCCCCAATCAGGTGCGGCTCTTCCGCCGTACATCTCTGGAAGGCGTAGGGACACCTGGGATGGAAACGGCACCCCGCCGGCGCTTCCCGCATGTCCGGTGGGCTGCCCGGTATGAACCGGGGACGTTCTTCCTGGTGGACGCGAGGCATGCTTGCCAGCAGCATCTGCGTATAGGGGTGTCTTGGACTTTCCAGAATCGACTCTGCCGGCCCCATCTCCGCTATCCTGCCCGCGTACATCACTCCTATGGTCTCGCAGATGTCGCTGGCCAGGGCCAGGTCGTGGGTGATGAAGATGATACCCAGACCCAGCTCCTCCTTCAGGTCCTTTAGCTGGTCCATAATCTGCGCCTGTATTGTAACGTCCAGGGCCGACGTTGGCTCGTCCAATATGAGCAGCTTCGGCTTCAGTATCAGCGACATGGCTATGGACACGCGCTGCTTCATGCCGCCGCTCAGCTCATGGGGATACCTATCGAAGACGTCCGAGGGCAGGTTCACCACATCAAAGAGACGGCGAGCCTCGGCCTCCGCCGCCTTCTTGGACGTGCCGTTGTGCACCAGCGCGGGCTCTATCACCTGCTGGCCCACCTTGACCACCGGGTTCAGCGACTCGACTGCCCCTTGGAACACCATCGCCATCTTCTGCCAGCGTATCTCCCTGCGGAACAGCTCTTCTCTCAACGTGGAGACGTTCGTTCCTTCCAGCTCGACTACTCCATCCTTGAGCACGGCGTTTCCCGGCAACACTCGCACTAGAGACAGGGCAAGGCTGCTCTTTCCCGCCCCCGATTCGCCGACGAGTCCCACCGCCTCACCCGCTTGGACGGCAAAAGACACCTCATCCACCGCGGTCAGAGTTCCCTCCGGCGTTCTATACAGCAAGCTCAAATTGCTGACGCGCAACAGCGGCGCGGATGTAGTCATGCTCTCCATAATACACCGTCGCAAGGGAACCGGAGAGAACGTCCTATTTCGCGGTGCAGTCCCGTAACTCGGCTGGGGGTGCCTCCCACGGTCACGCCGTCCCAACTCGTCATCGCTGTGTCCACGCTCCAATTCAGTGTCGCGCGGTACCCGCCAGGTCGCTCTGCAGACCGAGCAACGTCTCGCAGTCCGCCACCAACCCAGGGTTGTCACCAGGATTGGGCACCGCCGTCCCGCTGGAGCAACTCTTCGTGACCTCTATGGTGATCTTCATGGTCGCGTCTCCGCCGACTGCGTCCCATGCCCGTATCCTCAGGGTCAGTGACAGCCCTGTTTCATCGCTCAGGTCTTGGTCAACGTAGAAGACACCTGTGTCCTCGTCAAGAATGAACAGATGCCGTTGATAGGGGTAGTACGCGTCCGACCAGATGATGTCGAATACCACCGGAAGGCTGGCGTCGGTGGCCGTGATCGTTCCCACAGCCGTTCCCTTTGGTGCATCGTCCGGTACGGTGAAGCTGTACGATTCGGCACCAAAGGTCGGCGGTGTACAGCTTCCGATGGTCCTCTTCAGTACCTGTGAGGTCTCACCCCAGGACGCCGCTAACGCTGTCCCGTCCCCGTAGGCGCTCACACGGAGTTCGTAGTCTTTCTCGCATAGTAGGCCGTCTACCGTGTGGGATGTAGTCGTGATGGTATCGTCATGCACCGTCCAGGCGGGTTTTACCATATAGGGATTTCGGTACTCCACCCGGTACTTGGCCGCGTTGGCCACCGCCGTCCATCTGAGCGGTAGGCTCGTCTCTGCTGCGATCCCTCCTCTGATCGTTGCAGGCGCAGGGGGACAGTAGAGAAGATTGAGGGTGCTGAGGTCGTTGGTCGTCACGTCCTTCAGGCCATGAGGTATACAACCGGTCAGGCTGTTCCCCGTCAGGCGGACCTCCACGAGTTCGTTCAGCCGGCCGAGCACCAGTGGTATCTCACCGGTCAGGGTGTTGGAACTGAGATTAAGGTGGGTCAACTCTGAGAGTTCCGCCAGCTCCGCCGGTATGGTTCCCGTCAGGCTCTCGTTGGAGAGCAGGACTTTGGACACGCGGGTCGGTGTCCCCCCTGTGGTCACGCCGTCCCAACTGGACATGGTCGTCTCCGTGTCCCAATTCAACGCCCCTGTGCCCCGCAGCGTGTCCTTAGCGGCCAGCAGCGCCATGCAGTCGTGCATGAGGCCGGCGTTGTCTGCCTGGTCAGCCACGATGAGTCCGCAGGGCGGCGGTGGCGGCACAGGCGGCCCTTCAGGGTGGTTGTATGCGTCCAGCACCGTGAAGTACGTGGAAAGCTGGTCCGCATCGGTGACCAGCATGGGCAAGTCCGCGCCCGGTCCGGTGCGCCCGCCGTTCGCCGTAAGGCGGGCCTGGTGTGCTGCCCTTATCGCCGTCTTGAAATCAGGCAGGCTCATCTCTAGCTTGGACCGGTGAGTTAGGGCAACGTCGGGGCGGCCGTCTTCCCACTCAAATTTGAGCGGATGTACGGCGACCACCGTACTGCCTCGACGTTCTAAATGCCAGGACGTCATGCGCCGCCATGTTTCGGCCTGCATGTCTATCGACGGGCCGATGAACAGGATGACCTCTTGGCCTCTGTCCACGAATTTGCTGAACCATGTCTCGTGTTTGAGCCTTATGGCCTCCTGGCTTTGCGGCGACTCGTAAGAAAAGTAAAATCCAGCCCGATGCATAATCGTCAGGGTAGTCGGGCCAGAGCCCAGGATGTAGTCATTCACCCTAACGTCGGCGTAGCACTTGATCTCCTTTGTCCGACCGAAGGCGTGGTCCCAGTAGAACTCGTCCATGTATGGGGGGCGGCGCACATCGTGTTCGTCAGGGACGCAGCGCGCTGTTCGGGGAATGTAGGTGCTGCGCACTACGAGGTGCGCGGCGTGGGCACCTGAAAAGAGGTACTCCCCCGGCCCGCCAGGTGTGCCACTAAGGTCAAAGCTTACTTCGCCGCCGGCGGTCGTTCCTGTTGAGCCAGACTCGCAGGGGTCTGACAATGTCGCGCTTTCCATGGGGGTACATGGCGGTAGGTAGCCAGCGTACTCTTTGTTGGGCTGTTCGGACGGCCCGCCCCTACAGGTAACCAGGAGGAGCAGCACCGTTATGGAAAAGACTAGTGTAGCGTATCTCATTCTAGTTTTCTCCCTGTCCTGGCGCTCGCGACTGATAGCTCGCCATCAGTGCTACTACATCATACACCGTCGCAAGGGAACCGGAGAGGATGTCCTATTTCGCAGTCTGTAGCCGCGGGTTCACCACCGGCTCCAGTCCCAGGGTTATCAGCACAAAGGTCATCGCCGTGGCCACAATGAGCAGACCAGGCGGCAGTATCCACCACCAGTAGCCAACGTATACCGCCCCGGTGCGGAACCCGCTCTCGAGTATCTGCCCCCACGTCGGTATAGATGGGTCGCCCAGACCAAGGAAGCTCAACCCGGCCTCGGCCAAAATGGCGGCAGGCGTGAAAAATATCATCTGGGCAAAGACAAACGGCGCTATCTGGAACAGGATGTGCCGGAGCATTATGCGCATCCTGGACGCTCCCAAAGCCCGCGTGGACTCCACAAGCTGTCCGCTGCGTATCTGCAATACCATGGAGCGCACCACTATGGTCAGCCCGGGCCAGCCGAACAGTACCATGATCAGCACCACCAGCCACAGCTTTTGACCCAGGATGAATATGAGGAAGATTAGTATGGGTAGCAGCGGCACGTTGCTCCAGATATCGGAGAACCTTTGCACCGCCACGTCCGTCTTGCCTCCCATGAATCCGCTCAGAATGCCAAGGAACGTTCCTATAACCGTGGCGAACACGGAAGTGACAACGCCAATGATCAGGGCCACGGGAAACCCGAAGAGCAGCCCCAGCGCCAGGTCTCGTCCCAGGGAGTCCGTTCCCATAACGCCGAAGACGTTGCCGCCCAGCACCAGCTTGACCTGACCCACTGAGTCGCCCGCTTCTCCCACGACGGCCTGAGCGTTGAACTGGTACGACCCGGTCAGAGGCTCGAAACGAAGCGTTTCTCCTGGCACGGGCGTACCGAAGACTATCTGCTCTACCTTTCCTTCCAAGTCACCGGGCGATACGTCCAGAGCGAACTCCTGTCTCAAGAACGATGCCAGCCTCACCAGAATATCGCCGTCGCCGCTGAGGAAGACCCGCAGGGGCGTATCCTGGAAGCGAAGGTACGGCGACGTCTCGCCGGGTCTGGGGCCGCGCACCACCTGCTGGTGCAGCGTTATGCGGCGGCCATCGGGACGGGTCACGTTGAGTGTAACCACCGGCGGCCGGTCGCTGAACCGGACGTCCGATACAGAGAATGCGGAGAAGGTGGGAGGCCTACTGCTTTCGTACTGGTAGTCGAACGAGTAGCTGCGTCTCAGGCCACCGTCCGCCGCGGCCTGCGAAGCCTGGAAGACGGCGTGCGATACGGCATCGCTGCCCTGGAACAGGCTTGTCCAGGCTGGCGGCACCGACCTGGGGTTGTCCGACCATTCCGCCGGGTTGTTCCATCTCTGGGAGCCGAAATCCAAGGGGAACCGCACAACGACAAACAGGGACGCCAGCACTATGGTGGTCAGGAACACCACCCCTGCCTTGCCGGAGCCGCTGCTCAACAGTATGCTTAATATGTCCTTTGCCTTCATAGCTAGGTATACCTGATGCGGGGGTCCAGTACCAGGTATAGGACCTCCAGTATGAAACGCGCCAGCACGTAGAGTAGGGTGAACATGAACGTCAGCGCCACGATCACCGCCTCATCCGCCGCCAGAATGGCGTCGTAGTAGAGCCGCCCCATGCCCGGCCAGTTGAATACGGTCTCGGTGAGTATGGCCCCGCCCAGCGATGCGGCGAGTCCAAGCACCAAGTTGGTCACAATAGGAGGAGCGGCTACCCTAAGGATGTAGCGGCGCATCACCCTGCCTTCCGGCAGGCCCTTGGCACGGGCTACGGTGACAAAGAACTCCTGCGCCGTGTTCAACACCATGGTCCGCACCGTGTAGGCCCATGCTCCTAGGGATACCAGGACAAGGGTTATCACGGGCAGGATGGCGTGGTACAACAGGTCCAGCAAGCGGGCTATGCCTCCTTCCGGAGGCGGCGTACTGTGAAGCCCGCCGGACGGCAAGATCCGCAGTTGGAAGGCTAGAAGCAGGATCAGCAGGATCCCGGTCCACCAGGCGGGCAAGGCGTACGAAATGGCAGAGGCGTAGGATACGCTTCTATCCAGCTTGCTGCCTATGCGCGTGGCCAGCTTGACCCCAATAGCCAGGCCAAGCACCGCCGTAATCGCCGATGCCGTGGTGATGAGCAGCATGGTATAGGGCAAGCGTTCCAGCACCATAGTGAGTACCTTGGGGCTGCCCTGGAAGCTGCGCAGAGTGCGTGCCTCGCCCAGGTCCAGGAGAATGAGACGCCTGACCATATCCGGCAGGCGCTGGTGCCACGGTCTGTCCAGGCTGTAGAACTTCTCGCGCTCTTCACGCTGTATCCGGAGCACCTGTTCCAACTGTTCCGGGTCTCGTATGGTGCGCGCCAGGCCTTCCCGTATGCCGCGCATCTCCTCGTTTACTATGGCGTTGAGAATGCGGTCTGAGAAACCGGTGGCGCCCAGGGCGACCACTAGCATCACCAGCACAACGATGAGCACTCCAAATAGGGAGAGCGCTCTGAGTGCCAGCGTAAGTCCTAAAAACATGACGCTGAGCTGCTAAACTACCCGAATTTCAGCGGTGGGCCTGAGCAGGAGAATCCTCCGCCTCCCTCTGCAGGCGTTGCCGTTGGCGCCGCAGTTGTCGGTGTAGAGACTACAGTAGCTTGTGAAGGCACTTCGCCGGAGAAGGCCTCCAGGTCAACCCGGCGTTCGGCCAGCGACGATACCAGGTCGCTAGAAGCAACCAGGAACAACTGATACAAGCCGTCGCTTAGCTGGCCGGTCACTTCAGCCGGTATCTCCAGGCTGTACTGATTGCCACTGGTGCGCTGGGCGTCTCCCAAGGTGACCACCTCGCCGCTGGCGGGATCCAGCAGCAAGTACTGCAACTCTACCAGCCCCGGGCCTTCCAAAGTTACGTCTACCGAAGCAGCGGAACCGATGCCGATGCCATCA
Organism: Dehalococcoidia bacterium; assembly: GCA_965197965.1. Classification (GTDB taxonomy): domain Bacteria; phylum Chloroflexota; class Dehalococcoidia; order Lucifugimonadales; family QGNO01; genus DAOUJH01. The sequence continues at coordinate 422,574 of OZ240235.1, forward strand.
GCTTCAATGTTATTGAACCGGATGACGGGAGGAGCGCCTCTGTACCAGTCGCCGGGCTTGAATGGATAGCTAGGGTCGCGGAACGCCACCAGCTCAGCGAACTGGGAAGGCGGGTCGTAGCGCACTAGCTGGAACGGGCCGTTGCTGATAATCGCCAGGTCGTATTCCTCTATCCAATCCAGGACAGCCTGGTATCGCTGGCTTGCTTCCTCCTCCGACACAGAGACGCCGCCGCTTTGGAAGATGCTCTGCGGATAGCGGTTGTCGCTGCGCAGGTCTATGAGGGCGCGGCGCAACAGACGCACGTCATTGGGCATGACCAGGTTGATCCAGGGAACGCTGAAGCGCTGGGCTGCGGTGTCGCTGTAGGCTGCTCTTCTATCTTCAAAGACCAGCTTGTCCAAGGCGGCAATGACCTCCCAGGGCATACTCACTCCCGACATGTTGGCATACTCTGCTATGTAGTCTTCCACAAAGTGCCAGTAATCCACGTAGACTTCCAGCCTGTTTTCGTCCAGCACCTTGACGCCGCGCACCGTTTCCAGGAACGGCTTGCTTGTCACGGCAAGAGCGAACTCTATCTTAGACTTGTCCTCGTCCAGAGCGCGGTCGAAGCCCTGGGATATGGTGTAGACAACGTCGGCCATTGTAATGGGCTGGCCGTGATGCCACTTGGACTGGAAGAACTTGGAGTAGTCAAATATCACCTTGCTAGTGGCCTGGATGCCGTCGCCTACGGGGATGAACTCATCACTCTCCGCATCCCATAGCTTTGCATCGCTGGGCACGTCCAGCTTGCCCTCTGGTCCGGCGGTGGTCACTTCGTATTCGGCGCGGAATGGTACTGGAACGCCGGTGAAGGGGTCTCGCCACAGCGGCGGATCGTGGACGTTGTTCCAGATATCCACGCTGTACAAGTCGCCGAAGCCGCCCACCGGGTTCCAGGTGGTGCGCTCCGTCCACACCCAGAGGTTTCCTACCGTCAACGTGTCCTTGCCGGGTATATGCGCCTCGCGTAGTGTCCAGATGGACTTGGGCCCCGCCGATATATCCTGCGTTACCCCCTGTAGATTGTTGTCCGTGGGTAGGCTGTTCACTATGGTAGCCAGCCAGACGCGCACCGATTCCTGGAGAGAGATCTCCGTAATCTCCTCGTATATCTGATTGCGCTCCTCCACGCTGCGGAAGTTTCCCTGGAAGAGATTTTGGCCCAGCTCGTCAAGGCGCTCGTTTTCGTATTGCCAGAACCCCACTTCCTGCCAGCCGGGCATATTGCCCAGCCAGGGAGCGGTCATGCTATTGGCCGTCCCATAGTCGAACCGTTCCGCCGCGCCGCGGCCCCAACCCTCGGTATAAAGGTGCCACTGGAACACCTGCGGGTCGGTGCCGTATACGGAAAGTATGGCCGGCGCAAAGTTGAGGTAGGTGGGCACAACGGTGAAGCCCAATTTGCCCAGTTCGGCGCGGATGAGGTCTCCCACCTCGCGCCGCTCGTCTTCCACGCGGATGATGAACTTGACCTGTACCGGCCTATCGTTGTAGTGCCACATGTCGTCTTGCAACGTGGCGCCGGCGCCCGTCATGGCCTGCTCTACAAGGTCGCGGGCAAATTCCGGGTCGTAGGTGATGTCCTGCCCTTTGAGCTCGTCGTACACCGTCAAGTAGTCGTAGTCAAAGGGGCCCACGTGGGCCAACATAGGCTCCGCCAGCCCCTTGTATATCTCCTCTGCAATGAAGCGCCTGTCCACGGCGTATTGCAAGGCTTGGCGCACCTCACGGATGGAGAACGGGTTGAGCTCTCCCTCAATGGCGGGCGCCGGATTCAATATGAGGGATATGGAGGTGGCCGGCGCCTGGTACATAGTGATGTCGGTGGACTCTTGCAGCTGGCGAGCCGCCTCCGTCTTCAGGCTGAACAGATAGAAGTCCATGTCTCCGTTTTGCAGGGACTGGCCCGCCAGGTCAACGTGGAACGATTGAAACTGAATGCGTTCAGAGGCAGGGCCGGGTTTATCATGCGGAGGCTGGTACTCGTCAGGGCTCTGGGCCAGGACGCCCGGCGCAAGCTCCAAGCCAACGAGGAGAACTATCACCAGCAGAGCTATTTTCAAGCGGTTATCTATGCGCATGACATGTCCGTCAAGTGGGAGTGGCGGCAGACCTGGAGCGTCTCAGCATGATGATAAGCAACGCCCCTACGCCGACTATTGGAATCAATCCGGCAGCGAACAGCAGGCCTATCAGCAGTGGCGACGCACCACCCTCGTCTTCTCCGTTCTCTTGTATTGCTTTCAACTCTTCAACAGCGGTAACCAGGTTCCGGATATCTTCGCTGAGGGTACTGCCTTCATCATCGCCGCCGTCCAAGCCTTCCAGGAGCTGCGACAGCTCCTCTATTCCCTCAGTTGCCTCCTGGATATTGTCGAATCCGAAGTCCATGAAGAAGGATGACGAGGCCAAATTGCCGGACTCCTCTATGGCGCGTACCGTGTGCGCCCCCTCACCCGATATGGGTACGAAGATCTGCGAGGTGAACCGGCCTTCGTCATTGGTGCGCGTGGTAGATACTATAACTCCCGCCACTTCTATGAACACGTTGCGGTCCGGCTGGAAGTTGAACCCCTGTATGACCACGTCTTTTCCGCCGGGTCCGGAGGGCGGCGAGATGAAGATAGACGGCGACGGCATGAGCTCCTGCCTGGCGAAGGCTATCTTCTGGTTCAGCCCGCCGAACTCTCCCAGCCGGCTGTCCGCCCAGACCATGTATACGTCGTCCTCAGTAGCCTCTATGGCAAAGTAGTCTCCAATGAACTGCCCTCTGGGAAACGCCTGGTTCGGATTGGAAGGGAAGTCGGTGACCCTGCTGTTCAAACCCCAGGACTCGCCTCCATCCTCTGACGTTGCGTAGTAGATGTGGTAGCTCACGTTTTGGGGGTCGTCTCTGAAGTCGCCCCACATAGCGTGCAGGTTACCATCCGGGTCTATTGCCATCTCCGGGAAGAACTGGAAGGCGCTCGTCTCGTCGTCGTTGACTCTGATGCGGCGGCTCCAGTTTCTCCCTTTGTCAGTGGACTTCACAAAGAACACGTCTCCGTCGTCGTTCGGGTTGTCGGAAGGCACCGCCACCCAGAGCACGTAGACGTCGTCGTTGTTTCCCACGGCTAGCTTGGGGAAAGCGGAGGCCCAGGAACGGAAAACGTGGTCCCTGGAGCGGAACTTTGGCTCCAAGAACCCGCTGGCCCTTCTGGGAGTTTGGAAAGAGCTACCTCCATTTTCTGACCTAGCGACGTGTATCTCGCCAAGGCCTTCAAACGAGTCGTCATTGGTGGAGTCCATCCAAGCAACGTAGACGGTGCCGTCCGGGGCCACGGCCACGTCTGGACCTTGCACAATCTGACGGCTGCTCACCGCCTGCCCGGTCTCTTCCTGGCCGGGAGGGGCGTTGTTTGCATCCGACTCGGTGGCCTCCGGCGGGTTGACCAGTATGTTGAAGAGCGCCCTGGGGCTAACTTCAATGGGGTCGCTCCAGGTTACGCCGCCGTCCTCTGAGCGAACAAGCTCTATCACTGTTTGCAGTGTGCCGGGGCCCAGGGTGGGCAACTCATCGATCCAGAGGACGCTGGCGGTCTGGATGAAGTTGGTATACACAATGTAAATGTTGTCTTGGGACGGGTCGTCCGGGTTTGGTCCAATTGCCATCCAGGGTTTGTCCAAGAATCCTAACTCTATCTCCCCACGAATTCGGCCGTCGGTGCTGGGCAACAACCTGGACGCGAAACGGGCCCTAGATGTTTCCAAGGGGTCTACCCAAGAAAGACCGCCGTCGTCAGAACGGGCCACTGAGATGGCTGAAACTACCGCCGTGCCCAGCAGCGGGCCGATGGTGAACTCCTCTATGTCCAGCGAGATGGAAGCAAAATAGGCGTTCCCATTCCGATCGAACGCCACTATGGGGTCGCCCGCAGAACCAAGGGCCTCCCTGGGATATTTGGCTCGATTCGGCCCTTCCCAGGTGGCTCCTCCGTCTATGCTGGAGTAGCTCACCATGTTGGGGAAGTTGTAATCGATCATGCCCACCAGAAGGTGGTCCGGGTCATTGGGGTCCACCGCTATGCTCGGTTCGGTTTGGAAGGTGAACTGTGAAAAGTCACTGGGGATCAGTATGTTGCGGCTGAACTTCGCCGATGGGTCTCGGAACGGCACCAGCGCTGCTCCACCGCCTCCAGCCTGCTGAGGTGGAGACCCTCCAATAGAGGTGGAAGGTATGGATAGGCTGCCGTCCAATCCTATGCCCAGTGCCGGGTCCTGTCCCGTGGTGACCAGCCAGCTGCGCCCCGAAAGGCGGTTGCGGATGCTGGCTAGAGGCATCGTCAACTCTTCGGGATTTATCTGGGTCAGGTCTATCACGCCTTCATCGGCGGTGGAGGTCAGAGGCATCAAAGTTAACAAAGCTAACACTGAGATAAGAACTAGGCCAAGCTTCAGTCTAGTGATCAAGAGCGGCACTCCCTTTTCGGCTCTTTATAGTTGGGTGCATCTTCTCAGCCATCAACGCGGTCAAGCATATATGGTATCATAACCTTAGCTATAAAGATGCGGCATGTTACGAATAACGAATTTCGCCGTTGTTTGTCATTGAATAGTTGTAAGAATTCCCCGGAGGATAGGTTGAGAATTTACCCTATTGTTATGGCACTGCTCATGCTGGCGGCCCTGGCCTGCACTTCTGAGGAGCCGAGCCCCACGGAGACGCCCACGCAGACACCCGAAGCGTCACCTATACCCACACCTACGCTTACTCCTGTGCCACCGCCGTTACCAACAACCCGGCCGAGTGCCACGCCAACGCCTAGGCCAAACCCCACGCCTACACCAACCAGCCAGCCGTCGCCAGGGACGACACCCACGGCGACACCCACGCCTCAAGACGAAATTACCATCCCCGACTCTTTCCAGACCCTGATAGATAGGAACTTTGGATTCCAATTTAGGTATCCGCCGGATTGGAACGTGGTTACCCAGGTAGCCCCTCCCACCATGGTGCTAATGGGCAACCCCGACGGCGCTCCCTCGTTGGTCCAGGTGAGTCTGTTCTATGATACGGCTATAGTCACTCCGGACGCGGCCGTGGATGGTTTTCTGCCCAACCTGTTCAGTCGCCCGGGATTCCGTACGCTAGATGAATCCGAGGTCAATCTCAAAGACGGCTCCACCGGTTTTCAGACTACCTACCAGTGGCGCGGAGAAGAAGGAGAGGAGCAGGGCATCCTTTTCGCCGCCGTGCGGGGCACTCAGAACTTCTTTATTCGAGCCGAGGCCCCCAAGGACGACTTCGAAGCCAGTATGGACGACTTGGAAGCGCTGATAGCCAGCTTCCAACTGAGCGAGCCGCGGCCCTTGGACATCCCACGCCAGGAAGCGCTCACTCTCTACTTTGACGACGGTCCATTATTGCTAGACCCCGCCATTGCCCATGAGAGCCAGTCCATCCAGTACATCATGCAGGTGTTCTCCGGCTTGATCTCATTCAACAAGGATCTCGTGCTCGTTCCCGAGCTGGCCAGCAAATGGTCTATCTCTGAAGATGGCACGGTTTATACCTTCACTCTACAGGATGGTGCAAAGTTCCATGACGGACGGCCGGTCACTGCGGGTGACGTCAAGTCCTCCTGGGAACGGGCTTGGGAACTGGCCTCCTCTCCCGGCTTACCCTCCACCACGGTGGGCACATACCTGGATGACGTAGCGGGCGTAGAGGAGTACACAAGCGGCGATGCTGAAGAGATCAGCGGCATTCAAGTAATAGATGACACCACTCTCCAGGTGACAATAGACGATGCCAGATCCTACTTCCTCTCCAAGCTATCCCACCCCGTGGCTTTTGTGGTAGACCAGAACCAGATAGAAGATAACCAAGGGAGCGCTATACCCTGGTGGGCGGAACCCAACGGCACGGGGCCCTTCAAGCTGATCAGCTGGGAGCCCAGCAGAGTAATGGTGCTGCAGGCCAATGATGAGTTTTACGGAGGAGCGCCTCCGGTACCCTACCTGGTTTATAGGCTGTACGGCCGTGTGCCGCGTCTGATGTACGAAACCGATGAAATAGACGTTGCACATGTCTTCTCAGATGAGCTGCCGCAGGTGAACAGCCCTGATTATCCACTGGCCGCTGAGCTGGTTGAAACTTCCGAGCTTAGCGTCCACTACATTGGAATGAGCTCTGACAGGCCGCCATTCGATGACCCACTGGTGCGCAGGGCCTTCCTGCTGAGCGTTGACAGGAAGGCCCTGCTGGAAGACATCTTCAATGAATCGGTGGAGATGGCCAACGGGTTCTTGCCGCCTGGCCTGCCCGGCTACAACCCGGAAATAGCCGACATTCCGTTTGACCCGGATGAAGCGAGACGACTCATTGAACAGTCGTCATATGGGGGCGTGGAAGATCTGCCCGACGTGGTCTACGCCGCCTCCGGAATAACGCGGCCATCCATACTTGTCTCGCGACTTATACAGATGTGGCGGCTCAACCTGGGAGTGGAAGTGGGCGTCCAGCTAGTGAATCCCGACACCTACTTCTACGTACTGGATGGCGTTGACAAAAACCTGTTCAACTATGGCTGGATAGCGGACTATCCCGACCCGCACAATTTCCTGGATGTCCTGTTCCATTCCTCGGTAGAGAACAACCCGGGCGGCTACAACAACGCGGAAGTTGATTCTCTGCTGGAGCAGGCCAGAGTGGAGCAAGACCCCTTGCTGAGGACGGCGCTGTACCGTCAAGCTGAAGCTATGCTCGTAGAAGACGCCGCAGCCATCCCGATATATCACGGCCGGAGCCAGATGCTGGTCAAACCTTACGTCAAAGACCTGCTCTTTACTCCATTTGGCATGCTGGACTTAAGGGGCACGTCCCTGGACAGGTAGTCCATTGGGGCAAACGGGGATTCAGGCAATGGATTGCCCTCCATCTATGGCCCAGGTCTGCCCGGTGACGTACGCGGCCGCATCAGATGCCAGGTAAACGGCCAGCAAGCCAACTTCACGGAGCCGCCCGATACGGCCTAGAGGCACTCGACTACCTTCTGCTTCATCTCTCCGTTTGAATTCTTCGGCGGTCATTTGCTCGGGGTCAGGGAACATACCTGGTGCAATAGAGTTGACCCGTATACCGTACGGCGCCCATTCCAGTGCAAGCGATTCAGTGAACCGCATAAGCCCAGCCTTCCCTGCATCATAAGCCGAACGAAATGCCGCGGCTCGGAAGGAGGCAAAGCTGGAGATGTTGATCACCACTCCACTGCGCTGTTCAAGAAAGTACGGGCCTACAGCGCTGCAACATGTGAAGGCAGAGGTCAGGTTCACATCCAGGATGTGGCGCCATTCTTCCTCGCTCATTCCGCTTGCGCCGTGCGGTAGATTGGCTACTGGCATACGGATAGAGTCGCCTACGCAATTCACCAGGATGTCAATGCCACCAAATCCTTCAATGGCTTGACTGATTACTTTGTTCATATCCGCTAGCTTGGTGGCATCCCCCGTGAGAGCCAAGGCTTCTCTGCCCATAGCTTTGACCTGTTCCGCCACCGTGTTGGAGCTGTTTGCAGTCAAAGAAGCCACCGCCACGTCCACTCCAGCCTCCCCCAACACTAGGGCTATTCCTTTGCCAATTCCCCTGCCCGCGCCTACCAAAAGGGCGCTTTTACCTTCCAAATTGTATTCTGGCAACTCCATATGACGACTCCTTGTTGTGATGCTTCCTGATTGGGACTAGAATGCCCTTGGCCGGCTGCCTTTTCCGGCATTCGCATCAGCATTCTAATCTACTCGACCCGGTCGGCCTATCCATGAGCTTGATTCCAGATAGAACGGCAAAATCTGAACCCTTGGACGCAACCGCCCCACCCAGAGAGCAGCAGTGGCGTAGCCGCACCTTCGAATCGTTCCAGTCACCCGCCTACCGCTGGTACTGGGGCGGAATGATGGGTCAGACGGCCGCCATGAATATGCAGATGGTGGCTCGCGCCTGGCTGATATACGAGCTGACCGACCAGTACATAATGCTGGGCTTGATGATGCTGGCCAACGCCGGGCCCATGCTTCTGCTCTCCTTGTTTGGGGGCGTCATTGCGGACAGGATGCAGAAGAAGCGGATACTCCTATTGGGTCAAGCGGCTTCGGCCGGCGTAGCGCTCAGCGTAGCCATCGCTATGTTCGTGGGAACTATCAGCCTGGAAGATGGGACAGGGGTGGGTTTTCTAATAGCAACCTCTGCCGTACATGGATTGGTCATGGGTTTCATGATGCCATCGCGGCAGGCCATCATCCCCGAACTTGTGGGTTCGCGGCGCCTGATGAACGCGGTGGCGTTGAATGCGGCGGGCATGAACATCAACAGACTGGCCGCCCCCGGAGCGGCGGGGTTGCTCATAGCTTTGTTTGGCGTGCAAACCGTCTACCTGGCCATGACTGGAATGTACGTCATGGCCATTGTTCTCATAGCCATGCTCCCCTCCACTACCACCGCCTCAGGGCGTAGAGGCGCTTGGGCAGACTTCGTGGAAGGGTTGCGGTATGTGAAGGGCAACACCTTGGTGCTTGCATTGCTCACTTTGACCATGCTGAGCGTTTCTCTTTCAATGCCAATCATGCCGTTGATGCCCGCCTTTGCCAAAGACATCCAGATAGTTGCGCCGGGCAGCTACGATTGGGTTGCATCTTTGCCGCTCATTGGCGGACTGCTGAACAGCCTACCCCAACTGCTCACCGAGTCCAGCTTCCGGCTTGGAATGTTGATGAGCATCTCCGGCGTAGGTTCCCTTGTTGGCTCGCTGCTCGTGGCATCCATGCGCAGCAGGAACCGCGGGGCCATCTTCCTTTGGAGCACGCCCTCTTTGGGATTGGTGCTTGCTCTATACGCTTTCACAAGCTCGTTCGAGCTTGCCTTGCTGATATCTATAGGCATCGGATTGGGACAGTCGGCGCGCATGGCGCTGAGCAACGGGCTGGTCCAGTATAACGTAGACGATGAGCACAGAGGGCGCGTCATGTCTTTCTACATGATGGAGATCGGAGTGAGCAACGTTGTTGTGTTCGCCGTAGCCGCGCTGGCGGAGACCATCGGCATTCAATGGGCGGTGGCCGGCTCTGCGTTGCTGCTCTTGCCTGTGACCCTCGTCTACTACGTATTCATCCCTTCGGTACGCCGTTTGCAATGAGCAGGTCCAAGAATCAAGAGAAATGACATCGGTATCTTCAATGAGATGCATCATTCACGCTGATCTGGACGCTTTCTACGCCTCTGTGGAGCAGATGGACCGTCCAGAGCTGCGGGGCAAACCGGTAGTCGTGGGAGGAAGTCCCTCCGGCCGTGGTGTTGTCGCTTCCTGTTCCTACGAGGCGAGAAAGTACGGAGTTCGTTCCGCCATGCCAATGGGAAGGGCTTTTCGCCTGTGCCCGCAGGCCATCCGCGTCTCACCCCGCTTCGATAGATACGGCGAGGTTTCCCGTGAAGTGATGGCCGTATTCCACTCGATTACACCCCTGGTGGAACCTATGTCCATGGACGAGGCCTACCTGGATGTCAGTAATGTTGTGTTGCACGGCATTCCACCGGCGGAGATAGCACGCTTGCTGAAGATACAGGTTAAAGGAAAGACAGGCCTTACCATTTCCGTGGGTTGCTCCACTTCCAAGACGGTGTCCAAGATAGCCTCAGACTTGGAAAAGCCCGATGGTTTGGTGATCGTGGAACCGGGCCGGGAGCGCGATTTCCTGGCGCCTCTGCCGGTGCTGAAGATTCCAGGCATAGGTCCCAGCAGCGAACGCCGGTTGATTGAAAAAGGCATAGTCACCATAGGAGACCTGGCCAGGCAAACGGAACCGTGGGCCAGGGAGGTATTTGGCAAAAGAGGGCCGGTGCTGCTAACCATGGCCAGAGGCGAAGACCTTTTCCCCGTTGTTACCGATCACAGCGTCAAATCGGTCAGCGCTGAGGACACTTTCGGAGCCGACACATCCGATCCGGAAGAGCTTGCGGAGCGCATCTCGCGCCTCTGCGAGCGCGTTGCCAGCCGTTTGCAGAAGTCGGACCTCAAGGGCAGGACGATAACCGTGAAGCTGCGTTTGGCCGACTTCACCACCTTCACCAGGTCACTGACCTCGCCATCGCCAGTGCACGAGCCGGGTGACGTCCGGCAAGCGGCAATGCATCTGCTGGAGAAGGAGCTGGCGCCCGATAGGAAGTTCCGCCTACTGGGAGTTGGCGTATCCAATTTCACCGAAAGCGATCAGCTTTCCCTGTTCAATACAGCGCTGGATGAAACAAGCCGGATAGCCTTGTGAGTGGGGAGAGATCGAGTGCAGCTACCCGCTCATCCTGAGCCTAGAGTTTATCCTGAGCATCGTCGAAGGGAAGGAAATGAGCGGGTTCTAAGCCCAGCTTACTTTAGAGAACGCCGGTTCCTCCCTGGTCATCATCTCCAATAGAGCGGGCTGGCCCTGCCCGGTAGCGTTCAACGCCCGTTGGATTGCAGGTCTGATCTCCTCGGGCTTCTCCACCCGTTCGGAGTACAGGCCCATGGACTCGGCGAACTTAGTATAGTCGCCGCCCAGCAGGTGCGTGCCGTACCTATCCCTGGCGGCGGGCATCCTATCTCCGTAGCCTCCCATGAGGCCGTTGTTCAGCACAACGGTGATCACGGGCGCATTGGCTCTTACCGCGCTTTCGAAGTCAAGGCCCGCCATCCCTATGGCGGCGTCGCCCATGAGATGCACCACCGTCTTTTCCGGCGCGGCCAGCTTTGCGCCTATTGATATGCCCAAGGAGTAGCCAAGCTGGGTGGAGTTGCCCCAGCCTATGTATCCCTTGGGATGCGTGGCCTGATAGAACGGTGTTATTTGGTCTCGGGGATTGCCCGAATCGTGGGTCATGATGGTATTGGCCTTGTCCAGGGTCTGGTCCAGCTCCCAGATGACGCGGTAGGGATTCATCGGAGTCTCATCCGACGTAAGCTTGGGCATCCACTCTCTGAGCCAGCGTTCCTTTGCCGCTTTGATTTCGTCCCGGACCTTGCTTCGATCGCTTCCACTGCCCGGCTTGGCCTGCTTCTTCACCTCTTCGATCAACTGGCCCAGCGCCAGCTTGGGGCTGCCCAGGATGGCGTAGTCCAGTGCATGCTCGTTGTTGAGGTCGCGTTGATCGTCGGTGCACTGGATCATAATCTTGCCTTCAGGCACCGGGCAGGCCATGAGCGACGCATAGAACGTCGAGCCTATTCCCAGCACAAGGTCCGCTTTCCCCAGGAAGGCGTCCACCATGCCGGTTGCCGTAGTAGATCCGTTGCCAATCGACAGCGGATGGTTCTCTGGGAAGGCGCTCTTGCCAGTGGTTATCGTCATTACCGGCGCCATGACCAGCTCGGCAAACTCACGCAATTCATCCCATGCGCCGGTTTCCACTACACCTTGCCCCACGTGTATCACCGGCGCTTTCGCTTTGAGCAGCGCCCGCACCACGTCCGCCACGTCCTTGGGATCGCCGGCGCTTTGATGACCGCCGATCGGCCTGTAGTTGAACTCCTCTTCGCTTATCTCCTCGGCGTAAACGTCCGTAGGCACCTCCAGCACCACCGGGCCCGACCGTCCCGTTCGCAGGTACTTGAAGGCGTACCGCATCATCTCAGGGATGCGCCTGGTCATGTTAAGCTCGGCAGTCCACTTGGTGACGCCCTGGTAGTTGGACACTGCGCTGAAGGTGGGATTTACGCTGGCCCGCCCGCGGTCCGTACCGCTGGGCAGCACCAGGATGGGTATTGAGTCAGCATAAGCGTGGGCAATGCCGCCAAAGGCGTTCTCTATTCCAGGCCCGTATTGAGTGGCTACCACCCCAATAGCTCCCCCGCCTGCAATCCTGGAATAGCCGTCGGCCATGTTGACCGCGCCGCGTTCCGTTCTGGCCAGAATGGGCCTTATACCTGCTCGCGCCGCTTCATCTATGAGCGGGTTGGATGGGAAGCAGAACAGATACTCCACCCCTTCCATCTTCAAGATATTAGCAATGGCTACAACGCCTTTCATCAGTGCCTCCCAGGGTGGATATCGTTTGGTGAGATTATAGGAAGGCTGCAGTCCAGTCAACGCGGTTGACTAGCAACGGCAAGTGGCACAGAATGCTAGCAACGTTGCGTGACGGGAGAGAATCATGCGTGTCGCCGTAGGCATGGACCACTGGGGATTCCTTTGGAAAGAGGAGATCGTAGCTCATCTCCAGAAGGGTGGACATGAAGTGGTGGATAAAGGCGCCTATCACCATGACCCCAACGATGATTATCCCGACTACGTAGAACCGGTGGCCCGCGCCGTTGCCTCAGGCGAGGCTGAGCGAGGCGTTGTGGTATGCGGCAGCGGCGTAGGCGCTTGCATTACGGCGAACAAGGTGTTCGGGGTGCGCGCCGCGGTCTGCCACGATACCTACTCCGCACACCAGGGCGTGGAGCACGACGATATGAACGTGCTGGCCATAGGTTCCCGCATAGTGGGCATGGAACTGGCCAGGGAACTCCTGGACGCCTTCCTCAACGCCAGGTACTCCGCGGAGGAGCGCCACGAGCGTCGACTCAACAAAGTGAAGGCCATGGAAGCAGCCAACCTTAGACCTGCTGACCCTTCTCATTGAGCAACTCCGCTACCCTATCCAGAATACGGTGCGCAACCTCGTACTTGGTCATTCTGGGCAGGTCCTCCACTCCTCCAGCCGCATCCAGAATTGTGACCTTGTTGGTATCCGAACCAAAGATGCCCTGCCCTTCCGAGACGTCGTTGGCCACGAAGAGATCGGCTCCTTTGGACTGCAGTTTGCTCCTGGCGTTGCTGAGCAGGTCCTCGGTCTCGGCGGCAAAACCCACCTTTACCTTGACTCCCCTCACCTCGGCCAGGATGTCCGGGTTCCGCACCAGCTGAATGGACGAACTCTCCGCCGCGCCTTTCTTGATCTTCTGCTCAGCAGTCGAAGCGGCACGGTAGTCGGCCACGGCGGCAGCCATGATAACAACGTCCGAGCTTCCGCAGGCGCTGACTACTGCCTGGCACATATCCCGGGCGCTTTCCACTTGCCGCACTTCCACGGCGGCGGGATCGGGCAGTCCCGTGGGAGCGGTTATGAGCAGCGGGAGCGCTCCCCTATCGCGGGCGGCCTCGGCAATGGCGTAGCCCATCTTTCCCGACGAGCGGTTGGTCAGCACGCGTACGGGGTCTATGGCTTCTTGAGTACCGCCCGCGGTGACTATGACTCGCTGTCCCGCCAGGTCGCCTTTCCCACCGAGGACAGCAGCTATGCGGCCCAGGAGTTCCGGCACTTCCGCCAATCGTCCCTTCCCTGTCAGCCCGGAAGCCAGCCTTCCTTCGGCCGGTCCCACGATGGCAGCTCCACGGTCCTTCAACTTGGACAGGTTCTCCTGCAAGGCAGGGCTGTGGAACATGTTGGCGTCCATTGCCGGCGCCACCACCAGGGGCGCTCTAGTGGCAAGGATCGTAGCTGAAAGAGCGTCGTCTGCCAGGCCAAGGGCTATCTTTGCTATTGTGTTCGCCGTGGCAGGCGCCACCACAACCACCTCAGCGCGCTCCGCCAGCGCCACGTGTTCCACGCTCAGTTCTGATTCCGCGTCGAACAGCTCCGTGACCACCGCTCTGTGACTGATGCTGCGGAAAGTCAGGGGGCTGACGAACGCTTGCGCCGACCTGGTCAAGACGACGTCGACCTTTGCCCCTGCCTGGACCAGCTTGCTGCACAGGTCCACCGCCTTGTAACAGGCTATGCTTCCAGTGACGCCCAGCACTACGACCCTGTCTTGAAAAGGAGACTTCACTGCGGTTCTCCTTGTGCGTTACGGTCATTGTTCATCTCGTAGATTAGCTGTAGGCCTATGAGAGTCAGTTCCAGATTGACGTAGTCAAACACGCCGGATTCCGCCGCTATGAGAGGGGCCTGGCCCCCCGTGCCGATCACTTTACAGTCCCTGCTGTTCAGCTCACGCTTGAACCGCCCTACCATTCCTTCTATGAGGTCCACGTTGCCCAGCACCAGACCGGCTTGCAGGGCGTGAGTGGTGTTCTTGCCGATGGCCGTCTTAGGCGCTTCCAGCTCCACACGCCTCAACTGCGAGGTGCTGGAGAACAGCGTCTCAGCGGATAGCCGCAGACCGGGGGCTATTGCGCCGCCCAGATACTCCGCCTTATCCGACACCGCATCCAGCACAGTGGCAGTGCCGCAGTCAACAATTATGCACGGCCCGCCGTACAAGCGGAATGCCGCCGCCGCATCCACTATTCGATCGGCGCCTACGTCGCGCGGGTTGTCGTAGAGGATCTTGACGCCGGTACGTACGCCTGCGCCCACTATCAGGGAGTTAACGTCGAAGTACCGTGCGCAGAGCTCCGTGAATATCTGGGTCAACGGCGGCACCACGCTGCACGCGGCAACCGCCTGAACGTCCCTTGCGGAGATACCCTGGACCGAGAGGAGATTGAGGATGGTCAGCCCGTACTCGTCCGGCATTCGCCGGGGGTCTGTAGCAAGCCGCCAGGTGGCTTTAAGTTCGTTGCCCTGGAACACGCCCAGGGTTATGTTCGTATTGCCAATGTCAATTGTCAGTAGCATATCGGTCGCCGCAGATGTCGCCGCCGTTTAGAGCCACATTATAACAGGAGCGCCGGAAATGGATAGATGGCGTAGTTTCGTTGTGAGGGGGGCGCCTAAAAAGAGGAGTCCTGAGTGACTTAAGCTCGTTTTGGCTCCGGCCAATCGGCCTCTCGGTTGCCCGACGAGAACTGTCCAGCTATTGCCGCACACTCGCTTCGATCACTCAGGACAAAGGCATCCTATCACCATGCCAAACGAGGCTGTCAACCCCTTTTTCAACGAATTTTCAAAAAACCTCGGATTATCTTGACCAGTTGCGTACCGTAGCAAATCCGGCCACGATTAACACCATGGAGGAAGCCAGGAAAAACACCCATATCAGGCCTACCTCGTCGGCCAGTACGCCCGCTATCGCTGGAGATAGCGCTGAAAATATAACCGATGAGCTGAATACCAGCGACACCGTGGTCGCAGGCATCTCTCCTCCAACTAGGTCCATTGCCGAGGCTATCAGAACGGACATCAGTGCGAACGAGAACGCGCCCATGAGAAGCACTGCCAGAAACAGCAGCGCTCCTGAACCCGCGAAGGGAATGGTCAAAGTTACCAGCCCCAGGGTCGTCAGGCTGGGTACGATCACCAGCTTTCGCGAGTACTTGTCGGAGAGGAATCCCAGGACGGGCTGCGTGCCAATGCCCACTACCTGCGACCCCGAAATGAATACCGCGGTTAAGAATGACGAGAACTCCAACTCTACCCGCAGGTATATGGGCAGGAAGGTCATTGTCACTCCCTGGGCGGCGCTGAACCCCGCGGTAACCACCAGTACGGTGAGCAATGCTCTCTGACGCAGCATCCCCAGCAGTGATTGCAGATAAGTTTGGAACGATAGTGAAGTCCTATGGCTTCCTTGCAAGCCCCGCAGAACCAGCCAGACCACTACTCCCGTGATTACGGCGGGAACTACTCCCCCCTGCAACACCGTGCGCCAGAGCATTACGCTGAGGAGAGACCCCACGAGCAGGGGGCCGAGCGCTTCTCCTATGCTGCCTCCCATGCCGTGCAGAGAGATTGCAAAGCCTCTTCTTCTGGGGAATCTCTGCGAAAGCGCCGCAATAGCCGGAGGATGCCAGAATGAAATGGCTACTCCCGCCACTGTAGCGGTAATCACTAGCAGCCAGTAGGCGCTTACCAAGCCCATGAACATGTGGAACACGCCCACCAGCGTTATGGCTACGGCAAGTATTGTCCTCCATCTGCTACTAAAGCGATCCGCCATGTACCCTGCCGGCAGGTTTGCCATTCCACTGCCCGCATTCCTGATTGTGGAGAGCGTGCCAACCGCCGCGTTGCTCAATCCCATGTGAATCTGCAGCTCCGGCAAGATGATGAACATGCCTGAATTGAAAACGTGTTTCACGGCATGGCCTAGCACCAGCACCGAGCCCAGCAGCACGCGGCCCGGCTCCGATACCTGCTTGGTCGAAGTCTCAGTTCGTTCCACGTGTCTCCTTAAGTGCCTTCATCTGCCGGGGAATCTCCGGCAGCAGATCGGAGGCCATAAGCCCCGAATCGCCTATGTCCTGGCTGATCCGCTCCGCAGCTGCGGCGTGCAGATAGACGCCGCAGGTGGCGGCATTGAATGGAGAGAGCCCCTGCGACATCAGCCCCCCAATCACTCCCGCCAGCACGTCGCCCGTGCCCGCGGACGCCAGTACCGGGTTGGCAAAGGGACTGACGCGCGTTTCCCCATCGGGCGAGGCCACCACTGAAAAAGCCCCCTTGAGCAGGACGACCTGTCCCCACTCAGCGGCGGCTTCCGCGGTGCATAGCCGGCGTTCCTCTACTTCACTTATAGGCAGGCCGGACAACCGCGACATCTCACCGGGGTGGGGAGTCAGCACCGCCCGCAGCCTCATGCGATCCGGCCAGTTTTTGAAGGTAGCCAGCCCGTTGAGCGCGTCGGCATCTATGACCGCGGGCATGCCCTGCACATCATCGCCCAACAGCAGCTCGTTGAGGAAGGCTAAAGTGCTCTGGTCCTGACCTAGCCCGCACCCGACGACCATGCTGGTATAGCCGGGCAACGCCGCCCGCACTTTGCCCAGAGCCTCCATGGATATGCCGCCGTTTGCTGTTTCGGTTAGCGGTAGAAACGTGACCTCGGTAAGCCCAGCTGCCGCTATGGAATAGACGCTATGCCCCGTGGCCAGAGTCACCAGCCCAGCGCCGGCGCGATAAGCTCCGCTGCACGCCAGAACGGTTGCCCCCACGTAACTGCGGGAGCCTCCCATCACCAGAGTCCGTCCGAAAGTGCCTTTGTGCCCGTCCCTGGGCCGGTCCGGCAGCAGGGCGCTCACCAGCTCAGGAGTGATCATCTCCACACGTACATCGCCGTCCAACCCCTTTGGCACTCCTATGTCCGCAACCACCAGCTTGCCGGTTATACCGCCTCCGGGAAAGGTGACGTGCCCCACCTTTGGATTGGACAAAGCCAGGGTCACGTCCGCGCCGGGACATGCGGGGTCTACCCTGCCGCTGTCAGTATCTAGGCCGCTGGGCAAGTCCACCGCCAGGACGGGGGTACCGTAATCCCTCCGCGCTTCCGACAGGCGGAGCAGCACCTCGCGCAGTTGCCCTTCTACCAGCCGCGCTCGGCCTGTGCCCAGCACCGCGTCGATTACCAGGCCTGCTTGTTCCAAGTGCTGCTGAAGCAGGGCAAGGTTGGAGTCCTCTTCCAGGAAGTCAACCGAACCCCTTGCTTCCCTAGCCAGGCTTAATTTGGGGTCGGGCTGCCTGCGGTTGGCGCAAACGTAGGCCATCACGTTTAATCCGGCGCAATGCAGTAGACGGGCTGCCACAAGGCCGTCGCCGCCGTTGTTTCCTGGCCCTATAAGGACCAGCACACCAGCATCCGGTGAACCCTCTAGCATCTCGGTCGCCTGGTCGGCTATAGCCCGGCCGGCGTTCTCCATGAGCCGGTCGGTAGAGACACCTGCTCTTTCAGAAGCGGCCTCCAAAGCAGCCATCTGTTCTACGGTGACAATTTTCATAAAGGGTTCTCGGCTTCCATGACTACGGATGCTACAGCGTACTCCTTGGAATGAGATATGCTCAAGGCTATCTGCGTCACGGCCAACCGCTCGCTGACCTTGGCAGCCCTACCGTGCAGTTTCACCGAGGGAGCACGTCCGCGCTGGCGCACCACTTCTATGTCGCGCCAGCCCACGCCGCGCACGCCGGTGCCCAGCGCCTTCATCACAGCCTCCTTGGCGGCGAAGCGCGCCGCAAGCTGCGGAGGCCGCCCCCTGCTGTAATCGAGTTCCCCCTGTGTATATATGCGGTGAAGGAAACGGTCTCCCCAGCGGTCTACGGTGGCGGATATGCGGCTGATTTCGATGATGTCTACACCGACGGTAAGCATGAAGGGGATTATAACTGATGCGGCTCATCATACCACCGACATTCGTCTTTTCCCGTTTTTCCGCTCCTCATGGTAAAATGTCATAAGGAGTACTCAAGAATGAAGACCTACGTTTTCAACGTCGAAATCGAACAGGACGAGGACGGACGCTGGGGTGCGGCGATACCTGCTCTGCCCGGCTGTGCAACCTGGGGCTACACGGCAGAAGAAGCCCTGGAAGCGCTGCAAGAAGCGGCGCAAGCCTACATGGAGGATATGGTTGAGGCGGGCGATTTCAACCCGGATGCGTGGTTGCGCGCTGGCAGTGCTCCCGCAGTGACAGTTACGTTGTGAACGACTCAGCACGTGCGACGCTTCTGCTCAGGAACACCCCTGTACGAGAGATAATCGCAGCGCTGGAGAAAGACGGATTCTCCCTTCGCAGGTCCACCAGGACGGGATCCCGAATCTACCGGCATCCCGATGGCCGTAGGGCGGTAATACACTACCACCGAGGGTCGGATACGCTGGTGAGGAAAACTCTACGGGAAATACTGAGAGGGGTTCGGTGGACCGAGAGCGATCTGAGACGGCTGGGCCTAGCTAGAGATTAACCACCCTCGCCCCACCCCTGGGTTCCTGCTCCCTATCGTGGTATGGGACAGGTTCTCCGCAGGAACGACGAATGGTTAAGGTCTTGCCTGTTTTGCCCGCCGGCCCGTCTGCAATCCCCTCTGGCTTCCCGAACCGCATTCGGTTAACCTATTTCCGTAACTGTACTGACAAAGGAACCGGCGTACGAAACAAAGGAACCGGAATGACAGCTTCCATCATCAGCGGAACTGCCATAGCGCAACAGATCAGGGAGGAGGTTGCCCGCAACGTTCAGTCATTGAAACGTGACCGCGGCATAACCCCCGGTTTAGCCGTGGTGCTCATCGGCGACGACCCGGCATCGGCCATATACGTGAGAAACAAGGAGCGGGCCTGCCGGGAAGTCGGCATACACTCCCGTACTTTCCACATGCCCGGGGATTGCAGCCAGGATGAGGTGACGCAGCTGGTGAGCTGGTTGAACCAAGACAAAGATTTTCACGGCATCCTTACGCAGCTGCCCTTCCCGCCTCAGATCAACGAATCGGAGATTATACGGATACTGGATCCCGCCAAGGACGTCGACGGTTTGCATCCCTACAACGCCGGTCTGCTTGCCGCGGGCGTACCCAGGTTCATTCCCGCCACTCCCCACGGTGTCCAGCAGATGCTCATCCGCACCGGCAATGACCCCGCGGGCAAGCACGTTGTCATCTGTGGTCGCAGCAACATTGTGGGCAAGCCCCTGGCCGCTCTGCTATCGCAGAAGCGCCCGGGAGCCAACGCCACCGTCACCGTATGCCATACCGGCACAGCCGATTTGCGGCAATACACCCGCCAGGCCGACGTTCTGGTTGCCGCCATGGGCAGCCCCCGCGTAATCAAAGCGGACATGGTCAAGGAAGGCTCCGTGGTTATCGACGTGGGCACCAATCGCGTCGAGGACGCTACTCGCAAAAGCGGCTACCGCTTGGTGGGAGACGTGGACTTCAAAGCGGTGTCGAAAGTCGCCAGCGCCATATCGCCCGTGCCCGGCGGCGTTGGCCCCATGACTATTGCCATGCTCCTGGTCAACACCTTGGCGGCGGCAGGCGCCCTACCCTCTTCTATGTGAGGCAACCGGTGGAGCTGATAGGCAGGTCACTGCTGATATGGGGAAGTATTCTAGTTCTCCTTGGCCTGCTTCTAGTTGTCCTTAGTCGTGTGCCAGGTCTGGGTCAGTTGCCTGGCGATAGGGTATTCCACGTGGGCAACGCGACCGTTCACTTCCCCATAGTTACCATGCTTTTGGTCAGCATCCTTCTCACCATCATCCTCAACCTTGTCATCCGCCTCTTCCGGGGCTGACATGCGTATTAGCCAGTTCGAATACTCGCTTCCTCAAGAGCTGATTGCCCAGACCCCTTTGGAGCCTCGCGACCACTCACGGCTAATGGTTC
Source organism: Dehalococcoidia bacterium (assembly GCA_965197965.1). Taxonomy (GTDB): domain Bacteria; phylum Chloroflexota; class Dehalococcoidia; order Lucifugimonadales; family QGNO01; genus DAOUJH01. The sequence continues at coordinate 442,645 of OZ240235.1, forward strand.
TGGATCGCTCCAAGGAGGCCATAGAGCACCGCAACTTCTACGATCTGCCTCTCCTTTTAGAACCAGGCGACCTCCTTGTGTTCAACGACAGCCGGGTCATGCCTGCCCGGCTCATTGGCCGGATCTCCGGGAGCGGCGGGGAGGCGGAGCTTCTTCTGCTACGACGGGAGAGACCCGGTTTATGGCAGTGCTTAGCAAGGCCGGGCAGGCGTTTGCGACCAGGAACGCGGCTTATGTTCCAGTCGGAGCTGGAGGCGCGGATAGTTGAATCCATGGAAGCAGGCTTGCGTCTGGTGGCGTTCAACGATGAGTCTTTAATAGAGAAGGCGGGTCAAGCGCCCTTGCCGCCGTATATCCATGAAACCCTGCAAGACCCGGAACGGTACCAGACGGTGTATGCCAAGCGCTTGGGCAGCGCCGCCGCTCCCACGGCGGGCCTCCACTTCACCGAACGGCTGATGCAAGACCTACAGGCCAGAGGCGTCCAAATGACCTTTCTCACCCTGCACGTTGGCCTGGATACCTTCAGGCCTGTCGATGAAGATGACCCCAAGAAGCACAAGCTCCACACCGAGTACTGGGAGGTGTCGCCGCAAGCCGCCGAGTCCATCAACTCCGCCCGGCAAGAAGGACGCCGCGTCATTGCCGTGGGCACAACTAGCGTGCGGGTGCTTGAGCAGACCGCGCTTCTGATGGCAGAACAAGGGCGGGATGCAATCCTGCCCGGCTCGGACTGGGCCGACCTCTTCATACTGCCCGGACACCGGTTCCGTGCGGTGGACGCCATGGTCACCAACTTCCATCTGCCGCGTTCCACTCTGCTCATGCTTGTCTCCGCCTTCGCCGGCCGTGAGCGCGTCCTTGCCGCATACAGGGAAGCTATCGAACGGAGGTACCGCTTCTACAGCTTCGGCGATGCAATGCTAATTGTGTAGGGGACGGACATGGCGACTTCCGCATCCTAAGCCTGGTCAAATTCCCGTCTGCTAATGCCCAGGTCTCTCCGGATTGCGTGGAGTGTTCCCGTGGCTAGGTCCCGATTGGGTGTCTTGGAATGGTGGTCTCACGGTTGTTGACCGGGTTGAGCCAGATTTCGTAGGAACCTCCCGCCTGGCGATCTAAAGCGCATCCGAGTCTTCGGAGTTTCCTGGTCAACTCTCGGTCGTCATACGGCCACGGAGATTCTGCCCTCTCCGGTCAGGGAGCGGGCTATCCCCTCAGGCAGTGGTTTGCCCCGGTCTCTGTAAGAAAGTATGAACTGCTCAGCCACCGCACGCAGTTCGGTCAGGGCCTCGTTGGCAGTCTCTCCCCACGCCCGGCACCCGGGCAACTCCGCTATCTCCGCCATGTAGATCCATCCCTGGTCTTCACAGGGTTCTTGCAGAACGTAGTCCAACTGGTACAGTTCCATTAGTCCTCCATGACACTCGGCTGTGCCGTTGTTCTGACGTGCAACGCCTTTGCATGATTTGAACTCTCCTCATCATAGTTGCTAACTTCCTGTTCCGTAAACCAGTAATGCTTCGTCGGCGTGCGGACAGACGGCAGGCGTGCCTTTATACTCTTCTCGCATGCCGTGTGACTGGAGTATAGTTAGCGGCGTAATTGAATCGTGTGCGGTGAGGAGTATGACCGCCTCAACCAAGTGGCTTATTGGAATGGGCGCAGCGTTAGGTGTTCTCGTTGTCGCCGCTGTCATCGGTGCGCTGATATCCGGCGGCGGCCAGCCTGAGCTCTTCCCAGAAGACGTTCCTGAAGGGATCACTCAACGCTACGTGCTGGCCATGATAGACGGTGACCTGGATGAAGCATGGGGATATCTCTCGCCTGAGTTGCAGACCGGTTGCGCATTGGAAGAGTGGCGAGAGGTGACCAGACGCCAGAACCACCTGGAGGAGTCTCAGATACTCCTTGACGAAGTAAACCGGATCAACGATACAGAGGTGACGGTATCTCTGAACCGGCGAAGGGTCAGCCAGCCAGATCCTTTCGACCTCTCATTCTCACCGGAGGGGTCAACATATCACTTTGAGGAGTTTCGCCTTAAGAAGCAGGAAGATAACACCTGGCGTATCTCGCGGCTTCCCTGGCCCGTATTCAGGTGTCCTGAAGAAAGGTTGAAAGAGCCTGTCCCCGCCGGTTAAAGCAGACGATGGAAGGTAAGTATGAACACCACTAAGCGGCTTTACTTCTACGGAGTGTCGTTCGTTACGCTGGTTGTCGCAGCCAACGGTGTAGTGCTCCTCGTCCAGTTCCTCATTGAGCAGGTTACACAGAGCACCATCGCCGGCTGGGATAACCAGGCCAGCTTGGGCCTATCCATGGTGATTGTCGGGGCCCCTCTATGGGTGCTGCACTGGCACTACACTCAACGACAAGCAACGAAGCAATCCGACGAGACCTCTTCTACGTTGCGCAAACTTTACCTTTACGGTGTCCTGTTTACGGCCTCACTGGTTGTGTTCATAGCTGTTCACTCCCTCCTCTTCCAAGTCATGGGCGGCGACGACCTCAGTGTCTACTTTGTGGGTCAGGCGCTCGTCTGGGGTGCCATCTGGGGTTACCACTGGTCGGTGGAACGGCAGGAACAGGCTGCAATGAGCGGCCTCACCCTCAAGCGCTGGTACGTGTACGGCACCAGCGTGTATACGCTGATTGTCCTCTTCGGAGGAGCCGCCGGTGTGTGCACGGTGCTTTTCCAGTGGGCCTATGACAGCCTGCTTCAGACCCGCGTCGTCGTCAGTGGCGGAGGAGTCTGGAACAGCACCATGCAAGACGGCATCGCGTCACTGATCGCCGGCGGCGCTTGGTGGGGCTTCCACTGGTTTTACCTAGCCCGCGATGACGTGGAGTCCACGCTGCGGCAGGTCTATTTGAACCTGTTCGCCTTCCTTGGCGGCGCCATCACCGCTCTGGCAGCCATTGGCGCGGTGCTCTACACCGTGATCCGCTGGCTGCTGGGAGCGACCGAGTCTCCCGCGGCCGCCGACCACTTCAGAACTATCACCGAGGCTGTGCCGTTCTTGTTCGCCGGTATAGTGCTACTCATTTACCACTGGCAGGTGCTCCAGGATGAGTCGCGGTTGTTGGCCGGCAGGCTGGCCGGAGCCAAGCGTTCCTTTGGATACATCATGTCGGCCATTGGCCTAGGAACCGCGGCGGTGGGAGTACCTCTGATAGTGGGTGCGGTCATAGGGCAAGTCCTGCCCGAATCGGGCGATTCAATCGCCGGCGCTGAACCCGTGCGAGACCAGCTGGCCTTTGCCCTTACCGCCATCATAATTGGGGCGCCGCTGTGGTACTGGTACTGGCCCAGAATGCAGCGAACCGTACGGGAAGGCGGCGCAGAGGAGCGGGGCGCACTGGCGCGGCGCATCTACATCTACGGCGTGCTGGGAGTGCTTGCCCTGGCCGGGATAGGAAGCCTCATAGGCTTTTTGACCGGCCTGTTCAACGACTTGCTCAGGGGCGACTTGACTGTTGATTTCTTGCGCAATGGCAGGTGGCTGCTAGGCATCATAGCTGGCTCCGGGGCGCTGCTGCCCTACCACTGGCAGGTGCTCCGAGAGGACCAGCGCGAAGGCGGCGAACCGGTTTCTGGCCTAAAGTCCGTTACGCTTCTGGCCGGTGGGGACTCCGCCAGCGAACTGGCGAAACGCCTCAAAGAGGCGCTGGGGGTCCGCGTACGGCTCATGCGTGGCGTGGATGAGAGCGGAGCATCTGCACTGAGCAACGAGCAGCTGGAAGCGCTGTTGCAGGAAATAGGCTCCGTCACTGCTGAGAGGCTGCTGATAGTAGCTGCTGAAGGTCAGATCAAGGTTTACGGGTACAGTTGACGCGGCCTTCTCACACCCGACGTCATTTCAAAACGGTAGGCAGTGGGTACAACGTTGACTTGTCATCTGTCCACCTTCACAATACCCTTCGATAAAAATGGAAGACTCTCTAGCCCGACTGTTTGTTCTCAGCTATCTGGTGTTCTTCGGCAGCCTGGGATGGTTGGCCGCCTCCCTGATAAGGCGTCGTGACTCGCGAAAGCCTGCGGCATTGGTGGGGATTTCGCTAGCGGTCCTGGTGGTTGCCTTTGTCTTCCGGTGAACAAACGGGGTCTTTAAGGCATGTTGGATGTACTGATACATAACGGTAGGGTCATTGACGGGACAGGGAGCCCCTGGTTCCATGCCGGTGTTGGTATACAAGATGGCCGCATCCGCATCTTGAGAGGGGACCTCTCTTCAGTAGAAGCGGCTCGTAAGATAGACGCGGACGGCATGGTCGTCTGCCCCGGGTTCATCGATATGCATACGCACTCGGGACTGATGATTCTCCACCAGCCCCGCAACGAGCCCAAGATCCACCAGGGCATTACCACGGAACTCATCGGCGTGGACGGCAACTCCTATGCACCCTTCACATCAGAGCAGGACTTCGACCAGTTTCTGCTCCTCAACGCGGGCATCGACGGCAGCCCGCCGTTGCCAAAGCGATGGTCGACGGTGGACGAGTACCTCTCGTTGTTCAATCGCAAGGTTGCCAACAACGTAGCGTACGTCATTGGCAACTCGCCGCTGCGCATCAGTGCAATGGGCTGGGATAACCGCAGACCAACAGGCGATGAGATGGAAACGGAGAAGACTCTGCTCAGGCAGGGCATGGAAGAAGGGGCCTTCGGTATGTCCACGGGTCTTACCTACCCGCCGGGCAGCTTCGCCGATACCAATGAGCTCATCGAACTGTGCCAGGAAGTGAACAGACTGGGTGGTATCTACGTGACACACGTGCGCTACACGCTGGGAGACCAGTTCCTGGACCCCTACAAGGAGGCAATCCATATAGCGCGGGCAAGCGGCGTTCCCCTACAGATATCGCACTTCCATAGCCCCTTGCCTGGAGGAGCACAGAAACTTCTGGCCCTCCTGGATGAAGCGCTGGATGAGGGGCTGGACGTGACCTATGACTCCTACTCATACCCCTATTCCAGCACGCGTCTGGAATCCGTGCTACCGGAATGGGCGCATGAAGGCAGTGTAGACCATCTGCTGGGAATGATGAGCCATAAGAGGAGCCGTCGGAGGATGGCGGCGGACCTTTCGGTAAGGGCTCCCTCTTGGGACTACGTCCTGGTAACCAACTTCACCAAGCCCCACAACCGCCGCTGGGAAGGCATGTCCGTAGCCGCAATTGCCGATGGATTGGATAAAAGCATCCTGGACACCATCTGTGATCTTCTGTTGGAAGAGGATATGGAACTGTGCTACACAGCCGACAACGGCAATCCGGTCAACATCAGGGAGTTTTACAAGCACCCCAACCACATGGTAGGCAGCGACGGCCTCCTAATAGGTGATCACATCAACCCACGAACCTACGGCTGCTTCCCGCGCGTCCTGGGAGAGTTTGTCAGAGAGGATGGGCTGCTAACCCTCATAGATGCGGTGCGAAGAATGACCTCTTTCCCCGCGCAACGGCTGGGCCTCTCCGACAGAGGCAGGCTGGCCGATGGTATGATGGCGGATGTAGTGGTCTTCGATCCAAAGACGGTGGGTACCAAGGCTACGCTCGAGGACCCCAAGCAACTTCCAGACGGGATCCCCTATGTCTTGGTGAACGGGCAGGTGGTGGTGGATAAGGGTGTACACACCGGGGCCACGCCGGGAGTAGCCCTAAGGCACAAGGTGAACAACGTTTAGATAAACTCTGATAGTATCTGCACGTGCTCCGTCCTGATTCCCACAAGTGATTGCGGGAATTAAAGGCAGCTTGCGGCCGGACGGAGACGGCACATAACATCGCGGACAGATAAGGAGGGAGCAATGGCCGCTTCTAAAGTGGATACCATCGTGCACGGCGGCACCGTAGTTACGGCAACGCACACTTTCCAAGGGAGCGTGGCCATAAGGGGCGAGAAGATTGTGGCCGTGGGCCCTGACGACAGTCTACCCGACGCAGACAACTATATCGACGCTTCCGGAAAGCAGGTGTTCCCCGGCCCCATAGACGCCCACAGTCACTTTGACAACATAGACCCCTATGAGCTTGGCATCAAAGCAGGAGCGCTGGCCGGTCTCACAACGGTTTTGCCATTCGCTACGTACGACGTGAAGAACAAAGAGACCATCCCCCAGGCCATCAACAGGCTCAAGGACCGCCTCAGCAAAGAATCGGTGCTGGACTACTCGTTTCACTTCATCCTGGACAACCCAGAGTACATACTGGAAAGCCTTCCCGAGGCGCTTTCCATGGGGGTCACCTCCTACAAGCTGTTCATGACATACAAGAAGTCGCTGACCCGGATGTGCAGCGACGCGTTCATCGCCAAGGCAATGGACGTCATCGCTGCAAACAACGGAATCATGCAGCTCCACTGCGAAAACGGCGACGTTATCGACTACTTGGAAGACAAACGGATCGCTATGGGACTGACCAAGCCGACAGACTTCCCTGCCAGCTGCCCCATATGGGTGGAGGAGGAGGCGATCAACCGCGCCATAAACCTGGGCAAGATGACGGGCTGCCCCGTCTACGTGGTGCACCTCAGCACTCAGGCCGGCTTGGAGCGCATCAAACGCGCCCAATCGGAAGGACAAAAGGTCTGGACGGAAACGTGTCCCCAGTACCTCCTCCTTGACGAGTCCGCCATGGAGACGCTGGGGCCGCTGGTCAAGATAGGTCCGCCGCTCCGTCCCGCCGACGGGGTTAACCAGGGGGCCATGTGGCAAGGCACGGTGGAGGGCTATATCTCCGCCATAGGGAGCGACCACTCCCCAGGCTCCAAGGATCTGAAGGAGAAAGGCCGCGAAAACATCTACGTCGCAGATGACGGCACCCCCATACCCTTCGGTGCGCCGTCTATCGAAACGCTCGTCCCCCTGGTCTACAGCGAGGGAGTGGCTAAGAGAGGACTCCCCCTGACCTGGATGGCCCGCGTTCTGGCGGAGAACCCGGCGCGTATCTTCGGCATATATCCCCGGAAGGGGGTCATCCGGCCCGGCTCCGACGCGGACCTGCTCATATTCGACCCGGACGCGGAGAAGACCATCACCGCCGGAGACCACATAGGAAACTCCGGCTATACGCCCTATGAAGGATGGACGCAGAAAGGGGCTCCGTGGATGACACTTTTGCGAGGTAAAGTAGTGTTGAATCAAGGCAAGCTGGAGCAGGGCCCGGACCACGGCGAGTTCATCAGCGCCGGAGCGCCAACGTCCCCTATCGGTGGCCGCGTCAACTAGCGTCAACTAGGAGGTGGAAATGGCTGACTATCTGGATACGCTGTCAGATTTCGTTGCCAGCACAAGCTATGAGGAGTTGAGCGAAGAGGCCCTGTCTGCAACCCGTGACGTTGTGCTGGACACGGTGGGCGCAATTGTGGCCGGCTACCAGCTGCCGGAGAACGCCGCCTTCGCCAAGCTGGCCTCGGAAAGGTCCGCGCCACAGACCGCTGCCATCCTGGGCACTCCCTTCAAGGCGGAACCCATGTGGGCAACCCTAGTCAACGGCACTGCCGGAGTGGGTCTGGAAATGGACGAGGGCAACCGCTACGGCGGCGGCCATCCTTCGATACACGTAATGCCCGCGGCGCTGGCCATTGGTGAAGAGATGGGCATAAGCGGCAGGCAGTTCATGGAGAGCCTGTTGCTTGGATACGAAGTCTCGTCGCGCTTGGGCAGCGCCAGCAGGCCGCGCCCGAATGTCCATTCCCACGGCCACTGGGGCACACCGGGCGCAGCCGCAGCCGTGGCCAAGCTGAAGGGCTACTCCGCAAGCCGGGTGCGGGACGTTATAAACATCTCCACGTCCATGAGCCCGGGCAACAGCTGGACACCCTGCTTCGAAGGCGCCACTATCCGCAATGCTTATTCGGGCAGATCGGGGTTCCAAGGCATCCTTGCCGTTCACATGTACGAAGCGGGGTTCACCGGCATTCACGACGCCCCCGCCGATGTCTTCGGCACGATTCTGGGCGACGAATTCCATGCGGACGACGCCGTGCAGGGCCTCGGCGGAATACACCGCATCCAGCAGAACTATTTCAAGTTCCACGCTTGCTGCCGCTACAACCACCCTTCACTGGATGCCGTGTTGGACATAACAGGCAGGGAACAGTTCGCTCCGGAAGAAGTGGAGGCTGTGGACGTGGTGACCATAGGAGGCATACCGCTGGGAATGGTGGGCCCCTACCCGCCCAACATGCTGAGCGCCAAGTTCAACATACCCTACGCAGTGGCCTCGGCCATAGTGCGGCATGGCGCCGACGTCACGGCCTTCTACCGGGACGCCGTGTCGGACCCCGCTATCCAAGACCTATCGGCCAGGGTGAACGTTACCTTGAACCCTGAAATGACCGTGCGGCGCGACGACCAGCCTTGTGCCGAGGTAACAGTCCGCCTCAGGGACGGTCGCACCTTCTACGAGACCACCAACTCGATACGGGGCGACGCCGGGAACCCGGCGCCGCACCAGCAACTGATAGACAAGTTCCTCTTCCTTACCCAGGACATCCTGGGACTGGAAAGGGCCAATTCCGTAGTCAAAGCAATAGACCGCCTAGACGATATGCCGGACGTCAGAGAGCTCACGGCGTTGCTGGGCGGAGAAGAATAAGGAGTAAAAATGGGTACAAGTCTGGAAGGCCGCGTAGCCGTGGTAACCGGCTCGGCAATGGGCATGGGCAAGGTCACCGCCAAGGAACTGGCGAACCGTGGCGCCGCCGTAGCCTGCTGGGACATCGTCGGCGACAAAGTGATGGAAACCGCTGAGGAGATTGCGGCGGCAGGCCACAAGTCCCTGGGGCTGCAGGTAAACGTCACCGATATGAACCAGGTGCAGCAAGCAGCCCAGCAAACCGTCGAAGCGCTGGGCACTGTGGACATACTGGTTAACGTGGCTGGAAGCAGCCTGGGAGCGCCTCCGGGCATCGATGACCTTTCGGAGGAGGACTGGGACGCCGTGGTGAGCCTGAACATGAGGGCCTCCTTCCTCACGGCCAAGACCTTCGCAGGCGACATGAAGAAGAAGGGCTGGGGACGCATAGTCAACATCTCCTCAGGCGCGGGACGGAGCAACAGCCGGAGCAAGGTCATCCCCTACGCCGCCGCCAAAGCCGGTCTGCTGGGACTGACCCGTCAGCTGGCGGTAGACCTGGCGCCCCACGGCGTCAACGTCAACGCCATTGCCCCCGGCGCCATAGCCACGGTGCCTAACGCCAACTGGAAAAGGATGCCTCCTGAGCAGCAGCGCGATGCGCTTCTCACCATTCCCGCAGGTCGCTTCGGGGAATCGGAGGAGCTAGCGGGAGCAATCGCCTTCCTCGCTTCCGACGACGCAAGCTATGTTGTCGGTCAGACGCTGTGCGTCGACGGCGGCCACTGGATGTTCTAGACGGCGCATCCCGTCTACCTCTAGTACCTTCCCCCCCTCTGTGGGGGAAGGTTAGGATGGGGGCAATAAGAGACGTGACCAGGCGCGGTTCACCCCCATCTCGATCTTCCCTCATCAAGGGGGAAGAGGTCTTGCAAGACAATCAACAGTTAGCAGCGTCGATAGACGGTTGGAGGCATCTTGAAGCTGGGCGTTACCTTTCCCCAAACTGAAATAGGCACAGACCCCGGCGCTATACGGGAGTTCGCGCAGACGGTGGAGGGATTGGGGTTCAACCATCTGCTGGTCTACGACCACGTGCTGGGAGCGGATACGTCGCACTACAAGGACTGGAGCGGCACGTACACCAAGGCCGACATGTTCCACGAGCCTTTCGTATTGTACGGCTACCTGGCCGCCGTCACCTCCTCCATAGAGCTGACCACTGGCATCATCATCCTGCCTCAGCGCCAGACGGCCCTAGTCGCCAAGCAAGCGGCGGAGGTCGACGTGCTGAGCGGAGGGCGTCTGCGCCTAGGCATCGGCATTGGGTGGAACCACGTGGAGTTCGAGGCGCTGGGCCAAGACTTCCGCGTACGGGGCAAGCGCAGCGAAGAGCAGATAGAGCTCATGCGCAAACTGTGGATGAACGAAACGGTTACTTTCAACGGAAAGTGGGACACAGTAACCGCCGCCGGTCTCAATCCCCTGCCCGTGCAGCGGCCCATTCCCATCTGGCTGGGAGGAAATGCGGAGCAGGTGCTGAAGAGGGTGGCCACTCTATCGGACGGGTGGATCCTGACGGGATCACCAAGCGAGGCTACGCAGCAACGCCTGGAGCGCATCCATACATATGCCGAACAGGCGGACCGAGATCCGTCAAGCATCGGTATAGAGGGCGGTGTGCGAGTCGCGGAAGGCGGGCCGGACGTCTGGATGAAAACCTTGGAAGCATGGGACGCACTGGGTGCAACCCATGTCTGTCTGAACACAATGAACGCCGGATTGAAGACAGTCGCCGAGCACTTGGACGCGGTACGCCGCTTCCATGAAGCGGCTGGTTGAACAGACGGCTTCAGCAGTGTTGACTTACAGCCTCAGGTAATGCTACTATTCATCCAATAGGTGAATAGTGGAAGTTATCTTTGGTTCCAATCGGTTGGCCCAATGCTATCAACAATCGAGTCGAGCGATCCGTCAGTGGGGTGATGTGGTGGCGCGCAGATACATCACCCGCATCAACGAAATCTACGCCGCGCCAACGTTCGATTCCCTATGGAAAGTCAAGTCTTTACGCCTACATCCCCTTAGAGGCAGCCGCAAAGGGCAATATGCAATAGACCTAACAGGACAATGGCGTCTGATAATAACCCAGGGTCCGCAAGAAGGCCAGGTAACAATAGAGGAGGTCACCAACCATTATGACAACTAGTGGTAAGCGTATATTCTCGGACCTGCCAATTCCCCCAGGGGAGGTGCTCGAAGAGGAGCTGGAGGCGGTTGGAATGACGCAAAGGGAACTTGCGGCAAGAATGGATAGGCCTCCCCAGGTGGTAAACGAGATAATCCGCGGCAAGAAGACCATTACTCCGGAGACCGCTCTGGAGTTGGAGAAGGTTCTAGGCATTCCCGCGCCGTTCTGGGTGAATCTTGAAGCGACGTACCAAATGACAATCGCCATGAACCGCGACCGCGAAGAGCTTGCCAAACAGGAAAAATGGCTGCGGGAATTCCCGGTCAGAGAGATGGAAAAGCGAGGGTGGATTCCAACCGAACGGAGTAAATCTGATAAGCTTCGCCAAATGCTTCATTTCCTTGGCGTGGCTTCCGCTCCGGCCTATCACGAGGCCGTTGGCTTCCGCATCACTCCCGCGGCTTCTGTTAAAGTGTCGAAGGGTGCACTGCTAGCCTGGCTAAGGAAGGGAGAGCTTGAGGCGAGGAAAGCGGCAACCGCCCCGTACAACGAGGAGCGCTTCATGGAAGCCTTGGTAGAAGCTCGTGGGATGACAAGACAACCGCCGCAAGAGTTCGCGGAGCGCCTGCAATCCATTTGCTCCAACGCCGGCGTCGTGGTGCTCACCGTGCCGGAGCTACCCAAGTCGGGAGCGCACGGTGCCACTCGCTGGCTTTCCGAAGACAAGGCGTTGATACAGTTGAGCCTACGCTATAAGTGGCAAGACATCTACTGGTTCACCTTCTTCCACGAAGCCGGCCACTTGCTAAAGCACAGGTCGCGTAAAATCATCGTGGAAGGCATCAGCGAAGATGAGGAGATAGAGCGAGAAGCAAACGAGTTCGCCTCCGACTTCCTCATTCCTCCCAACCTGTGGGATGAGTTTATACAGGAAGCCTACTACACGCCCAACTCGGTGACCCAACTCGCTGACGATACTGGCATTGCCCCAGGTATCGTTGTAGGACGGCTTCAAAAAGAAGGCCGTCTTCCCTACAACCAATTGTCGGCTCTAAAAGGACGGTTTGAATGGAAATCAACGGTCGATCAGTAACGCGCGGGCGCTTCAATCAAACAGTGCGCACCCGTTGCGCAAGACAGCCATTAGGAGGTAATCATGGCTAGCCCAATAACACCGGATCTGGTTTACCAACTTGTCAACGTCTCAGGACCGGATATATCAGCAGATGCAAGCATGGCCGCGTTCGTCAAATCATGGGTCGACTGCGAAACGGGAGAAGAGCGCTCCCAGGTGCAGATGATCGACCTGGACAACGGCAGCATCGCTCCGTTTACCCACGGCTCGAAGGACAGCAATCCGCAGTTCTCATCGGACGGCGAATCGCTGGCTTTTCTGCGCCCCGACGACAAAGAACGCAAGCAGGTCTGGGTGATGAAGACCAACGGAGGAGAGGCCATCCAAACCACCGATCTGCGCGGCGGCGTCAGCGACTTTGCCTGGGCCCCGGACGGACAGCGCATAGTAGCCGTCTCCAACGTTGACCCCGACCAGCCGCAGGACGACCATGATGCAAAGAAAGACCCCATGGTGAAGGTGGTCAATCGCATCAAATACAGGCACGACGTGCTGGGCTGGCGCGGCGACGGCCACCGTCAGATCTTCGTCGTGGAGATTGGCGGCGGAGAGGCGCGTCAGCTTACCCATGGCGACTACGAGAACTATGCGCCGGTCTGGTCGCCGGATAGCTCCCAGATCGCCTTCATATCAGAGCGTTCCTCGGACAGAGACCTCTTCGACAATTCCCAGGCCTACGTGGTAGCGGCCAACGGCGGTGAACCCGCTGCCTGGTCCGACGGATTGCACACTGTCGCCGCCCTCGGATGGTCGCCGGACGGCGCCAAGCTCGTCGCTGTCGGCTCCGACGTCCAAGATGGCAGCGCCAGCTACCAGGGCTGGCTGTACGTGATTCAGCCCGGCGAAGATCCCCGGCGTCTCACCGACGATAGCATAAAGCCCGTGGCCGGATTCCCGCCGCAGGGGCCGTTTACCAAGATACTGTGGACGGATGACGGCGTCCTCTACTTCCTTGCCGACGCCAGAGGCGAGTCGTTCCTCTGCTCCGTACCCGCGGATGGCGGTGATGTGAAGCGGATTTACGGCGGCGGTGCACAACTCACGGCGGTCTCCATAGATGGGAACGCTGGGAAGGCTGTATTGCTTTCCGTGTCGCCGGACTCACCAGGAGACATTCACCTGGTCGACGTCGCCGGCGGTAGCGGCAGTCAGCTCACCGGCTACAACAGCGAATACCTCCAAGAGCACCCACCGGCCCAGCTCAGCAAGTTCGAGCTGGACAGGGCGGGCTTCGACATAGAGTCTCGCGTCCTGCTCCCGCCCGATTTTGACGAGTCCAAGGTCTACCCCATGGTGCTGGAGATCCACGGCGGCCCCAACGGCGTCTTCATGGACGCTTTCAGTACACTGCACCAGGTTTTGGCCACCGCCGGATACATAGTGCTGGCGGTGAACCCCAGAGGCTCCTCCACCTACGGCGGTGAATTCACCATGGCCGTCCTCAACGATTGGGGAGGAGAGGACTACCTTGACATCATGCAGGCCGTGGACGAAATGGTCTCCAAGCCCTATGTGGACGAATCTAGACTTGCAGTGCACGGGTATAGCTACGGCGGCTACATGACCAGCTGGACCGTGGGGCATACCAACCGGTTCAAAGCGGCGGTGGTGGGAGCTCCCTGCATAGACCTCTCCAGCATGGCAGGCACGTCGGACATTGGCATCAGCTTTGGCGAGAAGCAATGGGGAGGCAGGCGCGACGTAGTATTCGATGAGCTGATGAAGCGCTCCCCCATAACCTACGCTCCCCAGGTGAACACGCCGGTGTTGCTGCTGCATGGAGAAACGGACTACCGCTGTCCCATAGGACAGAGCGAGCAGTATTTTGTCTCCCTGAAGAGGCTGGGCAAAGAGGTGGAATTTGTGCGCTTCCCCGGAGGGGCGCATGGCTTTCGCAACAGCGGTCATCCCAAGATGAGGACAGAGTATCTGCAGCGCGTCCTGGACTGGTTCAACAGGTACCTTGCCTAGAGCCGGAGAAAGGAAGTGCAATGAATAACATAAACATCCACCCCCGTAAGATGTTTATAATAGTAATAACCCTAATTGTTGCAGCAACAGGGATTGCCTACTCTTTATTACGGTTGGATTTAAAAGCCCAGGTTGTAACCGACGATTGGCCAGCGTTTACAATGATTTATGAGATAAAAGGGCCGACAATATCGGCGAACGGCCAGATAGCTCCTTCGTTTAACGAGATACATCGTTTCGATTTTGAATCCAAGAGCGAGTGGGTGGATACAGTGATAGAGGCCCCTGAAGTCTCTACGGACTATGGGATGGTTAGCAGGCACGGATCGTACCAACAGCTCCAAGAGCATCAGCTAACGGAGTTTGATGCAATTGACGGCTCTTTAATGCAAACTAGTGTTGATGAGGGTGTCAGGTATACGCCCAATAGTTTCCTAGTACCACTCGCTAACCGTAGCATAGAATTGACTACAGAGATAACGGCAACCCGCATTGATACGGATACTCGCGTCTGTTTTCTTGAGGAATGCACGGAGAATTCTGGTGGTCTCACATATGTTCTTGATGATGGCACTGAATGGGTATTTGCGGATGACTCCCGAGGATTCCCGCTCAGTGTTGGGAATATATTCACTGTTAAAGAACTCTTGATAAACGATGAGCGTCGTTAGTGGAATTCGTGCGCTTCCCCGAAGGGGCGCACGGCTTTCGCAACAGCGGTCATCCCAAGATGAGGAAAGAGTATCTACAGCGCGTCCTAGACTGGTTCAACAGGTACATTGCCTAGACAACGAGCCGGAGACCTGATTGGACTCACAAGAGACCGGGCCCGCTGAAACAACAAAGCCATCTAGGGAAAGGGCCGCCCGACGTCCCGTTGTAGAGGTCCTGCAGGACAGGAACTACCGCCTCTTTTTCCCCGCCGGACTGTTCACCCAGATGGGACGCTGGATGTGGTTCCTTGTCTCCGGTTATCTGGTGCTCCAGCTCTCCGATTCCACCTTCCTCACCCAGATGGTGGGCGTAGCCTCCACGGCGCCCCTGCTCCTTGTCGGTGTGGCCATTGGTGTGATCGCCGACTCATTCGATCGCAGGCGGCTCCTCCTGGTGGGCCTGGGAGTGAACCTTGTCACCTCGGTCATAGCGGCCTTCCTTGTGTTTTCAGGCAACGTAAATGAATGGCAAATCATCCTGCTCACCTTTGTTGTCGGCGCATCTCTCACCATGGACCAGATCACCCGCCGCTCCTTTGTGCCGGACCTGGTGAGAAGAGAGGTGCTTGCCTACGGTGTAGCGCTGGATACAGTGAATATGACTGCCGGCATAATGGCAGGCCCGTTCATTGCCGGGCTCCTCCTCGACTTCCTGCCAGAACGAGCTTTTCTCAACGTGGCCTGGGTGTACCTGGCGGCAACTCTGATGTTCTGTATCGCGGCCTTCCTGGTTTACGGCGTCCAACCACAGAACCTGCCCCGGCGGCTGGGCCTCAAGCCAAGCTCTGTATTCACATCCGTCGCTGACGGATTCCGGGTCATCGCCGGAAACAGGGCCATCATCGGTGTGTTTGGCATCACCATCCTGTTCAACCTCACCTTCCCGCCCCACACGCCGCTCATTCCCGTCTTCGCCCAGAAGGTGCTGCAGGTTAGCCCCACCGCCATGGGAGTACTGGCCGCCGCCTCAGGGCTCGGTGCGCTCATAGGCACCATCTTCATCGTCAGCAGGCGTGATATCGCCAGGAAATCGCTCTACTACTACAGCGGCACGCTTGCCTGCATGGTGTTCCTCTTCCTCTTCGCCATCTCCAACACATTTCCCCTCTCATTCGCGGCGCTTCTTTTCGCCGGGATGGGCATGTCGGGCTTCGGCACCATGCAAGCCACCCTCGTGCTGCTCTCGGTTAGCGAAGACGTGCGAGGCAGGCTGATGGGAATCCAGAGCATGGCCATCGGCGTACTACCGTTGGGATCACTCATCATGGGTGCACTGGCAGAGATATGGTCGCCCCAACAGGCAGTGGCTACTATAGCGATTGTGGGCTTTGTCCTCACCGCAATATGGGTGACGTTTGCCAAAGAGATGCGACGCCTATAATTGGGCTATAATCCAGGTTCGGTGCTAGGATGAACAGTATGTTGTGGCGATTCTTGGCCATCGGCGCTGCGGTAGTTACGTTAGCAGTGATGGCTATCGTTGCGGGAGTCATGCATGCTCAAGACGCTGACGACCAAACCAAAGAATCAGAGAGCCAACCCTTACGAGCCCCACCCACGTTAAGCCCGCGAGTGATCCGGCAGATGCCCCTAGTCAATGCTGCTCAGGATATTCAAAATCTTACGGGCACGGCTAGGCTAGCGGGCTTAATAGGCATTAGATTTGATAACGACGAAAACGCAGTAGTGCTCTATTGGAACGGTGAACTCCCGCCCCAGATGTCAACTCTGGTAGATGAGTTGCGGGCCGACGTCCCGATCCACGTTGTCAGTTACCCCTACTCGCTTGAGGAGTTAGAAGCTGAATCCAGACGGCTCGTCCAACTTCTCAGAACCAATGGTGTGAACGTGTATGAAGCAGGCCCAACCGGAGATTTCTCAAGCATTCGTCTCAGTATTAACATAGACGACGACCGCACCGATGCGCAGAAGATTGAAGTGGCTAGGCAGACCATCAGGAGTAACTTCCCCCTCGAATTCAAGGTCGGCGGTAAGCCAACGCCGTTCTAGGCTGTGCACTAAGAACTTGATGGGCTGCCTCTACCATAAACGGCCTGAACTGATTAGGCTATAATGTGAGGGTGAACATCCTGGCGAAAAGAGGCAGCCGGCTCAAGGTCTGGCTCCAGACCTATCTCATCCTGCTCACGGTTGGGGCGGTTTTCTACGGCCTCTTCGGTTCGTTGTTCGACCACCACTTCGCGGAGCGGCTGCCTTACCACGGTCACGCTTTCAGTCCCGGCGCGTCTCCGGCACACGAACATCCTCTGAACACAACCCACTCCCACGACGACGCAACCGGACACGACGGCATACTGTTCCTGCCCGGTCACTCCGCGCAGAGCGGTGGAGACGGCATCAGCGGCTGGCAGTGGACCGAGCAAGCAGGCCTGCTCACCGTACTGCCTCTTCTCTTCCTCTTTCTATTGCAATCAAAGGAGCTCTGGCGGCTTAGAGTCGCGGAGCCTATACCCCTGCACCGACCTCCCCTTCTCACCGCCTGATCCGCCGTCTACACGGGCCAGCTTTGGTTTGCAAGCCGAACCTGCCCGCTATTTTCGATTTCACGCTTTATGAAAATACAAGTCCGCATAGCTTTGTTTGCTAGCCTTGTCTTGAGTCAACTGCTCTGGGCAACGCCCCTTTCGGCCAATGGCGTGACCAACGTGGAGCTGTTCCGCAAAGAAGAAGGCGCATATCAACTCGCCGTCTTTTCCAGGGATGCTACCTCCACCGTGGGAGAGGTGTTCCTCTCCGTGCATCTATTGCGGGACAACGAGCCGGTGGAGGCCGCTGAGGTCGTTGCGCGAGCATCCGGGCCTGAAGGCTCGAGCGCGAGTCAGGTGGACGGGGAGATTGCTCCAACCCTTCCCATCCACTACGACCTCAGAATACCGGTCGACGCTTCCGGGGATTGGGACATAGAGGTCGTTGTGCAAGTGGAGGAGACCACGCTGCAAGGCGAATTCCCCATCCGCGTAGTGGACGCCGAGATCAACTGGGAAGTGGTTGGCGCAATCCTGGTCGCCGTGCTTCTCATACTCCCTGCCCTGGCGGCTACTTACCGGAGCTTGCGGACCGGTAGAAAGAAGGGTTAATTATGAGCGGAAGAGTTTACCTGCCGCTGTTCCTGTTGACTCTATTTACCTTGCTGCTCGCCGCCTGCGGCAGCAACACGAAACCCCAGACCCGCATTTTCGATCTGGACGTAGCCGGTGGTTCGCTGGACGGCGAACATAGAACGCTGAGGGTAGACCACAACGACGAAGTCGTACTGCGCATCACCAGCGACAGCGAAGGCTCCTTCCATCTCCACGGTTATAACCTGGAAACGCCCCTGATGCCGGGAGAGACCGCGGCCCTGACGTTTACCGCCAACGCAACCGGCAAGTTCGACTTCGAGATGCACGCCGCATCCGCTGACCACGAAGGAAACGGTCACAGCCACGATTCTACTGAGATCTGCACCGCCGAACTGCCTCCGGGCACAGTCGAGCCTCGCATCAATTTGACCACTGCAATCGGGCCGGAGGCGGGTATGCTGCACCTAGAGGTGGAACCGGAGAACTTTGTGCTGGGCGCCGATCCGGATGCATCCGATATGCCGGTAGGTCACTGGCATCTGTACGTCGGCGGCGAACTGAATAGCATGTACGCAGAGAGCGGGGCTTCGGTAATGCTCAGCCAGGGTGAGCACGATATAATGGTGACCCTGGCCGACACCTCCCACTGCGACTACGAGTTCCGCGAAATGCGGACGGTGACCATAGAGGAGAGCGCCGCTATGGACCACGAAAGCGGCCAGCAAGCCGCAAGTGGGGATATCCTTCTGGGTTCCCTGGAAGTCCATCCCCGCTAGGAGAACGACGTGTCGAATCGCAGATTTAACTGGTTCCTGGCGGTAACCGCCGCCCTTGTCCTGGGGCTAACCCTGCAGCCGGCTTACGCTCACGGCTTCGGGCAGCGCTACGATCTGCCAGTCCCGCTCTATTTGTACGTCAGCGGCGCAGGGTTAGCCGTTGCCCTCTCCTTTGCGGCCATCGGGTACTTTGTGAAAGGGCAGCGCGGCCGCGGCGGCTATCCCACCTTCAACCTGCTTCAACTGCGTCTGGGGCGGCTGCTCCAGCATCCCATACTTCTGCTAGCCGTCAGGGCGGCCTCCGTTGCACTGTTCCTGCTTACCGTGGCAGCGGGCGCTCTGGGTGCCCAGGCGCCCATCGATAACCTGGCGCCCACCATGGTCTGGATCCTCTGGTGGGTGGGTATCGCCTACGTATCGGCGCTGCTGGGCAACGTGTGGGCGCTGATCAACCCCTTAAAGATCATCTTCGACTGGGCCGACGCTCTCTACCGTCGTTTCAATCCCGGAGACCAGCTTTCCCTGGGATATAGCTATCCTGAGAAGCTGGGCGTATGGCCTGCCTTCATTCTCTTCTTCATCTTCGCCTGGATAGAGCTGGTCTACCCGGGCTCCTCCTTACCGCGAAACATCGCATTCTATATCGTGGCCTACTCCATGATTACCTGGACCGGCATGGTGATTTACGGCAAGGAGGTCTGGCTGAGCAAAGGAGAGGCCTTCTCCGTGGTGTTCGGGCTGCTGGCAAGGTTCGCTCCCAGCGAGGTCAAGGTGCAGGACCCGGACGGCTGCAAAGCTTGCCCGACGCAGTGTGAAGCCTTCAGCGATGGATGCGTCGATTGCTATCACTGTTTCGCCCTGGCCTGTGAAACCTCTCGCCGGCTGAACATCCGTCCATTTGGCGCAGGGCTGCTCCGCGACCAAGCGGCCTCACCGTCGCTGCTGGCACTCGTTGTGCTCGTCCTAGCCACCGTCACCTTCGACGGATTTACCGCTACGCCGGTATGGGTGGACATAGTGCAGGCGCTGCTTCCCATCTTCAGTTTTCTAGGCGGCGACAGGCTGACGGGAGTAGAGACCGCGGGTCTGCTGGTGTTCCCCGTCCTCTTCCTGCTCGTCTACTGGGGTTTCTCCCTCGCCATGGCTTCCGCCAGCGGAAGCGCCGTGCCTGCTCAAAGGCTGGCTAGGTTGTTCGTCTTTTCGCTGGTGCCTATAGCCCTTGCCTATCACCTGGCCCACTTCCTCTCCTTCCTGCTCATCCAAGGGCAACTGATAATACCCCTGGCCTCCGATCCCTTCGGCTATGGATGGGACCTGCTGGGCACCGCCGAGTTCAATCCCAACATCGCCATTGTGGGGGCAAGGTTCGCCTGGATCACCTCAGTTATCTCCATTGTGGCCGGGCACGTCGTCGCCGTTTACGTAGCCCACGTGGTGGCTCTGAAGCGGCTGCCCAACCGGACGGCGGCGTTGCGTAGCCAGTATCCCATGCTGGTCTTGATGGTGGGCTACACCATGGTAAGCCTCTGGATACTGGCCCAGCCCATCACCGAGTTCACGGGAAGCTGAGAGAGCTCTATCGCAAATCCAGGGAATTGAACGACACTTGGCGATCAAAGGTGTCAGTGCTTCTCCGACGGCTCCAGCCCCAGCATCCGAACCATGGCCCGAGTCTTGTACCTGCGATTAACGTTCAAAATCAGCGCGGTGATGCCTTCCACGTAGCGGGCAACCTTCAATGCGCCGCCGTCGACCGGTCTAAGGTCGGGTATCATCTTGGCCAGTTCCATGGTCTGGAACCTGGCCTGCTCGTCATCCGAACATACCAATACATCGCCTTCCAGGGTGCGGCTCGGCGACCAGAGGTCGACGGCGCTGACGTTTTGAAATGCCGCCGCGACCTGCGACTCCGGCAGTAAGCGCCGTGCCTGCTCAGCCGCCGAGCCTTCAGGCACCTCTATCAGCCCCGCCGAGCCCTCATCGAAAGCCAGAGGGGCCACCGTGGACACCACCAGCTTCCCCGTCAGCGCCTCTGCCAGCGGCTCCAGCAAGCCTACTTGGGCCTGGTAGGGACAGGTAATGAAGACCACGTCGGCCTGCTCAGCCGCCTCTCGATTACGAACGCCCGAGACGCCCTCCACCGGACCGCGCTCCGACACCGCGCGAGCGGCCTCTTGGGCGCGGACGGCCTGCCGGGACCCAATCACGACTTGCTCGCCCGCCAGCGCAAAACGCAGAGCCAGTCCACGCCCTTCAAGTCCTGTACCTCCAAGGAATCCAATCACTCTTGTTCGCCTACCTGATTCCAGATTGGGAAAGTATATCACCCGCGAGGACGGACATGCCCAAATGCTGGCATACGTACATGCGGGCATAACCTCCCTACCGTCATTGCGAGCGCAAGAGAATCAATCCGGCGGCTGTAGGGGCGGTTCGCGAACCGCCCCTGTGTGTCCGCTCATGGTGAGCCTAGAGTTTATCCTGAGTATAGGCGAAGGGAACCAAATGAGCGGGGCGCCTCCCCCACCTCCTCACCTTATGATAAGCTCCATCCATCCCGCCCCGGAGGGCTGCCTTGGCGCAAGAGTTGACCCGGATGAGGTCCCGGCTCTATCCCCGGAACACGCCGCCCCTAGACGCCCGGCAGATAGCACAGTACACGCCCGCGATCTCCCCGGAATGGCAGACGGTGGACAACCATAAGCTCCGTCGTCTCTTTGCCTGGGGCAGCTTCAAGGAAGCGATCTTCTTTGTGAATGCTTTGGCCTACTTGGCCGAGCAGGAAAACCACCACCCCGACTTGACCGTCAGCTACAAACGGGTCACCGTTGAGCTGACCACTCACGACGTGGGCGGCCTCTCTTTGAACGATTTTATTGTGGCCGCTAAGATTGACAAGCTCGTAGAGAGCGCCGAAGCCAACCAGCCAACGGAGTGACCTATGATCATCGACTACAAGTCCAGCCCCCGTTCCGAGCCAACCTACGAGGTCTTTACCGAAAAGGACGTCATGGTGCCCATGCGGGACGGAGTGAACCTAGCCACCGACGTATACCGACCCGCATCCAACGGCAAGCCGGTTGAGGGGGCGTTCCCTGTCCTCCTCGAGCGCACCCCTTACGACAAAGAGGCCCGTGGCGCCTCCGACCTCGCTGCCTACTTTGTGCAGCGAGGCTACGTCATGGTGCGGCAGGACAACCGCGGTCGCTATAAGTCGGAGGGCGCCTTCACCAAGTACGTAGACGACGCCAACGATGGCTACGACTGCTTGCAGTGGATAGGAAGCCAGGACTGGTGTAACGGCAAAGTGGGCACCTATGGCACTTCCTACGGGGCGCATACCCAGGGCGCTATGGCCTCATCGGATCCGCCCTTCCTCGCTGCCATGGTCATCGATAGCGGCGCATTTTCAAACGCTTACATGTGCTCTTGCCGGCACAACGGCGCATTCGAGTTGCGGCAGGCCACCTGGGCCTTCAACCAGGCGCTGGTCAGCAAGGAAGCATCGGAAGACCCCGTGATCAAGGCGGCGCTGGAATCAACCAGAATCACCGACTGGTTCAGCCGCTTGCCATGGAAGAAGGGCTACTCGCCTCTGAAGTGGGTGCCGGACTACGAGGAGTACCTGCTTGAGATATGGACGCACAGCGAATACGACGACTACTGGAAGCAGCCCGGCCTCTGCGCCGAGGAGCACTACGATACCTGGTCGGACGTGCCGCAGCTTCATTTCGGCAGCTGGTACGACTCCTATACCCGCACCACCTGCGACAACTACGTGGCGCTTTCTCAGATGAAGAAGTCGCCGGTGCGACTGCTCATGGGTCCCTGGACTCACGGCCAGCGTTCCCTCAGCTACTCGGGGGAAGTAGACTTCGGCGAGCAAGCGCCGCTCGATGGCAACCTGGCCCACGACTACGACGACTTCCGCCTTGCCTGGTTCGATGCCTGGTTCAAGGGACTGGAAAACGACGTGGAAAAGCAGCCTCCCGTCCTCATCTTCGTCATGGGCGGCGGAGACGGCCATATCAACGCACAGGGCAGGCTCAACCACGGCGGTAGCTGGCGCTTTGAAAACGAATGGCCGCTGGCTCGCACCAAGTACGCCAGTTTCCATCTCCACGCCGACGGTTCGTTGAGCCTGGAGTCCCCGGCGGCAAATGTACCGCCCAGCCGCTACCAGTTCGATCCCGACCATCCCGTGCCTACCATCGGTGGCAATATGTCTTCGGGGCCCGGCATCCTGGACCCCGGCGCTTATCATCAGACGGAACGCCCCGACCGGCTGGGCAGCCGCGAACCGTACCTGCCCCTATCGTCAAGGCACGACGTGCTGGTCTTCCAGACCCCTACTCTGGAGGACGACGTGGAGATCACCGGCCCGGTCACGGTCAACCTGTGGATATCCTCGTCCGCCGTGGACACGGACTTCACGGCCAAGCTGCTCGACGTATATCCGCCCAGTGAAGACTATCCCGACGGTTTCGACATGAACATAACCGACAGCATCATGAGGGCACGCTTCCGCGATTCATGGGAGAAACCTGAACTGATGACCCCGGGACAAATCTACAAACTGAGCTTCCCGCTATACCCGACCAGCAACCTGTTCAAGAAAGGGCACCGCATCCGGGTCGACGTCTCCAGCTCCAACTTCCCCCGTTTTGACGTAAACCCCAACACGGGGGAACCCCTTGGCAGGAGCCTGCGGAAAGAGGTGGCGGTAAACGCCGTCTACCATGACCGGGAGCACCCCTCCCACGTCGTGCTGCCCGTCGTGGCGGACTAGGCAAACGAGCAAATGGGTAAGGACGCCGCCCATCCGTCTTCCCCTTCAGAGTAGGGGCAACCCTTGTGGTTGCCCTGGCCTGTTCCCAGCCATTCGTCGTTATACCCATACCGTCATTGCGAGAACCGAAGCAATCCGGCGGCGGGTCCTTCCCTATACGGGAAGACAGCCTATATCCAGCCCATGTCTCCGGCCAGCGAGTCCACGTCGTATCCCTCTTTTCTGGCGCGCAGGTCCAGGTAGACCACCACGGTCCCAACATAGGTGAACGGCGCTATAACCGCGGCCCCGGCCATGGTCAGCAGATTTCCCACGACTGTCGTATTCCCCTCTCCCGAAACCAGCAGTCCCGGCAGCGAAGCTGCGGATACGGCCACTACGGCGATCGAGACGTATACCACGCCTATCCCCAAGACCCGTAGCCAGTTGCCCCTGACCAGGTCCCAACTACGGGCCAGCGCATCCAGGGGGCGCTTGCCTTCTATCATCACCGCCTGAACGTAGAAGAACCAGGAGACAAGGATGAAGACCAGTAAGGGAATGCCAATGACAACAAAGCTGAGCAACACCGCCGCACCCACTGCCGCCACGTATATCAAGGTGCTGGCCAGAAGAGATGGCCCGAATCTGAGAGCCGCGGCGTACCCACCGCTAACCGTGCCACTGTATCCCAAGTACCCTCCCGTCACGATATAGGTGGTGGCGGCATTGGCCAGCACCCCGGCGAGAAAACCGAGGACGAACACCGTTATGACCACCTGGACGTCATCGGATAGGAAAGCGCCCACGAAGAACGGTATATGGCCAATCACCGATACGCTGAGCAGCAGGAGAAAGCTGCTCTGGTAGATCCTGAATGTTTCGCTTAGCAGAGCGGCTAGGTCTTTGATAGAGAACCCCACCGTGTTCGGCGTGAGGTCCGGCACGGGCGGCAGGCCGTAAGCGTCGTACTGAGCAGATTCCCCTTCAACGGTCAGCTTCATACCGCACTGATCGCAGTAATCCGCCTTCTCGCCGTTGTAAGTGTTGCATCTGGGACAGGTCAAAAGGTAAGTCCTTTCTCCAGTCTAGCAGGTAGTTGGCAAGCTCCGCTCATGGTGAGCTTAGAGTTTATCCTGAGTATAGGCGAAGAGAACCAAACGAGCGGGCCTATCGTGCCGTGCCCGCTCACTCCCTTCGACAGTGTTCAGGGTGAGCGGGCAAAACATGTCCACCAAAGTCCTCGCCTTGCCAACAGCCATAGGGAGTGCAATCCCCTAGATGACCCCCTCCTCACGCATTGTAGTGAACGCCTCTTCGTAAGCGGCCACCGTGAAATCTATGTCTGCTTCCTGGTGCGTAGCCGATACAACCATCGTCTTCCACATCGGGTCTACTCCGGCATTGAGCATGCCCAGCTTCAACGCGCCAATCTTTTCCGGCGTCATGGAAGCCCTTATCTTATCGTGGGGCATATCGTTGATAGACTCCGGGTCCACCGGCGTGCCCATAGTCAAGTGGACCAGCGAGGCCACCCCGTAGGCGCAGCCCGGTATCTCCAAACGCGCCATCACCTGGTTGACCCCGTCCTTTAGTCGGGTGGCCATTGCCTCTGCATGGGCGTTGGCGTTGGTGTTGGCAACCAGGTCAAGCGCCGCCCCGCCTGCCGCCGCCGATACCGGGTTGGCGTTGAAGGTGCCCGGATGAGAAACGCGACGCGACGCATCCCAACCGGGGTCTCCGCGGCGCTGGATCATGTCGACTATATCCGATTTGCCCGTCACGGCTCCTCCGGGCAGGCCGCCTCCCAGTATCTTGGCAAGAGACGTCATGTCGGGCGTAACTCCGAACCTGGCCTGGGCGCCGCCCGGCGAAGAGCGGAACCCCGTTACCACCTCGTCGAATATGAGGACTATCCCCCGGCGATCTGTCAGCTCGCGCAGCTCTTCCAAGAACGAGGGATGTATCGGCGACACTCCCATGTGCGCCCCCGTCGGCTCCAGGATGATGGCCGCCGTGTCATCGTTATCGTCCAGCGCCTTCTCAACCGCTCCGATGTCGTTGACCTCTGGCAGCACTATCATGCTTTGCCACGTCTCGGCGGGGATACCCGGCCCGGACTCGCTTCCATTGGCCATGGCGTAGTCGTGCCAGCCGTGGAAGTGGTCGAAGAACTTGATGATCTTGCTCTTGCCCGTATAAGCGCGGGCCAGGCGCATGGCCATCAACGTGGCCTCCGTGCCGGAGCTGGTGAATCGCACCTTCTCCGCCGATGGAATCAGTCTTGTCACCAGCTCGCCCCACTTGATTTCCAGCTCAGTGTTGGCGCCCAGGTGTGTCCCTTTGGACACCTGCTCTGTCACCGCGTTGACCACGGCGGGATGCGAGTGCCCCAGCAGCAGGGACCCATGCCCGGAAACGTAGTCTATGTACTCGTTACCGTCCACGTCCCACTTCCTCGGCCCCTCGGCGCGGGTGGCATAGATGGGAAACGGCGAAAGAAAACGGGTCTCGTGCGTAACGCCGTCAGGGAAAAGACCTTTTGAACGCTCCTCGTACAGCTTTCTGGAAGTTGGGTGAAGCTCGTAGAAACGTTCCGTTATAGTTGACATTGGTACCTCCGTATCGTCAAACCCGGCGCTCTCGGCCCCGGCGACTACGACATTGTAGAACAGCGCCCTTCACTTGGAAAGATGCAGAGGTATAGACCTTTCGTCATGCTCGGTAACGACGGGCATCCAGATGGGGTGGAGTGCATACGTTGGGTCGTACGCAAAATGGCGCACCAACTGTCATTCTGAACGGAGTGAAGAATCCAAAGCGTCCCATCAAATTACAACCCGCTCATGGTGAGCCTAGAGTTTATCCTGAGCGTAGCTGAAGGGAACCATATGAGCCGGAGATGAGATACCCATTCCCATCCCCCTACCTAGGGAAGGGAACTACACCGTCATTCCCGACCTGATCGGGAATCCAGGGGCGGGGTGCATACATTGCATGATACGCAAAATAGCGTACCAACTGTCATTCTGAACAGAGTGAAGAATCCAAAGCGTCCCATCAAATTACAACCCGCTCGCCCTGAGCCTAGAGTTTATCCTGAGCATAGCTGAAGGGAACCATATGAGCCGGAATAGAAGTCACCATGTCTTGAATGAAACGGCTTGGATTCCTCCATGTACTCGCTCGTCTGGAGGCACAAATGCTACCCCCTCCGACGCCCACCTTCCCCAGTGCGGCGGCTGTGGCCTGCTGCTCCGAAAGGACGCCCCATTAGACTACTCCCTGATTCGCACCCGTGTGTCTTCCACAATCCAAAGCTGGCCTATAGGAGATGCCGTGACCAGCGCCTCGATCAACGTAGCCGCGACCTGCAAGACATCGTCCCGAGCCTGGGTGGCCAACCGGAATACGATGATGCCGGGATGCTTCGGGGGTGGATACGTCCTGATGTCCGCGAAATCTAGGTCTTGCGTCACCAGTACACGTTCCTCGGCGAGGCAGACCGACGCTAGCTCTGCATCCGTTACGCCGCCAATTCCTTCGTCTATGACCGTAGCAGCGTCATTGCCGGATTCCGTGAACAATCGCTTGAACTGAATAGGCAGGTTCTCGTCAAGTTTGAACCGCAAGGAGTGTCCCTATGCGCCCAGGGGCATTATCCGCTCCCTGGCCAGTTCGGCGGCGTAGCGCAGGGTCGCCTTGACCGCATCAGCTGAAACGGACGGATAGCTCTCGGTAATCTCCTCCACATTCAATCCCGCGGCTAGATTGTCCAGAATTACCGAGACCATCACGCGGGTGCCGGCAATGCAGGCTTGGCCGTGGCAGACGTTGGGGTCCACGGATATGTACTCGTGCCAGTCCATGTCAACGTACCTCCAAGCCATCAGCCCTAATGGAGCTGTCGTATGTCGCCGTGCTCTTCTGCCATTGTCCTTAGAGCCTCTCTCCGATTTCCGATGCCTGCATATTACACCATCAGACAGTAAGCGTGGAATCGACGCGCCTGCCAGCCATATCGCCATTGCGAGCGCAGCGAAGCAATCTGGCGGCGGGGTGGTGTCATCCTGAGCATAGCTGAAGGGAACCATTTGAGCGGAGATGAGATACCCATTCCCATCCCCCTACCTAAGGAAGGGAGCTACACCGTCATTCCCGACCCGATCGGGAATCCAGGAGTGGGGTGCATACATTGCATGATACGCAAAATAACGTACCAACTGTCATTCTGAACGGAGTGAAGAATCCAAAGCCGTCCATCTAATACAACCCACTCGCCCTGAGCCTGTGGAAGGGTGCGAGCGGATCGAAGACCCCCTGCCACCCGCCTCTTCCCCACTCCGGCAGCTTCCCTCTATCCTGTACCCATGAACACTCCATCCAAGGGCCGGACGTTGAGTCACAGCAAACCCAACGAAAACCGTCATGCCTCTACGATATCTTGTCCTGAGCTTGCCGAAGGAAATCGGATTTGTTTTCGCATATTTCCAAAAAATCGGAGCGTTTTTAGCCTTGGAGGTTGACATAACGTTGGAAACAATTCACTCCCTACCCTACCCCGTCCATCGGCGAAACGCTGTGATAGGATGAACTCGTGAACCCCTCCTCTGAAAACCAGCAAGCCATAGAACGCGCCGTCCAAATACTGGGCGCGTCTCGCTACGTGGTAGCCCTGTCCGGCGCAGGCATGAGCGCGGAGAGCGGCATACCCACCTACCGAGGGCCGGGCGGCCTCTGGACGCGCATCGGAGAGCCCGACCCCCGCAGCTACGACGCCTTCATCGCGGACCCCAAGGCCTGGTGGGAACGAACCCTGGGCCTGCGGGAAAGCGATGAACAGCCGGAACGCGTCGAGTTCCGCCATGCCATAGAGACGGCAGAGCCCAACCCTGGCCACTACGCGCTGGCAGACCTGGAAGCAATAGGGCTGCTCAAGCACACCATCACCCAGAACGTCGACGGCTTGCACAGAGAAGCGGGAAGCAGAAGCTTATCGGAGATACACGGGAACCGCACCCTTCTCCGCTGTATGGACTGCTCGCTCAGACTACCCCGCTCCGAATTCAGCTTCGACGAACTGCCGCCCCGCTGTGCGGAGTGCGGCGGCATCGTCAAGAGCGACGGCGTCATGTTCGGCGAGCCCATACCGCGCGACGTGCTGGAAAGGTGCTTCCAGGAGACGGACAGATGCGACTGCATGCTAATCCTGGGAACGTCGGCCACCGTCTATCCCGCCGCCGGATTCCCTTTGCAGGCCAGGCAGCGCGGGGCCTACCTTATCGAGGTCAACGTCAACCCCACCCCGTTCACCGAATCGGCCGACGTTTCTTTGCGCGGCCCCACCGGCGAGATGCTGCCTGAGCTAGCGGCGCGGGTGCGGGAACTGTTGCACGGACCACGCCGATCTACATAGCGCTCTTCAGCTCGTCCCACACGGGGTCACAGGCCGCGATCTCCTCCGGTTCCAGCCTCGCTTCCGCCGCCGATATGCTCTGCACGAGCTGCTCAGTGTTGCTGGCCCCCACAATAGCCGATGTGATTGCCGGATTCGCCAGCACCCAGCTCAGCGCAAGCTCAAGCAACGTATGGCCGTACTTGCCGGCTATCGCCTCCAGTTTCTCCACCGCCTCAAAGTTGCGCTCGTACCAGTAGATATCGCGGTACATCTCCCTCAGATCGAACCGGGTGCCTGGAACCGGTGGCTGTCCGCGCTTGTGCTTGCCGGTGAGCAATCCCGCCGCTATTGGGTTGTACGGTATCACGCCCACCCCCTGCGAAAGGCAGGCCGGCAGCAACTCCTTCTCTATGCCGCGGAACAGCAGGTTGTAGCGGGGCTGCACCGTCTCGAACCTGGCCAAGCCCTTTACGTCGCTGATCCAGAGGGATTTGGTGAGCTGCCAGCCGCTAAAGTTGGAGCATCCTATGTAGCGCACCTTGCCCTGTCGCACCAGGTCATCCAGCGCGCGCAGGGTCTCCTCCAATGGAGTGTCCGCGTCCCAGGAATGCACCTGGTACAGGTCTATGTAGTCGGTCTGAAGCCGCATCAGGCTGGCGTCTACCGCATCCATGATGTGCTTCCTGGACAAACCGCCGTCGTTGACGCCGGGGCCTATGCTGCCGCGCACCTTGGTGGCAATCACGGCCTGGTCCCGGCGGCCCTTGAGCGCCCTGCCCAAGTACCTCTCCGACAGCGTTTCCGTGTAAACATTGGCAGTATCGAAGAAGTTGATGCCCGCGTCCCACGCTGTATCTACAATGCGCCGCGACTCTTTCTCATCGGCCTGGCCGCCAAAGGTGAGGCATCCCAGGCAAATGCGGGATACTTCCAGACCGGTCCGTCCCAGGTTAACGTAGTCCACAAGAGCCTCCTGTCTACGCGCAATTTCTACAAATATACCAGCGCTGGACTCCAATGGTAAGGAGCAACTGAGGATTGACAGCCCTTTACCTGCGGACTAGAATCGCCGACGACTTGAGCCTTAAACTTAAACATTCCTACTATTTCTTTAACAAAACAAGGCTGAGAACAGGAAGGTCTTTCAATTAAGGCCATGCAAATTGAATTCTTGCCGCACCGCCGGGTGGCAACCTGGATAATCGGGAAGTAGCGGTGCAACCTAGCTCCTCAAGAAGGCCGGGAGACCGTGTACTGCGACAGGCGCGCAGACAGGAGCTCGAACCCGTACACATTGCCCCGGCAGCGCCGAGAAGGCCCGGTCGCAGGTTTACCTCGCCGCTTATCCTCCTCTACAGCTTCGGCAGCCTGATAGCCGTGGGCACTTTCCTGCTCTGGCTACCCTTCTTCAATACCACCGGCAAGTTCACCCCGTTCCTGGACGCCCTTTTCACCGCCACCTCGGCAGTCACCGTCACCGGGTTGGTAACAGTCGACACCGCGACCTTCTGGAATACGTCCGGCCAGGTGATCATAGCCGCCCTGATGCAGATAGGCGGCCTTGGCTTCATGAGCACGGCCACGTTCCTGCTGGTCATCTTCACCCAGCGCATAACCCTGACCAATCAACTCTTCATGGGTGACTCTCTGGGCGTGAGTCGCTCCAGCGGCCTAGTGAGGTTGACCATCCAGGTGGTGATACTCACCTTGATCATCCAGGTTGTGGCCTTTCTGATCCTGCTTTGGCGCTTTCTCCCACAATACCAGGCGGGGGAAGCTACGTGGCAAGCGATCTTCCTTGCCATATCGGGCTTCAACAACGCCGGGTTCAACATACTGCCGGAATCCAATAGCTTGGCCATATTCCGAGAAGAGATATGGGTTATTGGAACCGTTACCATCCTCATCATACTGGGCAGCATCAGCTATACGGTTCTTGTAGAGCTTATACGCTACCGCAAGTTCAGGAGACTCAGCGTGGACAGCAGGCTGGTTCTGGTGATGACCATCTTTTTGGTGGTGGTAGGAACGGTGGTGGTGTTCGTTTCCGAGTTCCGCAATGAGGCAACCCTCAAAGGCTTGCCGTTTAGCACCCAGATCGTCGATTCATTCTTCCACGCCATCAGTGGACGCACCGCAGGGTTCACCACAATAGATTTCTCACAAACCGGCCAGCATACCAACGTCTTCTCTATGGGAATGATGTTCATTGGCGGGGCGTCCGGCTCTACAGCCGGGGGCATAAAAGTGAACACCGTAGCAGTGATATTCATCGCCATCCTGACCACTATTCGAGGCCGTGGCCAGCCGGAAGTCTTTGGCAAAGAGATACCCTTTGGACAGATCCAGCGAGCGTTGACCGTGGCGGCTCTAGGAGTAACATCTGTATTCGTTGTTGCGTTTCTACTGGTTATAACGGAAGGACTGGCGTTTGAAGACCTGCTCTTTGAGACCATTTCCGCGTTTGGCACCGTAGGATTATCCACGGGAATAACGCCGGAGTTGACACCATGGGGCAAGTCTATAATCATTAGCACTATGTTTGTGGGAAGAATAGGCCTGCTCACCATTGCCCTTGCCCTGGGACAACGGCAGCGGCGGGCCATATACCGTTATCCACAAGAACGAGTTAGAATAGGTTAGGTAGCAATTATGGCCAACCAAGCTGCAGTCATAGGCCTGGGACGGTACGGTATAAGCCTGGCTCAAGAGCTGTACCAGTTGGGATTCGATGTCTTGGGCATAGACACGGACGAACAATTGGTGCAAGACCTTGCGGGTCAGCTTACCTACGTGGTAAGAGCCGACGCCACCAGCGAGTCTGTACTTCGTGACTTGGGCGTTGCCAGCTTCGACCTCACTGTTGTCGCTATCGGCACAGACATTCAGGCCAGCATCATGACCACCCTACTCCTCAAGACCCTGGGCGTGAAGCAGATAATAGCCAGGGCCAACAACCCGCTGCACGCACAGACTCTAGAGCGCATAGGAGCGGACTTTGTAGTCTACCCTGAGCAGGAGGCGGGCGTGCGCCTGGCGCACACCCTGTTCAATCCCAACGTGATGGAGTACGTTGGGATTACCAACGACTTTGGCATAAGCAAGTTCAAACCGCCCGAACACATGGTGGGAAAGACGCTGGAGGATGCCGGGCTCGGCGGCACACGCGACAGATACGGCATAGCCGTACTGGCTATCCGTAGGCGCAGAGAGCCTATCCTGTTCCCTTCCAAGGATGAGGAGGTAGAGCCCGGGGACATCCTGTTTGTGGCTGGCAGAGACGATCTTCTCAATAGGGTCAGGCTTGGAGAGGCCCCGCCTTCGCGAGCGCGTACACCATCTAGGGTAAGTTGAGTTTGAGGTTCACGCTTTCATCTCCTTGATTCAACGCCGCTATGGGGGCTATTATCAAGCTGCAATCTACTGCCTATCCCCGGATTTGAACACATACGAACAGGAATGAGGGAGGGTCATGCAAGCACATAAGGTTCTTGTGCCTGTTCATGGAAATGAATGCGATACCGAGGCGCTCTCGCTGGCATGTGACATGACCCGCGAAAGCAAAGGCAGAGTATACGTAGTCTACGTTATAGAAGTGCACCGTGAGCTCCCTTTGGACGCAGAAGCTACCCAGGAAGAAGAGAGGTGTGAGACCGTCCTTGAGCACATGGAGAACCTGGGCAAGAAATTCCACGGCAATGTACAAGCGGAGATACTCAGAGCCAGAGACGCCGGCCCGGCATTAGTCCAAGAAGCAGATGAGCGAGAAGTAGAGGCAATAGTAATGGCCCTGCCCTACAAGACGCACCACGGAGTCTTCAGCTTGGGCCATACGGTTCCGTATATCTTGAAGAACGCCGCATGCCCGGTGATCCTATGGCACCCATCGAGATCCAACAACGGCTTGGAGCACAATGGTTCTTGACCACCCTCCATCTCATTCTGAGCGCAACGAAGAATCTGCTAGGGCTAACAATAGGCTCGCTTCTCCGATACTAGCGCGTCAGATTTCCGAGACAGTCCCCTCATGAACATAGTCATTTCAGGCTGCAGCCGTGCCGGAGCCATGATTGCCCGTAGACTGGCTTCCCAAGGTAATGCCGTCACCGTTGTGGACTCCAACGAGGAGAACTTGCGGCGCTTGAATGAGTCAACCGAGATCAGGACGCTCCTCGGTGATGCCACGCAGGATGAAGACCTGCTCATGGCCGGCATAGAGGAGGCAGAGGCTTTCCTTGCTCTAGAGACAAGAGATGTCAGGAACATTCTGGCGTCCCAGAAAGCGTTGCACACCTTCGGCGTGAAGAACGTGATATGCCATATCGCCGACCCTACCAGGCAGCAGATGTATGCAGAACTAGGATTAAAAACGGTCAGCACGGCCAACATACTGTCTGATATGATTCTGGAGGGGCTCTAAGCTAGCTATGTATGTCATAATCGTAGGTTGTGGAAAGGTTGGGTACCACCTTACCAAGGCTTTGCTGGAAGCTGAACAGGAAGTGCTGGTCATAGAACGCGACTCACGGCGCTATACTTACGTTGTAGACAGGCTGGGCAGCATCGCCATAAGCGGCGACGGCTCGGAAGCCTCCGTCTTGGAAGAAGCCGGCGCCAGCCGTGCCGATGTTCTCATCGCTGTCACCGGTCTCGATGAGGACAACTTGGTAGCCTGCCAGGTTGCCAAGCGCAAATTCCGGGTACCGCGGACAATAGCCCTGGTTAACAACCCTCAAAACGACGATCTGTTCCGCAAGCTGGGTGTAGACGTGATAGTCAGCCATACCGACATAATACTGAGCAACGTAGAAGAGGAGCTGCCGCAGCATGCACTGGTGCATCTGCTGCCGCTGCCCGGATCTGAGCGTCACCTGGTAGGAGTGCAGATACCTCCTGATGCCGAAGCAGCGGGCAAGCCCTTGGAGACGCTGGAGCTTCCTCAGGGCACCATAATAGCCCTACTAGTAGATGAAGAAGGAGAGCCTGAGGCCCCTTCTCCTGAAAAGATCCTGCAACCAAACTCTGAAGTCATAGCGGTGACCACCGCCCCTGACGAAGAGGCGTTGTACAACGTTCTAACCCGCGTGGCGGTCAGTTGATGCCGCACCGGGTGGCCTATCTGGGCCCAGCGGGAACGTTCACCGAAGGGGCTGCCCTCAGACACGCCCCGCAAGCTGAGCTAATACCTTGCCCCAGCATCTCCGCGGTTGCGGAAGCAGTGAGCAACGGCAAGGCGGAAGAGGGAGTTGTACCCATTGAGAACAGCCTGGAAGGATCGGTCAACGACACCCTGGACATGCTAATCAACGAACCATCCTTGTTCATTTGTGGGGAGCTTGTGCTGCCTGTCCAGCACTGCCTCTTGGTGAGAGACGGAATGAACATTTCCGATATTAAGATAATCTACTCACATCCACAGGCGCTGGCGCAATGCCGCAGGTATCTGGAGACGCATTTCCCCGGCGTTTCCGCCGCAGCGGCCTTGAGCACCGCCGCAGCGGCAAAGCGGCTGAGCGACTTACAGGAGCCGGCGGGCGCCATAGGCACAATCCGCGCCGCCGAGCTTTATAAGCTGGACGTGCTGGCCCACGGTATCCAGGACAATCCCAACAATGTGACTAGATTCGCAGTGCTGGCGCCTTCAGACCGGGAACCCACTGGCAACGATAGGACCTCTCTGTGTTTCTCCTTCACCAACGACAGGCCGGGACTGCTGTACGGCGTGATTAAGGAGCTTGCAGAGCATGGTATAAATCTAGCCAAGATAGAGTCCAGACCGACAGGCGAGAGTCTGGGGGAGTACATATTCCTCATAGACTTGGACGGGCACAGGGAAGAAACGCCGGTTAGAGAGGCGCTCCAACACCTGCATGAGCAGGCATCCTGGTTCAGGATTTTCGGCTCCTACCCCCGCTACCGTCGCATAAGCTGACTTTTTCCCAACCTGTACCGGTATCCACCGACACTTGCTTCTCGCTTTTGCCTCAGGCTGTCTTACCATTAGCTAGGAGTCCTGCAAAACGGCTTGCTAGAATTAACTCGACATGATCCCGGTAAGACTCACCGTAGAGAACTTCAAGTGCTACAGGCAGAATGTACCGCCGCTGCATCTTGGCGGCATCCATATCGCATGCCTAACGGGGGCCAACGGTCATGGAAAGTCGTCTCTCCTGGATGCAATCACCTGGGCCCTGTGGGGAGACGCCGTACACCGGCCGCAGGAAGAGTTGGTGCACACTGGTGAGCAGGATATGCGAGTTGAGCTTGAGTTCATTGCGGAAGGACGCACTTACGGAGAGGGACAGGGTCAACTGTACAGGGTGATACGCAGATACTCCAGGGGGCGTGGAGCACGGGCTGGAAGCACCGATTTACAACTGCAGATAGCAACCGGCAGTCCAAGCCCAGCGACCGTAGTCTCAAGCGAGGCAAGCACATTTGCCGCAGAGCAGCCGGTGGCCGCCCCGGACATTGAAGATGAAAGAGGCACTACGTGGAGAGAAGCCGGTGGAAGCACGGTGCGAGAAACAGAGGCGGCCATACGCCGGTTGGTGCGCATGAACTACGATACGTTCGTGAACAGCGCCTTCTTGGTCCAGGGTCGCGCCAATGAGTTCACCACAAAGCGCCCCGCGGACAGGCAAAGAGTGCTCGGAGAGATACTGGGGCTGGGCTTCTACGAACGGCTCATGGATCGGGCGCGGCGTAAAGTGCGGGAGATAAGCGCCGAATCCCGGCTGCTGGAAGGCCAGCTGCAAGCCTGGTCTCAGCAGTTAGAGCACAGAGCAGAACACGAAGCACAACTGCCGGAAGCACAATCCAAGCTTGCGGCAAGCTCGGAGGCGCTGAAGCAGGCTGAGGAGTTGGCCAATTCACTGCGTGGGCAGGCTGAATCGCTCAGGGCGCGCCGGAAAGAGCTGGAAGACCTTGCATCCAGAGCCGCCTCGGAAAGTGAAGAATTGCGGCACCTCAGAGAACTGACGTCGTTGCATAGCAAGCGGATCAGCGAATGGGAGAATCTGTCAGAACGGCGGGAGATTATAACAGAGGCGTACCGGAGATTGACAGAGGCGCGCCTCAGAGAGCAGAACGCCGTCCAGCGGCAGGTGCCGTTCGCCCGCCTCCAAGAACGGATGAATCCCTTGGAACAGCTGGCTGGGAAGCTGGCCGCACTGGAAGCGGACGTTACAGCGGCGGAACAGGAGCATTCCGCTTTAGAGCAACGAGAAACGGCGCTCGAATCACAACGCCTCGAACTCCAGAATCTGGAAGTGAAGGAGCAGACCCTAACCACCGATAACCAGCGCCTGCGAAGCGAGATGCTAGCGCTGCGTGGCAAGGTAGACATGCTGTCTGAGGAAGAAGCCCAGTGCCCCCTGTGCGGCACAGACCTGGGCGAAGGTGGCAAAGCACACATCCAGGCCGAATACGAAACGCAGGGCAGAGTGCTGGCGCAGCAATACCGCCAGAATGAGACGGTGTTAGCCCAGACATCGCCCAGGCGAAAAGAGATCGCGGCGACCGTAGCTAGAGAGTCGGAGTCGCTGCAGCAGACGAAGCGGACGCTGCTGGTACGCCTAGCGGCACTGAAGCAGCAGATGGACGAGGCGCAGAAAGCGCCTCAACAGTTGGAGGTGTTACGCCGGGAGCTGGCGGACTTGAACTATGATCCAGAGGCGCACCAGCGCCTCAAGGAAGAGATCGAGAAGCTTCTTCCCGCCGAGAACGAACACCGGCTCTTGGAACAGGCAGAAAGCTCTCTGCCGGAGGAAAGAGACAAACTCAACCGGGTCGTGGCATCGGCGAATAGGCGGGAAGAAGATATTGCCCGGGCTGAGCAAGAAATCGAGGCTATAGGCAAAGAGACCGCATCGCTCGACGAACTGGAACGTCGATACGCCGCGGCGGAAGCGGAAAGACGATCTAGGCAGGAGGAATACCAGACTCTGACAGGACAGGTGCAGCATCTGGAATTCATGCTGAAGCAATACGCTGAAACAGACCTGAGACGGAAGGAAGCAGAAGTCAAACTCAAGGAACTGTCGGAGAGGCGGGAACTCTATGAGCAGCTAGTGACTGCTTTCGGCAGAACGGGGGTTCAGGCATTGCTGGTGGAATCCGCATTGCCGGAGTTGGAGGCAGAGGCAAACAGGCTGTTGGGGCGGATGACTGACAACACAATGCACCTCAAGCTGGAGACGCAACGAATCCCCCAGCGGGGTGAGCCCGTGGAGACGCTGGAGATAAAGGTGGCGGACGCATTGGGAACGCGCAGCTACGAGACTTTCAGCGGAGGTGAGGCCTTCCGAATCAACCTGGCGCTCCGCATCGCGCTATCCAAGCTGCTGGCGCAACGGTCCGGAGCGCCCCTGCCCACACTGTTCATCGACGAGGGGTTCGGCACGCAGGACACCACGGGCCGCGAGCGGATATTGGACGTTATTCAGTCGATAGCCGACGATTTTGAGCGGATATTGGTCATCACCCACATGGACGAGATGAAAGAGTCTTTCCCTGTACGCATAGAGGTGGAAAAAAGGGATGACGGCTCCACGTTTACTATAACGTAGCCTGCGCCGGAGAGCGCTACTGACGGGATGCCGTTCTGAGCAACCGCCGGCCCGTGGGGCACCCGTCAGCCAGCACGCACGACTGGCAAAGCGGGCGAGGAGCTTTGCATACTCGCCTGCCATGGGTAATCAAGCAGACGTGAAGAGCGTAGACGTCGTCCGGGGGCACTGCAGCTTCCAAGAGGTCGTGGGCCTGGTCAACGCTGGTCTTGTCCCCAATGAGGCCCAGCCGTTTGCTGACCCTGTAAACGTGGGTATCCACGGCCATCGCCGGCATGCCGAATGAGAAGCACAACGTGACGGCGGCCGTCTTCTTGCCCACGCCGGGAAGAGACGTAAGCCATACCTTGGCTTCGGAGAGCGGCAGATCCTGAAGAAAGTCCAGGTTAAGGATTCCCCTCTCCTCAACGATCCTATTAAGCGCCTCTTTGATACGCGGCGCCTTCTGCTGGGCCAGCCCGCCGCTTCTAACGGCGCTCGCTATCTCCTCCACGTCCGCTCCAAGCACCGCCTCCAGCGAACCGAAGCACGCAATCAAACTATCGTACGCTCTTTCCGAGTTAACATCGGAAGTGTGCTGGGATAGGATGGTGGTGATAAGTTCGGCCACAGGCTCCCTGCGCCTTTCCCAACGCAGGGGGCCGTACTCAATGAGGAGCCGCTTGAGCACCTCCTCAGCGGTCACGTTCCTAGCCGTCTTTCTGCTTTTTGACATATGAAGATTGCCCGCGAACGGCAGGGATTGGTATCGTCCGGGAGCCGGACTCCAGTATAAGCGGCCCGGTGTGCTAAATGAAGCCCGATGGTGGAGTTGACCGCCCCACTCTGCCGTATGCTGTGTGGTAGACTACCCGCGGGGGTCCCAGAAGCCCTGTTTGCGCAATGGGGGGCTGTAAGGGACCTACGCTTCAGCGGTTGGGGGAGTCATGCAGGAGCAAGCTGGTGGAATACAGGATGTGGAAGGTGGGTGCGGCTGTCTATTCTGGCCCGCGGTCTTTGTGATGATGGTGGTGGCGGTAGTGGTGGGCGTCCTGATTGCGGTCTACCTGATGAACTCGGTGCTGCCCTGGGAATGGCCAGGGAGCACATGATGGCCAGCAGACCAAGCCCGGCGAAGATGATCAGGGCGATATAGGGTGAGCTGTACGTTCTTGTCCATGCTGTGAGCAGATGCGACCGGCTCTTTGGAAGCCAGGAAAGTCAGCGTGCTCATGAATACCAGTGAAGCTATAAGAGACCGCATAGAACAGGCCCTCAAGGGGCACAACGCCAGATACGTGGAAGTGCGCTTGGAGCAAAGCGAGGGCGCCAGCCTGGTGTACCGCGGCAAGTCCTTGGAAGAGGTCGCCAGGTCATCAGGAGTGGGCGGCAACGTGCGGGCGCTGGACAAAGGCGGCTGGGGCTTCGCATCTTTCAACGACGCATCGGATCTTAGTGACAAGGTGGCCACCGCCGTAAGTCACGCCTGCGGCGTGGGCGGGGAGAGGATCGATCTATCCAGTGTAGAGCCTCACTTCGATACGGTGTCCCCATCGATAGGCGAGGACCCTCGCCGCGTCTCACTTGCGGAGAAGAAAAACATCCTAGACGGCTACGTAGGGATCATGCTGGAAGTCCCGGGAGTGCAGACCTCTACAATAGGCTACGGCGACAGCTACAGAAAGACGTACTTTGCCAACTCCGAGGGCGCCTACGTAGAGCAGGAGCGCATAGACGTCAATATGCGCCTAGCCGCGATAGCCAGGGATGGCGGCGACGTGCAGCAATCCGGGGTAAGCATTGGCTCACTGGGCGATTTCTCCTTCGTACGTTCCCTGGAAGGAGACGCCAAAGAGGTGGCGCATCGAGCGGTCGAACTGCTCCAAGCACCCCAGGTAAAGGGCGGCGAATATACGGTAATCCTGGACCCCATACTCGCCGGCGTGTTCATCCACGAAGCTTTTGGGCACCTCTCTGAAGCCGATCATGTCTACGAAGACGACCGGATGAGGGATATCATGTACATGGGCCGGCGTTTCGGAGGCAAGCACCTCAACGTAATAGACGGCGCCGCGGTGCCGGGCCTGCGTGGCAGCTACGCATACGACGACGAAGGCACACCGGCCACACGCACTCACCTGATAAGGGAGGGCGTGCTGGTTGGCCGTCTCCACTCCCGTGAGACCGCCGCCAAAATGGGAGAAACGCCCACCGGCAACGCCCGCGCCATCAACTACAGACACCCTCCCATTGTGCGCATGACCAATACGTTCATAGAGCCGGGAGATGCCTCATTCGATGAGCTCCTGGCAGACGTCAAAGAGGGCGTGTACGCACGCAACTGGTACGGCGGCATGACCAGCATGGAGATGTTCACCTTTTCCGCCGGTGAAGCTTTCATGATACGCAACGGCAAAGTTGAGGAACTGCTGCGTCCCGTTATGCTCACCGGCAACCTGTTCACCACCCTGGAAAACCTCGACGCCGTAGCCAGCGACCTTGATATGAACCAGGGAGGCGGCTGCGGCAAGGGCGGCCAGAGCCCGCTCCCCGTATCGAACGGCAGCCCCCATATACGGATTCAGAAATGCCTGGTAGGAGGAGCATAACCATTCTTGAGGAGATACTGGAGCGCGCCCTGAAGTCCGCTGAAGAAGCGGAGGTATTCCACGTATCCACACGGGAAACGCCCGCTATCTTTGAAGCCAACAAGCTCAAGTTGCTGCAGACCCGTGAATCGGAAGGGGTGGCGCTCCGCATCATCAAAGACGGTCGCATCGGCTTTGCTGCCACCACCGACCTCTCCGAGCCGCACCGACTGGTCGCCGCCGCGCTGGAAGTGGCTCCTTTCGGAGCGGAGGCCAAGCTGGAGTTCCCCTCCGGCTCCGACTACCCCTCCGTAGACGTTTACGATCCTGCTCTGGAGGCATACCCGGTAGACGACATGGTGCAGACGGGCCAGACCTTGATTGATGCCCTGCGAACGGAGTATCCCGACGTACAATGCGAAGGCCGCGTTGGCAAGACATTGGGTACCCAGACCATACTCAATTCACGAGGAGGAAGGGTCACCTACACCGCCGGCTCATACGGCGTTTACCTCCACGGCACCCTGATACAGGGCGAGGACATGCTCTTCGTAGGTGATGGAGAAAGTTCCTGCAGCCCCATCAAAGATACGTCGTTTGTGCTGAGTTCGGTGAAGGAGCAGCTCGAAAACGCAAGGAGAGTGGTTCCCGCGCCATCCGGCTCTTTGCCGGTGATATTTACCCCCCACGGCGTAGCCGGCACACTGGTAGGCCCGCTGCTTTCCGGCTTCAGCGGACGCACGGTGCTCCAGGGAGCCTCTCCACTGGTGGGACGGCTGGGCGAACGTATTGTCAGCGACAGTTTCTCCATCTGGGACGATCCCACCTTGTCGTTTGTTCCAGGCAGCAGCCCCAGCGATGACGAGGGTGTACCCAGCCGGCGCAAGGCGCTCATTAAGCAAGGCGTGGCTTCCACGTTTCTCTACGACCTGCAGACGGCGGGGCGCGCCGGAGAAACCAGCACAGGCAACGGTTCCCGTGGGCTGACCACCCTTCCATCGCCCTCCTCCACCGTACTGGTAATAGAGGAAGGCAACGCAACCTACGCCGATATGATCAAAGACGTGAAGGACGGTATTGTTGTGGAACAGCTGCTTGGCGCCGGGCAGGGCAACGTACTGGCAGGCGAGTTCAACGCCAACGTGCTGCTGGGCTACAGAATTGAGAACGGCGAAATCTCAGGCCGTGTCAAAGACACCATGATTTCAGGAAACGTGTACGACGTGCTCAACAGCCTTGCCGCCATAGGCAGCGAGTCAAGGTGGCTGGGAGGAAGATTCAAGACACCTCCTATCTACTGTCAGAGCGTCTCTATCTCAGCCAAGGACTGATTGTGGCCAGATGACCATAGAGCTTTATTTTCAACAGATCAGCACGGAGTCAACCCCCCTCAAGTATGGCGACTTGGCCCAGCTGTCCGGCCTCACCGATAGCGACGTATCGTCCATGGACCGTCTATGGACATCCGTGCCCGTAGAACGACGGCGCAAGCTGATAGAGAGTCTGGTCACAATGGCGGGAAACAACATAGACCTTGACTTCACCTCGGTTTTCAAGCATTCGCTGAACGATGAAGACCCCACGGTGCGAGCTTTGGGAGTGAACGGTCTCTGGGAAAGCAACGATAGGAAGCTTGTCAGGCCGCTCATAGCTCTTCTGCAAGAGGACTCCCACAAGGACGTGAGAGCCTCAGCCGCCGTGGCCCTCGGTAAATTCGGAGCGCTGGCGCAAGACGGCAAACTGCTGTCCAGAGACGGGGAACGCATAAAAGAGATGCTCCTGAGCTTGCTGGAGGAACCTGACGAAGACCCAGAGGTATGGCGTCGCGTGTTGGAGGCGGGCGCGGTTTTTAACACCCCAAGAGTCCGTGAGCTGATTGGGAATGCACACGCCAGTGAAGAGTCCAAACTGCGCATCAGCGCCATCTTCGCCATGGGGAAAACAGCCGACGCGGCGTGGCTTCCCACCCTGATCAAAGCCGCTGACGACGACGATCCCGCTATTCGATACGAATCGGCATTAGCCCTCGGAGAGCTGGCCGAAGAAGAGGCCGTGCCGCACCTGACGCGCTTGATCAAAGACCACGACACCCAGGTGCAACTGGCCTCTATAAAGTCAATGGGCGCAATAGGAGGCCAGTTGGCCATGCGCACTTTGCAGAAGTGCCTGAGTTCCAATGACGACTCCATCCAAGAGGCGGCGGAGGTCGCCCTGCGCGACATTGACGTAGAGGACGACCCCATGGGGTTCAGCTTCTAACATACACACCATGAGCAAAAAAGGAGGCGCATGACCACCCCTAATGAGAAGAGGCCAATCCTGATAGAACTCACCTTCTCGGCCGCGCAGCAGGACTTATGGAAAATGTGGACGACCAAAGAGGGCATCGAGTCCTGGTGGGGACCTGAGGGAATCAGCTCCACAGTCCGCGCGCTGGAGTTTCAGGTGGGAGGACTTCTTGAGATAGTGATGCGTCCGAACGATTCCGAGGGCGATGAAAGCTCAATGGTCGAGAAGATCACCTTCGCCGAAATCACCCCAATGACAGGCCTTTCGTTCACGGACAGATTCCCGGGTACACCCGACGTTGAACCTTACGACGTGCTTTGTGAAGTTGCGTTTCAGCCCGTATCGGAAGGCACAAAGATGACGTTTGCCTCCAGCGGGATGCACCGAGAAGATTGGACCGAATATGCGTCTTACGGTTGGAGAAGCGCCTTCCAGAAACTGGCCGCTGCCCTCAGCCCTTGATGAAGACCTTGCGGCGGATTCCACTATGGGCATCCGCGCTGTGGGCGCGGACCGTTCCCATGCCGCCACAGGGCGGGGGAGACTAAATCGCGCCTTGCTGGCGCAGCTTGATCAGGTCTTCCTTGGAGTAGCCCAGTTCACCACTGTATACCGCGGCGTTGTGCTGTCCCAGAAGAGGTGCGGGATGCCGCATGCTCCAGGGACTCTCAGGCATACGGAAAAGCTCTCCTGGCATCCTGACCTTTCCCATCACCGGGTGATCCACCTCCGTCCAGAAGCCGCGTTCTTCCAGCTGAGGACAGTTCACCAGATCCCCGGAGTTCTGCACCACCCCTCCCAGCCACTCGTTTGACATTATGCTGTGGTAATAGTCAAACTTGCCTACCTCTTTCAAGGCGGGCATCAAGACGGAGTCCCGCTCCTGCGATGTCTTGGCCTCCGCCAGTGCATCGCCTATTTCAGGGCGTCCAATGAGATTGGCGTACTCCTTCCAGGCTTCGGCGCCGCTGAGCGCCCGTCGCGGCGGACGCAGTGTGGGGCTGATGAAGCCGTCGCCGGTTGGGACTATTCCCTGCCAGCCCGTGCTCTTGAGGTTGTTGGTATCCGCTTTTGGCGCTCTGCGGTCTACTGCGCCAAGGAACGTGTACCGTACCACCGGCTGATAGTGGTGTGCCGCCGCTGTTTCCGCCAGCGATACATCGAGGTGCTGGCCATGACCGATGACATCCCGTGCATACAAAGCTATCGACGTGGCGTAGGCTGCGGTAATTCCTCCCAAATACAGGCTTTGCGGATGACCGTGTTTGAGCGGCTCGCCATGATGTGCGCCGCTGGTGTACATCATGCCCCCCCCCGCCTGATATACCAGGTCGTTGCCTGCGTAGTCTCGGTACGGGCCGGTCTGTCCAAACGGCGTGACGGACGTTAGCACCAGGCCGGGATTGATCTCGGAAAGTGCGTCGTAGCCCAGGCCCAGGTCATCCAGATATCCCGGCGTGAAGCTTTCCAGAAGGACGTCCGCCGTTTTGACCAGGTCACGCAGTATCCTTCTGCCGGCATCGGTCTCCAAGTTGAGAGTAACGCCGCGCTTGTTGCAGTTGAGGCAAAGGAAAAGAAGGCACTTTTCAGGATGGGGATCATCCTCGTGGAACGGTCCCATCTTACGGGCCGGGTCGCCGCTTGTCGGTTCCACCTTAATTACGTCGGAGCCATAGTCGGCAAACAGCCTGCCGGTGTACGGACCGGCTATTTCCGTGGACAGGTCAATAATTCGAAATTTACCAAGCGCTGAAGTAACCATGCTATTCATACCTCAGAGTCTTCTTGAAATCGGGGTCAACCTGGGACAGCGTGCCCTCCTCTAGAGCCGCCTTTGTATCCATGGGCGTTCTTCCACCGGTATTAGAGGGCCGCTTCCCCATAACGTCAAGCTCGTAGAGACGGGCCACGTCCGCTTCGCTCAGGCCAAGCAGCTCCCCCATCACGTACTCATTTTGCTCCCCTAGTTTGGGGGCTGGTCTACGGATATAGGAGGGCGTATCGGTCAGCTTCCAGGGCCGGCTCACGTAAGCCCGCTTGCCTATGCCCAAATCCGGCGGATGGGTAAACCTCTCGTAGAAGTTACGTGCTTCCATGTGTACGTCAGTTAGAAGCTCGCGAGTGTCTTTCGTGGGGTATGCCGGTATGCCGTTCTTCTGCAACTCCTCCATGACCTGCTGGGCGTCCTGGTCCTTTG
Source organism: Dehalococcoidia bacterium (assembly GCA_965197965.1). Taxonomy (GTDB): domain Bacteria; phylum Chloroflexota; class Dehalococcoidia; order Lucifugimonadales; family QGNO01; genus DAOUJH01. The sequence goes on from OZ240235.1 coordinate 486,886, forward strand.
TCCACTTGCTTATCATGGCGTCCAACTCGTCTTCGTGGTGCTTGCGGGAAAGCGCGTCGCTGAACTTGGGATCGTCGACCAGCCCGTTCCCCATCAAGCGACACAGCGAGTCCCATTGCCCGTCGGTCTCTACCCCAATGGCTATCCACTTATCGTCGCCGCGGCACGGGTAAACACCGTGGGGAGCATGTATGGGATGGCGATTGCCCATGAGTTTCCCGTTGCGTCCATTGATGGAGTAGTCTAGGATGGCGTCTCCCAGAGTGGAAACGCCTATTTGGTACATGGCGAAATCAACCCACTGCCCCCTACCCGTCTCATTGCGGTAGTGAAGCGCCGACATGATAGCGAACACTGCCATCCAGGCCACGTGCAGGTCAAACCAGGCGGCGCCGACACGGCGCGGGGTGCCTTCATCCGGATAGCCGGTGAACTGGCTGAGCCCGCTGATCAGCTCCAGCATGCTGCCGATGCCCGCGTATCTCCTCCAGGGCCCGGTATGCCCGAAGCCGGTGTTTGAAAAGTAGATGATGTCAGGTTTGATGCTGCGTATTTCTTGGTAGCCCAGCCCCAGCCTGTCCATGGTGCCGGCGCGGTTATTCTCTACGATCACGTCTGTAACCCGGGCCAGGTCTTTGTAAGCCTGCACGGCCTCCGGCGCCTTCAGATTCAAGGTGAGGCTATATTTGCTGCGGTGCAAGTGCTGGAAGCTGGCGTCGCGGTTCCAGGGCTCTTCGCCGGGGTCGTTGTCCACGTAAGGCCCCGTCTCGTCGCGGGTCAGGGTATGGCTTTCCACCTTGATAATCTCCGCGCCAAGGTCGGCCATTATGTGCATCGCGGTTGGCATCGCCACCGCCGTTGTACTGTCTATGATGCGCAGTCCAGCTAGGGCGTCTTGCATATCCTCCTCCTAGTACCAATCCCTGCGAAACGTGTTGTAGTTGACGTATGGAGTCTTTGCCCCGTGGGGCACCGGCAACCTCACCGGGCCGCCTTCCCTGGAGGGCAGGTATACCGTCGCTGAACCGGGCGCCTGTGGCTCGCCGACCTGGTTGGTGCCGTCAATGCGAATGCCCACGGCGTGATACTCCTGTCGGCCTGGAGTTCCACCCGGATCGTCCGCCCCGGTCTGCACCTCTTTATACTTCTTCATCACTTCACCGGTGTAGACCGTGAAGTCCCCGTAGTAGACGGGGCGGCGCATTGCTATATACATACGGCGTATGAAACCGTCGTCGCCCATCCAGTCCGTGAGGAGCCGCTGGGGGATCTGCACGCGCTGGACTCCAAAATCAAATGGCGCCGGCTGTCCCCGGTAGATGGCCAGCAGGGCGTCCTCGTGCTCGTCGCCGTGGGAACGCGGCCAGCGCGTCACGGGATGGACCCGCGCCCATTCCGTGTCGTGCTTCGCGTAGTGGAAGAAGGGCTCAAAAGCAGTGCTGTCGTGGAAGTAGTCCTCGCTGCTTTGCGTTGAGGATTGCATGGAGTGCTGGCAAATCTGATCCTGCAGCGTCCAGGGGGGCAGTGCCATGGGGCCAATCGTATCGCCCACCTCAACATCTTCCCAGTACAGCTTCTCCTCACCACGCCGTTTCATCCCCTCTATATTCGACAAAAACTCCTGGATCTGTTCCGGGCTGTATTGCGATGCCTTGCGTTCGTACATCATGTGCTCGCCCAAACGTTCCACAGGCATGGAGCGAGAGGTCTCCATGGTCTCCTGGGGCACCATGATCTGCGTACCGTAGCATTTGGCCGGCATGTCGCCGTGATAGTCCCAGTAGTACACCTCTGATATCAGAAAGAGAAGCGTCCCCTGCGTGCCGGACCTCTCAATGAACTCCTTGGTTACCTTGGACGAACGAAACCTGGAGCCTGCCTTGAGCACGTCGTAGAACTCCCAGGCGGTGCCCGAAATAAAGTTCGCCATGGGATATCCTTCGGGACGCTTTGCGCCGTGCGCGGATGGATAGCGCGCCAGAGCCAATATAGGGCCAGGGGCCAGTTGAGCGCCGTAGCGGCTCTTCCTACCGTACTCCGGGTCGTTGAACAGGGGATTGTCGTCTCCAATGCTATGCGTGTACTTGTGGATGGTCTTCGGATCCAGCACGAGAGGAGATTCGAAGGGAGGCCCCGACTGCTCATACGGCGAGGGCAGAGCAGGCGGGAGGTTTTCCATCACTTCCTGTTCCAATTGCTCCCTGGAGCGCTCCATGAACTCGGCGATGGCTTCTTCAAATGTCTGATCAGTCATATGATGAACCCTCTAGGCAAAGAAGATTGGCAAGTGACACCTTGGGGATTATTCCACGCTTTATTTCTATGTCAACCCTGCAAGGACAACCATTCATCGTCGTTTCTGCGGAGGCCTTTGCACAACTCGACTGGCGGCCACTAAACCCTCTTTCCCCTTGATGGGGGAAGATTGAGATGGGTACAGACCGGGGAGATAGGTAACACCTAAACCGGGCACATGGGTAACACATTGTGGGATTGTAATGGCAATCCCAAAGGAGGAGGATGTGTTGCCCTGGAAAGAGACGAGCGTCGAATCGGAGCGGTTGCAGTTTATCGAGCGCTACTGTGCGGGGGAGGAGACTGTCGCTGAGTTGTGCCGGAGGTTCGGGATCAGTCGCAAGACCGGTTACAAGCTTATCGATCGGTACGAGGCCTACGGGGAAGGTGGCCTGCTCGACCTCAGCCGGGCTCCTCATCATCACCCCAACGCCACACCCACACAGGTGGCTGAGCGCATCGTCGAGGCGAAGCGCAAGCGTCCCACGTGGGGCCCGAAGAAGATCGTGGCCAGGTTGCGTTCGATCGAGCCCGAGGTGCTCTGGCCGTCCCCCAGCACGGCGAGCGGCATACTGGACCGTGCGGGTCTGGTAAGGCGGCGCAAGCGGCGGCGTAGGGCTACGAGCTGGGGCGAACCCTTCTCCCACGCCCAGCACCCTAACGACGTGTGGTCCATTGACCTCAAGGGCTGGTTCCGCACAGGGGACGGGAAGCGCATCGACCCCCTGACGGCCCAGGACGCGATGTCCCGGTACTTGCTGGTATGCGATGGACTGGACCGGCCCACCGGCCCTGAAGTCAAGCGCTCGCTGGAGCGTGCCTTCCGGGAGTATGGCCTTCCACGGGTCATCCGGACCGACAACGGCCCTCCGTTCGCAAGTGTCGGATTGGGTAGCCTCACGCCGCTGTCCGCATGGTGGGTCAAGCTGGGGATAGTGCCAGAGCGGATCGAGCCCGGACACCCCGAGCAGAACGGACGCCTTGAGCGGCTTCACAGAACGCTGAAGGCGGATACAGCTACGCCTCCAGAGGCCACCCGGAGACGACAGCGGCGAGCCCTCGACCACTTCAGGCACAGCTATAACGTCGAGAGGCCGCACGAGGCCCTGGGACAGCGGCCGCCAAGTCTACTGTACGTGCCTTCGTTCAAGCCCTATCCTGCACGCCTCAGCTCACCACAGTACGGAGCAGGTGTCACGGTACGCAGCGTCCGCAGCAACGGCGAGATCAAGTGGAAGGGAGACCTGGTATACGTGAGTGCGTCTCTCAAAGGCGAGCCCGTAGGCCTTGTACAGCAGGACGAACGGACCTGGTCCATACAGTTTGGCCCACTCCTCATCGGCATCCTGGATGATCGCGAGAGCCGGATCGACAAGACACCTGTGAAAGTGTTACCTATGTCCCCGGTCTAACTGTTACCCATGTGCCCGGTTGTACAATGGGGGGGTGAACCGCACCTAGGCACGCCTCTTTTGCAGCTCCACGTCCTTGACTGTACTTTCCGGCTATACTTAGAATTGGAACCGCCCTTGGAGGTGTAATGACAGGAAAGGGACGCATAGAACATCATGTCTCGGCGGGGGGCGTGGTCTACCGTCAGGCCTGCGGCGTCGTGGAGATTGCGTTGTGTCACAGGGTCTCTCCACCCTTGTGGGCGCTCCCCAAAGGCACTCCGGACAAAGGCGAATCCATGGACCAGACGGCCCTGCGCGAGGTCAGAGAGGAAACTGGCTTGGAAGTGGAAATCCGGTCTCCCTTGGGAAGCATAGAGTACTGGTTTGTACGCACCCAGGACCGGGTACGCTGCCACAAAACGGTGCACTTCTATCTGATGGTTCCCACAGGTGGGGACTTTTCCTGCCACGACCCCGAATTCGACGATGTTCACTGGTGGCCGGAAGCAGAGGTCCTGAATATCATGACCCATTCCAACGAAGTGGAGCTAGTGAAAAAGGCGCTTCGGATTGCCCACGACGGAGCGGTGCCGGGATGAAGCCTGAAATCATACGCGCCGGGAAGGTCATCCTGCGGCCCAAGCGCTCCGAGGATGCGGAGGACGACTACGCTTGGCGCTGCGACAAAGAGCTGGCGGAGTTGGACGCTACGACACCGCTAATGCAACCTTTCAGACAGTTCCTGAGATACTACGAGGATGATCTCAAGCACTCATCTCCATGGTCGCTGCGGCTTGCCATAGATGACTTGGACGGCAAGCATATTGGGAACGTGATGTGCTACGACATCAACGCCCATTTTGGAGAAGCAGAGCTCGGTATCATGATAGGCAACCGGGATTACTGGAGCAAGAGCTTTGGATATCACACCATGGTGGGCCTCATAGACCACATATTTCGCACCACCGACCTCAAGCGTCTCTATCTGCATACCCTGGACTGGAACGTAAGAGCCCAGAGCAGTTTCCAAAGATGCGGCTTTCGCAGCGTGCGCACAGTACGTCGCAATGGACGCGACCTGATCCTGATGGAACTCACCCGCGATTACTGGCTAGAAAATCGAGAAGAAAAGCTCCTCCCTCTCAGGGAGGCGGAAACCCTCACCCAGTACCGCCAGCATGTCTGAAGCAGGATCACTGATCACGCACAGTCTGCAAGAGGCGATAGGCGTGGCGTCGAAACCGCTGACGCACGAGGTAGAGCGTGGAGCCATTGTACGCTTCGCCAACGCTATAGCAGACCCCAATCCTCTTTACCGCGATGAAGCGTATGCGCGGCATTCTGGCTACGGAGGAATCATAGCTCCTCCCACCTTCCTCCGCACACTGCAGCCGGGCCCGCCAAAGGTGCAGTGGCAAAGCCCGCTGCCCAACCTGCTGGACGGCGGAAGCGAGTGGCAATACTTAGAGCCTCTGCATGCAGGAGACCGGATCACCGTTGTTGAGACGCTGATAGACGTGAAGGAGCGCACCGGCAGGCTGGGGCCCATGGTCATACTGACGCGTGAGCTTACTTATACCAACCAGCTGCGCCAGCTTGTCGCCACCCAGCGCTGGACGCTGATTACCTACTAACAAGGAGCGGAGTAAACTGCCGTATTGGGAAGACGTAGAAGAAGGGATGAGCATCCCGCCGCTGCAAAAGCAGCCCACCACGCAGATGCTGGTGATGTATTGCGGCGCATCCGGCGATTTCTACCAGATCCACTACGACTCTGAGTTCGCTAAGAGCCGTGGACTGCCCGGCGTTGTGGTGCAAGGTGGGCTGAAGAATGCGTTCCTAGCGCAACTGGTCACCGACTGGATAGGCGATTCTGGAAGACTGCGAAAGCTCAGCTGCCAGCACAGGGGCATGGACTTCCCTGGCGATACTCTGCACTGCAAGGGAGTGGTGACCAGGGTATACAGAGAGGAGACGCGGTTCCTGGTAGATTGTGAGGTTTGGTTGGAAAACGGCAGGGGTGAAAAGACAACCCCGGGCGCGGCAACTGTAGAGCTGCCCTCAAAGTCAACCCCATTCGTCGTTCCTGCGGAGGGAAACCTTTACAAACCTCTTCCCTCTTAACGGGGGAAGATTGAGATGGGGGTGATTCGTGGCCTGGTCACGTCTCTTTGCCCCCCATCCTAACCTTCCCCCACTTGCGGGGGGAAGGGATTTAGGGTTACGCAACCATTGACCGGCAGTTATGCAAAGGTCTACTTCAGGTATGCCTGTACCGTCTGCAGGTCCTTGTCGCCCCGGCCGCTCAGGCCAACCACAACCACGGTGTCCTTGCTCAAAGTGGGCGCCAGCTTGGCTACGTATGCCAAAGCGTGAGCAGGTTCAAGGGCGGGTATGATCCCCTCCGTCCGACACAAGAGTCCGAACGCATCCAACGCCTCTTCATCGGTGGCTGATACATAAGCGGCGCGCTCCGTATCCTTCAAGTAGGCGTGCTCCGGCCCAACGCCCGGGTAGTCCAGTCCGGCAGACACGCTGTGAGTCCCTATTATTTGGCCGTCGTCGTCCTGCAGCACGTATGAGTAAGAGCCGTGCAATACTCCGGGCCTGCCTGCCACTATAGAGGCTGCGTTTCTACCGCTCTGTATGCTCTCTCCACCGGCTTCCACGCCCACCAGCTTCACCTCCGCGTCATCCAAGAAAGGATGGAACAGGCCTATGGCGTTGCTGCCTCCACCGACGCAGGCCACCACGTAATCCGGCAGCCGGCCCGTCGCTTGCATTATCTGCCACCGGCACTCGCTGCCTATAACCGATTGAAAGTCGCGCACAATCATGGGATAGGGATGAGGCCCCACGGCGCTGCCCAGCAGGTAATGCGTAGTTGATACGTTGGTCACCCAGTCCCTTATCGTCTCGTTTATGGCGTCTTTGAGGGTCTTGGTGCCGCTGCTAACCGGCCGTACGTCTGCGCCGAGAAGCTCCATGCGGTAGACATTCGGTGTCTGCCGCCGGATATCCTCCTCACCCATGTATACCACGCATTCCAGTCCCAGCATGGCGCAGACGGTGGCGGTAGCCACGCCGTGCTGACCGGCGCCCGTCTCAGCAATGATGCGGCGCTTGCCGATGCGTTTTGCCAGCAGTCCCTGGCCAATGGCGTTGTTTATCTTATGAGCCCCGGTGTGAGCCAGGTCCTCCCGTTTCAGATAGACTTGCGCTCCGCCCAAGCGGCGGCTCAAGTTGGCAGCATGGTATAGAGGAGTGGGACGCCCCACGTACTCCCCAAGCAGCGACGACAGCTCCTCTTGAAAGGAGGCGTCGTTCTCTACCGTTCGATAAGCCTCCTCCAATTCACTGAGAGCGGCCATCAGCGTCTCAGGTACAAACCGTCCTCCATATTCCCCGAATCGTCCGCGTTCGTTGGGGAGAGTACTCTTTATAGTCATCTCTACTCCTTGGCCGCTCCTGCCCTCTGCACAAAGGCCTCTATCTTCTCAACGTCCTTGATTCCAGCCGTCTCCACGCCGCTGGATACGTCCACGCCCCAGGGTTGCACTTGTTCTACAGCCTGGGCCACGTTCTCCGGCTCCAAGCCCCCAGCGAGTAGAAAGTGTCGGTCTCCTGCCAGGGCACGGGCAATCTCCCAATCCAATGCGGCACCCGTGCCGCCATGAGCCTGGCCTACGTCCGGATGTAGAAGCGGCAAAACCCCCGCCGAGTCCAGTTCGGCAAGCAGTGGTCTCAAGCTGGCGATCACCTCTTCCGCCGGCTTCTCCGCGGAAACGTGGACGGCCTTGATCACCGGCTTGGAAACCAGCTTGGCATACTCCAACGATTCGTGGCCGCTCAGCTGCGCCATATCTAGGTCGCACTCTTGCAGGATGCGGTCAACCTCATCCAGGGCCTGATCTACGAAGATGCCCACCAACCTGGGGCCGGTACGATTGTACTTGTCGCGGAATGCCTGCACCATCTCTCTTGCCTTGTCTTCCGGCAAACGGCGGCGCACCCCGGGCACAAAGTTCAGCCCGACAAAGCTTGCGCCCGCTTCAGCGGCGGCTAGGATGTGCTCCGCCTCTTGCACACTGCAAATCTTGACCTTGGTCATGGGTGTGCCAGTTCTCGCACCTTGGCCGCCACGTCGGAGGCCGTAACCAGCGCCTCGCCGACAAGTACGGCGTCTATGCGCGACTCCTTGAGTCTAATCACGTCCTCCCGGGAGCTGATGCCACTCTCCGCAACCACCACCTTGCCTTCCGGAATGAACGGCCTCAGCCTCTGCGATAGAGTGACGTCCGTTTGGAAGGTTTTTAGATCCCGGTGGTTGATGCCGATGATCTCAGCGCCCGCTTCCAGCGCCATGCCCAGTTCATCTTCCGAGTGCACCTCCACCAGCGCCTGTATCCCTAGCGACTGCGCTGCTCCTAGAAGCTCTCTGATCTGCGGCGTATCCAGCATGGCCACTATGAGTAGAATAGCGTCGGCGCCGCTGGCGCGCGCTTCCACAACCTGGTACGGGTCAAAGATGAAATCTTTGCGCAGCACGGGCAGCCCCGCTTCTCGCACGAAACTCTTGACCGCTTCCAGGTGCGCCAAGCTGCCCTGGAAATGATCGACCTCCGTGAGTACGGAGACGGCAGCTGCTCCGTTTTCCGCGTAGGTCCGCGCCAGTGATACAGGATCGTAGTTCTCATGGAGCAGCCCCTTGGAAGGAGACGCCTTCTTGGTCTCGGCAATGAGACGGACTCCCGGTCCACGGAGAGCCTCGGAAAAGTCGAGTGGCAAGGGCGTATCCTTGGCTCGTTCTTCCAGTGAGGACAAGGGCTCTTCCTGTTTGCTGCGTGCCAGCCTTTCGCGCTTCTTCTCTACGATCTGGTCGAGTATTGCCACACTTATAGCTAACCTTCGAAATCGTACCAGCGCGCGGTGGGACGGCCCTGGGCGCCGTCAACCGGGATGTTTGCGCCGTTTATCCAGCGCGACCGCTCAGACAACATGAAAGCGATGACATCGGCGACTTCCTGGTCAGTGCCCAGGCGCTGCCAGGGCAGGTCTCGCTTCATCCATTCGTCGTACTGTTCCGGGTAGTTCTGGTTGAACCGATCCCACCCGCCGCCACGAAACATTATGGAGCCGGGGCTGACCGCGTTGACCCGGATGTTGAACTGGGCCAGCTCCCAGGCCAGTGATGACGCCAGGAATATCTCAGCGGCCTTGGCAGTGCCGTACTGGGCTTGCGGCCCGGGCTTCCAACCTGATATGGACGAAACTATGACAACGGAACCGCCACGTTCCTTCATGTAGCCCACGGCAGCCCTGATTGCGCGCACCGAATGGAGCAGGTTCAGGTCAAGCGTTTCGCTCCACTCTTCATCGCTGGCTTCCAGCAAACCCCTGCCGCGCATGCCGCCCACGTTGCACACCAGCGCATCCAGCCCGCCAAAGTGCGCCGCGCCTTCCGATATGAATCGCTCTATATCCTGTCTGCTGGTTACGTCCGCGGTGGCGTCCCATACACTCGACGATATGGAGCCTAGCTCGTCCAGCGTCGCGGCGAGCGTCTCCTCACCGCGGGCACAGATCCCGACCCAGCACCCTTCCCTGACCAGGGTCAAGGCAGTGGCCCGGCCAATTCCCCTGCTGCCTCCGGTTATAAGGGCGGTTTTCCCGCTGAGCCCCATGTCCATCAACTCAGTCCCTGGGTCAGCTCGGCTAGCGCTTCCAGCTTCTCTTTAGCCGCACCGCTGTTTATCGCTTCACGGGCCATGGAAACGCCGCCGCGGAGGTCGTCTGCTTTGCCCGCCACCGCCAGAGTCGCGGCAGCGTTGAGAACCACCACGTCCTGGACAGGGCCTGGAACGCCCTGGAGCACGCTGCTAAAAAGTTCTAGGTTGCGTTCCAGGCTGCCGCCGCTTATGTCGTCTAGGGAGGCCGGTTTTAAGCCGGCGTCCTCCGGGGTAACGCTGTAGGAGTTCACCTGCCCGCCAGAGAGTTCCCAGACCTGGGTTGGGCCTGTAATGGATAGTTCGTCCATGCCGTCTTTACCGTGCACCACCATGGCCCGCTCTGTTCCCAGCCGTCCCAGCACCCTGGCCATCTTGTCTCCGTACGATGGGTCGGCGACGCCAAGCACCTGTGAGCCAGCGTTGGCCGGGTTGGTCAGCGGGCCAAGAATGTTGAACACGGTGCGTATGCCTATCTCACGTCTGGGAGCAACAGCATGGCGCATAGCGGGATGAAAGATAGGGGCAAACATGAATCCAATGCCTATCTCTTCAATGCACCGCTTCACGCCGTCCGGGTCAACGTCCACCTTGACACCGCTCGCCTCCAGGATGTCGGCGCTGCCGCAGACGCTGGATGCGCCGCGGTTGCCGTGTTTGGCCACCTTGGCGCCTGCCGCTGCCGCCACGACGGCGGCCGCCGTGGAAACGTTCATTGTGTTCTGGCCGTCGCCGCCGGTGCCTGCCGTATCGACAAGGTTCTCTCCGCAGACGTCTGCCTGCACCTTGAGAGAGTTCGCCCGCATTGTCTGGGCCATGCCGGTGATCTCGGCAACGGTCTCCCCTTTGATGCGCAACGCCGTGATGAAAGCGCCGATCTGGGCGGGCGTAGCCTCGCCCTCCATGATCTCGTTCATCACCTGAGCGGCGCCCTCCTGGGAAAGGTCCCGTCCTTCGACTAGTTCTGCAATGGCTTCACGAATCATATCTTTATCTGCTCCACCTTCCATTTTGCATATCGGTTCTTGTGAGTTGGGTCTCTATGTAGCCGCGTTACCTTTTGAAGGGGTGGATTATTGGCAATATCGAGCCTTAACCATTGGTTCTTTTGCAACTTCATCCAGCTAGGCCATCCTACATAGGTAAGCCTCTCTGGTTTTCTAGGGGATGCGATAACAAAGTGAGGTTTAGCATTGGGCCAACATCCGCCATCATCTCCCCAAATGACCCCAAGCCTTTCTGCCTTCCTGTTCAAATCTCTATTGCTAAATGATAAGACTCCTTTGGCCTCCACCATGACTACATGGCAAATTCCGCTGGATTCATAGGCAATTAGAAGATCTACGTCCTGTATAGTACCTGAGATTTCCTTAGCATCATGTAATGGATAATAGGGTGGCTGCTCTGGAGTAGTAGCAATACATAGGCTGGCATAAATCCAATCAAGATGGTAGTCCACAGCAGCAAAAGCGTCCTTTGGAACCTGGAGACCCAAGCATTCTTGAAGCCTCTCCCTAAAGGAATCTCCTAGCCTGAATTTAGGATTGTCCAAGGCGGCTCTAATCAGATGATAGCGCTCTTTGCAGTTGAACCGCTTCAAGTTTTCGATGATCATCCCGGTCGACATATCAAGTTTATATTCCTATCCTAGGTACTGAGAGTCCTCTACATATCTTGCGCGCTAACTGTTCGGAGATTTCTGAATGCCTGGGTGCGGCCTCCACCTCGGCAGGACAACGGGTCCTTTGTCAGCAGCCCCCACCGCTCGGCTCCAGTCTTCCCTTGCGATCTGTTGGGCACGTCTTTCCACATCTTCCAAAAGCTTGGGCAACTCTTTTGCAATCACCAAAGATCCAGATGCTCTGCAACAGTATCGACAATTTCCCTCTGCTTTTCCTCATCATCAAGGACTCCAACAAATGCTCCCAGCCGGCGCTTTGAGATAGTACGCATGTGGTGAACGAGAACAATTGAGTCCAGACGCAGCCCTGCATTGCTGGCCTCAACAAACACTTCATCCGCATATAGTCTGCGTTCCGGTTTCTTTGAAGTTATGGGAAGAATGGTTACCAGAGGCATAATTCTATTGTAGTCGTCCTCACTGATGATGATCACTGGCCTTGTCCCCGCCTGCTCTGAACCGATAGGGGGATCAAGGTTGGCGATAAACACGTGCCATCGCCAATACCGGTTCACTCAATCATCCTGGCAGTCTCAACGTCGGCAGAGGCAAACTCGTGCTCAAGCTGTTCAATTTCAGCCAGAAATACAGGGTCCTGACTGGCTTCCAAAAGAAGCTTGCGACGTCTTTGCCTTTTAATCTCCTTCAGTCGCGCTTCCAACGCCTCTCCAAAAAACTCGCTCTGGGACTTTGCTCTACCTTCTCTCACGAGCCGCTGGACCTCTTCTACAAGCTTAGTGTCAAGGGATAGCGTAACCTTCTTTTGCATACCACACCTCTCGCCATACACATATATGGCATATCATACCATATATCTACCCTTCCAGAAAGTTGCGTAGGATGTCCTTGCCGCACTCCGTCATTATCGACTCCGGGTGGAATTGGATGCCCTCTATGGGGTACTCCTTGTGCCGCAGGCCCATGACCACGCCGCTATCCGACGTAGCGGTGACCTCTATCTCCGGCGGCAGCGTCTCCCCGTACACTGCCAGCGAATGGTAACGTATCCCCTGCAGCGGGTTGGGCAGTCCCCTGAACACACCCCTGCCGTCGTGGCTCACCTGCGATGTTTTGCCGTGCACTATTTCGCCGGCATAGCCCACGGTGGCGCCAAAGGCATAGCCGATGCACTGGTGCCCCAGGCACACGCCGAGCAGGGGCGTATGCCTTCCCATCTCGCGTACCACGTCGTTGGAGATGCCCGCCTCCAGCGGGGTGCACGGCCCCGGCGAGACAACGATCTTCTCCGGCCTCAGCTCCTCGATGTCTTCCAAGCTCACGGCGTCGTTGCGCACCACGTGGACGTCCGCGCCCAGATCGCTGAGGTACTGGTACAGGTTGTATGTGAAGCTATCGTAGTTGTCTATTAGGAGAATCAAGTCGCTCTACCCTCCGCGATGGCAATGGCCCGCGCCGGTGCGGCCAGCTTGTTCTCCGTCTCCTCCCACTCCGACTCCGGATCGCTGTCGTAGACAATGCCGCCGCCCGCTTGCAGGTAGGCGATTCCATCCTTCATTACGATGGTCCTGATTGGGATGGCCGTGTCCATGTTGCCCTGGAAGCCAAAGTATCCCACCGCCGCTCCGTATGGGCCGCGCTTCTCCGGCTCCATCTCGGCTATGATCTCCATGGCGCGTATCTTGGGCGCGCCGGACAGCGTCCCCGCCGGCATGGCGCAACGCAAGGCATCGTACATCGTCTTGTCGGAGCGGAGGCGCCCCTGCACCTCCGACTCCAGGTGCATGACGTGCGAGTAGCGCACCACGCGCATCAGGTCGGTGACCTCTACCGAGCCTGCTTCGGCCACGCGGCCTACGTCGTTGCGGCCCAGGTCTACCAACATTATATGCTCGGCCTTCTCCTTCTCATCGTTGCGCAGCCTCTCCGCCAGCGCCTCGTCCTCTTCCGGCGTTTCTCCACGGCGCAGCGTGCCCGCCAGCGGGTAGTTGTAGACCATGCCGTCTTCCACGCGCACCAGCGTTTCCGGCGATGCGCCAACTATGTAGAAGTCGTCCAGCTTTAGGAAATACATATAAGGCGACGGATTGAGTATGCGCAGAGCGCGGTATATGTCGAAGGGTTCGGCGGAGGTAGGCTGAGCCACTCGCCGCGACGGCACGACCTGTATGATGTCGCCAGCGACGACGTACTCCTTGCAGCGGCGCACCACCTCCATGTACTCCTCTTTGGTGAAGTTGGAAGCGCCCTCAGCGTGGCCGTCACTCCCGGGCCCCGCAGACTGCGGCGCCAGCGGCTGGCTTAAACGCCCGGCGATTGCTTCAATGCGGTCTACTGCCTCTTGGTAGGAGGCTTCCAGGTCATCCCCGGCATGGACGTGCGAAACTAGCTTGATGGAGTGCCGCAGGTGGTCGAAGACGACAACGGTATCGGTGAACATGAGTAACGACTCCGGCACTCCGATGGGGTCAGCCTCCGGTGCAGTCATCCGCGGCTCATGGTAGCGGAACGTCTCGTACGATAGATAACCGATAGCTCCGCCCAGGAAGCGGGGAAGGCCGGACACGCTTATCGGTCTGTACGCGGACAGCTCCTGTTCCACGGGCAACAGCGGGTCAACCTCGCCGGCTTCCGTGCCGGGGCCCGTCTTGAGCACGCGGTACGGCTCGGTGCCTATGAAGCTGTAGCGGGCCTGCCTTTCGCCGCCTTCCACGCTCTCCAGCAGGAACGAGTACGGGCCGCGGGCTATCTTCAGAAACGCCGACACCGGCGTCTCCAGGTCGGCCTTGATCTCACGGTACAACGGCGCCATGTTGCCTTCCTGCTCACGGAGCAGAGTCTTCACCTGTTCTAGGGTTGGTGTGTACATGATTGGTCCTTGCAGGCTACGCTGTCACAGGAATGAGCTTGCGGAAATAAATCGCCGATTCGTCATAACCTAGCGCTAGATAGAACTGAGCCGCTCTCCGGGTTGCCAGGGCTACCAGCTTGGATCCGCGCGATGACGCCCACTGCTCAAACCCGTCCATTAGGGCATGCCCAATCTTCCGGCGTCTATGGTCTTGATGTACCATGACTTCCTCTACCCATGAAACCCGGCCGTTGGCAAAGAACGTCCAGTGATCGAAGCCCAGCAAGTATCCAATAACCTGGTCAAACTCCTCGGCCACCAGGATCAAAGCGTCGTCTTGTTCGTACAACTGGGAGAAGGCCTCGGTGAAAGCATCCAAGCGAGGACGGAAGGACGTTGCAAAGTCCTCGGCAAGTGAAAACACCTGCTCCTGATCTCCCCTAACGGCTTTTCTTATACACGTCATCCGTTTATCACCTAATTGCACTCGGCATCCCGCTTCTTCAGCCCTTTCGCCTACACCCGTCATTCTGAGCGCAGCGAAGAATCTTCTATGCCTACAAATGCCCCCCTCTAATGCAAATCAACCCCGCTCCTTGAACCAAGTCATCGCCAAGTCATCCCATTCTGGATTGAACGATTCAATAAGCTCTATCTTCCTGCTCCTTAGCCATCCCTTGATCTGCTTCTCTCGTGCAATGACAGCCCGAACATCGTCTGCTGTCTCATAGTACACAAGCATTTTAAGGTTGTACCGCTCGGTAAAACCTTCAATCAGCCCACTCTTGTGTTCCCAAACCCTACGGTAGAGGTCGTTGGTCATACCAACGTACAGCCGTTTTGAATGGCTGGACATGATGTAAACGTAATATTCTTTAACCACTCGCGTCATACAGCAAGAAAGATTCTTCACTTCGTTCAGAATGACACCCGGTGAGGACGTTCTCAGAGCAAAGCGTCCCGTTCCCGTAGAATGTGCACAGGCGAACCTATCCTCCCTCAAAATACAGGATTCCCATCCTCTCCCTAACCTCCCTCATCGTATCCTCGGCCACTTGCTTGGTTCGCCGCGTACCCTCTAGCAGGGCCTCCTGCACCAGAGCGGGGCGTTCTTCGTAGTAGGCGCGTTTCTCCCTGATGGGAGCAAGGAACCGGTTCAACGCCGATGTCAGCTTCTGCTTCACCTCAACGTCGCCCACCTTGCCCTTGCGGTACCGCTCCTTGAGGTCATCCACCTCAGCCCTATCCTCATTGAAAGCGTCGTGATAGGCGAAGACAGGATTGCCTTCCGGCTCCGCGGGAATATCGGCGCGCACCCGTTTGGGATCGGTGTACATGCCGCGCACCTTCTGCTGCACCGCCTGCTCGTCGTCCGACAGATAGATGACGTTGCCCAGGCTCTTGCTCATCTTGGCTTGTCCGTCGGTGCCGGGCAGCCGGGCCACACGGCCCACCATGCTTTCCGGTTCGGGAAACATCTCGCCGAACATCCGGTTGAAGCGGCGCACCACCTCACGCGTCATCTCTATGTGCGGCACCTGGTCCTCACCCACCGGCACCAGGTCGGCCTTGGGCAGAGCTATATCGGCTGCCTGGCTGACCGGATACGTGTAGAACCCCACCGATAAGCCTTCAGCCTCCAACCTGCTCCGTTCGGCTTTGAGGGTAGGATTTCGCTCCAACCAGCCCAAAGGAGTAACCATGGAGAAGAGCATAGCCAGCTCGGCGTGCTCAGGCACATAGCTCTGGATCACGTACGTGCTCTTCTCCGGGTCCAAACCCACGCTCAGCCAGTCCAGTCCCACCTCTATCACGGAGCGGCGTATTCCCTCGGTATCGTCCAGGTGATCGCCCAGCGCCTGGTAGTCCGCGATGAGGAAGAAGCAGTCGTACTCTTCCTGCAGGCGCACCCAGTTCTCCAGCGCGCCTACGTAATGCCCCAGGTGCAAAGCGCCGGTGGGCCGTACGCCGGTCAGGATGCGTTTCTTGCCAGTAACTTTGGTCATACCTTTACACCTGCGGTAAGCCCGCCAGCGCCGCTTCCACTTCTTCGCGCGGATAGGAGTAGTCTTCTAGCCCTCCGGCCAGGAAGGCGTCGTATGCCGACATGTCGAAGTAGCCGTGGCCGCACAGGTTGAACAGTATGTTCTTCGCCTCGCCGGTTTCCCTGCACTTCAGGGCCTCGTCTATGGCGACTTTGATAGCGTGCGCGGGCTCCGGGGCGGGAATGATTCCCTCCGTCTTGGCAAACTGCACCGCGGCGGCAAACACGGCGGTCTGGTGTTCCGCCCGCGCCTCTATTATGCCCTCATTGCAGAGCTGGCTCATCAGAGGAGCCATGCCGTGGTAGCGCAGGCCGCCGGAGTGAATCCTGGGCGGCACAAACGTATGGCCCAGCGTGTACATCTTCACCAGCGGCGTCAGCTCAGAGGTATCGCCGAAGTCATAGGTGTACTTGCCCCGCGTAATGGTTGGCGCAGCTTCCGGCTCCACGGCAATGAATCGGATGTCTCGTCCATCCAGCTTGTCCTTCACAAAGGGGAAGGCTATGCCGGCGAAGCTGCTGCCTCCTCCCACGCAGCCAATGACCATGTCTGGGTAGGCATCCACCTTCTCCAATTGCAGCTTGCTTTCCTGCCCAATGACCGTCTGGTGCATGAGCACGTGGTTCAACACGCTCCCCAGCGAGTACTTGGTGTCCTCATGGGTGGCGGCGTCCTCCACGGCCTCGCTGATCGCGATTCCCAGGCTCCCCGGCGAATCGGCGTCTTGCCCTAGGATCTGCTGCCCCGAATGAGTGTCCATGCTGGGACTGGGCACTACGCTGGCGCCCCAGGTCTCCATCATGGAACGGCGATACGGCTTCTGCTCGTAGCTTATGCGCACCATGTAGACCTTGCACTCTATGCCGAACTGCTGGCAGGCGAAGGCCAGGGCGCTGCCCCACTGCCCTGCGCCGGTCTCGGTGGTTATGCGCCTTGTACCCTGCTCCTTGTTGTAGTAGGCCTGGGGCACCGCGGTGTTGGGCTTGTGGCTCCCCGCTGGACTAACCCCCTCGTACTTGTAGTAGATGCGGGCCGGGGTATCCAGCGCCTTCTCCAGGCGCGCCGCCCTGAACAGAGGAGTAGGGCGCCACAGCTTGTAGACCTCACGCACCTCGTCCGGTATGGGAATGTAACGTTCCTGGCTGACCTCCTGGCCTATCAGGTCCATGGGAAAGAGCGGCGCAAGGTCGTCCGGGCCTATGGGCTGCTTGGTGCCGGGATGTATCACCGGCGCAGGCGGCGACGGCATATCCGCCATAACGTTGTACCAAGCCTGCGGTATCTCTTTCTCCTCAAGCAATATCTTGGTGTCCATTTGTTCCTCCCTCATTTGGTAAACTGCGCCTCAACGCAAGAAGCCCCGTCCATCTAGGGACGGGGCTTCTCCGTGGTGCCACCCTTCTTTATCCCGAACGTATCGGGACCTCTCACGGCGCGGGGCCTTTCGGCATGCGCCTGAGCCTGTAACGGTGCTCCTCCGGCAACGCCTACTCCCTAACGGTTTCGGGTTGCGGCTCAGGGGTCCATTCAGTCCTTGCGCTTGGCGCCGGCTCCCACCTCACCCGGCTCTCTGGGCCTCGCTGACGACTTACTACTCCCCTTCTCAGCCTTTGCTATGTCGAACAATTCAAAGTATAGGCAGCGCTGGAAAAGGTGTCAAGGACGGCACAGATACGAACGTGGCCGGAAATGCCGGCTTCTGCCGGGCGTTTTTTCAACCCAGCAGGAACTTTCTCAGCCTTGCAAAGAGGGATACGTTGCCCCTTGCCCGCCGCTTTTCTTCCCTGCGCCATTCACGAGCACGCCGCTCGTTTTCCTGCTGGCTCTTGGTCTTGTCAAGCCCGTAGAGGGCTTTGGCCTCGCGCTCACGCCCCATACGGTGCAGCCGGTCGGCAGCGATAGATTTCCAATCTGGGCGTTCTGGTATGTGCATGCCCCCACCTCCGTTCATGCCCTTGCCCTAGCTTCTTATCATGGTATCACAGGAGCCAACCGCTGCCACCTCTCGTATTACAAGCTCAGAAGCGCACCCACATCGCCCTCACACGGAAAGCGGCTTGAAGCCTACCAGCTCGCCTGTAACCAGCAGTCTATGGTCGTAGGTAAATGCTGGCACGCAGGTCACCAGCGTTACAGTCGCCCCATCCGTCGGGTATAGACTCAACTCATCCTTGTGGATCACGGATGTTGATATAGCCTCATACAGGTAGCTGCCCGCTGGGCCTTCCAGCACTACGTACACGCGCTCACCCTTCCTCAGCTTATCCGGGATGAGAGGAAGGCTCTTGAATACGGAACCCTCGCCGCGCAGCGGACTCTGTAAATGGCCAAACAGCCACACGTTGCCCAGCTCACCCGCATTGGCCGTCTCCGGAATGTGGCCTACCACTCTGTTGGGCGTTTCGTACTGGCGTGCGTCGCCAAGGTCTATTATGCCCAGTTCCTCAATCGGCGCATCCAGCCCAAT
The DNA here is from genome assembly GCA_965197965.1 of Dehalococcoidia bacterium. Classification (GTDB taxonomy): domain Bacteria; phylum Chloroflexota; class Dehalococcoidia; order Lucifugimonadales; family QGNO01; genus DAOUJH01. The sequence continues at coordinate 505,303 of OZ240235.1, forward strand.
GGCGGGAATCCCGATGGACGTGGCGGCGGGCATCTCTCCCACGACGGCGATCTGAAACTCGTCAAGAGAGCGGAACCCTTCCAACGGGTAGTCCTCTATTTCAGAGGAAGGTTGCGCCGTCCAGGGGTCGTCCCAAGCTATGAATGGGAGGTTCTCTCCTGGGTAAAGCCGTACGCTGCCGGGGTCAGGGAAGGAGGCCAGACCCTCCGGCTGCTGGACGGGCTGTTGGGAAGCATTCTCGCCACCTAGCTCCTCCAGGGTCCGGTTTTCCGGCTCGGTGACGATGACCGGTGAGACTACGTCACCCTCGAACTCCAGAGATCCCAGCTCCCTATTCATCGACCAGCCCAGTATCATGTAGATACCGGCAGCCGAGATGAGAAGAACGCCAATGGCTATGGACGCCATGGCGGCAAAGCGGCGCGATCGGTGGGTCATGACTGCCATTTCATAAAAGCGTGCTGCATCGCTCGCAGCTCACCGGGTTTGCTCAGCGTCCACTAATGATAAATGCAGGCAGACGCAAATGCCAACCGCAACGCAAGAAACGGCTTGTTTCGGACAGCGCTAACCCTGGCCGTATGCCGGCCGGTACCGGGTGCAGGTAACGGGTTCCGGTACCGTTAGCGAATCCTGGAAACGTGGTTGATGCCGCTGTGAATCGGCTCGTTCAGATAGACGTCGCCGTTTCTGATCTTGATATTGAAACCGCAGTCCGGCTGGGTGCATACCCAGGCTTTGTACTGTATTGGAGCGCCCTGGCTCCCAAAATCAGAAAGGGGCACCAGAAGACCTGTTGAGCATTGCTGGCAGTTGGGGAATGTAGCCTCCAATTGTACCTCCTCATCCTTTTCAACCGTGAAAGTTTGAGAAGTATATCACAACCTCCGCACTATGCAAGCACTGTCAGCGGCGGTTTAGGACAACAAAAGCCCTTCGAGTGTACACGGCCCCTTCCTTTCCCAGAACGCTTTCCATCAGGCTCAGTCCATCCACCGGAAGGTCGCAGGAACCCATCGCCCCTACAATCTGCAACGTCTCTTCCAATCTCTCCGCCCAACCTTCGGGCAACCCGCCGCTGACACGACCCAGTGTCAAATGCGGTCGGAATCTTCTGGTCTCCCTATCCACCCCCAACGCCTCCAGTGAATCCTCCAGCCGGGACTGAGCGGTTAGCAAAGACTCCAACTCGCCCTGCAGCCCCAGCCATAGCACACGCGGCCGTCTGGAACTGGGGAAGCAGCCCGCGCCTTGCACCCGTACGGTGAAGGGGTAAATCCCCTCTGCCGCCCGGCGCATGCCGCTTTCCATAGTCGGTATTGCATCGTTGGACACGTTGCCTAGGAACTTCAGCGTAAGGTGGACGCCCTCCGGCCTCACCCAGCGCACGCCGGAAGGGAGCCCCTCTTTGAATATGCCTAGCGCTTTCTCCGTGTACCGGCGAGCGGCAGGCGTCAGTTCTACCGCGATGAACAGCCTTGAAACGCCGGCATCTCCATCCTTTTGCATCTTCTACAGACCCAGCAGCCGCTGTGCGTTTCCTCCCAGGATCCGCTCCTTCTCTTCTGCCGAGATATCAGCGGCTCTGATGTGCCTCATCAGCCGTCCCGGTTTCAGCAAGGGAAAGTCGGAGCCGAACAATATCGAGCCTGGGCGGGCCGCTTTCGACATCAGCGAATAGATGCAAGCGCGGTAAAGGAACGGCGAAGCGGCGCTGTCGAAATAGGCGTTGTTCAAAGCTCGCTTCACCTCGGGCATCAGGGAGTAGAATGGCAAGCCGCCTCCCCAATGCGAGCAAACTATCGCAACGTCCGGGTATCTCTCTATGAACTCCATCAACACGGCCGGTGTCACCGTGCCCTTGCCCGGATACGTGTGGCCCACCGGTTCGGAAGAATGCGTGAGCAGCACCATGTTCCGCGACTTCACGCAATCCAGGAACGGGTCCATCAAAGACCTATCCCCTAGCTTGAACCCCTGCGTGTCGGGGTGGAGTTCTCCCACCCCCCTGGCCCCCGAGGCGGCGCAGCGTTCGATTTCCCTCAGAGCGTCTTCACCCCAGGCGGGGTTCACCGAACAAAACGGAACAAGCCTGCCGCTGTAACGCGCCGCCGACTCCAAGAGGTAGTCGTTGGCCTCCCTGGCTATGTCCCTATCCGTCCAGCCCACACCCATGATCACGGCGGCGTCTACCCCGGCTTCGTCCATCGCGGAAATCAGGTCCTCAGCGGTAGCCATAGGAGCGTTGGGGTCTGCAAACAGCGCTGCTAGGGTACCGTCCCGCTTGGAATAAGCGCCGCGCTTCTCCATAAGCCGGGATGGGAATACGTGGGTATGAAAGTCTATGATCATTTCAGGCCTGAAGCATACTCCATACTCTACTCTATAGAAAACGGTAGCATACCCCCTTACATCAGGCTTTTAGGCTGTTATAATCGCTGTGTTATTTTCTGTGGGAGTTCTGCGTCTATGGCTCTGTCGTCACCCGATCTCGCCGAACCGCTTTCATCACAAGAAAGGTCGCACCTCAGGGAGACCGCCCGCAAGATCCGCCGTGACCTGCTCTTCAGCATCGCGGAGGCAGGCAGCGGTCATTCAGGCGGCTCCCTTTCCGAAACCGATATTCTGACCACGCTGTATTTCAAGGTGCTTCGCAACAATCCGCAAGACCCCCACTTCCCGGATAGAGACCGCTTCATCCTCAGCAAGGCGCACGCCTGCCCAGGCCTGTATACGGTGCTGGCTCACAGGGGGTACTTCCCGCGGAGCGATCTGAGCACTTTCCGCAAAATAGACACTCACTTGCAGGGCCATGCCAAGATAGGCACCCCCGGCGTCGAGATGTCCGGCGGTTCCCTCGGCATGGGACTCTCATTTGGCATAGGAGTAGCCCTGACCGGCAGATTGGACGGCAAGAGCTACCGCACCTACGTCCTGCTGGGTGACGGCGAGTGCGACGAAGGACAGGTCTGGGAAGCGGCGATGTCAGCGGCCCATTACAAGATAGATACGCTGACCGCCATTGTGGACCGCAACCGCATCCAGAACGACCGCTTCACCCACGAGGTCATGGAACTGGAACCGCTGGCGCAGAAATGGCGCTCCTTCGGCTGGCGGGTCCTGACGGTCAACGGCCACAGTATTCCGGCCCTGTACAAAGGATTCCAGCGCGCCATGGAAGTCAAGGGGCAGCCCACGGTTATCATAGCCAACACCGTCAAAGGCAAGGGGGTCAGTTTCATGGAGAACAACCCCGGCTTTCACGGCAAGGCACCCTCCTGGGAACAGGCGGGACAGGCTATGTTCGAGCTCGGCTTCTCGGCTGAGGAAGCCAAAGAAGCCATGACTGAGATGGGCTACGCGGAACAGAGCATTTCCGCGCTCGTCAAAGAGATGGAAGGCAGCAGTTTAGTCACCACTTAGGAACGGATTCATGACCACAGCAGCTACGCGTGAAGCCTTTGGCCGCACACTCTTGGAGCTGGGGAAGAGCCACCCGGACGTGGTGGTCCTGGGCGGCGACCTCAACGTTTCTACCCTCGCCTATATGTTTGCCAAAGAGTTCCCCGACCGTTTCTTTGATCTTGGCCCCGCCGAACAGAATATGATGAGCATGGCATCCGGCTTCGCCATGTCCGGCAAGGTCCCCTTTGCCTCCACGTTCGCCGTTTTCGGTACGGGGCGCCCTTACGACCAGATACGGATCAACATAGCCCAGATGAACGCCAACGTGAAGATAGTTTGCACCCACGCCGGCCTGCTCACCGGCGAAGACGGCATATCCGCCCAGTCCATAGAGGACATCGCCCTCATGTGCGCTCTGCCCGGGTTCAACGTAGTAGTTCCCAGTGACGGGCCCGAGACTGAGGCTGCGGTCAGGCTTGCCGCCGACAAGAAAGGACCCTTCTATATCCGCCTTTCACGGCCCGCCATTCCCGTGATCCACCCCAACGGGGCCGAATTCACTCTGGGGAAGGCTGAGACGCTCCGCGCCGGGGACCACTTGGCAATCATTGCCTGCGGCATAATGGTTTCCACGGCCCTGGAAGCGGCGGATACCCTGTCGCGGGAAGGCATCGAGGCCCGCGTTGTCAACATGTCCACCCTCCAGCCTCTTGACCTGGACGCTGTAGCCGACGCCTGCCGCACCGGAGCCATAGTCACTGCCGAAGAGCACTACATTCACGGTGGACTGGGCAGCCTCGTTTCGCAGGCCGCCGCCGGAATCCAGGCCGTCCCCATTGAGACGGTCGCGGTCAGGGGCTACGCCGAGTCCGGAAAGCCCCAGGAGCTGTTCGATAAGTACGGCCTTGCCGCTTCCGATGTAGCCAATGCCGCCCGGCGCGTCCTGGGCCGCAAGAGCGCCTGAAGAACGGAAGAACTCACCCAGCCCGCGCTTTCCCATCTGACGTTTGGCATTTGACATATCCCCTCATTGCTGTTAAACATTGGCCTAACGGAGCTAGCGCTGCTCACAGCAGCGCCGATGGCTAAACTCCGTCAGCGTTCTATTTCATGCTGGCCTCTCCATAGCTGTCTTGCGTTTACGTTGCGCTTTTTTAGGCAACTTTTTGGTCGCCATGGGGTCACAACAGGAGGTTTAACAAATGAAAGGAGTGATACTGGCGGCTGGGTTCGGTTCAAGGCTTGCCCGGCACCATAGCGTCAAGCACAAGGTGCTCCTTCCCGTAGCAGGCCGTCCCATCATCGACTATACCTTGGAGGCTTTCGCTGAGTCGGGGATTAACCATATAGCAATAATCACCGGACACCAGGGAGAATACTTGGAGCGCTGGGTGGGCGACGGTTCACGGTACGGACTCAAAGTTCAATTCATCTTCAACCCGCACTACAGAATGGGCAACGCCCTCTCTGTTTACGCGGCCCGCCACTTCAGCAAAACCGAGCCTATTATCCTATCCATGGCCGACCACATGGTCTCGCCGGACCTTCTCGCGCCTCTGTTGGACGTCCAGGGAAAGGACAACGCCTTGGCCGTTGACTTCGACTTCTCCCTACGCCAGATGGAGGAAGGCACCAGGGTACTGGTGGAAGAGCACGGCTCCATAATCTCCATAGGGAAGGACCTGGAGCACTGGAACGGCATAGATGCCGGCGTTTTCAGATTCTCGCCCGACATCTTCGTAGCAATCGACAAAGAGCTCTCCCTAGAAAGAAAGCAGTACGAGCTCAGTCACGCCGTCACTCGCCTTATCAATGAGGGCGGCGCCTTGCAAGCCTGCGATGTCTCCGGCAGCTTCTGGCACGACGTGGACACGTGGGAGGACCTGGTATACGTAAGGAAAGCTATCTCTGACAATAATGGCACAATCACCGAAAGAAGGGCTGGTATCGCGTTACCTTAACCGGAGGCTTTCACGACCCCTGGCTGCCCTGTTGGCCAGGACGCCCCTTACCCCCAACCACGTATCGTTTGCCAGCTTTGTGATAGCGCTGGCTTCACTATGGCTGTTCTTTGCCGGCTACAACATCTGGGCCGGCATTGCCGCCCAAATCTCGTCTGTAGTGGACGGCGCGGACGGAGACCTGGCGCGCCTCAAGGACATGGCCAGCCCCTTCGGCGGCTTCTTCGATGCCGTGCTCGACCGCTACGCCGACGTGGCTATCCTGGCCGGCCTCACCTACTGGGCGCTGGAATTCGAGGCCCGAACGGCGGATTCGCTGGTGCTCGTTTTTGGCCTCCTCGCCATTGCAGGTTCCCTTATGATCAGCTACTCGCGCGCCCGCGCCGAGGCCACTCTCGGAGGAGCGTTCCCCGGCCTCGCCGGTTCCCTTGCCTCCAGAGACGCGCGGCTGCTTGTGGTCATGCTGGGGGCCATAGTGGGACAGGGCGCCGCCACGCTCCTTCTCCTCGCCGTAGCAACCAACTTCGTCGTGGTCTGGCGTCTCGCAGTAGCCAGAAGAGGCATCAACTAGGAATCATCCTATGCTCACCGTGCAATGTGATTTCGATGAAACGATAGTCACCTGCAACGTCAGCCATCTACTGTTGCAAGCCTTCGCTGGTGAGGGATGGCAGTGCGCGCAGGCGCTCTACGACGCCAACCGGATCAGCGTTGAAGAGAGCAACAGACGCCAGTTCTCACTGCTCAATGCAGATGAATCAGCCATCGAGGATTTCGTGCTTGCCAACGTTGAAGTGCGCCCCGGCTTTTCTCAGTTCGTAAAGTACTGCTTGGACAGCGGCTTTCACTTCACCGTAGTGAGTAACGGTATAGACCTTTATGTACTTCCTGTGATGCGCAGTCTGGGCCTGTCCAACATCGAAGTGCGCTGCGCTCGCAGCCAAATCACCCCCAGTGGAGTCGTATTGTCCTACCCGGACCCGTCCGGCTCGGATTGCGCGCAGGGCTTCAAGCTCTCATGGCTGCGCCACCATAAGAGCCAGCGCCGCTCCGTAGTTTATATAGGCGACGGCAAGTCCGACATTCCAGCCGCGTCAGAAGCGGACTACGTCATTGCCAGGAGCACCCTCTACAGTCACTTTCAGTCGAATGGGCTTCCCTGCCTCGAATTCGAAGACTTCGGCGATGTACAGAAGGCAGTGGAACGTATAGCCTCCAACCAGCCTACTGCCTGAATACCGCCCCCCTCCATGGGAAGTCATCTCAGCCCCCTGATTGTGAGCACCACTACCTTCTTGCTATACTCGTAATGCTGGTTGTTAGGAGAATCGCATGAAGGTAGGCATAATCAACGTCACAGGATACTCAGGCTCGGAGCTGGCCCGTTTGCTCTGGCGGCATCCGGAAGCCCAGGTGCTCTCCGTCACCGGGCGCAGCGCGGCGGGCAAGCGCGTCCCCGAGGTGATGCCCTACCTCTGGGACATCGACTTGCCTATAACGGAGTCCATTGAAGGCTCGGTGGACGTCGTATTCTCCGCCCTTCCCAGTGGCGCAAGCGCGGCGGCGCTGGCCCCTTTCGTGGAACAGGGCGTCAAGGCCATCGATATCGCCGCCGACTTCCGCATCCGCGACGCCTCGGCTTTCCAGGCGGCGTACAAAGTAGATCACCCCGCCCCCCATCTCCTCTCCGACGCGGTCTACGGTCTGCCGGAGATACACCGTGAGGACATCAAGAGCGCCAAGCTGACCGCCAACCCCGGCTGCTACCCGGAGGCCTCCATCCTGGCCCTGCTGCCCGCCGTGCGTGAGGGCATCATCAGCGACGACGTAATTATCGACGCCAAGTCAGGCATATCAGGCGCAGGCCGCAGCGGCCTAGCCACCAATATCATGGACCACTACGCCGAAGCCAACGAAAACGTTGTGGCCTACGGACTGGACGGGCATGGCCACCAGCCGGAGATAGCACAGGAGCTGGCCGGGCTCCGTGAGGCAGAAAGCGCCAGGGTCACATTCATCCCCCACCGCATACCGATGACACGCGGCATCCTTGCCACCTGCTACGCTCCGCTGGTCGATGGGATCAGCAAGGATGAGGTGCGCCGGCTTTACCAAGAGTCGTACCGTTCGGAGCCTTTCGTGCACGTCACCGATCTGCCGCCGCAGACCAAGCACACGCTGGGCAGCAACTACTGCCTGGTCTACCCCACCATCGACGAGAAGGCAGGGCGCTTGGTGGTGGTGAGCTGCCTGGACAACCTGGTGAAGGGCGCTGCGGGCCAGGCCGTCCAGAACATGAACCTCATGTTCGGCCTGCCCGAGACCACAGGGCTGGAGAACCCCTCTCTCTATCCCTGATGGGCTTGTCCTGCTATAGTTTTAATTCGTGTCCACAACGCCCCCATGGTGTAGCGGCCTAGCACGCCACCCTTTCAAGGTGGAGACCAGGGGTTCGAATCCCCTTGGGGGCACCAGAAATTGAACGTCGGACGGCCCATCAGCGCCCACCCGGAGCCCAAGCCTCGCGAGCTCACATGGGTCGGGCGGAGACCAACTAGGAGGAATGCAAAATGTCCGAGGATAGACGCGCAGCAAAGGTGCTCTACCTATCGGAAGAGGAGGTCAGGCCGCTGATCACGCCTGGTGAAGCCCTGGAGCACGCCGAAACCGCCTTCCGGCTGTACGCACAAAGCCTCCGTGGCCAGGTCCCCGCCAGCTTTTCGCCTATGATGGCCTACCACACCACCGTACCCAACAGCGACGTCGACTACAGGTCGGGCTCCATGGCCCCTGTCCCTACCCTGTGCTCGACGCTGGGATTCGGGTACGCCGACAATCCCTCCAGGTTCGGCCTATCCAGCATGCACAGCTTTGCCGTCCTCACCGATGTCGAAACCGGAGTCCCCAAGTGCATAATGGCTCAGGGCTCCTTCTTCATCTCCTTCCTCAGAACGGGCGCCGCCGCCGCCATAGCCTCCAAATATCTGGCAGCCCCGGATGTGCGCAGCATTGCAATGGTGGGCGCGGGAAACCTTGCCAGGCACACCCTGCGCTGTCACCTTGCACAGTACGGCTCCCCTGAAGAGATCAGGGTGTGGAGCAGAACCAAAGCCGCCTCACAGCAGTTCGCCGCCGATATGGGCAGCGAACTGGGTGTCACCCTGAAACCCGTCGCCTCGCCGGACGAGGCAGTACAGGGCGCCAGCATTGTCTACTGCACCACCCGCTCCCAGGACGCTGTTGTCCAGAACGAATGGGTGTCCCCTGGAACCCATCTCAACGCCTTCGGCTCCGACGCCCCCGGCAAAAGGGAACTGGATCCCGCGATACTGGGCCGGGCCAAGGTGGTGGTCGACAGCCTGGAACAGTGCAAGATAGGCGGCGAAGTAAGCACGCCCATAGCCCAGGGCAAGATGAGCGAGGACGACGTATACGCTGAGCTAGGGGAAATAGTTAACGGATGGAAGAAGGGAAGAGAAAACGAAGACGAAGTGACGGTTATGGACTCCACCGGCCTAGCTGCCCTGGATGTAGTGGCATTCAACCACGCCTATGAGAAAGCGCTGGCACAAGGCGTGGGAACCAAATTGGAGCTTTAGGCCGGGTTGGCCTGAAACCTTTAACGCGAATATCTGCTATACCAGTTGCTTCGGTAGCTCTGGGTCTGGGCGGGACCGCCTGTACCCTGCACGTTCGGCCATTATTCTGTCGTATTCATCTTTGCGGTGCTTTTCAAGCCGACGCCGGACTTCGTGCACGTAGCCCAGCCAGGCACGTCCGTACTCTCTCTTGGCCTTCTCTTGCAGATTACGGTCGACGCCGGACTCAAAATCGCGCTCGTTTTGGGTAATGAACCACTCCATATTGTCATACAGACGGCGATTGAATCCTTCCACACCCTCCCCACTAGACCAGATATCTACCATTTCAGTTTCGTCCCGGCCTTGCTTCCGAAGGAAATCTGACTGATATATGAACCTCTCCCAAAACTCCGGGGTAACTGTCCCTACCCAGACTAGGGCGTCGTCAAGGGCATAGGCCTCCCAGTCGGGCTCCATTGGCAGCTTCGCAACCGAACGATCGAGTCGCTCGACATGCTCATCCACGCCATCCCTGACGGCCTGAGTGGCGGCTCTCTGCGCCACTTCTACACGGTGTTGCAAGGCTTCCCTGCAGACCTGGGAAACGTTGACCTCTGGTCTGATCTGTTTGACTTGCTTCAAGAGCTCGTTGGAGACGTTAATTCCTATACGCATTTTATTACCCTTCATAGTATGCCTACACCGCATTATAGCATACGACATACCAATGTCAACATCTCGGCAACTTTAGTAGTGTTATAATGGATAGACCAAAGAACGGAGCAATGACCATGGAAAAAGCAAGCTACAACCCCCTATCTCCTGAGGAACGCTTCGTCATTGAGAGAAAGGGGACCGAACGACCCTTCTCCGGCGAGTACGATAACTTCTACGAGGCAGGCTCCTACATCTGCCGCCGCTGCAACGCAGAGCTTTATCGATCAGCCGACAAGTTCGATGCCCATTGCGGCTGGCCCGCATTCGACAAAGAAGTACCCGGCGCCGTGGTCCGCCTGCCGGACCCCGATGGCGTGCGCACGGAAATCGAATGCGCCATCTGCGGCGGTCATCTCGGCCACGTCTTCGTTGGAGAAAGGTTCACCCAGACCAACACCCGTCACTGCGTGAACTCCCTTTCCATGAAATTCGTGCCGGCCCCCCAGGAATAGCAAGGGCGCTGACCCAGCTTTCCCCGCGCGCTTCTACTGTACCGCCTCCAGCCAGTCCTCGTAGATTAGCCAGCGGCTGTGGCCTATCGCTACCACGTAGGCAAAGCTGCCGTACGTCGCATCCTGACTATCCTGGTCGATAGGAACCAAGGGGAACGCGCCGAACTCAACCACACCCGTCTTCCCCATCACGCTCTCTGCATCTGCGGCAGCGAACAGCTTGGAACCCTCCCTGCCGGGCAGAATCTGCGATATGCCCCCTCTTACCTTCACCTCTTGGCCGTGCACAAACCGCGGCTGCCTTTGCTCCATCCCTTACCTCCAGAAACAGGTTTGACCCTTGACACATTCTCAATCATCAACTCGGGCCAACGCAGGTATGCTATCTAAAGCCGCTAGCCGCCGCCATCTGTCGTTCCAAGTACAGCGAAGAATCCTGTATGCTTACCAACGGCATCCGGCCATTGCTACTGCATACAAATGAGGAGCCAAATGACCAACCCAAATAGCGAACTTCTCCTGAACAGACTGATTGAAGCAAGCGACATCTTACTCACAGCTCTGAACCGAGCCTTGAGTCAAAGCATGGCTTCGCCCGTTCTATCCATTGGCCAGACCCAGGATAGAATAACCCTGGTCCAGGAATGGAAGGACGACTGGACAAGGACCCTCGATGAACTCTCCGACAGCGAGTGATACACCCCCGTCCTCTCGAATAAATAGAGAAAGCGCCTTACATCAGGCGCTTTCTCTATTTATCGGACTATTCAGCTATTCGGTGACCGGCTAGCGATTACCAGCGCGGGCCGCCGCGTCGGCCTCCGCCGCCGCCGCCGCCGCCGCCGCCGCCACGGCCAAATCCACCACCACCGCCACCGCCGCCGCCATCGAACGTGCGTGGGGTCCTTGGCCTGGCTTCGCTGACCGTCAGAGCGCGTCCGCCGACCTCTTTGCCATGAAGCCCCTCTATCGCCTTGTTGGCCTCGTCGTTGCTCGGCATATCCACAAAGCCGAATCCCTTGGAACGGCCGGAGTACTGGTCACGGACAACCGAGACTTCTCCCACACCTCCAAACTCCTCGAACATCTCCCGGAGTTGCTCCTCCGTTGTCTCGTATACAAAATTCCCTACGTAAATCCTCAACGTTTCTCTCCTTGTAGCTATAGCAACATACCGTTGCTTCGTATCTTAATTGGAAAGGCCCTTTGCCTCTCCTTCAATGGGTTTCGGCCTTCAGCGCGCAGATGCGCCTGGCCTGGATTCAAGCGGCCTGCCGCGACTGAGGCAGGTCAGATTCAATGCTTCATTCAATGCTTCAATAGATGATTAGCGGACTCCTTTCCTGTAGTTGGCCGGTCTAGTCCACTGATTCCAGCCTGAGAGGCGATCCAAGGCACAACACGGGTCAACCCATTCTGAGCGAGAGAACGCTGAACATTTCACGGCTAGGGACACAAACACTGCCATGTCCATGATTATACCCGAATAATCTCACTTTGCCATCCCTCAACGTCACAACTGCTTTTACGTATAATCCCCTGCTTTTATGTATAATCCCTCCATTACCAGGTGCTCCAGCACCTGTTCAGAAGGAGCATACATCATGGCTAACCAAAATCGTCCCCTGGTATGGCTGCTAGGCACCGGAGGCACCATCTCCCAGTGGGGCTCGCCCCGTCTCACCTTCGTGGAATACGGCACCGGCCAGCGCTTGGACGTCCACGGGAACCTGGAGCGGATCCCGGAGTCCGAGCAATTCGTGCGCACCAAGGCGGAGCAGCTCTTCTTCGTCGACAGCGGCATCAAGACCCCGGAGCTGCTCCAGCTCTCCAACCGCATCAACGACATCTTCCGTGAAGACCCGGAGGTCGCCGGCATTGTGGTCACCCACGGCACCTACACCATGGAGGAGACCACCTTCTGGCTGCACATGACCGTGCAAAGCGACAAGCCCGTGGTGGTCACCGGCTGCCAGCGGCCTCCCTCCGCAATGGGCACCGACGCCGACAACAACCTGCTCGGATCCCTGATACTGGCCGGTTCGCCGGAGGCGCGGGGCAAGGGCGTCATGCTCTGCCTCAACGATGAAATCAACGCCGCCCGCGAGGTGACCAAGACCAACTCCCACCGCCTCGAGACATTCCAATCCAGGGAGCTGGGCTTCCTCGGCTACCTGGACTCGGATCTGCAGCCTGTCTTCTACAGGCAGTCCACCCGAAAACATACCCACCAGACCGGTTTCGACGTGAGCGGCATGACCGACCTCCCCAGGGTCGACATCGTCTACGCCTACCAGGACTCGGACGGCGTAGCCGTGCGCGCCTTCGTAGAGGCCGGCGCCGAAGGCATCGTGCTGGCCGGCTCCGGCGCCGGGGGAGGCGGGCCCCGCGGCAGCGATGACATCCGTCAGGCGCGCCAGAACGGCGTCATGGTGGTAGCCGTCAACCGCACCGGTTCAGGGCGAATGATCCGCTCCAGGATCCAGAGGGAAGACGGCATCATCGCCGGGGACAACCTGAGCGCCCAAAAGGCGCGTATCCTGCTCCGCCTTGCCCTAACCAGGACTCGCGACCCGGAGGAGATACAGCGCATGTTCGACGAGTTCTAGGGGATCCCTAGATCCAAGGAGCGCTTATGCCAGCCTATTTGATAGCAGAGATAGAGGTCAGCGACCTGGAGACCTACGAGGAGTACCGCCGCCAGGTGGCGCCCACGGTGGAGCAATACGGCGGGCGCTTCCTCGTTAGAGGCGGCGGCGTCCACGGTTTGGAGGGCGAATGGACGCCCAAGCGCCTGGTGGTCATACAGTTCTCAGACATGGACAGCCTCAGGAAATGGTACCAGTCCGATGAATACGACCGCCTGAAGAGAATCAGACAACGCTCCTCTACCGGCAAGGTATTGGCGGTGGAAGGAGTCTAGGCGCGGGGACAGCCACCTTCAGGGCCCTGCGCTCGTTTAGACGGCGTCAAGCATCGTTGCGGCGGGGATGTTCCCGTTTGACTGCTGGCTCCCCCCGGGAGCCTCAACCTACTTTCAGCATCCCGGCTGGCCGTGGTTGCCGCAGCAACTGCTCAGCCGCACCACCTTTCGCATCATGTTGCGCGCCGCCACCCCCGTTCGCCTCCGCCACGGCATGAACGCGGCCAGGTTCCTTATGAAGACTCGGATCGAGGGCGCCATGACTAGCCGGCGCTCCACGCCTGCTTCATCCAGGCCTCAGTCAAGTCGAATCTCCCTGGCAATGCTCACCTCCATGCTCTCAGGCCCCTTCGCGCGCGGGATTGGCGGTTTGGAGTCCCAATGGCAACGGTATTAGTATAGCAAAGTAGCGCGGAGAACGCGCCGCCATTCGCCATCATCTGTAGAAGGCGTACCTCTTGCCTGCCGGCCCGCTGTCCCCTACCCTATCTCTTGGTAAAACGGCGATGAAGATACTGGGAATAGAGACCTCTTGCGACGAAACCGCCGCCGCCGTGGTGGAGGATGGCAGGACCCTCCTATCCAACGTAGTCGCCTCCCAGGTGGATCTGCACGCGCAGTACGGCGGCATCGTGCCGGAGGTGGCCTCACGCCAGCACGTCCTCCAGATACTTCCCGTAGTCGGAGAGGCCATGAGCCGGGCCGGTCTCTCCCTGGACCAGCTCGACGCCGTGGCGGTGACCCATGGCCCCGGCCTAGCCGGATCGTTGCTCGTCGGGGTCAACTTGGCCAAGAGCCTGGCCTTCGCCAGAGACATGCCTCTCTACGGAGTGAACCATCTGGCCGGCCACATCTACGCCGCATGGCTATTGGAGACGCCGCCGGAGGAACAGGCGCGTTTCCCCATGCTCTGCCTGGTGGCCTCCGGAGGACACACCGAGCTCGTCCTCATGGAGGATTACGACAGGTTCCGGTTGCTGGGCCAGACCAGGGACGACGCCGCCGGCGAAGCGTTGGACAAAGCGGCCCGCATCTTGGGCCTTGGCTACCCGGGCGGCCCCGCCATTCAGAAGGCAGCCCAGGGGATCGAAACGAAGGAGTACCTGCCCAGGGCCTGGATGCCCGGCGCCATGGACTTCAGCTTCAGCGGGCTCAAGACGGCTCTTCTGCATAAGGCTCAAAGCTACGGGCTATCGGAACCCGGCCACGAGTGCAACGAGCCAAGTGAACTGGTGAAGGAGCTGGCCGCCGCCTTCCAGGAGTCCGTCGTCGACGTGCTGGTGCGCAAGACCATCGCCGCCGCCAGAGAGACGGAGGCGCACGGCGTGATTATGGGCGGAGGCGTCACGGCCAATCTGCTGCTGCGGGAGCGCATGGCGGCCGCCGCGGACGGCCTCCCCGTCATCGTGCCTCCGCCCGCGCTCTCCGTGGACAACGGCGCCATGATAGCCGCCTGCGCCTATTTCCAGCGCGGCCCGGCGCTGAAGAGCTGGGACCTAGACGTCGTGCCTTCCCTGGGACTCGGCTGACCTCGGACTCTCCTCCGTGGCCATGTCATCCGCCGTGGTAGGATCGCCGCTCGGCGGTTCCACCCGCCTCTCCCCCTCCTCGTCAGCAACGGAAGCAGCCATGCCAGGAGGCGCCTCGCCCTCGTTGGAAGAATCATCGCTCATCGGCTCCACAGGCTCATCTTGATCTCCCTCGGCAAGGGAAGCAGCCGCAACAGGAGCTGTCCTGGGCCGGCTCCACCAGGGAACGACCCGTTTCGCCCCGTCCATCACGGCGGCGCTTTGCTCCGTCGCCGGCGTCTGCCCCACCGCCGATATCTGCCCCGCCTGCGCCTGGAACGGGCCGTTGGCCAAGCGATAGGCGTCTCTGAGCGCCTCTTCACCGCGCAGGGCCAGCGAGACCTCGGTGGTGCGCGTTCTGAAGGTGATACTGGGTGAATCCTCCGAAACGAAGTAGCTGGAGGCGGTGAGCGCCCCCAGCGCCACCAGCACCGCCCCTATGATCCAGGGCAGGATGCCGCCCCAGCCCAGGGCGGTGGCGACCCAGGACACCCCCACGGCGGCCAGCAGCAGCAGCCCGCCACTGACAAGTGGCCTGATGCTCTTGGCCAGGTCGATCACCTCCACCGCTTCCACGCTGCCGATGGGGAGCAGCACCCGGCGGCGCTTCCCCTCTTTGCGGGCAAAGCAGATCAGGCGCCGGTTGGTTATCGTAATGAAGTCGTCCTGCGGGGGAGCCCCTTCCAACAGGCCGTACCTGCCGTCAAGCGTCAGCCAGACCTCTTCACCATCCAGCAGCCTGATGCCACGCACCTCTCTACTCCTTAAGTCCATGACGCCATGATACCAAATGTAGCAACGAAGTGTGATTCAGGCGGCAAGTGCTCTGTAAGCCGCGCCGCTCTCCCTGACCGCTTCCACGCCGCCGCCCGCGCCGCCAGCCAGCATCTCCCGGTACATCTGGATCAGCCCTTGCTGTGTCACCGCCCCCTTGAGCAACCTCCCCTCCACTTCCAGGAGGGAGGCCATCTCCCTGGTCATCTCGTTGTCCGCCAGACGGGGCGCTCTCCAGTAGAGCCGCAAAGCGTCCTCCGCCAGAGAGCCGTCCTCAACCAGTATGCTCCAAGCGTGAAAGAACGGCAGGACGTGGTTCACCGCCATGTCCAGCGCCCTGCCCTTACCAATGAGCGTCCTGCCTCCTCCGCCGGCCGTGAGCGCCCGCACCAGCGGCCCAGGACCGTCCTCCGTTACGGCGGGCCTCAGCCCGCGAACCAGGCCGGTGTCCAGGAACCGCCCCGCCAGCGCCGCCGCGCCCTCGATGCGAGGCAGCGGCTGGTTGCCCGGTCTCACCCCGGCGAAACGCCACTCACCCCGGTCCATATTCTTACCCCCCGATGCGATCCGGGACGTCCTCTCCCCCTCTTCCAGCCCGGCGGTGACCGCCAGTATCCGCCTCACCTCGGATGCTCTTTGGGCCCCGGTCAAACCTTCACTAAGCTGGCAAAGACGGCGCCACGGGGCCAGGCGCGCCAGCTTGAGGAAGGCATCGCGGTTTCTGCTGTAACCCAGGGACTCCATGATCCCGCGATAGAGCAGCTCGTCGGCGTCCTCCTCCAGCAGCTTCTCCAAGTAGCCGTTGCTTCTCTTCCTGAACCGCCTTTCTGAAGCCTCTTCTATGGCGAGAACAAGGTCCGCCTTCTCCAGCGACCTCCATTTTCGCAACAGCGGCAACTCCAGCGGAGCTTCCGCCTCACCGTCCGTGGCGGACAGCGAGGTCACCGGCACCTCCTCCCCGTCCTGCCGTTCCGTGGCGCCCTTGGATTTCCGTGTCATCACCACGTGCAGCATCACGTTGTTGTAGTTGGGGTCTTCGTGATGGCCGTGCTCCCTCCAACCCGAGTCGGCCAGGTGCACCTCCACGTCTCCCCGCTGCGGAGGCGCACCGTCCATCTGGATCATGGCGTCTCTGAAGTCGGGACCCGGGCCGCCGTTGCGCCTCCCCGGGTAGAGTACGCGGACCCGCCTGCCATCCGCAGTCGACAGGGAACGCCTCTGGGCGCGCGTCTGCCAGAGGCGGGCCAGCAGGCGCTCCGGTATCAGGGGCAGCTTTCTCTTTGGCAAGGGCGCCACCTATCTGCTTGAACCCTCGCCAAACGGCGGCTGCTCGCCTTCAGCGCTGGGGTCCCGCTCGTCTCCGTCCGTCCCGTACTGGAAGCGGGAGCGCTCGGCCAGTATGGAGAGCAGCTTCTTGGAGGCTCCCCTTGGCCTGTACAGACCCGTTTCCCACTCGCTGACCGTCTGCTGGCGGGTTCCCATCTCTTCGGCCATCTCCTGCTGGGTGGCTTTGAGGTGCCGGCGCAGGGCGCGGACCTTCTCCCTGTCCCACTCACTCTCCACTTTCGTCTGCCTCCTAAGTTTATCTCATTCTCTTGTATTATACACGTTTCCGTGTATAATACAAGAGCGGGCCAAGACGCGCAAAACCTCTTCCTTCTTGATGGGGGAAGATTGAGATGGGGGTGAACCGCGCCTGGAAACGTCTCTTTTGCCCCCATCCTAACCTTCCCCAGCTTGCTTGGGGAAGGGATTTAGCCGGGTCACCCCGGATTACCACGGGTTACCCTATGATGGAGGCCACGCGGTCTTTGAAGCCGGCAAGGCCTTCCAGCATCTCCCAGAGCGCCTGTCCCCAGGGGCGGTCCAGCCCCGCCGTCTCCATGCGGATCAGCCTGCGGCCCACCTTTACGTGGAGGCCCAGCTCGCGCGCCAACGCATTGCTGGCGCCGCCGACGTCGTCGAGCAAACGCACCGCGATGTGGCGGGACTCTCTGGTAACCGACTCGACTCCCGCCTCCGTCGCCAGCACCCTTATCCTTACCGTGTAGAGCAGGCTGTGCACCTCTCTGGGCGGCATTCCGAACCTGTCCCACATCTCGTCCTGCACCTGCGCCACGTCCCCCAGCGTACGCACCTTCGACAGCCTCTGGTACAGGCCCAGCCTGGCCGCCAGGTCCTCCACGTACGATTGGGGAATGCGCGCCGGCAGCCCCAGATTCAGGGAAACCTCCCTCTTCTCATCCTCCGGCATCTCCGGCATCTCGCCTCCCGCCCTGACCTCCTCCACGGCCTGGGTGAGCAAGCGCTGGTACAGATCGAAGCCCACGGCGTGGATGTGGCCGCTCTGCTCGGCGCCCAGCAGCTGTCCGGCGCCCCTGATCTCCAGGTCCTTCATGGCAATGCGGAAACCGGCGCCCAGTTCGGTGGCGGCGAGTATGGTCTCTAACCGCTTCTGCGCCGCCTCCGTGATGCGGCGGCCGCGGGGTATCAGAAAGTAGGCGTAAGCCCTCTGGCTGCCTCTGCCGATGCGCCCTCTCAGCTGGTAGAGCTGGGCAAGCCCCAGGGCATCGGCGCGGTCAACGATTAGCGTGTTGACGCCGGGCAGGTCCAGCCCCGATTCGATGATCGTGGTGCAGGCCAGCACGTTGAACTCCCCCTTGGTGAAGGAGTCCATGACCCTCTCCAATTGCTCCTCAGGCATACGTCCGTGCGCCGCTCCAATCGAGGCTTCCGGCGTCAGTCTTTTTAGAGAGTCCACCACCGAAGCCAGGTTGTGAATCCGGTTGTGCAGATAGTACACCTGGCCGCCTCTGTCCAGCTCGCGCAGGATAGCCTCGCGGACGAGCTGATCGCTCTGCTCCGATACGTAGGTCTTTATGGGCAACCGCTCCTCCGGCGGCGTCTCCATGGTGCTCATGTCGCGAATCCCGGATAGAGCCATGTGAAGGGTGCGTGGAATCGGCGTCGCCGTCAGGGTCAACACGTCGACCTGAGCCCGCATTCTCTTCAGCCTCTCCTTGTGTCCCACGCCGAACCGGTGCTCCTCATCGATAACCACCAGGCCCAGGTCTTTGAACATCACGTCCTTCTGCAGCAGGCGGTGGGTGCCGATGCAGATGTCCACCTTTCCTTCCGCCAGCCTTTCCAGGACTTCCTTCTGCTCTCTATCGGTTCGAAACCTGCTGAGCACGTCCACCGTGACCGGATAGGGGCCCAGACGCTGGCTGAACGTAGCGTAGTGCTGCTGCGCCAGCACCGTGGTTGGCACCAGTATCGCCACCTGCTTGCCCCCGGCCACCGCCTTGAATGCGGCCCTAAGCGCGACCTCCGTCTTGCCGTAGCCCACGTCGCCGGCAACGAGTCTGTCCATGGGTCCCGTCCGCTCCATGTCCGCTTTAACCTGGCCTATCGTCCTCACCTGGTCCGGGGTCTCCACGTGGGGAAACGAGTCCTCCAACTCCCTTTCCCAGGGTGTATCAGAGGTGAACGCAATCCCCGGGGTGACCTCGCGTTGGGCGTACAGCTCGAGCAGCTCCTGGGCCATCTCCTGCACGGAACGCCTCACACGGCGCTTTGCCCGCAGCCACTCCTGCGTGCCAAGTCTGGTCAGCGTGGGGCGCTGATCGCCAGGCGCAGAGTAGAGACCAACACGGTCGGCGTGGTCGGTTGGCACGTACAGCTTGTCCCCCTCCGCATAATCCAAGACCAGGTACTCCCTCCGCTGATCGTCCTCCCCCATGACGGTGGTGCCGGAGAAAAGCGCCACGCCGTGGTCTGTGTGCACCACGTAGGAGCCCGGCTCTATCTCAGCCAGGAGCGGAGCCCTGGAAACCGCTCGGCGTCTGCGCAGCCGCGCTATCTTGGCCGTGCCGAACACCTCCAGGTCCGTGAAGAGTGCCGTGCCCTCTTCACCGGGCGTCAGCCATCCTTCTGAAAGGGAACCGCGCAGGATAGCAACCGACCCCGGAGCGGGCGGCTCGGTCAGCTCCTCCAATATTCTTGCTCCCAGCCCGCTCTCCGCCATTATCTCGTGGAGGCGTTGAGCGTGGTGAGTCACCACCAGGACACGTTCCCCGCGGCGGCGGCGTTCTTCCACGTCGGCGATGAAGAGGGGCAGCTGGCTCCAAAAGGAGGGAGCCTGTACAAAGGGAAAGGTGGAGGTCTCCCCACCGCTCCAACGGGTCAGTTGCAGCGTCTTTGAGGCGCGTTCCAGCCTTTCTCGTATCTCCTCCCGTGTGAAGTACGGAGATGGGAATCCGCCAGGCAACTCCCCCCGCTCCCGTTTCGTCTCCCGCAGTTCAAAGCTGCGCCTGTCGAACTCCCGCAACGTCTCCTCGATTTGGGAGCCGTCGTCCAGCACCACCAGCGTGTTACGGGGAAGAAAATCAAGGAGAGCGGAGCGGTTGAAGAATCCTGAGTAGAAGCCTGCCTCCTCCACGTAATGGCCGGCCGCCATCAGCGAAAGCTCCTCTTCCATACGATCCCGCGCCTTGGTGGAGCGGGAACCGAAATCCAGGGCTGTGAACGCCCTGCCAATCTCATCCGGGTCTGCCAGGGAGGGCAGCAGCTCCTCCGCAGGAGCCACCGTAACATTCTCCATTTGCTGCAGTGAGCGCTGGTTTCCGGGATCAAAGGAGCGGATGCCCTCCACGACGTCTCCCCAGAATTCCAGCCGCGAGGGATAGGCGTCTCCCGGTGGAAACACGTCCAGGATTCCGCCTCGCCTGCTCATCCGCCCGGGCGTCTCCGTGACACGCTCCATGCGGTAGCCTATAGCCGTCCACCTTTCGATCAACGACTCCATGGAGGCCTTCTCACCGCGGCGCACGGTGAAGTCATCCCGCTTGAAGACCTCGGGGTCCACCGTCTTCAAGGCCAGCCCCAAGGCGGACGTCACCACCAGCGGCGCCTCTCCCGGATACACGCCCGCCAGGGATGACAGCACGCGAAGCCTCTGGTGCATGCTGGTGCTGTCCACGGCCAGCCGTTCGAATGGCAGGGCCTCCAGTTCAGCAAAGCTGTGTATGGCGGAATCTTCGTTGAAGTAGACCAGCAAACGGTCATAGAGACGCCTAGCGTCCTCCGGCCTCGGCGTAACAACCAGCACCGGCGCGTCGAGTTCCCGCCACAACGTCCCCACCAGCAATGGCGCAGCCGCTTGCAGTATGGAGGCCGACCCGGCTCCGTCTCTCAACTGCTCCTTGAGCCGTTGGAACCTGGGCATCTCCTTGAGAAGCTCTGTAAGTCCAGCCAGCATTTCTTTTCTAAACCATAACGCCTAAACGGGCTGGCGGCAGAAGCCCCAGCCCTTAGTCCGTCGATTGTAGCAGGTGCGTCCCCTTCCGTCATGCGCGCCAGCAGGTATCCAGGCGAAGAGGAGGCCGTGGCATGGCGCTAAGGAAGTTTCAGAGTTTTGTACCGGAAGTTGGCACGTTTAGTAAGCGGTCCAGGACCTTAGTGTTTGAAACCGCTGTCCGGATCGACAACATCCCGCAGACTGGCAATCTCATTCAACAGGACCTCAAGCCTCTGGTTCATGTCCGCGTGTAGGAATCGCAGGCTTACCTTCACGCTGTGGAGCTCAGTCCGCAAAGTTGTCAGCTGTTGCTCTAGGTCTGACAGCTCGTTCTCGTGTGCCTGCTCGCTAGCCATTGGGCGCAACCCTATCCCTTGCACCCGATTTACGTCAAGCAGAGTTCTTTATCATCCCGTGCCCCCTCTCCATGTACGTGTGCCGTATGCCCGTATGTCCGCCTGCTCGCCTGCCTGTTTGCCCGTTGACCCTGCACCCAGCCTCGGCTACAGTGTCTTCCCATCGCAGGAGGTCCAACATGGCAAAGGAATCGATTGGATTTATCGGGCTGGGGATCATGGGGCTTCCCATGGCGCGCAACCTGCTCAAAGCGGGATACACGGTCGTGGCCTACAATCGCACCTCATCCAAAGCAGAGGAACTGGCAGCGGACGGAGCGACAACCGCGGCAAGCCCCAGAGAGGTCTCCCAACAAGCATCCGTAATCATAACCATGGTCACGGACTCCCCGGACGTGGAGGTGGTGGTCCTCGGTCAAAACGGAGTCCTAGAGGGCATTCAACCCAACGCCGTGCTCATCGACATGAGCACCATCTCTCCTTCGGTGACTCGGGACATTGCCGGACGGTTGGAGGAAAAGGGCGGACAGATGCTGGACGCGCCGGTCAGCGGAGGCTCCTGGGGCGCCATAGAAGGCACTCTGTCCATCATGGTGGGCGGCGAGAAAAGCGTGTTCGATAGGTGCCTGCCCGTTTTCCAAGCCATGGGCAAGAACATAGTGCACACCGGGCCTAACGGCATGGGACAGACCACCAAGCTGGTCAACCAGATACTGGTGGCCGGCGCCATGAACGCCGTGGCGGAGGCCATGGTCTTCGCTGCCTCCTCAGGCGCCGACCTGGAGACCACAATAGAGGCGGTGAAGGGAGGAGCGGCGGGTTCGTGGCAGCTCCAGAACCTGGGCCCCCGGCTGATTAAAGGAGACTTTGCTCCCGGGTTCATGGTCCGCCTGCAGCAGAAAGACCTTCGGCTCATATTGGAAGGCGCAAGAGAGATGCAGATGTCGCTTCCGGCAACGGCGCTGATCAATCAGCTCTTCGCCTCGCTGGAGGCCTCCGGCAACGGTGACGAGGGCACGCAGGCGCTGGTCAAGGTCCACGAACGGCTGGCCGGGATAGAAGCGCGGGTGAAATAAGGATTACCCGTTCATGTAGTCGGACAGGCTCGCCATGGGCGGGCAGGAACCACAACCGCTGTCCTAGCGCGAGCGTTCATCCCTGGATTCTGGTAGCAACCGGCGTATCGCCGACCAGAAGACGTCGTCGAACAGAGACGCAACGACCAGCACACCCCCCACCACCGTCACCGCGACCGCTGCTGGAATAATTCCGGCAGTTACCTGGCGGGCAAAGGACTCTAACAGATCGCCTGCCAGGCCTATGGCCGCTGTGGAAATGTCCGGCGAATAGGCGGTTGGATCCGCTACCGCATCCTTAATCTCACCGGGTATCGCCAAATTCAGCACGAATCCTACTAGAAGGCAAACTCCCCCGCTGAACAGCAAGGAGAGGCCGGGCCAACGGAGCATAGTTCCCGGTCGCGGAAAATGTACCGCCGTTAGCAGGACGCATCCCACGATTACCAGCAACAGCGCGGTCACTCTGACCGGACCGTTGACTGCTCTGACTATACCCCTGAGGGAATCGAATTGCTCGTCGATGTCTTCCCGGCTCAGGTCGTCACCGTTTCCGGCAAGCTTCTGCAGCAGGTCCAGTCTGTCGTTCGCCTGCAGATCCCCGCGTATCTCCCTGAGAGCGTCATCGATGACCGTTATCACCAGGGGAGTAGCCACGTGTTTCAGAAACTCCCTGGTCTCACCGGCTACGAAAGCCTGCTGAAGCTGCTGTTTTTCCCCTTCCAGGATGCGGGAGACCCGCGAGTCTATCTCCGGGCTACTGACGAGATCCTCGAACCATGCGTCATATCCCATCTCCCGGCACTCCCGGGTGAGAGTTTTGAGGGAGACCACGGATTCGGGCGTTTCCCCACTGGCCAGATCGGAAAACGTTTCAGCAAAGTTGGAATTGAGTCGTTGCAGACTCTCCACGGAACACGCGGGAGAACCGGGTTCCTCTATCTCCAGCCCGTCAAGGGCTTCGTGGATTCTCTCCAGCACGACCGGCTCTACCCGGTTGAGTGGCTCCTCCAGTTCAATATAGATGTCTAGCTTCTCTATTTCGCCTTGTAGGAACGCTGTGAATCTGTCGATGTTTTCCTCGGTCTGCTCGCGGAGATAGGCCGGGGGCATCACCGTCTTTAGAATTTCGACTGTCTCGTCCCCACTGACCTCCACTCCTCCCAGCAGGTTGACCGTCTGTTCCTTGAAGGCCTCGTCCACCAATACCTCATCGTAGATGCGGTTGTATGCATTGGTGTCGTTTATGGCGTCCTTGTACACCTCCGAATCGTCCAAGCGCTGGGAAATGTTGACCAACAACAGGTAGCAGAGGAGGCCGGCGAGTATCACAAATCCTAGCATCAGGCTAGCAACGATCCTCAGAATTGCCATCAATGTCCTCCCAGTCTCATTCTGTCCGATACTGGACTGTGGCAGCCAAAAGCTAGCCTACTCAAGTGAGTATGTCCAGCGCATGGAGGTTCACTATGACCGCGCTCACCTAGCAGCAAACCGCATCTCTTCCATGACCCGCAATCATGGTATAAACTCGCCCTGACCGCCGATCTTACCACGGCGCCAGGAGGGATTCAGGATGACAGCTGAACGGACCTTGACCTCGGAAGTCGTTGACTATATCCAGGGCCTCAGCTACGAATCGATACCGGAAGACGTACGGCGAGAGCTGCTCCGTTGCCTAGTCGACGGCTTCGCCGTGATGCTTTCGGGAAGCCGCGCCGCCTGCTCGCGCATCGTCCAGCAGTACATCCGCGACAGCAACGTTGCCGGTGGCAGTTCAGTGGTAGGCGGAACCCTGTCCACTTCGGCGCAGCTGGCCGCCCTGGCCAACGGCACCGCCGGCCACGCCGACGACTTCGACGACACACAGCTGGCTCAGACGCCGGACCGCATCTACGGTCTGCTCACCCACCCCACCGTGCCGGCCCTGGCCTCTACTCTGGCCGTGGCCCAGGAGACGGGCGCAAGCGGAAAGGAGTTTCTCACCGCCTTCTGCGGCGGCTTTGAGGTGGAATGCAAGATCGCCGAGTCCATGAATCCCCGGCACTACATTCAGGGCTTCCACAGCACGTCCACCATAGGGGTATTTGCCGCGGTCACCGGCGCCGCCAAGCTGTACGGACTCTCAGCTGAGCAGACCAGGTTTGCCATCGGCATCGCGGCCTCAAAGAGCGCCGGTCTGCGCGTCAACTTCGGCACTATGACCAAGCCCTATCACGCCGGTGCAGCCGCGGAAAACGGCATCGTTGCGGCCAAGCTGGCCGGTCTCGGTTATCAGGCAGACCCCAACGCCCTCGACGGACAGTGGGGCCACTTCCAGGTGACGGGAGGAGGCGTGGACGCGGAACGCCTGCTGGATCGGATGGGGAACCCCTATACGCTGGAATGGCCCGGCGTTTCGGTGAAACCGTACCCCTGCGGCTCGCTTTCGCACCCCTCCATGGACACCATGCTTGATCTTGTTCTGGAGAACGACATCAAGCCGGAGGACGTAGAGGAGGTACGGATGGGCGCTGGCTACAACATACTGAACCCGCTGCGCTACAGTGACCCCCAAAACGAGCTGGAGGCCAAGTTCAGCCTTCAGTTCTGCCTGGGCATACTGCTTCTGAAGCGCCGCGCAGGCACCCAGGAGTTCACCGATGAGGTGGTGCTGTCGCCGGAGGTGCGTGAGGTGATGAAGAAGGTCAAGGTCTATCACAACCCTGAGATAGAGGCAAAGGGCAGTGACCGCATCCGAAGCCTGATAGAGATCCAACTGAAGGACGGTCAGTTAATATCGCGTGAGGCGGAGACCTCGCGGGGCACTCCCGAGCGCCCCATGGGAGTAGATGGCATGGCCGCCAAGTTCACCGACTGCGCCGGGGACGTTCTGACCAAGTCCCAGATCGGGGCCGCGCTGGACGTCATCTACCAGGTGGAGGATATGGCGGACGTGTCAAAACTGGTGGAAGCCGTAACAGCATAGCCAATGGCCGCTGTAGAGGGCATTCCTAACGTTTGTTGGTGTTATCGGATGCTCCCGCTCGCTCCCTTCGACAGGCTCAGGGCGAGCGGGAGTTGCACGACCGAGTTCCTGCCCGCTCATGGTGAGCCTAGAGTTTACCCTGAGCATCGTCGAAGGGAACCATTTGAGTGGGCAAGAAGTGGTATCCCAAACATCGCCGGCGTGGATGGAATCAAAGGCGGCTGGCTGGCAATCGTGCAAAGCAGCCGGTAAGGGGTTCAGAATGGAGACAAGCCATTGAGTAGAGACATCGTCATCTCTGTGATCGGCGCGGGCAACAACGCGCCCAAAGAAGCGGTGGAGATGGCGGAAGCGGTGGGCCGTGAGCTGGCCAAGCGGGGCGCTGTCGTCGTTTGCGGCGGACTCAACGGAGTCATGGAGGCCGTATGCCGCGGCGCAAAGTCGGAAGGCGGCGTCACCATCGGCGTTCTGCCAGGCGACGACCCTGAATCCGCCAACAGCTTCGTGGATTTCCCTGTCCCAACCGGCATGGGCCACGCCCGGAACGCCATTGTGGTCAAGGCGGGGCTGGCCGTAATCGCCGTGGACGGGGCCTACGGCACCCTGTCCGAGATTGGGCACGCCTTGGCCGAGGGCAAAACGGTGATCGGCCTGAAGACCTGGCGAATCTCCCAGGAAGAGAACGAAGAGGACACAGCCATCGTACGCGCCGGAACTCCCCGGGAAGCTGTCGAGCTTGCCCTGCAAGCCGCCGCCAAACGGACCAAGGCGGGTGCTTTGTGACTACCATCCAGCACATACACGCCCGCCAGATTCTCGATTCCAGGGCAACGCCCACCGTGGAGGTCACCGTCCTGCTCCAGGACGGCTCCACGGGCACGGCCGCCGTTCCCTCCGGAGCCAGCACCGGCGCTTACGAAGCTGTCGAGCTTCGTGACGGCGATATGTCTAGGTTCGGGGGAAAGGGTGTGCTGGAAGCGGTATCCAACGTGAACAACCGCATCGCCCCCGCGCTCGCCGGTCTGCCAGCCGCCAAGCAAGAAGATATAGACCGCCGCCTCATAGATATGGACGGCGCCCCCAACAAGGCCAACCTTGGCGCAAACGCCATCCTCGGCGTATCGCTGGCTGTGGCCAAGGCCGCTGCGGCCAGTCACGGCGTCCCCTTGTACCGCCGTCTCAACAATGGTCTAGATCCTCTGCTCTTGCCCGTCCCCATGCTCAATATCCTCAACGGAGGCAGGCACGCCGCCAACTCCACCGACCTGCAGGAGTTTATGGTCGTACCCACGGGTCTCCCCTCCTTCAGCGAAGGGCTGCGCTGCGGCGCGGAGGTCTACCAAGCCTTGAAAAGCCTGCTGCACGACCGCGGGCTGTCCACCAACGTGGGTGATGAAGGCGGCTTCGCGCCGTCGCTGGCATCCAACAGAGACGCCGTTGAAGTAGTGCTTATGGCCATCGAACGGGCCGGATACAAGCCCGGCGCCGATTGCCACCTGGCCCTGGACGCCGCGGCTACCGAGTTCTACCAGGACGGCGAATACGTACTGGAGCGGGAAGGAGTGCGTCTCTCCTCGCAAGGGATGGTGGACCTGCTCAGCGACTGGGTAAAGGCATATCCCATCATCAGCATTGAGGACGGCCTGGCTGAAGACGACTGGGAGGGCTGGGCCATGCTCACCCAACGGCTGGGAACCAGCGTACAGATCGTGGGAGACGACCTCTATACCACCAACCCGGAACGGATACGGAGAGGCGTCGATTCCGGTTCCAGCAATGCCGTCCTCATCAAGCTGAACCAGATAGGGACGCTTACTGAAACTTTGCAGGCGATACGGATTACCAAAGACGCCGGCTGGCGTGCCGTGATCAGCCACCGCTCCGGCGAAACGGAGGACACTACCATCGCCGACCTTGCCGTAGCCAGCGGAGCGGGACAGATCAAAACGGGCGCTCCCGCTCGCAGCGAGCGCGTGGCCAAGTACAACCGCCTGCTCCGTATAGAGGAGGAGCTGGGCAAGGAGGCGCGGTACGCCGGTCGGGAGGCGTTTTCCGTATGAGCCCGGCGGCCACTTCCTCCGTAAATTGGTATAGAATGGAGGAAGCGGGCGCGGGGCGGCGGGCAACATATTGCAGCTAGGAGGCTTCATGGCAACTCGTGTAGGCATCAACGGATTCGGACGTATCGGACGGCAGGTCTTGCGAGCCATTCTGGAACGCCACCCCGACACCCTTTCCGTCGCCGCGGTCAACGACCTGACCGATGCTAAGACCAACGCACACCTATTCAAGTACGACAGCACCTATGGCCGCTACCCGGGAAATGTGGAAGCAAACGGTGACTCCATGAACGTGGACGGCAACCAGGTCGCAGTGGTGGCGGAGCCGGACCCGGCCAAGATTCCCTGGGGCGACTTCGGCGTGGACATCGTGGTGGAGTCCACCGGCGTGTTCACCGACGCCTCCAAGGCTGCCGGCCATCTCCAAGGCGGCGCAAAGAAAGTGATCATATCGGCTCCGGCATCGGGCGAAGACATGACCATCGTGCTGGGAGTCAACGACGACCACTACGACCCGAAGCGCCACAGCATCGTATCCAACGCGTCCTGCACCACCAACTGCGTGGCGCCTATGGTAAAAGTGCTCCACGACAACTTCAAAGTGGAACGCGGCCTGATGACCACCATCCACTCCTATACCAACGACCAGAAAATCTTGGATATGGCGCACAAAGACCTGCGAAGGGCGCGCTCCGCGGCCATTAACATCATCCCAACCAGCACCGGAGCGGCACGCGCCTGCGGGCTGGTCATCCCCGAACTGCAAGGGAAGGTGCACGGCATGGCAATGCGCGTTCCCACGCCCACCGGTTCGGCGACGGACCTGGTCGCAGACCTGGGACGCAAGGTGTCTGTTGAAGAGGTGAACCAGGCGTTCAAGGAAGCCGCTATGGAACCGTTAAAGGACATCCTGGAGTACACGGAAGAGCCTATAGTGAGCAGCGACATCGTCTCCAATCCCCACAGCGTCATACTGGACGGTCTATCCACCATAGTCATGGACGGCGCCATGGTGAAGGTGCTGGGCTGGTACGACAACGAATGGGGCTACTCCTGCCGCACCTCGGACCTGATTGCGTTCATGGCCGAACGCGGCTGGTAGGACGCGCCCCGCTAAACGGCTGCCTTCAACTGTAGGGGCAAGTGGTTGCCCTGACCTGCCCCGTACCACGAGACGGAGGCTTTAACCCAGGCGGCGGTGCGGAGGCAATGGTGTCATGCTGAGGAGTCGGTTGGTCTCCGTTCGCTCTAAGACCGCCCCCCGCCGACGAAGCATCCCACTCCTCCATCATTGCGAACACAGCGAAGCAATCCGGCGGGGCGGGGCAGTTGTCATTCTGAACGAAGTGAAGAATCTTTTATCACAGCAAAACGAGACCCCTCTACCCGCAAACTCCGTCCGTATGCCCGTCTGCCCGCTTGCCCCCGCCACACACCCCTTCCCCACACCATCACCTCCCCTTATCCTGTATCCATGAAAGCTGCCCGTAAACTACCGACCCTCAGCCACCTTCACACCTCAGCTTTCCAGACGGCCCTGCCGTCTCCCCTCTCCCATCTTCACAACGAACATCGTCGCCTTCATGACGACTTTCGGATTTGTTTCTCATACCTCATAAATTGTTGGCTCGTTCTAGCTTTGGAGATTGACATAACGTCTGAAACAATTCGCCGCGAAACGGCCCCTACAGGCACGAATCGACGCATCGTCTACACCGCCTATGTCCCGCTTCTCACGCCTGAACCTGTCCTCAGCGACAGGGGTTCCGCTCAACCACCGCTACGATTCGTGCACCATACTCCCCAGACCATGGTCATTTCCGCCTCCGTTGGGTCCTCCGCCCGCATGCCCGCTTGCCTGCTTGCAAGTATGCTCCCCTGCCCGGTGCGGCGGCCTGATACAATAGCCCCACTATGGAGCCGGCATCCTCCTACACCTCTCCACTCCAGCGAATGCAGACCGCTTGGCGCTGGGCGATTCGTCCAAGCGCCGCCGGATGGTCCGTTCCCCCGCTACTTGCCCTGATCCTCCTGCTGGCCTTCCTCGTCCGCATCCATGGCGTCGACTGGGACCAGAACGGCCTGTTCCACCCTGATGAACGCTCGGTATACCTGCGCACAGACTGCATGTATCGCCTCCTCGTAGAGGCCCCCGGCTGGGAGTCTTGTACCCAGGACGATCCGTTTCAGCAGGCTGAGCCCGGTTTCCCCAGCCTCACCGTCTTCCTGGATGCGGACAAGAGCCCTCTGAATCCCCACTGGTTCCCGCTGGGAAGCATCATCCTCTACGTGATGGTTGGCATAAAGCTGCTGGCCTCTCCCTTCTTCACCATGGAGCTTCGCGATCTGGCCCTGGCGGGAAGACTTCTCTCCACCCTAGCCGATGTAGGCGCCGTTGCCATGGTCTACCTGCTGGGCAGGCGGCTCTACAGCAAGAACGCCGGATTGCTGGCGGCTGCTCTTGTGGCTTTTGCCGTGGTGCACATCCAGCACTCCCACTACTACAGACCGGAGACCTTCTCCAATCTGTTCACCCTGGCTTCCTTCTGGTTCATGATGCAGGTGCTGGAAAAGAACCGCATCCGCGATTCGGCGCTCCTTGGCTTGTTCATCGGCCTGGCCTTTGCCACCAAGATAAGCATGGCCCCAATTCTGATCTCCCTGGCGGCATTGTACGGCCGTCTATTCCTTGGCGCTCTACGCAGGCCGACCCACGCTGAGGGCACAGCCGACCCCCCTGGTAGACCGGCTCTTCTGGAGAAGGCCGCTCTGCGCGCTTTGCTGGGCGGCTTCATAGCTACTGCCGTATACCTGTTCTGGACACCCTACTCTATCCTGGCCTTCCCCGAGTTTCTCTTTTGGAACCTGCGTGAGCTGGACGTCGTGCGCAACGCCGGCTCGGTGCCCTATACGGTACAGTACATAGGAGCCCCCAAGCTGTTGTACGAGCTGCAGCAGACCGTCACCTGGGGGCTGGGATACCCCCTTGGCCTTCTAGCCTGGGGGGGATTCCTGGCTGCCATAGTCATCAACTTGCGCCGTCCAAGATGGGGACAAGTCCTCATCTTGCTCTGGGCGGTCCCTCTCCTCATCATCGTCACCAGGGTAGACGTAAAGTTCCTACGCTATACGTTCCCGCTGATGCCGGTGATCATCATGATGGGCGCAGGCACGGCGCTGATGGGAATCGACTGGCTGAAGCAGCACAGACCGGCAATGCTCAAGGCAGGGCAGATAGCGCTGGGAGCGATATTGGGGGCAACCGTCTTCTACGGCCTGGCATTCCAAGCCGTCTATTCCAATCCGCACACCGCAGTTCAGGCGTCGCGATGGATCAACTCCAACATCCCTGAGGAGTCTTTCATCCTGACCGACAACCACTGGGACGAAGGCATTCCGGGCTTGGGCCGCTATCGCCTGGCGCAGATCCCCATTTTCGAAGGAGATACCATACCGAAAATAAACTCGATGGCGGCTGACCTAGCGGAGGCCGACTATCTGGTGTTCTACAGCAACCGCACCTATGGCGCCGTCGCCCGCGCCCCGGAAAGATATCCATACAGTAGCAACTACTACGTCCTTCTCTTCTCCGGCGCACTGGGCTACCAGCTGGAACAGAGCTTCAGCGCCTATCCGTCTCTTCTCGGCGTATCCTTCGTAGACGACCCCTTCCGCAGAGCGGGCGTTCCCATTCCCAGCGGACTGGTCGGAGACCGGTCGTCCCTCCTATCGATCAACATGGGGTACGCCGACAACGACCACGTCACCTACGACCATCCGCTGGGCATGCTCTTCAAGAATACGGGCCGCCTGGATAGAGATGCCCTGGCCGCCATGATTCTGAACGTTGAGCCGGAACCTGACCGACCAATGCAGCTCCTACTCACCCCGGACGAGCTGGCAACCCAGCGCAGCGGCGGCACCTGGTCGGAGATATTCAACCCCTCTAGTCTGAGCAACCGTCTGCCCGTTCTAGCCTGGCTGATACTGGTGCAGCTGGCCTCCCTGGCCATTCTTCCCATTGGCTTCCTGCTATTCAGGGGACTCCACGACAGAGGTTACCTGCTTTCCAAGATCCTGGCGGTGCTGCTGCTTGCCTATCTGCCCTGGCTCCTAGCCGCGCTGGGTATACTGGATTTCACCCGGCTCTCCATTTACCTGGGGCTGGCGGGCATGGCCGCAGCCGGCGCTTACGTAGCATTTACCCGCCGTGATGACATCCTTGCTTTCCTCAAGGCCAGGTGGCGCATACTGGCGCTGGAAGAGGTGCTGTTCCTCGCCGCGTTCCTCGTATTCCTTGGCCTGCGCTGGGCCAATCCCGACCTCTGGCATCCATTCAGGGGCGGCGAGAAGCCCATGGATTTCGCCTACCTGAATGCCGTAATACGCTCATCCTCCATACCCCCCTACGACCCCTGGTTCGCCGGCGGCTATCTCAACTACTACTACTTTGGCCAGTTCATACTGGCCACACTAATCAAGGCCACCGGCATACTGTCTGAAGTGGCCTTCAACCTAGCGGTGCCGCTGCTCTTTGCCCTTACCGCGGGCGGCGCTTTCTCCGTAGCCTACAACCTGACCTCCGCCATGCGACAACGAAGCATCGCCAGGCTGGATGCTCATCGCCAAGTGCCTGGCGAGGAGACGTCCTTGAGCTCCGGGCCAGGCCCTTCTTGGGGGCCTGCCACGGCCGGAATCGCCGGGGTTCTACTGGTCACCGTACTGGGCAACCTGGGAGCAGCAGTCCAGCTTGTCCAGTCCGGCCTTGACAAGCTGCGGGACGGCGCCAGCTTCCCTATGTTCGACTACTGGGCACCCAGCCGGATGATCCCGGATCAGATAGCCATAACCGAGTTCCCATTCTGGACGTTCCTCTTTGCTGATCCTCACGCCCACATGATAGTCATTCCCTTCACCTTGCTGGCAGCGGGACTCTCCCTGAGCCTAGTCCTTGACCCTGGAGCATTGTCCTCCGGCTGGAAGCGTGCCGTACTCTCTCTGGCAATCCTCGGTATAGTGGCCGGTTCCCTTGCCGCCATAAACACCTGGGACTACCCCACTTACATGGCTCTGGGCATAGCAGGCATATTCATCGCTTCTTACGCCTATCACAAGAGCCTGTCCCTTGCCTCCCTCAAATCGGCGTCTCTCAAGGCGTCGTTTGCCATTGCGGTTAGCTACATCGCCTTCCTACCCTTCCATTCCAGGTTCGTCGCCTTTTCCGCCGGTATCCACAACAGCGACTTTCAGACCCCCATCCAGTATTACCTGGGCATCCATGCCTTCTTCCTGTTCCTCGTCGTCTCTTACCTGGCCTATGAGAGCTTCAGATACCTGAAGCTGCGTAGGACGCATGAAGACGGAGAAGGTTCGTCAAGTCCGCTGTCCAGGTTGATACGGCCACTTTCTCCTGGCCGGATAGCTATCCTCGGTGGCTCCGCCTTCTTCCTCTTCATGCTTTCCGTATACCTCACGGCCGGCGGTTACGGCACCGTAGCCTTTCTCTTTGCCCTAACCGTGACTGCCGCGCTGCTGGGGGTGCGGCGTCTCTTTGACCGGAACGATTCATCCCACCATCACCTCTTCCTCCTGATTCTGGTCATAGGAGCGCTCGGCCTGGGCATCACCGTTGATCTAGTCACGGCCAACAACGACATCGACCGTATGAACACCATCTTCAAGCTCTATCTGCAGGCCTGGGTGCTCTATGCACTCGCCTCCGCCGCCATTCTCTGGTATCTGATGACTTCGGCGCGGATATCCCTGCGCAGCATGACCTGGCGCAAGGGCATTTGGGCAGGCTTGCTCACGCTCCTGGTGCTCAGTGTTTCCATCTTCCCCGTGCTCGGCGCCAGATCGCGCCTTGCCGACAGGTTCGACACCAGCTTCACCGGGCTCAACGGGGCCGCCTTCATGGAGAAAACCGAGTACCGCGATGCCGAAGGCCCTATAGAGCTCAGGCACGACTGGGACGCTATCCAGTGGCTGAGAAGAGAAGTCCAAGGCTCTCCGGTGATAGCCGAGGGCAGCACAGAGCCCCACCGGTATCGCTGGGGGGGGCGTTACTCCATATATACGGGGCTTCCTTCCATCATCGGCTGGAACTGGCACCAGATCCAGCAGCGCCACGGAGAGCAGTCCGCCGTGGGCGAGCGCCTGTCCGACCTGAATACGCTATACACCACCACGAACACAACCATCGCCGCCACCGTTCTTCGACGCCACAACGTGGAGTACATCGTTGTGGGTGAGCTGGAACGCCTATACTATCCCGCGCCCGGTCTGGCCAAGTTCGATACCATGACCGATCAGGGCGTGGTCAAGGTCTATTCCAACGCCCAGGTGGACATATACCGCGTAGAATGGAATATCCTACTTGCAAAGGGATGATTCCCAATTAGAAGACGCCTGAGAAGCACCGCGACGAAGAATCCAAGCATGTAAGGGGTAAAATCGGGTCTCCTCCCACATGACCTTCTCCACCCTCCTAAGACTTCGTCTCCAGCCACGCCTAGACCCGGTAAGCCTTTGCCGTTACGCTTGGTTTGGAGTACCCTATAGGCCTACCCGGATAATTTTGCAGTGAGGACTGTGACATGATGAATCTGTTCATGGAGCGGCCTACCCGGATCAGAGTGCTGGGCATATCCGGCAGTCTGCGCCAGGCATCATTCAACTCCTCCCTGCTCCGCGTTGCTCAGGAGGAGATGCCGGAGGGCATGGAGATAGCTGTCCATGACCTGGCGTCGCTACCTTTCTATAACCGGGACCTGGAAGAACAGGGCGACCCCGACTCGGTTATCAACTTTAAGACGGCAATACGTGAAGCGGATGGGGTGCTGTTCGTCACGCCTGAATACAATTTCAGCCCCAGCGCCGTTCTGAAGAACGCCATAGACTGGGCATCACGAGACAGCGACCCGCGCTCCCTGTTCGGCAAGCCGGTGACCACCATGGGAGCCGGAGGATTCGCCGGGACGGCACGGGCGCAGATGCACCTGCACAATGTATTCGCTGAGACGGGCTCCTACGTGATGACCAAACCAGGCGTCTACGTTGCCAACGCGCGCCAGAAGTTCGACTCCGAGGGCAATCTTACCGATGAGCCCACGCGGAAGGCGGTGCGCAACCACCTCAAAG
Organism: Dehalococcoidia bacterium; assembly: GCA_965197965.1. GTDB lineage: Bacteria > Chloroflexota > Dehalococcoidia > Lucifugimonadales > QGNO01 > DAOUJH01. The sequence continues at coordinate 539,583 of OZ240235.1, forward strand.
CCTTTGCCAACTGGATATTGCTGCTGGGCAGGCCCAGAGACTAGCCGTGGCCCAAGACCCCAAGTGTACATATCCCATCTCAGACTGACCAACTTCCGCAACTTCGCCGGCTTGAGCCTGGAGCTGCCGCCGGGTCTGGTGGTACTCAGCGGGGCAAACGCTCAGGGCAAGACCAACCTGCTAGAGGCGGCCTACCTGCTCGCTATTGCCAAGTCCTACCGCACCAACGTGGAAAGAGAGCTCATTACCTGGGCGTCGCAGAAGACTCCTGAGGCGGCGGGCGCCGCCGGTATAGAGCAGACCTTTGTCGACGGGGAGGTGGAACGCCGTGACGATAAGGTGAGGGTCATCGTCGGTCTGCGCGCCGAATCCAGTCAAGGAGCCGGGGGCCTCTTGGTGAACAAACGGATCAAGGTCAACGGCGTCTCTACGTCCGCCTCGGGACTGGTTGGGTGGGTCAACGCCGTGTTGTTCACGGCCTCAGACATAGAGCTGGTGCATGGCTCGCCTTCGCAGCGCCGCCGCTTCCTGGACATCTTGCTCTCGCAGGTAGACAGGGGTTACCTGAGGACCCTGCAGAGGTATCAACGCGTGCTCACCCAGAGGAACCACCTGCTGCGCTTGATCAGAGAAGGAAGAGCCTCCGGGGAAGAGCTGAGTTTCTGGAACAGGGAACTGGTCGGGGAAGGCGCGTCGCTGATAGATCATCGAAGCGATGCCATCGATAGTCTGGCTCCACTGACGGCGCATGCTTACCGCGCTCTGTCCAAGGGCGAGGAGCTGTCCCTGAAGTTCCGGCCCTCCCTATCCTCCGCACAGTTTGAGCAGTCGCTCGTCGAGCGAAGAAATGAAGAGATACGCGTCGGCATGACTCTGGCCGGGCCACACCGCGACGACCTAGAGATTCAGCTGAACTCCATGCCCGCCGGCACGTACTCTTCTAGGGGCCAGGCAAGGTCTATAGCCCTGGGACTCCGCTTGGCGGAGGCGGTGTTTCTCAAAGAGCGGCGCGGTGATGAGCCGGTGCTCCTCCTTGACGACGTCCTCTCCGAGTTGGATTCATATCGGAGGCAAAGCGTCCTTGAAGAAGCCGCCGGATACCAGCAGGCGCTAGTCACCACTGCGGAACCCGGGCTAATCGGCGATTCGCCAGCGCGAAGTGCATCGCTCTTTCACGTAACCTCTGGCAACGTGACGCCTTGGCGCGAGGGCAACGGGTTGCCCTCGGCAGAGTTCGCAGGCATGGGTTCAGAATGAGGGATAACTTACGGACAGGCGGACATGGAGAGCAGTGCTCGCCGCCCGTGTTGCAAATAACCTAGACACTTCTAGCCTGCTTCCTTGACAGCAAGCAAGTGTCACAATATCATCTTCTCGCTCTTACCGCTGGGAATTCAACGAGTCGCCCGACTCAGAAGGAGGGGTCAATGACTAGCTCCACTCCTATGGACGTGAAGCAATGGGTCGCTCTTGCCGATGCTAAAGAGGATGCTCGCGCCTCTCAGATGAAGAAGAGATACTCTGAACTGGCAGGGCTATCTGAGGAAGAGAGGCTCAAGCAGATCACAGAACTGGCTCGCGCCGAGCACGAGATGTCGGAGGATAAGCTCCATGACTTTACCAAGAGCCGCCTCCTTACATGGATAGACATGGAGCCAGGCCAAGCCCAAACAGTGGCTCACTCTTACGATGAGGCCTTGAAGGCGCTGCCCGGCACCCTGGCAATGCGCCGGGTGGGCGCAGTACAGACCGTTGCCCGTGACATGCATCCAGACGAAGTAGAGAAGCTGTACAACCTGATTCCATCCATTCTCAGAGAGATGCCCCGCCAGGTGGTTACCTCGCTCGCCACGGGTGCTGAGAAGAAGCCAAGACCTCCAAAGCGTAACAAGAAGAAGTGGTTTAAGCTGTGGCTGGCTTCTTGACCGGAGTCATCAGCTAGAAGCGCCGGCAACAATCAATCGTCTTCCAACATCATGCCTTGATGTTGGACTAGTCCACGTTTCTCACTTGGAAGGCCATGGCATCCGAAACAACACTGGGAATTGATATCGGCGGCACCAAGGTGGGGGTGGCTCTTGTTGGCGTACACGGCAACGTCCTCTCCAGTGACCGCTTTTCCAGTGGAATAGAGCTCTCACCTGATGATTTCATCGCGCAAACACTCCTCCTTGCCCAGCGGCTGCAGAGCGCAACCGGCGGAGAAATCGATGCCGTAGGAGTCGGCGCCGCCGGGCAGATAGAGCCTGTAACCGGGATAGTGCGCGAGTCTCCCAACCTGGTGCAACTGGGCAACTTTCCCCTGAGGACCAAATTGGAAGAGGCCTTTAACGTCCCCTCGTTTGTCACTAACGACGTCCGGGCAGCCGCCTTTGGAGAGTGGCAGCGCGGCGCTGGCCAGGGAGTTTCTGACCTGGTGGCGCTGTTCGTGGGGACCGGTGTCGGCGGTGGAATCATCCACGACAACCGGGTCGTTGTGGGCGCAACTGGGACCGCCGGAGAGGTCGGTCATATTACCATCGACATGAACGGCGCCCCCTGCCGCTGCCGTAATCGAGGATGCCTGGAGTCTCTGGCCGGCGGATGGGCCATCGCCCTGCGGGCACAGCAAGCCATCGCATCAAATCCAAGCGCGGGAACCGCTATCCTCGGCCTGTGCGGCGGCAATGCGGACGAGATAACGGCGTCGACAGTCTCCCAAGCGTTTCACAACGGCGATCCAACGGCCGTGTGCATAATGGAGGAGACGGCGCGCGCCCTTGCCGCCGGCATTACCTCCATGGTCCACGCATTCAATCCTCGTATGGTCGTGCTTGGAGGAGGGGTGATGGAGGGGACGCCTGAACTGATCGACATGGCACGTGACCAGGTGTTTCAAAGCGCCCTCTCGGCGGCTACGGGCCCCCTTGAAATCGTCAGAGCCCACCTGGGCGGGGACGCTATTGTGATTGGCGCAGCCCTGATGGCGCGCCGCAGCCTGGAAGGCAGTATCTAGCCGCTACTCCCCTGCCCGCGTCTGCTCCGTCTCACGGCGACCGAGGAATAACGCCACAAAGAGCGCCGCTATTACCAGCATCACCGGCTGAAAGGCGAAGACCGACCTCAATCCGGCTACTGAAGCAATGGTCCCCCCGATCAGCGGCCCGAAGCCAAACGCTCCCGCCGAAACGCTCTGCATAGCGCCGAAGCCGGTGCCGCGCTGTTCCGGGGGTACGGCGACCCCCATCAGGCCGCTCGCCGAGCCGATGAGCACGCCCTGAAACGCGCCTGCCACGGCAAGCAGGACATATAGAATGAATACCGCGTCTACAAAGACAAACGGAGCTAGGGATAAGGCCAATCCCAAGCAGGCCACAACCATCATCCTAGTCAAAGAGACTCTAGCGCTGAGCCACCCAGCGGTGTACGAGGCTATGGCCCCGGTGATGCCCAGTATGGCAAAGGAGATGCCGGTGCTCATTACACCCCCTCCAGAAGTCAACGAATCCAGCAGTACTGGGAGTACAGGAAACATGAGTACGGGCGCCATCTGAACCAAGAACATGGCAATCAATATGGGGCCCACCGCACGAGACCCCACCAGCTTGAACAGCCCCTCCAGTGCTTCGTGCCTGAACACGAAACCGCCGTCAGCCGGCTTTTCAAAGTTGTCGCGGGCAAGAAGCACCACCATAAGGATGGATATGCTCAAAGTGGCTCCCGCCACGTAGTAGGCGCCGCGGAAGCCGACCGACTCGGCCAGAAGGCTGCCAAACAAAGGGCCAATGGTGTTGCCGAAGAGCATTGCCGCCTGCATGCTGCCCATGGCGAGGGGAACGCGCTCTCTGGGAGTGGTGGAGGCAACCAGCGCCATGACCGTAGCGAATACACCGGATGCGATACCGTTCAGCACCCGAAGTATTACAAGCTGGCCGACGTTAGTGACGAGTCCGGTCAGCACCAGGGACACCACTCCACCCACCATGGCTCGCACTACGTTGTTCTTTCTGCCGTACCGGTCACCAATCATGCCCCATATAGGCCCGAAGGTGAACATGGCAATGCCCATGAAACCGCTGGAGACGCCGGTCCAGAAAGCGGCGCCAGCGGGATCGGGAACGCCCAGGTCCTGCTGGATGAACAGGGGCACAAAGGGGAAGGTAAAGCTGAAGCCCATTACCGTAATGCACTGGGCAATCCACATCACGGCCAGGTTCCGCTTCCAAGATATGGGCTTGGAAGCTGCGTCCACAGCAGTTTCGGTATCCGTCCGGCGCATACTTACAGGCAAAGTCCTCTACGGAAAAGCTAGGAAAGAGGTGTCTCGGTCTCAGGGCGTGCGGTTGAACGCTATGGGGCCGTGGCATCTCTATTATACGCCCGATGTGCAAGGAGTAGTTTTTCCTGTCTTCTCATAAGGTGGCTTCACCGCCAACCTGCCCCGTGCTACAATCTTCGGACGACATGGCCACCACTGAAACGAAGAAGCAAGAGTTCCCCAAGGCATACGACCATCGTCCCGTGGAGGAGAGGTTGTACAGGTTCTGGATGGACGGGGGCTACTTCACTCCTGAGATAGACCACTCCAAAGAACCGTTTGTCATCATCATGCCGCCTCCCAACGTAACGGGCGAGCTTCACATGGGACACGCCCTCTTTGTTGCACTGCAAGACATCATGGCGCGCTGGCATCGCATGCACGGCGAACCCACGCTCTGGCTGCCCGGAACCGACCACGCAGGCATTGCCACCCAAGTTGTCGTGGAACACGCGCTTAAGGACCAGGACGATGTAAGCCGTCACCAGCTAGGGCGCGAGCAGTTTGAAGAGCGCGTTTGGGAGTGGGTGCGCAAGTACGGCAGCATCATCACCGAGCAGATTAAGAGCCTGGGCGCTTCCTGCGATTGGACGCGACAACGGTTCACTCTGGAACCGGGTCCCTGCAGAGCGGTCCTTACAACCTTTGTCAATCTGTACAAGAAAGGTCTCATCTACCGCGGGGAGCGCATCATCAACTGGTGTACCCGCTGCATGACTGCGCTGTCCGACCTTGAAGTGAACCATGGCGACTCAGAGGGAGAGCTTTACCACATAAGATACAAGCTTCAGGATAGCAACCGGCACCTCACCGTGGCCACCACGCGCCCCGAAACACTGCTGGGAGACACGGCGGTGGCAGTCAACCCCAATGACGAACGGTACAGAGACGTCATAGGCAAGAACGTGTTGCTGCCGGTGCTGGGTCGGCCCGTACCCGTCATCGCCGACGAAGCGGTGGAGATGGAGTTTGGCACCGGCGCTCTCAAAGTCACACCGGGCCATGATGCCACCGACTTCGAGGTAGGCCAGCGCCATGATTTGCCCATCGTCAACGTAATGAACTTGGATGGAAACATGAACCAGGAGGCCGGGCCGTATGCAGGCCAGGACCGGTTCGTCGTTCGCAGAGGGATATTGCAGCAGCTGGAGCAGGAAGGCCTCTTGGAGCGTACCGAGCCGTACACGGTAGCGCTGGGCAGGTGCGACCGCTGCGATACCGCAGTAGAGCCTATGGTGAGCATGCAGTGGTTTGTCGATATAAAGCCGCTGGCCAAGCCTGCAATAGAGGCGGTGGAGGACGGGCGAATCCGCATTGTTCCGGAGCGGTTCACCAAAGTCTACATGAACTGGATGGAAAACATCCGCGACTGGACTATCAGCCGCCAGCTCTGGTGGGGGCATCGCATACCTGTGTGGTACTGCGAAGAGTGTGATGGGAAAACGGTAGTGGTGGAAGAGCCAACCCGGTGCGCGCACTGCGGTTCCTCTAAGATCTGGCAAGACCCGGACGTCCTGGACACCTGGTTTAGCTCCGCGCTCTGGCCGCATTCCACGCTGGGCTGGCCCGATGACACCGAAGACCTGCGCTATTTCTATCCTAGCTCAGTAATGGAGACGGGCTACGACATCCTGTTCTTCTGGGTAGCTCGCATGATTATGATGGGCCTGGAAAACATGGGAGAAATCCCGTTCAAAACGGTGTATCTCCACGGGCTGGTGCGTGACCCCGAAGGCGTCAAGATGAGCAAGAGCCGCGGCAACGTTCTAGACCCTCTACAAGTCATCGACACCTACGGGGCCGACGCTCTGCGGTTCGCCCTCACCACGGGAACTTCCCCCGGCAACGACACGCGGCCCACCGCGGAGAAGCTGGAGGCGTCGCGCAACTTCGCGAACAAGCTGTGGAACATCAGCCGCTTTGTCGTGGGGCTGCTGGAAGACGCGGACGATCTCTCCGGATGGTCGCGGGTTCCCAAGCCCCAGCACCGTGAGGACAGATGGATACTCAGCAGGCACAACCGCGTCACCGAGAACGTGGGCAAGCTGATGAAGGAGTTCCAGTTTGGAGAAGCGGAGCGTGAGCTTTACGACTTCATCTGGAGCGAGTTCGCCGATTGGTACATAGAAATGACCAAGGTGCGTCTGCGCCACGGCGACAAGGAACCCTTGACCATACTGGCTCACGTTCTGGAGCGCACCCTTAGAATGCTGCATCCCTTCATGCCGTTCATTACTGAAGAGCTATGGCAACGACTGGTCCAGGCTCTACCCCGCGAAGGAGACTTGCCTCAATCCATTATGAAAGCGCCCTACCCGGAGACCCATCCAGAGGCAATTGACCCGTTGGCGGAAGAAGAAGTGGAACTGGTCAGCGCCGTAGTGCGCGCGGTACGCAATATACGAGCCGAGTTTAAGATTGAGCCGCAAGAACGGTTGGAGGTGCTGATATCCTCGGACTCTGCCTACCATGTGGTCTTTGAAGAATCGGAGGCTATCAAAGCCCTGGCCCGCATCGACCCCCTCCAGGTCATCAAATCGGATCAGCAACCTCCGGCTAATCAAACCGTGTCGCTGGTAGTGGGCAACACTACGGTCTATATACCTATGGGCGACGTTGTGAACATAGCCGCGGAGCAACACCGCTTGGAGCAGGAGCTGCAGACATCCCAAGACCTGATCCACCGCTCAGAGCGCCGCCTCGAAGATGAAAGGTTCACCTCCAAGGCTCCGGAGGAAGTGGTGGAGAGAGAAAGACAACGTTTGGAGGCGGCCAAAGAACGGCAAGCGCGCATCCAGGAGCTGGTCGAGCAGTTTGGCGGATAGCCGGCGTCCTGGAATCCGCTACCTCAGGCCGTTCATACCGGAAAGTCTAACTAGACCCTTCTTGGTGTCGCTGGCTACTCTCGCACTCTCGGACGAATTTACGCGGCGCTTGAACAGCCAGTAGGTGAACTCCTTCAGCTCGGTGATGGTGATGGAATCGCTGTCAGGTCTCGCCATTTCCTGTCGGAATGCCTGCAGCAACGACTCCTGGGTTTCGCCGTAGATACGGCGAAACGCTATGTCGCAGAGATCCTCTGAGTCGGGCAGCCCCTGCGAGAGGCGCTCCTTGCGCACCGTTTCCTCCACCGAGAGAAGGAGCGCTTCCTCCACAATTACGCCGTAGTAGTAGTTGAGATGCGCTCCCCGCTTCTCGGGGCCAATCAGATCCTCGAACTGGTACCAAATTTCGTCACTCGGCAGGGACCCTTCAAACAGAAGAGCCATCCTCTCCTGGGCGGGAACCAAACCATCCACCTCGCTGAGCAGACGTCCCGCCAGGGTCAACCAGTCGAAGGCTTCCCCCAGCAGCAGGTACCGGTAATCGACACCGTCCAGTCGTTCTTCCGCAAGGGGCCAGGCGGCAACGGCCTCCAGCAAAGCCCTGGGCCATGGCGTGCCCTGCTGGATAGCCAGCTTCAAGCACGCTACAACTTCCTCTGCCATCTGCCTCTGCGCACTGGTTCTCTTGGATCTCTTCTCAGGCATATTTATTGCGATTACGCAGACGGCGAAGCATGTTCCCCGCAGCCTTTGCTCCAAAGCCTGGCATCTGTTCCACTCGGCCGTCTTCCAGGGCTTCTTCCAGCTCCTGCACGGACTCTACCCCCAACTCCGTGGTGAATCTGAGGGCGCTCTTGGGCCCCACCCCGGGGACCTCCATGATATCAGTAAGCCCGTTGGGAAACTCCGACTCCAGCTCTTCGTAGAATCGTGAACGGCCGGTTTCCAGCAGCTCGTGGATCTTCTGGGAGATGGCGTCGCCAATACCGCTTATCTCCTTGAGGTCTTTGCCTTCGCAGACGTACTGCTCGACTTCCACCGGAAAATACTGGATGGCCTGTGCGGCTCGCTGATAAGCCCTTACTACAAAGACGTTCTCGCCCTTCAGCTCGGAAAGAGCCGCAATCCTATTGAAGATGGAAGCTAGCTCCAGGTTGTTCATGGCACTGGTGATAGCTCAGAACCAATGCGAGGGACAAAGCGTATGCCGTACTCTTCCTCGGAAAAGGTGAGGGTTTTGTTGTCCACCAGACCGCTGGGCAGAACAAGATTCAGTACATCGTCAAAGAGGAGGTCGCTCTCCCGCAACTCGGCCACGGGCTTCTTGGGAATCACGACCCAGAAACCGGTTATTGGCGTGGACTGGTCTTGAACCCGCCAGTTAACCGTCTCTTTCAGATCATCCATATCCTCTGGCCAGTATACCGTCACGTTGGAATCAAACATGGATATTCTGCCAGCGTCTATGAAGCGCGCCTCATCCGGCATTCCCTGGTCCAAAGCGGCCGCGAAGTCCTCTGGCGCGTTAAGGGTGGTTACCGTGGCGCCTGGTTTGATTCCCAGTTGCTGTGCAAACAGGTTAGGATTCTCTTCTATGCGGTACATGCTTGACATCCTCCGCAGAGAATTATAGCAACAAGAGAGGTCTAGGGGTTAGCCCGTTCAAGGAGCCGGTCTCAATCGGCGTCAAGCCGCCGCGCCGTGGCATCTCTTGTATTTCTTGCCGCTTCCGCAGGGGCAGGAGTCGTTGCGTCCCACTTTTCTCGCGCCGCTTGCCCCTCCGGTGGAGGTCGTTGCCGTTCCCAACACGCCGGCCATCACGCTGGGTTTGGAAACCACCATCTTGGCCTCAACCAACCGGCTTCGCTGGCCGCTTCTGGAGGCTCCGTTCTGGACCGGCACCATGTGGTAGATGGTATGCACAATATCGTGCTGAATGCGGCCCAGCAGGTCATTAAACTGCTGATGCGCTTCTTTCTTGTACATCACAAGCGGGTCACGCTGCCCGTAGGCCTGCAGACCTATGCCCTGGCGCAGATTCTGCATGGCGGTAAGATGCTCCACCCAGTGCGAATCGATTACGCGCAGCATCACTACTCTCTCCAAGGCGCGCATTTGCTCAGGTCCAACCTGTTCTTCACGTTCCTCGTAGAGAGCATCGGCATGACCTTCCAAAGCGTCCAGCATCTCCACGCGAGCCATCTCTTCAAGGCTTTCCAATCTGAGATCGCGGGGCAGCGGCATTATAGTGAGCAACTCTGCTTCCATCGCATCGAGCGACCAGTTCTCTTGATCGCGGCCCGACGTGTTCGTCGCCACCACCGAGTCCAACTCGCGGTGTATCATCTCCTGGATGTTATCTTTCAGATCGGATTCCGATAGCGCTTTGCGCCGGTCGCCATAGATAACGCTGCGGTGGGCATTGGCCACGTCGTCGTACTCCACCAGGTGTTTCCTGATGTCGAAGTTGGTGGCTTCCACCTTGACTTGTGAGCTTTCTATGGCCTTGGTCACCATGCGGGACTGAATGGGCACTTCCTCTTCCAACCCGGCCCACTCCATGACCTTCTTAATCCTATCTCCGCCGAACTTGCGCATCAACTCGTCTTCCAGCGACACGTAGAATCTAGTAGTGCCCGGGTCTCCCTGGCGGCCGGAGCGGCCTCTGAGCTGGTTGTCTATGCGGCGGGCTTCGTGTCGTTCCGTGCCAAGTATTAACAGTCCACCCAGCTCAACCACCTTGTCATGCTCCTCCAACCATTCGTCCGCGTCGCGTCCCTCCGGCGAACCTCCCAGCACAATATCCGTGCCCCGGCCCGCCATGTTGGTGGCAACCGTGACAGCTCCCAAACGACCCGCCTGGGATACTATGGACGCCTCTCTTTCATGCTGCTTGGCGTTCAATACCTGGTGGCTAATGCCTCTTCTTTTGAGCGTCTCGCTCAACTTTTCCGAGACTTCTATCGACGTTGTGCCCACAAGCACGGGGCGCTGCTCTTTGTACAGCTCTTCTATAGCGTCGGTTGCGGCTTTGAATTTGGCCTTCTCATTCTTGTAAACCAGGTCTGTGTGGTCTTCTCGAACCATAGGCCTGTGGGTGGGAATGGCTACCACGTCCAGCTTGTATATCTTCCAGAACTCCTCCGCCTCCGTGGCGGCTGTTCCGGTCATGCCGGCCAGCTTGGAGTACATGCGGAAGTAGTTTTGCAGAGTGACGGTAGCGTAGGTCAGGCTCTCCTGCCTAACTTGGATGTTCTCCTTGGCCTCTATGGCCTGATGAAGGCCTTCCGAATAACGCCGACCCGGCATGAGGCGTCCGGTGAACTCATCGACGATTATCACCTCTCCGTTCTGCACCACGTAATCAGTATCGCGCTGGTAAGCTACCTGGGCTCTGAGCGCATTCTCTACATAGTGGGTCAGGGCGTAGTTTTCCGGGTCGTAGAGATTGTTCAGATTCAAAAGCTTCTCTACTTTGGATATACCATCTTCCGTGAGAACCACGGTGCGTTCCTTCTCTTCAAAGACGTAGTCCTCTTCTCGGATGAGCCGCGGCACCATCTTGGCCATCGTGTTATACAGCTTGGTGGACTGGCGTGCAGGGCCGCTGATGATCAGCGGCGTTCTGGCCTCATCTATGAGGATGTTGTCCACTTCGTCAACTATGGCGTATTGCAATTCGCGGTGCACCATCATGTCCGCGCTGACCACTATGTTGTCTCTCAAATAATCGAAGCCAAACTCGTTGTTGGTGCCGTAGGTGATGTCCGCGTGGTAGGCCTCTCGGCGGCTGATGGGACGCAAATGCTTCAGGGCAGGGCCGTCGCCTTCGTAAGCCGGATCGAACAGGTAGGATGCGTCATGCTGCAGAGAGGCCACACTCAGCCCCAGAGAATGGAATATAGGCCCCATCCACTGGGCGTCGCGTTTCGCTAGGTAGTCGTTGACCGTGACCAGGTGCGCGCCCTTGCCTTCCAAAGCGTTGAGGTAGAGAGGCAGTGTGGCCACCAGCGTCTTCCCCTCACCAGTTTTCATCTCGGCTATCTTGCCTTGATGCAGAACAATGCCACCCAAGAGCTGCACGTCGTAGTGCCTCATGCCTATGATCCGTTTAGAAGCTTCTCTAACGGCGGCAAATGCATCGGGCAGTAGATCGTCCAGAGACTTGCCCTCTGAGATGAGGTCTTTGAGTTCAGCCGTGGTCTGCTCAAGCTCCCCGGAGGAAAGCTTCTCAAACTCAGGCTCCAAACCGTTTACGTCCTCAACAAGCGATCTGAGCTTGTTGACCTCGTCCTCGTTAGAGCCTGTTATCTTCTTGAACGCGCTGGTTAAGATGCTCATGATTATTGCTAACAGCATGCAATGGAAGGCTATACCAAACTGCCTCCAAACCTTCTATTGGAACATTGCTCCCACCGACAGCCCCCCATGGATCCTGTGTATGGCCTCTCCAAGCAAAGGAGCCACAGACAAGACGGTTATCTTTTCGTGCCTTCTGCCGTCCGTCATCTGCATGGTGTCGGTGACAATGAGCTCCTTAAGGCGGCTGCCGCCTATCCTCTCCACGGCATTGCCGGACAGTACGGCATGAGTGCAGCAGGCGTAGACCTCGCGGACGCCCCGCTGCTCCAGAGCTTCCACCGCAGATAGCAAGGAGCCGCCCGTATCTATTTCGTCATCCACGATGATGGCTATCTTGCCTTCCACCTCACCTATAACGTTCAAGGTCTCCGCTCTATCTTCATTGCCGATTCGTCTCTTTTCAACTATGGCCAGCGGAGCGCCAACGCGTTGAGCCAAATCTCTGGCCCGCTTGATGGCTCCCAGGTCTACTCCTATGACCACGGCGTCGGGCAGTTCCTTTCCTTGGATATAGCGCGCCAGTATGGGCAGCGCAGTTAGCTCATCCACCGGTATGTTGAAGAAACCCTGTATCTGGCCCGCATGCAGGTCTACGGTAAGCACCCTATCGGCTCCCGCCGTGGAGACCATGTCCGCTATCAACCGGGCGGAGATGGGAACCCTGGGCTGGTCCTTCTTGTCCGTTCTGCCGTATGCAAAGTATGGGATTACGGCGGTCACTCTACCCGCGGAAGCCCTCTTGGCGGCGTCTATCATTATCAGAAGCTCTACGATCTTATCGTTCACCGGGTAGGAAAATGGCTGCACAATGAAGACGTCCCGCTGGCGTATGTTCTCCTTGAACTGCACAAACGTGTTGTCATTGGTGAACTTGAATACGTCCGCCCGTCCCACGGAAATGTCCAAATACTGGCAAATCGCTTCTGTAAGATCGGGGTGTGCCGTGCCGGAGAATACCCGCAATTCGTCAAAGTTAGGCATTACGTTCCCTTATGGCGTGTCAAGATTAAACTCCGATGCCTCTAACTGCGAATTCTTACATATCATAACACAGCCAGTCAGCCCACCAAGTGAATCGGCGGGAGTTTGACACTCCGTATTCAAGGGCAGAAAATGTGGCTTTACAAAGGAGCAGGTTATGCAACAAGCGGTCATAGTTAGTGGAGCACGCACCCCCATAGGCAGGTTTGGCGGCGCATTCAAATCGTTCGGTGCCCCGGACTTGGGCGCGGTCGCTATCAAAGCGGCCTTGGAAAGAACAGGCATAGACCCCGAGGAAGTAGACGAGGTAATACTAGGCAACGTCCTTCAGGCAGCCGACGCAGGATATGCTCCCCGTCTGGCTTCACTGAGAGCGGGCATCCCGGAGGAAGTCCCCGTTATAGCCATAAACCGTCAGTGCTCTTCAGGGCTGGAGGCAATAAATCTAGCCGCTCAGCTAATTCGCACGGGTGATGCCGACGTTGTGGTTGCGGGCGGTACGGAGAATATGAGCATGTCCCCTTATCTAATGCGCAACGTACGCTGGGATGGACTGCGCATGGGCAAGGCCAACATGGACGATTCTTTGATAGAGGGGCTTAGCTGCCCGGTCAATAACTACCACATGGGCGTCACTGCTGAGAACGTGGCTTCGCGTTTTGAAGTGACCAGAGAGGACCAAGACCAGATGGCCGTCCTCAGCCATCAGCGTGCGGCGCACGCGGTGGATGCGGGCCTCTTCAAAGAGCAGATAGTGCCGGTCAGCGTACCGCAGCAACGCGGCGACCCCGTTTCTATCGACCGAGATGAAGGGCCCCGCGGCGATGCCACTCTGGAGAAGCTGGCCGAGCTGAGGCCCATCTTCAAAGACGGCGGCACAGTCACCGCGGGCAATGCATCCCAGGTCAACGACGGCGCCGCTGCCGTGGTGATGGTATCTATGGAAAAGGCCAAGTCCCTGGGACTGACACCCAGGCTGGAATGGGTGTCTCGTGCCGTAGCAGGAGTTGACCCGGCTTATATGGGCACCGGCCCGGTTCCCGCCGTGCGCAAGGTGTTGCAGAAAGCGGAGATGTCCCTTGGCGATATAGACCTCATAGAGCTGAACGAGGCTTTCGCGGCTCAGGCTCTCTACTGCATACGGGAGCTTGATCTGGATATGGACAGGACCAACGTGAACGGCAGCGGCATATCTCTGGGCCATCCCATAGGCGCTACCGGCGCCGTAATGACCGTGAAGTTGATGGAGGAGCTATCCTTGCGAGATGAGGAGACGGGCCTGGTCACAATGTGCGTGGGCGGAGGACAGGGCTGCGCCACAATTCTGAGGCGGGTGAGCTAGCAGGAGCAATGCGCCTGTAAAGCCAGCCCACTCACGCTTTCCAACTCCCCCTCTGCGCTGTTATAATCTCCAACTGCCCCGAGTTCGGGGCTATCTTTAGGTTAGGGGTATTTCATGCCGGCATACGCCGTCATCGGTGGCCAGTGGGGTGACGAAGGAAAAGGGAAAGTAGTCGATTTTCTGGCTGAACACAGCCAGTACGTGGTTCGCTACTCCGGCGGCAACAACGCCGGTCACACAGTTATCAACAGCAACGGAGAATTCGCCTTTCACCTGGTGCCTACAGGCATCTTCTGGCCACAGGTCACTTGCGTCATAGGCAACGGGGTGGTAATAGACCCCGATGTCCTGATCCAGGAAATCAAAGGGCTGGAAGAAATCGGAGTGGACACCAGCCGTATTGCAATCAGCGACCGGGCACACATCATCATGCCCTACCATGTGACGTTGGACAGGCTTGAAGAGGAAGAGCGGGGCTCTACGGCCATAGGCACTACTGGCAGGGGTGTTGGCCCCGCCTACGTTGACAAAGTTGCCCGTTCAGGTATCAGGATAGGCGACCTCTTGGAAGTGAACGATGAAGACGTGTTCTTGCCGCGCTTGCACAGCGTTATCAAGCAAAAGAACGCCATCATTACCAAGGTGTACGGTGGGGAGCCCATAGATTGGGAAGAGATGTACCAGTATTGCCGCGGCTGGAGTGAGCGTCTCAAACCGCACATACGGGCCACGGAACGCCTGCTCATAGAGGCTCTGGAAGACAACTCTTCCATCATACTGGAGGGCGCACAGGGTACAATGCTGGACGTAGACCACGGGACTTTCCCCTACGTAACGTCATCTTCCCCTACCATAGGCGGCGCGGTCGCTGGCCTTGGCATACCGCCCCAGTCACTCGGAGGCGTGTTAGGCGTATTCAAAGCCTACTCTACCCGCGTGGGTTCCGGTCCTCTGGTCACCGAGCTCACCGATGAAACAGGCGAGGCTATCCGCGAGCGCGCCAAGGAGTACGGGGCCACCACCGGACGACCCCGGCGCTGCGGATGGTTCGATGGCGTCGCCGCCAGATACAGCGCACAGCTGAACGGCTATACGTCCATTGTGCTAACGCGTTTGGATATCCTGGATGGCTTTTCAACAATCAAGGTCTGTACCGGTTACCGCCTCAATGGAGAGGTGATTCGCGAGTTCCCCACCAGCATCACTGCCCTGGAGCGCTGCGAACCGGTATACGAGGAATTCGAAGGATGGAGCGGCACCACCGCGGCAACAACGGACGCCAGAGATTTGCCGGAGGGCGCTAGAAACTACGTGAAGCGCCTGGAGCAGATCATAGGTGTGCCGGTGGACATCATCTCCACCGGGCCGCGGCGTGAAGAGACCATTACCATTCGACCCATCATAGGTCAAGACTAGAGGGCATCATACCGATGCTCCATAGCCGGTAGGGAGGGAATATGAAGCTGGCCTACTTTGACGACTTTAGACTAGGTGTAGTCAGAGGCGAACACGTATTTGACGTAACTAACGTTGTGCAGGACATCCCGCACGTGGGCCCTCACGATCTGGTCAACTACCTCATAGAAGCGTTCGATACATACAGAGAGCGCTTAGAAGAGGCGTCCACCGGTTCTGAAGGGATCCCCATCAGCCAGGTCGCGTTCCGCCCGCCGTTGCCCAGGCCCGGCAAGATCCTTTGTATGGCTATCAACTACCTGGAGCACGGGCCGGAATCGGACATGCCTCCTATAAACGGCTTCCTCAAATCTCCCAACTCGGTGGCCGGAGACGGCGACACCGTGGAGTTACCCCCGGATCAGGCCTCCATATTTGAACACGAGGCCGAATTGGGGGTTGTCATCGGCAAACGGGCCAGCAGAGTGAGTCAAGCCGATGCCTACAACTACGTCTTTGGCTACGTCAACCTGGTAGATGTATCGGCCCGCGACCTGGGCAATCCGCCGTACGACAGCTATTTCCCCATCAAGTCATGGCACAACTTCGCTCCCATAGGCCCTTACCTGGTCTCCGGCGACGAAATCAGCCAGCCCCAGAATACCCGCGTACGGCTCTGGGTCAGCGGCAAGCTGAACCAGGACTTCTATACCAGCGCCATGGCTCACAAGATACCGGAATGCATCGAATGGGCATCCACCATCACCACTCTTGACCCCGGCGATATCATAGCCACGGGGACTCACCATCTTGACCTGGGACCGCTGCAAGACGGCGATGCGGTGGAGATGGAAGCGGATGGCTTGGGCAGGCTTCACTTCAAGGTAGTGGATCCTCTTAAACGTGAATGGCCCCGTGAAACACGCGCCGAAAAAGCCGCACGGGAAGCAGCAGGGAGATAGACAGTGAAACTCGTTCTTTTCAACAGCACAAGACTAGGCGTGGTCAGCAACGGAAACGTTGTTGATATCACAGACGCCGTTCAGGATATTCCTCACGTCACAACACAAGACCTGGTCAACGGAGTCATAGCCGGGTTCGACTCGCTTAAAAGCAAGCTGGAGGATGCGGCATCGTCCTCATCGGGGGTACCTCTGGAAAGCGTAACGCTGTCGCCTCCCCTGCCCAGGCCGGGCAAGCTCATCGCTATGGCGGTGAACTACATGGAGAACGGCGCTCTTAAAGAGAAGCCGCCCATCCATGCTTTTCTCAAATCACGCAACGCCGTCATTGGCCCGGGAGACACCATCGTTCTGCCAGAAGCTGAGGCTAACGTATTCCATCACGAGGCGGAACTGGGCGTAGTCATTGGCAAAGAGGCCACCAATGTAAAAGCCGAACAGGCTTTCGATTACGTGTTCGGCTATCTCAACTTCATCGACGTCTCGGCGAGGGGGCTCGGGGGCGGCAACTTCTTCTGGGTCAAGAGCTGGGACACCTTTGCCCCTATAGGTCCCTACCTTGTCAGCAAAGACGAAATCGAGGACCCGCAAGACCTACCCATAAAGCTATGGGTGAACAATGAAATCCGGCAAGACTTGTCCACCAGCGATATGGCCCATGGCGTGGCCCGGTGTGTGGAATGGGTTTCGTCTATAACCACCCTTAACCCCGGCGACATCATTGCTACAGGAACCAACCATCAGGGTCTCGGCGCCATTCAGGACGGAGATGTCATCGATATGGAGATACAGGGTCTGGGCAGGCTAACCGTAAACGTACGGGATGACCGGAAGCGCGAGTGGCCCCGCAACGTAGACCAGCGTTTCGCAGATAGAATGGCGGGACGGGCCTAGCTTGCGCCTCAGCACGGTCCTGTTTGACTTCGACGATACTCTCGTTGACTCACTACAGGCGCGTGTGAATGCTCTTGGCTTGGTTTTCAATCGTGCGGGCATAGATGTCGATGCCGAAGCGTTCATGCTCGGGCTGAAGGGCCGCCAGCTGAAAAATGTGTTGGATGACCTGGAGGCGCGCGACGGGCGCAATTTAGGGCTTTTTGAAGCGTACAGAAGCACCTACTGGGGCAAACCGCCGGGCACCATCAAGCTGCTTCCAGGTGTGGCAGAGATGCTTCAGGAGCTGCACCATAGAGGCTTCAAACTGGGGATAGTGACCCAGAAGGGGCGCGACGTTGAGATAGACGGCCGGCGGGTCGGCGCTTGGCACGAGCTGGCAGAGCTCGGCATGGCGCATATGTTCCCCGTCATGGTGGGCTTTGAGGACGTGAGTCGTTACAAACCCGACCCTGAAGGAATACACATGGCGCTGGACCAGATCCAAGCGGATGCAGCAGCAACGATGTTCGTGGGTGACGGCGCCGCCGATATAGAAGCGGCACAGGCGGCAGGATGCTGGAGCTGTCACGCTGTATGGGGTATTCCACAAGAACAGCGCGTTCTGGACGGCGTGAGGCCGCACGCGGTGGCGGAGTCGCCCCAGGCGCTGCTTGATTTCGTTCTAACATTTAGTCAGGAGGTCGTGAGGCATGGCTGAAGAGTCCAAAGAGCAGCCCTACAAACGAGGCATGGTGGTTGTAGCCCATCCGGATGACGCCGAGTTCGGTTGCTCTGCTTCCGTGGCCAGGTGGGTCAGAGAAGGCATCGAATTCGTCTACGTCCTTTGCACCGATGGCAGCAAAGGCACCTCCGACCGAAACATCACGTCAGAACAACTGGTTGAAATACGCAAGCAGGAGCAGATAAGCGCGGGCAAAGTCCTAGGCCTCAAAGACGTGGTCTTTCTGGGCTATCCCGACGGTTATCTACAGCCCACCCTAGACCTGCGCCGCGATATCGCCCGTGAGATACGCCGGTTCCGTCCCGATATCCTCATCACAACCAGTCCCACGCGTACGCTGACTGGCACCGGCTACCTGGGCCATCCCGACCATTTCGCGGCGGGCGAAGCCGCGCTATCCGCCGTCTACCCGGCCGCACGGGACCACCTGACCTTTCCCGAACTGCTGGAACAGGGTTTGGAGCCTCACAAAGTACGGGAGGTCCTGATCATAGGGCACGACATATCCAATAAGTGGGTAGACGTTACTTCCGGCATAGACATCGCAATTCAGGCCCTGCTGGAGCACAAGAGCCAGGTTGGCGGCACCGCCGGGGAGCGCATGAAAGAGTGGAAGAGCCAGGCTGGCAAAGAGCACGGAATGGAATACGCCGAGGGATTCAAGAGCTTTACGTTGTCCTAGCTCAGCTGCCTAATCTATTTGTTGGCAGCGCGCTCCGCCCGTATCCGCTTGTAGTCCTCACGTCTCCAGCGATAGGGCAAGCTGACGACCGTCCCCGCTTCTGTGGCCGTTTCCAGAACGTTCAGCGCGTCTTCCAGTATCACACGATGCTGGTCCGCATTGTTCGGCTCACCCATGGGCCGGCCAAATGGGAAGCGGACGTGGGCAACGCGAGGGGGATGAATCTTCTCCGCCATCTCCTTGTACATCATGACGAGCACCGTGGAGATGCCCTCCCCTTCTATTGCCCTTGCTATCAGTCCGCCGGACCGGTTGCACACCGGTCAGGTGGACGTGAGCACCACAGCCTGAACGCCGTCGGCCTTCAGACGTTTCGCCACTTCGGGAGCGGTCTCAGTGCTGAGCAGGTCGGGACGTTGTATGTACCCCATGAACGAGTAGTTGGTGCTCGCGAGACTCCCTATAACCCCTTCCTGTTCCAGTTCTACCATTCTGTCCAACGGGAAGACGCAGTTGATGTCTTCACGAGGCCCGGAGAGGTCGTAATGCAGGTGGGCCAGGCGAAGCTCATCGCGTGGAACATCCTTGGGAATCGCCCGCCACGACCAGTCGCCCAGGCCTTCCGGCCCATCCGTCTGGTAGGGTTCCTGACCCTCCACGTAAACGCCGCCTGTGGTAATCAAGGCGAATTTGGCCTGGTTCAGCGGCGCCGCAACAGGCGACCACGGTATTCCTTCCACATCCACGCCGCGGGCCCGTGCTCCGGCCAGAGCTCTGCCCCGTTCTTCCCATACCTCCAGGTAGTCCCATAGCGCCGCGGCGTCTCCAGCTTCCCTACTCTCAACCGCCTTTTGCAGCAGTCCGTTGAGAAACTCCGCCTGCTCCTCCTCGCTCATGTGCGTGCCCACGTAGCGAATGAAGGAAAAAGCCGCCGTATTTGCGGGTGTCCTCAGTATCCGCCCCATGAGCGCTTTAACGTCTGTTGATTGCTCCGTCATATCACCAGCCCAGGTCAGGATGCCTTGATTTTAGCAGAAGGCCTAACGGCGTTGAAATCATGCTCCCTACCCAAGTAGAGTGTAGCCGTCTGTCCGCCCGCTGTCATACCGGAGTTGACGCCAATGACCCACGAGACGCCGCCTCAACTGTCCAAATCCAGGTTCGTAGCCGGGCTTCAGTGCCTGAAACGACTCTATCTGGACTGCTATCACCGCGAGCTTGCCGACCCCGTGGAAGCGGGCCAGCAAGCTGTCTTTGATACCGGAACCACCGTCGGCGAGCTGGCAAGACAGCGATTCCCCAAAGGGGTCCTCGTTGCGGAGCAGTACCATGAGCACTCCCAAGCAGTGCAATCAACGCAGGTTCTACTGTCTGACGTCTCCGTCCCCGTCATGTACGAGCCGGCCTTCGCCTTCCAGAGCATCAGGACGCGGGTCGACGTCCTCGTCCGGGCCGACGGGCAGGAGTTCGACCTAATCGAGGTCAAGTCGACCGCCAGCCCCAAGGAGCAGCACGTCCCTGACGTTGCAATTCAAATGTACGTTGTAGATGGCTGCGGCGTCCCCGTCAGAAGGGCGTATCTCATGCATATCAATACCGGATACGTTTACCAGGGCGGAGCCTATGACCTGGAACGGCTCTTCTCCCTAGAAGACGTTACGGACAAGGCCAGGACGTACATAGCGGAACAAGTGCCCGGGGCCCTGTCGCAGATGTGGGAGTCGCTGCAGCTTGCCGAGACCCCGGACATCGAAACTGGCCCCCACTGCACGACCCCCTATCGGTGTCCCTTCTTTGGACACTGCCATGCAGGTGAGCCGGAGCACCCAATTAGAGACTTGCCCCGGTTGAGGCATACAGACCGCAAACGCCTGAAGGAATCCGGAATACGGGACGTAGGCAGCATACCGCTGGACTTCCCGGGCCTCTTGCAGATACAGCGTCGAGTGCGGGACAGCGTGACCATGTGCCGACCTTTCGTAGGTCCCAACTTGGCGTCGAGGCTGGCGGAGATAGACTTCCCGGCTGCCTTCCTGGACTTTGAGACGCTGGGCCCTGCCGTTCCCATATTCGCGGGCACAAGGCCCTACCAGACAATTCCGTTCCAGTGGTCGCTGCACGTGATGAACCGGGACGGCGGGCTGAGGCACAGCGCCTTCCTGGACAACGGCCTAGACGACCCTAGGGAGCGTCTGATAGTCGCTCTGCTTGAAGCAACGCCCTCCGAAGGCTCGATAGTTGTGTACTCGGGCTACGAGGCAACGGTTCTCAGAGAACTGGCGCAGGCGTTCCCCCAGTACGAAGGCCACCTGCTGGCCCTGTGCGACAGAATGGTCGATCTCCTGAGGATTATAAGGGAGAGCTACTATCACCCGGAGTTGCACGGCAGCTTCTCCATCAAATCGGTTGCGCCGGTCCTGGCTCCGGGACTGGCTTACGACGACCTAGAGGTGCCGGAGGGCATGGCGGCCGCGGCGGCCTACGCCCGCCTACTTACCGACGACCCGCTGGAGAGCGAGAGGGCCGCGACCAGGGAAGCGCTGCTGGCCTACTGCGAGCGTGACACGCTGGCTATGGTCCGGGTATACGAAGCGCTGCTGGCGAAGGCGCGCCAGTAACGCTGAAAGGAGGCTTTGATGAAGATTCTGGGCGACAAAGTAATTAACAGAACCGAAAACTGGAAGACGGTCAAGCATTTCTATGGACTAAAAGGAGAGGCCAAGGCCCGTCTCACTGGGAGCTTACTGGCGCATCACCTTGGAACCGATTCCGGGCAAATACCCGTTGATTCCGACGATGTAGAGATTGGACTTTTCTGGTATGGAATGCGCGATTACGTGCATCAGGACGACAGACAGACTAAAAAATTGAAGGCAGTTTTCGCGAACATCTATAATCTCTTATTCTCTAATTTGCGGAATGATTTGAAGGTATTTCGCCAAAAACTCCCCTACAGATTCCCGGAAATGAGACCCTATCACTATGCTCTGCCTGACCCGACATACGAGTCTAAGTTTTACAACAACCTTACAAGTACTGAAGTAGATGTTGTCTTGGAAACTTCTGATTACCTCTTGATTGGAGAATGTAAACACGAAAGCGATCTTGGTGTGAATCCTGACTACATACTCGTGCATCAGGTTATTCGCCAGTATGTCATGGCAAGAATTCTCGTTAATCATATTTCAGCATCATCTAATGTTAAGGAAAAGAAGGTTGTTCCGTTTATTGTTGGAGATAAAGATAAGCTTCCGAGCATTAGAAACAGCACGCAAATCAAATTCATGACGGAAAGCGAGATGCCCTCGATGAGCAAGAAAAACGTGCTCACATGGAACTGCATAGAGAAACTAGCTGGCGGACCTTAACCGGCAGTGGGGTCTCACCCCACCGTCCAGATACTCATGGATAACATGCTGACCCACGGATTCAGCCACCTAGGCGAGATGTGGCTCCTCCGTGGGATGCAGGGAATGACTGGGACGCCCGTGTAACCCAGCAGTCGCGCACCCGTGCTGAGTTGCTGGTCCGGGTCGCCATCACTCCCTGGCATCCAGCCGGTTGAGGCTGCCGCTCCATCCCAGGATGCGGTCATCCGCAGTCAGCAACCGGTGTCCGCCCAAGGCCGTCGCCACTATGATGCGGTCGGCGGGGTCTGCGTGTAAGTCGGGCAAAGCGCTGGCTCGGATTGCAATATCGCCATCGACTGGGATCTCCGCTACTCCTTGGCCGAGCAATTCTCGACGCCACAGCCCTACGTCCTCCGGGAAGTCCAAGCGGCTCTTGGCCCTAAGCATGGCAACCTCCCAGAACGTCATAGCAGACACGGCGAGTTCCCGGTCGCGGAGAGCATCATCAAGCGTCCGTCTTGCGCCTGTTCCCAAGCGAGATTCACCGGTCCACAGCCAGACAAGCGTATGGGTGTCCGCTAGAATCACGGATTCAACACCCGGTCAGGGTCGACCTCCGCTTCCCACTCGACGTCAATGGGACTGATGATATCGCCGACTATCTTCATCCGGCTGCGACCCGCGCCAAAGAGAGACTTGGGCCGTTCTCGGTAAGGCACCAGGCGGGAGACCGGCTTCCCGTTCTTGGTGATGACAATCTCGCCCCCGCCTTTGGCCACCTCGTCCATAAGCTGAAGGCACTTGGACTTGAACTCCGACGCCTTCATAGTCCGCGTGCCGATGGGTGTGTCGTTGTTTGCATCCGCCACGCCGTTCCTCCAGACCTAGTCTGCTTCTATAATACCATAGTCACGACCATGGTCACATGCACCCAGCCCGGCGCAGCTAAATCAACGGCGCCACTCGGCAATGTTCCACAGCTCGCTGTCCCAGCCATTGATTCGAACGCCCCTCAGGGTGTCCAGGTGGGCCGAAACGATGCCCCGGTTAACCAGAGGAATCTCGTAGTAGCCCTGTACCAGCATGTCGTTCATGCTCTTGACAAGCTCGGTGCGGTCGGGGCCGATGGGGGTATGGGAAAGCTCCTCGACCAGCCCATCGAAATCAGGATCGCAGGACCGTGCGACGTTGCTTCCGCCCCAGTTGCTGTCCGCGTCCGGTATCTCGTCGCAGGTCAAGCCAACAAGATACTGCTGAGGGTCGATGTCCGGACCGGTGGCGTACATCTGAATATCGGCGAAAAAGCGGACGTAAACCTGCTCCTTGTCGTCCACAGGGTCGCCGCCGAAGAAAACCGCAGCGTCGTGGTGGATGATCTCGGTCCCGATGCCGATTTGCGCCCACCAGTCTTTGACGAGGGCCTGTGTCTCCTGCCGAATATCGTTCGTGGATGTTTGGTAAGTGAGTCGGAGAGGGACACCGTTGTATTCGCGGACGCTGTCTCCGTCGGTGTCGATCACACCGTTATTGTCGAGCAGCTTGTTGGCGCCGTCGATGTCCTGGGTGAGACAGCCATCGTTGGCAGTGGAGACGTAAGCCGGGGGCCCAACGATGAGATTACACGTGGGCTCACCGGCAAACCCGTATAGACGCTCCGAAATCAGGCCGCGGTCGATGGACATGGACATGGCCTGGGCTATGGGTGTGAAGGCGAGAAGCGGGTGGGGATTTGTACCGCCCAGGTACTCTGAGCGGTCATCTCCAAGACCAGGGTCGGGGTTGGTCTGGTTCAAGACTATACGTTCCACCAAGCTGGAGAACGCGGCTATCACCTTTCCTTTGCCCATCGCTTCCATGTTGGCCAAGTCCGTGGGGTCTATCTGGAGATTCCAGGCGTAGTCGGTGTTGCCGTGCTCCAAGACCGTCTGGGCTGCGGACAAGGCTTCGCCGCCACCCTGGAGGACAACGCGCCTGAAGTAGGGTATCTCGCCGTAATAGTGAGGATTGCGCTTGTAGACGGCCTTCTCATCGGGCACGAACTCCACTATTCGGTACGGCCCCGGCCCAAGGGGAGCATGGTTCTCTTCCTCGCAACCTGCAGCAGCCGCGCCGATGCAATCGCCGAACTGGGCCTGGCTGAGAATGGGGACTCCCGTGCCAACGAAGGCGCTGTAGGGGTAGGGTGTGGGGGCGTGAAAGGTGACTTTCACGGTCAGGTCATCCAAAGCCTCTACAGCTGTTACGTCAGCGAACGCACTGCTGGCGGTGCATCCTGTGGCTTCATCTACGCAGTATTGCCAGGTGAACACAACGTCATCGGCGGTGAGGCCGCTGCCGTCAGACCACTTGAGATTGTCCCTGAGCCTCCACGTGATGGAAGTCAGATCAGAGGAGATGCCCTCATTCTGCAGAGTGGGAATTTCGGCGGCAAGCGCCGGGACCAGAGCGCCGTCTGGATCGTACTTGGCCAACGGTTCCAGGGTGATGGCTCCCGCGTCTCGATCTTTGAATCCACCGGAAAGATAGGGATTGGGAATGGAGGGAGCTTGCCAGTAGACCAGGGTTAGCGTCCTATCGTCGTCGGACGCAGGGTTGGAGAGAACGGCAACTACTAAGGTGACTACGACAGCGGCGGTCAGGAAAAAGGCGAGTCCGCCAAGGATTACGGTGCGATTCATTGTTTGCATACGGTGTCCTTTTCCAAGCTAGAGTTATCTCACCTATGACCGGCAAGGACGGCTTGCGGTCAGGTCTACGTGTACCATTATACCTGCCTTCTGCAATTCCATTCGTGGTGCCTCCAGCGCCGTGGAATAGACTACGGCCTGAGACACCCATTACCGTGCCCACGGCTTTGTGCTAAACTTAATATGTAGGCTTCCAGCCGTAGGCCCGGGGCCAGAAATCGCTTACAACAACCTATAGAAGCTCTCTTTTTCCGCCTCAGGAGGGTACGACGCTTGCTCCGCAGTCTGGCGCGCCGGAAGCTACGAACCTCGCTTACCGTCCTCGGCATTGCTGTAGGCATTTGGACGCTCATAGTCATGAGCGCCATGGCCAACAAACTCACCGCCATAGTGGATGTTGGCTCCACCTATTTCGACAACAAGATCATGGTAAGTGATGTGACGAATCCCGCTTTTGGTTTCGGCCTGACCCCCATGTCCGCCAGTGTGGTTGACCAAATTGCCCAAATCCAGGGAGTGGCGGTCGCAGCGCCGCGGGCACAGTTCCTCCTTGACCCTGATGACAGTGGTTCCGGCTTTGTCTCACCGGATTTTGTCGTCGCTTACAGGGCTGGCTTTGACCAAGGTTACGAGACATTTCGGACAGAGATCTCCCAGGGGCGGCAGACCACGCTGGAGGATGAGGGGCAGCGAGTAGTTGTTCTGGGCGCGGACATAGCCAGAAAGTTTGACGTCAACCCCAGCGACACCTTTGACATAAGAGGCGTCCCATTTGAAGTCATCGGGGTGATGGAGCCGACGTTGACGTTCTTTGACACGACCGCAATCATTCCTTGGACCGCCGGGCAGGAGATGCTGACCCGTGACAGAGCTGTTCCATCGGACGTGGACCCAACCGACCAAGAGCTGACGTCGATGGTGCTCGTGTACCCAGAAGCAGGAGCTGACACAGACTCCCTGATTCAGGCCATTGAAACGAGCTTCCCCGGATTGCGAGCAGCTTCCGGTGAAGACTTTGATGAGCAATTTGGGTCTACCATCGCCATCTTCAACGCTATCATCCTGAGTGTGGCGCTGATCAGCGTAGTGGTTGGAGGTCTTTCCGTGATCAACACCATGACGATAAGCGTTGCGGAGCGCACCCGGGAGATCGGCATCAAGCGGGCGATCGGAGCGACGCGGCAAAGGATCATGCGAGAACTGGTTTGGGAATCCGGAGTCATGGGCTTTGTTGGTGGATTGGCCGGGCTGGGCCTTGCCGGCCTTGTAATCTACTTCTCCAACGACGCTGGTCAGGTCTCCGGTATCATACTGTTCCGGTTGACTCCATGGATTGCGGGCCTGGGCGTGACTTTCTCGACAATCCTGGGAGCGCTAGCCGGTGTGCTTCCCGCCTGGAAGGCAGCCCGAATGGACCCCGTGGAAGCGCTGAGGTACAGCTAGGAACGCTATGGCCTTTTTGGAAGCGCACAACCTCCACAAGACCTACCGGCTAAACCGCAACAATGTCGTGCGCGCTCTTCGCGGCGTTGACATCTCAGTGGAGGTCGGCGAGATGGTGGGTATCATGGGACCATCCGGCTGTGGCAAGAGCACGCTGATGCACATCCTGGGTCTGCTGCATTCGGCTGACCTGAGAACGAGTCCGCCGCCGACCCTGGTCATCGGCGACAACGACGTCACAGGGCTGAGTGACCGCGAGCGCACTCAAATGCGCGCGAAACAGATGGGCTTTGTGTTTCAAACGTTCAACCTGGTGCCAACCCTGACGGCACTGGAAAACGTCGCGCTTCCCGCCGAGTACGCGGGCTGGCGCCGGCGTGAGGCCAGGGCCACAGCGGCGGAATCTCTGAAGTTAGTGGGCTTAGAGGAACGCTCGGCGCACAAGCCTACGGAGCTATCCGGTGGACAACAGCAGCGAGTCGCCATAGCGCGGGCTCTGGTCACGGAGCCAGCCCTACTGCTGGCGGACGAACCTACCGGGAACCTCGATTCGGAAAACACGGAAGAGGTCATGGCTCTCCTCCAACGGTTCAACCGGGAGCTTGGGCAGACGATTGTCCTGGTGACACACGACACGAGAGTGAGCGAGGTGTGCAGTCGCGTGCTGACCATGTCCGACGGCGTGATTACGAACGTGAGCTAACAACCACTTGGAGCCTCGGGTCAGGGTTCCGTGTACAACTCAGTATCCGGATGGAACTGGAACCACGCGAACCAGAACGACATGTGCGTGGGTATCCGCGCCAGCTTCTCCGACCCGTCTGTCGTGTTGACTAGAAACTCCTCGGTCACCTCCCATGTCCCGCCCGCGTCGTCCACTATCACGGACGGTATGCCGGAGCCGCCGCCGTCCGGCGCCAGCCTGAACGACCTGCCTCCGCGGTAGTACGCCCTCGCGCCCTCGCTTCCAGCCGACCCCAGCACCAATATCTCCTCTCCTCCCACCACGTCGTTGACTATGCGGCTCCTCCGCAGCGCATCGGAGGAGTAAGCCTTGTAGCTCTCGTTCAGCTGTACCCCTAGCACTATGTCCTTTGTTTCAAGCCGTTCATCCCGTTGTGGGACTGGAAACATCGTCTCAGGCGAATTGAAGTATCTGTAGTAGATCGCCTGGGGATTCTCCTCGGGCACGTAGAATTCGGCGGGATACAGTCCCGTCTCCTGAGCCAGCACCGTAGTATCGGGATGAAGCTCCAGCCACTCCTGCCACGTCGTGAGCATAACAGGGAAGAAGTCCAGCTTTATCCCAGAGTCCCATAATGGCCCTATGATCGGCTCCATGGTGAGATGGTTCCACAGCGAGTTGGTCAGCCGGTCGTACATGACCTTGTTGCTGCGATACAGCATCCCCGACGTGCCGAAAGTGGTTGGCTCTCCGTTGATCCTGGCGGAATACACTATTCCGCTGCCGCAGAGCGTTCAGTAAGCCAGGGCAATCGGTTCGCCCCCCAACACGTCATTGGCCATTTCGTGGGCGTTCACAATGCGCAGCGGGTACGCCCTGTGCTCTCCGTTGATGGACACGCCAAAGACCCGATCGGTAGGCAGCAAATAGTCCTGCTCCCCCGCCGAAACGACCGGGGCGTTTTGAAGATCCGGGATCCCGTCTGGCCGGACTCCTCCCCACGCGATTTCAAATACGTTTATTCGCGAGCCTTGCGCTGCCGGCTCCAGAAACTCGGCGAACCTGGGGTCAATCAGGCTCATGATCTCGCTCTTCCACCGCACGTACCCATCGGGCGGATGGTACTCGTCGGCGTTGTTGCCTAACCACTCCATCCACTCATTCCAGGCGCGGTAGCCACCCCTCAACTCCTGCCCCGTTATCGCCGAGATGCCACCGTTGAGCTCCTCTATTATGTCATCGTCCCCAAAGAAGAAGCGGAGCGTCTCTATCATTACTGGGACCATCGACTTATCTTTATGGAAGATGGCGAGTGCGATGGCCTCGTGCGTATCAAAGAGATCGTAGTCCCGGTCCGAGAAGAGCCGGAACATGTTCTCGGTGGAGTCGTAGCCCGCCGCAGGAGTCGGCGCAGCCGTCGTCGGGGTCTGGGTAGGTGAAGCCGTCGATGTCTCCTCGGCCGGCACGGTGGGCTCTTCCGTACCGGAGCAGGCAACAGCAGCAGCCGCCATAAACCCGGCCAACAGCAGTCCGAAATAAGGCAAGAGCCTGCTCAAAGTTTTCTTTCCTGGGACGTTTCGATTCAACCTAGTAGTTGTAACTCTAATTATATTGCATGCGACCCTATTATCCACCTCTACCGGTTCCGCTTTCGTAGTATCATGGATTGGACATGCCGAAGAACCCCAAGACGCTAGTCGAGGAAGGCTACGACCAAGTAGCCGAGGCCTACTCACGCCTTGAAGGCGACAATGAGTGGCCCAGGATGAAATGGCTGGGTAAGGTCCTAGCCAGACTGGACCCTGGGAGCGCCGTTCTTGACCTGGGCTGTGGATCCGGCGACCCGGCGGACATTGAGATCGCCAGGCTTCACCGGATTACCGGTGTGGACATATCCAACGTTCAAGTAGAACTGGCGCGTCGGAATGTTCCCCAAGG
The DNA here is from genome assembly GCA_965197965.1 of Dehalococcoidia bacterium. Lineage (GTDB taxonomy): Bacteria > Chloroflexota > Dehalococcoidia > Lucifugimonadales > QGNO01 > DAOUJH01. The sequence continues at coordinate 568,150 of OZ240235.1, forward strand.
GAACTTCATCCACAGAGACCTCGGGGCGCTGGATTTCCCCGAAAGGTCTTTCGATGCCGTGGTCTCCTTCTATACGCTGGAGCACCTTCCCCGGGAGCAGCATGGCGAAATACTCAAGCGCATCCACGGCTGGCTGCAACCGGGGGGACTGCTGCTGTTTAGCCACGAAGCTGGCGACATGAACGATGTAACCGGTCAGTGGCTTGGCGTTCCCATGTTCCTCAGCGTATTTGATCCCGAGACGATGCGAAAACTTGTCCAGGACTCCGGTTTCCAGCTTGTTGAGACGGGGATCGAAAGCCAGTTGGAGCAAGGTCGAGAAGTACCCTACCTTTGGATATTAGCCCAGAGACGGTGACATCGATCGAGAGGAATAACTTTGCGATACATTAGCAGGAATGAGTGGTTCTTCTACGGATTCATTGCCGCCGCCGTGCTGGCGTTATCGCTGCCCCTGTTCCCCTACCGGTGGCACACCTTCCTGCATATCGCTGGCGCGGTGGTTTTCCTTGGAAACATCATAGTCACCGCTGCATGGATGTTCATGGCGGAGCGAACGCATAGCGCCAATGTCATACACTTCTCCGCCAAGGCAGTTATCCGTGCCGACCTCCTCTTCACCCTACCTGGTGTGCTCCTGGTACTGTTGAACGGGCTTGTCATGGTGTTTGACCGCTGGGGTGGCTGGAGCGCGCTTCACCAGTTGTCCTGGATCAGTGTCGCTCTGGCCCTGTTCACTGCATCCGGCGTGATATGGGTGGGAATACTTATCCCTGTCCAGCATCGCATGGCTGTCTTCTCAAACCCGGCGGACTACCCCAACTCTCTGCCTCAGCAATTCTCCTCGGCCCTCCGCAGGTGGTACTTCTGGGGTGCGATTGCAATTGCCTTGCCCATCTGCTCGCTCTACCTGATGGTCAACAAACCAGCCTTAGGCTAGGGTTGGGGGAACGCCGTACTCTCGGATCGAACGTCCAACGTTCCGCGCCCGTCTCGGCGTCGAGCGCCGCTACCCGCGTGTACATCGTGGAGAGGTAGAGGATACCATCGACCATGATGGGAGTCGACTGGAATGGACCCGGCTGCGTGCCGTACTCTTCGAGAGGCGTCTCGTTCGGCTCCCACTTCCAGACAATCTCCAGTTCGCCGACGTTGGCGGCCGTGATTTCCTCGGCCTCCGAGTACTTGCTATGTGCCTGGTCGGAACCGACGGACGGCCAGCCGGTTGTTGGGTCAGGCTCTGGGCCGCATGCGACTGCGGCCGATATCAGGACTGTTGTGACAACAAGGCTCTTCATGAACTGGACTCCGATTGGGAATGACCGACCGCGAGCAGGTCATACTGGCTTGCCGGCGTGCGATCGACGGGGAAAGCTTGGTGCAGTTCCGCGCGGCTTCTGGGTCTTCGCCTTCGTCCCCAACAGCTACAGAAAGGCGCTGGTGGGCCCGGCTGGATTCGAACCAACGACCAATCGGTTATGAGCCGACCGCTCTGCCACTGAGCTACGGGCCCGTAATGACGCTGGCTTTCATGATTGCTCAACCAGACGGGGCTTGTCAACGCTGAATCGCAGCGTTTGTCAAACGCATCTCGCCCGCATATCCCATGCTTTTCGACGAGACCTGAAGCAGACCACGAGACAGACGGGTCAGGATGCGCTGAACTTCTTTATCGCTTCCAACGACTCTTCGGCGTGTTGCTCCATGCTCTGAGCATCCTGGACAATGTGCCTGACCACTCCCTCTTTGTCTATGACGAACGTGACTCGGCTATCGCCAATGGTCTCCTCATTGAAGACCCCAAAAGCTCTGGAGGCTTCAAACTTGGGGAAGTCGGATACCAAAGGGAACTCCAGTCCACAGTGGCCGGCGAAGGCCCCCTGAGACGGTGCGGCGTCTGTGCTTGCACCCAGAACCTGGGTGTCCAGCTGCTGGAAGTCCGAGAGCAGGCTCTGGAACTTCCGCAGCTCCCGCTCTCAGCCGCCGGTGAAAGCCCTGGCGTAGAAGGCGATGACGAGGTTCTGCTTGCCTTTGAAATCCGCCAGCCTGATTTCCTGACGGTCGCCGGTAGTGAACCCAACGTCTGGGGTATGGTCACCTATGTTCATACTGCACCTCTTGAGCTTTGATGTGAGCGCTCAGGCTATAGGCCGAGCGTTTTCCTGTATTCCGGATCCCAGTAGGCGTATACGCCCTTGGACACCATATCGTCAAGGCTGCTTGTTGGGATTGGACGCTTATCAGCCGGGCTATCGGCGGTCACGCCCCCTTCTATCAGCTTCTGGTACTCCTCCTCGGAATGGCCAAGCTCTTCTACTATGTAGCGGTGGTTGCCCTCGCCGAGCTTGGGGCCAGGGCCCTTTATGGAGACCGGCGTGTTGCTCAGCTTCCAAGGCCGGCCCATGAGCACCCGCGTACCCAGTGTGGGATCGTCCGAGGGTACTTTCTCCAGGAATCCGCGCTTCCAGTAATGTACGTTGGTGTTCATATCGCGGGAGTCCATAACGGGCCCCGCCGGTACACCTGCGTCCTGCAACTTTTCCATCACGTCCCACTTGCTATGCTTCTCAGTCCACTCTTTGATGATACCGTCAAGCTCATCGTGGTGCTTCCAGCGGTTCAAGTGGCCAATGTACTTGGGGTCGTCCACCAAGTCTTCCCTGTCGATGGTGCGGCAAAGCGCTTCCCACTCGTGGTCGTCGCGCACAGAGAGCACGGCCCAGCCGTCTTCATCGGCGCAGGGGTAGCAGCCCTGCGGAGCGAACCAAGGATGGCGGTTCCCTATGCGCTTGGAGTTGTCCTTGCCGTTGGCTATCCAGTCCATGAGGAACTCACTGATGTGGAACACGCCCAGCTGATACATGCCAATGTCCACCCACATACCCTTTCCCGTCTTCTTTCGGTGCCTGAGCGCCATGGAGAGGGCGAACAGACACGTCCACGAGGCCACAAAGTCCACGTAGGACTGCCCCACCTTGGATGGAATGTCTCCGTTGTATCCGGTGAGGTGGGTCAGGCCATGGGTGGCCTCCTGAGACGTGGCCACCGCGGGATAATCCGAGTAGGGGCCCTTGCCGTGACCGTATCCGGTGTTGGACATCATGATGATGTCAGGCTTCATCTCCTTCAGCTTGGGCCAGTCCATGCCCCAGTTGCGGGTGACCCTGGGAGTGAAATTCTCCATGAACACGTCCGCCGAGAGCACAAGCTCCTTCAGAACCTTGAGTCCTTCAGGGTTGCGCAGATCAAGTACCAGGGACTTCTTACCGCGGTTCACCACGTGGAAAGTAGGCGTGCGATTCCAGGGGTCGGCGCCGGGGTCGTTCTCGGGATAGGCTCCGGAAAGCATGCCGGTGCGTATAGGCTCAACGCGAGTGGGGCCCTCTATCTTGATGACCTCAGCGCCAAGATCGGCCATTACCCCTGCCGCATAGGGGAACGCGAAGATAGCGGAGGTGTCTACTACTCTGATTCCTTCCAATGGCAGTCTACCCATTCTTAGCTCCTTGGTTCTACGTGTTTGAGTGCGTCTTAGATGATGTTCAACTCACGGAGTCTTATCAGGTCCTCCTTGGAGTAGCCCATTGTCTCCGTATAGACCTCTTCATTGTGCTGGCCCAGTAGAGGCGCGGGCATCCTCTGCTGGAACGGGCTCTCCGATATATGGAAAAGCCTGAACGGAATCTTGGTCTTGCCTATGACGGGGTGCTCTATATCCTGGTAGAACTCCCTGTCGGCGAGCTGCGGGCAGTCCATCAGGTCCTCCGGAGTCTGCGATATGCCGAACAGCATGCCGAATTCCTCTGATGCCGTCTTGAACATCTCTTTCATGGTGCGGTCTTTGACGGCATCCACAAGGATGGAGTCGAACTCTTCACCATGGTCCAGACGCTGGACCGGGTTGGCGAACCGATCCTCCGCCAGCTCAGGCTTGCCGTAGAACCGCACCTGATCGTCCCAGGTGGCCCTGGCGCCAGTCTGGCTCACAAAGTAGCCATCTTTACAGGGCATAACTTGGGTGTACATGGTACCCTTGGGGTTACGACGCCCCTGAACCGCTCCGCTGAAGGAGAACAGGGGCTGGTTCACCACCAGGGACGCGTTCACGGACTCTTGTGCGGAGACATCTATATGCTGGCTTTCGCCATCGAAGTCCCTGGCAAAAAGAGCGAACCCGGTGGCTATGGCTCCATTGAGCCCGGCCTCGTATTGCGACTGGAAGCCGCCGTGTTTCAGCGGCTCCTTGTCCTTGGTACCGCTGAAGGCCATGATGCCGCCCATGGCGTACGCCACTATATCCTCGCTCTTGTAGTCGCGGTACGGACCGGACTGCCCGAATCCAGTTATAGAAGTCATGATGACTTTGGGGTTCGCCTTCTCCAGTTCCTGGAAACCCAGTCCCAGAGAATCCAAATAGCCGGGCTGGTAGTTTTCGATTACTACGTCCACCCCTGCCACCAGTCTCTTGAGCAACCTAGCCCCGGATGATGTTTCCAGATTAAGGGTGATGCCCTTCTTATTGTTGTTGAGCACAATGTGTATGAGACTCTTTTCCGGATGGGGGTCATCGGTGAAAAACGGGCCTATTGACCTCAGCAACTCGCCTCCCGGGGGCTCGACCTTTATCACGTCGGCGCCAAAGTCGGCCAGCAGCTTGGCGCAATAAGCCCCTGAGATTCCCTGGCTGATATCCAGAATCTTGATGTCGTCCAGAGCTGCAGGTAACATAAACAGGTACCCCCTGTCATGGATTGATGCGTCGCCGGTGCCATCAGGCCCACTGGTTGAAGATACGGCCAACCAGTCCAACCAGTCGTGCTTCGCTGGGCTACTATATCCAACGGCCAGTGAATTGACAAGCATGGTCATTGACCGCACTGGCCGATAGTCGTAATGTGCAGCCAACACAACTTCCCTACCAAGGAGCAGGTCCAACTTGGCCGACGACCCCATCGATACACCAGGAACCCCTGAGTGTCCTCCGGCAACACAGGGCAGGGAGGAGACCGCTCCACAAAGCTACCAGCGTCGGCCGGCGCGCTACGGGAAAGATCTGACAAAGGGAAGCATACCCCGCAACCTCTGGTGGCTGGCCTGGCCCCAAATGGTGGAAAACGTCCTCAACGTTGTGGACCAACTGGCGGATCTGGTGTGGGCGGGGTTCATCGGCGCCAGCACCATTGCCGGGGTGGGCATAGGACAAAGTTACAAACAGCTTGTAATGACAGGACGCTTGGGGCTGGACACCGCTATGCGAGCCACGGTGTCCAGGGCCATTGGCGCGGTGAACCCGGCGCTAGCCAACCACTATGCTCTACAGGGATTCACTCTCAGCGCAGGTTACTCTCTAATCATGGTGCTGATTGGGGTATTTCTCACCGTTCCCCTGATGCGCGTGCTGGGCCTCAGCGAAGATATCATTGATTCCGGGTCGCTCTATCTCAGGATCCAGTTCATCGGCACCGGCGCCATGGCGTTCCGGCAGACCAGCGGTTCCGCCCTGGTGGCCTCAGGGGATGCCATAACGCCAATGAAGGCGACTCTGCTGACCAGGGCCACCCACATAGCCCTGACTCCCTTCCTCATCTTTGGATGGCTTGGGCTTCCCGAAATGGGAATCGCCGGAGCGGCCATGGCCGACTTGCTGGCACAAAGCCTGGGCACAACCTGGAACCTTCGAGTGCTGTTCCGCGGCTCGTCCCGCCTTCACCTTTCGCTGAGAGGCTACCGGGTCGACTTTCCCACCATGGGCCGGCTGATCAGGATAGGAGCGCCAGCCTCTGTAACGGGCATGGAGAGGTCGATAGCTCAGTTGGTGGTGGTAGGTCTGGCTGCTCAGTTCGGCACATTTGCCGTGGCCGCATTTTCATTGGGACGGCGCACCGAGAACCTGGCGCACCTGGGCAGCGGAGGCCTGGGCCGGGCTTCCGGCGTTCTTGTGGGCCAGAACCTGGGAGCGGGCAAGCCGGAAAGGGCCAGGATGACAGTGAAGTGGGCGTTGCTCTTTGTCTTCACCATTGGTCTGGTCTTGACACTCCTGCTTTTTGCTCTGGCGCCGCTCCTAGTCAAGCTTTTCACCCGCGAAGCTGAGCTTGTAGCTCTAGCAACCACCTGGCTGCGCATCCAGGCATTGAGCCTGGTTTTCCTTGGCGCCGGACAGGTCTTGGGACAGTCGTTCAACACGGCCGGGGATACTATGGCTCCAATGCTGGTAACTCTGCTCAGCATGTGGTTTTTGGAGATCCCCTTGGCCCTGATGTTGACCGGCACGACCCATACCTTTGGCCTGTTCGGAGGGTCCTTTACCCTACCGGTGCTGGCGCATCTCAACGAGTTCGGCATAGCGTGGGCGGTTGTAGTCGCTATGGTGGCCCGGTTTGGCTTGTACATGCCGTATTTCATGGCGGGCCGCTGGCTGCGAGTCAAAGTAATGTAGCGTCCTAGCCAACCGCGGGGCAATGCTATAAACTAGGGTGTACCCCAGCGGGGGTAGCTCAGTGGTAGAGCCCCTGCCTTCCAAGCAGGCTGTCGCGGGTTCGAGTCCCGTCCCCCGCTCCACGGCTATCTGTATTTATGCCTATATATCGCAAATATTTCCATTAGTTATCACTTCCTGTATCATCTTGTGCTTCTCGTGTCTGACAATCCTTGGCTCCGGACATGGGGATTCGACCGGGGAGTCGAAACCGAGGGACTGAAGGCGTTGGCAATGTCATGCAGAACTGCTCGGACCACCCTGCAGGGTTAGCATCCCTGCAAATCGATAGCCCGTAGAGCCGCCCATTTAATCGGGGCGGCTCCTCTTGTTTGCCATTAATTCCGACAGATCCCCCTTTTACCGACGAGATTGCATGTGGTACGATTAAGATACGTAGTTGCCCCACGAGAACAAATATAAGACTGAGACGCCTGCTAAACAGCTGCTTCAGTCTTAACGCAAACTCTTCCGGTAACCGTGCGGGTCCACCGAGAAGACGGCTTAATTCTTAGATCTCTTTCCGCTGGGTTGTTTGGCTGGGGTCAAGAGAACTAATGAGTACACGTGTCCTAAGACTGCCGGAAATCCAGCAGTTGCTGGGTGGCGTTTCAAGAAGCACGATCTATAGATGGATCGCGGCTGGAATCTTCCCACAACCCCTCCACTTAGGCCCCCGGTCTGTGGGCTGGCCTTCGACCGATATTGAAGCTTGGATAAAGAGCCGCCGAAGGCGTGGCGGGTCTGATGGCGGAGGCATAGGGAACCAACCCTCTGCCTGACTCGGGTATCTTGAACTACTTGGGGTAAGGCGGCGGTGTTCCTGCCTTCACGCGCCGGTGGGTCCGGCGCTTGCCAATCAGGCTAACTGTTTGGCGTGTCACTCCATAGCCCGCGGCGATCTCCTGGACGGGGTACTAGGTCATATCGGCGGCGTATTTCCAAGACTACATCACGATCAAGCATGGTCCTGGCTCCGGCGGCGGTTTGCCTTGATGCGGCGCGCTATGGCTGTTGCACGTTCTTGCACAGCAGCTCTATCCCGTGCCGCCCTACCAGGCGAGCCGTCCGGTAAGTGGGGCAACTGCTCCGGCATCTCGATCGGTACGAGGGACTTGAGGCGGCCGTCCGCGCGAACTCGCTTGTGGGTGTGCCCGTTGACTATGCGGGAGATAGTAGAGCGGGAGATAGGCTTGAACGTCGCCGTTATCTCCCCTACCTGATAGCCCTGGTTGTGGTACTGTAGTTGGGCCACGTCTTCTGTCACGAGACTCGTCTTTCCGATATGAAGTTCAGAACCACTAGACTTTGTGACTACCAAGTCGCCAACTGGCCGCCTCAAGTTTCACAAGGCCATGCCGACATATGCTGGTAGTGATGCCGGGGAATGTTGAAGGCTACGCGGCACGCAGGGCGCAGGCTGTTTGCGTAGGGCTACGCCGGAACACAGGACGGTGGGGATTAGCTGGTGGCCATGCCCAGGCTACACACTCACGACTAAATATAAAACCCCTCACGCCCTATATACGAGGTTTTGGAAGGTCTACTTTAACTCTCCTAAAATATGTATATATAAGTGACTGGAACACACCAGCGGTTCCGGCGCTGGCCCCGGGGCGGGGGTGAAACGGAGGGTGTCAACTTCGTTTCTCTAAAATATTATATAGGTGCCCCGCATGTCGCTCTCCCCAAACCCCGCCTTTGTGCCTGTAACGCCTTACTATAGGGGTGTTTGCGTTATGGAAACGACGCATAACGCCATGAAAGAGTCATGCTATCGACCGATAAGTGGGTGGAATTCGCCTGACTTTCTGCTTCGGCGAACAGCCCAGGCCACCTGCGCTTCGTCTCCACCCATCTCTGGCGGGACTGGAAGGGGCAGGCGACGCAGGCTGAGCGTTCTAGGGGCCTGTCGTAGCGGGCGTCCCACCAGTCGGCGCAGTCCCTCCTGGACATGCCAACCTCGATAAGCGGGTAGCGGTTCGTCATCCACGGGTCCCGGGAGTCCTTCATGCGGATGGCCTCGTCGGTGGAGATGCCGAGCTACGGTTCGACGTTCTTGCCGGCGGGTACGCGTTGCCGAGGCTTCGGCCCCAGCAACTCCCGTATCCTACGGCGGATGGGCCTGACCTTGTAGTTGGTGGTGCATTGGCGCATGCCCTCTGGGGCCTGGAATCCGCCAACGAGCTGTCCTACCATGATGGTCATGCTGGCGTTGGTCCGGCAGTCCCCTTCTACCCCTCGTATTCCTCAATGCGCTGAGCGTCGACTACAACATCTACCTAATGTCACGCATCCGCGAGGATGCAAGAGGAGCCCCGCTTACGGAGGCGACCCGCTATGCACTCGCGCGCACCGGACCCGTCATCACCTCGGCTGGGATTATCCTAGCTGGTACGTTCTCCGCTCTGATGACCCTTCCTCCCCAGGACCTGTTGCAGTTCGGATTCGGGGTTGCCGCTGGCGTTCTTATCGACACTTTCGTCACGCGCACATTGATTGTTCCGTCGGTGGTTTCCATGGTAGGTCGATGGAACTGGTGGGCCTTCCCGCATCGGATACTGACTTGCTTTGTTCCGCATATGTCGCAACTGGTTGGATCAGCAATGGAACTTAATCCTTGCGGATCGCTTAGTCAAATGAAGTTATGGCGACCTAGCGACAGCCCGCTCCCTACGGCACACGGCGACAGCCCCTTGTAGGCGTCCAAAGCCTCCCGGATGGACCGAGACCCAGGTCGTCTGCCAGGTCCTGAAGCGCCTTCAAATGCCGATAGCTGGGCCGTACTCCTCGCTGCCACCAACGCCTTACGGTGACGGGATCGACGCCGAGACGACAGGCGATCTCCACCCATGACAGGCCGGACGCGTGCTTGAACCACACCAGCCGTTGCGGAAAGTCGTCTGGGTAGGCGGGGGGCTTTCTCCCGTACTGTTCGCGCTGTCGAGTCATAGCGCCAATCCTTGTCACGGACGACCGCAATCCAATCCGCAGTGGCTTTCCTGTTGCCAGGAAGCCCGAGCGATTGACCTCCCACTCAATTCCCCGACGCGTCGTGGCGCCAGCCCGAGCCGAACGTCATCCCACCGTCGCTGACTACCCAAACGCGCACGTCCTCCGTGGTCACCCAGTTGCCCTCTGCGGTGGCCTTGAACATATCCGTGCCGAGCAAGTCTTTGAGGTCCCTTCCCACCATGCCTTTGTCGTAGTGGTCTACGATCGTACCGCTATCGTCCGCTATGAACGCGAACCAATCCCCTTCAACGTTCTCGGCACTGTTGTAGTACTCGATGGCCGCTGTCAGTCCGGCAAAATCGCTCTGCGGGCTGTTGAAGTATGCGATGGTCCCTTCCAGTCCTACCGAGCGGAACACGAGGACGGCGGCTGCCACAAAGGACTTGGTGAACTCGTCGGCGATGATGTACCAGCCGGAGGCGAACAGCAGCCCGTCGTGCCTCACCACCCAAGCGTTCTTGAGCTGCAACGTGCCGGTGTGGTCGTCCCCGATGCCGCCGCTCTCCGGGTTCCTGAACACGTAGGACACCCACTTGCCGTCCTCGGTGGCCGACAGCATGTCCGGCCCGAAGTTGTACCCGTTGGCGTCGGTCCCGACCCAGCCATTCACGTCCAGCCCCAGGCGCTGGGATTCGGGATGCCCGATGACCGCATCGTTCTCGTCTATGATGAACACGTACCACTGGCCGTCGATGCTCTCTGGGCGGTTGTAGTAGGCGAGGGTGGCGTCGAGTCCCTGGGTCTCATACCTGCTGATGGCCTTCTCTACGAAGAACTTGGTGTACTCGGCAGGAGCGGACTTGGGCGGTACGGAGGCGACGACGCTGCGGGCGATGCGCTCGGCTTCGGCGGCGGTGACTCCGGGTTGCGCCGTGGGGACCAAGGCGATGGCCGATTCGACTATCCGTTCGACCTCGGCGCGGGTGAGCCCGCGTTCCGACTGGGGCGTCGCAGGCGCTTCGGCCATCTCCGTGCGCACTATCTCCTCGACCTCGGCCCGGGACAGCCCCGCGTCCTCGCCGCAGCCAACCAGGAGGAGGGTGATCAGCACGGCTGGCGCCGCCCATGAAAATGCTACCCTGGTGTTCTTCATGTCAATTGCTGGCTCCCTTGAACATTAGAGACCTCCGATGTCGGCACTCCCATCGACCACGAAGTTGGAGTCTTCGGCAACTGCGTCGTGAGTTAGAACGGCGTCGTTTCCAGCGGCGTCCTTGATGACGCCGCCGTTCAAGCTCACTGCGTTCGCGCCGACGGCAACCCCATCACTGTCCGAGTCGTCGCTCAGTACCGTATAGCCAAACACCAGCCGGACTCCTCGGACTCCGGGGTTGAAGGCGCAGAAAGCAATCCCGAATTGGTTTGGCTCACATTTGGGCACGGCGTAGTCGAAGTCAGCCAATTTGGCCGTACCCTCAAAGTCCAGTTCCAGATGGGGTGTGCCAGTGGCGACTACGTCTTCGCTGAACACCGCGTCAGTAACGAGCTTTTCTCCGGCGGTGTAGACGCCATCTCTTCCTCCGGTACTTGAGACGAAGGAGACGGACGATATGGTGGGGCGAACCCCGTCCACCTTGTGGCCCGTCTGGACGGCCAGTGCACCATGGGACAGGTCGGCTGCGTTGTCGGCGGCGTCCTTGATGGTGCCCCCGTTCAGCGTCAGCTTGTTGGCGCCTATGGCGATTCCGTCGTCGTCCGAGACGCCCTCTGCCACCGTGTAGCTGAAGACCACATTGGTAGTTGTGACGCTCTCGTAGGCAGCAGCTTTGCCGCTCCCGCCGATTTCCAGTTCGAGCTGGGGCGAGCCTGTAACGGTAATGTTCTCGCTGAACGTCACCGTTACCTTGATACTGTCGCCGATCCCGTAGACGCCATCATCATCGAAGGATGAGTCGTCATCACCAGTGTCGCTGGTGATGGCAACGGACGAGATGGTTGGAGCCGTCGTGTCGGTCTGAGCCGACACCGAGGGTAGACCGTCGAATGCGAACAGTCCGATGATTCCCATGAGCGCTCCAACCACAAGCGCCCATGCCAGTTTCCCTCTAACCGTTCCAATCTCTATGGCCATCTTGTTCCTCTCTCTGGAGATTTGGGAGCCTTCCCTTGGGTTCGCTCCGAGGGTTTAGTCGTCATAGCCCTCCCATCACCACTGCCGTCGTACTCTCGCTGGTCAGCAACTCAAAATTGCCGGCGTCGTCTGAGAACCGGACCCGCACCTTCATGACCTTGCCGTTGTCGGAAGCCTGGAGCGTGTATGTGGAACTCGTCGCCCCGTCGATTTCCGTGTCGTCAGCCAGCCACTGGTATCTGTAGGACACGTTGTCCAGGCCGTCGGCGTCGGAGATTCCATCCGTGCTTGCCGTCAGGGTTTGTCCCACCTGCGGCGTTCCACTGATGGTGGGGGCACCCGTGGCGGGGGAGTTGGAGACCTGCTGCTGTTCCACCACGCGGGCAGGTGTTGCCGTGACTTCAGTAGATGGGTCACCATCGCCAACACCGTTCGCCGCGATGACCCGCACAGTATAAGAGACGCCGTTGGTCAAACCTGTGATGATATGTGAAGTTGCGGTGACCGTTTCCTCAGAGACGTCGTCCGGAGTTTCCCAGCTGTCCGAATCTTCCTTCCACTGCACTTTGTACCCGGTGATTGCCGTGCCGCCGTTGGAACGAGGCATTTCCCAGGACAGGGCAAGTTGAGCGTCACCAGGAGTGGCCGTCAGGTCATACGGGAACCGCGGCGAGTTAAAGACTAAGCCGAACCAGCGGTACCGCCTCGTCTCCATACCAAACCGTATCCCACCGGCGGCGTCACTGTCCTGGACCGCGGCGGACAGCAAGCCGACCTTGCCGTTGAACTGTATTTCACCGGCGAAGATTGGGGTCGCCGTAATCACTCCACTCGAAGTGTCTCCGGCGTTGAGGGTGACCGTCGTGCTGGACAGCGTAACTCTCTCGCCCCAAAGGGTGACTTCCAGGTTGGATGGAGCGGGTTTACTGAGGGTGACCTCCCAGGCAAAGGTATAGAACTCCTCGGCATCGCGCGATTCCAAACTTACCTCGATAGCGGTTACCGCCATCTCTGTGACTTCAGCCGACGCTGCGTTGTCACCGTTCTGGTTGAATGCCAGCACTCGCACCGTGTAGGCGACGCCATCGGTCAAATCTGTGATGGTGTGCGACATTCCGGTCACTGTAGCCTCGGACACGTCGTCCGGAGTTACCCAGCTGCCCGAATCCTCCTTCCACTGCGCTTTGTATCCTTGTATCGGAGAACCGCCGTCGCTGGCAGGCGCTTCCCAGGACACGGCAAGTTCCTGGCTTTCACCCGAAGAGACCTTCAGGTTCCGAGGCGCGTCCTCCGCTGTGGTCGCCACTACCGCAGTCGCAGCGCTCGTGAGCGTTTCGTTGTTGTCGGCGTCGTCGGTGAAGTTCACCTGCACCTTGATGGTCTTTCCCATGTCTTCGTCGGACAGCGTGTATGTGGCCTCCAACATGCCCCAAATGTCTATGTCCCCGACCCCCCGCGCGCCCGGAATGTCTGTGTCTTCAACCCCGTCGTTGGATATCCACTGATAGATAAGGAAGAATCGGCTGTACCCCTCTTCGTCCTCGATGTCCGACATGGAGACTGTGAGTGTCTGCCCTGCCTGTGCTACTCCAATGATGACAGGCGCGCCCGTCGCGGGCGTGTTCGCAGCGCGGGTCACCGTCACGGTGTACGTCTGTGTGGTGTTCCCGTCTTCGGCGGTTACTTCTACTGTGATGACGTTGCTACCTACACTCAGTGAAACGGTGCCATCCGTGTCTTCAACTCCGCCGAGCTTTGTGACGTAGCTGGCCCCTGAGTGGCTCACGGTGGGAGTGACGGTGGTCTGTTTCACGCCATTGGCGACGCTGGCAGTGTAAGAAGTGGTGCCTGATGCGAATGTGGCCAAGTCCACGTCACTCAGCGTCAGGTCACTGAGCGTGGCGTCGCTGCTCTGGCCCTCGGCCAGGACCGTATGGGTGAGGAAGACCAACCCCACCGCGAGGGCAATGAGCAAGATTCGAACAGTTAGGCTGATTCGCTTTGTTGTGCCCATATCTAGTCTCCTTCTACAGGCCTCCCACGAGCGTCAGGTCACTGCCGGCGACTATCTCAAGACCTATGAGCCTGGTCCCACTCTTAGCAACCGAATCGACGCTGACCGTGACCGTGCCGGAGGCCGTCACGGTGATGGTCTCGCTCTCCAAGGCGCCGCGAGCGATTGTGACAGTCTCGGCGGAAAGCGTGCCTCCTATGGCCGAAAGGGTTACCGACAACGAAGACGGCGCTCCCTGGTCGATACTGACGACCACACCGGCGCCTTTCTTTTCCAACTCCGCGGTGATGGTGAACGGCGCCCCGGGGTTTTGGTCGAATTCCACGCTATCCAGATTTCCGAGGCCTTCGAACACGCCTGCGGGCAATGTTGATATCTGGTTATGACTCATGACTAAGGAATTCAAATCGCCCAGACCCTCGAACGCGCCTGAGGGCAACGCCGTGATTTTGTTGTTGAATAGGGTCAGTTGCTGCAGTTCGCCAAGGTCGCCGAATACGCCCGAGGGCAACGCCGTGAGCTCGTTCCTGCTCAGGTACAACCACGTCAAATTGCCGAGGCCGTCGAACACCCCCTCGGGCAACGCGGTGATCTTGTTCTGGTGCAGGTTCAGGGCCATCAGGTTGGTGAGCCCGTCGAACACCTCCTCCGGCAATGCAGCGACCGAATTCCTGGGGAGCTCCAGTGAGTTGAGGCTAGTTAGCCCATCGAACACTTCCTCCGGGAGCGCGCTGACCTTGTTGGCGGTGAATGTGAGATCCTTCAGGTTGGTCAGGCCATCGAATATTTCCTCAGGCAGCGCCGTAAGACCGTTCTGGTACAGCTTCAGGTTCTGTAGGTTGGTCAGGCCGTCGAACAGGTTCTCCGGGAGCGAGCTCACCTCGGTGAAGGTCAGGTTCAGGCGTTTGAGTTCGGTGAGTCCGGAGAAGATGTCCTCGGGCAGCGAGGTGATCTGGTTGTCGTCCAGTTTCAGTTCCTGCAACCCGCTGAGACCGGCGAAGTCCCCGGACTTGAGGGAGGTCACCCCCATATTGGACAGAGCAAGCGTCCCGCTTATCCCTGACAGGTTGGCGTCGGTGACGTCCCCGCAGGCGGTAACGTCTGACAGCTTGGCAAGGATGGCGTCCTGGACCTTCTGGGTGCGGCCGCAGATACCCGGCGTGGGAGTGGGAGAGGGTGTGGGGGTAACGGCTTGCGCCAGGGCCATGCCGTGATTCGTGGGGAGGGCGAGACCTGCCGCCAGTGCGGCAGCGACCGCAAGAGCCGCGAGCAGGATAGCTGCACGCTTCAAGCTGACCCAGCTCGTCAATACGGTCAATCTGCTCATCGATTCTCCTGAATGTCAGGCCGATGCAATTGGCAGCTCCCTACAACCCGCCCATAACCACCGCCGTGGTTCCCTCGCTTGTCAGCGATTCTTCGTAGCCCGCGTCGTCCGTGAAGCTCACTCGCACCTTGATGACCTTGCCGTTGTCCGATGACTGGAGCGTGTAGGTGGAGCTCGTAGCCCCATCGATTTCGGTGTCCCTGCTCGACAGCCACTGGTAGCTGTAGGACACGTTGTCCAAGCCGTCAGCGTCAGAGATTTCAGACGTGTCTGCTGTCAAAGTCTGTCCCACCTGCGCCGTTCCGCTGATTGTCGGCGCACCAGTGGCGGAGGAGTTCTGAACGGTAACCGTCAGGTAGTACAGGTGGCCTGCGCCGTTGTTTACGTTTCCTGTATTGATGCCGATGCCAAGCCGGTTTTCGCCCCGGCCCAGATTAATCTGAAAGCCATTTGTGTCGTCGTCGGCATCGTTGAGGACGATACCGGTAGTGGTCCCGTTCCCGTAGGAGTAGTTGCAGGTTCCTTGCAACGGTCCACCCCAGCAACCTGAGATTACTCCCCAGATCGGGTTCTTGACGAAGACGGTAAAGTAGCCGGTCAAGACGGTGGATTCCAAGGTGATGGATTCAGTATCGGTGGGGACTTCAGCGTCATATCGATTTATTCCCCTATCAAAGGAAGGGTTCAGAGTTCCAGAACTGATGGTCAGCGCCGTCAGTGGCGCCGACGAGTAAGTGCCTTCCCTGAGATTGAACGCCCCCATGGCAATTTGAGTTGAGGAAACGAGGTTGTTCGCTTCGTTTTCGCCGCAGTACAGTTCCACTTCGACTTTCGGAAGTCTGGTAACGCCGCTCGGACTAAGGGGGATTTCATGGGAGATTGCCTTGGTTGCCTCATTGCTGCCGGAGGCCACTGAGCCGAGGTGGGTGCGGGACGTCTCCGCGTCGTTGCTAGGGGGTCTGACCGCCAGGTAGAGGTTGTAATCGGATGAGCAGTTGTCCGGATCTGACCAGGAGACGGTGTCATCGGCGTCAGTTATCACAACCGTGATGTACGCTTCGGGGTCAGACCCGCTCTGAGCGGCAACGTGAGAGGGACTACCCGACACCACAAGAGTCAGCCCTAACACGGCCCCAATGAGGGCCACCACTATCGGAATGCCTGCTCGATTCACTATGTTCATCTCGCCTCTCTCCTATCTCAGGTTTGATCTTCGGACAGACGTCTGCCTGGTTCCGATTCCTACAGCCCACCCATCACCACTGCTGCCGTTCCTATGCTTGTCAGGGACTCCTCGTTGCCCGCGTCGTCGGTGAAGGTGACCCTGACCTTTATGACCTTGCCGTTGTCGGTTGACTGGACGGTGTAGATGGAGTTCGTCGCGTCGTTGATTTCGGTATCGTCAGCCAGCCACTGGTAGCTATAGCTCACGTTGGTCAGACCGTCGGCGTCGGAGATCCCGGACGTGCTTGCCGTCAGGGTCTGGCCAACTTGTGCGGTTCCACTAATGGTGGGAGCGCCTGTTGCCGGAGTGTTGGCCTGCGACGCAGACGAGAGGGTGAGGCTATCGCCAAGGCCGGTCTGGATGCCCTGGTATGAACCCTCCAGGAAGGCGGAGGCAACCACGGAGACCGTCACGCCGTCGTCATCGCTTATCGGGGAGGTGATGACACCGCTCTCCAGATCGCCGCCGTTTACGGAGACGATCAGGTTGGAAGAAAGCACCCCGGCTTTGAAGTTCAGGGTGACCGACATGTTGAAGGGAGCGCCCTCGGCGATCTTGACCACCACGCCGTTGTCGCCCCGCTGCTCCAACTCCGCCGTGAACGTGAAGGGTGTTCCGGGGTTGTTGCCCATGTAGAGGGTTTCCAGGTCGCCAAGGTCCTGAAAAATCCCATCGGGCAATGCATTCAGTTTGTTGTTGGTGAATATCAACCTGTCGAGGTTGGTGAGGCCGTCGAACAGGTCCTCGGGCAATGCAGTAATCGGGTTGGTGGAGAGCACTAAGTTTTCCAGGCTGCTGAGGCCGTCGAACACGTCCTCCGGCAGTGCAGTCAGCTGGTTGTTGTGCAGACGCAGGTCCGTCAGGCTGGTGAGCCCGTCGAATACCTCCTTGTGCAGCTCCCTTATCTGGTTAGTTCCCCCCAAGGCCAGGATTTGCAGGCTGGTCAGTCCGTCGAATACGTCCTCGGGCAGTGCCGTCAGGTCGAGGAACAGGTACAGCCGTTGCAGATTGCCGAGTCCCTCGAATACGTCCTTGGGCACCGACCTGATGTAGGAGGAGCCGGTCGGTTGAAGCCACGTCATGGAGCTGAGTCCAGCGAAGTCCCCGGACTTGATGGACGTGGCGCTTGTGAAGCTGACGACCAACTTGGTTATGCCGGCCAGGTGCGCGTCCGTGACGTCGGCGCAGTCGCTGACGTCGGACAGCAGGGCCAGAATGGCGTCCTGCACCTCCTGGGTCCGGCCGCAGATGCCCAGAGGAGCGGCCAGCGTGAGTTCAAGATCGTCGGCCTCTTCCCACGTGAGGCCAAAGTAGCTTGAATAGTCGGTGGCGCTGAAGTCGGACGACTCCACGCTCACGGTCACCTGCACGTCGGCGGTCTGTACCCGGCTCTGGTCGCTGGGGGAGAGGCTCACAGCATCGCTCTTGATGCTGCCTCCCTCAACTGTGACCGCCGTCGAGGACAGTGTTCCGCCCTCGGCGGACAGCGTGATTTCCATGTCGAAGGGCGCGCCCTCGGCGACCTTGACCACCACCGAGTTCGAGCCCTCCTGCTCCAGCGTCATCGTGAGGCTGAAGGGAGACCCCGTATTGAAGTTCAGCCACAGGGTGTCGAGGCTCTCGAGGCCCTCGAAGATGCCGTCCGGTAGATCGCTCAGGTCGTTGGTGTCGAGATAGAGCTGCTCCAGGCCGGACAACCCCTTGAAGTCTCCGGTCTTGAGCGCAGAAATGCTCTTGTCCGAAAGGGTCAGGGCGCCCGTTATGCCTGCCAGGTGTGAGTCGGTGACATTGGCGCATTCGCTAACGTCGGACAGCTTGGCGAGAATGGCATCTCGCACTTCCTGGGTGCGCTCGCAGATGCCGGAAGACTGGGCGAGGACCGTGCTGCTCGGCGGGATGGACACTGAGGCGGCGACGACGGCCATCACCAGCAGCGCCATGGCTACCGCAGTCTTGGTTCGCATTTTAGGTCTTCGAATTGTCATAGCTCGGCCTTTGCGTCGGGAACAGGTCCTCCGGTAGAACTACGCTTACCTTGAGTGCCAGCCTTAAGCTCCGCCTGTCATCTGATCGGTATTGCCCATATAAACACTAGAGCCCCTTCATCGTTTTGGTAAGTGCTTAATCACACTCTTAGGACGGCAAAAGTGTTAGCTCTGAGAGAGAGTGTTTCTGCAACTTTTCGCTCTTGCTGACATAGACGCGACCGGGAGATGCCGCTGCCCTCTCCCCCGGCCATCCGCATACGCGGGCATTTCTTGTTGCCCGGAAAGACAAGCGCTATGCACCGCCCGATCTATCTTTTAGGCCCGGAACCCTCTATAGCGACGGGACTACTGCCCCGGCCCGGAAACAGTGAACACCAGACTATTGGACAGCTTTCTGCCGTCCTCCGTGCAGACGGCTCCCTGAGCCTCGCAGTCCGTCGTGACGGGCAGAACGATGGTCACATCCTCGCTGGAGTCTGGCCTCACCATTATTCGCCACTTGATGTTGCTTGGCTTGTCCATGCGTTGAGCCTTTAGAATGGACCCACCGGTCACAGTAAAGGCATGGAACTTTAGGGTCTTGTAGCTGAGCGGAATTTCCTCGCTGAACCGGATGTCGAATGTGAAGACATTCGAGGCGCCGTGGTGGCCGGCCACGGGGAACACCAGGCGGACGGTCAGCGGCGTGGGCTTCGCCGCCACCGCCGCCGTCGCATCGCTGGTCAGCGTCTCATCGTTGTCGGCATCGTCGCGGAAGGAGACCCGCACTTGGATTGTCTGCCCTTTCTGCATGTCCTTGAGGGTGTAGCTGGAGCCGGTGGCCCCCGAGATGTCCGACCCTCCGGCGGTCCACTGGTAGCTGTACGAGACGTTGGTCAGCCCGTCCTGGTCGGCGATGTTAGACGTGTCAGCGGTCAGCGTCTGGTCCACCTGGGGCGTCCCGCCGATGGTGGGCAGTCCGGTGGCCGGAGAGTTGGGCTTGGCCGCAACCACCCCTGTCGCCGCGCTGGTCAGCGATTCGATGTTGTCCCGGTCGTCGGCGAATCTCACCCTTACCGTGACGGTCTTGCCCTGCTCGTTGGCGGTGAGGGTGTAGGTCGAGCGGGTGGCCCCGATGGTCAGGCCCCCGGCCCTCCACTGGTAGAAGAAGGTGGCGTTCGTTATCCCGTCGAGGTCGGAGATGTTCGAGGTGTCCGCCGTCAGCGTCTGGCCCACGCGGGCCGTACCGTCGATGGTGGGCTTGCCGGTGGCCTGACGGTTGGGTGCCGCAACCACCGCGCCCGTCGCATCGCTGGTCCGGGCCTCTGCGTTGTTCCGGTCGTCGATGAAGAACACCCTGACCTGGATGGTCTGCCCCTGCTCGCTGGAGGTGAGCAGGTAGCTGGGTCCGGTGGCTCCGTCGATGTCCGTACCGCCGGAAATCCACTGGTAGCCGTAGGACACGTTGGTCAGCCCGTCCTGGTCGTCTATGGGCGAGGTGTCCGCAGTCAACGTCTGGTCCACCTGGGGGGTCCCGCCGATGGTGGGCTTGCCCGTGGCCGGGGTGTTCTCGGCTGGCTCAATCACTCTGACGGCAACCTCATCCCCCTCGGACAAGTCCAGTCCCGGGTCGTTCCACTGGAACTGGATGATGGAGATGGAGTCCCTCTCCAGGGTCGATGCGTCGGTAGAGGCGAATTCGTCCGTCCCAACCACTAGGACAAAGTCGGCAGCCAATTTTGGCATCACTGAGAGAATCAGCTTGCCGTTCAGAACCCCCAAGGCCCTGACGGTGTAGCTGGCATCGTCCAACGTGATGGTGTCGGACGAGAGAGCACCCAGGGTGTTGGTTTCCGGCAAAGACAGGAATGTCGTATAGCCGGCAAAATTCTCTCCGCCCCCTACCGTCAAGGTCGCGGACCATATCGGTTCTTCCTGTGGTGTTCCAGAGGCTTCGGCCGACGTGGGAACGCCAAACACCCAGGGGCGGGCCTGTTTGATGGACAGAACATCGTCGCTGGTGATCTTGAACTCGATTTCCATTGCGAAGGGTTCGTCGGGTCCGGGGTTGTACAGACCCTCGAAATGGTCATGGATATCCTGGAGATGCCGGCGCAACTGGTCAATTTGAGCATCGCTCATGAGGAGTTGTCCTCGCGGCACCTGGTTGGAGGTTACCAGGGTGGTGTATGAACCGGACAGGTCCAACAGGATTTCCTCGGGCACCGAGTGTGCGTCGGGATTGGTGACCAGGTCCTCACCCAGTTGCGTGTTGACGTAGTAGCTCCCGTCCGTTTCGTAGATAGGGTCGAAGCTGACGGCCACGCCGTTGGCCAGCTCGTCCGAGTAGTTGGGATGGACCAGCACCCCCATCGCCGTCGCCAGGTGGTCGATGCGGTGGAACTCGCGTTCAGTGAATGCCCGGAAGTTCCACAGGCTGGCCCACACCCCTTTGATGGACTTGTCGATGCCGTCCTCCTCCGTCTCCTCCGGGTCCTGGGTCTTGGAGTCGTACAGCCCGGCGCCGCTGAAGCCCGGCAGGTCTTCGTTGTTGGTGCTGGACCGGTATCGCAGCGATTGCCCTTCAGGGTAGGTGGCGTGCATCTCCTCCAGCGCGTCGATGATCCAGTCGGGCGTCTCCCCCTTCTTTATCTTCTTGCGGAGTTTCTTGAGTTCTTTCTCTTGAGTGTCATAGTCCGACTGGAAGTCCGGGTCTTCCAGCATCTCTTCGATATCGTCATAGAACCCGTTGTGCTTCATGAACTCGTCGTAGAAGTAGAAGGGCACCACGAACCCGTCGGGGACGGTTCCGTCGGGAAAACCCAGCGTCCGCAGCACGGCCACGTTGGCCGCCTTGACTCCAAACGCATTCCAGTCGTCGAAGCCAATGTCGTCCAGGTCGGTGATCTGGGTGACTGTGAGGTCCCGTTCCGGCGTCTGGGTTCCGGGAGGGCGCGAAGCGGCGAAGTAGGCCTCGACTTCGGCGGGAGTGGCGGCGCGGATGGAGTAGCCGTCCGCCGTGACGCTGTAGTGGACGTATCTGCCGATGAGATCATCGATGTCGCCGTCGTCTAGGGCGTCGCGAATGAAGGCGTTGGGGACACCGTCCTGGACGGCCCGCAGGTTGACGTGGGAAAGCGGTGTCTGGGGTACGGTGGTGATGAGGCCGGCGACCCGGGAAAGCTCGTTGGGGATAGTCTCGTAGATCACCACGTCGCGCGGGTCGGGGCGTTCCTCCAGCGACATGAGCCTGAGGAAACCGTACCCTTCCCCAACGTTGAGGGGGAGGAATGGAACATCTGGCAGGATGTCCTCTCTCAACACCACATTGATCCGGGAATCATCGTAGAGGGCCCGTTCTCTGTGATAGAGCGGCAGGGCTCTCCTCGGCATGGGGTAATAGGCAAGGTTGTCATCAAGCAGCGCCATACTGGCCGCCAAAACCTCATACGAACGGGCCACATGGCCGAAGGGGTATGCATCCATAGGCTGGAACTGGTAAAGGTAGACGCCCAGGGAACCATCAGGAGCAACCACATTGGGGTGGTATATGATCTCGCCGCCCATGTACCCCTGTCCCCAGAGTGGGTCGTCCCAGAGACCGATTGCATCCCCGAAATCGGGATGTATTCGGTGGGTCTCGGTGTTCATGAAATAGATGCCCATGTTGCCGGTAGACACGCCGATAATGTAGAACTTGACAAACTCCAGGTCCTGGAGATGGCGGTGATAGGGAACGTCTCTGCCCTTGTAGGAAAGCGCCTCAAATGTCTCACGGTCTGGAATGGCAACAGCGCCATCAGGAAAAGGGACCGCCCTAGCGGGGTTCAGCGGGTTCATCGTCACCGGGTCCCCCAATTCGGTGATGTCG
Organism: Dehalococcoidia bacterium; assembly: GCA_965197965.1. Lineage (GTDB taxonomy): Bacteria > Chloroflexota > Dehalococcoidia > Lucifugimonadales > QGNO01 > DAOUJH01. The sequence goes on from OZ240235.1 coordinate 590,115, forward strand.
TCGATGCAGTCGTTGTCGATGTCGGCCGGGTCGGCAATGAGGAACTTTTCCACCCGGTAATGTTCCTTGGGGAGCGGGGACAACTGCTCAGTCAGCGTTGTTGTGCCGTCTTCGCCCAGGGTCACCGAGACCGGGAACTCTCGTTCGGAGTCCAGGGCGGGCCGCACGTAGAGCACAAAGTATTCCTCGGTGGTGGACTCGACGATAGCGGGAACGGCTTGAACCTCTACCGCCGTTGCCGCCGTGGCATGCTCGCCGACCGTGCACGCCACGACTGATACCTTGACCGTCCTATCACTGGTCAGCGCCTCCAGGCTGCCTGCGTCGTCATAGAACGACACCCGCACGCTAATGGTCTTGCCAAGGTCAGCCATAACCAGGGTGTAGGTCGAAGCCGTCGCTCCTTCGATGTCGGAGGAATTGCTCCCGAAGGGGCTGCGGACCCACTGGAAACTGAACGCGTCATCGTCGAGCCCGTCGGGGTCGGCGACCCCTGACACGTCCGCCGTCAGCGATTCGCCGACTTGGACGGCGCCGCTAATGACGGGCGCTCCCGTCGCGGCACGGTTGGCGGCCACCCTGAGAATCCTGTCGACGCCGGGTCTGTTGGAGGTGGCGATGTACAGAGCCCCGTCGGGGCCGAGCACCGGGGTCCGCAGTCGGCCGTGGCTGCCGTCGAGCTCCGGAACGACGATCTGACCCGCGAAATCGCCCTGTTCGGTGAACTCGAAGACCCGCAGCGACTTCGTCTTGAGCGTGGCCACCGCGAGTCGCCCTTCCCACTCCCCCCATTGGGGGCCCTGCAGGAAGACGGCCCCGCTGGTCGCCAGGGTGGGGAATCCCGAGGACCATCTGGCCTGGCGGGCAGATGGGAACTTCGCCAGGTCAGTCATGGGGACGCCGGCCTCGTCGGAATAGTCGTAGAAGACCAACGTGCCGTCGTCCGGGATCGGGTCCCAGCCGTAGTTGCCCCCTGGTGCGAGCAGATTGATCTCGTCGTCGTGTTTCGGGCCGTGCTCCACCAGCCACATCTGATCCGTGCCCGGGCGCAGAGCCAGGCCCTGGGGGTTGCGGAATCCGTAGGCGTACACCGGCGAGGAGGCGTCGAATGGATTGCCGGGCGCCCCGGCGCCCGTCCGTGGGTCTACGCGGAGGACCTTGCCGCCCAAGGACGTCAGGTCCTGCGCGCCCGTTACCACCCGCCCGTCGCCGGTCGCGATCCATAGATATCCCTCCGGACCGAAAAGCAGCCGGCCTCCCGAGTGCCAGGGGCCCGGACCGATCGGCATGCCCTTTACCAGGGGATCGACGACGCGTGTGGCTTCGTCGTAGTCCGCGTCGATCGTCCAGGCGATCACCTGCATCTCGCGTCCGGCGTGCCCCTGGAGCGTGTAGAACCGCCGGTTGGTCGTAAAGTCCGGGTCCACGGCCAGCGCCTGCAGACCGGCGAACCCGTCGACCAACAGATCTCCGAGATCCGCGGCGACCCGCTTGACGGTGCCGTCGGTCAGCCTCGCGTTCAGCACGCCGGCGCGCTGGGTGAACAGCATCGTCCCGTCTGGGGTGAAATCAATGCCCCAGGGGTAGGACAGGCCCGTGACTATTTCCGTCACCGTCAGTTCCGGACCCGGCTCGCGGGCGCCCACGACGGCGGGCGAAACAGCTTCCGCGGACTTGCCGGGGCCCTGCCCGTCGGTGTACGACGCCTCGGCCTTGAGCAGCATCCCTTCGTCTTCTTCAGTTGGAACGTAGCTGTCTCCGTCGTCGTAGGCCTCGACGCCGGTCCAGGCGGTTCCGTCGGAGGACCTGGCCCAGCTCCAAGAAACCGCGCCCGAAGACGCCGCAGGGCCCGAGCCGCCGCCCTCGAGGCCGTCGGGATCGCTCAGCGCGGCGCTGACCACCGTCCCGACCCTCGGCCTCGCCGGAAAGAGCGAAACGGTTCCGGGCCAATCCGCCGCCTTGATAGCCTCGGTGGCCTCGCTGGTCAGCGTTTCATAATTGCCACGGTCGTCGACGAACGCCACCCGCACTTTGATCCGCTTGCCCATATCCTCGGCGACGAGCGTGTAGGTGGGCGAGCCGGTCCCGATGTTCGTCTCGGTCGCGCCGTCGACCCGCATCCACTGGTACGAGTAGGCCGCCCGGGTCAGCCCGTCGTCGTCCGACACGTCGGAGACCGCCGAGGCGAGCGTCCCCTTCACCTGCGGCGTGCCCGTGACCGTCGCCTCGCCGGCAGCCGGGTTGTTGATGAAGGAGCCTCTCGCCTCGATCTTGTAGGAAAACGCGTCGGAGGCCCATCCCTGAGCAGCGGCCTGAGGAGAATATGTCGCGCTTCCGTCCGCGATGGACCACCCCTCCGCGGCTCCCGTGTCTTCGGAGCCTCTCGCCGTTCCACTGATGGCGATGGCGCCGGAACCGGTGACGCGGACCCTTTCGACGACCACGAAGTAGGTCCTCTCTTTCACGAGAGCCGGGCAGGTCGTCCCAGAGGCCGGAGCGGCGAAGGTGTTCACGCTCCGCTCGGACAGGCTCGCCAGGGCGATCAGCGTGCAGAGAGCGTCGCCCGGGACGCCGCCGCCGTCCGCGTTGAGCGTCACCTCGAGGTCGGACGACGTGTCCGAAACTTCGCCGAACTCGATCCCTACGGACGCCAGCGCGTACCCGGCTTTGCTGGTCCCGGTGGTGAACGCCTGGGCCCTCTTCGCGCCGGCCGAGCCCAGGTCATGGCCGACATCGCCGGACTGCCCCGTGTTGCCGACCAGCGCGGCGGCGGTCTCCGCGTCTTCGACGAACGGCCGAACGACACCGCCGACGCCATGATAGGTGTAGATCATGGCATCGTCGGCGTCGACGACGTAGAAGGTCTCCCCGTCCGACCAGATGCCGGAGGCGTGGTCGTTGTCCTCGTGGAGCGGAAAGTCGTACCCCGCCTCGGTTCCGTCGGACAGTTTCACGCTCCGCACCGAGGCGTCGTTCGAGGCGAACCTGACGCCCCACATCGTCCGTCCGTCGGTGAAGAGGCCCCTCAGCTGGCCCCTGCCGGGGATCGTCAGCTTCCGGGACGTGTCCAGCCTCCCGTATTCGTCATCCCGCGTCTCGGGGTCGTCGAACAGACGGAAGGCGTGCGCGTGCGACGTGGTGTTGGTGATCCACAGGTGACGGCCGTCCGTCGCCATGCCGCGCACTATGAACACTCCCCCCGCGACGTTCAAGCCCCCGTAGACGAAGTCCCGATCTTCCGCGCGCGTGAAACTCGTCAGGTCGTAGCCGAAGACGTCCCGGCTGGCGCCGTCAAGGGACTCTTCGGCCACGTACAGGCGGGGGCCGTGACCGGTGACGTAATGGTCCTCCTGGCCGAGGCTCGGAACGTCCCAGCCGGGGTCCCGGGTCCCGTACTCGCTGACCGCTGTGCCGGGGTTGTCCCACAGCTTGTAGGCGAAGACCTGCCGGGCGCTGCTGTCGCCGACCCACAGCGTTTCGCCGTCCGACCAGATGCTCTTCGGGCTCGCGTTCTCCGGATGCAGAGCAAAATCTTCGTCCTGGATCCATTCCCTTTGAACCAATGGTCTGCCGATCCACAAATGCATGTCACTGCCGCGGTCGGTGCGGATCCCCGACGTGGAACCTCCTGCAGGCAACAGAAAAGCAGCGGAGTCGATCTCTATCGTGACGGGATGGTGCCCGTGCGCACGAACATCGACAACGTCCGAATTTGAACTGCCCGAGGCGATGGTGACGGTCTCGGCGGACAGCTCTCCGTTACGGGCCGACAGTTCGACCTTCAGGTCGAGCGGCGTCGCGCCTTCGGCCAATCGGACCACGACCGTATCGTCTCCCCGCCGCTCCAGCTCCGCGGTGAACGTGAAAGGTGCGCCAGGATTGTCGCCCGCGTCGAGATCCGTCAGCCCCGAAAGACCTTCGAAGAGGCCGGTCGGCAGATCCTTGAGCTCGTTTCCCGAAAGGTCCAGCTCAGCGAGACTTCCGGTCTCGGCGAACACGTCCTCCGGCAAGCTCTTCAGGTCGTTCCCCGCGAGCGACAGTCTCTGCAGGTTGCCGAGACCGCCAAACACCCCGGCCGGCAGCTCGTCTATCGAGTTGGCGGACAGGTCCAGCTCCTCGATTTCGACCAGGTCGTCGAAAAGGCCGGCCGGTAGGTCCGAGAGCCCGTTGCCCGTGAGCGACAGCGAGACGAGTGCGTCCAAGTTTCCTAGCACGCCGTCCGGCAGCCACTCCAGGCGGTTCGCCGACAGGTCCAGAACGTTCAGATTCGCGGTTTGGCCGGCGAACGTCCCGTCAGGCAGTTCGTTCAGAAGGTTTCCCGACAGATAGATCTCCTCCACCGTCCGAAGGTCTTCGAAGAGGCCCTCCGAAACCGTCTCGAGGAAGTTTCTGTTCAGGTCCAGGGCGCGCAGCGCGTGCAGGTCCTGGAAATCCCCGGCCTGCAGGGCCGACAGTCCTCTCCCCTGAAGGTACAGCCCGGGCGTGACGTCGGGGCCGAAGTGCTGGGAGCCGGTCCAAGTCCTGAGCCTCGTCTCGGAAACCTCCGAGCAGTCGCCGACGCCGGGCATCCCGGCGACGATGGCCGCCATCACCGCAGGCGTCCGGTCGCAGATGCCGGGGGCGCCGACCCGGCCCGTCGGCTCGCTGGTAAGCGACTCTTCGTTGCCGGCGCCGTCGGTGAAGGACACCCTGACCTTGACGGCCCTGTCCCGGTCGCCGGGGACGATGGTGTAGGTTGAATCGGTCGCGCCCGCGATGTCCGTCTCGGCGTTCCCGTCGTTCGAAACCCATTGATATTCGAAGATGGCGGCGTCCAGCCCGTCCGCGTCGGCGATGGAGCGGGTGCCCGCCGCCAGCGTCTCGTCCACTCGGACCGCGCCGGTTATCGTCGGCGCGCCCGCGGCAGGATTGTTCCAGTCGTATGCGTAGAGCTTAGCGTCATCGCGGGACGCCACCCACATCGTGGACCCGGCCGACCAGATGCCCTCGTAAGATTCATCGTCGGCGTCCAGCGCGAAGTCCTTGCTGCCGTCCCAGCTCCGGTCCGACATCCGGTAGGCGTACAGCTTGGAGTCCCGCCAGTCCGAAACCCACATCGTGGATCCGTTCGACCAGATGCCCATCGGAGAGTCGTGGCCGGGGCCCAGCGTGATGTCCTTCTCGAAGTCCCAGGCCCTGGTCGACAGGTCGTAGGCGAAGACCGTGTCGTTGCCGGTGTCCGCCACCCACATGGTGGTCCCGTCCGACCAGATGCCCTCGGGAAATCTGTTGCCGGCGGCGAACAACGTGTTGAAGTCCTTGCCCGAGTCCCGGCTCCGGTCCGACATCCGGTAGGCGTACAGCTTGGCGTCGGTGAAGTCCGACGCCCACATGGTGATCCCGTCCGACCAGATGCCCACCGGAGAGCCGTTGGCGGCGTCCAGGGTGAAATCCTTGCCCGAGTCCCGGCTCCGGTCCGACATCCGGTAGGCGTACAGCTTGTGATCCTCGAAGTCCGCGACCCACATGGTGGTCCCGTCCGACCAGACTCCGGTCGGATAGCCGTTGGCGGCGGCCAGAGTGAAATCGCTGCCGGAGTCCCGGCTCTGGGCGTGGGCATCAGGAGTGAGAAGCAGGGCGGCGATGACCGTCAGTCCGATGAGCAGCAGTGGGAGTGGAGCAAGACGCCGGGAGGCGGTCATGAATCACCCCTAACCGGCCCGGAAACAGTGAACACCAGACTATTGGACAGCTTTCTGCCGTCTCCGGTGCAGACGGCCCCGTCAGCGTCGCAGTCCGTCGTGGCGGGCAGAACGATGGTCACATCCTCGTTGGAGTCTGGCCTCACCATTATTCGCCACTTGATGTTGCTTGGCTTGTCCATGCGTTGAGCCTTTAGTATGGATCCACCGGTCACAGTAAAGGCGTGGAACTTTAGCGTCTTGTAGCTGAGGGGAATATCCTCGCTGAACCGGATGTGGAACTTACGACCTCCTCCGCTGTCCCCACGTAGAGCGGCGGCCTGTGATTCCGCTTATCGTATGGTTCTTCTTACGCATCTACCCATAAGAACACTAGAGCCCCTTCATCGATTTGGTAAGTGCCTAATCACACTGTCGCGGCAGCAATTTTGTTAGCTTTTAGAGAGTGTGTTTCTGCAACTTTTTGCTCTTGCTAACATAGACGGAAGTGGCTAGATTGGTAGTCATCTACAGACCGCCGTGACCGCCAAACACTCCATGGTCTCACGCGCATACCGGAGAGCAGATGTCTCAGCCCGCCTGCGTCTGGCGGAACTGGCGCACCGGCCTTCGGGTTGCCCGGAGCGATATGTCGTGTATGCGCCGCTATTCCTGCCGCAAAGGCCGGGGGCAGGCCGGCGCGAGGTCGCTGCGCCAGTTCCGCCGGCGGTCCAGTGTCATCTGACCGGGCTCCGGCGTCGCTTCGCACCAGGGTTGGGTTGGATATTGGAATAGGGGCCTGACTTGATGAAGGCAGCGTTCGGCGCAATACAGACGCGGGTTCTTCAGATGCTCTGGCTCGACCCGGGCGAGGCATCGTACGCCGCCAAGGTCACGGTGTGGCTACGCTGGCTATTCTGGGTCGGCGCCGTGATCGAACTCGCCTATCGCCCGACGTTCACGCAAGCGAAGTACATTCCGTTCATGCTCATGCATGTGCCGGTGGGCGGACGAGAGACCACGACTCAGGGTCACCAGTCCGGGACCGAACCCCTGCTGGACGGGCTAGATGCGGTTCAAGTTATTCAATCACCACTGTAGGGACAAGTAGTACCGGGGAGAGACGGGAGGCAGGCATCGCAATCAGGGAGTTCATACGTGGCCCAGGCCTGACCATGAAGGCGGCCAGGTTGTCGTTGTCGTTGTTGGCAGTAGTCGGAGTACTTCTAACGCTGCTCATCCTTCTTACTCCACAGGGACGGACCGCGTTCCATACCGCGTTGTTCGTCATGCAGGTGTTGGAGATGCCGGTGCAGGCCCAGTCCTGGTTTACGGACGAACCGTTGCGGCATAGAGTGCACTTCCCCACCTCCAGCGGCGCGTCTGAGGCTGAAGTGTACCGTCTGCCCGACGGGAATCTCCAGCCTGCGGTGGTGCTCTCTCTAGGAGTTGCCAATGAAGGGTTTAGCGATCCCCGCGTGGTCAACCTTGGCAACGCACTTTCGCGGGCTGGCGTAGTCGTGATGATCTACTGGTCACCGGAGATGGCCCTGCGCCATCAACTCGACCCCGACGAACCTGATAAACTGGTGTCGGCATACCTCTATCTGGCGGAGCAGGACTACGTGGACCCGGAATGGGTCGGCATAGGTGGGTTCTCCGCCGGGGCAGCCTTCGCCTTGATGGCTGCTGCCGACCGCCGAATCAGAGACCAGATTTACCTGGTCAATGTCTTTGGCCCCTACTTCGATGCGGAGACACTGCTACTCCAGGCGACTTCCCGGTCCGTAGTCTACGAAGGAGAGCAGCGTCCGTGGGAGCCTGACTGGCTCGTCATGCAGGTTCTTGCCACCGAGCTGATTGAGGTCCTGAATAATCCCGAAGAAGCGGCCCTGCTGACTCGCCGCTACGTGGACGGCTATACTATCTCATCCGAAAAGTTGGGCGGGCTGTCTTCTCAGGGCAAAGTGATAGTCCGCCTACTGGACGGCGTATCTCTTGAGGAGGCGAAGACCCTTTATGGACTGCTGCCATCCAGCAAGCGACGGGAACTGGCACAAATCTCCCCGGCCACCTATATCAGTGATGTTCGCGCCAGAGTGCTGGTGCTTCATGACTACAACGACAATATGGTGCCGTCCTCCGAATCCAGGCGCTTGATGGAGGCGTTAAAGAGCCGGGGGAATATTCGCTACACCGAGGTTCGATCCTTCGACCACGCCACCGTGGGTCGCAGCAACGTGCTGGCTTATCTTGGGGATGCGGCCCGTCTTTACTGGCACATGTACGAGATATTGCGAGTCGCTTCCTGACCGTCTCGGATTGACCGATGGCCCCTGCAGGAACGACGAGCCGCCAAGCCAACCCTGACGTGACAGAAACCTTGTCCTGTGAGTGAGTGTATCTCGACCTACGGACTAGACCGGCATTGGAGAGTCAGACCTGAAGTGAAGTCAACCGTACAGCTATGAAAGATGCAGCTTCGCAGAGATTCAGTACCTTTCTGGAGAGGCGCTCCGGCTGGATAGTATTCGGGGTTCTCGTAGTAACCCTGCTGCTTGTCATACCTCTCATAGCCCTCGCGCCGGACGAGCAGGCTTCAACAGAGCCCGGCGGGCCCGTTTTCGACCTGCGCGATCAGGTAGACGAGCGCTTTCCCCCTGCACTCTACGTCCCGACCTACATGCTGGAATCTCTCGACGGTCCGGATGGCGACGTCTTGATCCAAGCTGCCCTGTGGGAGCTGTACCAGAATGAGAATACCCTCCGCCGGGCCGACGAACGCGGGGAGCTGCGCCCCCCCAAGCTGGAGGCCCAGCCTCATTTGTACCGGGGCAACAACCCCAGCACCCAGCACCCCATGCACGGAATCTTCACCGTCGCCGACGCGGTTCAGGCCGTCCTCGCCGAAATGGGCACTGACCTTGAACGCGCCAGCGACGATGAAGTCAAGCTCGCCCTCCACTACGTGCTTCTCGAGGACTCGCCCACATCTAGTCTGCTGAGGTCCTTATCGGAGATGGCCTCGTTCACTCTGGAGGAATCGGAGGACATCGGGCAGTACAGGCGCTGGCGCTCTCCAGCCATCATTATCTTTGTAATGGCCGAAAACAGCCGGCTGGGCGGGGGACCGCTGACCATAAACATCGGAGGGGACGACACCGCCATACAGAAGGAGCACTTTGGCCGAAATGTACAGAGAATCCTAAGAGGCGAAGAGCGGAACTATCGACTTTGGGGCGTCGCCATAGACCCAAACCTGGAATCTCAGGATCAGGGACGAATTGCCATCCCCTTCATCTTCGCAACCGTGGTGGCCGTTCTGGTGGTAATCGGGATAAGCCTGCGCTCCTGGCGGGTGGTGCTCCTTACAGCCGTCGGCCTGACAATGCTCATCCTGTGGCTCAAGGGAATATCGAACCTCCTTGGCCTCAAGGGCGGCTTAGTCGTGGAACTGATCGTGCCCATCGCCATGATCTCCCTGGGAGTCGACTTCGCCATTCACGCCCTGCACCGCTATCGAGAGGAGAGGAGCAGAGGACTTGGACCGCGCATGGCATTGAGAGCGGGATTCGCAGGCGTAATGGGTGCGCTGGTGCTTGCTATGCTCACAGACGGAATGGCCTTCTTCTCCAACACTGTTTCAGGCATAGAATCAATAGTTGGGTTTGGAATCGCCGCTGGTATAGCCGTAATGTCCTCCTTCATTATCATGGGTATATTCGTGCCCCTGGTGTTCATGCGGATGGACGCGCGAAGTGAAACCGGGCAGGCCAACTCTGAGCCGGTATCCGATCCAGGTCCTTCTGCGAATAGCAGCCAATCCAGCAGGGCTCTGAGCGCCGAGTGGGTTGTGGCGAGACTAGCTCGGAGTTGCTTCATTGTGCTCCCTGTGGTGGCGGTATTGACCGGGGTAGCCCTGCTTTTCGCCAGCAGGCTAGAGGCGCAGCTGGACGTCAAGGACTTCTTCGATAGCGACTCGGACTTCGTGGTTGGACTGGACAAGCTTGACCAGCACGCTGGGGCCACCCAAGGCGAGCCGGGGATCATCTACATAGAGGGCGACCTGTCGGCCAGCGAGTCTCTTGAGGCACTCAGAGAGCTTCAATCAAAGTTGAAGGCCAACCCCTACGTGGCCAAGGGCGTCGATGGAGAGCCCACTCTATACAGCACGACGGTCTTTGAGTTGATGGAGCGTCTCATCGGCAGCGAGTACGCCCTTTACCAGGTGGAGCTTGTAACGGAGCAGGCCATCACGGACACGGACGGCGACAAAATGCCGGACACCCAGGCCCAGATCAGGGCTGCCTTCGACTACATTGTAGACCGAGGCGTTCCACTGGACGAGTCGACTTTGGCTTTCACGCCGTCCCAGGTTCAGGGGAGCCTATTCCACGATCCCTCCGGACATGACCCCGATGCTCTCCAAATTCGCGTTGGCCTGCCCGGCACCAGGGAGCAATCTTTGGTATCCGGGGCGCGGCAGGCCGTCGAGGCTAACCTGGAGTTTCTTGAGGACGTGCCCTCTATCTCCGCGGCTGGTCTCACCGGCTCAGCCTTAACCAGGGCTGCCTCCCTGGATGCGGCTGTGCGCTCCCTGCTCATCTCGCTGCCCATTGCCGTGGCGTCCTGCTTCCTGGTGGTGGCGGTGTTCATGCGCTCAGTGCGTTATGCCATCGTGACCATCATCCCCATAGGCCTGGTGGTGACCTGGCTGTACGCCATGATGCACCTGATGGGATTTCACCTCAACTTCGTGACGGCCACCATCGGGGCGGTCTCCATCGGAGTCGGCGTGGACTTCTCCATCCACATGACCCAGCGGTTCCGGGAAGAGATGGGAAGGGTCGGCGATGGAATGCGCGCGATGGAGCGGACCGCGAGAGGCACGGGGACAGCCCTCATGGCGTCGGCAGGGTCAAGCATCTGCGGATTCGCGATCATGGCCCTTGCTCCCATGCCCATGTTCTCCGCCTACGGCATTCTCACCGCCGTCATGGTCTTCATGGCGGCCGCAGCAGCCCTGCTGGTCCTGCCGTCCCTGCTGTTGCTGGTGACCCCCGAACCCCGACAGGTGGATGGTTAAAGCAAGGCAGGACTGCCCCACGAGAAATAACCGCCGGACATCCCTGGCAGCAGCCTTATCACACTGTCGCGGCAGCAATTTTGTTAGCTTTTAGAGAGTGTGTTTCTGCAACTTTTCGCTCTTGCTGACATAAACGGAAGTGGCTAGATTATCGTTCAGGCCCTGGCCGACGTCCCTCGCCCATGCTAAGACAGGCTCTGTTAGCCGCAGTTTCTCAGCTCCGCTCGCTGCCCAGGCACGGTAATCGTCAAGCTTTGCCCGGGGCGTTCTCAAGTCGCTCGGTGATGAACTTGCGCTGAATACGTCGAAGGGCGATTCGGCCCCGGTTCGGGACAATGGTACGAAGCCCAACTCGTCTATGATCAACAGCTTGAGCCGGGACAGTTGTCTTTGCAGAACTGGCGTCTCCGCATTGCTATACCTGATTGTTCCCCTACCGCGGACTGCGGTCTACCGCCGCCGTCTACGGACATACGCCACGACGACGCCTACCACGAGGACTATCCCGGCAACCACCAGGACGATCAACCATGCCGGCGCGCCGCCGCTCGACTCCTGTGCTGGAGGGGTCGGGGGAGCGGCCGTCGCCGGGGCGGCCGTCGGTTCGGGCTCAGGCGTGACCGTCGGTTCGGGTTCGGGCGTGGCCGTCGGTTCGGGCTCAGGAGTGGCCGTAGGCTCAGGCTCAGGCGTGACCGTTGGTTCGGGCTCAGGAGTGGCCGTTGGTTCGGGCTCAGGAGTGGCCGTAGGCTCAGGCTCAGGAGTGGCCGTAGGCTCAGGCTCGGGCGTGGCCGTCGGTTCGGGCTCGGGCGTGGCCGTCGGCTCGGGCTCAGGCGGTGGCGGTGGCGGCGGTGGTGGCCCCACCCGCAGCATCGTGTCGCCCGAAATAGTCCGCTCCTCGCGGTCTTCATTCTTGACGACGCCCGAGAAGGTGTACTCCCCTTCGGCGCTTGGGACGGTTAGGACATAGGTGAAGGCTGGGTTGCCAAGCAGGTTGAACGAAACAGTCTGCCCGTTGACCTCAACTTGGAAGTCGTCAAGGCTCGTGCGGACGTAGGTGAATCCCGCCGGCAGTTCTTCGACCACCTGGCCGATGGGACCGTAGTTGCTGGCGGTGATTGTGACCCGGAATTCGCTGCCGGGCGCCGCCCAGTCCTGCTGAAAGGTCCTGGTGGCGTTGTGGGATTGCGCCTCCACGCCGTCGGGCTGCGCCAACAGCACGACGGCGCCCACCATGGCGGCGATTGCCAGGGCCGCAATTGCTCCAATGGGAGTTCGGATCAATTTGTCCTCCTTTTTGCCTGCGTTACGCCTCTGCCCCCACTACACAGCAAAATAGCGCGCGACGAGCGCCAGAACGTCGTTCTTCTCTATGAGGCCGGCGAAGTAATCGGAAACCGCCGCTAGAACCTCGTCTTTCTCAATTGTTCCGTTGCGATTGAAGTCGTAGCGAATGGCCGGCGGCTCAGGCTCGGTGACCCGTATGGACACCCCGATTTCCACGGTGATGGTGGACCCTCCGACCCGGGCGACCGAGGCGCGCAGCGTGACATCGTAGGTATCCCCCTCCTCCAGCGACACTTCCTGACCGACGCGAATCTGACCCGTACTCTCGTCGACAGTGAACTTGGTGGAGTCGGTCCCGCTCAGCAAATATGTGAAGCCAGAGTAGGTGGGGTGCGTTGCGACCAAAGGCTTGCCCACGGCGTCGCCGGGCCGCGCGCTCGCCGGCAGCAGGCGTGTCGTACTGGAGCCTTCGGCAAAGCTCGGCGGATCGACCTCCGGGACGGTTACGCCACCACCTCCTCCTCCGCCACCACCTCCTCCGCCGCCACCCTGCGGCGGCCTTGCGGAAGAGGCAGCGGTCACCGTTATGGTCACCTCGATGGTGGCGTCCGAGGCGCTGGACTCGTTGTAGCCCCCGTCGAAGCCGTCGTGGACGGACACCATCACTTCGTAGGTGTTGTCACCGTCCGGGTCCGGGTCGTGCTCGAGGACATCTTTCGTCCGGATCTGGCCGGTGGCCGCATCGATGTCGAAGGCATCACCGTCTGTCCCGCTCAGCGAGTAGGTCAGGACATCGCCCTGGTCGGCATCGGTGGCTCTGACACGCGAGCCGACGTTCCGGCCTGACGCCGTGCCCGCAGAAACTTTGCGAGTTACCGGCGCCGTCTCTGTGAACTCGGGCGCCGTGTTCGCTGCGGGCCGTGTATCGCCGACCGGCGACGACAGCACGGCAGAAGCCGTCTTGTTGCTACCCCGGCGGTCCTCGTAGGAGGCGCTTGCCCGAAGGTACTGGTTGGCGTCGTCGGCAGTGACCGTGTAGCTGCTCGACGTTTCGCCGGCGATGTCCGTCCAACTGCTCCTGCCGTTGGGCGACCGCGCCCACTGCCACGTCTCGCCGGTGACGCCGCCATCGTCGTCGGTCAGGACGGCCATGAACTCTGTCAGAACGTTCACCCAGCCTCGCGGCGGGGTGATGACTACCGCTCCCTCTTCCTCCGCGTCCGTCACCGTGACGGTCACGTCGAGCGTCCCTGACAGGGGTGTTGTCACGTCGTCGTCGGTGGCGGTGACCGTCACCTGGTACGACGTCTGAGTCTCGTAGCTGGGCGGCGTGCGGAAGTACAGCTGGCCGCGCTGCGAGATCCAGAAGTCGTCGCTGCTCACCGACCACGTGAGCGTGTCGCGCTCCGGGTCCGTGCCGGTGTAGGTCGCGATAGCCCGGTTGGCGTCCTCCTGGTAAGACACCGTCGCGTCGCCCGTGACCTCCGGCGCCTCGTTGACGTTGGTCACAGTGATGGTCACGTTTTGACTGTCGTCGATCGCGTCCATGTCGTCGTCGCCGTTCTGGTCCCTGCCGTCGGTGACTTCCACGGTGACGCGGTACGTCCGCTTGTCCTCGTAGTCCAGTTGCGCACCCGCCGCCAAGCTGATCTGCCCCGTGCTGGAGTCGATGGTGAACGACGCCACGTCCGTGCCGCTCAATGAGTAGGCAAGCGGGTCATTGACCGCCGAGTCGCCGGCGTTCAGATCTGTCGCCGCCACCGGGGTTCCGACAGCCGAGTCCTCCGCGGAGTTCTCCTCCACTTCGCGCCGGCCGTCCTCCGTCGAAGGGAAGACAGGCTCCGAGTTCACCGGCGGCGGGTCTCCCACGCGCGCCGATACGGCGTTGGCCGTCTTGTTCGGGCCGTGCCCGTCCGTGTACGACGCCGTGGCGCGGATGTAGTTGCCCCGGTCCTCCTCCAGCGTTGGCGTGTACGCGGCAAGCGTGGCGCCCTGGATGTTGACCCAGTCCGTCCGCCCGTTCGGGGAGCGCGACCACTGCCAGGTGACGCCGGAGGGAATGTCGTCGTCCTCGAGCGCCGCCGTCACTTCCACGCGGGCCTGGATCGACTGGGTGTCGGTGGTGAGCGTTATCGTCCCGGGCTCTTCCACGTTCTCCACCGTGATCGTGACCGCCTGCGTATCGTCGATGGTGGTGGACGTGGCGCCGGAGCCGTCCCGCCCGTCGTGCACCTCGATGGTGAAGCTGTAGCTGGGCTTTGTCTCGTAGTCCAGGTCGTCCTTCACCCGGATCTGGCCCGTCGTCTCCACGATGGTGAAGGCGGCGGCGTCCGAGCCAGTCAGTGTGTACGTCAGACTGTCATTCTCCGAGTCGTCGGCGGCCACGGGAGCGCCGATGTTCGCGCCCGCCCTGCTGTTCTCGGGCACGGTGCGCTGGCCGGTTTCGGTGGACGGGAAACGAGGGCGCCGGTTCTCGCTCGGAACGGGGTCGTCCGTGACCGCCTCCGCGCTCTTTCCGGCGCCGCGCCGGTCCGTGTACGTGACGGTGGCCCGCAGGAAGAAGTCCTCATCGGCCACGGTTGGCGTGTAGCTGCTTGACGTGGCCCCCGAGATGTTGGTCCAGCCGGTGCGCCCGTTCTCGGACCGCGCCCACTGCCATATCTCGCCGGTGACGACGCCGTCGCCGTCCTCGAGGGTTGCGGTCAACGGCATCCCCGTCTCCGGCTCATCGGTCGAGAGGGTGACGACCCCGTCCTCCTCCACGTCCACGACACTGATGGTCGCCGACCTGGTGGCGTCGATCGAGGAGTCGTCGATCTCGGCGTTGTTTGCGTCAACGCCCTTGCCGTCGTGCAGCGTCAGGTAAAAGAACAGGGGTCCCGGCGTCGTTTCGAAGTCCAACGCCTGGGCGAGCCGGACCTGCCCGGTGGACGGGTCGATCTCGAAGTATGCGGAGTCTCCTCCTGACTGGATGCCGTACGTCAGGGTGTCGTTGTCGCGGTCAGTCGCGTGGGTGGGGGCGCCGACGGCCCCGCCTGCGGGGCCCTCCTCGACAGACCATGAGCTGTCCCCCCGGAACCGTGGCGGCGCGTTGACAATGGGATCAGCCGTTACCTCAGCGGTCTCCCGGCTCAGGGCTGTCTTCCCCGACCCTCTCCGGTCGGTGTAGGTAACCATGGCGCGGATCGCCTTCCCCGTGACGTCCTCGTCAACGACCCACGGGAAGGTCGTCGAGGCGGGGGTGAGTACGCCGGAGACCCTCGCCCATGATCCCCCGGTCGCCTTTGATTGGATAGCCCAGGTCATGCTGGAGGTGTCGATGCTGCCGTCCGGGTCGGTCAGCCTGAATGTCACGGTCTCTCCCGCCGCCGGACTCAGGTTCTCCACCTCGAGGGTCCCGTCTTCTTCCACGTCCCCGACGGTCACCGTGACGGCGACACTGACGTTCCGGCGGCTGGAGCCGCTCCGGACGTCGGTGGCGACCACATTGAACTCGTAGACGTTGTCGCCGCCGGAGTCCTCCGGCGCCTCGTAGTTGGGCGTTTTGACGAAGGTGAGCACGCCGTCGGCGCTGATGGCAAAATCGCGCCTGTCCGTGCCCGTCCGCGACCAGGTCACGCCGACCTCCTCGTCTTCCGCGTCGTAGTCCGCAAGGTCCATCACAACGTAGTTGGTGTTCGCATCATGCTCATCGAGGGTTATCGCCGTTTCGGGAGTCCCGGTAAACTCCGGGACCTCGTTCACGTCAGTCACCGTGATGACGACGGCGTAGTCCGTGGTCTTCTTGTCGGTGGCGTCGTCAAAAGCCCGCACGGTGATGGAGTAGGTGTTGCTGCTGCCGTCACCGACGTCGTCGTCGCGGGGATGCTCGAAGTTGGGCAGCGGGCCCTGGCCGAAGCCGCTGTCCTGCGTGAAGGTCAGGACGCCCGTTGTGGGGTCGATTTCCAGGTAGGCCGCGTCCGTGCCGACAAGCGCCCACCCGATGGTGTCCCCAACGTCATAGTCTTCGGCGGTGAAGGTGTGGACGTTGTCCGGCGTCCCCGTGAAGTCGTACTCGATCTCCATGTAGTTCTGCGGCGCGTTGAAATTCTCGTCGATGTCCGGCCGCTCGTTCACGTCCGTGACCGTGACGACAACCTCGAGCTCCCTGGTGTTCGAGGCGGTGTCCCTGGCCCTCACGGTGACGTTGTACACGTTGTCTGTGCCGGCATCCGCCGGCATCTCGAAGTTGGGGAAGTTGGGCCGCTGGGCAAACGACAGGACTCCGGTACTGCTGTCGATGGTGAAGTCGGCGGCGTCCGTGCCCGTCCGCGACCAGGTGATGGTCTGGCCCTCCTCGTCGCGCCCGTCGTAGTCGGCGATGGTGAGGACCGCGGTCATGGCGTCGTACTCGATCTCCATGAACGAAGGAGCGGTATGGCTCGCGTCCGTGGTCGTGATCTCCGGCGTCTCATCAACGTTGGTGACGGTCACGGTCACCGTAAATGTCCCGACGCTGTTGCTCTCACCCTGACCGTCATCCGCCTCCACGACGATCTCGTAGGTGTTGCTGGAGCCCATATCGACGGCGTTTTCGAAGTCCGGACGGATGCTGAAGGAGAGGACGCCGGACGAGCTGTCGATGGTGAAGTGCGCCGCGTCGTCGCCGCTCACGTCCCATGTGATGGTCTGTAGGTTGGCGTTGTCGCTGTTGTCATCGTCGGTGGCCGAGTAGGTGGCGATAATGTAGTTCGCGGCGGTGAGGTCCGCGTCGAGGACGTCGTACTCGATCTCCGCGAAGTCCGGGGAGTTGTCGCCGCTGACCACCGGCGTCTCGTTCACGTCCGTCACCGTGACTTGGACCATGAGCGTGGTACCTAGACCGCCGGCGTCCCTGACCCTTACCGTCACGTCGTACGCGTTGTCGGTGTCGTCGTCGACCGGCATCTCAAAGTTGGGTACGTTCCTGAACTCGAGCTCCCCGTGACCATCGGCGTTCTTCGTGATGGTGAAGTCGCCCGCGTCATCGCCATGCAGGTCCCACGTCAGCACGCTGTTCGCGTCCGGGTCTGCCGCTTCGTAGGTCTTGATGACCACCGAGGTTGCCGTGTTCTCAGCGACGTCGAAGCTCGTGTCGGTCACTTCAAGGGTCGTGATCTTCGGCGGCTCATTGACGTTGGTCACCGTGACCGTGACCTCGTGCGTGTCGGGCAGGCCGCCGGCGTCTGTGACCTTCACCGTCACGACGTAGGTGTTGTTCATGGCGGTGCTGCCGACATCGGTCGGCGTCTCGAAGTCGGGGGCGTTCTTGAAGGTGAGCGCGCCGGTCGTGGAGTCGATGTCGAACTTGCCCCCGTCATCGGCGGTCTCCACGGACCACGTGAGCGTGTCCGACGCGTCCACGTCAGTCGCCGCAAACGTATGGACGGCGGTCGAGTTCTCGGGCACGGACCTTGTGGCCGGGGGAGACGTGATCACCGGCTCCTCGTTGACGTCGGTCACGTGGACGTTGACCCCAATGGTGTCTTCCTTCCTTGGAGAACCGTTGTCCCTGACCCTCACGACCAGGACGTATATGTTCCCGTCGACCGAGCCTTTCGGGTCCTCGAAGTCAGGCACGTTCCTGAACTTGAGCTCCCCTTGCCCCTGGGGGTTGGTCGTGATTCTGAAGTCGCCCGCGTCAGCGCCTTCCAGGCTCCACGTCAACGTGGTGCTCGCGTCTACGTCGGTCGCTTCGAATGTCTCGATGACCACCGATGTCGCCGTGTTCTCAGCTTCGCTAAGGATGTGGGCTGCACCGGAATTAGTCGTGATCTCCGGCGCCTCGTTCACGTTGGTCACCGTGACCGTGAACGTGAGCGTGTCACTCAGGCCGCCGCTGTCGGTGAGCTTCACCTTCACGACGTAGGTGTTGTTCATGGCAGTGTCGCCAACGTCGGTCGGCGTCTCGAAGTCCGGCTGGTCCTTGAAGGAGAGCATCGTGAGAAAGTCGCTCGCGACCTGAAACTTGTCCCCGTCGTCGGTGGACTCCACGGACCAAGTCTGCGTATCCGGCACGTCGACGTCCAACGCCATAAGGAGGATAGTTCCGCTGGAGTTCTCGGGCACGTTGGGTGCATCCAAAAGGTTCGTGATCTCCGGCGCCTCGTTGACGTTGGTCAGGTTGATGGTCACCGCGATGGTGTCGTCGGTGGCGGTGTTGGCGTTGCCGGCGGCGTCCTTGCTGTCGCGCACGCTCACGGTCACGCTGTAGCTCTTCTTCGAGGACTCGAAGTTGAAGGTGTGCGTGGACCCGGTCTTGACCTTGATCTGGCCGTCCGAGTCGATCTCGAAGCGAGCTGCGTCCGCGCCGGTCAGCGAGTAGGTCAGCGTGTCCGAGTCGCCGTCCGTGGCCGTGATCACGCCCCCGACGACGTCCACCCCGGCGCCGCTGTTCTCCGGCAGGGTGCGCGTGGCCGTCTCCGCGCTGAACTCCGGCTCGGCGTTGCCGGCGCCCACCGCGCTGCTCGACACCGCGCTGGCAGTCTTGCCCGAACCCTGGGGATCTGTGTAGGTCACCGTGGCCCGCAGGTACTTGCCCACGTCCGCGGCGACCGGCGTGTAGCCGGCGGTGATGGCCCCGCTGATATCGTTGAACGACCCGGTGGCCGTGCTCCCCCTCGCCCATCGCCACGAAGCGCCGGAGACGGTCCCGTCAAGGTCGCTCACCGATGCCGTGGCCGCCGTACCCCCGGTGAACGTGGCCGGCAGCGTCACCGTCCCGGCCTCGTCCAGGTTGTTGACGGAGATGGTGACGGCAATCGTGGCGTCGACGGTGGTGTCGGCCACGCCGACGGCGTTCTTGCCGTCGTGCACGGTCACGTTCACCGAGTAGCTGCTATCGGTCTCAAAGTCCAGGGAGGCGCTCGTCTTCAGCTGGCCGCTGGCCGTGTCGATGGTGAAGGATGACGCGTCCGTGCCGGTCAGCCCGTAGACCAGCGTATCGCTTTCGGGGTCGGTGGCCGCGACGGCAGCGCCGATGTCGGCGGCCGAGGCTGTGTTCTCGTCCACGCTGCGCGTCGTGGGCGCGGTGTCGGTGAACTCCGGCGGGTTGTTGACCACCTCCAGCAGGTAGACGACGGTCTCCTCGCCTACGGTCCACTCGACGTCCTCGGCGACGGCCGGCCAGAGCAAGAACATTTGGCCCCCAGCCTTGTTTATTGAGATGTCGTCGTCCGACACAAGCCACTCGCGGCCCGTGTCGACGATCCACGCCTCCTCTTCGTTAGCGCCCGGAATCGGGCTCATGGTGATAGCGAGTCCGGTGCTCGGGACAGGGCCGAAATCTATTTGGTCGAACGCGTAGGTGTCCGAACCGTAGGTGAACGACGAGGGGCTGAGGGAACCGTCAGTGCCGGCGGTGTTTACGCCGATCGCGCCGAAGCCGCGGTCCGCGGGCGTGAGCGTTCCCACCCAGAGCAGCTTCCGCGTGGCGCCGGAGGCGACCACCTCGTGGGTCTCGGCGCTGGTCAGCGACTCCGAGTAGCCCTCGACGTCGGTAAACGTCACCGTGAGGCTGATGGCGTCTCTCACCTCGGATGCCGTGAGCGTGTAGGTCGATGAGGTCGCGCCGGATATGGCCGTGCCGTCGGCGAGCCACTGGTAGGAGAGCGTGCCCAGGCCGTCGGCGTCGGCGATGCCCGCGGTGTCCGCCGTCAGGACCTCGTCCTGCTGAAGCACGCCGCTGATGGAGGGCGCGCCGGTGGCGAAGTTGTTGTCGGCGTCAGTGCCCTTGACCTCAATGAGGAGGGGACGCATGTTGCTGAACCACCGACCTGGATTGGAAGACACAGGACCCTGACGCTGCGTGTGGCCATCTCCGATGGACCAGCCCGCCGCGCCGCCGGGGTCCTCTGCGTCGTTGTCGGTTGCGGACAGGTAAGTGAATGTCCTCGAGTCGTTCTTGAGGAGAACCCAATAGGTGGTGCCCGCATGAAGCGTGGGGCAGGTTGTGCCCATGGTTGGGGCGGCAAATGCGTGCAGCCCGGAGCCGCCGAAGGTCGCCGGGTTGGCCAGGCTACACAGCTCGGCACTGTCGCCGTCCGCGTTCAGCGTCGCGCTGATACGGTTGGCGGCTGGCGAGAGGTTGTTCGCGGTGCTGAAGAAGTGAACGCCGATCGAGTCCAGGGTATAGCCGCCGGTGTTCGCGCCGGTTGTGAATCCCTGGGCAATTAGGTCAGGGCTTTGCGAATCAAAATCCTCGCCGGAACTCCTGCGGGTCTGCCTCGTGTTCCTGACCAGGACGTCGGCCGGGACAATGGTGTCGGACAGTGCGCTGGAGAGCGGCCCCTCGGCGTTGGTGAGGTCGTCGGTGAAGGTGACGTCCACCCTGATCCGCCTCTCCGCGTCGTCGTCCATGAGGGTGTAGGTGGAGGAGTCCGTGCCGATGTTGGTGGTGCTGCCGCCGACGACGCGGACCCACTGGTAGGTGAATGTCGCGGAGGTCGTCCCGTCGTCGTCCATGATGGCCGAGGTGTCCGCGGTGAGCTCCTCGCCCACGCGCGGAGTGCCGGTGATTGTCGGCGCGCCGGTGGCCGGGTTGTTGATTGCGTAGCCCCTGACGGCCAGCTGGTGGTTAAAATTGGCGTTTGCTACCCACGCGGCCCCGGGGTTCACAACCACATAGCTGCTATCCCCGATTGTCCAGCCCGTCGCGCCGCCGGTGTCCTCGCCGTCCGCGGCAGTAACGTCCAAAGACATCGTGGATGTTGCGGTGTTCGCCACCCGCTGAACCACCGCAAAGTAGGTCTTGTTCGCCTCCAGCGTTGGGCACGAGTCCGTGGTCGACGCGTCGAAGGTCTGCACGCCCGAGCCGGAGAAGGTCCCCGGGTCGATCAGCGTGCACAGCGCAGCGTCCGGATTGGTGCTGCTGTCCACCCCGTTCAGCGTCACAGCCAGGTCGCCGCCGGCTGTCGAGGTGCTGGCGATGCCGCCGAAGCTGAAGCCGATGGAGCCCAGCGTGTATCCGGCGGGGTTGGCGCCGGTGGTGAACGCCTGGGCACGCTTGGAGTTGCCACCGACGCCCAGACCGTAGTCACCGCTGTCGGTTTGCCCCGTGTTCTTGATCAGGACGGGTGGGACTATCACGGAGCCCTTGACCTCGATCAGGAGGGCCGCTGCCTCTTCTGACCATTCCATGCCATCATAGGTGAAGGCCAAGCCGTCCACTTCCCAGCCCGCCGCAGCGCCGGAGTCCTCGGCAGCGCTAATGGTTTGGTCGACAGCGATTGCGCCTGTATTGGTGTTCGCCCGCTCGATGACAGCGAAGTAGAGCGTTTCCGGCAGAAGCGTGGGGCACGGGTCCGTGGTTGGCACATCGAAGGTTTGCACGCCTGAGCCGGAGAAGGTCCCCGGGTCGGTGAGCGTGCACAGCGGACTGTTTGGCGCGTCGACGGAGTAAGTCTCATCAAAGGTCGCGTCGTAAAGCTTGACCGTCAGCTCGGCCCCTGCCGTCGTGGTGTCGCCGATGGTCCGGAATCTGATGCCGATGGAGCTCAGCGTGTAGCCGGAGGCGTGGGCGCCGGTGGTGAATCCCTGGGCTTGGCCGGGGAACGAGGCGTTAATCAAACCACTTGTACCAGTGGCGGCCTGCCCCGTGTTCTTGACCAGGACGGTGGCCGTCTGCGCCTGGACCGTCGATGACCAGAGGAGCACGCCGCCCAGGGCCAGCAGGGCGAGCAGTGCGATGAGCACCCGGGGGAGCGGCGCAAAGCGCCGGGAGGTGGTC
The DNA here is from genome assembly GCA_965197965.1 of Dehalococcoidia bacterium. Classification (GTDB taxonomy): domain Bacteria; phylum Chloroflexota; class Dehalococcoidia; order Lucifugimonadales; family QGNO01; genus DAOUJH01. The sequence goes on from OZ240235.1 coordinate 611,890, forward strand.
ATGACCTACCCCCGGCTAGCCGAGTCCAAAAATCGGGGGCTGACAGGGGTATTGCCGTCACCGTTAAAGCGTCTCTTACGTTTCCGTTCGGCATCTTTACGTCGTCAGGTGAAACCTTGGGCTAACCACTCGCCAGCTTGAGACCCCCGTATGCAATCACTGTCCTATCGCAGAGTGGCAGCCTGAGGGTCCGCTTATCGTATGGTCTTCTTACGCATCCACCCATATAAACAGTAGAGCCCCTTCATCGATTTGGTAAGTGCTTAATCACACTGTCGCGGCAGCAATTTTGTTAGCTTTTAGAGAGTGTGTTTCTGCAACTTTTTGCTCTTGTGGACACAAACAAAAGTGGCTAGATTAGTAGCATCTTCACACCGTCGTGACCGCCAAACACTCCTTGGTCTCACGCGCAAACCGGAGAGGAGATGTCTCAGCCACATTGCCTAAGCCGGGGCCTGCGTCCAATCAGAGCAGCCGCCAGCGTCTTTGGCATGAGCGTCGAGCCGCTCATCCGCCTCAGACTCGGACTGGCTGGGATGCACCGCTATTCCCGCTGGGGGCAGGTCGGCGCCAGGGTTAGGTTGGGTGTTGGAAGAGGGGCCTGTACTTTATGAAGACATCGATGGGCGCAATACAGACGCGGCTTCTCCAGATGCTCTGGCTCGACCCGGACGAGGCATCGTACGCCGCCAATATCACGGTGTGGCTACGCTGGCTCTTCTGGGTCGGCGCCGTGATCGAGCTTGCCTATCGACCGGCGTTCACGCATGCCAAGTACATTCCGTTCATGCTCATGCACGTGCCGCTGGTCGCGCTCAACGGCTATGTGCACTACCGTCTGCTCTCCCGGCGCAGGGTGACGTGGCGTCACCTGCTCCTCCTCAGCGCCATGGACATAGCCCTGATCACGGCCAGCGTCGTCGTCGATGGTGGTTTCGACACCTTCCTCTACATCCCCTACTATCCCGCCCTTGCCGCCTTTGCCGCCATCTTCACCTCCGCTCTGCTGAATCTCACCTGGACTACGATCACAGCCTCCACATACGTCGGCGTGAGCTTGATCATGGGCATGGGCTTCGATGGGATCAATGAGAAGATGCTGTTCTCCAGGGTGCTCGCGATGTTTGGGGTTGTCCTGGCTGTCAACTTCATCACCCGGTTTCAACGGCGCAGGGCGAGAGCGGCGATGGAACGGGAGCGGGAGCTGCAACGGGAACGGATCGAGCTCTCTCAGACGATTCACGATACGGTCGCCCAGACCGCCTTCATGATCGGCCTGGGGATAGACGCGGCCAAGCAGGTTGCCGGAGACTCGAACGAGGAGCTCACCGCCAGGCTCGATGCGACCTCACGGCTTTCCAAGATCTCCGTCTGGCAGTTGAGACACTCGATAGACATGGGCCGCATCTTCGAGGGTAGTGAGCTGGGCTGGACCCTGGACTCGCACGTTGCGACGTTCAGGACCATCACGTCGGTGTCGGCGGAGCTGACTCAGAACGGGGCGGAGCCGCCACTTTCGATGGAGGCTAAGAGTCTCCTGTTCTCCATAGCCCACAACGCCCTCGCCAACGCCTTTCGCCATGCCTGGGCGAGCCGGGTGCTGGTCGAGCTCGACTTCGGACGGGATGAGCTCAGGTTGTCGGTGTCGGACGACGGGGCGGGGCTTCCCGACGACTACGAGGAGCGCGGCCACGGCTTCGCAAATATGCGGGCGTACGCCGAACGTCTGGGCGGACGGCTTATCGTCGAGCCCAGGGGACCGGACGGGGGCGCGAGCGTGACCTGCCTGATGCCATTGTCTCGCGATAGAAAGGAGGGATAGGTTGCCAACGGAATCTCGTCGCATAAGGGTGCTGCTGGCCGACGACCATGCGGTCACGCGGGAAGGTCTTCAGGTGATGCTGGAGCGGTCTGGGGAGTTCGAGGTGGTGGGGCAGGCCAGGGACGGAGTGGAGGCGGTGCAAGCGGCCTCGGAGCTGTCGCCCGACCTAATCGTCATGGACGTCATGATGCCAAAGAAGGACGGCGTGGAGGCGTGCCGGGAGATCATGGAGTCTCTGCCCGAGACACGGGTGCTCATGCTGACCGCCTCGACGGAGGCGGACGCCGTGATAGAGGCGGTGGCCGCCGGTGCGGCCGGCTATCTTCAGAAGGTGGCCGGGATGGACCAGCTCCTGGGTATGATGAAGAGCGCGGCTGCGGGGGAGATACGACTGCCTACCGAGGTGGTGAGGCGGGTCTTCCACAGGATTCGGAGCGTGGCGACAGCGAAGGATGAGGCCGACCTGACCCCAAGGGAGAAGGAGATACTTGTGTCTTTCTGCCGGGGCATGTCATACTCCGCGATTGCGAAGGCAAGGGGAGTCAAGCCGGTTACCATCCGAAACGCCATCTACTCCATTCAAGTGAAGCTGGATGTTGCCTCTAAGCAGGAGGTCGTGGTGTGGGCTGCGCAGAACGGGTTGCTGGATGATTGAGCGGGCGGGCCGCTTTCGGGGAAACGCCACCGCCCATGCCGCCCTTGTTATGATCGCGCAGTAGCAGACTTTGGCGAGATGGTGTGACACCCAGGGCCGGGGGAAGAACTCGCCATCCTGGTTAACGACGGACCGAACGCCCTGCGCTTGGCAAGCCGATGGTTCGTCGGACTAGGAGATGTAGGAGCTACGGCTCCGGGTCTCCGCTCTCAGTTTGTGCACTTGCCCTCAGGTCAATTACCTTCAGTACCAGTTCACGACAACTCAACAGGGTCGCCAACACGTCCTCGTGGAAATGAAGGTCCTTGCCTCTGTAGTGGAGCACCGATGATCCAATGAAGTCGGGTTGGTCAAAGATGGTCAGCGCCTCCGCATCCATTTTCCCGCGTAGATTGATCTTGCCCTGGGCGCGTTCGTCAATATGTTCAAAAGCATCCCGCATGTCCTTGACCATGGGTTCCAGCTTCCGAACGCTATCAGGAATCTCCAGACCCAAGGGGAACACACCATTGAATTGCAGAAGCATATTCATTGCTCGATGTAAAGCGATGATTGTGACTTCGGCTTCGGACAGTGCTCTGAAGAATCCGATTCTTTGGGCTATAGCACCTTCGCTTCTAGCATTTTCGCGTTCCCGCATTGCCAACTCCCACGCTGCATGAGCTGCGTCGAGCCTACGTGCGAGAGCATAGAGGTAAAGAAAGAAACCCACTCGTTCTCCCACTATGCTGTACCAGGTCCAAACCGTATTTGCCACAGGAGCATATCCGCCGTACCCCTTTGGGCTTAGGGCATCGATTTCGTCGGAACTGATAACTAGGCCATCGGCCCGAATTATTAGTTGCTCCCCAGCGCGGACATTCACGCCTTCGCCAGTGTCTTCTTCTCCCGCGCGTAATGACCTAGCGAAAACCTTGTTTCCTTCGCGCCCGTCAGGAACTAATCTGTTATAAAACAGTAGGCCACTTGAATCTTGTGTTTTATCTTCCGCCATTTTCTGTCCTCCGTATTGGCATGCGCCCAAAAGTTGCTGTGAGGCTCCCCCAAGGCCCGCCGCCCCTGTCCAGATAGTCGGATCCACCTCAGTTTACGCCGTAAGTTGCAGGATACGCTTACCAATCTATCGGTGGAAATTCTATAGGTTGAAATTCGACAGACACATTCCGAACTTCTTGCTGTTCTGGGTCTGAGACGTCAATGACCAAGTCGAGGTTGCAGTGTAGTGGCAATGGAATCTCTGCCCAGACATAATGGTCATTCCAATCAAACTCAACTACGGTAAGCCTGCTGTCCTCCGAAGTGTACCAATCAGGCTTGTAAACAAAAACGTCAAATTCCGCGATGACGTTGGCCTCGACCTTGACCAGTACCTGACTTGAATTCAACTGTCCAATGTCTATCACGGTCAAGCCGGATACATCCGCTATCATGGCCAACGTAGGAGATTCATACTCCCACGGAATCCCAACTCCGCTGGCTCCCATTCTTTGCCTGAACAAGCGTCCAGTAGAATCCGTGTTATGGACTCCTCCAAGTTGACCCCACCCTGTGCCAAGCATTGGAGTGAGCTTTCCCAAGGCAGTGCTTGTTGGTGGAATCTTCGGCTTCACTTGCGTTCCTCTTCCGTCTGCTAGCTGCCCTCCCTGGTGACGGTGATGGTATACGTCTTGGTGGTGCCGTCCTCGGCGGTGACCGTCACCGTGATCGTGTTCGCTCCCTCCACCAGGGCCACCTCCACACCCTCCGTCGCGGAGTCGTCGCTTTCCTCAGGCGACACCACCACCGTGGCATAGTCGCTGCTGGCCTCCGCCGTCACCGTCACGGTTGCCACGTCGTTGGCGACGGTGGCCGTGTAGGTCGTGGTGTCCACCGCGAAGGCCGGGCTCAGTGTACCCGCGCTGAGTGCCAGTGAACTAAGTCCGCTGTCGTCGGAGGGGTTGGCCTTGCGCAGGCTCAGGGTCACGACCTGCCCACTTTCCAGAGTGAATCCTGGATTGCCAACGTAGTAGTAGTGGGTCGTCATTTCGCCAAGCCCCGTGGTACTCCAGCCTGACAGTCGATGACTTCCCACGTACAGAACCATATCCACATCCGTTGGCAGTAGGCGCTCCTTGAGGCCTATGAAGAAGTACGGATCCCTACTCCCCACAGCCTCGAAGTAGGCCGCCAACTGGACGGTGTAGGTCTGGCCGCCGTACTCGAAGGAGGTGTCGTCCAGCGTGCCCAGGGCTCCCTCCGACGCGATACCTCCCCACGTCAGCCCTGAGGTGTACCCGAAAGCGGAGGCGCGCGCCATGTTGAAGGACCCCGCCGTTATCTCCCCGCTCCACAGTTCCGGTTCCCCCTCCCCGATCACGTCGGTCACCGTAATCTCAACCGTCGTGGTCGCTGCCTGCCCATGCGGGTCGATGGCCACCACACGCAGGCGGTAGGAGGAGGAGGTCTCGTAGTCCAGGACACCCGCCACAGTGATGGCCCCGGTGGTCACCCCGATGGCAAAGGCTCTGCTGCCGGCAAGGATGCCGTACACCACCGTGTCCCCCACGTTCGGGTCCGTGGCCGTGACCGTCCCAACCTCGCCGCCGAAGGTCACATCCTCAGCGACGGAGAAGGTATAGGGCGCACCGGTGAAGGCCGGGGGACAGTTGGCCGCAAACGCGGTGGCCGCCGAGGTGTCGCCCCAGACCACCGCATAGGTCTCCCCGTCCCCGTAGGCCCGCACCCGGAACCGGTAGGTGTCGCCGCAGGCCGGGGTCGAAGGGGTGTAGGTCTGGGTGGTGCCCGTGACGGCTGCCAGGGCCGTCCATGTCACCGTCTCCGCGTCCGCCGCGTCCGTCGTGTATTGCACCTCGTATTGGGCCGCCCCGTCCACCGCGTCCCAGCTCAGGGAGAAGGCCCCCGTAAACAGGGAGACGCTGGGCTGCGCCGGGGCCACCGGCGGGTCCTCCGCCACGTCGGTCACAGTGATGGTCACCGTGGCCGTGGTGGTGGCACCATGGTCGTCCGAGGCCTCCACCGTCAGGGTGTAGCTGGCTGTGGTCTCGTGGTCCAGCGCAGCCTCCACGGTGATGGCCCCCGTGCTCACGTCCAGGGCGAAGTGGCCGTCATCATTCCCCTCCGTGATGCTGTAGGTCAACGTATCGTCCGCGTCGGGGTCTGTGGCCGAGACTGTCCCCACTTCATCATCCACCGCCGCGTCCTCCGCCACCTCGAAGGCGTAGGAGTCCTGGCCGAAGGCTGGGGCTTCCGCCACGTCGGTCACCGTGACAGTCACCGTGGTCGTGGCCGTCCCGCCTCTTTCGTCAGAGGCCTCCACCGTCAGGGTGTAGCTGGCCGTCGTCTCGTGGTCCAAGGCTCCCGCCACCGTTATGGCCCCCGTTTGGTCGTCTATGGCGAACTTGCCGTCGTCGCTCCCCGCCGTGATGGAGTATGTCAACGTATCGTCCGCGTCGGGGTCTGTGGCCGAGACCGTCCCCACTTCGTCATCCACCGCCGCGTCCTCCGCCACTTTGAAGCTGTAGGGAGCACCTGTAAACGCCGGGGAACAGTTGGGCGTCAGCGAGGAGGCCGCCGACTCGGCGCCCCAGACCTCCGCGTAGGTCTCACCGTCCCCGAAGGCTCTCACCCGGAACCGGTAGGCGACTCCGCAGGTCGGGGCCTCCTCCGGGGTGTAGGTCTGGGAGGCGCTCGTGACTGCCGCCAGCGCCGTCCAGGTCACCGTATTCGCGTCCGCGGCGTCCGTGGTGTGCTGGGCCTCATATTGGGACGCCCCGTCCACCGCGTCCCAACTCAGGGAGAAGACTTCCTCAGCCAGGGAGACGCTGAGGTTCTCCGGGGCCACCGGCGAGTCCTCCGCCACGTCCGTCACCGTGACAGTAACAGTCGCCGTGGCTGAGCGGCCTCTACCGTCCGAGGTTTCCACCGTCAACGTGTAGCTGGACGTGGTCTCGTAGTCCAGCTCAGCCGCCACCGTTATGGCCCCCGTGCTTCCGTCTATGGCGAACTTGCCGTCGTCGTTCCCCTCCGTGATGGAGTATGTCAACGTGTCATCAACGTCCGGGTCTGTGGCCGAGACCGTCCCCACTTCGTCGTCCACCGCCGCGTCCTCCGCCACCTCGAACGTATATGGAGCATCGGTGAACGCCGGCGGACAGTTGGCCGCCAGAACGTAGGCCGCCGACTGGGCGCCCCAAGTGGCTACCAGAGTCATGCCGTCCCCCCTAGCCCGCACCCGGAACCGGTATGTGACGGTGCACGCCGGGGGCTCCGCCGGGGTGTAGGTCTGGGAGGCGCTGGTAACCGCCTCCAACGTCGTCCAGGTCACGCTCTCCGCGTCCGCGGCGTCCGTGGTGTATTGCGCCTCGTAGAGCCCCGCACCGGTCACAGCGTTCCAGGTCAGGGAAAAGGTCCCCTCTGACAAGGACGCACTGAGCCCCGTGGGCGCCGACACCGACCCGGCCGGGCAGTCCTCAAGCTCCAAGCTAGCGATGTCGTTGGTTGCCACGTCCCGCAAACCCGCCGGCACGCAGCCCTCGAAGCTGTTGCCACTCAGCCGCAGGGTGTACAGCTCATCCAGATCGGCCAGTTCACCGGGGAGCACCCCCGTGAACTGGTTGTTGGTGATCCACAGCTGCCGCAGCTCCTCCAGGCTCCCCATCTCCGGCGGGATGCTCCCGGTAAGCCGGTTGTTGTACAGGAACAGGTCCTCCAGGACCGGCAGGTTGCCAAGTTCCGGCGGGATCTCTCCCGTCAACCGGTTCTGGTCCAAGTACAGGGAATAGAGGCTGGTCAGGTTGCCCAGTTCCGGCGGTATCTCCCCAGTCAGCTGGCTGCCGCCCAGCCACAAATCCTGAAGCCCCGTCAGGTCGCCCAGGGCCGCCGGGAGGATGCCTCCCAGCCCGCTGCTCCGGAGATTCACCCTGATGACGCGCCGGGGCGCGTCGCCGATGGAAATACCGTTCCAACTGCTCATCGCCAGGTCGGCGCTCCAGTTCAGCGTCGCTGTACCTGCCAGCTCGCTCTGCAGACCCAGCAGCGTCTTGCAGTCCTCCACGAGACTGGCGTTGTCAGTCGGGTTGGGCACCGCCGTCCCGCTGCTACAGCTCCTCGTGACATCTATGAGCACCTCTACGGTCGCCTCTCCACCCGCCGCGTCACGCGCCGCCACGGTCATCGGCACTGTAGTCCCCGTCCGATCACTCAGGTCTTGCTCTACTGTGAACGCCCCGGTCGTCTCGTCAAGGCAAACAGGTCTGTTTCAACTATATAGTTCACGGTCCACGACTTGATGTCGTAAACAACCGGCCCGGTGCTGTTGTCGGTGGCCGAGACCGTCCCGACTACCGAACCGGCTGCGGCATCATCCCTTACGCTGAAGCTGTACGATGCCGCGCCGAACACAGGCGGCGTACAACTACCCGTCGTTCCTGTCAGAGATTCAGACGGGTCGCTCCAAGCCGCGGCATACGTAGTGCCGTTACCATAGGCGCTCAGACGGAACTGGTACTCCGTCTCGCAGAGCAGCCCGTCCACCGTGTGGGATGTGGTCGTAATTGCATCGTCGTCCACCGTCCAGGGGCCTACCGTGCCCTCGCGGTACTCCACGCGGTACTTGCTGCTGTTGGCCACCGCTGTCCAGCTCAACGCCAAGCTCGTCTCAGCCGCCGTACCCGCCGTGGGCGCTCCTGGCGCAGAGGGACAGTAGAGAAGATTGAGGGAACTCAGGTCGTTGGTCGTTACGTCTTTCAGTCCATAGGGAATGCAACCGGTCAGGGTGTTGCCGGACAGACGGATCTCCTCCAGGTTGTCCAGATGGCCTAGCTCCCGCGGTATGTTACCGGTCAGAGAGTTATCGCTAAGGTCAAGGTGCGTCAGCTTGGAAAGCTCCCCCAGGTCAGCGGGGATGGTCCCCGTCAGGTCCTCGTCGTCCAGCTCCACCTTCGTCACGCGAGCAGGAGTGCCTTCTGTAGTTACCCCGTCCCAACTGCTGATCAACGTCCCGGTGTCCCAATTGAGTGTACCCGTACCCCGCAGTGTGTCCTTGGCAGCCAGCAGCGCCGTACAGTCCTGCATGAGGCCGGGCTTGTCCTGCTGGTCGGACATGGCGAGTCCGCAGGCCGGGGGCGGTGGTGTCGGCGGGCCGTCCGGATGGTTGTAGGCCCCAATCGCGGTAAAGAACTCGGTAAGCCGGTTGGCGTCGGTCTGCAGCATGGGATAGCCGGGGTCTGGACCAGTGCGCCCACCGTTCGCTGTGAGGCGGGCCTGATGCGCCGCAGCCACCGCAGTCCTGAAGGCAGGCAGCTCCATCTCCAGCTTGGAGCGGTGGGTATTGTAACTGTCGGGTAGTACGACTCGATAAGTCTCTCTGAACGGATGTACGGCAACGACCGTGTCGTCGTCCCGCTGCTCCACACCCCAGGTGTGAAATACCTGCCAGGCCTCTGTCTGCGCGTCTACTGCGGGGCCGACGAATAGAACCGCCTCTCTGCCGTAGATCCCGCCTTCAGGGGCATATGCATAGTCGTACTCTCCTCCTCCCTCGATGAACACCCGTTCCAGGGTGTGTCTCAGGTCATTTACACCCTCTACGTCATAGTCATCTTCCTCCTCGTAGCGACCGTATAATATTTGCTTCCAGACCAGGAGCGTCAGGTTGGGCGGCCCCGAGCCGAGGATGTAGGCGTTTACCCGCACGTCGGCGTAGCATTTTATCGAGTAACTGCCCGCGGAGTAAGACCAGTCAGACGCGTCATCATAGGGAGGGTGGCGGAAGCCGCCTTCGTCAAGGGCGCACCGTACAGTGTCAGGCAGGTAGGTGGCCCTCACCACCAGGTGCGCCACATGAGCCGCAATACCAAAGAAGTAACCCACCCCTCGAGGTTCTGAGCCGACCAGAATCGTGGTGGCCTCTCCTCCGCCTGTAATTTGGGCCACGTCTGTCCCGCAGGGGTCTGACGGTGAGCCTGGCACCGGCGTACAAGGCGGTATCTCTTCCGTCAGGTAACCGGTGTACTCATAGGTGGGTGGCACACCTTCGCCTCCACAGGCGGCAACCAGTAGGAGGAGCCCTGCCAGTAGGGCAAGAAATGTAGTCTGCCTCATCATCTCTGTCCTCCTCACCGTGACTGGTAGTTTGCCATCATGGCTACTACATCATACTTAGTCGGGCTGCACCTTTGAGTCGCCCCCGTATACGGACGGTCCATGACGGAATCAAATTCGCCGCCGATGTCATAGTGGCTAAATCCGAAGGAATGCCCGCTTTCGTGGATGATGATGGAGCGCAGCATCGTGCAACCTGCTGAACCTATTTCGTACCAATCCAGAGGGCTATGATAAGGATCGTTGGGTGGGAGGTCAGTAGTGTCCTTCAGAACGATGGATTGCGGCTTTTGAGCCTCGGTAAGCGTTCCGCTAATCTCCCCGAATGTCTTGTGTGTTGTCCAGCAGGCAGCGCCTGAACATCCTTCAACTTCACCCATATTCTTATAGGACATGAATAGTACCTGGTTACGCGTCGGACGGCCCTCTGCCGGGTTTACGCAATCGTCTACCATCTGGCCGCCAGACACCCTGATGATATTGCCGGCACCAATGCCCTTATTCCACCAGACGGTCTGTTCCCATTTCTTGATGCCGGGTTTGATGTCTGCTACGTTGATGCCATGAGGCAACGATTCTCTGCAAATCACGTAGCTGAAGTGTCCGCCGGTCTGGAATCTCTTTATTCCGATGGTCGCAACCCTAGTCTTATCATCTTTAGGATGGTCGGTCGTCGGATAAACGAATACAAAGCCCGCATCATCCCACTCCGACACCTCCTTGTTCGGTGCACCGGGGGTAGCAGGATAGTCGTCAGCACTTGACTGGACCTGGACACGATAGAGCTGGTTTGCTTTGAACTTCTTGTCCTCGTCGGCCAGACCTCCAGTCTCAACCACTGTATCCGTAAAGTCGGTCAGCAGATGCCACTCGCCCACAGATGAACAGTCAGACTTCGGGTTAGAACAACGTGCGTACTGTACATTGTAGGAGGCCGCACGAGTCGCTTCGGTCCACCGTAGTGAGATATTCCCAGCTTGGAGGTCTCCATTCGCTCGGAGACCTGTAGGAGATTCGATCGGATCGTCGTCCCTGAGGGTCACGACCGCAGATGAGAGATGTCCAGGTTCATATCCTTCACCCTCCAGGACGGTTACTCGTATCTTCACGGGTGCTTCGTCCGTGGAGTCATCATGCATCGGGAGGATGAGGTCGGCAGTATCTATGTTACCACCTGCGATTGTTATCGCCTCCGGTGGTTTGTCGATGAGAAAGTTGTTGAGTTCTGCGCCATCAAAGGCCGGAGTCACTTTCGTAACTTTGATGTTCACTGTCAGCGCATTACTGGGAGTTGGGTTTGCGGTTAGAGTCCACCGCACCTGCTTCGAGTTTGCACCCAGAGGAACAAAGGACTCGTCTACGGTGTCTGGGACGACGTCATGAAGATCAATCGACACGAAGATCGTTGCCCTGACCGTCATATCTACAGAATCGGATGCCGATAGACTCCCGTCGGACACTGTGATAGTCAAACGGTACGTGCGGTTTGAACTCTGTGCCGCCGGAGCCGTCCATGTAGTGTCCAGCTCATCCTCATTGGCGAATGTTCCAGTCCCTGACCACGCATAGGTCAGGGTATCGCCGTCGGGATCGGACGCGGTCGCATCCAGGGATACGCTCTGACCGCCACCAACCGTCCCTCCCGAAGTCTCTACCGTGACTGTAGGCGCACGGTTGGTCGTTGGTACCTCTGTGGGACCTGGCGGGACTATCATTGTGGGCGGGGGTGTTGGGGGTTCTGTTACCGTTACGTACTTCCTGTCGCTCGCAATTACACTACGGACGGAGTTGGGTTCGCCGCCACTCCTGCGGAACAGTTCAGCCCTTACCCATCCGCCATTGATGCGACATCCCCAAACCCTTGTCTCAGCGTCGAAAGAGGTTCTCTTATTCGGCACCTGTACGGTGTTGGCCTGGTCGGTGCAGCCGGGCCACTGGAACGTCAGGTGAGTGCTTTCCAATATGAACCTTATGGAGTAGTTGTGACTGGCGTTCAGATTGGAGGCACTGGCCTGGGCGAGCGTGCTGTGGCCCACCTGGATACTGTTATCCATGTCCGTAATGTTCAGGCTTATGGACGGCGAAGGTGGTATGGGGTCTGACATCGTAGGCTCAGGAGTGGGCGTATCCGTAGGTTCAGGTGTAGGTGTATCCGTAGGCTCAGGTGTAGGTGTATCCGTAGGCTCAGGTGTAGGTGTATCCGTAGGCTCAGGTGTAGGTGTATCCGTAGGCTCAGGTGTTACAACGGCCCGCACCGTTATATCCTTTATGGCGGTATCGACCACGTAGTCAGAGTCGGGATTTTCATCGTCAGGGGTTACATCCCATAACGTAGCCGTCACCGTACCCTCCGACGCGCTGCATCCGTATAGTGTGAAGGTTCTGGTGTAAGAGCGCCGGTCAATGGAGCCCCTTACTGAAGATCTGCTTGTAGAGGAACACGTATCGTTGAACCCTATATCGCCGCTCGTCTCAAGTCTGATGTCATATGAGTGCAACGAGAACAGATTAGAGCCCGTAGCCTTGAACGTGCCGCTGCCACCTTCATCGAGCTGTCTAGGGCCAGATATGGATACGGACGGAAGCGTCTGCGCCTCCTGGTGAGGGAGCGTAGGCCAGAGTGAGCGCCACGTAGGCGACGGACATCACCGCAACCGCAAGTACGGCTAATCTCAGATTCAGCATCAGCTATACCTCCACGCTCTCCGTTTCTAGCAACCCGGGGGCTGCTCACCCGCCAATCTGCCTACTCAATCCCACCCGATACTTGCAACAATACGGCTCCGTGTCCCCAGCCGTGGGGACTAGTACATCAAGGCTTACACTCTTCGTCGATATTTACCTAGGTAGTCTTACCCACTTGGAACACTAGAGACTTCTCATCGTTTGGCAAGTGCCTATTCACACTTCTTGGAGAGGTAATTTGGGCGGTAATTTGTTTGCTTTTGTTTGCTATAGAGAGAGAGTGTTTCTGCAACTTCTTGCTCTTGCTGCCACAAACGAAAGTGTCTAGATTGGTAGTCATCCACACACTGCCGTGACCACCATTCACTCCAAGATCTCAGACGTATTCGGGAGAAGAGATGTTTCAGGAGCCTCGCCAAAGCTAGGGACTTCATCCAATCAGGGCGGCCGCCAGCCGCTGGCCAGCCGAGGGACCGGCCCGCGGGTTGGTCGGAGCGCTACGTCGTGTATGCGACGCTGCTCCTGCTGCAGGGGCCGTGGGCAGGCTGGCGCACGGCTTCATTTGCGCGCTGTGTGCTTCCTGGTGGGACATGCCCTGTGCATAATACTCATTGTAGTAGTAGCCCCATGCGCCGAACTCGCCTAGGTCGCTTTCTTTGGGCCGCGCAACTGTCGGGCTCTTGGGAGCTACGTCAGGCTGTCCTGCAGTGTGCAACTGTGAGTTCGATGTCGCCAATGCCCTCCGTGATGAATGCGGGTGTGGTGTCAACATTGCGAGTTTCAACGGCCGGCGGCGTCTCCAGTTCTGAATCGGTGTCGATCTCAGACGGCATCTGATCCGCCGGGTCCAGACCCATCTCAAGGCTGGTTTCCTCGCCTTAATCCTCTTTCGGTTTGCTCTCTCGTTTCTCCCTCTCTCTGTCTTCTGAGTATTCGTCTTGCTGCTGTTGCTGTTGGCGCTGCTGATTTACGTGTTTGCCTGGCGCGTGTGAAACGCCGCATGTGGGACACGGCTCATTAAGCGTCTTGGAGACGTTTGCGTTAGGTTGTACGGGTCCGCCTAATACCATAAAACCCCTACCTTTGGCCTAGTGAGAAGCTCCTACCCGTAAGGTCAACTGCATAACTGAATGGGTCGTCTCCAACGCCGATGCTATTTAGAAGCCCCAGCGCCTCACCCTTCATGTTGACTAGAGGACCGCCAGACCCTCCATAGCTAGTCATTACATTAATTACCAAATAGGCGATTCCGTCCCATGAGGCAGAGCTTCCTACAATTCCGTCGGAAGCGATCCGTGTGTCTACTACAACACTGAAGGGATAGCCGACCGCTAAGACAGGTTCTCCTATCCTGTAGGACCTTGCAATCGGCACTCCCTTTGTAGCGGGAACGGGGCCTATGGGTCGTAAAACTACAGCTTCCAGGTCGCTAATATGGCGGTCTACCTGGTAGTCCAGGCTTTGCCCTTTGGTCTCGACCTTAATAATCGTGATGGTGCTGTCGGGTAGTTCAATGGAGTGTGCTGCAGTCAAGACTGTGCCCGAGTCGTCCAGGTAAAAGCCTGTCGCACAGGTATAGGGGCCTCCCGCATCCCATACTCGAATGCAGACCACGCTTTCCTGGATAGATTCAAAGAGCCCCACTATATCGGGGGATTCTCCGTCCTGGCCGGGTGCGCCGGGCAAACCAGCCGCTGGGCGCACAGCCGACTACCACCAAGATTCCAATCAAGCTCACTAGCATTTGACCGAAAGTACACCGTAGCAGGCAATGCCTCAGCTTTGGCGAGAAACGACCTCTTTGGGAGACCTTGGGCAACCCTGCCGAACCTCTCTCAGATGGGCTTTATCGTTGATTCTGGTGGGGATCTATCTTCGCGCTTTCGACTTGATCCTGCGCTCAGATAGTTTAAGCTCTCTAGCTCTGCCCAGGTTGTGAAACACTTTGATGCAAACTGTTGCAGAATTTGGTTGTCACTCCACAGTGGCACGCCCATTGGGTAGAGCTTATCCGCGCCGACATTCAACAAATCATATGTGAACTGTCTCAAAGCTGGAGGCGGTTGCTATTGATAGGTGTACCGGAACACGGTATAATCATACTATGATCAGATCGTTTCGCCATCGAGGACTTAAGCGGCTCTATGAGCGAGGCGACCCCAGCAAGATAGGCGGCGACCAACTGGATCGGATTACTCTCGCCTTGGCGGATCTCGATGTAGCCACCAAGCCTAGCGAACTTGATTTGCCGGGATACAGACTGCATCCTCTCAGGGGTGACCGGAGGGGATCGTGGAGCATTTCGGTTTCGGGCAACTGGCGAATCACCTTCCGATTTGAAGATGCCGACGTGTACGATGTCGATCTAGTCGACTATCACTAGCGAGAGGAGAGACCATGGCTATGAAGAATCCACCCCATCCCGGTCGCAGCATCAGGGAGAACTGCCTGGATCCCCTTGGCCTGAGTGTCACCGAGGCGGCGGATGTTCTGGACGTTGCCCGGCATACCCTTTCTCGAGTATTGAATGGCCACGCCGGGATCTCGCCCGACATGGCCATTCGCCTTGAGAAGGCTGGATGGTCCAGTGCGGACTTCTGGCTGCGCCGACAGACTTCCTACGACCTAGCGCAAGCGCGCAAAGGTGAAGACCGAATACGGGTCGAGCGATACCAGCCGCAGCCCACGGCGTAGGAATTCTAATGGGCGTGGGTTGGATGATATGCTTCTGGAGAGTGTCTAACAAAAAGCCGGCGTATCCTTGTGCGGGATAGAGCATGAACGAAGCCACTGCGCGCATAAAGATCAATAGGCTGCTAGAGAGAGCAGGCTGGCGATTCTTTCCCGATGGAGATAGATCTGCCAACATTCGCTTGGAACAGGGCGTCTCTATCAGGCAGACAGAACTCGACGAGCTTGGCGACGACTTCGATAAGACCGAAAAGGGGTTCGTTGACTTCCTTCTTCTGGATTCCAGGGGGTTCCCCCTCATCGTGCTAGAAGCCAAGGCCGAAGAGAAGCAACCTCTGGCGGGAAAGGAGCAGGCCCGGAGATACGCCCGCACTCAGAGTTGCCGCTTCGTCATACTCTCCAATGGCAACCTGCACTACTTCTGGGACCTGGAGCGGGGCAACCCTTACATCATCACCTCATTCCCGACGCCGGAGTCGGTTGCCGGCTACAGTAAGGTCAAGCCTAATCCGCAGCGCCTGATTGACGAACACATCAATGACGACTACATGGTTCTCAGTCAGCGTCCTAACTATACCTCGGAAGCGGCGTGGAAGAACCAGGACGAGAGGCCGGGATTTGTTAAGTCCAACAACCTGCGCTTCTTGCGCCCCTACCAGCTCAGGGCCGTCCACTCGCTTCAGCAGGCTGTGAAAGACGGCAGCGACCGCTTCCTTTTCGAGATGGCCACCGGCACCGGCAAGACGTTGACCGCGGCGGCCATCGTCAAGTTGTTCCTTCGCTCCGGCAACGCCTCACGCGTGCTGTTCCTTGTGGACCGCCTCGAACTTGAGGAGCAGGCCAGGAAGATGTTTGCCGCCATCCTATCGGCGGACTACACCACCGTCATCTACAAGGAGAGGCGCGACGAATGGCGCTCTGCAGAGATCGTCGTGTCCACGGTCCAATCCCTGCTGTTCAACAACAAATATCAAACGCTCTTCTCACCGACCGACTTCGATCTCGTGATCTCCGACGAGGCGCACCGCTCCATCAGCGGGAACGCCCGCGCCGTGTTTGACTATTTTGTAGGCTACAAGCTTGGTCTCACCGCCACTCCCAGGGACTATCTGACAGGTTTCTACAGAGGCGGCCAGAACGTTCGCGACCCACGTGAGACGGAACGACGGTTGCTGCTGGACACATACCGCACCTTTGGTTGCGAAAGCGGAGAACCCACGTACAGGTACTCGCTGCTCGATGGGGTGAGCGACGGGTATCTCATCAATCCCACAGTGGTGGACGCCCGTACCGAAGTGACGACGCAGCTGCTGGCCGACGATGGCTTCATAGTGTCCTTTACCAACGATACCGGCGATGAGCATGAAGAAACCTACAAGCAACGTGAATTCGAGAAGCGCTTCTTCTCAGACTCGACCAACCAGGTCTTCTGCAAGACGTTCTTGGAGAACGCGCTGCGAGACCCCGTCAGCGGCGAAATCGGAAAATCCATTGTCTTCGCTGTGAGCCAGAACCACGCTGCCAGGCTGGCACAGACCCTCAACGGAATGGCCGACGTCATGTTTCCAGGGGAGTACCGGTCGGACTTCGCCGTGCAGGTCACGTCCCAGGTGTCGGACGCTCAGCTATACACCATCAATTTCGCCAACAACAACCTGATGGGTTCAGGCAACCTCCTCTCTTCCTACCGGACCAGCAAGGCGCGGGTCTGTGTGACTGTCGGCATGATGACCACCGGCTACGACTGCACCGACATCCTGAACCTCGGCCTCTTTCGCCCCATCTTCTCTCCCACGGACTTTGTGCAGATCAAAGGCCGGGGGACACGCAGGCACAGCTTCCTAGACCAGCTATTTGATCCGAGCATTGCCGAGGATGTGGGAGAACCTGACAAAACCGCGTTCAAGTTCTTCGATTTCTTCGCCAACTGCGAATACTTCGAGACGGAGTTCAACTACGACCAGATAATTGAGTTGCCCAGACCTCAACCCCGTAAGGATGGGGGTGGAGAAAGAGGCCAAGGTCCAACAATAGTCTATGCTTACGAGCACCTAGGCCGGGACATCCTATCGACCATCCGGGAAGAGCCCATCGGTTTCGAGGGCATGAAGATCGACCGGATGATGTTAGACCGCTTCGCAGACAGGGTGCGAGAGGACGCGACCGTGAAGGAAGCCGTGGAGGCCGGGCAGTGGGACCGGGTCGTCGACTACGTAAACCGCGAGGTGTTCGACAAACCGGAGGAGTACTACAACCTCGACAAGCTGCGGAAGGCCGCGTCCGTGGACCGCAGGCTGACCCTCCGGGAGATACTGGAACGGGTCTTCAATTTCATACCGTCCTTCAAGTCCAGGGACGAGCTGCTGGAGGAGGAGTTCGCCAAGTTCGTGGCGCAACATGAGCCGTCGCGTACCAGCGCCGTAGGACCTATCAAGACCTACTTCAAGGCCTACGCCACAGACGGATACTTCCGGGACATAATCGACAAGCGCCGCTTTGCCCTGCTTGCCACCAATCCGGTGTTCAATCGAGACGACTTCCGAGCGGTACCGCTCCGGTACCGCAATCTGGTGCCGGATTACATCAAGGACTATGTTTCGCTGAACCAGTTCGCCGCGTAGGAGAACCGATGCTGGACGCCGACACCAAACGCCGTATAGACACAGCCCGCGACATACTCGTGGGCAAGGTCCCCGACCCCAAGAGCCAGGTGGAACAGATCACCATTGCTCTCATCTACAAGTTCATGGACGACATCGACGCCGAGAGCGAGGAGTGGGGCGGGGAGCGTGAGTTCTTCGCCGGAGACTTCTCCCGATACGGCTGGACCAAGCTGATGCATCCAGGCATGGGCGGGCACGAAACCTTGAACCTGTACGCCGAGGCCATCACCAGGATGCCGGAGAACCCCGGTATCCCTCCGCTGTTCCGGGACATATTCAACAATGCCTATCTCCCCTACCGGGACCCTGAGACGCTGCGCGCCTTCCTGAAGGTCATTGACGAGTTCAGCTACGACCACTCGGAGCGTCTCGGAGACGCCTTTGAGTACCTGCTCTCGGTTCTCGGCTCCCAGGGCGACGCGGGCCAGTTCCGCACCCCGCGCCACATCATAGACTTCATCGTCGCTGTCCTCGACCCGAAGAAGGACGATGTGGTGCTCGACCCAGCTTGCGGCACTGCCGGGTTCCTCATCTCATCCTACAAGCACATCATGGCGGCCAACTCAGGCGAGGACGGCCACGGCGCGTTAACGCCTGACGAGCGGGGTCGGCTGGCCGATAACTTCAGAGGCTACGACATCTCGCCGGACATGGTGAGGTTGTCACTGGTGAACATGTACCTGCACGGCTTCGCCGCGCCCCACATATTCGAGTACGACACCCTGACCAGCGAAGACCGATGGAACGAGTACGCTGACGTTATCCTGGCCAATCCACCCTTCATGTCTCCAAAGGGCGGCATCCGGCCTCACAACCGCTTCTCCGTCAAGTCCAAGCGCAGCGAGGCGCTGTTCGTGGACTACATGGCAGAGCACCTGACTACCAAGGGCCGGGCGGGAGTCATAGTGCCGGAAGGAATTATCTTTCAGAGCCAGACGGCGTACAGGCAACTGCGCAAGATGCTGGTAGAGGACTACCTGGTGGCCGTTGTATCCCTACCATCTGGGGTATTCAATCCCTACTCCGGCGTCAAGACGTCCATTCTCTTCTTGGATCGCGTCATAGCCAAGCAGACGGACGTCATTGGATTCTTCAAGGTAGTTGACGATGGTTTTGACCTCGGTGCCCAACGCCGTCCTATAGAGCGGAACGATCTGCCTAAGGTTCAAGCCGAGCTTGACGAATACCTACGGCTCCTGCGAATGAGCAAGTCCTTTGCTGATCTCCGATCCAAGTTTGGGCAAGTCGTGGAAAAGGAAAGGATTGCTGCCGACGGGGAATATAACCTAAGTGGGGAACGGTATAAAGACAACGAGGCCGCAAGTAGCGCATGGGCGATGGTTTCGTTAGGGGAAACCGTCGAGATTCTAGATTCAGTTCGAAGGCCGATAACCAAGAGCGACAGGAAGCCAGGTCCTTATCCTTACTATGGGGCAACCGGAGTGCTGGACCACGTGGAAAGCTACCTATTCGATGAACCACTAGTTCTTGTCGGCGAAGATGGAGCAAAGTGGGGGCCGGGAGAATCAACCGCCTTTGGCGTCGACGGCAAGGTATGGGTCAACAACCATGCCCATGTCTTACGTCCAAGACGTGAGCGCGTAGTAGATACCTTCTTGGTTGAAGTGCTCAATCAAATGGACTTAACTCCCTACATCACCGGAGTGACCGTTCCCAAACTAAATCAAGCACGGCTGAAGAGCATCCAGATCCCCCTTCCTCAGCTGGAAGTGCAGAGGGCGATCGTGGCGGAGATAGAGGGCTACCAGAGGGTCATAGACGGGGCACGGGCTGTAGTGGAGAGTTACCGGCCGCACATTGTCGTAGACCCTGAGTGGCCATTAGTGGCGATCAAAGAAATAGCTGATGTAACTTCAAGCAAGCGAATACTGGCAGAAGAGTATGTTCCTGTAGGCATACCCTTCTATCGAACGAAAGAGGTCGTCGAGCTCAGCAATAACGGCAGGACCACCTCGGAGTACTACATTTCTCAGGATCGCTTTCGTGCCATTCAAGCCAGATTTGGCGCACCTAGTCGGGGCGATATTCTCGTGTCAGCCGTCGGCACTATAGGCACTACTTGGGTAGTACCAGACAACTACGATTTTTACTTCAAAGACGGAAATCTGTTGTGGATCAAGAACATTAAAGGTGCATATCCCAATTACCTTAAACACAGCATGGACGCTGTTTTTTCCGATGGTGTGGACGATATTGTTTTTGGAGCAGCCTATAAGGCTCTTACCATCGTGCGCCTCAAGGAGATAAAGATCCCTCTCCCCAGTCTTGAAACTCAACAGGCCATCGCCGCCGAAATGCAGGCTGAACAGAGCCTTGTCAATGGCATCGAGGAGTTGATCCGGCGGTTTGAGGGTAAGGTACAAGAGGCCATATCAAGAGTGTGGGGAAGTGGCAGATCAGGGGCCACCGGTGGTTAGGCTATGGATGATCCCCTCGACTTGACTCAGACACCGGCCGGGTGGGAACATCTGTGGGGATGGCGACGCCGAACGCCGAATTCCAGCCCATGCGGTTCGATTACCTACGAGGGAATCGAACTCATGCACGGAAACTGCCCCTAGCCGGCCTCATTCCACAATCTATCCCCACCTCAGCGTTCCAGGTGGACGGGGACTGCCGTCGTCGACCTAGGACCTCGATCTGGACGGCGATCCGTGGAGGTTTATGCCCGTTCTAGGCACAAACAGACACCACCGGCTTCAGGACGCTTTGAAGGACGCCGCGTTCGCGCTGCATCGCCGGAGCTGGCCCGCCTCTACCGGCGGCTCAGCCTGCGAGACGTGTTTCTGAGCTTCGCTGGATGCAAGCGCCCCGGAGATCCGGCGCCCCGCGCCATTGCCTCTCTATCCCTGGTGACCACTTACAGGTTCGAGCAGGACAAAATCGTTGGAACTCTTGGACGGCTATAGGATGGTGGTAGGACAACTTGCCGGTGGTTTCCAGGCCCCGGACGGGATGTGCTGCAAGTTCGCTACGGTCCTCGCTATCGTCACTTGGGGCCGCGAGAAGTCGGAGCCGGAGTACCAGCACGGCCTTCTATGCGATGAGTGGGAAGTTGTAGTTCCTGAGCTGGTGTTTGAGCCAGAGGTATGAGTCCAACGGAATTGAACGCATTCACGACCCAGAAATCGATAGACAAGTTCATCATCCTGGACAAGATCCAAAACTTCACCTTAGGGTTTGTTCGGAGCTGGAATCGGCCCTTAATCTCCAATCGTCAGAGTTGCCAAGCGCGCTATTGGAGTGATCCTGAGGCCAAAGAGTTTTCTGACTCTACAAGACCATGATACTAGCTTCGGGGTAAGGTCATAATGAGAATGTTTAGGCTGGGAATGCCGATTTGAATTTATCAGTGCCTAGGGATGGGCATGGCAACACCAGAGCCCGAAGTTGTGGTAGTTCCTTACACAATACCGTATCTTCTCTGTAGCCTTCTAAGCAGGTTTAACGTCCTTACCGCCGTTCCTGACTCTGTTGAGCCTCGCTAGAGCCATCTTCACGCCAGGTGCCGAAATACCTGTGGAGGCCTGGGTGGCCTGCCGCGCGATTTCGTCCGCCTTCGTGTACTCACCAGCCCTGAATTCCTCGCGAGCCCAGTGGATCAGCACCATAGCCTCGGGGCCCTTGCCCGAATGGACCCGAGCCGAGGCGACAGCTTGTTCATATGACATACGACCTTGATCATGGTGACGCTCTCTGAAGGCTAGCAGCCCATTTGTGGCGAGCCAGCAGGTTTCTTCCCAAGCACTCAGGCTCGAAGGCCTTATCGTACACCCGGGATCTCTCGCCTCGTCGATCCTGCCGGACTCTGCAAGTGCGACCGTAAGGTTATTGCGCAGTGCGAAGTTGCTAGGGTTGCTCATGAGTCCCCTTCTTGCAATGCTGATGGCGTTCTCATAGTCCTCAAAGCCTACGACTGAAATAAATGTGCTAAGTTCAACCGGACGTGAGGAGAACGGCTCATCGTCTAACCAGCGATTGCACTCAATTAGGCACTCTTGTGGCTCCAACCTCTCAAAGTGTCCAATCGCCTTTGCCTCGAAAGTTCTGGGCAGGCGAAAGTGCTCCTCATTTAGCGAAATGCCACTTATCTTGTCCTTTGCCCAATCCGCCTGCGCAACGGAATTCTCAGTCGCCCTCTCAAGTCCTAGGTTAAAGAGGCGGCGGGCAGATTTCACTGACCCAGTGTCCAACTCAAATGTCGCTACGGCACTGGCTAACTCGCTGATGTGAACTGGGTCAATGTTGCCTGCAAGCAAGCCTCTCCTAGTGCGTCGCAGTTGTTGTGGCGTTCTATCGATCAGTCCGGCAACAGCGATTTCTGCAGCTCTCAGCCAAGGGTCTCTTTGAGTGGCAGGGCATCTCCGGAGCAGCTCGTATGCTTGCTCGGCATCACCCAAGTGCACATAAAGACGTGCCGCAGAGCGCAGAACAAACCTGTTGTCCGGAGCTAATGCAAGACCGTTTTTCATTGACCGGATAGCATGTCTATCTGCGCCAAGCATCGCATAGTGACGAGCCATGTCCACCCATACTAGACCGTTGCGGGGATAACTCCTTAGCCGAGATTTCATGCTACGGATTTGCTTACGTGATGTAAGCCTACTCTGGAAGTACGTAACTCGCCCAAGCCTGCATCAATGTACGTCTGCGCTCAAAGTAATCGGTCCTGCGGTACGCGAGTTCAGCCGCGCTACCTTCGACGTGAGCCAAAGCATGTTCGGCGATCTCACGCGGTACGTCGGAACATTCAGCCGCCCAATCCCTGAAACTGCTACGCATCCCGTGGGGAACGCATCCAATGTCATTCTCACGCAGCAGCTTGGAGATGGTGGAATCAGTGAGTATCTTGCCCCTTTCCGACTGGAACAGCAACCCGCTGCCGTCTGATAGGGCCAAGGCTTGGCGGAGCACTTCCACAGCTTGTTGGGATAGAGGCACTCGATGTTCAAGTCCGTTCTTCATCCTTGAAGCCGGAATCGTCCATGTCCTGGACTCCCAATCGATCTCGCTCCAATCGGCAAGGCGCACCTCGCCGGAACGGGCAGCGGTTAGGGTCAGAAGCTCGAAGCAGAGCTTTGTCGTCGGCCACGCGTCGGTAGCTCTCACCTTTCCTATCGCCGCTCCTACTGCTGCAAACGGCAAGGCCCTGTGATGCTTCACCCGTTGGGTTTGCTTGGGCAATGATTTGGTGATTGCTTTGCCGGCTGGGTTGTCAATCCTATAGTTCTCCGCTATTGCCCACTCCATGATCACGCTTATGTGCTCACGCACCTGCCGCCCCGTTTCAGGCTTCGTCAACCATATCGGCGTCAACACTTCCATTACGTGCGATGTCTTCACCTCCGAAACCAGCCTATCGCCCAACACCGGAATCGCATAGGTTGCGAGCGTAGCCCGCCAGCGCTGCGCGGTCTTGGGGTGCTTCCATCCCTCAGAACGAATTGCAATTACTGAATCACTGGCCTCAGCAAAGGTTGGGGTTGGTTTCTCCTTGACTCGCAGATCTTTGCCGCTGTCCACGGCGCGGACGTTGGCCAGCGCTTTTTCCCGCGCTTCCGCCAGCGTCACGCGGGGATAACTTCCCAAGCCGATGTTGAAGGGCTGGCCGTTACTCCTCAGGCGTTGCGCCCATGACTTCGAAAATCTCCCGGTTGTGGTATCCTTCACCAATAGGGAGAGGCCGTACCCACCCCGGCCATCACCATAGCGCCCCGGGGCCCTGATGGTCTTAACAAAAGACGCTGATAGTCTTCTTGGACGTTTCACAGTACCATCTCCGTTATCACTTTTCAGGTGATACTACAGGATACACCATGAAACGTCAAAACACCTAAAGAACAGATATTTAGCCTTGCACAGTGACGCAAGTGAACGTATATGCTACTCTAAGGCACCAGTTGGGACTCTAAAATGGAATCGTCCCCCGCTCCAGTACACTCACGGAGGATTACCCATGCCGCAGAAGCTTACTCTGTTCCTCTACGAGTCCTGGACTATGCTCGACGAAGCGGTAGAAGGGCTTACTCCCGAAGATGCGATCACCAGGCACTATGGCGGCAGCAGTGTAGCCTGGACAATAGGCCACGTCACTACCATGGTGGACTCTTGGATCAACGTCAATTTCCAAGGCCTGCCTCCCCATCCCATTATCAGTGGACGCCAATTCCACGTCGGTGGAACAGGGGAGTGGGGCGACTGGCCTGGCATTCTAGCGGCCGCCGACGAGGTCCGACATCAGGCACGCCTGTATCTTGACTCGGAGCCGCCCATCGACAAAGTCATCACTTATCACGGCTCCATACAGTTCCTCCACGAAACCGGCCTGCGACTGAGCTACGCCTTGATGCGCATCGCAGCCCACCACTTCATCCACATTGGCGAAATAGTCACTATCCGCTCTCGCTTGGGACACGACACTGACAGACTTGGCCGTCCCGACTGGGGCCGTCCTCTGGCCACCTTATTGATCTCATTTCCTGATGCGGCAAAACAGGCTTTGCAACAGAGGCAGGCGGTTTACAGTTAGTGGTAACCTAATAGGCAACGTTTGATGGCAGAGGCATACTTGGACCAGTCAGCCAGTTCAGCTACTACCGTCGATAGAAAAACATCCCCCGGCATGGGCTGGGTTGCGAAGCCTCTTCTTATGGGTGCTGCGCCAGTGAGGCTGTTGAACTCTTTCATTCACGGCTTGTATACCAACAGACTTCTGGCCCAAATCAAGCAGCACCGGCTTCCCCAACACGTAGCCATGATCCTGGACGGCAACAGGCGCTTTGCCAAGATGCAGGGGTTAATCGACATTGCTGAAGGTCACCGCATTGGCGCCGACAAGGCCGGCGAGGTGATTCAGTGGTGCGACGAACTGCAGATACCCGTGGTCACCCTGTGGGGGCTCTCCACCGACAACCTGAAACGTACCCCGGAGGAGCTTGAGAAGCTGTTCGCATTGGTTGGAGCCAAACTGGACCAGTGGCTGGTTGATCCTGAGAGCAGACCTACCAAGCGGCAAGTCAACGTGATTGGACGCCCCGACGGTCTAAGCGAAGAACTGCGCGACAAGATCAAGCGGGTGGAGGAGATGACGGCATCCACGGGACCATGGCAGTTGAACATAGCCCTTGGCTACGGAGGCCGTGACGAGATACTGGACGCTTTGAGGAGGCTGCTGCTGACACGGAGTGAGAACGGGGCCTCCCTATTGGAGGTAGCGAACGACCTCTCGGTTGAAGAAGTACGGCAACACCTCTACGCGCCTCACGTGCCTGAACCCGACCTCATCATCAGGACAAGCGGAGAGGCCCGCTTGAGTGGCTTCTTGCTCTGGCAGAGCGTATACAGTGAGCTGTACTTCTGCGACGCCTTCTGGCCCGCCTTCCGGAAGCTAGACTTCCTGCGAGCGTTGAGGAGCTACCAGGGAAGGCAGCGCCGCTACGGGACTTGACCCTTCCAGCTGGCCCTAACCTCCCGTGTACCTGGGCACCCCGAGGCCAAAATCGTTGGTGCTATCCAGCACCGCCATTGTCTGGTGCACGTCCTGCACCACGTCCACAATGAATCCTTCCTGGCGTATGCCGTCCTCCAGCCCAAAGTTGGTCATCACCGCTATGGCGTACGGCCTGCTCCCCAGGTAAACGATTCCGGTATCGCAGCGCACCCGGTCCATGCCGCCCGGCTTATTGGCGACTACCAGGTTGGAGGGGACCGCCCGGTTCAACGGCGCGGACTTGGGCTTGCTGATGATGCGCAGCACTTGCTCCGCCACTTTGGGAGTGGGCTTGCCCTGGTGCAGCATCTCCATCATGGCAACCAGCTCGTTCGGGGTTGATACGTTCTCATCCCCCCTGTGTATAGCTTCGCTGTCCATCATCTTGCGCCTGAGCTTTGTCGCGGTGAGCCCCATATCCCGCAGCAGCGCGTTGGTTTCCTCCATGCCCGCCCAGTCGATGCAGAGGTTGGTTGCCGTGTTGTCCGACACTATGATCATCAGAATAGCTATGTCCAGCACGGAAACATCAGGCTCGTCTTCCATGTATTGGAGCACTCCGCTGCCCGCTCCACGCTTCTCAGGGGTTATCCTGACGCGCTCGCTGAGGTCTATCTCGCCGGCTTCCGCGCGGCTCAACAGCCGTGTCAGGATATGTATCTTGATGGAGGATGCAGTGGGAAACTCATCTCCGCCATGCACCGACACCCCTTCTCCGCGTGTCAGGTCTTTCACCGAAACTCCGGCTACCCCGGCAAACCCCTCTATCTTGCACTTCAACCGCTCCTCCAGACGTTCCCATAGTCGCTTATTGCTCATTTTTTCCTCCTAGCGCCGGTATCCGGCAGGCCTGATTCCGGGAATTGTTTCAGACGTTATGTCAAGCTCCAAAGCTAAAACGGACCAACTTTTTCGAAAATATGCGAAAACAAATCCGATTCCTCCGGCAGGCTCAGGACAGGATTTCGTAGATAGGCAGTAGGTTTTCGCAATGCAGGGCTGGTGCGGGATGTCATCATAGGTGCATGTTAGCAGTACAGCGGCTGATGGGGAAGTGGAGGACGGCACAGCCATGAACTGAGGGAAGTTGCGCCAGTCCACAAGACAGCTTAAAGAAGCCGTATACGGAGCAATAACGATACGGCAGATGCTTCAACCGGGGTAGGAAGGGATGGTAATATGGTGGGGCATGTCTAAAGCATGGCGAGTTCCGATTCCGGTGGGAGGTGTAATGAAATGGCAGTTTATTTAGAGAATGCCTACCCGGTGGCGTTCAACGTAGACTATCCCGAAGGCCCCAGGAAAAGGTTGACCGCTCTCTTCAGGCTGATCCTGGCCATACCCATATTAGTAGTTGTCTCTCTGGTAAGCGGGTACTCCGCGAGCGGCGACCCGGATTTAGATAGGACACTCTCTCCTCTGTTCCCAGGAGGCGTAATATGGGCTGCCGTGATTCTGATGCTCTTGTTCAGGAGGAAGTATCCTCGCTGGTGGTTCGACTGGAACCTGGAGTTGCAGAGATTCGGCGCAAGGGTGGGCGCGTACTTGTTCCTTTTGCGTGACGAGTACCCCTCCACCGACGAGGAGCAATCCGTTCACCTGGATATACCGTATCCTGTTGCGGAGGAGCAGTTGAACAGGTTCCTGCCCCTGATCAAGTGGCTGCTGGCCATCCCTCACTACATCATTCTGGCCATCCTGGGCTTGGTTGCGCTCATCGTCACAGTCATTGCCTGGCTATCGATACTGATACTCGGAAGGTATCCCAAAGTATGTTTGCCTTTGTTGTCGGAGTATCGCGGTGGGGGTATAGAGTCGCGGCCTATGCCTTCCTTCTGACCACGGATAGGTATCCCCCGTTCAGACTGGGTGAGTAGCCCGTTTCACTGGACTATACGATGCCACAGCCGGGTTGGGAACGGCTATGGATTACAAGGGAACCCTACGCCCTTCCTCTCGGAGGCTTTTCCGCCGCTGCTGGGCGTCCGGCATCACCTCTGACACCAAGGCCCAGAAGTCCTTGGAGTGGTTGCGGTGCGTCAAATGAGCCAGTTCATGTACGACCAGGTACTCAATGAGAGTCGGCTTCAGCATGACGGCACGCCAGTTGAAACGCAGCGTGCCATCCGGCGCACAACTCCCCCAGCGCCAGCGCTGATCACGGATGAGTACGTGCGACTTCTCTCCACGCCCTAACCGGGGCCACCAGAGTTCCACAGTCTCCGGCAGCCGTTCGGCGGCGCGTTCCCAATACCAGCGGACGGCGGCCCCGCGAATCGATTGGCAGCGGTCCTCACCGCTTAGGGAGTCCGGTACGGCAACCCTGAAGCGCCAGTGGTCGAAACGGACGCTTGGGATAAGCACGCTGGCGGTTTCGACGTGTAAGCGGATGTTGCGACCCAGGTAGGGCAAAGTCTCGCCGCTGACGAATTGTTTAGGGGCGGCGTCCAACGTCGATTGGGAAGCGTGCTTCAGTATCCAGGGCGCCCGCTTACGCACTATGGCCTGCAGCTCACTATCTGATGTGGTCATTGGCGCCAGAACACGCACGCTGTCACCACTCAGGATTATCTGGACCGTCTTCTTGCGCCGTTTGCTGCGCCGGACCTCGTAGTCGATAGTCGTGTTTCCGAAACGGATGTTGTTCTGCTTGCTCAACGCTGGAACCACAGTATGGTTGTGCTTGTTAAGCTTGGCGAGAAAGGTCATGTGCTCCGCAGTTGTTCTTCTACCCACTTGAATCTCTGGTTATTTTGCATTTTTGACAAGGTTTCTTCTGAAATACCACACTCTTTCAGCAAGCAAAGAACCACTAGGAAGTAAAGTGACTCAGAAAGAACGTACATGCGTTGGCCTTCTAAATCCCCGCCCATACCGCGATGTACCAAGTTATTTATTCGAGCACGGACGATTTCATTGGACCAAGTATCCATGTCGTCAACGATTACCCTAAACGGGGCACCAGCAAGTTTAATCAAACTCTTGAGTGCATCCTTAAAGTTGATTTTCTGTTTCTGAAGCCTTATTCGTTCAAATGCCTCTGCAGCTATTATTGTATTTAGCAAACGGTTGTCCGTGTAAATGGCCGGGAGATACCAGTGGCCCAAGAGAGAATCAATCACTAAGCGAAACTTGTCAGAGGTCACCAACCACTTAGCTATTCCATCTAGACCGCCGATGTCGTCGAATGTAAAAAGCATCTGGGTTGGATGAATGGCTTTATCCTGTTTGGGTATGTTACTTCCTCTAAATTGTGCGTACATACTAATCAATTCAGGCGCTTCTCGGCCGCCCGGCAGAGTGCGTAATAGATCAGGGTGTGACAACGTTACCTTGTTGAAGGAAGTGGGTGAGTGGACTCCGACTGTCAGTAGGTTCTGCAGAGAGCTGCCTACCTTGATGGCATCTTCCAACAGGTACGGCTCGCCAAACTTTACTCCTATGGAACACCTCTGCGCGATAGTTGTATCCATTATTGGGTCTGGGTGGAAACTAAACACGTATTCAAGTCCCAACTCTCCGATGTCCATAGGTATTACAGCTTTGGGAGGAGGACTGTAGTTGACCTGAATCTCACTGATCCTCCCTCCTGGGTCGTCTCGCTTAACGTCTATTCGAGTGCCAGATTTCCAGATCCAATGTTCCAAGTGTCGCATTTCCAAATATACTGCGCTGAATTTCAACGGTTCTCCCACCTCAAAGTGGGCACCGGAAAGGATGACTTCAGGGAAGTATCGTTCTCGAACCATGCCAGGCATCTCAATCGAGATGCCTGCATGAATGCAACGTTCCAGCGTGAGTAGTCTTTTGCCTGCAACACCAAGTATCCGTACAGGTTCATCTCGTGGAAAAATCACGTCACGTAAGTCATGCGTCCCTGAAGATGGCAGCTCATGAAAAGCGCCTATCAACTTCAAATCCGCACCATTAGCCGTGTCAAACTTAAGACGACCAGCTACCTTGTCATCCGGTTTGTCAGCTAACCAGAACAGGCCATCAACGTCTAATTCGTCCAATTGTCTTTCCCTTAACCTTTGAGGCTTTATCCGTCCGCAGTAGATGCTTGCCACAATTTTCGAGCATTTGTTTCATTTCGTGCAAGCGCGAGTGAATGCACAAGTACCAGAATTATCATGGCCATGTGGCCCATATCGTTAGAGAGTTCGGGGATCCTATTCCGGAACCAAAGGGTGAACGCTTGATGCTGGCGTGATTCTTAAGGCTAGGCCGCCAGCAATCGTAGGGGCGGTTCGCGAACCGCCCCTACGCGGCGCAAATCCTTAGGTCGCTTGGTGGCGGCATTCAAGACCGTTAGCACCAAGCAGTTCAACCTTGCTCATGGTACGCCCGGCCAGATGCTGTGGCAGCGCAATTTCTACGAACACGTAATCCGAAATGATGAAGAAGTGGAACGTGTTCGGGAGTACATATCCTTGAATCCTATGCAGTGGGAAACGGATGCGGAGAATCCAAGCGTTTTCAGTCACCAAGGCTGAGGCCGCTAGCAATGAGACGGGCGCTTCGCGAAGCGCCCTACAGGTCGCGGTCTTGTGAGCCGCGGCCCCACATGGGGTGTCGGAAGGAGGGGTTGGCGTC
The DNA here is from genome assembly GCA_965197965.1 of Dehalococcoidia bacterium. Classification (GTDB taxonomy): domain Bacteria; phylum Chloroflexota; class Dehalococcoidia; order Lucifugimonadales; family QGNO01; genus DAOUJH01. Next base: position 641,613 of record OZ240235.1, read on the forward strand.
GCGGTGCCATGAGCGTTGGGTGGGAGCGGCGGCCACGGCTTCCGTGGCCTCTACTGGCGGCGGAGCGGACTGCCTGCGCACCGGCCAGCTTGTGGTCAGGCCGTTGAGGTGACGCGCCAGGTCAAGCAGCGCCGCCAGGTTGTGCACCGGCAGCAGGTCGTCGACGTATGGCGCTGCGGCGCGCATACCCTGGGTCAACGGCTCGTAGTCCTCGGCTCCGGCTAGGGGATTCAGCCATATGAGGCGACGGCAGCTTCTTTGCAGGCGCGCCATCTCTTCGCTGAGCGCCTCAGGCTCGCCCCTGTCCCAGCCGTCGGACACGATGAGCACTATAGACCCCCAGCCCAACGTCCTGCGCGCCCATCTGAAGTTGAACTCCCTGAGCGCCGCCCCAATGCGCGTCCCCCCAGACCAGTCCGGCACCGCCTTGGAGACCTCGCTCACGGCCTGGTCTATGTCACGTTGTCCGAGCTGCTTGGTGATGTGTGTGAGGCGGGTAGCGAAGAGGAATGCCTCCACCTGGTTCTCCAAGCCCGCATAGAGACTGTGGATGAAGTGGAGCAGCATGCGGGTGTAGCGCTCCATAGAGCCGCTGACGTCGCAGATGACCACCAGCCTGCGGGGCTTCTCCTTGCGCCGCCGTGTCCTCAGATGCACCAGCTCGCCACCGAACTGCGCACTGTCCCGCAGCGTTCGCCGCACGTCCAGCGCGGGCCCTCTTCCCCGTTCCTTGCGACGGGTTAGCCGCAGGCCGGGACTCCACTGGAGCGAAGCCATCAACTGCCTGGCCTGCAGCGTCTCCTCCGGCGTGAAATCGGCGAAGTCCTTCTCCCGCAGCACCTCCCGCGTGCTGAACGTCCGCGTCAGGTCGATGCGGTCGTACTGCTCGTCCGGGTCCTGGACTTGCAAGTTGGAGTCGTTGGCGGATTGCCCCGGCGGAGGTGGGCCGGCTTCCACTCTGCGATAGCGACGCTGCTCGCCCATCGAGCGCAGGTCCAGCGACGACATGCGGTCTTTGCGCTGGCGCCAGAACACATCGAACGCCTCGTCGAATAGCGGGAGGTCGTCCTTGCGATGCACGAGGAGGGTGCGCAGAGCCGACCGCACGTCCACTCGGCGCGTCATGCCGATGTCCTGCAGCACATGGACTGCGTCCACCATGCGCCCCTGGTGAACATTGAGGCCGAGACGCCTGAGAAGGTGGCCGAAGAGCAGGAGGTTGTGGAGAATATGGCCGGCTTCGTCGCTAGCCACGCCTGCCACCGCGCCGTGTCCCGCGATGCAATGCCCGGTTGAGCAGAGCGCGGGTCTGCTCTCCCCTCACCATCTCCACGTCTTCGCGGTACTTCAGCATGACGCCCAGCGTATCGTCGATGACGGACGGGCTAAGCTTGTTTTCGTTCAGACTGACTAGCGCCGCCGTCCAGTCGAGGGTCTCCGCGACACCGGGAACCTTGTAAAGCTCAGTTGCCCGCAGCTCCTGCACGAAGGAGGTTACCTGCGTAGCCAGAGCCTGGCTCGCCGCCGGAACCTTGCTGCGCACGATCTGCATCTCTTTGTCGAGGTCCGGGTAGTCGATCCAGTAGTAGAGACAGCGGCGCTTCAGAGCATCGTGGATTTCGCGCGTGCGGTTGGAGGTGATGACCACCACCGGCGGCTCATCCGCCTTGTAGGCGCCAACCTCCGGGATGGTGATCTGGAAGTCGGACAGCATCTCCAGAAGGTAGCCTTCGAACTCCTCATCGGCGCGGTCAAGCTCGTCTATGAGCAGAACCGTTGGGCCCGCACCCTCCAGCGCCTGGAGAAGGGGGCGCTTGATAAGGAACTCCTCGCTGAACAGCTCCTGCTCCGCGTCCTTGCGGTCAACGCCGCCGGACGCCTCCAGGAGCCGGATGTGCAGCAGCTGGCGAGAGTAGTTCCACTCGTAGACCGCCTGGCTCACGTCCAGCCCTTCGTAGCATTGCAGCCGTATCAGGCGCGCGCCAAGCGCGGAGGAGAGCGCCTTTGCCACCTCCGTCTTGCCAACGCCAGCCTCTCCTTCAAGGAACAGCGGACGCCGTAGCTGCAAGGCGAGGTAGATTGACATAGCCAAAGCCCGGTCGGCCACGTACAACTCGTTGCGAAGCGCGGCCTGCAGTTCGTCGACCGAAGCCGGCACGGAAGCGACGGGAGCTTGCTCCAAGTTCTGCGTCCTCCTAGTTCCTGCGCCTATCCCGCTCGCGACACGGCAATACCGAGGGCGCGGCGCAGGTAAACCTCCGCCATCGCCTTCCTGTACTCGTCCGAGGCGAAGATGTCGCTCATTGGGTCGCCGGTGAGGTCGCTCGCTATGGCAGCCGCGGCTGCGTCCAGCGCGCCATCGCTCAGGTCCGACCCGACCAGAGCCGCCTCAACGGACGATGCCCTGGTCGGCGTTGTCTCCACGCCACCCACGACCACGCTGGCCGAGGAGCAGGCGTCACCCTGCGTTGCGACGATGACCGCCGCGCCGACTACGGCGTAGCGAGAGGCGGGATGAGGGAACTTGAGGTAAGCCGAGCCAGTGCCGGAAGGAAGGGAGGGGACCGACACGCCAGTCAGTATCTCGCTCTCCTCCAGGACGTTTTCCAGCAGACCCGTAGCGAAATCGGAAGCTGCGATGCTGCGCTGGCCGACGGGGCCGGCCACGTTGAACGTAGCGCCCAGCGCGATCAGGGCCGTTGGCGGGTCGGAAGCCGGGTCGCCGTGGGACACGTTTCCCCCGATGGTGCCGCGGTTGCGCACCGCGGGGTCTCCCACGACCCCCGTAGCCTCCGCCAGCAGCGGAGCGCGCTCCTTCACGAGGTCGCTTGAAGCGATCTCAGCGAATGTGGTCAGCGCACCTATGGACAGGCTGTCGCCGACAGCGGTGACGCCCTTGAGCGCCGCTATGTGCCCAATGTCCACTAGCGCGGTGGGCGCGGCCAGGCGCAGCTTCATCATTGGAATCAGGCTGTGGCCGCCGGCCAAGACCTTTGCGCCTTCGTTGGCAGCGAGCAACTGCACCGCCTCGGATACAGAGGCGGCACGATGGTAAGTCGTATTAGCTGGATACATGGCTGACCTCCGTTCTAGGCGTCCTGGATAGCCCGCCACACCTTTTCGGGCGTCAGCGGCATGTCGATACGGTTAATTCCCAAGGGTCTTAGGGCGTCCATGACGGCGTTGTAGACCGTAGGCGTTGAAGCTATGGTCCCGGCCTCTCCCACGCCCTTCACACCCAGTGGATGGTGCGGCGAAGGCGTGGTGTTGGACTGCACCTCGATGTCCGGCAGGCCGTCAGCCCGCGGCAGGGCGTAGTCCAGCATGGTGCCTGTGAGGAGCTGGCCGTCTTCATCGTAGACGACTCCCTCCCACAGCACCGGCCCTACTCCTTGAGCGACTCCGCCGTGCACCTGGCCCTCGACGATCATGGGGTTTATCTGCACGCCGCAGTCGTCCACGGCGTAGTACTTCTGCAGGTCGATCTGGCCCGTGGCCGGGTCAACCTCGACGACCGCCAGGTGCGCGCCGAAGGGGAAGGTGAAGTTGGGCGGGTCGTAGAACGCGCTCGCCTCCAGGCCCGGCTCCATGCCCTCCGGCATGTCCCAGGCCACGTTGGCCATGAGCGCGATGTCCTGTATCGTCTTATGCTGGTCGGGCGACCCCTTCACGAAGAAGCGGCCGTCCTCGTACTCTATGTCCTTCGTAGCGGCCTCCAGCAGGTGCGCCGCTAGCGCCTTCGACTTCTCCTTGATCTTACGAGTCGCCAGCGTCACCGCCGCGCCGGACACCGCCGTGGTGCGGCTGCCGTACGTTCCCCAGCCCATGGGTGTGAGGTCGGTGTCACCGTGAATGACCTCAACGTCGTCCACGTCCACACCCACCTCCTCCGCCACAATCTGGGCGAAGGTGGTCTCCTCTCCTTGACCGTGCGGCGAGGAGCCGATCATCACGTTCACCTTGCCCGTGGGGTGGAAACGAACGATGGCGCTCTCCCAGAGACCGCCCTGGAACCCGACCGCGCCCGCCACCTGGGAAGGCCCCAGGCCGCAGATCTCCACGTATGTGCAGACGCCGATACCCACGTACCGGCTTTCCTGGCGAGCCTTTTCCTGCTCCGCTCGCAGCGAGGAGTAGTCCGCGGCGTTAAGGCAGATGTCCAGAGTCGCTTCGTAGTCTCCGCTGTCGTACGTGATGCCCGTGGCAACGTCGTGGCCGTTCTCGAACTTGGGAATCAGGTTCTTCCGGCGCACCTCCGCGGGATCCGTCCCCAGCTTAGCCGCCAGCAGGTCCACCAGGCGCTCTATCAGCGTAGTCGCCTCCGGGCGACCCGCGCCGCGGTAGGCGTCCACGGGAGTTCCGTTGTTGAACACACCGTAGATGGTCCCGCTGATGTTCGGTATGTCGTAGGCGCCGGAGTACATCAGTCCATGCAGAATTGTTGGGACGCCCGGGCTCGCCGTCGAGAGATAAGCGCCCAGACCCGCGTACACCGTGGTGCGGATGCCCGTAATCTTCCCGTCCGCCGTAGAGGCCATCTCCACCTCTTCTACGTGGTCGCGGCCCTGGGTAGTGACCTGGTAGTTCTCGCTCCGCGTCTCCGTCCACTTGACCGGTACGCCCAGTTGCATGGAGCAGAAGGCCGCTATCGCCTCGTCCGGGTAGTAGGGGATCTTGCTGCCGAATCCGCCGCCGACCTCCGGTGCGATGACCCGTATCTTGTGCTCAGGCACACCCGTCACCACCGAGGTGAGGAACCGGGCGATGTGCGGGTTCTGGGAGGTGTTCCACAGCGTCAGTTCACCCGTTGGGCCTACCCACTGCGCTATTGCTGAGCGCGGTTCCATGGGGTTGGCGATGAGCCTGGGCAGCGTAATTACGTCGCTCACCGTGACTTCCGCCTCAGCGAAGGCCGTGTCCGTATCGCCGCCGGCCACAGCCCAGGTGAACGCGACGTTGTTGGCAACGTCGTCGTGGAGCTGAGGCGCGCCGTCCTGGGCGGCCTCTTTCGGGTTGAGCACTGCGTCCAGAGGCTCGTAGTCCACCGCTATGTGCTCAAGGGCGTCTTCTGCCTGGTAGCGGGTCTCGGCAACAACCACGGCGACCGCGTCGCCGACGTAGCGCACCTTGTCCTTCGCTATGGCGGGATGCGCCGGAGTCTTCAGGTCTGAGTTGGGTATGAGCCAGGCGCAGGGAATGCCGTTCAACACCCCCTCCGTGTCGGCCCCGGTGTAGACAGCAATGACCCCCGGCTGGTTAACGGCGCCGCTGGTGTCTACGGACTTGATATTCGCGTGAGCGTATATGCTGCGAAGGATTGCCGCGTGCACCATGCCGGGCAGCTTGATGTCGTCCGTGTAAGAGGCCCGGCCCGTGATGAGCCTGGGGTCCTCGCGGCGACGAATACCTGAACTGAATACTCGTGTAGTCATGGCTCAACCGCCTCCCATCGCGCCGGCAGCCTCTTCGACGGCCCGCACGATATTCTGGTATCCGGTGCACCGACAGATGTTGCCCTCCAGACCGTGTCGAATCTCCTCGCGCGTAGGCGAGGGGTTGGTCCGGAGCAGCTCCTCTGCCGCCAATATCATTCCTGGGGTGCAGAACCCGCATTGCAGGCCGTGTTTGTTCCAGAACGCCTCCTGAAGCGGGTGCAACTCAACTCCGTCGGAGATCCCCTCGATTGTCTTGATGGAGCTGCCCGACGCCTGAACGGTGAGCACCGTGCACGCTTTTGCGGTGGCTCCGTCCAGCTGCACCGTGCAGGTGCCACACTGGCTTGTGTCGCATCCCACCTTGGTGCCGGTCAGTCCTGCGTTCTCGCGGATGAAGTGAACAAGCAACTGGCGCGGTTCCACCTCCCCGCTGTAAGCCTTTCCGTTGATGGTAATCTCAACTGGGACATTCACAACGCATCACCCCCTTGACTTGCTTCCGGGCATTCGCGGAACCGTGCCCTGGTTGGGGGCAGTGTAACAAACGACGCCTTTGGTTGACAAGGCAATCTACGCCTTTCGACAGTCCAAGCCGCTAATGGTGAGCTTATCGAACCATTTGAGCGGAAAGAGAGCAGATTAGACCATCCCGGTTCGTTTCCTTCCTTTTGGCTACGCTCAGGGCGGTTCGCGAACCGCCCCTACGATGTCCGCAATCTACCCGATCATGCCCTTCGACAAGCTCAGGGTGAGCGGGGTCTGTATGCAGCCAGGGAACACCCCTCGCACTACGTGCGCGCTCCGTGCTATATTTCGTCCATGAAGGTGAGCGGCACATACAAGTTCGACGCCCCTCGCGAGCGCGTTTGGGACGCTCTCCTGGATCCAGCCGTGGTGAGCGACTGCATACAGGGCGTCCAGAAGTTCACCATAGTGTCGCCCGACAACTACGAGATGGAGATAGGGGTGAGGGTGGGCATGTTCTCAGGCTCATTCACCGGCACAATGGCGATATCGGAAAAGGACGCTCCGTCATCCTACAAGATGGTGGTGCAGGGTGCCGGCCCGATGACGAACCTGACAGGCGAGGCCGTGATCTCACTTACGCCGGAGGACGAGGCGACAACGCTGAGCTTTGACGGCGACGTGAGGGTGACCGGCGCTCTGGCGAGAGTAGGGCAGCGCTTCATGAGCAGCGCGGCCAAATCACAGTTCGACCGCTTCTTTGGATGCCTGAGGGAGAAGGTGAGATAGATAGACTCTTGCCACCAACTAAGTCGCATCGTCTATATCTTCGCCCCTGCGTTCAGGAGCCGGAGGCTCGCCGCCAGAGACGGCAACCCGTGACGCCCAGGACTAGGGGCAGCAGCATGTCTACCGCAGCCCATATTACCCAGGCTTGGTGATTGCCTTCCAGGCTGTCTCCGCCTTCTGCGAGTAGCGAAAACCAGTTGTGCAGGAACAGTATCGTCACTCCCGCGGTCAGGAAGAATGCAACGTTGGCTTCCAGATACCCGCGGGTAACAGGCTGGTCTGGGTCCCGCGACCCCATTTCCCGTTTGTGAAGGTAGTTAAACACCAGAGCCAAGGCAAGCCCGATAACCATCAGCACGTCGAGTACGTACCAGATATCAAGCACGTTGAACGAGTCCACCAAGAACGAGTTGATTATGAAAAAAACCGCCACGACAACCGCTACAGCCACCATGTAAGCCCCGACGACTTTCTTAAGCCCTTCCATGATACCTCCCATGTCGTTTGCTACCGTACAGTTTGCGGAATCATAGCATAGGAACCCCGGCCTTGCGTTCAGGCGTAGCCGTGGTCCCGGAACCAGCGCTTTCATACGTTAGGAGCCTCCTCTTCCGAGTCGAGATAGCCGCTTGACACAGACGCGCACTCCGAGGTCAAGCGGCCGGCCCTGCGCGGCGGAGCGCGACGATGGGAATTTGACGGTCGGTAGCGGCACGGTAGCCTGCGAAGCGTGGATTTGCCGCAATCACTTTGTCGAACAGCGCGGCGCGTTCTTCGCCCTGGGTTATACGGGCATCGGCGACGAAGCGCTCGCCTTTAATTTCGACGGAAACGTTCGGGTCGGCTTCTATGTTCAAGCACCACGCCGGATGGTGGTCCTGGCCGTAGTTGGAGGCAACGACAATGAGGTCGCCCGGCTGTTCGAACTGGAAGTACATCAAGGGCGACGACCGCGGCTTGCCGCTTCTGCGCCCCCTGGTGACGAGGATAAGAATTCCTTGGCCTTCCAAGCGGCCGAGAAGGCGGCCTTTGAAGAGGCGGAACAAGAGCCGGTGCACGGGTACGAAGAACCATGCGATGATGAGACGTCTGTAGGTCGGCATGGCGGGCTCCTACTTGCTCAGACGGGAGCAGCTTGGAGGTCGAAGCGGCCAAGGCGGAGAAATGAGATGTCGTGGTTCGTCTCTCCCCGTGTGGCCAAGTCGGCCATGATCTCGCCCATAACGCTGCAGAACTTGAATCCGTGGCCGGAGAAGCCGGCGGCAAAGAAGACGTTAGGCGAGCCGGGCAACGCATCGATGATGAAGTGCCCGTCAGGCGTATTCGTGAACATGCAGGGCTTGAGAGAGAGCGTCGGACCGTTGGCATCAGGAAAGTAGCGGGCTAAAGCCTCCCGCAGCACAGCCTCGTCCTCATCTCGGCAGTCTCTCACCAGGCCATCGGCGGTCGTCGCCTCGTTCAAGTGATGGAACTTGCCGATCTTGAACCCAGGGATGCCGAATACGGGGAGGGTGTAGTAATGCCCTTCCTCAAACTCACCGATCACTACCGGGCAGTTGCCGAGGGCAAAGAGATGGGGACGCATCGGCTGGAACCAGCCGAGGACTTGCCGCTCTGGCACCAGAAGGTGATCCAGAGAGGGTAAAAGCGGCCCCGCCCAGGCACCGGCAGTGATGACCAACGCTCCCGCCTCGTAAATTCCGCGGCTGGTCTCTACTCTCACGGAGCCCCCAGTGGAGATCCATTCCCGCACCGCCTCGTGGGCCCTCACTTCACCGCCACGCTCCAGTGCGGCGAAGACGTAGTTGACTATGCATCTCTCCGAGAGCACGAACCCGCCGTCGGGCTGGTGTACCCCCATCCAGTTATCCGGGAAACGGAAGCCTGGGAAGCGCTGAGTCAGCTCGGCGCTGGTGAGCACCTCGTGTGGTAGGTCATGCTCGCGACATGAACGCAGGGAGCCGTTAAAGATCCTGCTGTCCTCATGACCGGTGTCCACGGAGCCGGTGGTGTACAACAGCTTCTCACCGCTTATCTCCTCCAACTCGCGCCAGCGCTCGTAGGAGCGCCGCAGGAGCGGCACGTAGGACGGGTCATTGTAGTAGGCCATCCGGATGATCCGGTTTACGCCGTGGGACGATCCGGAATCGTTAGGTACGCTGAAACGTTCAAGGCCCAGCACGCGCATGCCGCGACTTGCAAGTTCGTACACCGTGGCGGAACCCATTCCGCCGACACCGATGACTATTACATCGTACGTACCGTTTGTCTTCATGACTCTGGACGACTGGAGGAACGCCTTAGCAAAGCGAGCATTTCAAGATGGCGGCTTCGCTGAAGACATTGCGGCTGAGGCGCGGTGCGGGAGGCATCATCTCCCAAAGCGAGCAGCTTCCTCAGAACCTCCCGTTGTATCCCCCTCGCTGTAAGAATGGGCCCCTGTACCAGCAAGATGGCCCCCTTGTACGATAAGGTATTCGTCCCTGATGGGCCTGCCTTCAAACCAACACTCCAAGATTTCCCTCACGCCAGCGGCGTAACGAGCCTGAGCGGACAAGGAAGTGCCCGACGTATGCGGGGTCAGCGCATGGTTGGGCATGGTGCGCCAGGGATGGTCCTTAGGCGGCGGCTGTGGGAACCAAACATCACCCGCGTAACCAGCCAACTGGCCGTTATCGAGCGCCCTTACAATTGCGTCTCTATCGCAAATTTTCCCCCGCGCCGTATTGACCAAATAGGAACCTCGCTTCATCTTGGAGATCATCTCGTCATTGAAGAGATGCTCCGTTTCCGGATGCAGCGGAACATGAATGCTCACAACATCGCAGACTTTGACCAGAGACTCCACGTCGGAATGGAAGGTAAGCCCCAACTCTTCCTCCGTCTGAGCGGGAAGCCGGTGACGGTCCGTGTAGTGCAGCGCTACGTCAAAGGGCTTCATGCGCTGCAACACCGCCAGTCCAATACGCCCACTGCCCACTACGCCTACGCTCATTCCCTCGATATCGTAGGAGCGGGATACAGCGTCAGCTATGTCCCAACCGCCTTGCACAACCAGGTGGTATTGACGAATGTAGTCTCTGACGAGGGCAAGTATCTGCATAACCGCATGCTCCGCAACACTGATGCTATTGCAAAAGGTGACCTCACAGACGGTTATGTTCCGATCAATGGCCGCCCTCAAATCAACGTGGTCAGAACCGATTCCGGCAGTAATTGCCAGCCGCAGGTTGGGGGCTTTGGCAATCCTGTCCGCAGTAAGGTAAGCCGGCCAGAAGGGCTGTGATATTACCACGTCGGCATCGACGATTTCCTTTTCGAAGGCCGAATCGGAGCCATCTTTGTCGGACGTAACGACTAGGCTGTGTCCACGGCTCTCGACGAATTTTCGCAGTCCCAAGCCACCTGAAATCGATCCGAGGAGTTCTCCGGGGACAAAGTCGAGCGCACTTGGCGAAGGCATAGTTTGTCCACCCGGGTATGCCGCCAGTACAGGTATATCCTCTCGCGCGTATTGTGGTGGATAACCCTCAACAGGGTCATCATAAAGCACACAGACTATTTTCTGTTTTGACTCCATGTTGTTCTCCAATCTCCACAGTTGCGGAATGGCTCAACTACTCAGTCCAGTCTATCCTGATTAGGCACAACTATCAATTCAATTGACGTGGCTTCAAGTGACCAGACAAGCACAGAAAGCCCAGAGGCTCAGAGGGAGGGTTCATCAGCTTGCTGCTCGCAGAAGAGCCGCCGCTCACTGGGGTAAACGCCGTCAATCAACACCCTGTGAACATGACCGTTGACGCAGTCATTCTGCGGATAGACAACGTGCGAGGAGTGAGAGGTCTCCAGCAGATAACCGTTGCTGAGCGTGTCGGATACGAGTTCTTCGGATTCGCTGAAGGGAGTAAATGGGTCGGAGTGGTTGCCGACCACCAGTATCGGCACTCCTCCCCCGTCGAGAGGCACCTCCAGGGGGTCAGGAGCAAACTGGTCGTAGAAGGAGCATGCGCTGGGGAACTGGGGGTCTATTAACGCCAGCAAGGGGAACATTTCATCTAAGACGGCGTCAATGACTATGGAGTCGTCCAGCCGGGTGGCGCGATCCAATTCCGGGTACAAGACCCAGCCGTCCAGGCAGTTGACGTGGGAAGTGATTCTTGCGGCCGTGGGTTCCGGGCCGAACTGTATATTGGCGAAAGCCAGAAGGGTGGAAGGGTCGTCTCTTTCGTAGAGTTCAAACAGACCTTGCCACAGACTAGGCCACGTCTCTTCACTGTACAGGGTGGAAACCACGCCGAAGTAGCCTGCCAGCGGATGACCCGCCGCCGCATTGACGAGACCCAGTTTTGCAACGGCCTGCCTGAAGTAGCCGACCGGGTCTCCGTTGTTGTAAATGGGGCATTGCGGATCGGCGCAGGCTATGAGCGCTTGCTCGAGAAAGTCTTCGATGGGCGCCACCTCCTCGATTACCTCGTCAATCCGTTCCTGCTGGGTGGCGGCGGGGTCAACCGAGTTGTCGGCACCGTCAACGACCATTGCCCTGATCGACTCGGGGAAGAGGGTTGCATACCAGACCCCCAACGTCGACCCATAGGAGAACCCCAGGTAGGAGACCTGATCCGCGCCCAAGGCCTTGCGTATTTCATCCATGTCGTTGGCGACGTACTGGCTGTGCAGCAGGCCGCCGATGGGCCCCATCGATTGAATACAGAGGTTGGCCGCCGCTTCGCCGGCCGCTATATCGTCGGGAGTATCGATTTCTCCGTCGATCTCGGCAAGCAGCCCGATCTGCTCACCGGGCTCACCGCAGGCGAATTCGGGTTCGGATCCTCCGACCCCGCGCGGGTCGAAGCCGACGATGTCGAAGTGGGCGATAAGTTCATCCGGGAACAGTCCAAATGGAATAAAGTGGACCAACCTTACACCGCTTTCGCCTGGACCCCCGGGATTCACTAGCAAGTAGCCTATCCGTTCATCCGGGGACGTGGCGCGGTGCACATTGACAGCGATTCTGATGCTGCCCGCCTCTGAGTTGCGGTAGTCCGCGGGAACTTCCACAAACCCGCACTCAAGCTCGAACCGTCCGCAGCGGAACCAGTCTATCCGCTCCCCCGGCAGGGCAGGCTCAGGCTCGACTGTTGGGTTAGGAGTAGCGGTGGGAAGGGGTAGCCGAGTTGGCGTTGGAACTGAGGTAGGTGTCGCCGTAGGCACTGCTGGAATCTCAGGCACCGGCGTGGGTAGCTGAGTTGGTGTCGGAGCAATGGATGGGACGGGCGAGGGCATCGGGGTCGAAGCAGGTGTCGCCGGCTGCTCCGTGGGTGGCCCCGGTACCGGTGTTGGAGATGACGTGGGCGCGGGGTCGGTACAGGCCATGCTGGCCGTGATAGCCAAAGCCACGACACCGACGACGAAACAGTTCTTCAATTTCTTACCCACATACTCCAGTGTATGGTCTCCTGAGGCAGGTTGCCAGAGCACTATTGCGTAATGGAGCCGTCGTCGGAGAACGAACGGGCTGCCTTGTAGCCCATATCAATTGGGCTATACAATCTACGGCACACTAAAGAGGCTCGGCGAGGAAAGATGGAACTAGGCGACATACTGATCTCCGAGAGAGAGATAGCGCACGCGGTCGAGGAGATCGCAGCCAAGGTGTGCAAGGACTACGATCCGTCCAAACTGGTCCTGGTGGGCGCTATGGACGGGGCGGTCTGTTTTCTAGCGGACCTGATGCGGTGGTTAGCGACGCCAGTGGCGGTGACAACGGTGCGGATGAGGAGGTACGAGGGCACGGAGGGTGGAGAGCTAACGGTAAGCTGGCTGCCACTGCGTGAACGGATAGAGGGGCGGGACGTCCTCATTGTGGAAGGCGTGGTCGACACGGGGGCTACTTGCGCCCTGCTGGTGCAGAAGCTGCGAGAGTTGGGATCGGCGTCCGTCAACATTTGCGCCCTGCTGAACAAACCCGCCCGCCGCGAGCATGACGTAGAGCCAACCTACTGCGGGTTCGATGTGCCGGATGTGTTTGTCGTGGGCTACGGCCTGGACTACATGGGCGAGTATCGGAACCTCCGAGACGTTCACGTGCTGGAGGGATAGGCAATCAGGTAGGCCAAGCGGCTCTTGTAGGTCAGTAGAGCTTTCCGCTCTGTAATCGCCTGAACCACAGCGTCATGAGGGCGAAGACGCCCAGGAGGATGGCCGCTCCTACGAAGTCCTCGGCGAATGCCGCGTTCTTGGCATTGCCGAGGAGAGGCCTGATTGCCAAGGAAGCGGTCACGCCTACCAGAATCAGGAACGGGGCCGCCAGACCGAGCGGGACGTACTTGACGCGCCACACCCTCACCGTCCTGAAGAAGGTAGCGTCCAGAATCGCTAGCAGCAATGCGAACAGATAAGATACCCCACCTACCGCGCCCAACTGGCCGAAGGCGACCGGCACCAGTGCGTTGGCGATGAAAAGTCCAAGGATGAGGTAGAGGAATCTGAGAGGGCGCGCCGGTTCGCGCCAGGCTGACCGCCATGCGGAGCGAGTCGTCTTCCAACGCCAAGCCAAGAGCTTGCCGAGCAGCTTGAGTGGAAATATGACAAGTTTGGCAAGGAAGGACGGCATTACCGTCCATTATACCTACCACCGGCTGTTTGGCAGCTTAGACTTTGCCGCCAGCCACCGAGGGTGCACTAGCCATCATTGCGAAGGGACAGGCGCGATTTTGCTGCTCATTCGTTACACCTCTCCTCTTGTTTGTAATATCATGATACACGGATAAAACGCAGCACGTGATATTGCCAACCCATGACTAAGCCCAATTTCAAGAACCGCACTCTGTGGAAGGCGACAACCTAGACGTTATGCGGAGGATGCATGGTCCGACAGAGTAAATCACCTGCGGCCACTGGCGAGCAGAGGTATGTTGCCCTTCTTAGAGGAGTCAACGTTGGCGGTAAAAACAAGCTGCCGATGGCGGATCTAAGGGACATCTTCGTTGAGGCCGGCTGCGCGGCGGTAGAGACCTACATTCAGAGCGGAAACGTCGTGTTCAAAGCAGCGCTGGACTTGGCCGAACGGGTTCCTGAGATTGTGACTCGGTGCATTCACCGTCGGTTTGGCTACGAAACTGCCGTTGTTGTGCGTTCGAGAGAGGAAATGCGGCAGGTGGTGGCCTCAAACCCCTTCGATACTTCCGGCGATCCGCGTTTCCTCCACGTGGCATTTCTAGAGAATACTCCCGGCGCCGAGGCGGTGTCCCGTTTAGATCCGGAGCGTTCTCCGCCGGACGCCTTTGCGGTGCGAGGACGCAATGTCTACCTGCACTATCCCAACGGCGTCGCCCGTAGCAAATTGACGAATGAGTACCTTGCCGCGCAGTTGCAGACCGTGAGTACTATGCGGAACTGGCGAACGGTTCTCACACTGCTGGAGATGGTCAACGCGCCGTAGTGGACTCGGCGTAGTCGCGAAGCGCCCTTAGCTGAGCGGGCCGGGGCAGCCCCACGTCTTGCCTGTTGTTGGGCACCCTGGCGATATGCTCTCCCCCTCCCACCTTGCCCGTACGTTCTCTAGTCCTATATGCTTCCTTAGCCGTGGCAAGGAGGGAACGATGCCTAGAATCGATGATCTGCTGGCCCAGGTAGAGGCCAATCGCAATACAATAATCGAGCTGGAACAGGAGCTGGTACGCATTCCTTCCGTCAACACCGGCTTCATGCCCACCGGCAACGAGACGCCTGTCTGCGAGTTTGCCCAAGGCTGGCTGGCCAAGGACGGCATTGCATCCGAGATCCTGGAGTCAGCCCCCGGCAGAGGCAACCTCATCGCCAGAATGGAGGGGCGTTCCGGCAAGGCCGGCCTCCTCTTCATGTCTCATACGGACGTTGTTCCGGTGGAGGAAGAGAACAAGTGGCGCTACGATCCGTTCAGCGCCACTATCGCGGAGGGCCGCATCTTCGGACGGGGCGCGTCGGACTGCAAGGGTCTGCTGACCGCCCAACTGTTTGCCCTTCATCTGCTAAAGAGCAACGGCATAGAGCTTCAAGACTCGCTGGTGCTGGCCTCCGGCGCTGATGAGGAACACGGCGGACGTTACGGCTTTGGCTGGCTGGCCGACAACCACGCGGACAAGCTGGCCGCGCCCTTCGCCGTGAACGAAGGCGGGGGCAACGCCATAGACACCGGCAGCGGCGGGTTCGCCTATGTCCTTGGCGTCGGTGAAAAGGGGCGGCTGCAAGTGGAGATAGATGTCAAAGGCTCCAGTTCTCACGCCTCGGTTCCCTGGCAGGGCACCAACGCTCTGTACCGCCTGGGACAGGTCCTGAAAAGCATAGAGTCGTATGAAGCGGAACGCGACACGTCGACCAGCCTGTTCCAGCATCTCTCCGCATTCGCCATAGAGCACAAACCCTCTCCGCAGAACGTGGACGAGATAATTGCAGAGGTGGAACTGAGCAATCCGCGCCTAGCCTCCATCCTACGCGCGCTGTCCCGCATGACGCTCACCCCCACCATAGTCCACGGCGGGATCAAGTCCAACAGCGTGCCGGAGGCGATCCGCCTCACCTGCGACGTGCGCACCCTGCCGCACCAGGACGACGGCTACTTAAGGGAACAACTGGACCAAGTCCTGCAAGGCATACCCGGGACTTCCTACGAGATAGACTACATGGCTGTGCCCAACGCCTCAGACTTCGATACCGTGTTCGCAGAGCAGATACGCGCCGCATCGGCGAGGGCGCTGGGCCTAGAAGACGTGCAGATGGTGCCGGGCATCAGCACCGGCTTCACCGATTCGCGGTTCACGAGGCCGCTGGGCACCATCACCTACGGATTCTCCGCCATGCACCCGGACGATGACCCCATGATCAGCTTTGTCCACGGCACCAACGAGTCCATTGGCATAGATTCGCTGATCAACGCCAGCAAGGTGATGGTAGCGCTTGCCTACAATATGCTGGCGGTGAAGGAGTAGCGGGGAGGCAGGTTAAGGAGCCGGAGCGGGCACGGATTGACCTTAATGGTCATCGTGGTCGTCGTGGTCATCGTCACGCTCTCCTGAGGCGTACTCTTCCGTCCGGGCGTCCATCTCTTCCGGTGTGACGAATCCTCGCTGTATGGCCAGCTTTTCCAGTGACGCCAGCCACTGCTCATAGTAGGTGGTCCCAGTGGCTTCTTCCCCGGCTGCGGCAATCTCTTGGACAAGCTTGTCTCTGAACTCGCGCCAGTTGTACAAGCCGTCCTCGTTCATGGCTACCGCAATGCCGAAAGCGCGCCCCTCCCATGGAGCTTGGAATACCAGCTCGCCGTTGTTCCTGGGAAGCGCCGCTTCACCATCCATATTGGCTATCTGCCTATCGGCGTCCGTGCTCATCATCCCTCCCCTCAGGCCACACTTGCAGGGGACTTGGCCCTGGCAACGCCTATCATAGAGTCGCGAGTGACGAGGTCAACCAGTTCCGCTTCGCTCATTTCATCGGCGCCCGGTGGACGCTCAGGCAATACCATGTACCTGACCTCGGCGGTGCTGTCCCACACTCTGACCTCCACCGAGTCGTCCAATTCCAGTCCGAACTCTTTGAGCACGGCCCTTGGCTCTATTACGGCACGGGAACGGTATGGCGCGGACTTATACCAAGTCGGAGGCAATCCCAGTATGGGCCAGGGATAGCAGGAACACAGCGTGCACACCACCATGTTGTGGAGCTGCGGCGTGTTCTCCAAGACCACGATTTCCGCTCCCTGAGCGCCTTGGAATCCCATCTCGGCTATGGCATCCGTTCCATTCGCCAGCAGCCGTTTCTTATACTCGGGGTCGCTCCAGGCCCTTGCCACCACTTTCGCACCGTTCAAAGGCCCTATGTCCTGTTCATAGGTGCGCACTATCTCATCGATGGCGCCGCTGTCTATGAGGCCTTTTTCAACCAGCAGGGACTCCAGCGCCTTGGTGCGCAGGGCAGTATACGGTTCAGGCTCAGGATCGTGGTTTCCATGGTCTCCGCTCATGTTTCCTCCTTGACCGGTTCCAAATAGCTTTCCCACATATCGATGTAAATGCTGTTGTTGGTTTCCGAGGAATCTCCCCATACCTCCGCGGCGTAGAAGCGAACGGCATAAACCGGCTGAGGCTTTGCTTCAGTCCCAACCGCTACCGTATCCTCAAAGTCGTGCACTCCGTGGTAGAGGGCTATCTCACCCGTTTTGCCACGTATATACCTGGGCAGACGAGTATGACCAAGCGGATTGAAGCTGCGCGCCCGTACCGGATCTCCTATCTTGAACCTTGGCTTGACACCTATTTCCCTGTGCAACGGCTGGCGGGTAAGGATGCGGCTCATAACCTCAGCGGTTCGCTGAGGATCGTCGTGCCTCGGCACCTCTGCCTGGGGGTTCTCCTTATAGAAAGCCGTTTTATGGTCCATCTCTTCAGCCGTGAGCGCACCATTTTCTATGAGCAGGCTCTCCACCGCCTGAAGCCATTTTTCGTAGTAGGTGGAGGCGAGATAGGTGGCCGGGGGTATCCGCTCGATGGCGTATCGGAAGCCTCCGGCGTCCGTCACCAGGAACTGCCTTAGCTGCCTGGTCATGCCATAGACGCGACCCTCCCACTTTTCATGGAAGACAGGCTCATTCTCCTCGTTCTCTACGGGGCCAAAGCCGTGCATTCCACCCATGTCATGGATTCCGTTCATCTGTTACCTACCGGACAGTTTGAAGGGATTCTATTACCCGCGTTTCAGTTGTCAACCTAAGTCAGCCGGCTGAGGGCTTTCTACGGTTGCTGGCGCTTCCTTTCTGGGCGGAACCGTAAACAGCATGAGCACACCGCCTACGACAAGGGTGATGAAGAATATCTGGTACGGCAGCACGTAGCCTCCAGTTACGTCATAGAGGACGCCAGCCATGACCGGACCGCCCGCCACGCTGACCAGTTGCGCCGGCATGGTGATGCCGCGTATGGTTCCAATGAAGCCGCGTCCAAAGTAGTTTGCCCACATAGTAGGCTGGACGACCCCGGTGCCGCCCACGGATAGGCCGTACACAGCGGCAAACATAAAGGCAAACGGCGCGCTCTGCGACACCAGCAGAATGCTCAGGCCAAGCGCTGAGAAGAAGAATATCGCCGCCATCACGTACCTGATGGGGAACCTATCAGCCAGGCTGCCCCAGAGCAGTCTGGCCAGTGCCGCGCCCATGGCATGTGTAGAAAGCACGGCAGCGGCCACCGGTGACGATAGACCCCTTTCCGTGAGAAACGCGAATTCGTGGAGGACGACTCCTCCCACCGCGGTCAGGCCAATGGTGAAGCCCGCCAGCAGCAGCCAGAATGACAGTGTCCTCACCGACTCTCCGGGCCTCCACTGCACCTCCGCGGCGTGGCTGGGTATACGAGCGGGCTGGCCCGGGATTTCCGGCTCCTCATCTGTATCGCCGTCGGGTAGCAGTCCCATATCTTCAGGCTGGCGCCGCATCAGCGACGACGCCGGTATGCCTATGAACAGGATAATCAGTCCAAGAAACCACCATCCGGCCTGCCAGCCGTAGGTAATGACGATGAAGGCCAGTATAGGAGCCACCACCATGCCCGCTGCCGGGTTGCCCATTGTGGCCAGACCAAGTGCCCTACCCCTACGTCTTACAAACCACTTGGGTATCACTGCGGTAGCTATCAGGTCTCCCACACCGGTGAAGGTAAGCGCCCCGGCTATGCCGTAGACAACGTAGAACTGCCAGACCTCCGTGACCTCGGCGACGGCTATGGTAGCTATGCCGCCGATGAGCGCCGAGAAGAACATGAGCCAGCGCGCTCCGAAGCGGTCGATCAACGGCCCGGGAACGGTACGGCGCGGACTTATACCATGTCGGAGGCAATCCCAGTATCGGCCAGGGATAGCAGGAACAGAGCGTACACACCACCATGTTGTGGACTTGCGGCGTGTTCTCCAGCACCACAATTTCCGCTCCCTGAGCGCCTTGGAACCCCATCTCGGCTATGGCTTTCGTTCCATTCGCCAGCAGCCGCTTCTTATAGTCGGGGTTGCTCCACGCCTTTGCCACCACTTTCGCCCCGTTCAAAGGCCCTATGTCCTGTTCGTAGGTGCGCACTATCTCATCGATAGCGCCGCTATCTATGAGGCCTTTTTCAACCAGCAGGGACTCCAGCGCCTTGGCCCGCAGCGCGGGATACGGCTCCGGCTCAGGATCGTGCTTTCCATGGTCTCCACTCATGTTCCCTCCTTGACCGGTTCCAAATAGCTTTCCCACATATCTATGTAAATGCTGTTGTTGGCTTCGGCAGAATCTCCCCATACCTCCGCAGCGTCGAAGCTAACGGCGTAAACCGGCTGAGGCTTTGCTTCAGTCCCAGCAGGTACCGTATCCTCAAAATCGTGGCCGCCGTGGTAGAGGGCGATTTCACCCGTTTTGCCGCGTATATACCTGGGCAGACGCGTATGGCCAGTCGGATTGAAGCTGCGCGTTCGCACCACATCCCCTATCTTGAACCTTGGCTTGACACCTATTTCCCTGTGCAAAGGCTGACGGGTAAGGATGCGGCTCATAACCTCCGCGGTTCGCTGAGGGTCTACACGCCGCGGCACCGCTGCCTGAGGGTTCTCCTCATAGAAAGCCGTCTTACTGTCCAGCTCTTCAGCCGTGAGCACGCCATTTTCTATAAGCAGGCTCTCCACAGCCTGCAGCCATTTTTCGTAGTAGGTGGAGGCGAGATAGGTGGCCGGGGGTATTTGCTCGATGGCGTATCGGAAGCCTCCCGCATCCGTGACCAGGAACTGCCTTAGCTGCCTGGTCATGGCATAAACGCGACCCTCCCAATTCTCATGGAAGACAGGCTCGTTCTCCTCGTGCTCTACGGGCCCAAAGCCATGCATTCCACCCATGTCATGGATTCCGTTCATCTGTTACCTACCGGACAGTTTGAAGGGATTCTATTACCCGCGTTTCAGTTGTCAACCTAAGTCAGCCGGCTAAGGGATTTCTACGGTTGCTGGCGCTTTCTTCCTGGGCGGAACCGTAAACAGCATGAGCACACCGCCTACGACAAGGGTGATGAAGAATATCTGGTACGGCAGCACGTAGCCTCCCGTTACGTCGTAGAGGACGCCGGCCATAACCGGGCCGCCCGCTACGCTGACGAGCTGCGCCGGCATGGTGATGCCGCGTATGGCCCCAATGAAGCCGCGACCAAAGTAGTTAGCCCACATGGTGGGCTGTACGACCCCGGTGCCGCCCACGGATAGGCCGTACACCGCGGCAAACATAAAGGCAAACGGCGCGCTCTGCGACACCAGCAAAATGGCCAGGCCCAGCGCGGAGAAGAAGAATATGGCCGCCATCACGTACCTGATGGGGAATTTATCGGCCAAGCTGCCCCAGAGCAGCCTGGCCAGTGCCGCGCCCATAGCATGCGTAGAAAGCACGGCGGCGGCCACCGGCGACGATAGACCCCTTTCCGTGAGAAACGCGAATTCGTGGAGGACGACTCCTCCCACCGCGGTCAGGCCAATGGTGAAGCCCGCCAGCAGCAGCCAGAATGACAGTGTCCTCACCGACTCTCCGGGCCTCCACTGCACCTCCGCGGCGTGGCTGGGTATACGAGCGGGCTGGCCCGGGATTTCCGGCTCCTCATCTGTATCGCCGTCGGGTAGCAGTCCCATATCTTCAGGCTGGCGCCGCATCAGCGACGACGCCGGTATGCCTATGAACAGGATAATCAGTCCAAGAAACCACCATCCGGCCTGCCAGCCGTAGGTAATGACGATGAAGGCCAGTATAGGAGCCACCACCATGCCCGCTGCCGGGTTGCCCATTGTGGCCAGACCAAGTGCCCTACCCCTACGTCTTACAAACCACTTGGGTATCACTGCGGTAGCTATCAGGTCTCCCACACCGGTGAAGGTAAGCGCCCCGGCTATGCCGTAGACAACGTAGAACTGCCAGACCTCCGTGACCTCGGCGACGGCTATGGTAGCTATGCCGCCGATGAGCGCCGAGAAGAACATGAGCCAGCGCGCTCCGAAGCGGTCGATCAACGGCCCGAAGATGGGCCCCATGAATGCGGCGCCCAGGGGACGAAGCGCCAGCCCCACAGAGACCACACCGCGACCCCAGCCCAGGGCATCGCTCATCGCGGGGTATATCACGCCGAAAGTGAAGCTCTGGATGCCGCCGGCTGCTACGTTGCCGAAAAAGCCAGCGACGACTATATACCAACCATAGAAGAACCTGGGTTTCTTCATTGGGAACACCGCGTGTCGCAAAATGGAGAGGCCTACCCTACTCTATCCGTAGGCACAACGCAAACAAACGACCCATTTGCCACCCTGCCCAATCTGCACGTATATTGTGAGCGTGAGCACCGGTCAGCCCGCAACCCCGCCTCCACAGCAAGCCATGACGGAGGCGAACCCCTATCGCTGGGTCATCCTATTTTTACTCTGGCTCCTCTACGCCTCCTTTGGCGTGACCGTAGCAACCATCCCGCCCCTCGTTGATCCAATCATCAAAGACCTGAACATGTCCTTCAGCCAGATGGGGCTTGTCCTTGGCGCGTGGCAGTTCGTCTACATCTTTACCGCTTCGCCACTGGGCGCAGTCGTCGACCGCCTCGGCGTGCGGAGATCTCTGGGCATCGGCATAATCATAGTCTGGGTGTCGCTGGTGCTGCGTGGCCTTGCCGTGGACTTCTACACACTCCTATTCGCGGTGGCATTGTTCGGTGTGGGAGGCCCCATCATCTCCATAGGCGCTCCCAAAGTGGTCTCTCTGTGGTTCCAGGGAAACCAGCGCAACCTGGCTGCCGGCATATATACCACCGGGCCGCTCAGCGGCATGGCCATAGCCCTGGCCACCGCTGCCGGAGTGGTCCTGCCCATTACCGGAAGCTGGCGGGGCATATCTCTAATCTACGGAGCTGTTCTATTGGTCATCATAGCAGCCTGGTGGCTCTTCTCCCGCGACGCTCCCCTACCCGCCTCAGAAAGGAGCGAGACGACCTCTGAGAAGGAGTCGAGCCTGTCCGTGATGTATGGGCTGCTCCGTCTCCGAAACGTTCAGATCATCCTGGTCATGGCCTTCGCCACCTTTTTGCTCAATCACGGCCTCAGCAACTGGCTACCCACCCTTCTCCAAGAAGGAGGCATGACCATTACCCAGGCCGGCATCTGGACAGCTTTGGGTACCGCCATTGGCGTCTCCGGGCTGCTTATAATACCGCCACTGGCCAGGCACGGTTACCGCGCCCTGACCATGGCGTTGCTGCTTGTCGTGGCCGTCGTGGCCACCCTGGGACTGGCGTACACCACTGGCCTAGTGCTCATCGCTGCGCTGATAGCGTCCAACGTGGTGAGGGGCCCCATGATGCCCATACAGACCCTCATATTGATGGAAACGCCCCGCATAGGCGCGAAGCGCATAGGCACGGCGGCGGGGCTGTTCTTTGCCGCCGCCGAGATCGGAGGGTTCGGAGGGCCGTTCCTCCTCGGTTTCCTCCGCGATCTCACTGGCGCACTCACCTCAGGCGTGCTGATCCTGGCAGTGGTATCTGGAGCGTTGATATTGATCTTGCCGCTGCTGAGAGAAAACAAGCCTGGGAATGTTGCGGCGTAGGGTACGGCAGGAAGGGGGTCAGGGCAACCACGAGGGTTGCCCCTACGATGGCGTAGATGGGGTCTCTCGCTATATGGTTCCCTTCGGCTACGCTCAGGGTAAACTCTAAGCTCACCATAAGCGGGGGGAGGGTACGTGCTATCGTTTCAACTCTTCGGCAAAGTTGAACAGCTCTGGCAGTCCTCCGGTGTGCATGAAGAGCACGGTATCCTTAGAGGTGAGCACTCCTTTGCGCACGTGGTCTATCACCGCCGCCAGCGCCTTGCCCGTATACACGGGCTCAAGGATGATCCCCTCCTGCTCTGCCATCAAACGTATGGCCTCGGCACACTCCGGACTGGGGTCGGGATAGCCCGGCCCCACGTAGTCGGATGTCTCGGTAACGTCCTCCCAGTCCAAGCGCAGGGGCAACTCCAGCGCCTGCGCCGCGGTGTTGGCCCAGGTTACCGTGTCGGCAAAGTAGATCGGCGGAGGGGCAACCTGCACCCCTGTGATGCTCCAGGGCAGGCCCAGGGCCTTTGCGCCAAGCGCCAGCCCTCCATGCGATGCACCGGTTACAATGTAGACCTTGGCATCGGCCACTCCCATTTCATCCAACTGCTCCAGAATCTCCAGGGTAGCGTTGAGATAGCCCATGGACCCCGACCCACGTGACATTGGCTCCGCGGTATGCAGGTAAGGCTTGCCGCCCTCGCGTTTCACCTGATCAGCCAGCTCTTCGGCCAACCGCCTACCCTCTTCCATGTCCCTGCCCTGGGTAAGGTGCATCTCGGTGCCCATCAAATCAAGCAGAAGCATGTTTCCCTGCACCGGCCTGTCCTTGCCTCCCACAACCACGCAGATATAGCGCATACCGACCTTCTTGGACGCAGCACCAATGATCCTGGAGTTGTTCGATACCCAGAGATTGGCGTTTACAGAGGTATCGCATCCTTTGGCTAGAGCGTCTCCCATGCAGAACTCCATGTGGCGCACCTTGTTGCCACCGAACCCCAGCCCCGTAAGGTCGTCCCTCTTGATCAAGATACGCGGGCCGCCAAGCGCATCGCTCAGCCTGGAGAGCTCTTCAATGGGCGTTGGAATATTGGCCAAGCGCACTCTTGGCGCCTGCTCTATAGCCGACTTGAGGTCTTCACGCGTCAACAAGGATGTAGTAG
Source organism: Dehalococcoidia bacterium (assembly GCA_965197965.1). Classification (GTDB taxonomy): domain Bacteria; phylum Chloroflexota; class Dehalococcoidia; order Lucifugimonadales; family QGNO01; genus DAOUJH01. The sequence goes on from OZ240235.1 coordinate 665,078, forward strand.
CCACTGTCTCCTCCTTTTGCCTTGCAATAACAGTATCTTCCCACCGCCATTCCACTGTCAACGAGAAAGCGCAGTTGACCATCTGCTATAATCGGCCCAGACCAAGGAGCCGCCATGGACACTGCAATCAGGAAGCACATAGAAGACCACCTGCCGGAGTACCTGGAAGACCTCAAGCGCCTCTGCGCTCAGCCCAGCGTGGCCGCCCAGAACGATGGCGTGCAGGAGTGCGCCGATCTGGTGAAAGATATGCTCCAAGAAGCAGGCTTCCAGGCTAGCATCATGCCTACGGAAGACCCGCGCTTCCCCGTGGTCTACGCCGAACACGACGGGCGCTCCTCCAAGCAGTTGCTGTTCTACAACCACTACGACGTTCAGCCCGCCGAGCCGCTGGAGCTGTGGGACTCGCCGCCATTCCAGCCCACGGAGCGCGACGGCCGCATCTTCGCCCGCGGCGTATCCGACGACAAAGGGCACCTAGCGGCGCGCATAGCCGCCGTCAAGGCCATGAAGGCCGTCCGCGGCGAGCTGCCTTGCCGGGTCAAGTTCTGCATTGAGGGCGCAGAGGAGATAGGCAGCCCCGGCTTTGGTTCCTTCGTGGAGAAGCACCGCGACCTTCTGAAGGCGGACGCCTGCATTTGGGAAGGCGGCGGCGTCAACTGGGAGGGCAACCCCCAGATATACCTGGGACTCAAGGGCATTCTCTACACGGAGCTTGAAGTACGTTCCTCTTCCCGGGATTCCCACTCATCCTGGGCCACCGTGGTGCCCAACCCGGCGTGGCGCCTGGTCTGGGCGCTGTCCACCCTCAAGGACGAGGAGGAGCGCATCCTCATTCCCGGCTTCTACGACCAGGTCCGCCAACCTACCGAGGCGGAGCTGGCCGCCGTAGCCGGAATGCCCGCGGAAGAAGACAGCCTGCGCCAGGAGCTTCAGGTTTCCCGCTTCCTCTGCGATGCGGAAGGCATCGATTTCCGCAAACGCCACATGTTCGAGTCAACGTGTACAATCTGCGGCATAGAGTCGGGCTACACCGGCGAGGGCACGAAGACCGTCCTGCCAGCCACGGCCAAAGTGAAGCTGGATTTCAGGCTTGTGCCGGACCAGCGGCCCGCAGATATCCTGGACAAGCTGCGAAATCACCTGGACGCCCACGGTTTTTCAGACATCGGCATCAACTACTGGGACGGAGTAAACCCGTCGCGCACTGACATGGACTCGCCGTTTGTCCGGCTGGTTTCGGAAACGGCCAGGCAGGTATACGAAAAAGAGCCACTGTTTACGCCCGGGCTTGCGGGAAGCGGCCCCATGTACTACATAGCGGAGGGCCTGGGACTGCCGGTAGCGTCGTCCGGAGTTTCCTTCCCCGACGACAAGATACACGCCCCCAATGAAAACGTCAGGATAGACTACTTCCTGAAGGGCATTCTCCATGCCGCCGCTATTCTGGACGAATACGGAAGAGATGGCTGAAACCGGCCGTACGCAGCCGACTTCCTCCGTAGACCTACCTTCAGTCCTTTGGGAATACCGCGACCTTGTGGAGAACGCTCTCCGGGAAGAGATCCCTCAGCAGAACAGTGCCCCGTATACCTCCCTGCGCTACCACATGGGCTGGTGCGACAAAGACGGCAATCCCAGGCATGACGCCGAAGGCAAACGGCTGCGCCCGGCGCTGCTCCTTCTGGCCTGCCAGGCCGCCGGCGGCGCAACGGAATCCGCTATGGCCGCCGCATCCGCCATGGAGCTGATCCACAACTTCTCCCTGATCCACGACGACATAGAGGACAGGGACGTGCAGCGGCACCATCGTCCTACGCTGTGGGCCATCTGGGGTGAACCCAAAGCGCTCACCGCCGGCAGCGTGATGTTCAATCTCGCTTTCCTGGCTCTATCCCAATCGCGGAAAGTCCCCGGGGAACGTCTCCTCTACGCTTCATCCCGCCTCACCCAAAGCAGCCTGGAGATGATAGAAGGCCAGTACCTGGACATATCGTTCGAGCAACGCCTGGACGTCACCACAGGCGAATACATGGACATGATCTCACGCAAGACAGGCGCGCTCATCTCATGCGCCCTGGAAGTGGGCGCTTTCATTGGCTCAGGCGACCGTGAAATGGCGTCCTTGATGGCCAAAGCGGGGCGTCACCTGGGCAATCTGTTCCAGATACGGGACGACATACTTGGAGTCTGGGGCGATCCCTCCGTCACAGGCAAAGCCGTGGGAAGCGACATACTGCGCAAGAAGAAGTCGTTCCCAGTTGTCCACGCGCTTGAAAACGGTGACGACTCTACCATCAGGGGCATCAAGGAGGTTCTGGGCAAGGAGTCCATTGATGAGGCCGACGTTCAACGAGTGCTGGGCATGCTTGAAAAGACGGGCTCCAAGGAACGCGCCGAGTCTCTCACGGAGGAGTTGGGGCGCCAAGCCATGGAGACCATCGGCGCGGCGGAGCTCCCTCCTGACCATCATAACCATCTCAGGGAACTGGTGGCCTTCCTCTTGACCAGAACTAGGTGAGCTGCGGCAAAGCGGCACGTCGGACGTCGTAGGAGCCGAGTTGGCCACAGTGGTCTCGGCGGCCTGCTCAGCTTGACATAAGTCGTTTTTTGTGTGTCGTGAAAACGGTTGCTAGGCGTGAGATGGCGTTTACGGTGGAGTGGCGGTTGTGCCTGAGAAGGGGAATTGTTTCAGACGTTATGTCAAGCTGCAAGGCTAAATGCGAGCCATTTTCTTGAAAATACGGGAAAACAATTCCGATTTCCTTCCCTTCGACTTTGCTCAGGGTAAACTTCAAGCTCAGGACAGGCTCCGTATGACATGGGAGGTTGTCGTAACGGCTCCGGCGAGTATGTCTGATACGATTGTAAAGCGGGTTGAATAGGCATATACGCATGGACAGAGGATAGCGTGAGCGGGTTGGCATGGGAAAGGAGGAGATGGCAGGGGGCACTGGCAAAGCGTTTTCTTTGTAGAGCTCGACGGGCCAAGTGACCGAGAGGTCATACTGCAAGTGCTGGGGGAGTAGGGGCTTTGGGCGTGGTGAACGCACTACTATGTGTTCACTTCGCTAGCATTCCAGTATGCTAGGCGGGGTACTGGAGTACTAAGGAGGGAGCCCAGATGTTAGACAAGGACTGGCTAAGGTTCAGAGAGTCGGGCCGGCACCCTCTGGCTTGCACCTGTTTTGAATGCAACGAGGGCGGAGGCCGTCCACAAGCAAAGACGTTTTCGGAATGGTGCGGGGGATGCGGGCACCAAAAAAACGGCCATTTGGATGAGAAATGCCCCGTCTATTATTGCTCGTGCGAATCCTACGAACCATAGAACGTTGCCCAATTCACATGGGGATACGCAGGAGCTTAAGCCGCTTTGAGGAACGGCTCGCGGGTTTGCAATATGATCAGGGCTGGTACATCCTCACTAGACAAGTCGAGTGTGTAAATCGGCTTCCCGGTCTTTGCGACCATCCAGGCTATCTCATTTATAGCCAAAACCAACTCGTCAGCACACGCCATCTGTTGACCTCCTGCGGGAACGCTACTAGTGCGTCAGTGAGGTGTCAAACGGCGGCTAGATTGCCAGGCAAAATGCAATGCTCGCTCCACATCCCTGATGGGGCGGTTGAGAAGATTCCTTCGCATCTAAGTAGCCACGAAATTCACCAAACACCCTGTTCACTCATTATCACGATTTGCACACGCCTACTGGTGCATGGCCGTGCTTGCGGATTGCTAGGTGCCCCATAATCTCTCTGGCTCCGCACCGTTCTCCGTGATACGATCAAGGCAATGCACATCTAGGAGGATATGGGATGATGGAGAGGCTGTTGACCGGTCAGGGGCGGCAGAGGCAACGTGAAATGATAAGGGGTCGCAACGTACCTGCCATTACCCCGATCGAGAAATTGTCCTACCGCACGGATATTGCCCTCGCCGCAGTGCATTCCTTGCTCAGCGAAGGGAACGAGCAGAGAATCCCAGCCCAACGGGACGAGTTACTGGAACTCATCAATAAAGAGCTTGCGGATGAACCAGATGCCAACGCCATTCCTGTGGACAGGCTCTTGGAAATGATACGCGTCATAGTCGCTGACGTGCTTGAAGAAATGCTAGACCCCGATGAAGGGCTAGAAATTGCCCCAGAGGTCAGAGAGCGCCTAATGCGGTCACTCGACACTCCTACCGATGAACTGTTGACTCCCGAGCAGATGATGAGAAGGTCGCAAGTTTAGGATTCAAAGTGCCCCTACTGTACGACCCCAATGCCCTCGCAGATGTTCCGCAAGAGGACATAGGTCGCATCTACGAAAAGACAGATTGGTTGTGGCACAATCGACGTGCTATCCGTCATCTGCATCTGTCAGGGAACCTCACTCCATTCTGCAAGCGGCGTGTCGGCAAGTACCGCTTTCCTTCCCTTCGACTAAGCTCAGGACAGGCTCCGTATGACATGGGAGGTTGTCGTAACGGCTCCGGCGAGTATGTCTGATACGATTGTAAAGCGGGTTGAATAGGCATATACGCATGGACAGAGGATAGCGTGAGCGGGTTGGCATGGGAAAGGAGGAGATGGCAGGGGGCACTGGCAAAGCGTTTTCTTTGTAGAGCTTGACGGGCCAAGTGACCGAGAGGGGTCATACTGCAAATACTGGGGGAGTAGCAGATTGAGCGATGTGGCAGTGGTATACCTAAAGCTCACGATGAACCAGGAGCTAGGCGAGGTCTGCCCGTAACCATGCTGCTGGTGTCTAGTGGTATACTTCCCCCTGTTATGACGGATCGGCCACCGATTGCCATCGAACTGCCCCGGGGCATCGCTATCATTCTGTTGCCCGCTGTGCTCTCGTTGTTAGTGCACGATATTGCAACCAGAGCCTTTTACGAGGTTACTATGTGGGCCTCGTTTCTAGCGTGGTGGGCCTCGTTTCTAGCGTGGGTATCCTGTTGGGTGAGTTTCGTATGGGGAGTCGGGAGAATCAGAATGGGTTGGGACCACGTTGACGGCAAATGGAAGACAACAGCCGTCCTCGCTTTTCTGGCGGGACTTTGTACTGCTCTTTGGACTACGGGGATATGGCTCGTTGGTTTGATCCTTCAATTAACTGTGCTTTACTGATAGGTGTAGACATGGCCCATAAACTCCTCAAAGGACGTCGTGCCCTCCTCTTTGTGGGGAGCACAATATCACTGTGGATTCGAATTAGGCAGGTGCTCAGCGCTTTGTCGTCCCATGCTTTAGCAATTTCATAGCGCAATACGTAATCAATACGGCTCTCGCTGCAAGCCCCGTGCCTGAATTTGCTCTCGTTTTGCACTTATCTCTGGTATAGTTTGCCCAATTAAAGCTCAAGTGTTAGTATAGATTGTTGACCTTGTAGGTCAACAAATCGAGTTTAGATTGGTAGCTCGTAGTCGGATCAATTTTAGCCGTTGCTTGGCTCTACCATCCACGCAGACGGCTGAGGTAACTGAATGACCACAACAAACAATGCCGCTACAGAGACCAACAGAGTCGTCAAGGACGTTGCGGCGCAGGACTACAAGTACGGCTGGGTCACCGATATCGAACAGGAGTCGGCGCCCCCCGGCCTGACAGAAGAGACGGTACGCTGGATCTCGGCCAAGAAGAACGAACCGGAGTTCATGCTGGAATGGCGCATGAAGGCTTTCCACCATTTCATGAAGCTGTTGGAAAGGGAGCAACTACCAACGTGGGCCAACGTTCACTATCCGCCCATAGATTTCCAGGCCATCTCCTACTATGCCGCGCCCAGAGAGACGCCGTCCTACGACAGCCTGGACGAGGTAGACCCCGAGATCCTCAAGACCTACGAAAAACTGGGCATACCCTTGGAAGAGCAGAAGCGCCTTGCCGGCGTTGCCGTGGACGCCATCTTCGACAGCGTTTCCATAGCCACCACCTTCAAAGAGACGCTGGCCAAGCAGGGAATCATCTTCTGCTCCATGTCGGAAGCCATCCGGGACTACCCGGACCTGGTGCGAAAGTACCTTGGCTCGGTGGTGCCGTACACCGACAACTTCTATGCGACGCTGAACTCCGCGGTCTTCTCGGACGGGTCTTTTTGCTACATACCCAAGGGCGTGCGCTGCCCCATGGAACTGACCACCTATTTCCGCATCAACGCGGAGAACACCGGGCAATTTGAACGCACCCTCATCATTGCGGATGAGGGCAGCTACGTCAGCTATTTGGAGGGCTGCAGCGCCCCCATGCGCGACGAAAACCAGCTTCACGCCGCCGTAGTAGAGCTGATCACCCTGGATGACGCCGAGATAAAGTATTCAACCATCCAAAACTGGTACCCCGGGGACGAAAAGGGGGTGGGCGGCATCTACAATTTCGTTACGAAGCGGGGCAAATGCCTGGGCAAGAATTCCAAGATATCGTGGACCCAGGTGGAGACCGGCTCAGCAATCACCTGGAAGTATCCAGGAGTGCTCCTGCAGGGCGATAACTCCATTGGTGAGTTCTACTCGGTGGCGCTGGCCAAGGGTCGCCAGCAGGCCGACACGGGCACAAAGATGATCCACATGGGCAAGAACACTCGCAGCACCGTCATTGCAAAGGGCATCTCCGCGGGCGAGGGACAGAACACCTACCGCGGCTTGATCCGGGTCATGCCCTCCGCCGACAATTCCTGGAACTTCACCCAGTGCGACTCGCTGCTCATTGGCGACCAGTGCGGCGCCCACACCACTCCCTACGTGGAGGTGCGAAACAACTCGTCCCACCTGGAGCACGAAGCTTTCACGTCCCGCGTCAGTGAAGACCAGCTCTTCTACTGCAACCAGCGCGGCATCTCCATAGAGGATGCCCACACCATGATCATCAACGGCTTTTGCAAAGAGGTGTTCAAGCAGCTTCCCTTTGAGTTCGCCGTAGAAGCGACCAGGCTGTTGGAAGCAAACCTAGAGGGCGCCGTGGGATAGATGTCATTACTGGAAATCAAAGACCTCTACGCCGGCGTGGGAGATATAGAGATCCTCAAAGGGATAAGCCTTACCGTCAACGAAGGCGAAGTGCACGCCATAATGGGGCCGAACGGCTCAGGAAAGAGCACCCTGGCCAACGTGCTGGCCGGTCATACCGGCTATAAGGTCTTTTCCGGCCAGGCCGCCCTGGATGGCCAGCCGCTCCTGGATATGCTGCCCGAGTTCCGCGCCAGAGCCGGCATCTTCCTATCTTTTCAGCACCCCACAGAGATTCCCGGCGTCCGCTTCGACCAGTTCCTCCGAGCCGCCTACAACTCATTGCGCAAGAGCCGTGGCGAAGAGGAGCTTGACCCCATCAAGTTCAACCGAGTCCTCAGGGACAAGCTGGCCAGCTTGGAGATGGACCCGGCGTTGGTGCAGCGCAACGTCAACCAGGGCTTCTCCGGCGGCGAAAAGAAGCGTATGGAGATCTTTCAAATGGCGGTGCTAGAGCCGCGGCTTGCCATCTTGGACGAGACCGATTCCGGCCTGGACATCGACGCGCTGCGAGAGGTGGCCGCCGGCATCAACGGCTTCCGCCGCTCCGACCACGCCATACTGCTGGTTACCCATTACCAGCGCATACTGAACTATCTGACCCCGGATTTTGTCCACGTACTCATAGATGGGCGCATCGTCAAGTCTGGCGGCGCCAACCTTGCTCACGAAATCGAAGCAAAAGGCTACGACGAGTTGGAGGAGGCCGCCAGATCCGTCAGCAGTTGATCACATGGCAACAAAACAGCTAACCAGCCTAGAGAACTACATTGCCGCTTTTGATTCCTTAGAGAAAGACTGCTCCCCGACCCACCCTTGGGTGCAAGGACTGCGCAAGTCGGCGTTCGCCAGGTTCAACGAACTGGGCTTCCCCACAGCGCGGCGGGGCAACGAAGAATGGAAGTACACGGACATTCGCCCCATTGCCAGGCGGGCCTTCCGACCAGCCACCCAACTCAATGTCGTAGACCTTGCACAGATTCATCCCTACAACCCAGGCCATGACCGGTGGCACCTTGCCGTGTTCGTGGACGGCAAATTCAACCCGCAGCTATCCTTCCTAGATTCTCTGCCCAATGGCGCCAGGGTAGAGAGCATAGCCTCGGTGCTGTCCGGCCCCGGCTCCATGGTGGAGCAGCACGTGGCGCAGCACATGTCGTATGACGACAACGCCTTTGCCGCTCTCAACACCGCCTTTCTCCAAGATGGCGCTTTCATCCACCTGGACAACGGCGCCATGCTGGAAGAGCCCATTCACCTCCTGTTCATCACCACCGCCCACGATGAAGAGATAGACGTCTACCCTCGTGTTCTTGTTCTCACAGGCCGAGACGCTTCCGCCAGCATAATAGAAAGCCACGTGGGGCTTTCAAACGGCATCTATCTATCCAACGCGGTCACGGAGATTGTGCTTGGCGCGGGCGCTTCCCTAAGGTACTACAAGATGCAACGCCATTCTGAGAAGGCTTACCACGTAACCAATACGGAGGCGGTGCTGGCCAGGGACAGCTACTTCTCATCGGTCAATATAGACCTGGGTGGAGGCCTGGTGAGGAACAATCTCAACGCCCGCATGACGGAAGAGGGCGCTTCCACCGTGCTCAACGGGCTTTACATGGTCACCGAAACGCAGCACGTGGACAACCAGGTAATCATAGAGCACATCAAGGGCAACACCACTGCCAACGAGCTGTACAAGGGAATCCTGGACGGCAAGTCCCGCTCCGTGTTCCACGGCAGCATAATAGTCCGTGAAGACGCCAAGGGCGTCAACGCATACCAGGTGGACAAGAACCTCCTTCTCTCCAAAGAAGCGGAGGCGTACACCAAGCCCGCGTTCTGGGTGTATACGGACGATGTAAGATGCGGCCACGGCGCCGCCTGCGGCCAGATTGACGACGACGCGTTGTTCTACCTACGCTCTCGCGGCATGGACGAGACCACCGCCCGCAATTTCGTCATTCACGGCTTCGTGGCCGAGGTTATCGACAGCATCAAACAGGACCAATTACGCGACCACATCAGCGGCCTTGTCCATTCCAAGCTGGAGGACTGGCTCGTGGGATCATCGCCGGAATAGGAACCCGGGGGAGCCAACTAAGCGATACGATAATATGCAGATGGAAGGATTGGACTCGCTATACCAAGAAATAGTCCTGGATCACTACAAGAGCCCGCGCAATCATCACCTCCTGGAAGAACCCGACCTCAAAGCGGAAGGGTTCAACCCCTTCTGCGGGGATCGCGTGGCGCTCACGGCAAAACTGGACGACGAAGGCCTAGTCTCAGACGTGGGCTTCAATGGTGAAGGGTGCGCCATCAGCCAGTCGTCCGCCTCTATGATGACAGAGGCAATCAAGGGAGGCACCGTCGCGAATGCCAGTGAAATGGTGGCGGTTTTCAAAGGGATGATGCAAGGCAAAGAGCTAAGCCCTGAGCAAGAGGAGTCTTTGGGAGAACTGGCCGTACTGCGGGGAGTACGGGAGTTCCCCATACGCATCAAATGCGCGCTTCTGACTTGGAGCGCGCTGCAAGACGCCATAGCGGAAAGCGCTGCCGACTGAAAGCACAATGTTCAACGCTAGAGAAATACGCAAGGACTTTCCCATCCTCTCCAGGAGCGTCAACGGCGTGCCACTGGTCTACCTGGACAATGCCGCCACCTCGCAGAAGCCCCGGCAGGTTATTGACGCCCTCGTAGAGGTCTACCAGAGCTTCAATTCCAATGTGCACCGGGGAGTCCATACTCTGAGCATGGAAGCTACCGATCACTACGAAGCCGCCCGCCAGAAAGTCGCCGGTTTCATCAATGCTCCCGCTGTGGAAAGCATCATATTCGTACGCAACACCACAGAGGCCATCAACCTTGTGGCAAACACTTGGGCCATGCAGAACATAGGCCCAGGCGACGAAATAGTCACCACTGAGATGGAGCACCACAGCAACCTGGTGCCCTGGCAGAAAGTGGCCGCGATGACGGGCGCAACGCTGCGTCACATACCTGTAACGGAGAACGGCGTCCTGGATACAACATCTCTGGACGAGCTGATCAACCCTCGCACCAAGCTGGTGGCTGCGGTACACGTGTCCAACTTCCTGGGCGCTACCAACCCTGTCGCAGACCTGGCCCGGCGCGCCCATGGAGTAGGCGCGGCCATCATTATCGACGGCGCTCAAAGCGTGCCCCACATGCCGGTGGACGTCACTAACTTAGACTGCGATTTCCTCGCCTTTTCAGGGCACAAGATGATGGCTCCTCCCGGCATCGGCGTTCTTTACGTCAAACCCTCCATACTGGAAGGCATGGACCCATTCCTACGTGGTGGAGAAATGGTGCGCGAGGTCTGGTACGACCATGCCACCTGGAACGACCTTCCTAACCGCTTCGAAGCCGGCACACCCAACTTCGCCGACGCCGTGGCCCTTGGCGCAGCCATAGATTATCTACAGGCGCTGGGGATGGAGAACGTACGCAGGCATGAAATGGAGATAACCTCCTACGCCCTGAGCGAGTTCAAGGCGCTGGAAGAGGATCTGGATATACTAGGCCCCAGAGACCCCGCCATACGCGGCGGCCTGGTCACCTTCAACAACCCTCACGTTCACCCCCACGACCTTGGCACATTCCTTGACCAGAGGGGCATAGCCATCCGCACCGGTCACCACTGTGTAATGCCCATGCACCGTAAGCTGGGACTTGCTGCCTCTGGGCGCGCCAGCTTCTACGTCTACAACACCAACGAGGAAGTGGACTTCCTCATCCAAGCATTGAGAGACGCCCTCAGGTATTTCAACAATCGTTAGGGAATACCCGCCTGCGTACTGGGGAAAGCCCCACATCCCCGCCAGATTGCTTCGGTTCCTCGCAACGACGAACGGCGGGGTGTACCCCTACTCAGCCGTCCTCAGCCTGGACCAGTAGAAATACTCGGATGCGGCAAAGTTCGGATGAAACCCCTCTACCTTATCCTGCCACGCCCACATGCTGCCGCCGGTCACCGGCATAAACAGGACAGCCTTGTCCATGACGTACAGCTGGACCCGGCGCACCGCCTCCCCCCTTCCCTGCTCTGCTACGGACTGCTCCTCTATCAGCCTATCCAACTCCGCATCGGCATAACCCGTCCTATTCCACCTGCCCTCGCTGTGGAGCAAGCCGAACAGAAAGGCGTTGGGGCTGTCCACGGGAGGAACCGGCCCCAGAAAGGCGTCGAACTCCCCGCTCTGCCAGAGCTCTTCTGCATAAACTCGCGGGTTCACTATCTCCTTGCGGCAAGAGATTTCAACAGGTTGGGTATCAGCCGCCTATTGAGGCCCGCCATGGTTCTAAGGCCTCCCACGTCACCGGTCCTTCTCCCTCTTATTTCCATTCACTGCCAGGTCCGGAGACTTGCCAAAGAGCCGTATGCCTTCTCTGGGCAGCACTACGATCGCCACCAGTGTTGACGGAATGAACAAGATTATGTGCATGATAAAGCCAAAGACCAACGCCTCTTCGTTGAGTATGCCCAATCGCGCCATTGTGAACACCACCGCGCCGTGGAACGTTCCAATGCCGCCAGGGGCCGAGGGAACTATGGAAACAAAGAATACGCTCCCCATTATGAGCACAACCATAGCGGCCACCGGGATGTCTATGCCAACGCCCTGGGCTATTATCCAACCGCTCAAGCTGAGAAGTCCCCAGTGGATCAACGTGGACATAAATGAAAGGAATAGACGCAGCGGCGAGCTTCCCAGGGCTCTAACGGCAGCCAAGGCTTTGCGTAGGAACGGCAGCCTGCTGGACCCCGGCACTGCATCCATTCCCTTGGCCACGGCAAAAAGTACCACCAAGGTGAGGAAGGCCAGGATGATCACGGCGCCCACCTGAATGCTGAAGCCCCGCAGTTGCGGCAGGGCTATGAGGCTCATGGCGAGGATGACAGCCACCGCGAATACGTCCATCAGATGTTCCACAACCAGCGTGGCAAGCGCCGTTGCCGTATTGACGCCGCCCCTCCTTACCACCAGCGCCAGCTGCACCGGCTCGCTCACTAGCCGCACCGGCGACAGATTGTTCAGACCTATCCCCGCGTTCTGTATGAGAAACAAGCGTAAGAAGCTCAGCTGTTCCCCGGGCAGAAGTATGTACCACCGCATGGCTCTTGCCGTGATACCCACTATGAACACACCCAGAGCCAGCAGGAAAAGATATATTGGGAAAGCTCTCAGGGTTTCAAAAAGCCTCTGCCAGTCCAGGCCACGGAACAGCAGCCATATCAATAACGCGCTAAGCCCCAATCCGATTACTATCTGGGCAGGAAGCAGGTATTTTCGAGATCTTCTTGGTGGTGTTGCGGAAGCTCCCGGTTCAGAGCCTATCTGACCTGGTTCTCTTATTCTCTGCATGGCCATGCCGTCAATTCAACTATGCATACGCCAGGTGACGAAATGTGCTTGTTTTGGAGGAGCATTGGGGTAACTTCCTACAGACTTCTGCGACTATCTGCTGATTTTGTCATGCTTATTACGATTAGCTCTTCCCTGCAAAGCAGACCCCATTATACCTAAAGCAACGCGCTGGTGAATACGTTTCTTATCGCTACCATGATCAGTATGCCCACCAGTCCCGTCCAAAGCCCCACCGAGAAGGGCATATCTATGCTCCGGCTGACTGCCTGCGATATAGCCAGCACCATCCAGCCCAGTATCAATGCGTTAAGCATCAAGGCAAACGACTGATTGCTAGAAGCCACTACTATCACGATGGTGAATATGCCCGGGGCGTTGGCATATCCCACCGTACGGAGTACATGGGTGAGAGTAGTCTTCCTCCTCACCAACCTGCCTATGACTGTGGCGAGAAGGCTAACCGCCATCCACCCCGCGACGGCCGCGGAGAGGCTCCTGAGCATTATTACCCCGCGACCTGCAAGGTCGTTATCGCTGGCTACGCCAAGAATCAAGCCCAGCGCAATAGACATCCCACCCAGAAGGACCACGCCCAGCGCTTCCAAAGTCGCCGTCTGTCCTTCACGCACGTCTTCGTACAGCCGTCCATCAAATATGAGTACTCTTGCCATGCGCCTAATCATGCTCAGCTCCAATCCACATCACCGCCTCACGGGGCGACTGCCGGGTGATTCAGATGCCAGCTGGTAAGCGATTGGTAGATGCGACCTAGGGCCAGGACGGTATTCTCCCTGTAGGCCCTTCCCGTGAATCGCAGTCCGGTGGGCAGATTGTGGTCTCCAAAGCCGTTCGGCACTGAAATAGCAGGCAGTCCGGCCAGATTCGCCAGTGCGCTGACCGTATTTCGGGGAGCAGGCGATACGTCGCTGCCCTTCTCTTCTCCAAAGGGCACGGAAGTCAACGGCTTGGTAGGGGAAACTATGGCGTCATAGTTGGAGAGCAGGTCATCTATCTCCAGAGCAACTTTGCGCCTGATGCGCAAGGCCCGCAGGTAATCACGGGCCAGCACAGCGGTGCGTGCGTAGCCGCCATAGTGGTTTCCCGGATCGGAAAGCTCAGCCACTACTCCGCTCTCTATCAAATCCTCGAACGCGCTGACCGATTCGACCTGGAGAATCGTTTGATTGACGGCCTCGTAGGGGAAGTCCGGCGCCTTGATTTCAGAGATGTCCGCTTCGGCGGACAGTACCCGCAGAGACTCTTCGAAATTGGCGCGCACGTCGGCAGGGATTCCCTGCAGATCATCACCAACCACGGCAAGCCTGGGCCGGCCGCTGAACGAATACTGGGGATCGTACCGATATGGACGCTTCGTGGAGGACGGATCTGACGGATCCCAGCCCGCGATGACGTCCAAAACAATCCCACAATCGTCAGCCGTAAGCCCAATGGGGCCTATCTTGTCCAGCGTCCAACTCAGAGCCATTGCACCATAGCGGCTCACTCTGCCGTAGGTGGCCCTCATGCCGGTCACGCCGCAGCTGCTAGAAGGCGAAAGTATTGACCCGCCGGTTTCCGAACCGAGGGCGAAGGGCACGAGCCCCGCGGAAACAGCGGCGCCGGACCCGCTGGAAGAGCCGCCTGTCCAGTAACCGCTATTCCACGGATTGATCCCCGGTCCGCTGAAAGAGGCGTCAGGGTAGCGGTAGCCAAGACCACCGGCCAGCTCAACCATGGCCAGCTTAGCCGCCAAAACGGCCCCAGCATCCTCCAGTTTCCTGATTACGGTCGCATCGTAGTCGAAGGTCTGATTGCGGAATGGCGCCGCTCCCCAGGTGGTGGGTATGCCGCCGGAGGTGGCCAGCAGGTCTTTGACGCCGTATGGGATGCCATGCAGAGGGCCCCTGTAGTTTCCCGCTTTGATCTCCTCGTCAGCGCGGACGGCTAGCCGCATGGCTCGCTCGGCTGTGACGGTCACCACGGCGTTATACCTGGGGCCGTAAGCCTCCAGTCTATCCAGGAAAGTTGTGGTCAGCTCCAGGGAAGAGACTTGCCTTCTGCGCACCAGTTCGGCAAGGTCGCGCAGGGGGGTGAACACAGCATCAGACTTCATCTTCATTCGAATACGGCTGGAACAGAGCCATAGGCTCATCGCTGTTGCCAAGTTGTACAGAGCGCAGCTTCCCGGCGGTCTCCGCAATTCTGCGGACTATCTTTCTTACCTCGTCCGTCTCTTGGCCGGTTAGCCGGTCGCCGTACCGGTTCAGTATCATCTGAAACAGCTCGTCTCCGGCTTCCTCGGTCTTGCTCATGCCTTCCCTCTTGCTAGAGCCAGCCTCTTGCGGTTGCTAGTTTCTGCCCCTCAACCTTGGATCGAGAACGTCCCGCAGGGCGTCTCCCAGTACGTTCACGCCAAATACCAGAAGCGTCAAGGCTATTCCAGGGAATAGGACAATCCAGGGCGCGGCAGTGAAGAACTGCATGACCTCCCCGCTGAGCAGACCTCCCCATGAAACGAGGTTCGTTGTGCCCACACCCAGAAAGCTCAGCGATGCTTCGATTACGATGGCGCTGCCGATCAAGCCAGATGATACGATGATCAAGGAGGCGAAGGTATTGGGAAGTATGTGCCTGAACATGATCCGCAAATCAGCCGAACCAATGGCGCGGCTGGATTCTACGTAGGGCATTTCCTTGATGCTGAGCGCCACGGAGCGAACCACCCGAGTTATCCTTGGCGTGAACACAATGACCAGCGCCGCTATCACGTTGTAGAACGACGAGCCGAAGGCAGCCACCAGGGCCATAGCCAGCAGCAGTGAGGGAAAGGCGGTTAGAGCGTCTATGAAGCGCTGCACAATCAGGTCGAACTTGCCAACGAAGTAAGCGCTGGTGACGCCAAGGACGGCGCCCACAATGCTGGCCCCCATCATTGAGACAAGCCCAACGAAGATGGAGACTCGAGACCCCCATATCGTCCGGCTGAGCATATCGCGTCCCAGCATATCCGTGCCGAACGGCTGCTCAGACGTGGGTGAGGCGAGTATGTTATAAGCGTCTATTTCAGCAGGGTCGCGCGGCGAAACCGAGGGAGCGGTTATTGCCAATAATACGAACAGAACAATCAGCACCACTCCTATTGCTCCCAACGGCTTAGTGCGCATGAAACGGCCAAAGGCACGGAGGTATATAAGCCACCTGGCTGGAACCTGCGCTTTCAGCGGTTCCTGGAGTATGGTCCCTTCAGACTGTCTCGCCATGTCGCTCCTAATCGTAGCGTATCCGTGGATCCAACCAGGCGTAGGTGAGGTCGACGACCAGGTTCACCGCCAGCGCCATTGCCGCGAAGTAGAGGATGTATGCTTGAATCAGAGGCATGTCCCTGGCGTTGAGACCTCTGACCAGCCCAAGTCCGACACCGGGTATGTTGAACACGGTTTCTATTACTATAGTCCCCGACAGCAGGCCGCCAACTTGAAACCCACCGATTGTAACTATGGGCAGCAGTGCATTGCGTACGGCGTGCCGCCAGATGACAATGCGCTCCCCCAGACCCTTTGCCCTGGCCGTCCTTACGTAGTCCTCCCCCATCACCTCCAGGAGCTGCGTCCGCGTCATCCTCAGCAGCAAGCCGTTACTGCTGAATCCGAGGGCTATGGCGGGGAAGATCAACTGCTGGATGCTGGTCACGGGATCATCCCACATGTTGACGAAACCCACGGGCGGCAGCCACCTGAAATAGAGGGAGAGACCCAGTATGAACAGAATAGCCACGAAGAAGGTGGGCGCGGCCAGCCCCAGTATTGCCCAGCCGCGGAGCGCCACGTCCAACCAGGAGTCGCGTTTGATAGCGGCCAGGATGCCTATGGGTATGGCTATGGCGCTGACAACCAGCGCGGTGAAGAAGGCCAGTTGGAGGGTGACCGGGAACTGCCTCCTCAGCTCATCCGAAATGGGGCGGCTCAGCAAATAGGAGTCGCCGAGGTCTCCTCTAATCATGCTCCATGCCCAGTCGAAATACTGGATCACGATGGGACGATTCAAACCCAACTGCTCGCGGAGCTCCTCCAGCTCTTCAAGCGAGTAGGCGCCCTCACCGGACGGCCCGCCCAGGATGATGGAGGCAATGTCGCCGGGGATGACGCGCAGGATTATGAAAATGACAATGGACACTCCAACCAGTGTCGGAATGAAAAGAAGGACTCTTCTAATTACGTACTTACGCATATCCCTCCAGATAAACTATGGCCGCCAGTGATGGCGGCCATAGTTTATCACATACGCTTAACCGGCGGTTACATCATGTCGCTAAGCCAGACATTCTCCAGTGAGTAGTTGCCGGCGTGGATGAACGGCGGCACGTAGTCATGGATGTTGGTCCTCATGCCGTGAACCAGTCCGGGGCGAAGCGTTCCTACCATAGCGGCGTCGTCATAGAGGATCTGGGCCATCTCAGCCAGAATGGGGCCTCTTTCAGCCTGAGAGTCGAGCACCAGTTGATCGTTGAACAGCGACTCCCACTCCGGGTTGTCCCAACCCGTGGGGTTGTTGCCGCCCTTGTAGTTGGGCGTGAACGGAAGCAGGTTGAATGCGTCCGGGTCGGGGAAGGCTACGCCGTTGCTGAACGCTATCTCCAGCGTGAAGTCGCCGGAGTCTCTCCTGGAGTTGCGGGTAGGCAGGTCCACGAATCCTTCGACGGTTCCCTTGATGTAGAGGTCGCGCTCGTAGTGGGCCAGGATACCTTCGCACTCCGTCTTGTTTGAGGTGGAGCAGAGAACGTTTATCTGCAACGGGTTGTCGGGACCGTACCCCAGACCCATCATCAGCCCCTGCGCCTCCGCGATCAGGTCTGCCTTGACCATGGGATCGGGGTTGAATCCAGGAAGCTTCTCGTACCACTCCTCTTCGGTGTTGATCCAATCCCAGCCGAAGAAGTAGGGGGTAGAGAGTGTGCCCGTGCCGTCATACGAGAGCAGGTTTATCTCTTGCCTGTTGGTGCCCATCTGGATCACCCGACGCAGCGTATCTGCAGTTGGGTCTTCTATGGGGCCAAATGGCGGCTTGGTGACGTTGACGGTCTGACCCCTCCATCCCAGAGCAGTGATTAGGGAGAAGGTGAAGTCTTCCGGAATGTCGGCTATCAACCGCTCCGCGTCACTGCGCCTGGGCTGTGAGTCGAAGATACCGGTCAGGTCAATTCGTCCTGCCCTGAAAGCCGCGATACGAGTTGTCGTATCGGTCATCTGCACCATTTCGACGCTGTCCAGATAGGGAAGGCCCTCACGGAAGAAGTTGGGGTTGCGCTCCCAGACCTCTTTGGCGTCTATGTCGGTGCTAGTAACCATGAACGGGCCGGTACCGACCTGCTTATCCGGAGACAGGTCACGCCACTGGCCGCTGGGGTCGGTGTCTATCGGCTTGGTGTGCGTGTCGGGGCCAAAGAGGATCCAAGCGCCGGAGAAGCAGGGGACGAAAGCGCTCCTGGGCGCCTTAAGCCGCACCGTCAACTCATTGGGGCCCGTTATCTCCGCGCCAGGATTGGCCAGCGTGTTGCCGTTGTCGTCCTCAATGGGAGCTACGTACGCCCGTACGCATCCCTGCTGCCTGGCTTGGAGCCCGTTGGGCCTTTCAACGTAGCGGTACATCTGCCAGTAGACGTCATCTATGGTGAAGGGGTTGCCCTCGTGGTCAACCAGACCTTCCCTGAGCGTGAACGTGAACTCCGTCGCGCTGTTTGCCGACCAGGATTCCGCCAGGTCCGGCTCTACGGTGACACGGTCCTTGAGGTCTATGCGGATAAGCTGTCCGTAGATGTTGCCTATCTTCCCTATCTGACCCCAGGAGAAACCGCCCCGGTTATTCAAGTCGAAGGCCCATCCGCCTGACCCGTAGGGCGCCACCAGGGTGCCACCGTACTGAGGCTGGTCACCTTCCGGTCGCGGAGTAGGTGTGGCGGTTGGCTGCGGCACCGCCGTCACGCCCGGTCGCGGTGTTGGCGTGGCGGTTGGAATTACAATATCCGGGGTTGTAGGCGTGAACTCGGGTCTAGGAGTAGCAGTGGCTGTAGGAGCAGTAGAGCTGTAGGAGCAGTAGGAGTATCTTCGTCTTCCGTAGCCCCACAAGCTAGAGTGAAAACAAGACCCAGAGCCAACGCAAACCCCAATAGATGTCTTAACTTCATCGCACCCTCCATGAATTCAACTGGTAAAACTGCTTACATATGACAACATACGTCCATAGCTATGTCAATAGAGCAAGGGCAAGTGGCTAGGCAGATTTGACGGATGGCACTCCCAGCTCATTCAGCACTTCTACGAACTGCCTCAGATCATTCTCCTCTATCTGCCGTAGGCTATCTGTCTGCAGGTCAACGCGCCCCCCGACATCCTGGAATACCTCGTACGACTGCTGCGTCGGTCTCTCGTCAGCGCTGGCAACTATCACACTCAGGCCAGCCAGCTTGTCGCCCAGCTTCATCGGCTGGCCGGGAGCAGTTCTGGCCAACTCCTCCTCAATTGCGCCCAGCTTTTCTTTGATTCCTTGCGCTGCCTGATCCACGGCTTGGTAGGCCTGCGTTCCTTCAGTGCGGCGCACCCAGCCTTCCAACTGATCGCGAATGCTCTGCAACCGGCGCACCGCTTCCTGGGACTCTGAAACCTTGTCCCTGATCTGCAGCAGCAACTGGAACTCAGCCTCTATGTCGTCCTGGCTTGCCGTAATGAGAGGGTTCTTCCTTATCTCGAGGCTTTGCGTCCACCTCTTGCCCGCCACGGACAAAGCGACGGTGTAGATGCCGGGAGGCGCCATAGGGCCCCTAAGCGTGGAGAAGTATCCTTCCGCCCCCACGCTGCTGGAGTACTTGACCGCGTCGGGATAGCGCATGTCCCAGATGAACCTGTTCAGGCCCTGTCCGGCGGGCACCCGAAGGTCATCCTTGTTCGCACTGCTCAGCACACTGGAGAACGACTTGATGACTTCGCCGCGCTGATCCTCAAAAGTGAGGAGCACATCGTCTTCCGGCTCTTGTCCAAGGTAGTAGCTGACGGTGACGCCGTCCGGCGGGTTTGCCCCGGCGTCCAGGAAGCGGCGTATGGGCTGTCCCTCCGGCGACGTGGTCTGGTCCCAGCTGAAGATGATAGCGCCGTCTCCCCTATCGTAGTTGCGCCCCTCACTGCCGCCTAGACCTCCTCGCCGCACGGGGAACCTGTAGGCCGTCCTTGGTTTGAACAAATGTGCATCGGCTTCGGCAAGGCCATCCGTTATTTGTTGCAGAGGAGTGAGATCATCCAGTACCCAGAAAGAGCGTCCGTGGGTAGCCACGACCAAATCGTTCTCTTTGATGACGAAATCGTGGATGGGGACTGCGGGCAGGTTCTGTTGCAACGATTGCCAGTTCCCTCCATCGTCAAAAGATACGTAGACGCCGGTCTCCGTGCCAGCATAGAGAAGGCCCGGTTTGGACGGATCCTCGCGGATGACCCTTGTAAAGTCGTCGTCCGGCAATCCGTTGGTGATCCGTTGCCAGGTCTCGCCATAGTCGTGCGTCCTGTACAGATACGGAGTGACATCGTCGGACTTGTAACGGGTGGCGGCAAAATATGCCCTCGCCGCGTCATGGGGTGACGGCTCGACTATGCTGATCAAAGCCCATTCAGGCATATCGGGAGGGGTTACGTTTTGCCACGTCTCCCCATCGTCCCGGGAGACGTGCACCAAGCCGTCGTCGGAGCCCGCCCACAGCACTCCCTTAAGCACCGGCGACTCGGCAAAGGTGAACACCGTTCCGTAATACTCAACGTTGGTGAACTCTTTTGTAACCGGCCCGCCCGGCGCCTCCATCTTGGAAGTGTCGTTGCGGGTCAGGTCCGGACTGACGACGTCCCAGCTGGAGCCTTCGTTGGTTGTACGGAAGACGTGGTTGCCAGTCACGTAGAGAACATTTGGGTCGTGGGGAGAGAGCACAATAGGGAACGTCCACTGGAAGCGGTACTTGACGTCCTTGGCACCCCATCCCATAGCGGCTTCCGGCCATACCTTGATATCTCGGCCCTGTCCCGTACGATGGTCGTACCGGGTGACTCGTCCGTTGACGTGATGTCCGGCATAGACGATGTTGGGGTCGTCGGAACGGACGGCTATATAACCGCTCTCCCCTCCTCCAACAGCATACCAATCGTTGCTGGTTATGGCGCCGCTATGCGACCTGCTTGGTATGGATATAGTGCTGCAGTCCTGCTGCGCGCCGTATATCCTGTAGGGAAACTGGTTGTCCGTGATCACGTGATAAAACTGCGACGTAGGCTGATTGTCAAGCCGCGTCCAGGTCTCTCCGCCGTTGTAAGAAACGCTGGCCCCTTCATCGTTGCCGTGAACCATGCGGTCGGGGTTGACGGGGTCTATCCACATGTCGTGGTTATCATCGTGCGGGGTGAGGAATCTGGTGAAGGTGCGACCGCCGTCGGTCGACTTCCAGTTGCGGTTGCTCAGAACATAGCAGGTATCGGGATCTGTGGGGTGGGCGAAGGCGTGAGTGTAGTAGAACGGCCTGCTGAGCAACTCTCCCTGACCGGAGGTCTTCTCCCAGGTATCGCCACTGTCGTCCGAGCGGAACATTCCCCCATTCTCCGCCTCTATCAACGCCCAGACGCGGCCCTGTCTGGCTGGAGAGGAGGCCACGCCTATGCGGCCCATCACCCCTCTTGGCAAACCAGGAGCCTCGGAGATCTCCTCCCAGCTATCCCCACCGTCCCTGGAGCGCCACAGCCCGCTTTCGGGACCCCCGCTTCTTATGTCGTATGGGAGGCGTCGGGCCTCCCAGATCGCAGCGTAGAGCACCCTGGGGTTGGTCAAATCTATGGAAAGATCGACGGCTCCGGCGTCTTGGCCCTTGTAGAGTACCTTCTCCCAGCTCTCGCCTCCATCCCTGGAGCGGAAGACGCCGCGTTCTTCGTTGGGACCAAAGGCATGACCCAGGGCAGCCACATACACCGTATCGGGGTCTTTGGGATGAATTCGCACCCTACCTATGTGACGCGTTTGGCTCAAGCCCACGTGGGTCCAGCTCTTCCCTTTGTCCGTGGATTTGTATACCCCGTCTCCGTGGGATATGTTGCCCCTGAGACAGGCTTCGCCCATGCCCACGTAGATTACGTTAGGATCGGCCTCTGAGACGGCTATTGCGCCAACTGCTCCCGTCTTGAAATAGCCGTCCGATATGTTCTCCCAGAAAACGCCGCCGTTGGTGGTCTTCCACACACCTCCCCCGCAGCATCCGAAGTAGAACGTAGCCAGGTTACCGGGATCACCGGCCACGGCAAGAACGCGGCCGCCTCTGAAAGGTCCCACACTCCGCCATTCCAGTGCCTGAAGCAATGAGGCATCCACCGTTGTCATTCTTTCATCCCCTTCCGTATATTCAAGCCGTCACCGGCACAATGTTCAGCCCGTCAATCATCCGGTTGAACTCCGGCACGTCCTGCTCCAACACCTTATCCAGCAGGTTGATCTGTGCATCCACCCGGCCCGCGATATCCTGGTAAGTTTCCACAGATTGCTTTGTCGGCGCGTAGTCCGCACTGGCAATCACCGAGTTCAGTGCGGGAAGCTTGGAGTAGAGCTTCACAGCAGCATCCAAGTTGGGCGCTCCCGGATCGGGCACGTGTATCAGTTCGCTTTCAATCTCGCAGAGTCTGTCTTTGATGGCCTGCCCAGCTTCCTCCACCTGCTTCGCCTCTTCACTACCACCAAGCCGTTGCAACCAGCCTTCCACCTGCCCTCGAACCTTCCGCAACTTCACCACTGCGCCGGATATGTCCGATGTCTTATCCCTAATCTGCATGAGAAGATGGTGCTGCGCCTCCAAGTCCTGCTGAGCGGACGGGTTCAACGGGTTCTTCCTCACCTCGCACCACTGGCTCAACGTCTGGCCGTTGACCTGAACCCTCACCTTATAGCTTCCGGGGACCGCCATGGGTCCGTTCACACTCTCGTCCAGTCCGCCCACTGTCTCGTCTCCGGGTACGGTCTCCGCGTCCGAATGGCGCATGTTCCATAGGAACCGGTTCATGCCCGCTTTCTTGGGCAAGAACGGCCCCTTGTAATCCGAACACTCTTCCTTGCTGCGGAACGTGTTCACGGTGTTGCCTTCCTTGTCCAAGACGGTCAGCGTCACTTCTCCCTCAGGCTGTTCGTTGAAATAATAGTACACCACCACCCCATCAGGAGGGTTCTGACCCGCGTCCATGTACGTCTGCTTCGCCACGTTGCCCTCGGCGTCTTTTTCCGTATACCAGGAGAAGATGACCGGCCCAGCGCCGCGGTCGTAGTTCATGCCCGCCACCGACGAGGCGTCCGGGCGCAGAGGCCGCCACATGGGGAACCTGTATCCCTCTCTTGGTTTGTAGAGGATTGCCGGGGCTTGGGAAGACTCCTCGCTGATTTGATGAAGCGGCGTAAGGTCGTCCAGGATCCAGAAAGCCCTGCCATGTGTGGCGACCACAAGATCGTTGTCCTTGATGACGAAGTCGTGGATCGGCACTACGGGAAGGTTCAGTTGCAGCGACTGCCAGTTGCCTCCGTCGTCAAAGGATACGTATATGCCGGTCTCCGTGCCCGCATAGAGCAGTCCACGTCTTGCGGGATCTTCCCTGATCACTCTAGTGAAATCGTTGTCCGGGATGCCGTTGGTTATTTGCGTCCAGGTCTCCCCGTAGTCATTGGTCTTGAATAGATACGGGCGGTAGTCGTCCAGCTTGTAAGCCGCGGCCGCCACGTATGCCGATGCCCCGTCGTGGGGCGACGGCTCTATGATGCTGACCAGCGACCATTCGGGCAGGCCGGGAGGCGTTACGTTCCGCCAGTTCTCTCCGTTATCGCGCGAAACGTGCACCAGGCCATCATCGGACCCCGCCCATAGCACCCCTTTCTCCACTTTCGATTCATCGAAGGCGAAGATGGTGCACGGCGGCAAGCCCTCCGCAGGGGGCCCTTCCGATGCGCTGCCACGCTTCACGTCGTTCCGGGTCAGGTCTGGGCTGATTTCATCCCAGCTTGCTCCTTCCGTGTTAGAGCGGAAAACGTGGTTTCCCGTTGCGTAGAGAACATTGGGGGCATGGGGTGAGATCACTATGGGGAAGGTCCACTGGAAGCGGTACTTCAAATTCTCCGGGGCAAGATTGCTGGCCCGTTCCGGCCACACTTTAACATCCAGCCCCTGCCCTGTTCTTCTATCGTATCTGCTCATAGGGCCGCCGCCGCTGTGTGCCGCGTACACTATGTTGGGGTCGTCCGGTCTGACCGCCACGTATCCGGCCTCACCGCCGCCCACGCAGTACCATTCGGTCTGGGTTATCGCGCCCGTGGCCGAGCGGCTGGGAATGCTGATAGAGCTGCCGTCCTGCTGTGTGCCGTAGACCCTGTAGGGGAAGTTGGTGTCCGTAGTCACATGGTAGAACTGGCCCGTGGGCTGATTTTCCAGCCTTGTCCAGGATGCCCCATCGTTGAATGAAATGCTGGCTCCCTCGTCGTTGGCATGGATGATACGCCGCGGGTTCTTGGGGTCTATCCACATATCGTGGTCATCGTCGTGGGGAGTAGTGAACCTGGTGAAGGTACGCCCTCCATCGGTGGACTTCCAGTTGCGGCCGCTCAGCACGTAGCAGGTATCGGGATCAGTGGGGTGGGCGAAGACGTGGGTATAGTAGAAGTGACGTCTGCGTAGATCGGCGTTGTTAGAGGTAAGCGCCCAGGTCTTGCCTCCGTCATCGGACCTGAAGAGGCCGCCGTCGTCGTGCTCTATAAGGCACCAGACCCTGCCGCTGCGGGCAGGGGAAACGGCCACGCCTATGCGGCCCAGAGGCTTTGCGGGCAGGGCGGGGCTGTCCGTTATCTCCTCCCATGAGTCCCCTCCGTCAACCGAACGCCACAGTCCGCTGTCCTCACCGCCGCTTACCACGGTGTAGGGATAGCGCCTAGCCTGGTAGATGGAAGCGTATATGATTCGCGGATTGTTGGGATCCAGGGAGAGGTCTATGGCCCCGGCGCGCTCGCTCTTGTAGAGGACCTTGTCCCACGTTTTGCCACCGTTCTGGGAGCGAAACACCCCCCTCTCTTCGTTGGGGCCAAAGGCGTGTCCCAGCGCCGCCACGTAGACCAGGTCAGGATTCTGTGGATGCACGCGCACCCGTCCAATGTGCCGGGTGTCCTCCAGCCCCAGATGCGTCCAGGTATTCCCTGCGTCGGTAGATTTGTACACGCCGTCGCCATGGGTGACGTTGCTCCGAATGCAGGCCTCCCCCATGCCAGCGTAGATCACGTTTGGGTCGGAATCGGAAACGGCTATAGCGCCAACGGACGCCGTCTTGAAATAGCCATCAGATATGTTGTGCCAGAACACTCCGGCGTCGTCCGTTTTCCACAGCCCGCCAGAGCAGGCGCCGAAATAAAACGTAGCCTGGTCTACGGGGTCTCCAGCCACCGCTAGTACACGGCCTCCGCGGAAGGGACCAATGGAGCGGTACTGCATTGCCTGATAGAGAGCGGGGTTAACAGCCATTTTCGTTTCACCTCTGCAAGATTCGGCCAGGAGGCAGTGGGATACGGGCCGACGTGGCAGATGATATTGGCTGCATGCCAGCGAGTCAACAAACGGCCCTATATCCTGTGTCCGTACGCCCGCCTCTGCGCCTGCGCGGGCATAACAGACGAAACGGCCATTGTAATCCCTCCCCGCCATAGTGATAATAGAGCCATCTCTTGTATGAAAGGAGGCGCAGCTTGGCGAGTTTCATCGGTTTGATGAAGTACAACGAGTCTTGCAAACGTTCGGGCGAAGAGGAGCTGGCCACGGGATGGGCAGCGAGAGCCGCAGCCGAGGAGATCGGTAAAGGGCGGGCTCACTACCTGACTATGGTATGGAACCACGGTGAAGGCCGCGACCTGGATATGCTCTTTGTCCTGGAAGCCCCAGACGAGGATACCGCTCAGAATATCTTCCGCACCCTGGGAGATAGGCAGAACGCAACGGTAAGCGTAATGCCCGCCATGATTAGATGGGAAAAAGAGCTGGACATACAGGGGAAACTGTAGGAGGAGGACTTCAATGACAATAACCCTTATTGGTCACGACCCCAATACCGGTCAGTTTGGCGGACTGGTGGTAACCAAGAATCCCGCGGTGGGTTCCCGCGTGCTCAGGGGCATGGGCGAGGTGGGAATGATGGGCAGCAGCGGCGTTGAAACGCAGCGCCGGCGCGCCATAGCCCTGCTGATGCTGGGATTCCCCGCTAAAGAGGCTATGGACGCCCTGAAGAGCGTGAGCGATGATCAAGGCGCCTATTGCTTGTTGGACCGTGCCGGTACGCCCGCGGTCTGGGTATCCCCGGGGTACGGCTCCGGCAACGTTGGCGAGAGATTAGGCCCTAACTACGCCTGCTACGCCGGCACCAAGTACGGCCCAGATGTCGCCAACGCATTCGGAGATACCTTCGAGGCTACCGAGGGCAGCGGGCTTCCCCTGGAAGAGCGTCTGATCAGATGCCACGAAGCCGCCGACGAAGTCGGGGGCGACGCCAGGGGCAGGCAGGCCGCCGCCATCCAGGTCCACTGGAAGCGTTCCGACGCCAACCCATTCCTGGACGTGCGCGTAGACGACCATCACAACGCCATCTCGGAGCTTCGCGCCGCGGTCAAAGCGTATCGCATGATATACCCGATATACCACGATAGGACTTGGCCGGAGTTGCAGGGCACCGGCGGGTTTCACATACTGTATCCAAACATGATCTAAGGAGGAAAAATGCCCGACTACGTAGGATTGCTGAAGTTCAGCGGCTCCAGGTCCGGAGAGCAGCAGCTTGCCGCGGACGATATAGCCCGCGAGCTGGCCAGGGTCGGCGATGTTGAGGCTCGAGGTGAAGCCGTAGCCGATCCCGGCTTAGGCGGCGGAACCTTTATCGGCGTTTTGTGGACCAAGGGTGACGTCGATATGGTATTCATCTTCCACGGCAGCGAGGACTCCAACCCGGAAAAGCTCTATGAAAGGCTGGCGGAAAAGACCGGCTCAACCGTAACGGTTGTTCCCGTAGTGACAGAGGCACAGAAGCAGCGCGTGGTGGCGGGCAAACCCATATAGGGAAGCCCCCTATACTCTGGCGCTCAACCTGCGTCTGGACCTGCCCCTTCTCCGTCCGGCACGAGACTTTATCTTATTCATCTCGTCTTCAATCAGGGTCAGATCCTTCTTGGGAATAATGTGCAGGTCTCCAATAAAAGCCAGAGGCCACCACTCCGGGATCCACTTCTTGACAAAGTCCATGCGTGGAGCCACCTGGTGCGCGTCTATGAACCGCTCCTCTTCCAAGACCACGTTGGACTCTATATTCACCCTGTACTGGAAGTCCTCCTCAGGGTCGTAGTCCTTCCACAGTTTGCTATGGTCTTCAAAGAAAGTGGATGTCACCGTGGCCGCGGCGGCAAACACCTGCATGCGGCTGATGTAGAACAACATGCGGTCGCCCACTTCTATGCGCTGAACTTTCTTCCGCTGTGAGCTTTTGAACCCCTGGACTTTGAACTCCTGCTCCTTGGTTACCAGGTAGTTCTCAGGAGTGAGCACTACCATCCAGTAGTTTCTGGGCAATTTACGTCTCCAATCAGTTAACGGCTACGGCCTATTCTAGCACGACTCCAAACCCCAACCAACCGTATCCTAAGCCGCCAGCCTCATCACGTTGTACATGTGCAGGTACAGCTTCCACATCTCCCTCATCAACTCAGGAAACGGCACCTGCCGCGTTGGGTCAACGTGCTGGAATATGGAGAACTCCGTGTAGTAGACGTCTCCTTCCGCCAGCGATTCCGCCATACGCTTAGATTCCACGGCCGGGATAGCCGTATCCTCCCTATCGTGCATGAGGAGCACCGGCGCTTTCAGCCGGTCTATCCGAGTACTGGGAGAAATGGCTTCAAGCTCCTCCAGGAAGCTCCCCGGCAGCTGTTGCATCAACTCTTCGGCCTCGTCTCTGTCCACGCCGGACAGCAGTCGGTGAGCTACCTGACCATACTCGGAAAGCGAGTCCGGCAGATCACCCGGATCCGGCTCGCCGTCCATGAATACTCGACTCAGAACCTCCTGCTCCTCCACATCCGGCAGCGCCTCTATCAGATGCCGCGTAAAGACCTCCTGGGTATCGTCTCTTGGCTGCCAGGGCCGTATAGAGCCGTCGTACTCCCGGCTCCGGCTTGCCACCGACACCATCAGGTCGCGGGCATCATAGTACGCCCCGAACAGGTTGGCATACGCCACTCTGTCGCTGATCCGTTCATCCTGTGCCGCCAGCGCCGCAAAGGACGCCCCAACGCAGAACCCGGCAAGCCCTATCTGCTCATTGTCGACCCCTTCCATATCCTCTAGAAACAGGTACGCCGACGCCACTATCTCCACGGCCTCCGGTTCCATTCTCCGCTCGGTCAGCATGACCTCCGACCACGGTATGAGAACAACCATCCCGGAACGCGCCAGCCCATTGGCCAAGTTCACTATCCTTGGGTCGTCGCGGCTTGCCGGTATGACCCCAAAGAAGAGCACCACGGCCGGGTGCGTCGCATCGTTGTCGGGCGTGTAGAGATCCATCTCTATCAGCCTACCGTCCTCCGCTTGGAACACGCTCCGTTGGTACAGGGGTTCCTTTGCCAGATACGGTTGAAGTTTCACCGGTATTCTGGAGACTATTTCCGGGACGAACAGCGCTGTCCTCAGCGCCGTATTCCCCTGTTCCGACACACCCACCCACGCCGATAGCGCCACAACCGCCGCCAGCAGCACCAGCGAACCTCTTTGAACCACTCCTTTCATACACCCAATGATAGCTCTTCATTCAACACAAGCCAAAGCCTAATGCCAGGCTGGTGTGAACCATCTTAAGTGGGTACAATTGACAAAGTTATGAGTGGTAAGCAGGAAGACTTTCAGAACCGAGCCTTGGCCCTGCTCCTGCGGGAACACGGGTTGGACACAGACTTCGAGCGGCGGGCTGGACGTAAGCGGATGGACGTTGTCGCTCATGTGGGCGGTTTGCGTATTGTGCTAGAGGCCGAGACGGGTTTTCAACGCAAGGCACAGGCAATCAAGGACGCTGACGCGAGGCTGCGTCAAGGTTTGACGGTAGCCGTCTTTGCCTTGTGCTACCCAGACGGGGTCACAGAAGAAAACTTGGCCTCCTCACTGCTAACGTGGACTCTGCGGACTAAACCTGGCGAGCCTGTTGATCAGTGGACTACAGGCACCATCTCCATGTTGGCGAGGGCGGTACAGCAAGCCCCTAGTTCCCTTAGTGGCGCGGACGTGGCTGCTCAAAGGCTGTCCGACGGATTGGATGAAGCAGTGGAGCAGCTAAGCCTAATTGACCATCGCAATCTGGCTCAGGCCCTTGACATGCCCGCCAATAAGCCAGGTACCGGTGAGGTGAAGAGCGTCGCTAGCGGCTATCGCGTCGCCGCCAAGCGAGGGCTGCTAGTGGTGGCCACCGCTATGCTGTTTCACCACCGACTTCAAGGCCATCTTCCGTTTTCACGTCCTGACGACTACCAAGGGGAATGGCCCCCTGCATCTCCTGGGGCGTGCGCAGACCAAGACGCGGTTATCAGCGCCTTTCAGGAAGCATGGCGGGCCATCCTTGCTGTGGATTACCGCCCGGTATTTCAGACCGGCATTGCAGCACTTGATGCCTTATACGCCAATCCCGACAACGGCCTAGCTGTTCGCAAGTTGGGCCGCCTTGTAACTCAAATTGCCGAAGATGTCGC
This sequence comes from Dehalococcoidia bacterium, assembly GCA_965197965.1. Taxonomy (GTDB): domain Bacteria; phylum Chloroflexota; class Dehalococcoidia; order Lucifugimonadales; family QGNO01; genus DAOUJH01. The sequence goes on from OZ240235.1 coordinate 694,268, forward strand.
TGCCCTACGACATGACCTATTGGGGCGCATCTTTCACCGTGTATTGGACACGGCCCGCTACGACGGTTCCTACTACACTTCTACCCCAGCTGCCGTATTGCTGGCGACCTTGGCAATTCGCCAACAGGACATCGACTGGAGTAATCCCAACGCCGTCGCCTCTCTACGCATTTGCGATCCCGCTTGCGGAACTGGGACGCTCTTGATGGCTGCCGCTGAGCGAATCCGTGACCTGCGAAACGCTGCTGGCAGGGGAGAAGTGGCGGACGAGGAAGCCCTGTCCTTGCGCTTGGTCGAAAATGTGCTATGGGGGTATGACTGCAATCTGACTGCAACACACATGGCTGCCACCACCCTGGGGATGCTGTCGCCTGCCACACAGTTTGGAAACATGAATATCCACCGCGTCCGACTGGGGGTAATAAACGAGCTGCCTTACCTTGGCTCTTTGGAGTTTCTTACCGGCCAAGCGAGGCTTGAAGCGTGGCCCGGAATAGCGGAACGGGTGGAGGATAATGAGACGGCGCCGATGCCTCCTCGCTCGGACTTGGTGATTATGAACCCACCCTATACCCGCGATAGTCTGCGCTACGATCAATTCAGTATTAAGGAAGAGATGGCGATCAAGAGGCGGGAGTTGGAACTGTTTGCTGATAAGCCAGCTCACTTGTCTGGCGGCAGCGGTGCTTTCCTGGTCTTAGCCGAACGTCTATCCAAAGACGACACAGGTGCCATTGCCGTGGTTCTACCGCTGGTAGGCATCACCGACAAATCTGGCTTTGAAGTCCGCAGGCTGTTGGGAAGTCGCTACCACGTCGAGACCATCGTAAGCTCCCATGATCCAGACCGGATCTACTTCTCGGAAAACACCACCATAGGCGAAGTTCTGATAGTCTGCCGTCGCTGGCATGGTGAAGGGGAGAGGCCTCCTACGCATGTGTTCAACTTGGCTCGCAATCCAACAACCCCTCTAGAAGCTTTGGACACAGCATCCAGAATTGAGCGCGCCAGAAAAGGAGACTCCCTCGCGGCTACGGATTTCACGTTTCAAGAGGTGCGTCCTCAGAGAATTGCAGATGGCGACTGGTCTGCCGTCAACTTTCTATCGCCCTTTCTTACTTCCGCCTATCGTAGGCTGCGCGAGGAAAGGCTAGCGTCCGTTCCCTTTGTTGAGATAAGCACCTTGGCGAACATCGGACCAGAGGGGCGAAGAATACGTGACGCCTATACCAGACAGCAGATGCCTACCGCATTGGGCCGCCGGGCTCTCTGGTACCACAAGACGGACGTCACACAAACCATGGCGGCCAAGCCAGACGTATACATTGAACCCAAAGGCGATAAGCTGGACCTGGCCGAGAACTATTGGGCGCAGCGCAGCAACATGTTGCTTCCAAGCCAACTCCGGCTGCCGTTGGCGCGAGTAGCCTCGGTGATGCTGCCGGAACCGGCCGTAGGTTCCCGCTGGATCCCTTGCCGTCCTCACGATCCGAGCATCACCAAGACTCTGTGCTTGTACCTGAACTCCACCCTTGGCTTGCTGGGGCTATTTGGTGATCGGGATAATCGGGCACCGTCCTACCCATCCTTCTCGTTGGATACGTTACGGTCTATGCCAGTCCCTGATTTTGTCAAACTGGGCAATGCGGAAAAGGAGATGCTCACCAACTTATTCCACCGATTACAGCACGAAACCCTACAACCTTTCCCACTCCTTGGAAACGATCAAGTACGGATGCAAATTGACCATGCCGTGATCCAAGCACTGAAGTTGGATCCTGAGTGGATCGCCACTATACGTCGCGAGTTAGCCCAAGAACCGTCGGTTACCAGTAAAAGACGGTCATGATCGGCGGCGAGGCTTGCAAGCAGACCGTAGTGCACTAGCATCAACTGATTGCATCCGTCATAGGCCTGGGATAAAATAAATTCCCCATGCACCATCTCGCGACACCTCATCCCCTTGGAGAGCCCCTTTGATCACAACAGTCGTTGGCAACTACCCTAAGATCGGCCCTGGCACCAGTGCGCCAAGCCTGCGAGGCGCCATAGGCCAGTTCGACCAGGGCAAAATCACCCTGGAAGAGCTGCACCGCATAGAGGACGAGGTAACAAAGGAAGTCATCCAGGAGCAGGCCGATGCCGGTATCGACGTTGTCACTGACGGACAGATCCGCTGGGACGACGGCCAGACCTATATAGCAGGAAGGATCAACGGCTTCTCCATCAACGGCCTCATTCGCTACTTCGACTCCAACACCTACTACCGTCATCCCATAGCCGAGTCCAACCTGGAGTGGACTGAACCCATTCTGGTCCGCGACTACAAGTTCGCTCAGCAGCACAGCAGCAAGCCGGTCAAGGCCGTCATCACGGGGCCCTACACGCTGGCCAAGCTCTCGCAAAGCGGCGTATATTCCGATCTCAAGTCAATGGTCATGGATGTAGCATCCGCTCTGAACAAAGAGGCCCTCGCACTTCAGGAGGCAGGCGCTTCCATCATTCAGTTCGATGAGCCTGCCATTATCATGAACAAGGACGAGTTCCCCCTCCTTGAAGAAGCGTCGGAAGCGGTCACCCAGGGACTCACCTGCAAAACTATGGTCTGCGTCTATTTCCGGGACGTGTCCGGCCTTGTTCCCAAGCTGTATCAGCTGCCCTTCGACGTTATAGGCCTTGATTTTGCATGGGGGCCAGCTAACTTCGACCTGCTGGACGGTTTCCCCGAGGACAAGGAACTGGCCATAGGCCTGCTAGACGCCCGCAACACACGTCTTGAGCAGGTGGATGAAATAGTAGAGGCCGTGCGAAGGGTTGCAGAGCACGTCAGCCTGGACAGGCTACACCTCAGCCCCAGCTGCGGCCTGGACTTCCTGCCCCGGCAGAATGCCAGGCAGAAGCTGGCCCGGCTTGTGGAAGGCGCCCGCGCCGCCCAAGAGGCGTTGAGCTAGAGACAGGGCTTGGCCGTTTGGATACAATTATTTATACAGCCGCACGCCTCTCTAGTGCGCAGCCGGCTGAAACAGAACAGGGGTAATCAACGTGACAAAAGGACTTCTCACCACCTCGGTAGGCAGCTTTCCCAAGCCTTCCTATCTCACCAGGGCGCGCACACAGTTTGCCCGCGGCCAAATAGGCCAGGACGAGCTCAACCAGTTGGCGAGCAAAGCTACGGAGCACTGGATCCGCGTCCAGGAGGAGATTGGCCTTGACATCCTCGTCGATGGCGAGATGTACCGCGGCGACATGGTCACCTATTTCTCCGAGCACATGCAGGGCTTCAAAATCAGCGGCCTGGTCCGCTCATACGGCAACCGTTACTACCGCAAGCCCATTGCCGTTGGCCCAGCATCCAGCAACGCCGAAATGACGGTCGATTGGTGGAAGTACGCCCAGTCCCTCACCGACAGGCCAATCAAGGGGATGCTCACCGGCCCCTACACCATAGCGGACTGGTCGTTCAACGAGTACTACCCCTCCCGCGAAGAGTTCGTCATGGACCTGGCCGCTGTCGTCCACAATGAGGCCATGGCTTTGCAGAAGGCCGGCGCCAAATATATCCAAATAGACGAGCCAGCCATCTCCACGCGCCCCGACGAAATGGAGATGGCGTCTCGCGCCCTGGGCATCGTAACCAACGGCCTGGATGCCTACACCCTCACCCACATCTGCTACGGCGACTTCCTCGCCGTATACGACCAGCTGGTCAACCTGCCAGTGGACAATCTCGACCTAGAGATGTCCAACAGCAACTACGACCTCCTAGACGAGCTGAAGAAGCGTCCCACCGGCAAGGGGCTTTCCATGGGCGTCACCGACGTTCACAGCCACGTGGTGGAGGACGTGGAACAAATAAAGAAGGGCATCATGAGGGGCCTCCAGGTCTTCACGCCGGATCGCCTGTTCATCGATCCCGACTGCGGCCTGAAGACCCGCACGGAAGAGGAGTCCATAGCCAAGCTGCGCAATATGGTGAGCGCCGTCCGGCAAGTCAAAGAGGAAATGGGAATAGAGTAGCAGGCGGCGTCTAGAAGCCACTCGCTATCATTCCACCCCCTACTTTCGCGTCGCTCTACCCTTGAGCGCCGCCAGCGCCAGTCCGATGCTCACCACACCCACACCAAGGATGGACAGCATGCCCTTTCCCAGCACTTCCCAGTCCCAGCCCACTATCAGGAGCGACCTCAAAGCATCAAGCACATAGGTGATCGGGTTATAGCCTGCCACAGTGGCCATCCAGCCGGTCATTGCCTCGCGAGGCAGGAACACGGGGGTCATGAAGAGGAAGGGGAAGAACAGCAAGAAACTGACGTTCACCGTGGCTACGTTTCCCGTCTTGAGCGCTATTGCATAGGGGAACCCGGTAAACACCACTCCCCATATTCCGGTCATCAGGATAAGCGCCAGAAAGCCAAGCACGCCGGTTTCTATGTTCACTCCTACAATCAAGCCCATAATGAGCACGGGCACCGTCAACGCCGACACCAGCGCGAAATCAGCCATCATCAGCCCCAGCAGCAATGCCAGTCGGTTCGCCGGCGTCAGCGACAGCCTGTCGAAGTAACCCGACTGTATATCCGTCACCAGCACTATGGCCCGAGACACTCCCGTTACGGCGAAAATAATGGCCACCGGTAACTGGAACGCCTTGAAGTCCATGCCCGGTATCCCCTCCGCCATAACCTGCAACGAGCCTACCGTCATGGCAAAAAAGAAAACGGGAAAGATCAATGGCGGTATAGTGCCTTCCGGGTCACGGAGTATGGAACGCAACGCCCTCTCCGCCACTGAAATCAAGTCGTTGAGAAAGCCTGCCTTTCTAGCCTTAACCTCAACGGGTACACTGGTCATACTTGTGCCTCCTCGGTAGTCTGCTCTTCTTCCTCCATGCGAACGCCCACCACCTGTAGAAAAACGTCGTCTAGCGTGGGCGTACGAAGCGTCAGCTCCTGTACGCCCACGCCGCATTCATTCAACGCCAGCGCTACCCGGCTCACATGCTTTGCTCCGTCCTTGATCCTGATCGTCAGCTCGCTGCCGTAGGCCTCCACCTGACCGACTCTCCTCAAACTTCTCAGCGCCTCACACTCTATATCAGCGTCTCCATCCACCCTGGCTACGATCAGGTCAGACCCCACCGACCTCTTCAGGTCTCCAGGGCTTCCCTCCGCTGCCAGCCTTCCTCTGTTAATGATCCCTACCCTATCGGCAAGCTCATCAGCCTCATCCAAATACTGTGTGGTGAGGAATATGGTCACCCCGTGCTCCTTGTTGATGCGGTGCACCTCCTCCCACACCTTGGCCCGGCTTATCGGATCCAGGCCGGTGGTAGGCTCGTCGAGGAACAGTATCTCCGGGTTGTGCACCAGCGCCGCCGCTAGGTCCAAGCGACGTTTCATTCCGCCCGAGTACGTGCCTATTTGCCGGTCTACGGCGTCCCCGATGTCCATGAGGAGTTCAAGCTCCGATATGCGCCTTTTTGCATCGCCGCGCCGCAGCCCGTACAGCCGGGCCTGCAGCATCAACAGCTCACGACCGGTCTGTTTGTTGTCCAGCGTGGCCTCTTGGAGGGCCGCACCTATACGAAGCCGCACCTCCACAGGCTCCTTGATCACGTCTCTGCCCGCTACAAACGCCCTTCCTTCAGACGGCATCAGCAGCGTGGTCAATATTCTCAACACCGTGGTCTTCCCCGCCCCATTGGGGCCAAGGAAGCCGTAAACCTCGCCTTTCTTCACGCCCAGGTCCACCCCGTCCACCGCCGCGACCTGCCCGTAGCGGCGCACCAACCCTTCCGTGGAAATGGCAAATTCGTTCAAACCTACCTCCTTGATATGGGGAACGCTTCTTGAGTCTGACCACGAAATGCTCTGCCTAAAAAGGGCACTCTTGAATTGTAGGTTCTGTTGTTCAAACTCACAATGCGCCGCTGACAGCGTCCGTGTTATGTTATGAAACATGGGTGACACCCTCAGGTAGGATGTTCTGTAGCCGAAACAGAGCCCTAAGAGGAGGTCACCCGCATGGAGACTAGCAGTTGGTACGTAATCAGACAACGGTTAGCCTGGATCAAGATGCATGAGGGAGGCGCCCCGGTGAGCGAGGTCTGCCGCCACTATGGCATCAGCCGCAAGACCTTCTACAAGTGGTATGGCCGTTACCAGCAGGCCAACAAGGACTTCCATGCCCTCAAGGACCGCTCCCGCCGCCCCCGCGGGCACCCTCGGACGGTATCGAAGCGCGTCGCAGAGCGCGTGGTGGCCATGCGAGGCAAGACCCGCTACGGCCCCAGGCGCATCGCATCCTACTTGGCCCAGGAAGGCATCACCATCAGCGTCTACGGTGTCTACCGGGTCCTACAGCGAGCTAGCCTGGTGCGCAAGCGACGATCCAGACCACGTAGAAAGCCACTGAGCTACGCCATGGCAGCTCCAGGTCAGCGAGTCCAGATAGACGTCAAGTATCTGCCCCCGCTGCCCATGAAGGGGCGTCCGGAACCCCTGAAGCAGTACCTCTACAACGCCATTGACGACTGCACCCGCCTACAGGTCCTCTACGTCAGTTCAGAGCTCACCCCCAAGGCCAGCCTCCGGTTCCTGCACTTGGTCACAAGAGCTTTCCCTTTCCCTATCCAGGAGGTACAGACCGATCATGGTACGGAGTTCACCTACGTCTTCTTCCCAAACGTGCAGAAGCCCCACCCCTTCCAGCAAGCCCTCGCCGAACTGGGCATCCGCCACAGGCTGATACCAGTGGGGAAGCCACAGCAGAACGGCAAGGTCGAACGCTCACACCGCACCATCGACGAGGAGTGCCTCAACTCCAGAGCCTTCCGCAAGCCCAGTCCCAGGGAGTTCGCCATCAAGCGATGGGGCAACTTCTACAATACCCAGCGTCCACACTCAGCTCTCCACTGGCTCACTCCCATTCAGAAGCTCCAATCCTTCCACGACTACCATGGTGTTACCCATGTTTGAAATCATTACACCGCTGACAGCGTCCGAGCCGCTGCCCGCGATGCATCCGTTACCGCTCCGTCTGTCTCGTCCCCATGTCCGCCCTTGCCGCCTCTATCTCCTCCCTCACCATGGGGTCGTCCTCCTTCTGGGCCGCCTGTTCCAGGAACAGCTCAGCCGCCCTTCCTCCGATGCGGCCAAGCGCCCAGGCAGCGTGAGCTTTGACCATGGGGTTGCCTTCTAGCAACGCTCTTCCTAAAGCAGGCACGGCTCGCGCATCTCCTATGTTGCCCAGGGATACACAAGCGTTGCGCTGCATCCCCGCCAGCTTAGCCCGCTTGATGGGAGAGTCCTTGAAACTGGCGGAGAACTCCTCCTGAGACATGCTCAACAGAGGAACGAGTTCCAGCCAGGAAAACCCAGTGCGCTTCAGGCCGGCCATCGACTTGCCAGTCACGCCACGGTTCACGGGGCACACCTCCTGGCAAATGTCGCATCCAAACACCCAGTCGCCAACCAGGGGGCGAAGACCCCTTGGAATAGCTCCTCTGTTCTCTATGGTCAGATATGAGATGCAGCGTGGCGCGTCGATGACGTACGGCGCCACTATTGCACCCGTGGGACACTCCTCAATGCAGATGACGCAGCTGCCGCAGTTCTTCAGCAGAGGTTCGTCAGGCTCCAGGCTCAGGTCCGTGACCAGCGCTCCCAGGAATACCCACGACCCATGAGATGCAGTCAGTATATTGCTGTTCTTGCCGAACCACCCTATCCCCGCCCTGCGTACGACCGCCCTCTCCAGAAGGGAGCTGTCATCAACGAAAATGCGGCTCCGCACGGGCGCACCGGCTATTTCCTCCAGCCGGTCGGCCAGCTTCCGCAGGCCGCTCTTCATGGCTGTATGGTAGTCCGTCCACTGGGCGTACCTTGCCACCCTGCCCGCCAAATTGCCGGCAGGCTTCTCCTCTTCTTGCGGCAGATAGCTGACGGCCACGGCAATGATGGACTTGGCGCCAGGCAATAGCTTAGCCGGATCGCTGGCGCGCTCCACCCGCTCTTCAGTGAACCAGGGCATCCCTTCCATGTGCCCCTTTTCGATGCTGTCGACAGCCGACTTGGCATCTTGGGGGAAAGGGTCCGCTGTTGTAACTCGCACAATCTCGAACCCCAGATCCCGGGCGTGGCTCACTATTCGACTCTTCAGGCTCAGAGACTCTTTCAACGTCATAAATTCAACTGAAACAGGCCGCGAGCGGGTTAGCCCAGATGCACTATCTCCACATCTCCCCAACGTTCCCCCAGGTACTCGGCGACCAGCCGACGGTGGCAGTGCTCAGGCTTGTCCTCGCTGCACAGCAGGCACCCTCCGGCGACGGCCTCTCTTATCTCAGGCCCTCCAATACGCCGCTCATCCATGAGGGCCAGGAACTGGCGCTGGTAGGTCCCCCAGTCCTTGTGCTCCTTTCGATAGGCGTCCAGCATCTCTTTGGTGGGCGCAAGCTCCGGCAGGTGGACGTACTCCATGCCGCAGACCTCGCTCAGTAGGTATTTCAGGTCTTCCTTCTTGGCAAAGCCCGCCAGCTGCGAGACGTTGTGCAGCCGGACATCCACCAAACGCTTCACGCCGGAGCCCTTCAGCATCTCGAAGAAGTCCGCAGCGGACTTCTTTGTAAAGCCGATGGTGTATATCCTCACGGGACCTGCTCCCAAAGGCCATCGTCGCCTGTAGTTCGTGGCGGGCTTGTGCCAGCGTACGCCACCTTCCTTGCCTGGCGGGTCAACGCATCTACGATCACTTCATCACGGGAGCGAAACAGGTCGCCGTTGGGAGGCAGTTTAAGGTCGGCCATCAGCCTGTCTATGGCGGCGGCGTGATCCTCCAACTCTCCGCCAGCGAGGATATGCTCTACGACCACACCGAGGTCTGCCAGAGTTCCGGCGATCAGCAGCGCGCGATGACAGTCCAGGGGATCCTTCTCGCTGCACATGAGTGCGACGCGGTACTCGTCGGCGTGGCGAGTTACGTAGCTGATGCCATCCTGGAACGAGTCCGTCTCAGCCAGCCGGTCATACAGAACTCGTCCATCTGCGTCATAACACGAGCGGTCCGCAGGTCTACCTCCAAGCTCCCCGCCCAAGAAGGCGTATTCGATTCCTGCCGCTTCCAGGGCCATTTCCAGCGCATTGTAATTGAAGTGGGGATTGTAGCGACTGTATGGCGACGAGCGTACGTCTATCACCTCATCAATGCCGTTCTTTCGCAGCAGGTCCATGAATGACTCCAGCGCGTGGTTGGAGTGGCCGATGGTGTACACAGGGTATTCCGTTTCGCTCACTCTAAGCTCCGTTCAACGTTAGGCACAATAACGGCAGCGATCAGTTTGTAGCTGTAGCCTTCGTACGGCTCGCCTAGGCTAACGGTAAGATAGCTTTCGCCGACAGGGTAATCGCCATCCTCCTGTTGCATGCATAGCTCCTCGCATACAGGATCGGTGACGCGAAGGGAGTAGTCGGTTTGAGCGTGCCGGAAACGCCCTCGCACAAACCTACGGGAACGGTAGGAGTCGGTGCGTACGGACAACTCCATCCTGTCGACCCTAATGAACCGCAGCGAACTGTGCAGTTTAATCGCGATAGAGGACGGGATTCTGTCGTTCTCTCCTTCAGCGCTGCTATAGCCGCTCACCCACAACTGCGCCTCACGCGTAGTGAAGTGCGCAAGGTCACTCGGAGCCAGGCGGCGAATTAGCTCCCAGCGTCGCTCTGGGTCAAGCAGCCAGTTCTCCCGCTGGTATTCTTGAGGACTGGCCTTGATGACGGGCACATCAACAACATCCAAGACACGGGGCTCGCTTCCATCCTTATACTGCCGTTCGAACTCCGACACCGCGTCGTTTGGCCGGTTGCTCACAGGCCTTACCCATGGTCCGGGGTGTCCGCCCGCCGAAATCTCTCTGCCCGCGACGCAGCGTTCACCCCCCTTGCGCGAGTTGGCCAGACACAAGATGCGCTTGACTATAGCCGCCACAAGCCGCTCCTAACAGAACGAGTTTAAGCCAGTATACCCCATCCGATATGACCACCCAAGATTGTGTGTCCGATAACCGTGTCAACAGAGTCAGGCTAGAAGGAAGGCCCGTGACCAGCTAGGATCCCGGAGGGCGGTAGGTCACGCTGCGTTGCGTGGCCTCGTCAACGGTCTCAGGCTCGATGAGGACGGTAGCCCCAAAGGTAATGGCGCCCGCGGCGGACACCCTTAGGGAAGCCGCCACCGCCGCGGCGTCGTCCGGCAGGTCCACTATCATGTACAGGTCGTCCTTGCCGAAGGCGTAGTAGAAGGCCTCAATAGTTCCGCCCAATTCGGCGAACATGCCTTCGAACATGGCGCGGCGCCCCGTGCCGCCCTCGCGGAGCAGTCCCACGGTGCCCTCTTGGGTGTAATCGGCCTGGAAAAGATACTTCGGCATAGTTCATCCCTCCAACTTGATCGTGGCTGCATTGTATCAGGCTATCGGGCCAACTCAAAGAGACGTCTCAATCATGACGGGGGGGCCGCCCTTTCCTCTCCGATTATCCGCTTGTTCCTTTGCAACGCAGGCGTTATCATGCCGGAAAACGACCTGAACGGGAGGCCATTATGACCACAACCCAGACCAAGCCCATCCCAATAGATAGAGTAACAAGAGAGGAAACATGGACAAATTCTGGTGCCCTATTTGCTTAGCGACGAAGAACTCTTTAGGTTCCGATTTCTACAGTTTCAACAGTGTCGTCCTACATGTGGCTGGGAAGGCTTTGCATTCTAACCCCTTCGAGCCGCATCGAAGATGGGTACGATCAGAGTATCCGCAACTTGACCTAAGGGAAGCTACCATTAATCAAGTAAAAGACCAGATTTATTATGGAGTAGAGAGTGAATTGCTCAAGCAACAACCTCCAGTAGATGAAGCTCTTCCTTCAGAGGATGCTAACCGGCGTTTAAGCGAACACGAAGACCTACGGTTCGACGACATAGTCACTATTAATCCTCCCAAGGAACACGAACTCAATCAATACATGCACGGGTATCAGCTGGTTTGGTATACAGAACGTCAATTGATAACTTTTCTTGCAGGTGAAACTAAGAAGTCCGAGGCAGAATTGTCGCTTGGATTGTTAGATCTTCTACCTCATGAGCGACAACTCGAGATCATGAGTACTCGCAATAGTGACAAGAAGAAACTCCCCCCGCATACCTATCTGAATCTCTTAGATTTGGCGGAAATCATTGGCAGGAACCAAGAATACTTCGCGGAAGCTCTAGAGAGGCTGCAGACTACGTACAAACAACCTTGGTCTTCCCTTAATGGACTTCTCAGACACGCGAACATGGTGCGCAATAAGATCATGCATCCCCTAAAGGGGATCGCACCTTCTGAAAAAGACCTAGCACAGTTGCAAGAACTGAAGGATTCTGTATCAAGTTTCATTGCTAGTCCACAAGAATAATTAGAGAATTCACAAAGGAAGGGCTTATCGGGTCACTGTAGGCTGATGGGCCCCTGGCAGGATTCACTGCCTTGAGGTTAACAATAAGTCTTGTCGAGTTGGAGTTAGATTTGATAGGCAGATAAAAGGCAGTCACGGGATTCGGTGAAATCCCGGCACTTAAGAACTCTCACCTGCCATTCGTCCCTTCCCCCATACCACCCTACCCTACCGGCATGCTTCAAGGCCTCCTTGCGGCATGTCTTCTTCTCCCGGATTGTTTTGCTTGTCCCTTTGCGGTGCAGCCGCTATGATGCCGTCAAAGACCCGGAACGGGAGGCCATTGTGACCACAACACAGACCTTTGAAGAAGCCCTCAATGAGTTCAGAGAAAAGACCAACGAGCTCATGGAGCAGGAAAACATGGAGTGGGTGCCGCCTCCGCCGCCATACGACCAGTCGGGGCCGCCCTTCATCTCTCCCATAAACCTCTCGCCGGAATTCATCGCCAAGTATGCACATGCCATCGGCGACGATAACCCTCTCTATACAGACCCCGAATACGGCAAGCAGACCAAGTACGGCATGCAGATTGCACCCGGCCCCGTACTTGCCCTCATTCGCGGCATCTCCGCCCATGGCGCTCAGCGTCCTGAAGGGTATCCCGTGGCCAACTTCTTTTCAGGGACTGCCTGGGAATTCTTCGACGTGGTCAAGCCCGGTACGTCTCCCTTCCGCTCCACCAAAGTGATGAAGGAGTTCTTTGAAAAGCAGGGTTCACGGGGCAACCTCATGTTCCTTATCACGGAGCTCTACTTCTGGAACTCCCACGGCGACCTGCCCGGCAAGGCCTACGGCACTCTGATCATGGTGCCAATCGAGACAATGGGCGGCTCCCGCTCGATGAGCGTCGAGCGCCTGGGTGAACACCTCATGTACGAGCGCAAGGCCTCTCAGTACAACATCGAGCAGATAGAGGAGCTGATAGATCAGATGGTCTCACTGAAGCGCCGCGGCGACAAGACGCTCTACTGGGAAGACGTAGAGGTCGGCGAGAAGCTGGGCCCCCTGATTCTGCCGCCCTGGACGCTGCAGGATATGACGGCGCCGCGTGCCGTCGGCGCGGGGCTCACCGCAATGGCCAACGCCTTCGAGCCCGCCTTCAAGTGGGCCAAGGAGGAGGGTGAATACACTCGCACCCATCCCATCACCCGCTGGCCCTGGACTCCCGGGGCCGAGCACGAAGACCCCGTCCTTGCCGCCTATCGCGGCCAGTCCGGCTCCTTCGACTTCGGTGTACAGCGGACCCAGTTGACCCAGCGCCTTCTCAGCGACTGGATGGGCGACGACGGGTTCATACGCCGCCTACAGATCGCTATAAGGAAGCCGGTCTACTACGGCGACGCCACCATATATACCGGTGAAGTTGTGAAGAAATTCAAGGAGACCCAGAAGGGAGAAAACGGCCCCGGCGCTGTTCCCGGTGAGCAGGAGTACCACGCCATTGGCATACGCATCAGCGGCGTCAACCAGGTCGGCGAAACACAGGCTCCAGGCACCGCCTGCGTTTATCTCCCCTCACGAGAAGCGGGACCGGTGAAGCTGCCGGTGCCCCATCTGGCGCGACCGCCTTACGTGCCCTACGAGACCTTCTACCGCGATTGGTTCTAGGACCTGGCCAGCAGATTCTCCATGGCCGACCAGAGGTCTCGCCTGTTCTCCGGAACAGGCTCATAGAGCGGGGGGCGAGTGTCGCCCATGGGGCGACCAACCACTTTCATGGCCTCCTTGACCAGGATTGGCATAGGCTCTCGGTTGACCACGCTCATCACCGGTATCAAGTCCAACTGGCGCTCCACGGCGCTCTCCACTGCGCCCGACTTCCAGTCACTGTAGATGTCGACCAGGAGCTCAGGCAGCGGAGAGGCCATTGCCAGGATACCGCCCCTTCCTCCCGCTGCCAGGGTCGGCAGGAAAATGTCGTCCATGCCTTGAAGCAGCGACGCCCTGGAGTCCATAGCCTGGCCTATCTTCACCAGGTCGGTCATGCCCCCCGAGGCGTCCTTGACGCCGACTACGGAGTCCACCGCGGACACCAGCTGGCAGGTCTCAGCGGCGGTCAGGTTGACTCCGGCGCGTTTGGGGGCGTTGTATATGACCAGCGGCAGCGACGTCTGATCAGCTATCCGTTCCAGCAACCGTTGGAAGTGAAAGACCGTTGCCTTGTAGAAAGGCGGTGGCGTCAACATCATCGCGCTGGCGCCAAGCTCCTGGACTCGGTTGGCAAAAGCAACCAACTCCTCCTCCAAGGGCACAAAGCACCCTACAATGAGGGGCACTCTCCCATCGACCGCCTGTACGGACGCTCTCACTACGCGCTCGCGCTCCTCCCAGGTAAGACTTAGCGACTCGCCGGTTCCGCCCAGCACGCAGATGCCATGTACGCCGGCGTCCACCTGGTAGCCGATCTCTTGGGCCAGCGTTTCTTCATCCAATTGAAGGCTTTCAGTGAACGGCGTTACCAGAGATGTGATTACTCCTTGCAGTACGGTCATGTTAGCTCCTCCGGTGTACTGGGCAACATTATACGGCATAGCTTACCTAGAAGCTCCGCAGGTACTCCTTCAACGATATCTCCACCAGGTTGCGCATCATACCCAGCATGGCCAACGTCCCCTCCAATGGTACGCCGTCCATGGTCAGTCCCGCCACGCCAAAAGAGCCGTCCCGCACGTCATAGTCCAGCGCCATCTGCTCAATGTCGCGTTCCGCCTGCTCGGTATGCAGAAGCGTGGTGTCCTGGTTGTACAGTGCCAGCGCGGCGACAATGGCATAGGCGCCCCAGTTGGATATGGAAGTCACGTACAGATGGTTCACCGGCGTGGCGCACATAACGCCCCCGCCGCATTCGCACCTGCACTCGGTGGTCCAGGGAGCTACCTTGGCCACGGCATCGTACACTTTGCCGAACCCCATCTCATTATGGCCGTCGGCGCAGCTTATGGTGACGCCGCCGTTTTCCTCGACCCGCCGGAAGATATCGTCTATCTTGGCTCGCGTACCATCGCGGGTGGTGCCCGTGATGGAATGCAAATGTCCCGCTGGGTTGACCCCCGCCTTCTCCACGGCGATTGCCACGTCCAAGCCGGACGAGGCATCGAGGTTGCGCTCCGGTGAGTCGATATCCAGGATAACCAGGGGATAGGTCTGCCCGTAGTAGCTCATGAGGGCGGTGACTATGGGTCGAAGCTGGGGATCGATAAAGATGCTGACTTCATGCCCTATTTTGCGCAAGGCATTGGCTAGGACTATGGCGCCCAGCGGGCCGTCGTTCTCACCATTGGGATAGTGGTCCGGCGAACTGGCGCCGGTAAACATACCTATCCTCTTTGACCCTGTGGGCGCCAGCGCTGTAGCGATGTCCATGGATATGGGATTATCGCCCTTAGCAGCGTAGTAGATGTAATCGGATACCAGGTAGAACTGGGCCATGCCTTTGGGGCGCATCTTGACCCGCACCAGCCTATCCAGATTGTCGTAAGGGAACTGCTCTTCCGTGGGCAACCAAGTCATCTCTGCGCCTCCCAAGTTTTGAACCAATCATAGACCAGGAAGGCCTGGTCTGCCTATTGACGTTGCAGCCTACAGCTTCTTGCCCGCTCAAATGGTTCCCTTCGGCTACGCTCAGGATGAACTCTAGGCTCACCATGATCGGGCATACACTGTTCGCAATCTCCCGCTCGTTCCTTCCATCCGGCTGCGCTCAGGTGAGGGCACCCCACCGCCGGATTGCTTCGCTGGCTCGTAATGACAAGAAGGCGTCAGGCAGCTGGGCTAACGCCCCTCTCCGTTCTGGCCAAAGCTCTGATTGCTGTAGATGCCCAACTCGCGGCCCTGGTGTACGTGTACAACGAAATCTTCCCTAGCGAGGCCAACCACGTCCAGCAGCTCCTCGTCTATAGTCTGGACAAGCTCTTCTATAGCTTCCCTGGTCAGGCTCTCCGATACGCACAGAGTGGCGTGAACCATGTTCGGAGCAAAATGCATGTCCAGGTGGCCTACGGGCGCTTCATCCTCCAGAATATGGAAGGCCTCCGAGTAAGGCGTGCGGCACTCGCGTTCGAAGAAATAGTCAGGCATGGCTTATCCTTCCTAGGCTTTGACTTGGCCGTTACCGAGTATTGTCCACTTGTAAGAAGTGATCTCTCTCAGGCCCATGGGGCCGCGGGCGTGCATCTTGTCGGTGCTAATTGCCACCTCCGCGCCAAGTCCGAACTCAGCGCCGTCCGTGAAGCGGGTGCTGGCATTGACGAACACGGCAGCGGCGTCCACTTCATCCACGAAACGCATCGCCGCCGAGTAGTCATCCGTGACTATGGCCTCGGAATGGCCTGAGCCGTACTCCTCTATGTGCAGCATAGCTTCGTCCACGGAGTCGACCACCTTGACCGCGGCATCCAGCGATAGGTACTCGTTACCCCAGTCACATTCCTCTGCGGGAACAATGCACGGCTCCTCCAAGGGTCCCAGAATGCTCATTGCGCGGTTGTCCACGTGGAGAGTGACCCCCGCCTGGAGCCATTCACCGGCTATGCGAGGCAGGAATTCCGGCGCTACCTTTGAATGGACCAGAAGCGTGTCCAGTGCGTTGCACACGGACGGCCGCTGCACCTTGGCATTGAAGGCAATAGCCACCGCTTTGTCCAGGTCCGCAGCGGCGTCGACGTACGTATGGCACACACCGATGCCTCCCGTCACAGCGGGCATGGAAGCTTCTTCCGCAACAAGACGAATCAGCCCGGCCCCGCCCCTGGGAATGAGCAGGTCTATGTACTGATGCATTCGCAGCATCTGTGTGACCATTGCACGGTCTGTGTTTTCCACGACCTGCACGGCGTCAATAGGCAAGCCCGCTTCAGCTATGGCGTCCCTTATCAATCCGGCCAGGGCCCTATTGGAATTGAAAGCCTCCGTACCTCCGCGCAATATGATGGCGTTGCCAGCCTTGAGGCAGAGAGCGGCTATGTCCACGGTGACGTTTGGCCTGCTTTCGTAGATGGCGCCAATCACCCCGAGAGGTACCCGCCGTTTGCCCAATATAAGGCCGTTGGGCAACGTCCGCACGTCGAACTGCTCTCCAACGGGGTCGGTCAAGCGTTGGATATTTCGCACGTCGTCAGCCATCGCGGCAAGCCGCTCAGGAGTAAGTAACAAGCGGTCCAGCGGAGCTTCGACGGGGCCCTTGCGCTCGGCGGCTTCGTAGTCTGCGCGGTTGGCCTCCAGCACCTCTTCCTGGCGGGATAGCAGGGCGTCCGCAATGTTCAGCAAAGCCCTGTCTTTGGTTGGAGTGCCCAGCTTGGCCAGCATGCGTTCCGCTGTTCTGGCGCGCTCACCCAGGGCAATCAGGTCTTGAGATAAGTCTATTGCTGTCATAGTTATGCCTTATTCTATCCTTACGTAGATAGTCATGGCGCCTTGCCATCTCTATAGCAGGGCCAGATTGTTGCGATGCACCACCTCTTCACCATACTGATGACCTAGAGTTTCCTCTATCTTGCTTGACTTCAGTCCCCTTATCGCGGTCACTTCTTGGGCCGAATAGTTGCTGACGCCACATGCCACGCGCTTGCCGTCTTTATCGACAATGAGCACCACCTCCCGGCGGTTGAAATTGCCGTGCACTTCCGTAACGCCCACGGGCAGAAGGCTGCTGTTATTTGCCTTCAGAGCCTGCGCCGCGCCGCTGTCCACCAGGATTTCACCCCTGGCAGAGAGTCCACTAAGGAACCAGCGCTTCCTGCTCTCCACTTTGTTGGCCGTAGGTCTGAACACGGTGCCCACGGCTTTTCCGTCGATGGCCTGCTGCAGGCCGTCCGGCGTCCTGCCGCTGGTGATTACCACCTCTACGCCCCAGCGTGTCGCTAGCCGCGCCGCTTCCACCTTGGCCTTCATGCCACCGCGGCTCCAGGGATGCCTCACCTCATTCTGGGTCAAGGTGTTGAGAAGTTGTTCCGTGTTGGCGTCGTCCATCACGGGAACAAGCTCAGCGCTGGGGTCCAGGGCGGGGTCCGCGGTGTAGAGACCTGGGATGTCCGTGAGCATAACCAGCATATCCGCGTCGACCAGGTTGGATACCAGGGCAGAAAGGGTATCGTTATCCCCAAAGACGTCATCGCCAAGCTCTTCGCTGTTCACCACGTCGTTCTCGTTGATGATAGGCACCACGCCCATGTGAAGCAGCGAAAGCAGGGTATCCCTAACGTTGAGATACCCCTGCCAGTCGTCGATATCAGAGCGGGTGAGAAGCGCCTGGGATACGACGATATTGTGGCGGGAGAACATCTCCTGATAAGTATGCATGAGCCGGCTTTGACCGACCGAAGCGAGGATCTGCCGAAAGGGAACGTCGCGTTGCTGCTTGAGCGGGCCCAACGCCTCGCGGCCGGCAGCTACCGCTCCTGAGGTTACGAACAAGACCTCGTTTCCCTGTCCGTGAACGTGCGCTATTTGGTCGACCAGCGACCTCATTACGCCAAGGTCGAGCGATCCTGAGCCGCCTGTGAGCACGTTGGTGCCCGCCTTGGCAACTATGCGGAGCTTGCCCCTGGAAGCGTGTCTTCCAACTTTGGAGTTTTGCACTGTCAACCTGTCAGCCTGATGGGAAATCTGTATGGATTATACCGCCTGTACGTTTGAGACGGAAGGGAGGCGCCGCCAAACACCCCCCTTCCCAACGTTGACACCACATTAGACCCTGCGTAACATGGTCAACCCATGACAAGGTTTCCAGGCCAGAACGTGTTTCCCGACACCTCCTCCATCGATGAGCAGGGTCATCTGGTCATCGGCGGGTGCAGCCTTGTGGACCTGGCCTCCGAGTACGGGACCCCTCTCTACGTAATCGACGAGAAGACGGTGCGCAACCGCTGCCGCGCCTTCCGCGACGAGCTTAGCCAACGCTATCCTAACAGCTTGGTCTTGTACGGCTCCAAAGCCTTCGCCAACATAGCTCTGACCAGGATCATAGTCGAGGAGGGCCTGGGCATAGACGTGGTTTCGGGCGGAGAGATGGCTGTGGCAAAAGCGGGAGGGGTATCTCCTGGAACCGTCTACTTCCACGGCAACAACAAGAACCGCACCGAACTGGCGGAAGCGATGGCTTGGGGCATCAGCCGTATAGTTGTCGACAGCTTCCATGAGATCGAGTTGCTGGAAGACGTAGCGAAGGAGGCGGGTCGCTCGCAGGAGATTTTGATCAGAGTGTCGCCCTCGGTTGACCCGCATACTCATAGCTACATCTCAACCGGCACCCTGGACAGTAAGTTCGGGTTCGCCATAGATACCGGCGACGCCGAGAAAGCGGTGAGGAAAGCCATGCTGTCACCGCATTTGAAGCTGATTGGGCTGCACTGCCATATCGGTTCGCAGCTCTTCGAGGTGCAACCATACCAGAAGGCCATACGCATTGCGTTGGAGTTCGCTTCAGCCATGCGGGAAGAGGGACTGAACATGGAAGAGTTCAGCCCCGGCGGCGGCTTCGGCATTGCATACACCAGGGACCAGCGCCCACCCTCGGCAGGTGAGTTCGCCGAGGCTCTGGCTTCGTCTGTAATAGAGGGGTGCGACGACCTTGACCTGGGCAGACCCAGGGTGTTCATAGAACCCGGGCGTTCCATAATAGGGCCGGCGGGCGTTGCCGTATATACCTGCGGAGCCAGCAAAGTCATACCGGGCGTGAGAACGTACCTCAGTGTGGACGGCGGCATGGGCGACAACATCAGGCCCGCTCTGTACCAGGCTTCCTATGAAGCGGTTGTAGCCAACAGAATGCTTGTGGAGCCATCCTCCAGGGTAACCATCGCGGGCAGGTACTGTGAATCCGGCGACGTGCTTGTGGCAAACGTAGACCTTGCGCCAACGGAACCCGGCGACATCATAGCTATGCCTGCCGCGGGCGCTTACGCCATCCCAATGTCCAGCAACTACAATATGACGCCAAGGCCGTCCGTGGTAATGGTCAAAGACGGTTCAAGCAGCTTGATACGCCGCCGTGAAACCTACCAGGACATCATGGCCGCAGACGTGGTGTGAGCCATGACTGAACAGCTGGGCAGGATAGAACGACCCGAAGCGGAACGGTACCAGGGAAAGCGGAAGCTGCTGCTGATACCTCTAGTTTTCGGCGCACCGGAACAGCTGCAAGAGGGACAGACCCTGCTTCAGAAGTACTGGGTTCAGATGCAATCGCAGGTGGAGTCCCTGGAAAGCCGGCTGGGCCGAGTCAGGCGCATCTTCCACGAGAACATTGCTGCAGGAGAAGAGGAGGGACTGGCCAGGCTGCAAGCTATGGACGAGCGGTCCCACCGGTTTGTGCAGTCCAAGTGCCGGGACAAGGCGGTCCTGGAGGCCACCGAAGACGAAGGAGTCCTGCTAGAGGTCGTGGACTTGCAGCGCTGCCTCATGCTGCCGCTGCTGAGCAGCAGGCTGACCGCCAAGCTCCACGAATGGTACTTTGAAGGTATGAACCGGCGCTACGAACACATCGGCAAGCGCATAGACGAGTCCCTGGGGAAAAACGAAGTGGGGCTACTGCTGATCGGCGAGCGCCACCAGGTGCAGTTTCCCCAGGACATCGAGGTGTTCTACGTATCGCCACCGGCGCTTGACGAGTACAGGCGCTGGTTCCAAAACTGGCTGGCGGAGAGCCAGAGGCAGCAGGCAGACGCAGATGAGGGAGAGTCGCGCTAATCAGCGCCAGAACTGTTCCCAATCTTCGCTTGCGTGTGGATAGCGGGCCGCTAGTAGATCAACGTGCTGACCGCTCAGGCGGGGCAATGGCAGACCTCGAACGCGCTGCCTCCATTCCTCGGATGCGCCGTAAACACCGCTCAGACGGTGGCCAGCGATCCCTTTACCTTGAGCCAGCACCTTGAAGTCGCCCATTCCTCCGGGACGCGCCAGCTCCAGCATTGCCATCCGGTTGGCGTCGCGCTCCCGCTGGCCAAGGTTTTCAGAGTGCAGACGCTCCATTAACAGAGACAGCCCCAAATTGTTCAAAAAGCTAGCCTGGCTCAGCAGAGGATAAGGTTCCAAGCCATATCGCTGGCCCAGGGAAGCTACCGCAGTGAAGTCCACGTGGGCCGTAATATCCTGCTCTCCTATGTGCTCATAGGGGTTGCCGGTAAGGGTATGGCGGTAGTAGCAGCGGAGCGTGCCCTGCGACCTCCGGACGTCGTATAGATCGGCGGAGGGATAGCCGTAGTCGATGGTAAGCACAAAGCCGCGTTGCAACATCATGGCTGCCTGTCTTGCCCAGGGTTCCAGCTCAAGGCACACCTCGGCTACCTGGCCTTCCGCCAAGTGGACGTCTTCGCTCTCCAACCTGGCGCGGATATCGTCCGTGGAAACGTTGTCCAAGAGCTCCACAAGCCGGTCTTCTTGCCGGGTCA
This sequence comes from Dehalococcoidia bacterium, assembly GCA_965197965.1. Taxonomy (GTDB): domain Bacteria; phylum Chloroflexota; class Dehalococcoidia; order Lucifugimonadales; family QGNO01; genus DAOUJH01. The sequence continues at coordinate 715,140 of OZ240235.1, forward strand.
AATAGATTTCCAGAAGCTTCCCGTCGCGGACGGTTACTCTATGTACCGGGAAGGCGTCCAGAAGCTCGTTGGAAAGTATGCATCCCACTATGTTTGAGTCGGCGGCATCCTCCATTGAAAACGGCTCAAAGCCGCCTGCTCTATCGACACCTATGTATTGCAACGCCCTACGGAATGATGGATCCAGATGCTGAGAGAAATCCCGGATGTCTGCGGCCAGGCGGCCAGTACCGGCTCCCTGCTCTACGACGGTAAACCGGGAGGGTTCTCCTATAAGCCGCCACATCTCCTCTAGCTGAAGGGCAATCAGTGCGCCAAAGGCGGGATGGGCCATGGGGGCGGTGTAATAGTCTTGCGGGGGAGTGACGGCTCCAAGACGAGGATAGTAGCCGCCGTCGGGCCAGTACAAAGCAAGCTCCATAAACTCGGCGAAGGTCATCTTACTCTGTTCAGATAATCTCTGAACCAAGATGTCCTGTAGTGAGGGCCGGGGCATGCAGGCGTTAGAACGTATGGAAATGGACTACGGAGCTACCTCTATTCTGCGGGCATCAAATGGACAGCCCGTGGCCTCAGTCCCAGCTATCTTCAACTTTGATGGTGCCCTTGTTCCAAGAGGACGTCTCAATTGAGTTGCGGAACTCTTGGCGCATACCGCACCCTTTGCAAACGCCGTAGCTTGTGGGCCCATTGGGGGGTTCAATCAACCAGAAGTGAACACAATCTCCAGTGGCTCTATCCTTGACTGAAACTTGTCCAATGGAATAAGAAACACCACTTGTATCATCCATGGATACTCCCTCCCTGAGATTCACCGTGGATTAGTTGAATCTGACGGCAGTTTACTTTCCAATCGTTGATGTGTCAAATGGACTGCGGGACGGATACGGGTAAACGGGCAATGGCGCTCAACGGTTGGAACGGGAGCTGGTGCGTTTCTCCTAAGCTTGAGCCTGATATTTAGTCGGGCATTTGACAATTATGGTGTCGCTGTTAAATATCCCGTCCTGGTTGAGGGAGCCCTCCAGCACGATATCCGAGTGCTCGTTGAAAAACAGCTCCGGCAAGATCCCGTCGTAGGTGGCCTGAAGGACTGAGCTGTCCTCCACCAGAGAAAAGTGAGCTACCGTGCCTTCTGTCTCCCGGTAGAAGGAATCGGGCAAGAGCTTGCCACTGATACGTACAGTTGCCCCTTCCTGTACCCTACCCGCCAGGGCCTCGTCGACGGTGAAGTAGTAAACGGACGCACCTTGAAAGGCATTGAAAGCCAGAAAACCAACAGCCATAGCCAGCAAGGCGACGGCTATAATGACTTTGCGCTGGCCGGCGAAGAAGCCTTGGGGCGACGCATTGGCCGGTCTGGGTTCGTCCTCATTCATGGCCTATACGGAGAAAGAGGTCCCGCAGCCGCAGGTGGTCTTGGCGTTGGGGTTGCTGAACACAAATCCCTTGCCGTTGAGCCCGCCGGAGTAGTCGAGAACGGTGCCAGCAAGAAAGATGTAGCTCTTCTTATCGATCATGATGGTGACACCGCGCTGCTCTATGACCCTATCGGTGTCGCGCGGCTCGGCGTCAACGGCCAAGTCGTAGGTGAGGCCGGAGCATCCCCCGCCCCTCACGGCTACCCGCAGCGATATAGGGTCATCCTGGGTCTTGCCCGTGAAGTCCCGGACGTGCATAGCCGCGTTCTCTGTTATGTCTATCGTTAGAGGTGTGACCATTGTTTCCCCTCACCAAGCTTTGTTTGTTTAAGGGTATTTCAACAGGGGGTCATAGTCAACACAAGGTGCTATAATTCACGCACTGCTCCGTCCGGTGGTCCTAAAAAGCTTGTAGAATGTAGATATGAACCCAAGTCTGGCAATAGTGGACTACGGAGCGGGCAATTTGCGCAGCGTTGCCAAGGCTTTCGAGCACCTTGGCTTTTGGGCCGAAGTTACGCAGAACCCCAAGACTGTGCTTGCCGCCCAAGGCGTTATCCTGCCCGGCGTAGGGTCTTCAGGCTCGGCGATGGCTGCCCTGGAGTCGCTCGGCTTGGTGGAGCCTCTGAAGGAGGTAGCGAACAAGGGCACTCCGCTTTTTGGCGTATGTCTTGGCCTGCAGCTTCTCATGGATGGCTCCGACGAAGACCCGCGCCCCTGCCTGGGTATAGTTCCGGGCTGGGTTAGGCGTATTCCGCCCCCTCTGAAAGTTCCGCACATGGGCTGGAACCAGGTGGAGTTGAGCGGGGAAGACGCGATGTTCCACGGGGTGGAATCCGGTTCCAACTTCTATTTCGTCCACAGCTACTACGCCGACCCGGAAGACGAGTCGCTTGTCAAAGGGGTAACCGAATACGGCCTAGCCTTTTGCAGCGTGCTGGCCAGGGGGAACATTGTCGCCAGCCAGTTTCACCCGGAGAAAAGCGGACCAACCGGCCTCAAGGTGTACGACAACTTCGTGCGGCTCATGGTCATGGAAGGGTACCGGGTCTAGTGGAGGTTATCCCCGCCATAGACTTGCGTGGAGGGCAAGTCGTCAGGCTTTACCAAGGTGACTTCAGCCGTGAAACGGTCTACTCCGACGATCCGGGGGCCGTAGCCGCCGAGTGGGAGAACGCGGGAGCAGCCCGGATCCACGTTGTCGATCTGGACGGCGCCCGTCAGGGTAGCATGGAGAACAAGGAGGCTATAGAGGCTGTCCTGGAAGCAGTGCGGGTGCCCGTCCAAGTCGGCGGGGGCGTCCGTTCCATGGAAACGGCAAGAAGCCTGCTGGAGATGGGGGCGGAGCGCGTTGTCTTTGGCACCGCCGCCGTGAGGAACCCTGACCTAGTAGAGGCCGCCTGTGCCAAGCTGGGCTCCGAATCTGTGGTGGTGGGTGTAGACGCCAGAAACGGCAAAGTTGCGGTTCAGGGCTGGCAGCACACTGAGACAAAAGAGGCCATCGACCTGATGAAGTCCATGGTGAGCCTTGGAGTGAACCGTTTCATCTACACCGATATTGAAGCCGACGGCACGCTGGCGGGCCCCAATCTGGGTTCAGTCACGGCCTTGATGAAAGAAGTTGCCGCGCCTATCATCAGCTCGGGAGGCATTGGCTCCATGGAAGACCTCGCTGCCCTGTCGGAAACGGGGGTGGAAGGCGTCATCCTGGGCCAAGCTCTGTACCAGGGCAAGATAGAGTTGAGGAAGGCGATAAGCTTGTTCGGCCAGAGAACAGGATAGAGGCATGCTCACCAAACGGATTATTCCATGCCTTGACGTGAAGGCGGGACGCGTGGTGAAAGGGGTCAAATTCAAAGACCACCGCGACGCGGGAGACCCTGTCGAGCTGGCCGAGTTCTACGACCATCAGGGCGCCGACGAGGTTGTCTTCTACGACATTACAGCATCCGCGGAGGAGCGCGGCATCATGCTGGATGTGGTGCGCCGTACCGCGGAGAAGCTGTTCATTCCCCTAACCGTTGGCGGGGGCCTGCGCACCGTAGAGGACATGAACCGCATGCTCAAGGCCGGCGCCGACAAGGTTTCGATAAACACTGCCGCCGTGGGTAACCCCGACCTCATCCGTCAAGGCGCAGAGGCATTCGGCAGCCAGTGCATTGTGCTTGGCATGGACGCCAAGCGCGTCTCCGGCGACTCCTCTAGGTGGGAGGTCTATACCCATACAGGAGCGGATGGAGGCCGCGCCAGCGGCCTGGATGCCTTGGAGTGGGCCAATAACGCTGTTCAGCTGGGTGCAGGGGAGATAGTGGTCAACAGTATAGATGCCGATGGCATGAAGGGAGGCTACGACTTGGAGCTTCTACGCTCCATTTCGGATGCCGTGTCCGTTCCGGTGGTGGCCAGTGGCGGCGCGGGCAGCCTGGAGCACCTGCACCAAGCCGTGGCTGAAGGCCACGCCGACGCGGTGCTGGCGGCCAGCATCTTCCACTTCGGCGAATATTCCATATTCCAGGCCAAGGAGTACCTGGCGAAGCACAACGTGCCTGTTCGTCGTGTCACGCCATGACCACCGTACGCGCTGTCGTCTTTGATATGTACGAGACGCTTGTGGTCAACACAGCTTCTTTGTGGATAGCCACTTTCCAAGAGATATGCCGCAGCCAGGATCTCCCCCTTTCCGGACAGGAGCTCTGGGACCGCTGGAAACCTATCGAGATGCAGTTCCGCAAGGACCGGCTCCAGCCGGATGCCGAGGGCAAGTCGCCTCCGTTCAAAAGCTATCGTCAGGCTTGGAAGGAGGCCTTTGAATCGGTGTTTCTTCAGTTGGGACAGGGCGATGCGGACGCCGCCGCCGGCAGGTCAATCCTCGATCAGGGTCTTCGCCGGCTGTTCCCCGAGAGTAGGCAGGTGATAACGACGCTCCGCAATACGGGTAGGTTCAAGCTTGGCCTGCTCTCAAACACAGACGACGATGCTCTCTTTCCTTTGCTGGAGAACCACCGGCTTTGCTTTGACAGTGCGGTTACTTCCGAAGGCGCAAAAGCGTACAAACCGCTTCCCCGGCCTTTTCTTCTTGTACTGGAAGCGCTTGATCTGCCGGCGGAGGCTTGCCTGTATGTGGGCGACTCCCAGCTAGACGATGTGTACGGCGCGAAGAACGTCGGAATGCAATCAGCCTGGCTCAACCGCAGAGGTGCGTCGCTTGATCCGGGCCTGCCGTCACCGGACTACGAGGTGAAAGACCTCAGAGGGCTGCTCAGGATTCTAGACCTATGACAGAGGTGAAACTATGACAATCAAGCTGGACCAGCAAGGCCTCATCCCGGCCGTTGTCCAAGACATCGGTACCAAAGAGGTGCTGATGCTGGGATACATCAGCCCCGGGTCTCTGAGGCGAACGATGGAAGGCGGCAGCGTGGAGTTCTACAGCCGCAGCAGGGAAGATCTCTGGCACAAGGGCGAGATGTCGGGGAACTTCCTCCACGTGAAGAAGACCTTCCAAGACTGCGACGGCGACACCCTGCTGTTCCAGGTAGAACCCGACGGCCCGACCTGCCACACGGGGAACGTCAGCTGCTTCTTTACCTCCCTAGAGGAGAGTCAACCCGATGTGGAGCGGCCTGAGAAAGGTTCCGGTATCCTGGAGGAGCTGTTCGCCGTTATACAGCAAAGGAAGAAGGAGATGCCGGAAGGGAGCTACACTACGGAGCTGCTCAGGGGCGGCCCAGGCCGCGCGGGACAGAAGGTTGTGGAGGAGGCCGGCGAATCGGCGATTGCCGCCGCCCAAAACGACACCGAGCAGGTCACCCGTGAAGTGGCCGATTTGCTGTACCACAGCCTGGTGTTGCTTGCCGCGTCCGGCTCATCACCGGAAGCGGTGTGGGCGGAGTTGCGCGCCAGGCGGGGGTAGGGCCGCCAGGTGTCATGTCTTGCCATCCCACCAGCCGACTACGGCATCGTCCCCAATTATGCCGGTTGCGAACAATCATATCGCTTAGCTAACATGGCTTGGAGGCTAGGAGACGGGAGAGGCTACGGCCTATGAGGCACCGGAGGCCCATTCGAACGATAGGTTTGTTGCTGCTTGTAGGGATGCTGGTGATCGTCTTGTCGATAGCCTGCGAGAACAGGCCGCCGACTCCTACGCCTACCGCCACCCCGCAGCCTACGGCTACTATGCCTTCCCCAACCCCAACGCCCACACCCACACCCACTCCCACACCGACAGCCACGCTGACGCTTCAAGAGCTTGTAGCAGCTAGAGCTACGGCTACAGCACCGCCGTCTACTCCCACACACACCACCGCACCTACGGCCACACCCACGCCTACGTCTACAGTACCAACATCTACGCCTGTTGCCATCTCAACTGCCACGCCTACGGCTGCTGAGTATGACCGCACTGCCCTGGTGGCACTGTACAACGCCACGGACGGCTCGAACTGGCGCAACAACACGAACTGGCTGAGCGATCGACCGCTCGGTGAATGGCACAGTGTCACCACTGACGGCGACGGGCGCGTCACCGGGCTGGAACTCAACGAGAACCAATTGAGAGGATCAATACCGGCCGAACTGGGCAGCCTAGACAAGCTGGATATACTTAGTCTCTACTACAACGAGTTGAGCGGGCCGATACCGGACGAACTGAGCGGCCTCACAAACCTGCAGAAACTATACCTCTACGGCAACTTTACCCTTTCCGGGCCCTTGCCCAGATCGTTCACCGGGCTGACCTCGCTTACAACCATGTGGCTGATTGGCACTGAACTGTGCGCGCCCACTGACGACAGGTTCCAGACGTGGCTGCAGAGCGTAGAGGACAAGTTTGGCGTTGTAAACTGCGGGAGGCCCGACGACACACTCACGACTACCGCTACCGATCGTGCTGCGCTGGTGGCGCTGTACCAGGCCACGGACGGCCCTAACTGGGGCAACAACAGCAACTGGCTGAGCGATAGGCCTCTTGGCGAATGGCACGGTGTCACCACCGACGGTGGCGGGCGCGTGACCCAGTTGCACCTCAACAACAACCAGTTAAGTGGGCCGATACCGGCGGAACTGGGCAGCCTTTCCGAACTGCTAAGTCTGCTGCTCGACGAGAACCAGTTGAGTGGGCCGATACCTGTGCAACTGGCAAGTCTCTCCAAACTGAAAGATCTAGACCTCGGCGACAACCTGTTGAGCGGATCGATACCTGTGCAACTGACCAGGCTTTCCAACCTGGGAGAACTGGATCTAGACCGCAACCGGTTGAGTGGGCTGATACCGACGTAACTGAGCAACCTCACAAACCTAGAACGGCTGCACCTCGGCTTCAACAGTGAGTTAAGCGGGCCGATACCTGTGCAACTGGCAAGTCTCTCCAAACTGCAATGGCTGTCCCTTAGCAACAACCAGTTGAGCGGGCCGATACCTACCGAGCTGGGCAACCTCTCCAACCTGCAATATCTCTACCTCTACAACAACCAGTTGAGCGGGCCAATACCAGCGGAACTGGGCAGCCTCTCCAACCTGCAATTGCTGCGTCTCTACAACAACGAACTGAGCGGGTCAATACCAGCAGAACTGGGCAGCCTCTCCAACCTGCGAGTTCTGGAACTCCACAGCAACCAGTTGAGCGGGCCGATACCTACCGAGCTGGACAACCTCACAAACCTAGAACGGCTGCACCTCGGCAGCAATCAACTGAGCGGGTCGATATCTGTGGAGCTGGGCAGCCTATCCAAACTTCAGATACTGATTATTGACGGTAACGAGTTAAGCGGACCGATACCTGCCGAACTGGGCAGCCTTTCCAACCTGCAAACACTGTATCTCTACGGCAACCAGTTGAGCGGACCGATACCTGCCGAACTGGGCAGCCTTTCCAACCTGCGAAGTCTGCTCCTAGACGAGAACCAGTTGAGTGGAGCGATACCGGCAGAACTGGGCAACCTTTCCAACCTGCTAAGTCTGTGGCTGTCGGATAACCAGTTGAGTGGAGCGATACCGGCAGAACTGGGCAACCTTTCCAGCCTGCAGAGTCTGTGGCTGTCGGATAACCAGTTGAGTGGAGCGATACCGGCAGAACTGGGCAACCTTTCCTACTTAATATTTCTGAGCCTCGGCGGCAATAAGTTAAGCGGGGCAATACCAGCGGAACTGGGCAACCTTTCCTACTTACTAAGTCTAAACCTCTTCGACAACCAGTTGAGCGGGGAGATACCAGTGGAACTGGGCAGCCTAGACAAGCTCGGAGCTCTGTGGCTCCACGACAACTCATCCCTTTCCGGACCTTTGCCCAGGTCGCTTACCGGCCTGACCTCTCTCACGAACCTGAGGCTGGATGGCACTGGACTGTGCGCACCCACGGACGACGGGTTCCAGAGGTGGCTGCAGAGCGTTAAGAGCAAGGATGGCATCGTCAACTGCAGGAATTCTGAGCGTTAATCCAGGAAACGCCAGGCGTAGTTAGGATGGACTAACCAGGCGTTTCCGGATCCAACGCCCTGTCATCCGTCGGCAAATCCCGGTTAACTTCCGTGTCCTCACCCTTGTCCGCCGCCAGCGCCGTTTCCATAGCATGTATGGCCACTTCTATCTGGTCGTTCTGCGGCTGGCGGGTGGTCAACCTTTGGAGAGCCAGGTTGGGCACGGTGATCAGCTTCACCAGCAGGTTCCTCTGATGCGAGGCGCTGAAGCGGATGGTCTCGTAGGCCAGCGCCGCGATCAGCGGGATAAGCACCAGCCGAGAGGTCACCAGCCAGGGTAGAGACGGCCTCCCCAGCCAGACAAAGACGATCACGGCTACGACCATGACGGTGAGCAGGAACGCGGTACCGCACCTGGGGTGTGCCGTGCTGTACTTCCGTACGTTCTGCACTTCCAGGGGGTCTCCGGCCTCGTAGGCTTTGACCGTCATGTGCTCCGCGCCGTGATAAGCGAAGACGCGCCTTATGTCGGGGATGAAGCCGACTATCCAAACGTACGCCAGGAACACGGCAAGCCTGACGACTCCCTCAACCAGGTTGCTCAGGATGTGTGAATCGACCACACGCTCAAAGAGGATGCTGACGAACAGCGGAAGCAGGAAGAACAGCCCTATGGCCAGCCCCAGCGAAACGGTAAGCATGAACGCCAGGCTCCAGCCGCCCAACTCCTGTCCCTCTTCTTCAAGCTGTACGTTGGTGGAATAGGCCAAGGCCTTCATACCCAGGGTCAGAGTCTCCGCGAGGATCAGTACGCCGCGCAACAACGGGAAACGCCTGATCTTGCCCGTGAACATAGTGCTCAGCGGCGTGACTCTGTGGGTCAACTCGCCATTGGGCCGCCGCGCCGCGACACAGGCGAAGCGCCGTCCCCGGATCATCACTCCTTCAATTACGGCCTGTCCGCCGTAGAGGTATGGCGCAGCGAAATCAGAGGATGTGTTGGGTTTTGACGGTTGTGTGGAGGTCATTGGGGCTGCAAGCTACAAAGGGGCGGTAAGTACCGCCCCTTTGTATTCCTTAGATTGCCTTCTTCTACGTTAGGCCGTACCGTTTCTTCAATCTATCCACGCGGCCCTCGGTGTCCACAATGCGCTGTTCTCCGGTGAAAAATGGGTGACACTTGCTGCACACCTCAATCTTCAGATCCTTCTTGGTAGCACCCGTAGTGAAGGTGTTGCCGCAGGAGCAGGTTACCACAGCGTCTTGGAAGTATTGCGGATGTATCTGTGTCTTCAACTCAATCTCCTATCTCCACCGGATCTACGTTGACACGCTTGCGCTGCTTGGTTGCGTGGTCAAACCTTACCTGTCCGTTCACTTTTGCGAACAGGGTGTGGTCCTTGCCCATACCAACGTTCAAGCCGGGCCTGATCTTTGTGCCGCGCTGCCTTACTAGTATGCTTCCGGCGGATACGGCGGTACCGCCGTATCTCTTTACGCCCAGACGCTTGCTGTTGCTGTCACGTCCGTTGCGGCTGGTGCCGGAGCCTTTCTTATGAGCCATTGCTTGTCTCCTCCACCGCTTTCTTTGTACTGCGTCTGCGGCGCGCCGGTTTGGCCTCGCCGGAAACGATCTCTCTGATACGAAGCCTGGTGTGCTGCTGACGGTGTCCGGTCTTGGTTCCTTGCCGTGTCTTGGACTTGAACTTGAACACGATGAGCTTGTCGGCCTTCCTCTGCTCCTCCACGTCGACGAGCACCTTTGCTCCCGATACGAGGGGCGTGCCCACGGTCACCTCCCCATCCTGGGAAAGGAGCAAGACATCCGACAACTCAATGGCGGCGCCCTCTTCCGCGGGGAGCTTCTCCACGTCTATCAGGTCACCGGCACTTACGCGGTACTGTTTACCGCCTGTTCTTACAACAGCGTAGTCCATCATTTACATCTCCCAAACTATTAGATTCTATTGGTGAGGGAGAGGTGTGTCAATCGGCGTGCTATGGACCACACTCTCTCCACATAGCATCTCCCTCATGCACTAGCGGGCACCTTCTCATTGGCCAAGCTAAAGGTCAGGTCATCCGGGTTTGCTCCTACCACCACGTGGTCGCCGGTCTTGCACTCTCCGGCCAGTATCTTCTTGGAAAGCGGGTTTTCCACGTGACGCTGCACGGCACGGCGCAGCGGCCTAGCTCCAAATGTTGGATCGAAGCCGGAGTCGCCCAGCCATTTACGGGCTTCGGGGGTTAGCTCGGCGGTCACACCATGTTCAGCCAGCCTTTCCCCCACTTCGGCCATCATCAGGTCTACGATCTCTTCAATCTCTCCCTGAGTCAGGGGGTCGAACACCACTATCTCATCGATGCGGTTGAGGAACTCCGGTCTGAACGCTTTCTTCAGAGCATCGTTCACAGAGGAGCGCAGTCTTTCTCTCTCCGATTCGACGTTTTGGTTGCGCCGGAAGCCGATAGCGGCCCGGTTCAACTCGGCAGTGCCCAGGTTGCTGGTCATGATGATCACGGTGTTGCGGAAGTCCACGGTGCGGCCGTGACTGTCGGTGAGCCGCCCGTCCTCCAAGATCTGGAGCAGGACGTTGAACACATCGGGGTGCGCTTTCTCAATCTCGTCGAACAGCACAACTCTATAGGGTCGCCTGCGCACCGCCTCGGTTAGCTGCCCGCCCTCTTCGTATCCCACGTACCCGGGCGGCGCACCGATGAGCCGCGATACGGCGTGCTTTTCCATGTACTCGGACATATCGATGCGCACCATGTTCTGCTCATCGTCAAACAGGAAGTGGGCCAGTGAGCGGCCCAACTCCGTCTTGCCTACTCCGGTGGGGCCAAGGAAGATGAAGCTTCCCACCGGCCTCTGAGGGTCGCTCATTCCGGCCCGGGCGCGCCTGATTGCGTCCGAGACAACTTCAATGGCGTGGTCCTGTCCAACTATCCTCTGGTGCAGTCGCTCCTCCATGTGCAGCAGGCGCTCCGCTTCTCCCTCCAGGAGTTGATACACGGGTATGCCCGTCCACTTGGCGATTAGATCGGCGATGATTTCGGCGTGGACCACACTGTCCACCTGGTGCTCGCTGAGGAAGTCGTCCCGCCCTTTGTCGTATTCCGCCTGGAGCTTGAGCCGTTCGGACTTGAGGTTGGCGGCCTGTTCGTAGTCGGAGCGCTGGGAAGCGGCTGTTTCCTCTTCAGCCAGCTGTTTGATGCGGCGTTCCTGGTCCTGAAGCTCTTTGGGCAGTGTGTGTGCGTCCAACCTTAGCTTGCTGGCCGCTTCATCTATGAGATCTACGGCTTTGTCGGGCAGATGCCTTTCCGGGAGATAGCGGCTGCTCAGCTTGACCGCAGCTTGCAGGGCGGAGTCCTCTATCCTTATCTTGTGGTGTGCCTCGTAACGGGGCCGCACTGCCTTGAGCATCTCCATGGCAATCTCTTCCGACGGTTCTTCCAGCCAGATGGGTTGGAACCGCCGCTCCAACGCCGAGTCTCTCTCTATGTAGCGGCGGTACTCGTCGGGGGTGGTGGCACCGATGGTCTGGAGCTCGCCCCTGGCCAGGGCAGGTTTCATTAGGTTGGAAGCGTCTATGGCGCCCTCGGCGGCGCCGGCGCCCACGACGTTGTGTATCTCATCTATGAAGAGGATGACCTCACCCTGTGCGCTCTTCACCTCATCTATGACGGCCTTCAGCCGCTCTTCGAACTCACCACGGAACTTGGCACCGGCGATGAGAGCGCCCATATCGAGGGCAATTACGCGTTTGCCGCGGAGGACCTCGTGCACGTCTTCAGAGGCGATGCGCTGGGCCAACCCCTCTGCGATGGCGGTCTTGCCCACGCCTGCATCACCTATGATGGCGGGGTTGTTCTTGGTGCGGCGAATCAGGGTCTGCATCAGCCTGCTGATCTCTTCGTTGCGTCCCACCACCGGGTCCAGCTTGCCCTGGCGCGCCAGTTCGGTAAGGTCTATGCCGTACTTTCGCAAGGCGCGGTACTTGCTTTCAGCGCGCTGATCGGTAACACGGGCGCTACCCCTGATGCCGCGCAGAGCTTGATATACCTTCTCCTGATCTATGGCAAATTCCTTAAAGATCCTCGCCGAATCGCCGTCAGGGATCATCAGGCAGCCAATGAGCAGATGTTCAGCGCCTATGAACTCATCCTTGAGCCGTTGAGACTCCTCCGCGGCGTTCTCAACAGCGCGCACCGCCCTGGGAGTGGCGTAGACCTGGGTGGGAGTTATTTCCATCTTGGGGCTCTGCTCCAAGGCCTGTTCTACCTTGCGCTTCATAGCTTCTATGTCTACGCCAAGCTCTTCCAATACCTCCACCGGTAAGCCGTGCTCCAAACGAAGCAGGGCGATGAGGATGTGCTCGACGTCCCACTGCGAATGCCGGTACTCCCTGACCGCCTCCTGAGAGTTGCTGAGCACCTCTTGGGCTTGCTCTGTGAGACTTTCTGGTCTTAAAACCATCTTTTGTTCCTCTGTTATCCTGGGTCCGCCGGGTATTAGAACCGGCGCCAAATCTTACGACTAATTATCTCCGCCGCCTTCGGTCAGAGCAGGCGTACGACTCCTGAGCTGCAGTCTGTTCAGTTCGGCGGCGAGGCGCTGCAGCTGGGCCTCCAGCTCTGCGATGCGCTCGGTAAGGCGCAGGACTACCTCCGCTCCCGCCAGGTTCATTCCCATGTCGTCCATCATTGTCTTGATGCGGCGCAGCCGTTCCAGGTCACGCTCGGAGTAGTAGCGGCGGTTACCCTGGGAGCGAGACGGCACGACCAAGCCGGCGCGCTCATAGTAGCGGAGAGTCTGCTGGTGAACGCCCAGCATGCGCGCCGCCACGCTGATTACGTATATGGGTTCGTCGTGAGCATTCATGTGCATTACCTCATTTAGCCGCGCGCATCTCTTTGAGTCTGCCAAAGAGGTCGCGTTCCTGCTCTGTGAGATTGGTGGGGAGCATGATCTTCAGAGTCGCAAAGAGGTCTCCCCGCTGCTCCGGCCGGCCCAGATGGGGCATGCCCTGACCCTTGAGCCGGAACATCTGGCCGTTCTGACTTTCCGGGGGTACGGTCAGCATGACCTTTCCCTTGATGGTCGGCGCCTCCTGCTCGCTGCCAAGGACGGCGTCGACCAGGGGTAGGGAGAGGTCCAGGTATAAGTCAGAGCCTTTGCGGGTAAACCTACGGTGAGGAACGACCCTTGTCACCAGGTACAGCTCGGTGTTGCCGGCTGTGACGTGCACCCTGGAACCGGTATCGACGCCGGGCGGAACCTGGACTTCAAGGCGCTTGCCCCGGGATCCGGGGAGTTGGACCGTCCTAGTTGCTCCGCTGTAAGCCTCCTCCAGGGAGACGTCTGCCTCCACCTCTACCGTGGAGCGCTGAGCGGTACGGGCGCCACCCCTTCTGCCAAACACATCCCCGAAGATGGCCCCTAAGCCGCCAAGGTCGGAGAAGTCAACGGTTGCACCCGCGGAGTGCGCCTGGAATCCGCCGGGTGGAAACTGGTCGGCGTATTTCCAGTTCTGCCCGAACTGGTCGTACTTGCGGCGTTTTTCGGGGTCGGAGAGGACTTCGTAAGCCTGGTTGACCTCCTTGAACTTGGCCTCGGAGGCTTTGTCGCCGGGGTTCACGTCGGGATGGTATTTGCGGGCAAGCCTTCTAAAAGCCTGCTTGACCTCTTTGTCGGAGGCGTCACGCTTGATGCCCAGGGTTTGGTAATAGTTGCCGTTCATCTCTGTGTACCCAGAGATAATTATAGCCGTTTCGCCATTATGCGTCAATTGTCATTGCAACATTATTTATAAATAGCTTATAGCTTATGTTGACAATAACGTTGTTATGTATTAGGTCGCCAGATTGGCTAACTCCGGCTAGGAGCCGGACAGCATGACAGCTCTGTCTACTACAGGCAGGCCTGTGATGCTTCGTCGGCGGAAGTGGTTTGAAGACAAACGGGGACACGGGGCCTGTTTAACCGTTCCCGCACTCCCATTCCCAAGTTTCGCGTTTCTCTTGGCCAAACGAATTGAAGACAGCCGGTATGGCATAGAGCATCGTGGCTATCGACCCTAAGCCGAACCACCCCCATCCGGTGAAATGCCATAATGCCAAACCGATCACAAACAACAGGAGTGAACCGCCAATAGTCCCCAGAGCATCGCTGAAGCGGGCGTGTCGGACACCCCAAGATTTGTGGAGCTCCCTGTTGGTGCTCCAAAACGCCTCAGTGTGGCCACCAGGTACTATCAGGTGGGTATACTCGTGAAGGAAGAGGGACGTTGGCTTAAGAACGCCTGAGCCCCTCGCATCGAATAGCACACTGACCGATCCCCTGACACAGATGATCCCCTCATCCTGGTGAGCGTGCGCCAGCACCTGCTCCCACTGTTCTCCACGGCAGTTTCCGTATTGGTCGGCCTGGTCCATGGTGTACTTGCAAAGCGGGAAATGAGACCTGTAAGGCTCCTCGAGCTCCAGCGGCAGATAGAACTCGCGCTCATCAACTGAGTCCGCGGCAATGCTAGGGGGGTGCGCTTCCAGCGTTTCCTGGGAAACGCTACCAGGCACGGAGAGGGTGCACCCCATGTCTTCATTCGTGTCATTTCTCATATCGATACCCCCGCCCGGGTCACCCCGTAAACCACTCTCGCACCCAGTGTAATGACCAGGGGGTCGGGCTTGAAAGGATGTTTGACTCAAAGACCAACCTAAGCACTCCCAGCATCGTCCTGAACCACACCGACCAGCCTAACCACCCATACGATGTTATAAAGTGTCCCGTCATCGGGAGATAGGTCGTTGAGGACATCGTAGTTAAAAACGATGAGGTTGTCTATAATCGAGACGTTGTCGGTAACACCGTCGAAGAGCCTGCCGAGCTCTTACCGACTCCTCAGCATGACACCTCCAGCTCAGCGCTATATCCCCTACCCTTCTTCCTCCAAACCTTCCCCGGGGAGATGGCCGTTTTCTGAGATGGTCTCGTGGCCGTTGGTGGAAATGGCCTCGGTGTCCACTATTATGGAGACGTCCCTACCTGCGGCGGCGCGCGGCTTGGTATCCCGGACGTGTCTTGCCTTGGGCTCCATGGAGGTGATGGAGACCACTACGTCGTCGTCCGGGAGAGAGACGATGCTGACGCCCTGGGTGCGGCGGCTAATCTCGCGCAGCTCGTTCAGGTTGGTGCGCGTTACCTGGCCCTTCTGGGAGATGATCATGATGTCCTCTCCCTCCTTGACCACGCGGGCGGTGGCTAGGGGGACGGTCTTAGAGGTGATGCGGAAGGTCGCCAGCCCTAAGCCACCTCTGGATTGCCGGCGATATTGTTTCATGGGAGTGGGCTTGCCGTAGCCGCGCTCGCTGATGACAAGCAGGGCGCAGTTCTCCTCGACCACATCCATGGCAACCACTACGTCGGCGTCCTTGAGTCTCATGCCGCGCACTCCACCCGAGGCGCGAGAGCTTCGCCTGATTTGCTCGGCGGGGAAGCGAATGGACATAGCCTGCCGGCTGACCATGATTACGTCGTCAGAATCCGAGGCGAGCCGCACGGATATTAGTTGGTCTCCGGAATCCAGACGAATGGTCTTGAGTCCGTTGGAGCGGATGTTGGCCAGAGCGGCCAGGGACATACGCTTGATCTCTCCCAAGCGGGTGGCAAAGAGGATGTCCTCGCCGCTATCAAAGGAGGAGACGTCCAGGATGGCCTGCACGGACTCGCCAGGTTGGATGTTCATTGCCTGGACCAGGGGAACGCCGCGCGACACCCTGGAGTTGTCCATGTGCAGATCATAGACCTTCTTTCTGTAGACGCGCCCGGTATTGGTAAAGAAGAGGAGGAAGTCGTGGGTGTCCGCGACCAGGTGGTCGTGGATTACGTCGTCTTCGCGGGTAGTCTGGCCGCGCACGCCCTTGCCGCCGCGATGCTGCCTGCGATACGTCTCAGCGGGGACGCATTTTATGTAGCCGCGCTGGCTTAGGGTGACGACGACCTCTTGGTGCGGGATGAGGTCTTCATTGCTGAAGTCGCCGGCTTCATCCAAAGTGACCTCGGTGCGGCGCTCATCGCCAAACTTCTCCTTGAGCTTCTTGGTCTCGGCGGCCACGATCTCCAGGACTTCGGAAGGGTCGGCAAGGAGGGCTTGGAGCTCCGCTATGCGCTTGTTAAGCTGCTTGAATTCGTCCTCTATGCGCTTGCGCTCAAGAGCGGCCAGACGGCGGAGCTGCATTTCAAGGATGGCCTGGGCTTGCTCTTCATCTAGGGTGTATCTCGCCATGAGCGCCAGGCGTGCGGCCTCTACGTCCGGGGCGTTGCGGATGAGCTGAATGGCGTTGTCCAAGTCGTCGATTGCTTTGAGGAGGCCTTCCAGGATGTGGACCCTGGCCTGTGCCTTACGCATTTCGAACTCGGAACGGCGTCGGGTTATTATTATGCGATGATCTATGAACTCCTGAAGGACGGTGTTGAGGGGCAACGTCCTGGGCTGGCCGTCCACCAAGGCCAGCACGTTGATGTAGAAGGCCGACTGGAGAGCGGTGTGCTTGTAGAGGTTGTTCATCACTCGCTGAACCTGGGCGTCGCGGCGCAGCTCGATGACGACGCGCATGCCGTGCCGGTCCGATTCGTCTCGCACTTCGCTGATGCCGTCTATCTTCCGCTCTTTGGCGAGGATGGCTATTTTCTGGACGAGGGCGGCTTTGTTGACCTGATAGGGAATCTGGCTGACCACTAGCTGGTAGCGTCCGCCGCGGGCCATCTCCTCCGCTTCCATTCTGGCGCGGACAACGGCGCGGCCCCTTCCCGTCTCGTAGGCCTCTCGTATGCCCTGCTGGCCGAGGATGACTGCGCCAGTGGGAAAGTCCGGGCCGGGCACAATCTCCATAAGATCATCGATGGTGGCTTCAGGGCTATCGATGAGATGGAGAATGGCATCGCAGATCTCGGAGAGGTTGTGCGGGGGGATGCTGGTGGTCATGCCGACGGCGATTCCGGAGGAGCCGTTTATGATGAGGTTGGGAAGCCTGGCAGGCAGTACGACGGGCTCGTTGAGGGAGCCATCGAAGTTTGGCGAGAAGTCCACGGTGTCCTGGTCGATGTCTACAAGCAGCTCCTGTGCGATGGGAGAGAGCCGCGCTTCCGTGTAGCGCATGGCGGCAGGCGGGTCGTCGTCGACGCTGCCGAAGTTGCCCTGTCCGTCGACTAGGGTGTAGCGCATGGAGAAGTCCTGCGCCATGCGTACCATAGCGTCGTAGATGGGGCTGTCGCCGTGAGGATGGTACTTACCCATGACCTCACCGACGAGCCGGGCGCTCTTCTTATAGGCTGTGCCCGGGCGCATGGCGAGCTCATCCATGGAGTGGAGGATGCGCCGCTGTACGGGTTTGAGCCCGTCCCTCACGTCTGGAAGGGCGCGAGCGACTATGACGCTCATTGCGTAATCCAGGTAGGAGTTACGCATCTCATCTATGATGCGTACGGGTCTGATTGTTTCGCTAGTCATAAGGTGTCCTTAGCCGGAAATAATTTAGCTTTTAGGCTCAACACTCTGGATTAATCGCTTGTAATCACTCCTCAATGGTGGCGGTATAGAGTCAACATCCAACAGTTGCAACGCTTGCAAGAACCTCGTACGGCAGGAAGACGAAGACCAAATCCTATCCGCCACAATCGAATCTCCTCGGCTCTTAGAGATCAGGATTAATATCTCCCTGGGAGAAAATGACTGAATCATAGCCGTGTAATATGGAAGTGCAGCGCGAGATACCCCATAGCCATTGCCAATATAACAGCCAACTACAGTGAGCACGAAATTCTCTTGAATAGTGCTAGGAATCGGTTCTAATTCTGAGAGACTCATCAGCCTTTCAGCAAATGGAGGCTCGTTGTAGAAGTTATTCATTGCCAGATGAACATCCCATAGACGACGCACCGCTGCAGAAATTACTGAATGTCTCTCAGATTCATTTAGCAGCGTCAACAACCCAAGTTTCTCAAAGAAGTCCTGTGACGCAAGATGGCGTTCATTCTGGCCTTTAGCCAAATAGTCCGAGTGTCGGTCTATGAGATCCGACTTTATCGCCGCGCTTAGCTTCGGCTGATAGGCTTTGCAAAGGTCAAGGGCATTCAGCCGAGCAGGCTCTGCCGAAGCCGGATCGCAATAAATGCCGTGCAGGCTTCCAAACAGTAGCTGCCTCTGGGGATCATGTGTGGCATCCAGTCGCGCTACCCATGCGTCACACTGACCTTCCGTGAATCTTCCACCCTTGATGGCACTAATGAAATCATCGAAATCTATCCCAACTAAAGACGACTCGTCTGACAGAGCAGATCTCACACAGCGATTCAAGAAGGTTATGAACTCACGATCATTGATCTTCCCGATGGCCGGATGCGCTGCAGAGAAGTTATTCCGTGTTTCTCTGCATTGGTCTAAGAAGAAGAAGCCATCTTCGGTTATCAGGTTCAACTTGAGACAGAATTCAATCAAATTGCTGTCCTGAAGGTCTTTCAGATCATCTTCTTCGAACTGTCTCTGGAGGATTTGAGACACAGCTGGCAAGCCGAAGTCTCTTATGCGCTGCCTAAGGTGTAGAACCGTGACATTCCAGATATAGTTTATTGCACCATCAAAGAGGCCCGTTGCAACAGCCACACACATACGAGCGACCAGCTCGCCTCGTAGCTGGGGAGGCATGGCCCGCAGTTCACGAGGCAACTCCCGCCACGCGTATCCAATTTCTTCATCAGGAGCCAGTACATCTCTGGGAACACCCAGCGCCGATGTTATCGCTGCTATTTCTGAATACATCTGCTCAGGCAAGGCAGGCAGTTGAACTTCGCGCTGTACAGGTTTGATAGTCAAGTTAGTCACAAGTGTTGTTAGCTGGAGATAATTCGCTCTCAGGCTCAATAAGTAGTGGTTTCAGCTAAGTGATTCTACCATATACGGTGGTAAGGTTACAAGATTTGTACTGGTTGTGCACAGTGCAAAATACCTACGTAGTGTGAGCCTGAAGGAGTTAGTTAGAACGTCCAGCAACCGAACAGTACGCCCACGAGGCGGATAGACTCCTCTTCTGAGTCTACTCCTGCCGGCATCCCCTCATCCGTGAAACTGCCGAGGAAAACATCGGCAAGCTCGTTGGGATCCAGGAATGCCTCCATGACGCCGCCAACTCCAAATAAGCGCTCCGTCATGCACTCGGTCAGCGCGACCGCTGCTTCCTCAGCCGTTGTGCCTTCTTGCCATGCAGGTAAGAACGGCGGTGGAGCGTCTTGGGCAAGACTCCCAAACAAACCCGTCAAGTCGCTCAAAGCGTCTAGCCCGGGGTCCGGCTCGACACTAAATAGCTCGGCTAGGGACTGCTCGATAGCATCAAGGCGGTTCTCTATGCCGCTTAGGTCTACGGGGTCGGTGTCTAGGGCGTCCAGTCGCCGCTCTATGCGATCTAGGTCGGGGCCATAGTCTCTGGGCGGCTCTGCCTGCCTACAGGCGAGGCTGGAGATCAAGACTACGGAGAAGATGGCGACGATTATGGTCGGTTTCATAGCGATGGTTCCTTTCCTAGTTCGCCCCTTTTCGGGCAGGCAGTTCTGGCAAATATCCTAACTCACCCAAGTCGGCATCCGCTACCTTTAGCGACGAGACGGTTCCAGCGAGGAGAATCCCCACACCTCGACCTAGGAATAGGCAGTTAGAACGACGTCAGCAACCTGCGCCTTGCTCTAGCAGCTACTTGATCAGCCTTCTCCGCATGCCGCGAATGCTGAGGGGGATGAAGACGACAGTGAAGGTGATCAGGATGGCCAGTGAGAGGAAAGTCTGCGCTCCTATCTCGCCGTATGCAAGGGAGCGCATCAACTCCGTGGCCGAGGTCAATGGCAGGACCCAGGCTACTCTCTGTATAGCTTCGGGGAGTCCGTCCACCGGATAGAAAACGCCGCTGAAGAAGAACATGGGCACAACGTAGAGGGTGAAGAAGTTGGTGAGGCTGTTGATTGATGGCGCCGCAGAGGCGGCGAGCATGGCCTGCGAGCCAAACATGAGTCCGATCAGGATGGAGACGGGCAGGGCCAAGAGGGCATACGGCGATTGGGTGAGGCCGAAAGCGAACGACACAGCGAGCAATACGGTGGCGTGCATCAAGGAACGGGTAGCCGCCCAGAAGAGCTCTCCGAGAACCAGCTCGTCCACGCTGACCGGAGTGGCCAGGATGCCCTGGAACAGGCGCCGGGTCTCCATGCGCATGTAGGTGCCGAAGGTGCATTCGAAAGTTGCGCCGAACATGGCGTAGCTGGCAAGCAGGCCAGCGGCGACGAACTCGGTGTATGAGCGACCCCCTATATCGCCGATGTAGGTGCCCATTCCCAGACCCACTGCCGTAAGCACGAGCAGCGGTTCCGCCACTACTCCGCCAAGCTCAGTTTTCCAAACACGGAAAAAGGCGTCCCTATTGCGCTGCCATACCCTGAAGGAACGGCCCAGGCTTCCCAGGACCCCTCCCCTATCCGCAACTCGATGCGCGACGGTTACGGTGTTCATTCGTCCCTGAGATCCCTTCCCGTAAGGCGGAAGAAGACGTCCTCAAGGTTGGCGGGCCGGCGCTCGAACCATCCGTCGTGATCTGAGGCCAACCGCTCCAGAAGCTGTCCGTCCACGCTGTAGACGTAGAAGCGGTCGCCGCCATCCTGGAATGGTATGTTCATATCAAGGAGCTGTTTGGTTACAGCATCGCGGGCTTGGGCGGTGAATCTGACCTCGGCCACCTCACTGCCCACGTGCTGCGTGACCAATTCAGATGGTATGCCGTGGACTAAAATGCGGCCGTAGTCCATGATGACAAGACTGTCGCATAGAGTGGCGGCTTCCTCCATGTTGTGAGTGGTGAGCAGCATGGTTGTTCCCTGCGCTTTGAGCAGCCTCAGCTTTTGCCACACCAAGTGCTTGGCCTGGGGGTCGAGGCCAGTGGTCGGTTCGTCCAAAATGAGGATGGCGGGTGAATGGAGCAGAGCCCTGGCAATGAGCAGCCTGCGACGCATACCGCCGGACAGATTATCCACCTCGCTGTTTGCCTTGTCGGTAAGCTGGAAGAGATCAAGAAGCTCCTGTGAGCGGCTCTGAGCCAGGGAAGCCGGCATATCGTAGTAACGGGCGTAGACCCGGAGGTTCTGGATCACGGTCATGTCGCCGTCCAGGGTGTCGTCTTGGGGAACCACACCCACAATGCGCCTCACCATTCTGGAGCGCTTGACTACGTCAAGGCCGCCCACCTCCAGAAGGCCGGATGTAACCGGAGAGACGGCGGTAATCATACCTATTGTGCTGCTCTTGCCAGCGCCGTTGGGGCCAAGAAAGCCGAAGCACTCCTGCCGGCCTACGGAAAAGGAGACCCTGTCCACGGCGGTGAAATCACCGAATCGCTTAGTAAGATCCTTGGCGTGGATAACGGAATTCATGCCGGAATGGTAGCAAGGCCAACCGCTAGGGGCAATCTTCAACTGAGAAGAGGAGGGCCAGCTAACTAACTCTCCTCTTCTTCGGCATGGGCGTAGGCCTGGCGCAGGAAGGCAACCTTGGAATAGTGATTGGCGTCGTCTTCGTCATAATCCCATTCACCGGCGTTGCCCTGATCCAGGATGTCTTCATCCTCATCCGGCAGATCCATGTCGAACGCGGCCGCGCTAGGGGCCTGCTTCCCACGGGTGGGGAAGGAAGCAACGCCTCTCTGGGTGGGGTGCTGGTACACCTCACGGATCATGACTGTAACATCGCCTCCACTGAGACGGGTGACGGCTGCCTGGTACCGGTTGCCGCCATTGATAAGCCGGATTATGCGATTGGCCAGACGCGGTGGCACTAGTCCCAGGTAATCTCCGCTACTGCTCAGGACGGCAAGCCTTTTCTCCATGACGTGCAGCATTACGGCGTCGCCGGCGGCCAACTGCGCCAAGACGTAGGGGAGAGCAGCCCGCTCCAGAACCACGGTTCCAGACTTTCCGCTCTCCTCCAGGAAGTACTGAGGCGCAAACTGGCAGGCCTTCTTGGGCTGGTTGTCCGCGTGCTTGAGATGAGCAAGGCGAACCAGGTTCTTCTCGGCAATGGAGTTGCTGGGTGAAATCTGGAGCGCCTTAGCAAAGGCGGTCCTAGCTTCATCGTACTTGCCCAGCTCCACATGCGCCTTGCCCAGCCGGTTGTACGCCTCTATGTCCCGTGGAAACACCTCAATGATTCCCTGGTTGACGGTTACCGCCTCCTCCCAGCGGCTCTCCATGGCCAGGGCAATTGCTTCCTTGGACTTTTCTCGCCTTAGAGTTGATTTATACTCGGCCTGCTTGAATAGAGTCATAACTCCTTCTCCCTCTAGGGGACAAGGGATTGTAAGCGTAAAATGTTGCGCTGTGCAATACCCTACATGCGCAATATTCGTTTGAATGCCTGGCGCAAGAGTAAAACAGGCTGTTTTACGAACGTCGGCGGAGGCTGACACAGGCAAGATTCAGCCGCATTCAGCCAACACGCTACTCCTCTTCCAGGGTGCTGGTGTCGCCTTCTGGGAGGCCTAACTCACGGGCTTTGAGGAGACGCCGCATGATTTTGCCGCTGCGAGTCTTGGGCAGCGAGTCGACGAATTCTATCTCGCGGGGAGCGACGGCGGCGGCCAGCTTGCCACGCACAAAGCGCGTGATCTCCTGTCTCAGCTGGTCGGAAGCCTGGTAGCCCTGGTGGAGGGATACAAAGGCCTTGACCACCTCCATGGCGATGGGATCGGGCTTGCCGATTACGCCGGCCTCGGCGACGGCGGGGTGCTCAATTAGCGCGCTTTCGACCTCGAACGGGCCGACAAGGTGTCCCGCGGTGTTGATTACGTCGTCGGCGCGCCCAACGAACCAGAAGAAGCCGTCCTTGTCCATGCGGGCGCGGTCGCCGGTGATGTACCACCCCTTCTTGAAGCGCGAGTTGTACAGGGACTGGTTGCCCCAATAGACGTGGAACATGGAGGGCCAGCCGGTGCGGATAGCCAGGTGTCCTTCCTCGCCGGGGGCTACCTCGTTGTACTCCTCGTCCAGGATGCCGGCCGTGATTCCGGGAATAGGCCGTCCCATGGAGCCGAGGCGCACCTCCTGAACAGCGTAGTTGGCGATGAGGATGGCCCCGGTCTCGGTCTGCCACCAGTTGTCGTGTATGGGCATGCCGAATACCTCGACGCCCCAGGAGACGCCCTCCGGATTGAGCGGCTCTCCAACGGAGGAGATGAAGCGAAGGGATGAGGTGTCGTAGCGCTTGGGAATGTCGTTGCCTGCCCTCATGAGCATGCGGACGGCAGTGGGGGCCGTGTACCAAACGGTGACCCCGTACTTTTGGATTACTTCGTACCATGCAGAGGCGCGGAAGCCGCCTTCGTATATGACCTGGGTGACACCGTTGCTCCAAGGAGCGAACATACCGTAGGAAGTGCCGGTGACCCATCCGGGATCGGCGGTGCACCAGTAGATGTCGTCCGGGTGGAGGTCAAGCGCCCACTTGCCGGTGGCATACTGCTGGAGGACGGCAATGTGGCGGTGGACGGCGCCCTTGGGCTTGCCGGTGGTGCCGGAGGTGTAGTGCATTACCGAATAGTCGTACATGGAGGTGGGCTCTATGGCCGGTTCGTCGGAGGCTGCTTCCATGAGGTCATCGTAGAGGAGGTCGCCATTCTCGATGGGCGTAGAGTCGCGGCCCAGCTTGTTCACGATGATGACGTGATTCAGGTCCGGCAGGTCCGGAATTATGCCGGAGATGCGCTTGCGCAGGTCCGGCGAGGTGATAAGGGCCACTGCGCCGGCGTCCTCGAGACGGTCCTTCACCGGGTCGGGGCCGAAGGCGGAGAAGAGGGGCCCGACGACATTTCCGGCCTTGAGAATGCCGAAGAAGGCGATGTAAAGCTCCGGGACGCGATCCATGAAGATAAACACGCGGTCGCCTTTCTGTATGCCTAGGTCTCGAAGGGCGTTGGCGAACTTGTCGGTGAGACGCTTCATATCGGCGAAGGTGTAAGTCTCCTCCTCACCGTTCTTGCCAAGCCAGAGCATGGCAGTCTTGTCCGGGTTGGCGGCGGCGTGGCGGTCGATGCATTCGTGGGCTTTGTTGAGGGCGCCGCCGGGGAGCCAGTCCAGGTCGGAGAAGAGGGACTCCCAAGTGAACGTGCTGCGCGCCTCCTCATAGTTGGAGATGTTGGGCTTGACCTTCATGCCATCGATTCCCGGCTTGGCGATGACTTCTGCGTCCATTCTGCGCCTCCTTGACGTTGGTAAGAGTCGAGCGGTGGGTACCGGCACGCCTCACGAAATCGTTTCCATTAAGCCTGATGCGACGGTTTGCGGGCAGTGTTCAACCGGTCCAAATGCAGTGTAGTGGACGTGGAATTGGGGCGTCAATCACGGATTGGGTTTGAGGAAGAGGGTCGCAGGGGATAAGATATAGACGCTTGGGGAAGAGCTAGGGTCTCGCTAAACAGAAAACAGCAGGCCATAGCAGGCCATATTGGTACAGGTAGCATTGAAATGAATAGACATTCAGGAGCAGTCAATGGTTGATGTGCGTCGCAGTAAGGGACTGGAGCAGGCGGCCGGGCGCTGGAAGGAAGTGGATCTGCGCTCCATGCTGGCGAAGTCGGCGGTTGCGATTGGTGCAGGGTCGCCCACGGACGCCGGCGTGGCCTGGACACTGACCACAGAGGTGGAAACGCCGATAACTATGGCGGGCGGCATCCCCGACCCTGCCACGCTGCCGGCCAAAGCACTGCAAGAAGCGCTGTCAAGCGCCGTCCTAGAGACGCCCGAGGAGACGCTGCGCTACGGCGGCGTACTGGGCTACGAAGGGCTTCGCGAGGCGCTGGCGGAGCGTTGGAGCCGGATAGACGGGGTGCCGCTGACGCTGGACAACTTCATTACGAGCAACGGCAGCGCAGGGGGCATAGCCAACGTGTGCGATGCTTTCCTGGAGCAGGGCGACGTGGTGATAGTGGAGGCGCCCTCTTTCTCCGGGTCCATACGGACTATACGCGGACACATGGCGGATATAGTGCCGGTTCCCATAGATGATCAAGGCGTTCTGGTAGAAGAAGTGGCCCGTGCCATAGAGAAGGCGGAGGCATCCGGCAAGCGGGTCAAGCTGTTTTATACCATAGCCGATTTCCACAACCCCACCGGTGTGACCATGTCCGCAGAAAGGCGGGAGGCGCTGATAGAGCTTTGCGCCGAGCACCAGGTGATTATCCTGGAGGACGCGGCCTACGCCGACATTTACTTCGGCCCGGCGCGGCCGCCGTCGCTGTACGGCATGGCGGGCGGCCAGGGCGTGCTGAAGGTGGGCACTTTCAGCAAACCCATTGCTACGGGACTGCGCATAGGCTGGGTACAAGGACGCGAGGACTTCATAGATGCGCTGGGCCGAGTTAAGTACGACATGGGAAATAGCCCGGTGCTGCTGCGGGCGCTGGCCGAATACGTGGGGTCTCAGAAACTGGAGGAGCATCTGGAGGAGATGCGGCCACTGTACAAGGCGAAGTGCGATGCGCTGTGCCGCAGCCTGGAGGAGCACTGCTCGCAGTACGTGCGGTTCACCAAGCCGGAAGGTGGGTTCTTCCTCTGGGTGGAGTGCATAGGCCCCAAAGCTCGTGACCTGATGCGAGAAGCCGCCGAGTTGGGGCTTATCTTCCCGGCAGGGGCAACGTTCTTCCTCCAAGGAGACACCGACGATACATCCCACATACGGCTGGCGTTCAGCACGGCAAGCGTGGAGGAGCTGGAGCAGGTGGGACCCCGCATACGTGAGGCTTTTGTGCGGGCAATGGGCGAGGGGTGATGAGACATCCCATTTGCCCCAGCGCCGAAGCCAAATAGGCGTGGGATGTCTTGCCGTCGCGCCAACATCAGGCCCTGTCCCACCTCAACTTTTCTGAAGACACCGGCGTCCTTGAACGGAAATATCCGGAAGGTCATCGCCCAGCTGATGGGAGAACGCCGATGGCCTCAGAGCAGTAGTCCACACCTGCCCAGCTGGCGTCTATGCAGCGGTTGAGTGGTTGTAGCGAGAAGCGTTGGCCTGGCACAGGGTTGGAGTCTACGATTGCGGACATGGCTCCGCCTCGCATGCCCTAGCCCGTGCCGTCTTGATTTGGGCTTGAGAGGATGGCATACTCGCCTGGAAAATTGGGCACCCGTAAGATGCCAGAGATGAGAGGCGCTGTGGAGGCCAGTCGATGAAGTTGGGGAACCCGATTCGTGTTGCGGAGGGCGTGTTCCAGGTGCGCGCCATCGGAGCCAGGGTCACGGTACTGGTGGGCGGCGGCGAGGCGCTTCTGGTGGACGCAGGAATGAGGGGCAGCGCCGGCCTCGTCGCCGGTGGCCTGAGGGCCTTGGGCCTCTCGCTGGACGCAGTGAGGTCGCTGGTGGTCACTCACCACCATCCCGACCACGCCGCCGGCATCGGCGAGTTGATAGCCGGCAGGAGCGTCGCCGTGATGGCCCATAGCAGTGAGGCACCGATTCTAACAGGCCAGGAACAGCAGCCCAACCCCATACAGAGCAGGCCGATGGCCCGCCTCACCGCGCCCGTGATGAAGAGGATGAAAGGCGCCCCCATCCCAGTGGACGTGGAGCTGGAGGACGGGGACTCGATACCCTTCGCCTTTCCCGTGCGGGTTGTGCACCTTCCGGGGCATACCGAGGGCTGCATAGCGCTGTTCCTGCCTGATAGGGGGCTGGTCATAGTGGGGGACACTCTCCAGTACAAGTTCGGGTGGAGACTGGAACCACCGGCGGCCAGCGTTACGCAGGACATGGGCCAGGCTATGTCATCGCTGAGGAAGCTCCTGGCTCTGGACTTTGACGCAATCTGCTTCAGTCACTTTCCGCCAATGCGCAGAGGCGCCCACGCTGCGCTGAACAATATGCTCCAATAGCGAGTAGCGTGACGACACGCCATAGAGCCTGCGACCAAGGAGGCCGAGATGAGCCAGACAGGTAGAAGTGCGGCCCCAGCCCAGGGCAAGACCCTGGTAGATTTCCTGTATGGCAAAGTTCAAGAGCACGGCCCACGGGACGCCCTACTGTTCAAGCCAAGCTTCCGATACCAGCGCTGGTCGTACCAGCGGCTGTGGAGCGAATCCGGGCGGGTGGCCTCGCTGCTCCAGGCTCGCGGGCTGTCCAAGGGAGACCAGGTGGTGCTGTGGGGGCCCAACTCGCCTCAGTGGGTGCTGGCCTTCTTCGGCTGCGTGAAGGCGGGAGTGGTGGTTGTGCCGTTGGACCTTCGCAGCGCGCCGGACTACGTAGAGCGGGTGGTCGCCCGCATATCGCCCAAGCTGGCCTTCACGTCGCGCTACACGCCCAAAGGCGACGCCGATCTGGGTGTGCCCGAGGTCACCTTCGAGGAGCTGGAGGGCGCCATACACAGCCTGCCGGAGCCGGTGCCGGTGGAGGTGAGCCCGGACGACCTGGTGGAGATCATGTTCACCTCCGGCACCACAGGCGACCCCAAGGGCGTGATGCTGACCCACCGGAACCTGTGCGCCAACATCGAGGGCATCACCCAGTACATCGCTTGCAACACGTCCAGCCGTCTCCTCTCCATCCTGCCGCTAAGCCATATGTACGAGCAGATGGGCGGTCTGCTCGCCGTACTCAACTTCGGCGCCAGTGTCACATATCCCACCAGCCGCCAGCCCACGGTGCTGGCCCGAACCATGCGGGAGCGCCGCATCACCACCATGCTGCTGGTGCCCCAGGGGCTGGAGCTGCTGATGAATGGCATTGAGCGGGAGGTGAGGCGCCAGGGCAGGGAGGCGCTCTGGGGCAAGCTGATGAGGGTTGCAGAGAAGACGCCCTTTTCTCTCCGGAGGCTCCTGTTCCGGCGGGTGCACAAGCAGTTCGGAGGCAAGCTGGACTTCATAGTATCCGGAGGGGCGGCACTGGACCCGGAGCTGGGCAGGAAGTGGGAGCTGATGGGGGTGAAAATAGTGCAGGGCTACGGCGCAACGGAGGCTTCCCCTGTCATCAGCAACCACACCCTGGAGGAGCGAAGGCCGGACTCGGTGGGGCGTCCCTTGCCCAACGTGGAGGTGGTCATCAGCGACGAGGGAGAGATCCTAGTGCGAGGCGACAGCATCTCGCCGGGCTACTACAACGCGCCGGAGCAGACGGCCGCTGCCTTCGTGGACGGCTGGTACAGGACCGGCGATCTGGGCTACTTCGACGAAGAGGGCTTCCTGCACATACGCGGTCGCGTGAAGGATATGATAGTGCTTCCAAGCGGTCAGAACGTCTACCCGGACGACGTGCAGGCGGTGCTCAACCGGCACCCCGGCGTTACCGACTCGGCTGTGGTGGGGCTTCAAAGGGGAAGCGTCGTGGAAGTTCACGCTGCTCTCATTCTCAATGACGCCGTAGACGCGGAGCCAATCGTCTCGTGGGCCAACCAGCAGCTGGCAGAACGGCAGCGTATCCGGGGCTTCACCATCTGGCCGGAGGAGGACTTTCCCCGCACGCACACACTTAAGGTCAAGAAGCAGGTGCTCATAGACTTGCTCACGGGGGCGTCTCCCGTCGCCGCTACAGCTGGAGCGGCGGCATCGACATCGAGCGGGAGCGCCGGCTCGCGCGGGCTCGTCGACATCATCGCTGAGGTGGCGATGGTAGACGCGGCAAAGGTGACAACGCAGATGACGTTGGGTGGCGACCTCAACCTGGATTCCCTTGGTAGAGTCGAGTTGCTGTCCGCCATTGAGGCAGACCTGGGCGCATACCTGGACGAGAGTCAGATTTCGCCAGACACGACAGTTGAGCAGTTGGAGGCGATACTTCAGGAGGGAGCAAACAACCCGCCAATAACCAAGTTTCCGGACTGGGGCATGGACTGGTGGTGCCAGATGACGCGGGGCTTTCTTCAGCGCCTGCTCATCTTCCCGGCGGTCAGGCTGCCATACGGGCTCAAGGTAATCGGTAGGGAGAAGCTACATGGCATCCGCGCCCCTGTACTATTCGCTTCGAATCACCACCTTGGGTTGGACAACCCCCTTATAATCAAGGCCATACCCCAGGCTTGGCGGCGACGGCTGGCCATTGCCGCCGCCGCCAAGCTGTGGAGAAACCCCGTACACTCTATGCTGAATCCGCTGCTGGGCAATGGCTTCCCCCTAGCGCAGGACGGGCCGATACGGCCCAGTCTGGAGAACATGGGCAAGATCCTAGACAGCGGCTGGTCTGTACTCATATACCCGGAGGGCAAGTTGACGGTGGGCGGGCCCACTCTGCCCTTTATGAACGGCACTGGCCTGGTTGCAGTGGAAGGTCGGCTGCCGGTGGTGCCGATGAAGCTGCACATAGAGCGGCTGGGCACTCCGGCCAAGTTCCCTATACTGCGGCGCGGGTCCATAGAGATACGGTTTGGGGAACCACTGGTCTTTCCACCCACCACCGCCTATCAGGATGCCACCAGCGCCATCGAGCAAGCCGTGCGCTCGCTATGAAGGCGCTGCTTGAGCCTCCTTACCCTTCCTAGCTTCCACCGAGCGCTCCCGGGCCTCCTCGCTCCTTCGTATGTACTTAAGCTGTACACTTCGTTGACACGGGTAATCCGCCACGCCTAAAATGGCGGCAATTTCCCCTTGATATACCCTTGGAGGTGCGTAGTGGCTATTCCCCTAGTTTCCAGAGCAACGGTAATGAGCAACCGCGGTATTGTGGCGTCCACGTCTCCGCTGGCGGCTTCGGCGGGACTGCGCGTATTGTCGCAGGGGGGCAACGCCTTCGATGCGGCGGTAGCAACGGCGGCGGTGGAGGCGGTGACCGTGCCCGGCATGTGCGGACTCGGGGGAGAGGTGTTCGCCATTCTCTACGAAGCGAAGACGGGCAAGGTGCAAGGGCTGACGTCGACGGGGGCTGCGCCAAAGGGGGCCACGCCCGGTTTCTTCCGCTCCAAGGGCTACCAACACATGCCTTTCGAAGGTCCGCTGGCGGCTTCGCCTCCGGGTGAGGTCGCGGCGTACCAGTTCCTTGCTGACAACCTGTGCACCCTGCCGCTGGGGACGTTGCTGGAACCGGCCATAGGGTACGCTGAGGAGGGACATCCCATCTCGCCCAGGATTGGGCGGGTTATAGCGGCAAACGCCGAGCGCATGTCCAGGTTACCGGCGCTGGCCAAGATTTTGATGAAGGGCGACCGTCCGTACCAAGCGGGCGAGATGCTGGTGCAGAGTGACCTGGCGAGCACGCTGCGGCGAGTGGCGGAGGGCGGCGCAGAGGAGTTCTACCGTGGAGGACTGGCGCGGGACATGGCAAGGCGATTCCAGGAAGCGGGCGGACTGATCGCAGAGGAGACTCTGGCGGACCACAAAGTCGAGGTTTACGAGCCGCTGGCCACGCAGTACCACGGCTACTCGGTGGTAGAGAACCGTCCCCCATCGCAGGGGATGCTGATACTGGAGATACTGAACATCATCGAGGGGTTCGACCTGGCGGGCATGGGGTATCTCAGCCCGCAGAGCATCCACACCATGATCGAAGCGAAGAAGCTGGCTTTCGCCGATAGAAACGCCTACCTGGGCGACCCTCGGATGGAGCAGGCGCCTTTGGACGTGCTGCTATCGAAGGAGCATGCGGCAAGACGCGCCGGACTGATCGACCCGGACAGGGCATCGTTCGACGTGCAGGCGGCGTCGCTGGCGCCGGCGGGCACCGACACCAGCTACTTCTGCGTGGTGGACGGCGAAGGGAACGCGGTGTCGTTCATACACAGCCTGTACCAAGGATTCGGGTCCGGGTTTGTCGCTGAAGGCACGGGCGTGGTGTTCAACGGCAGGCAGCGCGGGTTCAGGCTGGAGGAGGGTCACCCCAACACGGTGGCACCGGGGAAGCGGCCCATGCACACGCTGAACGCTTACATGGTGCTGAAGGACGGCGCTCCGTTCATTGTGGGAGGCACGCCGGGCGCAGACTACCAGCCGCAAGGCAACGTACACATGATCACGGGCATCATCGACTACGGGTTGTCGCCGCAGGAAGCGGTCGACGCTCCAAGGTGGTCGAGCATCCCCGGCACCGACCCGGCAACCCTGGACGATCCGGAGCAGGTGCAGTTGGAGCCAATGATGCCGCGTGAGATAGCGGAGGCGCTGGAGGCCAAGGGACACAGCGTAACCTGGGGGCAGGAAGGGATAAGCCACGGGATTGTGCAGCTCATAGAGGTGGACGGAGAGACGGGCGTGCTCAAGGGAGCGTCCGACCCTCGCGGCGACGGACACGCCGCGGCGCTGTAGGGGCGTTGGGGATTCTTCATCGCTGGCCGCTTATCAGAACGACGGTGAGGCTGAGGGTTGCAGCTTGACATAAGTCGTTTTTTGTGTGTCGTGAAAACGGTTGTTAGGCGTGAGATAGCGTTTAGCGGTGGAGTTGTGTTGTGCCTGAGAAGGGGAATTGTTTCCAACGTTATGTCAAGCTGCAAGGCTAAATGCGAGCCATTTTTTTGCAAATATGGGAAAACAAATCCGATTTCCTTCCCTTCGACTTTGCTCAGGGTAAACTTCAAGCTCAGGACAGGCCCTTCGATATGCTCAGGACAGGGCTTTCGACGTGGGGCAGCAGGTTGGCGCAACGAGTGCGGATAGGTTAGAACGCGGTCTATAGCCATGGACAGAGGATAGCGCGAGCGGGTTGGCATGGGGAAGGAGGAGATGGCAGAGTGGGCGATGGCCGCTGCTTAGCTCCCCGCGCGGCGACGGACACGCCGCGGCGCTGTTGGGGGATGCCACCTCCCAAGGAGGCTTCAACTGCACCAAAAGCTCCTTGCTAGCCGTCACATATTGGCCGGCGAAGTACAGCCGACCACGCTTGCGCGGCTTCTGGCTTCATGTTCGCTGAGACACAGCTAAACTGGTTGCCAGAGAGAGCCAGCCATTCCAGGTTGGCGAGATTACCCAACTCCGACGGTATCTCCCCGCTCAGTTGGTTGTGGTAGAGATCCAGATATAGTAGTTCGGCGAGGTTGCCCAGCTCCGGCGGTATCTCTCCACTCAGTTGGTTGTGGTAGAGATAGAGCCCTTCCAGGTTGGCGAGGTTGCCCAGCTCCGGCGGTATCTCTCCGCTCAGCTCGTTGCCGTAGAGGCTCAGCCATTCCAGGTTGGCAAGGTTGCCCAACTCCGACGGTATCTCTCCGCTCAGTTGGTTGTTGGAGAGGTCCAGCGATCCCAGGTTGGCAAGGTTGCCCAACTCCGACAGCATCTCTCCGCTCAGCTCGTTGCCGGAGAGGCTCAGCCATTCCAGGTTGGCGAGATTGCCCAGCTCCGGCGGTATCTCTCCGCTCAGCTCGTTGCCGGAGAGGTTCAGCCATTCCAGGTTGGCAAGGTTGCCCAACTCCGACGGTATCTCACCGATCAGCCAGTTGCCGGAGAGGCTCAGCGATTCCAGGTTGGCGAGATTGCCCAACTCCGACGGCATCTCTCCGCTCAGCCAGTTGCCGGAGAGGCTCAGCGATTCCAGGTTGGCAAGGTTGCCCAACTCCGACGGCATCTCTCCGCTCAACCGATTGTAGGATAGTTCCAAATGGGTGACTCTGCCCTCGGTATTCGCGATAACGCCGTACCACTTGTCGAGAGGTCTGTCGCTCATCCAGTTCGTGTTGTATCTCCAGTTGCGGCCAACGGAGGCGAAGTAGAGAGCCTCCAGCGCTTCCCGGTCTCTGGCAACCAGTTGGTTGCCAGAGAGGGCCAGCCATTCCAGGCTGTCAAGGTTGTCCAGCTCCGACGGTATCTCTCCGCTCAGCCGGTTGTCGGAGAGGTTCAGCCATTCCAGGTTGGCGAGATTGCCCAGCTCCAGCGGTATCTCTCCGCTCAACTCGTTGCTGGAGAGGCTCAGCCATTCCAGGTTGGCAAGGTTACCCAGCTCCGACGGTATCTCTCCGCTCAGCCGGTTGTCGGAGAGGTTCAGCCATTCCAGGTTGGCGAGATTGCCCAGCTCCGGCGGTATCTCTCCGCTCAGCTCGTTGCCGTAGAGGCTCAGCCATTCCAGGTTGGCAAGGTTGCCCAACTCCGACGGCATCTCTCCGCTCAACTCATTATTGGAGAGATCCAAATGGGTGACTCTGCCCTCGGTATTCGCGATAACGCCGTACCACTTGTCGAGAGGTCTGTCGCTCATCCAGTTCGTGTTGTATCTCCAGTTGCGGCCACCGGTGGCGAAGTAGAGAGCCTCCAGCGCTTCCCGGTCTCTGGCAACCAGTTGGTTGCCAGAGAGGGCCAGCCATTCCAGGCTGTCAAGGTTGTCCAGCTCCGACGGTATCTCTCCGCTCAGCCGGTTGTCGGAGAGGTTCAGCCATTCCAGGTTGGCGAGATTGCCCAGCTCCGGCGGTATCTCTCCGCTCAGCTCGTTGCCGTAGAGGCTCAGCCATTCCAGGTTGGCAAGGTTGCCCAACTCCGACGGTATCTCTCCGCTCAACTCGTTGCCGGAGAGGCTCAGCGATTGCAAGTTGTCGAGATTACCCAACTCGGCAGGTATTTCTCCGCTCAACTCATTATTGGAGAGATCCAGCCCTTCCAGATTGGCGAGGTTGCCCAGATCCAGCGGTATCTCACCGATCAGCCGGTTCCCGAGGAGGTCCAACCCTTCTAGGTTGGCGAGGTTGCCCAACTCGGCGGGTACCTCTCCGCTCAACTCGTTGCTGGAGAGGTTAAGCACTTCCAGATTGGCAAGATTGCCCAACTCGGCGGGTACCTCTCCGCTCAACTCGTTGCTGGAGAGGTTAAGCACTTCCAGATTGGCAAGATTGCCCAACTCCGATGGCATCTCTCCGCTCAACTCGTTGCTGGAGAGGCTCAGCGATTCCAGATTGGCGAGGTTGCCCAGCTCCGGCGGTACCTCCCCGCTCAGCTCGTTGTCGGAGAGGTTCAGCCGGAACAAGTTGTCGAGATTACCCAACTCGGCAGGTATTTCTCCGCTCAACTCATTATTGGAGAGATCCAGCCCTTCCAGATTGGCGAGGTTGCCCAGATCCAGCGGTATCTCACCGATCAGCCGGTTCCCGAGGAGGTCCAACCCTTCTAGGTTGGCAAGGTTGCCTAACTCGACGGGTATCTCTCCGTTCAACCGATTGTAGGACAGTTCCAAATGGGTGACTCTGCCCTCGGTATTCGCGATAACGCCGTACCACTCGGCGAGAGGTCTGTCGCTCATCCAGTTCGTGTTGCCTCTCCAGCTGCGGCCGCGGGTGGCATAGTAGAGAGCCTCCAGCGCTTCCCTGTCTGTTGCAGGGGAAGCCGGCGGAGACGTGGCTGTAGGCGTGGCTGTAGGCGTGGACATGAACGTAGGCGCAGCGGTAGGTTCAGGCGCAGGCTCGTTAGAACATCCAACAAGTGCCAGGAGCGCACCAGTGGAAGCAGCAACCAGCAAAATACGCGTAAGCATCTCCTTCCACCTCACTGGGATTGGTAGTTCGCTAAGCGTCCCAATCCAGCTTATGCAACCATCTGAGCCGTCCAATATTGCGTGCTGGGCTTCTCTCACATGTCTGACAATATCATTGCTCTCGTTCCTTCTATCATAGCAACCACAATACTATTAGCACTATACCTGCCAGTATGGAAATCACTACTGCAAGCAAAGCGAATGGATTGCAAAGTCTCCTATGGTCTGTGCAAGGTTGCCTGTCATGGGCAACACTTTTGCGGTCTGTAGGTTAATATCCTTGTTTGGATGCTGCGTTTGGTATGCCTCAGCACTCGCAATGGCTTCATCCTCGGTGTTAAACAACATCCAATAGCCTAACGAGTGATGCACCTCGTCCCCAATGTCCGCGAGCCCCTGGCATTGGGTTAGTTCATACAGTAGTACTGTAACAACTCACGTGTAACCTAGACGTTACCTTTGCGCCAATTTTCTATGACTTATTGTAACCTTTGAGGGCTAACGCAATTGCACTGGTTGACTCAAGTCCTGCCGGTCGGTGAGGACGGTTAGACAAGCTCAGGCATGAGCGAGGAGACGCTCCAAGTTGACGCGGGCGGATTATGGCTGTGGCGCATCTCATGTGCTGGAACTCGTACTCATTGAAGAGTAAGGTAGCGAACATATCAGTCCTCGGAGGGTGTCATGGCGGCAGGCAATATGGAATCCCACAAGGTGGCTATTTTGCCGTGCGGCACAGTGATCGAAGCGATGAATGGGGGATCCGTCGACATAAGCCGGCGGCCAGGGCCGCTCCTCTTCCTGGAGAAACGGCTCAACGATCCCTGCGTAGACATCTGGACTGCCGGCGGGATCAAGCTCAGCGTGGACATCGACCGTTTGCGGAGCGGGCTTGATTCGCTGGAAACCCAGTGCCCTCACGAAAGGTAGCCGCTAGGCTTGGCAAGCAACTCGAACGACACCGCTGAAGGATCGCGAGGCCCGTCGGGCGCTGGGTGGCGGGAGTACTATGGCTGGCGCGTAGTAGGCGTATCGGCGCTTTTTCATGGACTCATGGGCGGCATTGGACACATAGGGCTTTCGGTCTACTTCCTGCCCCTAACCCGAGAGTTCGGCGTATCCCGCGCCATGATGTCGGTGGCGTTTGCCCTCCGCACCCTGGAAGGCGGCCTGGAGGGGCCGATAATCGGGTATTTGGTTGACCGCCTGGGCGGCAGAATGATGGTAATCATAGGAGTGCTCCTGGGCGGCACCGGCTACCTGTTGATGGCCACCACCAACTCTTACGAGCTCTTCCTAGTGGTCTTCCTGGGACTGGTATCTCTAGGGGTCTCCGTACCCCACCACGGGCTGTTCGCCACCATCAATCAGTGGTTCAGACGCCGGCTGGGGCTGGCTATGTCGCTTGCAATTAGCGGTTCGGCCATAGGAGGGTTCATCATAACCCCCATGGTGGCCTGGATAGTGCTCAACGAGAGCTGGCGCCTGGCGTCTGTCTTCTCCGGGATCCTTCTACTTTGTCTGGGACTGCCACTGGTGCTCATGGTAAGAAGCCCCAAACCCGGCGAGACGGAGCCGGAGGACTCGATCCCAACCCCGGCGCGCGCCACCGTGGGACAGAGCCAAGGTCCAGAAGCGCGCCAGCAAATGACCAACGTTGACTTTTCCATAGGAGAGGCGCTACGCACCAGCACGTACTGGCTGCTGGCCGTCTCGATAGGCTTTCGCCTCACCGGGCAGCAGGTCCTCATTGTGCACATAGTGCCCATATTGGTGTCCCGAGGCGTGAGCGAAGGCGTGGCCGCTATTTTGGTTTCTCTGATGTCCCTACTCAGGTTGCCCTCCGTGATAGGTTTCGGGTTGGTCTCAGACATGTGGTCGCGTCAAAGGGTTGCGTCGGTTGCCATGTTTTGCGGCACGCTGGCGGCGGCGGCGGCGATATGGGGCCCGGATGGATTGGTTACGGGCGCGCTCTTCATTCTATTATTCGCCCTGGCCCAGGGCAGCAACGCCATCACCTGGGCCCTTGTGGGGCAGTACTTTGGCCGCGCGAAGTTCGCATCCCTGCGTGGCGGCATGAGCCTTATTCAGAGCGTAATGTCCTTTGGCGCACCCATCGCCGCCGGCTGGGCGTTTGATACCACGGGCAGCTACAGCTATGCGCTGGTCGGTGTGGGAGTGGCGTATTTCATGTCGGCGGCGATCTTCTGGGTGCTGAAAACACCCACTCGGCGCACCGCCGCTGAAAAGATGACGCCCTCCATGGGAGATTGAGGTTTCCTAGATTGCGGGTGGTTTAGTGGTTTAATGGTTAGACGCTCCAGATAAGCGGCGGGATACTCATATCCCCCCTCACTCAGGTCCATGAGCGGGATCTTCTGATGGAGACATCTTCGCTCATCTGGTTCCCTTCGGCGATGCTCAGGATAAACTCTAAGCTCACCATGAGCGGGGTGTGGGGGCTTTATGGTTGACTTGTTGGTTGAATAGCGATATAGAAGGGGCAAGCAGTTGCGAAGGAGGAGGAAATGCCGAAGAAGACGATCTACGAGAAGAAGGGCCGCATTGGCTATTTGACGGTGAACAACCCTGAAAAGGCGAATGTGATGGACTCCCAGATTGTGGAGGAGATGGGAGAGGCGTACCGGGACTACTGGGAGGACCAAGACTTGCGCTGTCTGATAGTGACAGGGGTTGGCGACCGCCATTTCTCGGCGGGGCACCACATCCAGCCGCCTCCTCCCGGGCAGACGTGGGAGGAGAGGAGGCAGGAAGGGATAGAGCGGTTTGTGTACCCCAACGCAGGAACGGTGAACGGACGCGAGATAGCCGTAGTCAACGGCGGGGTAGACTTCCCTCAGATTTACAAGCCGGTTGTGTCGGCCATAAACGGCTGGGCGGCGGGAGCAGGCTTGTACATGACGCTGACCACCACGGACATCCGTATTGCCTGCGAGGAGCACGCCAGGTTCTTCTACGCCTTCACCACAAACCTGGGCGGCATAGGCAGCGGGCCATCTGCTACACGGGTGATGAAGCAGTTAAACTACGCTCACGCCATGCAGTTCCTGCTCATGGACGAACCGATAGGGGCCAAGGAAGCGGTGCGCATAGGCCTGGTCAACGAATCGGTGCCGCACGATCAACTGATGACCCGCGCCGAGGAGATAGCCAACAAGATAGCGTCGCTGCCTCCGGTGGCGGTGCGCTTCCTCAAAGAGTTCCTCATCCGCGGCCAGGACTTGTCGCAGGACCAGGCGTGGCACCTGCAATGGGTCTACAACCACCTGGCCAGCACTCATTCCTCGGACGCCCTGGAGGGTGCGCAATCGTTCCTGGAGAAGAGGCAGCGCAATGTAGGCGGCGGCATCAGGTCATAGACTAATCCAAATTCTGAGGGGGAACAAAATGGTTATAGCAAGAGCTTTGGACGTAAGTTACGACGTTTTCTCTGAAATAGAAGGGCAGCCCGTGCAGGGAGCCGCCCGCTCAAAGGTGCTTTTCGAAGGAGAAGAGACAGTCCTAGAGAAGATAACGTTTGAGAACGGAGCGTTCTCGTCGGCTCACCAGCATCCTTACGAGACCATCGGCCACATTCTGAGGGGCAGAGCCGAAGTGACCATAGGGAACGAAACCTACAACGTAGGCGTAGGAGACACCTTCCGATGCGCAAAGGGGGAACCGCACCACCTGAAAGCGCTGGAGGAAGTGACGCTGCTGGAAGCGCACGCCAGGGGCTAGTATAGACCTTGGCTCTCGGGGTCCGGGCTTTCAGGCAGGGGCCGGTTGTGGATTTCCACACAGATACGGCCCACGGTTGTTAGAATCGTAGCGCTTAATTGAACCTGAAAGCCTTGACACCTACATGTGCTTGTGCTAGAAAGCTTACTTAAGCTGGGGTAACCCACACGCGCTGGGGGGTGGCTGTGCTTTATGAATCGCAGAGCGGCGACATGACAATGGCCCTGACGGGTGAGTCTCTGATCACCAGAGGACTCAAGCCGTTCCGTGAGGACGGATTCCTCAAAATGGTGGAGATGCTCCGCAATGCGGACGTGTCATTCACCAACGCTGAAATGCTGTTCCACGACTTCGAAGGCTCCCCGTGCGAAGAGTCTGGCGGCACCCACATGCGCTGCGACCCTAGTTTCCTGGACGACCTCAAGTGGGCCGGGATCGACATTGCCGCCTGCGCCATGAACCACGCTTACGACTACACGGAGACCGGCGTCCTTGTCAACAAAGCCAACCTGGATGAATACGGTATCGTGAACTCCGGTACCGGCCGCAACATGACACTGGCCCGCGCTCCGGGGTATCTTGACACCCCAAAGGGGCGTGTTGCTCTCATTTCAGCAACGGACCACGTCAATGTACCCGCAGGCCGTGCCGCCGAAGAACGGCCCGAAATCGGCGGGCGCCCCGGCGCAAACATGATCCGCGTACAGCCTATTCACACCGTGGACAGGGAGACTTTCGATCAGCTGAGGGCGCTGGATTCCAAGCTGGGCTTTGATAGGGATAAGCAGGCAGCGCGTTCAGGCAGGTTTCCAATCCACAAATACCAGGAAAGCGATACCGAGTTCTATTTTGGTTCCGCCGTCGGCGGGGGGCGAAGCTCGTTGCTGTTCCGGGTCGGTGAAGAGATAAGCCGCACCACCGTGATTGACGAAGAGGACTGGGAAGGCAACCTGAAGTGGATCCGGGACGCGAGTCGTATGGCTGACTGGGTGATGTTCAGCTTCCACTGCGGCTTTCGCGGGGAGACCTCCGACGATCCGCCAGACCACTTGATCAAGATGGCTCATGAGGCAATAGACAACGGTGTGGACGTGTTCATTGGCCACGGGCCGCACCGCGACAAAGGAATTGAAATATACAAGGGGAAACCCATCTTCTACAGCATAGGCGACTTCATTCTGCAGA
This sequence comes from Dehalococcoidia bacterium, assembly GCA_965197965.1. Taxonomy (GTDB): domain Bacteria; phylum Chloroflexota; class Dehalococcoidia; order Lucifugimonadales; family QGNO01; genus DAOUJH01. The sequence goes on from OZ240235.1 coordinate 754,346, forward strand.
ATGATACGCCGGTTTACCAGCCGTCGGACGCTTATGCCAGATACGGACTGGGCTGGGAAAACACGCCGTCGGACTTCTACTTCACTCGCAGCCGCAATGAGACGGTGGCGCAGGATATAAACCGTGAGAACTGGCAGAGCGCGGTGGCGGTGGTCAACTGGAAGGGCAAGGATCTCCAGAATATAGAGCTTCACCCTATTGATCTGGGTATTGGGCTTCCCATGGGACAGAGGGGCCGGCCCGTGCTGGCAGAAGGTGATGTTATAGACGAGGTGCTGGATAGATACCAGCGCTGTTCCAACCGGTTCAATACCAAGATAGAAAGAGAAAATGGAATAGGACTCATCAAAGCTACTTAGGACTTCCTAAAAACTAACTAATCGATGGGGGTGCACATGAGTTCCAAGATAAGATTTAGGAGTTTGCTGGGGCTAGCCCTGGCAGTAGGGCTTCTCTGGAGCCTGGCTTGCGGCGGCGCGGAGGAGGCCACGCCGACTCCAACGGCGACGACCGCCCCGGCTCCACAGGCGACCACCGCGGCTCCAGAGGCGACCACCGCGGCTCCAGAGCCGGCGGCAACGGATACGCCCACGCCCAGAGACACCAGCATGGATCCAAAGTACGGTGGAATCATCCAGCTGACTGATACGGTGCGAAGCCTGGACATTGGCACTGTTGCCGGCAACCCTGGTGAGTACAACCAGATGCAGGGCTGGATGAGCCAGCTCATCCGCGTCAGCCTGAGCGACCGCAAGACGATTGAAGGAGACCTGGCTGAGTCCTGGACAGTGAGCGATGACGGTACCGAGTACACCTTCAAGCTGCGGGACAACCTGATGGACCACTCAGGAAAGCGCTGGACCGCGGATGACGTTGCGTATGCGGTATGGAAGATCATTGCCCGGCCGGTAGACGACCCCCTGCGCCGCATCCTCTGCTGGGATCAGGGCGCCGCCGAGGCTGATCCCAACGGGCCGGCAGCGGGAACCGCCGTAGAGATTACGGGTGAGTTGGAGTTCGTAGTAAGGACGCACTCTCCAATTGCCTGGTACCCCGCCTGCATGGCGCAGCACTTCTCCCTGATTGGCCCGGGTGACGGGTATAAAAAGATTGTAGCGGAAGGCGAGTTCCGCGAGCTTTCGCCTGAAGACGGCGAGCTCATCGGCACAGGCCCGTTCACGGTGAAAGAGTACGACCGCGGCAGTAAGATCACTTTTGAGCGGTTCGAAAACTTCTTCCGAGACGGTCTGCCTTACCTAGACGGATTCGAGATCACTCACGTGCCGGAGCTGGCTACCAAGATAGCGGCGGTAGCGGCAGGCCGTTCCGAAGGATGGATTTACGGCCCATGCTGCCAGCCTAACCTGTCGGACATCGCGCCTCTGAAGAAGCAGTACCGCGAAGAGTTTGTGGTTCCCCAATCGTTTGCCTTTGGCACCGCCAGCTACATTGTGAATATGCAGCGAGCGCCTTTCGGACCGCAGGATGATCCCACGGCAAAGCAGATCAGGAAAGCCGTGCAACTTCATATAGACCGGCTTGTTGAAAACGAGCTGATCTACGAGGGGCTGGGATTCCAGATATTCTTTTACTACTGCGGTTTCGACTGGATCCACAGCTGCGATGAGTGGTTGGAGTTCCCCGGCCATACCGAGGACGCGATGAAGAAGGAAGAGGAGCGGCAGGAAGCCAGAGATATCATGAACTCTCTAGGCTACAACGAGAGCAACATGCTGGAGATAGAATTGCTCACCGCAGAGAGCGGCAGCGGCCGCCGCGGCTCGGAGCTGTTGCAGGAAGAGCTGAAGGACATGTACATCGAAGCCAAGCTACGGGTGCCTCCCGGTGGTGAGTCGGTCTATGACGACCAGTTCGCCGGCAGGTTCGACCTGGTGTACGACGTGTCCGGCTACGGCCTAGAGGACCCTGTCATCTTCGACCAGAACAAGTACCTTCCTGTGGAAGACGGTTCCGAGAACTACGGGCGCTGGGTCAACCAGGACTGGCTGAAGCTTTACGAGCAGCAGCTAACCGTCAGCGACCAGTCGGAGCGCGGCAGGATTTACCGTGAAATGGTAGCCATCCTCTTTGAGGACCTGCCGATTCTACCGATGAACCGGTTCCGCCCGCCGCATCCTTACATGGCCTACGTACGGAACTGGACTCCGAAGCGGCTGCACGCTTCTTCGGCCAGCTTGGAGCAGGTATGGCTGACTCCTGACGATAGGAAGCCCTGGCCTGAGCAAGCAGCGACCGACATATTTGATACTGGGCTTTACGAGCTCAAGTAGGAGTTGATTCAGTGCAATGATGGCGCCGTCATCAGAACGGCGCCATCATTGCTTATTATGCATCACCCGCGTCAAGCGGCAGCGAGAGCAATATGCGCACCTATATAATCAAGAGGCTGCTTCTCTTTATCCCCACAATCATCTTTGTCTCAATGGCTTTGTTTGCCATACTACGTATCCTCCCCGGTGACGTGGCGGCGGTTATCATCCAGGCGGGTGATCCTGAAGTCACTATTACAGAGGAGGACAGGCTTCGAGTTACCGAACAGCTTGGCCTTGATAGACCCATTTACACTCAGTACTTCGATTGGATATGGGGTGTTGTACGTTTCGACATGGGCGACTCTTTTCTACTTAACCGCCCTGTTATTGAATTTGTGAAAAATCAAGTCCCCGTGACTTTGCAGGTAGCGTTCTTCTCGGCGATTCTGGTTTCCATTGTTTCAATACCCATAGGAGTGCTGGCCGCAGTTTATCAAGACAGGTGGCCGGACTATTTTCTACGCGGCTTCGCCATAGTTGGGCTGGCCATGCCAAGCTTCTTCATTGCCCTGCTGACAGTGCTCATCCTTTCCAGGTACTTCCACTGGCTGCCGCCATTCGGCTTTGTCCATCTCTGGGAGAATCCCTGGATCTCCTTCCAACAGTTGATCTTCCCCGCACTGGCCATTGGCTTCCACAGCAGCGGCACGATGATGAGAATGACCCGAGGTCAAATGCTGGAGGTACTCCGCGACGACTACATACGCACGGCGCGAGCCAAGGGACTGGCCGAACGGACAGTAATCATCAAGCATGCCTTGAGGAACGCTCTGTTGCCAGTAGTTACTTTGTTCGGCTTTCAGGTGGCGTTCCTGCTGGGCGGCACGGTAGTCATCGAGATCATCTTTGCCATTCCGGGCATGGGCCAGCAGCTCATTGAGGCTACTCTGCTCAGAGACTTTCCCATAGTCCAGACCTACGTCCTCTATATAGCTATCATTGCAATGACCGCCAATCTCTTGGTGGACTTGACTTACGCCTGGCTTGACCCGCGGATTCAGTATTCGTAGACTCCAGGTCAAGGAGATAAGTTATGGCACAGTCCGTAGAAGTTCTTGCAGATGTAAGGCCAAAGAGAGGCTTCCTCTCTAGTACAGCCTTGAGGAGTTGGAGCTTCTCAAGGCGGAAGCCTTTGGGCGCCGCAGGACTGGGAATCGTATTCCTCTTTGTACTTATAGCTATCACGGCGGATTTCATTGTGCCTTTTCCGCCCACTGAAATTCACCGCCGAAACCCGGTTGAGGCGCCTCTGACAGTACATGCTGCAACCGGGAAAACCTTCTGGTTTGGAACGGACCAGCTAGGTCGTGACGTTCTTAGCAGGACATTAGTCGGCGCCAGAGTATCACTTTACGTTGGGATAGTGACTATGCTCGTGGCCGCCACGGGCGGCCTGATTCTCGGCGTCAGTTCCGCTTACATAGGAGGTAAGTTTGACCTGCTCATCCAGCGTGTAGTTGACGGTATCATAGCTATGCCGACACTGATCCTGGCGCTGGCCTTAGTCGCCGCTTTGGGACAGTCGATAAACAACGTGATTCTGGCTATTGCCATCGTGCAGATTCCGCGTATAACCCGGGTTATACGCTCGGCGGCGCTGAGCATCAAGGAAGTCCCGTACGTAGAAGCAGCCAGGTCAATTGGCGCCAATGACGTCCGTGTAATGTTGAGGCACGTGGCGCCCAACACCATGGCGCCTCTTTTGATTGTAGCCTCCTCTGCCATAGGCTCCATTATCATTACGGAGTCTACGCTGAGCTTCCTTGGTTTGGGAGTGAACCCGGAGACCCTTACCTGGGGCGCGCTGGTGAGTGGAGATGCGCGGCTGTACTTTGCGGGGGCGCCCTGGACGCTGCTGGGGCCCGGAATAGCCATCTCGCTGGTGGTCTTCGGTATGAACATGTACGGGGATGCGCTCAGAGACGTTTTGGACCCCAAGCTGCGGGGCCGTTAATCCGCTTTTCAGCGGCTGATTTCAGCGACTGAGAAGCGCCTAGATCCAGAGATTCTGTCCAGACTCTCCCGTTGGGACGGGATTTGTTCCTCTCAAACGCACCAAAGGAGGCTTCTCATGTTGTACGAGGCAGAAAAAGGCGATATCTCCATTCTGGTAGCCGGCGACGCTATGATCACCAAACGGATGTCACCGTTCAGGGAAGACAGCTTTCTCAAGCTGGTAGAGGTGATCCGAGGCGCTGACCTGAGCGTGGTCAACGCGGAGATGCTGTTCCACAATTTTGAGATGAGCTGGCAGGGCAAAGACAGCATCTCTTACCAGGTGTCCGACCCGGCCAACTTGAACGAGCTGAAGTGGATGGGGTTCGACGTGGTGACAACGGCAAACAACCACGCCTTCGACTATTCCGAGGCGGGACTGCTGGCAACACTGCGCAACATGAAGGAGCACAACATACCCCAGGCAGGCGGCGGTGTGGACCTAGACCACGCCCGGGCCCCCTACTACATGGATACGGCCCGCGGACGGGTTGCCGTGATGTCGGCAACAACAACGTATTCAGAGCAGTCTCCGGCACGGCAAGGCCGTCACGACTTTGCGGGCAAGCCTGGAATCAACGCCGTGCGGCACAGCGTGACGCATCACGTGAAGCAAGATCACTTCAACGCGCTGGGTGAGCTAAAGGACTTGCTGGGAATATCGCTTCGGGAAGAGGCGTCGCGCAAGTTCCAGCCGCAGGTATCGCATCCGCCCAACAACGATACCGACCTGAGCTTCCTTGGAGGGGCCTTCCACCTGGACGACCGTTATGAAATAACCACGCACATCAACCAGGAAGACATGCGGGGCGTGAGCAACTGGATTCGCGGCGCTGGCAAGCAGGCGGACTGGCTGGTGTACGGAGTCCACTGCCACGAAAGCGGCAACTACGGCGAATATCACGGCGGCCACCGCATATCGCCGGCGACACATCTCGTAGAGTTCGCCCACCAGGCCATCGACCAGGGTTGCGACGTTTTCTTTGCACACGGGCCCCATATGCTGCGCGGCATAGAGATATACAAAGGCAAGCCCATCTTCTACAGCCTGGGCAACTTCATCTTCCAAAATGAAGCTGTACAGTGGATACCGGAGCCGGGCTACAGCGGCCAGAGTCTTGACATGGACGCAACACCCGGGGACTGGGGCCACGAACGCTCCGGCGGCGGCGTGTACGGATTTGCATCCGACATAGTGCACTACCGCAGCGCCGTGTGCACGGCCAATTTTTCGGACGGCAAACTGAGAGAGATACGCATTTACCCCATAGACATGGGTTTTCAAAAGGTCATTGCGCAGCGGGGCCGTCCGGTGCTCGCCGAAGGTGAGTCGGCTCAGTGGTCTTTGGAAGTACTGAAAGAGTCATCCAAGCCGTTTGGCACTGAGATCAAGATAGAAGGCGACATGGGGATTATAAGTCTTTAGCTCTGCCAAGTGGAGAAAACGGAGGCGAGATGATTTACGACGCTGAGCATGGCGATATATCGATAGCCGTAGCCGGGGATGCGATGATATCGCGCCGTATGCAAGCTTTCAAGGAGCCCCAGTTTCTCAAGCTGGTGGATATACTACGCAAGGCCGATGTTAGCATAGCCAATCTGGAGTTCCTCTTTCACGACTTTGAAAGCTCCTGGCAGTGGACGGGAGGCACGTATACCCGGTCGGACCCCAAGAACCTGGAAGAGCTGAAGTGGATGGGGCTGAATGCCGTGCTCACCGCCAACAATCACTCCTTCGATTTTTCCGAGGGTGGTTTCTTCACTACTCTGAGGCACCTGAACGACATGGACCTTGCACACGCCGGCGGCGGCAAGGACATAGACCACGCAAGAGCGCCGGTATACGTGGACTCGGCGCGGGGCCGCGTAGCCGTGATGTCGGCATCGAGCACCTTCACTGACATATCGCGCGCCGGACCCGGGAGGCACGATTTCCCAGGGAAGTCAGGAATCAACGCTCTGCGACACGAGAAGGTCCACTACGTGGAGAGAGACGTGTTCGACGCGTTCCACAAAGCAAAGCATGAGCTGGGTTACGAAGAGGCGGAGGAAGCCGGCGCCAGGTTTGGGTTTTCAGGGCGGGAGGCGCAGGCGGATAAGAGCAGCCAAGTGCATTTCATGGGGGGTGATTTTCACCTTTCAGAGGAGTTCAAGATCGAGACAGAGGTCAACAGAGAGGACATTGCCGGCATAGGGAACTGGATCCGCGGCGCGAAGAAGCAAGCGGATTGGGTGGTGTACGGTGCGCACAGTCATGAGAGCGGCAGCAGCGGCGAGTACCACGGCGGTTCCCGCATTTCGCCGCCGGATTTCCTCATCGAGTTCGCCCGCTGGAGCATCGATCAGGGCTGCGACCTCTTCGCCGGACACGGACCTCATTATCTACGTGGCATCGAGATATACAAAGGCAAGCCCATTTTCTACAGCCTGGGCAACTTCATCTTCCAGAACGAGACCGTGGACTGGGTGCCACAGGAGGGATACCGGCGGTTCGGGCTAGATTTTGACCAGACGCCGGGAGACTACTTTGATTCTCGCTCCGACTCCAGTGCCCGCGGCTTTCCCTCGGATCCCGTGTTCTGGCAAAGCGTGGTGGGCGTATGCAACTACGAAAACCGCGAGTTGAAAGAGGTGCTGCTCTACCCTATCGACATGGGCTTTGGCCGGCCCATACCCCAGCGGGGCAGGCCGGTGCTTGCGGAGGGACCGGCAGCCCAGGAAATCCTGGCCTGGTGTCAGGAGGTGTCCAAGCCCTTTGGCACTTCCATCGCGATAGAGGGTGACGTGGGGGTTATCCGCCTGTGATTCTACAGTGAGGATTGGCCTTCTTTCAGACACGCACATACCGGAGGCGGCCAGTGAGCTGCCGCCCCAGCTATACAAGGCCTTTCAAGGCGTAGACCTTATTCTCCACGGCGGCGACATGCACGTGATAGACGTGCTGGACTGGCTGGAACCTCTGGCGCCCGTTCTAGGAGCCAGAGGCAATGGAGACGGACATCCGCTAAGGCCGCCGTTTCCAAAGAACGATCCACGAGTCAAAGAGGCCCACGTGCTTTCCCTTGGGGGTCTCAAAGTTGGTCTGACCCACGGATTCCCGTTGCCTGAAGACGCTCCCTGGACCACACTGGACAGCCTCATGGAGCGCAAGCTGGGAGAGCACGTTGACGTGATAGTGTGCGGGGACACGCACCTGCCGCTGGTGGAACTGCGGGAAGGGGTGCTGTACGTCAATCCGGGCAGCCCGACCAATCCGGGTCACCTGAGCAGATTGGGGCAAATAGGCCTGCTCACCATAGAAAACGGCAGGGCCCACGCGGAGATAGTGGAACTCTCCACCATTCAGACGTAGCGGCCGGTGGCGGATGGGCGTGTTATATCCCCCCGACCCCGCCTGGCCACACCTCTTTTGCCCCCCATCCTAACCTTCCCCCACTTGCGGGGGGAAGGGATTTAGGGTTATGCAAAGGTCTCCGTGCGCAGGAAAAACGACGAGTGGGGGGTCGTGCGCAATGCCCGTTCAAAGCGCTTGCCAGTAACGCCTGCCTTCCAGCCTGGCCAGTCTGCCTATGCTGCGGTCAATGGGAAGATGGCCTGCAGCCAGGGTGTATCCCTCCTGTTCCAACCTGTCCAGCACGGCGTGCCTGGTGCGCCGCGACGACTCCTTGTCCATGTCCGCCCCCGAGTTCCAATCCGTCTCGGTGACCTGCACCGAGCCATGGAAGAGGTCACCGACGACACAGGCCTTCTCTCCCCCTGAATTGATCAGGACACTGACGTGGCCGGGCGTGTGGCCCGGTGTAGACAGGGTGACTATCTCCGGGGTGATGGTGTAATCACCGTCTATGAGATCCATGAGACCCATCTCACTAAGCGGCGTCACGTTCTGCTGTACGGCAGCGGGTACATCGTCCTTGGTGAAGTGCTCCCAGTCCCCCCTGGGTATGAGATACCTGGCGTTGGGAAACGTAGCCTTGCCGTCTGTAACGTTCCAACCAATGTGGTCTCCGTGAAGGTGGGTTATGACAACTGAGCTAACGTCCTGAGGCGCGACGCCAATCGCTTCCAAGTTAGGGATAAGCTGGCCGTTGCCAAGCCCGGTATCCACAAGCACCGTCTGTCCGGCGGAACGCAGGACCCAGGTGCAGAAGTTGGTGCGGAACTTGCCGTTTTCGTCCAGGTGGTCCTTCTTATATGGCTCCCAAGCCTCCAACGGAATGTCCGGATAGAACTGGTTAGGCTCAAAGGGCGGGGGCGCCGCATCCAAGACAACGGCAACGCTTACGTTACCCACGGTGATATTGTCAACCATATTGCTCCCCCTTTGCTTGATTTACACCGTTCATACACCGTCCGTGTTTCCCGGCACCCTGAGCCCGCCGGTGAAGTTGCGTTCCCTCTTTTCGTTGAAGGCGTTGCGCCCTTCCTCCGGGTCGGTGGTGAGCTGCATTACCAAGTGCTGCATCAGGTGTGACATCTGCCAGGCGGCATCGAAGGGCAGATCCGCACCGCGGATGAGGAACTCTTTCATCATGCGCACGGCTACGGGCGCCAGGCTGGCGATGCGGGTGGCCAGCTCTTCGGCGCGTTCCAGGAGCTTTTCGTGCGGCACCACTTCGTTGATGAGGCGGATGCGCAGCGCCTCTTCAGCATCGAAGGGTTCGTCCATGAGCAGAATCCTCATCGCGTCCACGTGGCCGATCTGGCGAGGCAGCCTAGCCGCCCCGGGGCCGCTGCCCAGCCAGCCCTGGTTCATTAGCATGTACTGGAAACGGGCGCTCTCCCTGCTGGCGATGCGTATATCCGTGGTTGTGAGCATCATGTAGAAGCCCGCGCCAACGGCCCAGCCGTTTATAGCGCCTATCACGGGTTTCCATATTTGGGGAAAGTGACCGGCACTCCGTCCGTCCACGCCCGTAGGGTATTCGTTTACCGAGCCGTATATGGGCTTGTAGTCGGAGGACGTGTTCTGGGAGTTGGCCCAGAATATGCGCTCCACAAACTCGCGGCGGCGCTCATCCTCGGTCTGGCCCGGCCTTGGCGCAAGGTCATGGCCGGCGCAGAAGTGGCGATCCCCCTTGCCGGTGATGACGGCGACCCGCACGTCTTTGTCCTCCCATACCTCCTTCCAGGCGTCTCTGAGCTCTACCATCACCTGGTCATTGAGGACGTTTGCCTTCTCCGGATTGTTGAGAGTGATAAAGGCTATGCGATTCCGCTTTTCATAGAGTATACCTGCCATGGGATTCTCCTCCTGCTTCTTTAGATCACGTTTGTTTAGATCACGCGTTGGCGTTTTAGCTGGATGAGCTCTTCTTCACTAAATCCAAGCTCGCCACAATAGATCTCCTTGTTGTGTTGCCCCAAAAGAGGCGTATGACGGCGCAAGCTCCAAGGACTGCCGGTGAGACGGGATATCTCCCCTGGCATCTTGATCTTGCCGATGACGGGGTGTTCCATCTCAGTAAAGAACCCCCGTGCGTTGAGGTGCTCTCCTTCCACCAGGTCCTGAGAGGTCTGCACAACGGCAGCTACCCAACTCTCGGAGGCGGCCTTGTTAAAATATTCGAACTTGCCCCAATCCTTGAGGATGGAAAGAAGTATCGTGTCCTTGTCCTCCGGTATTCGAGCGGGAAACATTATGGGCGGGAAATCCGGGTCGTCCACGTCGGGACGGCCCAGCATCTTGACGTAGTCCGAATATGTGCCGCGCTGGACGCCGCGCTGGAAGGTGGCGCCAACGTAGCCGTCCTTCACCGGCACTATCCCTTCAAAATGGGCGCCGCCCTTGGGTGAGCCGGCGTCCACCTTGGGAGCGCGCCGTTCTATGGAACCGACAAAGCTGTAGCGGGTAGGCGTGCTGTGGTGATGGGCCGCGACCACCTCTCGCAGGGACAGGTCGATGTGCTGTCCTTTACCCAGCCATCCCCTGGTGAACAGCGCCGCAGAGGTGGCGTAGGCGGCTGTGATGCCGCCTATGTAGAGGCTCTGGGGATGTCCGTGCTTCAACGGCTCCCTGGCGTATGCGCCGCTGGTGTACATGATGCCGCCCATAGCCTCGTAGATGAGGTCATTGCCCGGATAGTCACTGTAGGGACCGTTTTGCCCGTACGGTGTGAGGGAGGTGAGCACCAAGTTGGGGTTGTACCGTGAAAGCTCGTCGTAGCCTAGTCCAAGGCCGTCAAGGTAACCTGGGGGATAGCTCTCTATGAGCGCGTCGGCGTTTTCAATCAGGTCTCTGAAAATCCGCCTTCCGTGTGCCGTTTCAATGTTGAGAGTAACGCTTCGTTTGTTGGTGTTCAGGTAGAGAAAGGCAAGGCTCTTCTCTGGATGAGGCTCATCATGGAAGAAGGGTGGCTGTCTACGCGCCTCGTCTCCCTGCAAGGGCTCAAGCTTGATTACGTCCGCTCCGTAGTCGGCGAACAGCTTGGTGGCAAACGATCCGGCGATACCGCCGCTCAGCTCTAAGACGCGGAACTGTTGTAAAGCGGTGCTGGCCATCAAGCTATCCCCAGAATGTGTTTGTAGTCGGTGTCGTAGCCTCTCAGAGTGCCGTCCTTTACCTCTTTGTCCAAGTCTTGGAGCGTACCGGGCCTGTCCATGGGCTCCGGCTCCTTGCCCAGTGCGCCAAGCTCGTACAACCGAGCTATCTCGGGTTCGTCGCGACCCAGGAGGTCACCCAGGATGTATTCGTTGTCTCTGCCAAGCTCGGGACCCGGGCGGCGTATGTGGCTGGTCGTGTCCGACATGCGCCAGGGACGCCCCAGGAACATGCGAGTCCCCATGCCGGTATGGGACGGGAATTCCACTTTTTCAAATATATCGCCTTCCTTCATGTCGGGGTCGGTCATGACTTCTTTGGGATTGAGCACGGCTCCCGCCGGCACTCCGGCTTCTACCAATGCGTGCATCAGCTCTATATGCTCGTAATCTTTGGTCCACTCATTGAGATGGTTGTCCAACTCATCCTGGTTGTGCCAGCGGGATAGGACATCCGAGAAATCATCAGCCTCCGCCCAAGAGGGGTTGCCCATCACTTCCTTGAGAGCGTCCCAGTGGGTATCCGTCTCCACGGAGATGGCTATCCAGTTGTCATCGCCTTTGCAGGGGTACGCTCCATGGGGCGCTTTAGACGTGTGGCGATTGCCCATGAGGTGGCCGTTGCGGCCGTTGGCGATATAGTCCAGGAGAGCATCGCCAATGGTGGACACGCCCATCTGGTACATGGAGTGGTCTATCCACTGGCCATTGCCTGTGCTGTTTCTGTGGTGAATGGCGGCAAGGATGGAGAATACGGCCATCCATCCGTTGGGCGGGTCAAACCATGCCGAGCCGACACGGCGGGGGCCCTCATCAGGGTAGCCGGTAAACTGGCTCACCCCGCTGGTCAATTCGAACATTCTGCCTATGCCCTGGTAGTTTCGCCAGGGGCCGGTGTAGCCAAAGCCACTGAACGAGAAGTAGATGATGTCCGGCTTGATCTTTCGCAGTTCTTCATATCCCAGGCCCAGGCGCTCCATGGTGCCAGGCCGGTTGTTCTCGGCCAAGACGTCACTAACCCTGACCAGGTCTTTGAAGGCCTCCACCGCCTCCGGGACTTTGTAGTTCAACGTAATTCCGTGTTTGCTTCTATGCAGAGCGTGGAAACTGCCATCCCGGTTCCAGTGCTGCTCTTTGGGAACAGCGTTGTCCGCGTAGCTGACCTGGCCGCCGCCGCCCCGTCCCCTGGTATGGGTTTCAACCTTGACTACCTCGGCGCCCATGTCGCCCATGATGTACATGGCCGTGGGCATGGCCAAGACCGTTGTGGAGTCTATGACTCGTAAGCCGGAGAGCGGACCGTCCATAATGTGCTCCTGATGAGGGTATCTTCAGCCAAATCTATCGTACGTAAGGTATCCCCGCTCGTCACGGTTGCGGCCCGACGTGCTGCCGCGCACCTCACCGGTCACCGTGCGGCTGCGCTTTTCCAAGAACGCTTCCGTTGCATCATCGCTGTCGCTGGAGTGCTGGCCCACCAGGTGGTTGAACACCCATTGCAGGTGCCAGGCCTGGTCGGTAGTCATGTCAACGCCCCTGATGAGAAACTCCTTGAGGAAACGAACCGCTATTGGGGGCATCTCACAGATGCGGCGAGCAAGCTCTTCACAGCGAGACATCAACTGATCATGGGGCACGGCTTCGTTGATCAGATCCATGCGTACTGCTTCGTCTGCGTTGACCGGCTCATCCGTAAGAAGCATCTTCATGGCGTGAACGTGAGGGACTTGTTTTACCAGTCGAGCCGCAGTAGGCCCGCTACCGATGCCGCCTCTATTGGACAGAAGAGCAAAGTAGAAGCGGGCATGCTCCCTGCAGCCGATGCGTATATCCGTAGTGGTGAGAAGGGTGTACAGACCCGCGCCCGCTGCCCAACCGTTGACCGCGGCAATGACAGGTTTCCATATCTGCGGAAAATCGTGCCCGCTGCGTACGTCCACTGACGGCAGCCGACCGTTGATAGAAGCGGAAGGGGGCCAGATGAACTGGTCCACCCTGTCTTGCCGTACGTCGTCATGGGTCATACCCACGGGGGGAGGCTGTATGTTGTGTCCGGCGGAAAAGTGACGGTCGCCAATGCCGGTGATGATCATGACCCGCATGTCGCGGTCTTCCCAGAAGTCCCTGTACTCCTCTCCCATCTCCTCTATGACGACGTCATCCATCACGTTGGCTTTCTCCGGGTTGTTGATGGTGAGATAGGCAATGCCGTCTTTCTTTTCATAAATGGTCTTCTTGACCACTTGTTCCCTCCCCGGTGCGCCGTGTAGAGGCGAATTGGCGTCTTGCCAATGGTTCAGACGAGCCACTTTCGAACTATGGGAATGGCGCCGAGTGCAACATATCAACGAGGCTCTGCTGAGTCAAGGGGTTGTCTCGCTGTACTGATTCGGTATCGTCGGGCTCTAGCACGTGTCAGTGCCAATCGTGGCGGGTTTAACACGCAGGTCTCTCAGAGTTTCGACATCAAAGGGGTCTTGGCCAGCCTCCAACTTCTCTATCCAGGCCAGACGGCTGGGACTGTAATATGCCTCGCACTCTCCTCCCGCTGACGCACTCGCCCAGTCAAGGAAAGCGCGAAAGTCTGCCGAGGCGTCGGCGTGCCTGCCCATCAAGGCATAGACAAGGCCACGGCTGTCCCTCGCCTGGCCTTCAGGGTCCTCCTGCAGCGCCAGCTCACAGAATGGGAGCGCCTCTTCCGGCCGCCGCTGTGCGCCGAGCTGCCAGCAGAGAGTGTTGTTCACGGTGAAATCCGAAGGGTCCAGTTCCTGGGCATGTCGTAGGTCGGCAATAGACATATCCATGTCTCCGATGGCGGAGTGGACCAGGCCCCTGTTGAAAAACGTCATTGGAGAGTCGGGGTCAAGTTCTATAGCGCGTGTGAACTCCCCTAGGGCGCGTTCCAGGTCTCCGTCCAACCCCCGTTGCAGGTAAACGTTACCGCGGTTGGCGTAGGCGGCCGCAAAGTCGTTTTGAATTTCGATGGCCCGATCCAGGTCCTCGAAGGCGCGATCAAGATCCCCTGGTGTGTTCATGCGTGTGTAGACGACGGCCCTGTTGACCAGAGCACCTGCAGACTCCGGTTCGAGTCCTAGGGCGCGGTTCAGGTCGGTGAGGGCCTGGCGCAGGTCGCCCATCTGATCCCGCTCCATGAAGGCAACGGCGCGGTTAATATGTGCGGAAACGGCCTCAGGGGCTCTGGCCATAGCCTGGGTCAGGTCGGCGATGGCCCTACTGGCGTCGCCATCCCTGCCTCGTTCCAGGTATGACAACCCGCGGCTGCTGTAGGCGTCTACCGATTGGGGATAGACAGCCAGGGCCTTGGAGAACAGTGAAATGGCCTCATCTAGGTCTGCCAGTTCACCTCCTTGGTAGGCGCGCCCAAGGCGGTACCAAAGGCTTGCCAGCGCCGCCGGGTCCACGGGCGGCTGGTCCAAGGCTTGTATGAAGATGATTTTTGCCGTATCGAAGTCCTGCCGCTCCAGGTAGAGCTGGCCCAGGGTGAGCAGCGCTATTGAGCGCACCTCGTCGGCTAGGTCAAGGTTGATGATGGTGGGCAGTTCAGCTGGTGATGACGCGATGTCTACCACGCTCTGACCAATGGCTTCCCTCTGCGCCTCCGGCACGGTCAGTGTGGCCCTGACGCGGCCGCTGTCGTACTCTCCCCAGATGACCATTGTAGCGCCGGAGCGGCGAGCGACTTCCAGAGCCGCATCCTCGCTCTCTATCTCCTCCGGCCAGTCCATGGTTCTCACGCCGGTCAGCCCGGCTTCTACTATCTGGCGGTCTATCTCGGCCTTGATGCGCCCCCTCACGTTGAATCCCTGCTGCCCTCCCGTGTAGTTGACGAAGGGAGCGACAACCAGAAGCGACTCATCAGGAGCGGCGACAGGAATCGAGGAGTCGTCCAGTATCCGGACTGCTGCGACTACGGCGATTGCGACAACAACCGACACACCGGCCACGGCTGCTGCAATGATCAGGGACTTTCTACCCTTTCGAGGTCTGGGGTAGGTCTCCTCCGTTACCTCGGGCTGCTCAGCCGGGGCAGGCACCACCAGCGAAGTCGTTTGGTCTATTGCGGGAGGGGCGTCCGGCGAGAACCCAGCCGCGAGCAGTAGAGCGTCTCTCTCCGCGGGCGTCAGCCTCAGCAGGTCGGCGCAATTTATAACGTCCTCCCGGTAGCGAGGGCGGGACGTCACGCCCTCCTTCCACCTTATGAGGGTAAGCCGGCTCACTCCGATCCGGCGGGCCATCTCCGCGTCCCCAATGCCGACTCTGGCCATGTATTCGGTTAGGAGATCGGCGAAAGTTGACAAGTGTTACATCTCTGCTATGCAATACAGCCCAAATGTAACACAACTGTAGTCGGGAATGTACACGCCTCCTTGGCACACTGGAGCCGTCCCAGAGGACAACAATGATACAAGGAGGTTTACATTATGGAACGCATTATCAGGACAACCGGTATAGCCCTAGGGATGGTCTTGCTGCTACTAGCGGCGGCGTGCGGTTCGTCGGAGGAGTCACTACCGCTATCCGGCCCATCCGGCGAAGGATTATATTCGCAGGATGATCTGGATGCCGTCTCTCAAGAAGCCCAGAGCCCAGCCGGCTACCAAGCACCGCCTATAACTCTTCCCCAATCACAGCCGGCAGCGGACGAGGGTTTCAACAACATAGGCGGCTCCGCCACCGTTAACGATGAGCCGTACGACGTGACATTCTTCAAGCACTACGGAGTCAACCCCTTTATAGATACGGAGGATGACCACCTTTCGACCTTCGCCGTAGATGTCGATACGGCTTCGTACTCAGTGGCGCGCCGCTTCGTGCAGGACGGCAATCTCCCGAACCCCGACTCCGTACGCGTCGAGGAGTTCGTGAACTACTTCGACCAGGGATACGAGAGGCCGGAGGAGGGAGAATTCGCCATTCACGTAGAGGGTTCACCCTCGCCCTTCGGCGGGGAGAACCACTGGTTGATGCGCGTGGGCCTGCAGGGCAAGTCCGTCAGCAGCGAGGAGCGAAAGGACGCCACCCTGATTTTCACCATCGACGTGTCCGGCTCAATGGGCCGGGAGGACCGGCTGGGGCTAGTCAAGCAGTCCCTGAGGCTCCTGGTTGATGAGCTCAGGCCCACGGACAAGGTCGGCATAGTGATCTACGGCTCCCAGGGTTCCGTCGTGCTGGAACCTACCGACGGCGAGGATAAGGCCAGGATCATGGGGGCCATAAACTCGCTGCACTCGGAAGGGTCTACCTTTGTGGAGGACGGGCTGCGTCTGGCGTACCGGATGGCCTCCCGCGAGGTGGAGCCCGGACGTATAACCCGTGTCATAGTCCTCTCCGACGGCGTCGGCAACGTGGGAAACACAGGAGCGGAGTCCATTCTGCGGAAGATCAGGGAGAACGTTGAACAGGGCATCACCTTGACAACTGTGGGATTCGGCATGGGCAACTACAACGACATACTGATGGAGCAACTGGCCAACGACGGCGACGGCTCTTACCACTACATTGATACGCTGGCCGAGGCCAACAGAATATTCGTGGAAAACCTCACCGGGACGCTGCAAGTCATTGCCAAGGACGGCAAGATTCAGGTCGAGTTCAACCCCGACGTGGTGAGTCGCTACAGGCTGCTTGGCTACGAGAACCGCAGGGTAGACGACCAGGACTTCAGGAACGACGCCGTAGACGCCGGCGAGATAGGCGCTGACCACAGTGTAACCGCCCTATACGAGCTGAAGCTCAAGGACGGCGCCAGTGGACTGCTCAGCACTGTCCGAGTGCGGTATGAGGACCCGGACAGTGGAGTAGTTTCCGAGATCTACCGAGAGTTCAACCGTGAAGATCTGGAGTCATCCCTTGAGCAGGCTTCGCCCAGGTTCCAGATGTCGGCGGTGGTGGCCGAGTACGCAGAAATACTGCGGGAGAGCTACTGGGCACAGGAAGGAAGCCTGGAGGCAGTGGTCTCACAGGCCAGGCGCATCCAACAGCTTCTGCCGGAGGAGATAGACTTTGCGGAGTTCACGGATTTGGCAGTGCGGACAGAGCAGATTCAGTCGCTGCAGGGTGGTAGGTAACCTGGAATAGGAACTACCCACCGCTGCGACAGGCGGTGTAGGAGATCTACAGAATCAGAAAACAAGGGAGACCCGCATTGATGCGGGTCTCCCTTGTTTTGTCCTAGATTGCGGGCGATGCTTCCCTGTGCCGGTATGCCGTATGCCCCTACCCTCTCTATGGAAAAACTCGGCTGTAATTCCAACTAACCACTGGCCGCCGTGAGCCAAGCAATATATGATGGACTCACCGTTCAGCAAGTGAGGTTGAGACATGCCATACGTAACGAACAACGGGGTAAACATTCACTACCACGTGGAGGGGGAAGGACCGGCGCTGGTATTGCAGCACGGTCAGGGCGATAGCATGAAGGAATGGTACCAGGCCGGCCACGTAGAGGCGCTGAAAAGCGAGTACCGGCTTGTAATAGTCGACGCCCGGGGACACGGGGAAAGCGATAAACCGCATGATGCGGAAGCGTACGATATCCAGCACAACGTGGCGGATATCGTGGCCATTCTGAACGAGCTGGGAATAGATAAAGCTCATTACTGGGGCCACTCCATGGGAGGGCGCATTGGATTCGGCTGCGCCAAATATGCCGCGGAGCGATTTCACTCCCTGATCGTCAGCAGTATGTCGCCATACAAGCGACCCAAGGAGGAGCGCGACAGGGCGATAGAGCAGTGGCTGCAAGGAATGGATGCAGTGATAGCGGCGAGGAAAGCAGAGGGAGAGCTGACCGCAGAAGACGAGGCGAAGACAAGGGCAAACGATCCGCTGGCGCAAGCGGCATCGTTGACGGCGGTGCGCGACCTGCCCGACCAGACGGATACGCTCCAACACATGACAATGCCCAGCCTGGTCTACGTTGGCGAGCTTGACACCTTCTGGCGCGAGGGGCTGGAGAGGTGCGCCGACCAGATACCTAACGCTACTTTCGTGGTGTTGCCCGGGCTGGACCACCAAGAGGCATTGGAACGGGGCGACGTAGTGCTCCCGCACGTAAGGCAGTTCCTGTCAAGCGTGGGAGAATAGCTGCCGTTCCGCTTATATGACCGGGTGCCTCAGGTGCCACTCCGTGGCCTGCTCGTAAGCATAGGCCACCTGGTAGAGAAGCGCCTCCTGCAAGCGTTGCCCGTGCAACATCAGCCCAATGGGCCACGTATCGTTGTTGCCAAAGCCACAGGGCACGGACACAGCGGGATGCCCGCATACGCTGGCCATACCGTTTCGCCATACCGCGCGTGAACGTGCAGGGACAGTCCTACCGCGAATGACGGCGGTCTGAGCGTCCCATGCGTCGCCGTAGGTGCTGCCGGTAGGCATGGCTATTATGTCCACATCCCTCAATATAGCGCTCACTTCCTGCCTGAGACTTGTGAGCTTGAGAACGGCCTCAAAGTGGTCTTTCAACGGCCGTTGAAGGGACGCTTCCAAATTGCCGCGCACCTCAGGCCAAGCCGACATCTGCTCCGCAGTAAAGTTCTCCAGGTAGTAGAGTGCGCCTCCTCCTCCCACAGCCTGCATAAGGGCACGCGCCTCCCCAGACAGGGGAGCGTTCACTTCTATGACGGAAGCGCCCAGTTCCTCCAGAACGCCTATGGCCGTTCTAACCACCTGCTCCTCCTCCTCACCAAGCCAGTCTTTCCATACCCAGTCGTCCACGGGCACGCCAATGCGCAGGCCTTTGATGCCATCCGTCATCCAGGCACGATGATCGTACGCCGGCTCGTTGACGCTCCCCGGGTCCTTGGGGTCGTACACTCCTAGGATGTCCATCATGATGGCGTTGTCTTCCACCGTTTTGGTCAGCGGCCCGGCCTGGTCCGTGGTCAAAGGCGACGCCTTGACCCCGAATCCGCTGATGCGGCTCTGGGTTGGACGCATGCCCACAAGATTGCTGTTGCTGGCGGGATGGCGCACCGACCCGCCTGTATCGGCGCCGATGGAGGCAAGGCCCATGGAGGCTGCGGTTGCCGAGCCGGACCCGCTGCTGGAGGTTCCCGGGCTCCTCGTGGGGTCCCAGGCGTTGCGGCAACCAACGGGGCCGCCCGTGTCTCTCTCGATCCCTATTCCAGGGTCCACCTTGCCCATCAGGATGCCTCCGGCCTCCTCCAACAGTGCGTGGATGGTGGAGCTTTCCTGGGGCACGTAGTATTGGGCTGGGCCGCTGGGCCCTTCGAAGGTGGTGGGAATCCCCTTGGCGTCAAGCCAGTCTTTCAGGGTGTATGGTATGCCGTGCAAAGGGCCTCGGTATCTGCCTTCCATAATATCTTTCTCTGCCTCTTTGGCGCGCAGCAGAGCATACTCCGGCGTGGGAGTTATGAAAGACAACAGGATAGGCTGGAGCCTTTCCATCCTATCAATAGTGGCTTGGGTCAGCTCCACCGGCGATAGCTTGCGCTCCCTGAGCAGTTTGCCGGTTTCAGTGATAGTCGCGAAGTCCAGGTCTACGTTTCCAGTGCTCAACTTCATCCTCCTCATAGCAGCCGTTCATGTTTTTCTTGGTTTACGGAAAGGAGAGCTTGGCTTCAAAAGGGGGTGCGACCTTCTTCGCCAAGCTCCCCCGAGATACGGCTAAGCGTGGCCATCCTAAGCTTGAGCATCATAGTCAAGGTTGGGATGACGCTTATGCCAGGGCGTGGCTTGCTCGTAAGCCCAGGCAATTCGGTAGAGCAACGCCTCCCGCAGTTCGCGTGCATGGAGCATCAGTCCAATTGGCCAGCGATCGTTGTTGCCGAATCCGCAAGGCACACTGATGGCGGGCTGGCCGCAAATGCTGGCCAAGGCGTTGCGATACACGGCACGGGACCTGGCGGGCACCGTCCTGCCGCGGACGACGATGTTTTCAGCATCCCATGCGTCACCGTAGGTGCTGCCCGTGGGCATGGCTATCACGTCTACGTTGCGCAGCACCTCGTTGGCCTCTTGCCTGATGAGGGCGCGGTGCTGCTGCAAGCGCAGATAGTCCACCGCCGACTCCTGCAAGGCCTCATCTATACCGGTACCCACCTCCGGCCAAGCGTCCAGCTGTTCCCTGGTAAACTTGCCAGTGTATATGAGGGCGCCGGGCGCCCGTGATGAGAACGAGTTGGAACGAGCCTCAGCAGCCCTGGGAAGGGCCACTTCCGTTACGGATGCGCCCAGCTCCTGGAGCACGGAGATGGCTTCCCGGCAAACGGTTTCCTCTTCCTCCGAGAGCCAGTCTTTCCAGACCCAATCATCCACGGGCACTCCTATGCGGATGCCTTTGATGCCATCCTGCATCCTGGGTTGGTAGTCGTAGCGCGGCTCATTGACGCTGATGGGATCCTTGGGGTCGTACACGCCCAGGATGTGCATCATGATGGCGTTGTCCTCCACCGTTTTGGTCAAAGGCCCGGCTTGGTCCGTGGTTACGGAGCTGCCATGGACTCCAAAGCCGCTGATGCGTCCGTGCGTAGGGCGCAGAGCGACCAGGTTGCTGTTGCTGCCGGGATGACGTACTGATCCGCCGGTGTCGGTGCCTATGGAACCCAACCCCATTGAGGCCGCGGTGGCTGAGCCTGACCCGCTGCTGGAGGTCCCAGGGCTGCGGGTGGGGTCCCAGGCATTGCGACAGCCAACGGGGCCGCCCTGCCCTCGTCCTATCTCTGACACCACTTTCCCAAGGAGGATACCTCCGGCTTCATCCAGCAAAGTGTGAATGGTGGCGCTCTCCGTCGGTTTGTAGTCCACACCCCGCGGGTCGCCCCATGTGGTGCGCATGTTTACCGTGGCCACCACGTCTTTCAACGTATAGGGGATGCCGTGAAAAGGCCCCCGGTAGCGCCCCTGGGCAATTTCTTGTTCCGCCTCACGGGCGCGGAGCATGGCATGCTCAGCGGCAATAGTGGTAAAGGAACCCAGAACGGGTTGCAGCCTCTCTATGCGTCGGAGAGAGGATTCCACAATCTCCACCGGTGAAACCTCACGCCGCTGAATGCGGGGTGCAAGGTTAGCAATAGTAGCGTTGTCCAGATCAAAATCAGTAGTGACCACGATTATGCTCCTATCCCTTTGTCAAGGTACGTTTGGCAAGATACGCTCCCCGCTCAACGCCCTCTGAGCTTGGGATCGAAAACGTCCCGCAGAGCGTCGGCGAAAATGGCCGAGCCGAAGACCACCAGGGTCAGGCTGACTCCTGGTCCAAAGGCCATCCATGGAGCCGAAATGAAGAGCTGTCTAGTATCTCCCCCCAGCAGACCTCCCCAGGAAATTGTATCGTAGGGGACGCCCAGCCCCAGGAAGCTCAGGCTGGATTCAGCGGTGATGATAGATCCCACCGCGGCAGAAGCCACCACGACCAGTGGCGCGAAGGTGTTGGGCGTAATGTGTCTCAGCATTATGCGAAAGTTGCTAGAGCCAATGGTCCGAGCCGCCTCTATATATGGCATTGCCAAGATGGTGAGGGCGGACGATCTCACTACGCGAGTAATCCGCGGCGTATTGACTACGGTGAGGGCAAGGATTACGTTTTCCATTCCGATTTCGAATGCTGCGACCAGAGTCAAGGCGAGCAACAAGGATGGTATAGCGACAATTCCATCAATGAATCTCTGTACAATGAGGTCGTACTTCCCGCCCAGGTACGCGCTGGAGACCCCGAGGAACAACCCTATGGCCGTGGCCATCAGCATGGTTGTAAGGCCTACGTAGAGGGACACTTTTGTGCCAATAATGGTGCGGCTGAATACGTCCCGTCCCAGGTTATCCATGCCATACCAGTGCTGAGCGGTTGGGCCCTGCAACGCTATGTCCAGCCTGGTCTCGAACGGGTCGTATGGGGCGATAATGGAGCCGGTGAAAGCGATCACGGTTGCAAATACCAAAATAGCCAAGCCGGTGGCGCCCAGCGGCTTTCTGCGGGCAAATCCCCAAAGAGCAACGGCCGGCCTCAAGAGACTCTGCTGCCGGCTTTGCAGTACTAGTCCGCCGGTTGCGCCTTCCGTGCTCATGAGCCCCCTGAATTTAATGGCTGGTTACGCATACCTGATCCGTGGATCCAGCCAGGCATAGGAGATGTCTACTATGAGATTGACGAGCAGCGAGATGAACACAAGGTAGAGAACGTAAGTTTGCACCACAGGGAAGTCCCTCAATAGGACGGCCCGCACCAGCTGTTCGCCCATGCCGGGTAGGCTGAAGATAACCTCTATCACTACGGTACCGCCCAGTAGGACTGCCACCTGGAATCCTATTACGGTAACCACGGGTATCAGTGCATTGCGCATGGAGTGGCGCGTTATCACCAATCGTTCGGACAAGCCCTTGGCCCTGGCGGTGCGGACATAGTCTTCACGTAGCACCTCCAGCATCTGGGCCCTTGTCATTCGCAGCAGCGTTGCAGTTCCCAGCAATCCCAGGGCAACCGCGGGGAAAAACAGCTGAGTTATGGAATCCCACGGCCTTTCCCAGAGGTTGTAGAACCTGAGAGGAGGCAGCCAGCCGAACCCGACAGCAAGGATCAGCACTATCAGTATCGCGGCAAAGAAGCCCGGCATTGCACTAGTCAGGACAGCGGTGCCCCGCAGGAGGTAATCGGGCCACCTATCCTGGTAGAGAGCGGCGAGGATGCCTATGGGGAGAGCAATGAGGACAACCAGGGTAAGGGACGCCACGGCGAGCTGGAGAGTGACGGGGAGCTGGCGTTTGAGGTTGCGGGTAATTGGCCTGTCCGTATTCCAGGAGTTGCCGAGATCAAACCTGGCCACTCCCCACATCCAGTCGATGTACTGGATGTGTATCGGCTTGTCCAACCCGGTCTCTTTTCTCAGCTCCTCCTTCATATCCTCGGAGACCACCACGTCGGGGTCTCCCCCGGTCAGAATCAACTCCGCCACGTCACCGGGCAGTACGCGCAAAGCGCCAAAGACGAATACGGAAACCCCCAGAATGGTGGGGATGAAGAGCAACACCCGCTTGATGATGTAGTTTCTCATGGTCCGGTAGGTTCGCCGGTGGCGGTTACTTGATTATAACCCATAGTCATTTCTAATGCTGAACCACCTGCGAAGTTGATCGCAGGTGGTTCAGCATTAACTCTAGCCCATTAGGCTATTGAGGGAACCGGTCAGGAAACTTGGTGAAGACGTCGTACTGCTCAAGCACCTCTTGGCTGGCCTCACCGCTAGGATGTATCCAGACGTTTTCAATGCTTGAATTCTGAACGTGCCTTGTCTTGGGCGTCCAGCCGCGCCAAGCACCGTTGAAGGGATGTATGGGGGTTGCACGGCTGCTTGGCAATATGCCGGCATCCTCGTACAGGACATCGACTATCTCTCTGTAGAGGCGTCCGCGCTCATCCTGGTCGACTGTGGTGGCGGCCAGGGTGTGCAGCCTGAGGTACTCAGGGTTGTCGTAGCGGTTCCAGTTGGAGTTCTGGTAGATCTCAAAGGGCAGGTATAGCTGGTCGTCGTACTGCTGGGGGTCAAGCAGGCCGAAACCACGGACGAAGAACACCATCTGCGTGGTATCGTCTCCCATCTCGCCCTGGCCAATCTGGCTGACCCGTACGTTTGGCTTCAGATAAATCTGGGCCATCTTGGGAATGGCGGCGTCAGCCTGGCGGCGCGTGCTGCCGCTGGCGGACACGGCCAGGTCGAACTCCAGCATATTGTCCGGGCCGTACCCCAGGGATTCCATCAAACGCTTGGCTTCCGCTATGTCCGCTTCCTTGGTGTCAGGATTGAATCCGGGGAACTCCTCCCACTGCTCCGGTGTGTATATCCAGTCAAAGCCTGGCAGCTCACAGTGGGCGCAGCCGGGGTAGTAGTAGTAGGGCTTCATGTACATGCCCTGGTATCCCGCCTGCCCGCTCTCGTCCCTGTCGTACCAGAGCTGCATAGCCTTGCGGATGGTGCGCGCCGTTGGGTCGTCCAGCGGACCAAATGGAGCACGCCTGAGGTTCACCATGATCCCCGCCTGCCCGTAGCCTACCGCGATGGGCATAACAATCTTGGCTCCATGGCTTTTCTTTATGGGAGTCAACTCGGCGCGGAATCCGTCGCAACAGGTATTGGCAATCAGGTCGTTCTGCCCGGCCAACATGGCGGCGATCACCGTGGAGCGCTCAGTGGCGTGGAATATCTCTACCATGTCAAGGAAGGGCCGGCCTTCTTTGAAGTACCTTTCATTCTTTTCGTAAACGGCCCTTGACTCCTCCAGTAGATCCACGGCCTTGAAAGGCCCGGTGCCTATTATCTCATCTTTATCGAAGTCCAGGAGTCTCCACTCGCCTGTGTCGTCTATCGCCTTGTACTGCTTGGCAGGGCCAAACATCACGTATCCGCTGCTGACACAGGCGGCAAACCAGGAAGTGGGGCCCTTGAGACGGATGGTTACCTCGTTTGGTCCACTAACCTCAGCGCCGCCGTCGCTGGTGGGTTCCTTTATCGCCGTCTTCATGCAGCCGCCGCCCTGCGAGTAAGGGGCGTCGTTGGGCCGGTCGACCATGCGGTGCAAAAGATAACGTATCTCTTCCGCACCATACGGGTCACCATTGTGGTCTACGATCCCTTCACGAATCTTGAACGTCCACTCCGTGCCGTCGTCGCTTACTGTCCAGGATTCGGCAAGATCGCCCTCCAAGCTTACACGGTCCACGATGCTTTCTCTGATCAGCGCCGACCAGACAATTGGGCCGATGCCATTGGCGGGCTGCAGGCCTCCACCAAGGTGGCTAAGCTCAAAGGATTGTGCCCGTATTCTGTCGGCAATCCTTGCCACGCCGCCGTAGACCGGATCGTCAGCCATTGGCGGTTCAGGCGTAGCCGTGGCGGCGCTGACAGGCGCGGCAACCGTTGCCGTTGCCGTAGGCGTCGGTGTTGCCTCCTCCGTGGAGCCACAGGCCAACAGCGCTATCAGGCCCACTGCAATGATGGCGGTGATCCACAATCTTTTAAGGAGAATGCGATAAGGGTCCATACAAACCTCCCACTGCATCGGCGTTTCAACCTGCGTTGCAATGATGGGCAGACTACGCCAAAGCTAGTGAGCACGTTAGTTAAATTAGACTATCTTTGCAATCCGTACCGATACGTATATATCTTTGCGAAAAAGCGAAGTACAAGCTGCATATTTTGACACTTCGCAAATATGCAGGTATCATGCCTCCAAGCTTGAGTATCGTCCATTCAATGGAGGGGCGCCATGAGGGGGAACGGTCGAGCTGCTGTAGGTTCGTGCGGGGTAGTCATCCTCATCAGAAGCACCATGATGCGGGAAGCGATTACCAGCTTTGTGGATGAGATGCCCGACTTCGTCGTACTAGGTGAGTCCGACAACTTGGACGAAGGTTACGAGTTGGTCAAGCTGCTGCAGCCGGACCTGGTCGTAGTGGGAGCAAACCCGGATGACTTCAACCCGGCAACGCTGGCAAGGCGATTCGCCAGCGACTCAGAGATCTCTTCCAAAATCGTGGTCTTGACCACCAGGGCACGCCAAGGCCCCGTACTGGTGAACGAATGCTTGCAAGCCGGCGTGCTTGGCTATCTCTCGCTAGATATTGAAAGAGCGGCCTTCGAATGCGCCATGCGGGCCGCCGCACAGGGAATAACGGTTCTGGGAACGGAGGCCAGGGCAAGCGTAGACTTCCATATGACTCATATCCCCAGTGCTGCGGGGCGCAACCCTGGCTTTGAATCTCTTTCGCCAAGAGAGCAGGAGGTGCTGCGCTTGATGCTTCTGGGGCTAACCAACACGGAAGTGGCTTCTCAGTTGCACGTCAGCCTGAGAACGGTCCAGCTTCACGTCACACACATCCTGCTAAAGATAAACGTCCGCTCCAGGACGGAGGCGATCATCGAAGCGCTGAAGGCGGGCGGGCTGCTCAACGATGCAGAGAGGGTCGGTTTGCCCTCCCAACATCCTCGGTAGAGATTGCACACTTGGCAAACGCCTTGTGTGCTCGGGCTCTACAAATCACACCTTTCGAAATCGAACCCTTGACTAGTTCCGCAAACGGATATATACAGGGCACAGGTTCCGGAGGTGAAACTATGCCAAAGAAGACGATTTACGAAAAGAAAGAGAGCATTGCCTATCTAACCGTCAACAACCCGGAGAAGGCCAACGTGATGGACTCGCAGGTCATGGAGGAGATGGGAGAAGCCTACAAGGACTTCTGGCAGGACAAAGAGATGAGGGTGATGATCCTAACCGGAATTGGCGACAGGCATTTCTCTGCCGGTCACTACATCCAGCCCCCGCCTCCCGGCATGTCCTACGACGACGTGCGGCATCAGCAGGCCGACAACTTCTTCTGGCCAAGACCAGGCACGGTGAACGGGCGCGACATTGTGGTCTTTGGGGGAGGAGTTGACTTCCCACGCGTGTGGAAACCCGTGATAGCGGCGGTCAACGGATGGGCCGCCGGCGCCGGGCTTTACATGCTGCTCAACACCGTTGACATTCGTATAGCCTGTGAGGAGCACGCCCGCTTCTACTTCGCACTGCTTTCTAACCGGGGCGGGATTGGCAGCGGGCCTTCTGCAACGCACCTGATACGCCAGCTCAACTATGCTCACGCCATGAAGATGCTTCTGACCGATGAGCCGATAGACGCCAAGGAAGCGGAGAGGATTGGCCTTATCTATGAGACTGCGCCTCACGACCAACTGATGGCTCGCTGCGAAGAGCTTGCCCGCAGGATCTGTGAGATGCCCCCCGTAGCGGTGCGAATGCTCAAAGAGTTCGCGGTCAAGAGCAGAGACCTGCCTGAGCAGGCGGCCTGGGACATGCAATATACCCTGAACTTCATGGTAGGCCAGTTGAGCAAGGACAGTGACGACGCTACGCCGGCTTTCTTGGAAAAGCGACAGCGGCGCGTCACAGGGGAGACGCGTTCCTAGCAGGAGCCCACTGCGGCACCAGGTGAGTGCGCCGGCTGAACGGCTCACTCTACGTTGAGAGGGAGTTCAGATTGCTCCCACCTGTCTAAGCCTGACAAGCTCGTCCTCACTGCGGCCCAGCTCTCCGCAGAAGACGGCCCTGTTGTGCTGGCCAAGGAGGGGGGCGGGAAATCGAAGTCCCCAGGGAGAGTTGGGCAGTCTCACCACTTCTCCGGGGAACTTGATCCTGCCGATGACGGGGTGCTCCACCTCAGTGAAGTACTCCCTTTCTTCAAGCTGCGGGCAATTGGCCAAGTCCTGCGGCGTTTGTGCCGCCGCCGCCAGCCATTCGTTTGTCATCAACCTGTGGTAGTACTCCATCTTGGGCATTTCTCTTATCACCGGCAGCAGTATCTCATCGATCTCCTGGGTGCTCGTTGCTTCAGCCAGAGCATCGCCGATTTCCGGATGTCCCAGCAAGCCAGCGTACTCAGGCCAGGGTTGAGGCCCGGAGCGAGAGTAGAGCCTTTGCGGAGGGCTGATGGAGACCCTAACGTACCCGTCCTTTGCCGGAACCATGCCCAGGAAGCCTGTGCCCTTCTCTTGGCCGGTATCGCTCTTGGGGGCGCGCCGCGTTACTCCTCCTGAAAAGGCGTACCTGGCCACAGGCTGGTAATGATCGGCGGCCATGACCTCCGATAGAGACAGATCGACGTGCTGTCCTTGGCCCAGCGTCCTCCTGGCAAACAGCGCAGCCGAGGTGACGTAAGCGGTTACTATGCCCCCTAGATAGAGGCTCTGCGGGTGTCCGTGCTTGAGTGGTTCCCTGTGGTAGGCGCCGCTGGTGTACATCATGCCGCCCATGGCATAGTAGACAAGGTCATTGCCCTTGTAGCTCTTGTAAGGCCCCGTCTGGCCAAACGGCGTGATGGAGGTCATCACCAGCTTGGGGTTGAGCTCTTCCAACTGGCCGTAGCCTAGGTTCAAACTGTCCAGATATCCCGGGGTGTAGTCCTCCATCAAGACGTCCGCCGTCTTCAGCAAGTCAAGGAGGAGCTTTCTGCCGGCGCCGGTTTCAACGTCCAGGGTTACCCCCCGTTTGTTGCAATTGAGGTAGAGGAATAGCAGGCTCTTTTCCGGGTGAGGGTCGTCTCCGGCGAAGGGGCCCATCTGCCTGGAAGGGTCGCCGTGGGGCGGTTCGACCTTGATAACGTCCGCTCCATAGTCCGCCAGGAGCTTGCTGGCAAAGGGTCCCGCTATGCCCCGGGTCATGTCCACTACGCGGAACTTTCCGAACACGCTGCCGGCCATCACTCCACTCCCAAGCGCTTCTGATAGTCCGGGTCTATATAGGCAAGGGTGCCCTCTTCCACGCTGGGAGCAGGGTTAGCAGCGCCAGGCCTGGGTTGAGCAGGGGTCGCCTGTACTGGTGGCGATGGAGGCGTATCCCCATGGGTCTGCATTGCCAGTACTCCGGCTTCATACAGTTGGTCCATCTCTTCCTGGGTGCGCTTCAGGATCTCTTTCATGACGTACTCGTTGTCCTGTCCCAGCGTGGGCGCCGGCCCGCGGAACCGGGACGGCGTCTTAGAGACCTTCCAGGGCCTGCCGATGAGGACCCTGGTACCAAGCCCGGATTCCGGCGAGTGGGTCAACTTCTCATAGAAGCCCCTGGCATTCATGTGGGGATCGGTCATGATCTCGGCGGTGTTGGGGACTACTGAGGCTATCACCCCGTTGCCTTGGAGCAGGTGCATCAACTCATAAAAGTCCCACCCCTTTGTCCATTCACCAATGTGGCCGTCTATTTCATCCTGGTTGTGGTGGCGCGACAGAGCATCTTCAAACTTGGGATTGTCCGCCCATTCCGGGTTGCCCATAGACTTGAGCAGGGCGCGCCACTCCTCATCGTTCTCTACGGCTATGGCTATCCACTTGTCGTCGCCGCGGCAGGGGTAGACGCCGTGCGGGGCATGCGCCGGATGACGGTTCCCCATCTGCTTCCCTGTATTGCCGTTCACAATGAAATCAAGCACCTCCGCTCCCATGGTTGAAACGCCAACCTGGTACATGGAAAAGTCTATGTGCTGCCCTTCCCCGCTCTCCTCACGCCAGTGAAGCGCCGCCAGTATGGAGAAGACCGCCATCCAGGCTACGTGTATGTCTATCCAGGCGTTGCCAACCTGCCTAGGCCATTGATCCGGATAGCCCGTGAAGTGGCTGACTCCAGCAATAAGCTCCAGAAACGTTCCTATACCGGCATAGCGCTTCCACGGGCCAGTCTGCCCAAATCCGGTGTTGGAAAGGAGGATGATGTCTGGCTTTACCTTGATCAGCTCACTGTAGCCCACGCCCAGGCGGTCCAGGGTTCCGGCGCGGTTGTTCTCTACCAGGACGTCGCTCCTGCCGACCAGGTCTTTGTAAAGCTGGACGCCGCCGGGAGCTTTCAAGTTGATGGTCATGCTTTTCTTGCTGTGGTGAAGGTACTGAAAGCTCTCATCCCGCCGGCCGGACTCTTCCCTGGTGGGGGTCTCTATTTTAATCACCTCGGCCCCCATGTCCGCCAGTATGTGCATAGCCGTGGGCATTGCCACGGCCGTCGTGGAGTCCAGCACGCGTATCCCGCTGAGCATCCCATCCATCTTCATAGGGAAGTATCCTTTAAGTGTCCGCTGCTATCCATCCTAGTACCAGTCTCTATAGAAGGTCTCATAAGGCACGTACGGAGGATTGCCCTTGTGCGGCACCGGCAGCTGAACAGGGCCGCCTTCACGTGAGGGCAAGTACACCGCGATAGTACCCTGCATCTGGGTCTCTCCCACCTGGTTCTTACCTTCCAACTTCAGGCCCACCGCGTAGTATTCCGCCTTGCCCGGCTGGCCGCCCGGCTCGCTATCGCCTTCCTGGGACTCCTTAAACTTCTTAACCACTTCAGCGGTGTAGAAAGTGGTGTCTCCGTAGTAGACGGGCTTGCGCAGGGCGCACTGGTATCTCCTGACAAAACCGTCGTCTCCCATCCAGTCGCTGATGAGCCTGTGGGGCAGCTGAGACCTGTGCTGGCCGCCATCGAACGGCCCCGGCTGGCCCCTATAAGCCGCCATGAGCGCGTCCTGATGCTCATCGCCGGGTCCGTGGGGCCAGCGGGTTACGGGATGGGCAAAGCCCCTGCCGTAACCGCCTCTCCCCTCACGGTTATGGTGGTACACCGGTTCAAAGGCCAGTTCATCTCCGGAGGTCCCGTACCTTCCAGTAGCGGCAGCGGAGACCACCCGTTGCACTGTCTGGTCAAGCAAGGTGAATGGGGGCACCACAATAGGCCCAAGCTTGTCTCCAACCTGCACGTCCTCCCAGAACAGGGTCTTGGAACCCCTGCGGGTACTGGCTTCCAGAAGCGACACGTACTCGTCCATCTGCTCCTGGTTGTAGTTGGAAGTGGAACGTTCGTACATGAGCTGCTCGCCCAAGCGCTCCACGTTCATAGTCCTTGTTCCACCCATGCTAGCGATGGGCACCAGAATCAGGGTGCCGTAGCACTTACCCACCAGGTCTGCATGAGCGTTCCAATATTTGATCTCTTCAATGAGGAAAAGCAACTGTCCGCGAGAACCCGATTTTTCAAAGAACTCGCTTGTCTTTTTGGTGTTCTTGAACCGTGCGTCACCAGCCCTCAGTACGTCGAAGAACTCCCAGGCCAGCCCTGAGAAGAAGTCTCCCACGGGATAGCCTTCAGGGCGTGTTGGCCCCTGGCCTCCGGGACTGCGCACAAGTATGAGAGCCGTATTAGGAGCCAGCATGGCGCCGTATCTGGTCCGCTTCCCGTACTCAGGGTCTGTATAGAGAGGATTGGTGTTCCCTATGCTGAGGGCATAGTTGCGCACCGTCCTTTCGTCCAGCCTTATTGCAGCCTCGTACGGCGGTTCTCCTATGGGGTACGGAGTCCCCGGCCCCGGCGGATGCCCTTCCTCCCGTTCCTTCCCCACCGACTCATAGCAGCGCTCTATGTACTCCGCTATGGCCTCTTCAAATGTTTGTGTCGCCATGAATCTCCTCCCACGCTAACGCTGAACTACACCGGTTAGAACCAGTCTCTATAGAACGTCTCATAAGGCACGTACGGCGGCTGCGCCAGGTGCGGGACCGGCAGTTGGACGTGGCCGGTCCTCCTTGAGGGCAGATACACCACAGCGGTGCCCTGGGCTTGCAGTTCTCCCGTCTGATTAACCCCTTCCATCCTTATCCCGACGGCATTGTACTCCATGTCTCCGGGCGCAGCACCCGGCGCGTTTTCTCCGGTCTGCCGCTCTATGAACTTCTTGACTACCCGGCCGCGGTAGATGGTTACGTCGCCATAGTATACGGGACGGCGGATGGCGGTCTGATAACGCCTAACAAAACCGTCGTCTCCCATCCAGTTGGTGAGCAGCTGCTGCGGTATCTGGAACCGCTGCACTCCGTGGTCGAACGGCCCGGATTGGCCTCTGTAAGCCGCCAGCAAAGCGTCTTCGTGCTCGGAATTGGGGGTCCATGGCCACATGGAAACGGGATGGGTGCGAGCCCCTCCTCTATGGGAGTGCAGGCCGTGATATACCTGCTCGAACGCCAGCTCATCGTCACGAGTCCCGGGATTGCGGCCCATTAGTGAGCGGGCCAGGTTATTGGCTATCTGGTCCTGCAAAGTCCAAGGCGGCAGCACAAGCGGGTCCAGCTCCTGGCCGACCTCCACGTCTTCCCAGTACAGGGTCTCCGCACCCCGTCGCTTGGGTTTGCCGATCAGCTCCATGTATCCCGCGATATCGTCGGGCTGATATCGATGCGTGCCGCGGTCGTACATCATTTGCTCGCCCAGTCTGTCTACGGACATAGCCCTAGAGCTGCCCATGCTCTCCGTAGGCACCATGATCAAAGTCCCGTAAGCTTTGGCGGGCAGATCGCCGTGGGCGTTCCGGTAGAACAGCTCGCAGATGAGGAAGATAAGCCCACCCCGCGACCCCTGTTTTTGGAATACCTCGCGATCCGTCTTGGAAGACCGGATTGGTCCAGTGCCCACACGGATGACGTCGTAAAACTCCCATGCCGTCCCCGCCACAAAGTCGGCTACGGGGTATCCTTGCGGCCGCATCGGCCCCTGACCACCGCCTGCCCGCACCACGACCATGATGGGGCCGGGGGCAATCTGGGAGCCGTAGCGAGTCCGCTTGCCGTATTCCGGGTCGGTGAAAAGGGGATTATCGTCGCCTATGCTGAGCGCGTAGTTGCGGATGGTCCTCGTGTCGAGCCGCAGCGGCGATTCGTATGGCGGCCCGGACTGGTCGTACGGGGACGGCGGCCCGGGAGGCAGTCCTTCAATACGCTCTTTGCCTATCTGCTCCTGGCATCGCTGCAGGTACTCGGCAATGGCTTCTTCAAACGTCTGTTGTATGGTCATATATCTCTACCCACCGCGAGAATGAGGTTGCAGACGCCAGTGGAGGGTGCGTGCCACTGGCATCTGCAACCGGAACCGGGAACCTAGTATACAGTGGCAGTTCACTAAGCGAGGCACCAGTTTCCACCGAGAGGCAGCACTTTGAGAAACTCATCTTCCTCTCAACCTTGGATCCAGAATGTCTCGCAAAGTATCCCCGTAGACATTGATGCCGAAAACGACTGAGGTCAGGGCAAGGCCAGGTGCAATGCCGATCCAGGGAGCGCCTGGAAGGTTACGCAGTACGTCTCCGCTGAGCATACCACCCCAAGAAATTACCGTAGCTGGTATGCCTGCCCCCAAGAAACTGAGGGATGACTCCAGCAAGATCGCGGATCCGAGCATTGTGGTACCAACTACCATCATAGGCCCGAAAGTATTGGGGAAAATGTGCCGAAGCATTATGCGCAGGGGGCTTGATCCTATTGCCCTTGCAGATTCGACATAGGGAAGCTCCTTGACGCTGAGGGATTGGGATCGTATTACCCGCACACCCCTACTGGAGAAGATGACGGTTAGGGCTAAGATAACGTTGTTCAGAGAAGCGCCAAAAGCGGCCATAATTGCCAGGGCCAGTAGAAGCGAAGGAAAAGCGCTTTGTGCATCCACGAATCGCTGGATTATAAGGTCAAACTTTCCGCCGAAATAAGCGCTAGACACGCCGACCACGGCACCAATGGATGTCGCCGCCAGTGTAGTGACGACGCTGACATACATAGAGACCCTGGCACCATATATAACGCGACTAAGAATATCACGCCCCAGGGCATCTGTACCCAGCCAGAAGGTCGCATTGGGGGCCACAAGTGGGGCGGTACGATGGGGTTCCCAAGGATCGTGAGGAGCTATCAGAGGGCCTAAGGCTGCCACAACAACCGCAAAAACAAGAATGTACAGGCCGGTGGCGCCTAAGGGCCTCCTCTTGGTGAATCGCCCCAAACCGATGACACTTCTTGTCCAGATTGGGCCACTGGGCGCTCTTAGTACTGCGGTTTCTTGCCCTTGGCTTAGCATTAACGGCTCCTGTATTATTGCGAACTCACACGCCGATTCCTAGTTACGCGTAGCGTATCCGCGGATCCAACCAGGCATAGCTTAGGTCCACCAGCAGGTTGGCGGTCAAGGCAACAGTGGCGAAGTAAACGATATAAACCTGGATCATAGGAATGTCTTTGCTGGTTAAGGCAGCCAGCAGTCCCCTGCCTATGCCTGGGACGCCGAAGATATTCTCTATAACTACTGTCCCAGAAAAGATTAACCCTATTTGCGCCCCTGCGATGGTGACTACTGGAAGCAAGGAGTTACGTACTGCGTGCCGCCAGATTACGGTCCTGTTCTGTAGTCCTTTGGCCCTGGCTGTACGTACATAGTCCTCTCTGAGAACCTCAAGTAGCTGGGTACGAGTCATTCTGAGTAGAGTCCCGGCAGTGCTAAAACCCAGCGCCAGGGCCGGAAAGAACAACTGCTGGATGCTAGTGACAGGGTTGTCCCACATATGGGTGAATGCAAATGGCGGCAGCCAGCTAAAGAACCGAGATAGAAATAATACAACCATAATCCCTACGAAAAAGCTTGGCATGGCAAGGCCCACTATAGCCATTCCACGAAGAATATAGTCAGCCCAGCTATCCTGTTTGATAGCAGCAATAATCCCTATTGGTATCGCGATGCTCCAAATTAGCGACAGGCTGAGCAAACCGAGCTGCAGGGACACAGGGAACTGACGTTTCATCTCATCTGAGATAGCCCGGCCCCGTGCAACCGAGTAGCCAAGATCCCCGGTCACGAGACCCCGAATCCAGGTCAGGTACTGGATGTAAATAGGCTTGTCTAGCCCAAGCTGTTCCCGTACCCTCTGGAGGTCTTCCTCCGTGAAGAAGGCCTCACCAGTTGGCCCCGCCAACATAGCCTCCGCCGGGTCTCCTGGAAGCACGCGCAAGAGGAGAAATATAGCTAGGGAGACCCCAAGCAAAGTGGGTATGAAGAGTACGAGCCTTCTGGCAATATATTTCTTCACTGTTCCGTCTCAAAAGTCATCCCACGTCCTATATTTAACATCCTTGCGACCTCAATTCGTGCCTACGGCACCTGTTGAACTGGTCACTAATGTCCATTCGCGCTGTGTTTTACGGACTTGTGAGACACACTCTGTTGCAACCTTTTCGACAGATATTAAGGAGCCAGCCCTTAAACTTGAGCTGGCTCCTTAGCTTAAAGTGCTTCAAACTACTGGGAAATCCAGACGTGCTCCATAGGGTAGTTGATGAAGTGGTAAGGTGGAGGGAAGTAGTTTTTCACGTATGTCCTGTATCCGAAAGGTATCGTAGGTCTGAGGACACCAATTACCAACGATTCATCATGCCAGATCCTCGCCATCTGGCGTAGAATAGGAGCGCGCGCTTCGTTGGTAGGCAGTAAGGCTTGCTCAAGCCCAAGCCTGTTCCACTCTGGTGGCGTCCACCCAGCAGCTTTCTGTCCTCCGTCTTCCCACTCCTGGTGGATGTCGAAGTTGAAAGAGTCAGGGTCTGGGAAGTTGGTGCCTCTGCAGACTTGGCCAAGGTCAAAGTCGCCGGCCTTCCTTCTCGCCGTTGCGTCACTTCCGGACGCTGCTGTCTGCACGGTGATATCAAGATAGATCTCCTCCAGTTGCCTAGCGTAAAGCTGCATCTCCTCACTTCGGTTTGCCGTCGCCAGAAGCTCTGCCTGGAGGCGGTTGCTCGGTCCGTACCCAGCCTCCTCCATGAGCCGCTTCGCCTCGGCAATATCCCTAGCCTTCGCCTCAGGACTGGAGTCGAAGCCTCTGTACTGCTCTAACCATTCATCCTGCGTATAAATCCACTCCCAGCCGATGTAGTAGGGCATGGCAAGGAAGGCCTTCCCTTCGTAGATTAGGTCATTGACCTCGCCTCGATCTAGAGCGTAATTCATGGCCTGCCGTACCTTCCTCGCATTCGGGTCTTCAGGCGGGCCGAAGGGCGCATGCCGTACATTCACTTCAAAGCCACATACTCCCATCGCCTGCACCAGCGGCCAGGCGACTCCATCTCCTAGCTCCTGGTTGATCCGGTTTATAGAGGCGTTGCTGATGAACCACGGGCCTACACTAGTTCCTAGGAACTCTATCCTCTCTATCGCGAAGGCAGCCTCCCAAGAGCTCTGCTCCGGTATCAGGAACACTTGGAGTTCGTCCAAGTATGGCAGCTCAGGGTGGAAGTACTGGTCGAAACGCTCCAAGAAATAGAAGTTATCGACCGCGATGTCCTTTACCTTGAACGGGCCCATACCAACATATTCACCCTTGGTGTAATCAAGATCCCTGGTCTCTCCACTAGGGTCGGTGTCTATGAGCTTCACGTATTTAGCGGGCTGGGCTACCTGGGAGTAGCCGGTGAAACAGGCGACGAAGCCCGCACCAGGAGACTTGAGATGGATGGTTAACTGATCCGGACCAGTGATCTCGGCGCCGGACTGACTCGCCGGAAGAGGATTGCCGTTATCATCCCAGATGGGTTTAACATATTTCTGTATGCACGACTGACGAGTAGTCAGAAGCCCGTTGGGCTTCTCGACCGCTCTAACTATCTGCCAGTAAGCATCGTCGACGGTGTAGGGTTCGCCCTCGTGGGTTAACACGTCAGGGCGGATTTTGAGGGTCCAGTCTGTCCCGTCAGCGCTGACAGACCAAGACTCAGCTATGTCAGGTTCCACGGTCCGCCTGTCTATAGGGCTTAGACGGATGAGCTGACCCCACAGGTTACCTGCGCCAAGCTCACCTCCCCAGTTGGAGCCTACGGCCCGGTACGGGTCAAGGGTAGGTTGCGGTGGGTTCCCCGCGAACCGGAGTGCGCCACCATACTTTGGCTGATCACCTTCCGGCGATGGTGTGTTCGTTGCAGTTGGCACCGCTGTTACACCTGGAAGTGGCGTTGCCGTCGCCGTAGGAAGAATAAGTGGACTCGGGGCGAAGACTGTGGGCGTAGGAGTCGGCGCCGAGGGCGTCGGTGTGGCTTCTTCCGCGCCTCTACAGGCAAGCACCAATAACAGCACAACTCCTATCGCCAAGCGAACTAACAACCGGGGCATTGATTTCGACTTCATAAACTCCCTCCTCACTTGCGGGTCTGACACTAGCAAATCGACCCACCATCCGTTTTCACAGGGGGTATACCAGCAACCAAGCTGCACCCCTCTGAAGTTCCTGACTTTTAACACTTACTTCGGAGGGATGTCAAGTCCTTTGCATCGTGATTCACATCACAATTTAATCAGTTGTACGATTTCCATCGGCTAGGTCATGAGTTCCGTCGAAATACGGAATATGGTTTGCTGAATCCCTCCACCAATGCACACCGTCCTACCGGTAGGCTTCGAACCCTTTGCCCAGAAGCGCCGATGCTATTTTAAGCTTCATAATCTCATCGGTCCCTTCATATATACGGCAGACCCTGGTATCTACAAGGTGCCTGCCCGGCCTGTAAAGAAACGACCATCCCCTGCCTCCCAGGATCTGAACG
This sequence comes from Dehalococcoidia bacterium, assembly GCA_965197965.1. Classification (GTDB taxonomy): domain Bacteria; phylum Chloroflexota; class Dehalococcoidia; order Lucifugimonadales; family QGNO01; genus DAOUJH01. The sequence continues at coordinate 791,112 of OZ240235.1, forward strand.
CCCCTATCGGCGGCGTCCCAGGCGGCATTGGTAGCGTGGAACTTGGCCTCGGCTACCGCGGCATCAGCAGCTTCGAACGATTCATCGTCGCGTTCCGCTTCAAACCTGTCCACCAGATCTGCCGCCCTTCTGACCATCAGTCTGGACGACTCCAAGTTCGTCTTCATTATCGCAATGTGCTCTTGAACAAGCTGATGCCTGGCTATTGCTTTCTTGTGCTGCACCCTCTCTTTGGCAAAGCTCAGGGACTCCGCCAGGCAGTCGGATATGGTGCCAACGCTGCCGGCGGCAACGCTCAGGCGGCCGTTCAACAATGCATACTTGGCTATGTTCCAACCATCGTCCTTCTTGCCGAGTAGATTCTCCCTGGGGACTCGATAGTCGGTCAACTCGAACATGCCGGTGTTGGCGGTTGGCATGCCCATCTTTGCGGCCATGTCCTCTCGTTCAATACCCTCTTCCCGGGTATCGACAAGGAAAGCGCTTATCCATCCATCCGCCCCCTTGGCGAACGTTACTATGACATCGGCAATGCCTGCGTTGGAAATGAGGTACTTGACTCCGTTCAAGACGTAATGGTCGCCTTTGTCTTCCCAGCTCATCGTCATGGAGAGCGGATCGCTCCCCGCATCCGGCTCCGTAAGCGCGAATGCCAGAATGATCTCCCCTCTGGTCGATGGGACTAGGTACTTTTGCTTCTGCAAGTCCGTCCCAAAGTGCTGCAAGGTCTTCTGCCCCAGAGAGGAATGCCCGGAGAAGAACGTCCGGACGCCGACGCCTTCCGCTGCGACTCTTTCCATGGCCTCTGCGTACAACAGATTGCTCAACCCCCGGCCACCGAACTGCTCCTTGACGGGCATGCCCAGGATATTCGATTCGCGGGCAAGGGGAATCAGTTGGTCGTTGTACTTGTGCTCAAGGTAGAATATGTCTTCCAGAGGGCGAAGACTGTCGCAGAAGCGTCGGACGTCTTCTAAGGTTTCCTTGTCTTCCGTTCGCATAGGCTGCAACACACTCAGGACTGGTTTAATATTAGGCCGACAATTACCTAATTATGCATGCAGAGAAAGAATATTCAATCGGTGCTCCCCTGGAGGAGGTTTGGAAACTCACGTCCGACCCCAAGGGAGTAAGTGAATGCATTCCTGGAATCAGGAGCTTCAAGGAAGAAAACCCAACACATTTTGTCGCCAAAGTGGGCCATTCCTTCACTTTCTTGAAGGGAACTGTCACGCTGAACTTTGAAGTGCTGAGCATGGAGAATCACCTGACCAGAGTAAGGATAAGCGGCAAGTCCATTGGCAGCGCTTTTGAGATTCTGACCGAAATAAGGCTAGAGGAGCACGTGGATCAGACAAAGCTGATGTGGAGCGCGGACATGAAGTCGAGCGGACTGCTAGCAGCGATGCCCGACACCGTTTCAAAGGGCGCCGCAATCTCTCTGGCGGACAGGATTTTTGCCTGCTTGGAACAGCGAAGCACGTCCGGGAAGTGCAACTAAGTTTGCTTTGGGAGACCTTTGGCGAATCATCCGGGAGGAACAGAATGACGGACAGTAGCAGACTTGATGGAAGGGTGGCCATAGTCACTGGGGCCGCTCAGGGTATTGGGCGGGGCATTGCGCAGGTCCTTGCCGAAGCCGGAGCCACCATAGTCATCGGCGACCTTCAGGATTCGACGGCCACCGCTGAAGAAGTCCGCGCCAGAGGGAGCAGAGCAAGCCACATCGTAATGGACACCAGCAGACCGGAAGACGCCCACCGTCTGGTTGAGCTCTCCCTGGAAGAGTATGGCCGACTGGACATTCTGGTTAACAACGCGGGAATAGACGCACCCAGTGGCAACGCGTGGGACCTGCCGATAGAGGAGTGGCAACGGGTGATAGACGTGAACTTGAGTGGGGTGTTCTACTGCTCCCAGGCCGCTCTCAAACCCATGTTGGAAGCCGGCGACGGTTGCATCGTGAATATAAGCTCGCAGGCTGCAAGGGTGGCCAGCCCCGGTGGCTCTCCGGCCTATAATGCAGCCAAAGCGGGGCTAATTGGGCTTACGGCTGCCTTCTCCGCTCACGTAGCGGACAAGGGCGTACGGGTAAACGCGATCATGCCGGGAGAAGTGGAGTCGCGGGATTTTGGATGGTCGCCGGAAGAGCGCGAGGCAAGGATCAAGAGTTATCCCCTTGGACTCGGCGCCCCGCGGGACGTGGGTCAAGCCGTGCTGTACCTGGTCAGTCCCGCTTCAAGATGGGTGTCCGGGACTGCACTGCAGCTCACGGGCGGCTACCAGCGGGGAGCGCCGTGGCTCTAGCCCTCCACTGATCAGAGCCACGGCCAAGGGACGGCCCGTTCCAGGGTGGGAACGGGGAACTCTCCTTGGTCTATCAGCGCCCGTAACCTGTATCGAGTCGCATCCACTTCAGGCTTGCTCAGCAGCTTGCTTAGGCCTTCGCCCAGACCTCCCGGCGCATCGAAGCTTTCCCTTAGGGACTCCAGCTCTTCCAGCAACCAGTGCGGCAACGGCTGCCCGGCAAAGTCCCATATCACTGTCCTCAACTTGTGTTCAGCGTGGAAAGTGATCCCATGGTCAATCAGCCATACGCCGCCGTCGTTGCCCAGCAGGGTATGAGTCGCCTTTCTATCCGCATTGTTGGCAACGACGTCGAAGGCGCAGACGCGCAACATATCCTCTATGAAACGTTCGCGCAGGGTGAAGTAGTGCTCTCTTCTATCGTACTCCACGTACAGCTGCACGGAGCCTTCTCCGAATTCCCCGTCGCGTATCACCGTGGGCGGCACGTAGCCCCAACCCAGGGCTTCGCTGAGCAGGTAGGACGCGTACTCCCTGAGGTAGAGCGTACCTCCGGGAAAGTCCCACAGAGGCATCTCGCCACGGCGAGGTTTGTAAATCACCTTGAGGTCTTCACCTGCCTTGGAAACAGTGGTAAGGAACGTGTAGTTAGACCCATCCGGGGTCAGCCTGCAATTGCCCATTTTGCCCCTGGCTAATAGGTCGAAGAGTTGAGGGCTAAATCGACCACTCCTGCTGTTGACCGTCACAGGTGAACTCCGCTAAGTAGCCATCACTCCGTGTCCGTTGTGCCTGGGGCAAAGGTGCTTTTCCGCGTCCAGGGGAGCCCCGCACAACTGACAGCGCGGTCTGCCGGCGGCGCACACTTCGAACGCTTGGTCCGCCAGAGAGTCTATTTCCCTGTACGTGGCCTCAAGATTTATAAGCGGAATGGAGTCCTCTTCCTGAATGTCATGCGCGGCCAGGAAGAACATGGCGAACGTCTGATCATACCCAATCGACATCTGTCCGGCGGTTAGCTCGAGGACAGGCGGGTCCGGCACACCGAAGACGGCTTCATCGTAGGAATCTTCGGAAGAGCTGCGGTCCGCATCCTCTTGATATTCGAAAAGCAGTCGTTTCACCTGCACTCCAAGGTTGAAAAGCTGCTCCTTTTCCATCCATATCATCACGGTCTGGCCGTTTCTGGCTTCAGCCGCCACCTGGAAGTACCTTGAACCGGGCTCTCCAATGGACTTGGCCGTAAGTTTGGCTACGTGTCCTAGATTGTATTGTGCTAGAGGCATGTTCTCCGTACCTGGGACGTTTTCCAGCTATTCTAGCAAACCGTGCAGCAAAGCGGGGGCAGCTGGCGAACCGCCCCTACGAGTCGGCGGGTATTTGTTTCCAACGTTATGTCTAGTTGCAAGGCTAGAAACGGACCAAATTTTTGGAAATATGGGGAAACAAATCCGATTCCTTCGACAGGCTTAGGACAGGATTCCGTCGGAGATGGCGCGTTTTTTGTTGCGGGCTTGGGGGCAAGATGCGTCTTGGAGATTCCCAGAATAAGGAACAGCGATTGAGGGTGGCGCCACGTATTCATGTGGTCAATAATAAGGGGACGGCGGCCATTGGGAAAGGGAGAAGTGGCGGAGGGGGCTCTGGCTATCTTCTTCTATCGAGAATGCGCTTTAGGCCGTCTCTACCCAATCCAGTCTGCCTATCACTGATTATCTCACCAAGGGTACGTTTCTCTACTTGCTCTCGTGTGTTCTTAACAGTGGTAAAGCGGGTTGTTCATCGGGAAATGTCTTACGCAACCAGAGACCGTGCCTTGCTCTACGCTCAACTTCCCAACCGTCTCTTATAAGCGCTCGTATGAGCCTTTGTCCAGTGACGCTAGGAAGGTTGTCAGCCATTTAGACAACAGCGGGCTCTTGTATTGTTGGCATAGGGAGAGGGAACGTCCTCGGTTGAAAGTATGCATCACCGTAGTCACGGAGTGTCATAGCTTTCCCTAAGACACGGGCAAAGATTTCTTCACTCGGTTCCGCAGCTTGGTGTAGCTCAATGCCCCATTCGCGGAAGAACCTCTCACGTTCACCATACTGTTCCAATAGGCTGAGGTGCTCGGTCACCAATTCATGTAGAGCTTCTTCAACCTCTTGTAAGCTGTTGGCATAGGTGCTAGTTCCAAGCTCAAGACACGTTCCTACCCAATTGTTGTTGTCGCCCCTCTCGAACGCGAAAGTAAGAACGACGTGCCCTAACTGTTCTGCCATAGCGCCACACCCCTAGCCACGAAAGGATGTTCGAGGGCTGTATAGCCGATCCTTTCCGCCGTCAAGCAATATCTAGTATACAGAGTATATCATGCTGCGAAGAAACCGGTTCTTTTGGACTTGGTAACCGCTCAAATGGGTTCCCTTCAGCTAGGCTCAGGGTAAACTCTAAGCTCACCATGAGCGGGACAAACAATCCACCGCCGGATTGCTTCGCTGCGTTCGCAATGAGATGAAGGGGGCGGTTGTTCTTAGCGATCCAGGGCGGTTCGCGAACCGCCCCTACGAGTCGGCGGGTATGGGACATCCAAGGTCTTCCCTCCGCTTCTTCAGTGTTTCGCGCAGCAACTTCCCAAGTTGTTTTAAGAAGGACGGCCTTGACCCTAACTAGTTCCTTTTCGTACTTTTCTGGCGTCTTGTATTCCATGGAGTACCTGTTGTTTGCAAATGGGCGCGGGAATCTCATGAGCAAATCCCCGGTAAGTCCTAGATCCTGAAGCGATGTCACGGTATCTGGCTGCAAGCCCTTATAGAAGCGCAGGAGGTCGTGATTGTGGCGCATACATTTATCCGGGTTGTCCATAGCCCACAGGGACTTTATGGCAATCTCCAAGGCGTAGGCCATCAGCATTGACTGCACATTTAATAGAGCAACCTCTTCATTTAATAGAGCAACCTCTTCATTTAATAGAGCAACCTCTTCATTTAATAGAGCAACCTCTTCATTCTCGTGTCGAAAGTTAAGCAATTCTATTTGGTGGTCGAGATGGTCAATCAGATAGCTGTAGACCGTGATTTCGTCGATTGCTTGAGGGGTGTCCCAGTGGGGGTTCCCGAATACTAACTGATCAAATGGGATACTGATGTTTTTCCTTGTCAGCGCCCTACCTACTCCGCAGCGCGGCCAGGAACTCCGCTTGCGTCTTGGTTCCCTTCACGGAGTTGCAGGCACCGCACAGCAGCTGCAAGTTCTCTATGTGGTCTGTGCCTCCCCTGGCCTTGGCCACGACGTGGTCAACTGTATATGGACCCACATTTCCCATATCAACCCTGCTGGGCTGGCCGTAATCAGCAACAGAACTACCTGATATAGCCGAATAGCAGAGCGTTATGCTTGTCATGAGTGCTATACTAGTCGTATTCGACAGCTTTTATGTCTTGATAACGTACTCACTCTGGAGGCACCCAATGGGAGGTCTACCGGCAAAAATAGTTGACGCCGATCAAGCCGATCAAGAGGAGAACAGGGAATGAATGGACAAGTATTGCATTACTCCGCTCAAACCAACGCGGGACTGATCACAGGGGATGACGGCAACCGATATAACTTTGTCGGGACCGAATGGAAAGACCAGGCCATTCCCAACCGGGGAATGCGGGTGGATTTCGAGGCGCAGGGCAGCGATGCTGTAGCCATTTACCGTGCTATGCCGACCCCCGGCGCCGGCGGCATTAGCGGCGCTCTCGAGGGCGTGATGGGCTCCGAGAAGACCAAGGTGTTGGCCGGGCTGCTGGGGATATTCCTTGGCTGGGCCGGCGTCCACAAGTTCTACCTGGGCATCAAGAAGCCCGCAATAATACAGCTGGCAGTTGGCGGCGGCGGCTTGGTGTTGGCACTGATTGTGGGCAATATATTCATATTTTTGGGGATGTTCGGCATTGGCATCGTCATTGGGTTTTTGATGTACGTGGTTGGCTATGTTGCTCTGATGGCGGCTGGCGTACTTGGGTTGGTGGAAGGCATTATCTACCTGACCAAGTCGGATGAAGACTTCCAGAGTATCTACGTTACCGGCCAGAAGCAGTGGCTTTAGTCGGACGCGAGCGGTGTGTCGGCGTGTCGGGTGTATGTTGGGGGTGGTGGGCCTCCACCGCCCTCGCTACGCTCGCGCGTCCCCTCCCGTCTGTGTCGCGGCGCTGGCCGTGCTGATCGCCCTTCTCCTGGTTGCATGCGGGATGGAACCGGTCGGCTTCAGTATCCGCTTCATCTCCAGCAGGCGGACGGCCATCATTATCAGGTAGGACTTCATGCCCTTGCCGTGGGCAACGTCCGCAGCGTCTATGATACCGTACAGCCCAGAGTTCTCCTCAGCTATCAGCCCGTGCCAGGCAAGGTCGACGTCGCTAAGCGTCCAGGTGTCCTTGAAGGCCGCGCCCTCCGCCGCCTCAGACCCGATGGGCGCGGAGTAGTCGCGGTTGGAGTTAAAGGGAGGGTCAAGGTAGATCAGGTCCACGGACTCTGAGTTGAGGCCGCGCATGACATCCAGGTTGTCGCCAGTCCACAGCGTGCGGTTCTTGAAGTTCATAACATTAGCACTCTAACGATGTTTCCAATATTGACCATACCAGACCAGATGATAGAATCGCAGGGTCAGGCCGGATTGAGCGGTCGATGCAAAGCCGTCCCCCTACCCCGCTGAGTCCAGGCCGAGACAATAATTAGCCTAACACAAGGCGCTAAGGAGCGGAGCAATGACAACGCAGACTTTTGAAGAAGCAGTTGCAGAGTTTCTTTCCAGGTCAAAAGAGCAGATAGATCAGGAGTCCGATGAGAACCTGCCCCCCTGGATGCCTGCGCCTTATGACCACTCCGGGCCTCCCTATGAGTACTCCCAAAGGTTCACCTCCGACTTCATCTCCAGGTACGCCCTGTCAATTGGGGACAACAATCCCCTGTTCACCGACCCGGAGTACGGGAAGACAACCCGCTACGGCTGTCAGATAGCGCCGGGGCCGGCGATGGCCCTGGTGCGCTACCCCTCGGTGCACGGCGCGGTTCGTCCCGGAGGCTACCCTCTTGCCAACTTCATTTCCGGCGCGGCCTGGGAGTTCTTCGACGCCATCCGGGAAGGCACAAAGTTCCGCTCCTCCAAAGTGACCAAGGAGATATTCGAGAAGCCGGGCTCCCGGGGCAACCTGGTCTTCTTCATCTCAGACAACCACTACTGGGACCTCCACGGCGACCTCTTAGGCAAGTGCTACGGCACACAGATTTACGTGCCCATGTCGAGCATGGGGAGCAGCCGCTCCATGCCGGTGGAACGGCTGGGCGAGCAGATGCTGTACGAACGGAAGACGTCCCAGTACAGCGAAGAGCAGATAGAAGAGGTCCTCAACGAGATCAAAAACGAGCCGCGGCGCGGCGCGGAGACGCGCTACTGGGAGGACGTGGAAGAAGGCGATACCGTCGGCCCAGTGACCTTGTCGCCGTGGACGCTGCAGGACCAGGTCTGCTATCACTCGCTGAGCTATGCAACGGTATCGGGGCCCCTTGCCGGGGGTGACGAGCTTTCTTTCGAGCCTATGTACAAGCGGGCGCGGCTCAACCAGGTCGGCCACGTACATCCCATTACCCGCTGGCGCGGCCCGGGCAACGAGCACGAAGACGCCCTCACCGCCGTCTACCGCGGACAGCCCGGCCCGTTCGACTTCGGCGTGCAGCGCACCCAGATGTGTGAGCAGCTGTTCAGCAACTGGATGGGCGACGACGGCTTCATACGTCGGCTGGTCATTGCACTGCGCAAGCCGGTCTACTACGGAGACGTGACCACCTACACGGGCGAGGTTGTGAAGAAGTTCAAAGACGGCCAGGAAGGCGAATCCGGACAGGGCGCAGTGCCTGGGAAGACGGAGTATCACGCCGTGGGCATCAAGTACCAGGGGTTGAACCAAGTCGGTGAGGCCCAGGTCATCGGCACGGGCACGGTTTATCTGCCATCCAGAGAAGCGGGGCCTGTCTCGCTTCCGGTGCCCCATGCGCAACGGCCTGCCTTCGTTCCTTACGAGACGTTCTACAGGGACTGGTACTAGGACTGTCTAGATAACCGCAGCCCATGCATAAGCGCACCATCAGGCTGACCACGGAGGCTTTCCTGGGTCGGCCTGCCTTGGACACCGCTGTATCGCGGTCTCTGTTGCTGAGCGTTGCCGAGGGGAGAGAGCCTGAGACTCTGCGGCTCCACCGGCCCTCCGCAATCGTTGCTTTTGGCCGGCAGGACAGCAGGTCGCCCGGCTACGCGGCGGCCGTTCAAGCGGCCAGAGAGAACGGATTCGAGGCGGTGCAGCGGCTGGTTGGCGGCAAAGCCGCCGTCTTCCACGAAGAGACCCTGGCCTTTGCCTGGGCAATACCGGACCGACAGCCCAGAGAAGGGGTAAAAGCCCGCTTTGAAGAGATTGCCGGAATTATGGAGGACTCGTTTCGAAGGCTGGGAGTGGACGCACGAGTAGGCGAAATACCCGGCGAATACTGCCCAGGGGCTTATAGCGTCAACGCTCGCGGCGTCAAGAAGCTCATGGGAGTGGGACAGCGCCTTGTTCCCAGCGCCGCCCACGTTGGAGGAGTGGTGGTGGTGAACGGAGAAAGCCGGGTGCGGGATGTGCTGCTGCCCGTATACAGACACCTGGGGTTCGATTGGGACCCGGAGACGGCGGGCAGTATTGGGGATGAGGTTGGCGCCGTAACCTACCATGATGTCCAGCAGGCCATAATCGACGCCTTCTCCGCCAGATACGACCTGGAAGAAGCCCCGCTCTCCGCGGAAACGGTAGAGCTTGGCAATAGGTTGGAGCCGGACCACGTTGTGCCATAGGGATGACCCGCCTGGCGTTAAATAGAGAACCAGTTTGACACCGCCGAGCGCTCCTATATAATTCTGAGCAGAGCAACACCACTGCGAGGTAAGGCAACAGATGGCCGGTAGAGGGTACACCTTCACTGCCAGTGTGGAACAGGACGAGGATGGACGCTGGAATGCGTGGCTCAATGAGATTCCTTGGTGCATCACTTTTGGCGATACACAAGAGGAAGCTATGCGTGAACTGCAAGATGCGGCATGCGCAGTTGTTGAGCACCTAAAAGCTACGGGACAGCAAATCCCTGAGCATTCCCTTGACAATAGCCCGCAGCAATTGTTAGTAGCAGTGTGACCGAGCTTCCACCACCCGTTGTTTCACTTCTACGGAACGTACCGATTCGCAGGTTTGTATCGGCGCTTGAAAGAGACGGCTTTACCTGGACACCCGGAGCCAGTTCGCATAGAGTCTACCGTCACGTTGACGGACGGTCCGTAGTCATTGCTTACCACAAGGGCAGCGATACACTCCCCCGTAAAACTCTCCTCACGTTTCTAGCGCGCACTCGGTGGAACGAGGGCGACCTTGTTAGGTTGAAACTGATGAGAGGCTAGTGGCCGCTCACAATTTGGTACGCAGGCGTATATTCCCGTATAATAGGCTGGCTGTTCATTTCAGCCGCGTAATTACTTGCGAAACTACCAACTACCGAAAGGACATGAATGCCACAGTATCTTGAAGAGTTCCACCCCCCGGTCAGGCTCCTACTTGGGCCAGGGCCCAGTAACGTAAACCCACGTGTACTTCAGGCTATGGCCGCCCCCCTGCTCGGTCACCTTGACCCAGACTTCCTAAAGGTCATGGACGACGTGCGAGACATGCTCCGCCTGGTCTTCCAAACCGACAACAGCATAACCCTGCCTGTTTCCGGTACGGGCTCCGCGGGTATGGAGGCCGCCGTAGTCAATGTCGTAGAGCCGGGGGACACGGTCGTCGTGGGCATCAATGGGTACTTTGGGGAGCGGCTTGTCCAGGTAGCAGAGCGCGCCGGCGCTACGGTGGCCCGCGTAGAGGCCGAGTGGGGCCATCCGCTGGACCCCGACGCAATCAGCGCGGAACTGAAGAACCACGCCTCGGTAAAGGCCGTAGCCATGGTGCACGCCGAAACCTCCACGGGGGTGCGGAGTCCCGCCGAGGAGATAACCAGGGTCGCGCATGAGCACGACGCCCTGGTAATCATCGATACGGTGACATCGCTGGGCGGCTTGGAAGTGGCCTTGGACAGGTGGGATGGGGACGTCTCCTACAGCGGCACCCAGAAGTGCCTGGGCTGTCCGCCGGGTCTGGCCCCTCTCACGCTGGGAAAGCGCGCCGAAGAGGTGCTGTCCAGCCGCAAGACGCCGGTGCAAAGCTGGTACTTGGACATGTCCCTGCTCAAGTCCTACTGGTCCGACCGCGCCTATCACCACACGGCGCCCATCTCCATGATCTACGGGCTGCGGGAAGGTTTGCGCGTGGTGCTGGAGGAGGGACTGGAAGCTCGTTTTGCCAGGCACGAGCGCAATGCCGCGGCACTGCGCGCCGGTCTACAGGCGCTTGGGATGGAGCTGTTCGCTGATGAGGACAGCCGGTTGCCCACGCTGACTACGGTGTGGGTCCCGGAGGGGATTGAGGACGCAAAAGTGCGCCGCCCACTACTGGTAGACTACAACATAGAGATAGGCGGCGGCCTTGGCCCGGTTGCGGGCAGAATCTGGCGCATAGGCCTGATGGGGGAGAACTCAAGACCGACAAGCGTGCTTTCCGTACTGTCCGCCCTTGAGCAGCTGCTGGATAAGGAAGGGTACGAGGTAGCACGAGGCGAAGGCGTTGCCGCCGCCGAGCGGGCGTTGTCGGGTTAGGGCGCCAAGTTCCCCGCGGAAGTATACGTTCAGAGCCGCGTCTAGTTCCCGCTCATGGTGAGCTAGTCGAACCATTTGAGCGAAAAGAGCTATTGACTGCGTCCGGTGGGTGAACATGAGCGATATCCGACCGAGCAATATCCGTGCTGAGTTCTCATCTGACAGGAAATACCGCTATCTCTGGGAAGCTCAGATAAGCAATCAGTCTGGCAATGGAAAGGCTGTCACGTTCCTGATGCTAAACCCCTCGTGCGCCGACGAGATAGTCACTGATCCGACGATAGATAAATGCCTTACCTATACAGCTCAATGGGGATACAGCGCCCTGCGGGTGGTAAACCTATTTGCCTACCGCACATCGAAACCGGAATGCCTTCCCGAAGACTCAACCGCTGTTGGCCCTTATAACGACTGTGCAATCAAACATGCCGTTTCAGACGCGCCGCTTACGGTCTGCGCTTGGGGAAACGGGGGGGAAGTCAGTAAACTGTTGGAGAAACGCGTCACGGAGGTTCGCAAGCTGCTGAAGTGCTATAGAAAGCAACTGAATCTCAAATGTCTGGAATTGAACAACAAGGGTCTAGGCGAACCTAAGCATCCAGGCCGTCACAAGAAAGAAGTTGCGCTTGACGATCTTGAACCCTACAAGCTCTAGCTATTGAGTTGTCTAGCGCGTGGCTGCTCAGGATGGAGAATCCAAAACCTTCTTCCGCAAAGCAACGGTGTCATAAGAGAAGGTTTTGGATTCTTCGCTGCGCTCAGAATGACGCAGTTGCCTAGCCGCCGGTACGGCCTCCGTCTACCCTGAAGGTGGCTCCGCAGACCCACTCGCTGGCGTCGGAGGCGAGGAATATGGCTGCGCCGACATGGTCCTCCGGCACACCGAGACGCCCGATGGCGATGCGTTGCGTAAGGCGCTTGACGTTCTCCACGTCCTGGTATCTGTCTTCCTGAGGCCGCGTAACCGCCAGCGGCCATATTTCGTTGACGCGGACGCCCTTTGGCCCCCACTCCGCGGCAAGGCTCTTTGTGAAGTTGGTGATGCCCGCCTTGCTGATGCCGTACGGTGTCCGACGGGGTGAAGGCTCGTATCCGCTCACCGAGCTCACGTTGATGATGCTGCCTTTGCCCTGGTCTAGCATGGTAGGCCCCACGGCCTTGCACATGAAGAAGCAGGACTTAACGTTGTTTCTGATGACCTCGTCAAGTACGTCCTCGGTCAGCTCCTCTACCGGCTTTTCGTAGTACAGCCCATCCGAGGTACGCATCCCGCCTGCTCCGTTGAACAGAATGTCTACACGGCCAAACTTGTCCAGCACTCTGCCTACAAAACCGCTGGCCTTGTCTTCATAGCCTATGTGAGCCGTGTCGAATAGCGATTCACGGCCAAGGTCTTCAATAGCGGCGCTGGTGGCCTCGGCCCTCTCCGGGACCTTGTCCACTACTGCCACGTGAGCTCCGGCTTGCGCGAAGCCTAGCGCGACTGCCTTCGAGATTCCGTGCCCGCCGCCGGTCACTATAGCCACTCTGTCCGTCAGATCAAACATTGAAAGGTCTGCCATGTATGCCTCCTATATATCATGCAATGACTCACACCGTAGTTGTGGCTTCAACTTACGGCCTACAAGCCTCCATAGTTGCCGTTACCGATCCTGCTCCGGGGCGCGTCACAACTACCCGCGCCACTGCCGTATCCAATCCTTGCGACAGCTTGCGGAAGGCCTGGGCGGCGCCGGACGGCTTGCCAAAGTAGCCTACACGCAACGCCATCTCCGGCGGAACGGCATCTATTACCCTGTCCTCAGGCGCCCCTTTGTTCCTCATTTCATCCAGTTCAGAAAGCAGGTCGGCAAATCCCATTCTATCGAAATGCGCCCTATAGCCCAAACCACGCGGTCTCTGAGTGCCGGGCTGTCCCAGCGCGTAACCAAGCATAGCGGCCACAAAGGCGCGCCTGGCCAGATCTTCGTCCTCGTCCACGCATATCCTGATGTACTCGACGACCTTCACGGAACCCGGTTCGCGGCCTGCTCTCGCCTCGCCCTCCGCAACCCTTTCCCTGCTCCAAGCAATCTGCTCAGGCGTGCACCAGTTCAGTGCGGCGCCATCGGCAAGCTGTCCGGCCAGTCTCAGCATCTGGGGCCCAAGAGCGCCAAGATATACGGGGGTACGCGGCGGGGAATCAAAGGCAAGCTGAACGCCTCTCAGGTCCACAACCCTGCCTTCGTAGGTAACCACCTCACCCGCTAGCAATCCTCGGACGGTTTCCAGGTATTCTCTCATCAGCCGCACCGGCGAGACTTCAGGCACGCCAAAAGCGCTGCGGGTCTCCTCCTGGTACAATCCTCCGACACCTATTCCAAGCAGAAACCGCCCTCCCGTAATCCGGCTCAGCGTTCCAGCACTCATCGCCAGCGCTACCGGTCCGCGTAGAGACACCGGCGACACGGAAATGCCCGTGGTCAGCCCGCCGTCGACAACACCGGCGGTAGCCGCCCATCGTAGCTGGCAGAGATGGAAGGAATCGATGCCGGGCCCCTCCGGCGTCCATACGCTGGAATAGCCCAAACGCGCCGCTTCTCCGGATACCTGCCCCTGGTCCTGGAGTGACAGACCCAAAGAACCGTCTATGCCAACTCCAATATCCATACGATCTCCTTGCAATAACGCGGTTCACTGCAGCAGCTTGGGCTGCAAGTCTCTTCCCCTGAGAGTAGGATGGTCCGGGCCGTACCTGTGCGCCCGGAACACCCAGTTGAGTGCTCATGGCGGAATTGGTCAAAAGGCGTGGAATCGGCCTCTAAAGTGTCTTTGTTCCCGCTTTTGCCTCGCCTAAAATGGTCTGTGGGATTGCCTTTAGCGCCAGTTGCGAAATCGCTCATTGAGGCGGCGGTGCTAGTCCAGGAGCAGGTGTTCCTTGATCGTCTTTACGTCCTCTTGTAGATCGCCAATGTGGGTGCGCAACTCGTCGCGCAGGTCTTTGAGGTCGTCTTTAGTGGCCATCCTGGCTTTCAAGTCTTTGAGATCATCCTTAGTGGCCAGCGTTTTCAAGGCCTCCAATATGAAGCCCCACTTGTTTTCCAGGTCGCTCACTCGTTGCTCTAATGCCAAAGTTCCCTCTTCGATGGGTTCGTAAGTCCCATTATAGCGTAAATGGGGCACCCTGTGCTACGCTCTGCCCGGCTACTCCGGAGTCTGTACCGTCTCCTTGCAACAAGGCGGTTCACTGCAGCAGCTTGGGCTGTAAGTCTCTTCCCCTGAGGGCAGAATGATCCGGACCGTACCTGTGCGCCCGGAACACCCAGTTGGCCCGTTCCATGCCAGAACCGGAAGAGAAGAACGGATTTATGTACTCCCAAACTATATCCTTATCCGGGCTAACTTCAAATAACCGCCCGTGTGCGCCTTCGCAAATGAGCGTGTTGCCATTGGGCAACCGCTCCGCTCCACTGATGTGATAGCTGTAAAACGAAACGGGTGGATCGCCCTGGTACTCCCAGCCGATTTGGCCCGTGGACGGGTCAACCTCTATCACCCTGGAGTAGTCCATGCCCCGGCGGTGCGACCCGTTGTCGAACAGCAGCAACCGCCCGTTTTCCAGAGGCGTTGTATGGTGCTGGTGCGATATCTCGCCTGGGCCCCACTTCCATTTGATCTCTCCGCTCTCCCTGGACACAATGGCGACGACGCTGGTTTTTCTGAAGCTGATCAGGATATCGCCGTCAGGCATGACCGCCAGCGAGTTTCCATGAGTCCACTCCTCCCGGCCCTCCAGCGGGCAGATGACATCCTCTTGCGGGTCCAGGTACTCCCAGGAACGCCACTCAAAGACCACGTCTCCCGCAGGTGTAACCTCCCGTATCACGTCGCCAAACATAGCCGCCGGGTCGTCGTCCGTCTTGTATCCGCCCTGTATGCGAGGGGTCAACTCCTCCGGCATACGCTGCCAGAGAAGGAGCAAGGTGTTGCCACTGGGCATCCTGACGAAATCGTGGTGAAGGTAAGGGTCGCGGTATTCCCAGACCACGTTGCCATCCCAATCGAGCTCGATTATCGCCGCCGTGCCGCCTCCGGCATGGCCGGGAAGATCGTCGGTTTCCGCCGGCCTAGTGCGGCAGAGCAGGTTTCCATTGGGGAGCAGGTGACCGTACCTGATGCCCTCCTCGTGCCGCCAGCGGTGGCATATGCGTCCTTCCAGGTCTATCAAGTTGGCGTATTTGCCGGACTCGCCGGGCTGAGCGCCGCCTCCGGCATTGGCAAACAGGGTGTACCCCGGATAGCACAGTTGCGGCGCGGAGAATATGAGGCCCGTTGGGTGATGTCTGGACCAGCCCATGTCTATTCCAAGGCGTAAGCCTGATCCAAGAGGTCTATTACGTGACTCACCGTAACCTGACTGGCCGCCTCTCTAAGCCCCGTCTCCATTTGAATTGCGCAACCTGGGTTGGCCGTGGCCATGACCTCAGAACCCGTGGCCATCACAGAGAGCACCTTGTTCCTCTGAAGCTGACGCGACATCTCAGGCTGCAACGTGCTGTACAAACCGGCGGCTCCGCAACAGCGGCTGGAAGCTTCCATCTCAACCAGCTGCAGCCCGGGTATCGACTGAAGCAGCCTGCGAGGCGCTTCAGTTATGCGCTGGGCGTGGGCCAGATGGCACGCGTCCTGGTACGTTACCCGAACGGGCAGCTTCCCTCTGGGGGGCTCCCAGGGCAAGCCGACCAAGAACTCGGAGATGTCCTTGACTTTGGCGCTTAGGGCTTGCGCTTTCTCCGCATATTCAGGGTCGTCGTGCAAAAGGTCATCGTATTCCTTCATCGTGGAGCCACACCCCGCCGACGCTACCACCACGGCATCCGCGTCCGCTTTCAAGAAAACATCGAT
The DNA here is from genome assembly GCA_965197965.1 of Dehalococcoidia bacterium. GTDB lineage: Bacteria > Chloroflexota > Dehalococcoidia > Lucifugimonadales > QGNO01 > DAOUJH01. Next base: position 807,040 of record OZ240235.1, read on the forward strand.
ATTACGACGCGCCATGCTCTGTGCCTGCCGCCTGTCTCCACCATGCAGGTTCAGAGCGCCGCAGCAGACCTGGTCTTGGGGCACTGCTACCTCGCAACCGTTCCTTGCAAGCACACGTACGGCGGCTTCCATAGTGGAGCCATGGGTCATCGGCATAACACAGCCAGACAGCAGCACGACCCTGGCCCTGGCTTTAGTACGAGGGGCAGTAACATCTCCCGGCGGTTTGAAGAACCTGCCAGTCAGATCAGGCAGCTGCCTGTGGAACCTGCCAGCCATCCCAGGGATCCGGCGGAGCAGCCGGGGCAAGCCGGTACGCTGGTATAGCCGCAGCGCGGCGCCCAAAGCGTACAAGCGCCCGGGGTAGGAGAGGAGATGATGAAAGACAAGATTCAAAGCGGATCTCTTCCATAGCGGCGCTTTCTTTTGCTTGGATATCTCCTCCCGCGTTGCCTCCATTAGCCTGCCGAAGGGTACACCGGAAGGGCACACCACTTCACAGGCCCGGCATTGCAGGCACAAGTCCATGTGCGACGTCACTTGCTTGGTATAGGAGACACGATCCTCACGCACTGCCTTCATCAGGGCAATACGTCCCCGCGGTGATTCGGTTTCAAGGCCGGTCTCCAGATAGGTGGGGCAAGCATTGAGGCAGAGACCGCAATGTACGCACTTGTACAGGTCTTCGTCACGGGGTCCTGCAAAGACGGTAGGCGGTGGGGCCTGTTGCCGAACCATCTCAGATGCCTCCCACGTATCTGCCGGGGTTGAGAATACGATTGGGGTCCATTCTGCCCTTCAATCGCCGCATCAGATGCAAGGCCGGACCCGGGTCACCCCACACGTCCAGATCAGCCTTTACCTGCAGAGGCGCATGCTCCACCAACGCATAGCCATCCGCGGATGCGGCTATGCCCCTAAGGTCGGATACTACGCTTCTCATTTGATCGTAAGGAGCCTCAATCTTGCACTTCACAACGCCCCGCGCTGGCCCGGCAGTCATTTCCAAACTGTAGCCGTTCTGCGTGCAATACTCGGATATTGCGCTAATTACGGGCTTGGTCTTAGACGGAAGGTGCCCCAAGCTGAGCAGAACCTCCTCTTCCCCACTGCCATCCCAGCCAAAATCCACGACGGCGTCCCAGAGAACCCTTGCTTGATCTTGGGAAAGGGTGTCGACGTTCTCCGCCCCTGCCTGCTCCAGCAACGATTTACCCTTCTCCAATCGAACTTCCACGGACGGGACTGAGCCTAAGAAACGGGCGTAAACCCGGTTATGCCCGTCGCTTCCTTTGACCAGCTCTATTGCCTCACCGGTGTATGGAGAACGAGCGATCTCGTGGCAGGCGTCTACCGCCTCGCCCAAATCATCGAAGGCAGCGGCCAAGGTTCTGTCCTCTTTGGGCAGTGGAAGCACTTTGAACGTGGCCTGCAAGATTATCCCCAGCGTCCCCAGCGCGCCTATGTGCAGTTTGGGCAAATCGAACCCGGTGACGTTCTTGACTACGTTCCCCCCGCTCTTGGTGACAGTACCGTCAGCGCTGGCAACCCTTACTCCTAGTACAAAATCACGAGCTGCGCCGTAGGAAAGGCTGAGTGGCCCGGCTAGGTTTGCGGCAAGTATTCCGCCCACGGTCCTCCTACCGGCCAGCGGCGGGTCAAGCGGCAGCCACTGGCCCTCTTCGGCGAGCCGCTGCCGCAACAGTCCAAATTTAGTCCCCGCACCGACGCTTATCGTCAAATCGCCGGGATTATGGTCGATACCGTGCGCCAGCATTTCGGCGCCGACTACAACATCCAATCTTTGGGGCAAGTTCCCCAACCGGCCAGCGTTTCCCGATCCCCTGGGCGCTACAGCCCAGCATTTTTCGTTTGCCTCTTTGAGCAAGGCCGATAGCTCTTCTTCAGAAGCGGGGAAGACGGCGGCTTTGGGAGTAATGCCTTCCACCGCGTAACGGGACAGATCGGAGTCAGGAGCAAAGGAAGTCCCGTTCATCACGTGGCCGAGCATTTCCCGCATCACGCCCAGGCTCCGGCGCCGACCCGGCTCACCGCCGCTTGCTGCCCGGCGTCCAGGCAGGACGCGCCGTCAGGGAACACCTTGCCGGGATTGAACGTACCCCTGGGGGCAAAGGTCTCTTTCAGCTGAAGCATTGCGTCCATATCGGCGTCGCTGAACATCAGGGGCATGTACGCCTTCTTCTCCAAGCCGACACCGTGCTCGCCGGTGAGGACTCCGCCGGCGTCTATGCACACTTCCAGGATTTTGCCGCCAGCCTCTATGACTCGCTCGGTTTGGCCGGGCTCCCTCTCATCGAAAACGATGCAGGGGTGCAGGTTGCCGTCTCCGGCGTGAAAGACATTGGCAACGGGCAACCCGTACTCCTCACTGATCTCCCCTACCCTACGCAGTACATCCGGAAGCTTGGACCTTGGCACCACGCCGTCCACCAGATAGTAGTTCGGGGCCAGGGTTCCCAAAGCACCCAGTGCGCCTTTCCTTCCCGCCCAGAGCCGCTCCCGTTCCGCAGCCTCGCTTGCTTCCCTGACGTCCGTGGCCCCCGCGCCGGTGCAGATCTCTCGCACCATGTGAGCCGCTTCATCCACCTCAACCTCCAGGCCATCCACCTCTATGAGCAACACCGCTCCGGCGTCCTTGGGGTATCCAAAGTTGATTGCCGTTTCCACCGCCTTGATGGCCAGGCTATCCATCATTTCCATTGCGGTGGGTATCAGCCCGCTGGCTATCACCGCGGACACAGCCGTGCTGGCCTGTTCGATTTCGCTGAACACGGCAAGCATTGTCTTCACCGACTGTGGAGCGGGCAGCAGACCCACCACCGCCTTTGTAACCACCCCCATCATCCCCTCCGATCCAACGAACGCCCCTACCAGATCGTACCCGGGGCGGCTCCGGTATGGGTCGCCCAGCCAGACCACGGACGCGTCCTCCAATACCACCTCCAAGGAGAGCACGTGGTTCGTCGTCACCCCGTAGCGCAGGCAGTGAGGCCCACCGGAGTTCTCGGCTACGTTTCCACCTATGGTGCAGGCGCGCTGGCTGGAAGGGTCCGGGGCGAAGTAGAGACCGTACCGGGAAGCAGCGACCGACAGATCAAGATTCACAACGCCAGGCTCAACTACGGCTATTCTATTCAGGGGGTCTATCTCCAGAATGGAACGCATCCTGGTCAACGCCAGCTCTATACCGCCCTCGGAGGCGATTGCGCCGCCGGACAGCCCGGTGCCAGCGCCCCTTGGTATAACCGGCAGGCCTTCTCTGCCCGCCAGTTCCACTACCCGTGACACCTCCTCTGTAGAAGCGGGAAACACCACAGCCGCGGGCAATCCCCTATCCACGGAACCGTCGTACTCGTAGACCAGCAGGTCGTCGGGGTGGTGAATCACCGACCGTTTCCCTACGATGTGTTCGAGCTGTTTCACCAAGCGGCGCTTGTCCATACTTGCGTCCTATGAGCACCGGACATGGTAACTCAAATCACGCTATCTGGCATCAGTTTGCTTTGAGGCCAAATGTTGCTTTACCATCGGGTTATGGTTGGTGAAGAGCCCGAAGCCAAAGCAGACAGGCGAGAGCGGAAGCGGCAGAGCAAGCGAAAGATGCGCGTTACCGGCAGAGGCGTGCGGTTGCTGCAAGAGATCACTCGCCGCCGCGCCGAACGATTAAAAAGGAAACACGGAGAAGAAGCGTAACGAGGAGGCAACAATGACGTTGACGAAACAAGAACGAGTACAGGCGGCGCTTGAAGGCGAAACGGTCGACCGGCCTCCCATCAGCGTGTGGCGGCATTTCTACGACAAGGAAACGACTGTCCAAGGTCTTGTCGAGTCGATGCTTGGCTTTCAGCGACAATACGACTGGGATTTCATGAAGGTGAATCCGCGCGCTCAGTATCACGTTGAAGACTGGGGCGCCACGTTTCAGTATCCCGCAGACCCCAACGAGGGGCCGACTGCGTTTGATGTGCCGGTTGGTTCGCCTGAACAATGGGACTACCTTGAGCCTCTGAAGACAACTGCGGGCGTCCTCGAAGAGCATCTCAAGGCTCTGAGCGATATCAAGAAAGGCCTAGCCGGTGAGATACCGTTCATAATGACGGTATTCAACCCCATCTCCATTGCGGGACGCCTGGTGGATTCGGAGGCTGCTCTAGTAGGACAGATGCGGAGTCACCCGGACAAAGTCCACTCAGCCCTTGAGGTGATCACTGAGACCTTCAGCAGCTACGTCAGCGAAATATTGAACGCCGGCGCTGACGGTATCTTTTTCGCGACCACGTCCTGGGCTACCACCGACCTCATCACCGGAGAAGAGTACGCGGAGTTTGGCCGTCCCTATGACCTGCGCGTCCTCGATGCGGCCAAAGATGCTTGGTTCAACATACTTCACGTTTGCCGCAGCCATAACATGCTGCGCGGCCTCATCGATTATCCTGTTCACGCCTTCAACTGGGACACACAGGACGCCACCAACCCTTCTCTTGGACAAGCCCGTACTTTCACGAGCAAACCTCTCATAGGGGGTATCAGCCGCGAAACACTTCTGAACGGCCAACCGGGATCAGTCGCCGGCGAAGTCAACGAGGCGATAGCACAGACTGAGGGTCAGAGTCTTATGATTGCTTCCACATGCTCGATCTCGCCGCGCTGCCCGGAGGCGAACTTGGAAGCGTTGCGTAAATCGATATAGGGAGTTGACCCCAAGATAACATGCTATACTAAACGGTATGGAAGACCGAAAGTCTTTGACACTCGATGAGCACATAAAGACGGCGTACGAGTTCTTGGAACACTCGGAACGAGAGTTAAGTTGTGGGGACAAGCTACAAGCCTCAGAAAAGCTCTGGGGTGCCGCCGCCCACGCAATGACCGCAATTATGCTAAGGCAAGGAACGAGAGGTCGTAGTCACCGTGACCTCAAGATAGCGGCTAAAAGACTATCCACTGACCTCCAAGACCCGCACATCTATGCTGGCTTTCTTGCCGCCGAAAAGTTCCATGTCAACTTCTACACTGGAATCATGGAAGATTACGAAATTGAGCTTGACAAAGATCAGGTACATGATTTCGTCACTCGTGTTTTAAGTAACAACGGCACTGAGACCGCACCTCAAAACTCCTGACAACTTGGGTACTACTTCACGGCCCGCAACACCACTACCGGCCAGCTGAAGTTGATGCCGCCGTCGTTGTCAGGCTCTATGCCGAAAGCATCCACAACGGCTTCTGAAGCCGATAGGAAATCCCTTCTCAAGAGTTCCACCTCTTTCTCCGGGGTCGCCGAGCGCTTGAAAAGGGAACATGGAGAAAAAGGGTAATGAGGAGACTCAATGACGCAGGTTGATAGGTTTCTGGAGTCGAGTGGTGATCCCAACAATCGTCCTATTCAGCCTCTAGGAGATCGTGTAATATTTAGTCGGTAGAGTGCCAAGGGTGTCGCGCTGTTATTCCGACTTTCAGCCTTTCGAATCAATGCTATGTCTGCTGGCTTGCAAATGAGTGAATGGGGGAATCAGAAGCGCGGGACTCGAGCGGCGATAGTTGGTAGTGCTGCCGGCCTCGTTCCTGCTATCTCCCTGGCCTTCTACTGGCTTTCGTCACAGGAACCCCATGTCACCGCTCAACGTTTGGGCTATGTAGCCTGGGCTTTACTCCTCCTCTCGCCGTATGTGCTGGCGTTCGTGGCCTCTAGGGTGCGAGACCCTGGAGTACGCGGTGGACTGCTCCTGGGTATGGGTCTACTGTCGTTAATAGGAATCTTCTCAACCTTCTCCATAATCGCTTTTGTTTTTCTGCCCGCTACATTCGTTATTTGGTTCGCCGCTATCAGAAGTTTGACTGTCGCGAGACGCCCGCTGGGGACGACGATACCTGCCACTGTTGCAGGGCTGCTGATCGCTGTGATTGTGGGGTTAGGCTTCTTTTCCCTGTTGTGGACTCAGCACCAGGACCTGGAGGTTCGCTGTTGGGTTCTGACCCAGGGCCCGGACGGACACTCCAGGTGGGAGCCACGACCCAATGTCGGAGAGCAAGGGACCATTAGCGTTGGACCCCTAACGGGTGGCGAACGGTCCATATGCACCAGCGGCATCATCCCTAACTCCGGGGCCGCGATGAGCATAGGTGCGGTTGCCATAGCTATCCTGGCTATGTTGATGGTTTCACGGTGGTTAGGACACGTAGGGCTGCCCATCTACGGAGACTCACGGCGGCGCTAACAATTTTCGCTCTGGGTGGTTGCAGTACGTAAATCGATATCGGATTGATTCCAAGACAAAGCCGGGAGCAGCGAAACCATAATCTTCCCGCTCAAATGGTTCGACAGGCTCACCATGAGCGGGACCTGGGCCGTCTTCCTTAAACGTCTATTTTCATAGCAAGACTCTTGTTAACTTGGGTACTACTTTACGGCCCGCAACACCACTACCGGCCAGCTGAAGTTGATGCCGCCGTCGTTGTCAGGCTCTATGCCGAAAGCATCCACAACGGCTTCTGAAGCCGATAGGAAATCCCTTCTCAAGGGTTCCACCTCTTCCTCTGGGGTCGCCGAGCGCTTGACCCAGTCGTTGAACTCCAGGTGAACCCTGGTCATCTGGAGGTGGGTTACCTCCAGTCCGACCTCTTGCAGCATGACGCGCCACTCCGACGGCTTCCTATCCCAAACGTGGGTTGCATCGCGCCTCAGCTCAACATCGTTCATCCACACCGAGATAGCGTCCTCTTCAGGGGCGGAAGTGTCGCTCAGCAGGAATACGCCGCCGGGCTTAAGCACGCGACTGATCTCCTGCAGCGCCAGGGGAAGGTTGTAGAAGTGGTGCGCCGCCTGCCGGCAGGTCACCATGTCCAAAGAACCGTCGCCAAAGGGCATGTGCTCCGCCTCAACAAAGGCAAGCTCCACGTTGCCCAGGCTTCGCTCACCGGCCAGCTGCCCGGCTTGTCGCAGCATTCCGGCTGCTATATCGGTGGCGAGCACCCGCTCCACGTATGGAGACACGGCAAACGCGGTGAACCCTGCCCCCGTGGCTAAGTCCACGGCAACGCCGCGGCCGCCCAGTGATGCGTACTCTTGCAATATGTCCAATCCCTCACTGTGGGCGTGCACGCCCGTGCTTACCGCATAATGCTCCGCCTGTCTGCCGAACTGCTCAGCGGCACTCTGCGATGTTCTGCTCTCTTTAGTCATAATGCTCCCCCGGCACAACGGTTGAGCTAGTATACTTATAAATTACGGGATTCGTCAGGCCTATGCAGCTTCACACCGGGGCAAGCGCGGAAGTTGTCTACCTGACGCTTTCGGCACCCCGGCGAACTGGACAAAACGACCACGAGAATCCCTTGTGCCCAGCCCGGAAGCGGGTCACACCGATTTGCGGGCTGTCACCTTGAAGCTGGCGGTGTTGGTATAGGTGGCGCGTTCCTCTTCGTTCCAGAACTCAACGCCTTCGCCAGTGACCTCGATGTCCACGAATCCAGCTCGCCGCATCCGGTCGATGTAGACCTCGTGGTACTCGGCGCCCGCGGTGCACGATACCCACTCGGCCGCATTGGTGACCGCCGGTCCGTCAGCCGTTAAGGCCAGCATGTCGGACAGGTGAATCCGGCCGCCCGGCGCCAGCACCCGGAAGCTCTCGCTGAATACGGCGTCCTTGTCAGGAGACAAGCATACGACGCAGTTGGAGATGATCACGTCGTACGAATCGCTGGGCAGGGGCATCGCCTCCATTTCGCCCTGCACGAACTGGACGTTGGTCAAGCCCAGCGAAGCCTGGTTCTTGCGGGCCAGGTCCAGCATGGACGACGTCATGTCCAACCCGGTCACGCTCCCGGTCTCGCCCACCTGCTGCGCCGCTAGGAAGCAGTCGATACCACCACCTGAACCCAGATCCAGCACCCGCTCGCCCGGCTGCAGCCCAGCCAAGGCCGTGGGATTCCCGCATCCAGCAGAGGCGGCGATGGACTCGGCGGGCAGTCCCGCCAACTGGCCCACGTTGTACAGCCGCAGGGCGTTTTCCATGTCCTCCGGCCCGCAGCAGGCAGACTCTGACGACCCACATCCGCACGAGTCAGTGTGTCCGCTATCACCATGTTCCGTCACGGAGCTCATCTCGATCACCCGCTGCGCATGCGCGCCATACTGCTCCCTAACCAGTTCTTTGATCTCGTCGTTGTTTACGGCCATTGGAATCACGCCTCCTGATTTATCTATCCCCATTTTCGGGATTACTTTTCGAGAATCTGTCTTAAACTGCAGAGCTAACGGTCTCAGGGTAGAGCGCCAAGTCTATGCACTCTTCTATTGCCGGAAGCATCCGTTCCCAGACTTTGGCTGCAGACCGAAACGCCTGCTCTCCCGCAGGAGTCAGCCAGCAAACTCGCCGGGGCCGGCCTTGGTGTTCCTCCATCCGGCTCTCCACATAACCATTGTCCCGCAGTTCCTTAATGGTTGAGTACACCATCGCCTCAGTGGGCTCGCAGCATCCCTGGCAGGCCTCCTTGATGGCTTGGTTGACCCCATAACCGTGCAGAGGCCCCTTGGCCAGTTGCGAGAGGAGCAAGAACCTGCAAAGACTCCTCTTTACCAGGTTTTCCCAGTACTCCTCGCTGTTCATTCCGCCCATATGTCACCTGATACTAAACCCTGAATACTAAACAACATTAAGTATAATGGGGGGCCAGCGAGCCGTCGATGCCCTTGGGAGAATCAGTAGAGTCTTTCCAAAGTTAGGGGAGCCAGAATTGCGGACACCGGGACATTGTGAAGGTGCCGCCATGCGGACTACGGGCTAGGAGCCAGACAGCCACTCCCTGAGTGCCCGGATGTGGTCGGGTCTCGTGCCGCAACACCCTCCAATTATCTGCGCTCCCTGCTCACTCCACCCCTTGGCGTATCCCAGGTACTGCTGTGGGTCCAGGGCATTTGTCTTGGGGGTTGGGCCGCCGTGGCCGGGGAAGTGGGCGTAGACGCCGAAGGTTCCCGGCCAATTCTTCTTGACTATCTCCAGCCCGGGCCCCGTGTCGTCCACCGACGTGTGCATTATGAATACCGATGCAATGCTCTTGTCCTTGATGGAGTCTAGGGTGTCTTGAAGGGTCTCGCCTCCGTGCCTGCCGTCAATGCCCAGGTAAAGCCCGTCTCCATCCCGGACCAGGGAGAGCCCGACCCACACCGGGAGACCCAGCTCCGCTGCCGCTTCTATCACCGCCAGCGTGTCTGATATCCGGACCAGCATCTCGCCCACCGCCACGTCCGGTCCGCCTTTGGCCAGCTCTCCCAGCTGCTCCAGATAGGTCTCTAGAGCTTTCTCATACGGAACGGGAACTTCAGCGTGTTCCTTGGGAGTCATGGTAGATACGGAGGCCGCAATGATCACCGAGTTCTCTTTCCCCGAGTTTCTCCTTGCCTGTACCGCCGCCTCGATTCCCAGCTTGTTGGCCTCGGCTACCTTATGCTCTAGGCCGCCTTCTTCCAGCATGTCACGCCCTGTGCCAAAGGTGTTTGTGATGATAATCTCGGCGCCCGCTTCTATGTATTCCTGATGAATATCCCTCACCAATTCGGGATGGGTGAGCATCGGACCACCCGACCAAGTTGTGGGGTTTGTCAGCTTCCGCCTCTCGAGCTCCGAGCCCATACCCCCGTCCATCAAGATTGTCTCTCCCGCTGCCAGGCGGCGCTGCAATTTCTCAAAGTTGCTCATGTTTCTCTCCTGGTGCCGTTCAGATCGATGTGGACCGTATTGCCATTTGTTACCTTGCCCCTAATCCAGTGATTATACCTCGTATTGCCTCAAATCAAGCCGTCCTAGAAAGAATGGTCTGAGGTGTAAGAGAGGTACCGAGAGTACGTGTCGAGGTTCGACCCAACCTAGACTATTTGGTACGCCCGACCAGCGTTGCCTCGATGCTAAATCACGTACAAGCCAGTGCGGTTCATCTCGGAATCGCCGTAATTCGAGTTAGCTGAACTGCCAATTAGTTCATCCAATCGATAGGGCCAGAGTGAAGGTTCTTGAATCTGTAGTCTGGTAGGATCGACCGTTCCTTAGCTATATTGATGGTGGCGACCCAGAGCTCGGCACAAGGCACGCATTTACGGCGTGGCTGCAGGGCCTAGCACCCGATAGCCTAGATTCTCCTCAGTCCGCTCGGCGGTGGGCAGCACCTCGACAACGACGTTGGACAGGCCGACGACGTCGCCGTTTTCGTCGAAGCTGTAGTTGTCGCCAATGGCGCCGCTCCAGGTGATCTCCTTGAGGCAGTCCCGGAAGCCGTCAGCGTCCTGGTCGTCCTCGGTCTTCTTCAGGCACTCAGCGGCAATGTACACGTCGTCGTAGGCGGAACCCTGGAACCAGGGCAGCGTCGCCACGGTGCCGTACCGTTCCCGGAAGTTCGCCAGGAACTCCTTGCCGGCGGTGGTGGTCAGGTCTGGGTTGGGGATAATTGCCTTCAGGCCTGTGGCGGCATCTCCGGCAATGTTGAGAGCATCGGGCGCGGTGGGCACGATCTCCGAGTAGATGGGGCCGTCGTAGCCCAACTCGCGGGCCTGTTTCATGATGGTTCCCCCGGCCACCTCTCCTTGGGCTGCCAGGAGGAGCGCCTCAGGATTCGCATTGATCAGCTTCGTCAGCTGGCTGCGGAAGTCGATGACGTCTGAGGAGAACCCCTCCGCCGCAACCACGGAGCCGCCCAGTTCCTCAAACCGCGCAACAGACGTGCTACGTGCGCCCTCCGCGTAGTCGGTGGACTCGGTGATTGTGGCAATGGTGCGGATGCCATCGGACCAGAGCGTGTTGCCGATGTCAGTGCCTAGTTGGAGGTCGTTGATGGCGGTGCGGAAGATGTAGTCGCCAGCGGAGGCTATGTCGGGGCTTGTGGCCGACGCCGAGAGCATGACGACGCCATCCTGCTCTGCCAGCGGCGCGGCGCCAAGCGTCGAGCCGCTGCACGTAGCGCCCAGGATGATCTTGACATCGTCCACGTCTGTCAGCTTATTGTAGGCAATAATGGCGTCCTGCGCGGCGCACTTGGAGTCCTCAACGATGAGCTCCAGCATCCGACCGTCGATGCCACCGGCGGCATTTATCTCCTCCACCGCAAGCAGTTTGGCTTGAAGCAACGGGTTGCCGTAGGACTCGGCGACCCCGGTGAGTGCGTCCATGGCGCCAATCACGTAGGGCTTGTCTGAGTCCCCGCCGGTGCAACCCACCGAAAGTAGCAGCAGACCCAACAGCGCAAGTGATTTCCAGAGTGTCGATCGCATAGCCTTCAACAAGAGACTACATCCTCCCTATCAACCAGGTTGCTTGACATTATTGCATTTCCCTACGGTGTTGCGATAGATGGCCTACTAACCGGCTCTCGCCGTATTTGCCGTGGTCCTCTCGTCCCCCTGGCTCAGTCTCGCCTGGACGACGACAGCCGTCGTTACCTACGTTGTAGTGTGCCTATCCGTGGACTGGCCTCGACTTCGACAAGGGCAATGAAAAGGTCCTGTTGGCGAGGTTGGCGCTGATGTACAGTAGCGACGTTAGTAACGCAGGGGCTTCCAACTCCGCGACCTCTGGTTATGCTGCGCTAGGTCTAACCAGCTGCCGTTCAATACCAGTCACGATAGAAGGTTTCATAAGGTACATACGGTGGATTGCCAGGATGGGGCACTGGTAACTCAACTGGCCCGGTTTCCCGCGAGGGCAGATATATGGCTGCGGTGCCCTGCATCTGGATCTCTTCTAGTTGATTGGACCCTTGCAGTTTGATCCCCACAACGTTGTACTCAGCCTTACCGGGGGTACCGCCGTCCTGGTTGTCGCCTTCTTGCACTTCTTTGAACTTTCTTACTACCTCACCCGTATATATCGTGGTGTCTCCGTAATACAACGGTTTGCGCAGGGCGGTCTGGTAACGCCGGATAAACCCATCGTCACTCATCCAGTCTGACAGCATTCTGCTGGCTGCCTGCGTGCGCCTCACCCCTGCGTCAAAGGGTAGCGGTTGTCCACGGAACGGGGCGGTTACGGCATCAGGATGCTCATCACGGGGACCCCATGGCCAACGTGTGATGGGGTGTGTGCCCGCTCCCCCAGGTCTCTTCCGATTCCGATGGAACACACCCTCAAATTGAATGCCCTCATAAGTCAGGTCCTCACCCTCCTCATACTGCCTGGGTCCCTGCGTGGCACCTGAGGCCACGCCGCCTGAGATCTGGTCTAGGAGAGTGAACGGCGGATGGACTAGAGGCCCCAGTTTGTCTCCGACCTGAACGTCTTCCCAGTAGAGTGTATTGGCGCCACGCCGGTGAGACTGGTTCATCATCTCGACATTTTCGTCTACTTGCTCACGGTTGTACTGTGATGCCTTGCGTTCGTACATTAGCTGTTCGCCTAAGCGCTCCACGGGCATGGCGCGACCGCCGCCCATGGCTTCAATTGGGACCAGAATAAGCGTCCCGTAGCACATGGCTATCAAATCGGCGTGGGCATCCCAATACCGGTTCTCCGCAATGAGAAAGAGCAAACGTCCCCTTGAGCCTTGCTTTTCAAAGAACTCTGTGGTCGTTTTGGTGTTCTTGACACGAGCGGTGCCAAGCCTAACAACATCGTAGTAGTCCCAGGCGACTCCGGAAAAGAAATCGCCTACCGGGTATCCCTGGGGTCTGTTGGGTCCTTGCCCTCCGGCTCCTCTGATTAGAATAAGCGCTGGGTTTGGGACTAGTTGGGAGCCGTAGCGCGTCCTCTTACCATACTCTGGATCAATAAATAGGGGGTTGTCATCACCGTGAGCCAGCGTGTAGTTGCGGATTGTCCTGGAATCGAACCTTATTGCCGCTTCATATGGTGATGACCAAGGAAACGGAGTTCCCGGGCCAGGGGGCCTATATTCATCCCTCTCTTTTCCAAGTGCCTCCTTGCACCGTTCGATATACTCGACAATTGCCTGTTCGAAAGTCTGGGTCAACATTAGTTCCTCTCCCTTTCTCCGAGCGTACGCTATTCTCCAACTGAGGCGCAGGCCGTTTGGCGCGTAGCATGGATGGCGACCCGCCATCCGCTATCCAATCCTACCGTTAGAGAAGCAATCGAGACCAGTTACTGCAATTCACATCACCGCCTATCCTCCCTGGCTTCACGCAGTATGTTCTGCATCAGCTTGTTTTCATCGTTGTTCACTAGGTACGTGGCTCCGCCTCCACCATCCCAATAACTATGGATGTGCATACCCACAACATAGCCGTCAAGAGTCAGTATTGGCGCTCCGCTGTCTCCTGAGATGGCATAGATATTATGGCGGAGATGCTTAGGGAACCTTCCATCGTACTGGAAATGGTCTATCGTAGTCCCTCTCTCCACCTCAATCCTGTGCTCCAAGTTACGGTGTGAGACCATCGCTAGTTCCTGGCCAGCTGCGATCTGTACACAATCAGGGTATTCCGTGAAGTCACAAGAGCTAACCATAGACTCTGTAGAAATAGCTATCGCCTTACAGTCCTCGCATTGGAACTTCACGGAACCTATATCAAGTTCCCCTTGCTCATCGCGTACAACCTGAGCTTGCCAACTGGTATTCTCATCCCGGTACACCGTAACACCAACCTTGTCCGGGGGGCTCAGTAGATGTGCGGCTGTGAGCGCATATGCCCAGTCGTCCTCTACATGGAAGATAAACGCTGTTCCTGTAATTCCTCCACCCCCAGGAAGCCCAACGTCAATGTACAATACGCCCTCTGCGGCCAGTTCCAAGGACGGAAGTAGCTCAACATCCTCCGACAAGCCTGCCTCTACAGCCTCTGCAAGATCAATGTTGAGCGCATCGCCCTTTTCACCCTGTGGCCCCTGAGGCCCTACAGGCCCCTCTGGCCCCTCTGGCCCCTCTGGCCCCTGTATACCTTGCTCGCCTTGCTCCCCGCGTGATCCCTGGGGGCCGATACGTCCTTGCGCACCCCGGTCTCCTTTTTCTCCTTGTATGCCTTGCTCTCCCTGTTCGCCCTTTTCACCCTGAGGCCCTAGGGGGCCAGGTATGGCGTATTCTTGGGCAATCCGGCGCACGTCTTCCTCTGTAAGACTTGAGCTACATGCGACGAATAGCACACATAGAAGTGGAAGTATGAAATAGCGCATAGGTGCCCCCGGGCTCCGTTGATGGGGCAACCCTATCACAATGTTAACAATGGTTAGACCCCTGTAAGGTTCCCTCTGCTCGTGACGGAGTAAGCCCCAGACCATCTAGCAAGGGGGCTCCTTCTACAATGCACAGCGCCCACACTCCTCCCTACAGTGGCTCACCCCACTTCAGAAGCTGCAATCATTCTCCGAATACCAGAGTGTTACCCATGTTTGAAATCATTACAATGATTCAGGAATACGAAAGAAATGTTGCTTGCTGTTTCGTTTCTCGTTCAGGCAGTCCGGTGGCATGAAGGATGAGGAAGTCAAGCAAGAGTCTCTATCAAGTGGTTGAGAGCTGCTAAATGGCACCTAGCTGCCTAAGATTCACAACATCTTCATCTGTGTAGCCGATCTCGCCGCAGTACACCGCCCTATTGTGCTGCCCCAACAGCGGAGCAGGAAAACGTAGGCTCCACGGTGATTGAAGGAACCTCACTATCTCACCGGGGAATCTTATCTTCCCTACAACGGGATGCTCTACTTCAGTGAAGAAGCCACGGTGTTCCAACTGTGGGCTGTTGGCCAGGTCCTCCGGGGTCTGCGCCACTGCCGCGTCCCATTCCTGGGTCATCAAGTTGTGAAAATATTCGAACTTCGGCATCTGTCGAATGACGGGCAAAAGGAGGGAGTCTATGTCCTGGATGCTCTTGGCGTCTTGTAGTGGCTGTCCCAACTCGGGATGGCCAAGCAGCTCTGCGTAATCGTTCCATGGCGTCCCCCCTGACCTGGGGTAGAGGCGATTAGGAGGACTGACCGACAGACGCACGTAGCCGTCCTTGGCCCGGACCATGCCGGTGAATCCAGTGCCCTTGGGATCACCGGTGTCGCTTTTGGGGGCTCGCCGGGTCACTTGACCGGAGAACGCGTAGCGCACGGCAGACTGGTATTGATCGGCCGCCATCACCTCTGCCAAGGAGAGGTCTATACGCTGGCCTCGGCCAAGCATAGTTCTAGCAAACAGAGCGGCGACCGAGGCGTGTGCTGCAACCATGCCACCCAAGAACAGGCTCTGTGGGTGTCCGTGCTTCAACGGCTCTCTGTCATAGGCGCCACTGACGTACATCTGCCCACCGAATGCGTAGTACACCAAGTCGTTGCCTTTGAAGTCCCGATAGGGCCCGGTCTGGCCGAAAGGTGTAATGGATGTCATCACGAGCTGGGAATTCAGGTCCTCCAGTTCGCGATAGCCGATACCTAACCCTTCGAGATAGCCGGGCGGGTTGTTCTCTACGAGTACGTCGGCGCCCTTGACCAGCTCGCGGAATATCTTCCTGCCGGCCTCCGTCTCCAGATTCAGGGTGACCCCGCGCTTGTTACAGTTCAGGAAAAGGAAGGTCAGACTCTTTTCAGGATGAGGGTCGTCTTTATGGAAAGGCCCCATGCGCCTTGACGGCTCACCGCCAACTGGTTCCACTTTGATCACATCGGCGCCGTAGTCAGCAAAGAGTTTTGTGGCAAAGGGACCGGCCACCTCGGTTGCCAGGTCTATGACGCGCAGCTTATTAAATGGCCCTGCTTTCATCATTCGATGCCGAGTTTCTTTTGATAGTCATGGTCAATGTAGGCCAAGGTACCGTTCTCCACCGACGGCCCCGGATAACCGATATTGCCCCGACGACCTCCGGGTTGACCCGCTCCCTCTTGTCGTGGCTTAGGAGGAATCTTGGCGGCGACTCCGGTCTCGTAGAGCCGTTCCAGGTCTTTGGGGTACAAGCCAAGGAGCTCTCCGAAGACATATTCGTTGTGCTCACCGAGGTACGGAGCGGGTCTACGGAAGTGTGATGGGGTATGGGACGCTTTCCAAGGACGTCCGATGAATAACCTGGTACCGTACCCCGATTCCTGGGAATGTGTCATTTTTTCGTAGAAGCCCCGGGCCGCCATGTGCGGGTCCGTCATTAGTTCTGCGGCATCAGGTACTATGGAGGCAACTACGCCATTGTCTTGGGTTAGCTTCACCAACTCTCTGTAATCGTATTCCTTGCTCCAGGCCGCGATGACGGGATCAAGGTCGTCTTGATGGTGCCAGCGGCTAAGGCCGTCTGCGTATCGTGGGTCATTGGCCAACCCTGGCTTGTCCATTAGCGTACAGAGTGACTCCCACTGGGCATCGGATTCTACGGCGATGGCGATCCACCTGTCTTCGCCCTTGCAGGGGTACAGGCCGTGTGGTGCGTGGTATGGATGACGGTTGGCCATCTGCTCTCCAATCCTACCGTTGGAGAAGTAGTCGAGTAACTCAACACCCATGGTAGCCACCCCGACCTGGTACATGGCGAAGTCGACATGCTGCCCAACGCCCGTTTGGGCACGATGGTAAAGAGCGGCAAGCACGGAGAAGACGGTCATCCACGCGGCGTGAATATCGATCCAGGCCCCTCCGATCTGCCTTGGTCCCTGATCCAAATAGCCGGTGAAGTGGCTGACACCTGTGGTCAGTTCAAGGAACGATCCGATCCCCGTATACCGCCTCCATGGGCCTGTCTGGCCGAAGCCGGTGTTGGAGAGCATAACAATGGTGGGGTTTACTTTACGCAGATCGTCATATCCCAGACCCAAACGGGCGATGGTACCGGCCCTGTTGTTCTCTACAAGGACGTCACTGACACGCACCAAGTCTTTGTAAAGGTCTAGACCACCCTCCGCCTTGACATTGACCGTCACTCCCAGCTTGCCGTGTTGCAAGTACTGGAACGCGTCATCCCTGGCAGCGGACTCCTCCCTGGCAGGGGCTTCGACCTTTATCACTTCGGCCCCCATATCGGCCAGAATGTGCATCGCCGTTGGCATTGCTACTGCCGTCGTGGAGTCGAGCACACGTAGCCCGGTGAGCATCCCGTCTAGTTCCATCAAGCGTCAGACGCTCCAACAACCCTGTTGACTGTAATTCTAGTACCAGTCCCTGTAGAAGGTCTCGTAGGGGACCGCCGGCGGTCTGGCCACGTGTGGAATAGGCAGTTGCACCATGCCGCCTTCCCGGGAGGGCAAGTAAACCGTGGATGTGCCCTGGACAAAGACCTGGTCTTCATGGTTGCGTCCCTCATACTTGATGCCCACTGCGTAGTAGGTCCTCTCCCCAGGGACGGCGCCTTCGCCGGACTCGCCCTTCTGCACTTCTTTGAACTTCTTTGTCACTTCACCGCTATAAACACCAAGGTCTCCGTAGTACATGGGCCGGCGTAGGGCCATCTGGAGGCGGCGAATGAAGCCGTGGTCACCCATCCAGTTGCTCATCAAGGCTTGAGGTATCTGGGATCTCTGGCCGCCCCAGTCAAAGGGGAGAGCCTGGCCGCGGTACGCTGCCATGAGAGCATCACCGTGTTCAGCACCCGGGCTCCAAGGCCAGCGGGATACCGGATGTGTGTAAGTGACGCCTCCTCCCCCTTCTTGTCTGATGAACCTCCGCATCCTATATCCGGCATCAAAGCCGTAAGCCCTCTGCGGCCCGTTACGGATCAAGTTGGGACCGGCGTAGTCCTGGTCAGTCCAGGGAGGAAGTACAAAGGGCGTCAACTTATCGCCCACATTGACGTCCTCCCAGTATAGGATCTCTTTACCCCTGGGCCGTCCCTTCTTCACCATGTCCAGGATCTCTTCTACCCTCTCTTCGTTGTACTTGCCGGGCTCTCGTTCATACAACATACGCTCGCCCAGCCGTTCCACAGACATTGCCCTGCCGGTGCCCATCTCTTCACGCGGCACCATGATGAGGGTACCGTAGCATTTCCCAAGGAGGTCACCGCGCATGTCCCAATAAGAGAGATCTGTTATGAAGAAGAAGAGGTTGCCGTGAGCTCCGGGCTTCTCGATGATCTCCTTACCTTTAGACGAGGCCTTGAATCCTGTCCCCACGCGCACAACATCGAAGAATTCCCAGGCAGTTCCTGAGTGGAAGTTGGCGATGGGCCAACCTCCCACCCGTCGGGCGCCGTGCCACATGGCGTTTCTGGCGAGCAGCATTGCCGTGCCCGGCGCTATTAGGCACCCGTAGGGACCCTGCTTAGCGTACTCAGGATCGGTGTAGAGGGGATTGTTGTCCCCAATGCTAGCGGCGTAGGCCTTAACCACCTCTTCGGTCAAGAAGAACGGACTCGTGTAAGGAGGTCCTGATGTGTCGTAAGGCTGGGTCGTGCCGGGGTACAGCAGCATGTCTAGAGGATAACCTTCACCCATCACCTCTTCGTCTATCTGAGCCCTTGAAAGCTGCCTAAACTGATCTACCAAGCCCTCAAAGGTTTCACTTGTTGTAGTCATTGTTTCTCTCCCTTTTCCGTTTCATTCGTTTCGTATTGTCATGTTCTCATGACCAGGGGTTACCAATGGGTAGACCCACAAGAAAGCCGCGTTCCGGAAGATAGACCACTGCGTTGCCATCAACCAGCGTATCTCCTAATTGATTACGGCCTGATAGCTTGACCTCAACGGCGTTGTACTCTTCCGTACCAATGCTTTCCTTGAACTTCTTTGTGACCTTGCCATCAAGCCACAGGGTGTCTTCGTAGAAGAAATGGTTGGGCAGATCAAGGGACAGGCTCCTCAGAAATCCCAGGTCGCCCATCCAGTTGGTTAGCACCTGGCTTGCCAAGGCGAAGCGCATCAGGCCTCTGGTCACCGGCATCTTGAAGCCTAGGCTTTTCACGGCAAGGATGTCTCCGTAGGCCTGCTCCACGTCAAAGTAAGGCCATAAGGTGCTGGGGTTGGTAGTAATCCGACCCGGCCTGGACGTCACATAGTCGTGAGCTGTGACGCCGATGAGAGCGGTACTGGGCTTGGCTTCGGCAAGACGCCATGATGAGATCTCGTTATAGGAGACGGGCCCCTTGACCAGGGAAGGGAGCATGTCTCCTTCGTTTACTTCGCTCCAGTAGAGGGGTACTTGACCTCTATGGGGCTGTATGGCGTCAAGATCGTCTTCCAGCTTCTTGATCTCTTCGTCGGAGTAGACGTGGATGTCTCTGTCATCTATAAGCGCTTCACCAGGCTCATAGGACGCCAAGGATACTGTGCCCGTGGCGGAGGCCAGAGTGCCGCCATAGACGGTACTGTAAGTTGCAGTTGAGTCCACCTCGGCGGCATCTCTGCCGCTCAGCTTACCGCCATCCCGCACCGCGGTCACCTTCAGATCGCTAATCAGCGGTTCCCCCAAGCGGATCACATCGTTCCATTGCGCCGATGCCTTGGTGCTGAACCTACGCAGTCCGTACGCCTTTCCTTCATAAGCGGCCCCTGAGTCGGGAGTGCGTATAGAGAG
This sequence comes from Dehalococcoidia bacterium, assembly GCA_965197965.1. GTDB lineage: Bacteria > Chloroflexota > Dehalococcoidia > Lucifugimonadales > QGNO01 > DAOUJH01. Next base: position 826,474 of record OZ240235.1, read on the forward strand.
GATGTAGCTAGGGGGCGCAATCAGGGTGTTGTATACAGTACCCACACCCTTTGCCGCGTTGTTGTAGAGGGGGTTGGTATCGCCCAAAGCGCTGCACAGGTTCTGGATAGAGGACCAGTCTGCGGACTTCACCCCTTGAGGCACGTCTGGCGCACTTTGACCGATCATTGCCTGAGAATCGTCTACGAATTCGCTCAATCCGTCTGCCATCGGAACTGCCTCCCATTCACTGAAACGGATACGGCCACTCCTAGCCTGAAAGTAGGCTCTTTCCGCAATCTATACCCCTTGCTCACTGGTGTCAATTACTGGATGTTTCTCAGATTGAAGCAAAGTGGAGGGGCTACTCTTCTGGTAGCGTATCCGACTAGTAATAAAGGCGGGAGAGCCAACAGCCTAGTTCGACGAAAATCGACGGAACATCATAGTTTGTGAATCGAACCACAAACTATGATGTTTGACATACTTCGGAATCAATGCTAGAAACCGGGTGCTGTTGCTGTTCTGGACAATACAAGTTATCATCTAATTCTGCTGAACCAGACAACAATGGTATGGGGCTAGCTCTATGTCTAACATATGGCCACCCAAGGAGGTCTAGAATGCTTAGAACTTTAATGCGTATCTTCCCCCGTATGGCAGCTGGCCTCCTAGTACTGCTGCTAATCGCATGCGGAGGCGCTGAAGAAGCTACTCCCACGCCCTCGGCTCCCAGCGCTCCCACCGCCACCCCTACTATATTCGTGCCCCAAGTACCAGCCTTACCTACCGCCACCCCTACGCCTTTACCTGGCGTGACTGCTGTTCCACAAGCAACCGCGACACCGACATCTTTGCCTTTACCCGGAGAGGACCCTCAATACGGCGGTGTCCTCAGGTTCGCTAGTTCTAGCTTCCCAACGCTTGACCCAGTGCGCCGAGCGGGTTCGAACTGGACCTCCAGTGGAGTGAACGCGAACTTCTGGGGTCAGCTTATGCGTCTGGGACCTGACCGAGTCACGGTAGAGGCAGATCTGGCCGAGACGTGGACTATCAGCCCTGACGGCACAGAATGGAAGTTCAAAATTCGCCCCGGCGTAATCAACCACGAAGGCGACCCTTTCACAGTCGAAGATGCTTACTGGCAGATGGTGCGATATATGGAGCGCCCCAATGGGCTGTCGGCGCATCGCCAGACTTGCATCCGTTCCTATGTCAAGCCGATTTGGGATGAGAATAACCAGCCAGTACCCGATGGTGGCGCCGAAGTCACCGGCCCTGATGAGCTGACCATACGGCTGATCGCTCCAGGAGCAGGCTTTGTTGCGTGTTTGACCGGCGGGTTCACGGTGTTCCAGCCGTCCAAGTACCTCAAGGCCATCGATACCGACCCCAGTGGAGAGACTCGTGACCTGACCGCGGACGAGTACGTGGGTACAGGTCCTTTCAAGTTCGATGACATGGATGTCGACAACTTCTTCCACCTGCAGCGTTTCGACAACTACTACCGTGAGGGGCTACCTTATCTAGACGGGCTTCACTTTGCCGTGATTCCCGAACAGAGCACTTGGGAAGCGGCCTTTAGTGTGGGCAGGGTAGATTTTCTTGGAGGATCCGTCGGCCCGGCGACGATAAGCGTGGCTACAATGGAGCGAATGAAACAGGACATGGGCGACGGCGTGACCTTTCCTCATGTCCTGGCCATGGGACGGAAGGTCTTTGACGTCAACATGCGCCGCCCGCCTTTCGGCCCAGCCGAAGAGCCCAATGCCAGGAAGCTGCGCACCGCTTTACAGCTTGCGGTAAACCGCGGAGAGATCAACAACCTGGTCTTTGATGGGGTAGGTCACCTGGCAACCGAATACTTCGTCGGCTGGGATTGGATCTACACGCAACAGGAGTGGCTTGATCTGTTCCCTGGGTATGATTCTAGCCCAGCGGTAAAGGCGCAAAGCGTAGCTCAGGCCAAGCAACTCATGGAGGAGGCAGGCTACGGTTCTGACAGTCGCCTGAGTATCAGAATCATAACGGCGCCCACTGGTGCCGACTCTGAGACGGCCCAGATAGTGGCGCGGCAGCTCAGGGAAATCTATATTGACGCAGAGGTTGTAGGCCTTGCAGAAAGGACGGAGCCCAGGAACAGGGGGGACTTTGACCTCCACACTGACAGCATTGGCGCACCTTTCCCAGATCCCGATGCCTTCACTGCCTCGATACATTTCCTCAGAGGCGAGGGGGGACGGAACGATAGCGGCTGGATTAACCCACAGTTTGTCGACTTACATCACCAGCAGGCGATTCTAGCCACCAATGAGGAGCGAGCGCCCATTTTGCGTGAAATGGCTAAGATTGCCCATGAGGATGCATGGCACGTTGGGTGGCTACGACCGACGGTGCTCCAGGGATACAGGACTTTCGTGAAGGATTACACACCCCCGCCGTACCACTTTATAAACTACCCGTTTGAACAGGTCTGGCTTTTGAAGTAGTCTGCACGGCACTGGTGTTCCTTGGTGGGAGAAAAATAGGCGGGTCTCTGCGGCGCTGGGTGGCATGCTAAAATGTGGAGCCTGCGGGCGAGGGCAGAATGAAAAAATACATCGCAAGAAGGATTCTGCTGTTTGTCCCCACCCTATTGGGAGTGGCAATTGTCATTTTCCTCCTCCTGCGCGTCTTGCCCGGCGATCCGGCCGAAAAAATACTTGCTGGACCATACGGGGAAGGGACTTTCACTCAGGATGATGTGGAGCGGCTGCGGGAGCAACTTGGCTTGGATAAGCCGATTCACGAACAATTTGCCACATGGATATTGGACCTGGTCAAGGGTGATCTGGGATATTCGGTGGCAAAAGGCCGTCCAGTTGCGGATGAACTAAAGCGACAGTTCCCCGTGTCGCTCCAGCTTGGGCTCCTTAGTATTGCTCTGATCTGGAGCATTGCCATTCCAATAGGAGTACTTGCCGCAGTTAGGCAGGACTCCTGGGTTGATTACGTTTTTCGCGGCATTGCCATAATGGGCCTAGCAATGCCGACTTTCTTTGTTGGTCTCTTGATAATTCTGGTGTTGTCCCGTTTCTTCAACTGGCTGCCACCATTTGCCTTTACGCATATTTGGGACTCACCTTCCATCGCCATTCAGCAGCTGATCTTCCCTGCTATCGCCCTCGGTTTTAGCACGGCAGGGACGCTCCTTAGGATGACACGGACTCAGTTACTGGAGGTCTTGCGAGAGGATTATATCCGGACAGCACGCAGCAAGGGACTTTCGCAGGGCGTGGTCACTTGGCGACACGCGGTGCGCAACTCATTGCTACCTGTTGTTACGATCGCGGGGGCTCAGATAGGACTCATATTCTCAGGAACAGTTGTTATTGAGAGGATCTTCAATATCCCAGGAGTGGGCCGAGGACTGCTAGAGGCATTGTCCAATCGTGACCTACTTATGATCCAGACGTATGTGATGTACTTCGCGTTCATAGCCCTGGCAGCCAACCTTCTAGTAGACCTCACTTATGCGTGGTTGGACCCGCGCATTCGGTATGACTAGGGAGAGATTCAGGAAGGTTCTAAGAGGAGTATCTCCATGAAGATAGAATTGGCTCAGCCAGTCCTTACCAAAAGTGCGCCGCTTCCTGTAAGGTACTTGGTTGCCCTGGGTCGCTTTACGAAGAAGAAGCCCTTAGGCGCTACCGGACTCTACGTGCTAATTTTTGCCGTGATCCTTGCCGCAATCGGCCCGTCGATCGCTCCGCATGATCCCTGGGATAACTACCAACACAGTCGGCTCGTGGCCCCGGACTCGACTTTCTGGTTCGGCACCGACCATCTTGGTCGCGACGTTCTCAGTCGCACCATCTACGGCGCTCGGATCTCTATTTTTGTCGGCTTGATAACCACCGTGTTTGCCACTTTGATCGGCGCCTTTGTAGGCGTTAGCAGCGCCTATTTTGGGGGACGATTTGACCTCATCATCCAGAGGTTCGTCGACGCCAAAAGCGGCTTCCCTTCTCTTCTATTAGCTCTTGCTCTGATGGCCGCTCTAGGCGCTTCTCTTACTAATGTGATCATAGCTTTGACAATTATCTACTCCAGCAGGGCGGTGCGTGTGGTTCGTTCTCAATCGTTGAGCATAAAAGAAACGGCATATATAGATGCCTCTCGCGCGATTGGGGCGAGGCATCTACGCATAATATTGAGACACATTCTTCCGAACACATTTGGCGTGGTGATGGTGATAGCCACGGTTACTTTAGGGTCGGCCATCCTACTAGAGGCATCATTAAGCTTCCTGGGTGTGGGAATGCCAGTTACTGTCATTTCTTGGGGGGGCATGCTCAGCGGTGATATTCTGAGGAATTTTGCCGTTGCTCCTTGGATTGGGATCTTCCCTGGATTTGCCCTTACTGCAGTAGTGTTTGGGATTAATGTGTACGGGGATGCGCTCAGGGACATCCTAGATCCCAAGCTCCGCGGACGATAGGCTCTATTCAGAAATCCTGTAGGAGGGTTCAGTGATGACCGCACAACAAGAGACCTTTGAGGGTTTGATCTTAGAGTTTAAGGAACGATCCAGGGCTATCCTGGGTGAGGAAGTAACCGAAAGCCTGCCGCCAGGCTTGCCTTCACCATACGTGCAGTCTGGGCCTCCTTACGAGTGTGCCCTCCGCCTGGATTCAAGGACCATTCGCAACTATGCTATAGCCTACGGAGACGACAATCCGCTTTTTACTGATCCGGAGTATGGCAGGCGTACCCGCTATGGGTGCCAGCTGGCACCCAATCCCATTCTATCCACGGCTCGTGGCATAACGGCGCACGGCGTACAAGGGGGTGAGCATGCAAGACAGCGACCCCAAGGATATCCCGTGGCCAATTTCCACGCCGGAAACGCCTGGGAGTTCTTTGATGTCATTCGTGTGGGCTCCAAGTTTAGCTCTTCCATGACGACTCAGGAGATGTTGGAGAAGAAGGGTTCCAGGGGTGACCTCATTATACTTGTGTCCGAGTTGATGTACTGGGATCAGCATGGGGACCTTCCTGCCAAATGCTATGGGACTCTGATTATGTTTCCTATTCCTAGCATGGGCACCTCTCGGTCCATGAATGTAGATCGCCTGGGAGAGAATCTCATTTATGAGCGCACGACCCAACAGTACAACGAGGAGCAATTAGAGGAGATCATCGAAGACATTGACAACCACAAGCGGCGGGGAGCCGAGACTCTCTATTGGGAGGATGTCAACGTAGGAGACAAAGTGGGTCCTTTGGTGATTGCGCCATGGACTCTGCAAGATTACGCCGCTCACCGTGTGGTGGATGTGTGCAGCCATGGCAACCCACAATCACCGGGCGACGAACTGGCGTTTGAGGTCAAGTTCCGCCAGTTGCGACAAATGAGAGGCGGAGCAGGAGGAGGACAGGCGGTCGGTCATCCGGTAACGCGGTGGCCTTGGGGACCAGCGGACGAACACGAAGATGCCCTCACCGCTGCCTATCGTGGTCTACCAGGCCCCTTCGACGGAGGAGGGCAGAGGGCGCAGATTTTCCAACGTCTCCTCACAGACTGGATGGGAGATGACGGCTTCATTAGACGAGAGCAGGTAGCAATGAGGAAGCCTGTGTTCTACGGTGATACGATCTATGTAACTGGTACGGTAGAGAAGAAATACAAAGAGGTTCAGGAGGGCGACGATAAGCCAGGTGGCGTACCGGGCAAAGCCGAGTACCACGCCGTGGGAATTAGGCTACAGGGCGTCAACCAGGTAGGAGAGACAGCCACTCCTGGCACGGCCTGCGTCTATCTACCGTCTAGGGAGAACGGCCCCGTTCCACTACCTGTACCACACCCTGCCCGTCCCCCGTTCGTGCCGTATGAGACGTTTTATAGAGACTGGTTCTAGGGTGGTCCGTTCTGGCACTTTTGCCATGATGGGGTGATACCGTGGCCAGGGCATACATCAACAACGACGACCGCGACACCTTTATCACCCTGGCCCGGGGCTGCTACGTGCTACTGGTTATCTGGTATGGGTATCTGGGTTTTAGACTGATGAACCGACCCGATCCCGATCTGTGGCAATAGACAGGGTCTAGGACTTGCCGTTGGCCGTCCCCCGGTGGCCGTCCCGAGGTCAAGGGACGGTGGCTGCACACTCGCTTCGGCTAGGTGGTCACGATAATGTCAAACGACTCCTTGTGTCTTACGGACGAAAAATAGAAGTCTTCGACAGCGTCCCACCGGGCGTGCCACTGTGCTAGAAACCCCGGCTCCTCCCGCTTGGCTAGTCGAGCCCGACGCTGCTCATCTGGTGCCTCTACCAGTATTGACAGACCCACTAGATCAGCTATCTGAGGTCCTGAAGAGTAGATACCATCAAGTACGATGACAGGGGCTGGTTCGGCCCTTGTGGCCTCAGCCTTCAATCTGTACTTTCCCTGGCTGTCGGGTCCGGCTTCGAAGCCGACCGGATGCCATCGAGCAGGCTTCCTACCGAGCAGGGGAACGACCGCTTCCGAGCGGAGCTTCGCCCAGTTGAATACCTTCAACCACCGCTCTTCGACGGTCATTAGATCCCACTCGGCATCGGAGATGTGCGCTGAGTAGAAGTCGTCCACCGGCAACACTACCGCATCCGCTTCCCCGGCTACCAGAGAGGCCAGCGTGGATTTTCCAGAACCACTGCGACCGTCTAGGCTCACCACAAACGGCGCCTTTGCAGCCACACTACATCGCGCGACTGCATCGATCACCGCAGCGCTGGCTTGCGCCCAATCAGAGAGCCCCGGATTCCTGTTGCGCGACTGACAGAATGTCATGACCCAAAAAGGAACTAACGGAGTAGAAGTGGACTACAGTTGCTACAGGTGTGCATTTGCATATGGGCACGAGCATAGTTGTTGACCCTGTTTTCGTACACGACGTAAGCCATTTAGCACACAACTAGCAAGCAACGAAAGCGTTTGTCAAGCCAAGGTCAGGGGTGGTGTTACCTAGAATGAGGGATGAGCTATAGAGAATTGTGGAGGGCGCTCCGTCCATGATCCAGGAGCCCCGACGTTCCCTAGAGGAAGAGCTTCTCATGGAAGGCAGCCTTCCCTCCACACTTGCGTACAATAGATATAATGGTCACCCGGGTGTGAGAAAATGCTATTTGCATCAAACATCAACAAAGCCTATTCAGACAAGACGCTGTTCAGTAGTCTCAGCCTTGTTGTAGCCGCCGGGGATCGTATTGCGCTCATAGGCCCAAACGGCTCCGGCAAGACCACGCTTCTGGACATTCTGGCGGGCGATACCTCCCCGGACTCAGGGAGCATATCCACACAGCGCAACGTTTCTCTAGGCTATCTCAAGCAGGAGCCTGCGCTGTTTACGGGCAAACCTCTCCTCCAAGAGGTGCTGGACACGAGCCCCGAAGTTGTTGCGCTCATGGACAGGGTTACCGCCACGCAGGAGGCTCTTTCGACGGAACCTGACCCGTCGAAGCAGGCCGAACTGATGCAACGTCTCGGTCAGCTTGAGATGGACCTCGAAGCCGCAGGAGGGGGCGACAGAGACCACGAGGCCAAAGCTATCCTCTCAGGCCTTGGGTTCAAGGAAGGCGACTTTCTCCGGCCCATGGGCGAGTTCAGCGGCGGATGGGTCATGCGGGCAGGGCTGGCTAGGCTGCTGTTCAAGAAGCCCGATCTCCTGCTCCTGGATGAGCCTACCAACCACCTTGACCTTGAAGCAAACCTGTGGTTCGAGAAGTACCTGGCTTCCTTTCGGGGCGGGGTGATCATCACGTCTCACGACCGCGCCTTTCTCAACCAGGTTGCAACCAGGGTGCTTGCCATTGAACAGGACGAAGTGGTTCTTACGAGGGGCAACTACGACGAGTACGTCGTCGCACGGGAGCGCTCCCTGAAGATCAAGCAGGCGGCTGCGGCCAGGCAGCAGCGCGAGATGAAGCGTCAGATGCGGTTTGTCGAGCGTTTTCGGGCCAAGGCAACGAAGGCCAGCCAGGTGCAGAGCCGCTTGAAGCAGCTCAGTAAGGCGCAGACCATCGAGATGCCAAGGATGACGAAGAAGATCCGCTATGCGTTTCCGGAACCTCCCCGAAGCGGCGTCGAGGTCATCTCCCTGACCAACGTGAGCAAGTCCTACGGGGACAACACGGTCTACCATGGCATGAATCTGGCGCTGTCACGCGGCGACCGCGTTGCCCTGGTTGGACCGAACGGGGCCGGCAAGACTACGATGCTGAAGCTGCTCGCAGGCGTCCTTCCACCCGACCAGGGGGAGAGAAGGCTAGGCCACAACGTGACGTCGGCCTACTACGCGCAGCACGTCATCGAACTCCTCAACCCGGCCAACACGATCATCGAGGAGCTACAGCGGGCCGCGCCGAGTGAGCCGGAGCAAAACCTTCGCACCATCCTGGGCGGCTTCCTGTTCAGCGGCAACGACGTTCGCAAGCCGATATCCGTGCTGTCGGGCGGAGAGAAGGCGCGGGTGGCACTGGCCAAGCTGCTCCTCCAGCCCAGCAACCTCCTGCTCATGGATGAGCCGACGAACCACCTAGACATCGCTTCCAGGGAGGTGCTCGCGGATGCCCTAGAGGACTACCACGGCACGATCTGTTTGATAACCCATGACCGGACTCTCATACGGCAGGTTGCCAACAAGATAATTGAGATTGACGCCAGGCGCCCCACCGTTTTCCCCGGCGGCTACGATGCCTACCTGTACCGGAAGCAGACCGAGTCCCGTGACGCCGCCGCCGATTCAGCGTCGAACGGCGCGACCGCGGCTTCAGGAGGGGACACCCCCACTAGGAGACGTACGGGGCGGTCCCGTAGCGCCGAGGAGGAGCAGCGCCGGTCGCTTGCAAGAGAAGCTCGCAGGTTGGCTATGCGCATAGAGGAGATAAACATTTCGCTTTCCAGCTGCGAGGCTCACATAGCGGAATTGGAGGTCATGTTCTCACGACCCAGCCACTTCGACGGCCCGGACCAGCTCGCGTTAGCAGGAGAGCGGTACGTTGTGCTCAAAGAGGAGGCAGGGTCCCTTTGGGAGGAGTGGGGGAGGTTGTCGTTGGAGGCGGAAAACATAGACGTCAAGCTGGCGGAACTAAAGGCCTCCTAAGTCAGCAAGGACAAGTGGGTTGTTGTCCTCAGAATACGCTGAAGTTGTCTACCTGACACTTCCCTGCTATGTTCGTTATCATGAGAGAAGCAGTTGTGCGTCCTCTTCATAAACGAGGACTGAAGAGGATCTGATGTCAGAGGCAGACCAGGTGAAGCAGGGCGCAGCCGCCCTGGCCGACCTCTTCGAATCGGACTATGAGCGCATCACCCGCTACATTGCAGTACGTATCGGCAACAACGGCCACGCGGAAGAGCTGGCCGGAGATGTGTTCGTGAGAGCATTGGAGAGGATAGGCACCTATCAACAACGTGACGTGCCGATGCAGGCCTGGCTTTTTCGCATCGCCCACAACCTGGTTGTCGATTACCTACGAAAGAACTCGCGGCGCAAGACCACGACTCTAGACGAAGCCCTGAACATCGCCTCTTCGGACAACCCGGAAAACGAAACCCTGCTCACCCTACAGCGGGAAGAGATCATGGCGGCCATGGAGTCTCTAACCCAGGCCCAGCGTGAAGTAGTGGCTCTGCGCTTCTTTGGGGAACTCACTTCCAAAGAAGTGGCAAACGTGGTGAATAGGAGTCATGGCGCGGTTAGGGAGCTTCAATCCAGTGCCATGAAGGCGTTGAGGAAAACTCTCAATGCCCAGCCTGCCCCCAGCATCGAGGTGGAAGGATAACGTGAACATAGAAAGGGGCAAATTTGAACAAGTCTTGGACGCCTGTCTGGACCAGGTCCTGCACAAAGGCGGCTCCCTGGAGCTTTGCCTTGAGCAATATCCGGAGCATGCTGTAGAGCTGGAGCCGCTACTGAGGGTGGCCGTGGCGTCCAAGCAGAAACTCGACTTCAGACCCAGCCTTCAAGCCAAAGCAAAGGCTCGCACGGCGCTTCACCAAGCCATCCAGGACCACGAGGCTAATCGTTACTCGTCCACTCTGCTGGGTTATCTGAGGAAGCTGTCTAGTTCTCTGTCGGCCAGGCATCGCTGGGCGGTCAGCGCCACCGCCGGAATGATCATTCTGGCGTTCACGAGCACCGGTCTGGTAACGGCCTCCAACAATAGCACGCCCGACCAGCATCTCTATCCCGTCAAGCGCGCCATGGAACAGACGCAGGTTTTCTTCACACGCGGCGATCAGAGCAGAGCGGACTTGTATGCCAAGTTCGCGGAACGGCGTCTGGCCGAGCTGGAGGTTCTGGGAGCCAGGGGAAATATGGAACACGTTTCACAATTGACCCAGGATCTGGACTACAGTTTGAAGCAGGTACGGTTCTTTGCCATTCCCGGTGTACGCGTCTTCTATCTGGACGAAGGCACACCCGTTCCAACCGAATTTAGGCCAATCTTCATACAGGGCAGCGAGCTAAGACAGCCGCCCCTGAACTTCAGGCTGGACCCAAACGTATTGGAGAAACTAGAGCGCCTCCATGCCAAGCTGCAGCGGGACTTCAACCACCGTGCGCCCGTGCTCTATAAAGCTTTTCAGAATGCGCCTCCATCCGTCCAGACGGAAGTGGTCAAAGCCCAGCAAATCACGGAACGGGAGTACAGGGGGCTTATCTACACTATCAAGCTGGTTATGGAAGAGGGTTCCTAGGGGTCGTTGCCATAGTTGCGAGATGCCCCGGATTTGCGCCACGGCGGTGTGCACCGTCGATCCGGGGCTTAGGGGACTCCGGTCCCCTCTGATGAGGACTATTCGATGACGAATAAGCCCCTACCCTCTGTTGCGGTGCACCTAGCCAATAATGCCGGACACTTCCTTGAGCTGGGGCAGGGATAGATTCCCGCCGCTGACCACCAGCACAACCCGTCTGTTCCGAATCTCTTCCTTCGCTTTTATGGCGCCGGCCAGCGCCGCAGCACCCGCGCCTTCAGCCAGGGTGTGAGCGCGCTCAATCAGGTGCAGTATGGACTCCTTGATATCCTCATCGCTCACCAGCACAAAGTCGTCCAGCATGCCCCACAGGATTCTCTGCGTCAGCTCGTAACCTGAACCCGTGGCCAAACCTTCCGCGAAAGTGTTGTTCCCCGCCCCCGTAATCTTTCGATTCTTCCAGGACAAGTAGCCCCCCGGCGACTCTTCCGACTGCACGGCTATCACCTTGACGTTGGGATTCACCGTCTTGGCTGCAATGCAAGCTCCGGAAGCGCCGCTTCCACCTCCCAGGGGCACGAATATGTATTCCACCTCCGGAAGGTCTTCCAGTATCTCCAGGGCATAGGTCCCCGCGCCTGCAATCAAGTCCGGCTCATTTGCCGAATGTATGTATCTGTAGCCGTATTCTTTCTCCAGGTTTTCAGCGTGCACCTTGGCCTCATCGAACGTCTTGCCGAAAAACACCACGTCGGCTCCCAACGCTTGCACCGCCGCCACCTTGCTGGGATTGCTTCCTTCCGGCATTACAATGACGGCCTTGATCCCCATCACGGACCCTGCATACGCTATGGCCTGAGCGTGGTTCCCCGTAGACGCCGTTACCACGCCTCGCTGCCGGTCTTCATCACCGAGGTTATGCATCGTGTTGATGCCTCCCCTGGCCTTGAACGCGCCCAACGCCTGGTGGTTCTCATGCTTGAGGTGGACCTCAGCGTCCAACATCTCACTGAGTCTGGGATAGTAGTGCAACGGGGTGCGCGGCAGATAACGCGACACCACCTGCCGCGCCCGAAATACATCCGCTAGAGTTGGGATCATCATGAGTGCTACAACCCTCCGTTGAGCTCCGCTTGGGTGTTAGTGGCCTCTAAACTATATCAGAGATGAGGGGCACGGCGACATGAAAGAGCGACGCTGATAGCGAAGGCCACAGCACCCGCCAACGGGTAGTGTATCAGTTTGAAATCGTGGCCTCTTGGCGCTTCTGATAGGGGCCTCGAGGTCCAACTCCCGGATTCCTCATGTCGATAAGTCCTACGATCCACTCAATGGGGAAAGGAACCTCTGCCAGGTCAACAGCCATTGCGGGCGTCTGGCCCAGTGTCTACTATCAATAGACCAGAACAAAAGGAGCCCCCGAAATGAGAATTCTCATAGCTACAATTCTGCTACTCTGGAGCCTGGCGCTTTTTGGCTGTAGTAGCCCGACGCCGACACCTACACCCACTCCTACGGCGACACCAACACCAACACCCAGTCCGCTCGACAGGGCCATGGCAGTGGCCGAGACGATCAAGCAAACACTCGCGGGGATCGAGTCCGTTGAGGACTTGACTGGCCTCGCTGGAACAGCCAGCACTGAGATAGTCGAGCTTCTTTGCGAGATTGCTGCTGGCGAATATGAGCCACACTTGGCGCTGGATGACCTTACGGACAGCCGTACTATGCAGCTCGGAATTCGGGGCTTCTGCGTCAGTCTCTAACACCACCGGTACCTGCAATTGTAGAGTGCATGTTCACCTTGGGGGTCTGCTAGAATGCTCCCTATGGCTAAGGCGGAGCACGCAGAGAACGGTGAAGGCAGAGGCAGTAGATGGGCATGGATTGGCCTATCCGTCATCTTGGGTCTTATCGGGCTAGGAGTACTGATCGACGGGTTGGCCCACCTGGGCAATTGGCAAGAGGATGAGGGACAGGTGAGCAAGGTTCTTGCTGAGGGGTACAGTTGCCTAGCACCCCGCTATGGCTTGCAGATAGACGAAGAAGCACTCCGGGTGGCCTTTGAGGAGGTCCTAGACGAGGAGTACACCCTAGAGCTGCTTGGGGCCGTTAGTATCTGGATACTTGACCTAACGAGTGATTGCCACGACCACGCAGATACACTTGAGGAGTCAATCATCGAGGACGGGGAAGACCCTAGAACCCATCTTCAAGACCTGAAGGAGAAGGTAGAGCGGTTTAATCGCGAGCTCCGTTGAAAGTGATTTCGTTCCTGCAAAGACGTTCGAGGGCCTTATTTCAAAACTGACAGACCTCCAACCCGCCAATCTTGACCATAAGTTCTAGCTGTGCTACGCTCAACGGCAGCGGCTGACGGAGACGAGTAGGCCAGTTGTCCGGCATAGCGAGTCCGGTATAGTGGAAGCGGACGTTAGGAGACTGGCTGAAAATCCCTCCTGAGCCTCCCGCCGAAATTCTGTTTCAAAGAGCGACAGGAAAGTAGACCGGGACGGGGTTGTCGCCCGTTATGACGGACAGGGGTGTGACTGCGCCTCAAAAGAGCTGAGACGGAGACGAGTAGGCCAGTTGTCCGGCATAGCGAGTGTATAGTGGAACGGACGTTAGGAGACTGGCTGAAAATCCCTCCTGAGCCTCCCGCCGAAATTCTGTTTCAAAGAGCGACAGGGTAGACCGGGACGGGGTTGTCGCCCGTTATGACGGACAGGGGTGTGACTGCGCCTCAAAAGAGCGCCCCGGTTTGATACGGGGAAGAAGAGTGGTACCACGGGTGAAAGGCTCGTCTCTTGTGAGACGGGCTGTTTTTATATGTAGACCGGTGAGCAGGACATAATGAACCAAGTTGAACTCTACGATACGACTTTAAGAGACGGCGCCCAGATGGAGGGAATCTCCCTCTCCGTAGCGGATAAGATCAAGATTACGCGCAAGCTGGACGAGCTTGGCGTGACCTACATAGAAGGCGGCTGGCCCGGTTCCAATCCCAAAGACGCGGAGTATTTTCGACGGGCCAGGTTCCTCAACCTATCCAACGCCACCATCGTCGCTTTTGGAAGCACACGGCGAGCCGGCGTCTCCGCTGACCAAGACGCCAATCTGAAAACGCTCATAGAAGCGGAGACTCCGGTGATCACCCTGGTAGCCAAAAGCTGGGACATGCAGGTCACGCGAATTCTGGAAACTAGCCTGGAAGAGAACCTAGCCATGATTTCGGACTCCGTCGCTTTTCTCAAAGACAATGGCCGGCACGTGTTCCTGGACGCTGAGCACTTCTTTGACGGATACAAGGCAGACCCGGAGTACGCATTACAATGCATCCGCGCTGCCGCCTCCGCGGGCGCTGAGACCATAATTCTCTGCGACACCAACGGAGGGACGCTGCCCCACGAGGTGCAAGAAATCGTGTCCAGGGTTAAGCGGGAGATCGACGTGCCGCTGGGCATTCACGCCCACAACGACTGCGAGGTGGCGGTGGCCAACAGCCTGGCGGCAGTGGCGGCAGGTGTCAGACAGGTACAGGGGTGCATCAACGGATACGGGGAGCGCTGCGGCAACGCCAATATCCTCTCGGTTGCGGCCAACCTGAAGCTGAAGCTTGGGATCCCGGCCATCAGCGACGAACAGATGGAATCATTAACGGAAGTACACAGATACATAAGCGAGATAGTAAACATGCCCCCGGCGGGCAACCAGCCCTTTGTGGGGCACAGCGCTTTCAGCCACAAAGGCGGCCTGCACGGCTCCGCGGTGGCCAAGCTGGAGGATAGCTATCAGCACATCCGGCCTGAACTGGTGGGCAATAGCATGCGAATGCTGGTTTCGGAGCTGGCCGGACGCGGCAACGTAGCCTACAAGATCAAGGAGCTTGGAATAGACGTGGACCTATCCCCGGAAAAGGCGCTGCGGCTGGTGGAAGAGATCAAGGAACAGGAGAGCCTGGGCTATCAGTACGAAGGGGCGGAGGCCTCCTTTGAGCTCCTGGTACGACGCACCGTAGACGGGTACAGTCGTCCCTTCCAGCCCATAGACTACCGGGTAATCATTGAGCAAAGACTCGCCCCTGACATAATCGGCAGCGAAGAGCCGCTTTCGGAAGCCACGGTCAAGATCCAGGTAGGCACGGAAGTCCGGCATACCGTGGATGTTGGAAACGGCCCCGTAAACGCCCTGGACGGCGCTATGCGCAAAGCTTTGCTCATAGACTACCCGGAGCTGAACGCCATCCGCTTGGTGGACTACAAGGTCCGTGTGGTCGACCAGAGCGGCGGGACGGGCGCCGTGGTCAGGGTGCTGGTGGAATCAACGGACGGCGCGCACACCTGGCAGACCGTAGGCGCATCACCCAACATAATCGAGGCTAGCTGGACTGCCATCACCGACAGCCTTGAATACTGGCTGCTCAAGTACGGAGAGTGATCCTAGAACCGGCAGGCGCCCTTGCCCTAGTTCGAGCCCCTCTCCCCTTCTAGATATCAAGCGCCTTTCGATTTTGCGTCGCTCATGGCATAGCGGAAATCACAATGTGAAGCGCCTTGCATTATTGTCTGAGTTCTAGCCAGCTTGATTTCAGGATTGAACCCCTGTGACATGGCGAAGTCACGTCCACAAGAAAGCAAAAAACCCAGATCAGGAATACCCAGCTCTTTATACATTTCAGCATACCGGCAACGCACTACGTTAAATGAATAGTGCTCTTCATCTTCCTCAATCGTCTCCGTCTCGATGGCCCGGTTTCTTGTCCACGGCTCCTTGGCCTTAGCAAAGGTCTTCAAGTCGTTATCGTCCAAGCGTTCAGCCAGAGCCTTACCCTGTTCCTTAGCAATCTCTACAATGGTGCGGCCTATTATCTCTCTAGCCCTCTCTTCACCAATTTCCCTAGCGAATGCCTTGAACACCGGACCCAGGACGCCCGCTTCAATTCGGCGTCTGTCAAGAACGCTCATTTCTTCTATATTGAAGGTCATATCGCTTCTCCAGTAACCAAGCCTGCATATACGGCTACAAACTTGGCTCTCAACTAGCAAAGCTATCTTATCAGATGAGGTTTTATTCAGCTTCTTTACCCGATCCAAAAGCTCTTTCCCTTTGGGAATTTATTCTAGGAAGTGAAGCTAAACGGTTTAATGATCTGAAAACCGCCCATTTTCTTGCAAATGTTGCGCCCCGCAAAGTAATGTGCTAGCATCACCCAAGCTTTTTTCAGGCAGGCCTGAAGCAGCCATTAAAGTCGAGCCACAATGGCTATAGAAAAAAAGACCAACGAACGCTTGGCGGACCTACGTAAGCTTCGGGAACGAGGCCGCGAAGGCGGCGGCAACAAGCGCATCGAGCAGCAACACGCCAAGGGCAAGCTGACAGCCCGTGAGCGGGTTGACCTATTCCTCGATGAAGGTTCATTCAAAGAGCTAGACCCGTTCGTGACCCAGTGGTCCACCGGCCCCGGAAAGGCCGGTGACCTTCATCCCGGGGACGCCGTCGTCGTCGGCTACGGCACGGTGCACGGCCGTCTTATTTATCTGTACTCCCAAGACTTTACCGTTTACGGCGGCTCATTATCGGAAGCTGTCGCCGAAAAGATTTGTAAAGTCATGGATATGGCTATGAAGAACGGTGCTCCCGTGGTGGGTCTCATAGATTCAGGAGGAGCCCGCATTCAGGACGGCGTAATAAGCCTGGCCGGCTATGGCGACATCTTCCTCAGAAACACCCTGGCATCCGGCGTAGTGCCCCAGATCTCGGTCATCCTGGGGCCTTGTGCGGGCGGCGCCGTCTACTCTCCCGCCATTACGGATTTCGTTTTCATGGCATCTGGCAATGGACAGATGTACATCACCGGCCCTGACGTCATCAAGGCCGCCACCGGCGAGGTGGTCGACCACGAGTCCCTTGGCGGCGCCGACACACATGCCCGACTCAGCGGCATGGCGCACTTCACGTTGCCCACGGAACAAGAGACCCTAGAAGAAGTACGGCGTATCCTCAGCTTCCTCCCTCAAAACAACATGGAGGACCCGCCTTCCATCATCTCCTTTGATGACTCAGCCCGTACGGACGAGGCACTGAGCGAGATGATCCCCGATGACCCGATAAAAGCCTACGACATGCAAGACGTCATCTTCAGAATTGTGGATGACGGCGATTTCATGGAAGTCCAGCGGCTCTTCGCCCCCAATATAATCGTAGGTTTCGCGCGTATGGCCGGCAGTCCCGTTGGCATCGTAGCGCAGCAGCCGTCTTACCTAGCGGGCGTCCTGGATATAGACGCCTCCGACAAAGCATCGCGCTTCGTGCGCTTTTGCGATGCTTTCAATATTCCCATCGTCACCCTGGTGGACGTACCGGGATACTTGCCAGGCTCAGACCAGGAACACAGGGGCATCATTCGCCATGGGGCAAAGCTCATCTACTCGTATGCGGAGGCCACCGTTCCCAAGGTGACTTTGATCACTCGTAAAGCATACGGCGGCGCATACATAGTCATGGGCAGCAAGCACCTGCGCGCGGACATCAACCTGGCATGGCCCACGGCGGAGATAGCCGTGATGGGGCCGGAAGGCGCGGTAAGCATAATAAACCGCGTGCAGATTGCCGACGCGGACAACCCCGAGAAAATGAAGACAAAGCTTGCCAAAGAGTACCGCAAGCAGTTTGCCCATCCTTATATAGCCGCCGGGCGCGGTTACATTGATGACATAATCGATCCGGTGGAGACACGTCCCCAAATCATAAGAGCCCTGGAAATGCTTAAAAACAAACGGGATAGCTTGCCGCCCAAGAAACACGGCAGCATTCCTCTATAGATGCGTTTATGATCCAAGACAAGCGACCAGAGGACACCAGCGAAATACACTCCTTCTTGGCGGCTATCAATGACATTGTCAAGGTTGCGCCGGGAACCCGGCATCATTCTCTGATCAATCAGAAGAGCAACCCCTGGAAGGCCGGGCATGCCGGATCCCTGTCCCAGAACCTGCTATGGCAGGGACTTGGCTGGGGTCGCATATAATCCACGCCTCTTTGCGTTGCTCTAATCCATTTTCCTGATATAATCCGGTTTCCTGATATAACCGGGGCTAGCAATCCGGGCTACTAGTAATCCGGGCTAGCTGAAAGCAGCCGGTTCGATAATTTCAACGCGCTGTAAGCGCTCTTGTTTTGCGACTCCTGTCGCTTGGATCCACGGACGGAAAATCCGTCAAGTACAACTCACTTTATATTGTGCAGTGTGCTTGTTCGCCCGAAAGGAGCTAGGTTTGACCAATAATCAGGTTGTTGAAAAGGCCAGGGAGCACTTTGGAGTCATAGTCCAGCAGCAGTTGGACCGGGTGGAACGACTCAAAACGGAAGACACCAGTACCGACTTCTCCAAAGTCAACCCCATCATCATCGGCGTCATTGGCGGCGACGGCATCGGACCTGCCATCACCGCCGAGGCACAGCGCGTCCTGGAGTATCTACTGCGCAGCGAAGTAGACAACGGCAAGGTCCAGTTCAAGGTGATTGAAGGCTTGACCATAGAAAACCGCGCCGAAAAGCTCCAGTCAATCCCCGACGACGTACTGGAAGAGATCAAAACGTGCCACGTTACATTGAAGGGCCCCACCCATACTCCTGAAAAAGGGGACGGCTGGCCCAACCTGGAAAGCGCCAACGTTGCCATGCGCCGCGAGCTTGATCTCTTTGCCAACGTGAGGCCGGTACGCGTCCCACAAGAAGACATAGACTGGACGTTCTTCCGAGAGAACACGGAGGACCTCTACGCCGTAGGCAGCCAGGGGATCAACATTACCGACGATCTTGCCATAGACTTCCGCGTCATAACCACGCAGGGTTCGGAGCGCATAATCGAGGCCGCCTTTGCCCATGCCGCTAAGACGGGCAAGACCAACGTCACCGTGGTAACCAAGGCCAACGTGGTCAAGACCACCGACGGCAAATTCCTGGAAGTAGCGGGCAGAGTCGCGGAGCGTTACCCCGGCATCAGCTGGGAAGGCTGGTACATAGACATCATGACGGCCAAGCTCTTGGACAAAGCCCGTCGCTCCAACTTTCAAGTGTTCGCTCTGCCCAACCTGTACGGCGACATCCTCACTGACGAAGCCGCCGAAATCCAGGGTGGAGTGGGTACCGCTGGCAGCGCCAATATCGGCAGGAAGAGCGCTATGTTCGAGGCCATTCACGGAAGCGCTCCCCGCATGGTGCGCGAGGGCCGCGCTCAATATGCGGACCCCAGCTCAATCATCCGCGCCGGCGCCATGATGTTGGAGCACATAGGCTACGGAGACTTGGGCAGAAGGCTGAACATGGCCCTGGAAGTGTGCGGTCAGTACGAACGAAGTGTGGTGACCACGGGCAGAGACAGCGGCGCAACCGCCCAGGAGTACGGTGATTACATAATGGCCACTGTGGAAGACCAGGGACTTGAAGCCAAGTGGCAAGGGTACGTAGACGCGAGCTGAACGTACATTAGCAGCCAAACAAGGAGTATAGACGCAATGCGTAAGAAGATAACCGTAATTGGAGCAGGGCAGGTTGGAGCAACCACGGCGCAGCGCCTTTTCGAGCGGGGCTATGCCGATATTGTGCTCGTAGATATCGTTGAAGGGATGCCTCAGGGCAAAGCCCTGGACATCCTGGAGTCGGGACCTGTCGTCGGCTCCGATGCCAGTATTGTTGGCAGCAACAGCTACGACGCAACCGAAGGCTCCGATATCGTTGTCATCACTTCAGGGGTGCCCCGCAAACCCGGCATGAGCCGCGACGACCTGCTGCTCACCAACATGAACATAGTGGGCGCAGTGACGCGAGAAGCCGCCAAACACTCCCCCGACTCTATCATCATCGTAGTGACCAATCCGCTGGATGCCATGGCGCAGCACTCCTTTGAGGTAAGCGGCTTTCCCAGGGAGCGGGTCATAGGCCAGTCCGGCATCCTGGATACCGCCCGCTTCCGGACGTTCCTATCCCAAGAACTGAACGTCTCCGTGAGGGACATACAAGCCTATGTACTGGGAGGGCACGGCGACACCATGGTGCCCATAGTCGGCTATACCACCGTAGGCGGCAGGCCAATCAGCGAGCTGGTGTCCAAGGAGAGGTTGGACGCCATTGTGCAACGCACTCGTGACGGCGGCGGAGAGATCGTCGCCCTGCTCAAGACGGGCAGCGCCTACTACGCGCCGTCCGCCGGAGTGGCGGAAATGGTGGACTCCATTGTCCTAGACCAGCACCGCATCCTTCCCTGCGCCGCCTATCTGCAGGGCGAGTACGGGGTCAACGGCTACTTTGCAGGCGTACCGGTTAAGCTGGGCGTATCCGGCTTGGAAGAGGTTGTAGAGATCACGCTCTCCTCGGAAGAGCAGGCCATGCTACAGAAGTCAGTGGACGCAGTGGAGGAGCTGGTGGGCGTCATGCACAGTTCCAGCACATAGAGGCACAGATGTCAAGAAAGCCGCAGAGCACAGAGGAAAAGAGTCTCCTGGAGAAGGCACGGCGCAACATGCCCGCCGGTGAAATGGGCAACGGCTCCGGCAACTTCGCAGACGGCTTCATTGTGAAGGAAGGGAGAGGCTCCAAGCTTTACGACTTCAGCGGCAACGAATACATAGATTACCTGCTGGGCTCCGGTCCAATGGTGCTGGGACATGCTCATCCATCGGTGGTGCAGGCTGTCCGCGACTATCTGGAGCGGGGCAGCACTTACTTCATACCCAACGCCCCCGCAATTCACCTGGCCGAGGAGATATCAAACGCGGTGCCCTGCGCCGACCTGGTGCGCTTCACCACCAGCGGCACGGATGCAACCTTCCAGTGCATGCGCGCCGCTCGCGCCTATCGCAAGCGCGACAAAATACTGAAGTTCGAGGGTGGTTTCCACGGCACCAGCGACTACGCCCTGCAGAGCGTGACTCCCAAAAGACTCCTTGACTTCCCACAACCTGAAGTGGGCTCCGCCGGCATACCAAAAGCCGTTGCGGAGACCATGCTCATAGCCCCTTACAACGACCTGGAAACCACCTCCCGGATCATAGCCGAGAACCATGACGAGCTGGCCGGAGTGATCGTAGAGCCAATGCAGCGCATCCTTACCCCCATAGACGGCTTCCTGCAAGGACTCAGGGATATCACAAGCCAGTACGAGATTCCTTTGATATTCGATGAGGTGGTCACCGGCTTTCGTATGGCCTACGGAGGCGCCCAGGAGTTCTACAACGTGACTCCGGATCTGGCCGCTCTGGGGAAAATAGTTGGTGGCGGCTACCCCTTAGGGGCAGTGGCGGGCCGCAGTGAAATCATGCAAGCCTACGACGCTTCATTGGCCGAGGAGGACGGTTTCGTCCCGCAAATCGGCACCTTGAATGGCAACCCCATCGCCGCTACGGCAGGCTTGGCCACGCTGGCCGAAATGCGTAAACCCGGCACATACCAGCGTCTACACGGCAGTGGCAACGCGCTCAAAACGGCGCTACAAGAGATCATGGACCAGGCTGAGATCCCGGTTAGGGTCCTTGGCGACGACACCGTCTTCGACGCGTACTTCACCAACCAGGAGATCACCACGTACCGTTCAACAATGAATGCCGACGGCTCCATGTTGAAGAGGTTCAACAGTCTACTTCTGGAGCGAGGCGTCCTCAAAGGCGGGCAGAAGTTCTACATGTCCCTGGCCCACACGGACGACGACATCCAGAAGACCATCGAGGCAATAGAAGAGGCAGCCAAAGAGCTGCAAACGTAGCCCCTACCCCATCCCGAGGCGCTGCCAGGCTATTAACAGCGCGGCAATGCTCTTGCCGTCGTGCAAGTCACCGTTCTTCACCATTCCCACCGCCTGTTCCAGTGGCATGATGACCCTTTCCACCTCTTCATCTTCATCAGGGTGAGCTTCTCCCTCCCTCAAGTCAGTGGCCAAGAACGTATACATCTCTTCGTCCGTGAATCCAGGAGTAGTGAAGTAGGAACCCAGAAAATCCAGTTTCCCTGCCTTCAACCCCGTCTCTTCGCCAAGCTCTCTACGGGCTGCTTCAGCGGGGTCTTCACCGCGCTCCATTCTGCCAGCGGGCACCTCCAGCAAAGAATCGCCTATGGCTTTGCGATACTGCTTGACCAGGTGCACGTTCCCCGTGTCATCCACCGGTACAATGGCAACCGCAGGCCCGTGCTCAATTACCTCCCTGGTAGCCTCTATTCCACTGGACAGGGCAACCGTGTCCACCCGGAGGGATAGTATCTTCCCATCGAAAATGCGCCTGCTGCTCACGGTGGGTTCCGGGTTATCAGCCATGCCGCTCCTTAATGAGTGCCAGGGAGTACTTCCCAGGGATCGAGCCCCAGCTTCCGAACCAGATCCGCGTAGTAATAGGCGGGTGGATTGCCCCTGAGGAACCGCGCCGCCGGCGCGCCCATGCTGACCTCTACCCTATCTCCATGTTGGAGTTCGACGTCTATGAATCCATCGATTGCCAGTACACCGCTTTGCGATAAGAAGCTCATCTCTATCCGGCTGGTCTGCGGCAAGACCAGCGTCCACGACATATCGAGGTGAGGCGCAACAGGCGTCATCAGGATATCCCTGGATTGTGGATGGAGTATCGGCCCGCCGGCTGACAACGCATATCCCGTGCTTCCCGTTGCCGTAGCCACGATCACTGCATCCGCACGGTAGGTGGTCAACGGTTCGTCATCCACGGTGATCCCAATCATGGACAAGCGCGCCACCTCCCCTCTGCCCATTACTACCTCATTCAAAGCCTGGTACGTCCAGGTATCGCCTTCCGTGCCAGACCTGCGCACTGTGGCTTGTATCATGGCGCGCTCTTCTATCCAGCCGCTGCTATCAAGGTACCTATCCAACTTCCCCAGAGCCTCGTCAACGCGGAGTTCGGTCAAAAAACCAAACCGTCCCATGTTTATGCCCAGAATAGCTACTTGCTTGGGAGCTGCTACATGAGCTGTTCTCAGGATAGTGCCGTCGCCTCCTACCGTGATCAGCAGATTGACTCCGGCATGCCAGCCGCCTTCCCTGACCGCTTCCAACTCCTCGACGGCAGACACCAGGGCATTGCTCCCCAGGCCAAGATGAGCAGCTATTGTTCGGGCAAGCTCCTTGGCCTCCGTAATCTGGGAGTTGTAGACAATACCAACCGTGTCTCGGGAAATCATAGCCTTTTCAAGATAACGAAGCGGTAGCTAGAAGTCTACCCAGCAGGCAGGATGGTGCGAACCGCGCTCTCCGTGATTTCAAACAACGGCCCAGGCAATATGCCAATCAGCAGAATTCCTACTGCAGAGACGGCCACGGCTACCAATACGGGAGACGAATAGGTTATGCGCTCTTCCGATTCTGCAGGGGCCAGATACACGGTCTTTATGACCCTGAGATAGTAATAGGCCGATACCACGCTGTTGAGCACGCCCACAACCGCCAACCAAACCAAATCACTGCTTACGGCCGCGTTGAACAGATACAGCTTGCCCATGAAGCCTGCTGTGGGTGGAATGCCGATCAGCGATATCATGGACAAAGCAAGCACGCCCGACAAGATGGGAGCACGCTTTGCCATTCCGGCAAGGTCGTCTATTTGATCACTGCCAGTGCGGTTGGCGATGGCCATCACGGCGAAGAACGCGGCCAGATTGGTGACGGCGTAGGCCGCCAGATAGAACAGCACACCGCTCGGCCCCAACCCATCTACGCCACCGCCGGGCGTACTTGCCGCTACGGCGGCTACCCCCACCAGGACATATCCCGCTTGGGCGATCGTGCTGTAGCCCAGCAGTCGTTTCACGTTGTTCTGCAAAATTGCGACCAGGTTGCCAACCGTCATTGAAAGCGCCGCGAGTACGGCAAAAAGGGTGCCCCAATCCACGTCCACGCTGCCAAACGCCACGTAGAAGACCCGTAGGACAACGGCGAACCCAGCGGCCTTGCTGGCCACCGACAAGAAGGCGGCCACCGGCGTTGGAGAGCCTTCGTAGACGTCTGGTACCCACATCTGGAACGGCACCATGGATATCTTGAACCCAAAGCCGACCACTATCAGCGTAATGCCCACGAGCATTACGTTGCTCCCGAAAGGCACGCTGCCGCTGCTTATGCTGCCCGCTATTACATCCAAATGGGTGCTGCCGGTAAACGCATAGACGAGCACCATGCCGTACAGCAGCAGCGCCGAGCTCACTGCGCCCAGCAGGAGGAACTTCAGACCGGCTTCGCTGGAACGCTCGTCCCTGATGAAGGCCGCCAGCGCCGCAATTGGCAAAGTCGCCAGCTCAAGGCTGATGTAGATAGAAACAAGCTCCTGGGTGGCTGCAACCAGCATCATGCCCACCGCGGATAACAGGACGATACCGTAGAACTCACCCTGCGATCGGTGGAACCTGACCGCAAAATCCCTGGACCCCAGCACCACGAGCGCTACGATGCTCAACACCAGGAACTTGAAGAACAGGGCGAATTTGTCCACAACCACCGTATCGAAGAGGCCGGTCAGTGCGCCGCTGCTCTCAGCGCTGACGTCAATCCACAAGACTACGGCGAAGCCCGCCGGCGCCAGCAACCCCAGAACCGCGATCAAGGGAAGGAATCGCTTGTCGCGCAGCAACAGATCAAAGACGACCACCGCACCAGCGACGGCAGCGAGCGCAATTTCCGGAGCTATCAGATAGATGTCATGCGCTGTCATATGTTCTTATCCAAACCGTGAGGCCACCATTGGATTGAGAGTAGAGGAGAAAACGTCTGTAATCAGGGCGGGGTAAATGCCCACTATAACAATCGACGCCACCAGCAGCACTACGGGGATCGCCTCCACCAGGCTGGCGTCGCCAACTTCGGCGAAGCGGGGCTTCTCCGGTCCAAACATCACGCGCTGGATCATCCACAAGATGTATCCGGCCGTCAGAACAATGCTGGACACGGCTATCGCCGTGGGCCAGGACCATACGGAGAACGCGCCCAGGAATACAAGCACCTCCGATACAAACCCGCTAAGGCTGGGCAGACCCAGGGAGGCCAACCCGGCCACTATCAATGCGGTAGCCAGGAACGGCATCCGAGACGCCAGTCCACCCATGTCCGGGATGTAGCGGGTGTGAGCCTTTTCATATACCTGGCCCACCAGCAAGAACATGAGCCCGGTTATAGTCCCGTGGGTGAACATCTGCATGGCGGCGCCGTTCAGCCCTACCGCACTGACCTGACCCGCCCCGCCCAGAGAGGCTATCCCCAGCAGCACCAGCCCCATGTGGCTGACACTGCTGAATGCAATCAATCGTTTGAGGTCGCTCTGGCGCAGGGTCACCATTGCTCCGTACATAATGCTGACCACGGCGAGCGTCACTATGAACCATGAATAGTCGCTGGTTATGCCGGGGAACATGGATGTGTTGATGCGTATCAAGCCGTAACCACCCATTTTGATCAGGACGCCAGCAAGCATGACACTGCCCGCCGTGGGGGCGTCGGTGTGCGCGTCAGGCAGCCACGTGTGGACGGGCCATACCGGCAGCTTTATGGCAAACGCTATGAAGAAGAGGAAGAACACCATCTGGGCAGGGATCAGCAGATCCGTCAGATTGCGATTGCCCAGTTCCGTCATATCAAAGGTTCCCGTGGAGAAGTAGAGCACCAGGATACCTATCAGCATAAGCGCCGACCCTGCGATGGTGAAGATAAGGAACTTCATGGCCGAGTACTCTTTGCGGCCGGTGCCCCAAATGGAGATCAGGAAGTACATGGGCACCAGTTCCAGTTCCCAAAAGATGAAGAACAGAACAAAGTCCAAGGACATGAAGACGCCCATCACGGCTGTCTGCAACACCAGAAGCCAGAAGAAGTGCTCCCTTGCCCTGACTTCCACCTTCCAGGACGCGAATACCGCGGACAGCCCCAGCAGGCCGGTTAAGAACACCAGCGGCGCGCTCAAGCCGTCCACACCCAGGAAGTACTGAACGTTCAAGGATTCTATCCATGTGGTCTTTTCAACCAGGTGGAGAGCGTCCGTTCCGTCCTGGTATACGATGAAAAACACTACGGACGTCAGAACCAACTCAACGATAGTTACGCCGGCCGCAAACAGACGGACTCTGGGCCCCTTGACGAACAAGAGGATAAGCAGCGCACCTGCCAGGGGGAGAAAGAGCGTGGCGGTTAGCAACGGACTCTCCTCATATCTTTATCTGCCAAGTACAAGATAAGCTCCTAGAATCAGCAACATTCCCAAAGAGACAACGATGCCATAGGCCTGCACCTGACCGTTCTGCACGTGCGCCACGGGTCTACCCGCATTGCGGCTGACAAGGCCTATGAATTCTACGATGCGGTCCACCACTTCCCTGTCGAACCAGTCGAGGAACCTGACTCCACCTTGATAAAAGATGCGATGAACCAAAACGCCTTCGTACAATTCATCCATGTAGTATTTTCTAAAGAGAAGTTCTCTAACCGGGCGGAACACTCGCCCCACTCTCTCAGGCGATATGACTCCGACCTGGTACATCAACGTAGCCAGCGCTATCCCCAGCAATGCCACGGCTGTTGAGGCTCCGGCAATCACCAGGCTGAAGTCCTTGACGTGTCCTCCCAAGAACTCAACGAACCAGTGCGCCGGTATGTTCCCCAGAGCATTCAGGGGGTTGACGAAGTAGCCCGCCCCTATCGAAGCAACCGCCAGTATGCCGAGCGGAAGCACCATAACCCACGGCGATTCCGCCAGATGTACGCCGTGCCCGGCTTGCGACGGATCCTCCTTTTCAACACCTCCACGGAATTTGCCATGGAAAGTCATGTAGATGACGCGAAACATGTAGAAGGCCGTGAGGAAAACGGTAGCGAGAGCGAGCCAGAAGACCACCTGGCTAACACCGTCTCCACCATACCAGGCGTCCAGAAGGATTTCGTCCTTGCTCCAGAAGCCGGCCAGAGGGAAGATACCGGCCAGGCTCAATGCGCCTATCAAGAAGGTAAAATAAGTCCACTTCATATGCCGGCGCAGGCCGCCCATATACCGCATATCGAATGTGCCGGTGGCGTGGTTCACACTACCGGAACCAAGGAATAGGAGCGCTTTGAAGAAGGCGTGGGTGAACAGGTGGAACATTGCCACTGCCGGAACGCCTAAGCCTACCGCTGCTACCATGTAGCCAAGTTGGCTTACCGTGGAGTAGGCCAGAACCCGCTTGATGTCGTACATCACCAGTCCCATTGCGGCGGCAAATACCGCCGTGAATCCACCAATCAGCGCCACCACCGTGAGGGCCGTGTCAGATTCGGCGATAAGCCCAAAGAACCGCACTATGAGAAATACGCCTGCTGCAACCATAGTCGCGGCATGTATCAGGGCGCTGACCGGAGTGGGGCCCTCCATGGCGTCGGGAAGCCAGGTATGCAGGGGGAACTGAGCCGATTTGCCCACCGCACCCGCGAATATGCCAAGTGACAGCCAGGTAGCCGCAAAGGCGGTCAGGCCGCCCGCGGAGCCAAGTATGTCGGGAATCTCGAACGGGTTGAGCCCCTGAGCCAGATAGAAGTCCTTCTGCACAAAGAGGTAGAGGATCGCCAGCAGCAGGCCCACGTCTCCAATGCGGGTTATCAAGAACGCCTTCTTTGCCGCCGCAGCCGCCGCAGGCCGCTGATGCCAGAACCCGATCAGCAGGTAAGAGCTCAAACCGACAAGTTCCCAGAACACGTACACCTGGAGAATGCTTCTGGCCAGGACAATGCCGACCATAGAAACGGTGAATATCGACATGTAGGCGTAGTAACGGGAGTACTCGTGCCTCTGCATGTAACCAAGCGAATAGATTTGCACCATCAAGCTCACGCCGGTAACCACTACCAGCATGATGGCGGTGAGCGGGTCCATGAGGATCCCTACCCTGATCTCCAACTCGCCAATGGTCAGCCAGGTATGCGAGTCCCAGCCGATTGCATCGTGGTTGCCTACCGTGCTTGCCAGCGCCCATATAGACAGTGCAAACGCAAGCCCTATGGTGAGTATGGTGGCATACCCGCTGAGGCGCGGGTCCACGCTCCGTGACATAGGACGAATGACAAGTACAATCAGTACAAGAGATATCAGAGGTAAGAACAGGATGGCCCAGGCTATAGGTTCGGTTATCATAGGACCTTCACAGCTTCCTCAAGATTTCATCCGCAACGTGTTCCCTTCCCCGCGGCACCATCACCTTGAAGGGGCTCTCTTCCGCCCAGTCCAGGATATCTCCTTCCGGGAGTATTCTGGTGGGAAGGCCCTCTCCTTCAAGGAGATTCTTCCACATCTCGGCAACTATCAAGTTTGGCGCTTTCAAGTAATCAACCCACACAATGTCACCCCCTCATCAAGTTGACCTGTGTTACGTTCACTGTGCGCCTTGCCCTGTAGACGGCAATGATAATAGCAATCCCCAAAGACACCTCCGCCGCCGCCACCGCAATGATGAACATGGCGAATACCTGTCCCGTAAGTACAAACTGCGCCGCTGTGTCGGCCGTTGACGTAGGATCAACGCGCAGCCCGGCGGGAGTAACGTACCGCGCCGAAGCTATGGCGGCAAGAATGACGCCGTTGAACATCAGCTCTATAGCCATGAGCATGGTTATGGCGTTCCGCTTGGTTAGAACGCCGTACAATCCAATACTGAACAGTATGGCCGACAGTATGAGAACATTCTCCAGCGTCAAGACTGCCGCTCCCTTACGAGGACTATGGCGCCGATTATCGCCGCCAGCAGAAGCAGTGAGACCGCTTCAAAGGCCAGCACCCACTCTTGGAGCAGCAGGCCGGCCAGCCATTCCGGCGTAGATGAGAGCACCTGCTCAACCTTGGCCAGGCTGTCGGCGGACAGCGTCTGTTCTAACAGGTCCCACTGAGTATCCGCGATTACAAAAACAAGGGCTACCAGAACAAGACCGGACCCCATCAGAGCGGGCAGGCGAAGGCGAAGGCTGTTGGAAGGGTTTCCCACCTGTATGTCCTGTGTGAGAAGGACACCGAAGATGATCAGCACCGCTATTGCGCCTATATAAACGAGCACCTGCACTACGGCAAGGAACTCGGCGTTGAGCAATACGAACAGTCCTGCCATAGCGCCGAAGGTAACTACAAGCATCAGAGCAGCCCTAAAGAGGTCTTGGAATCTGAGCACAAGAATTGAAGCTGCCACACTGATCGCGGCAAGCAGCCAGAAAAGGACGTCCTGGACCATCAACCGGCCTCTTCCTTTTCAAAGGCGTCCCTTGACTCTTGGGGCCTCTGCGGTACGTGGTACGGCCAAGGCTCACGCCCCGCGTTTTCCCAGTCCAGCCCTGGGTCTTTGTGCGGGTCGTACCCCTTGTTTTCAAGCTGAGGTCTGAACCACGTGCTAGGCTTCTTATCCGCTTTTCGCAGCCTGTCCACTGTTATGACCAAGTCCTTGCGGCTGTATTGCCCTTCTTCAAAGCCGCTCCCCATGAACAGCGCGTCATATGGACAAGCCTCAACGCATAGCCCGCAGAACATGCACCGCGCTATGTCTATGTCAAAAGCGTCTATGGCGTATGCCTGGCCTTCGTTCATGTAGTCCCCGCCGGGGTGCGTCACAATGCGTATGATCCCCAGGGGGCAATATTTGGCACAGCTGGCGCAACCCGTGCATCTCTCTTCGTACCAGGTGAACTCCTCACCGCGAAACCGTGGATGCTGTGTCGCGCGCTGCTCCGGGTACCGGATGGTGAACGGCTTTCTGACAAAGTTCTTCATTGTCACCATCAAACCCTTGAATATTCCTACACCATACATATCTAAGACACCTCTACGGCGGCTGTTCCCTGCGCCACCGGTGTGGATTCTTTGGCATTCAACCCAACAAGTTTAGCCAAGACGGTTATTCCCAATATCGCCACCACCAGATTGATTCCGCCCATGATCCACATATCCGCGGCGGTCAGGACTCTTCTGGTTACTCCGTCCACCACTACCTCTTCTCCGAATACCAATACTTCTATTGCTACCACAAAGATGTTGAGCAAGCTGAGCGGCAACAGGAACTTCCAGGCAAAGGCCATGATCTGATCGACGCGCAGCCTGGGCAACGTGGCCCTGAACCATACGAAGATGAAGGCAAAGAGCCCAACTTTCAGGAGAAACCAGAGGTGGGACGGAAGAAACGGCCCTTCCCACCCTTTGAGGAACAAGGTGGCCAGCAGCGCCGAGGTAATCAGGACAGCGCCGAATTCGGCTGCCTGGAACATGCCGAATTTCATACCGCTATACTCGGTATGGTATCCCGCGATTATTTCGCCTTCGGCTTCTACCTGGTCGAACGGCGACCGGTTCATCTCGGCGGAGGTTCCCGCCAGGAATATGAAGAAGGCCAGGGGCTGCACTATTATGAATGGCACCGTCTGAGCCTCCACTAGACCAACCAACGACATGGTGCCTGCCATGAGGATGAGTCCAACTACGGAAAGCACCACGGGTATCTCATAGCTGATGAGCTGCGCCACCGCCCGCATTCCTCCAAACATGGCGTAACGGTTGCCGGACGCCAGCCCAGCCATGAACATGGCCAGTGTGTTCACTCCGGTCACGGCAAACACGTACAGAATGCCAATGTTCAGGTCCGCTATAAACGAGTTCTTACCAAAAGGCAACACGGCTAGAACCAGTATTCCCGATCCCATCATTATTATGGGAGCCAGGTTGAATACCCAGCGGTCCGTGCCTTCCGGCATGGTGTCCTCTTTGGTCAACAGCTTTATCCCGTCCGCTATCGGCTGTAGTAGTCCAAAAGGCCCGGCTCGATTGGGTCCGAGGCGAGCTTGAAATCGCCCGAGCACGCGGCGCTCTACGTAGGTAAAAAATGCCGCAAATACAAGGAAAACGTTGACTACCAGCAGTATCACGCTCAGCCCGGCCAGGGTGAAGGCAAGCCACTCCATACCGCCGGGGAGTATCCCATCTTTAATGGCAGCCGCGCCTTCAGGGGTGCAATAAGCGGCGTTCCCCTGGTTTGCCCCCCAAAAGCAATAGACGTTCCTGTATATGGAATTGCCTGCCAGCAGCGAGTCCATCAGCGATCAACCTCGCCCATATTGATATCTACGCTTCCCAGGGTAACTATCATGTCAGCCAGCTTCCAGCCTACCAGCATCTCCTTGATCGCCGTCATGTTTATCAGAGAGGGGGAGCGTATCTTGCACCTGTAGGGCGATATCCCGCCGTCGCTGACCAGATAGAAGCCAAGCTCGCCCTTGGGCGATTCTACCCTGCCGTACGAATCCCCAGGAGGAGGACGGTACAGATAGGGAACGTCCGCCTTTACCGGACCCGGCTCTATCTGCTCCAGGCACTGTTCCAGGATGCGAAGGCTCTGCTTCATCTCCTGGATCCTAATGTAGAACCTGTCAAAGTTGTCGCCTTGTTCCCCTACCGGGACGTCAAAGTCAAATCTATCGTAAATTTCGTATGGCTCCACTTTTCGCAGGTCCCAGGGGAATCCCGTAGAGCGGAGGACAGGCCCGGTAATGGACGCATTCAAGGCCATTTCCTTGGTCAGTACGTTGCCGCCCTTTGTTCTGATCAGCAACACTTCGTTTCCAATCAAGAGCTGTTCGTATTCATCTATATAGTGGGGCATCTCCTCCAGGAATCTCTTGAACGCCGGCCAAAAATCGGCGGGCGTGTCTTGGAATACGCCTCCCACCCTCATATAGCTCACTGTGATTCTGGCTCCGCACAGCATCTCGAATAAGTCAAGTATCTTCTCGCGCTCCCTAAAGCAGTACATCAGCGGAGTGGCAAACGCGCCCAAATCGTTCAGCAGAAATCCTGTAGCTACAAGATGACTGGCAATGCGCTGAAGCTCTGCCGCTATGGTCCGCAGATACTTGGCCCGCTCCGGCACTTGTACTTCCGCCAGCTTTTCGCAGGCAATGACGTAAGCCTGGTTGTTTGTCATGGACGCCACGTAGTCCAGGCGATCCGTCAACGTGATGACTTGGGTATACGTCCTTTCTTCGGCAAGCTTCTCCGACCCGCGATGGAGGTAGCCTAATACTGGCTCCAAGTCCAATATGACCTCTCCGTCGAAGGTGACGCGCAGGCGAAGCACTCCGTGAGTGCTCGGGTGCTGAGGCCCTATGTTTACTGTAACCGGCTCGCTTAGCGTCATAATCCCTGCTACCTGGGTTGCTCCATGTAGTCCCTTCTCAGCGGGTGGCCTTCGTATCCCTCCCAGAGCATGATCCGTTTGAGGTTGGGGTGGCCTTCAAACGCCACACCCATCAGATCCCAGATTTCGCGTTC
This sequence comes from Dehalococcoidia bacterium, assembly GCA_965197965.1. Classification (GTDB taxonomy): domain Bacteria; phylum Chloroflexota; class Dehalococcoidia; order Lucifugimonadales; family QGNO01; genus DAOUJH01. The sequence goes on from OZ240235.1 coordinate 858,489, forward strand.
TTGAAAGTCGGCCCCTTGCCATACGCTCATAACTGAAGGCAATGATGGATTTTCACGTCCGTACACTCTGGTTTTAACCACAGCGCTGAGCATATTGATGGTGGATGTCAAGTGATATATCACCTCAAAGTGGTCTACGTAGTCCACCGCTGAGATCGAGTTCAGCATATCGAACTCCAACCCCGGGGTCTTTGCAAAATGCTGGCAGACATCCAGTACGGATTCGGGCAAGACCCATACCTCGGCTTTGCCGCACTCTTGCACAGCGGACGGAAGTATCTCCCCGATACGCTGTGCCAACTCTTCTCCCCGCAGGGCTGTAATCATCTACTACCGACCTGCCGGTTTTCTAATTAGGCTGTATTTCTTGATCTTCTCGTGAAGCTGCATAATACCGTAGAGAAGGGCATCCGGGCGTGGAGGACAACCCGGCACGTAGACGTCCACGGGGACTATGTGGTTCACGCCGGGCACCACGCTATAGGACTGGTAGTAGGGACCGCCGCTGGTGGCGCAGACCCCCATGGAGATGACCCACTTGGGCTCCGCCATCTGGTCATAAATGCGCTTTATAGCCTCTCCCATCTTCCAAGTAACGGTGCCCGCCACAATCATCAGATCAGCCTGGCGTGGTGACGCACGAAATACCTCCATTCCGAATCGCGATATGTCAAAGCGGGACATAGCGCTGGCCATCATTTCAAACGCACAGCAGGCCAACCCGAAGGCCAACGGCCATACGGCAGAACGGCGTCCCCAGTTCAACAGCGCATCCACCGAGGTCACCACTACGTTTCGCCCCAGGTCATCCGGCACTTCCAGCAACGGCTCATCATAGGGCGCAAGGGAGGTATCCTTGAGGTGCTGTATCTTGGCTCCCTCTTCTCTATCCAGTTGCCACGTTGTGGCGTGGAGAGGGATGATTTTAGAGTTCTGGTCGTTCTCCAATTTAGTCTACTCCCATTCCAGGGCGCGTTTGCGCCAAGCGTATACCAGTCCAATCACGAGTATCAGTACAAAGACCAACATCTCAAACAGGGCAAACAGTCCAAGCTGCTGATACTGAACAGCCCAGGGATAAAGGAAGACCGTCTCTATGTCAAAGATGACAAAAAGAAGGGCGTACACGTAGTAGCGAAAGTTGAACTGCGACCAGCGGCGGCCGCCTATAGGCTCCACGCCGCATTCGTATACCTGTCTCTTGACGGGGTCAGGCTTGGCAGGGCGGATGCGGATAAAGGAGGCCAGCCAGGACAGAATCAGCATACTTGCCGGGATGATTATGGAGAATACAACCAAGATAGCCAAAAGGCCGTACTGTTGAAAATAGTTATCAAGCATGCTTTTTCCCTACAGTATCCCTGGTTAAACCGGGGTTAAAACCCGCTATACCATACCATGCGGAACATTTGGCTTTCAAGTGAAATTGTACACAATCAAAGACCTGACTTGGAAGGTTTGTTGACATCCTAAATGCAGAGTGCCACACTAAAATCCAGCCCTTGATTTTAGTCCCGGATGGACTCCAATGGCACTCCTTGAAATAGAAAACCTGTACGTCCGTTTCGATACCAAAGAGGGATCAATCAACGCGGTCAACGGCGTTGACCTCGCTGTGGAAGAGAACTCTATTGTAGCTGTAGTGGGGGAAAGCGGTTCTGGCAAGTCCGTCACGGCCCTGTCCTCCGTTGGCCTTCTGCCCTTTCCAGGGCGGGTAACAGCGGGAAGCGTGAGAATGGGGGGCGCCAATCTATTGGAGCTGAACCAAGAGCAGATCCGAGCCGTGAGAGGCCCCCTCATAGGCATGGTCTTCCAAGATCCAAGGGCCTCGCTGAATCCCAGCATACCCATCGGCGTTCAAGTGCAGGAAGTGCTGCTCACGCACACAGGCATGACCAAGCGCGAGGCCCGCGAACGCTCTGAAGAGCTGCTGGTGGAAATGGGATTGCCCGACGCATCACACGTGCTCACGCAATACCCCTTCCAGCTAAGCGGCGGCATGTGCCAGCGAGTCATGCTATCCATTGCTCTGGCCCTCAGGCCAAAGCTTCTCATTGCCGATGAGCCCACGTCCAACCTGGATTCCACTCTTCAAGCCGCCATTCTCAGCCATCTCCGGCACCTCAGAGAGGAGTACGGCACCACCATTCTGCTCATAACTCACGACATGGGCGTTGTTGCCCAGATGGCGGACTCCGTGGCAGTCATGTACGCCGGGACCATTGTCGAACGGGCCAGCACTATCGATCTATTCAAAAGGCCCGCGCATCCGTATACCACCGGTCTGTTTCAAGCGCTGCCCAGGCTGGACGACGCGGAACGCCAGCTTGTCTCTATGCCAGGGAGGCCACCGGAGCTGGACGCCCCGCCGGAACACTGCTCCTTCCTGCCCAGATGTCCTAACGCAACCAGTATCTGCCACAACAGCCCCAGGCCGGCCCTGCGCTTAATCGCGGACAACCACGCCGTAGCTTGCTTCAACGAGAGACGGTACGATTAGCCTCTACCCTGGCCCGTGACGCCTGGGCCAGCTCAACGAACAGTGTTTCTATGGCAAGGTCGTCGCTGAGATTACTTGCGAACAGCTTTTTACGTGCGTGTCTCTGGAGAGCCCCAGGAATTATGAACAAGGCTCCATTGCATACCATCTTACAATCCCTAGACTTCCAGTCGCCTCCCATCGATAAGCAAGGGGAGATCATCCTCGTAGCCTGCGAGCCTGCAAAGAGCAACCAGGTCCACCCAGATCATGAACTTGTACTGGCTGTACCACTCATCACCCACGTTCGCTGAGAGGTAAGTCCCGTCGTGAACCAGCTTGTTCCTTATATCTACAGCTCTTCTGCAGGCCTTGGCATCCAAAGGCAAATCGAGTTCCCTGATCAAGAACTCGAGACGCTGCCTAAATGATCGACGGTACGCACCTCGAAGTTGGTCAATGGCACGCTTTCGCAGTTCCTTAGTCAATTGTGGTAGACGCACAGCCTCTATAGCATTTCTCAGGGTGGGTAGCACTCGTCTCCCAAATTCCTTCTCCTCCACAACATTGTGGGCTTTCTTCGCACTCGCGTACTTGAAGACGATCAAATCGAGAAGAGTCGAAGCCAAAAGGCCTCGAGCTTCCAAGTACGACGTCTCATCGCAGGCATTGATGAAGTAGTTGATCATCTCCTTCATGGTGCTTCGGTCGAGGGCTTTATCAACATCGCCTAGGAAGGACTTCGCGAGCGCCTGGAAGTCCAGCTTTGGTATCGCACTAACCATTCCGCTTCGCAGTCGACGAAATCTGACTGTCTTGGAGTATGGACCAGTTACCGCATCCTTGTGAAACCTTTCCACGACCCTATCTGTGCCGACTTCGAAAGCTTCTCCGTAGTACCAGTCTACTCTGTTGCCGGTTACTAGGCGGAATGCAGAAACCAGATCATTCATGAAATCCCCATAGCGTTCCAGGGACAGGTTTGACCCGTCTGAGGTCTTGATCGAGACCTCAGCAGTTGGTGCTATCCCCCGCACAGCCACGATGCTGTCAGCCACTTCCATGTAGTTGCCAACTGGAGCAACCGTAACGGTCATGCCTCCAGCTTCAAGTGCAATGGGCTCTGGCGCCACCTCTTTATCATGCCAAAGCAGATTCGACACCAGAAAATGTACTTTGTCATAGCCTGACTCCATGGCCCCCTCGCGTTGAGCCCTTATGCATCGGGAAACAAAGACACGTGCAGGATGAACGGCACTCTTGGGAGCATCTAGGGGTCCTAATATTGGCAAAGCTAACGTCTGCCCACAGGTTGTAACATCCCAGCCGTCCATATCTCGGCCATGGAACGACGGTTTTGAATAGAAGCTCCCGGCAATCGTTGCCGACCCACCTGCATCATGGACTATCGGCACAAAGCCTATTGCTATTCCCCCTCCCGTCAACTGCTTCGCCTCGAAGTAGCCTTTGTATGCAATCCCCGAGTCATCCGGAAACGTGAGGTCAGCAACACCTTCATATCTAACTAAGGATGTCCCGTACACTTCCAGCGACTTCATGCCATGTGTCCCACCGGATAGCAGAATGGAGCCTTTCAGCTTCCCACCAAGTTTGTACCATATGCCATTTGGTGCTACAAGGACATGGAAAGGGTTTGGCTGGCATTGGGGTCGCGCTGGCGCTTGCGGCCAATTGAAGTTCTTGACGCAGCTGTTCTAGGGGTGAAGCAGGACCAACGTTTAGTGTGCATACGCACCCTCTACTCAATGACCCACACCAAAGCCCTGCATTTCCGACAGCCCGTTTCAAGAGGGTTCCACATGTGGGTATAAAAGCCCTTAAATGGCCTATTTCATGCCGTAGCTTGCTTCAACGAGAGGCGGTACGATTAGCCTCTGCCCTGACCTGTGACGCCTGGGCCAGTTCAACGAACAGTGTTTCTATGGCAAGGTCGTCGCTTAGCGCGCCTCTTTTGATGGCTAAATCCGCCTCCAGCAAGCTAACGTACATTGCCACTATCTTCTCCTTGCTGTGCCGGCGCGACTGTTCCTGGACCCTCTTCACCGCGAACTCAGCCCTTAGTCCCAAACGCCGCGCCATTTCCGAACCCGGTACGCCCTGTCCAACCAGGTCTTTGGCCAGCAGCATCAGGCGCAGTTGACGTGCCAGCATGGCTATGATGTAGCCTGCGTCCGCTCCGCTTTCTTGCATCTGCTTTATGAGGCGCAGGGCGTTGGACGTCCTCCCTCCCAGCACCATATCCACCGTTCTGAATATGTTGGCTTCCCTTGAATTGGCCACCAGAAGCTGGACTATCTCACGGTCAACGGTCTCGCCGTCTGCATACAGAGCTAGTTTCTCCAACTCGCCTTGCATCACCCATAAGTCTCCGCCCACCAGGTCTATCAACTGCCGTTCGGCGCTGGGGGTGAAATTCAACTCCATCTCCCTTACCCGTCTCGCCAGCCACCGGCTCAGGGCATCCCCGGTTAGGATGCGGAACTCCTTTACCTCAGCCAAGTCGCTCAGTTTGGATAGCAACGGATTGCCCCTGCTCAGTCTTCCATCCAAGAAAACCAGCAAGGTGGTGGGAGGCAGATCGCTCAACGACTGGGACAAGTCCTTCCACTCTTCCAAAAGGTCGTTCTGTCTTCCGCCTGCAGCTCCCCTTCTCCGCACCGGCCGCACTTCTTCAAAGCGGCCCAGCAGTCCCGCGGCAATCACCAGGCGGCGCTCCGCCAAAAAGGGCACAACGTTGGCCACCTGCAACAGGTGCTGCAACTTTAGGTCCGGGCCTTCCAGAACCGTAGTGTTGGCGTCTCTTATGTCAATCTGGCCTATCTCTTCCCGCAGAGCATTCAAGAACGCCTTCTTGGAAAAATCGTCTTCACCGTGGAGAACGTAGATCACGGAAGCCCTCTTTCTTCCGGCAGGGAGATTTTCGTTGACACGCCAGATACCTTACAATACTCTTAACGTATACAACATTGTCATCAGGTAGTGATTACTGGCTCTCAATAAGACCGCCCCGTTTGTTGCGTCTGTTCTACCTTTGCTCTTTGATTGCAAATGAACCCCACTGCAAGTGAAATTTTAGGAAAATATGAAATCATCGAATGGCTGAGCACCTCCGGTATCGCTTCCATTCTCCATGCCCGTGATACCGAAACCGGCTCCGTCGTCGTTCTGAAAATACTGCACGCCTACTTCGCCAAGGAGCACGAAGCGATGCGCATCTTCCTGGCAGAGATGGAGCAGGCGAGCCATCTCCGACATCCCAATATCGTGCCGATGCACGGTGTAGAGCACGTCGGAGAGGACACAGCCATTGTGATGGACTACGTACCATACCCCACCCTCAAAGCTCGGAAGGCGCAGACGATGCCCGTGGGCGAGGTTATTCACATTCTGAAGCAGGTGGCTTCGGCCCTGGATTTCGCCCAGACTAAGAAGATACTGCACCGAGACATCAGACCCAGCAACGTCTTCTACGACGAGAAATCCGGCCATGCAATGTTATCCGACTTCGGCATAGTGAGGCTCGTGGAAAGCACCCACGCCCTGGTTAGGACTACTATAAACATACCCCTACCCGGGTATTCGGCGCCTGAGCAGAATCAGGGCCTCCACTACAACCCCTACAGCGACGTCTATTCATTGGGGGTGCTTGCCTATCAGCTTCTAACCGGCAACCCTCCCTTTGAGGCTCTGACGCCTCACTCCGTCCTCTCCAGGCAGCTCAGATACGTACCGGAGGCTCCGTCTAGCCTGGTTGAAGGAATACCTCCCGCCGCCGACGAGGTCATGCTCAAAGCCCTGGAGCCCAAGCCTGAAAACCGTTTTGCCACTTCAACCGAGTTCGTGGACAGCCTGGTCCAGGCGGTTGGGCCTGAACTTGCTCAGAGGCCGGCCGTGCAAAGCGAGGCGGAAGACGGAGAGGAAGCGACGGCCCGCCTGGAACAAACGACTGTCATTGCTCCCGACGTGGACGTGGAGACCGCTGAGCGTATCTTTTGTCCGCTCTGCGGCACGGGCAACGCCGCTTCCTCCAGGCGCTGTTCCAACTGCTGGGGCTCGCTCGTGGCCCAGCCGGTTGTTTCCGTAGAGGAAGAGGAGAAGTTGCTGGAGCGCTACTGGGGCCAGCTGAGAAAGCGCAAGCGGATCACCTGGATAGCCATTAGTGCAACCGTAGCAGTGCTTGCGGCATGGTGGGTGTTCAATCTGATAGAGACGCGCCCGCCCCTGCCGGGGCCCGCCGGCTCTATCACCGCGGTGTCCGGCGCTGACGAGTGGGTAACCGCGCAGCGCGGCAACTTCCACACCGGCTACGTCCCCGGCCCAGCCTTCGATCCGTCCGGCGAAGTGGCGTGGCAATTTCAAACAGAGGGACAGATCCTGGGAGCGCCCGCTGTAGTAGACGGCCTGGTGTTCGTTGGAAGCAACGACCGGCGCATCGTGGCCCTGGATGAGGAATCCGGCAGCGTGGTATGGGAACACCCCCTGGATATACAGCCCAACTCAGTGCCAACCGTGGCCGGCGACTTCCTCTACTGGGGACTTCGCGACGGTAGGCTCATTGCCCTTGACTACAAGACCGGCGACACGGTCTGGACCTACAAGACGGGCGCTGCCATCTACGGCGCACCCACCGTTGTCGAAGGCGTTCTCTACGTAGGCTCATCCGACGGCGGAATCTACGTGCTGGACGCACTGACGGGAGAAGAGCGGTGGAAGAAGATAACCAAGAACTGGGTGGTGGCCTCGCCAAGCGTGGACCAGGGGGTCTTGGTTTTTGGAGGGCAGGACGGCGAGCTGTATATGTTCGACGCGAACAACGGCACACTCCGTCATCAGGTAGACCTTGGCAGTGGCGTGGACAACTCCACCACTATTGTTGACGGCATCGCCTACGTGGCGACTCGGAGCGGCACCTTGGTGGCCTTCGATTACACGCAGAAGAGCACAGCGTTTCAGAAGGCGGTGTGGAGCTGGTGGTTCCAGCTTTGGATCTGGAACGTGGCGCCAATACCGGACCCCATTCCAGGGTTGCAGTGGGCCAGGCGGCTGCGCGAGACCGTTGTGGGCGACTTAGCCACCGACGGCGCCCGCCTATTTGTCAACACAACCGACGGCGTAGTGCGCGCCATAGACCTGAAGAAGGGGACTACTGACTGGGAGACGGAAGGACTCGGTACGCTTTACTCCTCTCCCATTATAACCGGCGATACCGTTGTGCAAACCTCGGTTAACGGCGCCGTCTACGGCCTGGACGCCTCCAACGGTGAAGAGAAGTGGCGCATCTCTGTTGACGGATCGGTTATATCCTCACCGGTGCTGGCGGGCAATAAGCTCTTCGTCCCCACTATCGAAGGCCGGTTGATAGCCGTTCAGTAGCATCTCCATGGAACTCGGAATTATCGGGTTGGCCAGGAGCGGCAAGTCCACCGTATTCAACACTCTCACCCGTGGACGCGTCTCCACCGCGTCCACGGGTGCGACCGCCAAGTCGAACATAGGTATAGCCAAGGTGCCCGATGGGCGTCTCGGCGTACTTGCTGGCATATTCAAGCCGAAACGCGTCACCAACGCCGAGGTCCAATATATCGACCTGCTCAACACCCCTGAAGGCTTGGGCAAAGACCGTGGTATAACAGGCGAATACTTCAATGTTCTGCAACGCGTGGACGCATTGGTCCACGTGGTGCGCACCTTCGAAAATCCCGCCGTGCCCCATGTAGAGGGAAGCATAGACCCTTTCCGTGACATCGTTACGCTGGACTTGGAGCTCACCTTTTCCGACGTGGCGATTTTGGAACGCCGCTTGGAGAGGCTGGACACGGAACTGAAGGGCGCCAAAGCCCAGGAACGCGACCGTATCAATCGTGAAAGCGCCATCTTGCAGAAAATCAACCAGAGACTGCTGGAAGAGATACCAGTGAGAGAACAAGAGCTCACCGGCGACGAGAAGAAGCAGATCAGCGCTTTGCAGCTTCTCACCGCCAAGCCTCTGCTTGTGCTTCTAAACATAGGAGAGGACCAGCTGTCCAGCGTCAGCCAGTTGGAAACCGACCTTCAGCGGACGGTCAACCGGCCAAACGTGTCCTGTGTTGCTCTCTGCGGACGTTTGGAAGAAGAGCTGTCCCAGATGGATGAAGAAGAGGAAGCCGAGTTTAGGAAATCCCTCAACGCGGGCGAGCCTGGCCATGACAGGGTTGTTCAAGGGTCGTACCGTCTGCTTCACCTTGTCTCTTTCTTGACCGGCAACTCCAACGAAGTCAAAGCGTGGACCGTCCCCCTGGATACTCCGGCGGCACAGGCCGCCGGGCGCATTCATTCCGATATGGAGCGCGGTTTTATCAGAGCAGAGGTAATCCCCTACGACGATCTAGAGGAGTGCGGCTCACTGGCAGAGGCCAGGCGTAGGGGGCTGCTGCGCTCGGAAGGCAAGGGCTATCCGGTCAAGGACGGCGACGTGATAAACTTCCTGTTCAACGTTTAGCCTGGGATTGCTTTAGCCCGGCTTGGTTTAGCCCGGCCGCAGGGCTATTTGCAACCCCGGAATATAATCAGCGCCATGACAGTCAAGCAAACTCAAAGCCTTCAGATAAGCGATCAGTTCAAAGCAGAGACCATCTCTCTCTATATTCACATCCCCTTCTGCGAAACAAAGTGCCCTTACTGCGACTTCAATACGTACGCAGGCATAGAGCCACTGATCCCTGAATACGTCGATGCCTTGATCAACGAGGCGCGCTTTTGGGGCGACTCCATATCCCGGCATCATTCGCCAGCCGTCAGCACCGTGTTCTTTGGCGGAGGCACGCCGTCCTACGTACCCCCGGGAGACATCGCCCGCATCCTGGACGAAGTTCGTTCCGCTTTCCATCTTGCAACCACCGCCGAGATCACTTTGGAAAGCAACCCCGGCGATATTGCCGCAGGGCGGGTCGAGGCCTGGCTCAAGGCTGGGATAAACCGTCTTTCCATTGGAGTGCAAAGCCTAGACGACGGTCTGCTCCAGCTGTTGGGACGCCGACACACCGCCCTGGAAGCGCTGGATGCTCACAAAGCAGCCCGCAACGGTGGGCTTGCCAACATCAACCTGGACCTGATGTACGGCCTTCCCCACCAGACGCTGGACCAGTGGCGCGCCACGCTAGAGGAAGCGCTGGAAGATAGGCCGGAACACATCTCCATGTACGGCCTAACCCTTGAAGAAGGCACTCCTCTGGAAGCGCTGGTGCGCCAAGGCAAGGTACCCTACCCTGACCCTGACCTTGGCGCCGATATGTACCTGCTTGCCGGGAAACTGGGACAGGATGCCGGATACCATCACTACGAGATCTCCAACTGGGCTTTGCCTGGCCGCGAGTGCCTGCACAACCTCACCTACTGGCGCAATCAGCCCTACCTTGGCATTGGGCCGGGAGCTCACTCTTATCTCAACGGCTACAGGTTTTCCAACCTACGCTCGCCCAGACGGTACATACAACTGGCCGGCGCACTGACATCAGCCAGAGTCCATCCCGCCGGCTTACAGGAGTACGGCATGCTGGACTTAGTGGAGGCTATAGACGAACGCCTTGAGATGGCGGAGACCATGATGCTAGGGCTGCGTCTCAGCGAAGGCATATCGCAAGGAGCATTTCGAAGTCGTTTTGGCGCCGGCCTTGTCGAAACGTACGGCCCGCAAATCGAGGAGCTGCTGGGCTTGGAGTTGGTGGCCTGGCAAGAAGACTGCCTGGTCCTCACTCCGACTGGCAGACTGCTGGGCAACGAGGTGTTCCAAAGGTTTCTCTTTCCCTAGCCCCACCGCGCCCCGTACGCCCCCATTCGTCGTTCCACCACCCCTGGGTTCCTGCCTCCAGAGACCTTTGCAAAACCTCTTTCCCCTTGATGGGGGAAGATTGAGATGGGGGTGAACCGCGCCTGGTCACGCTTTTTGCCCCCATCCTAACCTTCCCCCCACTTGCTGGGGGAAGGGATCAGGCGTCTCCCCCCCCCCCCCGCAGGAAAGACGGGTAGGCCCGCCCTGGAATATGCTATCCTTCTTCCATCCCTGACAACCGTTCAACCGCGCTATGTTTGTTATCGGTACCGCTGGCCACGTAGATCACGGCAAATCGGTGCTGGTGGAGGCTCTCACCGGCATAGACCCCGACCGCCTAGATGAGGAGAAGAGGCGGGGGATGACCATTGACCTTGGTTTTGCTTGGATGACCCTGCCCAGCGGCCGTGAAGTCAGCCTGGTCGACGTGCCGGGCCATGAACGGTTCATCAAGAACATGCTGGCCGGCGTGGGCGGCATCGACCTGGCGCTGCTGGTCATCGCCGCCGACGAATCGGTGATGCCCCAGACCCGTGAGCACCTTGCCATCCTAGACCTTCTCCAGGTCAGCCGGGGACTCGTCGCCATCACCAAGAGGGATCTAGTGGACGACGACTGGCTGGAGCTCGTCGAGGCTGAAGCGGAAGAGCTTCTGGAAGGGACGGCGCTGGAAGGAGCGGGCATATTTCCCGTCTCCGCTTTTACCGGAGACGGCCTGCCCGAGCTAAAGGCGGCTATAGACTCTCTTCTGGAACAGACCCCGCCGCGCCGCGACATTGGTCGGCCCCGCCTCCCCATAGACCGGTCCTTTGTTATAGCCGGTTTCGGAACCGTGGTCACGGGCACCCTGATGGAGGGCACTCTCTCCGTAGGACAGGAGGTTGAGCTTGTTCTGGCCGGGAAAGGTTCCCGTATTCGCGGTCTTCAAACTCACCGCAAAAGCGAGGAAACGGTGCAACCCGGTACCCGTACTGCGGCCAATCTGGCGGGGATATCACAAGAGGAGGCACAGCGCGGCGACGTGCTCACGGTTCCCCGCTGGTTGAAGACCGCTAGGACAATCGACGTGCAGCTAAGGTTGGTGGCGAGCCTGCTCCGTCCCCTCAAGCACAATACCACCGTTACTCTTCATACAGGCACCAGCGAGACCTTTTGCCGCGTGCTGCTCCTGGACCGCGACCAGCTTCATCCCGGCGATACCGGGTGGGCGCAGCTGCGCTTGGAACAGCCTGTGCCCGTGGTGAAGGGCGACTACTTCATCATTCGTTCCTCGGAGACCACCCTGGGCGGCGGCAACGTAGTGGGCGCTCAAGCCCGCCGGCACAGGCGCAAAGACGCCTCGACTATACAGAGGCTGGCAATGCTGCAGGAGGGCAGCAGCGGGGAAGCGCTGCTAGCCGCGCTGGAAGCCCACGGCCCACTGGATATCAAGACCCTCGCCCAGCAGGTCAACCTATCCCTGGAAGAGACGCAGGATTGGGCCGCGTCTCTCACCGAGGAAGGGAACATCCTCTCCCTGGAACCCAAGCACGGCGGGGCGTCAACCTTGCTATCGTTCTCTCTATGGTCCAGAACCAAGCGGAACGTGGAAGCATTCCTTGCGGAATACCACGCGCAACATCCCCTACGCCGCGGCGCTCTGCGCGAGGAGGTGAGGAGCCGGCTAAGCACATCCCCGCAAACATCGCAACTCCTGCTGGAAAAGCTGATTGAAGAAGGTGTGGTCGTGGAAGACGAATCTCTCTTCAGGCTCCCCCAGCACAAGCCTTCGATCAGTGATGCACAGCGCCGCGAGCTCGATGAATACGTAGCGCTGTTTGAATCGAACCCCTTCTCTCCCCCCAACGCCAACCTTCCCCGTCCAGACCTGCTCAACATCCTGGTAGAAGAAGGGAAAATCGTCAAAGTCAGTGACACCGTCGTCTTCACTTCAAACGCCTATAAGGATATGGTTGACAGCGTGGTGAAGCACCTTGAAAGCGAAGGCAAGATAACCGTCGCCCAGGTACGCGACCTGTTCAAAACCAGCCGCAAATACGCCCTTGCCCTCATGGAACATCTGGACCAGAGGCGCATCACTCGCCGCACCGGCGACGAGCGAGTGCTGAGATAGCATGCCGCTGAACCTGGAACACGTCTCAGCTCAGGTGGAGGCCATGAGCGCCAGCCTCCAATCGCAGAGTGCACGACGCCTCAGGCACATCGAACAGGCCGTCAATGCCCTGCGCTCCATCGGAGAAGACGCCCGCTATTCTTCTCCGACGCCGCCAGAAGATCACCGCACCATTGCCGTGGACGGTTCGCACATAGACGTGAACCGCCACATGCCAGTGCGCTGCGCCCTGATCAACATAAGCAAGGTAGTGCTTCAATATGGAGCGTCGGCGGGCGCCAGGCTGGAAAGCTATCCCAAGCTGTACGCATCCCCTGAGGAGCTTTTTATCCGTGACCCCAATGGCACAGACCGGCGGCCACTGGAAGGCGCGCTCATGGGCATGAGGCGCGCCGTTGAAGAGGTCACGGCGCTTGCTGAGCTGGCTGAAGATACCCTAGACGATACCCCTACCCTTGCTCTCATCGACGGCTCTTTAGGCCTATGGGATCCGGCGTTCTCCACCTACCCCGATTACGTACACCAAAGCCTCCTGGCCCAGGGAATCCTCTCCGCGCTGGATAGAATGCGGACCCTGGCCGCCAAACATCCCCTGGCCCTGGCGGCCTACGTCAGTCTCCCCAGAAGCACCACTGTGCTCAATACGCTGCCCCTGCGCCACCTGCCTCAAGACGAAGTGAGCCAGCTAACCGATAGGGACGTTTTCCAGCAAGTGCTATCCGAGGGTGAAAGGTCGAAGCTATTCGAAAATACGTCACTGATTGTGCGTGAATACTACGGCGGCCACTCCGTCCGCTTCTACTATCTGAATACCGCCGACGAGATAGCCCGCGTCGAGGTTCCAGCTTGGGTCGCGCAAGATGAGGCCATGCTGGGGATGTCCCATGCCTTGATCCTCGACCAGTGCGGCAAGGGATTCGGCTATCCTATTGCCCTAATGGAAGCCCACGAGCAAGCGGTCATTGGCGGGGCTGAAAGAGAAACGTTCCGCCAAATGGTGGAGGATTCCCTAGCGCAGCATCACCTGCCCGTTTACACTTCTCAGAAAGACCGCTCAAAGACACTGAGGCTGCTCTGAGATGAACGTTGAGATACGCGCCGCTAGAGTTGACGACTACCGTGACGACGAGTACGGCTTCGTCATAGAGGGAACCCACAAAGCCTTCGCATTTCGGGAAGGCGAATACGTAGACTCCTACTCCATGGCGAGGGTAAAGCCCTGATGCAGCCGTCAACAGAGCCCCAGTCAACCGGACGGCGCATCGCCGAAGTGGTGGAATCTTTCAGCAACGGCTTCACCGCCCACTGCTACCGCCTCTATGAAGCGCCTCCACTGGGCGCTCTGATTCGCACTGGCGGGAATCAGCCCGTGTTTGCAGTGGTGCGTGGCATAACCACCTTGCCCATGAACCCGGCAAGGCGACCCGTGGCGCGCGCCCAGAATGAAGAGGACGAAGAAGAGGTGTACTCCAACAACCCTCAGCTCCCCCACCTGCTGCGCACCGATTTCCAAGCCACCATTGTGGGGCATGAAGCCAACGGAGCGCTGCAGAGGCGCCTCCCGCCCCATCCGCCGCGTATCCACGCCTTTATATACAACTGCTCGTCTGAAGAGATACTCTCCTTTAGCCAGGACTTGAACTTCTTCCCGTTGATTTTCTCAGAGGGAGGTCCCCTAACCGATGAGGTGGTGTCCGCCTTCCTCAGACAAGCCTCCTCCCTGCATTCCGATCCCGAGGCGTTCCTGGCGGCGGCGGGCCGTCAGCTGGCGCGCCTTTTCGCCCGTGATACGCGCCGCTTGGACGCCCTGCTAAGGAGCTTGCACCCATGAACGACAGGAACGGGGCGTTCATGGGAACGGTCATCGGCGGGTCATTGAACAGGGGCGTCGAGGTGAGATTAGACCCTTCGTTTCCCGTGGAAAGCGTCAAAGTGGGCGGATTCGTAGCCATCCAGGGACAAGCGCAGCGGTTCTTCGGCATCGTCTCAGACGTCGCCCTTGAAACGGTGGACGCATCCCTGCGCGGCATGCCCCCGGAGGCTTGGGACAGTTTCACAGCCTCCGTAATGTCCCATACAAACGCCTACGCCATTGTCACCGTGCTGCCTCAGCTTGTCATCGGGGGCAGTCCCCTGGCCATGATCGAAGGGCCCCAGCCGGCGCGCGCCATACCGCCCCACTTTTCCAAGGCGCACCAGGCTTCCGAGGAGGACGTGCTTGCCGTGTTCGGTGCGGAGGACGAGCGACACATCTGGGTCGGCAGTCCGTTGGACATGGAGGACACGCGCATCCACCTTGACCTGGAAGAGCTGGTAAAAAGGTCCAACGGCGTCTTCGGCAAGAGCGGCACCGGAAAATCCTTCCTCACCCGCATCCTTCTGGCGGGAACGCTGCAGAAGGATGCGGCGGTAAACCTGGTCTTCGACATGCACAACGAATACGGCTGGCAGGGGACCAGGGAGGGCGGCCCTCCCGTCAAGGGACTGAAGCAGCTCTTCCCTTCCAGGGTGGCTGTGTTTTCCCTAGACCCCAAGATGTCCCAGTGGCGCGGCCTCACGCCGGACGCAGAGGTCACGATAGGTTACAACGAAATAGAGCCGCAGGACATGGAGACCCTAGCTGAAACGCTCAACCTGACGCCGCAGGGAGTCGCAGCGGTGTACAGCCTGGTGCGCCGCTTCGGCCAGGATGCCTGGCTGAACGAGTTCCTCAAGCGGGAGTCACGCGAGGAGTTGACGGCCCTGGCCGAAGAGACTTCGGAGGTGTTCCAGGTTCTGTTCACCCTCCACAGGCGCTTGCGCACCCTGGGGCGCATGGGCTTCCTGCTGCCCAAGTCGCCCGACGACGCCGTGCGCCGCATCCTCGACTACCTTGATCGAGGTATACACGTGGTGCTGGAGTTCGGGCGCTACGGCAACGACCTGCCCGCCTACGTTCTGGTCGCCAACCTGCTCACCCGCCGGATTCACGATAGGTACGTGCAGCGCACAGAGGAGGCAATGGGCGATAGAACAAGGGAACCCAAGCCGCTGGTGATTACGGTGGAGGAGGCGCACCGTTTCCTCACCCCGGGGGTAGCCTCTCAGACCATCTTTGGCGCAATTGCCAGGGAGATGAGGAAGTACAGGGTAACGCTGCTCATCGTGGATCAACGTCCCAGCGGCATAGACGAGGAGGTGCTCAGCCAGCTGGGGACACGGTTCACCTACCTACTGGACAACGAGCGCGACGTGGACGGCGTTCTGTCCGGTGCGCCGGGGGCACGCGAGCTTAGGTCCGTCCTGTCCAGACTGGACTCACAGCAGCAAGCATTGCTGTTCGGGCACGCTTTGCCCATGCCGGTGGTTATACGAGCCAGGGAGTACGGGACGGAAGAGTCCTACCGCGATTTCGGTTTTCGCGATGCCGCGGAGCTCCGGCGCCAGGTGGAGGCGGATAGCCGGGATCTATTCGGATAAGTTGTCCGCACCCGCCGCTACCTAGAAGTCGCTGCGGGTACGCTATATACTGAAATAACCGATGAGCATGCTTGAGTACATGGAGCGGAACAACTTCGAGCAGCTAAGCGCCTACACCGATCCGGAAGTAGGGCTGAGGGCGCTGATTTCCATACACGACACCACCCTGGGTCCCGCGATAGGCGGAGTGCGCGTCTGGCCCCATTCCACCGAGGAAGCCGCCGTAGAGGACGTGCTGCGGCTGGGAAGGGCCATGACCTACAAATCGGCGGCGGCGGGGCTTCACTTCGGTGGGGGCAAAGCGCTGATCATCGCCGACCCCCGCAAGGACAAGACGGAAGCCCTGATGCGCTCCTTCGGCAGATTTGTGGAGACGCTGGGCGGACGCTACATCACCACGGAAGACGTGGGCATGACGCTGCTAGACCTGGAGTGGATATCCCAGGAGACCTCGCACATTGTGGGCCTGCCCATTTCCATGGGCGGAAGCGGCGATACCTCCAAGATGACCGGCTTTGGCGTTTACCGGGGAATGAAAGCCTGCGCCAAGGAGGTCTGGAACTCCGATTCGCTGTCCGGCAGCACTGTTGCCATCCAGGGCTTCGGCAACACGGCGCGCGCCCTGGCTGAGCAGTTGATAGACAACGAGCAGGACGTGAAGCTGATAGTCAGCGACATCTACGAAGGAGCCTTGGACAAAGCCAGGGAGTTCGGAGCCGAAATCGTCGGTGTGGAGGAGATCTACGGCGTGGAGTGCGACGTATTTGCCCCGTGCGCCCTGGGCGGCGTGCTCAACGGCAGCGCCATACCGCAAATCAAGGCGGCCATCGTCTGCGGCTCCGCCAACAACCAGCTCTCAGAGGACGAAGACGCCGTTGCTCTTCAGAAAAGGGGTATCCTGTACGCCCCGGACTTCATAGTCAATGCCGGCGGTGTAATCAACGTCTCTTGCGAGGTGGGCATGACCTACAGCAAAGAGGCGTCCACGGAGAAGACGGCGCGCATCTACCAAACGTTGGAGAGCATCATAGCGGCTTCAAAAAGCCGGGGGATCACCACCGCTCAAGCCGCCAACCGGCTGGCTGAGGAACGCATCAATTCTGTACGTAAGGTCAGGAAGGGTTACCTGGAATGAAATTCAAAAATCGTTACATCCTGCTTGCGGCGCCTGTTATCATGTTACTGGCTTTGGCGTGTCAGTCTACGCCCACACCATGGCCTACGCCACCACCAAGGCCTACACCAACACCAATTCAGGAGCCAGAATTGACTATAGATCCTGCAAAAGAATACACGGCTACGCTGCGCACCGAGAAAGGCGATATCGTCATAGCCCTAACGGCGGACAAGACGCCGATTACGGTTGACAACTTTGTGAAGCTGGCAAGAGACGGTTACTACAACAACACCACCTTCCACCGCGTTCTTTCCGACTTCATGGCGCAGGGAGGAGACCCCACCGGCACCGGTTCCGGCAGTCCCGGGTACACCATCGCGGACGAGTTCACCGACCTCACTCACGAACGGGGCGTCATCTCCATGGCCAACACGGGTCAGCCCAACTCCGGTGGCGCGCAGTTCTTCATCACCTTTGTGCCAACGCCCTTCCTGAACGGGAAGCATACGGTTTTCGGAGCGGTCACAGAGGGCATGGACGTGGTCGACTCTCTAACGCTGCGCGACCCCAACCAGAGCCCGGACTTTCCAGGCGATACGCTCATAGAAGTGCTGATAGCGGAACAGTAGCGGCGCTGTCGGAATTGCCTGACGAGCCTAAAGCCCAAGCTTCGTCGTTTCTTGGGCTTATGAACAGGTCTGCAAGCCGGTCCTACCGGTAATCGGTATGCTCTAGGGTAGAATCGTCAATGCCGAAGTGGTGGGCCAGCTCGTGAATCACCGTGGATCTGATCTGTTCGACCATTGCTTCCCTGGTAGAGCATGCGGCCTGTATGGGATTACGGTAAATGGTTATGCGGTCGGGAAGCACCATATTGTAGTGAGAACGCTCGGTAAGGGGGATACCTTGGTAGAGGCCGAAGAGATCGTACCTGCTCTTTAGGCCCAGATCTCTGATCTCTTCCGGGCTTGGCCAATCATCCACTACAATGTCAACATTGTCCAGCCGTTCCTTGAACTGCTCGGGCAGTCCGTCCAGCGCTCTCAGCACCAACTTCTCGAACTCTCTGTGCGATACGCGAATCATGGTCCCCCGGCAAGGCCGGCCTGTGACCTCAACTGTTTGAGCTTGTCCACGTTGGCCTTGTCGGGACCTTTGCCCTCCAGGCCGGGCACCTCCAGAAGGAACGGGACGTCCTTGAACGCAGGGTGACTGGCGACCGCAAGAAACGCTTGCTCTCCCATGGAGCCCATGCCTATATTTTCGTGCCTATCAACCCCTGAAGCGAACTCCGTTTTGGAGTCATTAGCATGCACGGCAACCAGCCTGTCCAAACCCATTTCCCTATCGAACTCTTCCATGGTCTGCGCCACGCCTTCAGCCGTCCTCAGATCGTAGCCTGAAGCAAAGGCGTGCTGCGTGTCCATACAGACCCTGAGTTGAGGACTGTCTACCGCCTTCAGTATGCGGGCTATTTCGTTGAACTTGGAACCTATGGTGTTACCCATTCCGGCGCTGTTCTCAATGGTCAGATATACGTCGCTGGGAGAGTTGGCCAGGACCTCCTCTAGACAATCAACCGTCTGTTTGAAGATAGCGTCGTAGCCGGCCCCTTTGTGACTCCCGCCGTGGAAGATGACTCCTCTTCCACCCATGGCCGAGGCCAAGCGCATGTAGTTGATCAGCGACTGCACCCCTTTGCGAACGTTCCCTTTATTATCCGTGCCAAGGTTAATGAGATAGATGCCATGCAGGAAAACGGGCCTTATATCAGCGGCTTCCGCCTTCTCCCTGAAGGCGGTCAATCGCTCCTCAGGCGCCGGGTGGAAGGCCCAGCTCTGAGGAGACGAACCAAAGCACTGGATGGCCTCGGCGCCTATTTCAACAGCGCGATCGATGGCTTTGTCGAAGCCGCCGGCGGTTGATACGTGCGCTCCAATACGCATAGTAGAGTCCTGATAAACGTGATTAGCTGCGACTCATTATTGAAGGCGTATTTTGAAATGTCAAAGAGGACTGGCAAATGGCCTGGCTGCAAAGTTGCTCGCTTGCCCGCCGGTGGCGAGGCATGGTGGTGAGGGTTGCCCCTTTTGCCCGCGGGCGGAGGGGGCATGGCGTGGACCCTGCTCAGGCCGGATGCGGCGGAGCGCATCCCAGCCAGCGCCTTTCATCGAACTCACTCTTCATATCGTCCACTATACCGACGTACTGCAGGTTAGCCGCGAGAAGCAGCGTATTACCGATGGATATGTTGTTCTCAACGAATGCGTCCATCACTAGGATCATGTTTTCAAGGTAGCTTTCCATCCGCTCGTAATATGTCGTCAGCCCTTCTGAAGGCCTGAGGTCGGCGCTGCTCCGCACCAGACTCTGCCAGCGCTCCTTGAATGCATTAAACTCCTCCATGGCTAGCTCCGGCTGGGACTGGTCTATCTGGTTCAAGAAGATATTCCAATCGCGGCTGATCAACCCTGCCTCGTTGCCCAGGTGCGCCACTGCGCACAGAACGGCGCCCTCGGTTTCTTCCACGGTCAGATTCTCCAGCAAGTCCTTGGTAAAGCCTACCCAAAGAGCTTCCGAGGTAATCCCCAAGCTGTCCAGAAGCAGATCGCCTCCTTCAGGCTCATCTTCTCTATGGCTTTCCATCAAATGAACCAAGGCCTGGGTAGAAGTAGCTTCCACCATGTATTCCACAAGCTGCCAGCTTTCCGCATACGCCAGCTCCAGATCTTGAAGCTGCCCCGCCTCTTTCCAAGAGAACTCCTGCAGCTCTTGCAAGTCCAGCAAGTCGCCGTTCTGCAAAGCGCGCCGCACCCGCCCCCGGGAATCCAGAACGCGGAAACGAGCCTGATCAGGGTCTATTTCCATCTGCACCCTGGCCGCAATATACTCCGCCGTCCCTTCACTGAGCCAGGTGGGCAAGCCGGG
Source organism: Dehalococcoidia bacterium (assembly GCA_965197965.1). Lineage (GTDB taxonomy): Bacteria > Chloroflexota > Dehalococcoidia > Lucifugimonadales > QGNO01 > DAOUJH01. The sequence continues at coordinate 878,413 of OZ240235.1, forward strand.
CGTGGCGGGATGGGTCAGCTCATGAGCTACGTTGCGCAACAGCTCCTCTCCCTTTGTATTGACGTAGACCTTTGCCTCGGAGACCTCACCGTCTCTAAAAATATGCGAACTCAATCCGGCGAGAAATACGGGATTGGTGAATTTGCCCTCCTCCACAAAGTGTTGAAACTGCTCGGGAAGCAACACGTATATCTCAGGAAGAGGGGGATCTTCAATCGTGAACTCTCTTCTGAGCGTCTCTTTGGTGCGGAAATAGGTGTCCACTACCTGCTGCACAGTGACGAACTGTATCCAAGGCTCGTAATGAAGTACCGCGCCATCCGGCAGGTCTTCCCTGACGTAGGGCCTGCCATTGACTACAATAGTCCCTGAGAAGCTGGCCTCGTCCGGAGTGGCGGCGACCTCTTCAACCTGTTCAGGCGTTGAAGTAGGAGACGGGGTCGGAGTCGGCGAGCGTGGAGCGCAGGCAGCAGCGACTAGCGCCAGCAATATCAATGCGAAGGCTAAGACCGGCCCGACCGTCTTTCTATTGTGCAAACGGCTTCGCAAGCGGCTCACTTCTTCCAGGACGCGGGAAGGTTCGTTAGGCTACGGAAGGGAACTCTAAGCTGAACTCCCCGGCTGCTCCGTCGTAGATGAGTTTACTGTTTGCCAGAACGTCAGTCCCAATCAGCATCATTATTCCCTGCTCAAGCACATTGCACGAGGTTATTACTAGGTCTTGAAAGTACTCGGCTATGCCGCTGAGTTGTACTTCATAGAGTGGGTTTGCGCTTTGTTCGCCGTTTGCGGTCACTATAGTAGCCGCGCCTGACGCAACGAAGCCATAGGTTTGAGCGATGCGCAGGTCAATCGCAGTCATAGTGGCGCCGGTGTCAACCAGCACAGGCCCGTTGACCGCAATTCCTCCCTTCAACGGCGTGATGGTCACCCATACTATCGGGCGGAACGAGAGGGCTTCCCTGACCGCGTCACCGACTTTGTAGGCGTGCTTCCTACTCTCAATCGGTAACGTGACTTTACTCACTGAGTCATCCTACCGCATAAACTGATGGAAGCAGTATGGTGTCTTTAGCCATGCCCGGTTCTACGGGCTGAATCAAGGCTATAACGTTCATTTCCCGCGACACCTGCGCCGCTTGTGAAAAGGTACCAAATGCCCCTATGACCTCGCTGCCCCGAATGAGCAGCCACTTTCCAGGGTAGCGGACGGATAACTCTTGGCGGTTGGCATTCCAGAAGGCCGTCTCTTCCCCAAAGACGACATGAACTTCCGGGGTGACGTTGCGTTGCGTGTTCACTGTCCGTTCCTCTCTACGGTCTGTGTTTTGCCTGCGGCGATTCTACTCGAAGCAGTATCGCCAACCGACTCCCTCAGCCTATTATACATGAACAAACGTGATACAACTCTCCATGAGTCCGAATCTCTATCCTTCGTGCCTTGGAGACCTTTACACAACTCGACCGGCGGCTCCGAACCCTCTTCCCCCTTGATGGGGGAGATTGAGATGGGGTGAACCGTGCCTGGTTCTTTCATCTATTAACGTATTGCGGAGGCAAATGAAAGGTTGATAAGTCAAAGTCACTATACTCCCAAAGACTCCGGCGTCTGCTCTTCTATTCCCGGCATCACGTAATAGCTGGGCGCTACCGTGGTGAACTCTAAGCCCGGCTCATCCTGAGTTACCCCCGTGATATTCAGCTTCATCTGCTCCACGTACTCTATTTCACCGTTCACCAGGCGGAAGGGCTGGTCGTGGCCGGGATAGATTATGTCTGCCTCCTCAATGACCCTATCCAGGCTCCTGATGGCTTGCTCCTGGTTCCAGAAGACCACGGGGTGCGTGCGGGACAGCGCCTGGTTTGCAAACAGCAGCACGTCGCTGGTGAGTATGCACTTGCCTTGATCCGTCTCCACCAGAAGGCAGATGCTGCCAGGTGAATGCCCAGGGGTGTGCAGGACGCGCACGCCCGGCTCTATCTCGAAGCCTTCCTCAACCTCTTGAATGCTGGGGTGGCTCTCTATCATTGCGCCAGTCCATTTTGGCGTCGACCAGTCGTTCCTGTGGGGTCGCTTGGCGTACTTGCGTTCCCAGGAATGCATGAGGAGCGGGGCCTGCTCGAACAGATCGAAGTTCTGGTTGTGGTCCCAGTGGGCGTGGCTCATCACCAGCACATCTATATCCGTCGGCGACAGGCCGCGCTTATCAAGCGCCTCTTGCAGGACAACACGACGCCCCACGTGACCAACGTCTACCAGTGTGCGTTTCTGCCCTTCGATGAGGATGATGCTGCAAAAGCCGACGATCCCCTGCTGCGTGTTCATGCGGTACCCGTGAAGCAATACATCGAGCTTTGGCATAGCGCTTCTCCTTGGAGTCTTGTATAACGGGAGTCCTATATGACGGTTCCATTGTCGGTTTGGCGGCGAATGTGGTCAACCGTTGGTCGATATGGTAGGCTCACGCATATTCCATGCAGTGGTGACGATATGCCCGACCTAACGCCTGACCAGGTCAAGATACTAGCCCATTCCGTGGGCTTGGAGGTAGACGAGGAAGACCTGATGGAAGTTACGCACCGCCTCAATGTAATTGTGGCCGGGGTGGAGCGGTTCTCGCATCCCGGACTGGACTCCGTAGACCCTATACCCTTTCCTCCGCTTGAAGAGGCGTGCCATGGACAGTAGCCGTCTCACCGAGTTGACCGCCTCTCAGCTTGCGGGTCTCATCGCCGGCAAAGAGATCTCCCCTGTCGAGGTGACCGAGGCTTACCTGGAGCGCATAAACGACATCAACCCAAAGCTCAACGCTTTCATCACCGTGTGCGCTGAAGAGGCGATGCAGGCGGCACGGGAGGCGGAGCGGGCGGTGCTCAACGGCGATTCACTGGGGCCTTTACACGGGCTGCCCCTGGCGGTGAAGGACCAGTTTGAGACCAAGGGCATCTTGACCACGGCCGGGTCACGCATCTTGGCGGACTACGTGCCGGACCACGATGCTACCGCTATAGCCAGGGCCAGAGACGCCGGCGCGATTCTCATTGGCAAGCTCAACATGACGCAGTTTGCCGCCGGTGGCGGCGACCCCTACCCCTTCGGCGAAGCGCGCAACCCCTGGAACCCGGAGCGCACCCCCAGTCTTTCCAGCAGCGGCTCCGGCATTGCTATTGCCGCTTCGCTTGCCGCAATAACCCTGGGTGAAGACACCGGGGGCTCTATTCGCGGGCCTGCGTCGGTCAACGGCATCGTGGGGCTGCGTCCCACCTGGGGCCGCGTCAGCCGCTACGGCATGCTCCCCTTCTGCTGGTCCATGGACACCGCCGGGCCCATGACTCGCACCGTTGAAGACACCGCCCTGGTGATGAACGCCATCGCAGGGTACGACGACAACGACCCGCAGACCTCCAGGCTGCCTGTCCCCGATTACGCCGCGTCGTTGACCGGCAACCTAAACGGAGTCCGAATTGGCGTGCTCAAGGAGTTTGTGCAGAAAGAGGCCGTGCACCAAGACGTGCTCAGCGCCGTGTCCGTCGCGGCAACCCGGCTTGAAGAGATTGGAGCCTCCGTCGAGGAAGTCTCGCTTCCCAGAGTGAACGACGTCGCCATCGTGGCGGCGGCTATTTCTGAAAGCGACGGCGCTTTTGTGCACAGAGAGTGGCTGCGCACCAGGCCGGGCGATTACGGCCAAAACACCCGCCGACGCCTCATTGCGGGCAGCCTGATACCCGCCCAGATTGTGCACAAGGCAGCAAGGATACGCACTCGGTTCCGGCAAGAGTGGCAAGGTTTATCGGAGCGGTTCGATGCTCTGATCAGCCCCACTTCTCCCAACCCGCCCGGCAAGATAGAGCACGTGGACGGAGTCGCTTCTCGTGAAGAGGCCGAGCGCCGGTTTGGACATCGCAACAGCGCCACGTTTCCCGCCGCTTTTCTAGGCTTGCCTGCGTTGTCCGTGCCCTGCGGCTTCAGCTCGGAAGGCCTGCCGGTTGGCCTTCAAATCATTACGGACCGCTTTGAGGACGGACTGGCGCTGAGAATAGGCCACGCTTACCAGGAGAGCACGGAGTGGCACACCATGAGGCCGGACGTATAGCCATGACTCAGTTATTCTTTGGCACAGGCAAGTACACCTACCAGATCATAGACCCGTTCGGAACATTGCCCGACGGAATGAGCTGGGGCAACGTGAGCCACGTGGCCGTGGACTCCAAAGACAGGGTCTACGCCTTCCAGCGCAAGGACCCGCCCATAGTGATCTTCGATAGCGACGGTAATTTCTTGGACGGCTGGGGCGACGGCCAGCTAATAGATGCTCATGGCATCTTCTTCACCCCGGAGGACGACCTGTTTCTGGTGGACAGGGACATGTATGAGGTCCTGAAGTACACCCCGCAAGGAGAACCGCTGCTCCGCATTGGAGTCAGGGGAAAGTCGGCGTTGCAAGCCCCTTTCAACCACCCCGCAGACGTGGCCGTGTCGCCTAGCGGCGACATCTACGTGGCGGACGGCTACGGCAACTCCATGGTGCACAAGTTCTCCCCCAACGGCGAACTCGTCCTTTCATGGGGCGCACCCGGCGGAGAGCCCGGTCAGTTCACCACGCCCCACGGCATCTGGGTGGACGGAGAGTCGAGAGTTTACGTAGCGGACCGGGAGAACAACTGCGTCCAGGTCTTCGATGGGGATGGGAACTTCATCACCAGTTGGGGCAACTTCTACCACCCCATGGACATCTGGATGGACAAGCACGACATCTTCTACGTCACAGACCAGGTGCCCAGGTTTACAGTGCTGGACAGAGACGGCAACATACTGGCGCGGGGCCGCGCCCCAAACGCCGGCCACGGCATCTACGGCGACTCGGAAGGCAACCTGTACCTGGCGGCCAGCCTTCGCGGCATAGTCAAAATGGCAAGGTTGCAAACCTAGGGGAGGACCATGACCCGACTACTGTTTGGCACCGGCGATTACATATATGAAGTAGTCCAGCCTTTTGGAAAGCTGCCCGCCGGGATGGAGTGGGGAGTGATCAGCCGCGTTGCCGTCGATTCGCAGGGACGCGTCTACGTGTCGCGGAGGGGTACTCCTCCCATCTTGGTCTTCGACAGCGAGGGCAACTACCTGGCAGGCTGGGGCGGCGATTCCCTGGTAGACCCGCACGGCATGCTCTTCACCCCCAACGACGAGATAATAGTCTGCGATAGGGACGCCCACGAAGTGCTGAAGCTCAACCTGGAAGGCGAGGTACTGCTCAGAATAGGCGACCGCTCACGGGCGCACTGGCAAGCGCCGTTCAACCACCCCGCCGACGTGGCTGTGTCAAGCAGCGGCGACATCTACGTGGCCGACGGCTACGGCAACTCCGCGGTGCACCGGTTTTCAGCGCAAGGAAAGCACCTTCTGTCCTGGGGCAAGCCCGGTGCCGGGCCGGGAGAGTTCAGCACGCCGCACGGTATATGGGTCGACGCCGAGTCCAGGGTATACGTGGCCGACCGCGAGAACAGCCGCGTCCAGATCTTCGATGAAGACGGACGCTACCTAACGGAGTGGATAGACCTGTATCACCCCATGGATATCTGGATGGACGACGACGGCGTGGCCTACGTCTCCGACCAGACGCCGCGATTCAGCGTCCTCAGCCCGCAAGGAGAGCTCCTGTCGCGGGGCAAAGCCCCCGATGCCGGGCTGGGCCTATTCGGCGACTCCAAGGGAGACCTCTATTTGTCGGGCTCTTTCCCAGGAGCCGCGCCCGTATCCAACGGCATCGTCAAGTTCATCCGGCAGTAGTAATGCCCGCATTGCTCCATAAGCTGACCTTTCCTGGCGCCATGACAGAAAGGGGTTTCTGGCTGTACGTTTGGAAGATCAAGTCCCCTTTTGGCGAATTACTATACGTAGGACGTACAGGTGATTCTTCGTCACCTAACGCAGCAGCACCATTCGCACGCATGGGTCAGCACCTAGGGACAAACAAGCGCAGCAATGCGCTCCGTCGGCACTTAGACGAACGCTGCATTCGGCCGGAGGCTTGCGACTCGTTTGAGATGATTGCCTATGGCCCGCTGTTCCCTGAAGCTCAGGATCAGCCTGAGCATAGGGAGCGACGAGATAAGGTTGCGGCATTGGAAAAGGAGCTTGCCGAAACCTTGACACACGTTGGATATGACGTGTTGAACAAGGTCGCTAGCGAGCAACCCCTCGATCCCGACCTCTGGGTCAAAGTACGTAAGGCGTTCCTAGTCCATTTTCCAGAAATAGACTAGCTCAGCCCCTAGAACCAGTCCCTGCGAAAAGTCTCAAAAGGCACGTACGGCGGCTCGGCCGGATGTGGAATCGGCAACCTAACCGGCCCCCCCTCTCTCGATGGCAGATAGACCGTTGCCGTGCCGGGGGCCTGCTCCTCGCCCACCTGATTATTGCCGCTTATGCGTATGCCCACGGCATAGTACTCGTGCTCACCCGGCGCCCCGCCGTCCTCGCCCTTCTCCGTAACCCTGAACTTCTTGACCACTTCCCCGGTGTAAGTGGTGACGTCCGAGTAGAAGACGGGCCTTCTCAAACTGGCCTGCTGTCTGCGGATGAATCCATCATCGCCCATCCAGTTGGTTAGCAGCTGCTGAGGAAACTGGCAACGCTGCAATCCGAAATCGAACGGCAGCGGCTGGGTGCGATACGGTGAAAGCACAGCGTCCTCATGCTCGTTGCCGGGCGTCCACGGCCAGTACGTATTGGGATGAACGCGGGCGCGGCCGGGCCACCGCCGCATGTTGCGATACGCCGGCTCAAAGCTGTAGACGTCTCCGTCCATCTCTTCACCGGCAGAAGCAGCATAGGTGAGGAAGTGATAGGCAAGCTGGTCTTGCAGCGTCCATGGCGGCAGAATCACCGGGCCCAACCGTTCCCCAACTTCAACGTCCTCCCAGTAGAGCGTTTCAGCTCCACGGCGGAACTTGTTCTGCATCTTATCGATGATCTCCTCAATGTCATCCGAGCTGTAGCTGGAAGCGCCGCGTTCGTAAAGCATGCGCTCACCAAGGCGCTTGGGGTCCATCGACCTGGTGCCTCCCATGGTTGCGGTGGGCACCTGTATCTGTGTGGAGTAGACCTTGCCCAAAAGGTCTCCATGGTAGTCCCAGTAGTTCAGCTCGGTGATGAGAAAGAGGAGAGCGCCCTTTGAGCCCTGCTTCTCCACAAGCTCGCTGGGTACTTTGGTTGTGCGGAACTTGGAGCCCACCCTGATTGCGTCAAAGAACTCAAACGCGGTACCGGAGTAGAAGTTGGCCACCGGGTATCCCTCCGGCCTCCTGGCGCCATGGCCGGTAGGATAACGGATGGTGGAAACCACCACGCCCGGAGCAATCTGGCAACCGTAGCGGGTACTTCTTCCGTACTCAGGGTCCGTGTAGAGTGGATTATCGTCGCCCAGGTTTCTGGCAAACGCCATGATCGACTGGGAGTCCAAGCGCAGCGCCGCTTCAAAGGGAGGCGGCCCCTGCTCGAAGGGAGCAGGCGGCCAGGGCGGGATGTGCTCCATGATCTCCTCGCCTATTTGGGCCCTGGACTTTTCTATGTACTCGGCAACAGCTTCTTCAAAAGATTGGCTAGAGGTTACAGTCATGTTCTTCCTCCCCTGTCCTTACCGCACGGGCTAGATAGCGCGATTATATTTCGCCCTTTGGGGGGTGTCAAAGTAAGCTCAAGCAGTGACTCATCACCCTCCTCCTGAGGCTAACAGGTTGCCGTCAAGATCTCGTTCCACCAGTACCCTGGCGTCCGAGCCATCCAGCAACACCGTGTATAACATGACTGTATAAGTTCCCAGACGTTGAGTCACAATCAGTTGAACTGCTACTCTGGAGCCGTCAGGAGACAAGGACGTGAACCCGTATGAACGCGTATCAATACTTGGCACGCCGTCACCCTCCAGAGCAGGCAGCAATCGAATTTCGGAGCCTTCCACCCTGGCCGCGACCGGTCCCACTCGTATCTCAGAGCCGTCAGGAGACCACAAAATCGCCCCCCTCAGTCTCGATGACGGTATGTAGCGACGGGCAATCTCGCGAAGGTCGGAGCCATCACTTTCTACCGTGTATAGCTGTAACAATTGGTTATCCTCGTTCAACACTGTTATCTTTCCGAATGCAAGTCGACCACCGTCGGGGGACCACGCCGGCGCAATGTTCCCTCGCCCAACCTTCCTCGGATCCGCCCCATCTACTCCGATTGTAATAACCGATCGTAGATCATATGGCTCTTCATCATAAGCAGCAAACGCTAAACTTCGTCCATCCGGCGACCACACCGGATCCGAACTATGGTCGGTGACAACCTCCAAGTCAGAGCCGTCCGCTGCAATCGTGTAGATCTTACCTCTCGCAGTAAACGCAATCCGTCTCCCATCGGGAGACCAGGAAGGAATACCTATGCTCCTCCTAGGGTCTAAGTCGGTAAGTACGCGCTCATCTGTCCCATCCAGCGCCGAGGTCGCTATCTCAAGGTGACGGCTTTGCCAGGGCCACCGTCGATGGTTCTTCAAATACGCTATCTTGGAGCCATCGGGTGATACATCCGGCGAGTAGTAGAGGTGCGAGTAGTAGGGGTCTTCTTCACCCTCACCTCCGTGTATCAACCGCAGTGAAGTTCCACCGGCGTCAACCGAGTACACCCTGCCTGGGTCAGAGAACACGATTTGCGCGCCGTCAGGAGTCCACCGAGGAGGTGCTTTAGGCTGGTAGGGGTACTTGGCCTCGATCTGTTGCTGGCGTCCCTGGGCTGTCATCATCGCCATGGTGAATGTACATGCCGCCATGAAGACCACCACAGCCACTACAGCGAACAACCCAACTCCAAGAAATCCAAGACCATGCAACATGGGCTTAATGATTCTTGTACTTTCTTTTATTGGAAAACTCTTTGGAGGGACTGGTTCTGCATCTCCTCTACTACTCTCCTCCGCCACATCGGGCTGCGGTCCATACCGGTTGGAGTCAACTGTTCCGGGACCCGAGCAGAGAACCAGCAATTTTACGACGTAGGCCCAGCTCGCCAAGATCCAGAATACGCCGTACAAATCGATGAGAAGCCGCCATGGTGATAAGTGATCGGCGCTAACAAACCCTGCAACGATTAGGACCCACCCCACGGCGATGACCGCGTAGGGAACCAGCCACGAGGCGGAGCGGCCAGTGTCGTGCAGCCGCCTAACCGTTACGCCCAGCCAAAGGGGCGATGCAGCCATTTGGATCAACAGTGCGACTCCGAACAGGCTAGCAACTGCCAATGGTGCCCACCAATTGAACACAAGAATGGCCACCGGGACAAAGATAATCGCGCCTATACCCGGGATCACCAGAAAGGGAATAGGAGCATATCTCCAGTATTCCCTCCGGGTAGCGCGCCCACTGAAGCTCAGGAACCTCAATGTGACCTCCAACTAGCCGTCAACGCTAAGTTTCCACGATGTTAATCCATCAAAGCGCAGGACGGACTTGACACCTGTTGTTCTTTCCATGCCACACTCTATTTACGTTTGTCTGTTCTCCACGGATGTACCGCCCGGCGCGTAGCCTCAAATTCCCTCGCGTCTTGGCTTGTTTAACAAGCGTTGTCTGGAATCCGAGAATAATGCACTCGCCTCAGCCAGTGGGCCGGCCAAGCAGCTTCCACGACCCGGACCGTCCCATGTTGTAACGGCCGTCCACCTCTATGATCAGGGGCACCATCAAGTCCAGGAGGTTGGCCCGGCTCAGAGGCCCGCAGTCCACGGCGCGAAAGCCAAGGTCTTCTATCAGTGAGGCCACGACCTCCTTTGCCTCGACATCGTCGCCGCAAAAGAAGACGTCCCGGGCCAGGCCGGTAGTTGGGTCGGTGGGTTCTCCCAACGTGCCATGGAAGGTGGCCTTGAAGGCGGGAATCACCCTGGCCCCCGGGCCGATAGCTGCGGCCGTGCTCTGCGCGCCGGAGCTATCGGCCGGTAGGTTGTCCATGGGATTCGTGATGTCGATGACAATCTTCTCCTTCAGCAGATCGCGGATGGGAGCTATGACGTCCAGGACTGCCCCGTACGGCACGCCGATGACCACTGCTTCAGCGTTACGGACGGCATCCGCGTATCCGGCAATCCCGGCGCCAACCCGGTCGGCGGCGGCTCTATTTCCACTGGGGTCTCTTGAGCCAAAGGTCACCTGGTGACCCGCTTTGATCCAGCCCGTGGCAAGGCCTGTGCCCATGCGTCCCGTGCCCAGTATGGCGATGTTCATGGCGCCTCCTCTTGCGTTCCGTGTTCCGCTTAGCATAGCGGATAAAGCCGTACTCACATCCGCACCCCTCCGGTTTCTATTGGACACCTATCACAGCACAGGCATGTGGTCAATAATTACCGCGTGCCTGCATTAGCGCCTCCGCCTTTACAGGTGCAAAGCGTCGAACATATAATATCTTTTCGAAATCCGTAACTCTTTCGCAAATGGTGTACCTTGGCTCTGCTCAGCCTCCGTTTCGTGCCTGACCCCGTCCTACGTGAAAAGGCAAAGAAGATTCGCAGCATCGACAAGTGGACCCAGCGCCTGATCGACGACATGCTGGAGACCATGCCGCATGAAAACGGCGTGGGCCTTGCCGCCAACCAGGTGGGCGTGCTGCAGAAGGTGGCTGTGATCCAGACCCCTGACATGGAGGAGCCGCTGGTCCTGATCAACCCGGAAGTGGTCGAGCGCAATGGTGAGCGCGAGGTCGACGAGGGTTGCCTGAGCATACCAGGGTACCGTGGAGAGCTGACTCGATCCGAAACTGTGAAGGTGCGGGCGCTGGACAGGAACGGCAAGCGCCACACTGTGAAAGCGGACGGCCTGCTGGCGCAGGCGCTGGAACACGAGACCGACCACCTGAACGGCGTTCTCTACATAGACCACCTGGAAAGCCATGACAAACTGTACAAGCTGGAACCCAAGGATTACGAAGAGGAGGAAGATGTCGAATCCGCCGGTTCCATGGCAACCGCTGAAAGCGCCGGTTGATGCGGGGCCATACACTGAATAAGCCTACTTTTGCAATGAATCCACTGAGTACTCAGGTCAAATCGCTAATACGGCGAGTCATAGCCCTGATTCCTGAAGAGGAGGAGCCTCACGCCGTGGGCGGCTTCCTGCGCGACTCGCTGCTGGGCAGGCCCACCAACGACCTGGATATAACCGTGCGCGGAGACGCCATGGAAGTGGCCCGCCGCTTGGCCGGCGAGATGGGCGGGTCGTACGTGGCGTTGGACCAGCCGCACCAGATAGCCCGCGTGGTTCTGCAAAGCGAGGGCAAGTGGCGGATAGACCTGGCTTCCCTGCAGGGCGATCGAGAACAGGACCTGTCGAGGCGGGACTTCACTATCGACGCCATGAGCACGCCCCTGTCCGGCCTTCTGGAAGATCGGTGGACGGAGTCCATGCTCGATCCGTTCAGCGGTAGGGAGGACATCTCGAACGGCGTGATCCGTGCCGTAGGAAGCAGCGTCTTCCAAGAAGACGCCATACGCCTGCTGCGGGCGGTGCGCCTGAGAGCTTCCCTGGGATTCGACATTGAGGACGAGACGTTCCGTCTCATCCAGCGTGACTCATCGCTGCTGGACAAGGTGTCGTCGGAGCGGGTGCGGGACGAGTTTCTGGCCATACTGGCATCCGGAGACACCGTCGAGCACGTATATCTCTTGGACGAGCTTGGGCTGCTTTGCCGCGTGCTTCCCGAACTTGAAGAAGGCCGGGGGGTAACCCAGCCCAAGGAACACTACTGGACCGTGCTGGAGCACAACATTGAATCGGTGCGGATGGCGGAAGGCCTGCTGACTCGCTCGCTGAAGCCTGATTGGATACTGGCCGAAGTGCCCTGGGACGATAAACTGGAAGGGCATTTTGCTGAAACGGTCTCTGACGGGCACACCCGGGGCACGTTGCTCAAGCTCACCGCCCTGCTGCACGACGTGGCCAAGCCGGCGACCAAGATGGTGACGCCGGAGGGGCGGACGCGCTTCTTTGGACACCAGGAGCAGGGAGCGGAGACGGCAAGGAAGGCGCTGGGTCGCCTCAGGTTGAGCCGCCGCGGCGGGGAGATGGTGGCAGTGCAGGTGGAGCACCACCTAAGGCCGAGCCAGCTGAGCCAGAAAGGTGAGATGCCGACTCAGCGCGCCGTGTACCGGTTCTTTCGCAGTCTGGGAGATACGGCAATCGATACCCTCTATCTCAGCCTAGCGGACTACCTGGCAGCGCGGGGACCGCAGATCGAACGTGAAGAGTGGAAGGACTATACGAAAGTAATACGCCATGCACTGGAAACCGGCTTGCATCAAGAAGAAGAGGTCTCCTCTCCTCGGTTGGTGGACGGACACGAGGTGATGGATGCGCTGGGACTGAAACCGGGACCAATGCTGGGAAAGGTGCTGAACGTGGTAGAGGAGGCCCAGGCCACTGGAGAAATCGGCAGTAGAAAGGAGGCTCTTGCCCTGGCAAGGGAGGTAGCCTTAGCTGGTAGAATAGAAGGCGACTATGCGTAGAGTAAGCATCTGGCGGATTCTTGTCATCATTGCGGCTATTGGGATCTCCGCGTACTCGCTGACGTTCCAAAACATAGACGTCCGTGCTCTGGGGAATCGTTTCGAGCGCGGAAGCGACGCTATTCTGGGAATGCGCTTGGGGTTGGATCTCCAGGGAGGAAGCCACCTGGTCTACCAAGCCAGAGGATCGAAAGAGCTGACCATCACCTTCGAAGAAACGGTGTCCGACCTGGAAGCCGTGAATGCCGTGTTCAACGACATCGGCAAGACGGAGGCCTCGGTCCGTCAAGGCAGCGAGGACAACGTTGCCGTAGTGCGGGTGAATACTATAAACCCAGCCATTTTGGACGCCCAGGGCAACGTGATCAAAGAGGACGACCAGGACATCATCCGCAACACACTGGGCGAGCAGATAGCCCAGGTAGAATTGATGACCATCCAGGACATAACGGCCAATCCCACCACAGACCAGATGGACGGTGTCCAGGACACCATCGCCCGCCGCATCAACCCGTTTGGCGTTACCGAGCCGGTGATCCAGCTCATGGATAACAACCGGATACTGGTACAGTTGCCCGGGATTCGCGACGTGGAGGAGGTGAAGAGGCTGATAGGGCAGACGGCGCGCTTGGAGTTCAAGGAGCGCAGCTGCCTGCAGGTCACCCCCTTGACGCTGCCCAGCGGAGAAGTGGTTTACCCCTGCGAGCTTCCCGACAACCACGTTGACCAGGAAACGGGCCTGACCGGAGAGGACCTGGCGCGGGCCTACGCCGGTACGCACCAGACCAAGGGTGATCCCATTGTGAACGTACAGTTCAACTCCCGGGGTACGCGTCTCTTCGCGGACATGACAACGCGGCTGGCGGGAACCAACGACCGCTTTGCAGTGTTCCTTGACGACGAGGAGATAGTGGCGCCGGTGGTGAACCAGGCCATTCTGGCGGGAGCCGCCTTTATAGAGGGGCCGAGCTTCACTCCTGAACGGGTGCACACCATAGCCATTCAGCTCGAATCGGGTAGGCTTCCCATTCCGATAGAGGTCGTGCAGGAGCAGGACGTCGATGCGGTTCTCGGCGCGGAATCGCTGCGGAAGAGCCTGATTGCGGGAATAGTGGGGCTATGCCTTGTGCTGCTGTTCATGGTGATGTACTACAGGATGGCCGGCTTGGTGGCCGCGGTGGCGCTGATCATCTACACGGCGGCGGTGCTCAGCGTCTTCAAGTTGGTGCCCGTAACGTTGACACTGGCCGGCGCGGCTGCATTCATTCTATCGATTGGAATGGCGGTAGACGCCAACATCCTGATATTTGAAAGGATGAAGGAAGAGCTGCGCTTGGGCAGGACGCTGACCTCGGCCATTGACATAGGATTCAGCCGGGCCTGGACTTCCATAAGGGACGGCAACGTGTCTACGCTGATCATCTGTGCCATCCTGTTCTGGTTCGGACAGCGTTTGGGGGCCAGCCTGATAGCCGGTTTTGCCCTCACCCTTGCCATTGGGGTGACGTTGAGCATGTTCAGCGCGTTGACGGTGAGCAAAACGCTGCTCAACCTATTGAACTTCTCGCCGCTGGGGCGGCGCAGAGGGGTATTCAGTCCTGAGAGGCTGCCCAAGGCAAGCACGGCGGTAGTCCGTGCAACTGACGATGGAGGCGACAGCTAATGAACATTGTAGGCAAGCGCCGCTGGTTCTATTTGCTGTCGGCGGTGATACTGATTCCGAGCATCATCTCTCTGATCATCCCGCCGTCTCTGTTCCTTGGCATAGAGTTCACGGGCGGCTCGACTATCAGCATAGCATTCCAAGAGGGCGTGGCGGAACAGGATGTGAGGGACGTGCTGTCCCGTCTGGACCATGCCGAGGCAATAGTGCAACCGTCAGGCGGAGGAGAGTTCTTCATCCGGGTGTCCCGCCTGCGTGAGGGAAACGCGGAGCAGGGCATCACACCGGAGCGCGAGACCATACAGGAGGCGTTCGAGGAGCTGGCGCCGATCAGTCGCATGGACGTTTCCTCGGTTTCAGGAGTGGTGGCGGCGGACACCGTGCGCAACGCCTTCATAGCCGTGGTGGTGGCGGCCTTTGCCATTCTGCTCTACATCACGTGGGCATTCCGGCAAGTGCCTAACCCGTTCCGTTACGGCGTGGCGGCCATAATAGCGCTGATCCACGACGTGCTAATCGTCGTTGGCATCTTCTCCATACTGGGCAAAGTGATCAACCTGGAAGTGAACGCTATGTTCATCACGGGACTGCTCACAATCATTGGCTACAGCGTCAACGACACCATTGTGGTCTTCGACCGTATCAGGGAGAACGTGGCGCGGTTGCCCGCGGAACGGCTGGAGAAAAACGTGAACACCAGCCTGCTGGAGACACTGGGACGATCGCTGAACACCAGCGTAACCCTGCTGATCACGGTGCTAGCGTTGTTGCTGCTCGGCGGCGAGACCATTCGCAACTTCCTGCTTGTGCTGCTAATAGGGCTGATGTCAGGCACCTACAGCTCCATCGCCATAGCCAGCCAGGTGCTGGTCTCCTGGGAATCGGGCGAGTTAGGCCGTACCTTACGCCGCTTCAGGCCATTCCCGGCTAGGTCTCGTGCCTAGACGGGCTCAGAGCACGGTAACCGGGTCAACGTCCACAATCCAGCCGTCCTGCAAGGCGGCCTTGTCCAACACCTTATCCAGGAGCAGGCGCGGCTCCTGCCCTCGCAGCAGGATGTGCCAGCGGTAACGCCCCCTAATGCGCGAGTTGTAGGCCGGGGCCGGGCCTAGGACGTCCACCTCCGTCATTGCCCAGTCCAAACGCTCCTTGCGCAGAAGCCTTCCCAGTCGCTCCGCTTCTCGCTGGCTCCGAACGGGGTTGACGTTGTTGTAGATGAGCCTGATCAAGCGGGAGTACGGAGGCATCTTCTGAACTCTGCGGTAAACGGCCTCCTGCTCATAGAAAGAGGCGTAGTTCTGCTGGGAGGCCAGCGCCACACCGTAGTGGTGGGGGTTGTAGGTCTGCACCAGTGCGGCGCCCTGCTCCAGCCCGCGTCCAGCGCGTCCGGCGACCTGGCAGAGCAGTTGAAATATCCTCTCTCCGGCTCGGAAGTCTGGTAGATGAAGCCCTATGTCGGCAAGGACGGCGCCTGCCAGGGTAACGGACGGGATGTGCAGCCCCCTGGCCACCATCTGGGTGCCCACCAGCACCTGGGCTTCACCGCGGGCAAATCGCTCCAGGATGGCCTCGTGGCCCATCTCATCAGCGGCGTCCCTATCCCATCGCAAGGAGGAAACTCCGGGGAGGAGAGCTTCCAGCTCTTTGACAACGGTCTGTGTGCCAAGTCCCAGATGGCGAATGCGATTGAGCCGGCAGTTTGGGCAGCGCGCCACCGTCCTGGAGCGCCGGCTGCACTGATGGCAGACCAGCCTCTCCGGAGAGGTATGGTAGGTAAGCGGAGTATCGCAGCTGCGACACCGCATTACGTGCCCGCAGTCGCGACACTGCACAATACCGGCCGCGCCGCGGCGGTTGAGGAAGAGGATTGCTTGATTGCCCTCATCTATGACGCGGCGCAGGCCTTCTTGCAGAGCACGGCTGAAGATGCTGCGGTTGCCGTCCCTCAGTTCCTGGCTCATATCAACAACCCTTACGCCGGCCATGGAGCTGCTGAGGCCAATGCGGTGCGGCATCTGCAAAAGGCGCAAGCGGCGTCCGGTGAGGGCGCGGTGATAGCTAACCACGTCCGGGGTTGCGCTACCCAGGACCAGGACGGCTTTGGATGCCTGGGCCATGCGCATTGCTACGGTGCGTGCGTGATAGCGTGGCTCCGGGTCCTGCTGCTTGTACGTCCATTCGTGCTCCTCATCGAGGACTACGAGGCCGAGGGGCTTTAGTGGCGCGAAGAGCGCGCTGCGCGAACCTATCACGACATCGAACTGACCCTGGTGCACCCCCCACCATGTGCGCCGGTGCTCGGCCTGTGAAAGGCGGCTGTGTATGACGGCGACGCGGCCGGGGAACCTGGCGCGGAACCTCTGCACCATCTGTGGAGTGAGCGATATTTCAGGCACGAGGAGTATCGCTTTCCTACCGCTTTCAAGGCAGCGGGCCAGCGCCTGTAGATAGACCTCCGTCTTGCCGCTGCCGGTAACGCCCTGAAGAAGAAAGGCCTCATGCCGGTCCTGGGAGATGGCCGAGTTTATGCTTGCCAGCGCTTCCGCCTGGTGGGGACTGGGTATTAGAAATGCCTCCGGCGCCTGGGATTGCTCCGATCCCGCGGCGGCGGAGCCTGTTATCCTAAAGCCACGCCACTTCCAGGCGCGGCGCACCACTCCCCGGCTGATGAGCCTATCCAGGACACGCCTGTCCTCCACACCCAGGGCGCGGCGCAACAAGCTTTCCTGCACAAGACCTGTCCGGCCTTTGAACTCCTTAAGCAGGCGCGCTGCAAACTCACTATCGATCTCTTGCAATGCGTCTTCCGTGGGCTTTTCGAGGTAGGCCTTCGTGCGGTTTCGGAAGCCCGGAGGCAGCATGAGGCCAATGGCGGAGTACAGCGAGGCCATGTAGTAGCCGGCGATCCATGCCGCAAGGTCTAATTGCTCCCGGCTGAGCAGAGCGCCGGCAGGATCGGAGGCGTTGATGGGACGGACGGGGTCTATGTCGGTGCTGCGGCTGAGCCTGAAGACGACGCCATCAGCCATACGGGAGCCAAAGGGTGCCTGCACCATCTGGCCGGGAGAGACGGACATCCCCTCCGGCACGGAGTAGGTGAATGTGCGCCCGTCCCTGACGGGGGCGTCCACGGCCACTTCAGCGTAGGGAAGTTGAGGCATCGATACCTTCCGATGAGTCTCCTACGATGATAACCGAGGCAACGGGTTGGAGGTAAGAGAAGAAAGTCAGGGAACCTTCACTGTTTGAGAAAAGGCCCCGTCCCTCTAAAAAGCTGATGGGTGGTCTTGAAAGCTAGCGGCGGCGCTCTTTGATGCGGGCCGCTCTACCGGTGCGTCCCCTGAGATAGTACAGCTTGGCCCTTCGTACGTCGCCGTGGCGCACCACCTGCACGCTGTCCAGCCTGGGTGAGTAGACGGGGAACGTCCGCTCCACGCCGATGCCGTGAGTGACGCGGCGCACGGTGAAGGAAACCCCTGGTCCCCTGCCCTGCCGTCGAATCACTACGCCTTCAAAGGTCTGGACGCGCTCGCGTTCCCCTTCTCGGATGCGCATGCCGACTCGCACGGTGTCGCCAGGGCGGAACTCCTGGACTTTGGGGTTCGGTTCTACGGGTACTACGGTTTCGATGTTCATTTAGGAATCCGGTGGCTAAAATGACAACTGGTCTAGTTTAACGTGAAGGCTGTCGTCTGTAAAGATGAGGGTGATAGTCCGAGGAACCGACACCGGCTACAGTTCTCTGAAAACGCTACCTTCTAATTGTTAGCCTGCTCAGATTCTAGGCAGTGTCCACGAACTCTACCCCATACTCCTTGGCAATCTCGACGAAGCGGCTGGGGTCTGCAGCCATCTCCTCGAACATCCCCTCGATACCGCCGGGAACGAAGAAGAACACCATCCTAGCGTTGGCATTGGACTCATTCTTAAAGTGGTGGGGAACGCCGCGCGGGACGTGTACGAAGGCGCCTGCCTTCGCTACCATTCGTTCGCCCTGCGCCCTGAAAACCAACTCTCCTTCAGTTACGTAGAAGCCTTCCTCTTCCCTAGTCTGAATATGCGGCGGCGGCCCTCCTCCTGGAGGGACTACGGCCTCGACGAAAAAATAGTGCCCATCTGTATCCTCCGAGGTTGCCATAAAGGAGTATTCGTCGCCTGCCCCGTAGATGACTTTCCTCTCATCTTCAGGACGCACAATCTTGGCCCAACTCATGTCCATACCTCCGGATACTACAACTCGCATGAAACGCCCGTATGCGTGCGGTCTGGTACACCACTATAACGCAAGTCGTTATCAGGGTCGACGCGCTGGATACTGCTATATTCTTATGTTATGAAACATGGGTGACACCCTCAGTATGGTGAACATGCGAGGCAAGATCCGCTACGGTGCCAGGCGCATCGCATCCTACCTGGCAGAGGAAGGCATCACCACTCTGGATAGCCAAGGGTGCGTGAGAGTCATCCATCGTTGTCAAGACAATTCTTGACACCATGACGCCTGCACTCCACAATGAGACGTACACAAGGGAGGTACATCAATGGTTGCCACACGCGAGAAGTTTTCCAGCCAGGCAGCGCCGGAGCTGCTTTCGGCCATGCGGGAGATCGCCCGCATGGAGGGCCGCCACTTACAGGCAGTGCTGGAGGACGCCATGAGCAGCTACATCGAAGCCCGAAGGCAGCAGAACGTCCGGCCCGAGGTGATGGCCCACTACCGGGCCAGCCTGGAGCGGAACCGTCGCCTCTACGAATTGCTAGCCAAATGATGACCCATCTTTTCCCAACTCTAGAGGAAGTCATCGCCATCCACGATGATCTGATAGAGCAGTTCGGCGGCTCCATGGGTCTGCGGGACTTGGGAGCATTGGAATCCGCGCTCCTGCGCCCCCAAATGGGCTACTACGACGGACTCATGGAAGAGGCCGCGGCCATGATGGAGAGCCTGGCTATGAATCACCCATTCGTGGACGGCAACAAGCGAGTGGCTTTGGCCGCTGTTGATGCATTCCTGGGCCTCAACGGTCACTTCATCGACTGCGACAACGACGAGGCATACGCGTTCTTCATGCAGCTGTTCGAGACCAACTCGTTCCGTTTTGCCCAGCTGAAAGTGTGGCTAGAGGAGCACGTCAAGCCGCTGCCAGGGTCTTGAAAAAAGGTCACATTCCTTCATCCCAAGTGGCTTATCCCTAGCTACTCTTCCCACCCAATCTCCCGCAAGAGCTCCCTGTCCTCCTTGGAGAGGTCTGCCTTCTTCAGCAGGTCAGGCCTTCGTTGCAGAGTGCGCTGCAGAGACTGCCGCCGCCGCCATCTGTCTACGGCCTGGTGGTCGCCGGAGAGCAGCACATCGGGAACTGTCCAGCCACGAAACTCGGCGGGGCGGGTGTACTGCGGGTGCTGCAATAGGCCGGACGCATGGGAATCAGCGGCCGCCGATTCGTCCGAACCCAGTACGCCGGGCAGCAGGCGGGCCACGGCATCGATGACCACCATCGCGGCAAGCTCGCCGCCGGTGAGCACAAAGTCGCCGATGCTCAGCTCCTCGGTGGCGAGATGCTCGCTTATCCGTTCGTCGAACCCCTCATAGTGGCCGCAGATCAAGGCGAAACGCTCCTCGCCGGCCAGGCGCTCGGCATCGGCCTGCTGGAAGACTCTGCCCTGCGGCGTCAGCAAGACCACCGGATATTGAGGAGGCGCGCCGAGAAGGGACTCGACAGCTTGGAACAGCGGTTCGGGCTTGAGCACCATGCCTGGACCGCCGCCGTAGGCATAGTCATCCACGGTATGATGGCGGTCGGCGGCGTAGTCACGGAAGTTGTGCAGATCTACGCTGAGCAGGCCGCGCTCGACGGCACGACCCAGAATGCTGCCTTGCAAAGGCCCCTGGAACATCTGGGGAAAGAGCGTGAAGACGTCGATTCGCATGGCTTCTAATAGCGGGACAGCGCCTGGCGAAGCTCATCCGGCACCGGGACCGGTCTTCCACTCTCCAGACTCACGGTTACAAAGGCCATCCTGCCCTCGGCGGCGGCTGTGCCGTCCTCCTTTTCAGCGACGTAGCGGAGGCTGACCGACGTATTCCCCACTCTCTCCACGCTTACGCCCATCTGCAGCAGCTCGTCATGGAGGATGGGGACTTTGAAGTCGCAGCTTACGTGCACCCTGGGCAAGTCGAAACCCATTTCGCGGAAGCGGGCGCTGGTGAACCCCAGGGAACGCATGAACTCGCTTTCCGCCACCTCAAAGAAGCGGAACATGGCGGTGTAATGTATTCTCCGCGAGGCATCGGTATCAACCCAGCGAACACGGACCTGCTGGCGAAAGCTAGGCGGTCTCTCTACTTCTGTCATCTGCCTCCTAAACCTGTCATCTGCCTCCTAAACAAGGTACCAGTCGAATCTGCCCAGGCCAACCCCCAAAGCAAGGAGGACACCGTACCACCAGTGGAGGCTCGCCGATTGCCTGAGGCCGGTGAGGAAGGCGGGACGGTCGTTGCCGTATCGGAGGGTGCGCCAGGTCTGATAAGCCCTGGGCAAGGCGAGGAACGGCAGTAGCAGCAGAAGGCCCATGCCGCCAAAGACGGCGAGGGCCGCGGGCAGAGCGAATCCCGCCGCTGCCAACGCTGTCCATAGCGACCGGCCAAAGGGACGCCCCCACAGGGTGACCGGGGTGCTTTTTCCGGCTCTCAGGTCCTCTTCCCTATCCCGCAGGTCGTTGGCGACGAGGATAGCGGTGACCGTACAGCCCACACTGGCGGCAAGCAACAACGACTCCACGGTCAGGGTCTGTGTGTGCACGTAGTAAGTGCCCATCACCATTATCAATCCCATGAAAACGAAGACCATAGGCTGTCCAATGGCGTAGGCGCCCAAAGGCCTGGGGCCTCCGGCGTAAAGATAGGCCGCGGCTAGACTTGCCAGGCTGACAACCAGGATCGGCCAGCCGGTAACGGCCACGATGTAGAGGCCTGCGAGAGTAGCGAGGCCAAAGGAGATCAGTGCTCCTAGCTTCACCGCCCGCACCGAGAGCAGTCCCAGCGCTATCACCTTGTAGGGGGCTATCATCTTGCCCCCTTCCTCTACGCGCCCATGGTCCGAATACTCATCGACCAGGTTGGCGCCCACCTGCACCAGGAGCGACGCTACCAGGATGAGGACGAACAATCCGGGATCGGCCAGGCCTTCCCGGAAGGCGAGCGCAGAGCCAACGAGAACGGGTACCACGGATGCGGGCAGTGTAAAGGGGCGCGATGCCCTGTACCAGACACCCGGCTTGCTCCATAGCGAAAGGGTTGACGCTGCTCTTTGCTCCACTTTTTGATGACCTACCAGGGATGATGCCGAAAGCTGTCGAAGTTGGGAGCGCGCTTCTCCAAGAAGGCGTTGCTGCCTTCTCTGCATTCGTCCGTGGTGTAGTAGAGGGCAGTAGCTCCGTGGGCCATGTTCTGTATGCCGTATACGTGGTCGGTGTCCGCATTGAATCCGTGTTTGAGGAACCTCAGCGCGGTGGGACTCTTCTCCAGCAGCTCCCGGCTCCACTCCATGACGGTGGATTCAAGCTCGGACTGAGGCACCACGGCGTTGACCAGCCCCATGCGTAGCGCTTCCTCGGCCGGATAGCGGCGGCAGAGGTACCAGATCTCGCGCGCCTTCTTCTCGCCGACGATGCGAGCCAGGAAAATAGCGCCGAACCCGGCATCGAAGCTGCCGAACTTGGGGCCTATCTGCCCGAAGACGGCCCTATCCGAGGCGATAGTGAGGTCGCAAAGCACGTGGAGCACGTGTCCCCCGCCGATAGCGTAGCCGTCCACCATTGCGATGACCGGCTTGGGAATCTCGCGGATCAGCCTGTGCAGATGGGTGACCTGCAGCCGAACGCCGCCGGCTTCGTCCTGGTAGCCGCCTTCTCCGCGGGTCTTCACGTCGCCGCCGGTGCAGAAATTGCCGTTTTCGCCGGTGAGCACCACAACGCCCACCTTGGAATCGTTCCAGGCGTCCTGGAAGGCGTCCCGCATCTCGTCGATGGTCAGGGGGCGGAAAGCGTTGAGCACTCGCGGGCGATTGATCGATACTTTTGCCACGCCGCCTTCCTTTGTGTAGATGATGTCCTGATAGTCGTCCATAGGTTCCTCCAAAAGTGGGTTAGATAGCTCCTGCGTCGCGCAACCGTGTGACCTTGTCCCCGGATATACCCAGCAAACAGTCCAATATCTCGGAGGTATGCTCACCCAAGCCGGGCGAAGGCCCGGCGGGGCCAGTGGCTGCTTGGCTGAAGTTGAACGGTGTATTGGCCACCTTCCAGGTTCCCTTGGAGCTGTGCGGTATCTCGGCGATCATGCCGCGGTGATTGACCTGTGCGTCTTGAGCTACGTCGGCGATGCTGTTCACGGGGCCGCAGGGGATATCCCCTTCCGTGAGCACGGACAGCCAGTGCGATGCGGTTTTTTCCAAGAACAGCTCATCCAGCAGGGGAGCCAGAAGAGCATCGTAGCACTCCATGCGGTCGCGGTTGGTCTGGAAGCGCGCGTCCGCGGCGAGGTCCGGGCGGTCTATGGCCTTGCAGAAGCGATGCCACACGGCGGGATCGTCGCTAAGCAGAGCCACGACGAAGCTGCTATCGCTGGCCTGGAATATCTGGAACGGCGCGGCGACGGGGTGCCTTGCGCCAATGGGGCCCGGGACTGCTCCGGTAGAGAAATAGCGGGAGAGGGCGTTTTCCATCATCATCACCTGGCAGTCCAGCATGGATATGTCTATGTACTGTCCCTGTCCGGTGGCCTCGCGCTGGTAGAGAGCGGCCAGTACAGAGAGAGCGGTGAATACTCCGGCAATGCTGTCTCCCAGAGATGCGCCGGGACGTGTCAGCGGGCCGTCCGGCTGGCCGGTAACGCTGATGAGTCCGCCCATGGCCTGCACCACTATGTCCAGGGCCGGGCGCTGCGACTCCGGGCCGTCCTGCCCGAAACCGGAGATGGCGGCGTAGATAAGGCCGTGGTGCAGGCTCTTCACGCTTTCATACTCCAGTCCAAATCGGGCCATGGTGCCCGGTACAAAGTTCTCAACGAGCACGTCACAGTGAGGGAGCATGGAGCGGACCAGTTCCTGTCCCTCTTCCGAAAAGAGGTTAACCGTGATACTTTTCTTACCCCGGTTGATGCTTATGAAATATGCGGCTTCATCTCCCACCAATGGTCCCAAGTTCCGTGCCGGATCGCCCTGGCCGGGGCGCTCTATCTTGATCACGTCCGCGCCCAAATCCGCCAGGATCATGGTGCAAAACGGTCCGGCCAGAAGCCTGGTCAGGTCAAGGACTCGTACGCCGCTCAATGGTCCGGTCATCCCACTCCTCCAATCCGGTTTAAAGAAATCCGGTTCAACGATATGAAAGTAGAACGCGTTTCCTGGCAAGGTTTCTCTATTCCATTCCGCAGGCCGTACGTTACCTCGCAGGGGGTATCCGCCACGCGGTATGGGCTTCTGCTGTTCCTCCACGGCGACGACGGTTCCATAGGCATGGGAGAGGCATCGCCGGTGGGGGCAGGCAGCCGGGAAGAGGTGGAGGCTATTGGGGCATCCCTTGGCGAAATGGCGCCGCGGCTCCTGGGAACCGAGCCGTCAGCCACGGAGAACCCTCCTCTGCCGGAGTGGAACGCGCCACCCGTTCTGCGGTTCGGGATAGAGACGGCTCTACTTGATCTGCGGGGCAAGGCGCTGATGCGCAATGCCAGCGAGCTGTTGAACGGAGTTGCCAGATCCCTGCCGGTCAACGCTCTCATAGCAGCGGAAACGCCCGGAGAAGCCGCCGCGGAGGCCAAGGATGCGGCCGGCGCCGGGTTCAGAACTATCAAGTTGAAGGTGGGGCTTGAGTCCGCAAAGCAGGATGAGGCTCTTGTCTCAGCGGTGCGCCAGGCGGTTGGGACGGAGATCAAAGTGCGCATAGACGCCAACCGGAAGTGGGGCCTGCCAGAAGCCATCGCCGGGCTGCGCAGACTGGAACAGTACGACATTGAATACGTGGAGGACCCGCTCAGGAGGGACGATACGGCCGGTCTAGCCGAATTGCGACGCTCCGTTGGGATCCCGGTGGCGGTAGACGAAGCGCTGGGAACCGCGGACAGAACGCAACGCCTAGCAGTGGCGGATAGCGCGGACGTACTGGTGATCAAGGCGGGACGGCTGGGCGGACTGAAAGAGGCGCTGGAGCTGATGCGGCTGGCCGAGGACAGAGGCAAGGGGCTGGTGGTGACCTCCTCCTTGGAATGCGGAGTCGGCCTGGCGGCCAGCGTCCACCTAGCGGCAACGCTGACGGCACACCCCTTTGCCCACGGGCTGGCCACGGCGGCGTCGCTGGAAAGCGACCTGCTTTCGGCGTCGTCACTGCCCTGGAGGGGCAGCGTGATGACTCCGGCCGGGCTCGGCCTGGGCGTATCGCTGGACGGCAGCCTTCTGGAGAGGTACGGCATAGACGTAGCGGGCTCCATCACCGGGAGGCCACCGGGGTAAGGACTTCTTCCAGGAATCCCGTCACCGTGCGTTCGAAGATTTCGGGCTGTTCCAGGTGGACGGCGTGTCCGGCCTCGGCAACCGTTTCCAAACGGCTGGTTGGTATTGCCCGCCGCATTTCGCGGGCTATGCTGGTGAACTTTTCGTCTTCTTCGCCAGCAACTAGCAGCGCTGGCGCAGTGATCTCTTCAAGCCGGTCATGGAGTGGCGGTTGAGCGCCGGTGCCCACGCCCCTGAGGCTGTTGGCCAGCCCGCAAGGGTTGTTGCGCAGGCGCTGGTATCTCAAACCGTCGCGGATAACCGCGGGCAGGCGTTTCTGGCTGTGCCAAAGCGGTAGTGATTCCCAGTACTCCACGAACCGTTGCACGCCAACCTCCGCGATCCAGTCAGCAAGCGCCTCGTCTTCCCGTATGCGCTGTCGTCTTTCTTCCGCCGCGGCTATGCCCGGAGAGGCGCTTTCCAGGACAAGCGCCTCGGTGTGTTCCGGCAGAGCAATGGCGGCGCTAAGCGCTATGCGCCCACCCAGTGAATAGCCCAGCCAGGCAACCCGCTCAAGGTCCAGCCGGTCCAGAATCTCGGCCAGGGCCTGGACGTGGCGCTCCATGGTATACAGTCGGGAGTCCTGCGGAGAGTCCGATGCGCCGTGGCCGGGCAGGTCTACGGCAACTACTGTGAAACAGGTCCCGGAGGCCTGAGAAAACGACCGCCACGTTTGGACGCTGCCAGTGAAGCCGTGGATAACTACCAGGACAGGTCCACGGCCCGTCATCTCAACGTTCAGCTCCGCCCCTTCCAGAGCGCTAAGGGCCATTCGAGTCAAGCTATGTTCTCCTCCCCGCTCTAATCTCCGCGGACACCGTCTCCCACACCTCTCGATGCAGCGCCACGTTGCGTTCACGGTCGCCGTGCGCCTCTATGAGGGTGATGCCGCTGCCCGCCAAGCTTTTCTGCACGCTCCGGTCGAACGTTTCCCAGTCATCCGCCAGCGAATAGTCAAGACCGTACATTTCAGCGGCGGCGCGGAAGGTCAGCCCGTGAGGCGTCCCGAAGTAAGTTTCGAAAACATCCTGATAATCCGCTTGGGGCAAGAAGGAGAATATGCCGCCGCCGTTATTGTTCAGCACAATTATGGTGGCGTCCAAGCCGTGTGCCTTGGCGGCCAGCAGCCCGTTCATGTCGTGATACAGCGAGATGTCGCCAATGACAAGTACAACCCTTTTCTCTGAAACGGCGGCCACTCCCAAAGCAGACGAGACGACGCCGTCTATGCCACTGGCGCCGCGATTGGCCATGAAACGGATGGAGCCGTCGGTGGAAGGGAAGAAGGAGTCCATGTCGCGTATTGGCATGCTGTTGCCGGCAAAGAGAACGGAGTCGTCTGGAAGCAGTGCGGCCAGACGGCTGAACACCTTGCCTTCAAACATTTCGCCGCATTCATCCAGTGCCTCATCCAGGGCGGCGCGTGAGGAGCCGGCGATGCGCCGCCAGCGCCTGCTCCACTCTCCGTCCGAACGCCCGACGTGCAACGCCGGCGAAAGGGATTCGCAGAAAAGCGCCGGCGAGACAGGGAAAAGCTGGGATGTCAAACGGAACGGGTCGCGCCAGTCGTGGCTCTCGTCGACCAGTATATGCCGCGCCTGCTTGTTCTTCTCCAGGTATTGCGTAAGCGGTTTGGACACCGGCAAAGCGCCCAGGCGGATCACCAGCTCCGGGGCCAGGGAGTCCGCTAACTCATCGTCGCGAATGAAGGCATCGTAGTTGTCGATAACCAGCGACCTGTCGTGAGGGCCGCAGCGTACGCCGGACAAGGCGTCCGCCAGCAGCGGATAGCCCAGCTTCCAGGCCAGTTCAGTGACCGCCTCCGCCTGCATAGGCCCGTTCTGCGGTCCGCATACGATAAGGCCGCGCTCCGTCCCGGCCAGATCGGCGGCAAGTCGTTGCACATCTTCTAGCCGGGGCCTTGACTCGTAGTCCGGGCTGAAGACGAATGGCCTACCGTCTTCACGGCCATGCCAGGCCGCCATGTCCTGCTCCGGAACCGAAGCCGGGAAATCGGAAGGGGTGGCCACAGGCTCCAGAGGCTCGCGGAAAGGGAAATCGACGTGTACGGGCCCCGCAGGCGCAGACCCTGCACTGAAGTAAGCGCGGCAGGCCACTGACCTTGTATAGGACATTATCTCCGTGGTGGCTTCCGGCGGCGGCATGTTCACCGACCACTTGACGTGGCTTCCATACATGCGGGTCTGGTCGATGGTCTGCAAGGCTCCCCAGTCCACCATCTCCGGAGGTCTATCCGCGGTGAGAGCCAGCAGCGGTACGGAGCCATAACGCGCCTCAACCACCGCGGGAAAGAAATTGGCGCTGGCCGTACCCGACGAGCAGACCAAGGCCACCGGCTTACCCGTGGCGCGCGCCATGCCCAGTGCGAAGAAAGACGCCGAACGTTCGTCCAGGTGGACCCACGTCCTGATGCCGGGATGGCGTGCGAAGGCAATGGCCAGGGGTGAGGAACGAGAGCCCGGGCAGATGCAGACGTGCTCCAATCCGCAACGGGCCAGCTCGTCTATGAATGCGCCGGCGAGAGCGTAGTTCCTGTTCTCGAAATCCACCTCAGCCCTCACCAAGGGCCTTGAGCAGCGGCTGGAACTTCAGCTCGGTCTCTTCAAACTCACTCCGGACATCGGACCCTTCCACTATGCCGCTACCGGCAAAAAGCGTGGCCTGGTCCCCCTGCAAGAGGGCGGAGCGAATGGCCACGCTGAACTCACCGTCGCCTTCATGGTCCAACCAGCCCAGGGGAGCGGCGTACCAGCCGCGGTCTCCTTCCAGACGCCGGATTAGCTCCAGGGCAGCTCCGGTCGGTGTGCCGCCAAGGGCGGGCGTAGGGTGCAGTAACTGGACTATGTCAAGGATGTCGCGGTTGGAGCCGAGGCGTCCATGGAAGGATGTCCTCAGATGCTGCACGTTCCTTAGGTATGCAATGTCAGGCTGCCGGTTCCAATGGAGCTCGCTGCAGGCGTTGCTCAGCGCTTCAGCCAGCATGCTGACCACCGCCCCGTGCTCACGTCGCTCTTTGCCGCTGGCCAGCAGCTCCCGGCCCAGCCGTTCGTCCTCTTCCGGGGTACTGCCTCGCGGAGCGGTCCCAGCGAGGCAGGAGAGGGCCAGCGCGCCCTTCTGCAGACGCACCAGCTCCTCCGGGGTGGCGCCCAGGAACGTTGAGTCGCCGTTGTCCACGGCGAACACGGTACATTGAGGATACGAATCGACGAGCCTGTCCAGGGCTGTAAGAGGAGAGAAATCGCCGTCGCCCAGCAAGGTGCGCCGGCGAGCCAGCACAACTTTGCTCAACCCACCGTCTTCAATCGAGCCAAGGGCCTGCTCCAACCACTCCTTCCACCGGCTATAACCGTCGGCGGAGTCGAGTAGGACCCTGGGCTGCGGTTCAGCCTGGAACTCGACCGAAGTCAAAGCGTCTATCATTGTCGTTGCTTGGTGGGTTTCCAATTGTGGGTCTGTCTCAGGGGAGACCAGCAGATTGGCCGTCATCCAGGCCTCGCCTTTCGATTGGGTGAGGAGAAGCCTGGGCAGCACTAGGCCCGCGTCGTGGAAACCCGCCCACAACGGACGCCTCTCGGCGAGGGGGTCGAAGCGTACGCCGCCGGTAAACACGGGACCGACGCCCCGCCTGCCGGCGCCCTGGATGATCGCCGAGTCCAGCAGGGAGGCAAGGGATTGCCGCATGGCCTCGATAGGACGTTCACCGTTCGCTTGGAGGACAGCGGCTGCGCCGCTTCCTACCATCCAGAAGCCGTCGTTGGGTCTGGCCCAAAAGCTGCGCATGCCCCATCTCTTGGCGGCGGCAAAGAAGGCCAGCGGATCGGGCGGCGCTTGCAAAGGCCAGGCGACGCTAACCAGCACGGGACGGCCCAGCGATGCGGCTCGCTGGTGTCCCTCAGCAAACCACGATGCCAGCTGCACCGGTTCCAGCTCTGCGGCGGGAGGTCTCATGAACGGTTCTCTCCACCCATAGCGAGCAAGGCGGGCTCCATACCGATGCTTCTGAGCAGCGCGGTGCGCAATACGGGGGTCGCCTTGGTCAATGGAGTGGGCCTGCCGGTAAGAAGCCAGCGCACGATGATTTCGTACAATGCGCCGAACCAGATGTGTGCAATCAACTCGGTGTCCTGCGGCTCAATCTGGCCGAGGGCAACCGCATCGTCCAGCTCTTTCTTGATGAAGGCGGAGAACCGCTCTCGCATGGGAAGGAACTTTGTGTCGCTGGCCTTTCCGTGCCCCAGCACGTTGAGAAGGAGCACCTGTGCTATCTTGCGCTGCCTGGCAAAGGTGGAGAGCAACGATTCGATGCCGGCGGCCACCCTGTGCAGCGGTGTAGGTTCGTGGCGGATGTTGCTCAAGGTCTTGTCGATGAGCTTCTGGCTCATGCGATCGACAAGGGCCACGACCATCTTCTCTTTGCTGGGGAAGTGGAAGTAGAAGCTGCCCTTGGAAGTGCCGGACATATCCACTATCTCTTGCACACCTGCCCCCGTGTACCCGTGCTGGGCAAGGACGTCCAGAGCGGCTTCCAAGATACGCTCCTGAGCATTTGCCGAATCTAGAGTGGACGTTCTGGCCATTTTGTACCGACCGGTTGGTCTAGTGATGCCGCCAGTATGGCAGGAATTAGGCGGTGTTGTCAATGGAATGAAACGAGTGAAAATCTCGGATGTTCCCCAAGTTTCACCGACAATCGCTTACCTTCTTATAGCAGCACCGCACGTTGGCCGGTTGCGCTGTTGGCGCGCGCCTCTTTTAGCGGAAGGATGTCAAACGTAGGCATTTCGTCTACCTCCTTGCATGAGCGGCCGGATCAGACCATCTGCCCTGTTGGTGGAGAACCCCAACGGAATGTTAATATCTGAACAATCCTGGCCCCCTGGGAGGACATCATGGCGGAGCGCGACGATGCAGGCGCGGCAGCGTACGCGAAGACGATCAAGGATCCAAAGCCCTTGGACCCGGCCTTTGCCGCCGAGCGACTGAAAGAGGTCAAGCGCGTTTTCGACGAACTGGGCGTCTTCTTCTGGCTGAGCTCAGGCACGTGCCTTGGTGCCGTCCGCGAGGGGCGCTTCATACCCTGGGACGACGAGATGGACACGGCAGCGGTCATCGGGATGCACGGCCTCACTATCGAGACACTCGACCGGGTCGCCGAGGCGTTCAGAGAGCGCGGCTTCTACTGCCCTATCGAACACAACTCCCGCTACTCCATCGTCAACTTCATAAAGGACGGCGTCAGGGTGGACTGGACCTGCCACCATATCGTCAACGGCAAGGCCTATCAGTTCCCTGGAATCGAGCTGCCTCTGAGCCTCTTCGAGCACCCGAGAGAGATCGAGTTCATCGGCGAGAAGTTCCGAGTTCCGGACCCGCCCGAGGAATACCTGCGGCTGAAGTACGGCCCCGAGTGGCGAACACCGAAAGGGCCTGGCTTCGAATCGGACGTCGTCATGAAGATCAAAGACGGCACACTGCTCAGCCGGGCCCGTAGACTCCAGCGCGCCATCACCATGGGCCGGCTGCCGCGCCCCAACATTGGCTTGCGGGTCTTCAATCGTGAGGGGGAGGCGGTCAGCGGTGCGGACGTCATCGTCGCAGGAATAGGCCGCACGACGACCGACGCCCAAGGCCGGGCCAGGTTCTTCGTGCCGGACGAGGCCTACTACGCAGTGATCGTGGCGTATCCCGGCCACAGGGAGATCCTCTACGGGGAAGTGCTTACTCCGGGGGCCGGCTACACCTACCGTCCCGGCCCCATCGTGACTCCGGAGGAGCATTACAAAGCGGGCGTGCGCGCGCTGGCGCTGGTCAGGGAATAGCCCTTCTCAAACGGGGAGTTGGTCGTCGTCCAGGGCTACAACGACGCCGAACGCGGCGTTAATCGCCGAGATGTATTGATCTGGCCGATGGTGGCAGAGATGCTTCGTTGGCGGGAGTGGTTGAAGACGGACGAGGCATGACCGCTCTGGGCACAACTGGTTGCCTGCCCATTTGTCTGGGGGCGGTGGTGGGGCCGGCGGGGCCTAGTGAGGCGGCGGAACGTCTTTCAGCATGTCCAGGGCGTGGGGTATCACGGGAAGAAGCACCTCCAAGCACTGCTCCACTCCCTTGGTGCTGCCAGGCAAATTGATTATCAGAGTATTGCCCCTGGCTCCTACCACGGCGCGGCTCAGCATGGCCATGGGAGTCTGCTTCATCGTTTGCATCCTCATACCCTCCGCCATGCCGGGCGCTTGCTGGTCGATGACGGCAAGCGTGGCCTCCGGAGTGACGTCCCGCGAGGTCAGCCCGGTGCCGCCGGTAGTGACAATGAGGTCCAAGCCATCCTCATCTGACCAGCGCCGCAGACGGTCCTCAATGAGCGCCTGGTCGTCGGGCACGACCTCGTAGCGGCGGAGCTGGAAACCGTGGGCGGAGAGCGTCTTCTCAATAAGGCGGCCACTGGAATCGTCGCGTTTTCCCTGTGATCCCAGATCGCTTGTGGTGAGAACGCCCAGATTAGGCATAACACGGTCATGGTATCACAGAGGCAAATGGCAAAGCATCCCTATGCGAACAGATGTTTTGCCTTGCGTACATTTTCTCAAACATCCTTAGGAATTATTACCAATTTCCTGGTACAGGACTTGACAATCTTCCGTTATAATGGTAAAAATCAGCGGAATCAGTAATTTTCAGATTGTTGTTGGACAGAGACTGTCGGGCCTTTATTTGTGGGTTCTCATCTATTTATGGTTCAAGCTACATATCATAGACCTGCTCTAGTGGAAGAAGTCGTGGGTCTCCTGGACGTAAAGCCAGGTGACCGGTGCCTGGACTCAACAATCGGCGACGGCGGACACGCCGAGGCGATTCTGAAAGCCACTGCTCCTGACGGAAGGCTGCTGGGCATCGACGCCGACCCGAAATCGCTGCAAAGAGCCGGGGAAAGGCTACGTCCCTACGCTGATCGCGTCATGCTATGCAACGATAACTTCGCCAACTTGGAAAACGTGGCCCAAGACAGCGGATTCACCCCGGTGATGGCGGTCCTGATGGACCTGGGCCTTGCTTCCTGGCACTACGAATCTGGCGGGCGAGGCTTCAGCTTCATGGAAAACGCCCCTCTGGACATGCGGCTCAATCCGGATCAACCCATATCGGCATCGGACATAGTCAACACCTACTCGGAAACCGAGCTGACCGATCTCATATCAACCTACGGCGAGGAGCCCAGAGCGCGGCGCATTGCACGGGCCATAGTTAGCAACCGCCCCATCCGGCTGGCCTCAGACCTGGCAAGCGCGGTGGAGAAAGCAGCGCCGCGGCGGGGACGGCGCATTCATCCGGCCACGCGCACGTTCCAAGCAATCAGAATAGTAGTGAACAGAGAATTGGAGAATCTGGAATCAGCGCTGGGACAGGCGGTAAGAATCCTAGCCAAAGGCGGTCGGCTGGCTGTCATCGCCTACCATTCCCTGGAGGACCGCGTAGTTAAATCGTTCATGCGGCGGGAGTCCCGCGACTGCATCTGCCCGCAGGAGCGGATGGAGTGCGTTTGCGGCCACGTGGCCACTATACGGCTGCTCAGTAGAAAGGTGCTCAAACCCACCAGGGAAGAGGTCTTGGAAAACCCCAGGATAAGGAGCGCACGTCTCAGGGCCTGTATGGCTCTAGGGGCGGCAACGGAACAATAGCTGGTTGAGGGAGGTCGTCGAAATCGGCGCCTTCCACGTACTGGATAACTTCTCAAAATCGTGTGAGGCCAATCCCTTATAAAAACATAATACAACCGGTCAAACCCTCGTCACGACAACCACCTCCCTCAACCGGGGTAAGTTGACAGAGGGAGCAAATCAACGGCCCGGGAGGGCTGAAACGAAATGAATAGCGGCAACCTATATATGGCTATAGATGTGGGGACTACAAAAGTCTGCACACTGATCGCCCAGGTCTCACCTGATGGTGAGCTTGAAATAGTAGGTACGGGAGTGGAGCCGTCACGGGGCATGCGCAAAGGACTGGTGGTGGACATAGACGAGATGAAAGCGGCGGTTAGAGACTCTGTGGAACAGGCCTCCTACGGTCTGGACAGAGAACTCCCCGGCGCCTGCATCGGAGTCACCGGCTCACACATCTTCAGCCTCCACACCAGCGCCAAGCTGAACAACCTGAACGGGGACCCCTCAAAGACCATCACCCGATCAGAGATGGACCTGGTAGTGAAGCAGTCCCATCCCTCGGTGGCCTCCGGGCAGGAGCTGCTCCACGTGATTCCCCAGAACTACAAGGTGGACAACGTGGATGGAGTGAGAAACCCCGTGGGCCTCAAGGGGCACCAGCTTACTGTGGAGTCGCACGCGGTAGTGGGCGAGGCCACCTCTTTGGAGAACGTGGTGCTCGCGGTTGAGGGCGCTGGACTCCAGGTCAACAGCATGGTGCTTGAACCCCTGGCCAGCGCGGAGGCCGTGCTCAGCGCTGAAGAGCAAGAGACAGGCGTTGTCCTGGTAGACATAGGCGGCGGCACGAGCGATATGGCCATATTCCTGGGCGGAGTCATGGTGCAGACCGCGGTAATTCCGGTAGGCGGGTTCCAGTTCACCAACGACCTTGTTGTGGCTCTGGGGATACCTTACAAGGAAGCAGAGAAGGCAAAGTTAGCACACGGTCACGCAATACCGGACAGGGTAGACCCTGATGAAATGATAGAGATAAAGGGGTACGACGGCGAGTGTCCGCACCAGGTGCGCGCCAGGGACCTCAGCCGCACCCTCAACGACCGTACTGATGAGTTGCTGCGCCTTGTCCTCATAAAACTGAAGGAAAGCGGGCTCAGGGTAATGCCTCCGGCCGGAATTGTGTTCACAGGCGGGGGCGCCAACATTCCAGGGCTGCAAGAGATGGCTAAGGACATGGTGCCCGGGCCGGTGCGAATAGCACATCCTAAAGACATTCTAGGGCTGCCGGACACTTTGAAGAGCCCAACATATTCAACAAGCATAGGGATCCTATTGTGGGGAATCCACCACCCTACAGAACAATTGGCGTATAGAAGGACTAACGGAAACGGTAGCTCTGCCAAGGGACGGCGCTGGCTGCACTGGCTAGCCCGGTTCATAGGCGCCGGCAGGAACTAAATCTAGGAGTGAGCAATGACTTCGAACCACAATCCTGACAAAATCGGTCAAGCAATTGTAAAGGTTATTGGCGTAGGTGGAGGCGGGTGCAACGCAGTGACGCGAATGTACCATGATCGCATCGTTGGCGTGGAATATATAGCGGTGAACACGGACGCGCAGCACCTCATACAGATAGACGTGCCGGTAAAGATACGCGTTGGCGACAAGCTGACCCGCGGCCTTGGCGTGGGCGGCAACCCTGACATGGGACGAGACTCCGCGGAAGAAAGCCGCGACGAGCTGTATGAAGCGGTACGTGGCTCTGACATGGTGTTCGTAGCCGGCGGTATGGGCGGAGGCACAGGTACGGGCGCCTGTCCCGTAGTGGCCGAGATAGCAAAGGAAAGCGGCGCTCTCACCATTGCGGTGGTGACCAAGCCGTTTGCCTTCGAAGGACACAAGCGCCGCAAGCAGGCAGAGGATGGCATAGCCCTGCTCCGCGACAGAGTGGACTCGTTGATTGTCATTCCCAACGACCGTCTCTTGGAGATGTGCGAAGACGACGTCACTGCGGATCAAGCGTTCAAGCTGGCCGACGAAGTGCTGAGGCAGGGCGTTCAGTCCATTGCGGAGCTGGTAACCGTATCAGGCACTATCAACCTGGACTTTGCCGACGTGAAGTCGGTAATGAGCGGAGCCGGCCCTGCCTGGATGGCCATAGGCTCCGGCCGCGGGCAGAACCGCGCCACGGACGCAGCTCGCGACGCCATCAACAGCCCGTTGCTGGACGTATCCATTGAAGGCGCAAAGGGTGTGCTGCTCAACGTAGCCGGCGGCGCCGATCTTACGCTGCACGAAGTACACGAAGCGGCTGCAGTCATAGAACAGGTGGTAGACCCCAATGCCAACATCATCTTTGGCATGGTGCAGGACCTGAAACTGGACGACGAAGTTCGCGTCACCATCATTGCAACCGGCTTCCCCGGAGTGGAGACCTTTATCCCAGAGGATGATCTGCTGCTCTCCCAGCTTTCTTTGTCCTCCACAAATGAGGAAAATGACCTGGACGTACCGCCATTCCTGCGCCGGCACCCCACCTTGCGAAGAAGGGGGCGGCAGGGGTTCTAATCTAATTTGGTAGATCTTCTCCGAGCGCCCGTACATTATTACTTTTTTCTAGGGGATATCATCGGCGACTCGGAGACCGATCAAGGGTAGTCCCGGTTTCCCTCCCCCGGGACAGCCTTCAGATTCAAGCCCGGTAGGTGCGATGCCTACCGGGCTTCTTCTTAGCTCCTGCAAGCCACCACAGCATATTGCTGCAACCTTTATTCAATCCACTGAATAAAGGACACAATCCCCTTGACACCGGTATGCAAACGGGTGTATATCTATCTGGGTTGAGCACTAGGGATTGTGGTCTGCTGTTAGCATTACCCCACAAGTTGTGTAATTAAGGTAGCTTTTCGAAATGCAGTGTCCTTATTGCGGCTATAGCGATTCTCACGTTATAGACACCCGCGACGCCGGGGACGGTATTCGCCGCCGGCGTGAGTGTCTTCAGTGCGGTCTGCGTTACACCACCTATGAGAGGGTGCAGACCACGGCCCTGATGGTCCTGAAGCGCGATACTCGCAGAGAGGAGTACAACCACCAAAAGCTGCTCAACAGCATACGCGTTGCCTGCGCCAAAAGGCCGCTGCCCACGGGGGCCATTGAGCGAATTGTGTCGGACGTAGAGGAGCAGCTCCAGGGCTTGGGGCGCGCCGATATCCCAAGCTCAGCCATAGGCGAGATGGTGATGGAACGCCTGAGAAGACTTGACAGGGTGGCGTATATCCGATTCGCCAGTGTCTATCGTGACTTCGAGGACCTGGAGACATTCCGGGACGAGGTGGACGCCATGCTATCGTCGCGGGAAACAGGCGTGGCGCCGGAGAACCAGGGCACGCTGTTTCCGCTGGATGAGGGCAGGCGGAGGCCACCGCGCCGGGGCAGGCCTCCCAAGCAGCAAAGCGCCGCCAGGCAGGGCGAAAAACTGACCCAATAATGAGAAAAATCACCATGGCCATGAGCAACAGCAAACCGCTAATCTACCAGGCAATTGGCTGCTCCGTCAGCG
The DNA here is from genome assembly GCA_965197965.1 of Dehalococcoidia bacterium. Lineage (GTDB taxonomy): Bacteria > Chloroflexota > Dehalococcoidia > Lucifugimonadales > QGNO01 > DAOUJH01. The sequence goes on from OZ240235.1 coordinate 914,394, forward strand.
GCGCGGAAGAGAAGCGCCGCACCTGCAACTGCTGCGGGTAGCACCCGCTTTCGCTTCAGGTCTGGGACGCCTGCAATTATTCCGCCCTCCGTTTATCAAGTCGTTTTGAGGGCATAGATAGAAAGGAATTCTAAAAGAATGACCACCAACCGAATAGAGCCCCAACTCACTGAAAACGCTCACACTATCCTCAAAACGCGCTACCTGATAGGCGACGAGACGGCGCAGGACCTGTTCCTGCGAGTCGCCAGGGCCGTGGCGGGGCCGGAAGATCCGGAGATCCGTGAGGGGTGGGCCGATACCTTCTACAAACTGATGGCTAGCACCAAGTTCCTGCCCAACTCCCCTACCCTGTTCAATGCGGGCACGGGCCAGGGCACGCTTTCCGCCTGTTTTGTGCTCCCCGTAGAGGACACCATGGAGAGCATAATGGAGGCGGCGCGCGCTTCCGCCATGATTCAAAAGTACGGCGGCGGACTTGGCTACTCTTTCAGCAAGCTGCGGCCGCGCGGCAGCGGAATCAAGACCACTCAGGGCAAGGCCTGCGGCTCCATAGCCGTGCTCAAGATGCTCAGCTCTCTTTCAGACATGATCACCCAGGGGGGCAAGCGTCACGGCGCCAACATGGGCATACTGGACGTGTCGCACCCTGAGATAATGGATTTCATACACATGAAAGACGACGACGCCACGGCGCAAAACTTCAACATCTCCGTGGCAATCAGCGACGCCTTCATGAAGGCGGTTAAGAACAACGAAGATTGGGACCTGGTGGTGCCGGAAGGCAGCGGGGACAACAAAGCCGGAGAGGTGGTTAGAACGCTGCCTGCCCGCCAGATATGGAAAGAGATCATAGAATCGGCGTGGAAAACGGGAGACCCCGGTCTCTACTTCATAGACGAGGCCAACCGGTACAATCCCACGCCCCACCTGGGGAGGTTGGAAAGCACCAACCCCTGCGGCGAGGTGCCGCTGCTGGCCAACGAGGCCTGTAACCTGGGTTCCATAGACCTGGGCAAATTCGTCACCGAAGACGGCGGCGGTCCCCGTTTCGATTTCGAATCGCTGAGGGCCACCTCGTCCATCGCCGCCCGTTTCCTGGATGACGTGGTCACGGTCAACTCCTTCCCCACGGACGAAGTAAAGAAGGCCGTGGACACCACTCGCAAGACCGGTCTGGGCGTCATGGGCTGGCACGATGCTCTAATACAGATGGGCATCGCCTACGAATCGGAAGAGGCGCTGGACCTTGGTTCCAAGGTGATGGCTACCATCAACGATGCGGCCCGCGATGTGTCTCTGGAGCTTGCCAGAGAGCGGGGCCCCTACCCTGGCTGGAAGCCGCAATCGGAAGACGACCTGCCCATCCGCAACGCCACGCGCACCTGTATTGCTCCCACGGGCACCATCAGCGCCATAGCCGGGGCTTCCAGCGGAATAGAGCCCATCTTTGCCCTTGCCTTTGTCAAGAACGTGCTGGACGGCAAGCATCTGCGAGAGGTCAACGACCAGTTCCTTCGCGTTGCCCGCCAGCGCGGCTTCTACTCAGAGCAGCTGATGGACGAAGTGGCGAAGACGGGCTCCTGCCAGCACATAGACGGCGTCCCCGACGACGTGAAGGCTCTGTTCAAGGTGGCCAACGAAATAGAGGTCAAAGCTCACGTGAATATGCAGGCGGTGTTCCAAGCCCACACCGACCTCGCCGTGAGCAAGACCATCAACATGGCCAACTCAGCCACCGCCGAGGACGTGGAAAGCGCCTACTGGTTGGCTTACGACAACCACTGCAAGGGCATCACCATATACCGCGACGGCTCCAAGTCCATGCAGGTGCTGGAGGTGCAGAGTAAGAAGTCCAAAGATCAGGTGAGCGAAGCCGTTGTTCAAGCGGAAGCGGTTGTGACCAGGACCGAACGGGAGCGCCCCCTTCAGATGCAGGGAATCACCGAGCGCGTGCGCACCGGCCACGGCAACACGTTCGTAACCATCAACCTGGATCAAAATAAACAGCCCTTTGAGGTGTTCACCACCCTGGGCAAGGCGGGCAGCTGTGATTCGGCGCACCTGGAGGCAATCGCCAGGCTGGTGTCCCTGGCGCTGCGCTCCGGCATCCCCGCCGAAGAGATAGTGGGCCAGATGCAGGGCATCACCTGCCACCCGGTGTGGGACCAGGGGGTTATGGTCAGATCGGTTCCGGACGCCCTAGCCCAGGTATTGCGCAAACACGCCGTGCCGGGCGCTCAAGATGTGGAGGACAGCTACGGAGCACAGTTGGGCCTTCCCGTGAACAACGGCAACGGCCATGCAAACGGCCACGGCAAGGCGGAGGCCAAGCAGCCGGTATCGGCAGTGGGCTTCAGCTGCCCCGAGTGCGGCGGGCCGGTGGCCTTCCAGGAAGGCTGCGTCATATGCCAGGCCTGCGCCTGGAACCAGTGCGGAGGGTAATTAACGTTCCATAGGTAGCTTGACAACAAGTCGGCAATGGAGGGAAACATGCTGGCAGGAAACGGCAAGATACGCTGGTTGATCGATAACGGGCTGCCTCAGGTGGAGGCGGTTGAGCCTAATACTCTCCCGCTTTCCCACTGCCGCCGCGACCTCATAACCGAGGCTATTCAGCAGGGGCGCTGGGTGGTCACCGCCAACCGCGACATGCTGAGGAGCCGTGCTGTTCCCTCCAGCGCTGTTCCCTCCGGCGCTGTTCCCTCCAGCGCTGTTCCCTCCAGCGCCGTTCCCTCCGACGCTATCCCTCCCAATTGTCCGCCGGTAGCCGTGGTGGATAACAAGGACTGCTCAGAGGAGGGCTTGCTGCGCAACCTGCTTCACCTGGAGTTCCGCCTGCTGCGCCAGCAGGGGCAGGAATCCGGCGCTACAGGGATGGTCAGAGGTTTTTCATAGACATGGATCGTTCAATCTACAGAGTCAATTCAGAAGGAGGTTTGGAGGAGATAGAAATCTGGAAGGTGCCCAGCCTTAGCGTTAAGGCTGTCCCGTTATGGGGTGCCCCGGCTTAGCTGCCGGGGCACAGGACCAGGATGGCCCGGCATGTTGTTTCCAATCATCTATAGTGCCGGGGCATCCCCTTCACTTCCTAAGAGTCCCCCGCTAAAACGGGGGCCGGTCGGTTCGCCTTCCCCGGGTGGACCATCGATCCTTCTACGTGGGGGTGTCCCTCCGCCATCAAGGGACGCCTCCCTTCACCAGCGGCCCGTTGCCTCCTGCGGGCCGCTATCCCTTTAGGCCGCTATCTCTTTAGGCCGCTGTTTCTTTCGGTCCGCTTAGAGGCTTCCGAGAAGGTCCGTCCTGAGATGCCCCAGCAACTCTTCTCTAGCCATGTGACTATACAATAGACCCCCAAAGCTGTCGAGGACAGAACAGGTGGCCACGGCGGCATTGCGAGCACAGCAAAGCAATCCGGCGGTGGGGTGGTGTCATTCTGAACGAAGTGAAGAATCTTTTACCACAACAAACGAGATCCCTCTACCCGCAAACTCCGTCCGACTGCCCGTCTGCCAGACTGCCCGCTTGCCCCCCTGCCACACATCCCTTCCCCACGCCATCACCTCCCCCTATCCTGTATCCATGAACCCTACCCGGAACGCTATCCGCAAACTACCGACCCTCAGCAACGTCCACACGCCGGCTCTCCCTTGCCTGCTTGCCCGTTTGCCTACCATCAGCACGGCCCCGCGCCGTATCTCCTCCTCGACGAACATCGTTGACTCCATGGCGATCGGATTTGTTTTCGCATATTTCGACAAAAAGTTGCCCGTTTTAGCTTTGCTAGTTGACATAACGTCTGAAACAATTCGCCGCAAAACAACCCCTTCAACCACCCCTACGATTCGTGCACTATTCCCCACCGACCATGGCCATTTCCGCCATCCCGCTTCCAGCCCGCGGGCCACCTCCCCTTGCCCGCCTGCCAGCTTGCCCGTTTGCCCACCGGCACGGGCGGACTGGCAATCGGTCATCACTGTCAATATAATCCTCTCAGCAAGTCAAACGTCAGTAAGTCAAACGGAGTGAACAATGTCCAACCTGCCTGTGATCGCAGTTACCATGGGAGACCCCTGTGGCATAGGGCCGGAAGTCGTTGCCAGGGCGCTGCGCAGCGAGGAAGTCCGCGCCACCTGCCTTCCCCTGGTGGTGGGCAACGTCTCGATCATGGAAGAGGGCCTGCGAGCGACCGGGGTGTCGCTTAGGGTTGAAGAGGTGGAAGGCCCTGGCAGCATCGATGCGTCGCCGGAAGTGGTTTCCGTGCTGGACATGCACAACCTCAACCCGGAAGACGTAGAGTGGGGACAAATATCTCCCGAGGCGGGCCGCGCCAGCATGGAGTGGGCGAAAGCGGCGGCGGAGCTATGCCTGAGTGGCGAGGCGCAAGCCATGGCCACGGCGCCCATACACAAGGAGGCGGCGTCTCTGGCGGGATACAAAGACGTCGGCCACATGGAGGTGCTGCAGTCCATGACCAAGTCGCCCCAGGTGGCCACTATGCTGATATCGGGAACATTGCGGGTGGTGCACCTGACCACGCACCGCTCACTGCGCAGGGCGCCGGACTCCGTGACCAGGGAAAACGTCCTTGCCAAGATAATGCTCACTCACGACTGTTTCAGGCAGTGGGGCTTCGAGCATCCTCGCATTGGCGTGGCGGCGCTGAACCCCCACGCCTCTGATGGCGGGCTGCTCGGAGATGAAGAAGCCACCGCCATAGAGCCCGCGGTAAACGAGGCGCGCGACAAGGGAGTGGAGGCCACCGGTCCCGTGCCTGCTGACACCATATTCAACCAGGCTATAGACGGGAAATACGACGCGGTGCTTGCCATGTACCATGACCAGGGGCACATCCCGGTCAAAGTCTACGGCTTTGAGGAAAGCGTGAGCATAAATCTGGGTCTGCCGCTTCTCCGCACCTCCGTGGACCACGGCACGGCCTATGACATCGCGGGAAAGGGAGTGGCCCAAGCCACCAGCATGATAGAAGCTATCAAGCTGGCGGCATCGGTCGCTTCAGGAAAGGGGCTGCCGCGCTGAGGGTCGCGCCTGGACCAGCTGCGTCCTGCTTTTCAACGCCCTACTTGCTATAATAGAGCATCGCTTCTGTGGAGCACTGATGGAGATATCGTTCATAGGTGGAGGCGCCATGGCGGAGGCCATAATCGCCGGCATATTGCGTCAGGGCGTAGCCCAGCCGCGGGAAATATGCGCCGGAGAGCCCCTGCAGGCACGCCGCGAGTACCTAGCCAAGCAGCACGGAATAGCCGTGACCAGCGATAACGTAGAGGCGGCGCGCCACGGTGAACTGGTGGTGCTGGCGGTGAAACCGCAGAACCTCAGCGACGTGGCGCAACAGCTCACAGGCGCATTGCGAGAAGACCAGACCGCGATCTCCATCATAGCCGGAGCCAGGATGGAGACGCTGGCCGAGGGCCTGTCGCATCGGAACGTGATCCGGGTCATGCCAAACACGCCGTCCCGCATTGGTGAAGGCATGAGTCTCTGGCTAGCTTCGGCATCGGTTGGGGAGTCGCACAAAGAAACGGCGCGTATCATCCTGCAAACGCTGGGTGAGGAGATAGAGGTCAGCGACGAGAAATACCTGGACATGGGCACGGCGCTGAGCGCCGGCGGGCCGGCCTACGTCTTTCTCTTTCTGGAGAGCCTGATAGACGCCGGCGTTTATATGGGAATGTCCCGTGACATGGCCGGCAAGATGGCATTACAGACCTTGTTGGGAAGCGCTAAGCTGGCCAAAGAGTCGGGGGAGCACCCAGCCCAGCTCCGTGATATGGTAACGTCTCCGGGCGGCACAACGGCGGAGGCGCTGAAGGTGTTGGAGGAGAAGGGGTTCAGGGATGCCGTGATCAATGCGGTGGTGGCCGCTTACCAGAAGTCGAAACAGCTAGGAGAGAACGGATAAGCATGGATCAACTAATAGGCGCGGTAGGCATGTTCCTGTACCTGGTAATTCTAGCCAGGGTTATACTGTCTTGGTTTCCCAACGTGTCGTACAACAACCCCATCGTTCAGTTCGTCTATGCTGTGACCGAGCCTATGCTATCGCCTATACGGCGCGTTTTGCCCAAAACTGGTTTGTTCGATTTCACGCCGATGGTGGCCATAATAGTCATATTCATCGTCCAGCAGGTCCTTCTGCAGCTCTTCGGGTAAGTGCCGCTTCATCCCCCCAACCCTGGGCGCGGGCAGCGCGTGGGAATGTTCTCGAATCGGCGTATTATACTTGGCAGCAGAGACTAATACAGGAGAAGACAGCTATGGCTATGGCTTTACGAGTGGTCGGCGGCTTATTGATGGTGTACGCCACGCTGTACCTGGCGCAATTCCTCTTCAACACGCTCTACGACAACCCGCAACAGGTCTGGGATGTAATGAACTACGTCTCCGCGCTGGCTATCCTCATCGCACTCGCAGTGAACTTCCAACACATGCGCTCGCAGTCCGGCGGCGGTGAACCACTCAACCTCGCACGGCTCGGCGCGCACATCCTGTTCTACGCCAATGCGGTACTCGCCATCTGGTTCTTCCGCAACTGGATCTACCTGCTGGCGCTGGACGAGGGTCAGCCAGCCAGCGTCCCTGTGGACGTCATTTGGGATTTCGTTGCCGCAATGATCCCGCTGGTTCTCGCCACTACCGGGCACAGGCTCTGGCAGAGGGGTGTGTAGCACCTCTGCACCGCATGATGAGATTCTTCTGAAGTGTCTGTATCACTGCGGGAAAGAGCAACTCCGAGGAGAGGGGACGAGAAGTGTAGCCTATGGGTAACTCAAGACGCAGTGGTGTTACTCTCCGTAGACTAGGAATACACGTACAGGGGAAATTCGGTCAGGCCAATTTGTCGATCTCTACCAGCCCTTTGGCAATGCGCCTTCGCAGATCCTCGGCCTTCTCCGGCGTCCACTCATAAAACCCCTTGCCCGCCTTAACACCGCTGTACCCCCGCTCGACCATGTCATAAAGAAGGGAAGGAGCATCGGAGGTAGAGAGTTGAGGAAACACATCCGACGCGACGCGCAATATCAGATCCCAGCCGGCGACTTCTAGGACTTGGAGCACCCCTGCAGTCGCCCAACGTCGTCCAAGTCCGGCGCTAATGGCTTTATCAACGTCTTCCGCTGACGCGACCCCGTCCTCTACCAGCCATAGGGCTTCTCGGAGAAGGGCCATCTGCAGGCGGTTCACAACGAAGCCCGGAACCTCACGCTTCATCAAGAGCGGCTGTTTGCCAAGAGAGGTCAACAGTTCCATAACGACACCGGTAGTCTCTTCAGAGGTCTGTGCCGTCGGGATTACCTCTACGAGCGGAACGAAGAGAGGCGGATTGAGGAAATGGGCGCCGATGACCTTGTCCGGTCGTGTCGTCGCTGCGGCGAGGCTGCTGGGCAACAAGCTGGACGTGTTGCTGGCGAGAATGGTCCGGTCGGAGCATAGCTCGTCAAGTTGACGGAATATCTCGGTCTTGGCGTCCAAGTCCTCGTATATCGACTCGATCACCAAATCGGCGTCCTCGACCATCTCCACCAAGTCGGTGCTCATTCTAATGCGTGCTGGTACCGACTCCGCCTGCTGGCCGGAGACGTCGCCAAGGTCGCGCAGGCGTTCCAGGCTTTCCCCAATCATTTCCCTCGCTTGGTCGAGACTATGTTCGGAACTGGAATGAAGCCGAACGTCGTAGCCCGCAAGGGCAAACTCAATGGCGATGCCGTGTCCCATAAGACCGGCGCCAATAACCGAAACACCGCGGATGTTGGACGCGTTTTCTTTGTGTGTAAGGTCGCCGTATTTCATGGATAGACTTCTTATTTGGCCTCTCAAACACTATCCCCTCCTACCGCGGAGGCGTTTGAGAGGCTTCAGACTAGGTTAAGAACAGTTCTAGGAGGATAAGGATACATCATTCCTGTTTGTTCTTGATGCACATGCGCACCCCAGCCACCGACGTGATCTCGACATCCTTGCCATTCAGACAGATGATGAAAATCCTGTGTCCTGCATCGCCTGTCATGAAGCTTACGTTGCACATCTTAGTCCTAGCCTACGCCTCCACATACTCTCTGAAAGCGACTATGTCACCTGATAGGCGTATTCCTTGTAGTCTCGGTCGGCCTCTTTCAACTACAGGCCGCCTGATGCTTTTAGTAGAACCTCCTTATCCCACGGCTACTATAGCCTCGTAGGCGCTACAAAAGTGGTATGGCAACCCTTTAAATATGGCGGGAGCGCGAGGGAGTCGAACCCACCCCCCGGCGCGCTAGCGCCGGGGCAACGGATTTGAAGTCCGCGAGAGCCACCGGGCCCCATCCGCTCCCAACAAGGAAACAGAGCCCTACACCAAACGGTGAGGGCTCTGAATTATACCAGAGTCAGCCGGGAGTTAGGCCAGAGCGTTTTCCAGCCTCTTCTTCAGAACAGCCTTGGGAACGGCGCCCACCACCTGATCCACGGGGCTGCCGCCCTTGAATACCAGCAGCGTAGGTATGCTCCGTATGCCGAACTTCATTGCTATGTTGGGTTCAGAGTCAACGTCGATCTTGGTAAAGGATACCCGACCGTCGTACTCCTCTGCCAATTCGTCTACTATAGGCGCGACTATTTTGCAGGGCATGCACCAATCGGCCCAGAAGTCCACCAAAACCGGAATGGCCGACTTTTCCACCTGCTCTTCAAACGTTTGCTCCGTCACTGGTACTGCATGGGACATGTTAAGTAACCTCCCTTTTATAGTGCTTTAATATTCTGGATCCCGGTTGCAAAAGTAACCTAGCATTGGAATCCGGGAAACAACTTGTACTACTTAGTGTACGTCCAAGTGCTATCGCGGGTCAATTCGCTGTCGGGGAAATCACAACGGGGAATCACCAAGGTTTGTATTGCCGCTCCATATCCGCCATGCTACTATTCAAGCCTGCGTTACAATACCGGTATGGACACTCCTTACACAGACTCAACAACTTCCCGATACAGCGCTGTCCCTTGGAATCTCAGGGACGCCGCCGGGGCCATCCTGCTAGTTGTATTTGGAACTCTGCTTCTTCTCATCATCGCAGGCATAGTTGCACAAGTCTCCGGATCTGTGCCGGCGCTGGTGGTCATCCTGCTCTCGGTGGCGCTAGAGCTGCTGTTGATCTTTGGAGTTTGGAAGTTCGGCCTACGCAGATACGGCAAGTCCTGGAACGCCCTGGGGCTCATACCATCGTTGAACAACGGCGCCCTGCTGACGTTGCTGGTATTCTTTGCCAGCCTGGCGTTGACCGCTATATATGGTCTTATTGTGGTGTTCTTCGACCAAGAGATCCTCACTCCGGAGCCTCTTCCCGGGGATCTTACGGAAACGGTTTTGCAACGCCTGGCGGGCTTCTTTATCATCGTGCTGCTGGCGCCATTTGCAGAAGAGGTCTTCTTCCGAGGATTCCTGCTACCCGCTTTTGCCAATAGGTGGGGATTTTTCGCCGCAGCAATCATCTCCTCCGGCCTGTTTGGTATAAGCCACGTCGCGCCCGGCTCCATAATTCCCGCTTTCATGTCCGGGATGCTTTTTGCCTGGCTGTACCATCGCACCGGCTCTCTTTGGAATACCACTATCGCGCACGGGGCACAAAATGCGCTGGCATTCGCCGTAACTACCCCGGTCTGAAGTCAACAATGGAATCAAGAAGCATCAGAGATACCTTTCAAGGGCTGGCTGGTTCAGGCGATACTGGCATCATCCCCTTCATTACCGTTGGATTTCCCGACGTGGATACCACGCTGGAGCTGGTGCCTGCCCTGGCCCAAGCCGGCGCCGATGTAATAGAGCTGGGCGTCCCCTTCAGCGACCCCCTAGCCGATGGCGCCACCATACAGAAAGCCAGCTTCCACGCCCTAGAGCAAGGCGTAACCATGAAGACGTGCCTGGAGGTATGCTCTCAGCTTCGCAGCAAAGGTACGGAGGTTCCCCTAGTATTCTTGGGCTACTACAACCAGTTCCTGGCCTTTGGGCTGAAGAGGTTTGCGGCGGAGGCTCAGAAGTCCGGTTTGAACGGTGTAATAGTGCCGGACCTGCCTCCTGAAGAAGCGGGGCCACTGGGAGACGAATGCCGTTCCCACAGCATAGACCTCATACCACTTCTGGCGCCCACCAGCAAAGACCGTAGTATCGCCTCTGCCTGCAGCCTTGCCGGTGGATTCATCTACTGCGTCAGCCTCACCGGCGTCACGGGCAGCCGCGACCGTGTATCGGAAGGAGCGGAGGAGCTTGTGAGGAGAGTACGCAGCCACACCGATTTGCCAATAGCCGTAGGCTTTGGCCTCTCACAAGCAGAGCACGTACGGGCGGTGGGGCGTTTCGCCGATGCCGCCATAGTGGGCAGCGCGCTGGTCAATGTCATAGACACCGCGCCATCCGGGGAAACGGTGAAGCGCGCCGCGGAGTTCATCTCAGGACTGCGCCAATCTCAACCGCCTCTACCCGGAGGTGAGTCATGACCGTGTGCAGAGGCATCCGCGGCGCGACAACGGCGAACGCCAACACCAAGCAGGCCATTCTGGAAGCAACCCAGGAGATGCTGGAACAGCTTGTAACAGGCAACGACCTAGACAAGGACTCCATTGCCGCGGCCATATTCTCCACCACGCAGGACCTGAACGCGGAGTTTCCCGCGGTAGCAGCAAGGACAAGGCTGGGATGGCAGAACGTGGCTCTCTTCAACACTCACGAGATGGCGGTGCCTGACGACGTGCCCGGTTGCATTCGCGTCCTTCTCCTAGTAAACACGGACAGGAAACCGGATGAGCTGGTCAACGTATACCTGCGAGGCGCCGCTAACTTGCGAGCGCGGGGTACGGAGGATGCCTAGGTGTATCTGTACAGGCGTCCCCCCTGCCGAACCTCCCGTACTCTACGAGCGAGCGTCACATAGCTGACATGGACCCTTTCTCTCAAGATTTCGCCAAGCACAGGCCTTCCAGCAACACCTATCTCACCGTAGGCGTTTTTGACGGCGTGCACCTTGGGCACAAGCGCCTTCTGAGCTATTTGGCGGCTGAAGCGGCCGAAAACGGCTGTGTACCCGGTGTGGTTACGTTCCTCAATCACCCGCGAGAGGTATTGACACCGGACTTTTCCATGGACTGGCTGGCCACGCCGGAGGAGCGCATCGATCTGCTTCACCAGGCAGGAATGGAGCTGGTGGTGCCTATACGGTTCACCGTAGAGGCTTCCCGTGTAAGAGCCGCTGACTTCGTCAAACTACTTCAGCAGCACCTCGGCATGCGCGGCCTTGTGGTAGGCCCCGATTTCGCCATGGGGCATAATAGAGAGGGCACGCCGGAGTTTCTCGCCGCGCTGGGCCAGATGAGCGGATTCACCCTCAAGGTGGCGCAGCTAGAGGAGAGCGACGGCGTACCCATAAGCAGCTCATTAATACGTGGAGCGTTGTCCAAGGGCGACGCTGGTGCGGCATCCCGCTTGCTGGGCCGAAACTACGCCCTCTCCGGCAAAGTGGTTCATGGCGAGGGTCGCGGCGCTAGCGAGCTGGGCTTCCCCACTGCCAACATAGCCGTACCGCCCCAGAAAGCCCTGCCCAGCGACGGCATATACGCCGCCATGGCTTTTATAGAGGGAACCTGGTTTCAGGCCGCCGCCAGCATTGGAGTACGCCCCACGTTCGGGGGATCCAATCGTACCGTGGAGGCGTTTCTGCTAGACTTCAATGGAGACTTGTACGGAAAAACTGCCCACCTGGAGTTTGTGCAGCGCCTGAGAGACGAGGTCTACTTCTCCAGCACGGAGGAACTGCGATTGCAAATAGAAAGAGACGTAGAGCATACCAGGCAGGTACTCGCCGGGGTCTTCCATGAAACTAGACTCTAAGACTCTGCACAGCATCCTCCACCGAGGCGTTGCAGAGGTCATCGTGGAGAATGATCTGAAGGGTCTCCTGGAAAGGGGCGATCCGCTCCGCCTCAAGATGGGCTTTGATCCCAGCGCCCCGGACATACATCTTGGCCATACGGTAGGATTGCGCAAGCTCCGACAGTTCCAGGACCTTGGCCACAAGGTGATACTCATCGTGGGCGACTGGACTGCTCGCATCGGCGACCCAAGCGGGCAGTCAGCTACCAGGAATATGCTCTCCCAGCAGGAGGTTGAAGCCAACGCTGAAACCTACATGGAGCAGCTCTTCAAAATCGTGGATAGAAGCAAGACGGAGGCGGTCTATCAGAGCGAATGGTTCGGCAAGTTTGACCTGGAGAAGGTGATATGGCTCACCAGTAAGTTCACCGTTGCCCAGTTCCTGGCCCGTGAAGATTTCAACAAGCGGTTCCATGAACAGCGGCCCATAGCCATCACCGAGTTGCTCTATCCCCTGCTCCAAGCATACGATTCCGTAGCCATCCACGCCGACGTAGAGTTCGGTGGCACCGACCAGAAGTTCAACCTCTTGGTGGGCCGTGAGCTCCAGGAAACGGAAGGCCAGCGCCCCCAACAGATACTGACCGTTCCCATTCTCGTCGGCACGGACGGCGTGCAGAAGATGAGCAAGAGCTTGGACAACTACATAGGTGTAACCGAGCAGCCCGGGGAGATGTTCGGCAAAGTGATGTCCATCAACGACACCATGGTCATCCCCTATTTCGAGCTGCTCACCGACCTGCCAGATGAGGAGCTGGAAGAGATGCGCAACGCCCTTGCCGGCAGCTCAGTCAATCCAATGGAGTTGAAGAAACGGCTGGCGCTTGAAATTGTAAGGCAGTTTCACGGCGCGGAGGCTGCGGGCCATGCCGCAGCTGCTTTCGAGCGCACCTTCCAGCGCGGTGAGACGCCGGAAGAGATCAACGAGGTTGACCTGCGGAATCTGAAGCCGGACGAAACGCCTCGCCTCTCTACAGTTCTCGTGCAGGCCAACCTCGCCAGAAGCTCCAGCGACGGAGCCCGGCTCATCAAGCAAGGCTCCGTTCAGGTCAACGACGTTGCTATCCCCGGCGACACCGTTTACCTTCCCCTGAAGTCGGGAGACGTTATCCGTGTCGGCAGACGCCGCTTCGCCAGAGTATTGAGATAGCTTTCAGCCGGTCTTGACCGCAGCGCAAAAGTTCCCCAAATCCTGTTTAATTCGTAACACTCCTGCCTGCGCCACCAGTCTCAAAGTGATACCATTCACAATAAATGCTTCTGGAGGGAATCGATGACCGTTAATCTGCGCATTCCGGGGCCTACTCCTATCCCGGACGACATTCTCCAGGCCTCCGCCAAGCCCATGATCAACCACCGGGGCCCTGAATTCAAAGAGCTTATCGAAGGCATCACCGGCAAGCTCAAAGAGCTCTTCTCAACCAGGAACGACCTGTACGTTCTAACCGCTTCCGGCACCGGCGCCATGGAAGCCGCTGTGGTGAACGCGGTCTCTCCGGGGGATAGAGTTCTGGTTGTCACGGTAGGCATATTCGGCAACAGATTTCTCCAGATTGCCCGTACCTACGGAGCCGAGGTTACCGTCCTCACCGCCGAATACGGCAAGGCTATAGACCCTGACCAGGTACGTAAAGCGCTTCAGGCGGACCCCTCCATAAAAACGGTGATCCTTACACACAATGAAACGTCCACCGGCGTCACCAACGACTTGGGAAGCATTGCCGGAATAGTCAAGGGCGAGTTCGACAAGCTGCTTATTGTGGATGCAATCAGCAGCATCGGTTCCATCCCGTGCCCCGTAGACGAATGGAATATAGACCTGGTGGTCAGCGGGTCGCAGAAAGGCTGGATGGCCCCTCCCGGCCTCGCCATGATCAGCGTCAGCGAGCGGGCCTGGAGCGCATGCGAAGAGGCCAAGAACCCGCGCTTCTACTTTGACCTCACAGCAGCCAAGAGGTACCTGCAGCGAGGCCAAACGCCCTGGACTCCGGCGGTTGGCGTTATGTTCGGGCTGGAGGCGGCGCTGGACAAGCTGATGGATGAAGGAATCGCCAAAGTCCACGAACGCCACGCCGGCATCGGCAGGATGTGCCGCGAGGGCGTGAAGTCGCTTGGCCTGCGTCTCTTCGCCGACGAATCGGTGGCCTCCAATACGGTGACCGCAGTGGCCGTACCAGAGGGCGTGGAAGCCTCCGAGCTCATTGGGGTCATGCGCACGGACTATGACGTTGTCCTTGCCGGGGGCCAGGCGGAACTGGAGGGAAAGATCTTTCGCATCGGCCACCTGGGATACTGTTCGGAAAGCGATATTCAAAACGTTCTGGATTCGCTGTCCGCCGCCCTTCCCCGGGCCGGTTTCCATCCGGCAAAGGCGGCAAGCAGGTGACCCTAAGGATCATTGTCTCCGACCCCATAGCCAGGGAAGGCGTAGAACTCCTTTCCCGTCAGGCTGAGGTCGACGTTCGCACCGGCTTGGACAAAGAGGAGTTGAAGCGTATCCTGCCGGAATACGACGGTCTCATCGTGAGAAGCGAGACTAAGGTCACGGAGGACATCGTAGATGCCGGCGCCAAACTTCAAGTCATTGGCCGTGCCGGTGTCGGCGTGGACAACATAGACCTGGAAGCCGCCACTCACAGAGGTGTAGCCGTAGTCAACGCCCCTACAGGCAACACCATCGCCGCCGCCGAACACACGATAGCGCTGATGTTGGCCCTGGCTCGTCACGTGCCTCAGGCCAACGCCAGCATGAGGCATGGAGAATGGAAGCGAAGCTTCTTCATTGGAACTGAGGTGCGCGGCAAGACTTTGGGCATCATCGGCCTGGGCAAGGTGGGTTCAGAGGTTGCCCGCCGCGCCGCCAGCTTCGACATGCATTTGCTTGGCTATGATCCGTACGTCTCACCGGAGTACGCCAAGCGTCTAGGCTTGAACCTCACTTCGCTGGAAGAGCTGTATCAGAGATCCGACTTCATCACCGTCCACGTCCCGATGACGGACGTGACTAAAAGCCTCATAGGTGAAGCCGAGATTGCCGCCATGAAACCCAGCGTCAGGCTCATCAACGTTGCCCGGGGCGGAATCATAGATGAAGAGGCCCTTTTGAAAGCTCTGGACAAGGGTAGCATCGCCGGTGTGGCCTTGGACGTTTTCGTCAAAGAGCCACCGGGAGAATCCCCACTGGTCGGCCATCCCAGGGTAATCACCACCCCCCATCTGGGCGGCTCCACCACGGAGGCCCAGGCGGAAGTGGCCAGGGAAGTGGCGGAGGAGGTACTTGCCGTCCTCAACGGCAGACCGGCCAAGTCCACCGTCAATATGCCGTTCCTATCGCCGGAGGTGCAGAAGGTCGTAGCTCCTTACCTGGAGACCTCTACTGTCCTGGGGACGCTGGTCTCTCAGCTCGCCAAGGGCCAGTTCTCATCGTTGACCATCAAGTACGCGGGCGAGCTGGCCAGTTACAGCACCCCCACTCTCAGGTCCGCGGCGCTGGTGGGCTTCCTGGGCAGGGTTTCCGAGGAACGCGTCAACCTGGTCAACGCCAGTGTGCTAGCCGCTCAACGGGGCCTCCGCATCATGGAAGAGGCGGACACCGAGGCCGGGGCCTACCACGCCACTATCACCGTAGAGGTCAGCACGGACCAGGGCAGCGTCTCGCTGATGGGGACGCGCATCCAGAACGAGACGCACATAATCCAGGTCAACGATTACGTGTTGGACGTGGTGCCAAGCAGCACCTATCTTCTCTTCATAGAGCACCAGGACAAGCCAGGCATGATAGGAGCATTGGGCACTCTAACCGGCAACCACGACATCAACATTGCGTTTATGGCGGTAGGACGCAAAGCGCCGAGGGGCAAGGCCATGATGGTATTGGGTCTTGACGACCCCATGCCTGAAGAGGTGTTGAGGCAGATCAGAGACATCCCCAACATAGATAGGGTTGAGGTTATAGTTCTCTAGGTATGTAGGAGTAGCTATGGGCCAAATAGACTCCGCCGTCGCCAAGCTCCGGCTTTTCCTTGCTGAGCTTAACAACAAGGAAATCCATCTGGACGCCCAGCTCAGGCAGTTCCGTCAGCAGATGAATCGCGCTCCTCAGCAAGCTATCTACGCGCGCCTTCCCCTGGAAGCCTCACTCAACGTCATGAGCGAGGTCCAGGAGCGGCTGGATAGAATAGAGATGGAGCGGAAGCACCTGCTCATGATCAAGGAGCGGGCCAACAGAGAGTTGGAGGCGCTGCAGTTGACGCGCCAGGTAGAGGATGCCAAGGACACGCTGGCAAAGCTCCAGTCATTGCGGTCCAAAGAGGGAGAGACCGTCTCCAAGATACAGGCACTGGAGCAGTTCATCAACGACTACAGCCAGCGCGCTGCCAAAGCCATAACCGACCTGGCACAACGGCGCGCCTCTGAGCAGGAGCCTGGCCTTTAGAGCCTCCCCTGCAATGGGTTGAACACCATCCCAGTCGGCAGCTTGGGGTGGAAATAGGTGGATTTCGACGGCAACTTCTGCCCCGTCCCGACCACTGCCCGGAAAATATCCAGGGGAAAAGCCTTGAGGAAAAATGCCATCTGATGCTCCCCACTTACCACCTTTGACCAGGCCTCTTCCGGATCGTGCACATATTTCAGATGGTCCTGCAGTTCGTCCTCCAGCCCATGCATAAGGACCTGGTGCAGAACCCATCCCTCAGAATCATGCAGCGCGTCTCCTCCGGGCAGACTGCGCAGTTCGTCTCGCACCCGTTCGTTCTCCAGCTTGAGCAGATACGGGCCTTCACCGTCCGGTCCCAAGAGTCCCAGCGCAACCCCTTGTGTACCACTAACCGCATCCTCCAATTCACCTGCAGAGACCGGCTGTGACGCGAAAGTCTGAATATCGAACACTTTCAGCAGCAGGTCTCGCACCGATGTCAAAGTGGGAGCGTCCATATTCCCCAGGGTGCGGTGGTAGGGCAGCACCAGCAGGCCGGGATCATTGAACTCAATCAGGGTCATCATCACGTAGTTGAAAGCATCCTCCCCGTCCAATGCGCTGGACTGTCCACGCGCCCAGTCCCGGTATCTAAGCGCCGTCTCATACCTGTGATGCCCGTCCGCGATGAATAGCGACGCATCCCGCAGAACGTCGTTTACCACTTCTCCCAGATGTTCTGACGTCGCCGCCCACATGGAGAAATGTTCGTCCCCGTACTGGGCGACGGCGTCGGGCTCTCTTTCCGCCAGGGTGAGCATCGCCTCCCTGATCCTGCCTTTGCCGTCGCGGTAAAGCGACATGATGGGGCTGAAGTTAGCCCGGCACGCCTGCATCAACTGGAACCTGTCCTCCTTGGGGGCAGCCTGCGTCTCTTCGTGTGGAAGCACCACCCGACTTTCGTACTCCTCCAGCTGAACGGCGGCAGTGAGGCCCCATCTTTCCAACAACTCGCCCCTGTGCGAGAAGCTGTGCCTAAGCACGTAGAAGCCGGGGGTCTCGTCCCTTACCAGTACGCCTTCCCTTTGCCAGGCATGAAACCTTGCTGCGGCGTTTTCATAGCTGGTTGGGGCTTCCCCCGCGGGCAGCTCCAGGTGTATGGCGTTGTGAGGTTCGCTGTTTCTCAACGTCTCTTGGTAATCAAGCGAGATCACGTCGTACGGAGGGCATATCAGCTTGCCAAGACGGGATTCAGCCTCAGAAGAGTAGCGGACACCTCGGAATGGTCTAACGTTTGCCATCAAAACTTCCTACTTGTGGATATCTACAGTATACCAACTCATAGGCACAACCGACTTCAGTTGATATACTCCTTTTAGCCATTGAAAGGACTGTCCATGGCGGAATTCTCCACTGAACAGCGCATACAGCAGCTTAGAGAAGAGATAGATGGTCACAACTACCGCTACCACGTTCTGGACGATCCGGTAGTCAGCGACGCCCATTACGACGACCTGATGAAACAGCTCAGGGGGTTGGAGGCGGAGCACCCCGAGCTTGTAACGTCCGACTCCCCTACTCAGCGTGTGGGCGCTGCACCCTTGGAAGGCTTCGACGAGGTAGAGCACCCGTCTCCCATGCTCAGCCTGGCCAACGCCTTCGATATGGACCAGCTCAGAGCCTGGCACAGAAGGGCCCAGGACCTGCTGGAAGGCGCCGGCTTCAATATGGTCTGCGAGCTGAAGATAGACGGCCTGGCCGTTGCCCTCACCTATGAAGACGGCCGGTTGGTGCGAGGCGCCACACGCGGCGACGGCATCCACGGAGAAGACGTCACCTCCAACCTCCGCACTATCAAATCCATCCCTCTCCTGGTCAGGGGGAACAGCATTCCATCGCGCTTTGAGGTCAGGGGTGAAGTGTACTTCCCTAAGTCCGGGTTTCTGAAGCTAAACGAAGAGCGAGTTGCCCAGGGAGAAGCTCCCTACGCCAACCCGCGCAACACGGCGGCAGGCTCCTTGCGCCAGCTTGACCCCAGGATCACGGCTACCCGGCCCCTTGACATCTTTGTATATGCCTTGGGCTACGCGGAAGACAGCGTAGTGCCGGATTCTCACTGGGCAACCCTGGAATACCTGAAGGAGCTGGGCTTCAAGACCAACCCGGCCAACGCCGTCTGCTCCACCCTGGAAAACGTCGAATCGTACTACCGGGACTGGCTGGAGAAGAAGGAGTCCCTTGACTACGGCGTAGATGGCGCCGTAGTCAAGATAGACCCTCTATCGTACCAGAGGCATCTGGGCAACGTTGGCCGCGAGCCGCGCTGGGCCATAGCTTATAAGTTCCCCGCTACGCAGGAGATAACCCGCCTGCTTGACATTGGCATAAACGTGGGCCGCACGGGAAGTCTGAACCCATACGCCATATTGGAGCCGGTGAACGTGGGCGGGGCTACCGTCAAAATGGCTACCCTTCACAACGAGGACGACATCCACCGCAAGGACATACGCGTCAACGACTGGGTGGTAGTGGAACGCGCCGGCGAAGTCATACCCCAAGTAGTCAGCCCTGTCGTCTCGCGGCGCAGCGGGGACGAGTACGAGTTCGAGATGCCGCCGCTATGCCCGGTATGCGACACTCCAACGGCCCGCCCCGAGGGCGAGGCCATGACCTACTGCTTCAATACGGCCTGCCCCGCCCAGTTTGCACGGCTGTTCATGCACTTCGTCAGCCGCGGCGCAATGGACATAGAGGGCATGGGGGAACGGCTTGCCCTGGCCGTCATTGAAGCCGGCCTTGTGAAGGACGTTAGCGACTTGTATTCCATAACCAGAGAACAACTGCTCTCCCTGGAAAGAATGGGCGAGAAAAGCGCCGACAAGCTGCTAAGAAACATAGAGCTCAGCAAGGAGCGTCCCCTGGCAAACATCCTCTACGCCCTGGGAATCCGTCACGTAGGCTATGAAACGGCCGATGCCCTGGTGCGTCACTTCGGCTCCATGGACGGTATCGCCCAAGCCTCCGAGGAGAAGCTGACCTCGGTTCCCGGCATTGGGCCCAAGGTGGCCCAGAGCATCGCGGCACACTTCGCGCAGGAGGGCAACCGTCTCGTCATTGATAAGCTGCGCCAAGCCGGTGTGCAATTGGAGACCGACGTAACGATACAGGACGGGAGCGGTCTTACTCTAACGGGGCTACAGATGGTAGTCACCGGCCGGCTAGACTCCATGAGCCGCTCACAAGCGGAAGACCGTATCAAAGAGCTTGGCGGCTCGGTAGGGAGCAGTGTGAGCAAAAAGACCAGGTACCTAGTTGTTGGAGAAGAACCCGGCTCCAAGCTGGAGCAAGCCCATAAGCTGGGCACGCAAATCCTAGATGAAGCGCAGTTCCTCAAACTACTGGAAGGCAGTTTGGTGGAAGAGGCCGTCTCATAGTGCACTGAACTTCTGATCATGTCCAAGAAACCACAAGAAGAGTCCTTAGATACCCTGGCCGCCACCGCTGGCAGTGATGCCCCTGTCGTCGATAGCATGGTGCCCCCCGTTTATCAGGCATCCGTATTTGCTATAGAAAATCTGGAGGACACCGACGACCTATTTGAGGGAAGAAAGCCAGGGTACTTCTACAGCCGTGACGGTAACCCCACTACAGATGCCTTCGCCCAGGCGGTTGCGCTTCTGGAAGGCGCCGAAGCAGGGGCGGCCTGCTCCTCCGGCATGGGCGCCACCCTTGTCGCCCTGCTTGCCGCCGCCGAACCGGGTACCCGCTTGGTGGCGGCGCGCGATCTGTACGGCAAGGCCACAGCTCTTCTACGCACGGTTTTCTCCCCGCTGGGCATAGATGTCGAGTTCGTAGACGGCCAGGACGCGGGAGCCTGGGAACAGGCGTTGTCCCGGCCTGCCGGTTTGGTATTCCTGGAAACGGAGACCAACCCGCTGCTCAGAGTGCCTGATCTGCCCCGTATCGCGGATGCGGCCAGACGATGCGGCGCCACCGTAGTAGTGGACAACACCTTCGCCTCTCCGTACCACGTACGCCCCCTGGAGCTGGGAGCGGACCTGGTAGTGCACAGCGCCACCAAGTTCCTCAGCGGCCATGGTGACGTAACAGCGGGCGTGGTCGTGGGAGATGGCAAGAGAATCGCGTCGGTCAAGAGCAAGGTTTCGCTTACGGGGGTCAACCTGGCCCCCTTCGAGGCATGGCTGGCTCTACGCGGCCTAAAAACGCTGGGGGTACGGCTGGCCAGGAGCAGCGCCAGCGCTTCAGCTATAGCGGAATACCTAGCCGGGCATCCCAGGGTCCTTTCCGTCAACTATCCCGGCTTGGAGACCCATCCCGACCATCCCATAGCGGCAAGGGTCATGCGCAACGGATTCGGTTCCATGATATCCTTCGAAGTAGACGGGGGATTCCAGGGAGCCTCCAGGTTGTTCAAGGGGTTCCAACGTATCAAGTACGCCCCCAGCTTGGGAGACGTAACCACCACGGTAACCCATCCCGTCAAGACATCCCACCGCGCTATTTCCGCCACGGAACGAAGCGAACAGGGGATCACGGATGGACTCGTCCGTCTCTCCGTTGGCATCGAAGACGTAGACGACATAACAGCCGACCTGGAGCGCGGCTTGTCAGCAGTATGATCATAGTTCTGGGCCTGGGCAATCCGGGGGCTGCCTATACCGGGAGCCGCCACAACGTCGGCTACAGGTGCGTTGACATCCTCTCCAAGCAGTACGGCATACCGCTTGACCAGCGCCGCCGCCACGCCGTGCTCGGCGAAGGCGCCATGGAAGGAGAACCCGTGGTGCTGGCGCGCTCTCGCACCTACATGAATCTCAGTGGAATAGCCGCCCGCTACCTGCTGGACCGGTACCGCCTGCCGCCTTCAAACCTGCTTGCTATCTACGACGAACGAGACCTGCAGGTTGGACAAATCCGTATTAGACCGCGCGGCAGCTCCGCGGGCCACAATGGCGCCAACTCCATCATCGATGAACTGGGAAGCCCAGACTTCCCCAGGTTGCGCATTGGTATAGGACAACCCGTTCAACAGGACGCGGTCGATTTCGTGCTTGGCCGCTTCACCCCGCAAGAATCTGAGATAATAGGGGAAACGCTCACCCGCGCCGCGGAGGCTGTGACCTGGATTGTGCGCTGCGGGATTGACGCCGCTATGAACAACTTCAACCAGCGTGTGCAGGATACAGACGATTCGGTTTAATTTCTGTCGGCTATTATGCTGGCCTCAAAGAGGGGTGGTGTGAAGGTGTTCAGCGAGCTAAAGATATCATTCAGGTGCGGAAGTGGTCGTAGTCAGCGCTCGAATCGCAGACCGCTGTTTATTGGCCTTTAGGAGCGTCGAGAAAGGGCTTGTCGGTCATGTCGCTAATACTGCGCTGAAAACGCGGCTATGAGGTTTCTAGGGGCTGGAATCATCTTTAGAACACGTACAAACAAAGTTTGAGCCGCATTCATGAGTAACTAGACGGTAGAAGAATATAACAACAGCAAGTATCAGAAAGAGATAGAAGACCATCAATATGAGTTCCAAGGAAAATCTCCAGAAATTTTTGAGCTTCATTCTATATCTCGAGTAGGGAGGAAGGATAGTTAAGTGGTGGTAGTTAAGCCTTCTATTCCGTTCAGTTTTCGTGGGCAACTGCATAGTGCTCCGGTGATTCGTGATGAAGATCGTACAGAAAGCGATGAAACGTAGCTTCTTTGCGGCCCTGGCTGCGTTTCTCAGCGTGGCTTGCTCATTGGGAGGCAGCGAAAACACCGCCGTTGTAACCCCCTCTCCTGCGCCGAGCCCAACCGCAGTGCCCACATCCCGGCCGTCAACGCCGGTCTCGGCCACGCCTTCACCGACTCCAACTCCTGCCGCGGCCACGCCAACACCGACTCCACGTGCAATACCCACCTCCACCCCAACACCCACCGTAACGCCCACAGCCATTGCCACGGAAATACACTACCCCACTCCACCGGACCGCGATCTTTACGATCTAACCAGCCGTCTGGTCATCAAGTCACAGCAGTCTATACCACGAGTGGTGAACCCTCTGCCAGTAGCCTACGAGGTCGGACGGCAGGACACCTTTAACGTTACCGACATTGCGAACCGCGATGTTTACCCACTGCAAGCCACTCTGCACGTGGTCACCGACCACGCGTACTGGTATATAGCCGAAGGTGTACAGTTCAACCTGGACGACCTGGAGAATTCGGCAACGGTTTTCGAAGAAGAGATATACCCCAGGGTGACCGCTGTATTCGGCACCGAGCTTGTGCCCGGCGTGGACAACGACGTTCACCTGACCGTTCTACACGCCCCGCTGTCCGGCGTGGCCGGCTACTACTCCTCTGCGGATGAATATCCGTCCCTTGTCCATCCCCATAGCAACCAGCGTGAGATGATCTACATGAGCTCTTCTTTGCCTCTCAACAGCCGGAGCTATTTGGCGACTTTGGCTCACGAGTTCACTCATGCCATCCAGTTTCGCGCCGACGATTCGGATGAAAGCTGGGTCAATGAAGGATTAGCGGAAATAGGCGCTGAAGTCGCCGGCTACGTGCCCTCCTTTCGCAACGCGTTTCTCTCCAGGCCCTCCACCTCTTTGATCAACTGGCCGGAGACCCACGGTTCTAGCTTCTACAGCTACGGCGGCGCAAACCTCTTCTTTGAATACCTTGCGCAGCAGTACGGCTGGGAAAGCTTGGGGATGTTCATGGAGCATCCCAGCGACAGCATCCGGGGGGTGGAGGCATATCTGCAAAACGTGGGCGCTGGCAGGAGTTTCACAGACGTATTCGCCGATTGGACGGTGGCCAACTATCTGGATGAGGACGGCGGCGGACCCTACAGCTACCCGGCATCGCAGGTGCGGATAGCGGAGGTGCGAACCATAGCCGGACCGGTGCAGTTCCGGGACGAGGTGCCGCAATACGGATCAAAGTACTACGAGATAGTCTCCAGAGGCCCGGCCCTCCTGCGTTTCGAAGGGAATACGGAAACGCCCCTCATACCACCCCCTTCCGCCGGTGGAGACCATTGCTGGTGGAGCAACCGTGGAGACTCCATCGACACCACTCTCACCGCGGAAGTCGCATTGCCTGATCATGATTCCCTAGCCATGACCTACTCCCTCTGGTACAGCATAGAAGAAGGGTGGGACTACGCCTACGTTGAGGTCTCCACAGATGGCGGTGAAACCTGGGACGTGCTGGAGGGCAACCTATCCTCTGCTGTGGACCCCGTGGGCAATGCCTTTGGCCCCGGCTATACCGGGGGCAGCGGACGCTGGCTTGAAGACAGCGTCGACCTGACTCCGTATCGTGGCAGAGAGGTGCTACTTCGCTTTGAGTACGTGACGGATGACGCCCTCCACGGCGTTGGTCTCTGCTTGGACAACATCTCTATCCCAGGGGCCTCTTTCCCGGATGTCGCCGGAACAGATGGCGTCCCCTGGGAGGCAAACGGCTTCGTGCTGACTCCCCACACCGTCCCCCAGCAGTACCTACTTACCGTCATTGAGATGGGTACTGAGCCGGCGGTACGCCGCGTCGCGCTCAATGAAGAAGCGTCCTCTATAGTAGAGATAGAGGGGCCTGATAGCGGCTTCTTGCACACTGTCATTGTCGTTTCCGCCGTACAGGAACAGACCCTGGAGCCTGCCCCCTTCCGGATCGACGTATCCTTCCCGGACGGCAGCTGAGCACGCTTGCTCCGGTTTACAGGCTGGGCACGATACCGTATAGTTCACCACGCCATTGATTCAAGCGAGGTTTGCCCATGCGTTTCCAGATAGCTGTGTTGCCCGGCGATGGTATTGGCCCCGAAGTGACCACCGAAGCAGTGCGCGTGTTACAGGCCGTGGGCCGGAAGTTCAACCACACCTTTGATCTTACCGAGGATCTGGTCGGCGGGGCTTCCATAGATAAGCACGGGGTGGCCCTCCGCGCTGAAACCGCCGAGGCTTGCCGCCGCAGCCACGCCCTTCTCTTCGGAGCCGTGGGCGGGCCCAAATGGGACGACCCCCAGGCCAAAGTACGCCCAGAAGACGGACTGCTTGCCATCCGAAAGGTCATGGGACTATGGGCAAATCTGCGTCCCGTCAAAGTCTACCCGTTCCTGGAAGACTCCGGTCCGCTCAAGCCGGAAGTGGTTCGGGGTGTAGACATCCTGGTGCTGCGAGAGCTCACGGGTGGGCTCTACTTCGCCAAGCCCAAGAAGCGGTGGAATACCTCGCGGGGGAGGCGCGGCGTCGACACCCTGAAGTACGAGGAGCGTGAGATCGAGCGTATACTCAGAGCCGCCTTCGAGCTTGCGCGGGGACGGCGTAAGAAGCTGACCTCCGTGGACAAGGCCAACGTCCTGGAGACGTCCCGATTGTGGCGGCAGATAGCCATTGAGCTATCCCCGGAGTACCCGGAGGTAGCGCTGGACCATATGCTAGTGGATAACTGCGCCATGCAGCTTGTCCTGAACCCCAACCGCTTCGATGTCATCGTATCTGAAAATACCTTTGGCGACATTCTCTCCGACGAAGCAGCCGTGCTCGCGGGCTCCATGGGCATGCTTCCCTCGGCGAGCCTTGCCGGCGTACCGGACGCCACGGGACGCCGCCGTGCCCGCGGCATGTACGAGCCAATTCACGGAAGCGCTCCGGACATTGCAGGGCAGGGCAAAGCTAACCCTCTCGCCGCAATCCTCAGCATGGCCCTCATGCTCCGTTACTCCCTGGGCCTAATCAACGAAGGAACGGCCGTGGAGCAATCGGTGGAACAAGTGCTGGAAAGCGGCCTCTACACGCCCGACCTGGCCGGACCAGGCCAGCCTTCCATAGGCACCGACGAAATGGGCAAAGCCGTGGCTGACGCAGTATTGCAAAGCTGACCGTCATACCAAGCAGGACGCACCCTGATTAAAAGAGCGCCCTGCTTGGCTAGAGGGGTGCCTAAAACTATCTACCCGGCAGCTTGATGTCCTTGTTGCCTATTCAGCGTCTCCAGGAAGGAGCAAACCCTTTCCCGAAGCCAAATCTCTCCATTCCAGGTTTGTAAAACCCGCCCCGTAAATAGAAACGGCCACGATATGCGTCTTCCGGCCAGGCCACTACCATGGAAAGGTCCCCGTCCTTTGTCACCACCCTCACAGAAGTGTCCTCCTCTAAGCCGGACATATTGATGGACTGGCCGCCAACAATCACCTTGGTATCATCCGTTGCCCTGAACGTCACCTCTTCATCATCTCTGCGAACTACGGTTAGCGAGTCGTCCGTGGCTGACCGGACTGTACCTGTGACCACCCCTACCGTAACGGTATTTCCATCCTGGTCCAACATCTCCACTTCCGCTTGGACCAAGTTGCTGGGGAAACCCTTGCCTAACCCGAACAGGGAACCCGGTACTGCGTATTTGAGGGCGAATATCGGCTTTTTCGATTCTCCCAACGTGACCTGGATGTCGATCTCATCGCTGCCTCTGAGGAGAACAATGGCGACCTCCGTCCCGGGCTCCAGGTTGCTTACAACATCCACCAACTCATCCACCTCTTCCACCGGCGTATCATCTACCATCTTGAACACGTCGCCAGCTTTCACACCGGCATCGTCCGCTGGCCCGCCGTCCTGTACCTGTATGACTACCACCCCTGAATCGACCGTCAGATCATATTTATCCGCTAAACTCTGATTTATCTGGGCAATCCGTACGCCCAACCAGCCGCTAGCATGGGACATCTCTTTATCCGTGTCCTTCTTATCCCAAGGAAGAGCGCCGGCGACGACTATGGGTAGGCTGGCTATAGTAGCGATAAGGACCGCGACAACTCCTATGATCACAACTCGTTTCATATTGCTCTACTCCCGTCTGACATTTCGCCCTGAATAACGAAAGTACCGGTGGACTTGTCAGGTCTGAGACCTGGGATAGTGGCCGGCGACTACTCCAGCGCTATTGCAGAAGGAACGGGCTTGAAACGTGAGAGCTCTGCGGAGATAGTACTTATGAAAGGAAAAGCTAGGCGGCATCCCTTTAGAGCCTTGATACCTCGACAAAGTCGTTGGCTTCCCAGGACCAGGCAAAGAGGGCCGCTTCCACAACGCGGGAAGCGTCGATGCCCACCACAAGCTGCTGAACAGGGTAAGCGGGCCCATCGCCCCACATCGATTTGGCAAACCGACGGTCCGTTCTTGAGAAGTATGCCTGTCCGTTGGGATGAGAGTGGTAGATGACCACGGCGGGGGTATCGGTGTCGAAGCTGCGGTCAAGGTCTATGGCGTCCTGGGCGGTGAATTCGTAGGCGGTTTCGGCTCCACGATCAGGTACCGCGGAGTGGACACCCAGGCTCTTGGCGTTTACGCAGGCACGGATAGCGACGGCTCGGTTGTTGTGGGCTGCTGAACCGGTGAGCCAGCCGCAGGCCTCGTTGGGGTAGGATTTCCTGGCTTCTCGGTAGACGGCGTGGAGGAGATCGTTGGGAATGGTGACTGGTGAGGGTGTTTCCGGCATGAGGCAACCTCCCTAGCCTTAGCTGTCCACTTCTATTGCCCAGGTCTTGCCTTCCATGACCTCTCCTATGACCACCGCCCCTGCAACCCCATGCCTTTCGAGCTGCTCGAGCAGAACGTCCAGCTTGTCCCGTGCCACCGATATGAGAAGACCGCCCGACGTTTGAGCGTCGCACAGCACCACCTGTACGGTGTGCGACAAGCTTTCGTGCCAGCGGACGGAATGTTCCAACGAAGCCAGGTTGCGCTGTGTCCCTCCGGGCGCTATGCCCTGCTCTGCAAGCTGCCAAAGTCCGGGAAGCAACGGCACCTTCGACCAGTATACGCGCGCCGACGTTCCGCTGCCCTGCATCATCGCCTTCAGGTGTCCCAACAGCCCGAATCCCGTGACGTCCGTTGCGGCGTTCACTCCCACGTGACCCATGGCGCTGGACGCACCCTTGTTCAACGTCTCCATCACAGCCACCGCTCCCGCCAGCACGCCGGCATCCACAGCCTGGTTCTTGCCCGCCGTGGTGATGATTCCCGTGCCTATCGGCTTGGTCAGCACCAGTACGTCGCCCGGCTTGGCGCCTGAGTTGGTGACCTGGTCTCCCGGCTTGATCAGCCCGGTGACCGCCAGCCCGTATTTCGGCTCTGCGTCATCTACGGTATGTCCGCCCACTATCAGTACCCCCGCCTCCGCCGCTTTATCGTAGCCACCCTTCAGAATGCTCACCAGTATCTCTCTGGGCAGGCCAACCGGGAATCCCACCAGGTTCAGCGCCAGCAGAGGCGTGCCGCCCATGGCGTAAACGTCGCTCAGCGCGTTGGCCACTGCAATAGCGCCGAACTGGTAAGGGTCATCGACAATGGGCGGGAAGAAATCGACCGTCTGGACAAGGGCAAGGTCGTCCCGTAGACGATAGACGGCAGCGTCATCGCCTGTCTGGGTACCCACCAAGAGATCAGGATGGGATATGGTGGGAAGCTGACTCAGGACCTGACCCAGGTCCTCAGGACTGAACTTGGCGGCTCAACCTGCGCAGCTTGCTAAGCTGGTCAGCCTGATGGCTTCCTCTTGCATGGAGGCTCCCTTCTTGGAATTGAACTGAACGTAGGAAAAAGCCCTTACATTGTAGGCTTACCGAGCCTAGCTGTACAAGGAGGGGTACCGCTCACCGGTATCTGGCAGGACAGTGACCACCACTTTGCCCCGGCCCAGCCGCTGCGCGGTCTTCATGGCAGCGAAGACGTTGGCGCCGGAGGAAATCCCGACCAGAGTCCCAACCTTCTTAGCCAGCTCTTGCGTGATATCCAACGCGTCTTGGGTACTGACGGTGACCACCTCGTCTATCAACTCGCGGTCCAGTATCTCAGGAACAAAGTCGGCGCCCAGTCCCACAATGCCGTGTTCCCCGGAACGCCCTTCACTAAGCAGAGGAGACGTAGCCGGCTCAACAGCAATCACCAGCACGGAAGGATCCTTCTCCTTCAGAGCTTGTCCCACGCCTGTGATGGTGCCTCCCGTACCCACTCCAGCGGCAAAGGCATCCACCCTGCGTCCTCCCAGCGCATCCAGTATCTCCCGGCCCGTTCCCAGGTAGTGAGCTCTTGGGTTTGCAGAACTGGCGAACTGGTTCAGCAGAACGTATCCACTGTTTTGCTTAGTTATTCGCTGCGCCGCGCGCTTCGCGCCAGTCATCCCCAAGTCGGAAGGGGTGAGATGCAGCGATGCCCCAAACCTGGCAATCAAGCGCCTTCTCTCTTGCGGCGCGTTCTCCGGCATCACAATGGCAGACCGGTAGCCCTTGGCCGCCGCTACCATGGCCAGCGATACCCCCATATTTCCTCCCGACACCTCTACTATGGTGGAGCCCGGAGTTAGCAGGCCTGCGTCCTCGGCTTCCTCTACCATTGCAAGAGCCACCCTGTCCTTGATGCTGCCGCCAGGATTCACGCTCTCCAGCTTGGCGTAAAGCTCCGCCGAGCCTTCCGTCTCCATGGTGTCGAGTCGCAACAGTGGTGTGTTTCCAATAAGCTGAAGCAGACTTCCTTGCACTGCAACCTCCGCTGGCCGATTTTGACACGGCTGTCTACATGCGTCAAGAAATGGCGCCCCGGTGGAGTGCCGCCGCAATTGATCCCATCCACCCCGGCAGGTTCGGCAGAGCCCGTCATCTGCTCCTTCTCCACTGCCCGTCTTCCTTCTATCATTAGACCTATGAACACCACAACGAAAAACGCGCCAACCCCGAATCCTGTCCTGAACCTGCGAAGGGCCTGTCCTGAGCTTGTCGAAGGAATCGGATTTGTTTCTCCAAAAAAGCCAAGAAAATATCTTTTCCTAGCCTTGTTACTAGACATAACGTTTGAAACAAATACCCCGCCACAACCTCACCACAACTCTACCTCGGAGCTCGCATTGACGAGGGCGCGCACCTTCCCCTGCGCCCTGCTCTATGCGACAATGGATGTTCCATCATGCCTAACCGCCTAATCAACGAAACAAGCCCCTACCTCCTTCAACACGCCGACAACCCGGTCGACTGGTATCCCTGGAGTGAGGACGCCTTCGCTCGCGCTAGAGCGGAAGACAAACCCGTCTTCCTCAGCGTCGGCTATTCCGCCTGCCACTGGTGCCACGTCATGGCCCACGAGTCGTTTGAAAATGAGGATACGGCCCGCCTGATGAACAACGGCTTCGTTAATATCAAGGTCGACCGTGAAGAGCGACCGGACGTAGATTCCATATACATGCAGGCCGTGCAGGCTCAAACCGGTCGCGGCGGCTGGCCCATGTCCGTGTTCCTCACCCCGGAAGGCAAACCGTTCTTCGGCGGCACCTACTTTCCGCCGGTGGACAGCCACGGCATGCCCGGCTTTCCGCGGGTGCTGCAAGCCATCATGGAAGCATACCGTGACCGGCGCAGTGACGTGGTGAACTCCGCCGATCAGCTCGTGGCACATCTGAGCAGCGGTCTTATGACCTCCCAGGGACAGGAGCCTCTGACCTCCGAGGTGCTGTCCCGCGCCTTTGATGGCCTTGATTCCGAAATGGACAAGCAGCATGGCGGCATAGGCGCTGCGCCCAAGTTTCCCCAGCCCATGACATTGGAGTTCCTGCTCCGCTACTACGTCCGCAGCGGCCGCACCGAGGCGCTAGCCATGGTGGACCTTACCCTGGAGAAGATGGCCCACGGCGGCATCTACGACCAGCTTGGTGGTGGGTTCCACCGCTATTCCACCGACCCGTTCTGGCTGGTGCCTCACTTTGAGAAGATGCTGTACGACAACGCGCTGCTGAGCAGGCTCTACCTCCACGCCTATCAAATCACAGGCAGCCGGCAGTACAGGCGCATTGTAGAGGAGACCCTGGACTACGTTCTCCGTGAGATGACAAGCCCGGAAGGCGGCTTCTATTCCAGCCAGGACGCTGACAGCGAGGGAGAAGAAGGCAAGTTCTTCGTCTGGACGCCCCGGGAGATCGAGGAAGTCGTGGGCAAGGAGCAAGCCGTAATCTTCAGCCGCTACTACGGGGTCACTCATCAGGGCAACTTCGACGGGAGAAACATCCTCCACGTCCGCGATTCCGTCGAAGCGGCAGCGTCCGAGCTGGGCATCAGCGAAGAGCAGTTGACGGAAACTGTAGATAACGCCCGCGCCAAGCTGCTGGAGCGGCGCCAAACACGCGTGGCTCCAGGCCGCGATGACAAAGTGCTCACCTGTTGGAACGGCATGATGCTGCGCAGCTTTGCCGAAGCCGCCGCCGTTCTGGGCCGCGACGACTACTTGTATGCGGCGCTGGCGAATGCCGGATTCCTACTCGGCGCTCTTCGTTCTCCGCAGGGCCGCGTCCTACGCAGCTTCAAGGACGGCAAAGCTGTCCTCAAAGGCTACTTGGACGATTACTCCAACCTTATCGACGGCCTGATTGCCCTGCACGAGGCCACCTTGGACCTGCGATGGCTCGACGAGGCGCGTTCGCTGGCGGACGGCATGCTGGACCTCTTTTGGGACCCCAAAGAGGCCTCTTTCTACGATACCGGCAGCGACCACGAGAAGCTCATCATCCGTCCCAGCCACCTTTTCGACAACGCAGAGCCCAGCGGCTCCGCCGTAGCCAGCGACGTTCTCCTCCGGCTGGCCGTTCTCACCGGCAACACCGAATACCGGAATCGCGCTGTCACCATGCTGCGTTCTCTCCGCATGGTCATGGCGCGCGCGCCCATGGGCTTTGGGCACTGGCTGTGTGCCCTGGACTTCTACCTCTCCACGCCAAAGGAGATAGCCGTGGTCGGGCCGCCCGAAGACCCAGGCACACGAGCGCTTCTCGACGAGGTATTTGGCCGCTACATTCCCAACAGAGTTATTACGGGCTGCCATCCCAACGGGGCCGACAGGCACGAGGGTTATCCCCTACTAGAGGACAAGTATATGATCAACGGCCTGCCCTCCGCCTTCGTATGCGAGAACTACGTCTGCATGATGCCCGCCACGGACCCGGCTACGCTGGCCGAACAGCTCTCCGCTCCGTGATGGGTCAGCCAACTGCGCCCGCGGCAAGGATCATCACCCGCAGGCATTGAAACGCCTCCGGGAAGCTGTCAGACGTATAGGCAACCGTCACGGCATCCGGCCGCACTGCGCCGGGCACCCATTCCGCTACGTCGGCCATGGCTGAATTGGCGAATCGCAGCGTAAGCGTCACCGGCAACGAGTAATCAACGGGAGCAATCTCGGCACAGCGTTCCACACCGCGTCGCGCCTTCTCCCTGATGAGGGCCTGCGCCATTGCGGGCGATAGTCCCTTTGCCGCGTACCTGGTCAGGGACGATTTCACCTCCGCTGTCTCTATGCCGGGTATCAGTTCTCTGGCTTGCTCGCAGCAGGCCGTGTCGCCCGCCACCATTACAATGGGCACGCCGTGATGCGCGGCGATGCCAGCATTGAGGCCAAGCTCCCCTTGCGGCTGGCCGTTGACCAGTATCTCCTGCACCGCTCGACCCGAAATGGTGTGATCCAGTATCCCCTGGGAGCCCGCCCTGGCGTGATATCCCACGCACAATGCGGCATCGAACGTGGCGTCCAAGCCGGCCATCATCGTCTGCGGCTTTGGAGAGCCGGTGATTAGCTGCACCCTCTGGTCCAGCAGCTCTGGCAACAGGTTGCGCTGCGTGCCGTGGCTATCGTTGACCACTACCCCGTCCGCCCCTGCCTCAATAGCACCCTCTATGGCAGCATTAGCCTCCAGGGTCATCAAGCGCCTTCCGATATCGTAATCCTTGCCATCCCTGCCCGTGTGGTCTGCGTGCACCACTCCACTGACACCCTCCATATCGACTGAAATTAGCACCTTGGCCGGCATATTCACCTCCTTCGGTATGGTACAAACCGCGCTCCGCCGCTGTTGCGGCGCTGCGACAGACGGCCCCGCGCGCCTACATTGGACTTGGCGACGTAAATCTCTCCACTTTGATTTGCTTGACGCGGTTCCGTGCCTGCCAAAGGTCATAGGCGGTCTGCATGCCAAGCCAGGTTTCGGGCGTGGAACCAAACGCCTTGGACAGGCGAATCGACATCTCAACCGATACTCCCGCCCTTTCGTTCACCAATTCCGACAGCGCCTGGCGAGTCACTCCCAGGCCTTCCGCAGCTCTGGTTACCGTTAAACCCAGCGGCTCAAGACATTCCCACTTCACAATCTCGCCTGGATG
This sequence comes from Dehalococcoidia bacterium, assembly GCA_965197965.1. GTDB lineage: Bacteria > Chloroflexota > Dehalococcoidia > Lucifugimonadales > QGNO01 > DAOUJH01. Next base: position 946,938 of record OZ240235.1, read on the forward strand.
GGGAGGGTTCCGCATCGGCATCATCTCACCTCTTAATGGTAGTCCGTATAATCAACGTCGACTGCATGTCCATCCTCAAACCTGAAGGTCACCCGCCAATTCCCCGACACTGAAACGGCGTAGTGCCCCTTCAACTCACCACTCAGCGGATGCAACCGAAACCCCGGTATGTTCATTCCCTGAGGCGTCCGGCTTTCATCGAGCACGGCAAGGATGCGCCTCAACTTCCGGACGTGCTCCGGAGCCACCCACCGCGCCCCACCGCTGGTGTAAAACGACCTGAGGCCTCGGTGTTTGAAGGATAGGATCACATAAATAGCCTATAGTGTCGCCTGTCGCTTGTCAATAGACGCTAGGCTCCCCGTTATCACTTCCCATCTTTGTGAGAAGTATCGTTCCACAGTTGGATAACCGTGTGTTCCGTGCCCACGTCCAGCACGGAAAGACTGGTATTGCCCAAGGTAAAGTTGTTCCTATAGTAGAGCGGTAGATCCAGAAGGTGCACCGCCAGCACCAGGAGTGAGGCGCCATGTCCAACTACGACTATCGAGTCATCGTTGGGGTGACACTCTTTTATGTACTCGGCAGCGCGTGAAGCCCTGGCCAGCACCTCCTCCAAGCTCTCCCCGCCGGGCGGCGTGTAGGTATCAGGCGACCTCTTCCAATGGGCGAAACCTTCAGGGTCAGCAGCTTGCCACTCTTCCTGGGTGACCCCTTCCCATCTTCCGTAGTTCCGTTCCCGCAAGTCGGAGAGCTCCCGCACCTCTATTCCACGGCCTTCAACAACGATCTCAGCGGTCTTGCGAGTGCGTGACACGTCGCTTGTGTAGATGGCGTCTATCCGCGTGCCCGCAAGCCTGGACGCCAGACATCTCGCCTGCTCTATGCCGGTGGCATTGAGCGGCGCATCCGCGTGACCTTGAATTCTGTGCTCTCTGTTCCACTCGGTCTCGCCGTGGCGCACCAGCATCCACAAAGTCATCCGCTCTCTCCTAAGTAGAGTGACCGGAGGGGCTTCCCCCTTGGCCGTATCAACATACTATCACGCCAACGGGCAGGCGGAGTGGGGCGTCTAGGCGCGCGTTCTGTACGCATGAGTGCAGATGTCGGGCTATAGATTTTTCCAATATCTTGCTATTAAAGAATAAAAGGGGTTGACAGCTTCAATACCGCCGTGTTATCAAACACCAACTAATCCGAGATAAGGTGGAAAACGTCTGGCAAGCACCTTGCTCGGATTGATTTGTTTAGGAGGGTGCATATGAGCTTAGGTAAATATACCAAAAGGCTTCTGGGACTGACCATTGGCATAGCCTTGCTAGCCATTCTTGCCTGCGGCCCGTCCGAAGAGGCTGAACCAACTGCCACGTCGACGGCAACCCCAATACCACCAATGCCGACCTTTGACGTTGGGCAGCCGACGCCGACACCGCCGCCGCCTGCGCCTGGGGAGCCGACTCCGACACCAGTGACTTCCGTACCCGCGCCTGCAGACACACCGACACCGGTACCAAACATTGGTCATAAGACCCGGTATGGCGGAGTAGTGAACCTGCCCATAGCGGGCGAGACTAATGTTTGGGACCCGTACCACGGCAGAACCGGATACGGATGGGCTTCGCTTGCCAACGTAGGCAATCTATTCGGGCAATTCATTCGACCGAACCTTCAAGACCGCGTAAGCATTGAGGGAGACCTTGCGGAGTTGTGGCAGATCTCTGACGATGGCCGGACTTGGATTCTAACCATGCGAGACGGAGTTATAGACCACGAGGGCAACCCCTTCACCGTGGAAGATGCTTACTACTCCCTCTACAGGGTCATAGAACAACCGGGAACACAGAAGGTGCCAGCCAACAGGTGGGGCTGCATGCGTGCGTACCTCAACTCCATAGTAGACGACGGCATGATGGCAGAAGAGAACCCGGGGGTAGAGATAACTGGGCCCAGGGAGCTCACTCTCCGCCAGCCGGTGGCAAAGGGCGCTTTCGTCGCCTGCTTCCTCAGCGGATTTGGTGGAATTATGCCTGACACCTACGCCAAAGCGATAGATGAAGAAGCGACCGGATACCGCGACTTCGATTTCGAAAAAGGAGAGGTGGTCGGAACGGGTCCGTTCAAGATCGTCGAAGGGGAGTTGGGGAACAGATGGCGCGCCGAGCGCCACGATCAGTATTTCCGCGAAGGCCGGCCGTTTCTGGACGGCTATAATCTGTTCAACATCCCCGACGGAACGACTCGCGTTGCCAACTTCAGGGTAGGCCGCATAGACGCCGCTGAGATCTTCACAGGCTCATCAAGCTTTAATCTGAGAGCCGTTCTCGATCTCCAGAGCGCCCTTGGGGAGGAAGCGGCCTTCCCAATCGTTGCAGCTCCCGGCTGGCGCGGCTTCGAGTTGAACGTGACCAAGCCTCCTTTCGGTCCACTTGAAGACCCGACGGCGAGAAAGGTTAGGCAGGCGATTCAGTACGCAATGGACCGTGGGGAAATGAACAGAGGATGCCACGATGAAATAGGCTTCTTCTCAACTCCGTACTTCATCGGGATCGATTGGGTCTACACGCAACAGGAGTGGTTCGACAACATGATTGGTCTGGACCCCGACCCCATGAAGAAGGAGGAGGACCTTGCCAAGGCCAAAGCGTTGATGGAAGAGGCGGGTTACAACGATTCAAACAGGATCTCATCTACCGCGCTCCACGGCCGGGGCGACACTTGCCGCGCTGACATAATTGTAGACGCTCTTTCAGAGATCTACATAGACCTGACAAAGGACACTACACCTGGCAGTGCGGCTGCACGTGAGAAAGCCAAGAACCAAGAGTTCGGTCTGCGTCTGGAGAGCAAAGGCGCATCCTTCGTTGACCCGGACGCCTTCACAATCTCCATACACCCGATCTTCGATAAGGGCGGCTTCACCTTTGGCGGCTGGGAAAATCCCAGGTGGCTAGAGCTCCAAGAGGAACAGGTACTACTAACCGATCCCGCAGAGCGCGCACCCCTTCTACGGGAGATGGCTGACATCCTTTGGAACCAGGACGCCGCCTGGATTGGCATGGTAAGGCCAGGACTGTTGCAGGGCCACCGCGGCAACTGGCGCGGCTGGACGCCTGTGCGGTTCCACGCATCCAACTACTCCATTGAGAACGTGTGGCTGGCAGACGAGATGGAGAATCCCTATCCAGCGCTAACGAGTTAATAAGCCTCATTGAAAATATAGGACGGTGCTGACGCGGCTGTTCTAGCCGCGTCAGCACCGTCCTAATAAACATCATGCGCAAGTACATACTAAGAAGGATCCTGATGTTCATCCCGACACTGATCGGGGTGTCACTGGTCATCTTTATTTTGCTAAGGGTGATCCCCGGCGACGTGGCCACTGCGATACTGGCCGGGCCAACCGGTGAGGGAATCTTCACCGAAGATGATGTTGCCCGTGTGACCGAGGAACTCGGTCTAGACAGGCCACTCTACATACAGTACGTGGACTGGATCTGGGACTTGATCCGCGGCGATCTGGGCCGTTCCTTTGTGGTCAATAAACCAATCTTTGAACAACTCAAGCGGCAGTTCCCCGTGACGCTCCAACTGGGCGTCTTAACGTTCACCACCATTGTGCTTGCCGCTATCCCGGTTGGGATCGTTGCAGCCGTGAAGCAGGATGGCTGGGCCGACTACTTCCTGCGCGGCTTCGCCATATTCGCGCTGGCCATACCCAGCTTCTTCGTTGGCCTATTGGTGGTGCTGTTCCTATCCAGGGGGTTTAACTGGCTTCCTCCCTTAGGCTTCGATCACATCTGGGAAACTCCGGTCAAGACCCTGCAACAGTTGGTGCCCCCGGCCGTGGCCCTGGGAATTCATAGCAGCGGCCTGCTCATGCGCCTTACTCGCACCCAGCTCCTGGAGGTCCTGAGAGAGGACTACATTCGCACGGCAAGGGCCAAGGGCCTAGCGGAGAAAGCGGTCATCATCAAACACGGTGTACGCAACGCTTTGCTGCCCGTGGTTACCTATGCCGGCTTTCAATTCGGCATACTGTTCTCAGGCACCGTCGTTATCGAACTGATCTTTAACCTTCCCGGAATAGGACGTGGACTGATAGAGGCCCTATTCCTGCGTGACCTTCCAACCATCCAGGCGTATATCATGTACTTTGCCTTCGTGTCACTGGCAATCAATCTGGTAGTCGACCTGACCTATGCCTGGCTAGACCCAAGGATCAGATACGAATGAGGGATGTTGGGAACCACCGGATGCGCGGAGGACTTTAGATGAACGCCAGGGATGAACTCGTCCTAGCTCAGCCAATCCAGGATATTTCACCATGGGGGCGCCGCTTAAGAGCGGTTACTACTTTCCTGCGTCGCAAGCCGTTGGGAACCACCGGCCTTGCCATAGTGGTGTTTGCTGCATTTATTGCTGTGGCTGCGCCGTACATCGCACCGTATGATCCGTACGATATCGACACCAGAGCGGTCTTGGAACCTCCGTCCCTTGATAACTGGTTCGGCACCGACAGGCTGGGCAGGGATATCATGAGCCGCACCATGTATGGCTCCGGGGTCTCCATCTACGTGGGGATAATCGCCATGATAGCCGCCAGCACGGTGGGGAGCTTCATCGCGGTGACCAGCGCCTTCTACAGCGGCAAGTACGACCTCATTGTTCAAAGAGTGGTCGATTCACTGTCCGCCTTTCCCAGTTTACTGCTTGCGCTGGCGCTCATGGCTGCCCTCGGCTCTTCCCTGAACAACGTGATCCTGGCCATAAGCATAGTCTTCCTGCCCAGGATAGCCCGTATCGTTCGTTCCGTGGCTCTCAGTGTGAAAGAGATGCCGTACGTTGAGGCTTCCAGGGCCATAGGAGGGTCCGACCTCAGAATCATGCTCCGGCACTTGCTTCCCAATACGTTTGCCTCCCTGGTTGTAGTGTCGACCTCTTTGGTGGGCAGCGCAATCATCATTGAAGCTTCTCTGAGTTTCCTTGGCCTTAGCGGCGCGGGCAACACCATCACCTGGGGAGCCATGCTGGACCAGGAGCAACTCCTTGACTTCGCGGGCGCTCCCTGGATAGGCCTATTTCCAGGGTTTGCCCTCACCTTCGTGGTCTTCGGGATTAACGTCTTCGGAGACGCCCTGCGCGACGTGCTAGACCCCAAGCTGCGCGGCAGGTAAACCCCCAGACAGAGCACACCAAGAGCCTGGGCAGTGACCCAGGCTCTTGGCATTTGGCAGGTTTGGCTGTAAGGCTATGCGCAAATACGTTGTTAGAAAAACAGTTCTGTTCATAACTACTCTGCTTGGCGTATCCCTGGCTATATTCATCATTCTGAGAGTGCTGCCTGGGGATCTGGTTACAATCATGTTGAACTCTCCATTCGGAGAGGCGACGTACACCGAGGAAGATGTCCAGGCATTGCGAGAATGGTTGGGACTTGACCGTCCCATTCACATACAATACGTTGCTTGGATGTGGGATCTGGTAAGAGGGGACCTGGGCGAATCGGTCACAACCCGCCGGACTATATTCGATGAGATAAAGCGACAGTTCCCCGTATCCCTACAGCTTAGCCTGTTGAGTTTCGCTGCAATTCTCATTTTTTCCATTCCTATGGGTGTACTGGCCGCAGTGAAGCAAAACGGCTGGCTGGACTACGTCATGCGGGGCATGTCCGTAATGTTCCTTGCTGTGCCCACTTTCTTTGTGGGATTGCTTATATTGATCATTTTGTACGAAGTACTCAACTGGCGGCCGACTAATGAGTTTACCGACCTTTGGCAAAACCCAGGCACGTATTTCCAGCAGCTCATCTTCCCTGCGGTTGCCCTTGGCGCCAGTTCTAGTGGGCTCTTGATGAGGTTGACACGCACCCAGTTGTTAGAAGTCCTTAGAGAGGACTACGTAAGGACGGCAAGGGCCAAGGGCCTGGCGGAAAAGGCGGCCATTATCAAACACAGCGCACGCAACGCTTTGCTGCCCGTGGTTGCTTACGCGGGTTTTCAGTTCGTCATACTGTTCTCAGGCATAGTTGTCATAGAACTGATCTTCAGCCTTCCTGGAATCGGACGCGGACTGGTGCAGGCCGTATACTACCGTGATCTGCCCACCACCCAATCCTACCTTATGTACATCGCCTTCCTGGCACTCACAATCAATCTGGTTGTGGACCTGATACATGCCTGGCTTGATCCACGTATACGATACGAACGTGACGAAGGATTGCTGGTGAAATCCAACACAGAGTTGGTACCTACACTTGAGCCAGTAGCCCCCGGCACTCCGGCTGGATGGCGCGGTTCTCCCATGCGCTTAGTTCGTAACAAACCTCTTGGCGCCATTGGCCTATTCCTCCTGCTACTCACCTTGGTCGTTGCCATCGGCGCAAATGTCTTGGCGCCCTATGATCCATTCAAGCTGGACGTTCAGAGAGTCCTTCTGTCTCCAAGTTCTGAGTTCTGGTTCGGCACGGATCACCTGGGGCGGGACATCTTGAGTCGAACTATGTTCGGGGCCAGGGCATCTATCTTCGTGGGGATTTCAACCATGCTCCTGGCGGCCAGTATAGGTTCCATTGTAGGCGTAAGCAGCGCTTACTTCGGCGGCATGTACGACCGCATTGTTCAAAGATTGATAGATGCGTTTACTGCGTTACCCAGTTTATTGCTAGCGCTGGCTTTGATGGCCGCCTTCGGCTTCGGCTCATCCCTTACCAACGTCATACTGGCCCTAGCCATAGTATTGACACCAAGAGTCACCAAGGTGATCCGCTCTGCTTCGCTGAGCATCAAGGAAATACCGTGCGTGGAATCGGCGCGCTCCATGGGAGCCTCTAATATGCGTATCATGCTCCGTCATATGCTGCCCAACACTTTCGCCCCTCTAATCGTTGTGGCTACCTCACTTGTGGGCGGCGCCATCATCATCGAAGCGTCCCTCAGCTTCCTGGGAGTAGGAACGCCTCAACACATCATATCCTGGGGTGGCATGCTGAGCAGCTATATGTCCTGGGGCTTTGACGAAGCTCCCTGGATAAGCCTATTCCCTGGCTTTGCCCTAACGCTAGTCGTCTTTGCGGTTAACGTGTTCGGAGACGCCCTGCGCGACGTGCTGGACCCCAAGCTGCGCGGCAGGTAAACCCCCAGACAGAGCACACCAAGAGCCTGGGCAGTGACCCAGGCTCTTGGCATTTGGCAGGTTTGGTTGTAAAGTCATGCTGCCTTTCAACCGCGTTCAATTTCAGACCCCGGGAGGTGTCGCGTGACTGAGAACCACTCCACGGTGCATCCAAGCTATCTTAGCGCCCTTGAGTACCGCCTGGCAGGCCCGTTTCGCGGAGGCCGCTCCGTTGCCGTGGCCGGCGACTCCAAGAATCCCCTGGTCTTCTATAACGGCTCCACCGCCGGCGGCGTCTGGAAGACCACCGACGCCGGGATGTACTGGGAAAACGTGTCCGACGGCTTCTTCAATACCGCCGCCGTTGGCGCAATCGCCGTGTCCGACTCCGACCCCAACGTGGTGTACGTGGGCACCGGCGAGTCCTGCTTCCGCGCCGACGCCACTCACGGAGACGGCGTCTACAAGACAACCGACGGAGGCAAGACCTGGCAAAACATGGGGCTTCGAGACTCGCGCCACATCGCGCGCATCCGCATCCACCCCACGGATCCCAACATAGCCTACGTTGCCGCCGCCGGCCACGAATGGGGCAGCAACCCGGAACGCGGCGTATTTCGCACCAGGGACGGAGGCAAGACCTGGGAACACGTCCTCTTCAAGAGCGACAAAGCAGGCGCCATAGACCTGTCCATGGATCCCAGCAACCCCCGCATCATCTACGCGGCCATCTTTCAAGTGCTGCGTCAGCCCTGGACCATGACCTCCGGCGGGCCGGACAGCGGCCTCTACAAGTCCACGGACGGCGGCGATACCTGGGTGGAGATAACCCAAAACCCCGGTATACCACAGGGTCTAAAGGGCAGGATTGGCGTGGCCATATCGCCGCCCAACCCGGAACGGGTCTGGGCCTTGATGGAGATAGAAAACTCCCAGGGCGGTCTGTTCCGCTCCGATGACAGCGGAGCCACCTGGCAAAAGGTAACTGACAAGCCGGAGATATACAGGCGCCCCTGGTACTACACTCACGTCTTCGCAGACACCCAGGACCCAGACACCTGCTATTGCCTGGACGTGCAGTTCTGGAAGTCCAACGACGGTGGCCGCACCTTCTTCGAGATGCGTCTGCCGCATGGCGACCACCATGACGTTTGGTTTGACCCCCGCAACAATCAGCGTTTGATCAGCGGCAGTGACGGGGGCGCATCGGTAAGCCTGGACGGGGGCGCTTCCTGGTCGACGCTCTACAACCAGCCCACCGCCAGCCTTTTCAAGATGGACGTGGACAACCAGTTCCCCTACAACCTCTACGCCACGCAGATGGACAACACCGCCATCAAAGTCCCCAGCCGCGTCGACGAAGGCGCAATCCCCTGGAAGGACTGCGACGTGGTGGGCAACTCCGAGAGCGGATACATTGCGGTAAAGCCGAACAACCCCAACATCATCTTCTCCGGCGCCAACGGCTCGGCGCCGGGTGGAGGCGGCACGCAACTCTGCTACCACATGGGCACCAGGCAAACGCGCATCGTCCACGTCTGGCCCCACGACCAGTCCGGCTCGCCGGTGAAGGACATCATCAACCGCTTCTACTTCACCTACCCCACCGTCTTCTCCCCCCACGACCCCGATCTACTATACTGCTGCAGCCAGTACGTCTATAGAAGTACGGATGATGGTGGAAGCTGGGAGCGCATCAGCCCGGACCTTACGCGAAACGACCAGTCCAAGATGCAGGTCACCTCCGGCGGCCTCAGCACCGATTCAGGCGGCACCGCCGACTATTCCGGAGTCATCTTCGCGTTTGCCGCATCGCCACACGAGCCGGGCGTTCTCTGGTCAGGGTCAGACGACGGCCTGGTCCATATAACTCGTGACGGCGGAGGCTCTTGGGAGAACGTTACCCCGCAGGACCTGCCGGAGTGGACCCTGGTCTACACCATCGAGCCTTCTCGACACGATCCGGCCACAGCTTACCTGGCCGCTACTCGCTACAAGCTGCACGACCACGCACCGTACGTATTCAAGACCAGCGACTACGGCAAGACCTGGCATAAGATCACCAACGGAGTCCCTGATGAGTACTTCACCCGCGTCATACGTGAAGACCCGGCTAAACAGGGCCTCCTCTACCTGGGCACTGAGCTTGGCATGTTCGTGTCATTCGACGACGGCGAAAACTGGCAACCGATTCAAGCCAATCTGCCGGTGGTTCCCATCCACGATATGGCCGTGAAGAACAACGACCTGATAGCCGCCACGCATGGCCGCTCTTTCTGGATCCTAGACGACCTCACGCCTCTTCAACAGATCTCGGACGAGGTTACCGGCAGCGACGTCCACCTGTTCAAACCCAGAGCCACGCACCGCACCGCTCAACCCCTAGGCTTCGGCCGTGGAGGAGGCATCCCCGGCAAGGACTATCAGCGCATCAACGGTGAGACCGTAACCTTCCATGAGAAGCGCAATGAAGCCGGCGAGGTGAAGCGGGTTTACCTCAACGCGGGACAGAACCCTCCCGACGGCGTTCCCATCAACTACTATCTGAAGAATGCTCCGGAGGACGGCGCTTCCATAACCATCTTGGATTCCAACGACAACGTCATCAACACCTTCAAGCGGAGTCCAAAGGCTGGCATGAACAAGCTGGTCTGGAACATGCGCTACCCACCTACCGCCGGACCCGACGCCCGTGGCAGGCCTGCGGGCATATCACCGCTGGCGCCGCTGGGAACATACCAAGTCCAGTTGACGGTGGACGGCCAGACCTTCACGGAGTCGTTCGAGCTCCTCAAAGACCCGCGTGTCTCCGCAACGGAAGAGGACCTGAAGGCGCAGTTTGACCTGCTGGTCCAGGTCCGTGACAAGCTGGTGGATAACAACACAGGGTTGAGCCGCTTACGCAGTGTACGCAGCCAAGTCGACGAATGGGTGGGCCGCGCCGGAGACGCGGGGTCCCGGGACGTCTTGTCCGCTGCCGCCCAGGCCATCAAGGACAAGCTATGGCCCATTGAAGACCAGCTTGCATCCGTCCACGAGCCATACGCCCAGGTTGTGCCTCCGGTGCGCCTCGACGCCAAGCTGATGGCATTGTCACAGGTGGTGGCCTCCGGAGATTTTGGGCCGACGCAGGGACAGCTAGGCGTATACGGCGAGCTTTCGGAGTTGGTCGATAATCATCTGCAAGAGCTTCAGAAGATTATCGACGAGGACGTTGCCGGCTTTGTGGAACAGCTCAACGAGCTGGGCGTGCCGGCAATTGCACCCTAGTCCGCAAAATAGTAGGCAACGGCGGCATGGGCCGCTGCCTACTATGAACCCCTCTCTCTGCGCCAAGCCATGATTTGATCGCGGTGCAGGCGGTAATGGCCGTACGTATCAATGCGCAAGCGATATCTGATGCGGGTCTCCGTAGCCCAGTGCTCTTCGGCCATCTCGGCCACCACCGACATCAGCCTGTGATGCGTCTCCATGAGCCGGCTCTGCACATCCTCCAGCGAAAGGCCCGTCTTCTTTTCCGATTCCCAGGCGTTGAACCCGTCCACCCCGCCGTATTGCCTGTAGCGCGGCTGGGGTTGACCTTTCGCCATCAAGTCCATGGCCTTGATGGCCTCCTCTTCCCAAGTGGTCACGTGACCCAGCAAGTCTTTAACCGACCATCCTCCATCGAAGACGGGCTCCACCATCTCCTCCTGGGAAAGCCCGCCCAAGGACTCGTTAAGCTCCCGCCACCCTCTTTCCAATCTCTGTAGTATCTGTCGCCTGTTCATAGTTCCCTACCCTATCCCCATCACACTGCCTAATACCGCCGCCTGTCAATAGACATTTAAGAAAGACAGCACAGGTTCCCGCTCATATGGTTCGACAAGCTCACCATGAGCGGGAAGAAGCAAGTGTAGCTGCCTCGCTCGGACTCAGAACCACCCCACCGACGAAGCATCTATGGCGATGCTGGACTGCCACGTTACATTTTAACAGACGGGCAAACGCGCATTGAATTGGGGAACCTATATGGGGGGGGGGAGGCTCTGGATGCTTCGTCGCTGCGCTCCTCAGCATGACAGAGGAGGCAACATTACCCTATTGACCACTGCCCGGCCTGGATTCGAACCAGGGATTTCAGCTCCAAAGGCTGACGTGCTACCGCTACACTACCGGGCATCGCAATATCTACCGTATAATGCTAAGCGCACTGGAAGCTTTAGGCAAGCACTCCTAAACATCCGCTTGCCATCTGACGTATACTCTCCTCTAACTATGAGCACAAATCACCACGTCACCGTAATCGGCGGAGGCATCCTTGGACTGGCCACCGCACTGGAGCTATCGACCAGATACCCCAACTACTCCATAGCCGTCCTAGAAAAAGAGCAGCGAGTCGCCTCGCACCAGACCGGGCACAACAGCGGTGTCATCCACTCCGGCCTCTACTACAGGCCGGGGTCGCACAAAGCGGAGCTTTGCGTAGCGGGGAGCCGCACCCTGCGCGACTACTGCGACAATCGTGGCATCGCCTATAACCTCATAGGCAAAGTAGTCGTCGCCACCCACGAAGAGGAGTTGCCACGCCTGCAAACCCTCTACGAACGGGGCACCGCCAACGGCGTTGAGGGTTTGCAGATGATAGGCCCCGAACGGCTCAAGGAGCTTGAACCACACGCCTACGGCATCAAAGCCCTGCATTCGCCCAAGACCGGCATTGTCGATTTCAAGGAAGTCGCCTCCGCCTACGTTGAAGACGCACAGCGGAACGGCGCCGAAATTGTGCTTGGCGCGAAGGTGAACGGTATCACCACAGCCGGTGGCTTGATCAACCTGGAGACCACCAAGGGAGAGTTCCAGACCAGCTACCTGATCAACTGCGCCGGCCTTCAAGCCGATGCCATAGTAGAGAAGATGGGACTTCGTTCTGAGGTGCGCATCATCCCCTTTCGCGGAGAGTACTTCACTCTAAAGCCGGAGAAGCATCACCTTGTGAAGAGCCTCATCTATCCCGTGCCCAACCCCCAGTTCCCCTTCCTAGGGGTGCACTTTACCCGCATGATCCACGGCGGCGTGGAAGCCGGACCCAATGCCGTTCTGGCCTTCGCCAGAGAGGGCTATACCATGTCCAGCATCAACATCCCGGAGTTTATGGGCACAGCCACCTACCCCGGCTTTTGGATGATGGCCTGGAAATACTGGCGCACCGGCCTGGGCGAGTTCTATCGCTCCCTGAGCAAGACGGCCTTCACGAGCGCCTTGCAACGGCTTCTGCCCGAGATCAAAAAGGAAGACCTAGTGCCCGCAGGCGCAGGCGTCAGGGCCCAGGCAGTGGACCGCAAAGGGTTGCTCCTAGATGATTTCAGCATTGTGGAGACGGAAAACGCCCTGCACGTACTGAACGCCCCATCACCGGCGGCAACGTCATCCCTGGCATTGGGCAGCTATATAGTCGATCGAGCCGCCAAATCGTTCGGCCTGCAGGCTAAGTAGAAAAGGACGCCTCAAGGCGTCCCGCAGGCGATTGTCATGCTGAGGAGTTGATTTGCCTGTGTTCCCCGGCTGCCCGCGGCTTCGGCAAGAGAATGGCCACGAATGCCAGGGCGACTCCCTCCATCAGAATAACCAAGGAGAAAAAGTCGTCGCCTTCCCTTGCTATTGTTATAGCTAGTCCGTTGAGCAATGCTCCCAACAGAGTTCCAACGACGTAGACGAGCAGCGCCAACTTTGCGAAGTGGCGGACGGACAGCAACTCCGTCATCAATATCCAGGGGAGGCAGATGAGGCCGCCAAGGGCGAACCTAATCGCCAATGAACCTACGGCATCCGCAGGCAGTCCGCCAGGCACCAGGTATGCTCCCGCGCCCAGCAACAACAGAAGCGCCGTTAGAAGCAGCAACAGGCGTACGTTGAAAATATCACTGGCTATCCCCCATAACAAAACACCAGCAGCAGTGAAGACAGGTACACTCAGGAGTTGCAACACGAGGCTTTCATGATCCGAGGTAGCTCGCGTCGTCTGGTCGGGGAAATACAAAGCCGTGGAGGTTATTATCGCAAGAGCGACGGAGAACACCAGTGTCGCCCATACCAAAGCTTTCCAACGACTTGGCGTTGTGAGTTTCCCTCGGAGCGTCTGATTGGCCCCGCTGGCGCCAGAGAAAACACGTGGCAGCAGAGCAAATATCAGTGCTGCGCCAGCCAAGGTAAAAGCCGCGCTGGCCGCAATGAACAACCAGGTTTCATCAATGGGCCAGTAGAGTACATCATCAACATTCAGGGACAACGCGGAGATCGCCCCCAATGCCCCGATCAAAACACCTCTATGACGCGTCGCTCCCTTTGCCGCAATCGCGTAGAACACCAGCAAATGGACCGTCGAAGCGCCTACACCAACTATGAGAGTACCCAGCACATAGGCCACTAAGGACGTGTGAACGCCTGCGATGGTGAGACCCAGGACACCAAGGAGAGCGCCGGCCGCCATCACAGTATGTGGCGGCCGCCAGTCTACCCAGATAGCCGCAAAGAGTAGCGCCAGAATGCCCAAGCCGCTTTGCACCACGAGCCAGGTTAATGGAGGGCGATCGAATCGCATCACCCCTACAGTCGCCACGTGGCTACGGGAATCGCCAAGCTCCAATAATGCCGCCGCTGCCACCAGCACCAACGCCAGTTTCAGGTCAGGGTGAAAGTTACGGAGGGACATAGCCTCATTGTAGGGGAGCAGAATTCGGGACGCCAATCATTGCCCTGTTCTGTGGGATGCCAAGCGCCGCAGCTCAAGAGCAGAGATACAAACTCACCACAGAGTTACGAGCTGCACCATCCTATTGACCGTTCGTCCTCAAACCACACCCGGCGAAGAAGCGTACCCCGGCTACCTACCGCGCAACCTGGGATCAAGGACGTCACGCATGGCATCGCCCAATATGTTGACTCCAAACACGGCCAGGGTTAGGGCAAAGCCCGGGAAGATGGCGATGTGCGGCGCAACCGTGAAGTACCGCAGCACCTGGCCGCTGAGCTGAGCGCCCCAGGTGATGGTGCCGACCGGCATTCCAACACCCAGGAAGCTGAGGGAGGCCTCTATCAGGATGGCGCTGCCCACCAAGCTGGTGGAGTAGACTATGAGAGAGGCAAAGGTGTTGGGTAAAACGTGCCGCAGCATGATACGAGCGTCGCTGGCACCTATAGCCCGCGACGCCTCTATATAAGGTATCTCCTTGATGCTCAACGCCACCGACCGTATGACCCTGGTCAACCTGGGCGTGAACACTATGGAGATGGCGATGATGATGTTGGTCAACGACGCTGTAAACAGCGCGACCAAGGCCAGGGCCAGCACTAGAGAGGGAAAGGCTATGAGGGCGTCTACGAAGCGTTGGATGATAAGGTCAAGCTTTCCACCAAAATAGGCGCTGGCGACTCCTACTGCGGAGCCCACCACGGCCGCAATTAGCATCGAAGTTAGTCCTACGAAGATGGAAATCCTGGCTCCGAATATCACACGGCTGAGAACGTCTCTACCCGCAAAGTCCGTACCAAAGAGATTGTTGGCACTCGGCCCTTCCAGGAGCTTGCTTGAGTCGAATGCCCTTGGGTCTTGTGGAGCGAAAACGTCTGGGAATGCGGCGAGAACAGCAAAGAAAACCACCAGAACAAGTCCCGTTGTTCCGAGCGGTTTAGAGCGCAGGAACCGCGTAAAGCCTCGCCAGCGTCTGCTCCATGGAGAGGGAGCCTGGGGTGCTAATACCCCGGTGCTTTCAATTGAGTTTTGCGTAGCCATAACCGACCTTCTTTAGCGGACTTAGGCGTAGCGGATGCGCGGATCAAGCCAGGCATACGTTAGGTCTACTATCAAGTTCGCCACAAGGGCCACCAGCGCAAAGTACATGATGTATATCTGGATCACAGGCAGGTCCCTGGTGTTCAAGGCATTTATCAACCCTCTGCCCAGCCCGGGAAGGTTGAACAGCGTTTCTATGACAATTGTACCGGAGAAGAGGAAGCCTATCTGCGTCCCTCCTACCGTCACTACGGGCAACAGCGCGTTCCTCACCGCGTGTTTCATGATGACTACACGTTCCGTCAGTCCCTTCGCTCTGGCCGTCCTCACGTAGTCCTCACGCAGCACCTCTAAGAGTTGAGTACGAGTGATGCGCAGCAGCAATCCGTTGCTGCTGAAGCCAAGCGCGACAGCGGGCAGAAGAAGCTGCTGGATGCTGGTAACGGGATCCTGCCAAAGGCTGGTGAAGCCGACGGGAGGTAGCCACCCTACGTAGACCGACAACCCCAGTATGACAAGCAGACCTACAAAGAAGCTGGGCATAGCCAGCCCCACGATGGCAAACGTTCTAAGGATAAAGTCCAGCCACCCATCCTGCCTTACGGCCGCAATGATTCCAATGGGTATGGCAATGATGGTAACTACAAATGCGGTCAGAATAGCAAGCTGAAGAGTAATGGGGAACTGCCGCTTTAGCTCACCCCATACGGGGCGGTTGGTGGCGAATGAGTAGCCCAGGTCTCCCCTAGCGAAGTCCCAGACCCACTTCACAAACTGAACGTGGACCGGATCATTCAAGCCAAGTCTTTCTCTTAGGTTATCCACGTCCTCCTGGGTATACTCGGCCTCTCCATTGGGACCGGCAAGTATCTGCACGGCAACGTCTCCCGGCAGGATGCGCAGGAGTATGAAGATGACCAGCGCAACGCCCAGCAGAGTAGGCACAAAAAGCAACACGCGCCTCAGAATGTACTTCCTCATAGCCCCTCTAGTTTACTCTATTTAGGACGCAGAGTCACAGTTCTCCAAAACGAAGTCTGCGGCCCTTGATGGACCGCAGACTTCGTTTTCATCGAGTATCTCTACACTACTCAGCCAGCCAGACGTGCTCCAGTGTCATATTGGAGGCGTGGATGATGGGAGCCACGTAGCCCCGCCAGTTGCCACGCCAGCCGTGAACCAGGGCAGGCCTGTTGTTGCCAACCAGAGCAGCGTCGGCGTAGAGAATCTTAGCCATTTCAAACAGCACCGGACCTCTCTCCGCCGGGTCGTTTAGCACCAGCTGCTGCTCATGAAGTGCACGCCAATCATCGTTTACCCAGCTGGTGAAGTTCCTGCCGCCCTCTTCATCCGTGAAGAAGACACCCAGATTGAATGCATCAGGGTCAGCAAAGGAAGCGCCAACGCTCTCCACCGCTATCATCTGGAAGTCACCGGGATTGGTGCGTGCCCGCAGACCGGAGGTATTCTGCAAATTGGTGGTTGTCACGTCAAGATAGAGGTTGTCTCTCAGCCACTGGCCTTGTATCTCCGCCTCATTTTGACCACCGGCCGTGGTTAGAGCCTCTACAGGGAGGAGGTTATCCGGGCCGTAGCCAGCCTCCTGCATCAGAGCTTGCGCTGCAACAAGCTGCTCTTCCCTTACCATAGGGTCCGAGTCGAAACCGGGCAAAGCCTCGAACCACTCATCCGGCGTAGCGATCCAGTCCCAGTAGAAGAAGTAGGGTGTTGCCAGCGTACCTATGCCGTCGTAGTTCAGCTTGCTCATCTCCTGGCGGTCGAAGCCCATCTGAATCGCAGTGCGAATCTTGTCAGCAGTGGCATCACCCTGTGGGCCAAAGGGAGGCTGGGTAAGATTTAGCTGGATACCTCTCCATCCCATGGCATTGATAAGCGGAGCAACCAAATCGTCACCCACCGCCCTCTGCAACTCCTCTGCATCCGACTTGCTCGGCTGGTTGTCAAAGACACCCAAGGCGTCTATGCGGCCCACTCGGAAGTTGGCCACACGCACAGCGGCCTCAGGAATAAACGGGGAGGTGTAACCATCAAGGTAGGGGAACCCGTCACGGAAGAACTGGTCATGCCGCTCTAACTCCGTGATGTTCTCTATTTCGTGATTGACTACCTTGAACGGGCCCGTGCCAATGGCCTCGCCCTTTCCAAAATCCATGTCCCTATAGCCATCCGGCGTTACCATCGGGTCGTCAATCTGGCTAATGTACGTATCCGGTATGAAAGCGCTCCAAGCTCCGGAAATACAGGAGACAAACGCAGCGCGGGGGGCGTCCAGCCTTATCAGCAGTGTTGAGGAATCAATGACCTCGGCGCCAGGATTAGCAACAGGGTTGCCACTGTCGTCTAGTATGTCGGCCACATATGCTGGGATGCACCCCTGACGGCGGGGGTTGATGCCGTTCGGCTTCTCCTCATAGCGTATCATTTGGTAGTAAGCGTCTTCGGCTGTGTAGGGGTTGCCTTCGTGGTCAACCACTCCGGGACGGATGTTGAAGGTGTACTCGGTGCCGTCGCCGCTGACGCCCCAAGTCTCGGCCAGATCGCCCTCAACGGTGACGCGGTCGACTGGGTTCACCCTTATCAGCCCGTTGTAGATATTCCCTATCCATCCCAACCCGTTCCAGCAGAAGCCGGTCTGGGCATGGTTGGGGTCCAGCGGTCCGCAGTTACCCGGCACCGTGACGCTGCCGCCGTACTGCGGCTCATCACCGGGCAGCGGCGTCGGCGTCGGTGGTGCTGGTGTGTTGGTTGCGGTGGGCGCCGCCGTCACACCTGGCTGTGGTGGTATTGGTGTAGCTGTCGCCGTTGGCACTACAAGCGTAGGCACCGCCACAGAGGTAGGCGTATCTGCCGGCCGCTGCGTAGGCGTAGGATCTTCCTCAGCCGAACCGCACGCCAGCACAAACAAAAGGCCTATGCCTATGGCAGCCCCCAAGAACTTACGAGGCGAGAGAACTGTTCGCATATGCGCACCCTCCTAACGAAACTCCAAAACTTTACTTGGCTTGGTCAGTTTAACGTTGATCTTGTCAGAAAAACACCATCGTCCCTTTGTGACTAAAGTAACGATTGTGCCTAAGGAACATTACAGCAAAATATTGACCTCTGTCAATTCCGCCCTGACCCGTTTATGTTATGTTATGAAACATGGGTGACACCCTCAGGTAGGATGTTCTGTAGCCGAAACAGAGCCCTAAGAGGAGGTCACCCGCATGGAGACTAGCAGTTGGTACGTAATCAGACAACGGTTAGCCTGGATCAAGATGCATGAGGGAGGCACCCCTGTGAGCGAGGTCTGCCGCCACTATGGCATCAGCCGCAAGACCTTCTACAAGTGGTATGGCCGCTACCAGCAGGCCAACAAGGACTTCCATGCCCTCAAGGACCGCTCCCGCCGCCCCCGCGGGCACCCTCGGACGGTATCGAAGCGCGTCACAGAGCGCGTGGTGGCCATGCGAGGCAAGACCCGCTACGGCCCCAGGCGCATCGCATCCTACCTGGCCCAGGAAGGCATCACCATCAGCGTCTACGGTGTCTACCGGGTCCTACAGCGAGCCAGCCTGGTGCGCAAGCGACGATCCAGACCACGTAGAAAGCCACTGAGCTACGCCATGGCAGCTCCAGGTCAGCGAGTCCAGGTAGACGTCAAGTATCTGCCCCCGCTGCGCATGAAGGGGCGTCCGGAGCCCCTGAAGCAGTACCTCTACAACGCCATTGACGACTGCACCCGCCTACAGGCCGCCTACGTCAGCTCCGAACTCACCCCCCAGGCCAGCCTCCGATTCCTGCACTTGGTCACAAGAGTCTTCCCCTTCCCCATCCAGGAGGTCCAGACCGACCACGGCGCCGAGTTCACCTATGTCTTCTTCACACACGTACAAAGGCCCCATCCCTTCGAGCAGGCTCTGGCAGAGATGGGCATCCGACACAAACTGATACCAGTGGGCAAGCCACAGCAGAACGGCAAGGTCGAACGCTCTCACCGCACCCTTGACGAGGAGTGCCTCAACCCCAGGACTTTCCGCAAGCCCTCACCCAGAGAGTTCGCCATCAAGCGCTGGGTCGCCTTCTACAATACCCAGCGTCCACACTCAGCTCTGCACTGGCTCACCCCACTCCAGAAGCTCCAATCCTTCCACGACTACCATGGTGTTACCCATGTTTGAAATCATTACAGCCCTGACCCGTTTACTTTATCATTATACGTATACGTTGGAACGTCAGCACCGGATTCCTTCTGCAGAGCAAACGAGCAACATTCTGGTGCCGAAGCCCGGATTCGAACCGGGACGGGGTTGCCCCCAATGGTTTTTGAGACCATCGCGTCTACCATTCCGCCACTTCGGCGTATCCACATTGTAGTGACCGCCTTCTTACCCCGCAATCTCCCCTCCCAACATGAGGCGACTTCGGTTGACCCTATTCAACTTGGGGTGCTAAACTGGCAGCCAAGGATAAGCTGCGTTTCACCCTATCTACTGGGGGAGCGAAAGGAGACCGCAATTGGAGGAGATTAAAGTTACCGAACTGGCGGCAACCAAGCTGAAGGAGATCATAGAGGAGGAAGGTGAAATCGGGGCAGCATTGAGAATAGCCGTCACGGCGAGTCCTCATGGCGGACCGGGGTATTCCCTTACCTTAGACGGTCAGACCGGCCAGGATGATATGCTAATGCATTCCAACGGCGTCCAGATTGTGGTTGATCAGGATAGTCTTCCGTTGTTGCAGGGTTCTGAAATAGATTATATGGACGGGCTGATGCGCAGCGGCTTTGTAATCAATAACCCCAATATAGAGTCCGGCGGGTGCGCCTGCGGAGGCTCCTGCGGTTGTGGCGGCCACTAGCCAGTATAGGGTTTGAGTAAATGAGAGAGGGAGTTGGATATCCAACTCCCTCTCTCATTTACTACGGGGTTTCATCTCCTAACTCTTCAATGTAGTGGTACGCGCTGAGTGCAGCCGTTATGCCATCTCCCACAGCGGTGCCCAGCTGCCGGTCGGAGTTGGCCCTTACGTCGCCCGCTCCATAAACTCCGGGCAGGTTGGTTTCCATTGCCATGTTGGCAATGATATGACCCCCGCCATCGAGCTCTATGGGGCTTCCCCTGAGAAACTCGGTATTGGGATGAAAGCCTATAAAGACGAACAAACCAGGGACGTCCAAGCTCGATGTCTCTCCTGAGTGCGTGTTCTTCAATAGCACGGACTCCATCAGACCGTTGCCTTGGACCCTCTCTACAACCGTGTTCCATTTGAACTCTATCTTGGGGTGCTTCATTGCTCTGTCTTGCAGAATCTTGCTGGCCCGGAGCTTGTCTCGGCGATGTAGAACGGTCACCTTCTCCGTCATCTGCGTCAGATACAGGCTTTCCTGCATTGCTGAATCGCCTCCGCCAACAACGGCAACCGGCATGTCCCGGAAGAAGTTGCCGTCGCATGTGGCGCAATAGGAAACGCCCTTGCCGGAGTACTCATCTTCGCCGGGCACTTCTAGTTTGTTGTGGTCTCCACCGGAAGAGATGATAATGGCCTTGGCGCTGTACTCGCCCTCGTCGCCTACCACGGTCTTCACCGCACCATCCAGATTCTTCAGCCCAATGACTGAATCATACAGAATCTCAGCGCCGTACTTGACGGCCTGCCGCTCGTACAATTGAGATAGCTCCGGTCCGGTAACACCGTCGGGGAATCCGGGGTAGTTCTCTATGACGTCTGTAAGCAGGATTTGCCCTCCCGGTGCAAGTCTTTCCACTATCGCCGTTTTCAACATGGCGCGGGACGTGTACAGAGCCGCACTCAGCCCCGTTGCTCCTCCACCTACTATGATTACGTCGTATTCAGCGTTGTCAGCCACTGGGTATCCCTCCCTATGTCTCTGAATATGCAGGTCCAAGGTCTAAAGCCGCCTTGATCAGTGCGGCTAATTCAATGCCTCTCTTTGATTATAACTCCCCCAGCATCAGAGTCTCGATGCGTTGAAACAGGCGCATGTTATCTAATCATCCTGGGGCCGCGGTTGGCCTCTATTGCCTGAAGGCGCCGGACGCGTTCTTCAATTGGGGGATGCGTTGAGAAGAGGCGCGCCATTCCAGCCCCGCTCAAGCTACTCAACGGATTTACAATGAACAGGTGAGAAACAGGCTCAAGGCGCTCTTTGGGTATGTCCATGCTCCGTGCATTGCTGCCCTTCTGGAGCTTTGCCAATGCGCTGGCCAAGGCCAGAGGTTTGCCAGACGTCGCCGCGCCCGTACGGTCGGCCTGGTACTCCCTGGTACGGGATATGGCCAGCCGCACAAGAGTTGCCGCCAAGGGCATGACTATGACCACGACCAGCAACCCTATCAATCCTATGGCGCTGCCACCACCTCCGCCGCGCCGACCACTCATTCCCCCGAAGATGAGCGACCACTGCGCCATCCAAGCTATCATGGTAATGGCACCGGCCACCGCGGCCACCATGGTCATAATCAGCGTATCCCGGTTGCCGACGTGGGCCAGCTCATGGGCTATCACGGCGCCGAGCTCGTCGCGATTGAGAATGCGCATGATGCCCGTGGTCACCGCAATAGAGGCTTTCTTCTTGCTGCGGCCGGTGGCGAAGGCGTTGGGCGAATCGGAATCCATGATGAACACCTTGGGCTTGGGAATTCCGGCTAAGTGCACCTGCTCGTCCACCACGCTATGCAACTCCGGCGCTTCATCCTGAGAAGCCAACTTTGCACGCGACATGGATAGCACCAGCTTGTCGCTGAACCAGAAGCCAAGAATGTTCATAGCCAGGGCTATGAAGAGGAAAATCAGCACTATGGAGGGGTCACCACCGCCTATCAGTGCTCCGGTGAGAAGCAGTAGAAAGGTCAGGGAAATGAACAGCACGCCTGTCTTTATTAGGTTCATGACTCTTGGGTCACCCTCCTGATATAACCAACTTACGTATGTATATTATACACAGCACGTCACTTTGAGGGGCAACCTTTACGTCTTGAATCCAACGCCCTACGGGCGTTTAAGATTGGGCTTCTTAACCATCAGAGTGGACGGCACGGCGGGGATCATCAGCAACGCCATTGTTATGAACGCCGGCCTGTAGCTGCCCGTGATGTCAAAGACAAGACCTGCGAATACAGGCCCCACGACGCCAAATACCGCTGTCAAGGTCATGATCAGCCCCACCAGCGCTCCATACGATTTCCTACCAAAATAGTCGGCGAGGAGGGCAAACCGCACCGGCACAGTCCCCCCATGCGCCAGCGAATACAGCGGGATGAAGATTGCTATGTGCCACACCTCTGTTATAAGAGCAAATGCAAGAGCGCCCAGGGCGAACATCACGTAGGTGAAGGCCAGCACGTTGCGTTTGTTCAGTGTGTCGGCAAGAAACCCCAGAGCCAAGCGACCCGTTATGTTGCCAAGGGCCAAAGCCAGAACAGCAAAGCCGGCGGTGGTGGTGGCTATGCCAAAGCTCTCCAGGCCGGGGATAATCATCACCACGGTTGTGGACATCACCATGCCGGACAATCCCATTCCCAGCACCAAAAGCCATAGAGCGGGTGTCCTCAGCATCTGTCTCACGGTGAAATTGACCTCGTTGTACTCAGGCGAATCTACCGTGTCTTCTCTTTCCTGCGACTCTTCTTTATTTTGGTATGGATGGACGCCGTCCGGCAGATAGCCGTATTGCTCAGGCCGGTGGCGCATGACGAGCGAGACCGGTATCCCAACCAAGAGCGTGCCGACCCCGATCCAGTCTAGAACAGCACGCCAACCGTAGCTGCCGATTGCCCAAACAAGAACCGGTGCGCCAATGCCTCCCAATGACCCGCCGGCGAAGGCGAAGGTGAGCGCCCTGCTTCTCTTGCGGATGAACCAGTTGCTGATTACGGGAGTAGTGGTCACCATGGTGGCCATGGCTATGCCCAGCGCCAGCAGTCCAAAGGAGAGGTAGAAGGTCAGCAGGGACGTTATGCGAGCCAGTGCAAAGAACCCCAGTGCGGTAATTACGGTACCCACCACCATCACGCCGCGCGCTCCATACCGATCCACCAGGAAACCAACGAATGGCCCGGCTATTCCTGATTCTGTACGCTGAAGTGATAGGGCGGTAGCAGTCGCCGCACGGCTGAAGCCGAACTCGTTGGCTATGGGATTGAAGAAAGCGGTGAATCCGAAGAAAAAGGTAGCAGATGTAAAGAACGACTGCAGTGCTGCCGCAGCCACTATATACCAGCCAAAGAAGATCCTGTTCCTCTTCTTACCTATGGCTGTTTCGGTGGATATTGGTTCCATCAAGTGGTACTTCCAGCGTCACTTAAATCATATCTCTACCGTCAATGCAGACGGACATAGAGGCATGGAAGCGTTTGGGGTTCTACCGCAAGGGGCCTGCTCATCTAGAGCCTGTCCAGGGATGAAAACGGCTGAACGGCCCCACACCCCTAGATGCCCGTCCCCGCATCAAAGCGCGGGGCAGGCTGCACGGGCATGACGGAAGGGGCATCTGCCTTTACCCTCCAATAGGCCGGTGATATATTGCAGGCCGACCCCTGTCTGAGAGGTGACTCTATGCAGTTTTCTAAGCCTGAATACGGCGTTATGGTCCTGGAAGACGTCGCGGCGCCTATGCGTGATGGCGTAGGGCTGGCAACGGACGTCTATTTCCCTGCTGATGGAGGTAAGCCCGTGGAGGGCCCCCTACCGGTAATCCTGGAGCGCACGCCATACAACAAGCGCGCCCCTGACAGAGTGGAAAAGAACTGCCGCTATTTTGCCAAGAGGGGCTACATCTTTGTCATGCAGGACTGCCGCGCTTGCTACCAGTCGGAAGGCGAATTCGGCTTTTTCTGGCAGGAAGGGCCGGACGGCTACGACACCATGAGATGGTTGGTTGAGCAGGCCTGGTGCAATGGCAAGATAGGCACCACCGGAACGTCCTATGCCGGTTGGACGCAGAACTCGCTGGCGGTGCAAGACCCGCCGGGGCTGACCTGCATGTGGGTCAACGAGGGTGCTTCCAACGGCTATACCAGCACGCTCCGGCAGGGAGGCGCCCTGGAGCTGCGTTTCCTAACCTGGCTATACTGGCACGCCGGCACCAACTCCAACGCCCTGCTCAAGAGTGACCCTGCGGCGGCCAGGGCGCTGGACGGATCCGATACCCGTGAGATTCTCAAGCGACTGCCCATCAAAAAGGGACAGACGCCGCTGGCGCACGCCCCGGCTTACGAGCGGCTTGCGATTCAGCTGCTCACTCGCGGTGATTATGACGATCTGTGGAAGGATCCCAGCGTCAACTTCGAGCTTCACTGGGACCAGTTCGCAGACGTGCCTACGGTTTTTTCCAGCGCTTGGTACGACTCCTATACCAGGGCTAACCTGGAGAACTTTGTCGGCCTGTCCCAGAAAAAGAGAGGCCCATACCGTCTGCTCATGGGTCCCTGGACGCACGGGGACGGTCCGATGACTGTCACCCATTCCGGCGGCATCGACCTTGGAAGCGAAGCTCCTATCGATTACAACGAGGAGCGCCTGCGCTGGTTTGATCACTGGCTCAAGGGGCTGGACAACGGCGTTGAGGATGACCCCACCGTCCGTATCTTCGTGATGGGCGGCGACGACGGCCGGATGAACAGGGAAGGCCGCCTCAATCATGGAGGCAGCTGGCGGGACGAGCAGGAGTGGCCGCTTTCCCGCGCCGGAAGCGTAAGCTATTATCTCCACGGCGACGGCTCTTTGTGCACGGACGCTCCTGAAAAGCAGAGCTCTTCCACCACGTATCAGTTTGACCCCATGGACCCCGTACCTTCCGTGGGAGGCAACATATCATCGCTGGCGACGCTGCGCCCGGTTCCGGATTTCATTGCGGACTCGTCGCTGCTGCCGCAGGGATCCCGCGTGGAACAGATAGTGACTGCCGGCGGCTGGGACCAGCGGGAGCGAGGGGACGTCTATGGGGCCAGGCCTCCATTCAACGCACCGCTGAGCGCCCGGCACGACGTGCTGGTGTTTCAGACGGAGCGCTTGGAACACGACGTTGAGGTCACCGGGCCAATAGAGGTGAAGCTTTGGGTATCATCCGATGCGCCTGATACCGATTTCACGGCGAAGCTGATAGACGTCTACCCGCCAAACGAGGACTACCCGGATGGGTTTGCTCTCAATATATCGGACAGCATATTCAGAATGCGCTATCGGGACTCATGGGAGAAGCCGTCGCCAATGAGCCCAGGTGAGGTCTATCCGGTGACGATAGTGCTATACCCTACTTCAAACGTCTTTGCCAAGGGGCACCGGATAAGATTGGACGTGTCCAGCTCCAACTTTCCCCGCTTCGACGTGAACCCCAATACGGGAGAGCCTCTGGGGCGCAACACGCATACTCGCGTGGCGCTGAACACGGTTCACCATGACGCCGATCGCCCGTCTCACGTAGTGCTCAGCGTTGTGGAGCAATCTGGCTAAGTTGCTGAGTCGTTTGATCAAGGGGTAACAGTTCGGTGCAGACGGCTAGTTATGACGCACTAGTGGTAGGCGCGGGACCAAACGGCCTGTCGGCCGGAATAGCTATCGCGCAGACGGGACGCAAGGTGCTAGTCGTGGAGGAGAGGGACACGGTTGGAGGGGGCGCCCGGTCCGCCGCCCTGACACTGCCAGGATTTCTCCATGATGTGTGCTCGGCGGTCCATCCATTGGCCGTGGGCTCGCCCTTCTTCACCACGTTGCCGCTGCGCGACCACGGCCTAGACTGGGTGCAGCCTCCCGCGCCGCTGGCGCATCCACTAGACGACGGCACGGCTGTAATGATGGAGCGATCGATCGAGGCGACTGCCGACGGCCTGGGGTGCGATGCGGCGTCGTATAAAAGCCTGTTTGGCCCTCTCGTCAGGGACTGGCGCAAGCTCACCACCGATATCCTGGGACCTTTGCGAATACCGCGTCACCCGGTGGTGACCGCCCGTTTTGGCCTCAACGGACTGCGGTCTGCACTGTCGGTGGCTCAGGCCCGCTTCAGCGGCGAACGTACCAGGTCGCTGTTCGCCGGATTGGCGGCACATTCGGCGCTGCCTCTCGAACAACCTGTCAGCGCTGCGGTTAGCCTCGTTCTGGGCGCAAGCGGTCACGCCGTCGGCTGGCCACTGCCGCGGGGCGGAGCCCAACGGATTTCAGAGGCCTTGGCGTCCCATCTGATCTCTCTCGGCGGCCGGATCGAAACAGGCATACGTGTGGAGCGGCTGGAGAACTTGCCCTCAGCAGCGGTCATGCTCCTAGACATTACGCCCAAGCAGGTCGTAAGTATCGCCGGAGACCGCCTTCCCGGTCGCTTCCGACGTCGGCTCGAGGCGTACCGCTACGGACCGGGGGCCTTCAAGATGGACTGGGCTCTGAGCGGGCCGGTGCCCTGGAAGGCCCAGGAGTGTGCGCGGGCTGGCACTGTCCACCTGGGCGGTACGATGGACGAGGTCGCTCACGCCGAGCGTGAGGTGTGGAGCGGTCGCCATCCGGAACGGCCCTTCGTGCTGTTCTCCCAGCCGAGCCTCTTCGATCCGTCCCGGGCCCCGGAGGGAAGGCACACGGCGTGGGCCTATTGTCACGTCCCCAACGGGTCAGACTTCGATATGACTGACAGGATCGAAGCACAGGTGGAGCGTTTTGCCCCGGGATTCCGCGAGCGTATCCTGAAGAGGAGCGTCCGGCCTCCGTCTGCCTTGGAGGAGTACAATCCGAACTACGTCGGCGGCGACATCAACGGAGGAGTTCAGGACCTAGGCCAGCTCTTCTCCCGTCCTGCCAGTATGCTCAGTCCCTATGCCATCCCGTCTACTAACCTGTTCATCTGCTCCTCGTCGACGCCGCCCGGTGGCGGAGTTCACGGCATGTGCGGCTACTTCGCCGCACGTGCCGCCCTCCGACGCCTTAACCGTTAATCCCAGCTGCGGGCCTAGTAAGGCTCCTCACACCGCGTATAGCGGGTTGGCTTTTGTGATGAGACGTTTTTCTTCGGCGAGGCCGCGCCGGAGGTATTTGGGCAGGGTGAACATGCCGGAGTGGGCAGCGCCGTCGTAGTAGCGGAGGTCGCGGGTAACCCGCTGCTGGATGCGCCGGTCTATCTCCTGGGCCGGTAGGGTTTCTATATTATCTCCCGCGATGATGAAGCCCCAGAGCAATCCAAAGGACGGCATGTGGGCCTGGCAGGGAGCAGTGGCGGGGAAGACCGAGCTAAGGGTGTGATGGATAGCGGTGAACACCTCGGCGTAGTTGAGCGGGCCGCAGGGCCCTGACTGGGCTACTATCAGTCCGCCGGGGTTAAGGCGCTGTCTGGTCAGAGAGTAGAACTCCTGGGTGTAGAGAAGATAGGCCGGCCCACCTTCCAGGGGGTCCGGCACGTCTATGATGATGAAATCGTACTTATCGTCGTTGCTTTCCAGGTAGCGGTAGGCGTCGTCGTGAACCAGGGTGAGCCGCGGATCATCGAATGCACCCTGATGATGGTTGGGCAGATGCTGCTTGCACAGCTCCACCACCTCTTGGTCAAGGTCAACCATGGTGACCCGCTCAACCGTGCTGTGAGCCAGAGCCTCGCGGAGGGTTGCGCCTTCGCCGCCGCCGGCAATGAACACGGACTTTGGGCTGGATATGGAGGTTAGGCCGGGGTGGACAAGGGCCTCGTGATAGACGAACTCATCGGCCTCTGAAGACTGGGTACGTCCATCTAGGATAAGGGTCTTTCCGAAAGGTACGGTCTCAAGGATCTCGACGCGCTGATACTTGGTCCTCCCTGAGTAGGCTACCTTAGAGAGACTGGACGCCAGGAAAAGGTCGGGCGTTATGTACTCGTAGTACCACTTGGAGGGTGGATCGGGTACGGTTGGCACTGTACTAGCCGGCGGCTACGAGCTCCGTGAGGACGCCGCGGGCCAATTCCGTAGTGGATGATTCAGCGGCGCGGAACTTGTCCTTGAGGAACAGTGCCGCTTTCTGCGGCTGGAACCCCTCGCTACAGGAGAAGATGTCCACTGCGGCGTAGGAGTACTCCGGCCAGGTGTGGATTGTCAAATGGGACTCCGCAATTGCCACCACGCCAGTGACGCCCATGGGGCTGAACTTGTGGAACGTTTCATCAATTATGGTTGCTCCGACAACCTGCGCGGCTTGCATCATAGAGTCTTTTACGTAATCGAGGTCGTTCAGTAGTCTGCTGTCACACTGCTTGAGCTCTTGTATCAGATGTATTCCTAGTGCATTCAATCTCACCCGCCCTCCGATTTGAAATCACAATCAATAATTATACCTGGGTGGGTTGCGTGCGCAACCCTTAATCTATTTCTGAATGCCAATTGCTTGTCCCAGAGCCTCTAAATCAGCGTGGCTCTGAAGTAGATCCGCGAATGCGTCCGCTTTGTCGGGATAGTGTATGGTAGCCTCGTCAAACAGAGTATCCAGCTGCCTGGAGGCTTCCAACGTCCCCTGCTGGACCAGTATCACCGGCACCTCTTCCTCTCTGGCCTCATGCTCAATGTACTGGATGGGCCGGTGCCCGCCAGTAAGGACGAGACAGCGTGTGGGCGTTTGCAGGGCAGCCATCTGTATATCGGGGCGGTCAGCACGAACCAGAACCGCCTTGGTGTGGCTAATGCCGAAGTATTCCACTCCGTTGTCAAGGACGATTCCTCCAATGAGGACGTTGTCAAACAGCTGGTCTTTCTTGTCCTGTCCAAGGAAGTACTCGCCGTTGAGGTGCCCTGCCATGCGGTCTACGGTGACGGCTTGGAGCCGTCGATCCTCGGGAAGGAGCGCCAATACGGATATGTCCTGGGACCGGAGAGCTTCAGCCAGCCGGGCTTGGGCGTCCTGGGTGCGGTACTTGAAGACGCGGTTGACAACCACGCCTGCCAGTCTGCTTTCGAAACCGCTGGCGGCTTCCATTATCCGCTCTGCGGTGAGGTCAGGAGAGTAACGCGCCACCAGTAGTACCCGGGCGTCCAGGGCAGCGGCCAGGCTCTGCACTAGAGGAGCAGCGTCTGTTCCGTCATCAAGGAGCGCAGGGACTTCTATTATCGTGTCGTAGCTTGGAATAGAGGCGTCGGAGATTGCTTGGGCGGTATCTTTGGGCAGGTTGCTGCCGGCCTGGGAGGGCGATACGGTCAACGGCCAGCCGACGGGCGGCGTGGCTCCAGTAATCGAGGCAAGGAAGGCGGAGTCCAGGCTGGCGTCGTCTTTGCCGGCAATGCGGAGCGGATTGAAGGCGTGGACTGCACGCCCCTGCCCTATGAGAACACGGGCAAGTCCGGCAGAGAGGGCTGTTTTGCCCTCACCCTGTGTCAGTGAAGTAATGCATAGCACTGCCATTTGCCCCTCCAGAGCCGTACGAGTCCACAGCCCTACAGAAAAAGCCGCCCCTGAGCGGGGCGACATTGCTTGTCCTGGAGCGGAAGACGGGATTCGAACCCGCGACCCTCTCCTTGGCAAGGAGATGCTCTACCACTGAGCCACTTCCGCCTGCTGTCGACCGCGTGTCCAGTGCCGAGGGGCAGAGTCGAACTGCCGACACGTGGATTTTCAGTCCACTGCTCTACCACTGAGCTACCTCGGCGCAAGGTTCATAGTATGATAGCGGTGAATACAGTGTCAAGGCAAAACGGCCTCCACACCTCTCGTGTCGTGAACATGAGTGAGGCTCTCAGGTGAGATGTTTTCCTTGCAGGCAACTGACCACGATTTCATTGACAGAGTTGGTAGGACTAACTACGATATCTGATGCTGAATAGCTCCATACTGTGAAAACGAGACGAAAAAGGTCAAGAAATGGACGACTTAGACCGCAAGATCATCGAATTACTGCAAACAGACGGCAGAGCCTCCAATGCACAGATTGCACGCGAGGTGGGAGTTAGCGAGGGAACAGTACGGAGACGCTTGCGTCATTTGATTCAGAGCGAAATCATCCGTGTTGCCGCCATCCCTGACCCCGAGAAAATAGGGTATAACACTGTGGCCCTTGTCGGCATACAAACCGACCCGGACAAGGTAGATGAAGTAGCCAGCAATCTGGCGAAGCTTCCGGAGACTCAGTATGTCTCTCTGACAACCGGCTCCTTTGATATCTTTGTCTGGGCGGCCTTGCCAAGCTCAGAGGAACTGGGCAACTTCCTGCGCAACAAGGTTGGCGTTACACCGGGGATCCGCCGCACCGAAACATTCGTCAATCTGGTCATAATGAAGAAGGGTTACGGAATAGTGGTCTAGTGGTCCATAGTTGACAAGGCCAAGCTTGGTGTTACACTAGCCAGCAATATGTCTACACGTACCCGCACCTGTTCCTGTATGAAATAGGGGTAAGCGTTCTGGGAAACGCTTCAACCCCTCTCAGTTTATTGGCCAAGCTGGGAGGGCTTTTTATTGCCCGCGTGATGAGACCCGGAAAGAGAGAGGTGATATGGCAACTCAAGCCGTGCAAACAGCTATCATCCCCCCGGTTATAGAAGAGATAGACGAATACGAACATGAAGTCCGCCGCTTCCGCGACGGAGGATGGGAACCCGACCAGTTCATGGCTTGGCGTCTGCTGAGAGGAGTCTACGGTCAGCGCCAGCCCGATGCGCAGATGTTCCGAATCAAAATCCCCTACGGCGGCCTCAACGCAGACCAGATCGATGCTCTGGGAGTTATCGCCAGAGATCATGCGCCCTTGAAGAAGGGCCACTTCACTACGCGCGAAAACATGCAGTTCCACCACATGAGCCTGGAGGGAGCCGCGGAGTCAATGCGAGTCCTTGCAGAGGTAGGGCTAACCACTCGCGAGGCGTGCGGGAACACGGTGCGCAACGTAGTTGGATGTCCCATGGCAGGGGTCTGCCCGGATGAACCCTTTGACATGACACCGTACGCCGCTGCCTATGCCAGGTACTTTGTGCGGCATCCCGTCACCCAGAAGATGCCCAGAAAGATCAAGAGCGCCTTTTCCGGGTGCGAAAACGACTGCGCCATAACCGCCATTCATGACGTTGGCTTCCTGCCCGCCAAGAAGAACGGCCAGTTGGGGCTTAAAATGGTGATGGGCGGCGGCCTTTCCATCATGCCTCGCATTGCCCCTACTCTCTACGAATTCCTGCCGTTCGACGAATATCTGAAGGTCTCAGAGGCAGCCCTGAGAGTCTTCGATAAGTCGGCAGAGCTGCGCAAGAACCGGATGAAGGCCAGGGTCAAGTTCCTCATCGACCGCATCGGCATAGACGAATTCCGCAAGCTGGTAGAGGAAGAACTGAAGGGAGAATGGGCCCAGAAGTCCTATGACCCCACCCCCCTGATGGGCATCCCCGAAGAAGAGTTGGACGCACCCAATCCCGCCGTCTTCAAGAATGGCGATGCTTCATACGACAGCAAAGACCCGGAATATCAAGAGTGGCTCAGAACCAGCGTAACCACGCAAAGACAAGCGGGTTACAACACTGTTCTGATCAAGATCCCCATAGGCGACGTATGGCATCACCAGTTCCCCAAGCTGGCCGATATTACAAGAGATTACGCTGGCAGCAGGGCACGTGTTACCCAGGGTCAGAATCTGATGCTGCGCTGGGTGCCCGACTCGGCCCTGCGCAGGGTATGGGAGGACTTGAAAGACGTCGGCTTTGGAGAGTCGGGGGTAGATGAGATCTCCGACGTAACGTCCTGCCCGGGCACCGACAGCTGCAAGCTGGGCATCACCTCTTCAATGGGGCTGGGCTGGGAGCTCCGCCGTACCCTCCTGGAAGAGGTAGACACCAGCGACCCCCTGGTTCGCGGCATGCACATCAAGATGAGCGGCTGCCCCAACTCCTGCGGCCAGCATCACATAGCCAACATAGGCTTCCACGGCGGTTCGATGAAGGGGCCAGGCGGACAGCAGGTGCCGTCCTATGAGATGTTCGTTGGCGGCGGCTACGACAACGGCGACGCCCGCATTGGACAAAGGCTGAAAGGAAAAGTCCCGGCCAAACGGGCTCCGGCCATGCTGAAAGAGGTTATCCAGTTCTACAAGGATACCCGCGTGGACAATGAAGCGTTCAACACCTTTGTGGACCGCGTAGGCGTGGGGCCCTTGCAGGAGATAACGGCCAAACATTCACAACTGGTCGAGCTCAACAGAGATACCATAGACCTGTACATGGACTGGGAACGCACCACGCTGTACAAGGTAGAGCGCGGAGAGGGCGAATGCGCCGTCTGATCACGGGCTTCGCGGGCATGGGCTATGCGGGTTTGAATAAACCGTTCCTCAGTTCCGCTGATGAGCGAACCTGTTCTTGTATGTGCTCCTGTTGTTGCCTGGAAGGGGGACGTACAAGACTTGCCTGACGCCTAATCACGACCAACGAAGTCTGCCCCCCTCAGGAACAATCCAGGGGGGCTTTTATTTTGTAGGAGAGGAGACCGCTTAATTGGTAATAGAAGCAGAAATCGGAGTTGAAGAAGACCTTCAACTGGAAGCATTGAAGCTGGAACACGCCAGCCCGCAGGAAATCCTAGAGTGGGGATTCAGACGCTACCATCCGGACATCACGCTGGCATGCAGCTTTGGCGGCATCACCGGCATGGCATTGCTGGATATGGCAGTCAAGATACAACCTGAAGTTAATGTATTCTACCTGGACACCGGCTTCCTGTTTCCTGAAACCTATTCACTGCTGGAGCAGGTGAAGCAACGGTACGAAATAGAGCCTGTGGCTTACAGGTCTCGATGGTCTCCGCGCGACCAGGCTCACGAGTTTGGCGAGGAGCTATGGAAGCACAACCCGGACCTCTGCTGCGAGATCCGCAAGGTGGAACCCAATCTACGCGCCTTGGACGACAAAAGGGCCTGGATTGCCGGCCTCCGGCGTGATCAGGCTTCGACAAGAAGGAGCCTCAAAGTAGTGGAATGGGACGATAGGTTCGGGTTGATCAAGCTGAACCCGCTCGCGACATGGACAGAAGGGCAAGTGATCCAATATATCCATGCCAACGATGTCCCGTACAACCCCCTATACGACAAGGGATACCTGAGCATTGGCTGTATACAGTGCACCAGGGCAGTCAAGCCAGGGGAAGACCAGAGAGCCGGACGGTGGGCAGGCTCCTCTAAAATCGAATGCGGACTCCACCTGCCTATTAAGGAGATGTCATGAACCAAGTGAACTCACGTCTGAACCACGGCGCAACCATATGGCTTACCGGCCTATCCGGCGCCGGCAAGAGCACCATAGCCAACGAGCTATACGATCACCTGAAGGGGCTGGGTAAACGGGTAGAGGTCCTGGACGGTGACGTGATACGGACCAACCTCAGCAAGGGCCTGGGCTTCAGCAAGGAAGACCGGGATACCAATATCAGGAGAATAGGTTTTGTCAGCAAGCTTCTAACCAGAAACGGGGTGACGGTCATAGTGGCGGCCATCTCTCCCTACCGCGAGGTCCGTGACGAGGTCCGCAGCGAGATCGGAGACTTCATAGAGGTGTTCGTTGGCTGCCCCCTGGATGAGCTGGTCAAGCGAGATGTGAAAGGGCTCTACGCAAAGGCGCTTGCCGGTGAACTGCCCAATTTCACAGGCGTCTCCGACCCATATGAGGAGCCTCTGAACCCGGAGGTCTCTCTTAGCACCGACAACGAGTCGGTGGAGGAGAGCAGCTGCAAAGTCCTGAGCAAGCTCCAGGAGCTGGGATATCTTCCCGCGGAAGAGGTCTCATTTCAACTGGCCGGGTTGCCCACAGACAACTAGCCCCGCTGCTCTGTACCAGTGGCAGAAGGGTAGAACTCCTGAGCGGGCTAGCCTGTGCTATCAATGCAATTGAACCGAAGGATTACCAGGGAATAAGGAAGGAGAAGTTTTGAGTTCGACTACCGTAGCAGCGCCGACAATCGTCTCGCCTCATGGTGGGGCTCTCATCAATCGTAAAGTAGCTCTCGATGAAGAAGAGGGCTTTTTGAAACGGGCGGAAAGCCTGGCTTCCATTAGACTTGATCCGCGTCAAGCCTCCGACTTGGAGATGATTGCCATAGGAGCGTTCAGTCCACTTCAGGGGTTCATCGCTAGCGCGGATTATGAAGAAGTGGTCTCTTCCATGCACCTGGCTTCAGGAGAGGCATGGTCCATGCCAATCACCCTGTCCGTGGGCGGAGAAACGGCGAAGGGTATTTCTGACGGCGCGGAGATCGCGTTGAGGAATGAGGATGGCAGGCTCATAGGCTCGATGATAGTCGAGGAGAAATATGCCTACGACAAGGAGAAAGAGGCCCGCCTGGTGTACCGCACAACGGACGAGGCCCACCCCGGAGTGGCGAACCTATACGCTCAAGGCCCTGTCCTCCTGGGAGGTCCAGTACGATACCTGGAACAACCGCGCGAGCTAGCGCCATTTCACGAGCACAGGTTTGAACCGGAGGAAACACGCCAGCAGTTCGTAGACCTAGGATGGAAGACGGTGGTGGGCTTTCAGACAAGGAATCCCGTGCACAGAGCCCACGAATACCTGCAGAAGTGCGCCCTGGAAATCGTCGATGGGCTTCTGCTTCATCCCCTGGTGGGCGCCACCAAGGACGACGACATACCGGCTGAGGTACGAATGCAGTGTTACGTGGCCATCCTAGAGAAATACTATCCCAAGGACCGCGTGCTCCTTTCCGTCAATCCCGCCTTCATGCGCTATGCAGGGCCACGAGAAGCCATATTCCACGCCCTGGTGAGGAAGAACTACGGCTGCTCCCACTTCATAGTGGGCAGAGACCACGCCGGAGTTGGCAGCTACTACGGCACCTACGACGCCCAGCACATATTCAGCGAGTTCCAACCCGGCGAACTGGGCATACAACCCCTCTTCTTTGAAAACTCCTTCTACTGCACAGAGTGCAGAGGCATGGGCACGTCCAAGACCTGCCCGCACGGCAACGACTCACACGTCTTCTTAAGCGGGACGCAAGTCAGGGCTATGCTGAGCCGCGGGGAGCTTCCGCCCGAAGAGTTCACCCGACCGGAAGTGGCGTCGATACTGGCGGAGGCGTACCGGGACAGCTAACGGCGCTGGAGCTTTCTACGCAGCTTCTCCCAGAGGTTGGCGGGCGGCGGTTCGTCAATAGGCTGACCGCGCCACATCTTCTCATAGGAGCCGCTGGGATTGATGAAGAACAGGGCATAGCCGAGTACGAAGATAACTACGGCTCCCCAGCCAATAAGAGGCGCCAGAAGGCCTGGCATGCTGGAACTGAACAGCAGCGCGATGAGAAGCAAGGCCACGCTTGCCAGCATTATTCTTCCTGGTGTGATACTCCAGCCCTTGCCGGCAAAGAACCGGAGCATTGCCTTGAACGGCGCACGACTGGACCTTGGCCTCTTGGGCTCAACCGTTTCGTGCTGCCCCTCTATTTGACTCAGTAAGTCCTCGATCTCGCGTCGATACTTCTCCGGCATACCCCCTCCTCCCAACGAGTGGAACGCGCTTTTTCAACGTCTCATCGAGAAAAACTTCTCTTCGAATAGACACCTGGCTCGGCATTTTCCAGGGTTTCCAAGTATATCATAAGAAATTCAATTCAAGGCTAACCCATCAGCCAAATGCGGGTTATAATGTTCTGTAGGAGGGTTGCCACCACTCTGGATACCTTCCTGCGCGGGTACGACGGTGGGGCAACCAAGGAGTTGAACTAGTCAATGTTCGATAATCTTCCCATATTCTATGCCTTCTCGGCCGGCATGGTGGCCACCATCAACCCCTGCGGATTCGCCATGCTCCCGGCTTACATTGCGTACCATCTTGGCCTCGCAGACGAATCGAAGAGCGTGCTGGCCCGTTCCACGTACGGAACGGCCATGGGTCTGGTGGCTACGCTGGGGTTCGTCACGCTGTTTGGAAGCGTGGGGCTGATCATTTCGGCGGGCGGAAGGTTCATAATACAGTTCTTCCCCTACTGGGGCCTGGGAGTGGGAATCTTCCTGGTCCTTCTTGGGTTATTCCTACTCATTAGCAGAAAACATCTCAGCATTCTAGCGGCCAGCCGGTTCCAAGGGCCTAGGACAATCAAGGGCGTGCGGGGTTTCTATCTGTTCGGCATTGGCTACGGGTTGGCCTCTCTCAGCTGCACGCTGCCCATATTTCTAGTGGTAGTAGGCAGCGCGCTCGGCCTGGGAGGGATATTGCC
Organism: Dehalococcoidia bacterium; assembly: GCA_965197965.1. GTDB lineage: Bacteria > Chloroflexota > Dehalococcoidia > Lucifugimonadales > QGNO01 > DAOUJH01. The sequence continues at coordinate 982,981 of OZ240235.1, forward strand.
AGGCCTGATCCAGTTCGTCAGCTATGGACTGGGCATGGGTGCAATAATAATCGGTGTTACCCTGAGCGTTGTGTTCTTCAAGACCGCGGTGGCCAACGGTCTGCGGGTCATCATGCCCCACGTTGAAACCATAGGCGCGGCGGCACTGGTGCTGACGGGGGGGTACTTGGTGTACTACTGGACCCTCGGCTCAGGAAAAGAGCTTCTCTTCACCTAGCCTTGCCAATTCTAGGCATCGCCGGGCACCAGGTACTCCTTAGGCACCTCCGCAGGCCTTAGGGAGTTCTTCACCAACCGTAAAGCCTTGTCCGGATATACCGTGGAGAGCAGACCGCCAGCGTACATCATGTAGCTGGTGTCCACCATAAGCTGTGGATGCTTGGGCCGCAGCGAAAACGGATCGTTGCGATCGAACAAGCATTCGGCCATTATGATCTCCGGATTGCGCCCAAAGGCAATAACGCCGCCAGTCCCTATCAGCGTCCCCACCTGGGTGAGGTCTTTGCCCCTCTGCACCATAACGGTTGTGCCAAAGTCTGTCCTGGCCGTTTCCAGCCGACCGGCATGGCGCTCCGCGGCAATGAAAGAGGCGGCCGCGGCCATCTTGGTGTCCATTTCCCACTCATCCGAAACATGGGGCAAAGTGGAGGTATTGGCGGTGAGGTATTCCATGCGTAGAAGGGCTTCGTTGCTCTCCAGCGCCATTCGAATGTTCCTGGGCATGATGCTACGACTCACGGCATCTATCAAAGATCGGGCGCTGACGCGCAACCCAAGGTCGCCTTCCACGGTGCGTTTGGCAAACGGCTCGTCAAGGCCCATCATCCTGACCTCCGCCTCCACCGGCAGGCCGCTGGCCGCGGTATGGACGTCTGTGGTCGCGCCGCCCACGTCTACGACCATTGTGTCGCCGATCCCCGGCTCCGTCTCAGTGCCTGAAGCCAAGAGTTCCGTTATTCTGAGCACGGCCATTGGCGTGGGCATCACCAGGTTGCCCACATAATCAACCGCACGTTCCAGGCCCTTGGCCTCCACGATGTGCTTGACGAAGACCTCGCGAATCATCTCTCTGGCTGGATCGACGTTGAGGGTATTCATCTCCGGCATCACGTTTTGACACAGGTACGTTTGATGCCCGCCCTGTCTCAATATCCGGCCTACTTCATCGCTTGCGTCCACGTTTCCGGCGACGACCACGGGCGCCTTCACTTTGGAGGACGCTATTTGCTGGGCATTTTGCAGGATGACCTCTCTATTGCCACCGTCCACACCGCCAGCCAGGAGTATGATGTCCGGGTTCATCTCTTCCAACTGCCTGACCTTGCGGAAGTTCAACCCTCTGTCAAACACGTCGATCACTCTGGCACCGGCGCCAAGAGCCGCCCGGTTGGCGGCTTCCGAGGTCAGTCTGGCAATGAGGCCCACGGCGACCATGCGCAGACCACCGGCAGCGCTGGAGGAAGCTAGCTTGAGCGAGACGTTGTCCAGGTTTACCCGGGCTTTGAGCACTCCCAGCGCCCGGGAAAGGCCCTGGAGCACGTCCGTGTCCACCGTGCTGGGCGCCTGCGCCCGACCTATGAAACGGTCTGTTTCAAGATCTACAGCCGAGACTTTGGTATACGTACTGCCAAAATCTATGAGAAGAGCCAAAGACATACAGCACCTTTACACCGGCCTGGCTAAGCCGGTCGCCACCTGAGATCCGGCTGACGTGCGGCACGGGCCTCATCCAAGCGAGATACGGGGGTTGTGTGCGGAGCGTCGTGGAGAAGATCGGGGTCTTCCTCAGCCTCACGCGCTATGCGGAGCATTGCGTCTATGAAAGCATCCAACGTCTCCTTGCTTTCGGCCTCGGTGGGTTCAACCATCAAGGCCTCGTCCACAATGAGCGGGAAGTACATGGTGGGCGCGTGGAAACCGTAGTCCAACAACCTCTTGGCAATGTCCAAGCCTCGCACGCCGTTCTTCTTCTGCCGGGTTGCGGACAACACGACTTCATGCATGCAGAGCCGATCGTAGGAAAGGTCGTAAGCGGACCTCAGTTTGGCCAATAGATAGTTGGCGTTGATAACCGCATTTTCACTGATCTGGCGAAGTCCGTCCGCGCCCAACGAGCGGATGTAAGTGTACGCCCTCACCAGCACACCGAAGTTCCCATGGAACGCACCCAGCTTGCCTATGGTATGCGGCGCGGCTTCCAGGACGTACCGCTCGCCCTCAGGCGATTCTTCCCTCACTACCACCGGCGCGGGCAAGAACGGGGCAAGTTTGTCGCCCACCGATACAGGTCCGGCGCCGGGCCCACCGCCGCCGTGCGGCGTGCTGAAGGTCTTGTGAAGATTGATGTGAACAACGTCGAATCCCAAGTCGCCCAGCTTGGTCTGTCCCAAGATAGCGTTCATGTTTGCGCCGTCGCCGTAGACAAGGCCTCCGGCTTTGTGCACGGCGTCGCATATTTCCAGAATGTCCGTTTCAAACAGGCCCAGCGTGCTGGGCAAAGTGAGCATGATGCCGGCCAAATCTTCACCAACCGACTCTTTCAAAGCGGCTATGTCCATGTTGCCGCGATCGTCGGAAGGAATAGCCTTGACCTCGAACCCGCCCATAGCCGCCGACGCCGGATTTGTGCCGTGCGCGCTATCCGGTATCAGCATAAGCCTTCGTTTATCATCGCCTCTGCTGTCGTGATAGGCGCGTATCATGAGCACCCCGGCCAGCTCCCCTTGAGCGCCGGCCATGGAGGCCAAGCTGGTGGCTTTCGTCCCTGTTACATCGGCAAGGTACTGCTGCAACCTGTACATGACCTTCAGAGCCCCTTGAGAAAGCTCGGCGGCATTCATGGGATGCAGATGGGCCATGCCGGGCAAAGACGCCACCATCTCGTTTACCTTGGGGTTGTACTTCATAGTGCAACTGCCCAGCGGATAGAAATTGGTATCGATGGAGTAGTTGAGCTGGCTGAGCCTGGTGAAGTATCGCACCACCTCAGGCTGCGAAACCTCCGGCAACTCCAGGTCATCCCTCAACAAGGCCGCATCCGGCAGGGGCTGCTCATCAACATCAAGCGCGGGCATGATTATGCCACGACGCCCCGAGGCGCTGCGGTCCATCAGCAAATCCGAGTCGGTCATTTCCGTTCTGCTTTCAATTGCCATTCCGCTAAGCGATCTCCGATAAGGCCTGGGCCAAATCCTCTATCTCTTTCTTTGAGTTGACTTCCGTGATACAGACCAGCAGACCATTGGGCACCTGGTCGCCGACGTCCAGCCCTCCGATGATTCCCCGCTCCCAAAGAGCGGCGTTGATCTCGGAAGGCGGTCTGGGACACTGCACCACGAACTCCTGGAAGAACGTGCCCTTCAGGGGCAGTGAATAGCCCGGTATTTCCTCTATGAGAGACGCGGCGTAGTGTGCCTTGTGATAGCAAAGACCGGCGACTTCCCTAAGGCCCTGCTTGCCCAGCGTAGCCGTATAGACAGTGGTCATGAGGGCAATCAGAGCAGTGGAAGTGCATATGTTGGACGTGGCGCGCTCCCGGCGTATGTGCTGCTCTCTTGCCTGGAGAGTCAGTACATACGCGGTCCGTCCCTGCGTATCCACCGTCCTCCCCACAATCCGCCCCGGCATCTGGCGGATAAACTCACTCCGACAGGTGAACAGACCCACGTAAGGCCCGCCAAAGCTGACGGGAACCCCAAGAGGCTGACCCTCCGCGGTAACTATATCGGCACCATAGCTGCCGGGCGGCTTGAACATGGCAGCGGCTATTGGATCCGTGGAGGCCACCGCCAGAGCGCCCGCGTCGTGGGCGGTTCCCACAATGCCCTCCATGTCCTCTATATAGCCAAAGAAATTGGGACTCTGCACAACGATACACGCCGTATCCGGTTCCAAGCTGAGTGAACTCTGTTCCACCGGATATATGGCAACACCCTGGGGACTGGTATACGTCCTCAACACCTCGATATAAGAAGGGGATACGGTGTCCAAATACGCCACCTTGTAGCGGCGCTTAACCCTGCAGGCCATTAGAGCGCCCTCCGCCAGGCTGCTGGCGCCGTCGTACATGCCGGCGTTGGCCACGTCCATATCCAACAGCTGGCCGACAATGGTCTGAAACTCGTAGGCGGCTTTCAAGGTGCCCTGGCTTACCTCCGGCTGATAGGGCGTATACGCCGTGAGGAACTCTCCACGGCTGACAATGGCCTGTACAGTTGCCGGTATGAAGTGACGATAAGCCCCTGCGCCCAGGAAGCAGGGACCTTGGAATGCATGGCTGTTCTCGGCAGCAAGCGCTTGAAGCTCTTGAACAAGCTCCAATTCCGACAAAGCCGGCGGAATGTTCAGCGAAGGCTGTCGATAGCCTTCCGGTATGTCCTGGAACAGCTCACGGACAGACGAAACGCCGATTGCCTTGAGCATCTCCTGGCGATCGGCGATGGTGTTGGGAATGTACGGGTGTTGAAGGGAGGCGTTCTCCATCCGGGCTACTACTCTAACTCCGAAAGGTAGCTTTCGTACTCTTCAGCACTGAGGAGGTTGTCCAGCTGGGCCTGGTCTACGCCGGCCATGCGGACCATCCAGCCGCCGGCGTACGGGTCCTCATTAACCAGCTCCGGCTTACTTTCCAGCTCTTTGTTGGCTTCCACTATCTCTCCGGACAGCGGGCTGAACAGGTCCGAGACGGCTTTTACGGATTCTATCTCTCCCAGTTTCTGAAACTGCTCAACGGTGACGCCCGCATCAGGCAAGTCCACGTAAACAACGTCGCCCAGCTGGTCTTGGGCATACTGGGTAATGCCCACTACAGCATGGCCTTCGCTCTCAATCAGGACCCACTCGTGCTCCTTGGAATAGCGCCTATCAGTGGGGTTCATCAGGTCCTCCTACGGGAATAGAACGGAAGGTCAACAACCGTGGCCTCCACCACCCTACCACGCACGTCCACATCAAGCCTTGTGCCCGGAGAAGCCATTTCCGCTTGAACATATCCCAAGCCAATATAGCTGTCAAGCGAAGGGGAATAGCCCCCGCTGGTCACCTCGCCAACTGCAGACCCATCCCTGAGTATTTGATACCCATGCCTGGGCACTCCCCTGCCAACCATGCTAATGCCAACCAGCTTTCGCTTTATGCCTTCCTCCAAGCTGCGTTGCAACGCAGCTGAATAAATGGACTCTTTGTCCATGTGGACAAATCTGTCCAGCCCAGCCTCCAACGGGGTCACTGCGGCGTCCATGTCCGACCCATGCAACAGCAGGCCCGCTTCCAGTCTCAATACGTCCCTGGAGCCCAAGCCGCAGGGAACGGCGCCCATCTCCATCAACCGCTGCCACAAAGCGGCGCTTTGCGCGGCGTCCGGCATTATCTCGAATCCGTCCTCTCCGGTATACCCGGTCCTGGCTACGTAGGCGGATATGCCGTCGACATCCGCCCTGGCGATGCGAAACGGCCTCAGTGATTCGGACAGGCCCGGCGCAAGCTGATCCATGACTCCTGCAGCCAGCGGGCCCTGGAAGGCGATCATGCCCACCTGGAAGGTGCGGTCATCCATCATGACGTCCTGGAACTTGGTGTCGCGCCACATCTCCAGGCTGCTCCACACGTCCCCTCTGTTGGCCGCGTTACATATCAGCATGTACTCCTCGTCACCCAGCCGGTAGATGATCCCATCGTCTAAGATTCCCCCGTTCTCGGTGCAAACTAGAGTGTAGCGGGCCCGGTTATGGCGCAATACGGGTACATTGGCAGTGGTCAACCAGTTCAAGAGGTGAACCGCATCGGGGCCCTGCAACATGATACGGCCCATGTGCGACACATCGAACAGACCGGAGCCGGAGCGAACGGCTCGCGCTTCGGCTAGAATACCTTCGAATTGTATGGGCATCTCCCATCCGGCAAAATCAACCATCTTGCCGTTCAAAGAGACGTGCGTATCAAACAGTGCGGTGCGATGAAGCGTCTCGGTCAATTGCGTTCTCCTATGAAAATGGTACTTGGCCTTTCAATGCAGTGTCAACGCCACTGGCTTACAAGCCCCGCAACTCTTATACTAGCGTTTATGAACAGGTTGCCCCTACACCACTTGCACCAGCAGCTTGGCGCATCTTTTACAGGCTTGGCGGAGTGGGAAGTACCCGCCGCCTACAAAGACGCAGCCAGCGAGTATAGGGTAGCCACGGAAGGCGCAGCCCTCATGGACAGGTCATACCTGGGAAGGTTCCATGTCCAGGGCAAGGACGCCTTAGATCTGCTCAACAGGCTGTCGACCTACAAGGTGGACGTGCTGCCGGAAGGAACAGGCGCGGCCACGGTGCTTCTCACCAACAAGGGCCGTGTCATAGACCTGCTGCATCTGTTCGCTATACAAGACGGCCTCCTGATGCTTACAAGCCCGCACACCAGGCAGCGCGTGGCGGAGTGGGTAGAGCTCTACACCTTCCTGGAAGAGGTCTCGCTGGAAGATGTCACGGAGCAGACGGCCATGCTGACGCTGCACGGCCCAGAAGTCGAGGGGCTGCTGCAACGCCTCTTCAGCATGCACCCGGCACGGCTGGAACTTTATAGCAGCGCCAAGGCGTCCCTAAACGGCACGAACGTAACAGTGCTCAGAACAGACCCCCTAGATTCACCCGGCTACGACATCGTAGTTGCCGTGGAAGACGCCGAACGTATCTGGCAAGCGCTGGTAGACGGTGGAGCCACTCCGATTGGTGAAGAAGCGTACAACGCGCTGCGCATCCAGGCCGGAATTCCGAGGTACGGTTGGGAGTTGAGCGAGGCCGTGAACCCCTGGGAGGTCAATTTTGACCGCTATATACACTTCGAAAAGGGGTGCTATACGGGCCAGGAGGTAGTCCTTCGCCTCTACAACTACAACAAGGTGCAAAGAAGGCTGGTTTCTCTACGGCTACCGTCAGGTGACGTAGAGAAGGGAGCAAAGCTCCAAGCTGAGGAAAAAGACGCTGGGTGGGTATCGTCCATAGCAGTCCATCCCCTGACCGGGCAAGCTATAGGACTGGGAGTAGTGCGTTCCGCTCATATCAAGGAAAACGCCACTCTGCAAGTGGTCGACGCAGCAGGGGCCATTGTAGGCCAAGCCTCGGTGAAGGAGCTTCCCAAGGAAGAAATGGCGGCCAGTCGATGAGTGCAGGTGCAACGGTTGTATTGAGCCACCGTTGACATGACCATGCGCCGCTATAGCACCAAGCCGCCGTCCACGGCAAAGGCCTGGCCCGTGATATAGCCGGCCTCTTCACCGGCAAGAAAAGCCACAAAGCCGGCCACGTCCTGCGGAGAACCCAAGTGCCCCATGGCAATACGGCCAATGACCAGCTCCATCATCTCCTTTGTCATCGTCTTCGTCATGTCGGTTTCTATGAAACCCGGAGTAAGCGAATTGACCGTTATATTGCGCGAGGCAATCTCCCTAGCCAGGCTCTTGGTCAACCCCACCAGACCGGCCTTGGAAGCGGCGTAATTGGCCTGACCAACGTTTCCCACCAGACCAACTATGGACGATATTACGATGATCCTGCCCCAGCGTTTCCGCAGCATGGTCTTGGCGGCGGCACGGCAGCAGAGGAAGGCCCCTTTCAGGTTGACCTCCACCACATCATCCCAGTCCGATTCCGACATGCGGATAAGAAGGCTGTCCTTGGTGATGCCCGCGTTGTTGACCAGGATATCCACGCCGCCCCAGTCGTCCTCCAACCTGCTGAACATATCCTGTACCTGTTCCGAGTCGGTGACATCGGCGGCTAACGGCATCGCCTCCGAACCGGCATTTCGTATCTCTCTAGCGACTTCCTCCGCTCGCGTTTTGTCCGAGTTGTAGTGCACACCGAGGCGCGCGCCCTGCGAGGCTAGCTTCAAAGCTATACTGCGACCAATACCGCCGGATGCGCCCGTAACAAGGGCTACCTTCCCATGCAATGGGCGTCCCGGAGTCATTTTGTCGCCTTGTCCGAGATATCGAGCCCCGCCAACTCATTCCTCATCGCCTCGAGCAGTCCGGCGTCGACAATTCGCTCGGCAAGCTTGGCGGCTTCCGCCACGCTAGCGGCGCTGGCGCGTCCGTGGCCAACGATTACTGCGCCGTCCACGCCAAACAGAGGGCCGCCACCACCCACCTCAGCGGGAGCGGTTATGGCGGCAAGCTCCCCAGAGATTCCTTCCAAGGCCTGGGACGGCAGCCAGTGACCCAATGCCTCGGGCAGATACCGGCGCAGCGCCATGCCCAGTCCCTCCGCATACTTCATCAACACGTTGCCGACGAAACCGTCGCAGACCACCACGTCGGCCTTGTTCAAAAAGAGGTCCATGCCCTCCACGTTGCCCACAAAGTTGAGGCCGCTTTCTTTGAACAACGGATAGGCCTCCTTGGTCTGGCGGTTCCCCTTTCCTTCCTCCTCGCCCACACTCAAAAGGCCGACTCTTGGTGTCTGAACGCCCTGCATGGTGCGCGCGAAGGCGACTCCCAGCGCGCCAAACCCCAGGAGCTGGATAGGCCGGCAGTCCACGTTGCTGCCCAGGTCCATGAGCAGCGTTTGGGAAAGCTTGCCGAAAAGCGGCCCACCTATCGCCGGACGATCTATGCCTTGCAGCAAGCCCAACACCAGCGTGGCCGAAGCCATGGAGGCTCCCGTAGGGCCCATGGACACCACAGCCTGCGCCTCGCCGGTCTTGACCAACTTGGTTGCCACCACTATAGAGGCGTTAGGTTTCTCCCTAATGGCCCGTACCGGGTTGTCCGTCTCTTCTATAGCCCCCTGTGAAGGCACAACCGTGATATCCAGGCCGCCCGCATCCAAGCGGGACAGTTCGGCCTCCACGGCGCTCTGGTCTCCAACAAGCAAAACGTGATAGCCGTACTCCCTGGCAGCCTGCACAGCGCCGGCCACAGGTTCCATGGGGGCAAAGTCCCCGCCCATAGCATCGATAGCGACCCTGAACTTGCCTGCTTCTGACATTCCCTGTCCTTTCAAAGAGTCCTTACGAATAGGGACGCCTCTCCGGTGATGACGTCTTCCCCGTCCACTTTGCGGCATCCAACAGTGCAGTTTACCTTATTGCCGCCCTCGCCGTTAGTGATACACTTCACCTCACCAAAAGTAACCACTTGGTCGCCCGGATAGACCGGCGCCCGGAAGCGAACCTTCAAACGCCCGGAGTCCAGCCAGTCCCTGCCGAACTCCTTGGTCAGCATTTCTGAAATGAAGGCCAGCACCAGCATGCCGTGAACCACTATGCGCCCAAAGGTGCTATGGGAAGCAAACTCGGCATCCAAGTGCACCGGGTTATAATCGCCTGAAACCTTGGCATAACGGTTGATTTGATCCTGGGTAACGGACCTGACCAGCTCCGGCAGTGAAGCGCTCTCTTGCAATTGCCTACTCATCCTTTCCAAACACAATCAGCGTCGTACGGCCATCCAGCAACGGCGACGACTGATCGTCAGTGATGGTGAACTCAAACACTATGAAGCGACCGCCCTTGCCCCTCTGGCTGGACTGGACGATCCTGGCGCTACAGGAGACGCTTTCGCCAATCCTGGCGGCGCGGTGCGACTCCAACTCCTGCGATACGTGCACCGCGCCTTCGGGAAGTCCCATGCCCGCGAGAATAGTCCTGATTCCTAGAACGGCTAGAGCCGTCGTTGGCACGTAACCGTCGCCGTAGACGGACGACTCCGCTCCCACTATGGAGAGGTATTCGTCCAGCATGGCACGGTCAAGGACGAAGCTTTCCGGCTGCAACTCGCGGCCTGCGGTTAATTCGTATTCGCTCATAATCTCAATAAACCGTCCACTTCAAAACGGCACAGATTATAGGGATGAGTATGCTAACATGCTAGTGATTCAAGCGCCATTAGACGGAACTCTCAGCCTCCATTGCAAATGCCTCCTCCAGCAACAGCCAGCGGCAGAGACCTCTTGGAACGCGCCTGGGTAGTCCTGGTGGATACCGCCAGGGCAGGCAAGACCATCTCTTACGGCGAGCTTGCCCTAGGGGTGGGACTGCCCCATCTGCAACGCAGCATTCACAGAAGAGTAGTGGCGCCGCTCTGTTCATACGTTTGCCAGCCCAACGGTTATCCTGACATAGCCAGCCTGGTAGTGCGGAAGGACAGCGGACGCCCCGGCGACGGCTGGTGGAGCGAAGCGGGCGGCCTCAATATAGAGATGTGGCGAGACGAGCTAGCACGGGCACACGCCTTTCAGTGGCCTGATCATCTGCCTCTTTGATAGAGTGGAGTCATCATTCCAGTCAATGTGGGAGGCGACATGCCCGTACAGTTCATCAATCCAGCCACCATACACACCCCAACCGGGTATAGCCATGTGGCAAAAACCGGCAACCTGGTCTCCATAGCCGGTCAACTCTCCATAGACAAGGATGGCAACGTCGTCGGTGAAGGAGACATCCAAATACAGACCAAACAAGCTCTCTTCAACCTGGAAGAGGCGGTCAAAGCATCCGGAGGCACAAAGGAAGACATAGCGGCCATCCGCGTCTACATGACAAACCGGGACGACCTAGAGGGGATGCGGCAGGCCCGCGCCGGTTTTTGGGAGGGTTCACCGCCGGCGAGCACCTTGCTCTTCATCAGCGGACTGGTGCGGCCTGAGTTTCTCATCGAGATAGAAGCGCTGGCCGTGGTGGAGGGATAAGCAGACTCATGGCTTAACGGATTCACGAGCACCTTTGAAACCAATGCCTCAAGATACATCGCCTCACACTCTGCACGGGAAGGAAAAAGCCCAATACGTGGCCGGCATGTTTGCCCGCATTTCACGGCGATACGACCTTCTTAATACCGTGATGACCGGGGGAATGCATCACCGCTGGCGCAGGCTTACCGCGCGGCTGGCCACGGAAGGACTGGAAGGCGCCGCCCTCGACGTGGCCACGGGCACCGGTGATCTGGCTTTCTCTTTGTCGCGACGCAGCGAGGTGAGCTACACCGTAGGCGTAGACTTCGTACCGGAGATGGTGGCGCTTGCCGCTCTCAAGGCGAACAGGCTGGGGCTGTCGGGCCATACTCTGTTCTTACAGGGAGACGCCTTAGCCCTGCCGTTCCAGGACGATACCTTCATTTGCGCCACCTCCGGATTCAGCATGCGCAACGTGGTCGATATCCCACTGGCGGTAGCGGAAATGACCAGGGTGGTGAAGCCCGGTGGGAGAGTGGCAGTAATGGAGATCACCCCGTTCCAGGGAAATGGCCTTTTCCCCAAGCTATTCCGGTTCTACTTCCACAGGGTAGTGCCGCTGATCGGAGGGCTGCTGGGGGGAGACCGTGAAGCGTACACCTACCTGCCGCGTTCCGTTGACCTGTTCCCTTCCGCGGAGGCGTTTGCATCCCTGATGGTGCAGGCCGGATTGAAAAACGTGCGCTACTTGAGGGTCGGCATGAGGTCGGTGGCGGTCTACGTTGGAGAAAAGCCGGTCTAGAAGGCCGGTCTGACGTATTTCACAGCATTGGTTTATACTGGAAGTCACCCTTGATGTAACACGGAGGCAAAGATGCCGATCATCCACACAGGAGAAGTACCGCCGGACGAGCTTTCAGGCAACACGCGACAGACCATGATCAATGGAGACCTGGGAGCAACCGATCTTACCGTATTCCAACTGGACGTACCGCCGGGAGGAGAGATCCCTCTGCACATTCACCCGGGTCACGAGGAGTGCATGATCGTCGTGGAGGGGACTCTTGAAGCCATAGTAGACGACCACGTGGAGCAGGTAGGTCCGGGAGACACCATACTGGCCCCCAGCGACGCCAAGCATTCCCTGGTCAACAAGAGTGACAAGCCGGCCAGGTTCATTGCCATCTTCCCCACAACCGACGTGCAGCGTCACTTCTTGGACTCTTAGCGTAGTTGCCCGCCGGGGCGACCAATGATAGATTGGCCGTCCATAAAGCAGCGAACCTTCCAAGGGAGTAGATATGGAATACCGTCAACTAGGAAATTCAGGGCTCAAGGTTTCAGTAGTGGGTCTGGGCTGCAACAACTTTGGTGGAAGAGTCGACGCCCAGGGCACGGAACGCGTGCTCAACCAGTGCATCGAAGAAGATGTCATCCTCTTTGATACCGCCAACACATACGGCGGCGGCCTCTCAGAAGAGTACATGGGCAAAGCCCTTAGGGGTAAGCGCCACCAGGTACTGCTGGCCACCAAGGCAGGCATGAATGTCGGCGACGGCCCCAATCAGAGTGGGACCTCTCGCAAGCACCTCATGGAAGAGGTGGAGACCAGCCTGCGCAAGCTGCAGACCGACTACATAGACCTGTACCAGATTCACCGCTACGACCCGAACACGTCCGCGGAAGAGACTATGCGTACCCTGGACGACCTGGTGCACCAGGGCAAGGTGCGTTACATAGGCTGCTCCAACTACACGGCGTGGCAGATGGTGGAAGCCGCGGGGGTAACAAGTGCTCTGAATCTGGAGCCTTTCGTCAGCTCACAGCCGGAATACAGCATGATAAAACGAGAGGTGGAGAAGGAGGAAGGGCCCACGGCGGCAAGGCTGGGCATGGGAATCCTTCCCTACTTCCCCCTGGCCAGCGGGTTCCTTACCGGCAAGTACAAGCGGAATCAGCAGGCGCCGGAAGGCACACGCCTGGCGGGCAATCCACAGCGGGCGCAGGACACTCTCACCGACCGCAACTTTGATCTACTAGAAACGCTGGAAGAGTTCGCCGCCGAGCGTGAGCGAACAATGGTGGAGCTTGCCATTGCCTGGCTTTTGGCTAATCCGGCGGTCAGCAGCGTCATCTCCGGCGCTACCAAGCCGGAACAGGTTACCGCCAATGCCAAAGCCGCCGACTGGCATCTAACCCAGGAAGAGAAAGCTCAGCTGGACTGCATTTTAGAAGAGCACGGATTCTAAACAGACTTTATATTGAAAGTGCAAGTCTGACGCATGGAATCCGGTCTAAGCCATCAGTACGTTAACCTGGAAAGCACAGGCAGCGTACACTACGTCATGGCCGGCCATGGTCCGCCCCTGGTGTTGCTCCACGGACTGGGAGCCTCTGTGGTTGCCTGGCACAATAACGTCTCCGCATTCGCCTCCAGGTACACGATATACGCACCGGACCTCCCCGGCCATGGCGATACAGCCAAGCCCGACATCCCCTACGGCCTGGACATAGGCGTAGAATTCCTTCCCGAGTTCCTAGACGTGCTTGGCCTGGATCGGAACGTTACGCTAATGGGCAACTCGGCAGGGGGAATGGTTGCAATGGCGTCCGTACTGAGGCAATCCGAACGGTTCAGGGCCATGTTCTTGATTTCGCCGGTGGGCCTTGGCCGCGAGCTGGGACTGCCCATCCGCTTGGCATCCCTTCCCCTGATAGGAAAACCCCTGCACAAGCTGGACGGCAAAAGCAAGACAAGATTTGTGCAGCGCATCTTCCATGACAAGAGCGCTCTGCATCCAGAGGCCCACCGGGAGCTGATACGAGTCCGCTCCATCCCCGAAGCGCGTCGCACCGAGCTTGGCGTGATACGCCGCAGCGTCACCTTCCGCGGCCTGCGGAAGTCGCTGGTCGTCCCTCACCACGACCTCCTTAACCTGCCGGCGCCCACCCTCCTGGTGTGGGGCAGACAAGACAAAATAATCCCGGTCAAGCAGGCGCACCATGCAACTGAGAGGTATCCCTCCATAGAGGTGCGCATATTCCAAGATTGCGGCCACTGGCCGCAAATGGAACGGTCGGATGCCTTCAATCAAGCCGTTCTGGCTTTTCTAGACCGCGTCTATAGCCCTGATAGGGAGTCTGCCATAAGTGACTCCTGAAGTGGATAAAACACCCCCGGTATGGATGCGATTGTCCGCTGTCGCGGGACCTTGGATGAGCGTCATGATGCTGGCGCTCAGCGTCGCCATAGTCATAGTGGCGTTTCTCCTCAGCGACCGCATACCCGGCGTTGAATCTCTAGGGTATCCCGCCGTATTCCTCATCTCGCTGTTCGGCAACGCCACGCTGATTGTTCCCGTGCCGGCCTTTGCGGTGGTCTGTACGGGTGGGACAATTCTCATTCCGTTTCTGGTGGGAATCCTTGGTGGAACCGGCCAGGCATTGGGAGAAATGACGGGCTACATAGCCGGTTATGGGGGGCAGGGCTTTTTTCAAAAGGGCCGGTACTATCAACGGATCAACAGTTGGGTGGAAAGACGGGGTTGGGTAGCCATAGTCCTCCTGGGGTTGATACCAAACCCCCTCTTCGACTTCGCGGGACTGGCGGCCGGCGCTCTGCGCATGCCTGCCTGGAAGTTCCTCACCGCTGCCACCGTGGGAAAGACGATACGCTCGGTTATCATAGCTTACGGTTGTGCTTATGGAATAGACCTCTTGGGTATCCCCGATCCGGCCTCTTGACGCTGTCAACCCTGTTTTTGACAGGGTAACAATGCCTTTGCTACACTTTGGCCGTAATTTTTATTGATTTTGTCCCGTATGCCTGCGATTGGACTTGACGAGAGGCTTGCCGGAGAGATATCCCCCATCATTGCCCGGCGAAATCATTAAATCTTGTCGCTGGGAGAGAAGGGGTGGTAGAGGAGGAATTATTTGACTATTTCCAATCTGTTCCCTCGCCTCATTGGAATGGCACTGCTGGGATTGGGGGGATGGCCGCTTGGCGTCGCTGTCGGTAATGCCGTTGACTTCGCCAGCTATGTTCCCCTGGGTCTCGCCGGCTCGCTGATTGGTGTCGTCGTTGGCGCTATTGCTACCCCGTACGTATTCAGGGCATTCATAGAAAGCACGGTCAACGCATCCCGGAACATCTCCACGGCCAGGTTCGCCGCAGCGTCAGTGGGACTTGTTGCCGGCCTGGTTATTGCCATATTGATCTCCCTGCCTTTCTCAAGAATACCCGGCTGGCCCGGCGTGTGGCTGCCCATTATCCTCAACCTGTTGTTCGCCACGGCAGGCGCGGCCATTGCGGTGAGCAGGGAGCGCGATTTCCTCCTACTCTTCCCCCAAGCAGACAACTCTCAAGTTCACTCCGCGTCCTCCAACGGCAAGATAGTGCTGGACACCAGCGCCATCATAGACGGACGTATCGCGGACATCTCAGAGAGCGGCTTCATCAACGGAGCACTGGTGATACCCCGGTTTGTCCTGGACGAACTGCGGCACATTGCCGACTCCAGCGACTCGCTGCGTAGAAACAGAGGACGGCGAGGCTTGGAAATGCTCAACAAGCTGCGCAAGGAATCCTCCACACCCGTGCAAGTAACGGACGTTGACCACTGGAACGGTATGGAGGTCGATGCAAAGCTGGTCATGCTTGCAGAAAGTTTGAACGCCCCCATTGTAACCACCGACTTCAATCTGAACCGCGTCGCCGAAATTCAGGGAGTGAGCGTTCTCAACGTCAACGAGCTGGCCAACGCCCTCAAATCGGTGGTGCTACCGGGAGAGGAAATGGCCGTACACGTGATCCAGCAGGGCAAAGAGGCCGGTCAGGGAGTCGGCTTCTTGGATGACGGCACAATGGTAGTGGTAGAAGGCGGTAGAGTCTTCCTGGACAGCACCGTGGAGGTTTCCGTAACGAGAGTGCTGCAGACGGCGGCAGGCCGCCTCATCTTTGCCCAACCCAGAGCTCACTAGGCATGCCAGGGGACGAAAACAGCCCTGACTCCAACAACGCCTTGCTTCGCCGGACGGGAGCCGTGATTGTAGCTGCCGGGCAAAGCATGCGAATGGACGGCGTAGACAAGACCTTCATGGATATTCTAGGCGTGCCTTTGCTCGCCTACTCCCTGGCTGCATTCGAAGCCGCACCATCTATAGAAAGCGTTGTGCTGGTGCTCCGTCCCTCCTCCATGGACTCGGGGAATGCCCTTGTTGAATCGCACGGCTTCCGCAAGGTACGCAGCATTCAAGCCGGCGGCGAGCGGCGCCAGGATTCGGTGCGCAACGGCGTGGAATGCTTGGACAACCCTGAATGGGTGGTGGTGCATGACGGCGCGCGTCCCTGTATTGAACCGGACCTCATAGAGGGAGGAATAGATGAAGCAATCCAACGGGGGTCAGCCGTAGCCGCTGTGCCGGTAACGGACACCATCAAGGTACGGCGCTGCGACGGACAGGTGGAGACCACCCTTGACCGCGACAGGTTATGGGCCGCTCAGACGCCCCAGATCTTCTCCCTACAGAGACTGCGTGACGCCTTCAAGCAGGTCAACGCCACCGTAACCGACGAAGCGGCGCTCATGGAGCAGGCCGGTTATCCGGTACATCTCTATTTCGGCTCCTATTCCAACATAAAGGTCACCACCAGGGAGGACGCGGCAATAGTCCAGGCCCTTTTGAAACAACGGCAGGACGTGGGAGTTTGAGAACCGGCATAGGCTATGACGCTCACCGCCTTGTTCCCCAGCGCCCGCTTGTTCTAGGAGGAGTCTCCATTCCCAGCAGCAAGGGGCTGGCCGGACACAGCGATGGGGACGTGTTGCTCCATGCCATCATAGACGCTCTGCTTGGCGCAGCCGCCCTGGGCGACATTGGCAAATACTTCCCGTCTGAAGACCCGCGCTACGCGGGCATAAGCAGCCTGGAGATGCTGTCCAAGGCAAACGACATTCTCAGAGAGGACGGTTGGCGTGTCTTGAACGTGGATGCTACAATCGTGGCTGAAAGCCCCAAGCTGGCGCCTTACTTCCAGGCTATGAGGCAATCAATTGCGTCCTGTTTGGGAGTAGAGCTGGCTAGAGTAAGTGTGAAGGCCACTACAACGGATGGCCTTGGCTTTACCGGAAGCAGCCAGGGCATTGCCTGCTACAGCGTGGCCTCCATTGAGCCAGAATCATGAACCTGTACGACTCCCTTAGCGAGCAGAAAAAAGAGTTGACGCCCTCTGACGGAGCGTTGAAGATGTACGTTTGCGGCGTCACGCCGTACGCATCCACCCACGTTGGGCATGCCATGAGAGCCGTCATCTTCGATGTTTTGCGTCGCTACCTGGAGTACAGGGGATACCAAATCAAGCACGTGGAGAACTTCACCGACATCGATGACAAGATGATAGCGGGAGCGGCTGAGATGGGCATATCCGTTCAAGAGCTGGCGGAGCGAAACATTGCAGCCTACCTTGAAGAGATGGACGCCCTCAACGTTCAGCGTGCACACGTCTACCCCAGGGCCACGGAGGAGATATCCGGAATCCAGGAAATGATCAGCGGTCTCATAGAGAAAGGCATGGCATACGAGGCAAACGGCGACGTCTACTACCGGGTCAGGCTGAACAAGGAGTACGGCAAACTCAGCCATCGCACTTTGGACACCATGAGGGTCGGCGCTAGGATTGAACCCGGCGAGCTCAAGCAAGACCCCATGGACTTTGCGCTATGGAAGGCTGAAAAGCCCGGCGAGCCGTCCTGGCAGAGCCCTTGGGGTAAAGGCAGACCGGGCTGGCACATAGAGTGCAGCGCCATGTCGCTGGCCTATCTTGGAGAGACCATAGACATACACGGAGGAGGCCGGGACCTGGTCTTCCCCCACCACGAAAACGAGATAGCCCAAACCGAGTCCTATACCAACGGTAAGCAAATGGCGCGGTTCTGGGTCCACAACGGCATGGTCAGAATGGGCCAGGACAAGATGAGCAAGTCTCTGGGGAACTTCATCACCATGGGGGAAGCCCTGGAACGTTTTTCCACGGACGCCTTGCGTCTCTTCTTCCTCTCTTCTCAATACCGAAGCCCTCTCACCTACAGCGATGAAAACATCCTGGCGCAAGAGCGCGCCGCGGAGCGTATGCGCGTCGCCCTCCTACCATCGCCAGCGGGTGGTCAGCCGCTGGACGTAACCTTGTACAAACAGCGTTTTGAAGAGGCCATGGACGACGATCTCAACACCTCCAGGGCCATAGCAGTTCTGTTCGACCTCTGTCGGGAGATCAACCGGGGACGCGACGAGGGCAAGAGCCTGGTTGAAGCACAACAGCTCTTGCGCAGGCTTGGTGAACTCCTTGGTCTCACGTTTGCCGCCCAAGAAGCCAAGGACGACGTGGTGGCGCATCCCTTCATAGACATGCTGGTGGAGGTGCGCACCCAGTTGAGGGAGGCCAAGCAGTTTGCCCTGGCTGACTCCATAAGGGATAGACTGGCCGAGCTGGGAGTTTCCCTGGAAGACTCGGCGGAAGGCACCCAATGGCGTGTGCGTTAGCCGGACTCCTGACGAGCTGCGCTTTCAGCAAGGAAGCGCCAGTGTAGCCATCGCAATCTATCCCTTGCCTGATAACATGAGAATATGCCTCACGATGCAGTGAACTGTTTACGTCGCTCCCTTGGCAGCCAGTCGGTCTTCACCGATGAAAAGACCGTTGACTTCCACTCCGCCGATGCATTGAACCCCTCGCGGGCTTACCACACCGACCCTTCTGCATGGAGCGCGCCGCTGGGGGTGGTCTTCCCCCAATCCACCGATGAAGTGTCCGAAATAGTGCGGGTAGCGAACCGTTACGAAACGCCTATAGTCCCCTACGGAGGCGGCACCGGAGTTATGGGCGCAGCCGTACCTCCGGAAGGGGCCATTGTCATAGACATGCAGCATATGAACAAGATTCGCACTGTCTCGGAAGAGGACAGGATAGCCTGGGCGGAAGCCGGTGTGGTCTTGGAGGACCTTGATGCCGTGCTGGCAAATCACCGTCTCATGCTTGGACACGACCCCTACAGCAAGGCCATAGCCACCGTTGGAGGGGCCATCTCCACCGACGGCGTCGGTTATCTTGCCGCCCGTTACGGGTCCATGGGTGCACAGGTGGCCGCGTTGGAAGTGGTCCTGCCCACAGGCGACGTGTTGACTACCAAGGCCGTGGCCAAACCGGCGTCCGGGCCGGACCTGAACGCACTATTCATCGGCTCGGAAGGGACTCTGGGCATAATCACAGCAGCCGCTCTGCGCATCTTCCCGTTACCTGAGTGCCGTCGCTTCGCCACGGTCTCGTTCAATACCTTCGACGATGGGTTTCACGCCGTGGCGGAGATGTTCTCCATTGGCCTGCGTCCCGCTCTGACCGATCTCACTGAGGAGCCGGGAGACAGCGTCTTTTTGTATCTCGTCTTCGAAGGGTACAAAGAGGAGGTGGATGCCCAGGAGACGCGTGCGCTACGCATCTGCAAGGAGCACAGGGGCAGTGACATCGGGCCGGATGAGACGGTGGAGTACTGGAAATCACGACACAACAGCGGGGAGGTTTACAAGCAAGAGGTGCTTCCCCTACCACCCCGGGAAAGGTGGTCAAGATGGTGGGCCGACAGGGGCCACTGGGACTATCTGCACCTAGCCCTTCCCGTTTCTTCCGTTCTGGAGTTCCGCCGGAGAGTGGAAGCCATCAGCGGCCGGAACAACGTAGCAGTTAGGGAGTACTCCGTTTGGACCGATCCCGGACTGTTCTCATTCATCATGACCGGGGCGCGCTTGGAAGGGCCCCCTGGGCAGGACAGTTTCGTGGAAACGGTGGACGAGGTGCTCCGCCTGGCGCAACAGATGGGCGGCGCCATGGAGTACTGCCACGGCGTTGGACTGAAGCTTTCCCACCTTGCACAGGAGGAATGGGGGAACAGGCTGGACACCGCCAGACGCATCAAGCGCGCCCTTGACCCTCACAATCTGATGAATCCTGGTAAACTGGGGCTCTGAACCCAGATTTTGATAAAGGCGGCAAGCACGATGCATCAAACGTTGGAACAAGGAACAGTAGTAGCCGTATGCCTCAGACCGGAAAGCGGCGTGCCCAAGTATCCGCAGCCTGAGATAGCGATCGGCACCCACGGCGTGGAAGGCGACTTCCACGCCGGGCCAATCAACAAACACAAGAAGACCGGCGACCCAGAGCCGAATACGCGCCACGTTACAATAGTGGCCCAGGAAGCGCTGGAGGCGGTGAACGACCATCTGCAGGTGGAGCTGGGCTCCGGTTCCATTGGGGAGAACATACAGGTCACCGGCCTCGGCGATCTGTCCAACCTAAAGGCCGGTGATCTCCTAGAGCTGGGGGAGAACGCGGTGGTGCGGGTTACCGGCCAGAACGCCCCCTGCGCCACGCTCAACGTGTATCACAAAGAGATCATAAAGGCATTCCTGGGACGCAGGGGCGTAGCCGCTACAGTGGTAAAGACCGGCGCACTGAAACCGGGAGACGCCGTCAGGGTAGCGTTGCCGTCGGCGTCCTACCGCTCGGGCAAGGTCTGCGCCGGGGCATCCTCCGCTGTGTGTAGTTCGTGGTAGATGGCGTAGAAGTCCTCGTGTTGTTCCGGTGGAATGCTGTCCAAGAGGATGTCTAGTATCTCTTCTTCGGTAGGTCTTCCGTCAACCTCTTGCGAATGGAGGTAAATCTCTCCCAAGGCTTTACCTAGAGAGTCTTCCCCCAAGACCTCCCAGAGGCGAAGCAGGAAGTAAGCGCCTAAGGAATAATGACATCCATGTAACCCGTCAAGTTCGTTCAGCTTCTGGATAGTACGTAAACCGAGGACGGAGCAGTCTCTCTCTACCTGTTCTTCGTATAGGGGTATCCGCTGGCTTTGAGTCTCCCTACCGACCTTGTATTCTACGTACGGCCTCATGAAGGTCGCTGTCCCTTCTACCAACCAAAGAGGCAGATTTCCTCTGAAGAGATAGTGTCCGACCTCGTGCTGTACGTGTCCAATACTTATGTTATCCCTCCTATCTGTGTAGTGGGGTGCGGTGAAGAAAGACCCGTAGTGAGCTGCCCTTATACCGTGGTCCTTATCAGGACCTGCTAGGGGAATCACTAAGATAACGTCAGTAACAGGAAAGGGCACCTGGGTAAGCTCTTCTAGTTCCCGAACCGCATCCGTCATTGCTTCTATAACGTAGTCTCCACCCTGAGGAAAAGGGTCTGGTCTAATTGCCCAAAGGTTCACGTCTCCGGCGAGGGGCAGTGTGAGAACCGAGCGTCTCAAGACCAACGACTCCCTAATGTCATCATGGAGTAGCCCGAATTGAGATACGTTTCTGCTCATTGCCAGAACGAAGAGACGCACCGCCTGCTCCTCTCTTTCAAAACCCTCCGTCTCCTCCAACAAGATTCGAACAAGGGTAAGATCCTCAGAGGATAACTTCGCTAGTTGGTAGAGGAGATGCGCTTCGTTAACTGTTGACTCCTCTCCAATCGGAATATTGTCGAAGACCTGCTCTACCAAAGCCCTATCTGTTTCTGCTGCCTTAGCCCAGAGCTCCGCAGTCCAGGCTTCCGTACCAGTCAACTCATCCTGCTGCCAAGCATAGCCTACGATTAAGGTTCCTGCTTTTGGAATGAGGTCTATGAGTTTCCTCAGTGCATGAATACCCATATTTTCAACTTCGGTAATTCCGTCTTGTACCCAGGGTAGGTCCACTATTTTAGTCGTCAATTCAGGATCAAGGCTATTGATGTGCAGCAACTGCCTTCTAGAGTTGGCGTGGAACTTGCCCACGTCCTCATCTTCATACTCCTCTAGGGTTGTATCAAACCAAGGGAGAGCTGCTCGGAGATGTGCTTCTCCTAGTTCTTGTGGTGTCAGCGTCGGTGTTGGAGTCGGGCTAGGTATTGGAGTAGCTGTAGGATATGGTGTTGGAGTCGGGCTAGGTATTGGAGTAGCTGTAGGATATGGTGTTGGAGTCGGACTGGGTGTTGGAGTAGCTGTAGGATATGGTGTTGGAGTCGGACTGGGTGTTGAAGTAGCTGTAGGATATGATATCGCCGTAGGCGTCCCTGTTGGAATGGGGGTAGCAGTTAGGGTAGCTGTAGCACTAGGGGTGGGAGTAGGTGCAGCTGTTGGAGTACACGCAATGGCAAGAGCCGCTATTCCTAGCGGGGCGAGCTTGACCACGTGTGTGATACTCCTATTCACTAGTGTAGTCGCTCTCTGTTTCCGTCTCTGCCTCAGTTTCCGTTTCGGTTTCTGGAATGGGAACTTCTTCCAAGTTAGCGTGCCACTCAGTCAGTCTCCGTTGAGCTTCTTCCTCATCGTAGTGCAGAGTCCTGCTAGCTATAATATCGTATAGTAGATGCCCAACCTGTTTCTCGTCGTTTATGAGGTGATGGTTACCCCGTTCGCCAGGGATGTCTACTCGATAGGGAACGAGGGCCCGGCATGGCTCCCTAGATCCGTTCCCAGGGCCTCCAGACGCCAATGAGCGACAGCACTACGAAGAGAACCCCAAGCACAATGGTGAAACGGAACAGGGTCTGCTCTACACCGCGGCGGGTGCGAAACGTACCCTCGGCAGCGCCAAACAGACCTGTGCCGCCGCCCCTGACCTGCGCCAGGACCACTACTATGAGGACAACGGAGAGGATTATTGCCGCGATACTTACATAAGTCTGCATTTGTTCTTGTTTCCTCTCATTAACTCTATCAGGGACGCTTCAGGTGTCAAGCTGGCATCAACGTCACCCTTTCTTCAAACTCTCCAGTTTCTGCCGCAGGACCTCATTGGCCAGCGCGGGGTTTGCCTGGCCCCTGGTTGCTTTCATCACTTGGCCCACCAGGAACTTGACCGCCGTCTCCTTGCCGCTCATGTAATCCTGGATTGCCTTGGGATTATCGTCAATGGCTTGGTCTGCCACAGCCTGTATGGCGGAAGAATCGGAGATCTGCTCCAGCCCTCTCTCCCTCACAATATCCGCAGGCTCTTTTCCGGGCGACTCGAACAAGGCGTCGAGCACCTCCGAGGCCATGTTGGTGCTCAGCCTACCCTCCTCCAGCATGGCGGCGACTTCAAAGAGGTGCCTGGCATCCAGCCTATCGCCGCTTACCTCCTCGCCAACGCTGTTGAACAGTCGTGTAACATCGCCGAGGACTAGGTTGCACAAGACGTCGGCCCGCTTGCGCCTCGCTGTTTCACCCATATCGCTTGCGTAGCTCATCGCAGAATCAAAATAGCTGCTGGCGGCGCTTGTACCCAGGGTGAGCTGACCGGCTTTGTACTCGCTCAGCCCCAGCTCATCGACATAGCGACGGAGTCTCGCATCCGGCAGCTCAGGCATCTTTGCCCTCACCTCGTCCACCCACTGACGGCTGATCTTCAAAGGCGTCAAGTCTGGCTCCGGGAAATAGCGGTAATCATGGGCATGCTCCTTAGAACGCTGCGATGCGGTGACCCCCCTATCTTCCAGCCAACCGCGCGTCTCCTGTTCAATCTGCCCTCCCTCTTCCAAGACCACAGCCTGGCGTTCCCATTCATACTGCAGGGCGCGGAACACGGAGCGAAAGCTGTTCATGTTCTTCACCTCTACCTTGGCGCCAAGCTCCGCACTGCCCTGGGGGCGGATGCTGATGTTGGCGTCGCAGCGGAAGCTGCCCTCCTCCATGTTGGCGGTGGACACACCGAGGTAACGCAGGATGGTGCGCAGCTTCACCAGGTACTGCCGGGCCTCCTCCGGCGAGCGCAGGTCCGGTTCGCCCACTATCTCCATGAGGGGCACGCCGGCGCGGTTTACGTCCAACAGGCTGTAGGCCTCTCCCGTTTCGCCGGTGCGGTGGAACAGCTTGGCCACGTCTTCTTCCAGGTGGACGCGGTTGATGCGCACCTCCTTCTCGTAGCCGTCCACCGGGATGGACAGCCATCCGCCGCTGGCTATGGGCTGGTCGTACTGAGAGATCTGGTATCCCTTCATCAGGTCGGGATAGGGATAGTTCTTTCTATCGAACTTGGTCTCCACCGCGATGCCGCAGTTCAGCGCTAGGCCGGTCATCATGACAAACTCCACGGCGCGTTTGTTTATCACGGGGAGGACACCGGGCATGCCCAGGCAAACAGGGCATACCTCTGAGTTAGGCTCGGCGCCCTGATAACCGGCGCGGCAGGCGCAGAACATCTTGCTCTTGGTGAGGAGCTGAACGTGCACCTCGAGCCCAATTACCGCTTCGTATCCGGTCTCTATTGTGGTTGTCATCATGGTTGCGTGGGATGTTCTCACGAAATTATATCATCTCGTGTTGAGTACACCTTGAACCCGTCGCCGTGATCCTCAAAGAGCGCCTCACGGGGATAACGCATCACCTTAATAAGGATGACAACATCGCCCGCTGACCCGGAGACTCCCAAGATGTAGGCCACCAGCGCGGCGGCGTGGACAAGGCCGCCCACGGGCGCAAGAAGCAGTGCAGGCGGCAACAGGACCGTTAGGAGCACCGGCGGCGCAAGCGCCGCTACTGTGAACTTCGCCCTGCTCAGGTAGCAGCCAGGGGCTCCCACCCAGAAGACCGGTCCAAACTTGGTCCAGAGCTTGAATCCAAAGCGCGGACGTACGCCGTACGCTGAGAAGGCGATGGCGTGGGCCAGCTCATGCAGCGTGCCCCCAACCACTGTTCCTATGACAAGCCCGGCAATGAGAACATCCTGCTTTATGGTGAAGCTATCCGCGCCACCGAACACCAACTGGGCTACGGCCATGAGCTGGAGAGAAGCATAGGCCAGAATCACAAAGACTATGACCAGGACAACCCAATCTCTTCCGGACAACCTGCTGGGAGTCCATGTGTCTATCTCGACGTAGCCCGGTGGCAGATTCCGCGTACTCACCCTTCCAACCTCCTGTTCCGGGAACCCTTCGTAAGAGGCCCCTAGCGTGTATCCTCGGCCTCGTGTTCGGTCCAAGCCCCGGCTCCCACCAGCGGGACGAAACGACACGACCCGTGGTTCTTCACGGAATAGCCGTCGTGCGATTTTGTAACGAGCAGAAGATCTTGCGAGCTCCGTGATCCCACCGGTATAACTACACGGCCACCTTCGCTCAACTGCTCGAGCAGCACCCTAGGCAGTCGAGGCGCCGCTGCGGCCACTACGATGGCATCGAACGGTGAGTCCTCACTCCTCCCCAGGACATCGCCTGCCTGATGCACCGTGACGTTGTGATAGCCCAGAGACTGCAGACGCTCCCTTGCGCTATCGGCAAGACTCTTAAACCGTTCCGTGGTAATCACCTCTTTGGCAAGCAAAGAGAGCACCGCCGCCTGATACCCCGATCCCGTGCCTACCTCCAGAACCTTGTCGCCGGGCTTGAGGTTGAGCATGGACACCATCATGGCCACAATCATCGGTTGAGATATGGTCTGCCCCTCGCCTATGGGCAGGGGGATGTCTTCGTAGGCGAGGTGCCTGCTGGCCGCGGGTACGAACGCCTCTCTGGGCACCCTTGCCATGGCGTCCACCACTCTGCGGTCTTTGACTTCCCTGTCAATCAGCCGCAGGAGCCGTCTCTTTTCCTTCTCAAGGTCCAAGAGTGACTTTCCTCTCCATGCCGACCATGCTTCAAGAAGGTTGGATAATCCGCTAACCCGCACCAGTGTGGTCATATTATTACAGATTCCCAGAGAGGTGGCATAATAGGCTTGACAAAGGTGACGTCCTTGAATGGCTGAGTTGGCCGGGGACACGCTCTAACAAAAGGTCACCCAATGGCAAGAATACACGGACAGATTGGCAGCCTAAACCACCTTATCGAATTACTCAGGGGATCAGGCATATATGGCTTTGAGACGCTGGACTCCATCCGTAAATTTCGAGCCAGCTACAAGGATACAATCCAGAAAATAGGAGAGAATAGCAGAGCGCGCTTGTCGCAAGATATAGCAAATCTCGAGTCCAAGTATCAAAAGCTATCATCTGACCTAAACAACAAAATCAAGAGGCGGGAGGATGAACTGGTTGTTGAACTCAGGATGCTGAAAACACAGATGAATGCAACCAAACCCCCAACGAACTTTTTCGGAAGGGTAGTTGCATCTGTTAAGAATCGAAGAATCTCAGGAAGAAAGGCGGTTCTTGAGAGTTCCTTTAGAAGTGAACTTGAAAGACCGTTTAGGCGATCTTTGGTAGATGTTGCCCGCATTCAATCTGGCATCAAGAGTAAAAAGGCCAACCCAGAAAGATGGATAGAAAGATACTCATCTAACGAAATTGCAAAACACCAAAAACATTGTCGATATTCCAAGCCAATCGCTCACTGTTCTACGGCGCAGAGGGTGAAGAGCGGGCATTGCAAGAGTTATCGAAGCTGCCGGACTCGTACACTGTCATCAATGATTACAGATTAAAGTTTGCTAGACCAATCTACAACAGGAAGGAAGATGACAGGATATACTCAGTACAGATAGATCACATCGTCATTGGACCGACCGGCATCTATCTGGTTGAGACCAAGAATTGGAGCAAAGATTCGGTGGAAAGCCGAGATTTGTTCTCCCCGGTAAAACAATTGAACAGACACAGCTTCGCCATGTTCGTCTTGCTGAACGATGCAGTTAGAAGCGGGGGGATGTGGCGGGTATTTTCAGGAAACTGGGGAGACTGGAAAATCTCTCCTAGGAACATCATTTTGCTCATGAATCATAAACCACGAGAAGAATACCAGCATGTGAAAATTCTGACCCTCCAAGAAATTGTCCGTTACATTTCCTACGGAACACCGATATTCAGTGAAACAGAGGTAGCCACTCTCTCCGACTATCTACTCTACCCTTAAGGTTATATCCTAAGCGCCGATATGTCATACGACACATGCGGCAAAGCGCTCATCTGGTTCGACAGGCTCACCATGAGCGCTTTTTCCCCGCTCACTCCCTTCGACTAAGCTCAGCGTGAGCGGCTTTGCCTGACATACGGCCCGCGCAGGCCCGAGGTGAGCCCGTACTACGGGACTATCGGCGGCACCTCAATCTCGTGGAGCAGATTGACGAACTCCTCCAAGTCCTTGTCCTTGACCTGCTGCAAGCTGTGAAGATGGGGATCAATTCGGCCCGTGATGTCGGTGAAGACGTCGTATATCTGCTTGGGCGGCTTGAAGTCGGCGGCTGCAATCACGTTCATCAGCTCGGCTAGCTTGCGATTGAGCTTCGTCTGAATGTGGAGGCGGTCCCTCTCGCCCCTGTAGCCGGTCTGAATCAGCTCGCTTTCTATGGCGGTGAGCCTCTCTTTGAGACCCTCGGCGGCGGCGGTCACGGTCTCAGCAGCGGGGGAATTTTCGGCGCGCTTGGCCCACTCTTGAGCCTGGTCCCGGATGCTGCGCAGGTCAAGGATGGCGTCGGTGAGCTCCGAGAGCTTGTCGCGCACCTGCAGGGCGGCGGCAAGCTGTTCGTCGAAGTCCTGCTGGCTGGCAGCAACGCGAGGGTCTTTGAGCAACTGGAAGCTCTGAGTTTGGGACTCGCCGTCCACGGTCAGGGTGGCTGTGTACGTTCCAGGCGTGGCCAGGGGGCCGGTGGTCACGGGGTCCAGCGCCTTGTCATCGGGAACCTTGCGGGCGTACGGATAGCGCATGTCCCAAACAAAGCTGTTGCCGCCCTGGCTGGCGGGCAGGCGGGGGTCTTCCGGTTGGTATGGGGACGGTTCCGCTAGCTTCAAGCTGGAGAAGGTCTTGATCAGACCGCCGTTGGAGTCGTGGAAGGCCAGGGTCGCTTCACTCTCCGGAGCGTCTTTCAGATAGTAGGTGAGGATAACGCCAAAAGGCGGGTTCTCACCGGCGTCGAGCAATTTCTGAACAACGTTCCCCATCTCGTCCTTGGTCTCGTAGTAGGCTATGGGAGCGCCCAGGGAAAGCATGTAGTTCTTGCCAGCCGAACCACGCCTGGCTCCAAATGGCGCGGCGGGACGGTACGTATCGCGGGGCTTGAAGAGATACGCTCTCTTGTCAGCTATATCCTGGCTTATCTGGCGCAGGCGGGTAACATCGTCCAGTATCCAGAAGGAGCGGCCGTGAGTGGCGGCCACCAGGTCGTCGTCCTTCACGGCAAGGTCGTAGACAGGGACGGCGGGCAGATTGGACTGAAGGGGCTGCCAGGCCGCTCCAGAGTCGAACGATACATAGGCTCCGGTTTCGCTGCCCGCGTAGAGAAGTCCCTGGTTGACCGCGTCTTCACGTACGCAGCGCAGATAATCGCCCTCGCGGATGCCGTCTACCATAGACGTCCAGGTGGCTCCGTAGTCCGCGGTCTTCAACAGCATAGGCCTGGGGTCGTCCATCTTGTAACGCGTGGCGGTCATGTAAGCCACGGCAGGGTCATGGGAAGATGGTTCGATCATAGTGATCAGGGTCCACTCGCCAAGGTCTTTGGGCGTAACGTCCTCCCAATTCTCGCCGCCGTCACGGGAGACGTGCACTAGGCCATCGTCCGAACCGGCCCAGAAGAGACCCTTTTCCAGGGGCGACTCCGCGAAAGCGAAGATGGTGGCGTAGGTCTCAGCGCCGGATGTGTCCTTAGTGATGGGGCCGCCGGAGGGCTCAAGCGTGGAAGGTTCATGGCGGGTGAGGTCGGGGCTTATGGCTTCCCAGCTATCGCCCTGGTCGGTGGAGCGGAACACCATATTGCCGGTTACGTAGAGGACGTTGGAATCATGCGGGGAAAAATTGATGGGATACGTCCATTGGAAGCGGTACTTCATGTCCTTGGCGCCCCAGCCCGTGTGGAACTCCGGCCAAACCGTCACGATGCGTACCTGACCCGTACTATGGTCGTAGCGGAGCAGGTTGCCGCCTCCGCCGGGAGAGCTGCCTATTGCGCCTGAGAAGACGATGTTGGGGTCGTCAGGATGAACGGCGATATAGCCGCTTTCAGAGCTGCCGACCGTGTAGCAATCACCCCAGGGAATGACGCCCTTGTGGGTGCGGGAGGGCACGCTTATCGCAGAGTTGTCCTGCTGGGTGCCGTAGACGCGGTAGGGAAACTGGTTATCGGTGTCCACGTGGTAGAACTGAGCGGTGGGCTGATTGTAGATGGTCGACCAGGTGTCGCCGCCGTTGAAGGTGACCGTGGCCCCGCCGTCGTTGCCCTCAATCATGCGCAGGGGATTGCGAGGGTCTATCCAGAGGTCGTGATTGTCGCCGTGCGGCGTGTTCACCTGGTTATAGGTGCGTCCGCCGTCGGTGGACTTCCATACGGAGGAGTTGAGTATCCACACGGTTTCCGCATCTTTCGGGTCGGCGAAGATGTGCTGGTAGTACCATGGCCGGGCCTGGACATCCAGGTTGTCGCTGACCAGCTGCCAGGTCTCTCCGTTGTCGTCGGAGAGGAACACCCCCGCCTGCTCCGCTTCAATGGTGACCCAAACACGGCCGGCGCGGGCGGCGGAGGCAGTGATGCCCATGCGTCCCTTGAGTCCCTTAGGTAGGCCTGGCCTGCTGCTGAGGTCCTGCCAGGTATCGCCGCCGTCCGTGGAGCGGAAGATGCCGCTTTCCGGCCCGCCGCTGTTCAGGCTCCACGGAGTGCGATGAGCCTGCCACATGGTGGCAAAGAGTATGCGTGGATTGGTCGGGTCGAAAGCGAGGTCTATGGCGCCCGTGTTGTCACTGCAAAAAAGCACGCGCTCCCAGTTCTTGCCGCCGTCGGCGGAACGGAATACGCCGCGTTCACTGTTGGAACCAAAGGCATGACCCAGAGCGGCTACATAAACGAGATCAGGGTCTTTGGGGTGGACTCGGACTCGGGCTATGTGGCGGGTATCTTGCAGTCCCACGTTGGCCCAGGTTGCGCCGCCGTCCGTGGACTTGTAGACGCCATCTCCGTAGGAGACGTTGCCCCTGATGCACGCTTCGCCCATCCCGGCGTAGATGACGTTGGCGTCCGATTCCGCGACGGCGATTGCGCCGACGGCGGAGGTCTTGAAGAAGCCGTCCGAGACGTTTTCCCAGTACGTACCGCCGTCGCTGGTCTTCCAGACGCCGCCGGTACACGCGCCGAAGTAGAAGACCATGTCCTGCGTGGGATGCCCGGCTACGGCGACCACGCGTCCGCCGCGGGGCGGGCCAATGTTGCGCCACCTCAGAGAATTGATAACACCAGTGGAGATTTCTTTGTCAACAGGCACGGTTCACGCTCCTTCAGAGGTATGCCATCCAGGATGTAGGCAACGGCCCAGCCGCCTCCCGGCACCAATAGAAACTAGAGGCAATTTTAATGACATATACGGCTATGTCAACGTGCTACCAGCTTCCGGGATAGAGTATGGGATGACCGCCGGCATCTAGCTCCGGCCAGGTTTGAGAGGAGTACTCCGGGTAGGCCTGGCGGTAAATCTTGGTCACGGCTTTCAGCTCCGGAATCGGGTTGGGATGGTCGTCTATGCGGATGTCCAGGTAGGGGTTGGCGTCTATGCGCTTCCAGTGGACTTGCACTGCGGCGGATTGCCTGCCCCTGTTGTCGCCGCCGGTGGCCTGGGCCGCCTCCAGACACATGAGGAGTCGCTCTTCCAGGCGCAGGCCGCTGTTTTCCGTTTGCTCAAAGGTGTCTCCCAGCGCCTGCACCACCGCGGGGCCGACCATGGTGTTGGCGCCGCAAGCGTAGTTCTTGCCGGAGCGGCTGCCATTCCAGGGAGCCAGAGCGGGCGAGGAGTAGGCGGCGGAGAGGCCGCTTCGGTCAATCAGACTGTACTGGCCCTGCCCTTTGCTGACCTTGATCAACGCTTCCAAGGCAACAGGGGCGGGGAAGCCCAGCTGAAGCAAGGCTATGCCGCGGCGGCGCTGAGTCTCGTTTGAACTGAAGCCTACCATGCCCACTTCGCCCAGGCCGCGCAGTACGCGTGAGCCTACGGCGGGGTTCTTGGTGGCAACGGCTCCTCCAAACTGACCCGTTACTGGGTCGTAGCCGACTATGGTCATGGTCATGAGAGGCCTCCTTGATGACGGTGTCTAACGGAGGCATTATATCCGAAAAATTCCTAGACGGGATGCTACACGTGGGGGGCATCCCCGCCTTGTAGGAGGATTCCAGGGAGTGGGGGACCAACCCGGGCCCTCTCCCTTATGGATTCCCGTGTCAAGCACGAGAATGACGGGACGGGCGTTTAGGGATTCCCCCTAGTGACGTTGAGGCAACCCTTGGTTGCCACTCAAGGGTATCTTTCCAACCACCACTTGGCTATATCCGTGCGCCGCGCAAACCAGACGTCCGGTTTAGACGCGGCGTATTCCAGAAACCGCTGCAAGGCCACGGCGCGGGCGGGGCGGCCCACCATGCGGCAGTGAAGGCCTATGGACATCATCTTGGGATGGGTGGCCCCTTCCTCGTAGAGCCTGTCGAAGGCGCTGCGCATTATCTCGTAGAAATCGCTGGGGCGGGCAATGAGTCCCTGGAAGAACTGGAAATCGTTCACCTCCAGAGTATAGGGGACAACCAGCCATTTCTTCCCCTTCACGTTGGTGTAGAAAGGCAGGTCGTCGGCGTAGGAGTTGCAGTCATACAGGAAGCCGCCCTCTTCAATCAACAGCTCACGGGTGTTCAGGCTGGGGGTTGAACGCGTGTACCAGCCCAGAGGGCGCTGACCGGTGGTCTTGATGAACGACTCCACCGCTTTGCGGATGAGCTCCCTTTCCGTATCGCGGTCCATCTGGTAGTACGTCTCCCACCTGTAGCCGTGCCCCACCAAATCATGGCCCCGCTTGATGATTTCAGGCCCAACATAGGGATTGCGTTCCAACGCCAGCGCGCAGCCGAAGAAGCTGGCCTTGACGTTGTACTCTTGCAGAATGTCGAAGACGCGCCATACCCCTGCCCTGCTTCCGTATTCAAAGGTCGACTCCATGTAAAGGTCGCGCTGGCCGGGGTCTACCAGTGACGGCACTTCTCCCTGGGGGTCTCCGTCCAGCACGGAGTACTCGGAGCCCTCTTCGTAGTTGACGACCACCGAAACCGCGATGCGGGCCCCGTTGGGCCATTCCACTCTGGGCGGGTTTGGGCCGTACCCAATGAAATCGCGTTCCGTGACCATAGCTCCTCCTCGTTATCGCGATGCGGATACATTACCTACTCACTCCCTTCGACAGGTTCAGGGTGAGCGGACGCTTTTCCCGCTCAAATAGTTCGACAAGCTCACCATGAGCGGGAAGATGCGCAAGCCTGGACGGCCTGTGATTAGCCTGCCTAAGGCTGGGGTGGATATCTATCCAGCCACCAGCGAGCAATGTCTATCCTGCGGGCAAACCAGACGTTGGGCCGCGAAGTGGCGTATTTCAGGAACTGCTCAAGTACGGCGGCCCGCGCCGGCTTTCCCACTATACGGCAGTGCAGCCCTATGGACATCATCTTGGGGTGGGTTGCCCCTTCCTCGTAGAGCAGATCAAAGGTGTTGCGCATGGCATCGTAGAAATCGTTGGGGTTGGACATGCCTCCCCGCCAGTACTTAGTATCGTTCACCTCCAGCGAATAAGGCACGACCAGCCAAGGCTTGCCGCCGGCGCTTGTGTAGAACGGCAGATCGTCCGCGTAGGAGTTGCAGTCGTATAAGAATCCGCCCTCCTCCACGACCAGATCCCTGGTGTTGACGCTGGGACCGTAGCGGGTATACCAGCCCAGGGGCCGTTGACCGGTTGTCCTGGTGATGGAGTCCACCGCTTTGCGGATCGCCTCGCGTTCCGCGTCGCGGTCCATATTGAAGTACTCCTCCCACCGGTAGCCGTGCCCCATCACCTCGTGCCCACCTTTCACGATCGCGGGGCCCACTTCAGGGTTGCGCTCCAAGGCCAGAGCGCATACGTAAAACGTGCTCTTGAGGTTAAGCCGGTGGAAAATGCGAAGAATCCGCCAGACCCCTGCCCTGCTTCCGTATTCGAAGAACGACTCGTTGGCTAGGTCGCGCTCTCCGGGAGGGACCGGCGACGGCACCTCTCCCATGCTCTCGCCCTCGGAGTCGCCGTCCAAAATCGAGTATTCCGCGCCCTCTTCGTAGTTGACCACCACGGATACGGCTATGCGAGCCTTACCTGGCCACTCTACTTGGGGCGGGCTGGCGCCATATCCTATGAAGTCGCGCTGATTCATCAATTCCCCCTCCTATGCCACGCCAAAGGCTTTGCTGAAGAACTCCTTGATGTCTTCGGCAACCGGTTTGCCCATGGCGTAAGTGGCGTGACCCACGCCCTTGTAGGTGTAGAAGGTATGCCTGGCTCCGCACGTTTCCAAAACACCGGCCAGAGCTACGGGGTTGCCTTGGTAGAGCATGTTTTCGTCCTCGTCACCGTGGAAGAACCCCACCTCCGGGAGAAGGGACGCCGCTTCTTCTCCCCGCTCCAATATCAGCATGCGGGTCCTGGTCACGGGGTCGTTGCCGGCAAGGGAGGCCACGGCCAGGTCATCGTCCGCCTCTCTGGGAATACCCCAGGCCTCCAGCAGGTCTCCCTTGAACTTGTGCGCTCGGATGACGCTGTCGAAATTGAGCGTGGCCTGCTGCAATGCCGCGGCACGGACCTTGCCCAGAAGGGGGCCGGTGACGGCGCTCCACAGGGCGGAGCCTCCCAGGCCGCCGCCAAGCATCCCCATACGCTCCGGATCAACGTTGGCCTCTTCGATCAGCGAGTTGAACAGGGCGGCGTAAGCCGCCGCCGCGTCGGGTCTGCCCCAAGCGCTGCCCCTGGCATGCGAACCGGCCACTACTATTCCTGCGTCGACCAGCGTCCTGATGAAGATGCTATTCCCCTGGTCGTCCAGGGTGTCGGAAGTGGATACGGCGTACTCTCCGTCACGGACGTAGCCGCTGTTGCCGTGGCACTGGATCACGCAGGGCAAAGGCGGGCCGGACGTAGTGTAAGACGGCGGAGTGCGGAAGAAACACCACTCGCCGCCGGATTTGAAGAAGACGGTCTGCGCGCCGTCTTCCAGCTGGGGAAGGGAGTCTGCCATGCTGCCTCCTTGAGAATGGACTACACGAACGACATATTATCAGATGATTGCCAAACAGTCCGATCCAGGAATCAACCGACTTCCGGGTGTGCGCTCCATGTGCTGAAGGGTTGACTGCCTGCCTGGAGGGTGATTTCCACAACCTGCCCAGGAGTCAGGTCAACCGGGGTGGTCGGGCCTAACTCGATTCCGTTCGAGAGGTGGACTTCGACTCTTACCCTGCTCAGCGTGGCTTCAGTTGTGTTCTCCACCGTTCCCTTGAAGGCATTGGCAGTCGAGTCGTATGACAGGACCAGCCGTGCCCCGGCTCGAACCTCGTCAAAGGTATCGTCTAGAGCGAACTGGGTACCGGATTCTTCGCCACCCTCACCGGACTCTGAGCCTTCGCTATGCTCGCCACCCTCACGAGACTCTCGGCCTTCACTATGCTCGTTGGACTCCGATCCGCCATTACAGCCTGTGAGGGCGAGTACGATGGCCAGGCCAAGCACCGCAAAACTTATGGCGAGGCGGCACATTCCCCTACCCACGGTAGCGGAACCGGCCTTCCACTCTGTCACGGTTGAGCCTGCGGTTCAGATGCAGTCCTTCCAGTATGAACTCCGTACCGGATGCGACCAGCTCCGGGGAGCCGTCCGATTCCAACTTTTTCAACGCATCGCTGAGGCCGGCCAGGCTTCTCCCAGCCTTGGCATACTCCCTGGACGGAAGCTCGTTGCCCGTTTCTATGACCGCCCCCTCGTCGAATCTGAGGATAAGCGGCTCCAGGTCCCTGACGTTGAAGTAACGGCTGAACACGTTGAGCACGGCTTTCTTGATGAGGTCTTCTATGATGCGAGGCTCCCTCCCCTCCTCCACGGTCTCCAGCTCTATCTTGCCGCTGGAAGAGGGAAGGATGAAGCTGAGGTCGCTGATGCGGGGAGCAGATGACTTTTCGCCGTTCAGGAAGGCGCGCCGCGCCGAGTTGCTCATCGCCGTCTCAAAGTTGGCTATGGAGACGCGTACGCTGACCCCGGAGCGCTGGTTGATGTCCGGGCTGCGCCTGGCCAGAGCGGTGATCTCCGCGATGATCTCCTTCATGTACTGCGGAACGGTGACCATCTCCTCTATCTCTCCGAGGTTTGCCCGCTCCTGCTCCACTATGTCTATCTCCTCTTCGATGGCTCGCGGATAGTGGGTACGGATGTGCGAGCCGTACCGGTCTTTGAGAGGCGTAATGATGCGGCCGCGGTTGGTGTAGTCCTCCGGATTGGCGGTGGCCACAATGTAAACGTCCAGCGGCAGCCGGATGCGATAGCCCTTGATCTGTATGTCCCGCTCCTCCATGAGGTTAAACAGGCCAACCTGTATGCGCTCCGCCAGATCGGGGAGTTCGTTTATGGAGAATATCCCCCTGTTGGTGCGGGGAATAAGTCCGTAGTGAATGGTAAGCTCGTCTGACAGATAGCGGCCCTCGGCCACGCGGATGGGGTCCGCTTCACCGATGAGGTCTGCCATGGAGATGTCCGGCGTGGCCAGCTTTTCTCCGTAGCGGTCGTCCCTGTGCAGCCAGGCTATCTCGACTTCGTCTCCCATTTCGTGGCACTTGTCGCGGCAGGCGCGGCACACGGGGGCAAACGGGTTGTCGTTGATTTCGCATCCCGCTATGGCCGGTATCTCGTCGTCCAGCAGAGTCGTCAGGGAGCGGATAATGCGCGACTTGGCCTGGCCGCGCTCTCCCAGCAGGACAATGTCCTGCCCGGCCAGTATGGCGTTCTGGATCTGAGGCACCACGGTGTCCTGGAAGCCCACTATCTTGGGGAAGAGGGTCTCTTTGTTGCGCAGCCTCTTCACCAGGTTGCGCCTCAGCTCTTCTCTGATTGGCAAGACCTGGTATCCACTCTTGCGGAGGTCCCGGATGGTCCTTGGTTTCTTCTTGACTGTAATCAGACCCTCCAACACTGCCTTGCGGCAACAATGAACTGATGGGCACTACGGGAAGCTGGATTGCTTGATCCACATCATACTACTGCTGCCGCCACTGGCGAAAGCAGACTTGGCCTCTTGCAAAGTGGATGTGGTTGGGCGGCTCTCCGCCCGCGTTCAGGGAAGGCCCCACGCCACCACCGGATTGCTTTGCGGAGTTTATGCTGAGCGCAGACACCCGCACCGTAGGGGGCAACCCTCGTGGTTGCCCTAGCCTGCCCTACTGCCCGCCTGCCCCACCTCTACACCAGCGCGACAATGTCATTCTGAACGGAGCGCAGCGGAGTGAAGAATCCAAAGCCTACCGCTTGCAAAACACACCCGTCATTCCCCCATCTCACCCGCCTTACTCCCGCCTTGCCCGTCTGCCCGTATATCCTTTCGCCCGCTTGCCCGTCTGCCCGTATGCCCCCCGTCATCCTCTCCTTGACACTGGCATAGTGCTTCACTATCGTGGCTCCACCATGGCACAGCCCAATTTCAAGAACCGCACTCTCTGGACCGGCGACAACCTTGATATCATGCGCGGTCTCAACTCCGAGTCCGTAGACCTCATCTACCTTGACCCGCCCTTCAACTCCAACCGCGACTACTCCGCACCCATAGGCTCCGAGGCGGCGGGAGCAGCCTTCAAGGACACCTGGGCGCTCAACGACGTTGATCTCGCCTGGCACGGGCTGATAGCCGAGGAGAACCCGGGGCTGTACGCCATCATAGACGCCGCGGGCGTTGCTCATGGTAAGGGCATGAAGTCCTACCTGATAATGATGGCTGTCCGCCTGCTGGAGATGCATCGTATCTTGAAGCCCACAGGCAGCATCTACCTGCACTGCGACCCCACGGCCAGCCACTATCTGAAGCTGCTCATGGACGCCGTGTTTGGACAAGGAAACTTCCGCAGCGAGATCACCTGGAAGCGCACCAGCGCCAAAGGCTTGGCCTTCAGAGGTTATCCCAACAACTCCGACCTTCTGCTGTACTACAGCAAGTCCGACCAGTTCACCTGGAACCGCCCGTACAGACCGCACGACCAGTCCTACGTGGACAAGTTCTACAGACACATTGAGCCGGAGACCGGCAGACGCTACAGGCTTGATAATCTGGCAAATCCAAACCATGATCGCCCCAACCTGACATACGAGTTTCTCGGCGTAACTAGGGTTTGGCGCTGGACAATGGAGCGTATGCAGGCGGCCTACGAACAGGGCCTCGTGGTACAGCAGCGTCCGGGAGCGGTTCCTGCGTTCAAGAGATACCTGGACGAGATGCAAGGCAATCCCATCGACACCATCTGGGACGACATTAAACCCGTTCAGGCGCGCTCGGTGGAGCGCGTGGGCTATCCCACCCAGAAGCCTCTTGCGCTACTCGAGCGCATCATCAAAGCGTCCAGCAATGAGGGTGACGTGGTGTTGGACCCTTTCTGCGGCTGCGCCACCGCCTTGATAGCCGCCGAGAAGTTGGAGCGTCAGTGGATAGGAATAGACCTGTCGCCGGTGGCCAGGACGCTGGTGCAGCGTCGCATGGCAAAGGAGCTTGGCTTTGACAGCCTTGGCGTCATCTACCGCGACGATACGCCCAAGCGCACCGACATGGGCCCGCTGCCGCCGTACCAGACCCACAAGCACACCCTGTACGGGATTCAGGAGGGCGTATGCGCCGGCTGCGAAATCCTGTTCCCCTACAAGAACTTCACCGTTGACCACGTCGTGCCCAAGGCCAGGGGCGGCACCGACCACATAGAGAACCTTCAACTGCTATGCGGCCACTGCAACTCGGTGAAGGGCACAAAGACCCAAGAGGAGTTCCTAGCGGCGCTACGCAGCAGGTAGGGGGAGAGGTAGGGCAGGCTAGTTGCCATGCGCCAGAAAAGACAGAGGACATATGTTCATACGCCACTCTCCTACCTGATTCATGAGTTGCTTGACAAGGATACTACCATTACAGACAATGAACTGGAAATGGCAGAGATTATCGAGCGTTTGAAAGATTACCTATCAGAACCGCGACATCGGATACGCATGTCTGATCTGATTGATGAGGTTATTGACGAAGTAGTAACCACAATTTCCGGTGAAGCCTTTGATGTGAACAATCCCCAACCGAATACTGAAACGATCACAGCAAGGGTCAATAGCTATCAAGAGGCATGTTCAACGTTACTTCCTATGGCAGTAATCGGAGGAACTTGGGCGGAAGAGCATCACTTTGAAATCTGGCAACAAGCCTTAGAACGCCTAGCTACTGTCCACCATGATTCTGGTTTGACGATATGGCTTGGGTTACAGTACTACCCAGCAACCCTAACACTCTATGCTCTAGGCTTGGGAGCACTCTCAGCTAATAAGCTAGAATTTCTTGGTCGTGTGTTTTCAACTGAGTTCCCTCTTCCTCGACCGCACCGTGAGACCAAAGTTCTTATACAAACACTTCCGCCTTTCATCATGTTTGGTGAGGGTTTCAACTCACAGGGGGCGATGCGTTTGTTAGAGGGCATGGAAGGAAAACACACCCCACTCAACGACTGGGTGCACCAGTTATTACGACCGCATTTACCCAGGATTAGTGACGAAAAATATGCCCTAACGTTTGACAAATTGGAAGTCTTAATAGCACTCAGTTATGCGTACCACCAGGATCCACGATATTTTTATTGGGCACCGTTGGGTTCATACATATATCGCACTCCGATTAGAGAGAACATCATAGGTGACATGGAGAAATCTATCTCAACCCTGGAAGAAGAATCTCCTTACGTAAAGAGCGGCATCTTTGGCAAGACTTCCGAGGAATGTACGAGTTCGATTGAGCAGTTCAAAACGTTTGTGGATGAAGCTGCTCGTTCCATGAGAATTTTCTGGTAGTAAAATGACTACGGAGGGTGCAATGAATCCTGCACGGCAAAATATCAAAATTACACTTACTCATATTGTCCAAGACAGAGGTGATTATTGGGCGGTCTTATTGGAAGAACTGGGTATGACAGCTTATGGTCGTGACAGAGATTCAGCTATCGCTAAGGCTGAGGAAATCGTAGACGATCTTTTTGAGTCGTTTGAAAGTGAGCCTGATCCGTTTGCCGCATGCAAGGAGTTTATGGATGCTCATGGTGTGGATTATTCACTGCCTCAGCCAGAATTGCCTATCTTTCCCCATTCCTCCATTCAACCTATAAACTCGGTACGTACAAGTCGAACATTGGAGAAACAAATCCAGCATGCGACAACCAATTAGTCGTGAGAGCGTTAGAAGAGCCTTCAACGACTACGAACGCCAAAGTCGCCTTGATCGTGATATATTCAAGAGGCAAGGTCACCCACCTATAAGAATCATAGTCCAATACCTCGATGAACAAGCAGAGTTTGGCGACATCGAGCAACAACTTCGCAAGAGACGCTTCTCCAAAGAAGATATGGAGAGGATAACTACCGACCTACTGACAAACCCTTAGTGTGTGCTATTGGTTCAGTCTAGTTGACAGGGCGGTTCGCGAACCGCCCTTCTTATTTAGCTGTGCACGGTTTGCTAGTATCAAAAAACGTCCCAGTTCATGAAGCCATGCTCCTGCGCGGTGGGACAAGGTGCTAACCCCACGCCCCTGACACTTCCCCCTTCCCCACACCCCTACGCGCCCGCTACCCTTAACCCATGGCCTCACGGAAAAGCGCCCAACAACCCCTAAGGCGTCGGCGTGGCGCGCCCCTTGGCAACCAAAACGCCCGCACCCACGGCTTCTACTCATCTCTCTTTACAGAGAAAGAGCAGGACTCCTTTCAGCACGCCGTACGTCTCAACGGCCTGCAAGGTGAGATAGCATTGCTCCGGCTCAGGATCCGCCGCATTGCCTCCTACCCCAATGCTTCCCCCGACCTGCTTTTCCGGGCCATCAACGTCCTTGTTCGCACCATGGAAGTCAACGAGGTTATCAATGGCCGGCTCCGCTAGACACATTACAAAAAGCGCGTCACCTCGACGGACGCCTGTCCTGAGCTTGAAGTTTGCCCTGAGCCTGCCGTTTACCCTGAGCAAAGTCGAAGAGCCTGTCCTGAGCTCGTCGAAGGAGCCTGTCCTGAGCTTTGCCGAAGGGAAGGGATTCGGAATTGTTTTCCCATATTTTCAAAGTTTTGGCCCGTTTTTAGCCTTGGAGGTTGACATAACGTTGGAAACAATTCCCCTTCTCAGGCACAACACCGCCGCACCGTCAAACGCCATCTCACGCCTAACAACCGTTTTTACGACATACAAAAAACGACTTATGTCAAGTGCTCAACCACCCGGACTGCCCCCTTGCCCGGTGCTACGTTGCAGCCGGGGTAGAGCGGCGAAGCGGCTGTCCGCTTCGATATGTAGCGACTCGCCAGAGCCACTCCGCGGGTCCAAAGAGGAAGCGACTCAGCCACGCCTGCGACCACCACACCTGCAGCGCCCACACTGCGAACACAAACACTAAGACGGCACTCCGGTTCACATAGCCGACGTCGCCCAGCAAGGTTGTCAAGACAAGCACACCCAGCACCGTCTGCGCCAGGTAGTTGGTCAGCGCCATCCTCCCGACTGCGCGCAGACGGTGCTTGAGCCAGTTGTCGGCGCGGCTGTTCCAGAGGATGATGAGACTCATGTATCCCAGCGATGCGGGAATGGTGCCAATCGTGTTGGGAATCTGGCCAAAAAAGGCGACCTCGCGAGAGTAATCGTTCAGTGCGGTAATGATGACCCCGGCGGCGGCAAGGGGCAAGCCAACGGCAAGCCCAACCATTGCGGTCAGTCGATATGTCCTGGCAGGCAGGCCGCCGTTCATAAAGCCGGTGCGGTACAGACCGGCGCCAACGAGAATCAACCCCAGTGCCCGCAGGAAGAAGCCAAGCAGAACGATGATCCCAATAACCTCTTCGTCCGCAACCTCGCCCGCGATCCAGATGCCGGAAAGCGACGTGGTGGTCGTATTGGCCAGGTGCTGCGTCAGCAGCGCGGAGGCAACGGATAGTTCGAATACGATAACTCCCAGGGAGATGAGCGCCCAACTCGGCAGCTTTCGCAAGGCGATGAGGAAGACCGATGATAGCGCATAGGCCGTCAGCACGTCGCCATCCCACAACGTGAAGTGGAGAATGCCGATTAGCAGCAGCAGCGCGTTTCGCCACAGGTTCAGCACGACTGCTCGCCGTCCTCTCCCGCTGGCACGGTCTATGAAGAGAATCATCCCAGCGCCAAACAGTAGGGAAAACAGCCCCATGAACTTCTGGTCGACGAAGATTTCGCCGAAGATGCCCACTGCCCAGTCGAGCCATGTCTCCGAGCCGCCGGCGCTCAGGTTGGCGTAAGGCACGCTGCCGAACTTGAAGGAGACGGCGTTCATCAACAGTATGCCCAGCACGGCAACCCCGCGTATCAGGTCCAGGCTGGTTATGCGCGCGGACTCGCGAACGGGACCAGAATCAGCGGTTGGGGAGGGTGTTGTCAATAGGTTGACTCCCTGCGTCAGGCTGTACCGTACAATAATGTACCATAACCTAATCTATAGAATTGAGCGTTTCTCTAGTGAAGAAGAAGCAACAGTATTTAGGCACAAACGTGCTTTTAATGTTGGTCATATCGCTGCTCTTTTTACTGAGCTGCGGAGAGAGGCTTTTCGAAGTGGAGGGCCTGGTTACCAGCGTGGAGGCGCGGTCCGTGGTGGAGGTGGAGCGGTTCACCATAGAGGACGAAGAGGGCAGAGTGTTCACCCTCACTACTGAGGGATTCATAGGCTTCACGACCTCGCATTTCAGAGAGCACATGATGCTGGCGGAGCCGGTAAGGGTACGCTACAAGAAGGATGGCGACACCCTGATAGCGGCATTTATAGAGGACGCGGCCTAGATGACGCGTTGCAAGGCCTGCTCCAGTTCCTCGTAGGAAGCAAAGCCGTCGAATTTGGCGGAGACCCGTCTTTGAGCATCGATCACGAAGACCCACGGCTCGCTGGGCAGACCCCACTCTTCGAACGTAGGCGAGATCACTCCCTTTGAAAGGTCGCTCCGCATCTCATGGGGGTTGGCAAAAACCTCCATGTGGATGAAGTTGGCCTGCTCCCGGTAACCCTCTTTCAACTCTTTGACCACATCCACCTGCGGGCCGCAGGTGGCCGAGGTGCAGAAGGCGGGAGTGGCAAAAGCAACGACTAGGGGTTTGCCAGCCTGCAGAGCTTCAGCAATAGTCATGGAGTAGAGTTCCGGGTCAGGCTCAACGTCTGAGGTAAGCTCCTCCAGGGAGGCCACACTGGAAGCGGTACGGTTGAGGCTGGCCGGGGCCGGAGAACCCAGGGCGGGCGTGCTACTCTCCTCGGATACGCGCATAACCATACGCGCCAGCTGGCCTTCCGCGGCGCTGTCGGTGGGAGAGACCTGCGCCAGCCACAGGCCAGCTTGGTCGAAATCTATCTGCGCTGTGAACACCCCTCCCGGCCCGGCTGGCCAGGAGCGCCAGTCGGCCTCTACTTCCCCTTTTTGTACGATCCTTCCATCCTGCTCGTGGGCCAGAGCCAGCGTTGCCGAGCCTGCTCTCACCGGCGCGTTGTTGGAATCGATAAGCCCAAAAACCACGCGGTTGCTGCCAACCGATAGGTCGGAGGAGGCGAGGATGGCACGCAGGGAGAGGCTTACTACACTGGAGGTAGCGACTGGTGTTGGCGTGACCGATGCGGGAGAACAGCCGGCGAGAAGAAGCAGGCAAGGAGCGGCCAGCAGAACAAAACGGGATGAAAAGACAAGCGAAAGAAAGCGCATGCTAGCTCTTAGCTCGGTATATCTCCACTGAGGCGCCCTTGGAAGTAACTCCTGATATGGGAGGCGATAGCTTTGTCACCCGCGTCCAGACTGCCTCTACCGGGAAGGAGGCAAGGACCCTCATCGCAATCGTTTGCGCTACCGCCTCCAACAGGTTATACGTTTCATCCTGGACAACGGCTTTCACCGTCTGATACAAGTCGGTGTAGCTGACAGTGTCGTTTAGACTGTCGGAATCGCCGGGCTTGCTGAGGTCAAGGTAGACGCTTAGGTCCACCAGGAACTGCTGGCCCAGGATTCGTTCCTCCGGTCTCACCCCGTGGAAACCGTAGAAGGAAAGCCCCTCAAGCAGAATGCGGTCTTGCCCTTTACGGTCGGCCATTGCAGGCAGAGTATAACACGTGATGCGAGCTATAATTGGCTGACACTGCATCTATGAGGTACCAAAGTGGCTAGAGAGCTTCGCGTTATTGGAATAGAGGGCTTGCCTGAGATCACGCCCGGGATGGAGCTTGCCTCCCTGATAGTGGAGGCGGCCCAGGGTCAGAAAACACCCCTAGAACAGGGCGACGTGCTGGTAATCACACAAAAGGCGGTATCCAAGGCGGAAGGTATGCTGGTGGACCTGGATACCATTACACCTTCGCACCTTGCCCAACAGTGGGCCGATGAGTACGGCAGGGATGCCCGGCTGATAGAGGTGGCTTTGATGGAGAGCCGCCGCGTCTCCCGCATGGACAGAGGCGTCCTCATCACGGAGACCGTTCACGGGTTCTACTGCGTGAACGGAGGCGTGGACGCCTCCAACATACCCGGGGAAAGCATGGTCGCCTTGCTCCCCAAAGACCCCGATGCCTCGGCGGCGCGGATAGCGGGCGAGGTCAAGGATCTCACCGGCCTTGACGTGGCGGTTGTGATCACCGACTCCTGGGGCAGGCCCTGGCGGGACGGCATTACCAACATAGCCATTGGGTCGGCGGGCATAGCGCCCCTGCGCGACTACAGAGGCTCTACAGACCCCTACGGATACGAGCTGCAGGTGACGGCGATCGCTGTGGTAGACGAACTGGCGGCAGCGGCGGAGCTGGTAATGGGGAAGGTGGATATGGTGCCAGCCGCGATAGTGCGGGGTTACGAATACGCCGCTTCCACAAGCGGGGTCAAGGATCTGATACGCCCCCCCGACCGGGATATCTTCAGATAGCTATCCGGCGTTCATCAGGTGTTTGTCCAGAAAATCGGCGATTGCCGTAT
Source organism: Dehalococcoidia bacterium (assembly GCA_965197965.1). Taxonomy (GTDB): domain Bacteria; phylum Chloroflexota; class Dehalococcoidia; order Lucifugimonadales; family QGNO01; genus DAOUJH01. The sequence goes on from OZ240235.1 coordinate 1,026,613, forward strand.
AGGCTCTTATGCGGTTGTGCTGCTTTACGATACCGTGCCCTTCATCTTCAAAGCGCAGGTACTCCACGGAGCCGTTCCTCTCTTGTATAGCCTCCACCATCTGCTCCGTTTCACTGATGGGGACACGCGGGTCGTTGGCGCCGTGAACAACTATCAGCGGCACTTTGATTTTGTCCACGTAGTGTATAGGCGAAATACGCTTGAGCAGCTCACTATCTTTCTCAGGATCGCCGTATTCCGCGGCGCGATGCATGCGCCTCCAGGGCCCTGTATTGGCCAGGAAGGTCTGGAAATTGGCTATGCCGTATAGCTCGGCGGCGGCTCCCCAAGAATCAGGGTAGGCCGCGATCGCGGCCAGGGTCATGAAGCCGCCGTAGCTACCGCCCATCACCGCTATGCGCTGAGGCCTGGAGTAGCCTTCGTTGACAAGCCAGCTCGCGGCGTGGTTCAAGTCGTTCACCGCATCCATCCGCTTCTCGACGTCGTCCAGATGCTCGTAAGTCCTACCGTAGCCCGTGCTGCCCCTGACGTTGGTCACAAGCACGCCGTATCCCCTGTAAGCCAGATACTGCACTACGGGATTGTAGACGGGTCTTGACTGGCTCTCCGGCCCGCCATGTACAAAGACCACCACCGGTAGGTCTCCATCTTTAGCGGCAAGGGACGGCAGGTAAAAGAAAGCCGGTATATCACGACCGTCGAAGGTTGGATAGTGGACAAGGGCCGGCTCGGTGAGCGTTTCGGGAGCAATGCCCGCCCTGGGGCTGTGCGTCAGCCGGCGAGCCGGCGCCGTCTGCCCTTCCACCAACCAGATGTCCGAGTTGACGGTGGCGCCACCGGCCGTAACGGCCAGGTCTACCCCGTTGGGCGACCACGTCATGTCCAGAATCTGTCCCTTGGGCAGTCCCCTCACCTGCTCCGAACTGCCGTCTTTCAAGGAGAGTACGGTGGCTTCCGAGTACCCGTCCGCATTGACGGAGAAAGCGATGCGCTCCGTTTTGGGTGAGTAGGCCATGAGCTCTACGTCCCATTCTTCAGAATGGAGATAGGTGATCTCTTTTGAATCCAAGTCAATCCGGGCTAAACCCTTCCATTCCCTGTCCTGGTCCGCCAATAGATATATCCCTTTGCCATCGGAGGACCATACCGGCGAGGAGTACGTACTTTGTCCCTTGCCCGCGGTAACAAGGCGGGGCCTTCCTCTTGCCGTATCCAGGGGCAAGACATAAAGCTCATTGTAGTGGTTGATCACGGTGCGGTTGATGAGCAGCGAGCTACCGTCCGGCGATATGGCACCCGCCAGGTTGGTGCCGTCGTGCTCCAGAAGCATCTGGACTTCGCCATTGGACATACGATTCACGTAGATATCGAAGAAAGCGGAGTGGCGGCGGTTGGAGGCGTAAAAGAACGACGTACCGTCCGGCGCCCACGCTCCCGGCGTATGAATGGCCTGGGGATTGGCGGTCAGCGCCTTAATGGACTCTCCGTCGCCGGAGAGCAGGTATAGCTGCTGGCGTTCGTCGCCCCCCGAGTCCATGCCAAAGACCGTCTGCTCTGAGACAGGGGAGTTGAACAGGGTCATCACCCTTTCCGCGTAGACGGTAAGCTGGTCCGGCCAGCCTCCATCAACGTCCACGGCCCAGAGCTGGGGCACGCCGGTGATATCCCAGAGAAAAAACACCCGCTGGCCGTCAGCGGAGAAAGCGGGGGACGAAGCACTGCGTACGGTTAGGAACTTTTCGAATTCGTAGGTCAACTGCGGCCTCCTCAGGAGTCTTGTTGGGTAGAGTATATATCTCTAAGGCAAGAGGCGCAGAGCCGTGTAACAGGAGAAAAAAAAGAAGAGGGCCCGGAAATCCGGGCCCTCTTCTTACCTCAAGCTGGAGTGGTCTCCAGATGGGTTAATGAACAGCTGCATAAGGTACTACTCATCGGCATCACCTCCTTGTGTTTCAAACCACACCACCAAGACTAGCCCCTAGTATAAGGAGATATATTGACCATGTCTAGGGGGTTCTCCACCTTCTCCTACGGATTGTAATGATTTCAAACATGGGTAACACCATGGTAGTCGTGGAAGGATTGGAGCTTCTGTATTGGAGTGCGCCATTGTAGTGCGGAGTGAGGGCGTTGGTTGTTGTAGAAGGCGACCCAGCGCTTGATGGCGAACTCTCTGGGTGAGGGCTTGCGGAAGGCTCTGGAGTTGAGGCACTCCTCGTCGATGGTGCGGTGTGAGCGTTCGACCTTGCCGTTCTGCTGTGGCTTCCCCACTGGTATCAGCCTGTGGCGGATGCCCAGTTCGGCGAGGGCTTGCTGGAAGGGGTGGGGCTTCTGCACGTTTGGGAAGAAGACATAGGTGAACTCCGTACCATGATCGGTCTGTACCTCCTGGATAGGGAAAGGGAAAGCTCTTGTGACCAAGTGCAGGAACCGGAGGCTGGCCTTGGGGGTGAGCTCTGAACTGACGTAGAGAACCTGTAGGCGGGTGCAGTCGTCAATGGCGTTGTAGAGGTACTGCTTCAGGGGCTCTGGACGCCCCTTCATGGGCAGCGGTGGCAGATACTTGACGTCTATCTGGACTCGCTGACCTGGAGCTGCCATGGCGTAGCTCAGTGGCTTTCTACGGGGTCTGGATCGTCGCTTGCGCACCAGGCTGGCTCGCTGTAGGACCCGGTAGACACCGTAGACGCTGATGGTGATGCCTCCCTGGGCCAAGTAGGATGCGATGCGCCTGGGGCCGTAGCGGGTCTTGCCTCGCATGGCCACCACGCGCTCTGCGACGCGCTTCGATACCGTCCGAGGGTGCCCGTGGGGGCGGCGGGAGCGGTCCTTAAGGGCATGGAAGTCCTTGTTGGCCTGCTGGTAGCGGCCATACCACTTGTAGAAGGTCTTGCGGCTGATGCCATAGTGGCGGCAGACCTCGCTCACAGGGCCGCCTCCCTCATGCATCTTGATCCAGGCTAACCGTTGTCTGATTACGTACCAACTGCTAGTCTCCATGCGGGTGACCTCCTCTTAGGGCTCTGTTTCGGCTACAGAACATCCTACCTGAGGGTGTCACCCATGTTTCATAACATAACACCTTCTCCTACGGATTGTATTGCGTCTTGCGGAGAGAGTTGCTATCCTATTGTCCTGCTCTCTGGTGGTTAGAGCGGGGTGGAACCACCCGTTCCCATCCCGAACACGGAAGTGAAACGCCCCAGCGCTGACGATACTCTGCTTGCAAGGGCACGGGAAAATAAGCCATCGCCAGAGGGCTTATTTTTTTGCCCTTCTTTAGACGGCTCACCGCCAACGGTTCCACGCGCCTTCCGCTTTCATGGAGAGCCTACATCTGGTACATTTGATGCGTCACTGTAAAGGGAATGAGCTTATGCAAAGCTCATTCCCTTTACAGCTAAGAAAGCGTCTGGCTATAATGTAAGCCTAGACAAGCAACGTTTCTCGTTGAAAATGGTGTGAAATTGTCCTTCTCTGTTGAACAAGCTTCCCAACCCACCCAACCTGATATGGGGCAACTGCTAGAAGAATCTTCCTGGTTCAAAGAGTTGCGCCGCGGCGACGTGGTCACGGGCGAGGTGATGTATGTCAGTCAGGACGGCCTCCTGATTAACATCGGCCATAAGTCGGAGGGATTCATCCCCGTCCGGGAGATGAAGACGCTATCGGAGGAGGAAGCCGGCAGCTTCAAGGTTGGCGACGAGGTCTATGCCTACGTCCTGCGCCCCGATAGCGAGGAAGGCCAGGCAATCCTGTCCATGGACAGAGCCAGAGGCGAGAGGGGATGGAAGGTGCTGCAAGACCATCTAGACGCCGGCTCCACCATGAAAGGCACAATAAGAGGTTTCAACAAGGGAGGCGCTGTTGTGGACGTGGAGGGCGTACAGGGTTTCGTCCCTCTGTCACAGCTTGCGCCTATTAGCAGAGGAACTGACGTAGACCAGGAAGAGGCTCTGGCAAAACGTGTCGGCGAGACAATAGCCCTACAGCTATTGGAGTTAAACCGCCGGCGCAACCGAGTTGTGCTATCTGAAAAGCAAGCTCTACAGATGCAGCGCGACCAGGAGAAAGACCGACTGCTTCAAGAGTTGAAGGAAGGCGAGGTAAGAACGGGCGTAGTCTCCGGGGTATCCGATTTCGGAGCTTTCGTGGACCTCGGTGGCGCCGATGGCTTGGTGCACATATCGGAGATGTCCTGGGAACAAGTCCAATCGCCTTCGGACATCGTAACAGTAGGTAGCCAGATAGAGGTCTACGTACTCAAGGTAGACCAGGAGACTAGGAAAATAGCGCTGAGCCTGCGCAGGCTGGTGCCTGAACCATGGCAGACCGTTACACAAAACTATGAGACCGGTCAGATTGTGCAGGGAGTGGTCACAAGTTTGACGAACTTTGGCGCATTTGCTCGAATAGAAGGTACTATAGAGGGTCTGATCCATATTTCGGAGCTATCTGATCGAATGATAAGGCACCCAAGGGAGGTAATAAACGAGGGTGACGAGGTTACCCTAAAGATAATCAAGATGGAGCCTGAACGGCGCAGACTGGGGCTCAGCTTGAAGCAGGTGGGAGACGAGTGGGACGGAGTAGAGACCTGGTCTTCCGGTGAATAGCGTTATCCGTACTCATATCCCTGCTTATGGAGCTATCTAATGGCGAGTAGATTCGAAAAATTCTCAGAACGAGCGCGACGAGTCCTCTCACTGGCCCAGGAAGAGGCCCAGCGATTCAATCACAACTACATCGGCACCGAGCACATCTTGCTCGGGCTGGTCAGGGAGACCGACGGTGTAGCGGCCCGCGTGCTCTCCAATCTTTCCGTTGAGCTTAGCAAGGTGCGCTCCGCCGTGGAGTTCATCATTGGCCGCGGCGAGCGTTCCGCCAGTGGAGAGATAGGTCTTACGCCCAGGGCCAAGAAGGTGATAGAGCTTGCAGTGGATGAGGCCCGCAGACTGAACCATCACTACATAGGCACCGAACATCTACTCATAGGTCTGATGCGTGAGGGAGAGGGCGTGGCTGCCGGAGTATTGGAGAGCCTCGGGGTCAGCCTGGACAAAGTTCGCGCTGAGACCAGCCGTATACTGAGCCAGAGTGTATCGCAGGGCACACAATCGGGCAGCCGCACAAGCAGCCGCACGCCCACGCTGGACCAGCTTGGAATAGACCTGACCAACATGGCGCGGCAAGACAAGCTGGACCCCGTGGTGGGTCGTAACAAAGAGATACAGCGCGTGATACAGATCCTGAGCCGTCGCACGAAGAACAACCCTGTCCTAATTGGAGAACCCGGTGTGGGCAAGACGGCCATAGTGGAAGCCTTAGCACAGCAGATTGTCAAAGGAGATGTCCCGGAAAGCCTGCAAAGGCGTCGTGTAGTTACCCTGGACATGGGCGTGCTCGTGGCCGGCACCAAGTACCGCGGGGAGTTCGAGGAGCGGCTCAAGAAGATCATCGAAGAGATAAAGAGTTCCGCGAACTGCGTCCTTTTTATAGATGAAATGCACACAATGGTGGGGGCAGGCGCCGCTGAAGGAGCCGTCGACGCGGCCAACATACTGAAGCCGTCACTGGCCAGGGGAGAACTGCAGTGCATCGGCGCTACCACGCTGGACGATTATCGTAAGTACGTGGAACGCGACCCCGCGCTGGAGAGGCGCTTCCAGCCGGTGAGCGTGGAGGAACCCACTGAAGAAGAAACGATCGAGATCCTCAAAGGTGTGAGGGAGCGGTACGAAAGCCACCACCACCTCAGCATAACCGACGATGCCCTGGAGGAAGCCGCTCACCTCTCCGCCCGGTATATTTCAGACCGCTTCCTACCCGACAAGGCGATTGACCTCGTAGACGAAGCCGCCTCACGCGTTCGCATCAACTTCAGCACCCCGCCGCTCGGCATCAAGGAAATGACCATGATGCTAGAGAGCGTACGCAAGGACAAGGACGAGGCCCTGGCCAGCCAGCAGTACGAATACGCCGCGGAGCTGCACCAGCGAGAGCAGACGCTTCGCGCCAAGCTGGAGGAGAAGGAAAAGGGCTGGCAGGAAGAGACGCAGCAAGAAGGCAACCAGCCAGTGGTTACTGCAGAGGAGGTAGCGGAGGTTGCCAGTATGTGGACGGGCATTCCTGTCACCAGGCTGGCAACGGAAGAGAGTCAGCGCCTGCTTCAGATGGAAGAGGCGTTGCACAAGAAGGTGGTGGGACAGGACGAGGCCATCGTCTCGGTGGCAAAGGCGGTGCGCAGGGCACGCGCAGGTATGAAAGACCCCCGCCGGCCCATAGGAGCCTTCCTTTTCCTTGGCCCCACCGGTGTCGGCAAGACCTACCTGGTGAGAGCGCTGGCCGACTTCATGTTTGGCGGCGAAGACACTATGATCAGGCTGGATATGTCGGAGTTCATGGAGCGACATAGCGTGGCGCGCCTGCTGGGCGCTCCTCCAGGATACGTAGGTTACGACGAAGGTGGCCAGTTGACCGAGGCTGTACGCCGAAAGTCTTACTCCGCCATCCTTCTGGACGAAATAGAAAAGGCGCACCCCGATGTGTTCAACATCCTGCTTCAACTGTTCGACGACGGCCATCTCACAGATGCCAAGGGCCGGAAGGTGGACTTCCGCAACACCATAGTCGTCATGACCAGCAACATAGGCTCCGACCTGATAAGGCGTGACAGCCACATGGGGTTCTCCATCAAAAGCGCGGACGAGGAGCAGACCTCCAAGGAAGCCTATATCCGCATGAGGGACAAGGTCATGGATGAAGTCAAGAAGTTCTTCAGGCCTGAGTTCCTCAACCGGATCGATGCCTCGGTTGTATTCCACGCCCTGGACAAGAACCACATCATCCAGATAGTGGAGCTGATGCTCCGCGACGTTGGCAAACAACTTCTGGAGAAGGGTGTCTCTATGGAAGTCAGCCAAGAGACCAAGGAGCTTCTTGCCCAGACGGGCTTTGACCCCAACTTTGGAGCGCGCCCTCTGCGCCGTAAAATCCAGGACCTAATAGAGGATAGGCTCTCCGAGGAGTACCTGGCCAGCAAATTTGGCCCCGGCGATACCGTTCACATAGACGTGCTGGACGACGAAATAGTCCTGCGGGTGGACGCTCCCGTGGCGCCCTCGGTGGAATAGTCCGCGGCAATTCCCTCTCGTCACCCTGAACCCAGTTACGAAGAATACCCTACGCTTGCTTCTCACAATCAATGATAAGCCGGGGCAAATAATCGGCTCGACCTAAAGCCGTCGCAACCTGCCATTACCTATTACGAGAAAGGCCGCGCCCTATGCTACAATGCGCCACTGATAAAGGGGGCGACTGCTGAACAGAAACAAGCCAAGAAAGGTCTTCGTGTGCGAGGGGTGTGGCGCTCAATTCGCCAAATGGGAAGGCCGCTGCTCGCAGTGCGGTGAATGGAACACCCTTACCGAGACCTTGCTGCAACAAACCAAGCGCCATTCCTGGGTCGCCGACGGTCCATCCCGGGTCGAAGAGCTATCCAGCATTAAGCTAGACCTAGAGCAGCGGCTGCAAATGTCATTTCAAGAGTTCAACCGCGTCCTGGGAGGCGGACTTGTGCCAGGGGCAATGGTGCTCATGTCCGGTGAGCCGGGCATAGGCAAATCAACGCTTCTGCTACAGACCTCCGCAGCGCTGGCAGGGGAAGACCGTAAGGTCTTGTACGTTTCCGGAGAGGAGTCGGCCAATCAGGTGCGCATGCGCGCCCAGCGGCTCAACCTGCCCGGAAAGAGTGTCTATTTCCTATCGGAGACGCAGCTGGAAAAGGTCATTTTAGAAATGGACGCACAGAGGCCGTCGCTGGTGGTGGTGGATTCCATCCAGACAATGACCACGGGAGAAATAGCGTCCGCAGCGGGAAGTGTGGCCCAGGTAAGGGAATGCGCCCGGTTTATCACGCAGTGGGCCAAGGAACACGGCGTGCCCGTGCTGCTTGCCGGCCATGTCACCAAGGACGGCGCCGTGGCTGGACCCCGATACCTGGAACACATGGTGGATGTGGTGCTCAACCTTGAGGGCGATACCATGGGGGTATACCGTATTCTGAGGGCTGCCAAGAACAGGTTTGGCCCCACCAATGAAATAGGTGTCTTCCAAATGGGGCAACTCGGCTTGGAAGAGGTTACGGAGCCTTCTTTGCTTTTCCTCTCCAGCAGGCGCACGGATGTCCCCGGTTCCACCGTAACGGTGACCATGGAGGGAAGCAGACCCCTGCTGGTGGAGGTGCAGGCGCTGACCAATCTCACCGTATTCCCACAGCCAAGGCGTACAACCAGCGGCGTGGATTTCCAAAGGCTGCTCCTCATAGCGGCCGCCGCGAGCAAGCGGTTGGGCATTCCGTTTGGCAACCAGGACATTATAGTGAACATACCGGGTGGGCTCAGGGTGAAGGAGCCGGCCGTTGATCTGAGCGTGGCTCTGGCGCTAATATCCAGCTTCCGAAACGTGCCATGCGACCCCTGGACAGTGGCCATCGGCGAGATCGGCCTGGGTGGTGAGTTGAGGGGTGTGCCTCATCTGGCAAGACGTCTAGCCGAGGCGGAGAGGATGGGCTTTCACCGCGCCATTGTGCCCTGGGTACAGTCCAGAGAGGCAAATGACGTCGGCATTGAACTGATTGCCGCGGCCACCCTGAGTCAGGCGCTGCGCCAAATGTTGCCCGGCACACGGAAAGCTGCAGAGGAGATGCGGGAGCCGGAGACGGTTGAAGACCTCGGAATGGAAGAGGACGTTGCCTTGTTCCAATAGACGGCGTTAGATGAACGTGCGATTACAGCATATCTATGAGGTGTGGCAATGAATGTATCTCTACTCTACTTAGACGGTTGCCCCAACTGGGAGCAGACGCTGACGGATGTGAGAGAAGTCCTTGCTGAGTATCATGTGGACGCAGATGTTAATCTTATAAGAGTCTCTTCACAGCAGCAGGCGGAAGAGATGGAGTTTCTGGGCTCTCCAACAGTGAGGGTAGAAGGAATGGACGTAGAGCCGGACATTCTGGAATCCGGTTTCAACTTGGAATGCCGGGTCTACTGGATAGAAGACGACCCGGTTGGCAGGCCGCCTAAAGAGTGGATAGCAGCAGCGGTAGAAGTGGCCTTAGAATAGGGTGCCTGCCCTGCCCTGTTTTTCTTGACGGCGCTTGGTCATGAAGATATACTTTAAGTCTGAGAGTGCTCGGATTTGCAATGTTTGCTTATCAGCGACTCAAGTCAGGGATGGCTTGAGTCGCTGTTGGGTGAGGAGATAGGAAGCTACGTGCCCGAGTGGCGCAATGGTAGCGCAACCGATTTGTAATCGGTAGGTTGGTGGGTTCGAATCCCCTCTCGGGCTATAACCTGCGCATTTCCTTTGCGCCCCGCATTGGTGGCATGTTACACTGAGGCGCTTTGGAGGGGTGGGTGAGTGGCTAATACCACCAGACTGTAAATCTGGCGCCCGGAAGGGCTTCGCAGGTTCGAATCCTGCCCCCTCCACCATAAAGTAGTAGAGTTATAATGGGCAAGAGCCCACATAGCTCAGTAGGCAGAGCACGTTCTTGGTAAGAACGAGGTCATCGGTTCGAATCCGATTGTGGGCTCCACCAGGAGGAAAGGTAAATGGCAAAGCAGAAGTTTCAGCGCACAAAGCCGCACATAAACGTGGGAACAATTGGTCACGTAGACCACGGTAAGACCACGTTGACATCAGCCATCACACAGGTGCTGGCTAAACACAACACCGGTACGGCGTTCCGTGCCTTTGATTCCATAGACAACGCTCCTGAAGAGAAGGCGCGCGGCGTGACTATAGCCATAGCTCACATTGAGTACGAAACCGAGACCCGTCACTACGCCCACGTAGACTGTCCGGGCCACGCCGACTACATCAAAAACATGATCACAGGCGCGGCTCAAATGGACGGCGCTATCCTGGTAGTGAGCGCGCCGGACGGCCCAATGCCGCAGACTAGAGAACACATCCTACTCGCCCGGCAGGTGGAGGTCCCGCGAATCGCCGTCGCCTTGAACAAGGTCGACATGATGGACGACGAGGAGCTCTTGGAGCTTGTTGAGTTGGAGGTCAGGGAGCTGCTCTCCCGCTACGATTTCCCCGGAGACGACATACCCGTAGTGCGCGTTTCCGCCTTGAAAGCTCTGGAAGGAGACGAGGAAGAGGAGCAGCGTATCCTGGAGCTGATGCAGGCGGTCGACGACTATATTCCACTGCCGGAGCGCCCGCGCGACCAGCCCTTCCTGATGCCCGTGGAAGACGTGTTCGGTATCAAGGGTAGAGGTACCGTGGTCACCGGGCGCGTGGAACGCGGTGTGGTGAAACCCGGTGATGACATAGAAATAGTGGGGCTTGTTGATACCCGCAAGACTGTGGTCACAGGCGTGGAGATGTTCCACAAACTGCTGGATGAAGGCGAGCCCGGAGACGCAGTGGGGTGTCTGTTGCGCGGTGTGGACAGGGAAGACGTGGTGCGAGGCCAAGTGCTGGCTAAACCAGGCAGCGTAACGCCACACACAACGGCCCTGGGCCAGGTCTATGTGCTGACCAAGGAAGAAGGCGGGCGTCATACCCCGTTCTTCAATGGCTACAAACCTCAGTTCTACATAAGAACTACGGACGTTACGGGTGAGATAGAGTTGCCCAGCGGCGTTGAGATGGTAATGCCGGGCGACAACATTGAAATGACCATCAAGCTGATCTCGCCAATAGTACTGGAGAACGGGCTGCGGTTCGCTATACGTGAGGGCGGCAGAACCGTGGGATCAGGAGTGGTCATCAACATCGTAGAGTAGGGACATGGCCAAGAAGAGAAGTGAAGCTAGGATAATCATCACGCTGGCCTGCTCAGATTGTCGTGAGCGATCGTACACCACGGAAAAGAACCGTCGGAACGACCCCAACAGGATGGAACTGAACAAGTTTTGCCCGCGCTGTAGAGGCTCGCGCGCGCATAGGGAAGTGAGATAGCATGGCAAGGCCCATCCTGAGGCGGCAGTCTCCCTCGGAGGCGTCGAGAGGTGGGCTTTTCCGCTTCTTCGGCGAGGTCATAAGCGAGCTCAAGAAGGTCACCTGGCCCACTCCCCAGGAGACTGTACGGCTCACCTTGCTGGTGATTGCCGTATCCATAGTAATAGGCACGGCTTTAGGCCTGATAGACATTCTATTCACTGAACTGCTTGATATAGTCCTGTCTTAATCTGAGAAGAATCAGCATGACATCCAAGACCAAAAAGGTGCAGACCGATACAACACAACCTCGCTGGTATTTTGTCCATACCTACTCAGGCCAAGAGGAGCGTGTCAGAAAAAACCTGGAGCAGCGCATCACCACCATGGACGCCCATCATAAAATCGTCCAGGTGATTGTTCCTACAGAAGAAGTGGTGGAAATCAGGGAAGGCAGGCGCGTTCCAAAACGGGTGAGGCTCTACCCCGGCTATATCATGGTTCAGATGAACATGGACGACGAGAGCTGGCACATAGTACGCAATACACCCGGTGTCACCGGATTTGTATCGTCGGAAGACGAACGTGATAAGAGGCCCAAGCCTGTTCCCCTGGAGCCTTGGGAGGTGGAGAACATCCTACAGCAGGTGGCATCGGAGACACCCAAGGCCAGGGTGGGCTTTACCAAGGGGCAGAGCGTTAGAATTACGGACGGCCCCTTTGCCGACTTCATTGGAGTGGTGGACACCATAGACACCGACAAGGGGAAGCTTAACGTACTGGTATCGTTCTTCGGCAGGGAGACACCGGTAGAGTTGGACTTTCTGCAGGTGGAAAAGCTTTAGCGTGTTGCAATAATGGCAAAGAAGATAAGAGCAATAATCAAGTTGCAGATACAGGCGGGACAGGCAACACCAGCCTACCCAGTTGGTCCCGCCTTGGGCCAGCACGGCGTCAATATCATGGGTTTCGTGAAGGAGTTCAACTCACGAACCGCCAACCAGACGGGCAGCATAGTTCCGGTTGAGCTAACCGTATTTGAAGACAGGTCCTTTACTTTCGTAACCAAGACCTCCCCCGCCTCGGACATGCTTCGCAAGGCGGCCGGCGTAGAGAAGGGCAGCACACAGGCAGGCAGGGAGAAGGTGGCCGCGGTGCCCCGCTCTGCCATACGTGAAATAGCTGAAACCAAGATGAACGACCTGAATGCGGGTTCAGTGGAAGCCGCTATGAAGATTATAGAGGGCTCAGCGCGCAGCATGGGCATAGAGGTTACCGAGTAATGGCCAAGCTAAAGAAGAGGTTGTCAGAAGCCACAACCAAGGTGGAGAAAGATAGGAATTATGAGCCTGAAGAGGCCATAAACCTAGTAAAACAGACCGCCACGGCTAATTTCGACGAAACGGTGGAGATTCACCTCCGTACCGGTGCAGACCCCAGGCATGCCGATCAGCAGCTTCGCGGCGTGGCGCTTTTGCCCAACGGCTTGGGAAGACCCGTAAGGGTTCTGGTATTTGCTCAGGGCGACGCAGCCAGAGCGGCAAGGGAGACGGGCGCTGACTACGTAGGTGACGACGATGTCATCAAAAGGATAGATGGCGGTTGGGTGGAGTTCGATATTGCAATAGCCACCCCGGACATGATGGGCAAGATAGGACGGCTTGGGCGAGTGCTGGGCCGCCGGGGGCTTATGCCCAATCCCAGAACGGGAACCGTGGTGCAGCCGGGAGACATTGGCAGGGCTGTGGATGAAGCCAAGAAAGGGCGCGTGGAGGTGCGCATGGACAGGACCGCAATAATCCACGCTCCCATCGGCAAGGCTAGCTTTGAATCCGACAAGCTCTATGAAAACCTGTCAAGCCTGATGGAAATGGTCTCGCGCTCCCGGCCTGCCGCCGTCAAAGGGCAGTTCATCCGCAGCGCCTACATGACCTCCAGCATGGGGCCGAGCATTCCGCTTGACCTTGCTTCTCTGACCGAGCTGAGGGTAGAATAGACTCCCAAAACTGAATAACGAACGCCGTAGACAGCGGGCGCCACTAGAGGCTTAATCAAGGCCCGCCGAGGCAGGAAAGCGAGCCGGCAAGTTGGCTTTACTTCCCCTGTCTTTTGCGGCAGGGGATTTTTTATTGAGGTAAGGATGCCTACTCAGAAAAAGATAGACGAAGTGCAACTCTTGGCTGAAAAGCTCTCGCAGGCTACTGTTGCTGTAGCGGCGGATTTTACCTCCATGCCGGTCAAGAGCATGACAGGACTGCGCAAGCATCTACGCGAGGCCGACGTGGAGTTCAGGGTAGTCAAGAATACTTTGACCGAAAGGGCCGCTGATGCAGCGGGTAGACCGGAGTTGAAGGAGCTGCTGGCGGGTCCCACGGGCCTGGCGCTGGGCTTTGCCGATCCCCTTACGCCCATAAAGACGATCCACGACTACGTGCGCACCAACAGGCTGCCCATGGTGGTAAGGGCCGCTACCATGATGGACGGCCGCGTCTACAAGGATGCGCAGCTTACGCTGCTGACCACATTGCCCCCACGAGAGGTGCTTCTGGCCCAACTACTGGGGCAGATGGCATCGCTGCCCACCCGCCTGGTCAGAGCTATCAACCAGCCTTTGCAGGGACTGGCGAACGTGATGAACGGCCCGCTGGTTGGCCTGGCAAACGTCTTGCAGGCCAGGGTGGACCAGCAAGAAGGGAAGTAGAACAACGCTATCAATTCAAAGAGCTCAATTTGCAGAAACCCAATTAGTAAGGAGACGTCAGTGGGCAAAGAAGAGGTTATAGAAGCAATAAAGTCGTTGTCGGTTGTTGAGCTGTCAGAAGTGGTGAAAGCTCTGGAGGAGGAGTTTGGAGTAAGCGCAGCCGCTCCAGTAGCCTTCGCCGCTGCGCCCGTTGCAGCTGCGGCGCCTTCCGGAGACGCCGCCGCCGAGGAGGAGCAGACCGAGTTCAAGGTGATGCTCAAGGAAGCAGGAGCCAACAAGATCAACGTGATCAAGGCCGTGAGGGAAGTGACTACCCTGGGTCTGCGCGAGGCCAAAGAGCTGGTGGAGGGAGCGCCCGTAGCAGTGAAGGAAGGCATTGGCAAAGAAGAAGCCGATGACATACACAAGAAACTACAGGAAGCGGGCGCCACTGTTGCCGTAGAGTAAACGGCGCTATCAGGAGGTGTGCCTACTTTGAGCCGTAGTAAAGACAGGGCACGCTACGAAGCTATGAAGCGGCTCAATCCGGATTACAAAGGTTTCCGGGGTTATTCGGTTGAGCCAAACCGTCCCGGGCAAACCCCCATGGAGGCCGTGACTTGTACGGTGTGCCATCGAAAACGCAATGTGCCTGTGGGTACGGCCATGGAACAGGGCCAGGAATTTGTTTGCCAGAGTTGCCGTGAAGAAAACGGTGCTTAGGGCGATCGAGGGGCATCATGGCGGAGCAGGATAAGCCGGAATACAGGCTGCTGATCCGCGATATGCCCGCCAAAGAGAGGCCCCGCGAGAGATTGAAGGACTCCGGCGCCGCCTACTTGAGCAATGCCGAGCTGATTGCCATTCTACTCCGCACCGGTACCTCATCTGAGAACGTTATAGACCTATCCAACAGGCTGCTGGCAAAGTACGGCGGCTTGGAAGGCATATCCAAAGCCAGCTTCCAAGAGCTGGCATCCATCCACGGCATGGGAGACGCCAAGACAGCTCAACTCAAGTCCGCTCTCGAGTTGAGCAAACGTTTGCTGGCCGCTAGCGGTGATGCCAGGCCTGAGGTCCATTCACCTGAGGCTGTCGTCAATTTGCTGGGAGCGGAAATGTCGCTTCTTGAACAGGAAGAGTTCAGAGTCGTTGCCCTCAACATCAAGAACCAGGTCATCAACATTTCAACCGTGTACAAGGGCAACGTCAACTCAGCGGTGGTGCGTGCTTCAGAGGTGTTTCAAGACGCCGTCAGGTCCAACTGCCCCTCGGTCATACTCGTGCACAATCATCCATCAGGAGACCCCAACCCCAGTCCTGACGACGTAGCGGTGACCAAGCAGCTAGTGGCAGCCGGCGAGCTCCTGGATATAACTGTGCTCGACCATATAGTAATTGGGCAGAGCTCTTATGGAAGTTATATCAGCATGAAGAAACGCAGGCTTGGGTTTGGATAGCAGCCAAGCCTTACAGCCGGCCCCGCCGCGTCTCAAAGCTCCCTGGTCTTACAAGTGGACGGCCTTCGGCATTGTCTCTCTGGGCACGTTAATGTCCACCCTGGACGGGAGCATAATCAACATAGCCTATCCGGTCCTTTCGGAAACGTTTGGCACAGACGCCTCCATTGTGGCCTGGGTAGGCATAGCCTTCTTCCTCACCAGCACCAGTCTCCTATTGACCATGGGTTGGATTGGCGATTTTCTGGGCAGGGAACGACTGTACATAGCCGGGATTGTGCTTTTCACGGTGGGGCTGGCGCTGGCTGCGCTGGCACAAAACATAGCTCAGCTCGTCTTGGTGCGCGCCCTGCAGGGGATCGGCGCGGCCATGGTAGTTTCGGTTGGATCGGCCATCTTAGCGGCCACGTTCGATGCCAAGGAGCGCGGCCTTGCCTTTGGCCTGCTGGGCGCAACGGTCGGCCTTGGGCTGGCCGGCGGGCCGCTACTTGGCGGCGTGGTCATAGATCTTCTGGACTGGCGTGCGGTGTTCTACACACGACTCCCCCTAAGCCTGGTTTCGGTGCCTTTGAGCTGGCTGCTGCTGGCACGGCAATCGCGGACGCCTGGCGCATTGCACCTGGATAGCCAGGGTGCGGTGATCCTCCTGGCTCTGCTCAGCGGCTTTCTTCTGGCGGTGAATCAGGCGGGTAGATTGGGAATCACCTCTCCCCTAGTGCTGGCGGCCATTGCGCTGGTGGTGACGGCACTCCCACTTTTTGTGTGGTGGGAGTTGCGAGCACAGCGTCCTATTGTGGACGTTCGCGCCTTCCGCAACCCGGCGCTCTCCACTGGCGTTGCTACGCTGCTGGCGCATTTCCAGGCATGGAGCGCCGTGGCTTTTGTTCTACCCTTTGCCATGATAAACGGCTTGGGCTACAGCACGGTCAAAGCGGGTCTCGTGCTGGCCGTCTTCTCAGTGGTGCGGTCTCTGATCTCGCCAGTGACGGGCTGGCTGTCCGACCGCATGAGTCACGGGTTGCTGATGGCTTCAGGCCTGGTTGTAGTTTCAGCGGCGCTATTTCTGCTGTCCGGTCTGGGAGTAAGCGCAACCGTGTGGCAGCTTGCCATGATTCTATCGCTGGCTAGCCTTGGCTCCGCCCTGTTCGATCCTACCAACGCCAGTTCCATCATGAGCACGGTGCCTGCGGAACGGCTGGGAATGGCGGGAGCCTTCATCGCCACGGGCCGGCAGATAGGCCTTTCAGGAGGCGTGGCTCTGTCCGGCGCCATACTGGCTTCCCGCGAAGCCCATCACCTGAGCAGCGGCCTGCCACAGAACGAAGCGCTTGTGGCAGGGGCCGGAGACACTCTTGTAGTGAGCGCGGTTATCACCATCATGGGCATAGCGCCCATTGTACTGGGCAAACTTCGCTCTCTAGCCAGACGCTAGTTGCCGCTTACTAAGCCAGGCGGCTATGGGGATGCAGGGGGCGGTTTCGGCCTCCCTTCTTGTGCACTCCACAGCCGGGGCGATCATGGCAAGTCTTGTTCGGCGTCTTCCAATAGCTTTCGCAGCTGGGGCACCAGGTCTGGAATGGCGTCCTGGATTATCGACCAGAGGATGGCGTCGCTGATGTGCAGGTAGGCGTGAGCCAGGCGATTTCGAGCGCCTATCATTGCGCGCCATGGAATGGATGGATAGGCTGTACGGACATCATCGGGAACGTGAGTGGCAGCCTCGCCGATCAGTTGGATATTACGCAGGGTGGCGTCATAGGTTCTTCGATCAGCGACAAATGCAGCCATGTCCAGCCTGGAGGTATAGCCCAAGACCGCTTCTGCAAAATCCAACATATCCTGGACGTAGAAGCTCCATGGGCGCTCTTGCCCCACAGAATCAGACATGGACAGCATCCCTTTCAACAAAGGGGCGTATTTCCTTCCGCACTTCCGATATGGTAGCCATATCCACTGGCCTGCCGAGGATGTCTTCCAAATAGGACACGGCCCCGAAGTAGGTCTTCCAGTCAGGGCTTGTGCCAAACTCGACGAGGACATCGATGTCACTGCCATCAGTGGCCTGACCCCTGGCAAAAGAGCCGAACAAGGCAAGCTCGGTTACGCCGAAGCGCTCCGCAAGCACCGGCTTGTGTGTACGCAGCAGGTCAAGTGCATCATCTCTATTCATTGCGCCAACTCCCGGGCGTAGTTGTACTCAATCAGCTCATTGTCATTTGCATACTAGCCGTCCGGTCTCCTACCCACTTACAGAGACTTTCGACCGATTGTATTAGGAAAGAGCATAGGTGTCTGCACCTGCGGCCAGTGCCTGGTAAGCCTCGGACAACAGAGCATCGGTCTCTTCCCAGCCGACGCAAGGGTCCGTGATAGAGACGCCGTACTCCAGTTTGGAAGGGTCCCCTTCGTCAAGCTTCTGACTGCTGGCGAATAGATTGCTTTCCAACATCATGCCCACTACACCTGTATTTCCCGATAAGCGCTGCTGGAGAACGTCTTGGAAGGCAACCGACTCAAGCGCGTAGTCCTTGTTGGAGTTGGCGTGGGAGCAGTCCACGAGCAGCCTGGCGGGCACGCCGGCCTGCTCAAGCAAAGACGTGGCCCTGGCCACAGAGGCGGCATCGTAGTTTGTCCCGGGAGTGCCGCCGCGCAGGACTATGTGGCAGTTGGGATTTCCCTGCGTCATCACTATGGAGGCATAGCCTTCGCCGTCCACTCCGAGAAAAGCGTGCCGGGCGCGGGCGGCAACCACTCCGTCAACGGCGAGTTGGATGCTGCCGCCGGTGCCGTTCTTGAAGCCCACAGGCATGCTCAAACCGCTTGCCATCTGGCGATGTGTCTGGCTCTCCGCGGTACGCGCGCCAATAGCAGCCCACGAAACCAAGTCCGCTATGTACTGGGGAGTGATGGGGTCCACGAACTCGGTGGCGGAAAGCAGACCTATCTCGGCGATGTTCAGCAGGAATTCCCTCGCCATATACAGCCCATGCTCCAAGTCGAAGCTGCCGTTCAGATGAGGATCGTAGATAAGGCCCTTCCAGCCAACGGTAGTACGGGGCTTTTCAAAGTAGACGCGCATTACAACGAGCATACGGTCGCTGTACCTGTCCGCGATCTGCTTGAGCCTATGCGCATAATCCAGGCCGGCCTTTGTATCGTGGATGGAGCAGGGGCCGGAGATGAGCAGTAAGCGATCATCCTCTCCCGAAAGAATGGCGGCAATCTCCTCTCTTCCTTTCACCACCAGTTGCGCCACCGAGTCAGGAGTGGGAAGGCGGGTTAGGTACTCCGCCGGTGAGGGCAGTCTTTGTATGCTGGAGACGTTTATGTTCTGCAGTTGGCCCATAATGATTCCTCGTTTTTTCTTATATAATCAAAAAGCCCTCGCGAGGAGGGCTCTTTGATTTGACTCTGCTGTGTACTAAACAGCTACCCTCCCCGTCCGGGCTTTGTAAGTAAACTCAAAATAGTAGGGAAGGTATGCTATTGACCTGCTCATGACGGGTCATATTATTGGCCGGTTTCATGAAACTGTCAAGGGCGTGCAGGATCAAGGGGTCAAGAAAGGGTTTCGCCTAGGTGACTAGCGTCATTGAAACAGTTGATGTGCCGGAGATTCGTACTGTCCCGAGTGCCATCGCTCAGATGCCATCTGTCCACATCGATGGAGAATTCGAAGACTGCGGTGTTGTGAATGCCTAGATCCCATATCCGATCCGTGCCCAAAATCCTAGCAATAATGTGCGTCAGAATCCCACCGTGGGAAAAAATCAACACCCTGTCATTATTCTTGTGTTCGCGAATCAGGCTGTCCACGACGCGCTGTGCACGGATAATCCGTTCGCCGTAGATCTCTGCTCCGTCCACGAGTTCGAGGTTGCGACTCGTGGTGAGTTCAAAGCCAAACTCGGGAAACCGCTTCTCAATCTCGGTATCCGTTAGCCCGGAGACCACGCCAACATCGATTTCGGCGAGATCCTGCCACATCTCAATCGGTAGACCCCAGATTGACGACGCGATCCGTGCCGTCTCGAGCGCGCGGCTGAGCGGACTAGAGTAGATGCGGGTAGGAACATATTTCTCTCGCTGCAGCCTTAACCGGAGGCGGTTTGCTTGGAAGCGTCCGGCTTCGGACAGCGGGAAGTCCACTCGGCCTTGCCATCGGTTCTCTGAATTCGCAGTACTCTCAGCGTGTCGGACAAGCCGCAAGTTCATGACGTACATTTTCCCTGATGCTCTACACTTCAGCAACTACGGAGGAAAGAGAGGTCGAATCAAGAAAAGTTCCTTCCCAGAACGCCCGCTGGGAAATAGGGCAAGCCATATATCTACAGGTAGATGCTATTTGATCCTACCGCCGGCCTTCAGCGGCCAGTATCTTATCCAAGCCTTGCCCACGATCCGTGAGGCGTGTACAGGCCCAAACGAACGGCTGTCGCGGCTGTCTTGCCTAAAGTCGCCAAGCACCAGGTACTCCTCGTTCCCCAGCAGCCACTGACCGGGTGACGGCGTGTCCGTAGGAGCAGGTTTGGCAAGATAAGGCTCGTAGAGCGGGTGATCATTGATTAGAACCACGCCGTTGATGATCCTGACATGCTCTCCCGGCAGCCCGATTACCCGTTTCACGCAGTGGACCCCTGGCTGACCGGGGTCCAACAGGACTATCACGTCCCCTCTGGATGGCGGCGTAGAGCTAAAGGCCAGCCTGTCTACTAACATCTTCTCGCCATGGGCCAGTCCCGGTTGCATACTGTCGCCTGCTATGGAGAAACGCATCGCCCGGGGAAGGCGCAAGATGGATCTCAGGATGTGTCGCATGTCTTCAATTCTAGGCTTCGCATCAAGGGTGAGCAACGTGGCGAGTCTTGATGCTGGACGCGTCTCTTGATAACCTAACCCCGCTGAACGTACAAATCTGGAGGGATGAATGTTCTCGTTTTCCGGTCTGTCTACAACGCTTCGAAAAATAGCTTCCACCAAAACAGCTTATGCTCACTGCGATATCCCGTGCGGAATATATGATCCCCACGTGGCCCAGATAGCTGCATTGACCACCGTCCGCATGAACCAGCTCATAGAGGCCTTGGAAGCCCCCGGGGCAGATGCTTCCGCCCAGGCGCACAGCGCCTACGCCCACGCCGTCAGCCGCTACACGACTGTCAAGGAGGAGCATGCCGAGCTTTGCAAGAAGGAGCTGCGGATCCTCTGGGGCGACTATTTCCGTCCCGAACATGTCGAGGAGCACCCCGACCTTCATGGAAAGTTCTTCAACGCCATGAAGGCCGCCTCCAAAGTACGGCAGAACCAGGACATGCAAGCCGCTCAGGACCTGCTATCCGCCACTCAGGATATCGCCGAGATTTTCTGGAAGACCAAGGGCGCCGCGCCAGTGAGGCAACCTTCCCGCCAGGGTGCGGCAGGCGGCGAACTGGTATACCCTAGCTAATCCGGCAAGCGACTCAGCGGTGCAGAATCCATGAGAGCTATTCTTGCCCGCTCAACCACCGCGAGGCATCCTTGGCGTGATACGTCAGAATGATGTCCGCGCCGGCGCGCTTGATAGAGGTTAGAATCTCCAGGGCGATCCGTTTCTCATCCAGCCATCCGGCGGCGGATGCCGCTTTTACCATGGCGTACTCGCCGCTGACGTTGTACGCCGCCAACGGATGCTGGAACTGTCCCCTGGCCCTATTCAGCACATCCAGGTAAGCCAGAGCGGGCTTCACCATAACCATGTCAGCGCCTTCACTGATATCCTGCTCTATTTCTCGCAGCGCCATGCGGGCGTTTGCCGGGTCCATCTGGTAACCCCGCCTGTCCCCAAACTGCGGCGTGGAGCCAGCCGCTTCTCGGAAGGGGCCGTAGAAGGCAGAGGCGAACTTGGCCGCGTAGGCCAGTATCGGTATCTCTGAATGGTCCCCTTGATCCAGTGCGGCTCGGATAGCATTGACCTGGCCGTCCATCATGGCGGAAGGCGCCACCATGTCCGCACCAGCATCCGCGTGGGACAGAGCCGAGCGCGCCAGCAACTCAAGGGTCTTATCGTTGTCCACCGTTCCATCGCCGCCTATGATGCCGCAGTGTCCGTGATCCGTGTATTCGCAAAGGCAAACGTCTGTGATCACAAAGAGCCGCGGCGCCGTCTGCTTGATCATCTTCACCGCTTCCTGCACAATTCCCTGCGGGTCGTATGCCTCCGTACCCGCTTCATCCTTGGAAGCGGGTATCCCGAACAGCATTACGCCCGATATGCCCAGTTCCGCTATTTCCGTGACTTCCGTCAGCAACTGGTCCAACGAAAGCTGGTAGCAACCCGGCATAGACTCTATGGGGGTCTTCACCTCACGCCCGTGGCAGACGAAGAGTGGATATATCAAATCCGACGGCGCTAGAGACGTCTCCCTGACCATTTCACGAACAGTCTCGCTTCTTCGCAGTCTTCTTAGCCTGAGCTGTGGGAACACAGCCATACTTCTCCTCCCTTCTACCCGAACTGGACCTGGCTTGAAAAGTGCTCTTTTAGGGCTTCCACCAAACCGGCTATAGTGTACTCCCTGGCTTGGACGGCGACATTCAAACCCAATCCGGCGGCGGTTGCCGCGGTAACGGGTCCTATGCAGGCTATAGCGGGCTTCTGCAATAGCGAGATGTCTCCGCCCAGGATGGAGACCAAACTCGACACCGTGGAGGAGCTGGTAAAGGTAACGGCGTCTACCTCTCCTTGCTTCAACAGGGCAAGCGCTTCTTGTTTGGACTCCTCAGAGGCAAGGGTCTTGTAGGTGACAACGTGCTCCACTTCCGCGCCGAGCTTTTGCAGTCCCTCCACCAAAGCATTGCGTCCTTCCGCGGCCCTGGGCAGCAAGACGCGGTCGCCCGGCATTATGTGTTCTTGCAACGACTCCACCACAGACTCCGAAATGTATTCCGAAGGCATACGGTCGGCGTGGATGCCATGTCGGGCCAGCGACTCCGCAGTGGCCGGTCCAATGGCGGCGACCTTGACTCCGGCGAATGCCCGTGAGTCCAGGCCAATCTCCCTGAGGGCTTCCCAGAAGGCATCGACGCCGTTGACACTGGTGAAGACGACCCAACTATAGCTCGCCAAGCTCTGTGCGGCACGCTTCACTGGGGTGGCGTCATCGGGAGGGACGATCCTAATGCTGGGCAGCTCTATGACCTCCGCTCCTTCCCTGCTGAGCAGGTCTGCGGTGGCGCTGATCTGCGTCCGCGCCCTGGTGACCATTATCCGTTTTTCAGACAACGGCCTGTTGTCGAACCAGCGTATCTCCGAGCGCAAAGCTACCGCGGGGCCGAATACGGCCACTATGGGAGGCTCCAATCCGGCCTCCATACCAAGCTCCGGCACGGTATCCAACGTCCCTTCCACAACACGTTGCCCGGGCCGGGTACCCCACTGTATCAAGGCGGCGGGAGTATCCGCGGGCATGCCGTTTTCCTTCAACGTCTTGCATATTCCGCCCAGGCTTTCCCAGCCCATGAGGAGCACCAGGGTACCACCACCCTCTGCTAACGCTTTCCAGCGTATGAGGGACTCTTCCTTTCCGGGGTCTTCGCTGCCGCTGACCACGGTAAAGGAGGAGGCCACCTCTCTATGGGTAACGGGGATGCCGGCGTAAGCCGGTACCGCGATGGCGGAGGTTATCCCCGGCACGACTTCAAACGGTATGCCCGCGTCGGCCAGTACCTGTGCCTCTTCGCCGCCGCGTCCGAAGACAAAGGGGTCTCCGCCTTTGAGCCGCACCACGGTTTGCCCCAGCCTGGCGCGACGCACCATCTCGGCAGCGATTCCCTCCTGAGCATTGGACTCGCCGTGCGGCCATTTCCCTACGAAGATTACCTCTGCCCTGTCAGATGCAAAGCTGAGGATACGCTGATCAACCAGCCGGTCATAGAGCACGGCGTCGGCACTGCGCAGGAGTTCCAGCCCGCGCAGTGTAAGCAGACCAGGGTCTCCTGGGCCCGCTCCCACTAGATATACGGTACCCGGCCGTGCAGTCTTCATCTGAAGCCACCAGCAGATTTCACCGCTTCGATAGCCCCGGTTGAGACGAGTTCTCGGTAGACCTCGTGTGCAACGGCCTCCGGGTTTTCAGCGCTTCCCGACGCCGAGGCTCTGAACAACCGCTTCCCAGAACTGTCGACGGCAAGCATGGCTCTGAGGGTCAGGGTCTGAGCGTCGATCTCCGCATGCGCCCCGAAAGGAGCGGTGCATCCCGCGCCCAGAAGGGACAACAGAGTCCGCTCTGCACTCACGCTCATTGCCGTATCCGGGTCTTGTACCGGCTCCACCAGTTGTCTCATCGCCTCATCGTCAGACCTTATTTGGACCGCCAGCGCTCCCTGGCCGGGAGCGGGCAAGAACTGTTCCGGCTCAAACACCTGGGCGGCCTCTTTCTCTCTTTGCAGCCTGCGCAAGCCGGCCATCGCCAGCACCGCACCGTCGTATTCCTCACCGGATGCCTTTTGCAGGCGGCTGGGGACGTTGCCACGCATGGGCAGGACTTGAATATCCGGGCGGATGGCAAGCAACTGGGCAGACCGTCGCGGGCTCCCGGTGCCTATGCGAGCGCCCCTGGGCAGCTCCGACAGGGGAAGGCGCCATTTGTTCACTAACGCGTCACGCGTGTCTTCACGGCGGACGACCGCTCCTATGCTTAGGCCATCGCTAATAGTGGACGGCAAGTCCTTCAAGCTGTGCACCGCCAGGTCTATCTCTTGTCGCAGCAGGGCAGCCTCCAGCTCCTTAACGAACACGCCAACGCCGATCTGTGGCACGGGTGACCGGTCATCCAGATCGCCGCCTGTGGTGATGGTGCGGATTTCCAAGGGCGTATCGGGGGCTGTGACCCTCAGCAGTTCCAAGACCTCTTCCGTCTGCTTCAAGGCAAGTTCGCTGGCGCGTGATCCTGCAATTACGGGGCCAGACCTGCTACTCAAGGTTGCCACTCTGATCTATATTCAAGCTCCCACTCCTTGCGATGCGCCGGGCTGCTCCTCCAGCATCCTCCGCAGCCTCTCTCTTGCCTGCGCTGTCTGGCCGCTCTGAAACATGGACAAAAGCTCATCATCCATGCACTCCTGCCAGCGGTCGGGATCCGGTCGTAGGCCCTTTGCCCGCACTTCAGTCCGCACGTCGGCGAGAACGTCCACCATATCCGCCCACTGCAGGCACAGGCAGAGGTCAGGATCGGACATCATCTCTCTGAGACGGCGAGCCAGAGCCGGACTGAGGCCCGCGGTCGAGATGGCGCACTGCACTTCGCCGTTCTGCCCTCTTCTGGCTATCGCGGGGGCTATGAAGCTGCACAGCTGAGGCCTATCCACCACGTTGAGCAAGATGCCGCGGCTATGGGCCTCTTGGGCAACCCTTGTGTACTCATCCTCGTCGAGGTTCTCCGATACAACCAGGAACGCCCCTTCCAGGTCGCCCTGCCGGTATTCCCGGCGCTTCCACTCTATGAGGCCGCGGCCGGACAGGTCTTGAAGCACAACGGAGACCTCTGGATTGATCAGAGTCACCCGCGCGCCGTGTTCCAAGAGCCCTTGCACTTTGCGCTCGGCCTCGTGCTCTCCGCCAACCACTACGCAGTGGCGTCCGTTCAAGTCTAGGTAAACTGGATAGTACGCAGGCATGGCCTCATTTTACTCCGCAACTCCTGGACTGTGTACCTAACTTCACCCTCTTATATTAGCGGTAGCTGTAAAGTACCGATAGCCTCGTCTCGCCCGACTGGAAATCCATTCCCACTATTACAGCGTACTTCATGTATAATCTCCCTACCCACCCGGCGAGGACGTCATGATAAAGCAGACAACCCAATTGCTGGTACTGGGAACGGTTGCGCTAGTCCTGGCGTCTGCAATTTCCGGCTGCACCGGGATGCCTGAACCGACGCCATCGCCCACGCCAACTCTGACGGCTACGCCCACACCGACACCAACCCCGACGCCTACAGCCACGCCGAATCTTCAAGACCAGCTAGTTCAGCAGTTTTTGTCTACTAGACCTACGCCTGCTGCTAGAGCTACGGCTGTTGCTAGAGCTAAGGCTGCTAGAGCTACGGCTACAGCACTGACGCCTACACCCACTTTTATACCCGTGCCGACGCCTACACCCAAGCCCGCACCTACGCCGACACCATACCCACCGAACGGCGACGGCGGTCCACCGTCCGGTCCGTGTGGGCCAATATCTCACTTGCAAGTGTTGGATAGGATCGACCACTTTATCTACTGGACTCCAGATGGCCCCCGCCTGATATTTGATCACGGAACGCTGGTGATGATGGTGAACAACGACGGTTCCGGGCTGCGAGCCGTCGTAGATGCCAACCCGGGTTCCCCCCATTTTCCCGGTGGCTTCCACGCCGATCTATCGCCGGATGGATCGCGCATCGCCTACACCTCATGCCAGTATAAAACGGAGGATAGGACGTACAACTACGAGATCGCGTCGGTGGCCATCGACGGCTCGGACCGTAGGCGTCTTACCGAGGACCGTTACATGGACCATTACCCGGCATGGTCTCCCGATGGAAGAAGCATAGCCTTCATAAGAGGTAGAGGCTACAAACCTGTTTTCGGCACGCTTCGAGTCATGCTGGAGGATGGTTCAGACCAAAAGGATCTTATGCTGAGAGACCCGAGAGACCGTAGGTCCTCTCTTGATACCGAACCCACAGCCCCGATATGGTCTCCCGACGGCCAGCAACTGGCTTTCGTTGCTTACGAGGCTACTTATGTGGGGGGGATTCTTTACACAGTTCGCGCTGACGGCTCTGAACTGTTGGAGATCTCGGAGACGGCAAGCCCACCCTCTTGGTCTCCGGACGGGAGCCGCCTGGCGTTTGCCAAGCTCGACGGAGACGACGTGGTGCTCTACACCGTCAAGCCCGACGGCTCCGACCCCCGAGCTATCACCAGGATAACGGATCGAGGGACGTTTCAGGACTCACGGCGTTTCTACGACATCTGGATACCCACCCTGGCGTGGTCACCTGAGGGTTCTCACATCATGTTCGGCTGTGAGGCACGGATCTGCGTGGTTGACCTCGACGGCGTCTTAGTTGGTGAATCGCCCATCGAGGAGGCGCTATGGGAGCCTGACGGGTTTGAGCAGGCATTCGTGAATCCCCGACCTCAGTCGGTTGGTGCCTGGTCTCCCGACAGCTCCAGGATAGCCGTGCGCGTTCCTATCGGTTCTCACTCGGACCCCGGAGGTCGGAATCCGGTGGTCTACACCATGGATCCGAACGGCGGCAACGTGAGGGTACTGGTGCGGACCAACAAGCTCCGTGAGGTGCAGGTCCCATGAACAGTAGATTTGTGCGGCATCATTGGCTATTGGCGCTGGGCGCTAGCTGTAAAGTACCTGGTAGCCTCGTCCCGTCTGGCTGGGAATCCATTCCCGCTATTGGAGCGTACTCCATGTATAATCTCCCTGCCCACCCGGCGAGGACGTCATGATAAAGCAGACAACCCAATTGCTGGTACTGGGAGCGGTTGCGCTGGTCCTGGCGTCTGCTTCCGGCTGCACAGGGATGCCTGAACCGACGCCATCGCCCACGCCAACCCTGACGGCTACGGCCGTACCCGTACCGACCGCCACGCCTTCGCCATCGCCGACCACTATGGCAACCCCCATGCCCATACCGACGCCCACGCCATCACCCACGCCCTTCATTGTGGGGGAACCGGTCGACCCGTGTGGTCCTCATTTTTACGGGTACTACGGAAATTATGCAAACTTACACGAGCATTTCATTCATTGGGCAGAGGGGGGCACAAGCCTGTTGTTCGACCATGACGATTTGATCTTGGTTTTGGACATCGCAGGCGCTCAAGTAAGAGAACTTGCTGATGTAGATGTAAACGATAAATTCGCATACGGGTTCTACGCCGACGTATCGCCGGACGGCTCTCGGGTCGTCTATTCCACCTGTGAATACATGCCCGATGAGCCAGAACCGGAAATAGGCAAGTATTCCGAGGGTTACGAGATCGCCTCAGTGAACATGGACGGCACCGACAGGAAGCGACTGACGAAGAACGAACGTTTCGATCACTATCCTGTCTGGTCACCGAATGGGACGCAGGTCGCCACAGTTACACATGCATATATGGGTATTAGTTTCAAAGAGTCTGATCTTGAGGATTATGCGCTAACATCGTGGGATGCCCTCTTTATGAGACTAGTCATCAGGTCTGCAGATGCACCGGCGGAATGGCAACCGCTTTCCCTGACCAGCAGGGTTGCCCTGTACCCTCCGGTCTGGTCGCCTGACGGTCAGCACTTGGCGTTCATTGCGAATGAGGGAGAGTTTCTTCCTTACGACGACATTCGCAGGCTCTACATCATTGATTCCGATGGATCAGACCTGATCCGGATAGGAGAGACCACGGCGTCCGCCACGTGGTCCCCGGACGGCAAGGAGTTGGCCTTCGCCTCGATTGAGGGCGAGACGCCCATAATCTACGCGGTCAGACCCGACGGCACAGGCATACGCACGATCTGGCGTGGTGAGCCCAACAACCCCGTCACGTCTATCTCACGGGTCTCACAGGTGTCCTGGTCGCCCGATGGGTCCGAGTTGCTCTTTCTTGCCGGCGAAGTATATTTCCTCAACGAAGGATATCTTGCCGACGAAGCATATCTTGTGCAGTCGGACGGCACGGACCTGCGACGTTTGGCCCCCGGCATTCCAAGTGCCCGGGCCGCATGGTCACCAGACGGATCAAGGATAGCAATCTACCAACCGGGTGAACATATCGTCACCATATCTCGTGATGGAACGGACGTGAGAGAGTTGCTAAAGGGAGATGCCATTAGCAATCTCCTCACGCTGAACCCGGAAGAGGCGGTGAGTCCATGAGCAGCCATGTCTGGAGGTCGCGGTGGGCGGTAGCTGTAAAGTATCTGTTAGCCTCCTGGGAATCCCCACCCATTGCGGTGCGCTTCCATGTATAATCCCCCCTACCCAAACCAGCGAGGACGCCATGATAAAGCAAGACCGCTTGATAAATACATTCTGCGACCTTGTGCAGATAGACAGCCCATCCGGAGAAGAGGAAGAGGTGGCCCAAGACCTCACGCGGCGTCTCAGCGACCTCGGCTTCAGCATAGAGCGAGACTCCTACGGCAATCTGATAGCCTCTGAGGAAGGCGACGAGCCACTGCTGGTATCGGCTCACATGGACACCGTCGAGCCGGGCCGCGGCATAAAGCCACAGGTCCTGGATGACCGCATCGTCTCCGACGGCGCCACCATCCTCGGCGGCGACTGCAAGGCCGGTGTCGCCGCCATACTGGAAGCATTGGAGTCGCTGCACGAGGACGGCACGGAGCGTGTCCCCGTACAGCTTGTCTTCACCCGCGAGGAGGAGCTTGGCCTAGTGGGCGCTCGCAATCTCGACATATCGCTGGTCAAGGCCAAACGCGGTGTCGTCTTCGACGGCAACGGCCCGCCCAGCAAGGTGACCAGCGCCAGCTCCACCAACGTCATCTTCACCGTGAACGTTACCGGCCGCTCCGCACACGCCGGCGTAGAGCCGGAGAAGGGTCTGTCCGCCATCCGCATAGCCGCCGAAATCATCACCGGCCTGCGCCAGGGCCGCCTCGATGATGAGACCACAATCAACGTAGGCGTCGTCTCCGGCGGTTCGGTGCGCAACGCCGTGCCGGAAGATGCCTCGTTCATCGGCGAGTTCCGCAGCCGCAACATAGAATCCCTGGAGCTGGTGCGCCGTGAAATCAGCGAAGTGTTGGAACAGGCGCGCGGCAAGTATCCAGAGGCCGTCATAGAAGAGACCATGAACGTAGCGTACGAGATGTACCGGCTGGGCATGGACAACCCGATGCTGCTGAAGGTGTCGCGCATACTTGAGGGCATGGGCAAGACGCCGCAGGTTGTCCCCTCCGGTGGCGGCACGGACGGCAACGTATTCAACAAACACGGCTTAAGCTGCGTTGTCGTCGGCATGTCCACCCAGGACATGCATACCGTGAGAGAATACGTGCCCATCGCTGACCTGACCGACACCGCCCGCTTCTGCCAGGCGTTGCTTCTGGACAAGGAGTAGGCGTGAATGACTTTGTCTATCTCATTCACTGGAACCAGGACGAGGCCAGGGAGAGAGCGCAACTCATAGAAGCCGCCGGTTACCGGGTGGACGCCTCGCCCTTCTCCTCCGACTCCCTACGCCACCTGAGGGATAACCCACCGGCCGCCGTTGTGATAGACCTGTCCCGCCTGCCCTCGCATGGCCGCGAGGTAGCAATGGCGTTGCGGCAGTACAAGAGCACGCGCGCCGTGCCCATCATCTTTGTTGACGGCCAGCCCGACAAAGTAGAGCGAGTCAAAGAGCTTCTCCCTGATGCAAAGTACGCTGTATGGCAAGGCATAGGCCCCGCCATTCAAGAAACCATCGACTCTCCTCCTTCTGATCCGGTGCAGCCCCGGAGTGTCTTCGATGCTTATGCGGGCACTCCACTCTTCAAAAAGCTGGGCATCAAAGACGGCTCTCGCGTATCCCTTGTCGATGCTCCTCAACGGTTTGAATCCAAGCTAGGCGACTTACCGGAAGGCGTTCTGCTGCAAAGGAATGGAAACACCCCTAGCGATCTGATCCTTTGGTTCGTCACCTCCAGCGAATACCTGCAAAACCATATCCATTCCATGCGCCGCTCCATTGGAAAGGACGGGCTGTGGGTCATCTGGCCCAAGAAGACCTCAGATATTCAAACGGATCTGAGCCAGGTGATCGTACGCAGGATAGGC
Organism: Dehalococcoidia bacterium; assembly: GCA_965197965.1. Classification (GTDB taxonomy): domain Bacteria; phylum Chloroflexota; class Dehalococcoidia; order Lucifugimonadales; family QGNO01; genus DAOUJH01. Next base: position 1,056,510 of record OZ240235.1, read on the forward strand.
ATGGACGCCGGCCTGGTAGACTACAAGATAGCCTCTATAGATGAGACTTGGTCAGGCCTGCGATTCACACTGAAGAAGCGGAGAGAGCCACCCCAAAAGAGGCTTCAGGCAGCGTCACTTTCTCCGTAACAGCACTGTGAGCCTCTATGCTCCTTCGGCAGCCGACCAAAGGGTGATCTCCGCTGCTCCTCGCGGTGACAGGGCGTACACCCCGTTAGACGGCCTGTCGAACCAACCGTACACGTCTCGATACAGGATGGCTCTGGCCTTCGGCTCTCCTATTGCACTGGCAATGACAGACGCTTTCGTCGGACCATTGCTCTGCAGGAACACCGCTATCTTAAGCGCCCGTTGCCGGTACGCCGTCATTATCCCGCGCCGTACCGATGTGCCTCCCAAGTTCGGGTCGCCAACCCGCCTCTCGAACTCGCCCAAGAGCCGTCCGCGCCGTACTCTGGATCGCCGTGGCCGATACTCTCCGGGATCGAGGATGGCGACAGCGCTGTGCATCCCGGCTGCCGGGTCTATAGTCAGCAGACCCAGTCCCAGCACCCTAAGCAGCTTCATCGTCTGCCGCCTCCGCCGCCTCAGAAAGTGGCTTCCCGCCGGTATACCCACGTATACTCTAGATGTAGCAGCAAGCCTTTCCACTGCCTGCAGCAACAGTTCCAGGTTGAGCGACAGCTTCAATTCTACAACGATAGGCTCCTCACCGTTGCGCACGGCGACCACGTCGCAGTTCCCCACCTCCCCCTTAACCTGGTAGCCCTGCGACTCTAGGAACCGTTTCACGGGAAGATACATGTCTGATTCAATCATTGGTCTACCCCCTGCATGCTTGTTGCGTTGCAGGCAAATGCACCGGTGCTCCCTTGTTACTCCATTCTTCTCCCTAGTCCTTCTTCTCCCTACCCTTATAATAGCCCTCTATAGCCCGGGGCTCACCCTACTGAACCTATAATCAAAGCGCCGAGCGTTTTGAGCCAGACTCGCCTAGCGTTGTCCTAGGCGTACAACGTCTGCTATCATCCCCGCTGAACAAGCCAGAAGCCCGGAGGTGAAGCGTGGCTACCACCCAGACCTTTGAAGAAGCGGTCCAGGAGTTCATAGAGCTATCCAGAGAACTGGTTGGCAAAGAGACCGAGGAGAGTATGCCACCAGCGCCGCCCGCGCCTTTCGAGCAGGACGGCCCCCCTTACGAAAACCCCATTCGCTTCGACCAGCGCAACATCCAAAACTACATGCGCACCATCGGCGACGACAATCCCCTGTACAACGACCCTGATTATGCCAGAGGCACGCGTTACGGCTGTCTCATTGCGCCGGGACCCATACTGTCTCAGATAAGGGGCATCACCGCTCATGGCGTACAGTACGGCGGTGAAGGCAAGAGGCGCAAGGAAGGTTATCCCGTGGCCAACTACTTCTCCGGCGCCGCTTGGGAGTTCTTCGATACGGTCAAGGTAGGCTCCAAGTTTCGCTCCTCCATGGTAACCAAAGACCTCTTCACCAAACAGGGCTCGCGCGGCAACCTCATCTTCTTCATATCTGAGCTGATGTACTGGGACTATCACGGCGACCTAGCGGGCAAGTGCTACGGAACTCTGATCATGGTCCCCATCGAGGCTATGGGAGCGTCTCGCTCCATGAACGTGAACAAGGTTGGCTCTCAGCTCCTCTACGAACGCGGCACCCAAACCTACTCCGCGGAAGAACTGCAGGCAATAGTGGAGGACATTGAAAGGATGCGCCCCAGTCGTCGCGGCGCTGAGACGCTCTACTGGGAAGACGTGGAGGTTGGCGAAAGGCTTGGCCCGGTGGTCGTTCCCCCTTGGACGCTCCAAGACCTGGAGGCCCCCAACATGGTCGGCTCCTGCGTGCTCCACATCGCCAAAGGAGACCCCGGCGACGAACTGACCTTTGAGCCTGTATACAACCGGTTCAAGATACGCGGTGAAGGCCACCACGTAACCCATCCCGCCACCCGCTGGCCATGGTCGGCCTCCGCCGAGCACTCCGATCCGCTCATGGCGGCTTTCCGCGCTCTGCCCGGCCCTTTCGACGGTGGAGTGCAAAGAACACAGATACCCCACCGCCTCCTCAGCGACTGGATGGGGGACGAAGGCTTTGTACGGCGGCAGCAGACCGCTATCAGGAAGCCCGTGTTCTACAGTGACACCACTTATTACACGGGCGAGGTGGTCAAGAAGTTCAAAGAGGTCCAGGAAGGTGAGGAAGGCCCGGGCGCCGTCCCCGGCAAGCGCGAGTATCACGCAGTGGGCATCCGATTAGAGGGCAAGAACCAGGTTGGCGAGGTCTCCACCCCGGGTACCGCCTGCATCTACCTGCCATCGCGCCAGGATGGGCCGGTGCAACTCCCCGTACCCCACTTCGCACGCCCCGACTTTGTTCCCTATGACGTCTTCTATCGCGACTGGTTTTAGCCCGGCTCTTCTCCGTCATTCCCGTGCTTGACACTGGAACCCAGGGGCGCAAGATGTCTAGCTGATTGCTAGAACACAATCAGCGAATGCAGGTCGTAATCCGTGAGCTTATCGCGTCCTCTCAAGGCAGCCAGCTCGATGAGCACGGCTATACCGGCAACCAAGCCTCCGCACTGCTCCACCAGTTTCGCCGTGGCCTGCATGGTGCCCCCGGTGGCCAAAACGTCGTCCACTATCAAGACTCGCGACCCCTCCTTCAAAGCGTCCCGGTGCATCTCCAGGGTCTCCGAGCCGTATTCCAGAGCGTAATCGAATCCGTAAGTGTGCCATGGCAGCTTGCCCGCCTTGCGTACCGGGACAATGCCCGTGCCCAACTCCATGGCCACGGGAGCGCCCAAAACAAAGCCCCTCGCTTCTATTGCCACCACAGCATCGATGCTTGCATCATTGAAAGGCCCGCTGAGCGCCTTCACCGCCGTTTCCAGGGCATCAGGGTTCCCCAGCAGCGGGGTGATGTCCTTGAATTGGATCCCCTTCTCAGGGAAATCCGGCACGTTGCGGATGAAATCCTCCAGGTGCAGGTCCGCCTTCAATTCATCTCCTCCTCTGTAAATGGCTGCCGTAATGCCACTGAACGCGCCCGTGGGGAACACTTCTGCCGCCTCAGTCGACGCGCCCCGATATGTCTTTGGCAGCGGTCATGCTGAGCAGTATCAGGCGTTGGTCGGGGTGAGTGGACTTGAACCACCGGCCTCTACGTCCCGAACGTAGCGCTCTTCCAAGCTGAGCTACACCCCGCAATAACCTAAGCGATTATACCGCAATTACCCAAAGGCGGTAATCTGTCCGCGACTTCCTAATTGAAGGGGAGGCTTCAGTATACAGTCCCAGGCATCATCCTATGGGTCACACAGATTTGTAGCATACGTCCTTTTGCCGCTTGTTTGACGCCCTTGAAAGAGGAGGGTTAGCATAGAATCGTATGCAACGCCCAAAGAATTTCCCCAACTGGCTCGCTATAGGCTCAGCGATTCTGAACGTCCTATCTTTTGTAGGAATCAATTTGTATGGCCTCGTGTCTTCTATGGGTGGTGCTCTGGGTTCTTTTAGTTCGATATTACCCTTTGTAATCATTGCGGCGTTCTTGGTTTCAACGCTTGTGCTTGGAGCATATCTTGGCTCTCTTGGTTATAGACTCTACTCACATTTGCGTTATGCGGAGATGCGAAGATTCAAGGCTCTTAGACCCAAAATAACGGAACACAGGGAGAGAACGCTTGGTTTACACACTATACCTATACCCGCACCTCCTACTATTTCAACAAGGTCAAGAAACGAGATGCTTATAGGACGTGAAGCACGCTTACTTATTGAAAGACGCAATTTGTTCAAGGAGCTAAAGCAATTCGACATACCTATACCGGCGAATACGGATAGAGTAGGTGGAGCGAATTTAGTTGTGTACCTAGAATTCCTAGAGGATTGTGCAGCAAGAGGCGATCTGAAAGATGCAAGGAACCCTAACCTAACAAAGTTGTTAACAGTCGATCTGGCTAGCTTCCTGCGTACAAGAGCAAATAATACACCTTCCCCGGAAGCGTAGTCATAACCATTGTTAACGGCCTGGTTCAATGCACCTTCAAGTTGGTTTGGCAAATCTACAACTTGTAAAAGCTTGTGCTGATAACATTTTTGCTCCTTTTACATTAGGAAGAGCAGGCTCGTGAATCCACACTTTGCAAGCCATATCATTTATTCTTTGGAGAATTGCCTACCCTTTTCCTTAGTGCGCGGGTGGGCTAGGCTCAAGTGGCGTGAGCGGGAGCTGCTCTGCCGCTCCGATATATCTGCCGCAGGGTCGACCGCCACAGACTGAGCAACAGCAACAAGCCAATGAACATGGATGCCGTTATAGTGAGAATAATAGGTGTGTTCCACTGATCGGCTAGATAACCGTTGAATAGGTTGGCGAATGCCATTGTGCCGCCGGCGTGCATTGTATAGATGCTGGAGACACGGCCCCGCACCCGGTCTTCTACGCCGCTCTGCACTAAGGTATTAGTGATGGCCATGAAGGTAGCCTGAGAGGCCCCCATTCCAGCCGCCGCTAAGAACGCTAGGGGCAGAGTCGAGGAGGCGGCCAAAGCTATGGGAGTCAACCCACTGGCCAGTCCCGTGGCTAGCAGAAACCAGCCAGTCCATCGACTACCCGTCAGACTGGCTATTATGAGAACCCCGATGAGAGCACCGCCACCTGTGGCCATGATGAGCACACTGAATACGGACCCTCCGGCGCCCAGTTCTCTCTGAGAAAACACCGGCAGCATTGACTCAAAGGACATGGTCAGCGAACAGTGCAGGGCCACCAAGAGGATGATCAGTCCTATTGTGGCGTGACGATAGGCGTACAGAAGACCCTCTGTCAGGTTACGTACCATACCTTGCTCAGAACGTACTTCACCTCGTGAAACGGTGTGCACCCGCAAGACAAAGAAGATCCCTAAGGCGTAGAAGAAGGCTCCCAGCAGGAAAGCGCCTCCCACGCCAACCGTGGCCAGCAGCGGAGCGGCCAAGCCGGGTCCTCCAATGCGTGAGCCGTGCATGGCAATACCGGAAAGAGCTACAGCGTTAAGCAGATCCCTGCGCGGCACTAAATTGGGGACCAAAGCCTGCATGCTAGGCATGATCATTGCACGGACACACCCGCTGATGAAGGCGAAAGCTACCACTTGCCAGACCTGCACAACGTCAAAGGCAATCAAGATCGCTAGCAGCAGCGCCTGCACCAAATTGACCGCATAGCCTACAGTAAGCATCTTTCTACGGTCGAAGCGGTCCGCCAGCAGTCCACCCAAGGGCGCGGCAACGATGAGCGGACTCATTGCCGCAAACGTGACTACGCCGACCATCAGCGACGAAGAATCGGACAGGTTGAACGCCAGCCAGCCCCTGGCAACTATCATTGCCCAGACGCCCATCCCGGCAAAGGTGCTGCCTGTCCATAGGTAACGGTAGTCCCGGTGATGTAAGGAAGCGAATGTTGGCAGCCGAGAAAACTTAACCTGTACAGTTTGGAGCACTGGTTCTCCGGGTGTCGCTAGGCTGGGCTTAGCTTACCAGAATACAGAGGCTTTTAGCTGTACCCAGGGGCCTGTTCACAACATAGCCGAAGCCGGGACAGCCCGCCGTTAAGACTTGGAGGTCTGTCTGTCGGGACTAGACCCATGCGGAGTAAACACAAACCACAATTAAGCATTTGACATGCGCCCGTATCCCGTATAAGGTTAGTCCCGTCTCAAAGATTACACGGGGGGTATACTGTATATGAGGTACAGTAAAGGCTAATTCTCAAGCCACAAGGAATATTTCTTCTCGTCTCGCAAGGTTTCGGTCGTTTCAATCATCTGCCCCCCCGCTCGTAGCTTTCCCCCGTTGGCTCCCTAGGTCATTACTGCTTTTATCCCATAGACATGAAATAGCGAGGAATTGCACAGACCAATGATAGAGTTTCCAGAGAACTGGATAGTACGCGCAGACATCCAACGGTGGATTGATATCTCTATAGACTGGGTCGTCAAGAACTGGGACCCCATCTTCAGCGCCATCAATATCGGTGTCCTGGCGATCCAGGTACCCTTGGAGAAGTTTCTCCTATGGCTCCCTTGGTGGTTTGTTATAGGAGTTGTCGGGCTTTTGGCCTGGAGGGTTGTTGGACGAAACATCGCGGCAGTTGCCATGGCGCTGCTTTTCTTGATGGGCGTGTTAGGGCTTCTAGACTTTGCTATGCAGACCTTGGCCATCCTCGTCACAGCCACATTGCTGGCTGTCGGGATTGGCATGCCCCTAGGGATCCTGGGAGCTAAGAGCGACCGACTTGACGCCATCATCAGGCCCATCCTGGATGGCATGCAGACCATGCCCAGCTTTGTGTATCTGGTCCCGGCCATCATGCTCTTTGGGCTGGGGAAGACCCCGGCAATCATGGCAACCCTCATCTACGCTGTTCCACCCTTGATCCGACTGACCAACCTGGGCATCCGACAGGTGGACCCCGAAGTAGTAGAGGCGGCGCGGGCCTTTGGCTCCACCTCCCGCCAGATACTGGTCAAAGTCCAGCTTCCCATGGCTGTTCCCACTATCATGGCAGGAATCAATCAGACCATCATGATGGCCCTGGCCATGGTGGTCATCGCCTCTATGATAGGAGCGAAGGGACTGGGGATTGAGGTGTTGAACGGCATCGCGCGGCTAGAGGTGGGCCGAGGTTTCCTAGGAGGACTGGGCATCGTCTTCATGGCCATCATCATCGACCGTATTACACAAGGGCTTGCAAGGGGAAGGAGGGCTAGATCCACCTAACCTTCCCTGTGCACTATAAATAGCTAAAGGAGTTGACTATGAAAATACTGTTTGAAATGAAAGCTAAGCTTTTCTTGGTAGCCGTTGTCCTGTTGGCGCTTCCCCTCTTCGCCGCATGTGCTGAAGAAGAGAAACCCACCATCAAGATGAGCGACCAGCAGTTCGAGTCGCATTGGATCAACAACGCGGTCTTCAAGTTCGTTGTGGAGAACGGCTACGGGTATCCTGTGGAGACCATAGAGATGTCGACGGTCATCATGCAGGCAACACTGGCCAGCGGTGAGATTCACCTGAATATGGAGCTGTGGCAACAGAATCTCATCGACTGGTACAACGAAGAGACGGCGGCGGGCAACGTCATCAATCTAGGGGAGACCTACGAGGGCGGCCCACAGTTCTTCGTCGTGCCCACGTACTTCGCAGAGGAGTACGGTATCACGTCCGTCGAGGACATGAAGAAGCCCGAAGTGGTCGCAGCCCTGGCCGATCCTGAGGAGCGCTCCAAGGGCGCCTTCATCAACTGCATCATCGGCTGGCAATGCGCGGAGATCAACCGCGCCAAGTTCGCGACTTACGGCTTGGACGAGTACTACAACATGATCGACACGGGCACCTCAGCGGCCATGGACGCCGGCCTAGCAGGACCTCAGGAGAGGGGCGATCCTGTTTTCGGTTACTACTGGGCCCCCACCTCTCTCATGGGGAAGTACGACTGGGTGGTCCTGGAAGAGCCCGAATACACGGACTCGTGCTGGGAAGAGGTCATCAAAGGGCGCGATGACGCTACCTACACACCCGCCGAGGCTTGCGCCTATGAGACCCTGCCTGTTGACAAGGGCATCCATAGCAGCCTCGAGGACCTGGCCCCCGATGTTGTCGAGATGCTCCGTAAGATGAACGTGGGGCTACAACCCATCAACGTGACGGCGGCTTGGGCTATAGACAACGACATCCAGGGCGACTGGGAGAAAGCCGCTATCTACTACCTGCAAACCTACGAGGACAGATGGACCAGCTGGATGCCATCGGACAACGCGGACAAGGTCAAAGAAGCGCTGGCGGAAATGAGCTAGTAAGTCAGATCTAGTCACCAAAGTAAAGGCGGGCTGGTTAGCCCGCCTTTACTTTGGGAAAGATATAGTTCCCTTTACTTCTATGACCGCTCCGCCTCACTGGCAGCTCCGGCCGTCTGCGGTTTGTCCCTTTCTTCAGCCCCGTTCTCCGTTACCGCTGACCCTATGCTAGTCAGCACCGCAGCGCGGTGCACTTCCCCTAGCAATCGTCCCTCCTCGTCTACAACCGGTATGGGATGCTCATATTCCGCCGCCAGGCTCACCAGGTCCTCAACCAGGGTGTCAGACGTAACACTGGGCATATCCATACCGTCCAGTCCCTTGAACTCAGTGACGCCTCCTCTGAGCGCACTGTTTGCCGCATCCAGGTCTATCAGGCCCCGGAACTCGCGGTTGCGTCCCAAAACAAAGGCGTGGTTCACATCGTTGGAGCGCATTGAATGCAACGCCACACGCGGTCCTTGCCACTCGTAGACAACGCTCTCCGGCTCCTGCATTATGCTGCTCGCACTCAGCACCTTGGCCGGTGATATATCCTTAACGAACTCGGTCACGTAGCTGTCGGCGGGTATTGTAACTATCTCTTCCGGCGTACCTATCTGGATTATCTCGCCGTCGCGCATTATGGCAATGCGGTTGCCCAGCTTAAGCGCTTCGTTGAGGTCATGCGTAATGAAGACAATTGTCTTTTGTACCTGGCTCTGAAGGGCAATCAATTCGTCCTGCATCTCACGACGGATCAAGGGATCAAGCCCGCTGAACGGCTCGTCCATGAGCAGGATTTCCGGCTCCAATACCAGGGCGCGTGCAATCCCCACACGTTGCTGCATCCCTCCGCTGAGCTCGTCCGGATAGGCTTGGTCCCACCCTGTCAACCCCACCATTTCCAGAGTGGAATGCGCTCTCTTGTACCGTTCCTCTTTACCAATCCCCTGGACTTCCAGCCCGTAGGCCACGTTGTCAAGAACCTTTCTATGTGGCAACAAACCATAATGCTGGAATATCATCCCGGTCTGCTTGCGGCGCAACCGGATAAGCTGCTCATCGCTGTATTGGACTATGTCTTCACCGTCTATTGCAATTGCACCAACGGTAGGCTCAATCAGGCGAATGAGGCACCGCACCAGCGTGGATTTTCCCGAACCGGAAAGCCCCATCACTACGAAAACCTCTCCAGCGCCAACATCAAACGAGATGTCTCTGATACCGATTACATGACCCGTCTTCTCTTGCACCTCTCTCCTAGACGACTCTCTTATCCATTCCTGCTGCATAAGAGAGTCCGCATCCGGGCCAAATATTTTCCACACGTTGCGAACGGATATTCTTGCTTCCGCGGAGTCACCATTCATTGTGAAGCTCCTCCTAGAATCATTATGCTTGGGGATTGATCAGGGGACGGTACCGTCCAATAAACGAAGCGTCAGTTGACGATTAGCTCTATCAAATGGAGTTCCACCTTATTAACATACGGGTTGGGTGTCAATACGGGGCATTATCCGCCCACACGGCTCCGCTGGCGCCCTTAGCTTGGCTTCCTTCCTAGTGCTATACTCAACTAATGCTCAAACCGGTGACCATAGCTGTTCCCGCCACCACCGCCAACCTTGGGCCCGGCTTCGACTGCCTGGGCATGGCGCTGGATATATGGAACTACGTGCAGTTTCATCCCGGCCGGCAGCCTGGGGTAGAAGTGATAGGTGAAGGAGAAGGAAGACTCACCCCAGGTCAGGGCAACATGGTGTTCCAGGCGGCGCAACGGTACTTCCAAGAAACCGGCATGGTTCCCCCTCAGTTCTCGATTACGTGCCATAACCAGATCCCCTTGGCCCGGGGTCTTGGCAGCAGTTCTGCAGCAATAGCCGGTGGTATCCTCGGCGCTTGTCTAATGAGCGGGGCAACTCCTGAACCGGAGGTGATTTGGAAGGTGGCAGTCGCCACGGAAGGGCACCCGGACAACGTCACCCCGGCCCTCTTCGGCGGGTGCCAAATAGTGGTAACGGACGGCAATAGACTGGTGCGAGCACCCGTATCGTTGCCGGAAGGGATCAAGGCCGTACTGTTCATACCGGAACAGCCCATGGGTACCAGGAAGGCCAGAAACGTTGTCCCCCAGAGGGTCAGCCTCAAGGATGCCGTATTCAACTCCGGTCGCGTGGGGTTGCTTGTGAACGCCCTGGCAACAGGCCGGCTGGACGACTTGAGAGTCGCCACGCAGGACCGCCTGCACCAGCCGGCGCGTCAAGCCATCTTCCCCGCCATGAAGCCGCTCTTTCAGAGCGCTCTGGACGGTGGCGCTTTGGGCGTATTCCTCTCCGGAGCAGGCTCAACCGTGCTTGCTCTCACCAAAGGCAACGAAGTCACCGTAGCCAGGGAGATGGAAGACGGTGCAAACAAGGCCGGAGTCAAGGGCAGTGTAAAGATTACCCAACCCTCCTTGCAGGGAGCACATGCCACTGTAGACAGCATGGTAGGCGCCTCTTAGGCATGGGAGCCCAGCAACAACCCAACCCGCAACACGTCCCCTTCCTCTGTGTAATCATCCCGGCTTACAACGAGGAAAAGCGCATCCCCTCAACCTTGGAAAGGGTTGCTGCCTACTTGCAAACCCAGGAGTACTCGTGGGAGGTCATTATCGTTGACGACGGCAGTAGCGATGGCACCGCTCGCCTCGTCTCCGGCTTCGCAGCCAGCCATCCCGGCGTGTCGCTGCTGTCCATTGAACACGCCGGCAAGGGCTGGGCGGTGCGATCCGGCATGCTTCACACCAGTGCCGAGCACCGGTTCATCTGCGACGCAGACCTCTCCATGCCCATAGAGCAACTGGATCGTTTCCTGCCGCCCCGTCTCAGCGACTACCACGTGGCTTTGGGTTCGCGGGAAGCGCCCGGAGCGCGCCGTTTCAACGAACCGCGCCGCCGTCACGTCATGGGTCGTGTATACAATACCTTGACAAGGTTGTTTGCCGTGCCCGGGGTCAGCGATACGCAATGCGGGTTCAAGTGCTTCACAGGGCCGACTGCGGATGAGCTCTTCGCCATGCAGCACACTCCTGGGTTTGCTTTCGACGTTGAGATACTATTCCTGGCTCGCCGCCTGGGGCTGCGCCTTGTGGAAGTACCCATAGACTGGCATTACGCCTCAGAAAGCAAGGTGCGCCCCCTGCGGGACGGGTTGAGCATGATGTTGGATATCCTCAAGATTCGCTGGGCCTTCCTTAGAGGAAGGTACCAGACCGTCGAGTCCTGAATGAAGACCCTAGTTGTCATTCCAACCTACAACGAGGCTGAGAACCTCCCCACTCTGTTCGATGCCCTGTTTGCACTTCAGCTGCCGGGGCTGGAACTCCTTGTGGTGGATGACAACTCGCCGGACGGCACTGCCGACCTCGCGCATAGACTCGGCCAGGGGCAACAGCTTGCAGTGCATGTTCTGCGTCGCGCCCAAAAAGAGGGGTTGGGACCCGCCTACGTAGCCGGGTTTGAAGAGGCGCTGCGTTTGGGAGCGGAGACCGTGGTGCAAATGGACGCAGATATGTCGCACCCCCCTGAGGTGTTGCCGGACTTGCTGAACGCCCTTGACCGGTACCAGGTAGTAGTCGCGTCGCGATATATACCCGGGGGAGGAGCATCGGGAGATTGGGGAATATTGCGTCGTCTAATCAGCCGTGGCGGAGACTTCTACGTGCGCTTGGTAACCGGGCTGAAAGTACAGGACACTAAGTCCGGCTTCAAGGCGTATCGCAGAGAGAGTCTGCAAGCCCTGCCCTTGAAATCCATACGAAGCCGCGGTTATATCTTTCAGGCAGAGGTGCTCTACCTGTGTCAGCGCCTTGGACTTTCTATGGGAGAGATTCCCTACACCTTCGAGCAAAGAGCCGCCGGCCGCTCCAAAATGAGCTTGGGCATAATGGTGGAAGCTTTGTGGCGCTCTATCCAAATGCGCTGGCGCCCTCCCAAACCGGTAGGCCGTTCATCCGACATCAGCAGGAAGTAGCCCAGAACCCTAACCCTCCGTCGTTCCGAGCGCAGTGAAGAATCCCTAGCCCCCCGTTCTTTTCGTCAGTTCTATGGTTACTTCCACCTCCGCCACTCCACCGTCCTGGTCCCGTGCCGCCACCGCGGAAGGCGCGGGCGGGCAGTACAGAAGCCCCAGAGAGGAGAGGTCGTTGGTCGTCACGTCCTTCAGCCCATAGGGTATGCAACCGGTCAGAGAGTTCCCCGAGAGGCGGACCTCTTCCAGATTGTCCAGATGGCCCAGTTCACGAGGTATGTCCCCGGTGAGGGAGTTATCGCTAAGGTCAAGGTGGGTCAACTCGGAAAGGCTACCCAGGTCAGCGGGGATGGTCCAGGTCAGGTCCTCGTCGTCCAGCTCCACCTTGGTCACGCGGGCAAGGGTTCCCCCTGTGGTCACCCCGTCCCAATCATTGATTACCGTAGCTATATCCCAATTGAGCGTACCCGTCTCCCTCAGAATGTCCTTGCCGGCCAGTATTGTCGTACAGTCCCGTATGAGGCCGGAATTATACCCACCGCCCGGCACAGCGAGTCCGCAAGCTGGTGGTGCTTTTACTGGCGCTCCGTTGGGGTGGTTATATGCACCGATTCCCCTGAAGAACTGTGAAAGACGGTTGGCGTCGGTCTGCAACATAGGATAGCCGGGGTCTGCTGAGGTGCGCCCGTCGTTCGCGGTGAGACGGGCCTGGTGAGCCGCCATCACCGCCTCCTTGAATGTGGGGAGCTCCATCTCTAGTTTGGAGCGGTGAATCTCGTAAGCAGTTGGGTCGTCGGCTCGCCTTACGTTTCTCTCAGGATGAACGGCAACCACAGTGCCGTCGTTCCGACGCTCCATGCGCCATCTCAACATGACCTCCCATGCTTCGGTCTGCGCGTCGATAGACGGTCCGATAAAGAAGATTCTTTCTCCTGTTTGTAGACCTTCAGTGGACTCGTACTGTTCCCTGTTGATCCTGTACTCCTCCTCGTTCAGGGTCGCATCGGACGGCCAGTATCGGTACCGCCACATCAGGACTGGTAGGGTGGGCGGACCTGACCCGAGGACGTAGTCATTCACCCGAAGGTCAGAGTAGCACTTTATCGATTTGAACCCCCCTGAGTCTCCAGTGTAGGAGTGAGCACGGAAAATGTCTTTATCGGAGGTGCAGCGCACCGTGTCAGGTAGGTAGGTAGCGCGTACCACCAGATGCGCCACATGGATACGTGAGAGGTGTAGCATTTCCCCTAGACCCGGCGGTTCGGGGTCGAGCACATAGCTAGCCCAACCTGTTGACTCTTGATTCTCTTCAGTCCGACATGGGTCTACCGACGAGCCTTTCACCGGCGTACAGGGCGGTATCTCCTCGGTAAGATAGCCGGTGTACTGGTAGCTTGGCGGCTCACCCCCGCAGGCGACAATCAGTAGGATGACCGTCAGAAGAGCAGTAATCTGCGCAGCATGTTGAGCCTGTCTAGTTCCCACGTCTCCCCCTTCTTACCGCGACTGGTAGTTCGCTATCATGGCGATCACATCATGAACTGTAGACGGTTTGGAACGCTAGGGGACGGAGGCCAAAGCGCGGGCCTTAGCCGATATACCGCTGCGGCCCAAACCCAGCAGGTCCACGGCTCTAGCCCGGCTTTCTTCGTCAAGCTCCGTGTGCATGTGAAGCTCTCCGCCTTGCTTGGAGGCGAGGGGGATGCCGTCTCGATAGATGATCCTGTTGCCGTTCACGGCGGGGACTTTAGCCCCGGGCGTCAGTATGCCGGCCAAGTTCAGAGGGTCGCTGGCGGAGATGGTCATCAACCGTTGATCCGGTTCCGACTTGCGCATGTTTCGCAGAGTCTCGATTGCTTCCGGCAGGGCGAACTGTTCTCCAATGAACCCGGCAACGAACCTGCCCCCGCGTATTTCCCCTCTTGCCTCAGAGCGGCGATAGAATTGGAGAAGCGTACGCCACGGCGGAGCCATGGGCTCGCGGGCAAGCAGATCGGGGAACACTATTCCATAGCGATGCAGCAGCTGAATGGCGCGTTCCTCCACGGCGTTTTTCGCCACGTACTGAGTTTGGAGCAGCGACCAGCGACTGGCAGACCGGCGGCCCGCCCTGGAACGTCTTTTCAACCTGGAAGAGCGCTGGACCCGCTTGGCCGCGCCACTGACAAGGCCCCGCAGGGCGTTGAAGCCGTCAGCGGTGACCAGTCCAGCCGCCACAAGCTGCCAGAGGGCGTTCTCAACCTCTGAGGGCATCCGCTTTGTACCGGCGATGATATCCGAAACGAACGAAGCTCCGTAGCCGGATAGGAACTCCTTGACGTCGGCGGCTGCGCCCGTAAGTAGGTAGCCGTCAGGGGGCATTTCGTGCAGCAGCCAGGGCAACGCTTCTCTTAGGCCCAGAGACACTGTCCCGCTTTTGGAAAGCGGCGTTCGCGCCAGTGGAGCCTGGCCGTCGGCAGGACGACGGCTGAACCTGCCCCAGACAACCTCACCGGCCAGGCATAGGCTGTCCAGCGTGGAGGGGAGATAGGTCTCCATACGAGAGGGCAGTATGTCCGATTCCCAAGATGATGCGGAAGCTTCGAAGCCCTGCAGCTGTTCGATAACTTCCAGCAAGCCGTCCTCACCGCGCGCCCTCCATGAAGCCGATGCGTGCTGCCACCGGAAGAGGAACCGCATGAACTCCGCCGACGAGACGGGCTCTATCTCACGCCTCAACCGGGTGATGGTGTCCTTGTGGATCCTGGCCAGAATGCGGCGGTCGCAGAACTCCTCATCTTCCAGGCCGGGAGTGAAGTAACCCCGCAGTACGCCGCCCGTGGCTTCCAGGTGGGCCAGCGCTATATCCACTGCGCCCTTCCTCATCCCCAGCGCCTCAGCCATGCCTGCAGGCGTGAAGGGTCCGGAGCACTCCACCCGGTTTCTGACCAGAATCAGCTCCGCTTCATCCTGGCCGGGAGGCTCCGCTTCTGCCAACGACCCGTTGGGCGCCAGTTCAAGCCTGGCCTCGGGAAAAGCCGCCGATACCAAGGGAACGTTTTCACGGGCAATCCAGGCCATGCGACCGTCGCCGTAATACGCCTTCAGGGCACGGCCCTCCCCGACCAGTTCGTTGAACCAGCCCAGCCAGCGGTCTTTCTCAACGAGGTTTGCGCCACGACCTATATCCGGTTCAGGCAGTATCCCCAGAGTGAGTAGCGCGTCATGCAGCTCATCGGCGTCCCGCACCACGGGCCAAGCATCTTGAGAACCATTTTCTATAGCTGAGGCATCCAACGCACCCAGGTCTCGCGAGTCTTCCGGCAAAACACGGCGCAGCACCACCGCCCTGGAACGGCGCTCTTCCAGCGGCACGTCGTCCAGGAACGCATAGGGCATGGCATTCAATATCTGGTGGCTGAAGACAGAGGGCTGCACGGTATCCCTGGCAAACACCTCAATCGATCCCTTCTCTATGCCTTCCAGCACACGGCGCATCCCCTCCACGTCCATCGCCTCGTTGAGGGCGTCCCGCATCGTTTCGAACACCAGGGGATGGTCCGGGATATCGATGTCGCCGGGCATAGCGTTGTCCTGACAGGCAACCTGCTCCGGGAACACCGCGGCCAGCAGGTCTTCCGAGCGCATCCTCTGGAAAGGCGGCGGCACCTTCTTTCCGCCGGCGAAGCGCAATATGGCCAGGGCGCGCGTAGCGTCCCAACGCCACCTGATGCCAAAGAGGGGCACTTGGAGTATGGCCTGCTCTAGCACGTGCTGCGCTTTCCTGGAAGATATGTACTTGAAGACGTTGGCTATGGGGAATGTCATGGAAGGACCCAGCGAGAGGTTGATCCCATCCTCGGTCGCCGACGCCTGAAGCTCGAAGTCGAAAGTACGGCAGATCTCCTTCCTCAACGACATGCCCCAGGCCTTGTTGATGTGAGACCCGAACGGGGAGTGTATTACCAGCTGCATGCCCCCCGCTTCATCGAAGAAGCGTTCGGCCACAATGCGCCTCTTAGTGGGCACACTTCCCAGTACTCTCATGCCTTCTACAATGTACGCCGTCGCCTGTTCCGCCACTTCCCTGGAGAAGCCCTGACCCACAATCCATTGAACGCCCGTGCCGTCTTGGCTGCGTTGATATAGCTCTTCGCGCAGGTCCGAAACTTCGTCCGAGAGCTCACTGGTCCTGCCGGGCGCCTCACCGATCCAGAAGGGTATGGAAGGCGCCGCTCCCTGAGCATCCTCCACTCTAAGCCGGCCGCTCTCCACGCGCAGAATCCGCCACGGCGTATTGCCCAGCAAGAAAACGTCTCCCCTCATGCTCTCAATGGCGAAATCTTCGTTGACCGTGCCCACAAACGTGTTGTCCGGCTCCGCTATAACGTCGTAGTCCGCGTTCTCCGGTATGGCCCCACCGCTGGTCAGGGCCGCCAGACGAGCGCCGCGGCGTCCCTTCAGCTTGCTGTTCACCGCATCACGATGGAGATAAGCGTTGCGCCTACCTTCCCTGGGAGCTACTCCGTAGGAGAGCATTTCAACCACCTGGTTGAATCTCTCTCTGGGTAGGTTCTGATATGAATAGGCGCGACGGCACAGGTTGTAGAGTGCATCTTCGTCCCAATCCTGGGAAGCGCACTCGGCAACTATCTGCTGCGCCAGTACGTCCAAGGGCCAGGGCGGAATGACCAATCTATCCAGATTTCCACTGTTGAAACCACGGACTAGCGCCATGCACTCCAGCAGTTCGTCCCGGGTCAGTGGGAACAAACGTCCCTTGGGCAGGCCGCTCAAAGAGTGCCCAGACCTGCCTACCCTTTGCAGCAGAAGACCAATGGAGCGCGGAGAACCTATCTGGCAGACAAGGTCTACGGAGCCGATGTCTATGCCCAGCTCCAGCGACGCCGTGGCCACGCAGACCTTGACGGCCCCTTCTTTGAGCCGTTTCTCTGCGTCGTGGCGCGTTTTCTGGGAGAGGCTCCCGTGATGCGCCGCCACGGACTCCTCTCCCAATCTTTCAGAAAGCAGGTGCGCCACTCGCTCCACCAAGCGACGCGTGTTCACGAAGACGAGAGTGGTAGTGTGACTCTCGACCTCAGTGGCTATCTTGTCCAGCACCCTGCCCCACAGCTCATGCGAGGCGATGGGGCCCAGTTCGTCGTCGGTAAGTTCAATGGCCAGGTCCGTCTCTCTGGCGTGGCCCGTGTCGACAATCAGACATCCGGGTTTGCCTTCAGCATCGATCTCTCCGGCGCCCACCAGAAATCTGGCCAGCTCCTCTATAGGCCGCTGTGTGGCTGACAAACCGATTCTGGTTACCGGGTCGCTTGCGAGGTTGCAAAGCCGTTCCACTGAGATGCTGAGGTGAGAGCCGCGCTTGTCGTCGGCCACTGCGTGAAGCTCGTCCAGGATGAGGGTCTTCGCCTGTCGCAGGGACTGGCGGCCGCTCTTGGACGTAAGCAGGATGTACAACGACTCAGGCGTCGTGATCAATATGTGCGGAGGTTGCTTTGCCATGGCCTGTCGCTGGCTGGGAGAGGTGTCTCCGGTACGCACCGCCACGCGTATCTCCGGTAAAGGCGTGCCATTGCGCTCCGCCATCTCCCCTATCTCTTGGAGAGGGACAGAGAGATTTCTGTGAATGTCATTGGATAGCGCCTTCAAAGGTGATACGTAGACTACCTGGGTGCTCTCGGGCAGACCGCCGTTCAAGCCGGCCTTCACTAGGCTGTCCAGGCAGGTAAGGAAGGCAGCCAGTGTCTTCCCGGAGCCGGTGGGCGCGGCAATCAGGGTGTGTTTGCCCGCGGCAATGGCCGGCCAGCCCTTGGCCTGCGCCTCTGTAGGGCCATCGAATCGCTGGTTGAACCAGTCCCGTATAAGCGGATGGAATCCTTGAAGGCTCATACTCTAACCCTAACCCTCATAGCTCATAAGTTCTTGGAAGGAGGATTATACCCCTTTCATCCGGAATTGTCGCCACGGTAATGACCGCCGCAGAACTTTCTTCGCACCACCATATTGTGTTCCCTAAAGAATGGCCTTATTATATTTTGTACGGTTGAGACGAGGTAAGGAGCTAGGATGAACGCAATCCCGTTCTTCGGGTCACAGATTACTGACGATTACACCAAAACGGCAATCAAGTTGCAGCAGGCTACCCATGAGCAATGGTCGGTCGACTGGCAGAATCTAACGCTTGTCTGCCGGCACGGTATTGCGCTAAGCCCCCCTGCCTGCGCCAAGAAATCAGAGGCCAACCTGAGGGAGTACGCAACCGCCCGGCACGGCAAGCCAAAGAGCTGAGGCCGTGGCGCTGTTCCCTTGCTAGCTCCTGACAAGTCTCAAAGACTCAGCGATTCTGATTAGTTCTTCCTCGGTCAACGTCTTACCCTCGTTGAACGTGTCTCCCGCTGGATAGATGAGGATAGCTAATCCGCCACTTCCTTCAGAGGCCGCAACCCTTCAGGATTCCCCGGCCCTTTCTTGACCGTGGCGCGAGGGCCGGTCTCAGGCAAGAGGATTCCCGCTATGAGCAGCGTGACTGGGAGCAGCGCAAGCAACGTTAGGCTGGGTAGATAGGTCCCCAGCAAATCGGTGCTCACGCCCACCAAGACCGGTCCGGCGAGGCTGAGCAGATTGCCCACTGCAAGTCCGGCGGCAAGCACCATGGCGATCTCTTGAGCCGATTTCTGAGGAAGCTCCGTTGCCACGGTGAAGACCATGGAGATGAATACCCATTGCGATATTCCAAGTGCGATTACAGACGCGTATATCAGGGGCTGGTTGTTGAAGAGAAACGTGCCAAACCCGGAGGCGACGTATAGAATCCCCGCCCCTATCAGAAACGGGCGCCTCAATCCCAATCTGGCGGAAGCCAGGCCCGCCACGGGACTTACCACGAGGCCAATGAAGGCGGGGATGCCTATGATGAAACCCGCTTTGGACAAAGAAAATCCGAAGACTTCGTTGTAATAGGTGGGCAGCCAGGAGCTGAAGCTCAAATAGGTCAGGAACGGGCCAACAAACGCTAGGGATACCAGGATAGTAGTCCTTTCCCTAAGAACGCTGAGTAACTTTGGTATGGAGGGGGAGCTGACCGATACCCTGTCTTCCGCCGGTTCTTTACCCAAGACCACCCAAGCTATGGCTCCCACCAGGGCCACAGCACCGAACGTAAACAGCGTTATCTCCCAGCTGAAGAGGTTGGCAATGGGTACGCCTATGAACAGCGATATGGCCATACCGCCCGTCTGACCCATCCAGTTGACCCCGTTGACCACGGGCAGTTCCCGGCGGTCGAACCACTGCGAAGCCACTGCGCCCACCAGGGGAATCACTACTCCGGCGCCGAAAGCAAATACCACCCGCCAGGCAACGTGTCCAGCGAAGTTGGGCATGAACGGAGCCAGCATGCCCACCGACATCAGGAAAGCCCCGAAAGCAAATGTTCTATGTATACCGAAGCGCGCCGCCAGAAAGCCCGACGGTACGTTGCCCACGGCCAGCATCAAAGCCATAACCGCAACCAGGATGCTGACCGTGCTCCTGTCCAGACCGTATTCGTCCATTATCAGGGGGAACAACGGGGCCGGCGCCAGTACGTTGATGCCTATGCTCAACTGGGCCACTACAAGCAGGCCTTCTATGACCCAGCGGTATCTGCTTCTGGAGGGTTGCTGCATTTCCGTTCCACAAAAAACGCGGCTCCCATGAGCCGCACCTGTTGTTTCAAAGTGAATCAGTTCAACTTACCCCAGGATTATAGCGCAGCGTTGGGGCGTAGTCGATAGAGCCTAACCGTAGGATGAGATTGTCGGCGCATTGCATGCTAGCGACTCCGGGCATAGATGTTATGGTACGGTTACCGGTGCATACCCGCCGCCGGTGAGCCCTTAGATGGAGGATTGGTAGAGAAATGACACGTATGCAAACGCTGGCCGCTAGGCTCAATGAAATGTGCAATGAACTACCGTTTCATACAGGGTGGCACTTGAAAGACGTATCCTCCGGGGAAACGTCCCACCTGAACGGCGACGTTGTGGTTCCATCCGCCAGCACCCGCAAGATCGCTATCCTGATAGCCGCCCTCAAAGCCGTAAACCATGGCAAACTCAGGTTAGACCAGCCTTTTGTGGTGCAGTCCAAGTATCAGAACAACGATTCAGGTTGCTTTCAGCACTTGAGGCCGGGGTTCGCTATAACCCTTCAGGACGCCCTGGTAATGATGATCATAGTCAGCGACAACACCTGTACAGGCGCAATCTCAGACATGGTTGGCCTAGACAACGTCAACGCCGTCTGCCAGTCAATAGGCATGAAGGGCACCAATCACCTGGTCGGCCTGCCGCCTCTGGGCCTGGGCCGCAATCACTCGCTGGACCAGGTAAACACCACTACTCCAAATGACGTTGGCTTGCTGCTTAACCTGATCCTGCAGGGTTCCTCAGACCCCACGGCAGCGGACAAGTTGGGCTGCACCACAGAGCTATGCCGGCTGGCCATTGATATTCTCAGCTGGCAGAAACTGCGCAACAAGCTGCCCGCTCTGCTGCCGCTGGGCACAAGGGTAGCGCACAAAACGGGAACCGGCTACGAATCGCGAACCATAAACGATGCAGGGATCATCTATCAAGGCAACGAGCCGTTGTTCATACTCTCCGTTTATACGGAGAACGTCCCTGTGGAGCTGCCGGATGGACAAGCGGGACATGCCGCTGCTTCGGCACTCATCTCACGCACATGCAGAGAGTGCTACGATGCCCTGAAGCGCTAGGCACGGGTTCGTTGACAGGGCATCACAGGTCGCATATCATTGGCAGCTAGATTCACTTATTGCGTAAAGAGGGTGAGAGTTTGGTCCAAGTGAGCATTTCTGAAGGGGAGAGTTTCGACAGCCTGCTAAGGCGCTTCACCAAGAAGGTGCAGCAAGACGGTATCCTTTCTGAAGCCCGTCGCAGAGAGCACTTCGAACCCCCCAGTATAAAGCGTAAGAAGAAGGCAGCCGCCAAACGCCGCAAGAGTTCCAGGCGCTAGCCGGCCTTTCCCTCAATACCGGAATCTTCCAATATGTCACTCCAGGAACGCCTTTCAGAAGACCTGAAAGACGCAATGCGCCAGAAAGACGAAATCCGCCGTTCCACCATACGCTTCGTCCGTGCCGCCATACACAACCAGGAAATAGATAAAGGGGACGCCCTGAACGACGATGAGATCATAGGCGTCCTCAGTCGCATGGTGCGCCAGCATCAAGAAAGCATTTCTGAGTTCAAGAAAGCAGACCGGCATGACCTGGTAGGGAAGGAAGAAGCCGAACTGCGCATCATCCGTGAGTATATGCCCGAGCAGATCCCGGAAGAAAAGCTCGCAGAGCTGGCCAGGGAAGCCATTTCTCAAACAGGAGCCTCCGGCCCCGGCGACTTCGGTAAGGTAATGGGAATCCTTATGCCGCAACTACGCGGGCGCGCAGACGGCGCTCAGGTCAGCAGCGTAGTTAGGCAACTCCTCTCAGCCTGACGCGGCCCTCCGGGTGCTGTGCGGAGCCTCTGCCTACAGCTTGTCTATGACAAGCTCCTTCATTGCTTTCAGGCGCTGGGGACGGTCCAGGTCGGGGACGTTGAGGTTGTACTGGGTAACGCCCAAACCGGCCAGACGGCGTATCCGTTCGATGCATTCATCGGGAGTGCCCGTCATGCCGCGGTACCGTTCGTTGAGGTAGTCCCGTACGCCGTACTCCTCGGCCAGACGGTCGTACTCCTGCAGCTGCTCCATGGACGGCCTGCCGTGAGTCGTCAGATCGTAGGCCAGCGATAGCTTCTTGATCCCCTCTTTGTAGCGGTCCGGGATGAATTTGCCCTCCAGGGTATAGCGGCCCAGGTAGTTGGCCTCGCGGGTGGCGCCACCCTGCCGTTCCAAAGGCACGCTGCCCGCATCCGTGTAGACGTTGAAGGCAACATTCCACCAGATATCCAGGTCTTTCAGGGTGCGGCCCGCCGCTGCCGCGCCCTCCTCCACCGCCTGCAGCGCGCCCTGCGCCACCTCAGGAGAGATGCCCGAGCCGATGATAACGCCGTCGGCTATTTCACCGGCCAGGCGCAGTCCTCTCACGGCGATGGCGGCGATGTAGATGGGGATGCGCCGCTTGGCCCAGGGCAGTCGAGAAACACCGCCCTGGTACTCAGCGCGGCCTTCGGTCAGGAGGTCGCGCACGGCGATGACGTACTCCCTCAGAGACGCCACAGACGAGGCCCTGTTGCCCGCATTGTATACGCCACTGTTCCCCGTGCCGATGCCTATGCCGACCCTGCCGGGGGCGATTTCATCGAGGGCGGCTGCGGCGCTGGCGGTGACCACGGGGTGCCGCGTCACGGGGTTGGTGACCCAGGGGCCAAGCTGAACGTTGGTGGTGTTGAGCGCGGCCACGGTGCAGGCGACCCATGGGTCGCGGTAGAGTGCCGGTGAATCGGCGATGCCCATGCGGTGATAGCCGAGGCTTTCCACGGCGCGGGCCCATTCGATAACGTCCCGATAGGAGCCTGGGCGTGAACTGGTGGAGAATTTGACGTCCATTGCGTCCATGCTATGTGGGTGAATTGAGGAGTGTCAATTGTAGCCGTTTATCCTCCCTGATATGATGGCTTATTGCGGGGAGGGACAAGCAGCCCTCCCACATTCTTGGACGAGCGATTATTCAGGAACGGAGGCGCTAGTGAACAGCATATGGATCGTTGGTTCGGTGGCTGTGATTGCCTCAGTCGCAGCTAACCTGATAATACGGGCAATTGCCGTACCGGCGTTGGACATCTCCGGCGAGTTCGAGCCTATGCAGATGCCTCGTATCGTGTTCTTTACTGTAATAGGTACGGGCGCCGGAGTGGTGGCCTTCCACTTCATCAGACAACGTTCCAGCCGGCCCGCAAGGACGTTCCTCATAGTCGCCGCAGCGGCGCTTGCCGGGTCTTACGTGCCCAACTTGATTCTACTGTTCGCCGGGTCGCAGGAAACGTTCCCCGGGATAACGAATTCGGCGGTTGGGGCGCTGATGCTCATGCATTTAGCTGCGGCGGTAATCACAGTGGGGACTCTGGTGTGGTGGGAGCTCCGCGGCAGCGGATGAATTGCGGAAACGCAGAACGTAGAAGAATGCACCAAGCGGAGGTCTGCACATGCCAAAAATGACCGGCGGTGAAGCTGTAGTCAGGGCGCTGGCGGCGGAAGGGGTTGAAGTAGTGTTCGGGCTGCCCGGGGTGCAGATAATGCACATCTACGACGCTTTCTACAACAACCCGGATATACGGGTGATCTCCTGCCGGCACGAGCAGACCACGGCCTACATGGCCGACGGCTACGCCCGTTCAACGGGCAAAGTGGGAGTGGCGCTGGTGGTGCCCGGCCCCGGCGCTTACAACGCCGCGGCCGGCATGTCGGACGCTTACGCTACGTCGTCGCCTGTGCTGCTGATATCGGGGCAGATAGAGAGCAACGAGATAGGCAAGGACTTCGGGCAGCTCCATGAGATCACGGACCAGCTGGAGTTCATGAAACCGGTAGTGAAGTGGAACGACCTGGTGACAAGAGCAGAGGACATCCCGGAAACCATCCACGAAGCGATGCGACAGATGAAGACAGGCAGGCCACGGCCAGTTGAGGTGGAGATACCCCCCGATACCCTGGGAACAGTGGCCGACATTGACCTGGTGGAGCCGGAGGCGTATACCAGAGCGGCTCCCAACCCTGCTGCCATAGAAGCCGCCGCTGAGCTGATCGCCTCGGCGGAGAGGCCGCTGATCTGGGCCGGCGGCGGCGTGAACCTGGCCGATGCCGGAGCGGAGCTGACCCGCCTGGCCGAGCTGCTCCAAGCGCCGGTGATCAACACGTCCGAAGGCAAGGGCGCTATTCCCGAGACCCACCCTCTCTCCATGGGAACGACGGCTTACAGCTGGGGGCCAGGGGCGGAGATGTTTCCTCAGGCGGACGTAGTCCTGTCCGTGGGCAGCAGACTGGGCAGCTACCGGCCAGAGCCGGGAACGACGCCGCGAACCGACCAGAAGCTGATCAACCTGAACATAGACGAGACCGAGTTTGGCAAGACGATGCCGGTTGAAGTCGCTATCGCCGCCGACGCCAAAGTAGGACTGAGCCGGCTTATAGCTGCGCTGCAGGGGCGCTCCATCCGCAACGAGTGGGAGAAGGACAGGCTAGCGGAGATCAAGGAAAGGACATTGGACAAGGTCAGAGAAGCAGGGCCCCAGCAGGTGGACCTGGTGGAAGGCATAAGGGAAGCAGTGCCAGAGGACGGCTTCCTCATAGGCGGTATTACCAACATAGGCGCATGGAGCTACCTGGCATACCCCGCTCTCAAGGAGCGCACCTTCATCACGTCGTCGTACATGGGGAACCTGGGGTTCGGCTTTCCCACCGCACTGGGGGTGAAGGTAGGCAACCCGGACAAAGCGGTGGTGGCATTGACGGGGGACGGCGGTTTCGCCTATGCCATGGCCGACCTGGCCACGGCGGTGCAGTATGGAATCAACGTGGTAACAGTGGTCTTCAACAACGGCGGGTATGGGGCATCGTACAGGGACCAGCACCGCCGGTTCGGAGGGCGGCTGGTGGGTACCGAGTTGCACAACCCGGACTTTGTGCAGCTGGCGGAGAGCTTTGGAGCCAGCGGCATTAAGGTGGCGCATCTGGACGAGACGGGCCCCGCCATCAAAGACGCCATTGCCGACGAGAGGCCGGTGGTGATAGAGGTGCCTCTGCCCCCTGAACTCGACCCACCGTACTATTTAGCGCCGCCCAGGGAATGAAATATTAGTTAGAGAGGCATTGATGGGTCACAGTATAAAGAGAAAGCGAGTGCATCGAAGAGCATTGATATAACAAACTAGAGTCTGTAGAGGTGGCTAGAGATGTATAACGCCAACGGGTATTGTGCATAACTTCCTCTCACAGCCTCACGCACTTGACCCACCTCGACGTTCTCTTCTTGTCTTATCTCATAATAGTCAACGTCGTTAAAGGCTTCATCCAATCTGTTCTCCACAGTGCGGGCATATTCTCTTGGTCTTAGCACTCTGCTGGACCGCTTCCATGAATCCAGAGCCCACAATTCCTGCCGGAAGTGCAAACAATCCTATTCCCAAAATAGCCATCACTCCGGCCAGTACCCGTCCTGGTATAGTGACAGGGTATACATCTCCGTAGCCGACCGTGGTTAGAGTGATGATTCCCCACCACATGGTTTCGGGTATGCTTGAAAACTTGTCGGGTTGAGCTCCATTCTCAGCGTAGAATACAAGAGACGAAGACAATATCAAGAGAAGAAGTAGCACCGTAAGAACGCCCAGCAGTTCGGTCTTCTTGGCCTGCAACACAAGAGCTAAGGTGCGAATGCCAGTAGTATAGCGACCTAACAGAGCAATGCGGCCCACCAAGCGAGCCGCTCGCAGCACACGCAGATCTAGCCCTGAAAGGCCAAATAGAGCCAGGTAGAAGGGCAGAACTGCCAGCAAGTCAATTAGTGGCAGTGGAGAGGCTATAAGCTTTATCCGTCCTGAAACAGGACGAGCGAACCTAGGGTCTTCGGTACATGACCATACCCGCAACAGATACTCCACCGTGAAGACTCCAATCGACGTGGCTTCAAAGGCCCAAAAAGCACCTGGTGAAATCTGACGGATGCCCTCAACGGTCCCTACTACCAAAGCTACGACGTTCAGCACAATGAGTATGGTTATTAGCACAGATACAAGCTCGCCAACTCGGCTCACTGGTGGGGTGACCAGAGCATCGAAGACGGCTTTCTTCAAGGCAAGCATCGTCATTGGCAGGTGACGCTGAGGGTCTGGCTACCAGACCACTCCCTCTCGGTACTATGCGATCTCAATCGTGGACATATCCACTCTCCTCACGCCAGTCTAGCACATCACAATGACGGCGAGCGTTGCACGTGAAGGCATCAGCCCTCCTCCCATTGCTTTTAGAATCCAGTTAAAGCCGTATTGCTCGTTTGCTAAGCCCTGCCTCTTGTGCTGCGTCCCGGCACTGCCGAATCCCAACAACGCTTCAACCATGAGCCTTGAAGTGGTACCATTGAGTAGGCAGGACACAAGCTACAAGACAAACTCAGCAGTGGCACCATAACGAGCACCACACACCACTCAGGACGGTATTTTGTGCGTAAATTCTTCAGACGGGCTGGAATAGGAGTTATAGAGATACGCGGCATCATAGGCGCCAGCCTGCAAGCGTCCGTGTATCACGAGTTGCTGGACAGGCTGGAACGCGATCCCAAAACGGGAGCCGTGTTGATGGACATCGACTCTCCGGGGGGAGCGGTTGGCGCATCGGAAGACCTGTACCTGAAGGCAAAGCGCCTCTCGGAGAAGAAGCCGGTGGTGGCTTTCATAAGGGGCACCGGCGCCTCAGGAGCCTACCTGCTGGCCTGCGCCGCCACTAAGATAATCGCGCTGCCCAGCGCCATCGTGGGTTCCATAGGTGTTATCTCCATGCGACCCGAAGCCTCCGGTCTGCTGGACAGGCTGGGAGTAGGCTTTTCAGTTAGCAAGAGCGGGACGCTGAAGGACATGGGCGCGTTCTACAGGCCTCCCACCGATGATGAACGTGCCAAATTACAAGCGCTGATTGACGAGCTGTTCGAGGCGTTCCTGGAAGAAGTGGCGGAGTCTCGGAAGATGGACCTGGACGAGGCGCGCAGGTACGCCACGGGCGAGGTGTTCACGGCAAGACGCGCCGCGGATACCAAGCTCATAGATGAAACGGGCGACTTCGAAAAGGCGCTAGACACGGCGGCTGAGCTTGGCAAGGTGCCGCGCCGCATGAAGTACCTGAGACCGCCCAAGACATTCAGGCAGAGGATGCTGGGCCAGTTTGCTACGTGGTCGCTGGAGGCTGCTCTGGATGGGACAGAGACGGCAAGCGCCCCCAAGCTATGGTACCTGTGAGGCGTAACGCCCACAGTCAGTGCCATGAACACGTAGCAACCGCAACATATTGTATTTTGAAACTCCGGTTGCAAGCTCAGCGGCAATTTGTACTTTTAGCCCCTATTAGTTTATAATTGCTGCCTATTTTGTAACTGGAGTTAGGGATTGATGCACCGTTTGGCCAGCAGCCCATGCGGCCAACTGGTTCCAACCGTCGAAGGCCAACTGGTTCCAACCGTCGAAGGCCAACTGGCGTTCGTTCCCCACCCACTGCCCTCAGAGTTGCCCATAAGCTCTGAACTGCTCTCGTTGCTGGACCGCACCACGCTTGCCGTGGGAACACTAGCCGGCGTTGGAGAAACGGTCCCCAACCCGCACCTCCTGATCCGTCCGTTCCTCCGCCGTGAAGCTGTCCTGTCCTCACGAATCGAAGGGACTATCGCATCCCTGTCGGATGTGTTCGCCTACGAGGCAGGTGGCCGGAACCGGCCTGGTGGAGACGTGGCGGAAGTGATGAACTACGTGACCACGCTAGAGTATGGCATCGACAGGCTTGAAACCCTTCCTATCTCGTTCAGGCTTGTCAACGAACTTCACGAACGTCTTCTACACGAGGTCAGGGGCCAAGACAGGAAACCAGGCGAATTCAGAAGAGGACAGGTCTGGATAGGAGCGCCCGGCTCTCCTATTCAAGAGGCGCGGTTCATACCGCCCCCACCCGCGTATTTACCTGACTTGTTCCATGACTGGGAGAAGTTCGTCAACGATTCAACGGACATGCCGCCGCTTATTAGATGCGCTCTGATGCACTACCAAATAGAGGCAATCCACCCCTATCCGGATGGCAACGGACGGATAGGGCGGCTCTTGATAACACTCTTCC
This sequence comes from Dehalococcoidia bacterium, assembly GCA_965197965.1. Classification (GTDB taxonomy): domain Bacteria; phylum Chloroflexota; class Dehalococcoidia; order Lucifugimonadales; family QGNO01; genus DAOUJH01. The sequence goes on from OZ240235.1 coordinate 1,084,189, forward strand.
TGTGCTCAAGTAGACTCCTACCCGTACCGCTCCTGTACTTGAGTGCATATTTTGAGCACGACCGGCAGAGATACTACGACGAGCTGTACTATTTGAGCGCACACGGGGACTGGGAGCGGTGGATCCGGTACTTCCTCACTGGCGTACACAACCAGGCCAGGGACGCACTTGAGCGAATCAGGCGAGTGCGAAAGCTCCAGGATGAATGGAGGGAGCTCCTCCACAACCGCAGAGAATCTGCGAACGTGCTTCGTCTCTTTGAAGAGTTGTTGGTTAATCCTGTAACAACTACGTCACGGGCATCTGAACTCCTCGGCATATCCGACCCGGGTACCCGGCGAGTCCTCAAACGCCTGATAGACGCCGGAATCGTAACTCGCGTGGACATCACGTGGCCCCACCGATACGTAGCCCAGCGCCTGTTGAATGAGATCGACAGGCCGCTCCCAGTGGTCAATCAATAGCCAGGACGACCAATGATAGAAGGCAGCGCCCGCAGAAGTTGCCGCTTCTTGGTATAATCCCGTGACTCATGATGCGGACAGTACAGGGGATTGCAACAGACGCCAAGAGGCTTGGGATTAGCCTATCGCCCGGGCAGTTGGACAGCTTTCATGCCTACACCAAGGAGCTGCTGGATTGGAACCGGCGCATCAACTTGACCGCCATCACGGAGCCCTTCCAGGTGGAGAAGCTCCACTTCCTAGACTCGTTGACCGTGTCACTGGCCTTGTCGGCGCAGGTCAAGTCTAGCGGAAGCATGTGCGACGTGGGCAGCGGCGCCGGTTTCCCAGGCATTCCCTTGAAAATAGCCTTCCCCGGCATCAAGCTCACGGTTGTGGATTCGGCGACCAAGCGCACCGGTTTCCTGCAAAGGCTAGTATCAGTCTTGGGTTTGGCGGACGTGGAAGTGATCAACGGCAGAGCAGAGGACTTGGGACGGCGCTCTGAATTCAGGGAGAGGTTCGACGTTGTGGTGTCGCGGGCGGTGGCCGAGACGAGAGTACTTCTGGAGTACACACTGCCCCTGTGCCGGGTTGGTGGCTTGGTGATCATGCAGAAGAAGGGGGATGTCCAAGAGGAGGTTGAGCGTGCGTCGGGAGGCCTCCGGGAACTGGGAGGTAGGCCACTGAAGATGGTAGAGGTGCCGGAAGATGTCCTGGAAGGGCAGCGAAAACTCGCCGTGGTGAAGAAAACATCAAATACGCCATCCGGGTATCCCAGGCGTACGGGGATTCCCACCAAGAGGCCTTTGTGAAGCACGGAGAACCAACATAGATCCATCTAAGCAGCAGCCCAAGTTCTCTCTGAAGCGAAGGTTTTTCTCAGCGCCGACGCTGATATCCTTTGTCCTGGCTTTTGTCATCATCTACTTTCTGTTTTCCCGCTTTTCGATCAATCTAGAGGCGACCTGGGAAACCATCCGTAACAGCAATCCACTGCTCTATCTAGCAGCGATGCTGGTTCACTACACCACGTTTCTGTTCAGGGGAGCGCGCTGGCGGGTTCTGCTGGATAACGCTGGGGTGTCGCAGACGGCGGAGCTGCCTTCTATCCTCGCTTCGGCAAGGCTGGTGCTGGTGGGATGGTTCACCAGCTCGGTGACGTGGTTCCGCATGGGCGACGCTTATCGCGCCTATGCCTACACGGAGGAAAGCGGCGCCCCACTGGCCCGCACCGGCGGCACCATATTGGCGGAACGGGTGATGGATGTGATGCTGGTCTTTGTACTGCTGCTGGCGGGCTTCCTCCTGATTACCCTTGATTCTGAAAACAGGCCTCCTCCGCTGTTGATAGTGATAGGCCTGGTGCTGGTGGTCTCTTCCTTGCTGGGACTGCTGGCCATGCAGGTATTCTGGAAACAGGCGGCGGCCGTACTGCCCAAGCGCCTGCGTAGAACGTACGTCAGCTTCCACCATGGGACCATGCGCAGCTTCAGGACACTGCCCCGGGCGGGTCTCTTCGGACTGCTGGGCTGGCTGTCAGAGGTCGGCCGGCTTTACCTAGTGGTCAGTGCAACGGGACTGGAGGTGGGCATTGGCCTCATTCTATTCGTCACCGTTGCCAATGCGCTACTCTCGGCGGTGCCCATCACTCCGGGTGGCCTGGGTATAGTGGAGTCCGGAATCGCCGGCCTTCTGATATTGGCGGTGGCGGAGGAGAGCGCGGTATCCATTGCCCTGCTGGACAGGTCCATCAGCTACCTCAGCGTAATCATCTTTGGCGCGGTGGCCCTGGCATACCATCAGCACCTGGTGGTCCAAAAATCCAGAAAGCAGGCGCAAGCAGGCCAACAACATTCCACCGGAAACGGGCCGGCGGACAGCCATGATAGCCATTGACTACCGCTTTTCTTTGTGCAATCCTTCCTGCGGAAATGGACGGGGCTTCCGCGACGTTCGCTCTGACTGTTCGTAGGTCGTGCCTGGAAGAGACTCTTTGTAGGCAACATGTCCTTCTCCATGACGGAGGAAGACTTGGAGTCGGTGTTTGGCGAGTACGGAGAGGTCGTTTCGGCGGCTGTGATCAGAGATAGAGAGAGCAACCGGCACCAGGGCTTCGGCTTCGTGGAGTTCACCTCGGACGAGTCAGCCGGTGAAGCAATGAGCAAGCTGAACGGACAGGAAGTCATGGGTCGTACCTTGCGTGTCGATGAGGCCAGGGAGCGCGCCCGCAGGCCAAGAACCGAGGGCTTTAACGACAGGCGCTGGTAGGCCATGAGAACGTCTATATTAACGGCGGGTTGCAACTTACTTATTGGAGCGCTTCTATGACCTGGGCAGAGGATATGGTGCAATGTCTCAAGGAAAGCAAGATTTCTCTAATTGCATTTGTGCCGGACATCTCCATTGCCCAGGTAACCCAACTCATGCAAAGAGACCCCTATTTCCACGTTGTTTCGGCGACCAGAGAGGAAGAAGCCATAGGCATAGCTGCGGGCGCTTACGCGGTGGGGCGTAACGCGGCTGTCTTCATGCAGTCCAGCGGCTTTGGCAACTCCATAAACGCCATCAACAGCCTGTGCATCCCCTGTCGCATTCCAATCCCGATGTTCATCAACCTGCGCGGTGAACTGAACGAGTTCAACATTGCGCAGGTGCCCATGGGCCGCTCTACGAGGCCGATCCTGGACACCCTGGGCATCATCCAATACACGCTGGACGACCCCGTAAAGATGCCGGCGGTGGTCTCAGGCGCTTTGAAGCTGTGCTACTCAAGCAGAGAGCCGCTGGCCTTGTGCATGACTCCTCTGCTTCACGGAGGCAAACTTGCATAGACTGGAAGCAACAAAGCTCATCCTGAGCCATCTCAATGACGAACCTGTGGTGGCCAACCTTGGCCCCACAACCGATGAGCTGTGGCACGCCGGCCACCGGGACCGCAACTTCTACACCTACGGCTCCATGGGGTTGTGTTCATCCAACGCCCTGGGAATGGCCCTGTCCATACCGGACAAGGTCATCTCGCTGGACGGCGACGGTTCGTTGCTGATGAACATGGGCGCTATAGCCACCATAGGCCAGGAAAAGCCGAAGAACCTGATAGTAGTGGTGTGGGACAACGAAGAGTGGGGCCAGACCGGCCACCAGACCAGCCATACGGGACGCGGCACAGACCTAGAGCAGGTGGCCAAGGCTTGCAGCATTCCTCGCACTGCGACCGTGGAAACGCTGGAAGACCTGGACCAGGTGTTCCGGCAAGCCCTGAACGAGGACGGTCCCTGGTTTATAGTGGCCAAGATAGAGGAGGAGGAGAACCTTCCCCTGGCCCCCAACGAGCCTGAGATGACCCTCTACCGGTTCAGGAGCACGTTCGTAGAGCCTGAATCGCCGTCTCACTGATAGGGCACCCGGCTCCTCAAAGAAGAGTAGCTCGCTTCTTCAGACCCCATATTCAGGTGTGTTCTGATGCCCGCTGTCCAGCGCACAAGCCGGCCATTACCAAACACCAAAGGCTCTCTTTCCGGAAGACCATTCTGCCAGTCCGCTACGTATTGCTATAATCATACTTACAGCTTCTTGACTTACATGCAATACTATTATATTATTACCTTACATGTTGTAATACACAAAGGAGGTAATAACCATGGCAAACCAAAAATTAGACGTCGATTCCCTGGTTGAGAAGGTCGAGCAGGCCGTACGTGACACGCTCGGCGAGAGGGCGCAGACGGAGAATATTGACGACCTGGTGAACCGTATCAGCGAGGCTGTGAAGAACACCGTCAGCGGAGACAAGGCTCACGATTTCGGCTCGGTTGAGAGAGAGGTCCGCAGGGCGGTCCGGGACGCGGTGGGAGATGAGGGGCTGGGAGAAGACACTGAAACCCTGGCAGACAGGATCACCAAAACCGTGCAGGCCGCATTCAACAGAGGGTCGGAGCTGGCCGGGTCAGTTGGACAGAGCTTGAAGGATAGGATACAGACCATGGTGGATGGAGTGCGCGGGACCGGCAGGGATGGCGTGGTAATGGTGAGGGTCAACCAGGAGAGTCTGGAACGCATTGACGAGCTTATAGAAACCGGCCTGGTGGGCAGCCGGTCGGAGGCGGCTGCCTACCTCATTGCGGAAGGGATCAAGGCGCGCCAAGGTCTCTTCGACGGTATATCCTCGAAGATAGAGGCGATTAGGAAAGCTAGGGAAGAGCTGCAAAGCCTCCTCAACGAGGAGGGCGCACCCCGCGCTTAGCTTTCATCAGCGGCATACGGTGCAACGGCGAAGGCCTGCTCTATCAGGAACGCGGTCTAACCCAGGACTCGGCCCAGGCTAGAACCGCGCTCATCGACTCGCGGCCTCCGCGATCATCGCGCTGGGGCATGCCGGAGGCGCGCTTTCCGTTCAGGACCAAGGATGCCTCTCTTGCCGGGAAGAACACGCTGTACACGCCGTGGCTGCGGCCGTTGACGCCAGGAGGAACGTGCATGGGGAAAGGCTCCAAGACACTGGACCAGGACATGAGTATATCCACACCGCTGCCCTTGATGGTTTCGGTGGCTGTGCCGCGCACGTCGCCGCCGCGCTCGAAAGCAGCCTTGACGATGGGTAAGCCGGTATCGGCGAAGGCGGGGTAGAGCATCGACTCTATCTCTTCCTGGAGCCAGCGAGCGACATCTTCGTTGTCGGCATAGACGGTTATGGGAGCATCGGTGATTTCGGTCTGGAGGAACAGGGCGTGCCCCACTCCTGCAGGCGAGTAGAAGACGCGCCAGTGGCTGGCGCGGGTGGTGAACTCGCCGCCCTCCTGCTGGGCAAGTCGTATAAAGGAGTTCTCACCGGTTACTCTTACTTCGTTGGAGTCAATTTGAACCATTTTTCTGACCTCGCTTAGAGATGTACAGGAGACATTGTAACCTGAGAGTCGCTAATCAAGCCCATACCCAGCAATCAATGCTTCCAAGCCTGACCTGCCCAGACCGGTTTGCTTTACGCTAAGGATGGCGCCTAAAACCCTCTGATTAAGCGGCTGTGTCTTATCGGGAATCACGGTTGAACGCGGCATAGCTTCACCAGGAAAATGCTTTGAGAAGAACACTCCGTGCCTTCGTCTACCTCCGCGCGTCCATCCATTGCCAATAATCTCATTAGCTGCCTGCCGGTTACTTGCAATCATTAACTCCCTACAGGCAGCATCCCCCAACGCGCCCGTTGTGCTTCAGGAGCATCAGTAGGTTCCTCTTCCTCGGGTATTGGTAATACCTTTGCTCCCTGCGATTTCAGGTACTCGCGTGTGTAGCCTAAGCGAGCCATTTCATTCAGTTGAAGATCAACAGCATCCGTCAACTCGGCTTGAAGCTCTTCTAAAGTCTGCGCCTGCGTTGACGTTCCAAGCTCAAGACAGGTGCCTATCCACATACCATCTTCCTGCTCGAACTCTACCGTTAAAACACTCATTTCAACGGGTCGGCCGTCCAACTTTAGTACAGCGACCAGTATATCTCTCATGATTTAGCTCCAGAGACCTGAGGTTCTATCCCCTAACATACTAACAAAAAATCAACAAGAAAAAAGAAGCGACCCAAGAAGATTCAGCTTACTACAGCTACCGCATCCCCCGCGTCTATCCCCGGCTGGCGCCGCCGATGTCGCGGCGGTGGAGGAGGTAGAAGGCCAGCGCCCCGCTTACCAGGGCGTAGGCCGCCATCACCAGCAGGGCATGGAGGTCCCCAGCGTAGTCACTCGACCCCTCTCCGCTTATGCTGACCCCACCTCCCGCGTTGACGAAGGCCTCCATGTTGGAGATGGGTAGGAAATCCGCTACGTTTTGGAACCAGTCGAAGAGGGCGCTGAATATGCCGACCACGGTCTGTTCCAGAAAGTAGTACCCCACGCCGATACCGATGCCGGCCGCGGACGAGCGTGCCGCCACCGTCACCAGGGAAACCATCGCCACGTAGGGGATCACGGAGAGCAGGGCCCTGCCGAAGGCCTCGGACACGCCTCCCCACGAGGACTCATTCTCCAGCCCCTCGGCGCCGGAGAACAATCCGTCTATGATCTGGCCGGAGACTGAGGCGAGGACGCCAATAACCAGCAGTGCCGCGGCAAAGGCAAGCCAGGCTATGCCCAGCTTGGACGCCAGCACGTGCCACCGCCTCACCCCTCTGACCAGGACGAAGCGCATGGTCCCCCAGCCGTGCTCGGTGCCTATGAGGGAGGCGGCAAGGATGGCCACCAGTATGAGGCCCATGCTATGGCCGATGGTCAAGGTAAACCTGACGCTTCCGGGAGGGGTGATGATGCTGTAAAGACCTTCCGCGTCTTGCCGACGGCGCAGATCAAAATCCTGGCACTGGCTCATCCCGTCCTGGGCCGCGGCATCCGCCTGCTCCTGGGTGGCGTCGGGATCAATGGCTTGCAACTGGGCGCTGAGATCCGACACCTCGCCCTCCAGCAGTTCGTCGCAATCTACGAATATCGGTAAATTGGGAGAAGTGTAGACGGCTGTCTCCTCAAAGCGGTTCCAGGTGTCGTTGAAGGCGAACACCGTCCCCCAGATTGCTGCTTGGGATATCAGAACCAGGATGGCGAGGAGGATGTAGGGCATCCAGCGGCGGCGGAGCTTGAACCACTCCCAGCGGACCTGGTTGGCCAGTTCCAGTATCACGCCTTCTCCTCCTCAGCGCCGGAGTCGTCGCCCGTGACCTCCAGGAAGTACTGCTCCAGGGAGAGCTTGGCGGATGACATCTCGCGCACGTGGACGCCTTCTTGCGCCAGGGCGGCCGACAACTCCGAGGAGCGTTCGCTGGGGGCCGCGACGACGAGCGCCCCATCCTCCGTCCGCACCTCGTCCACCCACTCCAGCGCCGAGAGGATGCCGGCGGCCCGGGCGTCGTCGGTGGTGGTAAGACGGACTGCGTCCTGCCCCTTCAGCAGATCCTGTACCTTGCCCTGGGCGATGAGAGCCCCCTTGGAAAGGATGGCCACGCTATCGCAGACCTGCTCTACCTCGTGGAGCAGGTGGCTGGAGAGGAGCACGGTATGGCCGCTGCTGGCCAGCCCTCGTATCATGGTGCGGACCTCGGTAATGCCGGCCGGGTCCAGGCCGTTGGTGGGCTCGTCAAGGAGCAGCACCTCCGGGTCGCCCAGCAGGGCGTAGGCGATGCCCAGTCTCTGCTTCATGCCCATGGAGTAGGTGCTGAACTTGCTGTTGGCCCTGGCCGAGAGTCCCACCCTCTCCAGCAGCCCGTCCACCTCCTGCCTGGATCCCCTGCCGGCGATGCCCTGGAAGTAGCGCAGGTTGTTGCGCCCACTGAGGTAGGGGTAAAAGCTGGGCTCCTCCACGATGGCCCCAATACGCCGCAGTAGGTAGGGGTTGACCCCGTCCGCAGGCTCCCCAAAGAGGCGGATAGCGCCGGACGTGGGCCTCGACAGGCCGAGCAGCATGCTCATGGTGGTGGTCTTGCCGGAGCCGTTGGGCCCCAGCAACCCAAAGACCCCTCCGCGTGGTACCCGGAGGGACAGGTCGTCAACGGCCGTAATGGAGCCGTAGTGCTTGGTCAGGCCGCTGGTTTCAATTACCCAGCCGGATTCGGTGCTGATGACGCCTTCCTATGATAAGTGGGGGGATTCTTCGAACGAGCCTCCTAGACAGCGGATACGATAGCTGTCGACCTCCGTCCTGTCAATTAGAATAAGGCCAAACGGGCGGCGTTACCGCATCCCCCACAGTGTGCTATTATCCCAGCCTGCAAGCCATGCTGAAAGGCGTCTGTTATGTCTAACCTTGTAAGGCTCATGGTGACAGCCTGTTTGCTCACCGTCTTAGTTGCGTGTGATAACGGCGCGCCGGAGGAGCCGGAAGCATCCACTCCCATGAGGATTGGGCTGATGCTCAACTTTAGCAGTGCTTCGGAGACTGTGGCCGACAGGAAGCGCGCCTTTCACCTGGCCATACGGCATATCAACAGCGCCGGCGGCGTGCTCGGCATGCCAGTCGAAAGCTTTGAAGCGGACTCCACGCGCGACCCGCAGCTGGGGGTTGAGGCGGCGCGGCGCTTGGTGGAGACGGAGGGCGTCCACGCCATGGTGGGGCCCACCGCCAGCGCGGTGTCATTGCCCGTCGCAGAGATGATCACCGGTCCGGCCGGCGTGCCGACCATCAGCCCCTCGGCCACCTCTCCCCAACTGACCGTGGCAGCCGACGACGGCTACTTCTTCCGCACTGCCCTTTCCGACACCGCTCAGGGGCCGGTGCTGGCCCGCGTGACCGGGGAGCGGGGCTTCGACAACGTGGGCTTGCTCTACATAGACGACCCGTACGGTCAGGGGCTGGCCCGCAGCTTCGAGGAGTCGTGGGACGGGACGTTGCGTGCTGTTGCAGTCGACCGCAATCAGACGAACCACCTTGCGGAGCTGCGGGAGAGCGCGAGCGCAGGCGCCCAAGCGCTGGTGGTCATCACCTTTGAGCAGCAGGCGCTGTCCATTGTTCGGGAGGCGCTGGAAACAGAAATCTACAGCCAGTTCACATTTGGCGACGCCGCCAAGAGGCGGAGCCTGGTCACTGAGATAGGCGGCGAGCGGCTGGGCAACATGTACGGCACAGCGGGTGCCCCTGCACCGGACAACGACGCCACCGCCGCGTGGGAGGCGGCCTTTGAGGCCGAGCATGGCGCTCTGCCCCAGTCCACCTACGTCAAGGAGACCTACGACGCGACCATTGCGCTGGCCCTGGCTGCGCAGGCGGCCGGCAGCCTCAACGGCGACGCCATCCGTGACCATCTGCGAGCCATCGGCAGTCCGCCCGGGGAGATTGTCGTGGGAACTCCGGAGGGTGTCGCCGATGGTCTTCGCCTGCTCGCTGACGGCCATGAAATAAACTACGAGGGGGTTGCCAACTCCCTTGACTGGGACGAGAACGGCGATCTGCTCCGCGGCTACATAGGTATCTGGAGGTACACCCAGGACGAACGCATAGAAGATCTGGATACCATCCCCTTCCAGTACTAGCAACGGGAGGAGGCTTCCAACTTGCCCGTTCGTGTACCCTGAGAAGGGTGCCGGCTACCTGACAGGCTGCGTCTCAACACCGGCAGGGTCCACGGCAATTTCCGGCTTACGCAGGGCGGGGAAGAGGGCTATCGTGGCGATCATTGTAGCCAAACCCAGAACGCCCATCCACGCGGTGGCCCAGACGGGGCCTATGATTTCGGCGAAAGTGCCCAGAAGAATCATGCCAAGCGGGCCAATGCCGAAGATGATCATCCTTATGCTGAGAACGCGCCCCCGTATTGCGTCCGGGACTACTATCTGAACCTGGGTGAAGTTGCTGGTCATGAAAACCTGGAAGAAGAAGCCCAACAATAGCACCACGATCAGCGACAAGAAGTAAACGGGTGACAGCGCGAACAGCAGCACCAGCGCGGGCAGACCCAGAGAGCCGGCTATGGTCAGCACCTTGATCTGGTTGTGGCTGCGCATGGCCGCCACGATTACCGAGCCAAACAGGGCGCCGACACCCTGCATGGCGGCAAGCCAGCCCAGACCGTCTGCGCCAACGTCCAGGACGTCCCTAGCGAACACAGGCAGTATGCTCATGAAAGGAAACCCGAACATTGTGGCGCCAAAGCCCAGCATCATGAGACCGAGCACCAGTTTGCTTTGCCTTACGTAGCTGATTCCCTCAGCTATGCTCTGCCACATGGATAAGCCGGCGTTATGACTACCCCAGGTAGCTTTGGTGTTCAACGGCATCAGCAGCCCAATGGCGAGCAGCAGCACCAGAGAAGAGCTGAGGAACGTGGTGCCCATGCCGAACACCCTTATTAGTTGGCCGGCCATGGCGGGGCCCAACAGCTGGCCTGCGCTGAACACCGTGGTGAACAGCGCCACGGCACTGGCGATGTCCCTGCGTTCCACCATTACAGGAACAGCGGAGGTGCGAGCCGGGAAGCCGATTGAAAAGGAGATGCCGTTGAGGAAGGAGATGGCGAATATCTGCCAGACCTGGATAACGTCGACGATGACCAAGACGGCAAAGAACAGCAATACCGTCATGTTGAATAGCTCGGCGTAGAGGATCACCCTCTTGCGGTCGAAGCGATCAGCAACAAAGCCGCCTATTAGCGCGGTAAACAGCTGGGGCAGCATGCTAGCTGCCTGAGAGGCCGTGACCAGGAAAGCGGAGTCCGTCATCTCAAGGACCAGCCAGCCCCGAGCGATGGTCATGAGGAAGAAAGAGGTAATAGAGATGCTGGAGGCTCCCCAGAGGTAGAGGAATTGAGGATAGCGGAGCGCCCTCAGCGGCCCGTTGCTGAGGAACTCCAGGGCGGCTATGGTTCCAGGAGGCGACGAATCCGGGGGCGGTGTATTGGCGGAGGTGTTTGCAGTAGTGTTATCGTCCAAGTACACTTCCTGGAAAGAGGTGAATCCCTTATTATACACCCAGACCTGGCACTTGAGGGTTGCCCTCAGTAAAGACTACAATCTACCCAGCTTCCAGGAGGCGTATATGACAACCCGGACATTAGACCTTGCTAAACAGATAGGGCGAGTCCCGTCCATGACGGTGGCGCTGGATGCGGAGGGCGAAAAGCGGTTCCAGGGATTGATGGAAGACCTTGTCATGGTGGACATGCACGAGCATCCCATGGTGTTCACGGAGAACATCGACGATCTGCTGGAGTACTTCCGCAACGGCAACTACGAATGGGGTTACCAGGCCGCTAGGCACGGGGGCTGGGCTGCCGTGGGCACTTCCAACGGATTCCGCGGCGGCATCAAACCCACGCACGCATCCTCCATGGACTTTGAGCTCGTGCTAGACGAGATAGGCCTTATGCTCGCTGACGTCAGTCTGAACAGCGATATTGTGGTGCAGGTTAGCAACGCAGACGAGATACTGTCGGCGCACGGGCAGGGCAAGGTGGGGTTTCTGCCCACGGTGGAGCACCTCTCCATCGGCAACCAGATACACCGGGTGGACGTGCTGTACGGCATGGGTGTACGTCTGGCGGGGCTCACCTACTCGCACAAGTCGTACATTGGCGACGGCTCTTACGAACGCACCGACTCCGGCCTCAGCGACTTCGGGATAGCCGTGGTGAAGCGTATGAACCAGCTGGGCATGTCCATAGACCTGTCCCACGCCGGGCACCAGACGGCATTGGAGGCCATCGAGCACTCGGAAGCGCCACCCCTATTCAGCCACAATGCCGCTTACACGCTGAGACAGACCAAGCGTGCCGTAAAGGACGACCCGCTTCTGGCCTGCGCCAAGAAGGGGGGCATTGTCTGCATCACGTCGGTGCCCAACTCCCTGAGCGACGATCCGAAACAGAACATCAGCGTGGTGCTTGACCACTACGATTACATGGTGAACCTGGTGGGCATAGACCACGTGGGGATAGGCACGGACACCATAGTGGGCGACCACGTAGCCTATTCCACCAGGGCCATAGGCAGCAACGTGCCCAACGCTCCATACATGGACGGGCTGGAGTCACCGGCGGACGGGAAGAACATCATACGAGGGCTGATATCACGAGGCTACTCGGATGACGATGTAAGGAAGATAGCGGGCGGGAACGCTTTGTCCTATCTGAGGCGGGTGCTGAGGTAGACTAGTATGGACCACAAAGGTGGTCTATAATGGTCTAGTACAAAATCGCCTGGAGGAGTCATGGCCGTCCAACAGTCCAATCCCCGCCGCATCTGGACGGTAGCCGAGGCGAAGGCCCGGCTATCCGAAATCCTGCGTCTAGCCGAAACGGAGGGGCCGCAGCGCATCGGCACTCGGCGTCCCTTCGTGGTGGTGCCCGCCGACGACTGGTACAAAAAGACGCAGGCACGCAAGCCGCTGGGTCAGTGGCTGGTAGAGAACGCGCCGCGCGGGACCAACCTCGAAGTGCCAGACCGCAGTTCCAATCGTCCTATCCCCTTCATTGACGAAGATGACGGCTCATGAACGGCTATCTCCTGGACACCAACGTGGTTTCGGAGTTGACTAGGGATACTCCTGACCCACAAGTCGTCAGCTTTCTGTCTGAACGGGAGGATGTATGGCTGTCTACTATCCTGATACACGAGGTGGAGTACGGCTTGCGGTTGCTCCCACAGGGACCCCGTCGCAGCCGCTTGTCGGCGATGCAAGTGGAGATTTTGGGAAAGTATGACGACCACATACTCCCTTTGGACAAAGTGGGAGCCGAGTGGTCTGCTGAGTTCAGAGCGCAGGCACGCCGCGCCGGGCAGACTATCGACATGGGCGACATGCTGATAGCTGGTATAGCAAAAGTCAACAACATGGCTATAGCCACCCGCAACGTAAGGGATTTCGACGGACTGGATGTCGACGTCGTCAACCCCTGGGAGGTGGTGTAAACACCCTCACAAGGCGGACATTGAGCAGGTAACCCTTGATTGGCTGAATGGTCTAGGTTGGCAAACGGCGCACGGGGACAAGTTCCTACCGAGGTGCGTGGGATGCCGCACAGTAACCGCGCCGTAGCGTTGTATGATATCTACCATGCCTCTAAGCATTGACATAGTCATACCCGTATTGAATGAGGAGCGAACGCTGGCTAAGACGGTAGGTACGTTGCGTGAGTACCTGCCCGGCGTCATCTCCAACCCATGGCGGATTGTCGTCGCCGACAACGGATCGGAAGACGGGACGCCGGAGATAGCGCGCCAGCTTTCCAAGGAGAACTCCAACGTGGCATGGACACGGCTGGAGCAGCGGGGCCGCGGCAGAGCGCTGCGCCAGGCCTGGCTGGAAAGCGACGCGGACATAGTGAGCTACATGGACGTTGACCTATCCACCGATTTGAGCGCCGTTGCGCCCATGGTCAAAGCCCTGGAAGAGGACTACGACCTGGCAGTCGGCTCCCGGCTGGCGAAAAACGCCAGGGTATACCGGCGCACCCTGAAGCGGGAGGTCATCTCGCGCAGCTACAACCTGCTCATAAAGGCTATGTTCTTTTCGCGCTTCAGCGACGCCCAGTGCGGCTTCAAAGGACTGTCCCGCAAGGCGGCGCAGGCGCTGGTGCCCCACGTGAAGGACACGGGCTGGTTCTTCGACACGGAGCTGTTGCTGCTGGCGGAGAAACGCGGGTTCCGCATCAAGGACATTCCGGTGACCTGGACGGACGATCCCGATACGCGGGTGAAGGTGGTGAGCACGGCATGGGGCGATATCAAAGGGCTGATGCGCCTGCGGTTCGGGGGGATTCCAAAGGTGGAGCGCCTCAACGGAACGTAGACAGCTTCTACGCCTCCGTTTTGTGGAAGCTCACTTCCAGGACAACCTCCGTTACCGGTGTGACCCTGGCCCAGTGGGCGATGCGCCAGCCCACGACCCAAGCCACGCGATCATTCGCCACTAATAGAGACGTGCCGTTGCGTTGGGATCTTGGAACGTGAGCGTCTATCATGAACTCTTTGAGGCTCTTTTCGCAGGGGAGTCCCAGGGGCTGAAAACGGTCGCCGGGGAGGCGGCTCCGTACCTTCAGCTCTTTACCAAGGGCATCCAGGCTTAGATAGGCGCAATAAGGGTTGTTCTGCTTCAGATCAGTTGGCCGCTCGCGATCCTCCAGCACGCGGATAGCTATGCGCCAGCCGCCGGCCCGGGTCTCACCCGGGACTCTGAGTATCGTTTCATCAAGAGGTCGGTTGGAAAGGGACGCGGGCTTTCCGGTAAGAAAAATCTCCTCGTAGCCGGTGCCGAACCTGAGGCCACCATGCAGTGAAAGGGATAGACCGGCGCCTTTCCCCGCCAAATCCCTCATCGCCTCTATCTGCGCCAGATTCAGCCCGGAAGCCTCACCCGCCGTCTGGGCGTAGGTCCTATGCAGAACATGAGCCTGCAGTGAGGGGTGCAGGGCTTTGAAGGCATGCCTATCCAGTCTGACGCCATCCCTCTCCACAACAGCCAGAGACGACCAGGCTGATGCCACCTGCTGATCGAGATAGGCCACGTCCTGGGCCACGGTGCGGGCCAGTCTGAGCAGCGACTTCTTGACTGAAGGATTGAACTCTTCCAGCTGTGGCATCAGTTTGCGCCGGATGCGGTTGCGGGTGAAGCGCTCCTCCAGGTTGGACGAGTCCAGGCGAGGGGTTAGGCTGTGCTCCAAACAGTACGCCTCCGTCTCCTGGCGACTGACGTTGAGCAGAGGACGCACCAGAGTAGCCGAGCCATGCGCGGTGCGCCAGTTTGATAGAGGAAGCATGCCTCTGAGACCACGGATGCCGGTGCCGCGCAGCAGGTGCAGCAACACCGTCTCGGCCTGGTCATCGGAGGTATGCCCCAGAGCTACGGCGGAGGATCGGGTTTCCATGGCAACGCGGGTGAGAAAGTCGTAGCGTGCAATGCGAGCGGCCTGCTCCCAGGAGAGACGCCTCTGGGCGCGCATACCGGCCACGTCCATCTTGTCCAACACAAGGGGCACGCTGAACCGAGAGCAGATGCCCGCCACGAACGCCGCGTCGGCGTCGCTTTCAGCGCCGCGCAGGCCGTGGTTCAGATGAGCGGCCCGCAACTTGAACCCGTGCTTGCCAGCCAGGCGGTGAAGCGCCAGGAACAGGGCCAGAGAGTCTGCGCCCCCGGAAAGAGCCGTTAGAATCACGGCAGTGGACTTCAGCAGGGAGGCGGCGTCCAGCGACTCCTCCACCTTTTCTTGTAGAGGACTGGTCTTCACTCTACCTCACGTCGACCCTTGTACGGTGGCAACGCGGGTCACCTTCACCTGCTCTATCCTGACTCCACGCATCTCTGTGATCTCCAGGATGAAGCCCCTGTGCAGTAACCGCTCGCTCTCACGGGGAATGTGGCCTAGCCGGCTCAGTATGAACCCGGCCACGGTCTCATACTCGCCTTCCGGGATATCGATGCCCATGCGGTCGTTGGCTTCGTTGATATCCATTCCGCCTTCAACCTGATAGGTGTTGGCGTCTATGGCTTGGAACTCCTCTTCCGGGGCTGCTCCTTCTTCTCCAACGCGCCCCACAACCTCCTCTACAAGCTGCTTGAGCGTGACCAGGCCGGCCACACCGCCGAATTCGTCGGCGACCATGATCATCTGGTAGGAGGACTCTCGCAGCTCGGGGAAGACGCTGCCCACCATCTTAGTCTCTGGGACAAAGTAGGCGTCCCTGACCAATCCGGTAATGTCGTAGTCCAGCGGTATTTTATCTGTAGACATAGCGCGAACCACGTCTTTCACGGACACGGTGCCTATCACGTTATCCAGGTTGCCTTCATAAATAGGAAAGCGCGTGTGCGAGTGCCGGCTGTAGACATCCAGGAAGTCCTGAAGATTGGCCCCTTTCTCCAAAGCTATGATCTCGGTGCGGGGCGTCATCACCTCGCGCAGCTGCCGCTCTCCAAAGAAACGGAACACCTGCTCCAGCATATCCGCCTGCGGCGCCTCCACTTCGCCGGCTTCACGCCCCATCACAATGAGGGCGCGTATCTCTTCACCAGCGAACATGTTAGCCCCGGATACGCCGAACAGCCTGGCCACGAGCCGGGCCAGCCGCTCCAGAACCCAGACAGGGGCGAAAAGCAGGCTGCCCACCCACTGCAAGGGTCGCACCGCCAGCAGAGCGAACCGCTCCGAGTTCCGGGCGGCTATCGTCTTGGGTATGGTCTCCGAGAAGATGAGGAGAAGCACGGTGATAAGCACCGTGGAAACAATTACGCTCTCGCTGGGGCCAAGCCTGGTAGCAATGAGGGAGGTCCCCAGTGCGGCGGCGGCGGTATTGGTCAGGTTGTTCCCTGTGAGTACGGTTGGCAGCAGCTTCTCCGGCCGGCCCGCTATCCGCGCAACGCTTTCTGCCCCACGCACCTTGTTCTTGACCATCACCGCCAGCTTGCCACGTTGCAGGGAAAGGAAAGCCGCCTCCGAGCCGGAGAAGAAAGCGGATAGCAGCAGCATCACCAGCATTAGGGCCAGCCAGATAACCTCTATTGTGTCCATACCACTCCTTGAAAAGCAAAAGACCCCCTAGAGCTTGCTAAGGAGTCTCTTTAGTTAGGCATCAACTATTCTATTAGCAAAACGGGAGCCCATGCCTCCTGACATTGGGGAATATAGCACCGGAGGAAGGCGTGTGTCAAAAGGGGGTGATATTCACAACACATCCGCAGCTAATTGTGACCTCCCTGCCAATCACGGCCCCGGGTCAGTGGACTGGCTGGGGGTTGGATGCGCCGGCAGGTATAGAGAGCGGACGCGGACGGCGTTGTTGCGGCCAAGCTCCGCCAGGCGACGCAGAAACGCCGCCATGCGGTCCTGGCCCCAGGTCAGGTACCGCCACCACACCTCTTCGCCGCCCACGTTGCTGCGGTTGATGGCGAAGTTCGACCGCTCTATGGCGGCATAGGCCCCGACGCCGCTCGCCACCACGTCCTCCAGGCTGACGGGCAGCGTGGAAGACACGGCGTCCAGGACGTGATAGGCGTTGTAGTAGAGATCCACGGTCTCTCCACCGGCGGGCGCTCCTTGGACGAGCAGTGTCAGCGTATCCGCCCAGACGCTGAATCGCACGTAGCTGGGTGGATACAGTCCCACCGGGTACTCTACGGCCTGCACCGAGAGCAGGCCGCTCAGGGAGGAAAGGCTGATATCGCGGCTGCCCGCGTTGGCGGTGAGCACAGCCTTCAACTCGTGCGGTGAAGCCGTGCTCACCTCGTTCAGAGCGCGCTGAATGTGACGGTCAAGCTCATCGTCGGTCCAGCGGTAGTTATTTGAGTCCTCGTCGTGCAGATCACGCCGCACCCTGGACCGCATTGTCGGCAGGTCCATGCGCTACCTCCTATCTCTAGTCCCTTACTCCGGTCAGCTTGGCCAGCTTCAACGTGTTGAACAGGGCTATCGACACGTACCATTTGACCCGTGTACGGGTGGCGTCCTTGGTCTCCAGGCTGCCCACGCTCTCCACTTGGAGGCCGCCGGGCGCGGTCAGGCCGACCAGCCCGCCTTCGCCGAGCTGCACGGCGTAGATGGTTGAGCAGTCCGCGCTGGTGCCGACGGTCTGTGCTTCAGAGATGTAGTCGTTGATGCCTATGGGTATACCGTCGTAGAACTGCACCATCATGCCAAACTCGTTGCGGTCGGTCTCAAGGAGGCCGCCGCCCGTGGCCCGCGACAGCGCCCCCAGCTTGCGGCGGGAGCGCCGGCTCATCAACAGCAGGTGCGGCTTGCCTCCCTTCACCGTGTCAATGAGTTGGTCCAGCTTGTCCAGCGACAGAGTCCCGCCATTGGCTCCCATGGATATCGTCTGGCCGGCGGCGGTGAGCCCGTCAATGCCGTCGAACGACTTGGCGTCGGTGTTGGTGTCACCGTTGATGAAGGTGTCCTCGAACTTGTCGCGCACCGCCTTGGCCTTGAGCTCGATGACGGCGGCCTCTAGGTCCTGGATGTTGGAGCGGGTGGCCTTGAGGTAGTTGTCCACGTCGGCGTCTCCGCCCAGGATAGCCAGCGCGGTGGTGACCTGGGTGAAGGTAGGCGTGGACTCCGTCCAGGTATCGCCTACGTCAAAGAAAGCCGCGGTGGGCGCAGCGTTCTCCCGGTTGTAGGTGAGGCCGTTGCCCGTTATCTCGATGAAGGGAAGCTCCTGGAGGACGGGACTCTCCTTGATCACCGACTCTATGACCCCGGCGAGAAGTAGGTCGTTGGATAGTTTGGCTGATTCGGTAAGTGTGAGTGCCATCTGCTCTGCTCCTTGTATTGGGATTTGTAAGGAGCAGGATAGAACACACGTGCTGTTATGGGGAAGAGGTAAATGTCAGGGAGAATTGTTGGCTGTTAAAGGTGCCAACAGATACTTGCTAGGCTGATTAGTGATGGAGTATTTTAAGGCTTAGTAAATAGTCACGGTATCATTCCAACGCGAGGCTATGGTTTGTTAAGTGTTCCTCAGAACTATCCGCGTATAGAAAAGGAGAGCGACAAATTCAATGGCTTCTTGGATGAGTCTCGATTAGTCCAACACACTCATAAGATTCCTACCGAAGAACTCAAAAGGATTATCTTGGATGCAATCCAATATGCAAACGGGAAATCAAGCCGAGAAATCCTTAACGTGCCTGAAAACGCAACTGAAGCTGAAGCTAGAACTACTTATACAAAGTTAGGCAAGAAACTCTTCGACTACTTCATAAGATACTACGACGATCCGGCCTCAGCCGCTCATCAGTGTTTAGGCAAGCACTATTCAGAGATCGCCGAGGAACAGTTTAGAAACCAGCTTCTTCAGAAACGGCGGATGAATTCCGGCTGGCGATATCAATTCTTAGCTGAAGAGACTGCACGCAAGTCAAAGAGATTTATCTCGGTTTCTGGTCTCGGAACAGCTGAGGCTGATTTCAATGCTCAGATTGGGCGAAACCAGGCTGGGGAAAAGCCAATTAACATATACGTGTCGGTCAAGAATAGGAACAACACTCTGGGAGGGCAAGATTGGCCAAAGGCTATACAAGCTTTGGAGCAAGTCGCCAGGACTGATAGAAACAGAGATGGCCCTTATATTTGCGTATTCGGAATAGCCATGCAAAAGGGCTCGCGATACATCAAGGTTAGCCAGAAAACCAAATCCCCTCACTCCATAAATACAGAGGTGTGGTTGTCCGATTACTTCTGGCCGTTTTTTGCTAACTACTCTTACGAAGAGATTATTTTGTCGGTGCTTCATACGTTGAATGAAACCCAAACACCTGACCTTGCTGCGGCTAACGTTGCTATCCCACCGGAGCTAATGGACTCCTTTGGACAACATTGCAAAGACTATAAACTCCTAGATGGAGAAGGGCGGTTCAACGATGCTGATAGACTGGTGGGAGTATTCTGCGGGACAGTAAAGAAATGAGCACGTACAAAACTGAAGTCTACCTGGGAGATTCACGTGAGGTCCTCAAGAGATTTCCCGACGGTTTTATCAATCTAATAGTAACCTCCCCTCCATATGCCGACGCACGCAAGAGCCACTACGACAGCATAAAGCCCGACGACTACGTTGAATTCATGCTCAGCTTTCATGAAGAGTTTTGGCGCGTTCTAGCGGACGACGGATCCTTTGTGCTCAATGTCAAAGACAAGGTGATCAAAGGAGTAAGGCATAGGTACATCTGGCACACCATTGAAGCACTTTCCAGACAAGGTTGGCGGTGTATAGATGATTATCTGTGGACAAAGCCAAACGCCATGCCAGGCTATTGGAAAAACAGGCTCCGTGACGAATGGGAATACTGCTTCCACATGACAAAGCAAAGCAGCTTTGCCATGTACCAAGACGCGGTGCGCAAGCCCATTGGGAATTGGACCGAGAAGCGATTGGCCAAATTAACCGGGAAAAGCAACGGACGCCACAACAGCGAAAATAACAGCGGCTTCGGGCGTGACCTTCGGAACTGGCAGAACAAGAACACCGTATTGCCTGGCAACACTTTATCCGTGCCTTTGGTTGGCAAGAACATGGGACACCCGGCCGCTTTCCCGGTAGGGCTTCCAGAGTTTTTTATAAGGCTCCTCACAAAAGTGGGAGACAACGTGCTTGACCCCTTTGCAGGAAGCGGCACAACAGGAGTAGCGGCAGAGAATCTCATGAGAAATGCGTACCTTATTGATGCCAAGAGAGAGTACTTTGAAGCCTCTACGTCCCGACTCAACAAGACTCGTGCAAAATCTCGCGAGAGAGTTTTTATTGACCTCGCAGAACCAACCGGATGCCTCGCCACACCTGAAATCGCTTCTGGCCAACCGGCCCTTTTCGAAAAGTCAGCGCGTTATTCTAAGTAGACTACTTACCGATCCCCGCCCTAGCCACTCCTCTTTTCCAGTATGCTCTTGGGCCAGAAGTAGTCGCGCTTGGGCACGCCGGGGGAACCGCCCCATATACCCTGCTTCTCTTTGTCCACAGAGTAGGTGTAGGCGTTGTCCAAGACCTCCTCCTGCATTGCCCACGCCCGGCGTGCATGGACAAAGTGTTGCGGCATCAGCGGTTCGTCGTCCTCTTCCAACTCAATCACGCGTAGACTTGGTACGTATCGGCTCAAATTACGCCTCCTAGCTTGTTGTCACACTAATATCATATCCATCTGGCAAGCCGGCGCAACTTCTGGTATGTTCTGGCTGGGAAATCCATCCAGGGAGGATACGACATGGAGGGACGCATTCAGGTAGCGCAAGTGGAGGATCTGGAACCGGGAAGCATGACGATGGTGGAGGTGGACGGCAAACCTGTGCTGCTGGCCAACGTAGACGGGGAGTTCTACGCCGTCAGCGACATCTGTACCCATGAAGAGTACAATCTTTCCGAAGGCTCTCTGGAAGGCAACGAGGTCGAGTGCCCCGGCCATAGCGCTTTCTTCGATCTGAAGACGGGTGACGTCACCGACGGCCCGGCCATGGACCCTCTAGAAACGTACTCGGTTCAGGTAGAAGATGGTGCCGTTTTTATCGAATCGGTATAACCTAGTCAAAAATTGGAACACGGAGGGTAAATAATGACCTTAGTAGGAAGCAGCGGAATTCTGGAAGTCGGAAAGGACGCTTACGGCGTTGTCCATCCGGACGGAGCCACCAACGGAGGTTTCATCGTTGGGGACGAGGGCGTCATTGTGGTTGAGGCGCTAGAAACCCGGAAGCTTACCGAAATGGTGAAGGCGGAAGTGAAGAAGGTGACGGACAAGCCTATACGCAGCCTCATTTGCACCCACTTCCACGGCGACCATTCCTTTGGAAATGAGTATTATCTACCGGCCCACGTCATAGGCCACGAGCTATGCCGCCGGGAGATCATAGAGAGGTGGGACTACTCGGTGGACAGGTTCGCCAGCCGCTACGACGACACTGACCCCGAGCAAGCTGCCGAGATCCGCAACGCTCGCATCACTCCTCCCGACGTGGTGTTCCACAACGAAAAGATGACCCTTTACCTGGGCAACAAGCGCATAGAGCTCTACTACTTTGGCAAGGCGCACACCTCCGGCGATATCCTCACCTATCTTCCGGACGACAAAGTCCTCTATTCAGGAGACGTGGTCACTGAAACCGGGGGACCGCCCTATACCGAGGACGGCTTCCCCGCAAGCTGGGTCAACGTCATTGAAAGCATAGAAACGCTGGACATACAGACCATAGTGCCCGGACACGGCACGGTGGGCGACAAGAGCATGGCCACCACGGAGCGCGAGTACCTTGCCCTTCTCAAGGATGAGACCCGTAAGCGGTACGATGCCGGAGTGGACCTGGCCAAGGCCATCTCCGAAATAACGGTGCCCGGCTTCCAGTCATGGTCGGAAGGGGCTATGTTCGATATGGCGGTGGACCGCCTGTACAAGGAGTTTGCGGGGACAATCTAGCTTTCTGAAGGGGCTCCTACCGGCTTTTATCATTCGCCAACAGTGGCTATGAGATAAGCCTCCAGCAGTGCGTCTATGTCCCCGTCCAGGACAGCGTTGGGATCGGTGGATTCGTAGCCGGAGCGGTGGTCCTTGACCAGCTTGTACGGATGCAGTACATAGCTCCGTATCTGGCTGCCCCACTCGGCGGAGACGCGTTCCCCCTTCAGCTTTGCCTGCTCCTCAGCGCGCTTCTTGACCTCGACTTCCATGAGGCGCGCTCGGAGCACCTTCATCGCCGTCTCGCGGTTCTGCGTCAAGGAGCGTTCGTTCTGGCAGGTGACCACTATGTTCGTTGGCAGGTGGGTGATGCGCACCGCCGTGGCGTTCTTCTGGACATTCTGCCCACCGTGACCCCCGGCGCCGAAAGTGTCGATTCTCAGGTCGTCCGCGTTGATTTCAACCTCGATGTCCCCTTCAGCTTCAGGCAGCACTTCAACGAGGGCAAAGGACGTGTGGCGAGAGCGAGAAGCATCGAAAGGTGAAATGCGCACCAGCCGGTGCACACCATGCTCTGTCTTCAGGTAGCCGTAGGCCAAACGACCCTGAATCTCTACCAGGGCGCTCTTGATACCCGCTTCCTCTCCGGGCGAGGAGTCCAGAATGCGGCCCTTGTATCCCTTGCGCTCGGCCCAGCGCAGATACATGCGAAGCAGCATCTGCGCCCAGTCCTGGGACTCGGTGCCACCGGCGCCGGCATGTAATGCAAGGATGGCCGTGCGATTGTCGTATTCGCCGGAGAATACAACGTCCAACTCAATCCTGCGCAACTCCGATTCAAGAGACTCCGCCTCTTCCTCAAGGGCTGCTTCAAGGGAAGCATCGCCCTCTTCCTGGGCCATCTGCACAAGCTCAAGGAGGGACTGGGCGCGCATCTGGAAGCTCTGCCAGCTTTCCACGGTGTCCCGCAGCTCCGCGAGGCGGCGCATATCCTGCTGCGCCTGTTGAGCATTGTTCCAAAAATCGGGCTCAAGGCTGCGCTTTTCCAGGACGGCCATGGCAGCCTGCTTAGTGTCTACCTCAAAGACGCTCCATTAGGTGGGATACTCTTTCCAGCAACTGCTCTGTTCTGCTTCTGATGTCTTGCATTTTCAACCTTTCATGACCCGTTTGCGGGTCTGTTATTCAATTCAGCTCCATACGGCTCTGGGCCGGGCCCGCAACAGCTTCGCGCGGCGGTATCCTGCCCGCCGCCGCCTGATGGGCAAGTCGAGTCGGCTCAGGCATGCGGTAACCCTTGCTGCTGACTAGAACGTAACGCATAGCGGTGTCCAGGTCAATCTTGTGACCTATTGAGACGTACACCGGGCTGACCTTGTCCCTGGTGCGCAGCGCAGCGCCGACCACCTCATGTTTGTCCATTAAATATGACCAAGAGCCTCGCTCATTTTCCAGAGGAGCATGCTTACCCCTGAGTATAGATTTGGCACAGCCTATTGTTGGCAGGTCGGCCAGCACTCCAACGTGGCAGGCGATCCCGAAGCGCCTGGGATGGGCCAGTCCCTGGCCGTCGATGAGCACTAGGTCGGGAGTGATGGTCAGCCTTTCCAAGGCTCCCAACAACACCGGCGACTCTCGGAAGGAGAGGTAGCCCGGGACGTACGGGAACGGAGGCACACCCTCTGAGTGTTTGACCTCGACCACCTCAAGGTCAGGGATGCTCATGACAACTACGGCGCCCCTGGTAACGCCCTTGCTGTCCGGCGGCGAAAGGTCCATGCCTGCAATGAATCGCGGCCTTTCGGGAACGGCGCTGACCCGCGATACCCGTGAAGCCAGGTCGGACTGAATAGCCGACGCCTCCTGAAGAGAGACGTCCCAGGGATGAAGTTGGAGGATGTTCAAGATGATTGCTCTAGACCGGACGCCAGCCATGATAGCAGTTGAGCCGTGGATGGTTCAATGGTATGCTGGCTTGGGTCGGGGCGTGGCGCAGCCTGGTAGCGCACCTGCATGGGGTGCAGGGGGTCGGTGGTTCGAATCCACTCGCCCCGACCATTCCACACCTAGGCACATAGCCCTGAGGATCGTATCGCAACATCGTAGCCGTCGTGAGACTGCTGGACTTAGGATAGGATATGGAGATGCCAAACCCTGAGAAAGTCAATATTTATATAGATGGCAGTAATCTGTATCACACCCTAAGGAGTGAGACAGGGCGAGCAGACATTGATTTCGGCAAATTGGCAGCAAAGCTAGTGGGGAACCGCAGATTGGTCAGAATTTATTACTATAATGCCCCAGTAGACCAGACCAAAGAACCTGAAAAATATAGAGGTCAACAGAAGTTTTTCCAAGCACTACGGGATATTGACTACTTGGAGGTTATCCTTGGACGGCTGATCTATCGTAATTGGCCAAATGAGCCTCCATACGAGAAGGGTATAGATATCAAGATAGCCACCGATATGCTCGTTCACGGGCACCGTGACAACTACGATGTAGCAATCTTGGTAAGTGGTGATACGGATTTCGCTGACGCAATACAAGCCGTGAAGGACTTAGGGCATCATGTCGAAGTTGCTCTGTGCAGATTGAGTGGCTCTCAAAGGCTAAGAGAAGTAGCAGACCGTGTAGTCCTCATGAGTGGTGATTACTTGTCGGACTGCTGGAGATGAGAATGAACAGGAGGTTGCTTTAGGGCAACCTCCTGGATTCCATTGCCTTATCTTGCATCGCAAGGTAAGGGGAATAATCAATGTATTCTATTATACCATTTTGCGTTAGATGTCAATATATGCAGCAATGTGAGTCACAGCCACCCGAATAAGAGATGTCACGGGAACAGTACAAGAACGCCAACCGGACATACTGGAATGAACTGGTGGCTATACACGCAGCCTCTGAGTTCTACAATCTGCAGGCTTTCAAGTCGGGCGTCTCCACGTTGCGTCAGATAGAAACGACGGAGATCGGGGATGTTTGGGGCAAGGACCTTCTCCACCTGCAGTGCCACTTCGGTCTGGACACGCTCTCTTGGGCCAGGCTCGGCGCTAACGTGGTGGGCGTGGACTTTTCGGAGAGAGCGATAGAGCTCGCCGGTTCGCTGGCACGGGAGATGGACATCCCCGCTCGATTCATATGCAGCGACGTCTACGATTTACCTACCAAGCTGAGCCGTCGATTCGATATAGTATTCACCTCCTATGGCGTGCTTGCCTGGCTACCGGACCTTGTCCACTGGGCAAAGGTGCTGGCCCAGTTCGTTAAGCCCACGGGCTTCGTCTACATTGTGGACGACCACCCCTACGCCAGTATGCTTGACGAGGCGGAGGACGGCACGGTCTTGCCCAGTCACTCGTATTTCCAGAGCCCTGAGCCGATGTGGCTTCCCCCCCGAGGGTCCTATGCCGACAGAACCGCGCCGGTGGTGAATGGAAATTACCAGTGGCATCATACCCTGGCAGAGCTGGTAAGCGCCCTGGTGGAAGCCGGCCTTGTGATTGAATCCCTTCGCGAGTTCCCCCTGTGCTCCTGGCAGAGGTTCAGCGCCATGTCCAAAGATGAGGACGGCTGGTGGAGAATAGCCGGCGATCCGTTCCCGTTGACCTTTTCACTCAAGGCAAAGCTCGGAGCAGGTTACGCCCCTTAGGGTTAGCTTCCCCCCGGGTTCTGCGCCGGCTTGGTTGTTCTGAATGCAAGGAACACAACCGGTATGGTCACCGCCAGTATTGCCATCATCACGTAGAAGGCCGGTACGTAGCTGTCGAAAGTGTCAAACGTCCAGCCGAGGAATATGGGTCCGGCCAGTCCCACGGTTACTATAGCCCCGTCCACCACGCCCCAGATGGTGCCGAATGCCCTGGTGCCGAAGATGGTCGCGGCAATTAGGGGACGCGATGGGACCGACATGCCGTGGAACAGGCCAAGGACAACGGCGAAGACCAGAGCCTGCCAGTAAACGGTTACGTTGGCCAGGATGAGCAGCGCGACGAGCTGCCCAAACATGATCACGGCAAGGACACGCCTCCAGTCGAAAATATCCATGAGCACACCGGCGAATATCCTGCCTATGCCGCTCACGCTGAAGGCAACCGCTACGGTGGAAGCGGCCTGTGTACCGCTGAACCCTATACCCTGAAAGTAGGCTATCTGATGCACCTGCAGGCCGCCCATGCTGGCTTGCTGCGCTCCCAGAACACCGGCGAGCGCCCAGAACACTCTACTGCGCAAGGCCTGCTTCACCGTGAAATCGGAGGGCTGAAGGGGAGGAACGGCTGTCCGGACAGGCGCAGCCGACTGCTTGGCGGGGGTCTCCGGCAACACGTCGCCGTCGGGCAGGTAGCCGTAGTCCTGGGGCCGGGCACGGGCAACAAGGGATAGCGGGATGCCGACGACAAGAACGCCAAGGCCCAGCCAGAAGACGGCGGCACGCCAGCCCACCTCGGCTTCCAGGATGGATATCAGGATTACCGACGGGCCTCCCAGCGCACCACCCATCATGGCCAGGCTGGTGGCCCGGCCTCGCTTTCTGCGAAACCAGCGCGCCACCACGACCGCCCAGGAGATGCCGTGCGATGCGCCGCTCATGCCAATGGAGGCATAGATGAACGCAGCGTAGAACAGCCAGATGTTGGCGGCAAAGCTGATGAGCACCATCCCCGTCCCTACGATGATCACGCCGACCAGGATGACTTTCCTTGGCCCCACCCTGTCTACCAGATAGCCAACAACGGGAGAGATGAGACCCGACTCCACCTGGCGCAGGGAAAAAGCTCCCGATAAAACGGTGCGCGATACGTTGAAATCGTTGAGGATGGGCAGGAAGAAGACGGTGAATCCCTGCCAGAAGGATATGGAGAAGTAGGAGTTGAGAAGGATACTGGCCCCGACAATGTACCAGCCGTAGAAAATGCGGGGACGCCGCTTGGTCTCTCCAGAACCGTTGACTGGACCTGTTGGCGGGGTTGTTTGGATGTGTCTTGCGCGGCGGAAAATAGGCATAGGAACAGGGTCAAAAGCGGAGTTGGTGTTACTTTTGGAAGCCCTGCGGGACTGCATCAAGTATAGCGAAGGTGGGCAGCCAAGTAAACCAATGTGCAAGGATGTTCATTAGCGTAAATCGGACCCGGCTCTACCAGTGGGTAGACAGTCGTGGCGTGAAGCAACACCGATCACCGCAGCATCTCCGTGTTTCACGAGCGCATCAGCTTTCTTCTGGTAAGCAACAGTTGTCCCGGTGAATGTTGCTCGCTGCTCCATTGTGTAGGCAAGCCTGGTACCGTTGCAGGCTTTTAGGAGTCGCTCGGCTGGCTCCCTCATATGGGACCTCCCCTCGTGGGTAGCGATTTTAAGCTAGGCCATAGTTGTGAGTGCCTTCTGCCAGGGCCATCACGACCATAATGAGCGGTTCGAGTCGAGTTAGGTGGGCCTTTTTTCACGGTAGACAGCAACTGTCTTGAGAGTCAAGAAGGTCGGCCAGCCTCTTGGTAGCTCATGCAGAGCCAGGGAGTGCGATGCTTGAGCATGGAGTTGAGGATTACGAGAAGCTTGCGCATACAGGCTGTGAGGGCAAGCTTCTTCGGCTTCCCGGAGGCTAGCAGCCGTTGATAGAAGTCCCGGATGACTGGGTTGCGGCGGCTAGCCACCAACGTTCCCATGTATAGGGCAGCGCGAATCCTGGCGCGCCCACCCCAGACTGTGCGTTTGCCCCTCAATATCCCACTATCCCGGTTGAAGGGAGCTACTCCCACAAGAGCGGCGACCTGCCGGCGGTCCAACGTTCCCAGTTCAGGCAGGTACGCCAGGAGGGCAAGGGAAACCTGTCTTCCAACCCCAGGTACAGTCCTCAGAAGGTCGTCCTTCTCACGCCACACGGGACTCTGACGTATGGTCTGCCTCAGGCTCTTGTCCAGGTCATCCAATTCTCGCTCCAACCAGTCAATGTGGGCCTCTATGCGAGGACGCACGGTGCTGACGGCCGTTCCCAGCCGGTTCTTCTCCGAGACCAGTATGGTCATCACCTGGTGCCTGCGGGCAACTAGGGAGTTGAGCATCTGGGTGTCCGTGTCTCGCAGCGGGCGCACAGGTGGTCGGACTGCTTCGGCGAAATGGGCCAGTACCTCTGCGTCCAGAGTATCGGTCTTTGCCAGCTTCCCGGTGGCCCTGGCAAAGTCACGCACTTGTCGGGGATTGACCACTGCCACTGGTAGGGATGCCGCAGCCAGGGCAGCTACCAGAGAAAGTTCGATGCCACCAGAAGACTCCAGCAACACCATTACCGGTGCGATGGACTTCAGCTTCGAAACCAGCTGATGGACTCCCGACTCGTCATAGGAGACCTCCCATATGTCCCCAGCAGGGCGAACTGCAACATCCACTCGGGCCTTGGACACATCGATGCCTACGTAGGTCGCTTCCTGTTCCATGTACACCTCCTGTGAATCGTTGGCCCGTTCTTGCATGATTCGGGCTCGGTAGCCCAGGCAACCGTTCGGGCTCCATTCGTGAGGAGTGCGGCGACCCACGCTGTCTAACGGTCTCTATCGACCAAGAACCAATCGGTCTGCCGCACTCTGTTCCACCAGAGTGCAGTGATTGTTGCAAACCAAGATACAAGAACCATCTTCGAAATGTGGCTGGGGACTCTGTGAGCCTACCGAAACCCTAGGCCTATAGATCATGGCGTGATAGACCCTAGGAAAGCAAGAATAATCATACACGAGGACATTGCGCTCGCAAATGCACAATTAGTCCTGGGGACCGCCCAAGCGGTTTGAAAAAAACTGTGCCAGGAATACGTTAACCACTCGCATTTCGCCCGCGGCATACTTTCCGATTAGCCAGCCTACGGCGGTGAGAAGCAGAACGATGAAGGCTTCCAGGGGGCCAAAGGCCACGCCTATCACCCCGATCAGCAGTCCGCCTATTGTGCAGATTAACTTGATGTTGAACATATAACAGACCTGCTCCTTCAGGTAAGCCTATTCAATCAGGCGGTGGTCCGGGAGGCGTTCGTATCGCACCCGGGTGAGGTGAACCCTGCCAACTTCCAGGCCGGTCAGCCGCTCCACCACTTCCTTGACTCTGTTTTGAATGTCGTCCCGGACTTCACGCAGGTCCGCCCCCATTTCTAGGCGGGGCTGGCAGGAAATAGTGATGTGGTCGGGCCCCCCGGGCGGCGTCTTCCGTCGGACGCTGAGCCGGCACCGCAGGTCAACAACGCTCCGGTTGGTCATACCGGTGTGCTCCACCAGAGTACGGATGCTTGCTGGGTCAACACTGAGGCGCCCCAAGTCAGTGGAACTGACAAGGAGGGGCGTCTCCCTCCGCCGGCCTCCGCCCCTGACCTGAAAGGCCAGCAACAACAGCATCAAGCCGATACCAGCCAAAGCCGCGGCGACACTAATCGCTTTCCACGGCTGCCCGAGCAGGGCCAGCTCGCGCAACTCCGACTCAAACCAAGCGTTATATGTCTCTGGCTCGATGCCGCCGGTGACGGCAAGAATAGCAACGACAAACAGAGCGATGACCGCGATTGCGGCTAATGAGACGAGGAGTCTGTTTATACTGTCCATGTCTGCCTATTCCGCGAATTACGGTCTGGCTGCCGTGACCTACTTCACTCAGCCGCGGTCGTGATTTGCCCCACCCGGGCGAACGGGCTGGGGTGGCTGTAAGCGAATTCGACAGCGGTGACCGTGATGTTGATTTCCTTGGTTACCAGACCGCATATATCCAGCACCCGGAGAGACACGCTCTCGCGCATCTGCTGGGCTATGGCCGGAATCGAGAAGCCGTAGGCCACCTTTATTTCGATGTCAACAATGGCCTCTCGCTGGCCGGACATCACTCCGACGCCCCGGGCCCGCCGCTGCTGGGCGCCACCCAGCCGTTCAGCGATGAGGCGCCGCACTGAATTGGATCCCAGGTTGGTCACGCCTTCAATCTCCAGAGCGGCGGTCCCTGCGACCGCCTCAACCACCTGATCGTCAATAATGGTCTGACCGGCGATTCCCGGCTGAAGAACGATACTGGCTTCGACCTTACCCACATCCGATGCCACTTCGACGGTTTCCGCCGGTTTGTCGGTTTCTGATTGCGAAACGATGCCTGTCTCAGCCAAATCGGACTCCGCCATATTTGATTCCAAGCCCATGAGCTACTCCACCCGTCCGAACCGGCTGGGATCCCCGTGGGCGAAATCAATACCGTTGACGGCGACGTTGATTTCCTTAGTTGTAAGGCCGCACATATCCGAGATACGCAAGGATACGTTCTCGCGCACCTGACTCACGACATCCGGGATGGAGTACCCGTAGAACACGTTCAACTCGATGTCGATGATGGCCTCTCGTCGACCGGACACGACTCCTATGCCCCGTGCCCGCTGTTCAGAGCCGCCCAAGCGTTCGGAAAGAATGCGGCGTACTGAACCTGAGCCCAGGCTGGACACTCCCTCAACCTCTCGAGCAGCGGTGTTTGCGATAGCGCCAATCACCTGATCGTCAATAATGGTCTGACCGGCAATTCCCACTTGCGGAGTAGTGTTTTTCGATGTCATCTTTCCCTCTTCTCAAATAAACAGATTTGCATTTCCAACTTGCAAAGCTACGAATGATCCGTCACCTTTCTCAGACGCCCGAGGGGCGGCCGTACCGGTGCGCCTACATCATTGTGCACAATACAAAGGGGAATACGGGAAGTTGTCTTTGGTATTACGTTCTCGTAATATATCGTAGATTACAGTATGAGATAATAAGGGTCAACTATGGTGGGGTTGTTGTGCGTATGTCAGTCACAAAGGGAAGTACGCTAATGGTCGCCGAGAGACGTCAGGAACACGTCTACTCGATGCGTCTTTCTCCCTAGAACAGTGTGATGAAGGTGGAGACTATGATAGCCCTGTAGGGAGCCGTAGCCGAGGGGGAGGATCGTCCACCCTGGGCCACACGCGGCCTACATGTGCTCCGGCGCGGACATTCCCATTATGGAGAGGCAGCGGGCTAACACGATGCGGCAGGCTTCGACGAGCTTGAGCCTGGCGAGGGTGAGGGGCAGTTCCTCCGGCGCTTCCGAGACGACGCGGCACTGCTGGTAGAACCAGTGGAATGCCGTGGCCAGTTCTGTGGAGTAGCGCGGAAGGTGGTGCGGCTCCAGGGTTTCGGCCATGTGCTGCACCAGCTCAGGCAGGACCACCATCTTCTTGATCAACGCTGTCTCCGCTTCGTGGCCCAGCAGACTGACATCGCCGGAAGTGTGGTCAAGGTTCCGCTCTTTGGCCAGGGCCATGATACCGGCGATGCGGGCGTGGGCGTACTGCACGTAGTAGACCGGGTTGTCCGCGGATTCCTTCTTCGCCAGCTCCAAGTCGAAGTCCATCTGGCTTTCAGGGGTGCGTGACAGAAAGAAGAAGCGGCAGGCGTCGGAGCCTGCTTCCTCTAGGAGCTCGCGCAGGGTGACGAGCTCGCCGGAGCGTTTGGAAGCGCGCACCGTCTCTTCGCCTCGCTTCAGCGTGACAAGCTGGCTGACTATGATAGTCAACCGGGCAGGGTCGATGCCCAGAGCGGAAACAGCGGACTTCATGCGTGAGATGTGGCCTTGATGGTCGGCGCCCCATATATTTATGACCCGGTCGAAGCCGCGTTCGATGAACTTGTTCCTGTGGTAAGCAATGTCCAGTGAAAAGTAGGTGGGCTCACCGGTGGAACGGATGAGGACGTTGTCCTTCTCTTCGCCCAGGCTGGTGGAGGTGAACCAGGTAGCGCCCTCACGGTCTGCCAGGTATCCGTTGCTTTCCATGTCCTGCAGGGTGAAGGCAGGTTCTCCCTTCTGGCGAAGCTCGCTGTTTTCGCTGAACCAAACGTCAAAGGTGACCTGGATGTCCTCCAGGTCAGTGCGGATGATGGCCAGCATCTTCTCCAGGCCAATCTCGCCTATCTCAGCGACGGCTTTGTCAGCAGGCAAGTCCAGAAAGCGTCCCTCGTGTTCGGCGGCCACTTCCCCGGCGAGGTCGTTAACGTACTCACCCATGTAGCCGCTCTCAGGCATTTCGGCGTCCCTGCCCATCTGCTGCAGGTAGCGCACGAGGAGGGAGCGGTAGAAGGTGTCCATCTGCGTGCCGGCGTCGTTGATGTAATACTCTGTGGAAACGTCGTAGCCGGCGGCGGCCAGGATGCTGGCCAGACCGCTGCCAAGCACGGCAGTGCGGGCATGGCCCACGTGCAGCGGCCCGGTGGGATTGACGCTGGCGAACTCCACCTGGACGCGCTCCCTGGTCTGGCGTTGCAGGTTGCCGTAGGTGTCACCGGCCTGGAGTATCTCCTCCACCTGCTGCTGCAGCCAGGCCGGCTTCACCACGAAGTTGATGAAGCCGGGAGCGGCGGCGCGCACCTCCTGGATAGAGTCGTCGGGGGGTGTGAGGGGGACCAGGCGCTCGGCGATGGCCATGGGGCTCATGCGTGCGGCTCGCGCCAGACGCAGGGGCAGGCTGATGGCGAAGTCGCCGTGCTCCGGGTTCTGGGGCCGCTCCACCTCTATCTCAGGGGTGGGCCCGGCGGGCAGAGCGCCGCTCTGCTGTGCGGCCTCCACCGCCTGTGCGGCAAGCTGGGCTATGCGGTCTTTGAGCAGCATTATGCTCTAAATGATACCACGATAGTCCCAATGCGGTTGGGGTGAGCAACTGAGCGGTGGAGGAATTGTTTCAAACGTTATGTCAACTTCCAAAGCTAGAACAACCCACTTTTTTTGGAAATATGCGAAAACAAATCCGATTCCTTCGACAGGCTCAGGACAGGCCCCTTCGACAAGCTCAGGACAGGCCCTTGGGCAAGCTCAGGACGGGATTCCGTCAAGGTTGGCACGCTTTTCGTCGTGAGGACGAGAACGGGTGTTGTGGGTGGGCCGTGTTTCATGGGGCCAATGATAAAGAGAAGGCGGCCTATGGGAAAGGGGGAGGTGGCAGGGCCAACGCGAAGTCGCGGTGCTCCGGGTTCTGGAGCCGTGCGGCAAGCTGAGCTACGCGGTTTGAGCAACGTGATGCTCTAAATGATAACCACTATGGAGGCTCAATACGGGTGGTAGAATCCAGAATCAGACTCTAGGCCTCTTCATTCCTTCACCGTAACCCGTCGATAAGACCACGAAGAGTGGCCGCCAACTGATCCGAATGGAACCAATTAGGGTCATTCTCAAGCAAAACCCGCGGTGTACGGGGGATCACTCCGTCTTCGTTGGCGATAGACAACGGTAGACAGAGACGCCAGTCATCATACGCCTTTCTGATCAACTCAGCTTCGGTATCCACGTCATAGAACCCTTTGAGCCACTCTATGGATTCGGGATCTTCAATCAAGGGCAACCCGCGTTCAAGCGAACGTCCTCGAAACAGCGCGTTAGACGCATTGCACAGCAGAAGGTCGAATTCCCCAACCAGGTATCTATCGTTGGTAGTGCCTTGCAGTCTCAGGTTACTCCGAGACTTATGACACTTTACAGTGAAGGAAGGAGTGAGTTGGTGACGGGACCGCAACCGAAAGCTCCCTCGTACTGCATTCTTGGTTTCGGCTTTCAATCGGTCGCCTGTTCTACGGAATGTGATGCTCACATCCTCATCAATGGTTCCGGCTTGGGGATTAAGGTTCAGTTTCTCAACCAGCCAGTCTCTAGGATCGAGAACTTGTTTCAGAAATGCTGCACCGACATATTCAGTCGCCTTGCCGCGAATCATCGGAAGAACCTTCTGGTCTTCAAGTATATCCAAAAGGTTCTCTTTGGGGATGTTATATGTTTGGCAATACTCTGCGATGCCTTTGTAGACACGAAGCTCTTCTTCGTTGTGTTCAGGCATAATTGCTAATAAAGAGTTCACGCCCTTTGCTACGGGAACTCTTAAAGCCGTCCTCCTTCTTTCTTCCGTTCTTCTGATCGTCGGTTCTGTTAATCGTGTAATTCCACTCTTTCGTAGTAATCCGTGTGGCCCAGCTGTACAGCCAACGCACGGTCATGTGATCGTCATAAGTCAAGAGAAACTGCAAGCGGCCACTATTGCGCTCCAAGCAGCTTGCCAGCCTCTCATGATCAGATAGTGAGAAAGTGCAGTTGTAAAACTTGGCTTGATCCGCATTGAAGTAAGGGGGGTCGATGAACAGAAAGCAGCCATCCGGCGCCCTGTCTATCACTTCCTCAAAGTCGTATGCACTTAATTCCACGCCTTGTAGCTTGTCGGAGACCGTCCTTAAATGAGGGGGCCAGTTTTCGGGCCTCATGGAATACTTGTCGCCATATCCCCAATAGCAATTTTCGAACCGCATGATACCACTATATGACGTTCGGTTAAGGTAGTACCAGCGAAACGCCCTTTCCAGAGGTGTTGTAGGCTTATAGTGAGACTTGTAGAAAGCATGGAACTCCCTAGAAGCCGGAATGCCGTCCAGTAGAGCAATAAGGCCCTCAACATCATCCCGAATACAGACTAAAGCGTTTATGACCTCTGCATCCAAGTCATTGAGGATCGACCTCTCCACCGACGGTTTGGCAAAAAAGATAGATGCTCCCCCAGCAAACGGCTCACAATAAACCGCATGGGGGGGTAGCATCTCAAGAATCAATTTCCGCGCGTAGAATTTGCCTCCAGGATAGCGGAACGGAGAGTTAGACTTGAGTGACCTTGCTTTCGGCCTCGCTGTCGCATCCGTTGAAACCATATCCCTACCTTCGACTACAGCATCGGGGCTGTCGGGTTTCCTTCAGGCCTATAAATCAACGTAGGTCGACTCTTACCCTTGGTACTCCTACATTACCCTTTATCCGACCAGTCTAGCATAATACGAACATATATTCCAAGTTGAAGGTTTTGATTTTGGAGCAAAATCACCCCTACCCCGCTTCTCCCCCGCCCATGGCTGACGATTGGGCCAGGGACTCCCTCAATTCGGGATGTTGGGAAAGGGTGGGATCGCGGTCAAGCAGGGACTCCGCTTCCTGGCGGGCCAGCGACAGCAGGTCGGCGTCAGTGATGCGGGCCATGCGCAGGTCGGGCAGGCCGCTCTGCCGCGTGCCGAAGTAGTCTCCCGGGCCCCGCTGCTCCAGATCGAACTCCGCCAGCTTGAAGCCATCGTCCATCCGTTCCATGGCGGCAAGACGCTCCTTGGCGTCTTCCGACGGCGATTCGGCGACAAGGATGCAGTAACTGGCATGCTCGCCGCGGCCCACGCGGCCGCGGAACTGGTGCAGCTGGGCAAGCCCGAACCTGTCCGCGCCCTCTATGACCATGACGGTGGCATTGGGCACGTCTATGCCCACTTCCACCACCGGCGTGGAGACGAGAATATCCAGGCTGCCATTACGAAAGGCGTCCATCACCTCTTTCTTCTCGCCGGTGGGCATGCGGCCGTGAAGCAATCCTACTCGCAGGTCGTGGAAGACATCCTGGGCAAGACGGTCGCGTTCCTTCACCGCGGCACGGGCGTTGATAGCCTCCGATTCATCGATCAGCGGGTAGATGAAGAAGACCTGCCTGCCTGAAGCGATCTCCTTTCGCACAAAATCGTATATTGATCGGCGGCGCTCGGGGCCGACGTGCTTGGTCCTTATCGACTGCCTGCCTGGCGGCAGCTCGTCGATGGTGGAGAGGTCGAGGTCGCCGTACAGGGTGAGGGCAAGGGTGCGTGGAATGGGAGTAGCCGACATGACGAGCATGTGCGGCCTCTGTCCGCGCTCCCGCAGAGCGGCGCGCTGCATCACTCCGAAGCGGTGCTGCTCATCCACCACGGCGAGGGCCAGGTTTGGGATCTCCACGTTCTCCTGGATGACGGCATGCGTTCCGATGACGATGTCCATGGCGCCTGTGCCTAGCATCTCATGAATCTCGCGCTTGGCCTTGGCCGGTGTACTGCCCAGGAGCAGACCAACAGTGACGGGCCGTGGATGGGGCTCCAAGCGCACCGAGAGCAGGTGCCCGCTGATGGTGGGCATGGCCAGCCCTTCCAGCAGACGGCCCACGGTGAGGAAGTGCTGTTCGGCTAGGACCTCGGTGGGGGCCATGATAGCGCCCTGAAAGCCACAGGCAGCGGCGGTTAGCAAGGCAGCCAGAGCGATCACAGTCTTACCGCTACCCACCTCGCCCTGGAGGAGACGGCTCATGGGGCGTTTGTCCCGCGCCATGTCGGTCATCACCTCGTTTAGTACGCGCTTCTGGGCGCCGGTAAGCGTGAAGGGCAGCGAGTCTAGGAAGGCGTCCATGACTCCGCGAGGCGGAGACAGTGGCACCGATGTTTCCACCAAATCCGACTTTCTGCGAACAGAGAGGACGCCAAGCTGGAGCATGAACAGCTCCTCAAAGGCGATGCGGTGGCGTGCCGCTTCATAAGAGCGAGGGTCATCCGGATAGTGGGCTTGCCACAAAGCGCGTTCCAGGGGAAGAAAGCCGTTGCGTTTTAGGATATCGACGGGGAGGCCGTCCTTTACCGATGCAGCGGCCCGGCCCAGGGCTTCTCGCACTATCCTGCGCATGGGCAGCTGTTTGATGCCTTCGCTCAGAGGGTAGGCGGGGAAGAGGCGTCCATGCTCGGCTAGCTTTTCCAGGCTGTCGCCGGCATTCACCCGCTCCAAGAGCGGCGAATTCAAGCTGCGGCGTCCTTTATAAACGGTCACATTTCCGCTCAACACGTATCTAGCGCCGCTCTTCAGGTTCTTTGCCATGTACGGCTGATTGAACCAGCGGACCCGAATAGTGCCCGTTTCATCTACGAAGTCAGCATCCACAATTTTACGGGGATCTCCTCGACGAGGGGGAGAGGGCGGCGTCCATAGGCTCGCCACCACCGAGTGCTCTTCATCGATTTGAAGTTCGACTATCTTCACCACGCGGTTATGACGTGTGGGAAACCAATGCAGGAGGTCGCCAACCGTCTTCAAGCCAAGGCGATTCAGCGGGGCGGATACCCGGGACGTAACGCTGCGCAGCGTAGATGCCGGGAGGTACACGGACAACGACTTGGCGGCGGGGTCAGGGCCTTTGGGTGCGGGCTTGGCGGCGGGAGTTGCTTCCGCAGAGGCTTCAACACCCAACGCCGAAAGAGAGGAGAGCACCCAGCGGGAACGCTCCTTCTCAGACATGGCGTCGTAGGAGACCGGGAGCAGGTTGCTGGCGTGGAGAGGTTCGGCTTCTCTCTCTCCGTTGCCGGAGGCTTGCCACTGTTCAAGGAACCCGTCCAAGCCGCCGTAAACGGACTTGTTGTCGTAGCCGCGCTGCTGTTCCAGCTTCAGCACCCCTATGAAGGCCTTGAGCCGGGCGCCGTTCCCTGATTTCTGGATTCTAGTCTTAGAAGGCGTGGCAGCCTCCTTACCGGGTGGTTGTCTCTTTAGGGCGATTGGGGGGTATTTTCGGACTGCACCACTATTCCGATGACGCCGGGACCCGCGTGCGTGCCGACCACCGGACCAATACGGCCCTGCAACACCTGGCCATCAGCAACGAGAGGCCTGATCCGCTCAGCGAGCTCCTCCGCCTCTTCAGCTGTGCTGCTGTGCATCACCGCCGCCTGTTTGAGCGGCGCCCTCTCTTCCGCCAGGGTGACCATGTACTGGATACCGTACGACCTGCTGCGCACGGAGGTTTCAGACTGAACAATGCCGTCCCGTACGGTGATGATGGGCCTCACTTTGAGGAGAGTGCCAATGAATCCCCGCACCATGCCGATGCGACCGCCCTTGCGGAGATATTCCAAGGTGTCCAGCAAGCCGAAAAGCTGCACCTGCTCTACGGCGCGATTGGCTTCTTCCAAGACGGCTTCATACGAAGCGCCCTGTTGAACGGCTTTGGCCGCGGCCATGGCCACCAACCCGTTTCCGAGGGCGGCCTGCTTGGAATCGATGATCTCGATGTTTGCGCCTTCCATCTGCTCCTTGGCCTGCCTGGCGGAGTTCAAGGTGCCGCTGAGTTTATCCGAGATGTGGATGGAAACTATCTGGTCTCCGGCCTCAGCCAGCGGTCCGTAGGTTTCAAGAAACTTGCCCGGCGAGGGCTGAGAAGTGGTCGGCAGTTGCCGCGCGGCGACAAGCCTTTCAAAGAACTCGTCATGGAGGATGTCGACCCCGTCCAGAAAGGTCTCCTCTCCAAAATGAACGTTGAGAGGAATCACGGTGATCCCCAGATGCTCGGCTACTTCAGCCGGCAGGTCGGCGGTGCTGTCAGTGACTATTTTGATGGCCATAATGAGCTACAGCTCCTATTCAATAGATACCAGGTAATTGTAGTGGGGCTGTCCACCGTAGACCAGATCAATCTCAACACCCGGACACCATCCCCGTACCTTCTCCGCCATTTGCTCGGCTTGGCCCTCCTCGGTGTCGCCGCCCCAGTATAGGGTGATGAGATTCCCCGGCGAAGGCTCAGCGCGGCGGCACATCTCTCGCAGCGCCTCTTCTATATCTTGTGAAGCGGCAACGAGCTGTCCGTCCAGAAGGGCTATCACTTCGCCCTGGCTCACACTTCTGCCGTTTATCGTGGTGGAGCGCACCGCCTTGGTCAACTCTCCTGAATGCAGTGCGGACATGGCGTCCTGCATGCTGGCCAGATTGGACTCGGCGCTGGCTTTCGGGTCGAAGGCCAGCAAAGCGGATACACCCTGGGGAACGGACGTAGTGGGCAGAACGTGGACGGGTTTTTCCGATAGCGAGGCAGCTTGCCGTGCGGCGGGTACTATATTGGAGTTGTTGGGAAGGAGTATGACCTCCGCCGCGGCGCAATGCGCTGCACTATCGGACAGCTCCTTTGCGCTGGGATTCATGGTCTGGCCGCCCCGCACTATATGAACGGCGCCCAGATCGCTGAATATCTGCTCTATGCCGCTGCCTGAAGCCACGACGACCACACCCAGAGGCACCGCTTCCTGCTGGCCACGACGGTGGTCCTCCAGGAAGCCGCGGTGCTGCCGGTCCATGTCGTCCATCTTCAGCTGGGTTACGCTGCCCAAGGTCCTGACATGGTCAACTATAGCTTCAGGTTCTTCGGTATGAAAATGAACTTTGATCACGTCTTCCATACCCACTACCACCGTGGAGCGCGCGTTCTCCTCCAGGTATCTCCTGATTTCCGCAACGTCCAGAGCGAAGTCTGAAAGAAGGAACTGGGTGCAGTAGCCGAACTCCTCTTGCTCAGTGGCGTCCAGATAGGCCGCGCTGGGGGCCACTTGCCCAACGTCCATGTCAAGAATCTTGGGCTCTTCTCCGTTCAGATAGCAGATCATCCCATCTATGATGGCAACTATGCCCAGACCGCCGGCATCGACGACGCCTGCTTCCTTGAGCTTGAGAAGCAGGTCGGGCGTCTCCAGCAACGCTTGGCATGCAGCTTCATAGGCGTAGCTCAGCACCTGTGCGGGGTTATCTTCGCCAGAGGCCGTCCGTTGCCCGGCTTCTTCGGCGGCTTTTCTGATCACGGTGAGCATGGTGCCTTCCACAGGATTGCCCACAGCTTTGTAAGAGGCCTGCGAAGCTTGGTCAAAGGCGCGGGCAACGTCTTCTCCTGAGAAGGACTCTCTGTTCTTGAACCCCTCGGCAAGCCCGCGGAAAAACTGCGACATGATTACGCCACTGTTGCCGCGAGCGCCCATCAGCGTCTCGTAAGCCACGGCCTGGGCCACCTTGTCTCCCGTTGCATCCTTCAGTTCGTCAAGAGCGGGTTGAGCCGATTTGAGAGTGAGGTACATATTGGTGCCGGTATCGCCGTCGGGAACGGGAAAAACATTCAAAGAGTTGGCAATCGGGGCATTCAGTTCGAGAGAAGCAGTAGCGGCAACCAGCATGCCTCGAAAATCGTCGCCGGTAAGGCTGGGGAAGGTGCTTTGCGCTCTGTGGGTCATTGCGGCATCCGCTTGAACTGTGCTCAAACCTGTGCTACTTTAGGCGGAGTATATATCCAGCCCCACGCTGGCGTCAAAGAGATTGAGTCATGGCTAAGTGCAATGTTTGTGGAAAAACGGGCCAGTTCGGCCACAACGTAAGCCACTCCAAGAGGGCCACCAACACCAGGTGGCTCCCGAATGTTCATAAGACCAAGCTGCTGATAGACGGTCGGATGCAGCGGGTTCGGCTATGCACCCGCTGTCTGCGCACGCATCACCGGAAGATAGTGCAAGCCGGGCTATCCTGAGGATACCTCCGCCAGCTTGGCCCTCAGCCGCTCCAAGGCCTGCCGCACCGGTTCGCGCTCGTTGAAAACGGCGGAGCCGGCCACGATCACGGTTGCGCCGGCTTGAGCTACCGAAGTGATGGTGTCCCCGTTCACGCCCCCGTCCACTTCCAATTCGGCTTTAGCCCCTATGGCATCGAGACGTTGCCGCATGCGGCGCAGTTTCTCGACTGAGCTGGGGATGAAGGCCTGGCCGGGGAAGCCGGGGTTGACCGACATAACAAGGACTTGGTCAAGGTAGGGCAGCACATCCTCGATAGCGGATATAGGGGTTGCCGGATTGATGGCCACGCCCGCTTTGGCGCCCGCTTCTTTGATCTGATGCACGACTCTGTGCAGATGTGTACAAGTCTCGGCGTGGACGGTGAGTATGTCTCCCCCTGCCCTGGCGAACTCTTCCACGTGCCGCTCCGGCTCCACGATCATGAGATGTACGTCCAATGGCAGCGTAGTATGAGCGCGCAGGGCCTGCACCATGGATGCGCCAAAGGTGATGCTGGGCACGAAGCGCCCATCCATGACGTCCACGTGGATGTAGTCGGCTCCGGCTTTTTCGGCTTCGGATACGGCATCTCCCAGGCTGGCGAAGTCCGCGGAGAGTATGGACGGGGCTAGTTTGAAGTTGCTCATCGACTAAGCCTCAGCTCTCCAGCATGGAGCGCGCCCGTTCCAGTGCCGCTCTTACCTGGTTGGGCGCCGTGCCGCCGGGAACGTCCCGCGCTTGAATGGACCTTGCGGCGGTGACTTGGTAAACGTCCTCCTGAAACACTTCCGAGAAACGGTGGTACTCCTCCAGGCTGAGCTCATTGAACCTCTTCTCTTGTTCTGAAGCGTACATGGAGACCTGGATCATAACGCCGTGAGCCTCGCGGAACGGGACTCCCTTGGTCACCAGATAGTCGGCAAGGTCTGTGGCCAAGACCAGGCTGTCCTCGGAGGCTTGTCCCATGCGCTCCGCATTGAACTCAGCGGTTGACATCATGCCGGACATGACTTCAAGCGTGGCTTGAAGCGTGTCCACCGTGTCGAAGAAGCCCTCCTTGTCCTCCTGAAGGTCGCGGTTGTATGTCATGGGCAGCCCCTTGATGACGGTCAGCAGTGCGATGAGGTTGCCGTAGACACGGCCCGTCTTGCCGCGGGCAAGCTCTGCGAAGTCAGGGTTGCGCTTCTGCGGCATCATGCTGCTGCCGGTGACGTACTCGTCGCCTAGGCGGATGAAGTCGAACTCCTGGGAGGACCAGTAGACAATCTCCTCCGCCAGCCGCGATAGGTGCGCCATGCAGAGGGCGGCGTTCGCCAGGTACTCGACCAGGTAGTCGCGGTCGGAGACGATGTCCATAGAGTTCTCGCTTATACGAGCGAAGCCCAGCTCCCGGGCAAGAAACTCACGATCGTAGTCGTAGGGCACTCCGGCCAGCGCGCCGCTGCCCAGGGGCAGCACGTCGGTGCGCTGAAGGCATTCCTGGAACCGCTCCGCATCGCGGTTCAGCATGTGGAAGTAGGCGAGCAGATGGTGGGACAGCAGCACGGGCTGGGCCCGTTGCATGTGGGTGTAGCCCGGCAACGCCGTCTCCGGATTGGCCTGGGCCACGTCCAGGATGACTTGCTGGAAGCGGCGGATGAGGCGCACCGTATCCTGAATAGCCTCCTTGGTGTAGAGACGCATGTCCACCGCTACCTGGTCGTTTCGTGAACGGGCTGTGTGCAGCTTGCCCGCTGCGTCGCCTATCTTTTCATAGAGCCGCGATTCAATGTTCATGTGGATGTCTTCAAGCTGAGACTGCCAGGGAAAGGTTCCGTCCTCTATCTCCTTCTGTATCGCGGCAAGGCCGCTGGCAATGGCCCCGCTGTCGGCAGTAGAGATGATGTTCTGCTTGGCGAGCATGCGGGCATGCGCCATGGAAGCGGCGATGTCCTGCCTGTACAGCCGTCTATCGTAGTGCAGGGAGACGGTGTAGTCCGACGAAATCTTTGGCCTGGGAGTCTTGCTTTGCGTCATAGCTGGAGAGATTCGACTTTGATCAGGCGCTGGCTCACGGGGTCTACCTGGTAGCCCAGCGCCTCGAGTGCGGTGACGCCGAGCACGAGGGCGTCGTCCGGCTCACCGAAGATAACGGAAGTCCCAATTATCGACTCTTCATATGTCATCCGTACGATTCCTATTCGCCTTCTAATGGTTCCGCCAAAGCCACGAAACTCCCGTTCACTTATAGCCTCGATATCAAGCTCTCTCAGGATTAGGGAAGGAACTACGGTGAGCAATGCGCCGGTGTCCGCCAGGAACTCTATGCTGCGGTGCTTTACAGGTTCGGATACGTTGGCAACGTCTATTTCTACGTGGGTGAAGCCCATCAGCCGGCGTCTCCCCGCG
Organism: Dehalococcoidia bacterium; assembly: GCA_965197965.1. Classification (GTDB taxonomy): domain Bacteria; phylum Chloroflexota; class Dehalococcoidia; order Lucifugimonadales; family QGNO01; genus DAOUJH01. The sequence continues at coordinate 1,126,531 of OZ240235.1, forward strand.
CCCGCAGGGCGCTGCTGCGCAGGCGATGGGCATTGACTCTGATGAATCCCGTGGAATCCGGGGCCTCAAAGCCGCCTATCCTATCCATGCTCACCAGGTCCTCGTTGTACAGTGTAACGGGTGAGCGCCGCTCTTTGGTGATGACGTTACCCTTGTACAGCCCCAGGGTCACTGTGCCGGTAACGTACTGCTGGCTCTTGTCCATTACCAGTCGCACCAGCTCCATCTCCGGGGAGAACCAGAACCCGTAGTACACCAACTCCGAAAAGCGGGGGATCAGCGAATCGCGGAGATGCATCACCTCTCTGTCCAGCGTGACGCCTTCCAGGTCGCGGTGCGCTTTGTGCAGGATTGTGCCGCCCGGAGTTTCGTAGACGCCGCGGGACTTGACGCCGACAAAACGGTTCTCAACCATGTCCTCACGTCCGATGCCGTTGGCGCCGCCCAGGTGATTGAGGTAGGCGAACAGCGACAGCGGCTGCGATTGCGTTGTGCCATCGCTGAGGTTGCGCACCTCCACGGGGTTCCCTTCACGGAACTCTATCTCAAGCTCCGTCTCCTTGTTGGGAGCGCGTTTTGGCGAGCGCGTCATCTGGAACATGGAGTTCCGCGGGCGGCGCGCCGGGTCTTCCAGCTCCCCGGCCTCATAGCTGATGTGCATAAGATTGGCATCGCTGCTCCAAGGCTTGCGCTTGGTTGCCGATACGGGGATGCCATTGAGCCGGGCATAGCGCAGCATATCGGACCTGCCGGTGAACTTGCCTAGAAAGACGGGATCTCGCCAGGGGACGTATATCTCCAGCTCCGGAGCCAGCGCGTGGAAGGTGAACTCGAAGCGCACCTGGTCGTTTCCTTTTCCGGTGGCGCCGTGGGAAAGTGTGGTGGCCTTCTCTCTGAGCGCCGTCTGCACCTGGCCTTTGGCCGTGAGGGGACGCGCCAGAGAGGTACCGAGAAGATAGCGCCCCTCGTAGACGGCGTTGGCCCTGATTGCGGGATAGATGAAATCGGTAACGAACTCATGCCGTAGGTCTTCCACGTAGGTGGCGGAAGCTCCAACCTGCCGCGCCTTGCCCACGACCTCCTCCATGTCTTCGTCCTGGCCCAGGTTGGCGGTGTAGGTGACCACGTCGTGTCCCTGGCTGATAAGCCAGTGCAGGATGACGGAGGTATCCAGACCTCCGCTGTAGGCAAGCACTATCTTCTTCTGGTTGTCCATCACCCCATCACAGTTTCCAAGGCGCTCTCCAGCCTCTCCACGGCCTGGTCTATCTCTTCCCTGCTCACCGTCAGCGGCGGCATGAAGCGTATAGTGGTGGGCCGCACCGCGTTGAGCAAAAGCCCCTGTTCGTTGCAGGCGGCGACTACTTTGGCCGAGAGTTCATCATTGAAGGCGAGGCCAAGGAGCAGACCCATGCCCCGTACCTCGGTGATGCAGGAATGGCGCGATTTCAGTTCAACAAGGCGCTCTTTCAGATACTCTCCGGCTGCTGCGGCCTGGGACGGCACGTCGTTGTCAACTATGTACTTGGAGGAGGCATGCGCCGCGGCACAGGTGAGGACGTTGCCGCCGAAGGTGGATCCGTGGTCGCCGGGTTCTAGCACGGCAGCATACTCCTTGGCGAGGAATGCGCCAATGGGCACGCCGCCGCCCAGTCCCTTGGCCAGGGTCATCACGTCAGGCTCCACGCCAAACGACTGGTAGCCGAACACGGTACCCAGGCGGCCCAACCCGGTTTGTATCTCATCAAAGATGAGGAGAAGCCCGTTCTGGTCGCACCAATCACGGACGGCCTTGAGGTAGCCTTCTTCCGGCACGTTGACCCCGCCTTCGCCCTGCAGCGGCTCGAGCATCACGGCGCAAGTAGCATCGCTAGTGGCGTTCTTGATCGCCTCCAAGTCGTTGTACTCAACGTTGACGAAGCCGTCGGCCAGCGGCCTCCAAGCTTCTTGATAGTGGGGCTGACCCGTGGCGGCTATCATTCCCAGAGTGCGTCCATGGAACGAATTGAGAGCGGTGATCACCTCGTGCGCGCCGTTGCGGTGCAGCTTGCCGTATTTACGCGCCAGCTTCACCGCACCTTCATTGGCTTCAGCGCCGCTGTTGGAGAAGAAAACCCTATCCAGGCAACTGTTGTCTATGAGGACCTGGGCAAGCTGAAGCTGGGGCACCGTATAGTAGGCGTTGGAGGTCTGCATTAGGGTGGCGGCCTGTTCCTGGATAGCTTCCACAACTGCGGGGTGGCAATGCCCTATGTTGTTCACCGCCCAGCCGGCGGTGAAGTCCAGGTACTCCTTCCCCGTTTCGTCCCAGACCTTTGTCCCCTGGCCTTTGACTATGGTCACAGGCTGACGACGCACCACTTGCATGTAATATTCGCTCTCTATCTGTTGCCACGTGCTCACGATGTCTGCTCCTCTTGTACTAGGTCTGACAATTGGATAACCGCCTCTTCCAAGGTGATTATGCCTTCCCTCAGGTCTTGCAAGGCTCTCTGGATGGCCTCCAGCTGTCTGGCCGCTTCCTCAGAGAGGGTGATAGGAGTGCCTCCACCTCCACTGGGCGGACTTGGGCCTGAGATGGCCTGGCCTCCAAACAAGGCTCCCAGCGCCTCATCCAGCGAGGGCTCCATGACCACCTTGTTGGCGGAAGCCAGTATAACGCGCTTCAGTTCAGGCAAGGGCAACCCCTCCGCTCTGAGATATACGGGCTCCACGTAAAGAATGGAATCGGCTATCGGAATGACTAGCAGGTTTCCCCTGATCACCACTGATCCGGACTGGTTCCACAGTGTGAACTGCTGCGATATCTCGGTATCGTTGTCTATGCGTGCTTCTATCTGTACAGGGCCGTCTATCTGCACCCCTCTGGGGAATGTGTAGGCCACCAGCTTGCCATATTCAGGTCCGTCCATGCGCGCCGCCAGCCAGGCCACCATGTTGGGTTTCTCGGCTGGGGTAAAGGGAAGGATGAGGACAAACTCCACCTCTTCCTCGCCGGGCAGCCTCATAATCACGTAGTAAGGTTCAACCGCCTGCTGATTGCCAAAGAACATCTCCAATGGAACGCTCCACTGGTCCTCCTTATTGAAGAAAACCGTTGGATCCGTCATGTGATACTGGAGGTAGGTCTGCGACTGGATGGAAAACAGGTCTTCCGGATACCTCAGATGGTCTCTGAGGAAAGGCGACATTTCATCCATGGGCTTGAACAGAGCAGGGAATATCTTGGCATAGGTCTGAATAAGAGGGTCTTGCGGATCAGCTATGTAGAACTGCATCCGACCGTTGTAAGCGTCGACCACCACCTTCACGCTGTTTCTGATGTAGTTGAACCGATCATCGAACGGTCTTGAATACGGGTACTTGTCCGTCATGGTATAGGCGTCTTGCATCCAGATCAGCCTTCCCTGGTCCACTATCAAATAAGGGTCTGCGTCAAGTTCCAGGAAGGGGGCCACGTGCCTGATCCGCTCCTGAATGTGGCGGTTGTAAAGCACCTTGCTCTGAGGCGGGATTTCGCCGCTGATTACTATGTTGATATCGCCGAACTGCCAGGCATATGCAATTCGTCTGAGCAATGAGCTAAGGTGAACGCCGCCCGAACCCTGGTACTGGACGTATACGGGCGTGTCTTCCTCGGTTGGATGGTCGAACTCAGGGGTGTTGCTGTTGACTATGACGTAGCTGGTGGTGTTCTCGCCGTAGTAGACCTCCGGCCTGCTGATTTCAATGTCGCCGGAGGGAGGCACGTCCTGCACGAAGAAGAGCGGCCTTCCCTCATCGGTGAACTCGGTGACGGGGCTGGCGGCAGCGCCGTAGCCATGGGTGAACTGGAGCCGCTGGTTGACCCATCTCTGGGCCTCTTCCGGCAGGAACTCCGGATAGAGCTCGCGAGCCCCGATGAGCACCTGGCGATATTCACCGTTTATTTCATACCTGTCTACGTCCACGTCTTGGAAGTTGTAGTAGAGCCGCAGGTGCTGGATCTGGTTGTAAATGTCAATCAAGGGGCGTGGGTCCCATAGACGCACGTTGTTCACAGTCTCCTGGTTGTCCAGGATGTCGTTTGAGGTAAGCTGAGCCGTCGCTTCATGCGAGCGCTCCTCTACCCGGTCCAGCCCGAAGGCGGCGCGGGTGAACTCGATGTTGCGGGCGATGTAGCTGCGCTCCCTCTGCAGCTCGTTGGGTTCAACGGTGAAACGCTGGATGAAAGAGGGGTAGAGGCTGCCCAAGCCGATCGCGGCCACCAGCCAGAGAACCACCCCGCCGATGATGAGACGGTTGCCCCTTGCGCCTCTCAATGAAGGATGCAAGGTAACCAGCAGCAAGACGCCGCTGGCCGCGGCAATAGCCGCCATTACCAGTAACACCGGCAGGCGCGCGTTGATATCGGCGTAAGTTGCGCCAAAGACTGCCCCGTCTCCGGATAATAGTACCTGGTACCTATTCAAGATGTGCATGAAAGCCAGGTTGAAGAAGACCAGAGATCCCAGAACGGCCAGGTGCCCTCTCTGCCAGGGTGTGAACTGAAAGGGCATGCCTCTCAGCGCAAAGTAAGCTATGTATACCCCGGCGGTTGCCAGTAGGAGGACTATAAACGCCCCAAGAAGCCAGCTTTGCGCCAGGTTCAGAATGGGGAGGGAGAACACGTAGAAGGAGACGTCGTTTTGGAAAACCGGATCTGAAACTCCAAAGGAGGTGCTGTTGATTAGTCTCAGCACCAACTCCCACTGGCCGCTGAGACTGGAGCCAAACGCGAGTGAGACGAGCACTGAGCCAAGGACGATGACCAGGATGGTTAACCTGTTCAACCAGTAAATGGTCTCGGCGGGGAGGGGAAGGGTCGATTCGCCGCGAGCGCGGCGCTGGGCCAGCACAACGGTTACTGTGATCATTACGCCAAACACCAGGGCCCCAGTGATAAACAGCCAGGCACGAGTCCGCAGTATGGTCGTGTACACGTCCAGGAAGCCCAGCGAGTTGAACCAGAGCCAGTCGGTATAGACGCCTCGCAGGGTGTTGAACACCACCAGCAGGAAGACGACGCCTATGAGGATCAGCCCCCACTTGATTAACGAGCCGGTATTGGGAGGAAAAGCAAGAGTGGGCTCCCAGTCTAAGGGAGCGCCGTTGCCGCCGTTCTGTCTCAAATCATCTCACCCCTTTCGAATTGCTTAAGCGCGGATTGCCTAAGCGGTTAACCGCGTACCTACATTATCATTGTTTACGGCTTTAAGCAGTGCCTGGGGGTATCTGCCGTCTATTATCTGGGCTGCCTGAACTCGCTGCAGGGCTTTGACGCAGGCTTCCAGCTTTGGAATCATGCCGCCATCAGCGGCGCCGGACGTGAGCAGCCCCTGCACCTCCTTAGGAGTAAGTCTGGTGATGAGCCTTCGCGATGAGTCCATAACACCATCCACGTCTGTAAGGAAGATAAGCCGCTGCGCCGGCAATGCCCATGCCAGGTGGCCGGCTGCGGTGTCGCCGTTGATGTTGAGCAAAGAGCCGTCGTCACCAGTACCGTCGGTTTCGGCCACCGCCACGGGAGCGATTAGCGGAATATAGCCGGCTTTCAGGACATCCATCACCGGCTGTGGGTCCACTTCAGTGACTTCACCTACAAATCCAAGCTCCGGGTTGCTGATTCGCGCCCGCAGCATGCCGCCGTCGGCGCCGGAGAGCCCCACTACCTTGCCGTCGAGAGCGGATATGGCGGCGACAAGCTGCTTGTTGATCAGGCCGGCAAGCACCGCTACCACTACCTCTAAGCTGGGAGCGTCGGTGACGCGCAGACCTCGTATGAAACGCGGCGGCAGCGACTGCCTCTTCATCCACTCGGAAATGACCGGGCCGCCCCCATGTACCACTACCGGAGTACGCCCCGCCTTTTGCAAGGCAACGATGTCGCGAAAAGAGGTATCGGCGCTGCCCAGGGTGCTCCCGCCTATTTTGACTACTATTGTATCTTTGGAGGTCATATCCTAGAGATCGATTTCAGAACCCGCAGCTTCAACTCTAACCGGCAAACTGACCACTAACCGGCTCAGGTAGTATAGGCGCTGTTGAAGGTCACGTACGCCTCGCTGAGGTTGCAGCCCCAGGCGCTGGCGGAGGCGCTGCCCAGGTTCAGGTTGATGGTGAACTTGACCTCCGGGTTTTGCATCTGTAGGACAATGGCGTCCTTGAAGAACGGGATGGGAAGGCCGTTCTCCATGATGCACACGTCGTTGATATAGAGCGAAAGCCTGTCCTCCCTGACCCGAGCGCCACTGCGGCCCAGGGCCACCACCAGCCTGCCCCAGTTGGGGTCGTTGCCGTGAACGGCCGCCTTGACCAGGTTAGAGCTGGAAACGGTACGAGCCGCCAGACGCGCCTCCTTATCGTTGCGCGCTCTCACCACCTCTACCTCGAACAGTTTGCTCACGCCCTCGCCGTCCAACACAATCTGTTTGGCCAGGTAGATGCAAAGCCGTGTCACCGCTTCCTGGAACAGCCCCGCCTCGTCTGTATCCTCGGTGATTACCGGCCCTCCAGCAGCTCCGTTTGCCATAATCAACAGCGAATCGTTGGTGCTGGTGTCGCCGTCGATTGAGATCATGTTGAACGAGTTGTTTCCGGCTTGAGCGATCACCTTCTGAAGGAAGGCGGCGTCCACCGGGGCGTCCGTTGCCAGAACGCTGAGCATGGTTGCCATGTTGGGATGGATCATTCCGGCTCCCTTGGCCGCGCCTCCCACCGTCACCGTCCTTCCGTTGTGCTGGTAGGAGACAGCCGCCTCTTTGGCATGGGTGTCCGTGGTCATGATGGCCCTGGCAAAGGCGTTGCCGCCGTCGGCGGAGGTCTGAATCTTGGGCAAAGAGGCCCTGATCAAAGCCATTGGAAGCTCGACGCCGACCAGTCCAGTGCTGAGGAATCCTATCTCTTCTGGCGTCAGATCCAGTTGGGCCGCGGCTAGCCTGACAACCTCGGCGGCGTCTTTCACGCCCGGCTCGCCGACAACCGCATTTGCAATGCCGCTGTTGGCCACCACAGCACGGACGTTTCCTTGCCTAACGTGTTTTTCAGTAAGGACAATGGAGGGCGACCTCACCTGGTTCCTGGTGAAAATGCCGGCGCTGACGCAAGGCACCGAGGAGTGGATAATGCCCAAGTCCAGCTTGTCCTCTGAGTAGGTCTTCATTCCGGCGAACGTAGCGCTCGCCAGAAAACCGGGGACGCTGGTCAGCGTTCCATTGAGAAGAACCTCTATATTTTCATTCATTCCTGGCTCCATTGCTTGTGAAGTATAGTTAGCCTGATACCGCCTGTCCTTCTTGGACCTGATTGTATAGCAAGCCATGACCGAGTGACGGTCCAGGATCATCGGTTTGCCCTGGCCTTCCGCCTGCCGGAGCACTTTGACCCAACCGCGTTTTACCCAGTACCGAATGGTGCCTGGTTCGACCGATAGGTCGCGGGCCGCCTCTCGCAAGCCGATGCCCGTCTCTACGGACACAGGACTGCCTCGTCACGTTTTGCACACATATAGAACGAGAATTGTAGGAAACAACCAGGAAAATGTCAATAGTGAGGGAGTTTAATGCCCATATAGTTGGAATTATAAGTCCAGTAATACGATTTACACACTCAAATGATTTGGAACAAGCGTATATGTTAGTAGAGACTGCTCGCAAAGCCATAAACCTGCTATTCAATCAATGGCGCCGGTAACCTGTCTCCATCGGGTGACTCCACCCATGGACAGTCCCTCACCGCGGCGGAGACGCCTGCCCCTGTCGATCCCTGCCCCAACAGGCTACGGAGCCGTCCTCGCGTATAGCGCAGGCGTGCTGGCCTGAGGAGCTTATGGAAGTGAACCGTTCCCCTTGGGGCGGCTGCCTCACCCCGGTGGTATACGGGCTCCAACACACCGCGCTGCCGTCGTCCCGAAGACCGCAGGAGGGTTCTCCCGAGCTGAGGGAAGCAAGCAGCACGGTTTCCGGCCACGGTGGGGAACTGTCGTCGATATGGCACGCAAATGAGCCGCCCAGCATCTCTGTGCAAGTGCTGGGACTACTGCCCCAGCACTTGAGAGATCCGTCCTCCAGCAGGCCGCAGGTATAGCCCTCACCGGCGTTGATGGCGGCGAACCGCAAGCCTTGCGGAACCAATGTCTGCCCATAGATGTCATTCCCCCAACAAAGAGCGGTGCCATCCTCACGAAGGCCACAGGAGTGAAGTGACCCAACGTCGATAGAGGCGAAACTCTCCCCTGAGGGAGGAGATGCCTTACCGTCCTGGTCACTGCCCCAGCAGACGGCGGCGCCATCCTGGCGAAGCCCACAGGCGGTTACCCAGGCCGAACTGATAAACGTGAATCTTTCACCTTGGGGCGGCATCATGTCCCAATACCCGGCAATTACGCCAACCCTTGCTCTAGTGACGTTTGTCCCACTTGCCGGCAGGTCTCCAGGAACAGAAGGACTCGGATCGGGTACCAAATAGCAGTAAATTCCGTCATTCTTAGGTCGGCACTCATGTGTACCCTCATCCTGGAAGTTCCAACAGACGGGCGTACCGTCCTCAGTGAGCGCGCAGGTGTGCCAGCCGCTGCTGATGGATACGAATGAGCCGCTGGGCGCCACTCCTCCTTCTCCTTCGACAATTCTTTTCCCCCAACACAGCGGTGTGCCGTCCTGGAGTAGGCCGCACGTCCGCCCGCCGTAAGTGCTGACGGCTTTGAATCTATAGGGTGGCGGGGGTGTAGGCTGGGCGTAAGCCACAAAGGCGAAGCCGGGAGAACCAGAGGTGGAGCCGCCGAAAGCGTCTGCGCCCCCGGTATCCGAAGCCTCATTCAGCAAGGCACGGTTTCGGGACACCAACTCAACAGTATAGGTACCTGCCGATAGCGGTATTTGCGCCCACCGTAACCGTAGGCCGTCCGGAACGCCGTGGCCGCCCAAAAGATATCTGGCGTCGTCTAACTCCACCGCCGATCTACCCGAGCCACCGTCTTCGAACAGACTGATCAGAATGTCATCCGCGGACGCCAGTTCGAAACGGACAAAGGCCCAGTCATCGAGAGAAAAGCGGTACCGCCGAGAGTACCCTTCATCCACTGAATCTGTTTCACACTCCCTGGTCCAGCTGCCGTAGCGTCGTACGTATCCTGCCAGCGAACCGAGGGCCTCGGGCTCGCAGTTGTCGATGAAGGCAGAGCCCTGAAGCACTGCGTCCGGAAAGGTGAAGTCTACGCCGTATTGACCTTCTACTGCCTCGACCCGGTACTGGTCGCACGGGCTCGCTTGCAGCCCCCAGTCCAAGGTGTATTCGACCATCTTGTGTTTATCCTCATCGATAACGATGACCACATCGACACTCTCGGCCGGCGATGGTTGGGAAGTACGGGTCAAGTCCAAGCTAAATCGGAGCGTGGCACGTCCGTTGGAGTCGGTGGTGACCTCGATATCCGACCAGTCGGCATAGCCCAGTGTCGCCTCCAGGATGTGATGAGGGTCAGCCAGGTTTCCACGCCAGCCTGGCAGGATGTCAGAAAATCCACCGGGGCTCACCTCCGCCCATCCAGACCGGGACTGGCGCCAGTACTCGAATTGGTTTGCCCGGGGTTGAAAGGAGTAAACGACGTTGCCCCCTTCCTCTATCCTTGTCCAGCCGAAATAAGGGTTGTTGCTCGTGAGATTGCCCACTTGGTAAAGGGCTGGGTTAGACGCTTCAGAACAGCCCGGTGATGAGTAGCGAACGTTGAAGCTAGCGGTAGTGGCCTCCCTCATGCCTTCGTAGGCGTCGAACAAGAGCTTCCAACTAGCAAATTCGGGGTCCGGAGGCTGTGGATCCAGGAGCTCATTGTTGAACACAATCTGCCTCTCTATAGTAGACATCGTCCTCCCGTGCTTGATGAGCTTGTGGCTATAGAGCCGCAGCAGTGCCTCGTCCATGGGATTGAGTTCCGCCCTATGGTGCAGGTGGGAGTTCATGATGCTGAGGTACTCGGTGCGGTGGCTCATCCCGCCAAGGGCGTGAACCGCCTCGTGAATCATCGCACCACGGAAGCGCGTTTTGTGCCAGTCGCCAAAGTCGGCGTAGTCTTGTCCTTCGTCGTGCCATAGGTTGTAGACTATGATTTCACTGTCGATGACTTGATAATAATCTGTCGTGGTGTTGGCACAGCCTAGGGGCCCAATGTTTCCACAGAACGCGCCTTGAGACCACACCTCCTGTGGAGTCAGGCCAATGTACGCTCGCAGATCCGCGTTCCCTTTGTTGTCGACCCACCTGAAGCGGAGACCTAAGACGGAAGACAGATCGTCGAGCACGTCCTTGAACTGGGCCACGAAGCCGTCGGGCCCGACGGTCCAGACCTCAATGGGGATGTCCTGGGCCCACTTCTGTACCGGTATGGAGAAGGCAGAGCAGCCGATGCCACGTTCCTCTTCCGAAAGTGTACCGACGTTCGAGGTATCACTGAAGCACTCCCAGACATCTCGATCCACGCCCAGAATCCGCTCAGGCACGTTAATGCGCGCATCGTAGTAGAAGGGTGAACGGTCGTATCCTATACCGACCTGGCCCGCGGGGACACGCAGGGTAAATGTCTCACTCACTGGGCCGAATCCGTCTGCAAGGGACATGCTCAAATCGCCGCCACAGTCGTGAGCCTCGGCACCAATAGGCTGACAGTTTACAATGATGGGCAAGGAGTCATTGAAGCTGAGGTCGCCCTCGTTTCGAAGCGTTGCGGTAAGCTCAACTTTGGCCGTCTCATCGGACCAGTAGCCGACCAACGACGCGTCGACATCAAGGGCAAGCGCCACCTTCGGCTCGGGTGTAGGGGTAGGCGTAGGGGTATTAGTCGGGGTCGGAGTGGGCGTAGGCGTGGATGTAGGAGCAGGTGTGGGTGTAGGAATAGGTGTTTGCGTTGGAATGCTAGTCTCGGTAGGCGTTACCTGTGGATTAGGGTCGGGCGTAGGGTCGCCGGTTGTTTGGCGATCGCCGCACGCCGAAAGCATAGTAATAGCTATCAGGATTAGCAGGCTGGCACACCCTACTTGGCGAACGCCCCTTGGCAACACTCCCAAGAAACGAGGGGTAGACACGGGGAAACCGCCCATCCCAGTCCATCCTACCAACTTCCACACTAGGTCAACCTTTCATGTATAGCTCAACCCAAACAGTATTCCAATACGTTTGGGTATTCAATACATCCGGAGTATCTCGTCAGTAGTGACGCAAACGAGCCCTACGCTCTACGGCAGCTTCTTCCCTTACCGGACGCGTCTGCCTGCCTGGAACACTGCCCAGACGTTTCGCAAAGCGGCGGGGTCAGAGTACGGGTCGCCGTCTATCAGCACCATGTCGGCAACCTTACCCGTCTCAAGCGTGCCTGCTATATCGTCGATTCCGAGCAGGGTCGCCGCGTCGCTGGTTGCGGCGCTCAAGGCGGCAGGCGGGGACATGCCGTTCTCCACCATCAGCTCCACTTCTCTGGCCAGCATCCCGTGCCGCACCGCCGAACCGCCGGCGTCCGAACCCGGCGCTACCTTCACACCGGCAGCCAGGGCACGCTTAAAGCTGGCAATGGACTCAGCGGCTCGCTCCTCAGTGCGCGCCAGCACCTCCCTATCTTCGCCCGCCATGTATCCCTGGCTTAGGCGAGCGTCCCAGGTGGACATGGTTGGCACAAGGTAGGTGCCCTTTTCCGTCATGAGGCGGGCCGTCTCCTCGTCTATAAAGAAGCCGTGCTCTATGGAAGCCACACCCGCTTCTACCGCCTGATGAGTACCCTCGTATCCGACGCAGTGGGCAGCGACTTTAAGGCCGGCCTCGCTGGCAACGCGAACTACCGCTTCCAACACGTCCAGCCCGAGCGTGGGGAACTGCTCCCCTTCAGGGGTCATGCCGGTGGCGCCCACTTTGATCAGGGCTGCGCCCCGTTGCACCTGGTCTCTGGCGGCTAGGACCATCTCCTCCAGGTTGTGGAGCGTGCGCACAAAAGGCCCCCAGGTGCCCGGGAAAGCCAGCCAGTCGCCCGCGGCCAGGATGCGCGGTCCGAACACGTTGCCCGCAGCCACCGACTCAGCGAAGGGGACGTTGATGCCGCCCCTGGAGCCGACGTCTCTTGCCGAGGTGATGCCGGAGAGGAGGGAGCGACGAGCATTGCCCACGGCTTTGAGTGTGGCCACTTCCGGCGGGTCGCTGGCCAGGATTTCGCCGTTGTCAGGCCCGCCGTCGCTGGTGAAGTGCTCATGGCAGTCGATGATGCCGGGTATCAGCGTGAAGCCGCGTCCGTCCACCTCCTCCGTGTGCGTGTGGCGCGCCGGATGGGCGGTGTCTTCGCCTATCCAGGTTATGCGTCCGTGCTCCGCCTCCACGGTTACGGACGGTGCAGGCGCAGCGCCCGTACCGTCCACCAGCCTTACGTTGCGTATCAACAAGCTCATTGCATCCTCCCTTTACCTTACGTCAAGACTTTGACGAGGTGTGCTTACCTATGATTGGCTTCCCTGCGCACGCCCTCCTCTGATCAACCGGTCAGTCTGCGGACACTCTGATGGGGACGACGAGTGAGGCCGCAGCGGTCACCGCTACCATCGTGGCGGTGAAGTAGAACACGCCGTCCATGCCGTACGACCCGCGCAGCCATCCCGCAATAATCGGCGACGCTGAGCCAAAGATAGCTCCCCCAGTGAACACAACGGCGGTCACGGAGCCTTCCGTGCCCCTCTTTGCGGCGTCGATGGCTGCCGCCAGCATGACGGGGTTCACCGAGTATAGAAACAGACCGAGCAGGGCAAGCACCACGGCAAATCCAATGCCGTCTCCAAAGAAAAGCAACGAGTAGATGAGAATCGATATGGCCGCCAGCCCCACGAATACCACGGGGCGTCGGCCTATTCTATCGGCGGTCCATCCCATGGCCGGAGCAAACCCAATACCGAACAGCGTGAGCAGAGCCACGTGGTACCCTATCTTGAACGAGGAGAACCCCAGGTCTTCGCTCATGTAGATGACTATGAAGATGTTGAGAGCGTTGTGAGCCATAGCCCTTACCGTAGTGAGTGTGGTCATACTCAATACGGCACTGTTCTTGACCAGCGGCCGCATGGACTTCAGGTAGGCTTTGAGCGTCAGCCCTGCAGAGCTTCCGCCAGGTATATCCCGGTAGGCCAGCAAAATGGCTGCGGCGCTGATAAATGCGGGCAGCACCATGAGCAACGCCAGGGCTCTCCAGCCAAGGCCGGCCCACTCCAGGCCAAACAGTGTGAAGCCGCCCAGCAGAACGCCCACTACTACCGGAGATATGCTGTCGCCTATGGAGCCTCCCATCCTGTGTACAGCCAGTGCGGTGGCGCGCCGGCTGGGGTAAACGGCGGCCAGCGTCCCAAAGGCGGGAGCATGCCAGAAAGAGGTACCGATCCCCGTGACAGCTACACCCAAGACGAGCAGCCAATAGCTCGGCGCCACACCTATGAGCAGATAGCCTATTGCCAGCGAACTGAGGCTGGAAGCCAGGATGAGCGCGACTTTGCTCCGCCAAATATCGGCAACAACGCCAGCGGGGATGTTGACTCCAGCGCTGAAAATGGTCCTGGCGGAGCCAATAACGCCGACCTGCACGTCACTGATCCCCAAGGCGGCTTTGATGGGAGGCAGCAGGAGAAGAAACGCCTGTTGGTAGAAGTGCTTCACAGAATGGCCTGCCGCCAAGCCAAGCATGAAGCCTAGAGACGGCTCTTCAGCCCTGGCCCGTCCCCTTTTCTCAACCGTTGTTGCGGCCTGTGTCAGAGGTGAACTCCCTGATTCAAAATGCAGTGCAATACTAAACCCGTTGATTAAGAAGCACCAGAGGGTGGGACATTGTCCTGTATAATCCACCATGCAATGCAACGAGACACAAGCATCCGCTTCCAGGACAGAGCAGCAATAGTGGCCGGCGATGATTACGACTTCTGCAGGGAAGCGGCGCTTCTCCTTTCCGCAGAAGGCGCTTCACTGGTGATCAACTCAATGGACGCGGGGGAGGTGGACAAGCTAGCCGCTGAAATCAGAGATACCGGAAGCAAAGCCATGCCAGCTTCTTACAACGTAACTTCAATGGAGGGCGGGAAGGGATTGGTAGAGTCCGCGGTGGACTCTTTTGGCAGGGTGGATATCCTGATTATCGTTGTAGGCGTACGACACTCCCGGCCCATTGCCCAGATGACAGAGCAGGATTGGGATTCGGCTATGGAACAAACTTTGAAAAGCGCGTTTATGGTGACCAAACACGCCTGCGCCCAGATGCGCCAACAAAGGAACGGCCGCGTAGTCTACTTGCTCCAAGAGCCTGAATACGGCCGACCCGGTGCGGCGGCATACGACACTGCACTGGAAGCCATAGTAGGACTGAGCCGCACGGCGGCGCTGGACATGGAAAGATACAACGTCAACTGCAACGTGGTAATTGCAAGCGACGCCAAGAACGCCGCTCTCCTGGCCGCTTATCTCTGCACGGATGCAATGGCCCGGTTCAGCGGTCACGTGCTCGGCGCCGGCGCGGAAGAGCTCTACCTGTATTCCAAGCCAGCGGTGGCCCGCGCCCTCTACGGCGCCGAGGTGTTCTCGGTGGAAGAGATTGCGTCGCTGGCACCCAGGCATCTTTTCCCCGATGGAGGGCCACAGTGAGGAACAGTCTGGAAGGCAGGGTCGCTGTGGTTACCGGAGGCGGGGGAGGCATTGGAGGAGCTGTCAGCAGGCGACTGGCCGGTGAAGGCTGCTCTGTGGTTGTCAACGACCCTGGGGGCTCGCTGAGCGGAGCAGGCGCTTCTGAAGCTCCGGCGAATGCCGTCGTTTCACGAATAAGAGTCGAAGGAGGCCATGCTATCCCCAGCTATGATTCCGTGGCCACGTTTGAAGGGGCGGAACGCATAGTACAGGCGGCCCTGGATACCTACGGAAGACTGGACATCGTCTGCCATGCAGCAGGCATCCTTCGAGACAGAATGGTGTTCAACATGTCGGAGGAAGAGTGGGACGACGTTGTCCGGGTCCACCTGTATGGAGCGTTCAACCTTGTACGCCAGGCCGTACCTCACATGGTGCGACAGCGTTACGGTCGCATTCTGCTCTTTTCGTCGGTGTCGGCGCTGGGCAACCTGGGTCAGGCCAACTACTCGGCGGCCAAGGCAGGGCAGATTGGCCTTGCCCTGTCCCTGGCAAAGGAGCTGGCCCCTTACAACATCACGGCCAACGCTGTCCTCCCCGGGGCCGATACCAGGATGACGGAGGGCATGCCGGAGACGGCCAAAGCCTACATAGAGCAATGGGGGCGTACTTCAGGCGCTCCCGTCATGGAAGGCGCTCGCTCAGCGGAGCGGAACGCTCCCAAAATAGCGTATCTGTGTACAGAGGCCGCCGCCAATATAACGGGTCAGGTCATTGGCGCCTTCGGGCTGCCAATGACCGTCTATTCTCCAAGGCAAGTCGTGAGGACATTGCTCAAGAGCGGCGACTGGACGCTTGATGATCTGGAACTCATCATGCCCAACTCTCTGACTAAAGACCTGGCAAGCGGCGACGATGAGTAATAATGAGCATGGGCTAGATAGGGTCAAGGCGCTGGAGGCGGCGCTGGTAGCTGCCAGAGAGGCCGCGGAAACGCTGCGTCTGCGATTCAGGCAGAAGACGGGAGAACCTCCCTTGAACAGCTGGACAAAAGACGGGGGCGGCCTGGTTACAGAGGCGGACATAGCTTCAGACCAGGCGATAACCCAGATGCTCAAAGTCCACAACGTGCCGGGCGCCATCCTGTCGGAGGAGAGCCATACCCCCCTGCCTGGCGGTCAGACAGGCGCCAGCGACAACGGGCTGACCTGGCTGGTGGACCCGCTCTGCGGCACAGTCCCATTCAGCACCGGACTGGCGCATTGGGGAGTGAGCATCGCTCTGCGCCAAGGCGGAAGCCTGGAGCTTGGCGTCCTCACTTTACCTACACAGCAAGACCAGTTGACCGTGGTCAGGGGACGCGGTGTATCAAGAAATGGGCGTATCTGGACCTCCTCTTCGCCTGGCTCCCAGCTGTCGGAGGTTGCCGTTGCCTTGGAGATAGACGGCGGCGCGGAATGGAAGAGGGCAGTCGCAGGAAGCCTGGACTGGGTGGGCAGCGTGGGGCAAATCAACTCGTTCTCATCCGCGGCTTTCCCCGTTGCACAGATATGCCTGGGACGACTCGCCGCGGCGGTGTTCTACAAGATAACCCCGGTGCACCTGGCGGCGGGAGCGCTCATCGCAACAGAGCTGGGGGTCATGGTAACGGACGCCTTGGGAACTCCACTTGATTGGAGCCAGGATGGTGAATTTCCGGTGGTAGTCATAGGCTGGCCTGAAGTGCACGGCCAGCTCATCAAGGCTATGTCGGGTGAATGATGAGGTTGCGACCCTCCACCGCTCAAACCAGAGGATTGTGGCTGCTGTACGGAGAAGGTCTATCCATGTTGAACACCTTGAAGGGCCGCCACACTGCATCGGCGCGGTCGAACCTCATTAGAGCAACGAAAAGACCGTCGCGGCTGTAGGCTCTCGCCTCCTGAAGATGCGGTGCATAGTGAGTGCCGGGACTCAGGGGGACGGCCTGGCCGTGCGTCACCTGGCTCGCTTCCCAGGAGTCCATTTGAACGGCGGGCAAGTGGAGCACAACGGAATCCGGGGGGAGGAACAACGGTTCCCAGGTATTGTTCTCCAAAGAGGTCTTCAGGGCCTCCAATGGGATAGCGTCATCAGCGCAGAAAGAGCCGGTACGCAGACGACGCAGCTGGGAGAGGTGGGCTCCACATCCCAGCGTCTGCCCCAGGTCATGGGCCAGAGAACGTACGTAGAATCCGCGGCTGCACTGCACGGAAAGCGTGGCTTGCGGCGGTTGCCATTCAACCAACTCCAGCTTGAGCACTTCAACCGTCCTTGGAGGGGCTTGCACGGCAACGCCGTCCCGTGCCAGCGCATAGAGACGCCGTCCCTGCTTCTTCAGTGCGCTGAAGGCGGGGGGCGTCTGCTCGACGACGCCTCTCAAAGGCGCCAGGGCTGCCTCTATCATCCCGGCCGTTACGTCTGAGGCGTCTTGCCTGTGGACTACTTCGCCTAAACTGTCGTAAGTATCGGTGGATACGCCCAGATGTACGGTGGCCAGATACTCTTTGCCGGTGTTGACGATGAACTGCATGAGGCGGGTGGCCTGACCCAGGCAAACGGGCAAGACTCCAGTGGCCGCCGGATCAAGCGTCCCGGCGTGTCCCACGTGCCGCTGAGAGGAAAACCGCTTGATCTGCCGCACCACGTCCATGGAGGTGATGCCCGGCGGCTTGTCCACGTTGAAAATACCGTGGCTGGGCCGTTTCAACTGGCCGACCTCTCCGATTGAACGTTATCCATGAACTGAAGCATCTGCAGGCCCTTCTCTATGGACTCGTCCAGATGGAAAGAGAGCACGGGAACATAGCGCAAGGCGACTCTGCTTTTAAGCTCTCTGTGTAGAAAACCAGATGCCTTTTGAAGAAGCTTGATGGTGGAGTGCTTCTCCTCTTCATGGCTCATCACGCTTACATAAACTTTGGCCTGGCGCAGGTCAGCAGAGACGTCAACATGAGTAACGCTGACCAACAGAGGCAGCCTGGGATCGTTCATTTCGGTTGCCAGCAGACTGCTCAGTTCCTTGCGAACCAGTTCGTTGACACGTTCAATTCGCCTGCTCATTGGAATGTCCTTGGAAATTAGGAATGGAGCTTGAAGCCGTAGGGGCTTGGAGACCGGGACCGCTGCTAGGAGACCTGCTCCTGCCGGTGGAATTCCAGGGTGTCCGCTTCTTCAAAGTCGTTGAAGCCGTTTAGCATCACACCGCCTTCGTATCCCGAAGTCAGTTCACGGACGTCGTCTTTGAAGTGGCGTAAGCTAGCTATAGATCCATCGAATATAACGCTGCCGTTGCGCGCTAGACGGGCCGACGAGTTCCTAACGACACGGCCGTCTGTGACATAGATGCCGGCTATCTTGGAGTTCCTGCCGCGGCTGAAGACGGCCCTGACCGTGGCGTGGCCGTCTATCACCTCTCTTACCGTGGGGGCGGCCATGCCCTTTATTGTGCTCTGCACCTCATCCAACAGCTGATAGATGATGCTGTAGAATCTCACTTCCACGTTTTCGGCGTCGGCTACCTGGCGGGCGCTCTGCTGTATTGTGGTGTTGAAGCCAATGACTATGCCCTCTGAGGCTAGGGCCAAGAACACGTCGCTCTCCGTTATGGAGCCGGAAGCGGCATGGATGATGCGGACCTGGGTCTCATCTGTGCTCAACTGAAGGATGCCGTCGCGAACGGCTTCTATGCTTCCCTGTACGTCAGCCTTGAGCACCAGATTCAGCTCCTTTGTTTCTCCGGTGCGGATGCGGCTCATAATATCTTCCAGGCTTACCTGACGCCTGGATTCGTGCTGCCGCTTTGCAAGTTCCGCCGCCGTTCTGGCTTCCCTTTCGCTAGGCGCTACCTTGAAAGTGTCGCCAGCCGCTGGGGGCTCGTTCAGGCCAAGCACCTCGACAGGAGTGGATGGCCCGGCGGAACGTATTCGTTTGCCGGCGTAGTCCACAAGCGCTTTGACTCTACCGGTAATTGAGCTTATGACCAGGATATTACCCACGCTGAGGGTGCCGCTTTTGACCAGCAGAGTAGCTACGGGACCTCGGCTCTTGTCCAGCTTGGCTTCCAACACCACTCCCTGCGCGGAGCGGCTGGGGTTTGCCTTGAAATCCGAGATCTCAGAGACGACAAGAATGTTTTCCAGCAGGTCGTCCACACCTTCTCCAGTCACGGCCGACACTGGTACCGCGATAACGTCGCCCCCCCACTCTTCAATGAGGAGGTTGTTCTCTGAAAGCTGTCTCTTGACTCGGTCTATGTCCGCGTTGGGACGGTCTATCTTGTTTATGGCTACCACAATGGGGACGTCGGCCGCTTTGGCATGGTCTATCGCCTCCACGGTTTGCGGCATTATCCCGTCGTCCGCAGCCACCACCAGAATGGCTATATCCGTAACCTCCGCACCACGCGCCCTCATGGTAGTGAAGGCCTCATGCCCAGGGGTATCCAAGAAAGTAATGGTCCGCTCGTTATATTCGGCCTGGTAAGCGCCGATGTGTTGAGTGATGCCTCCGGCCTCCCTCTCAACTACCCTGGTCTTGCGAATGTTGTCCAGCAGTGTTGTCTTGCCGTGGTCCACGTGGCCCAGGATAGTGACCACGGGAGACCTTCCCTCCAGCACAGAGGCGTCCTCTTCCGCCTCTTCTACAGCGGTGGACTTCCTCGCTCTTTCCTCCAATGGCGCTACCTTGTAGCCGAAGAGTGGAGCCAGTGCCGCCGCCGTGTCAAAGTCGACGGCTTGGTTTATGTTGGCCATGATTCCCGCCCGCATGAGCTGTTTCATCAGGTCTATGGGGCTGACCTTGAGCATCTCGGCAAAGTTTGCCACGGTGATAGCTTCAGGTATCCTGACGACTCGGACGGTTGTCCTGGTGCGCTGCCCCTGCTGCGTTTGGGGTTTGTCTGTTGTCTGTGTGGCCTGACGTTCTCTTTCCATGGCAAATCCAACCTACTCCTGGCTGTCTAAGGTATTGGCGAATTCTTGCAGCCTTTCCCTATCATCCGCGGCGAGCTTACCCTTGAGCGAGTATTCCAGCCTACCTCTGTTCAGTCCCTGCTCCCAGCATTCACGCGTTCCGCACAGATAGGCGCCGCGCCCCGCGGTCTTCCGCCTCCCCTGGTCAACCAGTATTTCTCCAAGGGAAGTCTTGACAATTCGTACAAGCTCTTTCTGCACAGCCTGCCTACCGCAGGCCACACAACGCCTCAGAGGTCTATGACGCTGCCGCACTGCCCTCCCCCACGAGCTTATTACCGGCTGTTATGTCGCGGCGCCCTTGCGGCGTTTACCCCGCCTGCCCCCTTTGCCGCGCCGTCCTTCACCGCCTCTGGGCACTATGAGGTCCTCCGCAAATCTAATCTGGGAACCTCCCCCTGTGGGAGTAAGCTGAGGCACTTGCCAAATATCGTCTGTTAGAGGAATCTCCTCCACTTCTTCAACTTCCTCTTCTTCTATAGTGAAGTCCGACCAATCATCTTCGACAGCCGCCGGCGCCTCCTCCTCAACCTCTATTACAACGGGTTGTTCCTCTGCCACCAACTCTTCCATCTCAGCTTCAACTGGCTCCACTTCTGCCACAACTGCGGCTGCAGCCTCCACCGGTTCCACCTCAACCTTTTCCAGCACCTCTACCGGCTCGGCTGGAGCCTGAGCCTCCGATACGGGTTTGGCAACTGCCGGAGCGGGAGCCGGCTTGCGCAGACGCTCCAACTCAACATCCGCTGAGCTGAGAATGTCTATCTTCCAGCCGGTCAGCTTGGCTGCCAACCTGGCGTTCTGGCCCTCCCTGCCTATAGCTAGGGAAAGCTGCTTGTCCTGCACAACCACGGTGGCGTTGTTCTCCCCTTCATTCAAGGAGACGTAGAGCACCTGCGACGGGTTCAACGCATTGGAGATGAAGGAGGAAGGGTCGCGGTGCCACTGGACCACGTCAATCTTTTCGCCCTGAAGCTCGTTGACTATGTTCTGGATTCTTATGCCCCTCAGGCCAACACAGGAACCTACGGCATCGACGCCTTCCTGCAAAGCAACCACGGCCACCTTGCTCCTGGAACCGGGCTCCCTGGCGATGGCTTTGATCTCCACTATGCCGTTGTATATTTCGGGGACTTCTATCTCAAAGAGGCGTTTGAGCAGGTTCCTATGGGACCTGGAAACTATGATCTCAGGTCCTTTGGCGGTCCTTGCCACCTCCTCTATGTAGAACTTCATTTTCTGTCCCTGGCGGTACCTTTCCGTAGACACCTGCTCGCGTTCAGGCAGCACAGCTTCGGTACGGCCAAGATCAACAATGGTTTGCCGCGCCTCAATACGCTGGACCGTGCCTGTCACCACATCCTCCGAGCGGTCCGAGTACTCCTCAAAAACCAGTTCCCTTTCCGCCTCGCGGAGACGCTGCATGACCATCTGTTTGGCGGTCTGGGCAACAATGCGCCCGGAGAGGTTGTGGGTGGACTCTATCTCGATGACATCGCCTATTTCGGCATCCGGCTTCATCTTCTTAGCCTCGGCGCGGGTCATCTCTAGCTTGTTGTCTTCAACGTCGCCCACCACATTCTTGAGAACATAGACCCGGATATCGCCCGTGCCCGGACTCAGCCTGACCGAAATATTCTGGCTGGCGGCTAGATTATCTCTCTTGTAGGCAGAGGCCAGTGCTGCTTCAATGGCGCCAAGCACCATCTCCCTGGGCAGGCCTCTTTCTGCGGCAAGCTGAGTTAGCGCGATCAAAAAGTCGCTCTTCATAGCCAGCCACCTCCTCTATGCTCTGTTCAACAACCCCCTAACTGAACAAAAAAGTGGGACGAAACCCACTTTTCAAGTAAAGCAATTGAGGCTGGAGAACCAATTACTAACGGATTATAGCACTGTCATTGGACACAAACAACCCAACTCTGTTTCACGTTTTGATGCGGCAGGCCAGTAGGAACGAGCGGCTACTTTGCTTATTCCCTGCTTTGCCCCTGTGACACGGCGTGATAGCCTTCCCCTGCAAGTCAAACGTCATAATCGTACCGTGAGGGAAGACTTAACATTAAGAACCGTAATGCTTTGTTGGCTTTTCTAGCAATCGCCGTAGCACCGGTATTGGTAGCATGTACCTCGCCCACACCGACGCCCACATTCGCACCCACGCCTACATCAACGCCGACCACTACCCCCATAGCTACGCTTGTGCCTACGCCCACTTCGACACCTACAGTTATTCCTACACCGTCGCATACTCCTACTATAAGAGAACCCATAGCTACTATCGAAGTACGGCTTCCAGTTACCCCTACACCGATCCCCCCGAGCGTTGAGGAGGATAGACCCACAGAGTTTATACTTCACCCGGACTGGGAGATATTTGAATTGGCGAGGGGCGCTGTCCAGGCGAAGCACTCCGGCCGTTTTGAAAGCGATTTCACACTTGACTTTGGAGAAGTTGACGGAGTAAAGACAGTCTGGTCCGAAAGCACGACCGGTGTCTTCCAGACGCCCGGTAGAGCGCACATGACTGTGACCTCAAGAGTTCAACTCCCGCCAAGCGTTGAGATAGATGGTCGCACAATAGAGACTCCTAGTTACGTTCTTTCACATGAGGCCTTAATCATCGGAGAGGACGTATACATGATGGACCTTTCTATCGACATCAATCCATCATATGGAGGAGACCTACGACAAGAGAGAGACGACTACAACGATCAGAGATTTGACCCTTTCTTTTTCTTCGACTATCACCGGTTGCATGGCTTCTACTACCGGGGGTACGAAGCGGATTTCTGGTTGCCAAGAGATCTGGCGGCTCAAATTTCTGTAGTTGAGCAGGAACTTAACGGCGAACGCGTCTACCACATCACTGGGCCGATTACCATACACAGAGCTTATCCGTTAATAGGGGCTTCGGCTCTAGATGGTGTCCTACGATACTGGATAGGCGCTGAGGACTATCTACTTAGAAGGTTTGAGATTTCTGGCGTTGATAACAGAGGGGAGACTCCTCAACACTTGAACGGAGTCATCACTCTGTCAGACTTCGGGGAACCCGTAGACATTCAACGACCAGTGCATGAAGGTCCGGATGATCATGGCGACTCGCCTTCAACTGCAACCGAGATTCCAGTCGGAGAACAGTTGGCGGGCTCTGTAGATTCCTGGCTTGACTTTGACTACTTCCGGTTCCAGGCTGAAGAGGGCCAACGCTATGAGATAGTTGTGTCGGTTGAACTAGACCTCGTTGACCGTGCCCCAACCAGCTTTTATGGCGCCCGCGCCACTTTGTATGAGCCCGATGGGGTAACTGAGGCGTCTAACCTTTCCTCGAGCAGTGGTCTGGGGGGAGCTCGGATCGAATGGCAAGCCCCAGCCTCTGACACGTACTATTTCAAGGTTGAGTGGGAGCATGACGTGACGGTTCCCTACACGCTTACAGTTACTCCTGTGGAGGGATAGGCTAGATTCTAGCTTAAACATGCCTAGGGCACCGGTTCCTTGAACCCGAAACCGGTCAAAGGAAAAAGCACGCTCTCCGAAGACGTTATTGCTCCCTGGGCCCTCAATCTCTCCGCTGCGGCCAGTACCGTGGCCGATGTTGGCTCCACGAAGAGACCTTCCATCCTGCTCAGCCGCCTCTGCCATTCAACAATTTCACTATCCGATACGGCCAGGGACTCACCTCCGGTCTCTCGACAGGCTTCAACGAGCTCTTGCAGCCGGGGAGGCGATGAAATCTTTATGCCTATGGCCACCGTCTCCGGCCCCGGCAAACTCGGACTCCAATCATGTCCCTGAAAAGCGGAGGCCAGTGGTTGATACGCTTCCGACTGGACAGCGTGCAGGCGCGGAATCCTTTGTACGCGCCCGTCCTGGAGCATCTCTTTGAAAGCCCACCACATGCCCAGGAGCTGAGAGCCGTTCCCCACGGCTATGATTATATTGTCTGGCAGCGGGTCCATCTGCTCGGCGATTTCATAGGCCATGGTCTTGTTGCCTTCTATGAAGTAAGCGTTGAGCTGGTAGGCTAGGTTCAACGTATCGGAGTCGGAGCAGAACGCATCCATTGCGGCCGCGGCCGCCCGGCGATCGCCGTCTACCCAGTGCATCTCGGCGCCGGTTTGCCTGATGGCCTGCACCTTGCGGTTGTCCTCTCCTTCAAACGCGAAGGCAACAAAGGTGATGCCGGCGCGGGCGCAGTAGGCGGCCAGCGAATGGCCCGTGTTGCCTCCTCCAATCTCAGCGGCCCGCTGTACCCCTGTCTCCTTCAATACGGAGACCTGCACGGCGTTGCCCCGGTCCTTGAAGGAACCTGTGGGATTCATGTACTCCAGCTTGGCGTATACGGCATCGATGTCCAGGGCCTGGCCGGTATGGGTCAGGGATACGACTGGCGTATCTCCTTCTCCCATGGTCACCAGGTTGGCCTGATCCTGCACTGGCAGCATGGGCAAGTACCTGGCGATACCATTTGCTCCTGGCAGGACCCTTGCTTCTACCGTAGCAGGAGTGTCGTAATCTACCCTGAGCAGGTTCCCGCATTCGTTGCAGGTGGTCCTGTACTTGGAAGCGTCATGATGGCGGCTGCATTCCACGCATACGAGATCAAAGGACATGGTGAACCTCTCCGTTTGAGATGAACGCATTATAGTCGCACCGGCCAAGCGGCGAAAGAAACAGGCGCTCCAATTCGGAGCGCCTGTTTAGAGTGCATCTGCTGCGGGGTCTAGTAGTCCATGGGAGGGGCAGCAGGCATGGCAGGTTCCTTCTTGGGAATCTCGGTGACCATGGACTCAGTGGTGAGAATCATGGTAGCCACGCTTACGGCGTTCTCCAGGGCAGACCTGGTCACCTTTGCCGGGTCCACAATCCCCATCTCAAACATGGAGCCGAACTCCCCAATCTCGGCGTCGTATCCGTAATCGTTCTCACCCTTGAGGATGGAGTCCAGGATCACGGAGCCGTCCATGCCGGAGTTGTTGGAGATGATGCGGATGGGCTCTTCAAGAGACTTGCGAACAATGCGGATGCCCGTAGCCTCGTCGCTGCCCAGATTCAGAGCGTCCAGCGCTATGGCGGCGCGAATCAGGGTGGAGCCTCCACCCGCTACGATGCCCTCTTCAACGGCGGCGCGGGTGGCGGAAAGAGCGTCCTCTACGCGGGCCTTCTTCTCTTTGAGCTCGATTTCAGTAGCGGCGCCCACCTTGATGATCGCGACTCCGCCGGAAAGCTTGGCCATGCGCTCCTGCAGCTTCTCTTTGTCGAACTCAGAGGTGGTCTCCTCTATCTGCGCCTTGATCTGCTTGATGCGGGCCTGGATAGCGTCGTCGGAGCCTCTGCCCTCTACAATGGTAGTGTCCTCCTTGCTTGCCACGACGCGCCGGGCGCGGCCCAAGTCGTCCACCGTCACGGAGTCAAGCTTGCGGCCCACTTCCTCGCTGATGACCTGGCCGCCTGTGAGGATAGCCATGTCTTCCAGCATAGCCTTGCGCCTGTCGCCGAAGCCCGGGGCCTTGATGGCAAGGGCGCTCAGCGTGCCGCGCAGCTTGTTGACCACCAGAGTGGCCAGGGCTTCCCCTTCCACGTCTTCCGAGATGACTACCACGTTCTTGGTAATCTGCAGGATCTTCTCCAAGGCTGGAAGGAGGTCTGACACCGCCGAGAGCTTCTTGTCCGTAACGAGGATGTAGGGGTCGTCTATCACGGCTTCCATGCGGTCGGCGTTGGTGATGAAATAGGGGCTGATGTAGCCACGGTCGAACTGCATGCCTTCAACCTTTTCGATTTCATCGGTGATGCCGCGGGACTCCTCCACCGTGATTACGCCGTCCTTGCCCACGTCGTTGACCACCTCTGCAATGAGCTCGCCGATAGCCTTGTCGTGTGCGGCCAGCGTGGCCACCTGAGCTATCTGCTCCTTGCCTTCTACGGGTTTTGCCAGCTTCTTGATCTCTTCCCGCAGAGTCTCGGCTGCCTTATCCATGCCTCGCTTCAGCACCATGGGATTGGCGCCGGCGGCTACGTTCTTGAACCCTTCCGTCACCATGGCCTGTGCCAGTACGGTAGCGGTGGTTGTGCCATCACCGGCGGCGTCGTTGGTCTTGCTGGCCGCCTCTTTGAGCAGCTGTGCGCCCATGTTCTCAAACGGCTCTTCCAGCTCTATCTCTTTGGCTATGGTTACTCCGTCGCTGCAGACGGTGGGCGGGCCAAATTTCTTGTCTAGGATTACGTTGCGGCCGCTGGGGCCCAGGGTCACTCTAACCGATTCGGTCAGCGCATCTATTCCCTTCTTCAGAGAGCGCCGGGCCTCTTCGCCGAATACTAACTGCTTCGCCATTGTCCCTCCTTACAGTTGGACTGAATACAAAGTTGCTTCTTAGCTGATTTTTGCCAGGATGTCAGACTCGCGGAGTATCAGGTACTCAACGTCGTCTTCCTTTAGCTCGGTGCCTGCGTACTTGGAGTAGACGATCTTGTCTTTGACCTTCACCTCCATGGCCAAGCGTTTGCCATCATCGCCGAGCCTGCCCGGGCCTACTGCGACAACCTCACCCTTTTGGGGTTTCTCTCTTGCGGTGTCCGGGAGAACCAGTCCTCCTTTAGTAACCTCTTCCTCTTCCAGGGGCTTGATTACTACGCGGTCTCCCAGCGGTTGGAAAGTAACTTCCACACTGCCCTCCTTTTAGATTTGATATTGCTTCCTATCGAACGTTTAGCACTCCACGACCCAGAGTGCTAATCCAACTAGTGATGATATTATCCACTACGGGGGGTTGTCAAGTGGATGAGTGGCTTTGGCTTTTGATGAAAAACCGCCTCCTGAAGCAAGCTGATGCAAAAGTCCTCTAGCTGAAGACTCGGAACAGGCTCACCTCCCAGGAAGTCCGATGCGATAGTAATCCCTTACCCGCTCTGATTAGGCCCATCTTGGTGTATGCTCTGTAGGACATCTGCATAGTCGAAAAAGCTAGAAGTGTCCACGCGAATAGTCTTTGAGGGAATATCTAGCGGCTCCCAGATCCCAGATCTGACTCCTTCCAACAGTTCTTCGGAAGGCATCACGTGGTGGCCAGAGCGCAGTTTGGACGGGGCAAGTCGAGCAGCATTGCGTTCCACTAAGATGTCTGGAGGGGCTGAGCAATGCACTTGCACGACCCTCGCCTTGGCGTTATCCGCGATTTCGCCGACTCGATCAGAGGACAACCGCCTGTAGAAATTGCTCTCAGTGACAAGCGATGCCCCTATCCGCAACATTCGATCGGCAGTGAGAAATAACAAGTTGACCGCGCTCATACCGATTCGCCGAGACCAATCTCTATCACCAAAGCCCAGAGCTTGATAAAGAACCTCCTTAAAAACGTCCTTCTCGAATAAGGGTATTCTCAGGTCCTGCGCAAGCCTCCTGGCTAAGGTTGTTTTGCCCGAAGCGGGCGGGCCTGTGACAATTAGCCACAACGGGCGTTCACGAGTCATACGGTTGACTCCTATTGGATAAGAACCAAAAAGGGTATCTACAGTATCAACCTCAGCCCTCATCTTGAGGAGCTGTTCCGACTGACGTACAGCATCGGTCATTTTCTGCACGTAGCAATGCTCTCGCACATATACTTCGGGATTCAAGCCTCGCTCTTCAAGGAATCGGATCAGGCGGCGGGCGAGGGGCAGTGGCAAGGGGGTCTCGCGGACGATCTCATGGGTGACGGGGTTGGACGTCAGAGAGCCCTGGTAACAGATTATGGGCAGGGTAATGCCTAGATTTCGGCTGAACATGAGGGCGGATTCGTAGGTTCGTCCAGTGGCCAGGGTTACCCCCGCTCCGGTCTCCATGACCCGGGCAACAGCCTGTTTGGTCCGCTCGGTGAGAGGGGTGTCGGTCTGGCGGTCGTGGATGGTGCCGTCGATGTCGAAGGCGAGGAGTCGGTAGGTCATTGGGATGACAGGAATCTAGCCAACTCGTCAATTGCGAAGTTGGGCATTTCCCTCTCTCCCATTGCGGTACGCATCACAAATCCCTGCTCCGCAGAGGTCACCTCTCCGATCCGAGCGACGGGAATGCCTGCGCCTTCCAACCCAGCGGTTACGGCCGGGACATGCTCATGTGAAAGCGTAACAATGAGAGCACCGGAGGCAAGGAGGCCGAGAGGATCAAGGTCGAGACTCTGGCAGAAAACCCGAGTCTCAGGAAGGATAGGGACGGAGGCGAGGTCGAGCGTCACGCCCACGCCCGCGGCCCAGCCTATCTCTCGGAGGCCGGTGACAAGGCCACCTTCCGTGGGGTCGTGCATAGAGTGGATTTCTCCAGACCCACGAGCGGTACGAGCATCTTTCAGAACGCTTATGCCGGGCGTGTAGAGGAAGCGTTGGGCGCTTTCGATAGTTGTGGCGGGGACGCCCTTGGCAGAGAGTATGGAAGCCGACTCACGGGCGAGGACGGCGGTGCCCTCGATGGCGATAGCCTTGGTTAGGAGTACGGCGTCGCCGACCTGGGCAGCGGAGGTGGGCGTGAGGTCGCCGGGGTAGGCCTCGCCGAGCATGGCGCCCATGACTATGGGCCTATTTATGTCATAGGTGATCTCGGTGTGGCCACCAATGAGGGAGACTCCGATGTCCTTGCAGGCGTCGTAGATCTGTAGGAAGGCGTTTTCGATCCAAGACTCGGGCGTGTTTTCGGGCGCTAGGAGAGTGGCAAGGAACCACCGGGGCTCAGCGCCCGTGGCGGCAATGTCGTTGGCGTTGACGTGGACAGAGTACCAGCCTATCTCATCGGAGGCGAAGGTTATGGGGTCGGTCTTGGCGACGAGAACCCGATCATAAGCCATGGAGATGACGGCAGCGTCCTCACCTATGCCAGGGCCGATTAGAACTCGGGAGTCGGTAGGAGGCGCTAAGGAGAGTAGCCGGTGTAGGAAGTCTGGGGGAAGTTTGCCTACTTGCATTGGAGGGATGATAACACGGGGGAGGCACGCCAGGAAATTGAGAACGCAGCCCTCTTGCACCACGTCGGCGCGTCTCTACATCCTAGTATGCCAACGCGCCAGGGACGAGACGATAACCGCCCCTCCACCACAACACTAATCGCTATCCCGTGTCATGCGGAATGGGCCTCAGTTTGATGCCCGACAAGTCGGGCTGGCCCACAGGCAGCATGCGGAACCCCTTCACGTGGGGACGCACCAGGACAAAGTCCTGCACATGGAAGAGGGGGATAATGCCCGCATCGTCCATCAGCAACTGCTCCGCCTCCCTATAAAAGGCCAGGCGGACCTCGGAGTCTCCCTCCACCCTAGCCTGCTCCACCAAGAGATCGAACTGCTTGTTGATGTACCCTGGCATCATGGGCTGGTCGCATCTGCTGACCCACAGCGCTCCAGGCCTGTAGCACTGACCCATATCTCTGGAAGCTCTGCCGCGATGCAACCGGTGAACTGGTTTCCATAGAGCAACAAGTGCTCCAGGTTAGTGAGATTGGCAAGCTCCGGAGGTATCTGTCCGCTTAGGTTATTTCTATGAAGCCACAACGACTTCAGGTTAGTGAGTTTACCAAGCTCCGGGGGTAGCTCCCCGGTCAGTCCATTGTGGTCCAGAACCAACGTCTCCAGGTTAGCGAGGTTGCCAAGCTCCGGAGGTATCTCCCCGGTCAGTTCGTTGGATCTGAGATTCAAATCCACGAGATTAGTGAGGTTGCCAAGCTCCGGAGGTATCTCCCCGGTCAGTTCGTTGGATCTGAGATCCAATTCCACGAGATTAGTGAGGTTGCCAAGCTCGGGGGGTATCCCGCCTACGAGGGACTTCTCATTAAGCTCCAGTCCGGTAACTTGGCTTCTGGAGTTAGTATACACGCCATACCATGCTCCCAGGGGCGCGTCGCTGACCCAGTTTCTATTGTTTACCCAATAATCCCCGTTGGTAGCGTTGTAGAGTGCAACCAACGGTTGCAAATCCGGGGAGTCCGCCAGTATCAGGTCGACGAGGGGCCCCCCGTGATAGCGCCGATAGGCAGTCCTAAACGCCTCTTCTTTCCCGTGGGGTGCGTTTGATAGAAACGCGTAGTATATGCTGTCGTGATTCGGTTGTTCGAAGATTAGCGCCTGGGTATACAGTTCCCTCAAGGCCGCTGACACGGCCTCTGGTCCCAAGGCCACATACATACCCAGCAAGAACTTCTCACCAAGCTCATAGTTGCACTGTCCTCCCCTGTAGGGATTAACGTGCTGCCAGATGTTCTCCTTGCATCTACCATAGGACTCTAGCTGCGCTAGTCGCGCTTCCAACTCTTGTCCACCCGTTTGGGCCACAACATAGGCCTCCAAGAAATTCGCTAAGCCCTCTTTGAGCCATCTGGAACCGTTCTCAAGGTAGTAGTGGCCTAATTCGTGATAGAGGGTCCTAATTGGAGGACCGGACTCAGTATTCCTTATTCGCATAATCGATCTAATATAGACTGGCTCTACTACATAGCTATGACTTGTCTGAGAGAATCTGTAGAGATTCCCTACTCCTGGCAAATTCCAGAATTCTGGTTCAACAAGAAGAAGTACGACGTCGCCAACAGGCAAGGGCGCGCCCATGAAGTCTTCCATGAGTCGTACGGCTTCCTCCAGCGTCGCCAACGTATCGTCATCCGGCGGGAACGGAGTGTGCCTCACAACAGCAAGCCCCACGACGCCAGCTAAGGGCAAGGTAACAGATTTAGATTCCACGTAGTGAGTCTCAAAGAGGGCTTCTCGAAAGTCATCAGTAATAAGGGCGATTGCATGCAAGAGCGCCGCTTCTTGATCATCCAAACCGTCGCTGAACCATGATTGGCTGACGATTTGTGCCAACAAACCTGAACCTCTCTCGTTAGACCCGGTAGTGGCCGAGACTCTTTGGTCGTCCTCCACATGCAGAGTAACGGTCTCGGAGAAGGACAAGGAGCGTAGGACATCCAGAGCATACTCGTCCCTCTGTAGAAAAGGCGGCTCCATGAACGGTTCTTTGATGACTTGCCTGGCCAACGCCAGGTTATTTCTGGCTAGGTCACGAAGGCTCCCCAAAGCATAATATTCTGCCGCTGTCATGTCATCTTGCACCCACTGAAAACCGAGCACTTCCCTAGCGAAATCTGGGTGTTCATTCATCATGTCGCGCATTAGAGTGATGGCCGACATTTCGTTGCTGGACGAAATGTCGTCTACGACCCAAGGGAAGCTCAAGATTAGAGCCGTCGACTCGGTGTCAATGGAGGATATGGTTCTTAGCGAATCGATAGCCAACTCTTCCCACTCGGTGATGCCATCGGCAAGCCAGGGCAATGCATCAACCACAGCACGACTTCCAGGTATGGGAGTTGGTACAGGTGTAGGCGTCGGTACGGGCGTAGGTGTCAGGGTCGGCGTGGGCGTCGGTACGGGCGTAGGCGTCGAGATCGGTGTAGGTGTCGGCACAGGCGTAGGTGTCAGGGTCGGCGTGGGCGTCGGTACGGGCGTAGCCTCCGGTGTAGGCGTAGGCTCCGGTGTGGGTGTCGGCTCCGGTGTAGGCGTTGAGGTCGGTGTAGGCGTCGAGAGCGGTGCGGGCGTCGGCTCCGGCGAAGGTACCAGGGTCGACGCTGACTGGCAAGCGGCCAGTGCGAGAACCGCCAACGCGAGGAGAGCAGGTGTTCCGCACAGTCCCACTACCATCCGGCAACGTGCCCATCTCGATGCCGGCACCTCTATCATGGGTGACGACCGTTTAGGGAAGGCTGATTCGCCTGGCATCCGCCTCCTCACTTCCTGTCCCTTGCAACGACACTTTGGAATCACCACTACAGCACAGAGGTACTACGAAGGTAAAGTAGAGTTTAGTACAATAGTACTCTGCAGTGTGAGGGTTCTATTGTATTGCTACAGCCTGCCCTGTCAATAAGCCTAATTGGCTAAGACGAGTGCAAAAGTCCCCGCGTCTAGCCCACGAACACGTTGGGAATAACCGCCCCACTACCACAACGCCTAAAACACTATCCCGTGGGGGCGCACCAGGACAAAGTCCTGCACATGGAAGAGGGGGATGATGCCCGCATCGTCCATGTGTACGGCGCCTATCTGAACGAAGATCAGCCACGCCCTTGGAATCAGCTTAGCTATGGGAACGTAGAGGCGTCCTCGCCTACCCACTTGAGGATGATGGTGTTCAGGGTGCCGTCGGCTTTCATAGACGCCAGGGCCTCGTCGAGCTTGCCCTTAAGATCGCCGCCCTTGCGGACGCCAATGCCAAGTCCCCGGTCCAGCAGCACGGTTGGCCCGACCATGACCAGTTGACCCTCGTACTGAGCAAGCTTCTCCACCCCGTAGCCGTGGTCCACCAGGGTGGCGTCCACTTCGCCGTTGAGCACTGCTTCGGCCAAGTCTATCGAGCCTTCGAGCGATACGAAGGGTCTGCCCTGCTCGGTGAAGTAGTCGGAGTAAATGGTGTTTGCCGTAGCGCCAATTGTGCCCTGAACGGCTTCGTCCCCCTCGCCGGCCCTCGCCAGGTAGATGGAAGGAGTAGGCGGGTAGTAGGCTTCCGTGAAGTCGATCGTCTCCTCCCGTTCTGCGGTGATGCTCATGCCTGCGAAGATCGCGTCGAATTCTTCGGCCACCAGGTCGGGGATCATCTCTTCCCAATCATTTAGAACCCACTCACACTCCAAATCGGCGCGTCCGCACAACTCCTCCCCAAGCTCACGCTCAAGGCCATCTATTTCACCCTCACCGTTGATGAAGTTGAAGGGATGGTAGTTGCCGTCAGTGGCTATCACCACCGTGTCCGCTCTGCTGCATGCAGCCAGCAGCAGCACGAGCGCCGCCGCTAGGAGAAGCGCGCTAAGCGCGTGTATGAACCTACCTTTCAAAGTCAACCTTCACCTCACTTGAGCTAATGCTTTGCAGTTCCTACAGTGCACCGAGAATAGGACTTTTGGTGCAAGGCCTTCTGACCCTATATACTAACACCAGTTGCTATCCAAATCTCCGTCAGCCCACGTTTCCCTAGTGGGGTAGCAATTCCTAAGCCAATGTATAGTCGCTGGAGGGTTCCATGAAAGGCGTGACCGCAATAGCCGAAATACTGAAGCGCGAAAACATCGATTTTATTGGCTGTATTCCCAGCAACCCTCTGATTGAGGCGTGCGCCATCGCCGGCATCAGGCCCATAATTTTTCGCCAGGAACGCGTCGGCGTAAATATGGTTGATGCCTACACCAGGGTTCGCAACGGCAAAAGCATAGGCGTGTTCACCATGCAAGCGCAGGCCGGCGCGGAAAACGGTTTCCCCGGTGTTGCCCAGGCTTACGATGACTCCACGCCCATCTTGGTGCTGCCGGCATCCGCTGCCCGCGACCGAGTAGGCATCAGGCCCAATTTCAGCCCCACGCTAAGCTATCGAGAGGTCACCAAGTGGTCGGCTCAAATCAATACGGTAGAGCGTATTCCGGCCATAATGCGTCGCGCCTTCTCACTGCTCCGCATGGGGCATCCCGCCCCTGTCCTCCTGGAGCTTCCGTCCGATGTCGCATCTGCTGAGCTTGAAGAGTCGCTAATGACTTACGCGCCGGTGCAGTCACACAGGGCAGCCGGCGACCCCAGAGACATAGAAAGAGCAGCCGAGGCGCTGCTCAAAGCCCAGCGTCCCGTAATCCACGCTGGGCAGGGCGTCCTCTACGCGGAAGCCTGGGATGAGCTCCGCCGCCTGGCCGAGATTCTGCAGGCGCCCGTGATGACAACAATAGGCGCCAAGAGCGCCTTTCCTGAAGACCATCCCCTCTCCATAGGTTCCGGTGGCGCTACCACCACCAGAGGGGTAGTACACTTCGTCAAAGGGGCGGACGTTGTCTTTGGTATTGGCACCAGCTTCACGTTGACCTCTTTTGGCATAACCGTACCTTCTGGTAAGACCCTGATTCATTCCACCGGCAACGACGACGACATCAATAAAGACTACCCGGCGGACCTTGCCATCATTGGAGACAGCAAACTGGTTCTTCAGCAGCTCATCGAAGCGTTGGAAGGGCAGGTCTCCAAGAAACGCGGACAGGACTCGCGAGTTGCGGACGAGATCAAAGCGGTAAAGGAAGCCTGGCTGAAGGAATGGATGCCCGCCCTTACCTCGGATGAGGCGCCCATCAACCCGTACAGGGTTATATGGGACCTCATGCACGCCGTCGACCGCCGAAACACCATCGTCACCCACGATTCAGGGAGCCCCCGTGACGAGATGACTCCCTTTTGGGAGACGTTGATACCCAGGGGCTTCATAGGTTGGGGCAAATCCACGCAACTGGGCAACAGCTTGGGGCTGGCTATGGGAGCCAAGATGGCCGCGCCGGAAAAGCTAGTCGTTAACCTCATGGGCGATGCCGCTTTCGGCATGGTGGGACTCGACTTCGAGACCGCGGTGCGAGAACAGATACCTATTCTAACCGTGCTTCTAAACAACTCGGGCATGGGGATCTATGGACCTGAACAGTTCCCTGTAGCTTCAGAACGGTACGGGACCAAGGACCTCTCAGGTAACTACACGGAGGTCGCAAGGGCTATGGGCGGCTATGCGGAACGCATAGATAAGCCGGATGAAATCATCCCCGCAATCAAGAAGGCGAAGAGAATTGTGGCAGAAGGCCAACCGGCGTTGCTGGAGATAATCTCCAAGAGAGAGTACGCCTCTTCTGAAAGGCTGAGATAGCATGGCGGCGCGCAAACGGATCGTCGTCCATGTCCTGCTGTTCGTACTTGCGGTCGTTGTATTCTACTTAGGACTGGGGGTGGGATTGCAGTTCAATCCAGCCTTGGGCACGCTCCTATGGTTGACCGCCGCAGCCATAGTCGCATTGAACCTGCTCTGGATAGTTCGGTCCCGCCGCTGACGCCTCACTGCCACCGTCTGCCTCTGGTGGGTTCGAGGTCGTGGGACAGGCGGCACCTGTCCTGGATTCAGCTTCGTCTCTGTCAAAAGCCCCTACTGGCATTATGCCAAGGAGCAGCCGATGGGTAAAGCCATTCTCGCCAGAAAGCTTCTGCATCCACCAGCATCACGGACGCGGTAACCGGCAGCCCGCTCGCCATCGATGCCTCGACCACCGGTTGCTTCGTAGAAATCGTTTTCTTCGGCCTCATCCGTGCCAGGGAAGCGAAACCAAGCTACATCAGCACTCAAACTCAAGCAACTTTCGAATCTACTGTTGGATCTTTCTCGTCTATCAGAATCGCTGCCGCACGTAACTCGCGCTGCGATCTATACGCTTTAGGGACCCGTCTCCCGTACGCAGCAATGATATCGGATACGGTGTATTTCTCTATCTCAGCGGCGTGCAAATGAGTATTCACTCCTGCACATCACCGTAGGGACCTCCATGTAAACGCCTGTACAGGTCTCGAAACTCCCCCCTCAATTCCGAGGGAGTGTGTTTCAGGAATGTCCTGTAGAAGTCCTCCTCAGACAGATCACGGCCCTTCAGTTCAGGTTGCAAATATAGCTCCCTCAGAGCGGCCGACATCACATCGTTTCCAAGTAGCTTGAGCAGGCTGAGTAAGAAGAGGTTGCCCAAGGAATAGTTGCATCCATGGCTCTCTTCGTAGTCCAGCAATTTCTGGAGGTTCTCAAACCCCTCTTCCGCACAGTATGTT
Organism: Dehalococcoidia bacterium; assembly: GCA_965197965.1. GTDB lineage: Bacteria > Chloroflexota > Dehalococcoidia > Lucifugimonadales > QGNO01 > DAOUJH01. The sequence continues at coordinate 1,161,782 of OZ240235.1, forward strand.
AAACCCTGCAGATACTCTCGGTAGGTTTCAAGACTCCTAAAGCCGACCTGGTCCATCGTATAAGCCGTGATGAACTCGGCTCCCCCTTCGTTGAACCAGAAAGAAAGCCCCAGGTCGTAGTAGTGGGCGGTCTCATGATAGATGACGTGCCTCGGATTGGGCGAACCTTCTGATCTTGCAACTACCATGTATTCGTCAGTGTTAATACCTCCCCCTCGCCCCCACGATGCTTCGTCTACGAACAACAGGATGACGTCGGTCGTAGGGAATGGAACTCTCATGATTCTCTCCGACGCTATGAGGACGTCCTCGATCAGATCAAGGGTGTCGTCAGATGATGAGAATGGGACATGCCAGAATACCCACACTCTAACTTCCCCCGCCAGAGGCAGTGTGATAGTTGTAGATTGAGCATACCGGGTCTGAAGCAAGGAGCGGTACCAAGCATCTGAGTAGCGATTTGCCGCATCCAGAGCCGCCACAAAGGCCGTCTCTTCTTCGTCCAGACCATCTGCGAACCAGGGCTGATTGGTCAGGAGAGTTGGTCCATCGGGAATCCCTGCCAGACGCTGCAGGAATTTCAGGGCGTATGCGTCGCTGTCCCTTATAGGGTCCTCCAGTAACCCCATGCCAACAATCTGCCGCGCGAATTCGACGTTATTTGACGCGGTGTAATACAGATCAATGAGAATTTCCGACTCTCTCCGGGTTATTCCATCGGCTACCCAGGAATATTCCTGGAGTCTGTCATATATGAGAGGAGCCAGTTGACGAGTCATTGCAATTCCGATAAACGCTCGTATCTCATTCGCGTCCAAGTCGTTGGCCAGCCAGGCGAAATCCGCAGCAAGTTCCGGGGGCCTGGAGTCTGCATCACGTATGTGGGACCGAGTCCTCTCTGATGTAGAGTGTAGTTCAAACAAGACCAGATGCTCGTCCCAGGTGACACCGTCCACCACCCAGTCGTAGTTCAGCGCTTGTCTGGCCAGTTCCGGATCCCGGACGGACAGATGAGTCAGAGCGTGGAGCGCAACCCTCTCGGATCTGATAACGCCGTCAGCCAGCCACTGGTACTCCAGGAAACGCTCGAGTATTCCCGATCTGTGTGGGATCAGCGAAGACAAACTGTATATTAGGATCGATTCTTCATCTGTGATGCCATCAGACGTCCACGGGAAGTCCAGCAGGCTGCCAGCCAGTTCATGGTCGTGCTTGGCAATTCCCACAATACTGATTAATGCACGCATCTCATTCGCATTCAGGCCATCTGACAGCCACTCGTATTCCGCCACCCGGCTGATGGACTCCAACCCAGGATTCGACAGGTAGGGCCGAAAGTCCGGACTTACGATGTGGCGGGCCAACTCTTGGTCTTCGTTGAGAGCGTCCGCCAAGATCTCCAGGACCCGCACTTCCTCCCAGTCGACTCCGTCGATCACCCAAGACAGTCCGGCAACATTGGTTCCGTAGCTAGGCTCTTGATCCGCCATCTCGTTAATTAAGTCCAGTGCCTCAGAGTGCGTGGCATCCGGCGGGTTGTCGAACCAAGGTGTCGGAACGGGCGTAGGGGTGGCCGTAGGAACCGGCGTCGGCGTGGCCGTTGGTTCCGGCGTGACTGCGCCGCAATCGGGCAGGTTGAGTTGCCCAAGATCATTCTCCGCTATATCTCGCAATCCCTCGGGTATGCACCCCGTCAACTGGTTATTGGCAAGAGACAGCCATGTCAGGTTGGACAGACCACCCAGCTCAGGCGGTATCTCGCCCGTCAACTGGTTGCGGGAGAGCCACAGCCCCGTCAGATTGGACAGGCGGCCCAGCTCAGGCGGAATCCCGCCCGTCAACTGGTTCTCAGAGAGACCCAGCCCCACCGACAGGTTGAGCAGGCTGCTCAGCTCAGGCGGAATCTCGCCCGTCAACTGGTTGTCATCGAGAAACAGTTCCGTCAGGTTGGACAGGCCGCCCAGCTCAGGTGGAATCTCGCCAGTTAACTGGTTGGAAAAGAGATACAACTTTGTCAGGTTGGACAGGCCGCCCAGCTCAGGTGGAATCTCGCCAGTCAGCTGGTTGCGGAGGAGCCACAGCCCCGTCAGGTCGGACAGGCCGCCCAATTCGGGCGGAATCTCGCCCGTCAACTGGTTTTCAGGGAGATTCAGCTCAATGACTCGGCCGTTGCCGTTTGTGGTAACGCCGTGCCACTCGCCAATGGGCCTGTCGCTCAGCCAGTTCGTGTTGGCGTCCCAGTTTGCGCCACCCGTGCTGTGGTACAGGGCGACCAGCACGTTGCGGTCCGAGCCGGATTGCGCAGGCGTCGGCGTGGCCGTCGGTCTGGGTGTGGGTGTTGAAGTCGGCGGGGGCGTCGGTGTGGCCGTGGGGATTAGCGTGGCCGTGGATGTGGGAGCAGGTGTGTCGATTGGCGTGGCCACCGACGTAGGGGTTGGCTCACTGGAACATCCGGCCAGGAGTATGGCAAGGAGCATCACGCCCGCGAGCAGCACACTGCATGAAATGGACTTTGACATTTTCGCTTCTCTCGCCCAACGTCGTATGATTGCCTGGACTTCTCGTTGCCCACAGCACGACCGTCCGTCCGCAATGCAGCCTTAGCCAATGCAAACTGTACTGATCCTGCAAGCCGGATGCAAGGCTTGAATGCCTAATTTGCACTAGGCATTAGTCTGCAGAGTCTTGTAGGCAAATGAAACTATGAACAGGGGGCATATGGCCCTTTCGCGAGCAGTTCTTGGAGTGGCGCATACGGGATTCGAACCCGTGGTCTTCGCCTTGAGAGGGCGATGTCCTTGGCCGCTAGACGAATGCGCCACGGAACCACTTGTGCCTGGCTGGGGATCCTGGATTCGAACCAGGGCTTTCAGATCCAGAGTCTGACGTCCTACCACTAGACGAATCCCCATAAAGAGGACCCATTCTAGCACCGCCAGCTTACGACGAGCAAACCATTATCTGTACGACGCTCGCTACTCGTCTATGTCTTCTTCAACTATTGAAATAGCGGCCGGACGTGGCCGAGGAGAGTCGGTTATAACGGGCATATCCCTCTCCCACCCCATACTGTCCAGGGAATTTCTAAAGAAGCGTTCCTCACCACACACGCGGCAACGACCTTTACTGGTGGGTCCCCCCGCCGGTTCAATCAGCCAGTGGTGCTGGCATAGATTCTGCGCTTCCTCTGTGGTCTTCTCTTCCAGCACATTGTTTGTATTCATCATTTTCGTTCACCACACATCTGTTCTTCTAGGACTCTCCATTGTAATTGCCTGACATCGGTAGGTCAATGGGCGAATGGCTCTTTCTCAAAGTCATATTCCCAGCAACCTTCCACAATAACTATTACGTAAACCAGGCGGATAAGGTTCCGCGTCAAGGACAAAAGGAAGGCTTCCAGGGAGAACGGCTAGGCATAGTCGATCAGCTTACGGTCGATAGGGTTCACCTCCCCAATGTCTTGGTTCAGGCCCCACAACGCTATGCGCTCTATCTCGTCATTGCTTTGAAAGGGTGAGAGCTTATCTACCACGGCTGAGAAAAGCGACGTGTACTCTATGAACCCATTGCAGGTAGCTGTCTTGGCCAGGCCGCAAAAGTGTAGCGACTTGGCCTCTTGATTGGTCTCTTCCTTGAGCTCTCTTGCAGCGCATTCGCGGGGTGTTTCACCCTCTTCTATACTCCCGCCGGGGATCTCCCACTGCCGTCTCTGCCTATCGAAGACAAACAGATAACGGTCATCCCAGCGGGCGACAACTAGCGCCCCTGTCAGCGGTTGGAACGCAGAGGCGGCATCTTCTGTAGTAGTGATAAACCCAAGGAGCGCGTTGCCTTGATTGTCAGCAGCCAGCATTGTTGCAAGCCAATCGCTCCGCAGTGAGCCGGACATTCCACGTCACCTGCTCTTTCCTCGCCAAAGCCGCCAGCGGCATCCAAGTGAAGCGGATGCTCTCGTAATTGATCAAAGGGCGAATATCGGGGTAGCAAGCCTGAACTAGATGCATAGCGCAGTGGAAAGTCATCCTTGCTTGTGGACTGGACCACCAGTGCTCATCTACAACTTCCCCAACTTGGATTTCGATGCCCGTCTCTTCAAGAAACTCGCGTGCCAGAGCATCAACGGGAGACTCGCCGTCCTCCACCTTTCCTCCAGGAAATTCCCACAGCCCACCATCGAGCCTGTCATGCCTACGAAGAACTACGAACGCCTTGTTGTCTCGCAGCAGGATACCGCGGACTACTCTTTGAACATTCATTGTCTACCAGTTAGAGTAGAGTACCCTCAATTTGACAGCCCACTAGGCCGTTCATAAAATTAAACCCATCGATTGCAGCAGTATACTGCAAGATTTAAGCACGGGACTAGACAAGAGTTGACTTATAGGTTAATTTAGTTGCAAACAAAGAACCTACTTAGTGGAAATAGATTCCGCATACTGGCCCTCCTTCAGAGCAATAGTTGCCAAGTTGAAGAGTACATCAAGAACCTTGATGAGAAAGATCAAAAAAAGGTACTTGCCCTGCTTGACCGTGTGTCGGATAACGGGCCGCCAAAGAACATTCAAAAGAGCCGCAAGATTCGTATCTCGGATGACATCTGGGAATTCAAGCCTACCTCTCAAATTCGTATACTCTGGTTCTACGATGGGCCGGGGCGTATTGTATTGACACATGCTTTTCGCAAGAAGAGACAGGATATTCCGGTCAATGAAGTAAAAAAAGCAGAGGCCGCCCGCAAATCTTACCTGGGGTACAAATAAGGAGGCATTCTGATGACCAGCGACCGCCCAATCTTTGCCGATCTAGTCGATTCATATAAACGTGACGGTGACTTCATAGCCGAACGGCTGCTCCTGGATATCGGAGAGAATATAGTCGAATGCATGCAGACGCTGAATAAGACACGTGCAGAGCTGGCCGAGGACCTGGGCGTTTCCAAAGCGTATGTAACGAAGTTGCTGAACGGCCAACCGAACATGACAATCAAGACGTTAGCCGGACTCGCGGCTGCACTTCGGGCCGAAATACAAGTATCTATGAAGTGCTCTGTTGAGCAGGTGGACGTCCAGTCCTGGATTGCTAACATCATAAACCAAACCGAGGATAGCTTAGAGTATGGTCAAAAGGCGCCGGATGCGGAGTCTAAAGCGCTCGCTTTTGCAGCTTGACAACTACTGGCTTGAGTCTATCTCGCTGAGAATCAACCAACGCGGGGAGTCTGCCGCCGTTACCAACGGAGAAATCTCTCTCAGGTACTATACGGAGCGTACGGAGCAGTCGATAGATGAGGCCGAGCAACACCTGGTAAGGATTACAGTACGCACACCAAGGTCGACTCGCTATGAACAACCTTTCGATGTCGAGCTTACTCTGCTTGGTCAGTTTTCATTCTCGGAACCACCAGACCAAGATTCGGCGGACATGCTGCTAAGATTCAACGCTCCGGCTATGCTCTTCGGTGTTGCTAGGGGAATAGTCAGCCTACTAACGTCTTTGACTGAGGTTGGAAGATGGAACCTTCCAGCGGTCAATCTCACCGCTTAGCTGCGTAGCCAGATTCCCAGTGCCTTACGGTTCCAAGTGTTGCAACGTCCCTCAATTTGACAGCCCACTTGGCCGTTCATAAAATGGCTTCCCAGTTAGCCAAAGACATACGTAGGGAGGGGATTGTGGCCACAAAAGCTTTTGTACTTATCGAGACTGCAGTGGGCAAGACCAAGGACGTGGTTCAGGCGCTAGAGGGTACGCCCGGAATCATGTCGGTGGATATTGTCACCGGCCCATACGATATCATCGCTGTCGTTGAGGCCGATGATCTGGGCTCGGTGGGCAACATGGTGACCAGCAACGTACACGCCATCGGCGGGATTCAGCGTACCGTGACTTGCCTGGCTGTCGGCCATTAACGACCGATAGCCCGCCCACAAGGTGCGCATTACTAGACGCGCCGTCACCGGCCGGGGGGTGCGTACTGGGCTCTTATTCCAAGGGAGTGAGTAATGGTTGACTGCGTCTTCTGCAAGATAGACGCCGGCGAGATACCCGGCGACAAGCTCCACGATGACGACGTTTGCTTTGCCATACGCGACATCTATCCCGTGGCGCCAACCCACCTTCTGATCATTCCCCACGAGCACATCGTCTCCCTGGACGAGCCCCATGAAGAGGTGATAGGCCACCTCTTCCGGGTGGCGGACCGGATGGCGCGGCAAGAGGGCGTCGCCGGGAGCGGTTTCAGGCTAATAATCAACCAGGGTGAGGACGCCGGTCAGACTTTCCCCCACGTCCACGTGCACCTGCTCGGCGGCAAGAAGCTGCCCTGGGGCAACGGCTCATGAGCGCCGTGGCGGACTCCCTGGCCAAGCTGCGCTCCATCATCCAGTCGCTTCCTCCAGGCTTGCAGGAACACCTGGAACGAGTCAGGGAACTATCGCTTGAGCTGGCCGCCATTCACGACGTAGACCCCGTCAAGGTGGAGACGGCGGCTCTGGCACACGACCTCTATCGCGCCCACAGCGAGGAGCAGCTCTTGAGCGAGGCCAGGGCCAGGGGCCTAGTCATGGCCTCCGTAGAGGAGCGCGTACCGCTTCTTCTGCACGGGCCCCTGGCGGCGTATCTGCTCAGGGAAGAGTGCGCCGTAGCCGATGAGGAGGTGCTCCAGGCGGTGCGCTGGCACTCCACGTCGTACCCCGGCATGAGCAGGGTTGGCCTGGTTGTCTTCATCGCCGACAAAGTGGAGCCTCAGAAAGTAGAACGCGCCCCGCATCTGGGCAGGATAGCGGTGCTGGCTCGCCGGAGCCTGGAACAGGCCGCCGTGGAATACCTGACGGCGGAAACCGCCTCACTGCTACAGAAGGGCAGCCTGATACATCCGGCCTCCATAGAGGCGCGCAACTATTTGCTGATGCGGCTTTAGGCTTCGCTTCTGCTGCTTGTGCTCATCAATCCACTTTGTTTAAGCGGACGTAGTATAAACTGCAATGGGTCCGATCCTCTTTCCGTGGTGAGAGAAGCCCGGCCCTAAGTCAAGTTCGATAGCATTGAGGCTCCAAGAGGTGGTCGATGGCGAAGAAGCTTTTGCAGATAGTGACGATAGGAATGATCGGTATGACCCTTATGGGATCGACCGTATCCTGCGGCACTGATATACATAATATTGATGAACTCTACGGCTTCACCAAAGAGTACACGGCTCCAATATGGTCTGGGGACGGCTCGCACATAGTCTTCGCCCACCCGCCGAGTGGGGTATTCGTAGTCCGTGCCGACGGGACGGACATGTGGTCTCTTCCTCCAGGCTCGCCGATGGGGACCAACCTCTCCCTGGGCAATTTCTCACCTGCGTTCTCCCCCGACGGTTCTCGCGTGGCCTACGCTGCCATTGATAGGAGCGGCGTTAGTTCAGACATAGTGACCTCGAACCTTGATGGGTCCGACTTGAGGAGGCTGACCGATCACAAGGCCGTTGACGCCTACCCTGTGTGGTCGCCGGACGGAAGCCAGATTCTGTTCTATTCGAGACGAGCGGGTTCCCCAGGGAACCCTACACTGAGTCTGTTCATAATCGACTCGGACGGCTCCAATCTAAGGGAGCTAAGTCCAGAATCATCCAGACCGATAGCCAAGCGTCCACCGGTTTGGTCCCCGGACGGCCAGCGCATCGCCGTCGTGGTCTGGGGAGATGGATTTGAGTTCTTCGTCCAGACAATACGAACAGACGGGTCTGAGTTGACGACGCTTGGAGAGACTGCGAGCAACCCCGCCTGGTCGCCTGACGGAACGCGGCTGGCGTTCATCAGAGAGGGCGACGAGACGCGTGGGCTGTATACGATGGACCCCGACGGGGGCAACGAGCGGCTGCTGTCCGTCGAAAACCTCTATCGTTGGAATGACAACCTGTCGTGGTCGCCCGACGGCTCGGAGATTCTCTACGGTTCTGGAACTGCTGTAGTGGTAGGCGTGGACGGTTCCGAGCCCAGGGTTCTTGGGGAGCGCCTTTCCCCCTGGGGATGGGGCGCGGCCGCATGGTCTCCCGACGGTTCGAGGATCGCCTTTCACGTCATATCGGGCAACTCAGATATCGTTCTCCACACCATGGCGCGTGACGGATCGGACCCCCGTGTCCTGGTGAGAGGGAACCGTGAGCGCCTGGTGGCGGAGAACTCCGATTGGCGAGACGTCACCGCCGACATAGCCGCCTGCTCCGAAGGGTACATAGTGAAGAGTCCGGGGGAAAAACCGGGACTGGTGCAGGACTGCGAGACGCTCATGCGCCTGCGAGACGCGCTGGCTGGCGCGGCCTTCCTCAACTGGAGCGCCGATCTGGAGATCTCGGAGTGGAACGGCCTCAGGGTTGGAGGCTCTCCCCAGCGGGTCACGGAACTGATCCTCTCCCGCTTCAAGCCACTCGAACTGAATGGCGTCATACCACGGGAACTGGGCGATCTCACTGGGCTGGAAGTGCTGTCCCTCCACTCTAATCAACTCACGGGCGGCATCCCGCCGGAACTGGGCGATTTAACCGGATTGGAAGTGCTGAACCTCCGCTCCAATCAACTCACGGGCGGCATCCCGCCGGAACTGGGCAAGCTCGCCAATCTCAGAGAGTTATCTCTGGGAGAAAACGGACTTGAGGGGTCCATACCATGGGAGCTCGGCATGCTGGCCAATCTGGAGAAATTGAATTTGTATAGCAATCGTCTCACGGGGAGTATTCCAGAGGCGTTGGGCAACCTGGAGAACCTTGAGACCTTGGAACTCCGCAAGAACAACCTCACCGGATGCGTACCGGAGGGGTTGTCCCACCTGAGATCAGGCCAGTTGAAATGGATTCAAACAGATGGATTGCAAGAATGTACATAGTGCTGATGCATAGCGGCCTCCATAGAAGCGCGCAACCATTTGCTGATGCGGCTTTAGCGGGTAGATTACGGGTGTAGTGTCATGCTGAGGAGTCGGTCAGTCCCCGTAGCCCTCAACCACCTCCCGCCGACGAAGCATCCCAGGCCGTGAACTTAGTCGGCCGTGCCCACCCTGAGCCTAGAGTTTACCCTGAGCATAGCCGAAGGGAAGGAAATGAGCGGAAGCGCTCAACGCTTTCGAGGCCGCCTGCCTAAGACGCCCAAAAGGGGCGATCCCGCGCCAACCAGAAACCCGAAGTCGTACCAGTTTCCGCTCCTTGCCGCGTTGTAAACGGGGAAGTTGTCCCATCCGCCGAATACGTGGACAACGAAGACTATCCAGGCCGTGAGCCCGTTCCACAATCCCCAGAGAAGGTCTGACCACCACATAGCTATGTTCTCCTTTCAAAAGGGCGTCTCAGAAGGCTGACGCGCCGGTATTGGGACGTTGTGGATAAGCACCCGGTGAAGATTCTAACAAAAGGACATCTTAGGCTTGCATTTATAGAACATCTATTCTATTATAGGCCAGCACTAACGTTCTGGTTGTCAGGAGGCCATTGGTGGCCAGAGGTGTTGTATTGAATAGTCCCGTAGAGCTGATTCTGCTCTTGCAACGCGGTTTCACCATAGCATTGAGCGGCTACAACGCGCGCTACTTTTGGCTCTACTTCTCATGCCAAAGGAAGCGACGGGTTGGCCTGCTCACCCTGGTCATGATCAACCTGGCCATTGCCCTGGAAAGCCTCGCGTTCGTTTTTTCCACCCTGCTGGGCAGCGATTTCAGGGTCTCGGCGGGAGTGCAGGTCGCCGCGGCGTCCCTATCCCTGGTCGTGGCCGCCACTCTAACCGCGCTGGTCCTGAGGCGGCGGCTCAAGGGGTATTAGGAGGAGTCATGAGCGCACTGGCAGAGGCAATCCGGACCGAGCGATGGGACATAGCCGCCCTGGTGCTCCTCAACGCCCTGATGGAGACCGCCCTAACGCTTCCCGAAGACGCCATACCACATATGTTGGAGATTCTGGAAGGGACCGATGACGGACAGCGATAAGAGAAAGGACGCGCAACGGTTCTACACGCACGCCCTGACCAGGGCGGAGAGGATGGAGCTTCCCTCTGCCATCTCCTTGGAAGGCTTGGATGGGGAGATAGCCCTTCTCAGAATACGTCTGCGCCGGTTGGCAGGGAACAAGCCGGACGAGTTCGCTCTTCTGCTGCGCGGCATAGGCATGCTGGCAAAGAGCCTGTCCGTTAAGTACCAGCTCTCATCCGGGTCGACGGAGAAACTGGAGAAGGAGATGCTGTCCACCGTGGAGGAGCTATTGCAGGCAATCGCTGAGGAGAGTCCCAGTGCCGTCTGAAGAGATCAGAGAAGCGGCGAAGAGGCTGAGGCGCGACCTGTGGGACGGCGTTGACCTGTCGCCCCGCTCGGCCTTCGACGCCCTGTTGGACGCCAGGCTGAACGCCCTGGAACGCCAGGTGGACGAACTGAAGGGCCGGGTCAACGGGCTGATATTTCTGGTGATAGGCGCTGTGATAGCGCAGATAGCTATAGGCCTGCTCAATTAAGGAGGCGAGATTGTGGGAATCAAGCAAAGACTCAGACCTTACCAGTTGGAGGCGGCGCACGCCATACTGAACAGCGTCCTGCGCAACCGCGGGCTCACCATCACGGTGGAGGTGGCGCGTCAGGGAGGCAAGAACGAGCTTTCAGCGCAGCTGGAGCTTCTGCTGCTCACCCTCAACCGCTCCTCGGGCGGCAACCTGGTCAAGGCCGCGCCCACCTACATGCCCCAGTTGCTCAACAGCATCTTCCGGCTCAAAGACCGCCTCAACGATGCCGGCCACAAGGGTCTCTGGACCGCGGAGGGCAGGAACTCCTTCCGCGTGGGCAAGGCGCGCCAGGTCTTCCTCAGCGCGGAGCCGTCGGCCAGGGTGGTCGGCGCAACGGCCCACGTCCTCCTCGAAATGGACGAGGCGCAGGAGATCGACAAGACCAAGTACTACAAGGAGTTCCGTCCCATGGGCGCTTCCGCCAACGTCACATCAGTGCTCTACGGCACTCCCTGGGACGGCGACTCGCTGCTGGAGGAGCAGAAGCAATTGAACTTGGAGATGGAGCGGCACGACGGGGTCCGGCGTCACTTCCGCTACGACTGGCAGGACGTGGCGCGGCACAACCCGCTGTACCGCGAGTACGTGGAGGGCGAGCGGCTGCGGCTGGGAGAAGACCACCCCCTGTTCCGCAGCCAGTATCTTCTGCTGCCGGTGTCTGGCCAAGGGGGCCTGTTCGGCGCGTCGCAGCAGGCACAGCTTCAGGGCGGCCACCCACGCCGTCGCTGGCCGGAGCAGGGCAAGACCTACGTGGCAGCCCTGGACATGGCAGGCGGAGTCGCGGGAAGCGATGCCCTTGGTTCCAGCATGGTCAGCTCACCCGGCTCAGGCAGGGAGAGGCCCCAGCGCGACTCCACCGTGCTCACCATCGCAGAGCTTGACTTTGACGCCGGTGACCCGTTCAGCGGCGAGCCGCAGGTCAAGGTGGTGGAGCACGTGCAGTGGACCGGCGTATCGCTGGCTGCCGTCTATCCCCAGATCGTCGACCTGCTGAAGCGGGTCTGGAACTGCCGCCGCGTGGTGGTGGACGCCACCGGCCTGGGACAGGGACCGGCCAGTTTCCTGGAGCGCGCCCTGGGCAAGGCCATAGTCGATCCGTTCGTATTCACCGCCCAGAGCAAGTCGCGCCTGGGCTTCGACCTGCTGGCGGCGGTGAACGGCGGCCGTCTCAAGATGTACGCCCCGGACGGTTCGCCGGAGTACGTGAAGTTCTGGGAGCAACTGGCCCAGGCCGAGGCCTACTTTCGACCCAACCGCACCATGAACTTCCACGTCGACCCCAAACGCGGCCACGACGACTACCTGGCGAGCCTTGCCCTGCTGGTGCAGGCCTCTCGGTACGCTCCCCGGGTGGCTCGCGGCCACAGCCGGAACGCGGCCCGGGAACTGGAGGTGGCCGCCATGCGCTGACGCCGGGAAGGCGTCATTGCGAGGAACCGAAGCAATCCGGTGGCGGGGCGTTCCACCCGTCGAACGCATAGGGATTCGCCGTACAGAAGGACTGTCGCAACCAATTACAGGTGATGGCCAATGACCAGTAAGAAAGGTGTGCCAAAGATGGACGTATTGCCGGAACATTTCCAATATAGAGACAACGGCTGTGAGGTATCGCAGTCGTGCCTAAGTTGCCCCCTGCCCAAGTGCAAGCACGACGACCCCGGCTGGCTGCGGAGTTACCGCCGCGACCAGCGGGACCGCCGCCTGCTCAGTGTGCGACGCCACGAGAATGCCAGCGTTGGCGAGCTGGCGCAGCGCTTCCAGATCAGCGAGCGTACCGTTCATCGCATCCTGGCGCGGGCCAACGGCAGAGAGGCTCCAGTGGCGGCGAAGCCCCTGCCCGCGTTGTCACTGGCCAGGTGAGGGAGGTGCGGTGAACTATGACAGGAGGTACCATGACCCAGACCACTTTCCCCCAGACGCCGGCCCGCATGGATGGGAAGCGTGGCGCGCCCCTTGGCAACCAAAACGCCCGCCTCCCTATCCTCAACTTTGCCCGAATCGGAATTGTTTCCCCATATTTTCAAAATTTTGGCCCGTTTTTAGCCTTGGAGGTTGACATAACGTTGGAAACAATTCCCCTTCTCAGGCACGACGCCGCTCCACCGTTAAACGTCATCTCACGCCTAATGACCGTTTTCACAACACCCAAAACACGACTTATGTCAAGTGGTGAAGCATGACCCAACCCACCCTTCCCCAGACCCTCGCCCGCATGGACGGAGAGCGCATGCGCGCCTACCGCGACAACCTATCTTTCTACCAGGGCGACCAGTGGCGGGGTCGCGCCCGTCCCAGCGAGCGGCGCCTCACCTTCAACTACACCAAGACCCTCCTGGAAAAGATTACCTCCTACCTGATGAGCGGCGTCAACACCGCCATAGAGCCGTCCGATTCGTCGCAGGAGAGCGCCGACCGTGCCCGGCGCGCTCGGGAGGCACTGCGACGAGTCCACGATGACAACCAGCTGGACGAGCTGGATTTCGAGACCGAGCTTGACGCCGCCATCCTGGGCGACGCCGCCTACAAGGTGACCTGGGACAACGCCGGGCAGCGCGTCCACGTGTCTGCGCCCGATGTGCAGGGCCTCTTCGCCTGGTGGATCGCCGACGACCCGTCGCGGGTCTGGCGCGTCGCCAGCCGCTACAAGCTGTCGGCGGAAGAGGCCGCCATGCTCTACGGAGTCGAGGCTCCAAGACGCAGGCAGGTCACCGTGGTGGAGGCCTGGAGCGACGACGCTTTCCAGCTATGGGCGGATGACGTCCTGCTCCAGGAGCGCGCCAACCCCTACGGCGTCATTCCCTTCGTTATCTTCCCCAACCTGCGTCTGCCCAAGTCGTTCTGGGGCGAGTCGGACATTCCGCCGCTGGTGGAACCGGCCCGCGAGCTGAACCGCGCTCTGTCGCAGCTCTCCATGATCGTGGAGCTATCAGGCAACCCCATTGCTGTGCTGGAAGGGGTTGAGCGCGCCGAGGACATAGCCGTCCAGCCCGGCGCGGTCTGGGAGCTGCCTGAGCAAGCCCGCGCCTACCTGCTGGACCTGCTTCAGGGCGGAGGCGTGCGCCTTCACGTAGACTTCATCGACCTCATCTACCGGGCCATCCATGACCTGTCGGAAGCGCCGCGCACCAGCTTCGGCGACAATCCCAAGGCGCTGTCCGGCGTGGCCCTGGAGATGGAACTGCACCCGCTGCTGCAGAGAATACGACGCAAGAGGCTGGTGCGTACAGCCGCCTACAAGCGCCGCAACGAGCTCATTCTGCGCATCCTGGAGCAGCGCAGCGGCGTGAGCTATCTGCCGGTGCGCCAGGAGATAATCTGGGGGCCCGTGCTGCCCCAGGACAGGGGCCGCCTTGTCCGCGACGAGCAACTGCTGGTCGGCTCAGGGATCCACAGCCGCCGCACCGCAATGGAAGCCCTCGGCGTGCCGGACCCGGAAGCGGAACTGGCCAAGGTGCAAGAGGAGGGATGAGGTCTGTTTCCCCCACCAGATTGCTTCGCTTGGACGCTCGCAATGACGGTACCGGAACCGCCCCCCTCATCGTTGCGAGCCCCGATATAATCGGGGCGTGGCAATCTGGTCGGGTGGGGGACAACGAGGATTAAGGATGGACAAGACCTTCTTTGTATACATAATGACCAACCCCAGGAAAACCGTGCTCTACACAGGGATGACTAATGATCTTTCGCGCCGTGTCTATGAGCACAAGGAGAAGCTCACATCCGGTTTTGCCGCAAAGTACAACGTTACCGACCTTGTTTATTACGAAATAGCGGCAACGGCGGAGGCCGCCATCGCCCGCGAGAAGCAACTTAAAGCAGGCTCGCGCCGGCAGAAGATTGAGTTGGTCAACAGAATGAATCCGGCTTGGCGGGATCTTAGTACCGAGCTGTAGGCTGCCAGCCCCACCCCACCGGATTGCTTCGCTTGGCGCTCGCAATGACGGTACCAGAACCGCCCCCCTCGTCGTTGCGAGCCCCGATATAATCGGGGCGTGGCAATCTGGTGGCGGGGTGCCAGCAGTACAAGTTGCTAATAGGATCAGACATCCACAGCCACACGCACGGCAATGGACGCTCGCCATGACCGCAGGGTGGGTTTCTTCGTCTCCGCGCTCCCAATGAAACAACCCTGCCATCTCCTCCTTCCCCAAGCGGCCAACCGCGGCTTATTCTGATCGCATGATGCAATCGCATCATGCAGAAAGCGCATTATGCAGAAGAGGAGGCGATCATGGAGGAAGTAACCTCTGAAGAGACAATGGTAGAGTCCACAGAGCAGGACGGTGAAGCCACCGAAGCCGGTACGGCGCCGGACGAGGCGCAGGCAGAGCTTGCCGAGCTACGCTCGGCCCTGGAGCAGCGCGACCTAGAGATCGAGTCGCTGCGGAACCGGCTCGCCTCTGCCACAGCCCGTTATCGAGAAGTGCTGCTCGCCGCCGCTCCCGAGGTCCCGGAGGAGCTGGTCGGGGGAGAATCGCCGGAAGAGGTGGAGACCTCCCTGGCAAGTGCGCGGCAGATGGTGGAGAGGGTGCGCGGGCAAATCGAGTCCCAGATTGCCGGGGAGCGCGTCCCTTCCGGTGCGCCGGTAAGAGCGGGGCAGGATCTCAGCGGCATGTCGTCGCGGGAGAAGATAGCCTACGCCCTAACCCAGCGGGCACAGGGGCGGTGAGCGTTGCTCATGCCATTCCCTCCGGCTACGCTCAGGGTGAACGGGTTCCTCCACCCCGCTCGTGGTGAGCTTGTCGAACCATTCGAGCGGAGTGGCCCGCACTCCGCGCGTTCCACCACCCCACCACCGGATTGCTTCGCTTACTCGCAATGACGGGGTGAACCGTTATAGCCGGATGGCGTTTTGGAACTGCTTGTCGCTGCGGTACGGGCCTACCACCGCCAGGTTCAGCTTTTCTCTGGCCAGGAACTGGTTGGCCGCCTGCTTCACGTCTTCCGTAGTGACCCCGTCCACGCGTTCCACCACCTGGTCCACGGTGAGCACCTCGTCGTGGAGGAGCTCTTGCGCGCCCGCCCAGGCGGCGACGGCGCGGGTGTCCTCCATGCGCAGCAGCAAACGGCCCTTGGCCAGCTCACGCGCCCGGTGCAGGTCTTCATCTGGAATGTCTTCCTTGATGCGGTGCAGCTCCTCAATCGTCGTCTCAATGGCGTAGCGCGCTTTCTTGGGGTCCACACCGAAATATATGGTTATGGAACCTGTATCCCGAAAATGGCTAGCCGAGCTATGGATATCGTAAGCCAGTCCACGTTTCTCCCGCACCTCCAGAAAGAGGCGGCTGCTCATCCCCTCTCCCATGACCGCGTTCATCATATCCATGGGATATCTCTGCGGATGTCGGGTGGAGATGCCGGGAAGGGAGAGCGCCAGGTGCGCCTGCTCCGTCTTGCGGTACTCCATGCGCGCTTGTGGTTCCTGCCTGCTTCCGTTGCCCGCCGGCTCCCAGCCTAACGGTGATCCTGAAGGCCAGTCCTTGACCATGGGCGTCACGGCGTTCAGCATCTCTTCATTGGACAGGCTCCCCGCTATGCTGATCACCACGTTGCTGGCCCCGTACTGGTGCTGAAACCATTCGGTCATCATCTCCCGCGTTATGCCGTTGACCGTTTCCTTGCTGCCGCCGACGTCACGCCCCATGGGATGGTCCGGCCACAGCATCTGGTCGGTGAGCATCTCCACTCGATAGCCCGGATAATCGTTCGACATAGCCAGCTCTTCCTGAATGACGCTGCGCTCCTTTTCCACCTCTTCACTGTCCATCAAGGGGTTGCGGACCATGTCGACGAGGACGTCCAGCGCCGATTGGAAGTGGGGTGTTGCCACCTTGCACCAGTAGGCCGTGATCTCGCGGTCCGTGCTGCCGTTCATCAGGCCGCCCACCTGCTCTATGGCTCCGGTGATCTCTGCAGCGGACGGCCTGCGAGGCGTGCCCTTGAACAGCATGTGCTCCAGAAAGTGCGAAATGCCAGCGTGTTCGTCGTCCTCGTATCGTGAGCCGCTGCCTACGTATATGCAGATCGATACCGAGCGGGTATGCGGCATGGACGCTGTAAGCAAGCGCACACCGTTGTCCAGAACTGTTTTTTGATGCATTGTGAACCCAAGGGGACGGTTTTAAGGATTGGACTCATTCTAGCGGATGCCCCGCCATGGAAGTCAAACATAGTTGACCCTTACTTCCCGCTGTTCGTAAGATGGGTTATCGTGCAATAGGGCCATCTTGCATAGCTTTTAACCTTGCGGAGACAACAATAAATGAAGAACGCTATTTACACCCCAGAGGGCTACACGGATCGAATACGACAACAGCTCGGAAACTGCCTCATTGAGACGAATATTTCTCAAGGTGAGAAGTTCATAGGCAAAGTACGGGATCGATACGATCTTGGGGATCGTATGGTGCTCATCACCACCGACCGGCAGAGTGCCTTCGACCGGGTGCTGGCCGCTATCCCCTTCAAAGGGCAGGTCCTCAACATGACGAGCGCATGGTGGTTTGAACAGACCCGCCATATTGTGCCAAATCAGGTTCTATCCATCCCCGATCCAAACGTCACAATTGCCAAGAAATGTACCGTCTTCCCCATTGAGTTCGTGGTGCGTGGATACATCACCGGGACCACGAACACCTCCCTCTGGACGGTCTACCAGAGTGGTCAGCGTCAATACTGTGGCATCGATTTGCCCGAAGGCCTAATAAAAAACCAGAAGCTCCCTACGAATTACCTCACACCGACCACCAAGGAGGAGCATCACGACCGTCCGATCAGCCCTGAAGAGATCGTGTCCGAGAACTGGATGACGGCCGATGATTGGGAACAATGTAGCCGCATCGCGCAGGAACTTTTCGCTTTCGGTCAAGCCAAGGCAGCCGAGCATGGCCTAGTTCTCGTCGATACCAAATATGAGATGGGCCGTGACGAGAACGGTGAGATCCTTCTGATAGACGAGATCCACACACCTGACTCTAGTCGCTACTGGATCACCGACTCTTATCAACAGCGCATGAGCGAGGGACAGGAACCCGACAACGTCGACAAAGAATTCCTCCGGCTCTGGTTCACGGAGAACTGCAACCCCTACGAGGATGAGGTCCTACCACCAGCGCCGGATGACCTTGTAATCGAGCTCTCAAGACGCTACATCTACCTTTACGAGAAGATCACCGGTCGCTCTTTCGAATTTCCAGAGGCGGGCCAACCAATCGAGACACGTTTGGAACGCAACCTTGAAGGAATCACATAAAAAACACCATTAACCCCTCTCCGACGGTTCGTCGCCGGGGCTAGTCAAGTTAGCTTGATCGTTAAGCCGAAATTGAATAGAGCACAATAGTGAAGAAATACATTCTCTTTGACCATGATGGGGTTTTGGTCGAAACGGAACATTGGTTTTACCTAGCAAACAAACGAGCGCTGGCATCTCTCGGAATTGATCTCCCCCGAGACGCATATTGGGTGAATATGGCCAATGGAGTTTCCGCGTGGGAGGCGGCACGAGTTTCAGGAATATCCGAATCTGAAATTAAACGTGGCCGGGAACTAAGAAACCGGTACTACCAGGAATACCTGATGACCGAAGACATCGAGATCGAGGGTGTCCTGGAAACGCTAGACGTACTCGCAGGTGAGTACAGGATGGGTATAGTTACTACATCCAAACCACCTGATTTCGCCCTAATACACGAAAAGCGATCCATCCTGGACTATATGGAATTCTATCTAACTCGGGAGGATTACGAGCGAGCTAAACCACATCCCGAACCCTATCTGAGAGGACTCCAACGCTTTGGCGCTACTGCCGCTGAAACGGTAGTTATTGAAGACTCGGCGAGAGGGTTGAAGTCGGCAATAGCGGCGGGTATTGACTGCATCGTGGTTGCAAACGAGTTCACTGCAGCTCACGATTTGTCCAAAGCAACTGCCAAGGTCGCTACGTTTAGGGAATTGCCACCTACTATAAAGGGCTTAACAAGTTTAGCCAGGCGTGCGCTTTTCAGCGTCGCCTGGCTAAGACAAACATAGTTGACCCTTTACTTCCACTGTTCGTAAGATAAGCTATTAAACGGAAGGCGTGTTGAGCAATGAAAACGCTAACGGCATACGTAGAGTGGGACCCGGAAACGGAATTGTACACGGGGAGTGTGCCTGGGATACCCGGCGCTCATACCCAGGGAGCAACTTTGGATGAGCTTCAAGGCAACCTGAAAGAAGTCTTGGAGCTTTGCTTTGAGGAATACGGGGGAGAGTTAAGGACATCCACAAGGGTGGGTTGAGCTGTTAAACGATCCGCGAAGGATGACCCAAAATGAGATTGGCAGATAGGATCAGACAATATGCGTTAGAGAAATACGTGGAGCCAGCCCGACACAACGGGCGATCGGATGTAACGATTCGGGCTGGCGATGTACACAGCGACATGAAGCTTACGAGTCGTATGCCCGCCGTATGTGGGGCTTTAGGTTCGAATAAATTCCTCGTACTCGCTCGCCTAGAGCTTCTAAAGAGAACAGGACCTGGACAAGGTGCAAATGCAGTCTTCCATTACAGGGTTCTCTAGCATCTTCTACAATCCTCGGTGGAGGGGAAATCTCTGATGGCCCTGGTAAAGTGTAAAGAGTGCGGACATTTGGTCTCCAACAGAGTAGGGAGCACATGTCCTAACTGTGGTTTCAAACAACCGTTGGTACAAACTCGTGGTGATCGGATTGCCTTGTTTGGGTGTTTTACCTTCCTTGCAATCATTGTATTCGTTATCGCCGTTACATGCGCAGTCGTCATCATAGGTGTTTAATAAGGCAACGGTGAGACAACCACCCTGAACTTACACTACCTACTTCGCCGCCACCTTCTCCAACGGAGCAATACTTAGCAGCAGACGTTTCACACCCGCCGCTTTGAACGCCACCGTGGCCTCATAGTCGTCGCCTGAGGCTATGCAGTTGACCACGATTCCATCGCCAAAGGCCTTGTGTCGCACCTTGTCTCCCGTCCCCAACGGCGGTCCTGCCCCCGCCGTTGCCCCCAACGGCGGTCCCGCCTCCGACGTTGCCCCCAACGGCGGTCCCGCCTCCGCCGTTGCCCCGGTCTGGCTGCGTCTCCCTGTCCATTGCCACGGCTTGGCAAAGGACGCCGGTTGCTCTATGAGCTCTCTAGGTATGTCGGAAAGGAAGCGGGACGGCGTACCGGCCATGCTCATGCCCATGAGCCGTCGTCGGAAAGCGCGGAACAGGTAGAGGCGCTCTTCCGCCCTGGTTATCCCCACGTAAAACAGACGGCGCTCCTCCTCCATCTGTGCCGGATCGTCCATGGAGCGTGAGTGGGGCAACAACCGTTCTTCCAACCCAATGATGAACACAACGGGGAACTCCAGCCCCTTGGCCTGGTGCAACGTGATCAGGGTCAGCGCGTCCTTGCTTTCATCCAGACTGTCCACGTCGGAAACAAGGGATATCCTCTCCAGGAAAGCGGCCAGCGAGCTATCCTCCTCTCCCGCCAGCAGCTCCTCCACTTCGACGGCCTGCCCTTTCAGCTCCAGCACGTTCTCCCACTGCTCCTCGCCGCGTTCGTCCTCCATGAGATAGCTCCGATAGCCTATCCTTTCCAGGAGCAGGTCTATCAGCTGGGCGGCCCCCGCCTTCTCCGCTTGCTCAACCAGGTAACCGATGATGCTGACGAACCGCTCGATAGCGGCGACGGCCCTCGGCGCTATCCGGGGCTTCACGTCGCCTGCCTCCCCGGCGGCGATCGCCTGTAGCGCCGCGTACAGGGGCAGGCCCAGCTCTTGCGCCCAACGGGTCACCTCTTCCATTGTCCTGGAACCTATACCCCTGGACGGCACGTTGACGATCCGGTTCAGGCTCACCTCGTCGTACGGGTTCTGCACAACCCTCAGATAAGCGACCACGTCCTTGACCTCACGCCTTTGATAGAACCTGACGCCGCCTATCAGACGGTAGGTCATTCCATAGCGGAGGCAGGCCTCTTCCATTGCCCTGGACTGTGCATTTATACGGTACATTACGGCACAGTCTCCCAGGGACAGACCTTCCTCCCTGACCAGCCTGTCGACCTCCTGCACCACCATGCGAGCTTCCTCGTCCTCGTTGTGACCCTCGCGCACCACCAGGGGACGGCCCTGCTCCTTGCTGGTGAACAGGTCATTTTCCAGCCTGCTCTGGTTGGAGGCAATGACACCCTTCGCCGCCTCCACAATGTTCTTCGTGGAGCGGTAGTTCTCTGCCAGTGTGACCACCTTGGCTTCCGGGTAGTCTCTCTGAAACGACAGGATGTTTCTGATGTCAGCGTTGCGCCAGGAGTATACCGACTGATCAGGATCGCCCACCACGCAGATGTTGCGGTACTTACCGGCAAGCAGCTTGGCCAGGGCGTACTGGGCCGTGTTGGTATCCTGGAACTCGTCTATGAGCAGATGAAGGTAGCGCGACTGGTACTTCTCAAGCACCTGGGGCGTGTCCTGCAGCAGCTTCACAGTCTTTGACAGCAGGTCGTCGAAGTCCAGCGCCCTGCTTTGCCAGAGCAGCGCTTCGTACCGTTCGTATATCCTGAGCACAATCTCGTCGTAGTAGCTGGACACAACACCGGCAAAGGCCTCCGGGTCTATCAGTTTGCTCTTTGCTCCTGAAATGATGTTGCTCACGGCGCGCAATGGGTACCGCTTGGGGTCTATTTGACCCTCTTCCATGGCCCGTTTCAGCAAAGCCATGGTGTCATCGTCGTCGTAGATGACAAAGCTGCGGTCCAGCCCTATGTGATGGCCGTCGCGCCTCAGTATTGAGACGCACAGCGAGTGAAACGTGCTGCAGGTCAATCCCTCGGCGCGGCTGCCCAACAGGCGCTCCAACCGACCCCGCATCTCCCGCGCCGCTTTGTTGGTGAAGGTCACCGCGGCAATGCGGTGCGGGCCGACGCCGCAAACGCGCACCAGGTAAGCGATGCGATGTGTGATAACGCGGGTCTTGCCGCTGCCCGGGCCTGCCACTATGAGCACGGGGCCCTCTATAGCCTCTGTGGATTCTCTCTGCGCCGGGTTCAATCCTTCCAGAATATCGGTATTCTGCACAATGCACCAATTATACAAGCCGCAGGGTGATAGTTGGTGGCCTGATTGTCACATTTGAGCCTGTCTCATAAGCGGCGAGGCCACGTCCAGCCTACGAAAGCATCCACCGCTCTCACCCGTCATTCCCGCCCACGAGCGGGAATCCAGGCGGGGGGGGGGGCCGCCTAGGCCACGTTGAGAACTACCCTGACCGCGGTTGGGCGTCCTCCTGAACGAGGTATCTCTTAATGCAGTCATCATCTGCTGTAGTAATGCCCACGCGACGATTCTCACAGAAGTATTCTGGCCTGTTAGGTGCTCTGTTCCAGGCAGCAGCGATTTCCTGAGGAGTTGCATAAGAGCCATTGATGTTGAGGCACGGCTGATTTGCAGTGGCCAGCAAAAGGTCTACGGCCAGGAGATCGCCGGATTCAGTCCTTGGCCAGTCGATTGTCAACATGCCCTTTTGATCAACGGCGCGCTTTTCATTATCCCCATGTTTGAAGCATTTGTAATTCTTATGCTCTTCTTTCACCCGACACAACCAACCCGCCCTGATTTCATCAAGACCAGTCTGGTTGAGATCTAGTTTGGGATTTAGAAGCAACGCAACAGCTCCCCAATCCGTAGACATACAATTCGACTTAGGCCTTAATCGTTCGGCGGCCCAGAGTTCTCTTGCTTCTTCCACCAACTGATCCGCAGTTGACACCTCACTGTTACAAGGCACAGCGAGCGCCCAGCCAAGTCTTGACTCGTTGGAGAACACCATTGTGTACGTGCCGCTAAGTGACTTGCGACCGTAACGAATTGGCGCCGAGACGGGTATGCCTGGCCCATCCTGCAGTCGCTTTTGTCGCCACGCTTCTCGATCTGGGTTCCAGAACAGCGAGCCGATTATTAATATAGCAACCTTGAAATCCGTCACTTTTGCCTCCGTAGTTCACAGAATCTAGTGTCAAGCAATGTCTCGGAAGTCCTCACATTCGTAATAAAGCCAAAACCGTACAGCCATTTGAGCATCTTCTGAGAGTTCCGCCAATGCATTGTCCATCCGACTAAGTCCTCTATCAAGGACACTGTCAAAGTCAGAATCGTCATCGTCAATTCCTTTCCAGGGCGTTTTTGATTCGACTACCATCACTATGGTATCAGAGAGCCATAGTACTGCTTGGTGGAAGTCTACTAAACCCACAGGTGGTTGCGCTTTCTTGAACTCCTCGTTTGCATCCTGTAAGTGGGGCAACGCCTCACCCCAAGTTAAGTCTGCTTCTGCCATTTCTTCCAATGCTATGAAAACGCTCATGAAGCTACAGAACTGCCCCGCGTATGTTGCTAAACCGTCTGTTGGTGTACTGATTGGTTCGGGCGTTGGAGTAGAAACTAGCCCTGACTCTAGGAACTCAAACCGAGCGATACCACTTTCTTTGCTAATTCTAGAGATCAAGTATAGTTGGTCTGGTCTCACATTTGAGTTTCCAATTGGGGATACTTCAACCTTAGCCTTGCAGTGTATCTCCTCACTCGTATTCTTCACTGTCTCCATACTGTCAGGGTCAAGCTTGAAGATAAAGGAATCAAAAGCTCCTCCTAGCCCTTTCACCGTTTCCTCAAAACCGTCCATAACCGCTTGGTCGTTACAGTCAATATAGTCCATCGGGTTTGGAGTCGGTATTGGTGTGAATGCAGGAAAGGAGACACGGACAGGAGTAGGTGTAACAGTAGGCTTTGGTGTCGGCGTTGTAGTCGCTGTAGGTTGTGGGGTCGCAGTAGAGGTAGCAGTCGGCTCAGGTGTGAATGTTGGCGTTAATGTCGGTGTTGGGGTAGGCGTAGGCGTTGCGCAAGCTACCAAGACAACTAATATCAGGAATGGAGTAGCTCTCCGCATAGGGAACCCCCTTGAGGCTATGGATTCAGGCTCTTGTCACAGGAAACCCTATATCCGCACTGTGCCAGCAAGGGGGCGTGTAGCACCGGTCCATACAACAGTGCGAACGGGTTAAATCATGTAGGTTTCTGTGACGGGTGCTAGTCTACCACAGACGTGGGGTTGAGAATGGTAAGTTGAAGGCGGCAAGCATCGGGTATGCCGTCGTAGGCTATAGCCTCATCGGCGGCGGGCCATGACCCCTGCGCTCTAGGCCACGTTGAGAACTACCTGACCGCGGCGGCGGCTGAAACTGTCGATGCGTTCCTGGAACAGCTGCTGGTATTCCGGGGAGTGGATGCGCTCCACCGTCATTATCACCGCGTCCTCGTGGTTGTCGGCGTAGTACCTTCTCCGGATGCCGTCCTTGGTAAAGCCGTACTTTTCGTACAGGGCGTGCGCTGGAAAGTTGCTCACCCGCGCCTCCAGCGTAACCCGCTGCGCTCTCCTGGCCATGGCCATCTCCATGGTGCCCAGCATGAGAAGCTCGCCCAAACCCCTGCCCCTGAACTCCTCCCTCACCGCAATCGAGGTGACGTGCGCCTCGTCCGCCATGAACCAGACGCCAACGTAACCGGCAACGAACTCATCCCACTGGCCGGCCGCTATCTGCTCCGGCTGGGCCACCAGCGACTTCATTCCGGAGAGCAGCCGTTGCAGAAACGCCTTGGGCGGTTCCAAGGACGTGGTGGGTTGCTCCGCGTCTGAGTCTCCGCCGGTTGCCGCCATGGGGGATGACGCGACAAGGTAGCGGGCCAGCTTGTTGTTAAGCTCCTTCTTCAGCGGCGTTGGAGGCCAAGTAGTGGGGAAGGCCTCGCGCTCTATGTCGGTGACTTGAGGGACGTCCTCAAGCGCCATGGGACGAATTCTGAAGTCCATCTTTTCTCAGGCGTTGGACCGGTCAAAAGGTTGAGCCTATTTTACCATACGAATAGACTGGGTCACTAGGAAGGATTTTTCCATTATGCCCAGTCAATTGACCACAGTTTACCTGCTCAGGCACGCCGAAAGCCGGCCTAGCGCCACCACCAAAGAGCCGGATTGGCCACTCAGCGAGCTGGGCAAGAAGCAGGCACGCGATATAGTGCCTACTCTCGCCAAGTTAGACATTGACTATGTTTACACAAGCCCATATCTCAGAGCAGTGGAAACAGCGAAGCCGTTTGCCGGTTGCGCGGGCAAGACGTTGCGTGTCCATGATGAGTTACGAGAGCAACTCAGTCTTTGGGCGGACTCCGTGGAGGAGTTCATGGAACAGATGCGTAAGAAGTGGGAAGACTTTTATTTCGCGCCTCCCGGCGGCGAATCGAACGCCGAGTGCCAGCTAAGGATTGTGAATGCTGTCAGGTGTAGTTATCGGTATAATTCCCAAATAAAAAGCCCCTCTTGTCGGTACAGGGGGGCTTTTTGATTAAGCGCAGGAGTCCAATTCCTGCAAAGGCGGTACTAGAAGGGGCTTAGCCGCCGTCTGGGGGAGGGGCTCCCATCACGTCTTGCTCTATCGATTCTATCTGCTCCCCTGTATAGCCCCGCTTGTGGAGTTGCGCCACAATGTCCCCCCATTCCGTTTGCTCGTTTAGATAGTTGACGACAATCCTTACGGGCGGGTGACCAGGCTTTGTGAATATATCGCGAGTAAGGCGGCTGTTGCGAGCGTGATCGCTAAAGGCTCGTCGAATTGCCTCGCGGTTAACGGGTTGGCGCATATTCCGCGCTTCTCTTCAGGCTGCGGTGACGTTCGGATACAACGTGAGGTACCCAGACGGGCGGAGCAACTAGCGCGGTGGTCGCCGTTACGACAGGCTCTATGGAGTACTTTACTCCATGGGCGTCCATGAACTCCCTGCACGCCGCGAGGGGATAGGGCTCAGCGTCAAACGACTCCAATAGGTCGTCCATGGTCTCCTCGAAATTGGCTATGGCCTCCTGCTCGTTATTGCCGTAGGCCGTTATCCCCAACTCCTCTGAGTAGACCGCCCAATAATCGCCTCGGTCTTGGACGCTTGCTTTTATGTCAAGCTCAAGCCTAACTAGCATGGTCATATCTTCTCCTTGCCTTGATTCCTCGCCTTTCTAATATAAATATTATACGCTTGTCAAGCAAGGTCGGATTGCCTCCGCGCATTATGTCAACCTCCCGCAATTCTTAGGACGTTGTTCTTTTTGCACTCCCCTAAAGCCCTGGGGCCTGGTATTGACAAATATCTGTCTGATTGCAGTATATTAAGAGTGGTTATCAGGCCTGTAACTGCACAAGCAGTTATCCCGAAAGGGACAAGGAGCCGGCGTTTTGCCGGCTCCTTCCTTTGATCCCTGGTGTAGCTTTAGTGTAACGTAGCGAATTCCAGATACTCCCCTAGAACTGCCGCAGGAAGCGCATGTCGTTGGTGTAGAAGTGGCGTATGTCGTCGATGCCGTACTTCAGCATGGCGATGCGCTCCGGCCCCAACCCAAAGGCGAAACCGGTGTACTTCCGCGAGTCGTAGCCCACGCCTTCCAGAACATGCGGATGCACCATGCCCGCTCCCATGATCTCTATCCAGCCCGTATCCTTGCAGATGCGGCATCCCTCTCCCCTACAGGCAAAGCAGTCTATGGACATATCCACGCCGGGCTCCACAAAGGGGAAGTAGTCGCAGCGGAACCGCACGCGGCGGTCCTCGCCGAAGATGCGCCTTGCAAACTCGTACAGCGTGCCCTTCAGATCGGCAAAGGTGATGCCGTCGTCCACCGCCAGGCCCTCCACCTGGTAGAAATGCCACTCGTGGGTGGCGTCGCTCGCCTCGTAGCGGTAGCACTTGCCGGGCACCACCACCCGCACCGGCGGCTCTGTGCTCTCCATAATGCGGGCCTGCATGGGTGAGGTGTGGGTGCGCATCAGCATACGGCGTCCCTGCGGCGTGGGGTCCTCCCAGTCGACCCACAGCGTGTCCCACATATCCCGCGCCGGGTGGTCACGGGGTATGTTCAGAGCGTCGAAGTTGTAGTGCTCCCACTCCACCTCCGGCCCCTCCACCACACTAAAGCCCATCGATACGAAAGCATCAAGGATCTGGCGCACCATCTGAGTAGTGGGATGCAGCCGCCCCCGGGGCACGGGCCTGCCGGGCAGCGTGACGTCTATGCCGCCCTCCTCCAGATACCGGGCGTGTTTCTCCTCTTTCAACCCCTGGTTGCGCTCCTGGAACCGCTCTTCCAGCACCGCCTTGACCCTGTTGGCCTCCGCCCCAACCGACCGCCGCTCTTGCACGGACAGCGAACCTAGCTGCCGCAGCAGCAGCGTCAACCGCCCGCGGCGTCCCAGGTAGGCGACTCTCCACGACTCCAACCCGTCCTCGCCCGCCGCCGACTCCAGGACGCGTTGCGCCTCTTGCGAAAGCTGGTCGAGTTCATCCAGCAAAGGTGTTTCAGACATTGCGCTCACTGCCGCAAACAAGATATGCCATGATTCTAGGCTGGGCGGTAGGCATGGGTCAAGCTGACCGGTTGTAAAGCACGGGTGACTCCGCGAAGTCTGTCATTGCTTTGGAACGGGGCCCCGTCTCCTGACATCTGGTATTCTACTAACGTTCTCCTTTCTGAATGGACGCCTTCATCCTCTAGTAATCCGGTCAACGTAAAGGTAAGAATCAATGGCAGTGATAACGCAGGGCCCGCTACAGGCTACGTTGAGCGACGACACCGGCATCCAGGTGTTCAGCCATGGCGACCCGCAAGACCTCGAAGCCGGTCAGCAGGTGGTCATCGGGGGTGAGCGAAACGAAGAAGGAGTAATGGAAGCCACCGAAGTCCTGGTGACACCCGAAGGAGACCTCTTCGGCGGAGGCTTCCTCGGTGCCGGTGGAGGAAGGCGGCTGCCCTAGAACTGGCCTTCTATATCGTCCAGCAGCTGTTCCAGCCCCGGCGGCATGGAGTACGGAGGCCCCAGCGGTCTTTCTCCCTGCGAAGCAGTCCAAGAATCGTAGGTGGCCTCAAGCTCCTTGAGGTAGTACCTGAGCTCAGGGTTCTGCTCAATCTGCCTGGAGACCTGCTGGTATTGCTGCTGCCCTTCCTGATTGTCGGCCAACCCTTCCGGGAAGCCGTACATATAGCACAGAGTGCCCAGCAGACGGGACACGCCGTTATGGTCTTCCTCCAGCCTGGCAATTGAAGGCAGCCGCACCAGAATATTCGCGTCCTCTATGCCCTGTTCCGCGGCCCTGCTGCCCACCAGGTTCATTATGGAGGTGCGGCCTGAATAGCGGCTCTGTTGCCTGACCATGGTGCCCGGCAGTCCCATGTCTTCCCCGTTGAGCGTCGCCATCACCGGCAGAGGCCGGGTGTGGGGCACGTCCGACCACATGCTGCCGATGCGGCAGTACCGCTTCACGCCCAAACGCTGCATCAACTCCACTATGGAATCGACGTACTCATCGGTGTTGGCATGCGGCTCCAACAGGTGCATGGTGACGAAGTCGATACCGGCGTGTCCCCTGGCGTATCTGATATGAACGTTGGGAATTGAAGTCTCGCGGCGGCCTTCTATGGAGAAGATCGTAGGCCGGTAGCGGGTGAAATCGAAGTAGCGGCCGGGAGCGGCCAGCGACGCCAAATCGCGGGCGTCAATGTCCCGTTCCAGCCGTTCAAGAGCAATGGTGGCCGACTTGCCCACGTTTACCCATGGCGACAGCGACCCTATAACGTGCGGCTGTCGCAGCTCAGGTAACGGCTCCAAGAGCTTGAAGTTCCCTACCCACATGAAGGCCTCTCAAGGGCCAAGGCGTTCAATTCGCCACCCTCCGCTTTCTTCCAGAGTATATCTCAAACGGTCGTGCAGGCGGTGCTCCCTGGATTGCCAGAACTCCATCACCCTGACCCGCAGTCTATACCCGCCCCAGTCCGGCGGCCTGGGAACGTCGTCCCTGAACCTGGCGTCGTATTCGCTCCAGCGCTCTTCTAGGCGCAGCCTATCGGGGATCACCCTGCTCTGCTCGGAGGCCCAGGCGGCTACCCGGCTTTCGCGGGAACGGCTTCGGAAGTAGGTATCCGACTCCTCCGCCGTCGCCAGCTCGACGCTGCCCTCTGCCCTGACCTGGCGACTCAGCTTGGGCCAGTGGAACACCGCGGCGGCCTGGGGGTTCTCCCACAGATCCTTACCCTTGCGGCTGGTGTAGCCGGTGAAGAAGACAAGGCAGCCCTCATCGACGGCGCGCAGCAGCACCACGCGTGCGGAAGGCGCGCCATCAGTGCCCGCGGTGGCCAGCACCATGGCGTCGGGAAAATCCTCGCCCGATTGCTGCGCCTCCTCGTACCACAGGTTGAACTGATGGAACGCGTCCTCCGAGACAGTATTCTCCTCTAGCGCCGACATGGTTGATTAGGCTAACAGCTACGGAACCTGCTTGCACTCCCAACTGGCAGAACCATCATCCTGAACCTCCCCAGCCCGCTCACCCTGAGCTTGAAGTTTATCCTGAGCGTAGCCGAAGGAAAGGGAATGAGCGGGAGCAGCGCCAAGCCCGTTGCCGAACGCCTACCTGCCCCTCGACTCCATCCACTCCTCGTGAGAGGGCACCTCTTCACCCACCACGTACAGCAGATAGTACGCCCCCGTATCGCCAAGGAACTTGAACTCCTTGCGCAGAGCGGCAACCGTTCCCTCGAAGCCGCCGTGGGAGCCAAGATAGCTCTTGAAAGAGCCGTGCTGATTCGCCAGTTCCACCATTTTGGCGGCGTTGCTCACAATAGCCTCTATCTTGCGGCGGTTCCGGATCACCCGCGTATCCTGGGCGGTCGCGTCTATTTCGCTCAAGGACATGCTTGCCACTCTCTCCGCGTCGAAGTTGTGGAACACCTCCCTTGTCCCCGGCCACTTGTTCTCCACAACCCTCCAGGAGATTCCGGTCTGAAAGATGGCCTTGCTCATGACGCCCAGGTAATCGCCCAGGCTTTGCGGATTGATCTGTTCGGGCGCTTTCATTTCGCCGCTGGGCATGTCTCCTCCATTTGGAACTGTTGACTATCGAATAGAATCCGTATTCTATACGAAAAGTGTCCGCTATAATGCCATGCAGACCTTTGCAAAACCTCTTCCCCCTTGACGGAGGAAGATTGAGATGGGGTGAACGCAAGGGTCTCCCATGCAGGAGGCGAACCATGGCAAAGCGTTACTGGCTGTTCAAATCGGAGCCCGGCGCGTACTCCTTCGACGACCTGGTCGACGACGGTGTGGCCGAGTGGGACGGGGTGCGCAACTTCAAGGCGCGCAACTACCTGCGAGACGAGGTCAAAGAGGGCGACGGCGTTCTCTTCTACCACAGCAACGCCGACCCCATAGCCATCGTCGGCGCCGCCGAGGTGGTCCGTGAAGGCTACCCCGACGACACGGCGTGGGATCCAGGGTCAGACCATCCAGACCCCAAGAGCACGCCCGACAATCCAATCTGGTACATGGTAGACCTCAAGCCGCTGGAACGGTTCACCCGCATAGTGACCCGCGACGAGTTGAAAGAGGCGCCGCAGCTGGCGAGCATGGGCGTGCTCAAACGCGGCAACCGCCTATCCATTCAGCCCGTCACCGAAGAAGAGTGGAACGCCGTCCGCGAAATGGGAGAGCCTGTAGCAGTTTAAGAAGACTACGTAGGGGCAACCCTTGTGGTTGCCCTCTCCTGGGTATCTACGCGGGATACCCCTACAATACAGGTCGATCATGGCGATGCTATGAATATGGTCGGCATATCCGGCCCGTGGGCGACACTCCACCCAAGCCCCGCCCCCGCTTAACGTCGGCCCGGTGAGGGTGGTCATGGGAAATCTACCGCAGGGGCAGCGTTGAGGGCGACATCCGGGTTCTCACTGTCCAGCGCCCATTGCATCGGGTTGTTCGCTATGTATTCCCTGGCGCGGTCTAATTCGCGCCCGTCCCGGATGACGCGTTCGTAGTAGTTGCGTTGCCACAGACGCCTGTCGAAAGACTGCCACCCGCATGTGGTCACGCCTCTGGCGTACTCTATGGTTGTCAGGGATTAATATGCTCCCATCACATCCCCCAACGTGGGGGCAACCATTGTGGCTGCCCTCTTTCCTGTTGCCATACTATTGTCTTGGGCGCTCACGAGGGATACCCCTACGGGTTCGTTAATTACAATGATACCGTGAATGTGGTTCGGCATGATAACGAACGCATCCAGGTCTATACCCGGGAACCGGCGTGGCAGCGTTTCCAACATCTCTTGTGTCATTATGCCCGCCTCGTTGAGGTGCATCTCATCTCCAACCACGTCTCCGAAGAGGCACAATCTGTTTTGGGTAACGGTGGTTACGAAATACGCTCCGGCACGGGAATAATCGTAGCCCTTCAGACGAATCGAGCGCCTGCGTCGCGCTTCAGGGATGCTATCCATACGTCATTCTTCCCCTGTAACATAATCGTCCCAACGTAGGGGCAACCCTTGTGGTTGCCCTCTCCTGGGTATCCACGAGGGATACCCCTACAATACAGGTCGACCATGGCGATGCTATGAATATGGCCGGCATGTCCGACGCGATGGTTCAACTCCGCGTGTCCTACGTGGGCATTTCATAAACCACTTCCTCAACGTCGGCTTCAGTGAGGGTGGGTCATGGGGCCACTAGTTCCCTAACGAGCTTGGCGAGCCTTGGAACCCTCGCCGATCAACGCTCGGATTCTCTTTTCCAAGCCATCACGCAACTCTTCGGGTGTTTCCCACACGACATGGTAGTGTTGCCGAACGTCAAAGTGTAGTTCATTCCGGTCTACGATGTCCTTCCGACACGAGCGAAGCACTGGAAGCCCCAGACCGTAAGCAAACCCCGCTTCGTAATATACACTGCCTCTCGCTCCTCTATCACCGTGGGTGAAATCGGCCACCATGAATCGAGACCGGCGAATCTCCCCTATGATTTCATCGTCAATTTTATCCACATCTGGCTTGTCGCTGATTTTGAAGGCGTCGTAGCCAGCGTTCTCGACTGCCAGTCTTATACCTCTATTAAAGGCGTCATCCATACTCTCGTCAAACCACATAGCTACAAACACTTGAGAAGAGTCTATATTGATTGTCTGATCTGCTATATGACTGTACCCATCAACTGTCACAGTGAAATGGCTCAGCACATCGCCCTGCCATTTGATCCAGCCGTTTCCCCGTAGATAGTCCATAAGGAATCGAATCTCACCAATCTGTAACGACTCGGACCAAGCCAGCGCCCCCCAAAAGGTAGGACCTTCTGATATAGCTATACTCCCAAAAGGGTCTGGTTCGGCCGCAGGTGTGCCTAGCGACACACTGTCCCCAACGACTGATGTCAGATTGGACAAGTACCGCAGAAGCCTGTCCGCTCTTCGATGAACGGAGAGACACGGAGCATTCTTGGCCTCTTCTATCAACGCGGTAGTTACCTTTGGCCAAATATTACCCTGCTCCCTTAAGTCAATTAGAAGTGTGGTTAGACGAACTCTGACACTCGGGCTCACATCCCCTGCTTGAAGTGCCCCGGTTTCTCGAAGTCCGATAACGTAATTGCCATCAGACCTAGGTGCCTCCTCCACCTGAATAGCTCCACCGGCCTGAGAGAATGCTTTGCAAGGAAAATTAGGCCAGATGTAGTCGTTAGTGTTTATCTGATTCCCTGCTATCAAATGACCTCCTCCTAACCTCTTACCACTGGGCTGCGAGGCTCCGAGACTCATAAGTTGCCAACAGTATACCCCCCTCACCCCCTCACCGACAGCTTGCCCGCCGAGTAACCTCCATCCACAAACAGCGTCTGTCCCGTGATGTACCCCGCCCGCGGCGAGGCCAGAAACGCCACCGCCTCAGCCATATCCTGCGGCGTCCCGGTCCTCCCCAGCGCCGTCTGCTCGATGAACGCCTTCTGATAAGCATCGCTGGGCGGACTCCACACCGGTGAATCGGTCATGGTGAGTCCCGGCGCCACCGCGTTGACGGTGACGGCGTGCGGACCCAGCTCCATTGCCAGGACGCGAGTGAACTGCAGCAAGCCCGCCTTGGACGCCGAGTACGCCGCACTGTTCACCCTTGCGTTCTCTCCTGCAGTGGACGCTATGCTTACGATGCGGCCCCCTTGGCCCTGGTCTATCATCGCCCTGGCCGCGGCCCGTGAGCAGAGGAAAGCCCCCTTCAGGTTCACCGCCATTATGCGGTCCCATTCCTCCTCGGTTATCTCCAGCACGCCGGAGTTGTGACCCACCCCGGCGTCGTTCACCAGGATGTCCACCCTTCCGTATGTGCCGATTACTCCTTTGAACAACCGCTCCACCTGCGCCGAGTCCGATACGTCGCAGACGAAGACGCCCGCCGTGTTGCCCAAGGCCTCCAGCTCCTGCGACGTTTCCATGGCCAGGCTCTGATCGATGTCGGCGATGGCAATGACAGCCCCCTTTGCCGACAGGGCGGTAACAATTGCCTTGCCGATACCTGCGGCGCCGCCGGTGACAACGGCCACCTTTCCTTCCAACTCCATGAATCGCCTCCTATCCGGGTAGTGTGGCCGGCTCCTCCTCCGCCACAGCCTTGCGCTGCGGCGGCCTAGCCATGAACAGCAGAATGCCCGATGTGGCGAAGAAGCCCGCCGAGACCATCCACAGCGTCGTATGGGTTACCCCGGCATCCAAAAGGAACCCATAGACCGGGGGTCCCAATCCGGTCGCCGCCACCTGCACGGGGAACACTATGCCGCGGATGGTGCCCAAAAACCTCCGTCCAAAGTAGTTGGGCCAGATCAGATTGTTCGCCGTGATATAGGCGCCTCCTCCCGTAGCCCAGATCATGTTGTGGGCAAAGATGGTGTACGTCTGGCCGCTGGACAGTATCATGGGGATCATGGAAAGAGTGAAGACCAGCCCGCCGAATAGGGCCAGGTTCCGCGTCCTCACCTTCTCTCCAATAACGCCGAATACCACCACGGAGAACATGAACGTGAACGGGTCCATCGCCGTGCCGAAAGCCACCAGCGCCGGCGACATGCCCGTCTCCTCCCAGTACGCCACTCTGTGAAGCAGCGTGCCCGCCAGTGCGAAGCCGCCCACGGCCAGCGCAAACAGTATCAGCCAGGACACGGGGTGCCGCAGCGCCTCCCTGGCTGTCCAGTCGGTCTCGACGACCCTCCCCGACCCCAGGCCGGTGACGCCGGGCGATGGCGCGGTCCGCGTACCGTTCAAACCGTCGGGCTGAAGTCCCAGGTCGGAGGGTGCGCCCCGTAGAAAGAGAAGGCTCAACGGAACGGTGATTACCGCCGCCAGCACGCCCAGGATGGCCCACGCCTCACGCCAGCCTGTGTTTTGGATTATCCACTGCGCCGCCGGAATGATTAAGACCGTGCCTATCGCCATCCCCGTGGTGGCTATGGACATGGCGCGGCCCCGTTTCCTTACGAACCACTTGGCCACGGGCACCAGGGTGAGCAGGTTGCCTCCCGGCCCGCCTCCTAGTCCGACGCCGCCTGAGACCGCGAACAGCAGATAGAGCATCCATATCTGGTGTGTGTAGAACAGCCCAATCAAGCTGCCGCCTGCCACCAGACCGGCGATGAGCCCCAGCCACCGCGGACCAAACCTATCGATTATCACCCCAATGAGCGGCGCGGTGACCCCGCTTACCACCAGCCGGAACGTTATCGCCAGGGACAGCGCCCCCAGGCTCCAACCCATCTCCTCGCTCATCGGCGCTATGAAGAACGAGAACACCACCGGGTTCAGCGGCGACGTGGCCATGTTGATAGCCAGAGCCGTAGCCACAATCACCCAGCCGTAGTAGAGCCGGGAGGGAATGGGAACGGGAACGGTGGGCAGCCTTTGCATAGAGGACTACATTAGGGCATAGGATAGCTTGAAGCAAGCTGGAGGTGTAGGCGGTACCGAGGCTAGGGCATACGTTGCGCCACATCAACGGATAGACGTAATCGGACGAGTGCAAAACTCCGCTAGAGCCTGTTAGGGTATGCTCCACAGAGGAGGGATGCTTGGAAACAGGTCGCCGCAAGACCGTGTATCTGGCCAATGCCTACGGTTTCTCCACCCGGCAGCGCGCCACGGTGCTGCCGGAGCTGGTGACCGCGTTGGAATCCCTGGGGCTGGAGGTCTGGGAGCCTTTCCATCGCAACAACCAGGAGGCCGGACTGAAGCCCGGCTGGGCCTACCGTGTCGGCCAGGCCGATGTGCGAGACGTGCGGGAAGCCGATGCCATCTTCGCCGTCGTCAACGGCGTGCCCCCGGACGAGGGAGTCATGGTGGAACTGGGCATCGCCGTCGCCCTCGGCAAGCCTACGTTCCTTTTCCGGGACGACTTCCGCCGCGCTACGGACTCAGAGCAATACCCGCTCAACCTCATGCTCTTCACCGGCATGCCGGAGCACGGATGGCAGGACTACTACTACACCTCGCTTGAGGAGATCGCCTCACCGGACAAGATGCTGGCCCGCTGGGCCGCCGGCCATCCAACATAAGATATGGGAATACGCCTTCTTCCATTTCCTTAGCGCGGGACCTCGGACTGTTACGAGCATTACTCTGAGGTCATGCTAGGTCGAAGCGGTCGAGATTCATGACCTTGTTCCACGCGGCCACAAAGTCGCTTACGAACTGCTCCTGACCGTCGTCACACCCGTAGAGTTCCGCGAGCGCCCGTAGCTCGGAGTTGGATCCGAATACCAGGTCGACCCTGGTGCCTGTCCACTTGACCTCACCGCTCCGGCGGTCACGCCCTTCAAACTCGTCCTGGGACGAAGAGGTAGTGCCCCACTCGGTGTTCATATCGAGCAGGTTGACGAAGAAGTCATTCGTCAGCGCCCCTGGCCGGTCGGTGAAGACTCCGTGCGCAGACTGCCAGGTGTTCGCACCCAGGACGCGCAGGCCGCCAACCAGCGCAGTCATTTCTGGAGCAGTGAGCGTCAGCATGCATGCCCGTTCCACCAGTAGTTCTTCCGGCTTCCCTTCCTGCCCTGCCTGAACGTAGTTTCGGAACCCGTCTGCCTTGGGTTCTAGCGCCTGGAAGGACTCCGTGTCAGTCCACTCTTGCGTCGCATCCGTGCGTCCCGGCGCAAAGGGGACCTGCACGTCATGACCGGCGTTCCGTGCAGACTGTTCGACGCCTGCGCATCCGGCCAGGACGATCAGGTCAGCGAGAGAGACCCTCTTCCCGCCACTCTGCGAGGCGTTGAACTCCGACTGAATGCCTTCCAGCGTCTGCAGCACGCCACTTAGCGCCGCCGGGTCGTTCGCCTCCCAGTCCCTCTGTGGTGCGAGGCGGATGCGCGCCCCGTTCGCTCCACCGCGCTTGTCAGTGCCGCGGAACGATGCTGCCGACGCCCAGGCAGTCGAGACTAGCTGGGAAACCGACAGATCGGAGGCGAGGATCTTCGCCTTGAGGTCGGCGATGTCCTGTTCTCCGATCAGCTCGTGGTCTACGTCAGGGACGGGGTCCTGCCACAACAACGGCCCTTCCGGAACCAGCGTCCCGACGTAGCGGCTGCGGGGGCCCATGTCGCGGTGGATCAGCTTGAACCACGCTTTCGCGAAAGCGTATTCAAATTCCGCCGGGTTCTCCATGAAGCGCTTGGAAATCTCTGCGTAAACCGGGTCCGTTCGCAGGGAGATGTCCGTGGTGAGCATCATGGGAGCGTGCTTCTTGGAGGGGTCATGCGCATCCGGCACGGTGGCCACTGAAGCCGCTTCGGCGGGAGTGTACTGCGATTTCCCGGCGGGGCTCTTCGTCAACTCCCATTCAAGGTCGTGCAGGTTCTCTAAGAAGTTGTTATCCCACTTCACGGGGTTGGTGGTCCAGGCGCCTTCCAGGCCGCTGGTGATGGCATCGCCGGCTATGCCGCTGCCGTGGCTGTTCCTCCACCCCAGGCCCTGCTCGCTTATGTCGGCTCCCTCCGGCTCGGGCCCAACGTTGCTCTCAGGAACAGCGCCGTGCGCCTTGCCGAAGGTGTGCCCGCCGGCGATGAGCGCAACCGTTTCCTCGTCATTCATGGCCATGCGCTTGAACGTTTGGCGGATGTAATTCGACGCAAGGAGGGGATCAGGGTTGCCGCCCGGCCCCTCCGGGTTCACGTAGATAAGGCCCATGTGGTCGGCCCCAAGGGGTCCCTGGAGATCTCCATCGTCGTTGTGACGCTCGTCACCGAGCCACGTTTCCTCAGAGCCCCAGTCCGTCTCGTCGGCCTCCCAGACGTCCGGACGTCCGAAGGCAAAACCGAAGGTCTTGAAGCCCATCGACTCGAGAGCGCAGTTGCCTGCGAAGATGATGAGGTCGGCCCAGGAGAGATTCCGGCCGTACTTTTGCTTGACCGGCCAGAGCAGACGCCGCGCCTTATCCAAGTTCCCGTTGTCGGGCCAGCTGTTGAGAGGCGCAAAGCGTTGGTGGCCTGAGCCTCCACCGCCGCGACCGTCGCTGATGCGGTATGTGCCTGCCGCGTGCCATGTCATGCGGATGAAGAGAGGCCCGTAGTGGCCGTAGTCTGCTGGCCACCAGCCCTGTGAGGTCGTCATCACCTCCTCGATGTCCTTCTTCAGGGCATCGACATCAATCGTCTTGACCGCCTCCGCGTAGTCGAAATCCTTGTCCATAGGATCAGACAGGGGAGAGTTCTGGCGGAGAGCCTTCAGGCTCAGTTGACCCGGCCACCAGTACTGGTTGGAAGTCATTTCGCCTCTCCTTTCGCCAATGTGTTGTGTATGGTGCAACCTTACTAGTATTGTGGCACACCTGCCATACGGTAGCCTCAAAATCGTCAACCTTGAGGAGCTTTTTTGAAGCTAGTTCTGCCCCTGAAGCCACTCGTCGGTAAACTTCAGAACACTACGTTTATGACTGCACCGTCTTGCTCGCGCAGGCGGGCATCCAGGGAGCGATGGGGGAGTCTGTCATTCTGAGACGCCCTGCGTCGAAGAATCCAAAGCCTCTCTCCGCAAAGCCGCGCTGTTTATTCGAACCGCCCACCGTCTTGCCCGCACAGGCGGGCATCCAGGGGCGATGGGATACTTCCAGCCGGCCACCCGTCGAGTCTACTGCCAAACGGCCAGCAGCACGCCTATGATGGCATACGATATCACCGGATATCCGATGTTGATGAGGAAGATCTTGAGGCCGCGGCCCTCGAAGCTGTAGGTCGTTGCGTACGACGTCGCGATAAACCCGATAGCTGCCAGCAGACCGAGGATGAGGCCGTCGACAACGCCTTCCGCTCCCATGCCTTGAATCACCAGTGCCAGACCCAGGGTGAACACGAGCGCGCTCACAGCCGCCACCACATAGGGATACCACTGCCGTGCAGTCCCCTTCATCGCCTCCAAGTCCTCCATCGTCAGGCCGACTCCCGCCATCCACGGCTTCCCCAACGCGCTGTACCACGCCGCGCCAAGCGCCTGGTTGATGATGATCCCCGCGATGATCGCCAGGTAGTTCAAGCTCCCAAGGTCTATGTTGTCCATGACTCCTCGATTCTTCGGCTGGCGAAGGTCGGACCGTGTCCGCCTATCGCTCTCCCGGATTTTGGGCGTATAGGCTATAGGAAAGAGCACGGGCGTTTCAATACCGTTGATGGGGGTGGACATCACCATCTCTGATTCACTACCCTCCACCCCAAACGACCCCCTACAGCAAAAGCGGTTCATTCAGAAGGAGGAACAGGCATGAAGCTGCATTACTACCCAGAGACAGACAGCCTGTACGTCGAATTCAAGGCACGCCCCGGGGCGGAGACCATCGAGGTCACTGAAGGGCTGAACGTAGACCTAGACGCTGACGGGGAAGTGGTTGGCTTCGACATAGACCAGGCATCCCGTCGCCTGGACCTGGCCACGCTGGAAACAGAGGCATTGCCCCTACACAGTATCAGGGCAGGCTGATACGCCCGTTGGGGGCGTCCGAATAGTCAAGGGAGACATCAGCCATGCAGAAGACGTTGCGCGTAAGAACCACGGCACAGCCCAGAGAAGTTGGCGGCTTATCGGAATCCGGCTCAACTATAGTACAATGGTATTGTTGAGGAGGTAGTAAATGCCGGACGCTGAAATAGTCTTCCAGGTACGGGAATCCCCTGAGGGCGGCTATGAGGCCCGCGCTGTGGGTCACGGCATCTTCACAGAAGCCGAGAGCTGGGAGCATCTCCGAGAAATGATGCGGGACGCCGTGCTGTGTCACTTTGAGGAGGGAGAAGCGCCCCAATCTATTCGCGTCCATCTGGTTCAGGGTGAGGTAATCCCTGTTTGAGGTTGCCGCGCAGCCTCTCTGGCATGGAATTGGCCGCCCTGCTGAGACGCAGCTACGGCTACCACGTCATACGGCAAACAGGCAGTCACATGAGACTTGCAAGCGACTACAAGGGCTATGAGCATCGTATTTCTATTCCCATCCATAATCCACTAAAGGTTGGCACTCTAAGCGGTGTGCTCGGTGAAGTGGCAAACTACCTGGAAATAAGCGAAGGCCAATTGGCGCAAGAATTGTTTCAAGGATAGCTCATCACTGGACAACCCCCTAGTTAGGAGAGAGACCACATGGACTTTGGCTTTGGCGTGCCCACCCGCGGCCCTATGTCCGCGCCGCAAACGTTAGCCGCGCTCGTTGCTAGCGGCGAGGAGTTGGGATTCAGCTACATCGGCGTCCCCGACCACATAGTGGTGGCGCGACGCATCGACTCCACCTACCCCTACAGCGAAAGCGGAACCTTCACCGGCTGGGAATCCGGCGAATGCCTGGAGCAGCTTACCCTTCTCGCCTACCTGGCCGCCCATACCACAAGGGTGCGCCTGCTCTCCTCCGTCATGGTCGTGCCGCATCGCAATCCCGTGCACGCCGCCAAGATACTCTCCACCATAGACAACCTCTCCGGGGGTCGTCTCACCGTGGGCTGCGGCGCCGGCTGGATGCGCGAGGAGTTCGAGGCCATCGGCACGCCTCCCTTCGACAACCGCGGCTCCGTCAGCGACGAACACATACGCGTTTTCAAAGAGCTCTGGACCAGCGACGCACCGGCCTTTGAAGGCAAATACGCCGGGTTCTCCGACATCATCTTCAGCCCTCAGCCAGTCCAGAAGCCGCACCCCCCCATCTGGATAGGCGGCGAAAGCCCCGCCGCTCTGCGCCGGGCGGCCCGCCTGGGCGATGCCTGGTATCCCATCGGCAGCAACCCCACCTACCCCTTGCAGACCGTGCAGCAGCTTTCAGAAGCCATCCGCCGTCTTCATGGCTACGCCGAAGGGTTCGGACGCGACCCCATGGAGATAGACCTTGCCTTCAGCGCCGGCTGGTACAACGAAAAAGAAGCCCGCACCGGCCCCGACGGCGAGCGGCTAACCTTCACCGGCACGGCCCAGCAGATAGCGGACGACATCCTGTCGTTCCAGGAGTTGGGCGTGCGCCACCTCATGCTCGGCTTCCAAGCGCCGACCCTCGACCAAACGCTGGAGCGAATGGGCTACTTCGCCTCAGAGATCATGCCCCTGACCATGCCATAGTCGCCCCTCCTTTCGTCATTGCGAGCGCAGCGAAGCAATCCGGCGGCGAGGCGTCCTTCCCCGCGCCACCAGCCGCCCAACGCCCTTCGCTACTCCACCGCCATTCTGTCCATTTGCTCGCCTGCCTGGCTTGCGCTTGGGTTGTGGTGGTCGTGGTGGCAACCTTCCCGTCGAAGTACGCCCAGCCTTTGCCGCCCTTCTCAATTATGTAGTGCACCGGCTACAATTGCATATCAAGCTTGGAGAGAATTGTGCCATCGCATTTCAGCACCCTCAACACTTACTGCGTGTATGAATTCGCTGCACACGAGTCCCACGGGGAAGACAAGCATGCGTGAAAAAATAGACTTGAACGGGCGAACTTACCTAGTGAAATGGGTCAATGCGTCGGCAATTGGACCAGACTATCTTCCTAAGTTCCTATCGACTTCATACGAAGTGACACAAGTGTCGGGATACCTGTACTCAGACAGAGGAGTCGTCCTAGCAGCATATGAAGACGGCCGGTACGCGATTCCAGGGGGCCATCCACGGGAAGGCGAATCGCCGTTGGACACACTGCGTCGTGAGGTACTAGAAGAGGTGTGTGTGTTGATATCTTCAAGGCCGGCTCCCGTATTGCTAGGTGGGGTGCTATGGCTTGCAGAGGGAAAACCACAAGCTTGGCAGCTCAGATACTCAGCCAAGGTAGCGAACATGCATCCCTTCGAACGCAAGTTCGAGACTGTTGGACGTGTGGTAGCACCGAAGGCAGAAGTGTTGCGGATGTTGGGTCATCAAGGCAAGATAGCTTCACATGCTCTTTCACTTTCCAATATGAAACTTGGAAGTCCCGGGCCGGTGCCGTGGTCATGACATGAACGGTGTGAACGGCATTATCCAAACTATGCCCCCGTTCACCCTGAGCCTGCCATCTATGAGCGCCCCTATACCGGGCTCATCGCCCCGCTCTCCACAAAGCGACGTATCTCCCCTTCCAACTCATCCGGCCTCTCCTGCGGAATAAAATGCCCCACGTCCTTCATAATGACGTGCTCAAAGCTGGGCGCGGCTTTCTGCAATAGCTGCAAAGATGGATTCGCCGACGGATGGCGCGTGGGGTTCTCGCTGGTGATGAGCAGTATGGGGAACGTGACCCTGGCCAGCCAGTCCTCCTGGTCGGCGGGAGCCTGCGCCGCCGTGAACTCCGCCTCTATCTCCGGCGTGCACTTCAGCTGCGCCTGTCCGTCCTCCAGCTCCTTCGTGCCGCCGTTTATGTACTCCCAGAGCAGGTCCGTCCTCCAGTTCCGGAACGCCTCCGCCTGGGAGTAGCGGTCGAAGATGGCCTGACGGCTAGGCCATAAAGAGCGGCGATTGCGGGCTACCCTCGCCGCCGCGCTGCGGTCGTGGTGGCTGCCCGGCTCCGGGTTGTGCACCGGCATGCCGGGCTCGATGATAATGGCGCCTCTCACCCGGTCGCTGATGAAGGAACCGCCTAGCGCCGCCAGCACCGCGCCCCTGGAATGGCCAATGAGCAATATGTCTCGCAGGTCCAGCCCTTCCACGAACCCTTTCAGGTCCGGGGCCACGTTCTCCCAGTTGTAGCCGCCCGGCTTGTCGGAGTCGCCGTGACCCCGCAGGTCCATGGCCACCACGCGAAACTGTGAAGCCAGCCATTCTGCGGTCGGCCGCCATACCTGTGCGCACAGGCCTCTGCCGTGAAGCAGCACCGCCGGCGGGCCGCTGCCCGGCCACTCCAGGTAGTGCAGCCTTATCTCTGAAG
This sequence comes from Dehalococcoidia bacterium, assembly GCA_965197965.1. Lineage (GTDB taxonomy): Bacteria > Chloroflexota > Dehalococcoidia > Lucifugimonadales > QGNO01 > DAOUJH01. The sequence goes on from OZ240235.1 coordinate 1,203,539, forward strand.
TCTCGATGAACTTGCTCTCCGCTTCCAATGGTTCCTCCATTGCCTGGGCTTCGCTTTTGCAGCCTATGGATAGTACCATATGAAATCCAGACCGCCTTAGGAGAGCTTCATGGACAACCCCGCATTGACCACCTACCCCGTCATTCCCGTCATAGCCAACCGGTGGAGTCCGCGCTCCTTCGACGCCGAGCGCCTTTTGGACACGCAGACCGTCGGCTCACTGTTCGAAGCGGCGCGCTGGGCCCCGTCCTCGGGCAACGAGCAGCCCTGGCGATACATCGTCGGCCTCAACTTCGACGAAGCTCACCGGGCCGTCTTGGACTGCCTCGCCGAGGGCAATCGGCTCTGGGCCGCTAAAGCCCCTCTGCTCTTCGTCGCCGTGTCCAAGGCCACCCGCAACGACCGCCCCAACCCGCACTTCGCCCACGACGTAGGGGCCTCCCTAGAGAACCTCTTCCTCCAGGCCATACACCTGGGACTGCACTGCCACTACATGGCCGGATTCTCAGCAGACAGTGTGCGCCAGACCTTCGGCGTGCCCGACGGATTCGAGCCGGTAACGGCGGGCGCCGTAGGCTACCTCGGCGACCTCAACCTCCTCCCCGACGAACTCAAGCAGCGTGAGCAGAGAAAGCGGGAGCGCAAGCCCTTCTCGGAGTTCGTCTTCACCGGCGCATGGGAAAGCCCCCTACCCGGATTGGATGGGTAGGGGGCAGTCTCACACCGCCAAGTCAAATGGCAAGTCACTGATGTCGCGTAGTCTCCTGCCGGTCATGAGTATGTCTAACAATTCAGCATCTGACTCGTTACCCACAACTGCATCCTTCAATTCCCTCAGCGCAAAATGGTAGATGCAGTCGATATCGCCTGTACCATAGGCCAGTGACGCTATTCGACCAGGAAGAGGTTCCCCTGTGACTACGACTATATGTGGTGTCTTGCCTTTTCGATTTCGCACCAGGTTCAAGCCCTCGGTGCGTGCGTTTTGAGAGCGGTCACTACGAATTGTCCACTTGCAAGAGACGCTCGCGTGCAGAATCTTCGCTTCCGAATTCGTGCGTCGCAGCGGGGTATAGCTAGCAACGGTATCGTTGTTCAAAAGGGATTCGTTCTCGTTGATTTTCGAGTCCGTAACCGGCTCTCGGCAGACAACAATGTCAGGCTTTACGATATAGTCGCCAAAGATGATCTGTAGCTCCTGATGCTCTTCAACCACTCGTCGCACATCGGACAAGTGTAAATACTGCTCGTAGTCACGGATGTCTCCGCCCATCGAGAATTCCCACTCGCCAGGGCGTAGATGAGCAAGTAACCCAAATGCGTCGCGTAGAAAGCTCCTTGTGGCCTCTTCGAATTGATGTCCCGCCGTCTGCCCAGCCAATCTCTCAGACCCCACCGGAAGCCCAATGTTCTCGACTATGCCTCTGGCAATCCTCGCACTCGATGCACTTCCGCTGTCGGCGTTGTTCGGAATTCCAGACGTATTCAGTCTCAATACGTCGTTGGCAATTTGGCGGTGGTAAGCTTGTCGGAGAGCTTCGATCCTGCCGGGCATTACATCTTCACCAATCCGATCACGTACTCTTTGTGCATACGCTCTTCAATCTGTGATTGCTGTAGCTGACCCCATCGAGCTGGCATCATACGTTTGTCACGATCCAACAGCCGTGTACCGATTCCCGCTAGAATGAAGCCGGCATGTTCACCGATGGCGGCGAGTCCCTTGTGTGTCTCTACATCCAGGCCCCTTAATTTCGAGGAACCTACTACTATCACAGCCGGCCGGCCTACTTTCAATACACGCTGCATCTCACAAATGACAGTCTTCATTTCCTCAAAGTAGCGACGCAATACAAGTGCCTTCTTATCATCGCGATTCGCCAGCTTGACCAACGTCTCTTCACACTGGCTCGGTAGCCCATCCCTGCGCAAGCCAGCAACCGCGTCGTGGCCTACATACTGCGCACGAATCTGGCTGAGGTCTGCAATCTTCCAACCAAACCACACCAGCGAAAACTTGTGTGCGCGCATATAGTCAATAGCGTTGTTGGCATAGGGTGGCGACGTCACAATCAGATCAACACTCGCGGGCGGCAGGCTGGTGTCTGCCGCACTAGTGGCGTGAATGGATGCGGAGGGGAAGGCTTGCGCCTCATCTCCACCGGCTCCGCCTAAAAGAGTAGGCGTTGCAAGGCCGATTAAGTCGCGCTTACCGAGAGCCGCTACGTTACGCTCTAAACGCTTGCCAAACTCGATGAAGGCCGATACGGGTGTCTTATTTGTGTCCCTGTGAGGGCGGGTGTGTGCCAAGTCGCGCGCCAATGATACCCCACCAGACTTGGCAATGATTGTTGATGAGAACACTACCTGAAGGAAGCTGCGCATTCCTCCTTCTGGTAAAGCTTCAATGTGCTGCACGAGAGCAAGCAGTTCAAGCTGTTGCTGGGGCAGGAACCAATAACTTACGAATTCTCGTGTCTTCGCGTCGAACCTAAGGTTTAAATCCCTCAGTAGCCTCCAGCGGGATTGGTGATAGTCCTCACTTGCGCCAGCTATGATCTTCTTTCCCTCCCAGAGGGCGACGACTGGATCAATGGGAGTCAACTTGGCTGTTGCAATCATTCGTGCCAGCGGATCAATGTCGCAGCCAACGGCTCGGCGTCCGAGCCGTATAGCTTCGATGAGCGTAGTTCCGGAACCGAGCATGGGATCTAGAACGAGGTCGCCCGGGTTCGAGAGATGGCGAATCATGAACTCTGGCAACTGGGGCGGAAACTTAGCTGGGAAGGAGTGCCAAGCGTGAGAGCCGTAGCTGCCGTTCGTACCGTGGAAATCTAAGTTAGCACGCAGTGCTTCACGCGTCGCGTCAAGGCGGCTGCCAATGTCATCTACTTGAACGGCGGAGTCGGAGGTGAGGTTCAAAAAGCTCAAAATAATCTCCCGGCTGCAACGTCCTTCAGTGTCTCCGCAACCTCAGGTGTATATGAGTCCTCCGCTCGATTCATACGTCGCAGGCGAACTCGTGGTAATACTAGTAGTGGGGGCCATTGAAGGTCAATCCTCTCCTGTCTCCTTCCACCCACCGTTTGACACCCCACCCCCACCCTCATATCATCCCCTTGCGACTCATAGGAGAACCGCATGCCTGACATCCACGGTGAAGAAGAGCACGCCTCCTACGTGGGAATACCTACGTTCATCCATGCTCCCCTTGCCCTTACCGCCGCTGAGTTGAAGGAGATGGAGGCCGACATCGCCATTATTGGCGCACCCGCCGAGATGGTGATCTACCGTCCCGGTGCCAGATTCGGCCCGCGAGCCATACGCCAGGCCGGCTACGTGGAGCACCCCAACGACTACATCTATCACATGGAGTTTGAAGTCCACCCTACGCGCATTCTCAAAGTGGTCGACTTTGGCGACGCCGCCTGTCCCCCCTTCTCCATCGAGCTCAGCCACCAGGCCATCCAGGCCAAGGTTTCAGAGGCCCTGGAAGCGGGCGCCGTGCCCGTTGTGCTCGGTGGCGACCACTCCGTCACGCTACCTAGCGCCACAGCCGTGGCCAAGAAGTACGGCTTCGGCAACGTGGGCATCGTCCACTTCGACGCCCACGCCGACACCTGGGACTCCGTATACGGGTCGCTGGTCTCTCACGCCAGTCCCATGCGCCGCCTCATAGAAAGCGGCGCAGTCCCCGGCAAGAACTTCGTTCAGGTGGGGCTGCGCGGCTACGCCCATGGGGAAGGGCTGCAGGAATGGATGCGAGGGCAGGGTATGCGCTGGCACCGGATGTCGGAGATCGAGCAGCGCGGCTTCGATGCCGTCCTCAGCGACGCCATTGTAGAGGCGCAGGACGGGCCGGAGCACATATATCTCTCCGTGGACATAGACGTGCTGGACCCCGCCTTTGCCCCCGGCACCGGCACGCCGGAGCCGGGCGGCCTCGCCACCATCGAGCTACTGCGAGCCGTGCGCCGCATCGCCTCGTCCGTGAACCTGGTCGGCATGGACGTTGTAGAGGTGTCTCCTCCCTACGACGGCCCCGCCGGCCTTGCCGCCGACGCCGCCAACCGCGTCATCCTGGAAGCTATCAGCGCCCTCGCCTGGCGCAAAAGCAAGGGAGGGCGCTAGCCCTTCTCAGAGTTGATTGACTAAATAGAAAGCCACTTCCTTCGTTATGGTGTTGTTCACTACCATCCTGGCTCGGTATGCTCCTTCTCCCTCAGGAACGTTTAGCCCAACGCGTGCCGAGAAGGGCGTCCTAAACTTTTGTCCTGGCAGTGCCTTGACTGAACGGCCGACATTGAATCCACCCTCTATCCGGCTTAACTCTTGACCGTCCCCCGTTTCGAAAGTCAAGCGGAATCGGTTCTCTTGGTTGGTGAGATGCCAAGGTACTAGAATCCCAGCAGCAATGCTAAAATTAATGGGCTTCCCCTTGGGAGGTGCTAGTATCCTATCCCAGCCGCCACCTTGTATGTAAATCATACCGTTGGTAGTTTCTGCCCAGTTCGCAAGTATCAGCCATTCTATCTCTAAGTTCTCGATCGGCTCCACCACTGCCTCGGCAGGTCGCTCCGTCTTGGGCGATGCTTTCACTCCCCTCCGCTGATTCCTCGTTGACATTGACGACTCCTGTATACAATGTTTACAATGTAGTTTACAATGAGCCAAGATGCAAATCAAGACCCTTTCCAGGCACTGTTCCAGGTTCATGGCAAGGTTAAAGAACTTGAGATCGATGAAGAGTTCGCAGAGCATATGGTTGAAGTCAAGAGGCAGTATCCAAAGCACCAGATTTCTCCTGTTGAGGTCATAGAAGTTCATCAAAACGAACCTGAGTATTTTGAGAACGTGGGTGAGAATAGAAGGGCGCCTCTGATTATGATCGGGGTGACAAATTCTGGTAGACTGGTGTCCGTGCCAATTGAGCCTACCAACAAGAAGGAGACGTGGCGCCCTGTGACTGCGTTTGAGTCGAACAGCCATCACAGGCGGCGTTACCTAGAAAGGCGGGGAGAATGACACAAACTAAGAACAAAGACTATGTCTTGGGTCGCAACGTTACTGACTTGGCTCGTGTGAAGAGCAGTGGAACAGTAGTCATGTCATTGCGGCTCTCTGTTGAGGAATTTTCCGCGCTCAGTAACCTAGCTGAGTCAGAAGGAAAGACCGTCTCACAGGTAGCCCGTGAAGGCATTAGGGAACGGCTAGAGCAAGCCAGCAAGAGGCACTATGAATACAATGCGACACTGGGAATCCCCCAGGTCGGTATAGATATCTATTACGGTACACCTGTGCAGACTGGCACGAGTTCCCATTTAACTCAGGAAGAGTATACGCACGTAAGCTAATCCTGCATCAGAGCAGCCTGGTGGCAGGGCAGGCATCGCCCCCCTCTTCACAACCCTCCACCCTCCAGCGGGTGTATAATAGCAATAGTGCCTTCCAGCCCTTGAAACGTGGCGGACTGAAACGTAGGAGCGATATATGAACCCCGTCATCCAGCTGCAGAAGCTCACCAAGTACTACGGTGAGCACAGGGGCGTCATCGATCTCGATATGGAGGTCCTGCCCGGTGGCGTTTTCGGCTATCTTGGCCCCAACGGCGCAGGCAAGACCACCACCATCCGTCTCCTCCTAGACCTCATCCGACCCACCGGCGGCGCAGCCAGGGTATTCGGCATGGACGCCCAGACCGCTTCCCTAGAGATTCGGCGGCGCATTGGCTATCTCCCCGCCGACCCTTCTCTCTATGCCAATCTCACCGGCGAGCAGTTTCTCCTCTACGCCGCCAACCTCAAGGGCGGCGTTCCCTGGCCCAATATCAAGCGCCTAGCCGACAGACTGGAGTGCGATCTTTCCCGCAACATTCGCACCCTGTCCCACGGCAACAGGCAGAAAATAGCCGTCATTCGCGCCTTCATGCACGAGCCGGAGCTTCTCATACTGGATGAACCTACCTCCGGCCTGGACCCCCTCATGCAGCAGGAGTTCGAGAGCATGGTCAGGGAGGTGAAGGCGGACGGAAGGACCGTCTTCCTCTCCTCCCACATTATTCCAGAGGTCGAGGAGCTTTGCGATAGGGTAGCCATCATCCGGGATGGCAGCCTCGTTGCCGTTGAAGACGTTGCAACCTTCAAGGCGCGCAGCATTCGCAGCCTGGAGCTTCGCTTCGGCGAGCCTCTGTCCGAAAACGCCTTCCAGGACGTCGACGGCGTGCGAAACGTGTCCGTCGACGGCAGCACCCTGAAGTGCGAGGTGGTAGGCTCCCTCGACCGGTTCATCAAGACGGCTGCCCGCTATGAAGTGGTGGACATGACCGTCCACGAGCCCAGCCTGGAAGAGGTTTTCCTGGCGTTCTACGGAGAGGAGGAATCGGATGCTTCTGCGTAACCTCTTTGTCAAGTCCCTGCTGGACCACCGCCGCGGCCTGGTCTGGTGGGTCCTGGGAATCGTCCTGCTCTCCGCGGCCATGACCTCCTTCTACCCCAGCATCTCCACCAACGATGCGGTCAAGGACTACGTGGACGCCTTCGACCCCGACCTGCTGGCCCTGTTCGGGTTTTCGGAGCTGTTGGACATCACCTCCGGCGCAGGCTACCTCAACGCCGAGATGTTCGGCTTCATGGTGCCAGTGCTGGTCATTATATTCGCCGTCAGCCTGGGCGCATCCGCCATAGCTGGCGAGGAAGACAGGCGCACCATGGAGATTCTCCTCTCCGAACCGGTCAGCAGACGGCGCGTCCTACTGGAAAAGTACGCCTTTCTCCTCGCCGCCAACGCCATGCTGGCCGTCGTAGTCTGGCTTTCCCTGGCCATCGGCGTCATCGTCTTCGATATGGAGGTCAGCATGTTCAAGCTGGCCGAGGCCACCATCAGCTCCGCGCTGCTCGGCCTCACCTTCGGCTCGCTGGCCTTTGCCGTCGGCGCTTTTACCGGCAACCGCGGGCTCAGCTTAGGCGTCTCCGCCGGAGCGGCGGCTGCCACCTACGTAATCAACAGCCTGGCCGCCATCGTAGACATCCTGGAGCCTGCCAAATGGCTCTCCCCGTTCTTCTATTACAACGGCAACGTGCCCATAGCAAACGGCTTGGACCCGTTGCACGTCGGCCTGTTTCTTGTAGTAATCGCCGTCCCCGCCATAGCCGGCTACCTAGCCTTCCTCCGCCGCGACCTGCGGATTTGAACTCCAAGTAACAGGGCAGGCCTCAACTTCACCGCTTCATCAGTACGGTGAATTCCTCTACGGAAAGGCCAGCATGCCGAATCAGTGCCCTTAACGTGCCACGAGCAATCTCTCTATGATCTGGAACCGAAAGGGTTGCCACTGATTCCTCTTTTGTCATGATGATATGGCTGCCAGCTTGCCTCGCAACCCTCCAACCCGCACTTTCAAATGCCCGCACCGCTTGCTGCCCAGAAACCACGGGCAGTACGGCCATCTAAGCTGGTACCTCTACCACTATCTCAACTTCAGCAGTTTCAATAGTGAACGGTAGACTGTCCTCTTCTCTGGACTTCAGAATCTGCTTTATCTCTTCTCCTATAACCTGGGGGTCATCTTCTTGAGAAACCCGTCCGAACCCTTCGCTATCTCTTACTTCCAGTGAAAGACGGATAGCCTCCCGGATATTCTGAAGCGCCTCTTCTCTGCTTTCCCCCTGGCTCACGCACCCCGGTAGAGCGGGGCAGTGGATGGAATAGCCTCCCGCCTTTTCTGGCTCTAGTATGACGGTGAACTTTTTCTGCTTTTCCATGCCTGGGCTCCTAGGTTAACTCTTGAAAGCATTATAGCACCCAGAAAGTGCATGCCCTACCTTGCCTTCCTCCGCCGCGACCTGCGGATTTAGAGGGGATAGGTAGGTTCGCTAATACGTTTGTGAACGCCCATTCCACTAGTAACTTGCTTATGGGCTGCTTGAGGATTCTAAATCGCACCTACTCGAATTCGCCTCAAGAAAACCCTTGACAGTTTACACGGAAACGGATATTCTTTTGGCGAACAAATGGTCTGAGACTCTTCTGGCTTATATGGCTATTCCAGAAGTGCAACAGCCTAATTGGGGTAGACCCAAGCGAACAGCATTAGGGAGGCTAAAGTGATCGTCGAACATGTAGAACAAAAAGTTCAAATGGTGAAAGCCTTTGGAACAAAGGCACAAAAGGTCTCCGAGATGGGAGCGATTGGTGGTGGCGAACTTGTTAGGAACTAACGATAGTATAGACAACGTGATTAGATTAGGGATAATTGTACTCACTGTAGCGGTGGGCATCTTCATTGACATCCTGATTTGGCCATTTACCAGCGAATTCTGGAGAGAAAATGTTCACAAAGTGTTCCTTGAACAGAAAGTAGATGCAGGATGGGCGGAGGGCATGACTTGGATCTTGCTTGACGGCATATTTGCCGTGCTCATCATAGGTGGTATTGGAGTTATGCTGGCGTCGGGGACCGTCTCTTGGGTTGTTTCCAAACTGGGCATGCGATGAACAAATAAAGCCCGCCCTTCCCCCCCTCCCCCCCATTTGACACCGCACCCTCCCCTGCATATCATCCCAGGCAAGCCAACCAGGGGAGGGCCGCCATGGAGCCTGATCGCTTCGACTACTCGCCGATCATAGACCGGCCCGTCATCAAATGGCCCAACGACGCCCGCGTCGCCCTCTGGGTCGCTCCCAACGTGGAGCACTACGACTACCTCCCTCCCCACAACCCCCACCAGAACGCCTGGCCGCGCACGCCGCACCCCGACGTCATGAGCTACGCCTACATGGACTACGGCAACCGCGTCGGATTCTGGCGGCTCCTTGAGCTCTTCGACAAGCACAACATCCGCTGCACGCCCGCCCTCAACGTCGCCGTCCTCGACCACTACCCCGAAATACGCGACGCCATGGTGGAGCGCGACTGGGACTTCATGTCTCACGGCGTGTACAACACCCGCTACCTCTGGGGCGCTACTGAAGAGGAGGAGCGCGACTTCTACCAGGACACCATCGACACCATCCGCCGTCACACCGGCAAGCAGCTCAAAGGCATGCTCGGTCCCGCCCTCACCAACACCGATCGCACCCCCGACCTCATGGCCGAAGCAGGCCTCATCTACCACACCGACTGGTTCCACGACGACCAGCCCTTTCCCATGAAGGTGAAGCAGGGCAGGCTCATCACCGTGCCCTACTCCATCGAGACCAACGACGGCGCGGCCAACATGCTCGGCTTTGAGGCCGACTACCTGGCCCAGATCATCAAGGATCAGTTCGACGTGCTCTACAAGGAGGGCGCGGAGAGCGGTCGCGTCATGTGCATCGCCCTCCATCCCTACTGGAGCGGCCAGGCTCACCGCATCCGCTACCTGGACGACGCCTTCACCCACATCCTCTCCCACGATGGCGTATGGCAGGCCACCGCCGACCAGATCGCCGACTACTACATGGAGTGCTACTACGACCAGGTGGTCGAGTACACGGGGAGGGCGTCATGACCGGGGCTGCCCGCATGCCGGGCATGGACAACGAATACTACGACTTCTCCGCCATGGCGCACCGCCCGCCGTTGCAATGGCCCGACGGCGCACACGTCGCCCTCTGCGTCATCGTCAACCTGGAGCACTACGAATGGGACCTCTCCAAGATCAAGACCCGGCCCCAGAGCATGCCCGGCTTCAGAGCGCCCCTTCCCTACCCGGACATGCGCAACTTCTCACAGCGCGAGTACGCCAACCGCGTCGGCATCTTCCGTGTCATGGACGTGCTCGACAGGTACGGCATCCCGGCCACCGTCGCCATGGACGCCGCCGTCGCCTCCAACTACCCCTTCCTCGTCGAGCAGTGCCAAAAGCGCGGCTGGGAGCTCATTGGGCACGGCCAGACCGCCACCCGTCTCATCACCAGCGAGATGACGGAACAGGAGGAACGGGACTACATCCGGGGTTCCCTAGCCGCCTTGCAGGACGCCACCGGCAGCCGACCCGCCGGTTGGATGGGGCCCGGCTACTCCGAATCGACGCGCACGCCGCGCCTCCTCGCCGAGGAGGGGGTCCGCTACCTCTGCGACTGGCCCAACGACGACCAGCCGTACCGCATGAAGGTGCCCGGCGGCGAAATGTACTCGCTGCCCGTGCTCCTTGACCTCGACGACTTTCATCTCCTCTGGACGCGCATACTACCCGTCATGGACTACACCCGCGCCCTCAAGGACAGCTTCGACAGGCTGTACCAAGAGGGCGAAAGCAACGGACGGCTCATGGTGCTCAACCTCCACCCCTGGCTCATCGGCCAGCCCTTCCGCTCCAAGTACCTGGACCAGGCCCTCTCCTACATCGCCGGCCACCAACGGGTCTGGAAAGCCACCGGCTCACAGATCATCGACTGGTACGCATCCACCAACGCCTAGCGCAGCCATCCGCACCGTAGGGGCAACCCTCGTGGTTGCCCTGGCCCGTACCCGACCATTCCCCGCACTGTCATTCTGAACGGAGCTCCCGCGGAGTGAAGAATCCAAAGCCTCTGCCCGCAAAGCCGTGCTGTTTACTCCAACCACCCCCTCCGTCATGCCCGTGACGACGGGCATCCAGGGGCGGGGCGGGGAGCCGCCGTCATCCGCACCGTAGGGGCAACCCTCGTGGTTGCCCTGGCCCATACCCGACCATTCGCCCCCGCACTGTCATTCTGAACGGAGCTCCCGCGGAGTGAAGAATCCAAAGCCTCTGCCCGCAAAGCCGCGTTGCTTAATCAAACCGCTCCTCCGTAGTGAGCAATCGCCCCCCTCTCGTCATTGCGAGCGCAGCGAAGCAATCCGGCGGCCGGGGGGTTGTCATTCTTGAGCGCAGCGAAGAATCTTTTACCATAGCAAACTCCGTCCCCTTACCCGCAACTCCGCCCCGTTTGCCCGCCTGCCCTCTTGCCCGTCCGCCTCCCCCTACCCCCACCACCGCATGCTCTCACCGTAGGGGCGGGTCTTCTCCTCCGGGCCGGGCTTGCGGAACACAAACAGGTGCTCGTGCATTATGAGAAGGAAATTCTTATCGCGAGACAGGCGAGTCCACAGGCCCTCCGTCTGGGTATTCCACTGAGCCTTGACAATGTCCTCTTTGAGGATGAATCCGGCCTCCAGGAACGCCTGCATGACGCGAAACGCTATTGGCGTGTAGTGCTTGTTGCGGCGCGTATCGCCCACCAGGATGGCGCAGTAGTGATCGGGCTTCAGCACGCGGAAGCACTCATCCGCCACCAGCCTCATCTGCTCCACAAACTCCGCTATGTCGCGCACCTTGGACAGGTCGCCGTTATGCGCCGCTTCCTTGCCCGAATACTTGATGATGTTCGCGTAGGGAGGATGCGTGGCGATGAGGTCGATTGAGTCCGCCTCTATCTTGTCCAGGCGCCGCGCGTCTCCCTGGTACAGACGTATGTCGACCGGTTCCAGCGGCTCCTCCAGCCTGCCCGAGAAGTTGAGCGCGTCCATGGTCAGCATCAGCGAGTCGCGGTTGACGTCCACGCCTATGCCGTGGCGGCCCGTCAGCTTGCACTCCACGAGTGTCGTGCCGCCGCCCGCCATCTGGTCGAGCACCGTGTCCCCGGGCAGCGAGTACCTCTCGATGACGTTGCGAACTATCTGCGGAGCCCAGTTGCCCCGGTAGGCGGCGCGATGCGTGGCCCATCTGCCCCGCTTGGGAAACGACCACAGCGTGGTGGTCTCCGTCTTGAAATCGTCTGGCTGGAGCTTCTTGGGACGCTGGTGTCCCTTGAGGCGGATCTCGACTTCCCCAGCCGATACGGTCTTTTGGCGGGCAAGGAAAGACAGGTAATCGGCTTGTGTAATGAGCCGCATTGATCAGACCGCCAGAGCGATCCGATCTTACGGATCATTTTCAAAAGATCAAGATCAAATGATCTAACAAACCGCCGACTATCTCAGAACCCTGTAGTGTCCGCCATCCAGGAACTGCAAGACCCCGTTATCACGCAGAACCTGTAGCTGCTGACGAATCTTGGGCTGGACGTTTCTATTCTCTGGGTGAAGGCCGCCTAGATAACCTTCAAAAGCCTTGTAGAAGCCCTGAAGGACGAACTCATCGGAGTTAGTCATCTCTTGCATCTTTCTGACGCACATGAGGATATCCGCAGTCCATCCCCCTTTGGCATTCTCACCCTGGCCAAGAAAAGCGAACCGGCTCCAAGCGTCGCGTACATCTTGAGACGGCAAAGCTTTTTCATTCTCTACAACTGTGACACGCGCGTCTCCCGGTAGCTCACGCAACAAGATATTGGAGCCTACCCATCCGGCACGGCGTGCCCATGGAGGTAAAGGAGGACGTTTTTCAATGATAGCAGGCGTTATGAAGTACCCAGGCACAATGAATAAGTCCATAACCACCCATCTCTGTCGAGAGTAGCGAAGGAATATGTAGTTAGGCGCCAGCCCGTCTTGGATGGCTTTCATCTTGGGCCAATAGGCAGAATTGGAGGCTTTCCTGCCAAAAGTCTTGTCCGCGCTTTTCAGTTGGTAGCTGGCCTTACAGTCCGGGCAATCGTAATCCCTTACTCTTGCGTTTGCCCGCAACTGGTCCAAATGCTCTGATGGACATGCCGGGCAGAACAGGTTCTCCCTTGCCCAATGTTCGGTAATTACTCGTGCTATCTGCGAATGGCTCTGGTAACCCTCAGCCAAGGACGGGTCTAAGTTCAGATCCACGTACAACTCCAATTAGGTATATGCTCATTGCACGTTCACAACAGTGGATGGATATTCCTTCCTAATGCTATAATCTAGATTGTTATGGGTAGTAGTTAATAAGTAGTTAATAAGAAGAACCCGTTAGGTTCCTCCTATGAGGACGGGCAGATACAAAAGTGGCTAGGAGGCAGGGTAGCGACTTCCAGTCCAACGACTTACTACGGCTCATACGCAAAGCTTTAGGCCGCCCCCTTCCTTCGGGGCTGATCCTAATAACAGTACGGCTTGCCAAACTGCGATGGTTCTGAGGTTGACGAGTCGCAAGGCTTCTCACCTCCTTTCAAGCGGAGACTCCGATTACCCCGGAGTCTCCGTAGTATTGACGATATGTCCATTGCTCTCGACTTGCCGTTCATTGGCACGTTGTTGCTCTAGTTGTCGCCTGCCTCTGGCTCGGAACACTTTGCCGAGTGCCGCCCAGACCTCATCGAATTCTTTATCCTCGAATTCAGCAAGGTCTTGCTCTGAGATTACCAATGAGCCAGAGGGTGCAGATATATCTGTGGAGGCACCGGTTGTAGCCCTTTGGGTTTGTTGTGGCTTAGGCGGGTCGTTGGGTAGTACATAATCTGGTTCTGAAGGGGCTTCAAAAACGGGCATTATGGTTGTTCTCTCAACCGACAGATATGTATGCCCACCAGATGATACCAATACCCCTATATCACGCGCAGAGTCCATCAGAACCCGAAGAGCCGAGCCTACTCTGTTGGACTCTATCTCAAACTCACGTTCTAGAACGTTCCGCATCTCGGCATCTTGGGGTAGATGCTGACCCTTGAAGCGCATAGCCACTTCCCTGAACAGCGGTATCCGTAGAAATGATTCTCGAAGGGCATCGCTCTTTTCTTCTGGTGAAGTAGGCTTGATAATAGCCTTCGCCAAGTCTGTAGTAGACAACTCCTCTCCTGCTTTCGTTAGCAACCCAAATTGTCTCGCAGTCAGTCCACGAAGCAAAAAGCCACTACTCTTGGCTGAGACGCCAAGGTTTATTGCCAATGTACTTTGGGTTAGCCTTCCGGCACCGCCTCGTTCAACCGCTTCCGCTATTTGCAGAGCAGTACCGAAATCATAAGCAGGGAACAGATAGCGAGACCTAACCGGTTGTTTGCGAACCCTACCATTATTACTCTCAACAGCCATCTAGTGACCACCTCCCAATTCTATGCTACTTACTATATTAAGGATCACTCTACAGCCCCACTTACAGCCTGTCAAGGGAGTATACATCACACTTTTGAGTTTTGTTGAGTATTGACATACGGGGACAGTTGTACCTGTTCAGGGATGTTTGTATCTCAATTGCTTCCTCCAAGGCAACGTAGTCATGCCATTCGTTGCCATACAATTTGCTAAAGTTAATACTCATTCTCATAAGAGAGCAGATATATATTCCCTTAAAAAACACGTAGCTAAGGTATGTTATTCTCATAGCAATAAGTGGAGCAGTTGCAAATCAAATGAGAAAGTTCCAGCACGCTTCTAAATCTTGTACATGGGAGGTGTGGCATGTACGGACCGCGAGGAGATTGGAAGTCTGCCGCCGCCGAGAATCTGCGTCGCATGGGCAGGGGGGACAGCGCTAAGGCGCTCTACGGGGTCAAGGATAAGCCCAAGCGCCAGCACGACGAGCGCCTAGCCCGCGAATGGCGCAAGAAAGCCAAGCGACAGGCAAGGAGCAACACGCCCCCTACATCCTTCTTTGCCCGGCTGAGAAGACTCCTGCGCCTCTGAGAACGGCAACGATAGACGGACGGGTCTAAGGTAAGACAACACCCCCCGCCACCCACCCCTTTCCCATACCTGCACTCTGCCCTTATCCTCTATCCATGAGCACCACCTGCAAACTACCGCCTGCCAGCATCGGCCCGCGCCATCTCCCTCTCCAGACGGCCCTGCACCGTCTCTCCCTCCTCAATGACAATCGTCGCATCCATGACAGCTTAGGATTTGTTTTCCCATATTTCCAGAAAAAGTGGGGCGTTCTAGCTTTGGAAGTTGACATAACGTTTGAAACAATTCGACTCCCTGCCCCCTCCCCTTCCATGAGTACACCGATACCATTTTCTGATAGAGTCGGTAACGCTGGATGAACGCAAAGGAGGGAATCATGGCCGCTAAAGCTCCATCACACATCGTAATCAAGGCAGGCACGCTCGCCGACGGCAAGGGCGGCCCATCCCGGCAGGGCATGGCCGTCGTCGCGGAGGGCAGCCGCATCACCCACGTCGTCCCCCAGGCGGACGTAGCCCTCCCTGAAGGCGCTACCGTGGAGACCTACGACTTCCCGGAAGCCACCCTTGTCCCCGGCCTCGTCGATTGCCATACCCACACCAACATGCCCGGCGACGGCACCTCCGTCGATGACGTTGGCCTGGAGTCCTACGAAATGCACATACTGCAGGGCGTGAAGCAGGCGCGGCTGGCCCTAGAGACCGGCGTGACCACCATGCGCGACAACGGCGGCTGGCACAGGAGCGTCTTCTGGCTCAAAGAGGGCATCCGCCGTCAGCTCGTAGCCGGGCCGCGCATACTGGCGTCGGGAAGGCCCATCACCATGACCGGCGGCCACTGCTGGATGATGGGCTCTGAGGCCGACGGGGTCGACGGCGTGCGCCAGGCCGTGCGGGAGCTGGTCTGGGAAGGCGCGGACTTCATAAAGGTCATGGCCACCGGCGGCTCCACGCTGGGCAGCATGCCGGAGCGCCCCTCCTACACCGTGGAGGAGTTGACCGCCGTCGCCGACGAAGCGCATCGCCGCAATCGCCTTGTCGGCGCGCATACCATAGCCACAAAGGGCATCGAGAACGCTCTGGACGCCGGCGTGGACATGCTCATCCACTGCACCTTTGTCCAGCCCGACGGCTCCATAAAGTACGACCCTCGCGTCGGGGAGCGCATCGCGTCAACGGGCACCTGGGTCAACCCCACCATCCACGTGCGGCGCTCCTCCGTCCAGTTGCTGGAAGCGAAGCGTGAGGAGGAGGGACTAACCCCGGCTGAAGAGGTCCAGCTAGTTGAGGCCGTCAAGTCGGTGGACGACCGCGTGGAAGTGACCCGCCGCCTCATCAAGGACGGCGCCCAAGTCATAGGCGGCTCCGACTGCGGCTGGTATGTCTACCAGTTCGGCCTGTTCCACAAGGAGCTGGAGACGCTGGTCATGTCCGGCATGACGCACGGAGACGCTCTGCTCGCCGGAACCAGCGAAGCCGCCAAATCGCTGGGCGTCGCCGATCAGGTGGGCTCCATCGAGCCGGGCAAAGAAGCCGATTTTCTGCTGACCAACGGCGACCCCACGCAAAACATCAGCCACTTGCAGAACGTCGTCGCCGTGTTCAAAAGCGGGACCAGGGTGAAGTAGGGCATCCGCCCCGCCATTCCGAGGAACGGAAGCAACCCGGCCGGCCGCACCGTAGGGGCAACCCTCGTGGTTGCCCCGGCCGCGCCCCGCCGCGGCCTCCCCTAGCCTGCACCCGGCTATTTCCACTCACTCCCTCCGTCATTGCCTCCATTTCGTCATTGCGAGCGCAGCGAAGCAATCTGGTGGCGCGGGGCGAGCAACGCGCACTCCCCTCTGTCATTCTGAACGGAGTTCCGCGGAGTGAAGAATCCAAAGCCTCTGTCCGCAAAGCCGCGACGTTTAATCGAACTGCCCCCTCCGTCATGCCCGTGACGACGAGTACCCAGGGGCGGCGGGGAGCCTGTCATTCTGAACGTAGCTACGCGGAGTTAAGAATCCAAAGCCTCTGTCTACAAAGCCGCGCCGTTTAATCGAACTGCCCCCTGGGAAGCCTAGATCTCTAGGAGCCTAGCCGCCACCACGCGCGCTTCGTCCCAACTCTGCACCCTCTGGTCTAATGGTACGTGCTTGAGAATATTGAGGGCCTCAAGATTCCTGGCAGGCATCCCGGCCAGGCCCATCACTATGCAGCCGGTTTCGTAGCTCGTGGCGGTCTCGATGAGTCGCTCGATCACCATGGCCGCACTCTCGTCTATGTAAACCGTGTTGGAAAAGTCCAGAATCACGACCTCGTGCTCACGGATGTCTTCGCCAATGGTGTCCAACAGCTTCCTGGACGATGCGACGGTAAAGGAGCCTCTCAGCGCAACCAGTCCAACCCTGGCCGAGAAGTCTTCCAGATCGTCCTCTCTCGCTCTGCCGCCGAAGAAGCTCTGGTCCAGAATGGGCACTGAGACCACGCTGTCCAGCTCCAGCCTTTCGAACTGGCGCGCGCTGGTTACTGCGGCGGCTATCATACCGGCCGCTATAGCGGTGACCAAGTCCAGGAACACGGTGAGACCTAGGGTTAGCAGCATGACCACCATGTGCTCACGCTGAATGCGGAACAATCTGGTGACAAATCTCCATTCCATGGTGTCCAAGGCAACTTTCATGAGGATGCCCGCCAAGAGGGCGTTGGGAATCTTGGCTACATAGTCTTCTAGGGCCAGAATCATAACCACCAGGATAACCACGGCAATCACGCCTGCAACAACGGTAGTCCCACCCGCCCTAATGTTGGCTATGGTGCTTGGGGTGGCCCCGGACCCGGGCAGACCCTGGATGAATCCGGTGACCACGGCGCCTAGGCCCTGGGCAAACAGCTCCTTGTTGGGGTCGTGACGTGCCCGCGTCATGGAGTCACCCACAAGCGCGGTCAGCAAGGTGTCCGCAGACCCTACAAGGGCTAGGACCATCGCGGGCTCAATGGCGCGCACCAGTGCGTCGAAGGAAAGGGCTGGCATCTTGAGGACAGGCAGGTCAGTGGGTACGTTGCCGATGGTAGGAGCGTTGCTAAACCATAGGACGGTCACGATTATACCCGCGAAGAGGGCGACCAGGGTAGACGGCAAATACTTGTCTAGTCTGCTTGGCCATATAATGGCTACGCCAAGGGTGACTCCCGCTATGCCTACGGCGCTGATATCAAAGCCCTCTATTATTCCTGAGAAGTTTCGCATAGCTTCAACTGGCCCGCCGGTTACGGGATCAGCTCCCATGAAGGGCAGAATCTGAACCGATAGGATTATTATTCCAACCCCTGTCATAAACCCGGCTACGACAGAGTAGGGCGTGTAAGATACGAAACGTCCAATTCGCAGAAAGCCGAAAAGCATCTGGATAAGGCCCGCCATGATGACAATGGTAAATGCCTGGGCCATGTTTTCAGCGTAGCTGGTGACGATGACGGCCATGGCCACGGTCATTGAACCCGTGGGACCCGATATAAGTGACCTAGTGCCTCCGAACACGGCGGCAAAGAACCCTACGGCGACCGCTCCGTATATTCCGGCGGCGGGTCCCAGTCCTGATGACACGCCAAATGCCAAGGCCACGGGCAGACCCACCACAGCCGCAGTGATGCCGCCAAGAACGTCTCCGAACATGGTCTGGAAGCTGTAACGCTGGGGAAGTTGCGCAAGACGATCCAGCAAACCGGTCACCTCCAGCGGTATCCTATACAGATAGAGTATTGATGTCTAACGGTGGGCCGCGACCTAGTATCATCAATAACAAGTTCTAAAGTAAAGAGGGTTGACCTCCAAACGGAAACTGGAAAAATATGAGAGCTTGTGCAAGACTGGTCGACGGTCAAACCCTTGAATAGGCGTGAAAATCAGCCATGTGGCAAGTAACTGAGCAAGATCTAGAATCAATAGCCATAGGCGCCGGTATACTCGGCACCGGCGGGGGCGGTAATCCATACATAGGGATGCTACGCGCCAGGCAGGCCATACGGGAGAACGGCCCCGTCAACGTCCTCTCCCCCGGTGAGCTTGGCAACGACGACCAGATCATCTGCGTCGGCGGCATTGGCGCTCCTACGGTTGGTATAGAGAAGATGCGCGACAAGCAGGCCTACTACGCCCTTCGCGCCATCGAGGAATACACCGGAACCAGGGCCACTTCCCTCGTCTCCAACGAGATCGGCGGTAGCAACTCCCTGGAGCCGATCATCCCCGCCGCCATGTCCGGCCTTCCCGTGGTGGACGCCGACGGCATGGGCCGCGCCTACCCTGAGTTCCAGATGAAGACCTATTTTGTCTATGGCGTTCCCTACGTCCCCATGGCCGTCTCCGACGAAAAGGGGAACACCGCAATCATCCCGGAGGCAATCAGCGCCAAGTGGGTGGAGCGCATGGCGCGCGCCCTCACTATCCAGATGGGCTGTGTGGCTTGCTACGCCATTGCGCCGATGACCGCGGAACAGATACACAACACTGCCGTGCTCGATTCGTTGACCTTGACCAAGAAGCTGGGAGACGCTGTGAAGAGGGCGCGTCGCCAGCATGAGGACCCGATCGACGCCATTCTGGAGGCCCATCCCGGAAAAGTGCTGTTCCAGGGCAAGATCGCCGACCTGGAGCGCCGCACAACCCAGGGCTTCGCGCGCGGAAACGTCACCATAGAAGGCATGGGGCAATACAACGGCGATCGCATGCGAATAGAGTTTCAGAACGAGAATCTGATCGCCAGCATCGACGGCGAGGTCGTCTGCATAGTCCCGGACCTGATCTGCGTCGTCGATACGGAGCGCGGCGAGCCGATAACGACGGAGCTGTTGCGCTACGGGTTCCGCGTCACCGTGCTCGGCTTTCCCGGGCCTCACCTCTGGACTGCTCCGCCAGGATTGGCCGTGGCTGGGCCCAAAGCCTTTGGCTACGACGTGGAATTCACCCCGCTGGCGCTGGATGGGAACGGCCACTGACACCTTGGGAGACCCTTGCACAACTGCCCGCCACAAGCCCAAACTGTCATTCTGAGCGCAGCGAAGAATCTGCGTCGCAGGGAGACAAGCGGACATATCGGCAAGACGCACACCCAACCACCCGCCAGCCCGTCCATCCCCCCACACCGTCTTTCCTACGCAGGCAGGAACCTAGGGGCGGCGGGGCGGGAAGTGACGATAGGACGCTTTAGGCGTGGTGGGTCTATCCCAACAGAGGACAGGATATGAACCAAGCCGTCAACAGAAAGCTGAAACTGTACATTGCCACAAGCATGGACGGTTACATTGCAGGGCCCAACGGTGAAATCGACTGGCTGGAGGCCGCGGGCAACCTGGACTACGGCTACCACGATTTCTACTCCTCCATAGACACCACTGTGATGGGCAGCTCCACTTACAAGCTGACCCTAACCGTTGAGGAGTTCCCTTACGCGGACAAGGCCAACTACGTGTTCACCAGACACGCGCCCCCTCCGGACACGGCCAACGTACGGTTTGTCTCGAGAGATATCGCCTCCTTCGTGGAATCGTTGAAAAGCTTGCCAGGGAAAGACATATGGCTTGTTGGAGGGGAACAAATCAACACCGTTATGCTCAACGCGGGACTCATAGACGAGATCATACTCACCGTCTTTCCCTTGGTCTTAGGAGACGGCATCCCCCTCTTTGCTCCCGGAGCAAAACGGACCGGCTTCCGCGCCACCGGCTGCCAGTCCTATGAAACCGGCCTTGTCCAGTGGCGAATGACCAACACTCAGTCACCCTTGTAGAATAGCCGGCAGAAAGGTTGTACAACACATGCGCATTGGCATAGACGTAGGCGGAACCAATACGGACGCAGTCCTTCTGGAAGGCGCAAAGCTGGTGGCCCAGGCAAAACGCCCCACTACGGCGGACGTTACCTCAGGCATCTTTGCCGCCCTAAAGGCCATCCTTGAATCCGGTCCGCGAGGCGCATCCATTGAAGCCGTGATGCTTGGCACAACCCACTTCACCAATGCCCTGCTGGAGCGCAAGTCCCTTTCCCCTACGGCCACCCTCCGCCTCTGCCTGCCGGCCACTACGCTGTTGCCTCCATTGATAGACTGGCCCGACGAACTCAGGGAGGCCATTGGCGGGCATACCTACATGGTGCGCGGCGGCCATGAGTTCGATGGCCGGGAGATATCCGAAACCGACCATGAGGAGATACGACGCGCTGCTAGAGATATGCTCGACAAAGGCGTGCGGGCCGTGGCGGTGAGCGGGGTGTTTTCTCCCGTGGACACCTCTCACGAGCAGCAGGCGGCGGACATCATCAGAGAGGAGGCGCCCCATCTCAGGGTAACGCTTTCATCAGACATAGGCCGCGTAGGCATATTGGAGCGGGAGAACGCCGCCACTTTGAACTCCTGCCTGGTGGAAATGGCGGAGCGCACCATCCACGGCATCCAGGATGCCGCCAAGTCGCTGGGACTGGACGCTCCCCTGTTCCTCAGCCAGAACGACGGCACCCTGATGGACGCCGCATTCGCTGTGCGCTATCCCGTGTTCACCATCGCTTCCGGTCCCACTAACAGCATGAGAGGAGCCGCCTTCCTTTCCGGCGTACGCGACGGTATCGTTATCGACGTAGGAGGCACCTCCACCGATGGCGGTGCGCTGGTCGGCGGATTCCCCCGTGAAGCCTCAATCGCAGTCAACGTGGCAGGTGTGCGCACCAACTTCCGCATGCCCGACGTGTTCTCCATCGCCCTGGGAGGAGGCAGCATCATAAAGAGCAATCCTCTGCGCATAGGTCCTCAGAGCGTTGGCTATCGCCTGGTTGAGCAGGGGCTGGTCTTCGGTGGGTCCACCAGCACCGCTACCGACGTAGCTGTCGCCGCCGGCCTTGCCGATATAGGCGATGCAAGCGCCGTCGGGACTCTGGACAAATCCCTGGTGAACGAGGCCATGGCCCAAATCCAGTGTAAGCTGGAGGATGTGGTCGACCAGCTGAAGCTCAGCGCCGCCGCCGTACCAGTGGTACTGGTGGGCGGCGGGAGCATTCTGGTCAAGGGCTCCCTTGCCGGCGCATCCGAGGTGCTGCGGCCCGACCACGCCGAGGTTGCCAATGCCATAGGTGCGGCCATTGCCCAGGTTGGTGGCCAGGTGGAGAAAGTCTACTCCCTTGCCGACGTAAGCAGGGAAGAGGCGCTCTCCAATGCAAAGCAAGAGGCCTTGGATAAAACAATAGGCGCGGGTGCAGATCCCTCGACGCTAGAAATCGTCGAAGTGGAAGAGGTGCCGCTGGCTTACCTGCCCAGCAACGCCGTGCGTGTCCGCGTCAAGGCCGTGGGAGACCTGGTCGGCGTCTGAGCCACCCCGGCTCCACCCTGCCCCCAGCCAAACGGGCAAACGGGGGTTGGGTGTCATTCTGAACGGAGCTCCGGCGGAGTGAAGAATCCAAAGCCTCTATCAGCAAAGCCGCGCTGTTTAATCGACCCGCCCCCCACGTCTTTCCCGCGAAGGCGGGCATCCCTGTGTGGAGGGAAGCCACAGTCACTCCGTACCGGACACCGCACCGTAGGGGCAACCCTCGTGGTTGCCCCGGCCGCGCCCCGCCGCGGCCTCCCCTGGCCCTGTACACGGCCTTCTCTCATCCATCGTCATTGCGAACGCAGCGAAGCAATCCGGCGGTGGGGTCGGGCTTGCCCGCTTGCCCATTTGCCCATTTGCCCCGGCCGCGCCCCGCCGCGGCCTCCCCTGGCCCTGTACACGGCCTTCTCTCATCCATCGTCATTGCGGGGAACCGAAGCAATCCGGCGGTGGGGTCGGGCTTGCCCGCTTGCTCGCTTGCCCCGGCCCTCCCTCACAGAAACTCCTGCGCCAGCCAGATCAAAGCCGTCGACGTAACTAGGCTCACCGCCGTGCTGAGCGCTACGGCGCTGGTCACCCTCTGAGGTCTCGCATCGAACTCCGTTGCCAGTATGGTTACGTACACGGCCGTGGGCATCCCTGCCAGGACAACCACCGTCTGCTGAGTAACGCCGTCTATCCCCAGGAGCAGCGTCACCCCAAGGGCCAGCAGCGGAGAAAGCAACAGCCGCACTACGGACGCCGCTCCCGCCGGCACGAGGTCCTCCTTCCAAGAAGCCCGAGCCAGTTGAATGCCCAGCACTATCACCATGGTAGGAATGGCTGCATCCGCCAGGATATCCAGTGGAATCTCCACCAGGCCCGGCAGCGACACCTTGAACGGATTCAGCACCAGGGCAGCGATCACGGCGTAGAAAATGGGAAGCCGCAGCACCGTAATCAACCCCTGTTTTACGCCCAACTTGCCGCTGGACGCAACGTATATAGCCAGCGTTCCCGCCATTAAAGATTGCGGGGCAAAGAACAGTATGGCCCGTTCCAGTCCCGCTTCTCCAAAGGCGAACAGAGCTACCGGAAGCCCGTAGTTGGCTGCGTTCATGAACATGGTGCTGAGCAGAAAAGCGCTGCGGTCCTGCCCCTTTAGTCCGGCTCTCCAGCTTATTAGAAAGCAAGAAGCATAGAAAATCGGTCCCCAGACCGCCTGAAACGCAAAGACGTTCACCACGTCCCTGGTGGGTATCTCCGCATCGTAAAGCGAAGCAAAGACCAGCGCGGGAGAGAACACGTAGAGGGCCAGCCTGCCCACGGAGCGCGCGTCAATGTGCAGAGTGCGGCCCAAGACCGCACCCACTCCCGCCATGATGAATACGGGTAAGACCGCATTGCCCAGAATGTTAAACACTTGCCGCCTTACAATATCACATGGCCTGCTCTAACCTTGCTACAATCGATGCTGGATTTCCCATCGCTGCCGTTTTCAGTAAAACGGGAGCAATCGACCAAAGGTGATCCCAAGCCCGCTCATGGTGAGCTTAGAGTTTATCCTGAGCACAGCCGAAGGGAACCATTTGAGCGGAGAGATAGCCATTAGCCAAGACACCCAGTGAGCCTCTAAAATGTCATCATGTGCGGTAGATTTACACTGATCAGTGACAGGCAAGGAATCCAGCAGCGATTCGGGGTTTCCACGGAAGGGATAGACCTTTCCCCCAAGTACAACGTGGCGCCGGCTCAAGAGGTGCTCATCATTACCAACGAAGGCAAGAGTCGCGCCGAGTTGGTGCGCTGGGGCCTGGTGCCCTGGTGGGCCAAAGACGTCTCCGTGGGCAACCGCATGATCAACCTGCGAGACGACTCCCTGGAGAAGCCGCGTTTCCGCGGCATGTTTCAGAAGAGGCGCTGCTTGGTCCTAGCCGACGGCTTCTACGAGTGGCTTCGTGAGGGACCGCGACGTATACCGCTGCGTTTCGTACTCAAGTCGGGAAACCTCTTCGCCTTTGCCGGGCTGTGGAGCGTGTGGAAATCGCCGGAAGGCCAGTGGCTGCGCAGCTGCTCCATCATCACCACGGGGCCCAACGTCCTCATGGAGCAGGTGCACAACCGCATGCCCGTCATTTTGCCCAGAGATGACGAAGAGCTATGGATCGACCCCGGAGTTGCCGACGCTGCGCCGCTGTTGGGCCTACTCAAACCCCTCGACGCCTCTGAGATGGACGCTTACGAGGTGTCCACCCTGGTCAACTCCGCATACAACGACGACCCCGAGTGCATAGCCCGCGTGCCTGAAAGCCACGGCGGAACGTCACAAAGCGGCCGGCAACTGTCCTTCTAACGGCTTCCCCCACTCATCCCTATGGCGCAACTCCCGCACCGTAGGGGCAACCCTCGTGGTTGCCCTGCCCTGTACCTGGCCGTTCCCGCACCCCGCCTCCTCCCCCTCCTACCTATGACGCAATCCTATCCGGCACCGCTCCCGTAGATGACCGTATCGGGCTTGAAGGCCGCCCATGCGAACCAGAAGTGGTTGGCGTGGACTACCGGAGTCAGCCTGCTGCCCGCCAGCGCGCCTTCGACCGACTCGCCCAGGATGTTCCACCTGCTGCCCGTCTCATCGTCCACAAAGCCGTCGTCATCGGCGCTGAAGGTCAGCTTTCGACCGCCTGCCACGGGTTCGAACACTCCCGTGGAGCCCACGTCCTTGGAATCCACGATCACACTTCTATCGAGCGCGGAGACCGTGCCCGGCTTGAAGAAGATCACGATCTCCTGGCCGCCCACCGTGTCGTGTATTACCCGTTCTTGCTCCAGCAGAGAGAACGGGTAAGCCGCGTCCGCGCCGTCTATGCTCACCGCCGCTATGCGCTCTTTGGGCAGCAGTCTGGAGTCCATGTCGCCCCGGAACAGGAACGGCGGGTTGTCCACTCTATCGTACCCCGAATAGGGGTTCTCTCCGTAGCGTCGTGTAAAGCCCGTGGCCCGCGATAGCACCTGGCTGTCCGGGTTGGCCTCTTTGAAGTCGCTCCAAGCAATGATAGAAGCGGGAACCATGGTCAGTTCACGACCGGCCAGCGTTCCCACTATCCCCTCTCCGGTGAACTGCTGCCACCAGGACTGGGTCTGCCTGTCGTACATGATGAGATCGCTGTTCCGCAGGTTGCCGGACACGCCAAAGTCGAGCACCTCTCCTTCAAAACGGCGGTCGAAGGCAAGTGCCGAGTTGCATAGGGGGCAGAACGTTACCGATACAGGCGCTCCGCCTATCTCGTCGTTGACTATTTCGTGCCAGGTCAAAATCTGTATCGGATAAGCCCTGGCTTCACCGTTGACCTCGACCAAAATGACCGGTTCCTTATCTCCCAGCCAGCCGTCCGCCTCCTCGACCGTGACGAAACTGGGATTGTCTATAGGCGGAATGCCATCCCTGCCCACGCCGCCGGAGAATATCTCCCCGTAATCCACGGTATGGCGGCTGAAGTCGGTGTCCCAAGCTCCGGTGGAAATGCGCGCCGCGCTCAGCTTCTCTTGGTAGTTCGGGTCCGCGTCTATGCCGGGGGCCAGTCCTCCGGGCGCAGGGGTCGAGGCAGTGTCCGTGCCGTCCACGGGGCCGGTCGAATCGCCCCAGTTCAATGCTAATGTTCCTATAATAGTGGCAGTCCCTATGACCACCGCCAGTACAAGCCAGGGTATCTTACGCATTACCTGCCCGCGACTTCCAGATCTGGCTGCTCATGGACTCACCGCCTCTTCGCAATCCGGGAGAGGGAGGCTCCCTAGGTCGTTGTCCTCAATACCCTGCAAGGCTGTTGGGATGCAACCGGTAAATCGATTGCCTATCAATAAAAGCCTCCCCAGGTTTGTGAGGTTATCCAGCTCCGGCGGAATGCTCCCACTCAAGTAGTTTTCGCTGAGGTCCAGAAACCACAGCTTCGTCAGGCTGCCCAGCTCCGGCGGGATGCTCCCGTTTAGGTAGTTCCTGCTGAGAACCAGCGTTCTGAGCTCGGCTATCTCCCCCAGCTCAGGCGGAACCGTGCCCGTGAGTCTATCGCGCACGATGCCATGCGAGTCACGGCCTCGAAGAATCAACCTGTGGACACGGGACGGCTCGCCGCGCAGGGTGACCCCCTCCCACTCTTCCATGGGAGCG
This sequence comes from Dehalococcoidia bacterium, assembly GCA_965197965.1. Lineage (GTDB taxonomy): Bacteria > Chloroflexota > Dehalococcoidia > Lucifugimonadales > QGNO01 > DAOUJH01. The sequence goes on from OZ240235.1 coordinate 1,229,490, forward strand.
CTCTCGCTCCAGTTCAACTCGACACCCCCTCCAAGCCTGTCCCGGACGCTCAGCAGGACCTCGCAGTCGCGGACCAGGCCAGGATTAGCCTCCGGCTCCGGGACGATGCGGCCCGACGAGCACCCCGCCAAGTCAACGGGCCTCCCGGACAGCGGCGGGCTCAATGCCTGGAAACGATCCTCCTTATCCAGCCCCATCAGAAAGCGTATGTCCGCCCCGTCGCGGGCTACCGTCGCCAGGAGATGTGCCGGATGGTAGATCGCTATCCTGGACCCATCCGGCGACCATGCGGCCCTGGTACTTGGCAAGCCGGGGGCCAAACTCCGCAGGCCCGTGCCATCCGACCGCACAATATATGCTGTGTTGAGAAGATATGCTGCGCGGTTACGAAATTCTGTGTCAATAAGATCTGCTTGGTCGAAAAGATACGCTTTACCGGCAATGAAGAGCAGCTCTGACCCATCGGGAGACCAAGACACCTGTGAGACTCGTGAGGGCTCTCGTGAGGACCATACTGTGGGGTCGTTGGGCTCACCGCGCCAGACCGTGCGTAGGCCTGTGCCATCGGGCCTGACCGCGTAGATTATGGGCGCATCTCCGACAATTGAGGCGAAGGCCAGCTCCTCTCCGTCCGGGGACCAGGTGGCGGCCGCCGTGGTAGCTCCTATCCGGGTCAACCCTGCTCCATCGGAACCAATGACATAGAGCCCGCCAATGCCGTCGCCAAACTCTCCCTCATCCGCAATGAACGCCAAGCGCTGACCGTCAGGCGACCAGACCGGGGGGTACAGGGCAACCCAGCTAGTGGTGTCATGCGGTTGCGATGCCGCCGGTGCATCCGGAGATATTATGACTAGTTTCATATCGTCGTCACCCGGAAAGATTCCATGTACTATGGAGGTGTTTGCAACGATGACGAGCTGTGTCCCATCCGGTGACCAGACGGGGTAGTGATCGAAACGCTCGTTGTTCGTCAGTCGCTTCTTATCGGTGCCGTCTATGTTAACCATGGCGATCTCGTAACCCTCAGAGTACTCGCCGAACGGGCCTGGCTCGTCGGGCATGTATCCACAGGTGGAGTAGACGATCCGAGAGCCGTCCGGCGATACGTCGGCGTAGAACCCGTACTCGAATCTGTAAGTGCCGCCGTATCCCCCGCTTTCGTGGTAGTCCACATCTGCATCAGCCACTTCTCTCACCTGAGCGCCTGCGATGTCCAACGCCAGGATCAAATCGTCATGGTCGAACACCAGGTGAGTGCCCCCTCCTGCCCAATGAATGAAATGCTCGTGCAAGTCTATATAATCTCCGTAGATACTAGGGCCGCACGGCTCGGTCGGGTCCGAGTGTGCAATCAACGTGGGTGTGGGCGTCGGGGTTGGTGTGGGTACCGACGAGGGTGTGGGCGTCGGGGTTGGTGTGGGTACCGACGAGGGTGTAGGCGTCAGTGCTGTAGCCGTAGCTCTAGCAGATAAAAGCTGCTGAGCTAGCTGGTCTTGAAGATTCGGCGTGGAGGTCGGTGGCGGTGGCGGTACGGGCGTAGCCGTCGGGGTTGGTGTAGGCGATGGCGTCGGTTCAGGCATCCCGGTGCAACCGGAAATTGCCGACGCCAGCGCTAGCGCAACCGTTCCCAGTACCAGCAATTGGGTTGTCTGCTTTATCATGACGTCCTCGCCGGGTGAGTAGGGAGATTATACATAGAGTACGCTGCAATAGTGGGAATGGATTCCCAACCGGGCGAGACGAGGCTAGCAGGTACTTTACAGCTACCGCGACTTCCAGATGTGGCTGCTCATGGACTCACCGCCTCTTCGCAATCCGGGAGACTGGGGCTCCCAAGGTCCTCGTCCTCAATGTTTCGCAAGGCTGTTGGGATGCAACCGGTAAATCGATTGCCCCACAAGTAAAGCCTCCTCAGGTTTGTGAGGTTACCCAGCTCCGGCGGGATGCTCCCACTTAAGTAGTTATTAATGAGGACCAGGCTCCTCAGCTTCGTCAAGCTGCCCAGCTCCGGCGGGATGCTCCCGCTCAAGTAGTTCCAGTCGAGTGCCAGCGCCCTGAGCTCGTCCAGACCCCCCAGATCAGGCGGCAACGTGCCTGTAAGTTTATCGCGCGCTATGCCGCTGCCATAGCCTGGAAGAATCAAACTGCGGACACGGGACGGCTCGCCGCCCAGAGTGACCCCTTCCCACTCTTCCATGGGAGCGCTCTCGCTCCAGTCCAACTCGACACCCCCTCCAAGCCTGTCCCGGATGCTCAGCAGGACCTCGCAGTCGTGGACCAGGCCCGGATTGGCCTCCGGCTCCGGGACGACGAGGCCCGCCGAGCACGCCGCCAGGTCCACCGGCCTCCCGGACAGCGGCGGGTTCAATGCCTGGAAACGACCCTCCTTACCCAGCCCCATCAGAAAGCGCAGGTCTGTCCCGTCCCGAGCTACCGTCGCTAGGAGATGTGCCGGATGGTAGACCGCTATCCTCGATCCGTCCGGCGACCATGCCGCCCTGGTACTTGGCAAGCCGGGGGCCAAACTCCGCAGGCCCGTGCCATCCGACCGCACAATATACGCTGCGTTGAGAAGATTTGCTACGCGGTTAAGAAATCTTGTGTCAAGAAGATCTGCTTTGTCGAAAAGATACGCTCCGCCTTCAAGAAAGAGCAGCTCTGACCCATCGGGAGACCAGGACACCTGTGAGACTCGTGAGGGCTCTCGTGAGGACCATACTGTGGGGTCGTTGGGCTCACCGCGCCAGACCGTGCGCCTGCCTGTGCCGTCGGGCCTGACCGCGTAGATTATGGGCGCATCTCCGTCAATCGAGGCAAAGGCCAACTCCTCGCCGTCCGGGGACCATGTGGCCGCCGCCGTAGTATCTCCTATCCGGGTCAACCCTGCTCCATCGGAACCAATGACATAGAGCCCGTCAACGCCGTCGCCAAACTCTCCTTCATCCGCGATGAACGCCAAGCGCTGACCGTCAGGAGACCAGACCGGGGGGTACAGGGCAACCCTACCAGTAGAGGAAAGTCGTTGCGATGCCTGTGCATCTGCAGATAATATGACTAGTTTTATACCCTCATATGTGTCTGAAACGATGGCGACCTGCGTCCCATCCGGTGACCAGACGGGATAGAGATGGAAACGCTGGTTATACGTCAGTCGCTTCTTATCGGTGCCGTCTATATTCATCGTGGCGATCTCGTAACTCTCAAGGTACTGGCTACGTTCTGGCTCGTTGAGCATGTATTCACAGGTGGAGTAGACGACTTGAGAGCCGTCCGGCGATACGTCGGCGTAGAACCCGTACTCGAATCTGTAAGGGTCAAAGTATGCCCCGCTTTCCTGGTAGTCCCCATCTGCATCGGCCACTTCTCTCACCTGAGCGCCTGCGATGTCCAGCGCCAGGATTAGATCGTCATGGTCGAACACCAGGTGTGTGCCCCCTCCTGCCCAATGAATGAAATGCTCGTGCAAGTCTCCATAATTTCCGTAGTACCCGATTTCATGAGGACCACACGGCCCTAGAATCTCTATGTTGGAGGGCGATGGCGTCGGTGTTGGTGCAGGCGTAGCAGTCTGGGTAGGCGTCGGTGGCGGTACGGGCGTGGGTGTGGAGGTCGGCGTGGGTGGCGGTACAGGTGTGGGCGTAGCCGTGGAGGTTGGTGTAGGTGTCAGAGTAGACCCGTCCAACGATGGGGTGACTATCTCATTAGAACATCCGGCCAGAAGCACGGCAACGAGCATCAGAGCCGGAGCAGGCCAACTTGCGATCGCTCTCAACATTGCTGCCTCCGTTGCTATAGTCAGCAACCTCTATGCCTATGTCTACGACTCTCGCCGTTCTTTGGATTCTTTAGAAGCTGTACACAAAGCCACCCCGCCAATCAATTCAGAGATGTTGGCTAAGGTGCACGGCTGGATTACAAGGCATGGTCCAAGACAATGACGCGGGTGGCGCCTGGCAGATCACCGGAGGAAATAGTCGTCTCGCTCTCACCCACGCGCTGCACGTCGCTCTTACCCCTGGCGAAGTCCTCCGCCGTGTATTTGGTATAGGTGCAGTTCGCATTGGTGAAGTGCATGGGGATGACCGCCTTTGGCTTCATGTTGTCCACCAGCTTGTTGAGCGCTTCCAGGTCGATGGTAGGCCCCCCACCCGCTACGGCGAGAAGCACGTCCACCTCGCCTATTTCCGATAGCTGCTGCGAGCTTAGCTGGTGGCCAAGGTCTCCTAGATGGCAGAACTTGACCCCGTCCACGTCGAAGCAGAAGACGGTATTGGGGCCGCGCTGTGCTCCCTGTTCCGTGTCATGGTAGGTGGCAACGCCGTGGAACTGAATCCCCCTAGCGTCCTGAGGCCCCGTACCCCGTACGACTTCGGGGCTGCCTCCCACGTCTGCGGTGTGATTGTGGTCGTTATGCTCGTGGCTTACCGTGACCACGTCTGCCGCCTCATTGATTCTGGCGTAGCCGACCAGGCCGCCGTCTGATTGAGACTTGTACGGATCGGTGATGATTCTTGTGCCGTCATCGGCGGTTATGAGAAAAGAAGCGTGGCCCAGCCATTTCAACTTCATAACGTAGCCCCCTAACTGATTCTTAGAATGCTTCTCAGGCTAAATTACCCCCACGGTATCCACTGCGTCAAGCTGGATACAACGCCCCCTACGCTTCGTGCACTATCTCCCCACCGACCATGGTCATTTCCACCGGGATTTCCATGATGGACTCCGGTTCCACCGCCGTTGGATCATCTGCCAGCACCACCAGGTCTGCCAGCTTGCCGGCTTCTATAGACCCCTTAGCGCCCTCCTCGAAAGAGGCGTATGCCCCATTTATGGTGTATATCTTCAGCGCTTCTTCCACGGTCACGCGCTGGCTGGGTCCCCAAACGTTCCCATGCATATCTGTCCTGGTCACGCAAGCCTGGATCCCCATAAGAGGCGGGTACATGCCGCAGGGGTAATCGGCGGCCCCAGTGGATACTATCCCACTGTCTATGAAAGAGCGCTGGGCAAACATCCACTCCAACCGTTCCTTCCCGTAATACTTCATCTTCTCCCCATGGTAGTAAACGTAAGTGCAGAAAGGAGTTGCTACGCAGCCCAGCGCTCTCATGCGCCGCAGGATGTCCGGATTCACCACGGTGCAATGCTCAATGCGGTGCCGCGTGTCCGTCCTTGGATATTCGGCCTGCGCCTTCTCGTAAGCGGTGAGCACCTGCTCTATCGCCGAGTCGCCGTTTGCGTGGATGCAAATCTGGAACCCGGCGCGGTGCCATTCCATCACCATGCGCTCGGTCTCTTCAGGCCCCACTGCCAGAAAGCCGCGGTCATCATCGCTCCCCTCGTAGGGACGGGACAGGTAGGCGGTACGAGACGCTATACCCCCATCGACCGATACCTTGATCCCGCCGAGGCGCAGGCGGTCATCTCCAAAGCCGGATCTTACGCCCGCGTCGCGCAGCGCCGGAAAATGACTGCGATGCATCAGCAGGTACACTCTCAAAGGCAGCTCCCCTTTTCGACGCGCTTCCTGATAAACGCGGAACTCATCCGCCGATACCATGGCGTCGTGGACGGAGGTGGCGCCAGCTTTCGCGTACATATCCATGATGATCTTCAACCCGTTGTGGCGGTCATCGTCCGTTGGCTGGGGTATCAGATCCCTTTCCACCCATTCCGCGGCGTGCTGGTAGACCACGCCCGTCAGCTCTCCGCTGGCGGGGTCCTTTTCCAGATAGCCCCCCGGCGGCGCCTGCGTATCCCGGTTGTACCCGGCGGCTTCCAGGGCTTTAGAGTTGAAGTAATAGACCAGGCCGGCGCGGTGCGCCACAAAGATGGGATGTTCCCTGCTCACGGCATCCAGGTCTGCTCTATTGAGGAAGCGATTTTCCACCGTCTTGGTGTCATCAAAGTTGAAGCCCTGTACCCATTCCCCCGGTCTTTTCTTGGATGCCTGATCCCTTAACGCGTCTTGTATCGCCTCTATGCTCGGTTGAGCGCAGTCTGCCTGCGTTACGTGACGTACGCCGCTGCTCATAACATGAGTATGCGCATCTATGAAGCCGGGGAGCACTGTCTTGCCGCCTACGTCCAGAACCCTGGTGCTTGGGCCGGTAAGCCCCTCCATATCCTGGTTGGAGCCAACACCGGTGATCCTGCCGTCCGATATGGCAATGGCCCCGGCGCGCGGCATGCTGGGGTCGATTGTGATGACGTTAGCGTTCTTGATTACTATCTCCGCTTTCAGACCGCCGACCATATCCTTCCTCCTTGGTGAGGAGTGTGTTCTCACCCTATCTTATACCGTCTGCCCCTGCCTAACTTTACACACTTATCTTGACACTACCATCCAGGCAGCGGCTGGGGGGTAGGACGAGATAGCCCCTCTCGGCAGCAACACCGACGCCCTTTTATGCTATATTTGGAATGTGACCGCCAAGCGCCGTACACTTTAGATTCGGAGGACTACGGAAATGATAGGCGACAATCTTCGGGATGCGCTAAACCAGCAGATCACCAACGAGTTGAGCGCAGCCTACTTCTACCTGTCCATGGCGGGATATTTCGAGTCTTTGAGCCTGCCCGGTTTTGCCAGTTGGATGAGGCTTCAACACCAGGAAGAAACAGACCACGCTATGAAGATATTTGACTTCGTGACCGACAAGGGCGGACGCGTGACCCTTGGGCCTATAGACGCCCCCACTTCCGAGTTCGATTCAGTGGAAGCGGCCATTGGACAGGCTCTGGAGCACGAGCGACGCGTCACCGCGGATATCTACTCTTTGCACGAAGTGGCGCAGCAGGAGCGCGACTACGCCGCTCACGTCCTCCTTGAGTGGTTCTCAGAGGAGCAGGTGGAGGAGGAGAAGACCATAGAGGAGCTTTTGGACCATGTGCGTATGGTCGGCGACAACGGAGCGGGACTGCTGATACTGGATGCGCGGCTGGGCAGCCGCACCAGCGCCGAGTAACGCGGGGAGTCTTCGGTATGACGCAAGACCAGCAGCCGATAGCGCACACGTCTCACACGGAGATAACCCTTGACCAGCTGGGCAATATGCAGCCGGGGTTGGCGCGTCTGATGGCGGAGGTCAGCGATAGGTACTGGATCATCTACTACGCGGCCAAGGGCGGAAACTGGAAGCTGGCGGCACTTCAGTCGTCTGAACTGGAAAAGGCGTTCAAGATAGGAGAGGTGACCAGACCCAGGTATACGGCCCATCTGGAGGCCTTTATCAAGGGGCCGTTGGCAGCCATCAACAAGGCCATTGAGGAACAGGACTGGGATGCCTTTGAGCACAGCTACAATGTAGGCATCACCGCGGCCAACGCCTATCACCGTGAATACAACCACGAGGAGATTGTCTGGCAGCTGCCGGACGAGCCTCCCAAGCACCTCAGGCTCACGCCAAGCTAACCCCGAGGTGCCTTCAACAGTTGACAAGAGCAGCCCATAATGCGAATATATGTTCTAGCTCACTAGAGGTCATCTCGCTATAGCATCGACGATTGAATGGACGGACGAAACCTGGAACCCGGTCACGGGGTGCACGCGGGTATCCCCAGGGTGCGACCACTGTTACATGTTCGCCCTGTATCCACGGCTGATGGCAATGGGCGTGCCAGGGTACGAGAGCGATCCGCGTGATGTGCGGCTGTTGCCGGAGAGACTCGAGGCTCCCCTAAGCTGGGCGAAACCCCGTCGCGTCTTCGTCAACAGCATGTCGGACGTTTTCCACCCACGTGTACCCTACGACTTCATCAACGACATCTTTGACGTGATGCGTGATGCGGCGGAGCGGCGAGGGCACGTCTTCCAGGTCCTCACAAAGCGGCCTGGGCGAGCCGTCGGCTGGTGGAAGGCCAACGAGGCCCGCTACGGAGGCGAGTGGCCAAACGGTGTTTGGATTGGCACCTCAGTAGAGAATCAGAAATACGCGCCGCGCATCGCGGTGCTGGCGCGGCTGCCGGCAACGGTGCGCTTCGTGTCCGCGGAGCCCTTGCTTGGGGAGGTAGACCTCCGGCAGTGGCTTCACGCCGGCGTACTCCATTGGGTGATAGCCGGAGGGGAGAGTGGGCCGAGAGCGCGGCCAATGGACTTGGAATGGGCGCGAGACCTCCGAGACCAGTCTATTGAGGCAGGCGTAGCGTTCTTTCTCAAGCAGCTGGGCGGCCGCCGCGGCAAGCGGTCGGGAGAAGAAGCGACGATAGATGGGCGCATGTGGCGTGAGTTCCCAGAGCTGATAGAAGGAAAACCGGATGCCGCCTAGAACGACAACCTGGCCTCTTGACCCGCACACCAAAGGCAAGCACATGGTGCTAAAGCACTACATGGGAGCATTGCTACCTATCTTGACCAGTTGGAACGGACGGGTTCTATTTATCGACGCATTCGCAGGGCCTGGCGAATACTCAAACGGAGAGCCTGGGTCACCCGTCATAGCGTTGCAGGCGCTGATTGACCATCGCGACAGAGATCGAATCCGGAGTGAAGTCAACTACTTTTTTATCGAGAAAGACGAAGCTCGGAGCAAGCACCTTGAAGAGGCTCTTGGAGAGCTTCAGCCATCGCTGCCTCCCAACTGCAACTACGAAGTCATCAACTCGACGTTTGACGAAACGCTCTCAGGTGTTCTCGACAATATCGACCAACAGAACGCCCGTCTAGCTCCCGCATTTGTGATGATCGACCCGTTTGGTGTCTCCGAGACGCCGATGAGTACCATTGGAAGGATACTGAAGAATCCCCAATCGGAAGTCTACATCTCGTTCATGTATAGGGATATAAACAGGTTTAGGGAACATCCTAATTTTGAAAGACACCTAGACGAACTGTTTGGTTGTTCAAGATGGCGGCAAGGCATAGACTTGGCCGAAGGTAAGGAGAGAAAGGACTTCTTCTATAGCTTGTACAAGGATCAACTTAAGGCCAACGGAGCTAAGTACGTCGTACACTTTGAACTATACGAGGCGCAGCAACTAGTCTACGCAATCTTCTTTGGCACTCAACAGCTAAAAGGATGCGACAAGATGAAGCAGGCAATATGGAAGGTCGCGCCGTTCGGTGATTTCAGATTCCGCGGGAGTCAACTTAGTCAATTTGTACTTGGGGAAGGACTGGTTGATTTAAGCCTCCTTGAGAAGGCACTTCAAGAGCAGTTCCGCTCGAGAGGATGGCAGAAAATAGAGGACGTGGAAGACTTTGTGAAGTCCGACGCCACAGGCTTTCATTCTGGCCATCTCAAGCGCAAGACTCTCACCCCGATGGAGAAGAACGGCAAGATAGAAGTGGAACGTCCCCCAGGTAGAAGCAAGGCATACTTTTCTGATGGAACACGTATTCTTTTCCTGTAATGGAGCATAAAGGGCAGGCTAGAATTTACTACTGCCCTGAACCCCCTTGTCTCTTTGCCTGTTTACGACCAAAATACAGCAATGCTCCTCGTCATAGACACCTCTACCAGATACGCCGGCGTCGCCCTTGCCAGCGAGACGCGGATTCTCCAGGCCGCTCACTGGCGCTCCCGGCAAAACCACAGCGTGGAGCTCCTTCCCACCATCGAATCTCTGCTGCAACGAGAGTCGACATCCGTGGAAGAACTGACCGGTGTTGCCGTCGCCATCGGCCCCGGCGGATTTAGCGCCCTGCGAGTCGGCATCAGCGTCGCCAAGGGCCTTGCTTGGTCCTCGGACCTACCCCTGGTTGCCGCCACCACCCTTGAGATGGAGGCCTTCCCCTATATTCAGGCGGGACTGCCCGTCTGCGCCGTGCTAGACGCGGGCCGTGGACAGGTAAGCTGGGCACTGTTTGAAGCTCGTGGAGATCGAATAGCGCAGACCTCCGAGGAGGCCATCGCCACCCCTCAGGAAATCCTTCAATCGCTTTCCGGCCCCTCTATTCTCTGCGGTGAAGCATTGGAGTTGCACCGGGAGGCGTTCACCGCCGGCATGCCGCCTCACGTCAAGCCGGCGCTTCCCTACCTGCCCGGCCAGAGACTGCTTTCGCTTGCCTATCTTGGCCTATCCAGGCTTCAGGCCGGGCTGACCGTCGACGTACTCTCCGTACAGCCCCTCTACCTTAGGCGTCCCACAATCACCGAGCCACGGCGCTAGTTACTTCATCCGCCGTTGACGCCTTCAAGTCCTCACGGTAGCATTACGGAAACCGTAATCCAATGAGCCCGTTTCCTTGCCCGGCAAGCAATGCGGTAAAGACGGGCGGCATTTAAGAGAGGCTTCATATGCAACGAACCCTGGTACTTGTCAAGCCTGACGGCGTGCAGCGCGGCCTGATTGGCGAGGTCATTTCACGCTTGGAAAACCGCGGCCTCAAAATAGTGGGGCTAAAGCTCCTGCAGATGTCCGATGATCTAGCGCACAGCCACTACGGCGCCCACGTAGACAAGCCGTTCTTTAAGGGGCTGGTCAGCTTCATCACTTCGGCGCCCCTGGCGGCCATGGTCGTTGAAGGAAAGGACGCCGTGGATGTTGTGCGGAAGACCATGGGCGAAACCGATCCTGCAAAGGCCGGACCCGGTACTATTCGCGGCGACCTTGCCCAGGATATCGGACGCAACATCGTCCACGGCTCGGACTCTCCGGATGCCGCCGCCAAAGAGATAGCCCTCTTTTTCAAGCCTTCCGAGGTGGTGGACTACGATCGGAGCACAGACCCCTGGCTCATTGAATCCTAACGATCTGCTTTGCCCTGGACCAGCGTTCTTCCAACCGGTAATACTCCCGTTCCTGGGGGGCAAAGAGATGGGCGATAACATCCCCAAAATCCAACAGGAGCCATCCTGAGTCCAGCCCGCCTTCACGGTGATGCAGCGCACTCCCCGACTGCTTCAACTGCTGCGCCACGTCCTGGGCCAGCGCTTCCATCTGGCGGCGGCTCTCCGCAGTCAGTATTACAAAGAAGTCCGCAAAGCTGCTCAACTCACGGATATCCAGCAACAGGATGTCCGATGCCTGCTTCTCTTCCGCTACTTCTACTATCTTGTGCGCTACTTCCAGGGGTTCCAGGCGTTGCTCCTTATTTGTAGACACCCCAATTATAGGAACACGCATACGTTCCGGTCAATTTTAACGGAGCATCCTCAGCCGGATGCCCAGCAAAGCAGGCTACCGGCGCCGTATGCTATCCTTATAGCTGATATGTCTACTGCCAAGCCCCGTGTGGTCGTCGCCATGAGCGGCGGCGTCGATTCCTCCGTTGCGGCCCTCCTCCTCAAGGAGCAGGGCTACGACGTAGTGGGCGTTACCATGCGCCTGTTCCCCTATGATGAGGACAACGCCCTCACCCAGTACAACAAGGGGTGCTGCACCCCGCAGGACGTGGAAGACGCCCGGCGCGTCTGCCAGATCATCGGCGCTCCCCACTACCTGATGAACTTCGAGCGCGAGTTCCAGCAGTTCGTCATCGACTATTTCTGTGACGAATACGCCCGTGGACGCACCCCGCACCCCTGCCTTGCCTGCAACGATAAGATCAAGTTCTCCTTCCTCTTCCAGCGCGCCATTGCCCTGGACGCCGGATACGTCGCCACCGGCCATTATGCCCGTGTCCATGAACAAGACGGCGCATACCGGCTTCTCAAAGGCATAGATCAGGCCAAGGACCAGTCCTACGTCCTCTTCACGCTGCGCCAGGAGGAGCTGCGACGCACTCTGCTGCCCGTGGGCTGGTACACCAAGCCGCAGATCCGCGACTTTGCTCTTAACGCCGACCTGCCCGTGGCCGGCAAGCCTGACAGCCAAGAGATATGCTTCATCCCGGACGGCGATTACCGCTCCTTTATCAAAGAGCGCGTTGTTCCCTCTCCCGGCGAAATTGTGGACACGGAAGGCAACGTTCTTGGCTGGCATAACGGTGTCCAAGACTTTACCGTCGGGCAGCGCCGCGGCCTGGGAATCACCGCGGGCAAGCCCCTGTTTGTTCTCGGCATAGACGCCCAGCGGCATCGAGTGATTGTTGGCGAAGCGAAAGACCTGCTCAGCCATGCTCTGCAGGCTTCACAGGTCAGCTTCACAGGCGGCGCTCCTTCAGGCCCTGTCCAAGTCGACGCCAAGATTCGCTACAAGGCTTCCGAGGCGCCTGCCGTCCTCTACCCCAGCGGTGACTCCGCTGTCATTCGCTTCCAAACCCCTCAGCGCGCCGTCACGCCCGGCCAGGCCGTCGCCTTCTACCGCCAAGACGAGCTCATCGGCGGCGGCATCATTGAAGGCCCCCTCTTGGATTCGCTGGCGTAACCCCTCCACCTGTTGCCCGCTTGCCTTTTTGCCCGCTTGCCCGTCTGCCGTAAGCAACCTACACTATTCCCATGTCCCCGGAGCACTGGGGCTTCTCCCCTATTGGACTGACGGATTGCCCGATATGGCCGCGAATGTCTGGTCAAAGGTCTTGATGTCTCGAACCCCACGCCTTCTGCAACTGGCTAGGTGGCAGAGGTCCCGGGCCTGTAGCGCGGGATATTGCTCGTGGAGTTGACGGGCCAGAGCCACGTCCGCCTCATCCAACGGCCAAACCTCAACTCCGGCGCTTGCCATCAAACCTAGCGTCGCATCCAAGGTTTGCAGTCTTCCGGTGGGTAAATAAGCATGGGCCAGTTCCTGCATTACCTCTGCTGAAGTACACAGCGGCATCCCACTCCGATTGGCTTCGATGAAGAAGTCCTGGGCGTATGTCCGGAGTGCGTGAGGGCGTCCCACCGCGTACATGAACACGTTGGTGTCAACGAATATCACGTGCCCGTCACTCCTGCCCCGCGGGACTTGTTCATAACGCGCAGGTGCTCATCCCAATCCGGTTCCGTCTCCGGACCATCCAGCGCTGCGCAAGTCCGGAAGAACTCCTTTACCTCATCCGGGGACTCGAACACCTTGACGCGCTGGCGTGCTTCAAGGCGCTCTCGGGCGGCTGCACGCAACCACGCGCTGAGGGACATGCCCTCCTGCCGGGCCTGGTGAACGAAGCGGTCTCGGTCTGCATCCGGCATCACCAACTGCACTCTGGCCATATCTACCTCCAGATGACCTACGGTGAGTGTGTAACATCGTTACACATACGCTTTTCGAAGTCAAGCGACTGTACGAGCCTACTACTGCCCTTTTGCCCGCTTGCATTTTTGCCTGTTTGCCCGTCTGCCCCGACATTTCCACCTTGTAACCCCAACTCGCCATCGTGTATCGTCTCATCCATGAAGCCGACCTGGTTAGAAGAGAACCTCCTCATCCAGAAAGGCTACTCGCTCATTGCCGGAGTTGACGAAGTGGGACGCGGCCCCCTGGCCGGCCCAGTCGCCGCTGCCGCCGTCATCCTGGACCCCGGTGCTGACCATGACTGGTATGAAGACCTGGACGATAGCAAAGTCGTTCCTCCCCGCAAGAGGCAGCAACTGGCCAAGCTGATCCATGCGCATGCCAGCGCCGTCAACGTCGCCTTCGTTGAGTCGCAGGAAATCGATGCCTTCGGCATTGTCCCCGCTACCAAAACGTCCATGGCTCGCGCCATCGCCGGGCTCAAGGTCAAACCCGACCACGTCCTCATCGATGCCGTTCCGCTGCCTGAGATCAGCATCCCCTTCCGCGCCGTGATAAAGGGCGACGCTCTCTGCCGCTCCATAGCCGCCGCATCCATTGTGGCCAAGGTCGCCAGAGACCGCCGCATGAGGCAGGAGCACCGCATTCATCCCGCCTACGGCTTTTCCAGGCACAAGGGATACGCCTCACCCGAGCATCTGAAGAAGCTCGATGAGCTTGGCCCCTGCTCCATCCACCGCCGATCATTTGCTCCTATTCGCAATCTTCTCCAGCCTCCCGCCGACGTATCTGCCAGCACTCGCTCCCGTGGCCGCGCCGCCGAAGCCGCAACTGCCGTCTTCCTGGAATCGCGGGGGTATCGCGTACTGGAGCGCAGTTTCACCTGCCGCTGGGGAGAAATCGATCTCATAGCTCAGCACGGCGAAACCATCGCCTTCGTAGAGGTCAAGTCCCGTCGCAATAGCTCCATGGGTACTCCGTTCGAATCCATAACGCGGAAAAAGCAGCGCAGTCTCGTACTTTCGGCACAGGAGTTCATTCAACAGCGCAGCTTGGAGAATGCGGCGTGGAGAATCGACGTTGTCTCGGCGCGCTTGAAAACCTCCAACGATGGCGCTTATTCCTTCGAGCACTTGGAGAATGCCGTCATGGGCTTTTGACGTATTGCCGTCCAGCCCTTGACACGCCAAAACGGTAGAGGAGTAGACTGGGAGCAGCCCTGCACAACCTCCACTGGGCCGTTGCTGCGGCGCTTCTCGCACCCCGATGCGCCAGGCCTGTATATATCGGTTGTTCAGGGCTACTTGCTTATATTACGCAGGATGCTAGGCCTTGGATTCATCAGACGGACATGATTTAAGCGGAACGGGCCGCCCAATCCCAAGGAGCAGTTCTCTCTCATCCCAACGGGTCGCACCTGCTCTCTGCACTGACTCCGTTAGATATGACTAACGCTATGTGGTAAAATTCTCTGACTCACAAACCGTTCGGCCATACCAAAATGCCTATCCATGACTATCGTTGCAAGCAGTGCGCAAAAAGGAGCTCTCACTTCTTCCGTTCTTTCTCAGAGGTGAGCCAGCCTGATTGCCCGCACTGCGGCAGCTCCAACGTTGTGCGCCTCCTCTCCAAATTCGCCGTCCACCAGTCATGGGACTCCGGCATAAATCTTCCTTCCCAGGAAACCATGTCCGACTTCGATGAGAACGACCCTGATAGCATGAGGCATTTTGTGCAAGGCATGCGCCGCGATATGGGTGACGAGTGGGGACACGACTTCGACGAGTTTATTGAAGAGGCCGAAACGGAAAGAATGACCGACGATGGGTTAGACTACTAGTCGCCTCTCCCGGCGTTGTGCAGATCCAGCATCTAAGCAGAAGAGGAATTTCTTATACATATGACCTTTGAACCTAATGAAGTCGCCTTTACCTCATCTACCATCTACCGCCTGGCCCAGGCCGTGGAAACGCATGTCCAAAACCACGAGTTGGCGGCGCGTCTCCGGACGTTGGCCGTCCGGATAGAGTCGCAGCCTTACATTGGTGATTCCCCGGGACTCTCGGAAACGGCCTCCCTGGCATCCGGATTGAACCGCTTCATTGGCTCTCTGCGTCACTTTGGCCGCAAGCAGCACGACGCCAGGGTTGCCGCGGACCTCAGGGAAATCCTGCAAGTAACGGAAAACGCCCTCGCCGCACAGGCCAGAATGTCGGGCGCCCAGCGCGTCGCCGGTCTCTATGTCATAGTCGATCCTGAGCACACCAACGGTAGAAACGTGGTCGACGTCGCCCGCGCCGCCCTCAAAGGCGGGGCATCTGCAATTCAGTATAGAGACAAAGTCCACACCATAGGTGAGCAGCTACCCGTGGCCCATGATTTGAGGGACCTGTGCGAACAATACAACGCCTCTTTCTTAGTCAACGATAGCGCCAGTCTGGCCACGTCATCCGGTGCTCACGGCCTTCACCTTGGGCAGAAAGACCTGCCCATATATGAAGCGCGCCGTATTCTCTATTCAAGCCAGTTCATCGGCAAGTCCAATGCTCTGCTGGAGGAAGCCCAGACCGCCCTGTCTGAAGGGGTAGACTACATTGGCGTTGGCGCAATATTCCCCACCAACGCAAAGACGAATATACGGCTCGCCGGCATAGAGACCCTGCGCATCGTGCGGCAATTCGTTTCAGACATTCCACTGGTGGCTATAGGCGGCATCGACCTGGACAATCTAGACGCTGTCCTCAACGCCGGGGCCGGCAGCGTTTGCGTAATCAGCGCTGTCTGCCAAGCCAGCGATCCGGAGCAAGCGGCCGCTGTTCTGGTGGAACGCATCAAAGCACACCAAGCCGCCGCGGCGGAGGACGCCGGTGGAGTATAGCCAAGCACTATCTCTCATAGCGAGTCAGGCACAAAGCAAGCTGGCTCTCACTCATCAAGCCCGTGAGCAGGCTTTACCGCTAAGCCGCAAGATAATCCAGCTTTCCGCCGCCGCCATACGTTCCGCTCACCGCCGTGAATTCGACGACTCTCGCCGCATCCTTGCCCAGGCAAAGGACAACATAACGCAGCTGAAGCACGCACTGGCAGACCACCCGGACCTCTACCACTCCGGCTACGTATCAGACGCACAGAAAGAGTACGCGGAGGGCTGGGCAACTCTGGCCTTTCTCTCCGGAGATACGCTATCTGGCCCGGACGAGCTGGGTATCCAGATGTCCGCCTACCTCAACGGCCTGGCCGAAGCAGCCAGCGAGTTGCGTCGCAGCATCCTGGATGCTTTGCGCCGCGACGACATGGCGCCCTGTGAGACCTGGATGCAGACCATGGACCAGGTCTATAGTCTCCTCATCACATTGGACTTCCCGGAAGCGGTCACAGGCGGCCTGCGCCGCACCACGGATCAGCTTAGAGGAGTTCTGGAGCGCACCCGCGGAGACCTCACCATGGCCTTGCGCCAGCACTCCTTGGAACAACGCCTTTCAGATTTCCAGTCCTCTGCCGGAGGCCCAGATACCCACGGTTAGCCGGACTAGCTGAGTCTATCCCTCGTCCCCATTGCTTCCAGTACGCTTGGGTCGGAAAGGACCAGCGGCGTTGTCTTGATATGCTCCGGGGACACTATCCCCGCTGAGAACACCATCCGCATTGCCTGCGGCACCGTCAAGTCCGTGTCCAGCACCTGGTCAAGCGGTATTATTGCCACCCAACCTGAGTTTGGCAGTGGCGCCGTTGGCACGTACACCACCGCCAGGTTCATCCCTTCGGAATTTTGAGTAAGGCTGGTCAAGAATCCCACGCTCCAAGCGCCCGTCCTAGGATACTCTATCAAGACAACCCGCTTGAACCCGGTCTCGTTGACCCTGGAACCGGTAAAAGACTCTACAAACTGCCTGGACGCAGAGTAGATGTGTCCCACCACGGGAATCCGCAGAGTAAGCGCCTGTCCCCACCCAATGGCTATCCTTCCCGGGCCAACGGCAAAGAACAGACCGGCCAAATACAAGAGGAGCAATGATAGGACAAGACCCAGGCCGGGGAAACCTATGTCCACTCCGTACCGGTCCAAGACCCACTGCACCACCGGCTGCAACAGGCCGTCCAGCGTGACAAACAGCCACCGCACTACTACATACGTCAGCGCCAGGGGAACAAGCAGCAAAATCCCAGCGAGCAGGGCGCGCCGCAGATGGCCCATGAAACGCCGTTCAGTCCTCCCTACGAAACTACGACGCAGCAGGATTGACAGACGTCTTCTTCTCTGGTTTCCTCGCTTTTCTTTCACCTATTCCTCAACTGCAGACCACTATACCTACGATTATACCAGAGCCTTGTCTGCCTAGCCGTCTTCAGATTCTGCTTCCACTCACCTTGAGTATATGTTGCAGGCTGAGCGGGCCGCATTCCACACGCCACTGATCTAGTCGGATACATGCCGTACATGCGTACAGCCCCTTGTCAAATGAAACCAACCGATGGTAGCCTGCGAATCACGGAGGTGATGAAGCCATGGTCATGGACGGTAAGACCCATCTGGAGATAAAGTACTGCTCACCCTGAGGGTACTTCCCCCAGGCCTCTTGGATAGGGGCCGAATTCAATCGCCAATTTGGCGGCAATGTGGCAATCACCCTGACGCCGGTAGGTGAGGGAAGGCTAGAGGTCTACGTAGACGGCGACCTCATCTTTGACAGAAAAGCAATCGGCCACTACCCCAGTATGCCCGACGTGACTCAGATGAAGCTGACCGCCCAAGAGAAGTCGCCCGCCTTGAGCGAATAGGGCGGAAAAGCGCTCGTACGGGCGTACTCCACAGCGTCATTGCGAACCCCGATTGCATCGGGGTGTGGCAATCTGGCGGACGGGAGAGTCCCCTTACGTCAAACCCTGGATATCCCCCTGTATCGGAGCACAGGTGTATGCTTCGCGGGTATGACGGACGATACGGCCTACCCGTCGGGCGGGAGTACGCGCACGGTGATGACATCGGTGCCGTGGTACTGCTGGTGCCGCACGGAAGAAGCGTAGCCCCTCAGCAACCGTAGAGACATCTCGTTCTCCACCGGCGCCTCTGAATCGTGCTGCTGTACCTGGCGTATGCGGTCTTCTATATTGCCCTCTTCGCTTGCTCCGCCAATGAACTCCAGGTCCGCCGCCGGGCCCTCGCTGGAGGCCACAACCACCAGCCTCCGTTCCTCCTCCTCGGGACTTTCACTATCCTCCTCTTCCATTGCCAGGGCCTCCAGGTCCAGAGGAGCAAGGGTCAGGAGGGTCTCCTCCGCCACCGCACTTAGCCTATCCTTCATAGCATCGCTCCATCCCCGGCTGTTGGCGAACTTACGTATGAACTCGTTCAGCTCCGGCAGCACCTCTATGTCCAGCCGGGACTGGAAACGCATGCGCCTGGGGTTGGTAAGCTCCAAATACAGGATCATGACAATGGCGGCAAATCCCCCCGTGGTGATGCCGCTCTTAAAAAGCCCGCCTACAACTGGACCAAGGTCTGGAAGAGAGAACAGGCTGAACTGGAAGGCGGCCCCTATCCAGAAGCATATCCCCACCACGGCAACCTTTGACTGGTTTTGCTCCGTTTGTATAACTGTGCGAGCCCCGTCCACAAAGAGGGTACCCGTCACCAGAAGCAGGTAGCCGGTCATCACCGGGCCGGGGATGGTGCTGAAGAGAGCGGAGACCTTGGGCAGAAACGCCATGGCTATGAATATGAAGCCTATGCTGTATCCAACACGGCGGGATGCTATACCCGTTGTCCTTATGAAGGAGCCTGCCCCGGAGTGAATTATGTTGGGCACGGCGCCTGCCAGTCCGGCCATCAGGTTGCTTGCGCCGCCACCCGCCAGGGTCCCCTGGATCTGTCTGAAGTCTATGGCTCTGCTCTCCCTCCAAGACACCCTCTGAATGTTGATAGCCTCCCCTGTTGCCTGGATGGAGAATATCACCCCAAGGAACAGGAAGGAGGGCAGGAGGGTCCAAAAGGGAATGCCGAAGTCCAGCGCCAGGCCGGGGGCCGAGCTTGGTATTCCTACCCAGGGCGCATCAACTATCCTGCTCACGTCGTATATACCCAGCGCTGCGGCGGCGGCCGTGCCGACAACTATGCCGATGACCGGCCCCCACAGCCGAAGCAGCGCAGCGCCTCGCAGTGTCAGCGCCGCTACCACCACAAGAGTGACCAGAGCCGTCAGCGGCGCCGCAATGGGATCTTCCAGGGAAGCCTCGTCCAGCAGATGGAAGACCACCGACGCCAGTGTTATTGAGAGGATGGTGACAATGATGCCGCCCACGGTGGGGGTGACCACGCGCCGCAGTATGAACAACCACTTGGAGACAACCAGCTGGGCTATGGCCGCCACCAGCACCAGGGTACTCAAGGTAGCCGGCCCTCCATCCACCACCGCCGTTATGCAGAATGGTATGGAGACGGCAGCGGTGAACATGGGCAGCATGGCCCCCGCTCCCAGCGGCCCAATGCGACGAACCTGCAGCAGGGTGGACAGGCCAACCACCACCAGCGAGGCGAAGACCATCCAATCCAGGTATGAATCGCCGCGGCCCGACGCGTTGGCCACGATCACCGGCGTCACCAGCAGGGTGGCCGCAGCCATCAGGCTGAATTGAGCGCCGTGACCCAGAGACAGGAGAATCGGGGGATTCTCGTGCCCTTCGTATCGCGGGTTTCCTGTCTGTGTTGCCGTGGTGCTCACCTCCTGAGCATGTGATTTGGTTAAAATACCACATTACGCGCCGGAAATTGGCGCCGAGCAAGACAGAGCGCAACTTTCTACTTGGAAGGAGCCTTGATCAGTGCCCCGCCCACTATGCGGAGCAGCTTGGCAACCCAAAGGATGAGGCGCAACGCGAACTCCAGCGCGATGAGGAACGCCAGATAGTACAAAATGTTCTCTGTGTAGCTCTCGGCCTCCAGCAACGTGTCCAGAGAGTCTGAGATGGTGAAGAAGGAGGTATTGACGACAAATATGCCGAGGACGGCGAACGGGAGAATCTTCGCCAGATCCATGGACAGGGCTTCGTTGTAGTAAGAAGCCACGCGGATGGCGCTTACCGTGGCCAGCGCCATCAACAGTATTTCCGTAAAGGACTGCTGTTTGGAAAGAAAGGTCAGTATCAGCGTGAGAATAGCGAACCAGAAGAAGGCGAATACGGGAAATACGATGAGGTATTTAACGACGTACATCACGATTTGGAGGAAGGCGCGCACCCAACGAAAGCGGGACTCTTGATACTTGGACAGGTCTATCTGGAACATGTCTCTGGTCGCGACAAACCTGTAGAAGTTGAAGACGAAGACGGCGTACACCACCATGCCCAGGATGTACACCACCACGGGACGCAGCAGGTCTATGGCGTCGTACACGTTCAATCCGCTGGGGAGGAAGTCGTTGATGTCCATAAGCCTCTTACCTCACAGTTGAACTCCGCTCTCTACATATCTGCGGCAAGCGGGCAGGACCGGCACATGTTGTTTTTATCACGCTTTGCTAGTTACCGACAAGGCATGGACGGGCAGACGTCAAAAAGCTGCTGTTAGAACTAGTGCCGCCATCATTGCCTAGCGTCCCGATTCCGTGAGATGAACGTCTCCAAGCTGGCCTCCTACGACATTGTAGTTAGCGGAGCGGCGGGGCTTTTCAACATCGTAGTTTGCTGATTATCGGAGTGGGGATGTACAAGGGTTAGAGAGTTCGCCTCGGAGAACGCTTCCGGCCAGAACCGGGCGAATCCCCAGCAAATACCGTTCCCCGCAGAGTCAACGCTGTGGACGGTGGCGTCGCCCTTCGCGCCGCGTTCACCAACTGTGGGACTCTTCTGCGTAGACGTGGTCGGGCAATGTATAGCGAATTCCTTCCTCGTCGAATAACGAAGTATCGAGCAGGGACGTGAACCTAGTGAAGTTGCTGTCTTGGCGACGTCCCCGAAACAGCTTGCTCAGGACGTTGCCGTAGCGTTGCTGCATCCTGAACCACCAGACGGCTCCAAAGGAGGAGATTGGCGGATACATCAGTGAATCGGAGAACTCTCTTCCGATAAGTCCGCGGGAGAGCTTGTACACGTACTTGGCCAGATTGCGTCGCTCCTCCGGCCCGGTCATCCCGGCAATCAACGGAGCTGAGTTGACCAGGGAGTGCGCCATAACGATCGACTCCAGTGGGGGATCAGGCTCGCACATGAGGGCTATCTCCCACAGTCTCAGTGCTTCATCGGCATCACGGAAAAGGATGGTTTCAGGAATGCCCATCAAGTAACCGCTGTAGCGCCAAACGGCCATGAAGCTATTGTACTCTTCGTCAGTGTAATCAGCCCCCAGGGTTTTCATGTGCTTCAGCAGCCGTGCCGAGAAAGCGGAAATGGCGTAACCCAAGTGCGCAGCGCTGATCGGCGTACCCCAAGCTTCGGTATCCCAGTCCTCCGATCCGTTCAGGAGGAGTCTTAACCGTGCGTGAACTATCCTGATGCGAACCGAAAGCTTCCAGCCGTCTCCATACCTATACAGGCCGCCAGGAAGGAATATCTCCATCATGTGACGGTTATTTTGTCCCAAACGCCTGACGCCCTGGTCGCGCACCCGCCCGGTGATGAAGAAGGACTTTGCTATGTTGGTTGTAAAGCCTTCTACCAGAACGCCTGCGACGAATGCTGCCAGGGTAACCTGCGAGTTTCTGAAAAACATGCGGACAGCCGGGGCGAATGCTGAATAGTCGAGCCACTCCGGCTGAGTTTCCGCTTCTTTGAAGAATTTTCGCAGCGAGTCCGGCGCGTTCCTTAGAGCCTCCTCACCTTCCTCATTCATAGTCGCTTGGATGAGCTTCGCTGACTCTTTTGGACTAAATTCCGCGAGGTCTTCTGCCAACTCTTCGGCCAATGGGTCTCCAATGAGTGTGTGCGCAAGGTACTTGTCCGCTATATCTGGTGCAATGGCGCGCGCCTTTTCATAGCCTGGACTGTAGTCAGTCGGGATGATCATTCCTTCTACGCTCATTGCTCACCTCGCGTTAACCTTACCCTCGGCATTATAGCTTCATCCTTCTTGCGATTCTACCCGTAAATCGGGAAGCCAGCTCAGCCAGGATGGCAGGTACCAGTTCCGCTCGCCGAGCAACTGCATACTGGCAGGAACGAGGATGCTGCGCACCAGGGTTGCGTCCAGAAAGACGGCCACGGCAAGCCCGAACCCCGCTTGCTGATTGATAACCATATCACCCGAGGCGAACCCGCTGAACACCGCCACCATGATGAGCGCCGCGCCCGTGATGAGGCTGGATGTGGAGCGGAGGCCGTATGCCACTGACTCGGCATTGTTGTGCGTCTGGTCGTAGCGCTCACGGATGCGGCTGAGCATGAAGACGTGGTAGTCCATTGAGAGCCCGAATAAGATGGCGAAGAGCACCAGGGGCAGCCACGCCTCGATAGTCTCGACCTGCTGGAACCCGAAGATATCCGCGCCGACGCCCTTCTGGAAGACGAGCACCATCAACCCGTAAGCAGCGCCCACCGAAAGGAGGTTCATTATGATCGCCTTGATGGGGATGATGATGGAGCGGAAGACAATCAGCAGAAGCACGAAGCTCACGCCAAGGATGAACGCAAAGATGATGGGGAGGTAGGTGATGAGGTCCTGGTTGAAGTCCATGTATTCGGCGGAGATGCCGCCCACGTATGCTTCTGCCGGGACGCCGGAGAACGCCGCGGGAACGTAGTCGTTCCGCAGCCGGTCTATCACGTCAAAGGCCTGCTCGCCGCTTGGAGCGCCATACACCGGCACGGCTATTAGCGTCAGGTTGCCATGGGCAACCGGCGGAAGGGCCACCAGCTCCGGGTCATTCGCTATGGACTGATTGAACTTCTGGAGGGCTCCGGCAACCGCCGGGTCGCTGATGTCTCCGTCGATAACGATCCTGGCCGGGTTGACAGCGCCGAACCCCAGGAGAAAGTCCTGCTCTAGCGCGCCGAAAGCCTCGCGAGTATGCGACTCCTCCGGGAACGTCTCGACGCTGTTGAAGCCGGTGTTGATGCCGAAGTAGTTCACCGACGCCCATACCATCAGTCCGCCAACTACCAGGATGCTAAGTGCTGGGAACCGCATCGTATTCCGCGTTATGAACTCCCAGAAACCTTCGCGCTGTCCCTCGGAAGCCCCGGCCGCCGCTCTTCCGAGGAACGGGAGCCGGAAGCGGTCTACGCGCGGCCCAAGCACCATCAGAATGGCAGGAAGCAGCGTGAGCGACGCTGTAACCGAAACAATGACCACCGCGATGGCGCCAAGGGCCGTTGCTAAGAACAGTGTGTGGGGCACGATGAACACGCCGAGGAGCGCAATGACCACGGTCATGCCGCTGAAGAACACCGTGCGGCTGGCTGTCGCACCTGCCTTGATGACCGCCTCCCGGGTGCTCAGCCCCCGCGCCAGCTCCTCGCGGAAGCGGGACACCACAAAGAGGCAGTAGTCTATCCCCACCGCAAGACCGATCATAGTTATCCATAGCAGCACGAAGAAGACCAGCTCCCCAAAGATGTTGCCTATGACTGCCACTATCGCCAGTGTGACCAGAATCGAAACGATTGCCAGACCTATCGGTATCAATGCAGCCACCACAGCGCCGAAGAGCACCAGCAGTATGAGGAGCGCCACCGGAACACCAATCCGCTCACCCTGCTCCAGGTCCATCGCCGACAACTCCGCCTGCTCGTACCGGCTGCTCGCATCGCCAACGATCAGCACGCGGAAACCGTCCTGGCGGTCCGTCTCCTGAACAACGTGGATGATCTCCTCCACGTTGTCCAGCGCCTCCCCTATCGAGCCGGTAAGCTGGAGAGCAATGAGGGCGCCTCTGCGGTCATTGGAAACGAACGCGAGGGCTTCGAATGGGTTGTTGGCATACGCTTCGTAGTAGTTCACCCCGCTTTCCACGACGCCCGGGCCCAGCGCACGGAGCTCGCCCGTGACCTCTTCCACCTTCTCCCGAAACGCGGCGTCGTCCACCGTCAGCGCTTCTGACTGAATGATGATGATCTCAGCGGGCGGAGGCTCGATAGGGGTGCCTTCCAGCAACTCGGTGGCTGTTACCGAATCAATCTCGCCAAACCTTGGGATCAAGCGCAGTTCCGTGGTAGTGGCAGTGGGAAGCCACTGGCCAATGATCCCGAGAGCAACCAGACTCAACAGGAACCATATGCCGATGGTTACCCAAGGCCTGCGTGAACTGATGCGTGCTAAAGATTCGGTCAAGGGACATCTCCTATTCCTGAAAAGGGGCTGCCCTCCATCCTAACCTTCCCCTGCAAAACTCCCTTCCCCCTTGACGGGAGAAGATTGAGATGGGGGTGATACGTAGCCTGGGCGCCACTCTTTGACCCCCATCCTAACCTTCCCCCACTTGCGGAGGGAAGGGATTCAGGGTTACGCAAAGGTCTGCGGTTGGAGGCTATCACGGATTCGTCGTTTCGCTGATAGTGGTGCGCTGCCTGGGCAACCGCGCAGGCGGGATATGCCGAGTATTCAGTCGCGTGCATAGGGACTCTTTTCAAAATTGCCGGGCAACCGTATTGCTCCAAACGTTGTCCATTGTACTACACCCTACTACATGCGGACATAGGTACATCAGGCTAGGCAGCGTTCAGGCCGTTCTTCAAGCCTCGGTGGGCCGCACCCGTACGCGGCGTCCGTTCAACAGCGTACCTACCGGCGTGTACCTCACTCCCCATTCGTAGATGAGCAGCAGCACACCCCCCGTCACCGCCACCAGCAGCGACAGCTTCACGACCGAGGGCAGAGGCCAGTCCTGCGCCACGCCCTGCAACGCAATGATCAGCGGCAGATGCATCAGGTACAGCCAGTAGGAAGCGTCCGAGAGATAGCGCACACGCGCGTTCCCCTCTCCCAGTACGGCGCGGAAGAGACCCATCAGGCACAATGTCATCATCCAGACGTAGGCAGCCTGGAAGAACAACGATCCCGCATGCGCCCAGCCCTGCGCTGCCCCGCCTTCCTCAGGAAACGTCAGCACGACGCCCGCCAGCAACACGACCAGCGCCAGCGGCAGTGTCACTTGCCACCAACGGCCAATGCGTGCTCCACCCTCGTTGTGTGAGAAGTAGACCGCGCCGAAAGCGAAGAATACGCTGTAGTAGAGCAGCACGTGCGGCGCCGGGAGGAGTCCCGTATAGGTGTCTGCCCCAAACACTGGGACTGCCCCTCGATACCCATGAAGTACTGCGTCAACATCGTCAGCGGCACCGCCCAAAGATAGAGCGCCGGCGTCACCACCAGCCGCTCCGGCAATCCACGTGGCCAGGATGAACGCCCCCGCCAGCCAGACCAGATACCAGAGGAACCAGAGGTGGCTGAACACGTCGAAGGTGAACAGCCCGCCCCAATCTCTCACGTACAGCGCTTCCCAGTACCACGGCGCGAGCAAACCCTTGCCCTTGTCTACGTCCGCATCCGGGTCACCGCGGTACGGCGCCACTCCGCCCGCCGCGTCCGTTCGCTCATCGGCGGGGCTGACTTCCTCCCCCGCTGCGACCGCCGGCTTTGGCCGCTCCATCGCTTCGGTCAGGAGTTCCGCAACCTTCTTGCGTCCCGCATCCAGTGTCGCCTGATCGTACGATAACCCGAGCAGGTTCACGTAGTACGCCGTCGTTCCAGGGTCGGCGCGGCTGCTGTGAATCGGAAGGGCTCCGTTGGGGTGTCTGCCATTGGGGTCCGCGCCGCGCTCCAGCATCAGCCGCACAATCTCCGCCTGGCCCATAAACGCCGCCGAGTGCAGCGCCGTGCTCCCGTCAGCATTGAGCGCGTTGACCTCCGCGCCGTTGTCCAGCAGCCACTCCGCCGCGGCCAGGTGGCCGTGCAACGCCGTCCAGGCCAGCGGAGTCGTGCTTGAGTCCGGTTCAGGATCGTCCAACGACGCTCCCTCTGCCGCGAAGCGCTCCAGCGCGGCAACGTCGCCCCGCTTCGCGGCCTTCCACACGTCGTCCTCCGCCACGGTCTCCACCTCTGCGCCTGCGCCGTCATCGCCGGTGGACACGCTCTCCGCAAAGCCCCAGGTGATCCACGTCAACGGGATCACCGTGAGCATGGTAATTCCCAGCGGCAGCAGTATCCGTTGTGCCCTATGGCGCACCAGCAACCCCAGCCCGCGCTGACGCAACAGCATCGCGGTGAAGAAGCCGCTCATCAGAAAGAAGACCGGCATCCGGAAGCCGTGTATTGCCATCGTCAGCCATGCGAACGGCGTCCCGTCGCCCTCGACCGAAGCATCGGTGACTGCCCACGCTCCGGGGATGAACGCCAGCGCCCCGTGCAAGACGATGCCCAGCAGCATCGCGAACGCCCGCAGCGCGTCCAAGTCGTGCCGCCGCGCCATTCTTCCGGTCTGTTCAGGGTTAGTCACTGAGGTAAGTATACGTCCTTTTCACTTCTTCAAGGAGACAAGAGACCAAGCATCAACCTCAATTTGAGGAGGCCACAGAACTTAAGTTTGCTGTTGTACTGCTATCAGAGCGCAAGCCACCGTGGCAACACTTGACGGCGGAGAGGACTCGCTCACGCTTGCACGGAATGAAACAAATGCTCCAAAATCTTTGCAAGCATCCACCGCTGACGCCCTGCTGATGGGGCGGGGGCGGGTGGGGCATAGAACTGGCCTAGCGGAGGAGCAGGCGATGACGCTGAGGAACAGTGTCCGTTTTGGCGACGCTACCATAGAGTATGAGGTGCGACGTAGCGCACGTCGCAAGAAGACCGTGCAGATAACCGTGGACGGTAGCGGCGTGCACGTGGCGGCGCCCATGGCCACACCCGACGGCGAGTTGCAGGCCATCGTGCGGAAGCGGGCGACCTGGATACTGAGTCAGGTTTCCCAATCGACGTTGGATGCCGCACCTAAGCGCTTCCTAAGCGGCGAGACGTTGCCCTACCTAGGCCGAAACGTCCCCATACACGTCGAAACCGCCAACGTGTGCCGCACCAACGTCCGTTTCGACCACTGGCGCTTCAGGGTTGCAGTACCGGAGACCCTGAGTGATGAGGAACGCTACCAATCGATTCGCAGGGCCGCCGTCCGGTGGTATTGGAACCGTGCCGTAGAACGGCTTGCGGAAACCGTGCAACGCTGGTGGCCTCGGTTAGGCCATGGAGAGATATCGCGTGTACTCATTCGTGACCAGCGTCGGCGTTGGGGGAGCTGCGCACATGATGGCACGCTGCGTTTCAATTGGCGTGCCGTCATGCTGAAGCCGGCCCTCATTGAGTACGTGGTCGTACACGAGTTAGCGCATCTGACTCACCGCAACCACTCGAAGGACTTCTGGGACTTGGTGTCCAAGGCGATGCCTGACGCTAAGCAACGACGCCTGCGGATTAAGGAGGATGGGCGTACGCTCCCGTTGTGACATGGTGAAAGTCACGGCTACACCTAGAGCATCGTATGCGCTAGTCCGGATTGCGCTAGCTCGGTTTGCGCTAGTCCGGTTTGCGGGCGTGAATAAAGTACATCGGGGTGAAGATACCCAGCCGGCCGGCCTCGGCCATGGGCTGACGCGCAGAAATTCAAGGTCTCCGATACGCGAACCGTCCCCTTTGGCACGATGCGGAGCGCCTCCAGGACTCTCAGCGTATTGCTTGCGCTTCATGATTGACATGGAAGTGTCCCTACACCGGTCTCCAGCGGGCTTGGCACTCTTCACCGTAGCGACCGCGCCAGCGCAATGTCAACCGGATTGTACTTGTTCAGTACATCCTGTACACATCACCCCTTGCGGTTGATTCCGCCCCTGTAGGATAGGATAATCTCTTGCAAAGGTCTCCGAAACGGCGAACGAGTATAGCCCGAGAGAAGAGCGAAATTGTGCGAGAAGGATGAGAGAAAAAGATGAAGCCTATATCTGAGATTGCGGATGCAATGGGCATCGACCCCAACCTTGTCATCCCCTACGGGAGGTACAAGGCCAAGTTGGCCTTGGAAGCAATAAAGACCGATGCGCCTCAAGGGAGCCTGATTGTGGTAACCGGAATCACCCCCACGCCGTCTGGTGAGGGAAAGACGACGACGACGGTGGGGTTGGCGCAGGGAATGGGCAAGCTGGGGGAACGGGTTGCAGCCACTCTCAGAGAGCCGTCCCTGGGACCTATCTTTGGCATCAAGGGAGGGGGTACGGGAGGCGGCGCATGCCTGGTTGAACCCCAGGACGAGGTAAACGTTCACTTCACAGGTGACGCTCACGCCGTAGCCTCGGCACACAACCTCTTAGCGGCCCTCACCGACAACGCGACTCAGCGAAGCCTGATTCCCGGCTTCGGCCCAACCGACTCCACTTGGCGCAGGGTCACCGACGTTGAAGATAGGGCCCTCAGGGACATCGTCACCGGCATCGGCGGCTCCGCCAATGCGCCCCTGAGACAGACCGGCTTCGATATAGTCACCGCATCGGAGATAATGGCCATTCTGGCCCTGTCCCAAAGCCTGGAAGATCTGAGGTTGCGGCTGAGCAAAATGGTGGTGGGCTTCAACCAGAGCAGGCAGCCCGTCACGGCCCAGGACGTAGGCGCCATCGGCTCCATGATGTCGCTGCTCAGGTATGCCATACAGCCCAACCTGGTGCAGACCACGGAGGGGCAGCCCGTACTGGTGCACACCGGTCCCTTTGGCAACATAGCCCACGGCTGCAGCTCCATCCTGGCCGACCAGCTTGCCCTGGGCTACGCGGACTATGTCCTCACGGAAGCGGGATTCGGGTCTGATCTGGGGTTCGAAAAGTTCATGCACATCAAGACCCGCACCAGCGGGCTGGAGCCCAGGGCCGCCGTGCTGGTGGCCTCCGTGCGGGCCCTCAAGTTCCACGGAGGTGTCCCCCTGCGAGACTTGGACGCGCCGGATGAAGACGCGGTGCGGCGGGGAATGCCCAACTTGGAGCATCACGTTGGAATTGCCAGGTCGTTCGGAATTCCCGTGGTCGTGGCCGTGAACGCCTTCCCCACCGATACCGAGGGAGAGTTGGAACTGGTGCGACAGGGCGCACTGGACGCCGGCGCTTTCGCCGCGGCAAAGAGCACCGCCTTTTCCGACGGCGGTGAAGGAGCCGTGGAGCTGGCCGAAGCGGTCGTAGAAGCGGCGGCACAGGGCGGCAAGGTGTCCTACCTCTATCCCCAGGATGCGCCGATACGGGAGAAGATGGAAGCCCTTGCCCGCAAGGTCTACAACGCAAGGGATGTCCGCTGGAATACGGCGGCCCGTAGGAAGCTGAGAAGTTACGAGGCGTTGGGATGGGGCGGCCTGCCGGTCTGCATGGCCAAGACCCCCCTCTCCATCTCCCATTTGCCCTCCCTGAAGGGAAGGCCGTCCGACTACACCTTTGAGATCTCCGACGTGAGGGCGTCCGTTGGGGCCGGGTTCATATACCCCATTGCCGGGAGCATACTCACCCTGCCGGGCCTGCCTGGCTCCCCGCGGCAGTTGGACGTGGACGACAATGGAAACATCCTGGGACTGTGAAACCTCTTCCCCCTTGATTGAGATGGGGGTGAAGAGAGCCAAGGTTACGCAAAGGTCTGCACCTGCGTGCTGCTCAGGGCCGCACCCTGTTTGCGGTTAGCACGCTGTTCATCACGGCGCCTACGTCTTCCACTGTGGCGGCTATGGTGGCGCCTGCATCGGAGAGGGCGCGTATCTTGTCAGATGCGGTGGCTGCGTTGCCCGTGATGATGGCGCCGGCGTGGCCCATTCGCTTACCCGGCGGAGCAGAGCGGCCCGCCACCAGGGCAACCAGCGGCTTGGTGAAACCGCCCTTCTTTATGAACTCGGCCGCTTCCTGTTCGCGGTTGCCGCCTATCTCCCCTATCAGCACCACCGCTTCCGTTTCCGGGTCTTCCTGGAACATGGTCAGCACGTCGACGAAGCTGGTGCCTACCAAGGGGTCGCCGCCAATGCCTACGCAGGTGGACTGGCCGATGTCCTCCTGGGTCAGGGCGTTCACCGCTTCGTAGGTGAGCGTTCCGCTGCGGGAAACAACGCCTACGTTGCCCGCCATGTGTATTTCAGACGGCATGATGCCCACACGGCAAAGGTGGCCGGGAGAGATGACGCCCGGACAGTTGGGGCCAATGATGCGCATGCTGGATTCCGGCAGGGAGCGCAGTACGTTCACCATGTCCAAGGCTGGCACACCCTCCGTAATGCAGATAGCCAGGGATATGCCGGCGTCGGCGGCCTCCAATATGGCGTCGGCGGCGCCGGGAGCAGGCACGAAGATTATCGATGTATCGGCGCCGGTCTGCTTCACCGCCGTCTCTACCGCATCGAAGACGGGCACGACTTCCTGGAACTTGAGTCCGCCCCTTCCAGGAGTCACGCCGGCCACAATGTTGGTGCCGTACTCCAGCATCTGCATGGAGTGGAAGCTGCCCTGCTTGCCGGTGATGCCCTGCACCAAGATACGAGATGTCTTATCTACCAGGATGCTCATGATGAGCGCATCTCCCTGAGGGTTTTCGTCGCCTCTGCAAGACTGTCGACAAAATAGGTATTAAGCCCGGATTCCTGGAGAATGCGAGTGCCTTCCTCTTTGTTGGTGCCCAAGAAGCGCACCACTATGGGCAAATCTCTACGGCGCTCCGGCATGGCTCGCACAATGCCCTCCGCAATGTCGTCGCAACGTGCAATGCCCCCAAAGACGTTCACCAGTACGCTTGTCACCTGCCGGTCTGCCAGAATGATTCCCATAGCCTCGGCTACCCGCATGGGCTCTGCGCCGCCGCCCACGTCCAGGAAGTTCGCCGGCTCGCACCCGCCCTCTTTTATGGTGTCCATGCTGGCCATGGCCAGCCCTGCGCCGTTCACAAGGCAACCGACCTCTCCGTTCAGTTTAACGTAAGCTATGCCGGACTGCCCCGCCTTGGCTTCCAGCCTTTCTTCCTGGCTCCAATCTCGCAGGCCGGGTATATCCAACTGGCGGAAAGCGGCGTCATCGTCCATTGTCATCTTGGCGTCCATGACAACTACCTGGCCGCTTTTGGTTATCGCCATAGGGTTGATCTCCGCCAGCGAACAATCCCTTGCTATGAAAGCGCGATACAAGCGAATGATCTGCTCCGCTATGGCATTCGCCAGGTTAGCGGGCAGTCCCATTCCCGCGGCAAGACGACGCCCCTGGTAGGCTCGGAAGCCTACCGTCGGCTCCACCACCTCTCTCAGTATGAGATCGGGGTGATCGCGGGCTATCTCCTCAATCTCCATGCCGCCGGCCCTGCTGGCTATGACTACAGGCGCCCGAGCGTTCGCGTCTACAACTATTCCAACGTACAGCTCCCGTTCAATTTCCAGGGCTTCTTCCACCATGACCATGCTTACCGGGGCGCCGGTACGTCCTGTTTGAGGCGTTACCAGCCGGGTGCCCAGCATAGCGGCGGCGGCGTCCTCCGCCTCTTCAGCGGTCTTGACCGGTTTGATGCCGCCTCCCTTGCCACGGCCGCCGGCGTGCACCTGAGCCTTTATCACGGCGGGGCTGCCCAGATGGCGCATTACATCGCGTGCTTCCTGGGGCGTTGTGGCAACGCCGCTGCGCGGCACGGTCATGCCGTAACCTGAGAGAATTGACTTGGCTTGGTATTCGTGCAGCTTCATATATGCTCTGGCGGAGGGAGTGTGCTCCATACTGTAACAGACAAGTGGATAGGGAACAATTAAGCGTTAACTAGATCACGATCAGGGGAATCACGATCTGCTCCCCGCGCTAAGCGAACGGCAGATTCTCAATCTCCACAGGCTCCACCGGATCGGCAAGGTCGAAGCCGAACACCCTCGAGTAGAAGTAGAGCTCGGCGTCCAGCGTCCTCTTGATGTTCTCCGCACGGCGGAAGCCGTGCTGCTCACCCTCGAACGGTAAATAGGCTACGGGAACCCTTTTCTCTCGCAGCGCGTCGCGCATCATCTCAGACTGGTTCGGAGGCACCACTTTGTCCTCCAAGCCCTGGAACAGGATGAGCGGGGTGGAGAGCCGGTCGACGTGATTGATGGGAGAGCGTTCCAGGTATATGTCCCGACGCTCCGGATACGGCCCTACCAGTGTGTCCAGATACCGTGACTCAAACTTGTGGGTGTCCAGTGTGAGGGCCTCCAGGTCGCTGACACCGTAGAGGCTGGCCCCGGCGTGGAAGACGTCATGGAAGGTCAGCGCGCTCAGCGTCGTGTAGCCGCCGGCGCTCCCTCCCCTGATCGCCATGCGGCCGCCATCCACGTCGCCGCGTTCGGCCAGGAACCGCGCGCCGTTGACGCAGTCTTCCACGTCGACAATGCCCCATCTGCCGTTGAGACGCCGGCGGTATGCGGTGCCGTAGCCGGTGCTGCCGCCGTAGTTGACGTCCAGCACCGCGAAGCCGCGGCTCGTCCAGAACTGGGTGCGAAGATCGAGTGTAGATGAGACGGCGGAGGTCGGTCCACCGTGCACCAGGACAACCAGTGGAGGCCGCTCTCCCTCCAGCGCCGAGTACTCCTTATTCGCCGGAGGGTAGAAGAAAGCGTGGGCCGTGACGCCTCCTCCCGTGGGGAACTCGATCGGCTCAGGGGCTGAGATGTACCCCTCGTCGATGCCGACGGCGTCCGAGCTGCGCAGCACCTCCGTGGCGCCCGTGCGCAGGTCGTGAGCTATCAGTGTCGGCGCCATCGTCGGGGAGCCGGCGCCGAACACGACGCGACCTGCTCCTACGCGCATCCCCGACCGGGTAATCTCAGTGAACGGCGTGGGCACAGTCTCAAGCTCCAGCCTGTCGGTGTAGAGGTTGGCGAAGTGCGACCTGCCGCCTCTGTTGTAGCCGCAGACAACGCGGTGCTCGGAGGCAAAGCCGTATGTGGATATGGCTAGCCCCCACTGTGGGACCCCGAACTCCGCTTCCATCTCATAGAGGGACTCTACCCTACCGTTCTGCCACCGGTAGAGGTTCCACCAGCCGCTCCGGTCTGAGACGAAGTGGAGTGTCCCCTGCGGAGACCACTCCGGCTGGGAAATGGCCTCCCCGTCTCCTCCCGCCACTCGCTGTGCCTCACCTAGAGAGCCGTCTGCCCTTACTTCGGCGACCCACAGGTCATTGCCGTCCCACGGCATATTTGGATGGTCCCATGAGAGCCAGGTCAACCGCGACCCGTCCGGAGACAGCCGGGGGGAGGAGTAGAAGTCGTGGCCCGATAGGAGCACGAAGCCACTGTCCATACTGTCCAAGCCAATGCCGACGATCGTGGTGATCGCCTCCCCATCTCCTCTGTGGTCCTCCCGGATGCAGATGATGCGGTCTCGCGTACTGTCCATTACGCCGTCGGCGTAGCGCACCGCCGCCTCCGGCGTGATGGGTTCCGGCTCCCCGTCCGGTCTCTGCCGGTACAGCCGCTGGTCTTCGAAGTTGGAGAAGTAGACGACGCCGTCGGACACGAGGAAGGCCCCGCCCCCGTACTCGTGCACCCGGGTACGGACATTGAAGAGCCGCGGCGTGACGTCAGCCGTCTCCCCCTCGGGCCCGCGCCGTACCACGACGTTCCTGCCGCCCTCCGAAGGCCGCATCTCTGTCCAGTAGATATCATCCCCATCCAGCCTGATCTCTCCGATGCCGATCGACTCAGCTACGATCATGTCGGAGCTGATAGGCGATCTCCAGGAGCCGTACGGCGCTGCCTTGCGGGAGTTCATTGTCTGAGAACTCTTCATTGGGCTGAGATTTCTCATCTCGGCTGCCCTCGGAGCCCAAAGGCAACCCAGACGAGATGGCAACATCGTAAAGTTGTCTTGCTACTCCGGTCAATCCCCCGGTATCTCTAACAGACGCAATCCCGCTCGTACACTGCGTCGATATAGCCACGCGGTACAAGCGCAATTAAGCGTTAACTAGATGACGATCAGGGGAATCCGCATCTCGGCGTGGGTCAGGCCCGAATGGTGAGCTACGTCCGGAACTGTGAAGCCTCCTCGCCCGACGCCAAGGTAGTCGAATCGAATGATGTCGGCCCCCAGGGAGATCGCGACAAGGTCTCCAAGACGCTGGCCGGTCTGGAACGACGGCGTGCCCGGTCCGAATAGCTCCAGTTCCAGCGCCTCGTCCCTGCACAGCAGAATGAAGCGCCCCTCAAACCGGCGAGCGAACTCGTCGCGGAAGCGTGTCTCCTTGCCCTTGCGAAGAGAGAAGTAAACGACCCGCGTGTCGCCGGACGGCTCCCTGGAAAGGCACGACGCGAGGGCGTCGCTGGGCTCAATCCAGTGCTTCTGCGACTCGTGGGTGTCCAGTAGTCCATGGTCCGCGGTGACCACAACCCTGGTCCCAGGAGGCACAGTCGTAGATAGCCTGCGCAACTCGTCATCCAGCCGTCTCACGGCAGCAGCCGTATGCGGGTGCCGCGTTCCGCGTTCGTGGCAGACGGCATCGATTGTCGGCCAGTATAGATACGTGAAGGTGGGCTCATCAGCCTCGGCAACCCTCCTTACGGCCTCGTCCACGGCGCGTTCCAGTCCCCTGTACCCCTGAACGGGCGTGCCGTCCCCCAAATAGGCGGAGTAAACGCTGCCAGCGAGCGCCTCAGGGATCAGGCTCAGGGGTCTGCTCCGCATCCCCGAAATTGCCGGCCGTACCGGAAAGGCCTGCGCCGGGGTCACGCCCAGTGTGGTTAGGCTCGCTTCGTCGGAACGGCGCACGAAGGGCAGTATCGTCGTGACGGCGTCAACCTCTGGCAGGTACAGGAACCAGCCGAGAATAGCGTGAGTAATGGGCCACTCTGTAGTGGCCAGAGAGGTGACAGCCGCGGAGGTGGTCGAGGGAAAGACTGTCTGCAGCTCGGACGCCAGGTGATGCGGAGCAAAGGAGTCGTGGTCCATCGCCTCTAGGAGATCCATCCCGAAGCCGTCCGCCAATACCAGGACGAGGTGCTGAGACTGCCCGATCAGGCTGGCAAGACGGCGAGACCCAGCCGTCATCGTCACATCCCCGGAACCTGCCAGCGAGGCCACAGCCCTGGCCAAGTCCACGAGGTTGAGCGCGTCGGCAGACGGACGCATCAGGTCCCCGTCGTCGAAAGCGGCCTGCAACCTATGGCCGTCGCTTTCGGGTGAACTCATGACTCTACCTCGGCAGCTCCCTCAACTCCAAGTCCTCCAGCCATCAGGCCTATAGGACGCCTCCATTCAGCCATCTGTAGTGCGCACCAGCTCCTGCAACCGGATCTCCGGCCTGGCTCCCACGTGGCTGATGATCTCGGCGGCGGCTATGGCCCCTATGCGGCCGCAGGCGGGCAGGTCGTAGCCGTGGGTTACGCCGTAGAGGAAACCGGCGGCGTACAGGTCGCCGGCCCCGGTCGTGTCCACAACCCGCTCCACCGGCACGATGTCGATGTTGTAGGTCTCCTCGCCCGAGGCTATTATCGACCCCTTTTCGCTGCGGGTTACGGCGGTCAGAGGGCAGTCGCGTCGTATCCTCCCCACGGCCTCTTGAATGTTTGACGCCTGGTACAGGGAGATAACCTCCTCCTCGTTGGCAAAGAGAATGTCCACGTGCTCCAGGATTAGCTCCCGAAAGGACTCGCGGTGCCGGTCGACGCAGAAGGGGTCGGAGAGAGTCAGGGCCACTCGCCGCCCGGCGTTGTGGGCCAGGCGCCCCGCCAGTACCATTGCCTCCTTCGCCTCGGGGGCGTCCCACAGGTAGCCCTCCAGGTAGGTGATGGAGTGGCTACGAATGGTGTCGGCGTCAATGTCCTCAGGCCCCAGCTCCGTGCACGCCCCCAGGTAGGTGGCCATGGAGCGCTGGCCGTCAGGCGTGACGATGATCAGACAGCGGGCCGTTGGCGAAGCGGAGACGGTCGGCGAGCTGCGGAGGTCGATGCCCAGGGAAGCGAGGTCGCGGCTGAAGATGTTGCCAAGCTGGTCGTTGCGCACCTTGCCGATGTAGGAGCCTGTACCCCCCAGGGAGGCCAAGCCGGCCATGGTGTTGCCCACGGAGCCGCCGGACATCACCACGGTGGACTCCATAGCATCGTATATGGACGCGCCCTGGTCGGCGTCCACTAGGGTCATAACGCCCTTTGTCATGTTGTGGGTTGCCAGGAAGTCCTCGTCGGCGTGGGTCAGGATGTCCACCATCGCGTTGCCAATGCCGACTACGTCCTTGAGGCTGCTATCTTCTCTGTTTATAATCTCTCTCCTTGCTGGGCCAACCCCACCTACATCTATTCCGAGCTGGGCATGGGCTACCGGATGCCGAAGAGCGAGACCCCAGGGCCAGAGGAGTCATAGACTAGGACGCTCCCAGTCTTCCTTACTACGCTGCACTACGCTGCGACACTTCACACTCTGGAACATTACGGACGGCGTGGGACAAGCGTAGATGGCGGAGGGAGTGGGATTCGAACCCACGAAACCCTTTCGAGTTTACCTGTTTTCAAGACAGGCGCCTTAAACCGCTCGGCCATCCCTCCAAACGTAGTTCGCTTCCCCGGTCCAAGGTGACTGCCAGCATACTAAGGATACCTGAGCCTTCCGCCAGTTGACTAGCGCCCCTCCCGCGGCTGTATAGCGTCGACACCCATGTAGGGGCGCAGTGCCTCCGGCACCACCACCGAACCGTCCATCTGCTGGTACGTCTCCAGTATGGAGATCATCACCCTGGGTATGGCCAGCCCGGAGGCGTTGAGCGTGTGCACGTACTCAGGTCGGCCTCCCGCCTGGCGCCGGAATTTGATATTGGAGCGGCGAGCCTGAAAGTCCGTGCAGGTGGAGCAAGAGCTGACCTCCAGCCATTCTCCGGAGCCGGGCGCCCACGCTTCCAGATCGTACGTCTTGGCCGATTGAAACCCAAGGTCTCCGGTGCAGAGTTGGACAACGCGGTAGTGCAGACCAAGGCGTTGCAGCAGGTCTTCGGCGTCTGCCATCAACTTCTCCAACGCTTCAGCCGATTTCTCCGGCTCAACCACCGCGTACAACTCCACCTTGTCGAACTGGTGGACGCGTTTGATACCCCTGGTATCGCGCCCGGCCGCCGCCTTTTCGCGGCGAAAGCAAGGGGTATAGGCCGCGTAGTAGAGCGGCATGGAGCCCGGTTCCAGGATTTCATCGCGATGCAAGCCGGTCAGGGGCACCTCCGCGGAAGGCACCAGCCAGAGATCCTCTTCCGCGTCCCGATACAGGTTCTCCTGGAACTTGGGCAGGTTGCCGCTGCCTCTCATGATGTCTTCTCGCACCAGGGCCGGGGGGTATATCTCCGTGTAGCCGCGCTCTTTGGTATGCACATCAAGCATCCAGGTGATCAGAGCGCGCTGCAGCCTCGCGCCCATGCCCTGAAGCAGGTAGAACCGTGAACCCGACAGCTTGACTCCGCGCTGGAAGTCTATGATCCCCAGCTCTTCGTTGAGGTCCCAGTGGGCCTTGGGTTCGAAGTCGAACTCTTCCGGTTCTCCCCAGAGGCGCACCACCTTGTTGGCCGATTCGTCCGGTCCTAGGGGAACATCTTCAAGAGGTATGTTCGGTAGGTTCAGAAGAAGCGAGTTCAACTCCTCCTCCACTTTCCTTAGCTGCTCCTCCAGCGACCTGACGTTGTCTCCAACCCGGCGCATTTCCTGCAACAGTTCCGGTGGGTGCTCACCGCTGCGGCCAAGCTCCTGGCTGACCTGATTGCGATAAGCTCTAAGCTCGTCGCGTTCGTGAATCTTGCCACGGCGCTCCGCATCCAACTCCAGGATGCGTTCCAACCCAGAGTCGTCGCCCCGTTTGCCCAGCGCCTGGCGAGCGGCATCCGGGTCACGACGGATCAGGTCCAGATCAAGCATCGCTGCCCTCTTCCCTGGCGGCTCTCTGTATAGCGGCCAGCCCGAGCACTCTTACATCTTTCGGGGCTGGTTCTGGAACAGAGCCGTTTCCCATGCTCAGAGCCGCGTTGCTCCGCAGCTCTTGCTCTGAAACCCATCGCCAGCCCTCGCTCAAGGAAGCGTCGGATGCCGCCTTGTCCGGCCGTGTGAAGTAGATAAGGTCGATGTGCTGGTGCGCCGGCTCTTCCGGGGTGGCCGGGATGTCCTCCACCATAATGGTTGCCGGTGCGGGAAGCTGTGCGGGCTCTTCATAGGGAAACGAATCTGAAGAATGGAGCACTTCTACGGCAAGCCCCGTCTCCTCTTCTGCTTCACGGCACAGCGCTTGAACAGGGTCCTCGTCAGCCTCGATGTGTCCTCCCGGTGGGAGCCACATCCTGTTCTTGGCGTGCCAGTGCAACAGGGTGCAGCCCTCCATAGAGACGAAAGCGGTAACCGTCATGTGGCGTCTCATGCTTCAGTCCCCTTGCTCCTAAGCTGGGGGAACAGCACAACGTCTCTGATGGTGTCCTGGCCAGTGAGAAGCATCACCAGCCTGTCTATGCCCACCCCAAGTCCGCCGGTGGGGGGCATGCCGTACTCCATTGCCGTGAGAAAGTCCTCATCCAGGCGATCGAAATCTTCGTCTCCAAAGCTCTCTCGCAGGTTCTCCTGCTCCTGGAAGCGCTCCCGCTGCACCTCAGGGTCGTTCAACTCCGTGAAGGAGTTGGCTATCTCCATACCCCCGGCGAACGCTTCGAAACGCTCGGCGTAGCGCGGATCGTCCTGCTTTGCTTTGGCAAGCGGCGACATCTCCACCGGGTAGTCTACCAGGAAAGCAGGCTGAATCAGATTCGGCTCAACCAGGGAGCTAACCAGTTTGTCTATGATCCTGCCCCGGCTTTCCAAGGCTGCGGTTTCAACGCCTTTCGCTCTGGCGGCGATCACCAGGTCTTCGGTTTGCGACAGTTCCTCTATGTCCAGCCCCGCTTTCTTCAGCTCTTCCTTGAGAGAAAGACGCCGCCAGGGAGGCGTGAAGTCTATCTCATGGCCGTGGAAGGTAGTCCTCGCCGAGCCGTTGACGGTGCGCGCCGCTGTCGCCGCCATCTGCTCCACCAAGGCCATGATGTCGTTGTAGTCGGCGTAGGCTTGATAGCTCTCCAGCATAGTGAACTCCGGGTTGTGGTCCATGTCTATGCCTTCGTTGCGAAATATGCGCCCTATCTCGTAGACCCTGTCCAGCCCGCCTATGATGAGCCGCTTCAGGTAGAGTTCCGTCGCAATGCGCAGATACAGCACACGATCAAGGGCGTTGTGCTTAGTGACAAAGGGCTGGGCCATGGCGCCGGCGGCCACCGGGACCATGACCGGCGTCTCCACCTCTATGTAGCCCAGGCCGTCCATGAAGCTGCGCACTGCGGAGATGATCCTGCTCCTGCCCTGGAACACGGATTTGACGTCCGGGTTGGCTATCAAATCCAGGTAACGCTGCCGGTAGCGTATCTCAACGTCGCGGAGGCCGTGCCAC
This sequence comes from Dehalococcoidia bacterium, assembly GCA_965197965.1. Taxonomy (GTDB): domain Bacteria; phylum Chloroflexota; class Dehalococcoidia; order Lucifugimonadales; family QGNO01; genus DAOUJH01. Next base: position 1,268,895 of record OZ240235.1, read on the forward strand.
TTTTCAGGAGGTGGCCGGTGTGCTTTTGCTAGAAGAACGATATTACGCGCTCGGAGGGTTATCTCACCGCGCCGCGTGCGAAACATACTCCCCTCAACGCCCAGGAAATCGCCCAAGTCCAGGGTCTCCATCAAACTGTAGGATTCCTCCAGGACGTCGCTCCTCAGGTGCACCTGGAGCCTTTGAGAACCGTCGCGCAAGTCTAGGAAAGCGGCCTTGCCCATGTCGCGCAGGGCCGTGATACGGCCGGCAACGGTGAGCTTCTTGCGGCTGTGGTAGCCCTCTCCCCTGCTGGCCTCGGCCTTCTGGTACCAATCCATGGCTTCCCGGTTGGTATGAGTGCGATGGAACCGTGGAGGGTACGGGTCGATGCCTTGGGCACGTAGCTTTCTCAGCTTGTCCTGGCGCGATTCAGCGAGCGCCTTGCTCCGTTGTGTCATTCTGAAAGTCCGGGCGCCGGGTGACGGCGGCGCCGCCTACCCCGGCTAAGAAATTTTTACGACAGTGTACTTTATAGAGCCTGAAGGGGTCTGCACCTCGGCCTGCTGCCCTTTCTTGCGTCCCAATAGAGCCTGGCCTACCGGTGATTCGTTGGAGATTTTGCCCTCGGAGGGGTCGGCCTCTGAGATTCCCACAATAGTGTAGGTATGCTCCTTGCCGGCGGAATCCTTTATGGTGACTTCAGACCCAACCTCCACCTTGCCGGAGGGCTTCCTGTCATCCGGAATGAGGATGGCGTTCTTGATCATGTTCTCAACGGTTAGGATCCTGCCCTCGATGAAAGCCTGCTCGTTCTTGGCCACCTCGTACTCCGCGTTGTCCACGGTGCCACCCAGCTCTTTTGCCTGTTGGATTCGCTGAGCCACCCCTTGTCGCGACACCGAGCGCAGGTGCTCCAACTCGCTCTCCAGCTTGGCCAGCCCCTCTCCCGTTACGTATGTTTCCTTGTGGACCACGTCGTCCTCACCCAACAAACAAAAAGAAAGTCAGGGCAATGGGAGTCGCCCCTAGTGCCCTGGTAAGACTGAGTTTAGCGCAAATATTTCTTGATTGTAAAGAGCAGTAGGATGGAGGAGCACCGTAGGGGCAACCCTCGTGGTTGCCCCGGCCGCGCCACACCGCCGGCCTCCCCCACCCTGCCCCCAGCCATTCGTCGTTCCAGTGTTAGTTGCACATCCCCCTCCGTCTTTGCGAGGAACGAAGCAATCCGGCGGTGGAGTGGTGTCATTCTGAACGAAGTGAAGAATCCAAAGCCTCCGCTTCCCAAGCCGCGTGGCCTTGAATGAACCACCGTGACCACCGCCCTCCCGCTCATGGTGAGCTTGTCGAACCATTTGAGCGTGGCAAGCCTATATAGGCATCACGTAGGGAACACCGTAGCGGCGGTTCGCGAGCCGCCCCTTCTCGTCATGCCCGTTGTCACTGGCATCCAGGGGCGAAGGTAAAGTACCCGCTCACCTCACCCTGACACCCCCCACTTCCCCACACCCCCCTGCGCCCAGTACCCTTACCCACATGGACTCACAGCAAACCGATCAGCCATACCCAACACAGCGGCGGCGTGGCGCGCCGACAGGCAACCAGAACGCCCGCACCCACGGCTTCTACTCATCCCGCGTAGCGGAGAACGATCGGGATCTCCTTCAGAACGCCGTCCATCTCAAAGGCCTACAGGGTGAGATAGGCTTGCTCCGGCTCAAGATCCGACGCCTCGCCGCCTATCCCGACTCTCCCCCGGACCTGCTGTTCCGAGCCATCAACACCCTCGCCCGCGCCCTGGAAGTCAATGAGATTATCAATAACATCCGCCGTCGCTAGAAACGTTACGACATCACGCCTTCATCCGTCGAATTCTGCCCTGAGCTTTGTCGAAGAGCCTGTCCTGAGCTTGCCGAAGGAGCCTGTCCCTGAGCCTGCCGAAGGAAAAACGGATTTGTTTTCGCATATTTCCGCAAGAAGGTGGTCCATTCTAGCTTTGCAACTTGACATAACGTCTGAAACAATTCGGTTCGAAACACAGGCACGAATCGCCCCATCGTCTACACCGCCGGTGTCCCGCTTCTCACGCCTGACCCTATCCCCAGCGACCGGGGTTCTGCTCAACACCCCCTACGATTCCCCCACCGTCCATGGCCGTTTCCGCCACCGTTGGGTCCTCCGCCCGCCTGCCTCCGGTCGCGCCCCGCCGCGGCCTCCCCCTGCAGCTTGCCCGTTTGTCCGTCTGCCGGGTGGCCGGCGTATGCGTCCTCTGCCAACTATGGGCGAAATTGCAATGCGATGCCGTTTGACCGCAGTGCCCCCAGCGACTTATAATCTGAAATGTCCAGCCTGCCCCGGGGGTGCTTGTTGGCCTCATTTGCGGAGTCTTGCATTGGGACTGCAGCTAATGATGACGATTCTCTCCACGAAAGTTGTGGAGTTATAGGTGTATATGCACCAGGCTTCAATGTAGCCCAGACCGCATTCTACGGTCTCTTTGCCTTGCAGCACAGGGGCCAGGAAAGCGCGGGCATCTCTACAGCCACCGGTAAACGCATCCATACCTACACTTCCATGGGGCTTGTGTCCCAGGCTTTCCGAGAGAGCGATCTGGAGCGCCTGGAAGGGCACATTGCCATAGGCCACACCCGCTATTCCACCACCGGTTCAACGCGTATTCAGAATGCTCAACCCCTTGTGGCCCAAAATGGCGGGCTGGAGCTGGCCCTGGCTCACAACGGCAATGTTATCAACGCGGAAGAGTTGCGCGCCGAGCTCATGGAAATGGGCGTCGCCTTCTCCACCGGCACCGACTCCGAAGTCATAGCTCAAATGCTGGTCCACGCTCCCGGCGAAGACCTTGCCGAGAGGGTGGCCTACACAATGCTACGTTTGCAGGGCGCCTACTCTCTAACCGTGCTAACCAACGATACCCTAATAGGCATCCGTGACCCGCGCGGCGTCAGGCCTCTCTGCCTGGGTAAGCTGGATGGCGGCTGGATAATTGCATCGGAATCTTGTGCTTTGGACCACTTGGGAGCCCGCTTCCTACGCGAGATAGAGCCGGGTGAAACGGTCATCATCAACGAGGACGGCTTGAACTCTACTCCATACGCCGGCAGTCTGCCCAATCCCGCGCCGTGCGTTTTTGAGTACATATACTTCGCCAGGCCGGATAGCCTGCTGGGAGGCCGGCTCAACTATCTGTCGCGTGTTGATATGGGCAAACGGCTGGCCAAAGAGCATCCCGTGAAAGCGGACATTGTGATCGGCGTGCCCGATTCAGCTACGGCCGCGGCAGTAGGCTATTCCCAGGAGTCGGGCATCCCATTCAGCGATGGCCTGATTAAAAACCGGTACGTGGGGCGCACCTTCATACAGCCGGACCAGCGCATACGCGAGCTGGGCGTACAGATGAAGTTCAATCCCCTGCCTGAAGTCTTTGGCGGCAAGAGAGTGGTCATTGTGGACGATAGCATTGTGCGAGGCACCACCACGCCGCAAGTGGTGAGCATGGTGCGCAGGTCCGGCGCCAAGGAAGTTCACATGCGGGTATGCGCGCCGCCCATACGCTTCCCCTGCCACTTTGGCGTGGATATGGCTACCAAGGGCGAACTGCTGGCGGCCAATATGTCGCTTGATGAGATACAGGAGTTCGTGGGCGCTGACAGCCTTGGCTACCTCAGTGTGGAAGGGCTGCTGGAGACGGTAAACGGCAGCGAGGACAGCTTCTGTGCCGCCTGTTTCACGGGCAACTACCCCATTCCGGTCCAGTTGGAATTCGACAAGCTGGCCTTGGAGCGCTCCTAGGGCATGCCCAGAATGACCTACCTGGCATCAGGTGTAGACCTGGATGCCGCCGCCCAAGTCAAAGACCTCATCAAACCCCTAGTCCGTTCTACTTTCGGCCCCCAGGTTCTGGGTGACGTTGGTTTGTTCGGGGGGTTGTTCCAGCTTCAGAACTTCAGGGAACCGGTGCTTGTTTCCAGCACCGACGGTGTGGGCACCAAGCTGAAACTGGCGGTTTGGCTGGACCAGTACCGAACCATCGGCAAAGACGTAGTCAACCAGAGCATCAACGACGTGCTTACCAGCGGAGCAAGGCCGCTCTTCTTCCTGGACTACATTGCCATGGAGTCGTTGCTGCCGGAGCGGCTGGAAGCCCTGGTGAGAGGCATGGCTGAAGCCTGTAGAGAAGCGGGATGCGCCCTCTTGGGCGGCGAGACTTCCCAGATGTCGGGCGTATTTAAGCCGGATGCATTCGAGCTGGTGGGGTTTGTGGTCGGCGCGGCGGAGCGTGAAGCTCTGCTCGACCCTTCCAGCATTAAAGCGGGCGATTTATTGATCGGCCTACCTTCCAGCGGGCTGCACACCAACGGCTACTCACTGGTGCGTGCCATATTCAACCTGGAAGAGGATCGGTCGCCTCTGTACGAAGCATATGACGAACTGGGGTGTACCCTCGGCGAGGCGTTGTTGGAACCCCACCGCGGCTACTGGCCCTTGCTGGAGCCGGTACTTCCCCTCATCAAGGCCATGTCCCATATCACGGGCGGCGGTATGGAGGATAACCTGAAGAGGGTGATGCCGCCGGGTTTGATGGCGCGCGTGGACTGGTCTTCCTGGGAAACGCCTCCCGTCTTCCGTATAATTCAGGCCGCGGGGAATGTAGACCTTGCCGAGATGAGGCGTGTGTTCAACATGGGCGTGGGCATGGTGCTGGTCTGCGCGGCAGAGCACGCCTCCGGTATTGTCGGGACACTACCCGAAGCATGGGTAGTTGGGGAAGTGGCCGGGGGATAGGAATCACCCGGACTCTGAAGACCAAGCGCACTCCGCTATTTGAGAGGGAACCCATTGAAAGCATTGCTTAGCGTATCTGATAAGACCGGCCTTGTGGAGTTTGCCGGGGCTATTCACAAGCTGGGGTATGACCTGGTCAGCACAGGACGTACCCACCAAGAGCTATCGGAGGCGGGTCTGCCTGTGCAGCAGGTCGCCGATATGACCGGCTCTCCTGAAATGCTGGACGGACGCGTTAAAACGCTTCATCCCAAAGTACACGGAGGCATCCTGGCCAGGCGCAACCTGCCAGGGGATATGGCGCAGCTCGCCGAGCACGGCATCGACACCATTGATCTGGTGGTGTGCAACCTCTACCCGTTCCGCGAAACGGTAGGGAAAGACGGCGTGACCTTGGGAGAGGCGTTGGAAAACATCGACGTCGGCGGGCCTACCCTGATCAGGGCCTCGGCAAAGAACTTCCCTCACGTCGTGGTAGTCGTGGACCCCGCTGACTATGAATGGGTGTCGAACAAGCTAGGCGGCAGCGGCCTTTCCCTAGAAGACCGGCAGGGCCTGGCCCGCAAGGCTTTCCAACACGTGGCGCTGTACGATACCGCCGTTTCGCAGTACCTTTCCCGCGGTGGCGCGTCCTCTTTCCCGGATGAGTTGACCATTGGTCTGAATAAGAGATTGGATCTGCGCTACGGGGAGAACCCCCATCAAAAGAGCGCCTTCTACACGCTGGACTCAGGACCGGTTGATGGCATGGGAGGTTTCGCACAGCACCACGGCAAGGAGCTGTCCTTTGTCAACATCCTGGACGCAGACGCCGCTTTCAACCTGGTCGCCGACTTTCCTGAGCCTGCCGTAGCTATTATCAAACACACAAATCCCTGCTGTTTCGCCACGGGAGACGGCGACGTTGCCGCCCTTTATGAGAAGGCTCTGACGCAGGGTGATCCCGTTTCTGCCTATGGGGGAATAGTCGCCTCAAACCGGCCTATAGACATGGCCTACGCCAAGGCCCTGCGGGAAGTGCGTAGTCCGGTGAACGGTGGGCGTATGTTCTATGAAATCGTCATCGCTCCCGGCGCAGAACCGGAAGCCCTGGAGCACCTCAAGAAAAAGTCCAAAGACCTGCGCATACTCACCGTCCCTGCCGGGGACGCGCGCCGGCCGCGCCGGGAGGTCCGCACCGTGAGAGGGGGAGCCCTGGTGCAGGAAGCAGATGTCACTGTCTCCGGGGAAACCGATTTCCAGGTAGTTACAAAGAGACAGCCCTCAGCGCCTGAACTGGCGGACATGGCCGTGGCCTGGACGATGTGCAAGCACGTGAAGTCCAACGCCATCACTATGGTCAAAGACGGCGTGCTTGTTGGCATGGGAGCCGGACAGCCCAACCGGGTAACCAGCGTGAGGCTGGCGTCGCAGTTCGCTGGCGAACGGTCAAAGGGCGCAGTGCTCGCCTCGGATGCACTGTTCCCCTTCGATGACAACGTAGTGGAAGCGGCCACGGCGGGCATCGGCGCAATCGTTCAGCCGGGCGGCTCAATCCGTGACGAAGAGATCATAGCCACCGCCGACCGCCTGGGGATAGCGATGGTCTTTTCAGGCGTGCGTCATTTCCTGCACTAGCTATCAGAGGGTGTACCCGCAGCTATGGGTTCTTGGACCGGCGGCTCCGGCTCATGGTGGATGGACCGTCCCAATACGTACCTGCCCAAAGCCGGCGCTATCAGCGCGGACGCTATTGCCAGCAGCACAAGAGTGGAGAACAGGTTCTGGTCTATGAGGTCCAGCCTAACCACTATGTCCGCGGCGGCGATGATCAGACTGAGGCGCGCCGCATGGAAAAGCCCAAAGGCCGCGCTTTCTCTGGGCTTCATCCCCAGCAGTCTGGTTACCGCCGACACGCTTATCATCTTGGAGAGCAGTCCCACGGCCAGTATGACCGCCAAGACCCCCAGGTTCTGCACATCGGAGAAGAGGGACGGGAGGTCCACCCTGGCTCCGGTGAAGATGAAGAACAGCGGTATGAAGAAACCGTAGCCGAAGCTCTCCAACTTCTCTTCTATCCGCGTTGCCCTAGGCATTATCTCGGAGAATATCAATCCCGCAATGAACGCGCCCATGATTGAGTGGAACCCCAACTGCCCGGATATGGCGGCCAGCAGAAAAATCAGGGCGAAAGCCAGTCTGACCTCAAGGTCAAAGTATCTTTGGCGAGACAACAGAGATGCGAACCGCCTAGTCAATACGGATTTGCTAAGCAGCATCGGTATAATGAATAGGATCAATATAGCTACCAGCGAATAGAAAAACTCCACCTGAAGCGGACCCTGGATGACACTCAAAGAAAATGCCAGCAAGAATATGCTGACGATGTCCACTATGACCACCGTTCCCAGCATCAGGTTGGCGAAATCTCCCCTGGGTCGCAAGTCTTTCAACAACGGCAGAACCAGCCCCAGGGAAGTGGTCGAAAGTATGGTGCCCAGCAGCATGGGGTGCACCCCTACGTAGGAAGCCAGCAAGACACCGCTAAGCAACGGCGCTCCCACGGAGACGGCTGCTATCGTTGTTGCTTTGAAGACGTGACGGCGTACAACCCTCAAGTCCAGGTCCATGCCAGCCAGGAACATGAGGTAAGCCAGCCCAAACGAGGAGAAGAAGTCCACGGTTTGGTTTTCTGGAACTATGTCAAGGAAGGAAACCCCTATAGCTATGCCAAAAATTATCTCGGCTACAATAATGGGTACTTTGACCCGGTGCGCCAGCGGTGGGATGAGAACTATTCCAATAAAAACCGCCAGCATGCTCAGGGCAAGCTGTTCCAAAGTGGACTCCTTAAGGAAATTGCAGATTTGTGAACAAAGCGGCGACTATTATAACCATGTTCTGAGTTTATGGAGCATGGTTTGCAGGCAAAAGTGAGTCGATGTACGGGCGAACTGAAATCTGCATACCGTGTGGGAAGGCACGGCCACGAGGGGCCAATCGCGTGAACCTCGTTTCCCGATATACCAATTGGGCATGTACGTACTGCCCGCGCTATAATCTCCAGTGTCCAACACAGAAACGAGGGGGCTCCTGATGGTTACAACAACAGTAGTAAGCGGTATGCATCTGATCGATGGTACGGGGAGAGCTCCTATACAGAACGCCGCAATCGTGATCGAGGGATCCAAAATTAGCCAAGTTGGCCCAAAGTCGCAACTTAAGCTGCCGGAAGGCCCCGGCGTGCGGTTCATGGAGTTCCCCAATGGCTACGTCTTGCCCGGACTGATCGACGCTCATACCCACCTAATGTTCGGTACTGTCAACGGTCACGGCTACGCGGACGGACCGTATGAGAAGGTGATCGAACGCGACTCCGATGAGATCATGCTTCTGAGGGCTGCGCACAACACCCATATCCATCTCAGTTCTGGAGTAACCACACTGAGGGATAACGGAGCGCGCAATAGGATAACCTTTGACCTGCGGGCCGCCGCCGCGCAGGGGCTTGTGACCTCTCCACGCCTTCTGCTCTGTGGACGACCGGTGACCATGACAGGCGGACACTTCTTTTGGTGCAACGGCGAAGCCGATGGCGTGGACGGTGTACGACAGGCAGTGCGAACACTGATCAAAGAGGGGGCTGATCATATTAAGATCATGGCCTCCGGTGGAGGTACCGCGATCACCGATAATCGCAGAGATTCGTACAGTGTGGAGGAGATGAGGGTGATCGTCGACGAAGCTCATGTGCACGGCAAGCTCACCACGGCACATTGCATGGCTACTCAGAGCATCACAAACGCTCTAGACGCGGGAGTAGATATGATTGAGCACGCGGGGTTCATTGAACCCGACGGCTCATATAAATTTGACCAGCGCATTGCGGAACGCATCGCGGAACAGGGAGTGTACGTCAGCCCAACGGTGCAAACCGGTTTCCGCGGACGTGAGAGACTGCTGGCGAAATTAGAGACGGGGCCTCTATCTATGGAAGAGCATGCCCGGCTTGAAAGTGTCAAGGCTAAGTGTGAAAGTCAACTGGAGTTCGTGGGAAGAATGTGGACTGAGTGGGGGATCAGAATAATTGCCGGCACCGATGCTATACAGTCCTTCGGTGATTACTGCCTGGGGCTGGAACTCCATTCGGATGCAGGCATGTCCAACATGGACGTAATAAGATCGGCGACGGGCGAAGCTGCAGAAGCAATAGGGATGGGCGACCAAGTAGGGACTTTGGAAGCCGGCAAGGAAGCCGATCTCATCGTCGTCGAACAGGACCCCCTGCAGGATATTCGAGCATTGCGTGAAATGGCCATGGTTATGAGGGCCGGACGTCAAATACTGCCATACGCACCCACCGAAATCTGATTCCCCGCTTGTGCGCAACGTCCAACCTGCCAAAGCTTCCATTAGTCGGCATGATCATGAGCAACGTCCTGCATAGTGGCGCCAACCTACCCGAAGCCTATCCTGACGGTAGGTTGACCTGCCAATATGGTGCGACCTGCCCTTGGGACGTGCCACTAGACGTCTGGGGGCAATACTGAGATGAGCGACACAACGCACGATACTAAGCGGAAGCGGAACCCAGACGGCATTTTCTACGGCTGGTGGATAGTGGTGGGAGGCTCTGTCCTCACCGCGATGGGCGCGGGGCTAAACTTCTATGGATTCAGCGCCTTTTTCTATCCGCTAAGCGTGGAGTTTGGCTGGAGCCGTAGCGCTTTGTCAGGCGTCTTTGCCCTGGCCCGTTTGGAGGGCGGATTCCTAGGGCCGGTTGAGGGTTTCCTAATAGACAAGTACGGGCCCAGGAAAATGATGTTCATCGGCATCCCACTAATGGGATTGGGCTTTGTCTTACTTGCGGAAGTCAATTCTCTTCTTGGCCTGTACTTGGTCTATATCTTCACTATTACTCTGGGGAGTAGTCTGGGGACGTTCGCCCCGGCTACCGCTGCCGTGGCTAACTGGTTCCTTAGAAAACGTAGCCGAGCAATTGGATTTGTGATGTCCGGCGTGGGCCTAGGTGGAGCTCTGCTGCTGCCGGTCTTGGGATGGTGGATATCAGTCCACGGGTGGCGCAGTGCGGCGATAGCATCTGGAGTCCTGATACTAACTGTGGGCTTGCCACTTGCAATGCTAATGCGACATAGGCCGGAGGACTATGGATTGCTCCCAGACGGCTCAGGCGTGTCCAACGCTGTCCCAGGTGCTTCCCGGGGGACAGGTCGTCCCAGACCAGTCAGTGGCCCAGAGATTGGAGGACTTCAGAGCCTTAAAACAACCCAATTCTGGTTCCTGGGTGCGTCTCTATCTCTTCGTGCCATAGTAACTACAGGGTTCACCATCCACTTCGTCGCGATGATGGTGGACAGGGGGTTTACATTTGTCGTGGCTAGCTCCCTCCTTGGGGCTGTCGCACTTGTAAGCCTACTCGGCAGGATCGGCATTTCCTGGCTGGGTGACTTCATTGACAAGCGGTATCTGCTGGCTGCCACGCTGGGATTGACTAGTTTGACCATGCTTGCAATGACTCAAGTGCAAACCCGGCCGCTGCTCATCGGAGCTCTTGTCCTGTATGCCGTGGCATATGGCGGCTCTATTGTGTTGCCGGTTTCGCTCCAGGCTGACTACTTCGGCCGCAAGTCCTTTGCCACCATCCGTGGCCTGATGAGCACGGTACAGACCGTAGGTACTCTAATCGGGCCGCTCTTTGCCGGTGTGGTGTTTGACCTCACCGGAGACTACTTGCTGGCTTTCGCCGGTTTTGCCGTAGCCGGATTTGTGGCCATGTTACTGGTAGCAGGCATACGCAGACCTAACACTGCCGTTTCGGAAACATAGCCCGTGATGTGCAAATGAGATACTATGCCATCGGTGGTTCTGTATCTTGCCTAGAATACATCGTGGAGGTGTCCAAGAAATGAACTCCATGGAACGGGATATACACTACTCCTCTATCGTAATTGACTGCCACGCCGACACACCGGACCGCATTGTGGACAATGGCGCGGACGTGGGACGGGGTGGAAGTCTCACTCACGTGGACGCGCCCAAGATGCGCCAGGGTGGTCTCGACGCCGTCTTCTTCTCCGCTTGGATTCGTCCCAATCTCATTCCAAAAAGGGAATGCATCCAGCGGGTCTTGCAGGACCTGGACGCGATTAAACAGCTATGCAAGAACTACCCGGAAGACTTCGAACTGGCAACCACCGCCAGTGATGTCAGGCGCATCGTCGGCGGAGGCAAACTAGCGGCAATCCTCTGTATTGAGGGAGGACATGCCATTGAAGACGATCTGGCCGTGCTTCGCATGTTCTTTGAACTGGGCGTGCGTTACATGACCCTCACCTGGAGCAACAATAACAACTGGGCCGACGGCTGTCTGGATACACCGAAGCATCGCGGGCTGACGCCTTTTGGGGTCGAGGTGGTGAAAGAGATGAACCGGCTGGGCATGATGGTTGATATCTCCCACGTGTCTGAAGAGACCTTCTGGGACGTCATCAAAGTCTCTTCCAAGCCGGTGATAGCTTCACACTCTTCCGCCAGGTCTATATGTGATCACCGACGGAATCTCAGGGATGAGCAAATAAAAGCGGTCGCGGAAGGCGGCGGCGTTGTGTGCACTACGTTTGTGCCTGCATTCATCTCGGAAGAATGCCGCATAGCTAATGATGCGCTAATGGAACAGCACCGCCTTGAGGAGGAGGCCCTTGAAGAGAAGCTGGCAGGGGATGAGGAGGCGTTGAACAGGTCAAAGGAAGAGCTGCGAGCGAAATATGACGAGCTAGTGAGTAAGGTGCCAGCACCCGATATTGGGGTCGTTGCTGACCACATAGAGCATACGCTAAAAATTGCAGGTCCTGACCACGTAGGCTTTGGATCCGACTTCGACGGGGTAGTCAGCCTACCCGTGGGCATGGAGGACTGCAGCAAATTGCCGGCGCTAACGGAGGAGCTGCTACGCCGGGGCCAGTCAGAGGACACAGTAAGAAAGGTGCTTGGGGAGAACCTGCTCCGGGTGATGGAGGAAATTATCGGAGCCTAGGATAGGCACGAAGGGCCGCTAGAGAACTATCTCGAACGTAACCCCAAGCTTTGTCCGGTAGTCGACGATGCGGTTGAGCTTCCAGCCTCCCCGGTCGCTCTCCGGAGTCCGTATAGATCCATACCTGCTGAGGTCTAAGTTCGTCTCACTATCGGTGAGGATCACCATTTTGGTGCCCGGCGGATAGAGCGGCAACCGGTCGGAGTGCCAAGTCCCCTTCTTCAGAATATAACCCTTGGTCCCGTCTATGAGGAAAGCGTGGCACTGTTCGGGCTTTGGAATTGCATCAGGGTCGTTTTGGTCTGTAGGAGCGGCAACGGCAACCACCGCTGGCGGCCCGCTGAGCGGCAAGAAAGCTTGCGTAACGTGGAAGTGCTGCTCCATCTGGCTGAACTCCAGACCACGATAGGGCAGGAGAGTTGCGTTGAACCGCAATTCGCCTCCTTGAAAATCAACGGGAGAAATCTCATCAGGGATGTCCGATGCGTCGATGACCTCCCCGAACGGTGCGAATGAAGCCGGGGGCATGATCTCTGCTTTGATCTTATGTATCCTGACCATTCTGCTTGTAAAGCTCTCTGAGCCTAGAGGCCGCCTCCTGAGTTTGTTGCGCTAAGAGCGGCTGCGTCCTCTCCTTGTGGGCTGGATGAAGTGAGGTTCTACCTCTTCCAGTGAGTCGGACGACACTTCCTCTAGCTGCTCGGCGAGAGTGTTATAAAGCTTGGTAGTCGCCTCAATCTCTTGAGGAGTGGCTTCGCCGCCGCCAAGCGCTATCAGGGCGCTAACTGTTTCTTTCGACATTTTGGACATGAGCCGCCTCCTCAGGATATCGATGGGTGCATATCGTGCCACGGGGTCGCCTGCTCATAAGCGTGGGCCACGCGGAGCACAGTGGAATCGTCAAAAAGTCTCCCAGCTATCTGCAATCCTATCGGCAGGCCCTCCGCAGAAAAGCCGCAAGGCACGCTGACCGCGGGCATGCCAGTCAAGTTAAACGGCCTGGTGAAGCTTCGTTGAGTAGCCATCCCTGTAGCAGCGCCCGTTGCCACGCTGAGCTGCAGGGTTCCAGGCGGAGTCCTCTGGATTGGGCCGACCAGGACATCTACTCGATTCAGCATCTGTGTCAGTTCCTCTTGAACCTTGCGACGCATCTTTTGCGCCTTGTGGTAGTCGTTAGAGGGTATGACAAGCCCCACCTGGACCTTTTCCCTAACCCCACTGGAGTATTCATGCAGATGCTGGAGATACGGGGTATGAATCTGTCCTGCCTCACTCCATGTGATCACGTTGCCAGCCGTAGTGGCGTAGCTGTCCGTGACCGGCACCGAAACCTCTTCAACCGAGGCGCCCAATTCTCTCAGCACCGATAAAGCCTTCTCTACCAAGAGATCTACCTCCTCCGATGTGCCTTCACGGAGTTCCCTTGCAACCCCCACTCTGATTCCGCGGATATCGTTGGTGAGAGCGGAAGCATAGTCCGGGATCGACACTCTGGTGGAGGATGGATCCTTTGCGTCGTAACCCGCTACCGTCTGGAGGAGAAGCGCACAGTCCTCAACGGTCCTGGTCAAGGTGCCGGGATGGTCTAAAGACCAGCTCAATGGGAATATGCCATACCTGCTGACCAGTCCATAGCTGGGCTTCAATCCCACCAGACTACAGTTAGAGCCAGGTACACGAACGGAGCCGCCGGTACAAGATCCCATGGATGCGAAAATCATCCCGGCAGCGACCGAGGCGGCCGAACCGCTCGAGGACCCGCCCGGCGTGTAGCCCAGCTTCCAAGGGTTCTGCACAGGGCCGTAAAAGCTGCTGTCGTCACCGCCGCTGGCGAATTCGTTGGTGTTGTTTTTCCCCACCATGATTGCGCCAGCGGAGTTCAGCCTCCTAACTGCCGTGCTGTCGTGATCAGGAACGTGATCAGCGAAGACTTTCGACCCGCTTGTGGAGAGGATTCCCTTGCTGGCATAGATGTCCTTGACCGCGTAGGGAATGCCATGCAAAGGGCCCAGGTATTTACCTCCGGCAATATCCCTCTCGGCCTTTCGCGCGGCGGAAAGGGCCCGATCGGGACAGAGTGTTATGAATGCGTTGAGCTCGGGCTGCAGCTCATCGATGCGGTCTAAGCTCGCTTGTGTTAACTCGACGGGTGAGATTTCGCGAGACTTTATCTTGCCGGCTGCTTCCGCAAGTGTTAGTGACATTGGATCTGCTGTAACCACTCCGTCACCTCCCCTTCTGGCATGTTTGAACGGTGTGCGAACTACCCCAATTCTTAGCATTCGTACATGCTCAACGGGGTCATTCGACAACACCCTGTGCAGACGACGGGATTATAGACCCGTCATGTGCCGTGTCAAGGTTCGCTGCTTGGAGCACGCATATTCTCCGTTAGGTCGCAACTCAAATACGGGCCGCCAAGTACCAGCCATCTACTCTACGCTATCTTGTCATTGTGGCTGCACAGGCCTCTGTTGTGCTAAGGTCGCTTAGTAACCGGCTAGAATGGTCGAGACCGCTTTCAGGCGAATCCAGGGGGATCAGAATGGTTACTCGCGACGAGGCTTGGACGCTGCTCCAGGAATTCGGCAAGAGTGACGCCCTTTTCAGGCATGCAATTGCCGTAGAGGCTTGCATGCGCGCCTATGCCCGTCAGCTAGGAGAAGACGAAGAGCTCTGGGGTATTACCGGAATGTTGCATGACTTCGATTGGGACTCCTGCCCGACACCGGAAGAGCACCCCCAGTTTGGCGCCGATATCCTCAGATCCAGAGGCTACCCGGACTCAATTGTGAAAGCGGTGCTGTCACACGGTAATCACACAGGCGTACCTCGCGAGACGATGATGGAGAAGGCGCTGTTCTCGCTGGATGAGCTATCGGGCTTTGTCACGGCCGTGGCGCTGGTCCGCCCTACAAAGAGTCTGGCAGATACGGACGTCCGCTCCGTTAGGAAGAAGATGAAGGACAAAGCTTTCGCGAAGTCCGTGAGTCGGGAAGACATAGCCCAGGGCGCTGACGAATTAGGCGTAGACCTTGACGAACACATCACGTTCGTCATAGATGCGCTGAAACCGGTGGCGGGTACACTGGGGCTTGCAGCCGGCTAGTCCCTTGAAGGAGCTTGCATAGTGACCACGTTGGAGGGGAAGGTAGTACTGGTAACAGGCGCGGGTAGAGGCCTCGGCTGGGGAATTGCAAAGGCCTTTGCACTGGCCGGCGCCAGGGTCTGCGCAACCGACGTGGATGAAGCGGAGATGGAATCTTCTTTCAAGGGGATGGAGGTAGATGGAGCCCAACTCCTCAATCTGCGTTTGGATGTAGCCGACCCTGAGATGTTCAACGATGTTGTCCAAAAAGTAGTCGACGAATGGGGCAGGCTGGACGCGCTGATACATACCGCTGCCGTATTGCCCCTGCTCAGTTTTGAGGAAACAAGTCATGAGGCTTGGTGGAGTGAGTTAAACATCCATATAGGCGGCCTGTTCAACGGGACTAAGGCGACATGGGACATAATGAAGACGCAAGGTGGTGGTCACATCATGGCTGTGGCGAGCGGCGCCAGCTTTAGAGGTTTTATCAAAGAAGTTGCATATTGCGTGGGGAAACACGGCCTGGAGGGATTTGCCAAGGCCCTGGCCTTAGAAGCAACGCCCCACAATATAGCTGTTAACACCATGAGCCCCGGAAAGCGGATTAAGCCAACAGGGGTAACCCTGGCGCAGGCGGAGCAGATGCCCGAAGAGATGATATCAAACTGGGCGGATCCTGCCGAACTGGGTAAGGCATTCGTCTGGCTGGCGGGCCAACCGCCAAGCAAGTTTAGCGGGCTAAGCTTTGATGCGGGAAGAGTGGCAGACAGCATTGCAGCCGAGGGGTGGGACTTCGACTTTGCTCCTGAAAAAGTCACCTCGAATCCGGAAGAAATGAAAGCGCGATTGGAATGGCAGACGCTGCAAGTAGGAGCATCCTGATGGTGCTGCGTCATCCATTGACTCTAGTCATCAAGGAGTCGAGACCCATTACTCTGACTGCGAGCAATACATGCTTGCTGTTGCAGGACCTCCACGCGCCGTTCACTGACCCGGAGCATGGATGGCTGGCGCGTCGCGTCAAAGAGAAGGTGTTGAGCAGGGAGTTCGATGAGTACTTTGAGCTGCTCGCCATCATTTCTCAGAACATCCCTAAAGTGCTGGGAGCGACGCGTGACCTAGGCATGCACGTGGTCTTTAGCAGCTTGGGGCACGGTGATAACAACGTTTCAGATTTCCAACAGGCTACCGGCTGGGCATGGGACTTGAAAGGAGAAAACGGCAGCTATCCAAGAGACTGGGAGCCTGGCGATGAGGAGCTGGTCCTTCCCAAACCCGGGTGGAGCGCGCTATCCAATCCCGACTTCGCAGCATACTTAGAAGAGAACAGTATCGCCAACGTAGCGGTTATGGGCACTATGCTGGACTTTGGCATAAGCCAGACGTGCCTTGACCTCAGCGACCGCGGCATCAGCAGCTTGATCATTTCGGACGCAGTAGCCGCACTGACCAGAGTCGGTCAAGACTACGTAAGCGGCAACATCGCGCACGGTTTGATAAAGCTGCGCACAACGAGCGAAGTGATCGACCTGCTGCAAGTCGTGGAGAAGGAAGGCTCCGTTCTCATCTAGGTGACGTAGGATGCACAGATGATCCAAACCGTACTAGGCCAAATAGACCCCGATGAGCTGGGATTTTGCCTGCCCCACGAGCACATCTGGTGCGACCAGCGCTTTGGGCCGAGGGTAGACCTGCTGGGCACCACCCGTTCTGAGAGCACCTACATGCGGCTGGATGACTTTGATGTCATGGTGTCCGAGCTTGCGGCTTATCGCGAAGCCGGTGGCAAGGCAATCGTGGAAGTAACCTGCAACGGATGGGGCAGAGACCTGGATATGCTGGCAAGGCTGTCCGAGGCCAGCGAGGTGCACATAGTGTCCACATCCGGATTTTACATCGAACCCCATATTCCGAAATTCGTCCATGAGTGGCCTGTAGAGCGTATTGCCGATCACATAACAAAGGAGATCGAAGAGGGGGTAGGCGCCAGCAAACGCCGCTGCGGTCTTTTCAAGTCTGCGATACACCGGGCCAGAGTAGAGGGCGTGGAGTTGAAGGTACTGAAGGCTGTCGCTATCGCCCAGAAGCGTACAGGCACAGTGATCACGACACATACCACAGGAAACCGGCGCATGGAGGTGCATGGCGGAGTAGCAGGCGTGCATCAACTGGAGATCCTCAAGTCGGAAGGAGTCAGTCCTTCCCGGCTTATAGTGGGCCATGTGGACGAACGGCCGGACATAGACGTTCTATCCAGGCTGGCCGGTGAAGGGTGCTTTGTCCAGTTTGACGTTATTGGGAAGGAGCACTTCTTGCTAGACCAGACACGGGCTGAGCTGGTACACGCCTTAGTCCAACGGGGCTACGCGGATAACCTGCTTCTTTCTCAAGACACGAGCCGCAAGAGGTGGCTAAGGAGCGGGGGCCACTCCGGTTATTGCTACCTCTTTGAGGATTTCCTACCCCGACTGAGGGCTCTGGGCATAAGCGACTTGGACATCCAGAAGATGACGGTCACAAGTCCGGCCATGGCGTTGAACATACAGTAGCAAGCCTACCTGGTGTCCCCTGCCTTTCTTGGCGGCTTGGCCAGTAAAGCCAGTGCGCCTGCCGCAACAAACAAAGCCACCATAGCCAGGAAACCGCTGGTATATGTTCCCTGGATGTCATGTCCCAGGGCAATCAGCACCGGCCCCAGCGCCACAGACCCGGTAACAAGAGGACTGATCGCTCCTCTAATCGACCCCACGTGGTCTCTACCGTAGTAGTTGGCGAAGGCGACGGCAGTGGTCACGGAGTAACCGCCGATGCTCAGGCCATAGGCAACGGCAAATACAAGAAGCAAGGCGGCGAACTCCGCTGTCACCAAGAGCACAAGCGCCATCCCGCACAGCAGGAAAACGGCAGCCATTGCATACCTGACCTTTACCCTTTCTACTATGAAGCCCCAGAGAAGCCGGCCCACCGAGGCCATAGCGGCATGCGTACTGAGCACGGACGCCGCTACGGTCGTGGAAAAGCCGCGATCAGTTATGTAGCTGAACTCGTGGATGACCACTGAAGAAACGCATAGACCGGCTACCGTTAGTGAACCGGTTAGAAGCCACAAGGACCTGTCGCGGAGCGCCTGTGGCAGTGTCCACGACTGTTCAGTGTCAGCAGCGTCCCCGGACTGACCGGGGTTCAGCGACCCGTCCCCGTCAGGTTTGAGGCCAACGTCCTCAGGACGGCGTATCATCAAGAAGGAGACAGGCAACAGTATGAGGAAGAATAGAGCTGCCATCAGCACCCAACCACCTCTCCAACCGGAGTTGATCACAATGAAGCTTATGATTGGCGCCAATATAGCTCCGGAGGCGGCTCCTCCCATGCTGCCAAAGGCAACCGCCCGCCCACGAAGTCTCACGAACCACTTGACTACGGTGGATTGCGTAACTACCTCGCCCAGAGCCGCTCCACCAAATATGCCGGCAACGGCAAATATGAGGTAGAACTGCCAGAGCTGCGTCACCTGGCTAAGCAGGAACGCAGCTACTCCTCCCACTACGGCGGCGGCGGCCATTAAAGGCCTTGGCCCGTGCCTATCCACAATGTAGCCAAATAGTGGAGCAATGAAGGACGCAACCAGCGTATTGATCGCGACTCCCGCGGTCAGAGCCGCCCTATCCCAACCCAAGTCCTCCGACATCGGCTTGAGAAAAACGCTGAAGGTGAATCCCTGGATACCCCCGCTTGCAAACGCACCAAAGAAGGCGCCTGCCACGATAATCCAGCCGTAGAAAAAGGGAGTTCGTTGGACAATCCGTGCTCTCACAGCGGTCATGATACCTTATTCTTTAAGGCGGGTACCGTTGCAGGGGTTGAAACCCTTAGGCGGTACAATGGCAGCATGAGCTACTTAAACACATCTGAATGGAGGAGTGCGGTGAGCAAGTCAAGAGTGGAGCGATCTCATAGCAACGACAGGCGTGAGGCATTGCTTGTCAGAATCGAACAGGCAACCGAACTGCCCCTTCTCGTCCTTGCCTTCGCAATGGTGCCGCTTCTTGCTGCTTCGTTGTTCTGGGACCTAACCCCCCATGGCGAGAGGTTGGTATTCATCGCTGATGCCGTTGTCTGGGCGCTGTTTGCCGCCGATCTGGTAGTGAAGACAGCCGTAGCGCCTGATCGTCGTGGCTTCCTAAGTCAGCACTGGCTAGATGTATTGCTTGTCGTCATTCCGTTCGCACGGCCCTTCCGCCTTCTTCGCATAGCGGTCTACGGAACCAAGGCATTCCGTGGCGCCGTCCGCATATTCAACGTGGACTTCCTGCTGGTCTATGCGGTTGGACTCGTCCTGATAATTGCCACGATCGTAACGACAGTAGAAGAAGGCAGTGGCTCTCCCCTTGGCTTCTTTCCGAATTCAATATGGTGGGCAGTTGCAACCGTTACCACCGTAGGATACGGAGACATGGTCCCCAGCACACCGGAGGGAAGAGTTGCCGGCGTCGTACTGATGGTGGGTGGCGTAGGACTATTCGGCGCTCTGGTTGCGAACTTTGCCGCTCTAATGGTCAGGAGGCAGCGGAACAACGACGCAATAGAAGACTTGGTCCAAGAGGTCAAGGCGCTCAGAGAGGACTTATACCAGCTAGGCGACAAACGGAACAACAGCGACGAGGCACCACAGAAGCAGTCGTAGTGCGGACGATGTAGGAAACGGGCGATGGCGGAGGGAGCGGGATTCGAACCCGCGAGGGGGCTCAACACCCCCAACCCGCTTAGCAGGCGGGCGCACTAGGCCTCTATGCGATCCCTCCTCCAATGAAGGAAACTATAACAAGGCAGCCATCCAGCCTGGGAATCGCCCCGATGTGCGATTCTTTCTATAGGGACTGTTGCAGGTGATGTTCACTACTCTGAGTAGAACAGAAGTTAAAAGGAATCCTCTAAGCGTTGGTGCGCCGCAAGCTCACGAGTCCGATTGCATTTGCGTCGCCTGTGTCGCAGCATGACTAACCATTAGCAGAAATCGCTCAAAGTCGCTGAGCGCCTTCTCACAGAAAGATCGTGTCAACTCAAGTTGCTGAGTCTCTCTGCCGTTGCTGACAATACCATTGCGTTCTGCGTACTTGAGATGGTGCCATTCGCAAGATATCTTGCCACCCTCGTGCATAATCTTGTTCCTGATTTCTTGGTATCTAATAATTTCCTTCCACTCCGGAGCATCATCAGGGAAGGGCACACCAAGTTTCTTTAGATATGATTTAACGCGGTCCGTAAGAGAATGCTTGAGGTCACCTACAGAAAAAGGGTTGTTGTGACGCTGCTGCACATGACTACAAAGCCACGTCAGGTGATATTCGAACAATGCAAAGGACGCCGTGAAAAACGAGTTCGTCAAAATAATCTTGTGGTGCTGCATGTCGTAGTACTCGTCAGAGACAAAGTGGTAGAACTCATCCCTCTGGTCATCGTCTGCCATTTGTTCAACTTGTTCTTGAATAGCATGTTCCCAGCTGCGCACAACATCGTCCAACTGTGGCCCAAGCAAGGAGAGGAATTGCCGATGGCGGTTCCATTGATGAGTGATCAGCATGTTCTCTAACGCTTCCATACCTTTACGGAACTTCAATTTATACATCCTTAAAGAAGTCTTGCTGGCCGGCTCTGTTCCACTATTTGCTAGTTGTCCCAAAATTCAGCACTCTGTTTCAAACTCGAGCAAGGGGGACATGACAAGAGGGGAATTACTTGCTCCCGTGCGTCCGACCCCAGGAAAGAGTGGCCAAAGGGCGTTGCTGGTGCCCCTAAACCATTGGGCTCTTGGCTATTGACCCGTCTGTCCACTAAGATATTTTAGCGTATCATTAGCATTAGGAGACTTGATTTCCAGCATGTCTTCTTTACCATCCAGGGGCTGATTAAGGTAGGCTGACCATGGAAGTCAGGATGCCTACCATAGGGAGGTGCTTAATATGACATTGAGTGATGATGAACTGAAGCTTCTCGAGGATAAAGCGGAAGACCTGATTACCCTGGCAGTCAATGAGGGCGCGAATGTTGACTTTGAGGGGGTCAGGAATCACATGGAAGTGGGAAAGAGATTTAGGTTACGAAAGTCGTATTCGGTGGTACAGGCGCATCTGGAGGAAGGCATTGCAGCGGCGAATAGGGAACAGAAAAAGCGTGCATCCCGGCGCCCTGTTATTGTTAGGTTCAAGAACCTCATTGGACTGCTTGTGGGGTGACCTGACTTTCATCCTGGGTCCCACTACCGCTGTTTGCTCTGTCTGCTTGATAATGACGTTAGGGTTGTGCCCAATATATGCCTAAACGTAGGTCATAGTGGCGGAGGGAGCGGGATTCGAACCCGCGAGGGGGCTCAACACCCCCAACCCGCTTAGCAGGCGGGCGCACTAGGCCTCTATGCGATCCCTCCTCCAATGAAGGAAACTATAACAAGGCTGCCACCCAGCCGCAAGGTAGATTAACCCTACCCGCTACTACCACCGCCGTCTTACGGGGAATCAACTTTAGAGATATCATCTCCTCATGGTAAAGAATCTCCTGTTGCTAGTTCCATGAGCAAACTAGTGGCTGCGTCGCTTGCAATCCTGGCGTTATCGGCATGTACCTCACCTGAAACCCAGTTGCCACCGTACGCCCAGAGAGATGCTGACGGCGCCGTTCGAGTAGACTTGGAGATGGCAAGCGATGGCTCAGCTAAGTTGAACCCAGAGAATCAAATTGAACTGAACTTCAACGACTGCAACCTAATTTTCGGTTTCGGCGCGATGTCCAGTGGTTTGGAGATTGGCCGGACATCTCTTGAGGATCCCCCTATGAGAATATCGCCGGTATTATCGCCGGGGGACGGAGTTAGCGACTTCTTTGCCGTGCTGTGGATGGACGATGATCCCGCAGAGTTGCACATAGAACTGTTTATCGACACTGACTGGCGGGAAATAGGAGACGATATTTCCATCCATAGCCAGGAGATTGTCGATAGGAGGGTGAGATTTGCTCGCATTCCGGTCGACTTCTCAAAATCCATTCAGGGCGTGTACAACAGAGAGTTGGTGTTTGTTGGGGTTGAGGATATTCAACAGTGGGGAGGCCCCCAAATATTCATCACTAACCTAGGCGGAGACACTATCGATATATTGAACGCGATAAGTCGCTTGGAATTGAAAAAGGGGGATGTTTACGCGAGCCTTGGGGGCTATGTGGGGCAAGCAGAGCCGATCAAAGCCAGTGCGCAAGGTTTGCTCCCCCGTATTGTTTCATCCGGGTGTTGACATCCTTTTGCCCAGGGATGAGCAAGACCGTTTTTTAGTACATAATCTCCTAAGTCTGGCAAACGCCGCAGAAGTAGGCGCTGCGCCCCCTGATCACCAGCCTCTTCACCGGCTTGCCGCACTTGCTGCATGGCTCGTCCACCCTCCGGGGCACGCGCAGCGCCTCGTGGCCTGTTTCCGATAGTGTGGGAGACGCTCCCCCGGAAATCAGCGGCGCCAGCACGCCAACCGCCCTCTGCAAGACCTCCACGATGCAAGCGTGCAAGCGGCCCACCTCTTCATCCGTGAGCTTGGAGGCGGAGCGGTAGGGGTGTATCCGGGCGCGGAACAGTGCTTCGTCGGCGTAGATGTTGCCCACTCCGGCGGCTATGTCCTGCTCTAGGAGCAGCGGTTTGATGGGAGCGTTCCTAGACGACAACCTATCTTTCAACCAGTCCGCGGTGAACTCCGGCCCCAGAGGCTCCGGCCCCAAGCCTCCAAACAGCGGCTCTACGTCCTCTACAAGCCATAGCTTGCCCAGGCGTCTCCTATCGTAAAACCGCATCTCCCCGCCGGTAGAGAGCGAAAACACGGCAGTGGGCACACGCTCGGCAGGCTCCGCAGGCGCTTCAATCTTGAGGTTCCCCGTCATGCGCAGATGGGCAACGAGCACGCCTTCGTCCAAGGGGAAGTAGAGGTATTTGGCGCGTCTCCCTGCATCCAGCACGACGCGGCCTCGCATGCGGTCCACGAACTCGGCGGCCGACGGCTCCAGGACGGCCTTGGCATAGTTCAACCTGACGCCGGTGATACGGGACTCCACTACGCCAGCTTCAATCAGGGCAAGGCATACCGCTTCTACTTCCGGCAGCTCAGGCATCTTATTGGGCGTGCTGTTGAGCCCGCCACTCACCTACGAAACGTTCGCTTTCCTCGTGCAGCACTCCTGTGGTCAGCAACAGTTTGTCCTGGAATTCCGCCAGTTCTATCAGCCGCTCCACCGAATAGCCGCTGTACTGTCCCTGCCGGCCGCTGAACCTGCCGCCCAGCACCAGCCTGCTCACGCCCGCGGCCATGATGGCGCCAAGGCACATGGGGCAGGGCTCCCAGGATGCGTAAAGAGTGGCCCCGGGGAAACGCAAAGTTTTAGTGGAGGTGCCGGCATTGCGCAACGCCTCAGTTTCGGCGTGGGCCGTGGGATCAAAGGTGCTGTACTCCAGGTTGCGTCCGGTGGCTATAACCTCGCCGTCCCTGGCAAGCACCGCTCCGAATGGCTGGTCGCCCAATTCAAGGCCCTTCAGCGCTTCGTCTATTGCTATCTGCATAAGTTGCTGGTCGTTCAATGTCATGGTTGCCTCCTGGGGTGCCAAAGTGGTCTACCGTGCTGTATATCATACATGCACGCCCACCCTGTGTACCTTGAGGAAGTTGGTGGGAGCGCGTGCCGTGAACGGTGAGGAGCCGACCAGGACTATCCTGTCGCCGCGCTGCACCAGCTTCTTCTCCATGAGCACCTCTTCCACAATGCCGGATGTGTCCGCGGTGACCTGCGGCAGCTCGGTGACTATGGGCAGCACACCCCACCACAGGTTCAGTTGCCGGGCCACGTTCGGCTCTCTAGTCAGCGCCAGGATGGGCACGGCGGGCCGGTTCTTGGACACGCGGTGCGCCGTTACCCCAGAGCGGGTCAAGACCACGATTGCGCGAGCATCAAGGTCTCCCGCTAAGCTACAAGCGGCCCGCGCCACAGCTTGAGCCTCCCGTCGGTGTCTGCCCGTCACATCGGTCTCTTCCGGCACGTAGATTTCTTGGGCTTTCTCGATGATGCGAGCCATGACCTCCACCGCTTCTACAGGATATGACCCAATGGCTGTCTCTCCGCTGAGCATCACGGCGTCGGCTCCTTCCCACACCGCGTTGGCTACGTCGGAAGCCTCGGCGCGAGTGGGTTGCGGCTCGTTGATCATAGATTCCAGCATCTGCGTGGCTACTATGGTTACTTTGCCTTTGTGGTGAGCCTGATGGATTATTTTCTTCTGCCAGGCGGGCACCTCTTCCGTGGAAAGCTCCACTCCCATGTCGCCGCGGGCTACCATCACGCCGTCGAAAGCATTCAGGATGCCTTCCAAGTTGCGCAGCGCCATCGCCCGCTCCACCTTGGCTATCAGCGGCAACTGCTTGCGATATTGGCGCATCATCTCCCTCAGTGGCCTGGCGTCATCGCCGCTCCTCACGAAGCTCATCGCCACCCAGTCAACGCCGATGCCCAGGCCCACCTCAAGGTCGGCTCGGTCTTTTTCAGTGAACGTGGGAATATCCAAGAAAACGCCGGGCAGGTTGATGCCTTGGTATGCGCCGAGCAGTCCTCCTTTGACTACACGGCACCTGATGTCCCGCCCCTCTACGGCCACTACCTCCGCTTCCAAGCGTCCGTCGTCGAGAAGGATACGGTTTCCCGGCGACAAGAAGCGGTACATGTCGGGGTAGGTGGTGCTTATCCTGCCGTCCCGGCCCTCAGCCTGGTCATGGCAGATGAGGAGATCCGAGTCCTGCTTCAATTCCAGGGCGGCGCCGTTTCTCAATGGGCCGGTACGCATACGGGGGCCCTGCAGGTCTTGAAGCACCGCCACGTGCCTATCCAGCCGTCGTGCCGCGTCACGGACGATCTGCACAAGCTGGGCGTGGTCTTCATGCGACCCGTGGGAGAAGTTGAGGCGCACCACGTCCACGCCGGCGCGTATCAACTCCTCGATCCGTTGAGGAGAAGAGGTGGCGGGGCCTATGGTGGCAACAATCTTTACGGCGCGCATGGAGACATTTCCTACTCCAGGTCTCCCCAGTTGGGGCCTATCTTGATCTCCACTTTCAAAGGAACGCTCAACTCCAAAGCGGAAGGCATAAGCTCCAGGATCATATCCTTCATCGTCTCTATCTCCCGGGGCGGAGCCTCAAAGATGAGTTCGTCGTGCACCTGCAGGAGCATGCGGCTGATCAATCCGTTCTCTTTCATGCGGTTGTAAATCAGTATCATGGCTATCTTTATGATATCCGCCGCCGTCCCCTGGATGGGCATGTTGATAGCAATGCGCTCCGCAGCCTGCCTGGTGTGGATGTTGGAGTGGTTTATCTCCGGCAAGAAGCGCTGCCTGCCCAGCATGGTCTCAGAATAGCGCCTCTCCCTGGCCTGCTGTTTGGCCTCCTCAATATAGAACCTGATGCCCGGGTACTTGGCGAAATAGCTTTCGATGAAGGCGGCGCTTTCCTGCATGTCCAGGTCGGTCTGCTGTGACATGCCGTGCGCCGACAGGCCGTAGATGATGCCGAAGTTCATCACCTTGGCCAGACGCCGCATGTCCGACGTGACTTGCTCTATGGGTACTCCGTACACCTGGGATGCTGTGGCGGCGTGGATATCCTCGTCGCGGTGGAACGCGTCCAGCAGGCCCTGGTCCTGGGACAAATGTGCAAGGATGCGGAGCTCTATCTGTGAGTAGTCGGCGGCGATCAGGCTCCAGCCCGGCGCGGCCTTGAAGGCGCGCCTCACCTGCCTGCCCAGCTCGGTGCGGATGGGTATGTTCTGCAGGTTAGGGTCGCTGGAGGAGAACCGGCCCGTTGCCGAGCCCACCTGGTTGTAGTTGGTGTGCACTCTGCCCGTCTTGGGATTCACCAGAGTGGGCAGAGCATCCAAGTAGGTGGACTTGAGCTTGCTCAGTTCACGGTAACGCAGAACCTTGGCCACCACAGGGCTGGCGTCTTTGAGCGTGTCCAGCACAGATGCGTCGGTGGAATAGCCGGTCTTGGTGCGCTTGGGAGCGGGCAGTTCAAGCTCGCGCAGTCTTGCCGGAGGCAACAGCTTTTCGAACAGGATGATCCCCAGTTGCTGCGGCGAGTTGATATTGAACCGCTCTCCGGCGTCCCTGTACACTTCATCTTCGACGCCGCCCAGCTCCTCGCTGATGCGGTCAGACATTTGGCGAAGCTCGTCAGTGTCCACAAAGATGCCGTTGGTCTGCATATCCACCAGTGCGGGGATCAATGGCAGCTCCATGTCTTCAAGTACCTTCCGTACTCCTCTTCTCTCCAGCTTGGGCTCCAGGTTGGTCCTCAGCCGGCCTGCAATGTCGGCATCAGCCGCGGCGTAGGGGGTGGCGTCTTCGATTGGAACCTTGTCGAAGGTGATCTGCTTTCGTCCCGTGCCGATGAGCTCCGTGAGGGGCGTCATATCCTCCTGCAGGAGTTGAAACGCCAGCTGCTTCAAGCGGATGGCGTTGTGACCCAGAAGCTGCGCCGCGATCATGGAGTCGAAATCCAGTCCCTGCACCTGGACGTCGTAATTCTGGAGGACTGTCATGTCGAAGCTGGCCTTGTGCGCCGTCTTGGCTATCGATGGGTCTTGAAGGAGCGGCTTCAACGCTTCCAGCGCCTCACCCAGGGACACCTGCTGGCCTTCAGCGTGGCCCACGGGAACGTAGAAGGCCTGCCCCTCATTTGCCGAGAACGACAGTCCAACCAGATCGGACCGCATAGGGTCTATGCTGGATGTCTCCGTGTCAAAGGCAAAATGTCCAACTGCCCTAAGCTCCTCTACCAGCGCCTCCAGTGCATCCATGGTGTTCACACAGCGGTAATCCCGTTCCACGCTCAGTTTGACCGGAAGCGCCTCGCCTTCGTCCAGTTCGTCCAGATCAAGCAGCGTGCCTTGCCGAGGCCGCTCATACGCGGCGCCGTGCACGCCGGGAACCCGGTTGATCATGCTGATGAATTCAAGGTCGCGTAGCGCGCTGGCTACCCGGTCCCGGTTGAAGTCCCCGAACTTCACTACCTCCGGATCCAGGTCCACCGGCATGTCTCTGACGATGGTTGTCAACTCTCTGCCATCGAAGGCCGCTTCCTCATGGTCTCGCAACAACTGCTGAATACGCGGAGGTTTCACATCATCCAGGCGCTGGTACAGGCTATCCAGGCTATGGAACTGCAGGATGAGCTTCACCGCCGTGCCGCGGCCTATCCCGGGTATCCCCGGGATGTTGTCGGAGGGGTCTCCCTCCAGCGCTTTGATGTCGGGGATGTGTTCCGGGCCGAGGCCTTTGTACCGTTCGCGCACGGCTGGAATGTCGTAGACCTTTTGCTGCTGAACGCTGTAGCTCAGCACAACTCTTACATGAGGCGAGACAAGTTGAAGGGTGTCCGTGTCCCCAGTGAGAATTATGGTGTCCAGACCGGCCTTTTCAGCCTGAACGCACAGCGTGCCTATGACGTCATCCGCCTCGTAGCCCTCCATTTCGTAGATGGGCACCTCAAATGCCTCCAGCACTTGCCTCACCAGTGGAAACTGGGCGTGAAGCTCAGGCGCGGTGGGCGGACGCTGTGCTTTGTACTCTTTGTACTGTTCGTGACGAAAGGTGGGGCCTTTGACGTCAAAGGCTATGGCGCAATGGGTGGGCTTCCAGTCTGAAACGGCCCTGAGGAAGGTATTGGTGAAACCGTAAACGCCCCTGACCTCTTGCCCTGTGCGGCGCACCGTCATCGGCTGCTGGATGGCATGGTAGGCGCGATGCACCATTGCGTTGCCGTCCATGAGCATAAGGAGGGGCCTTCTTTCCATGAGCTCTCCCTGGTTGTCTTTAGCCATCACTCTCCTAAGACAAGGGCGCGATCTGCGCACCATTATATCAAGCATCCGGAGAAGGATTCCCCCGGAGAGCACGGTTTTCTACCTTGTTTGACACTCATATTTTGCCAGGATAAGATTGTTTTCCGTTGGGGAGAGGGAATGAGACGGTTGGTCACTCCTCTTCCGGGGGCAACGTAGCTCAGCGGCAGAGCGGGCGCTTCATAAGCGCTAGGTCGTTGGTTCGAATCCAACCGTTGCCACCATTCGAGCCAAAGACAATCTGCGCAGATCAGGGGCGGTTAGCTCAGTTGGCTAGAGCGTCGCGTTCACATCGCGAAGGTCACTGGTTCGAGTCCAGTACCGCCCACCACACTGGACAAAATCAAGAACCGTAACTCTCAAGTTCAGGCTGGTGCTGTAGCTGGGCACTCACAACGCCGGAGTTGGTCATGGTCATCACACGGAAGGTCGTCGCCTACATCACTGCTGGCCGTCGGCTCTTGGTGTTCGAGCATGTGCGGTTTCCCGAGGCCGGAGTGCAGGTAGTCCAAGGAACCGTCGAGGAAGGAGAGACGCCGAAAGACGCAGTGATGCGGGAAGCTGAGGAAGAGACTGGACTGAAAGGCCTGACGCTCATAAGTTTCCTTGGCTGCGAGGAGTATGAGCTTTGCCGGGACGGGTATCACGAGAGGCAGCAGCGTTCCTTCTATCACCTTGGCCTAGAGGGGCCACCAGTGGAGCGATGGCGGCACTACGAAGAACACCCTTCTGGTGGATCTGCATCCATAGAGTTCGAATTCTACTGGGTGTCGCTCAATGAACTCCCCCACCTTGCGGCGCGTCAAGACAGATACTTGAAAGAGTTGCGGTAAAGTGGTCATATCCAGTTGGCCAGGTCTACCGCCCACGAGTGCCGAAGGCACAAAATGAGTATTGCCGGGCGGTATTTCCTAAAGCGGCTCCGCGTGCCCGAGAAACTACAGCTGACGCTCAGAGGGCCCCTCGAAATGGTGTTGGGCGATCCATTGCCCGCCGGCCAGGCTCTGATGCGGGCGTACATCGGGGAAACTATGCTGAGCAGCGGCAGGGTTTACATGCCCGAGCGAGGCATCGGCTCCCTGAGCGAAGCGCTTGCTGCTGCCTGCTCCGATGCGATTCGCGTATCGACGCCCGTCAGGAAAGTCGTCGTCGCAGACGGGACGGTAACCGGCGTCGCGGTGGATGGCGAGAATATCGAGGCGGACGCCGTCATCTGCGCGGTTCCCGGCACGAAGGTTCCGGACATCATCCCCGACCTGCCGGAAGAGACTCGCCGCGCGCTCAGCACCGTCAGCTATTCAACTGGTTGCCGGGTGGTGATAGGCCTCGACCACCCCCCGCTCCCTCCCGGCTGGCACGGCGCACTCTTCCCGGAGGACGACGACACCCCGCTCCTCCTGGATCGAACCGCCTTTCTGCCTGCCTGTGCGCCTCCCAGCAAAAGCATTCTCGATCTGCTCACCGGGCGTGACCGCGCCAAGGAGCTCATCCCACTCGACGACGATGAGATAAAGCAGCACATGCTGGGCGCCGCTCGTCGGAAAGCGCCTCCGGGCTCCGCTCTTCCCGACGACGACGAAGGTCTGTTTTACCGCGTCTACCGCTGGGAAGAGGCGCTGTGCATGGGGACGCCCGGGATGCTCGCCGCAATGCGGACATCCCGGAGCAGCTTGCAGGAAGCATCGACAACCTGTTCCTGGCGGGCGAGTACATGGCCGTGCCGTCGGTCAACGGCGCTCTCTCCAGTGGCCACAGCGCCGCAATGGAAGTCGCAGACTTGTTGGCGTCCCGCGCCAACTAAGCGACGGTGCGGACAATCCCGTCCTGATCACACGTCGATGGCATTGCAATTATTGGCAGATCTGCCGGGCCGCCCCAAGCAATCCCGTCGAACAGATGCTGACTCTACGTCCGGCTCTCGACGGCGGCCAACGCTGCGGCAACATCCGCATGATTGGGGATTATCTGGTTAAACCCGATTATCTCGAAGACCTGCTGTATGTATGGCCTAAGGGCACAGACATGGAGGGTCCGGTCCTCCTTCTTGAGGTCCTGCCAGAGGTGCAGAAGTATACGTAGACCAGGGGTGCTGAGATAGGCCACACCCGATGCGTCTATGATGACATCACGGTCGTCGCCCGCCAAGGCGCGTCTAGCCTGGACCTCGAATACTTTAGCGTTGAGAAAGTTGATTCGTCCCCAAGCTTGCAGCAACAACACGCGACCCTCGGACGAGACAATGTCAAGCATCATGCAGTCTATTGTAGTGTAAGGTCACATGGACAAGTCAAGGCACCGTGGAAGCCCGTTTCTGCCGGACCGTTTTGGCAACTCCATGACGGCCTTGGTCAGTGCCTGAGGCTGCCTTTCCCTCTTCCAAATCTCTCCGGAGCTTTCCTGCTCGCGTCTTTGCAGAAACAGCGCCACTTGGGTGCTATCTGTTGCATCCATACTGAAGGAGGGTGAGATGACGATAAACTCGGCGGCTGGTTGGTCACTCATCATTGCTGTGGTCCTTGGTCTCGTAGGATCGTTGTTCACTCCGGGCGGGATGCTGATGGAACCGGTAGACCCAGCCAACTTTGTAGAGGCGGCAGGCGCCTTGGGGGACAACGCTGCTGTGTCGCAATACGTGACATTCCTGTTTGTCATCAGCGTTGTGCTCTACTGGTTTGGATTGCACACCTTGCATCGGGCGTTCAGCGGCGGTTCACTCATGGATCGCGTGTCCAGCTTTGCACTGAATATCTTTCTAATTGGGTACGCCCTCCTCATTGTTGAGTTGAGCATACGGCATATTCTGATACACGTGCTTGATCACGGTGTCGGAGGCAGTGCCGCAGAAGAAATGACTATGGCGACGACGCTTTTTGCGGCGGCCGGAGGCATTCACTTTGCTTTCCTGTACGTTACATCCATCGGCTCAGCCATATTCGGATGCGGCCTGGCGCGCCGGAGCGCGGGCATGAGCATCTTCAAGCTGGCATCATTGGGCTTGGCGCTCACCGGTGCTCTCAGCTTTGTTGTGCTGATGATTGCGGAGCATGTACCAAGCATAGACCTGCATGGAGTGGTGATCTTTAGCAACATGGTGTTGTTCTTCGGCTCTCTGTGCATCCTGGTCATCGGCGTGGGTATCATGCAGGGTCGCCAGGAGTTCGTGGGAGACGAAGCGGCCTAGACAGCGTCTCGCTGACGAAGTAAACGACATACTACAGCATATCAAGGCGCTGCAGTATGCCGGTCATTGGGGCAACTTCGCTTGGGCTGTACCTATACTGGCCACTCTTCCATCCTATAGGCGGCGTCCCAAAACAGGTACTCGTACTTGCTGTTGGAAATAAAAATCTGTGCCAGGCGCTCACGCTGCTCCTCGCCCAGGCTTAGCGCGGTGCGGTCCATAAAGGAACGAAGCCACTCTGCCAGTTCCCCGAATTCGGGTGAGCTGTACATCTCAATCCACCGGCAGTACAGGGGGTGATTCGTGGGCTTGCCCCGCGCCTCCAGGGCCTGCCCTATCTCCGCGTATCCCCAGGAGCATGGCAGGAGGGTAGCCGCAATTTCACCGATTGTGCCCGAGTGCGCATTGGAGAGCATGTGGTTAGTGTAGGCAAGAGTCGTGGGCGATAGTTGGGTTGCCAGGAGCTCGGATTCTGATATGCCGAAGTCCTGGCAGAAGCTAACGTGTAGGGCCATCTCCGTGTTCAGCGTCTCGTGGAGCAGCTTGGCGAACCAGCCCATGTCATCGAGGGAGTCCGCCTTGACAACGGCCATGGCAATGACGCGGCTGAAGTCGATGAGGAACAGGTAGTCCTGTCTCATGTACCACTGGAATTTCTGCAGAGGGAGCGTGCCGTCTCCGAGCTCGACTACGAAGGGATGCTGGTGCTCCATCTCCCAGATGCCCGAAGCGCGGTCTCTCAGTACGTCGCTGAACTTGGTCACTGCGCGACCTCAATCGTTCCCATATCCACCTTCCTCTCGCTAGTTTAGCAGATCGGGGATGCTTGGCGCTTGCCGCCAATGGGGAGAGAAGCAGGAGCAGTTGAGCCATCTCCCGAATATTGAGATAGAGCAATGAAGCTACAACTACGGCGCCCCTCCCGCCTCTGGGGGTTTGCCGAATGTCGGACGATTATTGTAAGATGCTTGGCATGTTCTCAGTAGCAAATGATAGGAGGTATCATGGAGAACTTGCGAGTGAAATGGGCTGCACTACTGGGATTGACTTTGTTACTAACGGTTTCCATGGCCGCCTGCAACGGCGGGGATGACGGAGCCTTTAGGATCGGGGTGATGGAGTCCGTCACAGGCCCTGGAGAGACCTATGGCAACGTTGCGGTCCGGGCCAAGCAGATGGCGGTAGATGAGATCAACGCCGCAGGCGGCATCAACGGGCGCATGCTGGAGCTCATTGTGGAAGACTCCAAGTGCAGCGCTCAGGACTCCATAACCGCGTACAACAAGCTCACCGACGTGGACGGCATGAAGATCATCCTGGGCACCTCTTGCAGCGGCGCAATGCTCGGAGCCGCCCCATTGGCCGAGGAGGAAGGCGTGGTGCTCTTCTCCGGCCTGGCCACCAACCCGGACATCGCCAACGCCGGGGACTATATCTTCCGCACTTCAATGAGCGACGCGCAGCTGGGCATCGATACCGGCAACGTGCTCTGGACCGGCGGAATACGCAGGCTGGCTACGATCTCCGAGTCGACTGACTACGCCGAAGGCGTGAGGAGGACCACCTCGGACCGGTTCGAGGAGCTGGGAGGCGAGATTGTGGGCGCAGAGCGCTACTCCTCCGACGTTACCGACTTCAGAAGCCAGCTGACCAAGCTGCTCGGCAAGAACCCGGATGCCTTCCACGTAGCCGCCCAGGCGGAGTTCAGCGGCGGCACCGTTGTCAAGCAGCTCAGGGAATTGGGCTACACCGGCCCCATCTTTTCCGACGTAGTGGTGGTGGGAACTACCGCCCTGGAGGTGGCCGGAGAGGCCGCCACCGGCGTGGTTGCCATAACTGCCGACCTGGACCCGGCCAATGCCAAGGCTCAGGAGGTAATTACCAACTTCAGAGCCAAGTACGACTACGTGACCTTGCCTTGGTACATCGGTTCAGCCTACGACGATGTCTACATCACGGCCGAGTGCCTGAAGCAGACGGATGACGACCAGGACGCCGACGGATTCAGGGACTGCCTGTACGACATCACTTGGAGCGGAGCAATCGGGGAAAGCTACAGATTCGACGAGATGGGCGAGGTTGTAGGTCTCTCCAACGTGGTCGTCAAGGTGTTGCCCCTAGCCCAGAGAACCCCTGAAAACCAGGGCTACCAGGTCTTGGGAGGCGCTCCCAGTGTTGGATAGCCGCTGCTGCGCCACAGGCCTGGAAGTCCGGGCAACCAGAGGCTGAGGTGCTCCTTGGGAGCGGCCTGATGCTGTTGTCAGGTGATCGCCGCAGGCTCTTGGCGCTGCTGCTGGTGACGGTAATCGTCGCCTACGTTGGCTGGAAGATCGCAGAGTCTCCCAGTCAGGCGGTGCAGTTCACCTTCAACGGCCTTTCGGTTGGCGCGGTGTACGCCCTGATGGCGATGGGTTTCACCCTGGTCTACAGTACCGTCTGGTTCTTCGACATGTACTACGGGGCCGCGGCCGCCTTGGGAGCCTACGGCGTCTTCTATCTACGCTCACAGGAGTTCCTGGGCGGCCAGTACGCGGTGAACGACCTCTCAATAAACGTGCTGTTTGCCTTGATAGTCGTCGGCGTGGCGGCCTGGGCTCTCCACACCGCCTTCCACAGCCGTTTCCGAGAACGCTACAGCCGAAACGCGCTGCTGACGGTTGGATGGTTGCTGGCAGCCAGTGCCGGAGTCTACACCTGGTTGGTGCTGGCCTACCCCAAGAACCTCCACCTGACCTTTGCCCCCGCCGTAGGTGTCGCCACCGCTCTGGCCGCCTACTGGCTGTTGCGCCAGGGCCTGCAACGCTTCCTTCCACCCTTACCACGCCCTGCCGCCGTCGTTATTTCGTCTATCATCGCCGTTGCACTGGGAGTCTACTGCGGGTACCTGCTGACCGAGACCCCGGAGTCCAAGCTGTACCTGAGCTGGGTCGTCTCATGCTTGCTGGCCGGGACCGTGGCTCTGGCTCTGTACCGCGGCCTCTACGTATTCATCCGCAGGCGGTCCAGGTCCCCCCTCATCATGCTCGTAGCCTCTCTGGGCATCCTGCTTGCCATTACCGCCTTTATCACTATCATATTCCAGAGCGCACCGCGCCCGTTGCCGGAGGCTTTAGGCAGCGATCCTTGGACCTTGGCCGAGGCCAACATAAAGGGCTTCAACGTGTTCACCGTTGGCGTAGCTGTCGCCGGTTTCCTGGGGCTGCTGTACCTTCTAAAGTGGACCACCTTCGGCAGGGCGGTCCGCGCCATTGGCGACGACGAGGATGTCTCCAAGGTAGTAGGCATCAACACCACCGCAATCATCGCCGTGGTGTTCTTCATCGGCGCCGTATTCGCCGCCATGGCGGGCTTGCTCAGTGGCCACGACACCGCCGTTCAGCCCAGGATGGGCCTGCTTCTTCTGCTGAAGGGCTGGATAGCCTCCGTGGTGGGCGGAATCGGCAACCTGTACGGGGCCATAGTCGGCGGCTTCATCCTGGGTATGGTCGAGCAGTTCGGCATCTGGGACATAGCCGGGGAGTGGAAGGACGTCATATCCTTCATGATGCTGATACTATTCCTATCATTCTGGCCCAAGGGCCTGCTACCCAGGAAGTAGGCTCATGTTCACTAACTCACAAGTCTACGCAGGTGTGAGGCAAATTGTCCGCAATCCCATGGAGGCTTTCCGGCCTGCCACCCGAAACCTGGAACTGTGGGCCAACCTGCTCGTCATCGCGCTGACTATGGGACTCATGCTCTGGCAGGGCCTTGGATTTGCCATATCGATAGCCACCGTTTTTGCCATTTGGGCCATACTGGCGGTGAGTCTTAACTTGGTCATTGGCTTCACAGGCTTGCTTTCCGTTGGACACATTGCCTTCTTCGGTATTGGCGCCTACGCCACAGCCATCCTCACCTCACAGGCTAGTTACGACCAGCTCCGTACCGATGCCATCCCAACCTTTGGCTTGCCCTTCTTCGCTGCGCTGTTCGTCAGCGTGATCCTAGCCGGGCTGGCAGCCATCCTGGTCGGCATAGTGCTCAACCGGTTCCGGGACGACATTTTCGTCCTCGTCTCCTTCGGCTTCGCCATCATCAGCTTCAACGTCTTTCTGAACTGGCGCGGCCTCACCCGGGGCGCGTTCGGCATCCATGACATCCCTAGGCCAGAGATAGCGGGGTGGGCCTTCAATGGAGAGGTGGCATTCCTGCTTCTCGCGCTCTTCTTCCTAGCACTAGTGGTGCTGGTCGCCTGGTTCATCGTTACCTCCTCTTTCGGACGGGTGCTGACAGCCATCCGGGAAGACGAGCAGGCCATCGAGGTGTTCGGCTACCAGGCGACCCACTACAAGCTGGCGGTGTGGGTCATCTCCGCCATGATGGCCGGGCTGGCCGGAGCGCTGTTCAGCACCTGGGCCAGATTCATAGACCCCAACTCCTTCATCCTGCTGGAGTCCATCTTGCTGGTGTCCATAGTCATACTTGGCGGGCTGGCCACCATCTGGGGGTCTCTGCTTGGAGCCATGGCCTTCGTTCTGCTGGAAGAGGGGATGCGGTTCATCCCAGGCTTCCCTGCCGAATACGTAGGCCAGGCGCGACAAGTGATCCTAGGTATCTTGCTGGTGCTGCTCATGCTGTTCAGGCCCCAGGGTCTGGTTGGGAGGTTCAAGCTATGACCGTTGCACGGGGCAGCCCCGGCGCCGACTACGCCTTGGAGACGGAGAAGATATCCAAGCACTTCGCCGCGGTGACGGCCGTTGACCAGCTGTCCATATCCGTCCTCCGCGGCAAGATAACCAGCATCGTCGGCCCCAACGGCTCAGGCAAGTCCACCCTGGTGAACCTGCTCAGCGGCATACTACCCCTGGACGGAGGCATCGTAATCATTGAAGGAGCCCGTTTCAGCGTGGTCAGGGCTCACGAGACACCGGACCACGGCATCACTCGCACGTTCCAGGAGGTGCGTCTCTTCGACCAGATCACCGTCTGGGACAACATCATGGTCACCCTCACCCAGCGCAAGCTCTTCCCCGCCATGTTGGAGCGCACCAAGCGCAGCCACACCGAGAGGGCGCAGGAGATCCTGGAGACCGTAGGCATGTGGGAGAAGCGTCGCTCTCTGGCCATGGACCTCTCTTATGGCCAGCGCAAGCTGCTGGAAATAGGCCGCGCCATGGCCATCAACGTGAGCATATATCTCTTCGACGAGCCCTACGCCGGCCTCTTTCCTCAGATGGTGGAGAGGGTAAAGGTCATCATGAAGCAGATGCGCGACAATGGCGGCACCCTGATTTTCATCTCACACAACATGGCCATCGTGCGGGAGATATCCGACTACATCATCGTCATGGACAGCGGTCAGCTTCTCACCGAGGGCGAGGTGTCGGAGGCCCTGGGACGGCAGGAGGTCATCGACGCCTACCTGGGTGCATAGCCTTATCCACGACCAGCCGAGCAACTCTATGGAAGAATCAAAGCAGAAAACCAACGAGCACCAGGCAAACCCCAACGAGGGAGAGACGCTCCTGCAATTGGTAGACGTATCCGTCCAATACATGGCGGTACTGGCCCTGAGCCAGGCGTCATTGGAGGTCAAGAGCGGCGAGCTCGTAGCCGTAATGGGCCCCAACGGCGCCGGCAAGTCCACCGTACTCAAGGCCATCATGGGACTTGCTCCTGTTGTGAACGGCACGGTGTACCTCCGCCAGAAGCCTCTGACCGTGCCCACCCACGAGATCGTGAAGCAGGGGGTCGCATTCGTTCCACAGGGCAGACGCGTTTTTACCCACCTCAGCATAGAGGAGAACCTGGAGATGGGTTGTATTTACCTGAACGACCGCGCCGAGCGGAGGCGCCGCATGGACTCAGTGTACGAGATGTTTCCCATCCTGCACCAGAAGCGACGGGATCCGGCCAGCCAGATGTCCGGTGGACAGCAGCAGATGCTTGCCCTGGGACGGGGTCTCATGGCCTCTCCCGACGTGCTGCTGCTGGACGAGCCCACCATTGGCCTCGCCCCCATCATAGTCAAGGAGGTCTTCCAAAAGGTGGCCGAAATCAACCAGCAGCTCAAAACCACCGTATTCGTGGTGGAGCACAACATCAAGGGCGTGTTGGACATTGCCAACCGGGCCTACGTGCTGAACCAAGGGCGCGTGGTGCACCAAGGCACACCCAAGTCGGTCAGGGATACCGACATTCTGACCACCGTCTTCCTTGGGAAGGCCGACGTGGAGGAAGAGTAGGGGCTTCCGACCATACCCCCACCCAAACCCTAGAAGGGGGTACTGCGATAAAGGATAGAAACAAGCCCCTCTGGACTTGCCCCAAGTGCGGCGCCAAGTTTGTCACCCGTAACATGTGGCACGGCTGCGGCGACTATTCCGTTGAGAAGTTCCTTGAAGGAAAGGGACCGCGGGCACGGGAGCTATTTGAACGCTTTGTAGGCCTCATTGCGGCCTGTGGCCCGTTTGACACCGCCCCAGCCAAAACGCGCGTCGCATTCATGGCACGGGTCAGATTCGCCGCGGTGCTGCGCCTCAGCGATGGAGGAATGACCGTGTCCTTCGGGCTGCCCCGGAGACTCGAACACCCCAGAATCAGCAGGATCGAGGATTACGGCTCCGGTTGGTACGGTCACTTCGTCAGGGTGACCTCTTCTGAAGAGATGGATGATGAAATGCTGCAATGGCTGCGGGAGTCGTATTCCCAAATGGGCCAGCAGCGTCGCTTTCAGGAGAGTAGTTCATAACGGGATGAAGCGCCGCCAGCTAGGGGTTCCTACAGTTGCTAACAACGGTACGGCGCCCAACTTAGCCATGAAACGAATCCTTGCTGGTAGAATGTCTAATATGAGCGGCATGACAGCAATACAGTGGGCATTTCTGGGCAGGATGGACTACAACGAAGCCTGGAACCTGCAGCGCGACTTGGCTGAAGCAAGAATCCGCGGCGAAATTTCCAATACGCTGTTGCTATTGGAGCATCCCCCCACCTACACCCTGGGCAGGCGCGGCGGCGACTCCGATCTGCTCCTGCCTATAGAAGACCTGGAGTTGCATGGCGCCACGGTAATAAACGTCGACCGTGGAGGGCAAGCTACATTCCACGGGCCGGGGCAGCTGGTCGCATACCCTATACTCGATCTGAAGGAGTGGGGCGAAGGACCGCTGCGCTACGTCAGGACTTTGGAATCTGTCTTGATGGGCGTGTTGCAAGAGTTTGGGGTCCGAGCAATACGCATAGATAAACTGACCGGCGTTTGGGTGGATAACAAGAAGATAGCCGCAATTGGCCTGAAGGTAAGCCGTGGCGTGACAATGCACGGTTTTGCACTGAACGTTTCCACGGACCTGGCCTGGTTCCAACACATCGTCCCTTGCGGAGTCCCGGACAAGGACGTGACCTCCCTGGAGCGACTGCTTGAAAGACCGGTCACATTGGCAGAAGTGATGCCCGTTCTGCTGAAAAGGTTCGGCGTCGAATTCAGCGCTGAGATGAAGGCCGTGACCCGGGAAGCGCTGCTCGGCTCCGTCTCTGGCGTGGTTTAGGTGCTCGCTCGCGCAATCTGGACTGTATCTTCTCGCTGGTAAGCTCACGCAATGCATCGGAGGCAACCCAGCGCGCCGGTCTGACGCCGGAGTCCAGGATTTGGCGAGCTGTGGCGATGGCCTTGCCGTTCAAGTTCAGATTTCGCTTGCCTATCTGCCGCAGCGCCCAGTTGACGGCTTTGCGCACAAAGTTGCGGCTATCCGGGGCCTGGGCTTTGATGATAGGTAAGAACTCCTCGAATCGCTCGTCGCTGGCCTTCTTGTCGTGGATGGCAATGGCAACCATGAGTGCGAAGGCGGCGCGTTTCACGAACTCTTTTTCCCTGGTGCTCCACTCATGGGCTTTCCGGTATGCATGCGGAGATTTGCCCCACAGATTCATGCAAACCTGATCACAGACGTCCCATGAATCCAAGTCTTCTACCCAAGTCTCCATCTGTTCTTTGGTCACCTGGGCAGGTTTGCCAATTATGCTGGCCAGTATGCGTGCCTCGTGAATGCCGGAGTCCCATAGCTGCTGTGCTAGGACATGGTCTTTTCCTATCTCCCTGGCCATAGGCCGCAGAGTACGAAGCGGGATGCCAAGGGTGTTATGAGAGTTGATGCCAAAGCGGGCCATACCCTTCACATTTGCCGGGTTAGCCAGGGTCTTGAGGCGACTGATGACTTCTTCAGCCTGCATCTTGGTTACTGGACTACTTGGCTGTGGTCACAGTACCACTTTCAAGGCGTAAGTTTAAGCCTTAAGTTGTCCTTGACACTCTGCCGACACCTGCCTACGATTTGTTCAGTGTCGATGCTAGGAGGGGACTTGACCACAATACGGCCGATTTATGAGCTTCAGGAGATGGATTCGACGATAGACCGCCAGCAATCGGAGCTGGCTACGGTGGAGGCGCGTCTCGCGGACAACAGATTGATGGAGGAATTGAAGAGACGGCTTTCCACCAACGAAGAGCGCTTGATGCAGACCAAGAGCAGCCAAGCCATGCAGGACCTGGAAGCAAAACAGTTTCAGGCCAAGGTGCAGAGCCTTGAAGAACGTCTCTACGGCGGCTCAGTAAGGAACCAGAAGGAGCTGGAGAGCATCACCAGCGAATTGCAGTATTCGAAACAACAGTCCACGGAAAGTGACGAGCAGCTTCTGGCTTTGATGCTCACTGTAGATGAGCTTGAAAAGCAGGTCGCCGAAACCCGTGCACGGATAGAAGAGCTTGAGTCCACACAGGCTGAAGCCAGGGTGAAACTGGCCGGAGAAAGGGATGCGCTCAAGGAGAGCCTGGCCTCCACCGCGGAGAGACGCGCACGGATGGCTGAGGCAATACCCGCATTGCTCCTCAGCCAGTACGAAAGACTACGGAAGGCAAAACAGGGTCTGGCTGTGACTATGGTGCAAGGCGGTAGGTGTATGGCCTGCCGCCTTACCTTGCCAACCAGGGAGATGCAGAGTCTGCGCACTTCCAATGTGCCCATTACCTGCAGCAGCTGCGGCCGGATTCTATACGCGAGTTGATATATGCACGCCGTGGGCTACATACGCTATAACAGGCACCTTCCCCCGGGTTCAGCCATGTCGCGGAAGAACCAGGAGGATAAACTCGTTGCTTTTGCCAGGAACAACGGCCATACACTAAGGCAACTCTTCGTAGACGTTGCATCGGAGGATGGCGCCCAGGGCTATACGGACTTGCTGAGTTACCTGCAAGGCCAGGCCGAGGAGTTCTTAGTCTTAATCAACGACCCATCTCAGCTATCTACAACTTTGGAAGGAGCCGTGGATGCGGTGCTCAGCGTAAACGGCTTAGGGTCAAACGTAGTATGCACCATGGAGGGCCTGCCAGACCCCATCCAGGCCCTATACAGGTCAATGACCTCCCAAGGGCAGCAAGCCGCCAAACGACAGCAAATTAGACAGGCCATGCAGGACAAAGCGCTACGCGGAGAAGGCTTGGGGAAACCTCCCTACGGATACTCTCTGGGTAGCGAAGGCAAGTTCGAGGTGGTGCCCCAGGAAGCGGAATTCGTGCGCCTGATATTCAGGCTCTACCTGGAAGGATCGGGGCTGAGAACCATTACACGACGCCTGAATGAAAGCGGGTACAGGACACGCAAAGGGCGGAACTGGAACATGGTCACGCTGCGTGACATGCTGCGTAACCGTTCCTACATGGGCACCTACCAGAGGTTTGGCATGCGGCTTCCGGCTAACCATCCCACCATAGTATCGTCAGAAGACTACAGGCGCGTTCAGGACCTGATGTCCTCTCGCAAACCGCTCCGGCGAGCCGGAGAGAGCGAACCCTTCCTGCTTTCAGGGATGGTGTACTGCGCATCATGCGGCAACCGGATGATTGGCGTGACCAGAAGGCAGGCCTGGCGCACCAAAGACGGCCAGCGCAAACAAGGCAGCTACAGGTACTACCAGTGCCAGACCCGCGCCAATCAGGGCCAGTGCCAGTACCATACCAAGAGAGCCAGTGAGCTGGAGACATCCGTTAAGCAGCACATTGCAGACGCCAAGGGTGAGTCCTTGGAACAACGGAAAACCGGGGCTAACGGCGAAGGTGTGAGGGAGAACGTCGTATCGCATAGGCTCTATCTAAAGTACCTCAAACAAGCGGCGGACGGGGCTATCTCCCTGGAGCGGCTGGGGGCATTGCTGCACGGCAGGGAGCAGCGGGAAGACGGGTGGCGCCATCTGTTGAGGCAGCACGTGAACAGGATAGAGGTGGGTGAAGACTCATTGGAAATCAAGCTGCATCCCACCGCCTGACCCACGTAGGCTAGCCCTTCTCAACACCAAGTCTTCCATGCAGGTATGTTAAACTGGAACCGGACTGGGTAGATTGGGCGGCCGCTCTGGCGCGTTAAGCAGCCGGGGAGGAAAGTCCGAGCTCCTCCGGGCAAGGTGCTGGGTAACACCCAGGCGGGGCAACCCGATAGAAAGTGCCACAGAAACATACCGCCTCCGCGGCCAATGGCAGCAGGGGCAAGGTTGAAATCGTGAGGTAAGGGCTCACGGCTCCTGCGGCGACGTTAGGAGCGGGTAAACCTCACCTGGAGCAAGGCCTAATAGGGGGACACAGGCGCCCGGCCTGTCCCCGGGTTGGCCGCTTGAGCCTGCTGGAAACGGCAGGCCCAGATAGATGGTCGCCGTTCGCCCTAGGCGGATACAGAACTCGGCTTACAGATCTGCCCAGTCCACACCTATGCTGAGGTCAACGTCCCGCTGTTCCTTAAAGCGTGTGGCTTGAGCAGAGCGTAGATGGCCTCGTTTGCCGGCGTGGATATCTTTGCCTCTTTCCCTAGACGAACCACCGCTCCTGTGAGAGCCTCCAGCTCCATGGGTCGCCCTGATTCCATATCTTTCTGCATAGACGCCTTGAGTGAACTCGCTTCGGTTTCCATGTAATTGAGGGTCTTATTAACAATATCCCTATCCAGGTTCACGCCAAGCTTTCTGCCCAAGCTGTCTATCTCACGCAACACTTGCACTACAAGGAGGCGGGATTCCGGCACCGCCAGAAGATCGGCCAGACCCGTATGTGCGGCGCAGGTTGTCCCTGCCAGAGCTGTGATGAAGAGCCATTTGCTCCATAGGATGCTGGTTATATCGGTGGATACTTCCGTAGGCATACCAGCGCTCTGCATGGCAGAGGCGATAGCCTGGATGCGTGGCGTCGTAGAGCCGTCCGCTTCGCCAAAAACAAGGCGCCGTACGTTGCCCTGCTGTTGCACTACTCCCGGTTCTACCACGCTGACCTCAATGTAGACGGCGCCGGGCAATACGGCGTTGGGCGGCAAGGTTTGTTGCACCTGCTCCCAGCTATCCACGCCGTT
Organism: Dehalococcoidia bacterium; assembly: GCA_965197965.1. GTDB lineage: Bacteria > Chloroflexota > Dehalococcoidia > Lucifugimonadales > QGNO01 > DAOUJH01. Next base: position 1,311,269 of record OZ240235.1, read on the forward strand.
CTGGACGCAAAGCACCGTCGTGTTTTCTCCAAGCAACGGGTGAAGCATAGGAACGGCTTCCGGGTTGTGGTAGGTCTTCACCGCGTGGATCACCAGGTCTACGGGACCTATCTCAGAGGTCTGGGTCGTGGCTTGTACCCGTGTTGTGAAGTTCCCTTGCTCACTCATTACTTGGAGCCCGGAACCTTGGATGGCCTGCAAGTGCTGTCCACGAGCTATTAGCGACACTTCATGGCCGGCGCGGGCAAGCAAAGCGCCCAGGTAGCCGCCCACAGCGCCTGCACCCAATACCGCTATACGCATTTGAGAGCGACTATTGTCAAGCGTCACTTAGACCCCCTGCTTTGCTTTCTATTCAGTGGGCTTGATAACCAGTACAGGGATGCCGGACTCCCGCATCACCTTGTCGAAAACACTCCCCAAGACCATCCTCCCCAGTCCCGATCTGCCGTGAGTGGAAATAGCAACAAAGTCAAACTGGTTCTCCTGTATGTGCCGGAGGATTTCATCCGCCGTAATCCCTTCTCGTACCGACCAATCGACGTCTAACCCACTTGCCTTTAGCTTTTCTGCTTGACTCTCCAGGTAATCGCCGGCTTCTCTACTCTGCAGCCGCAGAGATTCCTCGAAAGCCTCCCTGTCCGGAGCTGTAATTGAGACGACTCTGAGCAAGTGAATGCTGGCCGAAAGGCCCGACGCCATCTCTTTGACGTGAGGAAGTACCGCTTCTGAAAGAGGGGAACCGTCTAGGGGAACCAGAATACTTTTCATAACACCCTCCTATTGGCCGTCGCCGCCTTGTCCATTAACACCCTTGCACAGTATAGGTGCAGCGGTCTACGGTTGGAAGCCTAGCTGTATAATGCGACCAGCTACGTGAGAAGGGAGTCCCTGTGGAACCGTTGCTTCAAGTAGAGGCTGTCCAGGAATTTCTTAGTAATGCTCTAATAGGGCACCGCATAGATTACTACCAAAGCGTTGGTTCAACCATGGACGTAGCGCGCCAGGCGGCAGAGGAGGGTGCGGAGGAAGGGACGGTGATCGTAGCAGAGGAACAGACGGCGGGAAGGGGCCGCTTCGGCAGGAAATGGGTAACCGCTCCCGGTCGGAATCTATCCTTTTCGGTAGTGCTCTATCCGGGGAAATGGGCTGTTTCACGTTTAAGCGTCGCGGTTGCTGTGGCGGTCGCAAGAGTTATTCGCCATATGTATGGGTTATCGCCTGGTATCAAATGGCCCAACGACGTACGCGTCAATGGCAAGAAGGTCTGCGGTATCCTCATAGAGGCGGCGGTCCAAGACGAACAGGTGCGATACGCCGTACTGGGAGTTGGCGTCAACGTCAACCTGGACCCGGCGGATGAAGGTGACGAGAGCTTGGGGAATACCACCTGCCTCTCCAAGGAGGTTGACCATGCCGTGCAGCGCGAAGAGGTGCTTCAGGCCGTCCTTCAAGAGATCAGCTACATATACGCCAGCTTGCAGGAGTGGGGGTCAGTGTGGCACGAGTGGCGTGAAAACATGGAGACGCTGGGCAAAGAGGTGCGGGTGTTATGGGGAGATCAGGTAGAGGAGGGAATTGCCGAAGACATAGACGGCGAGGGCAACCTGGTGCTGCGCCGCAAAGATGGTACTGTAGTGTCGCTGACGGCTGGGGAGGTGACCCTTCAGCTTTAAAGAGCGATCTGGGGGAGAACGAACACCATAGCGATCAATATCGCAATTACGATGCCTGAGGCGATGCCGATGCGGCGTATCTCAGGGAAAAAGTAGGTCTCGATGGGCTTGACCTGTATTGCCCTGCTCCTTGACCGGGGCGTGCGGGGCTGAGCGATTGCGGGTGCGCCGGCCTCTGTCTTCACCACGGCCCGTGGTTCTTCCACGGCCACAGTCGAACGCTCGGCTGTTCTCGAGGATGAAGAGCCGCTCTCTGGAGAGGTGGTTGCGGGTATTCCCGAAGGGCCGTGCGAGCGCGTCCTCTTTGATCTGCCGCTCAGCTGCGCCTGGCGCGATGCAACTCTCTTAGATTTCTTCGGCATAGTTCAAATGCCCCCATTGCTATCCGGACTTCCAGCTACCGTAGTCCTGCATAGCAAAATAATTTGCCAGCTATATCTTAACCCACTGCGGCCTTGATGATAAGGGCTGCGGCCTTTTCCTGGTCTACTATGCTGGTGTTGAGCATCATGTGGAAGTCACTGGGATTATCCGCGTTAGCCTGAAAATACTTGCTGAAGTATTCCAACCTGGCTGCTTCAGTCTCAGTGATGAATCTCAGTGCATCTTCCTCCGGCATGTTTTCACGCTTTTTGATGACCTCAACACGGTAATCAATTGTGGAGATGATTCCCACGTGGAAAGCGTCCGGGCGGTCCATGAGGATGTGATTGCTGGCCCGTCCAATTATCACTACGTTTCCTGTGTTTGCCAGGTCCAAAATAACATCCCTGGTAGCCTCTAGGAAGTGTTCGTCCACCAGTTGATCGGAGGTGTTTATGGGCTCTGCCACCGCCTCGGGGTAGTCCTGACCAAGCAGGACTCCAAGGCCCGGCCCAAAATAGGGGTCTCCTCCGGCGCCGGCGGTAGCGGAGCGTTCCATGATGCGTTCCAGGAAACGCCCCAACTGTTCGGCCAGCCCAGGCTTTCGCTGCCATTTATCCTCGACGGCTTCTACGGTTGCGCCCAAGCGCATCGCCGATTCGGCCAGTATGAGCCGGTCTACATAATCATAGCCCAGCTGTTGTGCTACCTCTGCGCCTATTTCCCTGGCGGCGCTGCCTCTCTGTCCGTTTATGGTGATTACGCCCATGGCATCCCTCCGTTTCCGCTTATGCACTGTGGCGGTTCACTTCTTCAATTATGTCATATCAAGCCCTTGGATGAGCGCGGTCGTACTCCTCCATTATGCGTTCGCTTGTGACGTGAGTATATATCTGCGTGGTGGAAATGCTGGCATGCCCCAGGAACTCCTGAACGTTGCGCAGCGAAGCCCCACCGGCCAGCAGGTGGGTAGCAAAGCTGTGACGCAGGGTGTGCGGAGTGATTGTCTGGACTATGCCGGCGTTTCTGGCATGATTCTTGAGAATAAGCCAGAAACCCTGCCTTGTGAGCCTATCTCCGCGCCGGTTTAGGAAAAGCGCCCGCTCATTGAGATTGCTGGGAACAATCAGCTCGGGACGGCCGTTTGTGACGTAGTCCTGGACAACGTCCACAACCCTCTTATAGAGAGGCACTATACGCTCTTTGGAACCCTTGCCCATGCAGCGCAGATACTGCTCGTCTACGTTTACATCGCGTACGTTCAGATTGATCATCTCGCTGACGCGCAGGCCGCTGGCATAGAGAACCTCCAGCATTGCGCCGTCGCGCAGGCCTTCAGGCGTGCCGGACTTGAACGGTTCCTCAAGAAGGCGCTGCATATCCTCCTCGCTGAGCGGCTTGGGCAAGCTTCTGCCAATTCTAGGTGAAGACAGGTTTTCCGTAGGGTCTTCTCTAATCTCTCCCTCTTCCAAGAGGAAGTTAAAGAAGGATTTGACAGAAGCGATCTTTCTGGCAACGGTGGTATTAGAGTAGCCGCGTTCGTGGAGGGTAACCACGTAGTCGCTGAGAAGGTTGGGGCTGACTCTGGCCCAATTGTCTGCTCCTAAGGCGCCTCGATGACCATCCCTAGTAATCTCCAGTAGCTGGCCCAAGTCGTTCCGGTAGGCAGCGACCGTGTGCGGCGACGCTCCTTTCTCCACGGAAAGGTGGTCCAGAAAAACTTGTAGGGTTTCCTCCATGTTGTCTTTATTCTACCACACCAGGGGATTTGCTTGGTAAGAGATAGGGTTCCGGCATATGGCGATGTGCCCTTGGGCACTGGCAGACACAGTCCTTGGCGTAAGCCCCCGGATGTGCGAGACTTTCAGTCATGCTGAAGCTGCCCCATGCCGACGTGGTTGGGAGCCTGATCAGGCCGCCGGAACTGATCGCCGCGCGAGAGGACGTTGCGGCTGGACGTATGGCGCTCTCGCGGTTCAAGCGCATTGAGGACGCCGCTGTCGATAGCGCCGTAGCCGCCCAAGAGGAAGCAGGACTCGAGGTCCTCACCGACGGTGAGATGCGCCGGCTCTCTTTCCAGAGTCAGATGCCAGAGGCAGTCGAAGGTTTCGGCGAGTTCGATATCGATGCATTCCTCTGGGGTGATTGGCGGGGCACCGAACGGGTGGGAGACTTGCACAAGGAGCGCCCTGCGACCCTGGGGATCGTCGGGCCCCTCCGGCGCAAACGTCACCTGTCGGCTGAAGAATTCACCTACCTGCGCGGTCGAACGTCGGGCCTAGCGAAGATTACATTGCCGAGCCCCAGCCTGTTCGCCAACTTCTGGTCGCCAGTGAAGTCCGTTGCAGCCTACCCCACGCTGGATGCGTTCCTGTCAGACGTCGCGCGGATCATCCGCGACGAGATAGAAGAGCTGATCAGGCTCGGTGCAACCTACATCCAGCTCGATGCTCCGCACTACCCACTCGTGCTGGATCCAACGTGGACGGCCTTCTACAACGACCAGGCCCGGACCATGGAGGACTGGATTGCCCAAGGCATCGAACTGGACAACGCAGTGATGGACGGCTTCCCAGAGGCCGTATTCGCGCTCCACCTCTGACGAGGCAACCAGGGCGGCCGTTGGCTGGCCGAAGGCAGTTATGACCGGCTCGTCGGGCCGGTCCTCCGGCGCGTGAATGCGCAGCGGCTGATGCTGGAGTACGACGACGAGCGCTCAGGCTCGTTCGAGCCTTTGCGCAGTATACCAGACGACAAGACGGTGGCGCTTGGGCTGGTCACGACCAAGTCGCCACGCGCCGAGACCCAGTCGGAGCTTGAGGCTAGGATTGCAGAGGCGGCGGGCCACTTCCCTCGTGAGCAACTTGCCCTCAGTCCTCAGTGCGGGTTCGGTACATCCATCGTTGGCAATCCCCTCACGATAGAGCAGCAGAACGCAAAGCTCCGCGTCGTCGCTGAGACCGCACGCTACGTCTGGGGCTGAACAATCCAGCCCATCCCCGCCAGAGCCGCGCTCTAGAGGGATCCGTCTTCTAGGGCAGTCTCCTGTTGTTAGCGTGAAGCCGTCTGTAGCCTGATAGACTATGAGGGTTCACAGAACCAGCCACAGCTCAAACATGGTACTGCCTTCAAAATAGGCCCACAAAAGAGGAATCGAACGGATCGCAGAGGATTAGGTGGGAGATGGTGTGCGAATCGTAGGGGTGTTGAGCAGAACCCCTGTCGCTGAGGATAGGGTCAGGCGTGAGAAGCGAGACAGCGGCGGTGTAGACGATGGGGCGATTCGTGCCTGTGTTTCGAACCGAATTGTTTCAGACGTTATGTCAAGTTCCAAAGCTAAAACGGACCACCTTCTTGCGGAAATATGCGAAAACAAATCAGAAATTCGACATGAGGTCGACGATTGTCGTTGTGAGAAAGGGTCAGCGTGTAAACGTGGCTGAGGGTTGGTAATTTAGGAGCAGCAATCCGGGTAGGGTTCATGGATACAGGATAAAGGTGGAGTGATTGTGTAGGGAAGGGGTGTGTGGCGGGGGAGCGAGCAGCTACATCCACTCGGGGTAAAGAGTCCAAAGCCGCCGTCTAGAAAGCGGGAGGCCTGAGATGTTTCGTCGGCGGATGGTGGTTGAAGGTTAAGGGGTCTGACCGACTCCTCAGCATGACAAAAAGGGCTACGGGCAAACAGCAGACGGGCAGACGGCCTTACTCAAAAGGTCTCCGTAGGCGGATTACAGGCGGTGCGGGGGCGTGTTCCTTGACACCAAGCTAGGCCGTAATACAATTGGTGGGTTATGTTGAACTATACAGTGCAACCTTTAGCCATCCGAATCGATGTCAATCCCAACATTTTTGAAAGCGGCGGCTTTGTACTAAGCTGGCACGGATTCCTGACCTTTGTGGCCGTGGCAGCAGCCGTGATCCTTGTGGCAAGGTGGGCAAAGCGCGACGGCATTGATACAGACGTCGTCTTCGCCACCGCGGTCTGGGCCATCATCTCCGGGATAGTGGGCGCCAGAATCTTCCACGTCATAGACCGCTGGGACTTCTATAGCCAGAACCTGGGGCAGATATACGCTGTATGGCAGGGAGGAATTGCCCTGTACGGCGCCATACTCACGGGGTTTGTCGGCGCTTACGGCTACATCTGGATGAGGAAGTACCTGGGCCGAATCTACTCCGGGGAGACAGCGCCGTGGTTCAAGCGCCTAGTGGGGGAGAAAATAGCCCGGGGCTACCTGAAAGGGGACATGTACGCACGGTTCAGGAACTTCTCCGCCGGCGCACTGGCCGACATAACCGCTCCGGCGCTCCTGGTTGCCCAGACCATAGGTCGGGTGGGAGACATCATCAACGGAGAACATCTCTCGGTGCGCACCGACCTGCCCTGGGGATTTGTGTACGGTCACTATTTGAGCCCTTCCTTTGAAAGATGGGGGCTGAACGCCAGCCAGCCGGTGATTGTCTACGAGATGATCTGGAACGCCATAGTGCTGGCGGTGATCTGGAAGCTGAGAGGGAGGCTGTCGCCGCCGGGTATGCTGTTCGCTCTATATTTGATGCTGTACGCCATAGGGCGTTTCTTCATCCAGTTCCTCAGGTTGGACAAGGAGTGGTTTGCCGGGCTGCAAGAAGCCCACATCATTTCGCTGATAGTGCTGGCAATCACGGTGCCGCTGCTGGCCTACAAGGCTCGCTGGGTACGCCGTGCGCCGAAGACCGATTCCAAGTCCGGTACGCGACGGGCCAGGGCTTAAGCGGCAACCGCGGGCCGCACGTCCTTGACGTTCAGCCGCAAGGTCTGATGGGACCTCCATCGGTCTATCTCTACGGTGTAGACCACGTCCACCTTATCGACGCCTTCGGGCAATAGGCAGCTATTGCGAAAAGCAATGGCGTCCCAGGTTATACCGCTCTCCTTGAGCTTGAGCAGTTTATGGTCCCCGTTGGAGCCTATGGGGCGGTTGCTCATCAGTTGCACGTTGCGGCTAAGGAACAGAGGAGCGGGGTTTGCTGCGCCAAACGGAGCCAGTCTTTGCACCGTCGGGTAGATGTCACGCGGCAGCTCTCGCAGCGGCAGCTCCACGTCTATATCCAAGCGCGGCTGCAAGACCTGGTCGGACAGCGCATCCTGCGCCACGGAGGTGAGCCGACTCCGTAGAGAATCCAAGCTGGACGTGGCGATGGTGAAACCCGCCGCCTGAGGATGACCTCCAAACCTTAGCATTCCCTTCACCCGTGGGGCCACTTCATGCAATGCGGAGCCGATGTCGAACTCAGGGATACTGCGACAGCTGCCCCGGCTGACGTCCGGGCCCAAACTGAGCACAACGGCGGGCCGGTGAAACTCCTCCGCAAGCCGGCTGGCGACCAGTCCAATGATCCCTGGTGAAAACGATTCATCTCCCACCATGATGAGCGGCGCAGGTTCCACCAGAGACCGCGCCTTCTGGTATGCCTCCGCCGTCATGGTCCGCCTGTCGCGGTTCTGCTGTTCCAACTGCAGGGCCAGGCCTTCCGCTTCTCCGGCGTCGTCTGTGACCAGCAGCCTGTAGCTTACGTTGGCGTGGTCCAATCTTCCCGCGGCGTTGAGCCGGGGCGCCAACACCCAGCCAATGGTTTCGGCATCGAAAGAGACGTCTTCGATGCGCGCCGTCCTGAACATGGCCTGGAGGCCGGTCGACGAGGAACGGGCAAGCTCCTCCAAGCCGCGCCTGACAAGGGAACGGTTTTCATCCAACAGCGGCGCCACGTCAGCCACGGTGCCCATAGCAGCCAGAGAGAGCAAGGTGCCCATCTGCTCCTGGGCGCTTGAGCCAAACGACTCTAACAGGGCCTCGCATAGCTTGTAAGCAAGCCCGGCGCCCGTGAGGTACGGGAACGGATATGTCGAATCTGGAAGCCGCGGGTCGATAGTGGCGCAAGCATCGGGAGCTCCCTGAGGGGCTAGATGATGGTCGGTTATGATTACGTCCACGCCCATATCCTGCGCCGCCGCCACCTCGGCGAAGGCGGTGACGCCGGTATCCACCGTGACCAGCAGGGTTGCGCCCTGGGCCGCCAAGTAGCTGACGGCATCCGTATTGAGTCCATGACCCTCTTCGACGCGATGGGGAATGTACGGTATTACCTTGACGCCCAGCGAGGTCAAGGCGCGGGCCATGATGGCGGTGCCTGTAATACCGTCTACGTCGAAATCGCCGAATACGGCAACGCGCTCCTGGTTCCGTACCGCCGCCTTCAGTCGTTCCACCGCCTGCTCCAGTCCGGGCAGCAGCGCGGCATCGTGAGAGACCTCATCTTTGGAAAGGAAAGCCAGGGCTTGATCGGGGCTATGGAAGCCTCTGTTGTAGAGAAGCTGAGCGAGGATTGGCGTCAGTCCCGAATCCATTAGGGGACCGGATATCTCTTGGGGGACGGCAGGACGAACGCGCCATTCAATCCGCTGGGGGGCGGGTGCGCCGCCTAACGCCGGATTCAAGTCATCCCTGCCAACATTGGACTCAGACCAGGCTTCCATTCACTGAACGAAAGATGAGCGATGAGTTGTGCCCGCCGAATCCCAGCGCGTTGCTCATCACGGCATCCACCTTGAGTTGCCTGGAGACGTTGGGTGTGTAGTCCAGGTCGCACTCCGGACCGGGGCGGTCCAGGTTTATGGTGGGCGGGATGACGCCTTTCCCCAGGACTGCCACGCTGATCGCTGCTTCCAGGGCAGCGCCCGCTCCAAGAAGATGTCCGGTCATTGATTTGGTGGAGCTGATGGCCACCCGCTCAGCGTGCTCTTTGAACACGGCCTTTGTAGCGATGGACTCAACCTTGTCGTTCAGTTGCGTAGACGTGCCGTGGGCGTTGATATAACCGATGTCTTCAGGAGCCAGGCCGGCGGCTTCAAGGGACATGCGCATAGCCCTAGCCGCGCCGTCGCCGTCCGGTTCGGGTTGGGTAACGTGAAATGCGTCGGAAGTGGCGCCGTAACCGACAAGCTCGGCGAGCACATGCGAATCATGTTTTCGCACGCTGTCTTCGCTCTGCAGCACCAGGATGCCCGATCCCTCGCCCATGACAAAGCCGTCGCGATCGATATCGAACGGTCTGCTTGCACCCTTGGGATCATGGTTGCGCTTGGATAGGGCATGGCAAGCGTTGAACCCGGCAATGGCAATGGGGCAGATGGGCGCTTCCGCGCCGCCAGCAATGGCTATGTCCATCTCTCCGCGCTTGATCATGTGCCAGGCCTGGCCTATGGCCTCACCTCCGCTGGAACAGGACGACACCGGTGAATAGTTCAGCCCCTTGATCCCCAGCGTCATGGATACCTGTCCGGAGCCCATATCGGCCAGCATCTTGGGAATGAGGAACGGGCTTACCCTGTTGGCGCCGCGCTCCTGGAGCACCTGGTACTGTTCAGAGAGGGTGAGCAAGCCTCCTACAGCGCTGCCCACAATGGCGGCAACCCGCGTGGGGTCTTCCTTTGTCAGATCCAGGTCTGCCTGCCAGAGCGCCTCCTGGGCCGCCACCACGGCGAACTGAGCGAACCTGTCCATGTGGCGGGCGCTCTTCTTATCCAGGAAATCGGTGGGCTCAAACCCGGTTGCCTCGGCGGCAAAGCGAGTATTCAGGCCCTCCGCATCGAACGACGAGATATAGTCGACGCCAGATACTCCGTTAACAAGGCTGTGCCAAGTTTCAGTGGTATCCAGTCCAACGGGTGTGACCATGCCGATACCAGTCACAAAAACGCGGTTGCCAAATACGGGTCTACCAAATACGGGGCTACTCAAGTATGCTCCTCACAATAGGACAGTTCTTCCGGTGATAATGCTCCCGATTCACGACAAATCCAGAGCGTAGATTATACTTGAAGTCGGTTTTGAAGCAAGCAAGCGGTGTCGGACAGACCTTATTTGATACTTATCTACTTGACACAAAGTGATATTGTCGTGGAACGCTAGGGACTAACAGCGGAAGGAAAATCCAGCATCAGCAACGCCTACACAGTGATAAACAACGACGGGAGGAGGTCAAACTATGATTCAGCAAGAACAGGACTACATTTGCGATCGTGAGCAATGCCGGTATGAGGGGAAGCCTAACCTCCCCACGACGGCTCGGAAGTGGTCGCTATCTATTGTTGGGGGAATCTTCATCCTGGCAGGCATCCTAAGCATTGTATTTATCATAGGCATATTCCCACTCCTGGTGGGCGGAGCGATGCTCTATTGGGCATTCCGAGTGAGTTGCCCCGCATGTCGTCGCGGCCAGATGCTAAGCACCACACACAACCCCAGGGGTCGGGCGCTCAAAGCTAGGAAGATGATGTAAGGTTCCTCTCTAACCGTGCTTCAGCTAGTTTCTCACTATTTACCATCAACTCTAACCGCACCACGTAGTTGTACCATGCCGCTCTACCTACATCGGAGGGCGGGTGAGGAATCTTCAAAGCATCCAGTTGCGCAATCAACATTTCTTGGTCTCGTAGAAAGGCATGGTGCATAATCGGGTTATAAATAGGGATGTATGAGGGTTGCGTAGCATTGACCTGACGCTGGACAAGCGGAAGCAACTCATTAAAGCGATTCAGTTCGGAGTTCTGGGCCATAAACTCTAATGATGCCTGCCTGCGAAATAGACGAGGCCACCACCAATCCGATGTAGCAAGGAGAGCACCACCCCCCAAGAGGCCAAAGCCTGCAAGTAAGCCAACATCCCCAATCATGCTTGACCATCCAATCCAAGTGCCGATATCGGAGATGTAGCCAGGCAACCCAACAATGCGATCGACAATAGCCCACAAGCCACCCCCACTTGCCAGAGCACCAAGTACTCGTTTTGCCCACTTCCGCATTGCGCCATATTAGTCTCGCCCATTGGTTGCGTCAAATGTATAATCCCCCTTTATTTCGTTCGCTGCGGATGCTACTATCGTTATGTAGAACTGGCCGCCGGGCAGCGCTTCGAGCCACAGACTGCCGCGGCCTGTAGTTATGGTGGGCGTGGCCAAGTTGGTTAAGGCGCCAGGTTGTGGCCCTGGAGATCGAGGGTTCAAATCCCTCCGCTCACCCCATTCATTTCCTTCGTACCACTGCTCTGAGATTCCGATCCGTGAAAGCCGTCGTAGTCAATCAAGCCGCTCGTATTGAAGACGCTGCCCTGGATACAATCGACGTGGAGGCTCCTCAAGCGGGCCCCGGGGACGTCTTGGTCAGGGTCAAAGCATGCGGCCTCTGCCGCACGGACTTGCATATCATTGAAGGAGACCTGACCCAACGCAAGCTGCCGGTGATTCCAGGTCACCAGGTGATTGGCGTCGTGGAGCAGTTGGGCCAGGGAGCCAGCGGTGTGAAGCCTGGCGATCGCGTGGGGGTGGCCTGGCTGAATTGGACGTGCGGCGCCTGCGGCTTCTGTACGTTGGGACGGGAGAACCTCTGCATCAGAGCCAGATTTACCGGGTACGACGTTGACGGCGGCTATGCTGAGTATCTCTCGGCGCCGGCTGAATTTGTCTACCGCATTCCGGAGAGCTTCTCCGATGAGCATGCCGCGCCGCTACTTTGCGGAGGTGTCGTTGGATACAGGGCGCTAAAGCTTTCAGGAGTTGAACCCGGACAGGGGTTGGGCTTATACGGGTTTGGCTCTTCAGCGCATATAGTGCTTCAACTGGCGCGACATTTGAAATGCCGCGTGTTTGTTTTCACCAGAAGCGCCGAGCACCAAGAGATGTCGATGGAAATGGGAGCGGAGTGGGCCGGCACGGCAGCGGATAGGCCGCCCGAAGAGATCGACGCTTCCATCATATTTGCTCCGGCTGGTGAGCTTGTCCCCCAGGCGCTGAGCTCCATCAAGAAGGGCGGCTCGCTGGTACTGGCCGGGGTTACCATGAGTCCCCTCCCTGAAATGCCGTACGAGCTTCTTTACGGTGAGCGCACCCTGCGCAGCGTGGCCAACGCTACAAGGCGGGACGCCATGGAATTGCTGGAGATGGCGGCCCAAGCGCCCGTTGAACCGCAAATACAGACGTTCAGCCTACAGGAGGCCAGTGAAGCGTTGCGGCTACTCAAGGCGGGAAAGATCAACGGTTCCGGAGTGTTTGTGATAAGTTAGGGCGCAGCCCCATGACCCGATGCAAGGAGGTCCAGCATGATTGTCTCAAGAAACTCGGACGTTGAGTACCGTACGGTTACCAGCGTGGAGGGTCTGCCTGTAAGCGGGAACGCCAGGGTCAAACCGCTTCTCCAAGGAGACGAGATGACCATAATGCAGATGGTCTATGCGGAGGGCGCCAGCTCTCCAATGCATGCGCACGACCACGAATCCCTGCTGTACGTGATAGACGGCAAGGTACAGGCAACCGTCGGTGAAGAGAAATTCGTACTGCAACCCGGCGACGTCTGCCGGCATCCCATAGGAGTGCCGCACAACGTTCAAGCGCTGGAAGAATCCACGTTTCTGGAAGTCAAGTCCCCCGCGCCGTCCTTGGAGCAGTTCGCGGGCACTCAGTAACAAATCGTGTCGTAGGAGCCAGACAGATGACTATTACACAGGTGCGGATTCCGGTTCAAAGGCTAGAGGCGTTCGTCCACGATGTACTACGCGCCATAGGCATGTCAGAGGAGCAGATCCGCTATTGCGGCAACGGCATAATGCAGAGCCATCTGCGCTGTCTCCCCGGCCAGGGGCAGGGAGTGAGCAAGCTGCTGCAATACTACGACCGTATCGGCAGCGGGGGCATCGATCTGCAAGCGCCGTTTGACATCGTGAAGGAAACCGCGGCTCTGGCCCTGGTCGATGGCCACAACGGTCTTGGCTCCATGATAGGGCAGAAATCCATGGAGTTAGCCGTGGAGAAGGCCAAGTCCACTGGCATAGGCGCCGTGATAGTCCGCAACAGCACTCACTTCGGCTCATCGGCGGTCCATGCGCGTGCCGCCCTGGAGCACGATTGCATCGGCATTGCCATGACCAACGCAGGGCCTGAGATGGCGCCCTGGGGTGGGGCTACCGGCGTGGTGGGGACAAATCCCTGGAGCGTTGCCGCGCCCACGGGCGGAGATTTCCCCCTAGTGCTGGACATTGCCCTGACCACCGCCGGCAAGGGGATGATGCGATGGCTGGTGCGTGAAGGGAAGAAGATGCCGACGGACTGGGCGCTTACTCCTGACGGCTATGAGACGGATGACCCGGCAGCCGCTATGCAGGGCGCTCTGCTGGGCATAGGCCAGCACAAGGGATACGGGCTGGCCATGATAACTGACGTGCTGACCGGCGTGATCGGCGGCGGGGCTTTTGGGCTGTCGCTGTATTCAGACCCGGCCAGGCAAGACGTAGCGCATACCTTTATCGCAATCGACATAGCCTGGTTCATGCCGGTTGACGAGTTCAAGCAGCGCATGGACGCGTTCATTCGCGAGGTCAAGTCGAGCAAGCTGAGACCGGGATTCGACGAGATCCTGGTGCCGGGTGAAATCGAGTACCGCCGTGAGCAGGAGTACCGTCGTAACGGTGCGGAGATAGACGGAGCTATGGTGGTGCAGCTTGAAGAGATAGCCTCCAAGCTGGGAGTGGAGTCCCCTTTTCAACGGTAGCGCCCTGCCAGCAGTAGAGATAGGGCAGTGGACAGAGTCAAGGACGAGGACTACGATTAAATCAGTGTGCGCCCGTAGCTCAGCGGAACAGAGCACCGGTCTTCGGAACCGGGGGTCGTGGGTTCGAATCCCACCGGGCGTGCCAGGCTAATCCTGTTTGTATGCGGGGGCACGCGTCGCCAACCCTGCCTTACAGACCAACACTGGTCTATCCCCGCGTGTACGGTGGATGGTGACCGAGCGTAGCCATTATAGCCTTAGATTCTCAGGCGACGGATGCACCGTTCGATGTCTTTCAACCCTTCATACACGTTTTGGAAATGACCTCTGACTGCTGATGGCGCATCCACGGTTATGGTAGCGCCTTTAACGTAGGTGTGTGCCGCCCTGTTACGCTGGGCCTGGAGGGTTGAGAGACTAAACGTCATCTTGTCAAACTTGATCTGATCGAGCTTTGATTCCAATTCTTCGACCTTAATCAGGCCAAGAACCCTCATAAGCATATTCCGGAAGTTTGTGTCATAATCGAAGCCGTATGTCCTTCCAACTATAACGCTCTCCACATGTTTCCGATTGTTGGCAGTTGCCAAACGGCTCAAGGAACAGTCCCGTACAATGCTATCCATAGTTTCTTCTATCCAGCCGCACAACTCTATCAGGTACAACTTTGAATAATACAAAGGGTCTCTGGAGTTGCGGTGTCTACTGTTATAACGAGAATGCAGTTCACGCAGGTTTCTGGCAATGGCAGTCTTGTTAACCATTTCCCTGGTCGGAGAATGCCCATTCAGCGGTTGACATCCGATCTAGTACTCTTTGCCTTCCGGAGAGGCCTTCCCTCAGCTTTGCCTCGGAGAGGGCCTCTGACCTCAGAAGTTGGTTATACATCTGGCGGACACGTTCACTGGGAAGCGTCTCCAGATGGTCTAGGTTCAGAGACACACCTACTAACGTTGCCTCCATGACTGTCAGAGATGTTCCGCGCCATTCACTAGGCTGTCCGTCTAGAATCGAGTCGTGAACAATGCTAATTGTGCGGTTGAAGACCTCTCTATTGTCTTCCAAGAACTTTTCCCCCGTGCGACGGTGCTTCCCCATGTACCGGTTCAGAAACTTTACCAAGCTGCCTCTGTAATCGCGATAATTGTCGTGGAAGGCAAGGAGACGGAGTATCTGTTCCTGCCCAAAGTAACGGTTCCCTGCGCTTGAAGATCTTCCATTCAGCTTTAGCCAAGTTTGGTCGCCGTCAAGTTCATGCAGGAAGTCGTTAAAGGAACCCGAGTAGATGCAGTTCCGGATTTCTTGGTTGTTGAGTCTGACCGCGCCGGTATTGAGACGGTGGAAAATGGTGAACAGATAATCCATGTGGCTAGATTTGGAGTAATCACAGCGAATAACTGTAATGGGTAAGGTTGCATTCTCTACACGAGTGTAGAATTTGTGCAAGGCTGGTTTGCTATTGCGGAAGCTGGGGACATACTGACCGGCAATCTTCTTGTCCACGTCATCAAGGCTGGAAAGACGCCAGTCATCGCCGCGCAGAAAGCGGATGATACTCCACATACGCTGGAGTCCGTCTATAACCTGCCGTTTATCCGTCTTGTAATCCAAGCTAAAGCACATGCTCGGAATCGGGAGCTGTTTAATCAGGGAATCTATGAAGCGAGTTTGTTTCTTGTCATCCCACACCACCTCTCTCTGAAAGTCCGGGCGAATATCAAGGGTACCTTCTTGGTACATTCGGAACAGATCTGCGCAAGACCTGAGTTCGTTGTACGCTATAAGGTCAGGTGGCGGAATATCTATGCTGTCGCTTTCTTGAAAGGTCAGTTCTTCGATGTTTTGAAGGCTTTTTTCAGTCATTGTTGCCATAGTTGCTTCCTGCGATTGAGAATTTGGCGTCAAGAGAGACACTGATCGCCAAACCCGGATACAGTCCAGTATAGGTTTGGCATAAATTGGAGTCAATTACAGTAGCTATCCCCCGTGTGTGCGGGCGTGCCAGGCTAGCCCTGCTTTCACGCCTCCCAGCGCTTGCCGTCCTTCACGGTTAGAACGGGCGCAAGCCGTTTTTCAGCTTCAATGGAATGGCCCAGCCGGTCTTCGTAATGGAAGCTGCCCTGTTCAATGTCCAGCACCGCCGCATCTCCCACGGCGCCCACTCCCAGGTGACCCAGGTCCTCCCTGCCGATGACCGCAGCCGGACCGCCGGTTGTGGCTCTAACAACCTCTTCGAGTCCCATGCCCAGATCATGGAAGATCGACATTATCTCTAGCAGGTTGTAGCAGACGGTTCCCGGGCGCGGCCCCACTATGTCCGTGCTGATGGTGTCTGGTTCAAACCCCTGCTCTATAGCGGAGCGGCAGAGCGGAATCGAGAAGTGCCGCATGAAGCATCCCGTATCGAATACAACCCCGTCGCGCCTTGCCTTCCGCATCTCCGGCCTAACCTCCCCGCCTGCGTCCATGATGTTGTGCTCCTCCCCGTGAAAGGCGTGGGTTACAACGTCTCCCCTTTGCAAGTAATTAACGACTTCAGCCATGGGAAGCGGAGAATCCATAACGTGCACCATGAATTTGGTATTCGTTCTGTCCGCCACGCGGCGGGCCATTTCCATCGATGGTACGGCGTTGGCCACCGTGGTGCCATGGGGCGAAAGGCGCACCTTTATGCCAAGGATCAGGTCACGGTTTGCTTCAATGCATTGGACGGCCTCCTCCTCCCTGGCTAGACGGAAGTCCTCGGTGTCGGGTATCCCCAGCGTGAGGACGGTGGAAACGCCAAGCGAGGATAGATGGAGGAACGCGTAAAGCCGGGTATCCACCCTCTCGATGACGTATGCCCGAAAGCCGGGGAAGTTGATCCATCCCGTGCTCCCTGTATCCACCGCTGTGGTAACGCCTATGGGTAGACAGGTGGCGTCGGGGTCAGCCCGGAAGGGCGTTATCTTGTGGGCAAAGTGGCCGTGCAGGTCTATTAGACCGGGGACTACCAGCTTGCCGCTCACCTCCACCGTCTCATCGGACTCATCCCTTGGGATATCTTTGGACAGCGCTGCCACCTTTCCCCCGGCAAAGGCTATGTCCATCGAGTCGTTCAAGCCCTGTGAAGGGTCGATTATTCTGCCGCCTTTTAGAAGAAGGCTGTATTTTGCCGTCATGGATTGTTCCTCATCGTCTGCTGTACTTGAAAGAAGCGTGCTCCTGATAATATCGCAATGCCATCGGGTCGACTACCAGGGTCCGAACCCGATACGGGAACCGACGGCGTCATTGACCTGAAGCAGGGCACAGGCCATAATTGCCCAAACTGCAAGGTATCCAATGGTCGAGAGGTGGGAGATGGAAGCATTCGCCAGTGGTATAGGTAGTGATTACCCCAAGGCCCTGAAAAGGATACGCCTGGCCAAAGGCAACGAGAAGGTTCTGCTCAAGGGCGTACGGCTCATTGACGGCACGGGCGCTCCGCCCCGTTACCGCGTCTCTCTGCTGGTGGAGGATGGGAAGATCGGGTGGATTGGGCCGCAGGAAACTGCGCCGGAACAGGCGCTTGGTGCAGAGATCATAGACGCGGAAGGCAAGACCTTGATGCCCGGTCTGATGGATTGCCACGTACACTTTTCGGGGGAGGCTACCGCAGGCGCCTATCAACGCTACCTAGACCCCCCGCTACAGGTGCGTATCCTGCGTGCAGCGAACGATGCTTTCGATGCACTGGCCTCTGGATTCACCACGGTGAGAGACGCCGGAACGGCGAGCGGAGTGCCCATTGCGCTGCGCCGGGCCATCTCCGATGGCGTGATTATGGGGCCTCGTATCTATGCCGCCGGCGACGCCCTCTCGCAATCCAACGGGCATGGAGACTGGCACGTATTTCCGTATAGCTGGATGAAGGAGCTGCAGCCCAGGGCCTGGCTTGTCGATGGTGTTGAAGAGTGCCGCAAAGCGGTGCGTCTCAACTTCAGGCAGGGCGCAGACCTGATAAAGGTGTTCCTGGCTTCAGGGGGCATTACCAACACCCCGGAAGACCTGGAGGCCTACCCCGAGTTCTCCCTCGACGAATTGCGAGCCATCGTGGACGAGGCGCACCGCCGGGAAAAGCGCGTGGCGGCTCACGTGACGGGAGCGCCGTCCGTGCTGCACGGCCTAGAGGCTGGCGTGGACACCATGGAGCATGGCCGGATTGGGCCCAACCGCGAACTGCTGGAGAAGATCGCAGAGGCCGGCGTGTTCTTCTGCCCCACGCTAAGCATATTCCACTGGATTGCCACGGAAGGCGAGCGATGGAACGTATTTGCCGGGGGCATAGAAGCGGCGAAATACGAGGTGGAAAACCAGCTCAAGATGGTGGGGCTTGCCAATGAGGTGGGTGTGAAACTTGCCAGCAGCAGCGACTGCGGCAGTAAATACGGTCGCGGCAATCTGGGCAAAGAGCTGGAACTGATGGTGGAGAGCGGACTGACTCCCATGGAGGCAATAGTAGCCGCCACCCGTACCGGGGCTGAATGCATCGGTATCGAAGAGAGCGTGGGGACAATCGAGAGCGGCAAGAAGGCTGACCTACTTCTCATAGACGGAGACCCCCTGGCGGATATCCGTATATTGCAGAACAGGGACGCCATCTCAATGGTAATGAAGGCGCAGGATTAGAGCGTCGTCGGGGAGGTATCAATGGTACGCAAGAACAGAACAAAAGAGAAGCTGAGCGCGGGGGGCGTTGCCTTCGGAGTGACCGTAGGGGCAGACGAACCTGCCAACCTGGAGCTGGCCGGCCTTCTGGGCTTTGACTACGCCATCATAGACTGCGAGCATGACCTGTTCAACGAACGTGAGTTGGAAGAATCCATTCGTGCCGCCGACGTGAATGGCCTGACGGCGATCGCCAGGATGCAGAACAACCCTGAGCTTATACTGCACGCCCTGGACGGCGGGGCGCAGGGGGTGCTGGTGGCGCGTGTGAACACCGCACAGGATGCCCAGGCGGTAATAGACGCCGCCAAGTTCCGACCTGAGGGGAAACGGACGATCTTCTTCAGAAACAGGGGTGGAGGGTTCGGCTTGAACCTGTCTTCGGCTAGGCAGTGGACGCTGGACATCAACAGCGAAACTATGATTGGCTTCATCATGGAGGAGATCACCGCCGTGAACAATCTGGCGGACATACTGGCGACGCCCGGCCTGGATTTCATAGACCTGGGACCCCTAGACCTGGCTCACTCCATGGACTGGCCAGATCAGGCTCTGGTTGCCAGCCATGTTCAGAAGATAATCAATGACTCCATTACCGCGGGAAAGACCGTCAACTCCGGCGCCAATGTGGATAATCTAGCGGACATCCTGGACAGGGGCTTCCGTATGATCACGGTATCGCCCAGGGAGTTCTTCCAAAGCGGGGGGGCGCGCTTTCTAGCACATGCCGGAGAGGTGCTCCAGAGCAAAGGGCTGGCCTAGCGGCCTCTCCGGGAGTGGCGGGTTGATCAAAGGAATCGCCGGCGTAATCATCTGGACGGCTAACGTAGAGCGACTCGGCGGATTTTACCGTGACGTCCTCGATATGAAACCGGTCTCGCAGCGTGACGGCTTCATGGCGTTTCAATTTGGCAATTTGCGATTGACCATAAGCGATCACAGCGAGATCAAAGACGATGCCAAGGACCCCCTCCGTATCATGGTGAACCTTGCCGTGGACGATATCCACTCGGCGTATCAGCGGCTGCGCGAAAAAGGAGTCGAGTTTCTCAGAGAACCGGAGAAGGAGCACTGGGGCGGATACGTAGCCACCTTCAAAGACCCCGACGGCAACGTGTTGCAGCTACTGCAACAACCGTCCGTCGGGAACTGATTCATCCGGGCAAGGAGACTGCCTTCTACGGATAGACTCCGCGGAGCTTGAATGCGCCGGCAACGCGTTCAACACCCAGCATTAAAGCAACGTCGCGCATGGGCAGGCGCTCCGCTTCCTGACGCGCGACTATTTCAGCGAAAGCCGTGGTCAAGACCTTTTGCATCTTATCTCGGACTTCAGAGAGGTCCCAGAAGTGAAACTGGATGTCTTGTACCCATTCGAAGTAGGAGACTACCACTCCCCCGGCATTAGCCAGTATGTCAGGCACGACGGTGACTCCATTATCGTAGAGAATGGCATCGGCCTCGGGAGAGGTGGGGCCGTTGGCCCCTTCCACAATCATCTTGGCCCGCACCCTACCGGCGTTGCCCGCCGTGATCTGGTTCTCCAAGGCTGAAGGGACCAGGATATCGCAAGGCAACTCCAGCAACTCTTGATTGGAGATCCGGTCGTACTTGGGGAATTCAACGAGGTTAGCGCCTTCATTGCGTTGTGCGATTAGCTCGTCAGGGTCCAGCCCCTGAGGGTTGTACAAGCCTCCTGAAGAGTCGCTGACCGCTATGATAGAGGCTCCCATATTGTGCAGGGTCCGGGCAGCGTGGGCGCCGACATTCCCGAAACCCTGGATGGCTACCGTGGCCCCTTCAATTGGACGCTCCACGTGGTTCATGGCCTCGCCGGCTATGATGGCGACCCCCCTGCCGGTGGCCTCTTCGCGGCCCTGGCTGCCGCCGAGCTCAAGGGGTTTACCGGTTACGACGCCCGGGGCGGAGTACCCTACGTTCATGCTGTAGGTATCCATGATCCAGGCCATTACCTGGGCGTTGGTGTTGACGTCCGGCGCCGGAATATCAGATTCAGGGCCTATTATTATCGATATCTCAGAGGTATACCGTCTTGTAAGACGCTCCAATTCGCTCCTGGAAAGCTGTTTGGGGTCGCACTTGACGCC
This sequence comes from Dehalococcoidia bacterium, assembly GCA_965197965.1. Classification (GTDB taxonomy): domain Bacteria; phylum Chloroflexota; class Dehalococcoidia; order Lucifugimonadales; family QGNO01; genus DAOUJH01. Next base: position 1,331,687 of record OZ240235.1, read on the forward strand.
ACCCTTGGCGCCTCCGTACGGAATATCTACCAGGGCGCATTTCCAGGTCATCCACATAGCCAGTGCGCGGACTTCGCCCAAGCTAACCTGAGGATGATATCGTATCCCACCCTTGGCCGGGCCGCGAACCAAGTTGTGCTGGATACGGTATCCGGTGAACACCTGTACAGATCCATCGTCCATTGTGACGGGGAAATTGGTGGTGAGCTCACGCATTGGAACGCTGAGAAGCGCCCTAACGCCATCGTCAAGACCCAATCTGTCGGCGGTTGAGTTGAACTGGGTAAGGGCTATTGCGTAAGCGGGGTCTTCTGCTAGCTCTGAAGTTGGACCGGCGGTGTAAGCAGGCTCTGTGGTCACGGTCTGTAACCCTCCTTTTCCACTAGCGAGCAATGGATGCCCGCTTGACTTGCAGCCAGGTTAGGACTTGATGTCCAGTCCGCCCAACGTAACCGAAGCGTTGATGGTCAGAGTAGGGGCATCCTCAGTACCGGCGGGCTGGGGCTTGGAGCACTCTATAGCCCCAAGAACCGGCGAGCCATTGACATTTACCAGCCATTCATCCGGGACGCGCAGCTCTACTCCACCCGCGAAGACGTTTACGTTTAGAACGGAGTTCTCCGCCAGCCTGGCGCCCCTCAGGTCAAGTTCAACGCCTCCAAAGGTGGCGGAGACGTTTCCGCCCTGAAAGCTCTGCGAAGTGATGCGCTGCACGCTGCCGCTGAACAGCGCCGAAACGTTTACCGAATCCTGGCCCACATCAGGGGCGGCAGATCGACGCGACATGCGGTTTTGGAAGAGAACCCAAACACCTGCGGCAATGATGACAATGGGCCAGAGTATGTCATAGTCAGCGACGTCAAGCGTTATCAACAGAAACACGACACCAATGACGATGAGGAAGATGGAGCCAATGGGCGCGGTTCGTGCCTGGAAAAGGCCGGTAACACCGAGTGTAATCAAAACGAGAGGCCACCAGGTAGAAATGAGGTCCCCAATATCAACGTCTATGATATCCAGGTTGCCCATGAGGAAGACGACGCCCAGAGCTATGAGCACAAGGGCTACGATGAACTGGCCACGCTGCTTATTCATGGCGTCTCCTGATCGCGGCTTGCAAGCTAACCTCCGCCGACCGGCTGGACTATTTCCAATACGTCGCCCTGGTTTAGCACAATGCCGTTGTAGTCCTCTTTCTGCAATACGTTGCCGTTGTAAGCCACGGCAACAAATTTCGTATTCACGTTTCGATCGTCCAGAAACTGCTCCAGCGATACGGAACCTTCAAGTTGCACAGGCTTGCCGTTGATGGTTACAGCAATCATCTCTCTACTTTGATGTTACCACTTTTGGCTGCGGCTGCGGACATGGATTGCTTTATCTCCAGCGCCGCCTGCTCCGGATTGGAGGAGGCAAGGATTGACCTGATGACCGCAACTCCGTAACCACCAGACCTGATTACCTGCCAGGCGTTATTCTTGTCGATGCCTCCTATGGCCAGGATGGGAATGCTGACCCGGCTTGCCGCCTCTTCAAGCAGGCCGATGCCTGCAGGCTTGACGCCAGGCTTGGAATCGCTGGCAAAGATGGCGCCGAGGACAAGGAAGTCGGCTCCCTGCGCCTCCGCTTCGACGGCCCCTTCTACAGAGTGCACCGAGCGTCCGACCAGCATCTCCGCGTCAACCAGACGGCGCGCCGCTTCCACGCAAATGGCGTCTTCGGCCAGTTGGACGCCGCTGGCGTTGGCGGCTATCGCTACGTCGATACGGTCGTTGATGAAGAGCAACGCCCTTTGTCCGGTGATTTTGCGTAGCGACCGGGCTAGCGAGAGGAGTCTTCCGGCGGCGAGATCCTTGGCGCGAAGCTGCACGGCGTCTACACCGCCATCCACCGCCTTTTCTACCTTACCCAGCAACGCCTCCCCACTGGCTAGGCTTAGCTCTGTGACCAGACAGAGGGTGGGGTAGGGCAGGTCGCTCGGGTGGTTCATGTAGCCACGGTACCGTCCGGGGGACTGCTTGGGACAGCGTACTGTCTGACGGGAATACGGCCCGCCAGGTAGGCCATACGGCCCGCTTCCACGCCAAGCTTGAAGGCGCGGCCCATGGCGGCAGGGTCCGTAGCTTGAGCAATGGCCGTGTTGACCAGGACAGCGTCGGCGCCCATCTCCATGGCTTGAGATGCGTCGGAAGGAACGGCCAGTCCCGCATCCACAACAACCGGAACCTTGGCCTGTTCGATGATGATTTGAATCTCTTCTTTGGTGTGAATCCCCCTGCCGGAACCTATGGCTGAGCCTAAAGGCATCACGGTGGCGCAGCCTATCTCCTCCAACTGGCGGGCCAGCACGGGATCGGCGTGTATGTAGGGCAGGACGGTAAAGCCCTCTTTGACAAGCTGCTCCGCTGCTTGCAGCGTGCCTATGGGATCGGGAAGGAGATACTTCGGATCCGGCACCACTTCCAGTTTGACCCAGTCGGACAGCCCCATTGCCCTGGCCAAACGCGCCGTGGTGAGGGCCTCTTCCGAGGTCTTGCACCCGGCCGTGTTGGGTAGAATGGTGTACTTGGTCCAGTCCAGGTGGTCCAGGATGCCCTTCTTACTGGCATCGTCCAGGTCCAGGCGACGTATTGCCACCGTGATAATCTCCGTCTCGGAGGACTCTACGGAGGCGACCATCTCCTCCATGGAGCGGTGTCTGCCGGTGCCCACCATGAGCCGGGAAGTGAAACTTCTTCCTGCAATGACAAGCTTATCTTCCATCCACGTCCCCCAAGAGTATCATAGCCGCCTTGACCCGGCCTGTTAATCTCAGGATATTGTACCACCGTGCCCTCTGTCATTCTGAGTGAAGCGAAGAATCCACGGCGGTTCATCAAGTACACCGTAGCTTTGCCCCCAGAGGCTTTGGATTCTTCGTCGCTGCGCTCCTCAGAATGACATGAGTGCGCAGTTACATCCGCAGCCTACGCGCTCATGTGGTTCCCTTCGGCTACGCTCAGGGTGAGCAGAATCCCACACCTGGATGCCCGCCTGCGCGGGCAAGACGATTGTCGCTCCCGTGCATAGGGGAGCCCACTCCGCCGCACCACCCCATAGATGCATGAGTCTCCGGCTCATATGGTTCGACAAGCTCACCATGAGCGGGAATAACGAAAAGAGCGGCCGCGCGCTTCCGAAGGGGCGGTTCGCGAACCGCCTATACAATGTATCCTCACACCCGCGGCGAGACCTTGCCCGCCTCGTTTAAGTGATGGGTATCCCAGCTCTTGGCGTTGTTCTTGGCTATAACCTCTTCCAGCGCCGCCGACACCAGGTCGCGGTCTAAACGCAGCACCGTACCTATCGCCACGTACAGCACGTCCACCGCCTCGTTCGCTATCCGCTCCGGCGTTTCGTGGAGCACGGCCTGATGCAGCTCACGGACCTCCTCTTCCTGGATGGGTATGCGGCTCAGCAACTCCTCTTGCGACGTCGGCCCCACCAGCCCGAAGCGCTCATGGAACAGCTGCACCGATCCTGCCAGCCCGGCAATCAGGCGCTGGATATCGCTCTCCATCATAGACAACCTCCCATGATTTCAGAGCCAATTATCAGCCCCGGGCGCCGGCAGACCCAAGGCAACGAGCCCCTTTGTGAAAAGCAAACTCCGCCTGATCCAAAAGGCCACAGGTTGCGTGAAACGCGGGAATTATCTACAGTTTAGGCGCATTCACGGCACAGTTAGGAGATTCCCTTTTGAAAGAAGGAGCCCCGACGGCTCAGGCGCCATATCAGCCTAAGACGAACATCCTGGTGGCGCGACTGGTGGTAGCCGTCGCCTTCCTGGACCTCTTCATGCAGTTCCCGGTCATTGCTCCGTTTGCCAGAAGTCTGGGTGCAACGGCGTCTATGACCGGAATCATCGTGGCCGCCTACTCGCTCACCAACCTGGGAGGCAACCTAACCGCCGGGTTTCTACTCGACCGGTGGGGGCGCAGCGCGCCCGTGCAGGCCGGCCTGTTGCTCACGGCCCTGGCCCTGTTTGGCTACGTCCTCTCCAGCTCGCCGGCCCATCTCCTGGCGGCCAGGTTGGTCCACGGGCTGAGCGCGGCCATCCTTGCCCCCGGCGCATTCGCCATGATCGGCGATGCGTCCGAGCCGGGCAGCAGGATGCGCCTGATGGGAAGAAGCAGCGCATCCATAGCAGCCGCTGCCGTCGTTGGTCCATTGATAGCGGCATCGCTTGGCAACGCGGTCAGTTACGACGCCGTTTTTCTGCTCAGCGCCTCGCTCATGCTCCTTGTCTTCACGACGTTCCTAATCGCTTCTCGATCCACCTCACGGCCGTTCGCAAGAGAGAATCAAGACCCATCAACCAAGGGGGAAGCGGGCCGGGTAAACTACCCGCGGCTTCTAATCGCTTATACCGCCGCACTCTCCATGACCATCGGCCTAGGGGCGCTCGTCGCTCACCTGCCAACCTGGCTGACGACACAGGGCCAATCAGGCTCGGCCTCCGGCCTGCCCTTCACCACCTTCGCCGTAATAGGCATGGCAATCATGGCCAGCCCCCTGGTCTCAGTGGGCGAGCAACGGGGCAGGCTGCTCCCTCTGGTTGCCGGGCTTATGCTCATCAGCAGCGGAATGCTCCTGCTTTCCGCTTTCCAGGGAATGGTTGGCGCCATTGCCGGTATGGCCGTATTCGGCGGCGGTTTTGGGCTGCTCTTCCCCACCATGACCGCTATAGTGGCCGAAGCTGCTTCACCCGGAACCCGGGGCAGAGCATTCGGTGTATTCTATGCCGTCTATTCGCTGGGAGTTGTCATCGGCTCCGTGAGCAGCGGCGCTCTGGCGGGAATCTACGGAGACGCCAGCGCGACGCCGTTCTTGCTGGGCATGGCGGCCACCCTGGCAGCCGTCCCGGTCATAGCCTGGATCGAGCGTCTCGCCCGGGATAAGGCTCCGCAGGAGTGAAGACCGACAGGCCGCGCTATTTTTACGGTTGGAAGATTGTAGGGGCGGCATTTCTGTCCCGGTTTTCCTTCGCCAGCGGCAATGCGTCCGTACTCGGCCTTTTCTTCACCCCGCTGAGCAACGAGTTTGGCTGGTCGCGCACCGCCATCTCCGCCGTCCTCAGCCTGGCACGGTTGTTCGAAGGGCTTACCTCGCCCCTTCTTGGCCCCATCATCGACCGCTATGGACCCAGGATCCCCATGGTTATCGGTGGAATACTGCTCAGCTTGGGCTTTGTGGGTCTCAGCTTAATGGCGAACCTGTGGCAGTTCTATCTGATCAGAGGCGTTCTCATGGCGGCGGGCTTTGCTCTCACCGGCATGCTGATAACCAATACCGCGGTTTCCAACTGGTTCATAAGACGCAGGGGGCGCGCCATAGCCACGGCCGGTATGGGGACCAACACCGGCATGCTTATCATCGCGCCGGTTACGGTTAGCATAATCGCCGTCTGGGGCTGGCAAACCGCCTGGCTCTTCTTCGCAGTCCTGGCCTGGATAGTCGTCGTGATCCCATCCGCCATTCTGATGAGACGCAGGCCGGAGGATATTGGCCTCCAACCCGACGGAGACCTTCCTCCTGACAGTAAAGCCCCCAACGATCCGTCCCGCCGGGGTACAACAGCCGCCAGAGAAGCGATCTGGAGCCGTAGGGAGGTGATGAGAACCCCGGCATTCTGGCTGCTGATTATAGGCATCTCATCCTCTATGCTGGCATTCCAGGGCGTCAATATCAGCATAGCTCCTTACGCGGAAGACCTGGGCCTGGGCGCCGCCAACATCGCGGCAGTGCTCATGGTGCGCTCGCTTGCCACCCTGGCTGTGGCGCCCGTCTGGGGAATCCTCAGCGAACGGGTGGACTCGCCGCCTATTAGAATCAGCCCATTCTTTATACAGATGCTGGCCAGCGCCTTCCTTGCCCTGGCGGATAGAGGCGTCATGCTCTGGCTGGGCGTGGTGTTCTATGGAGCAGGCTTCTCCGGCATGATGATAGTCCAGGAAGTGATATGGGCCAACTACTACGGCCGTCTCACCCTGGGCACCGTACGCTCCACCTCTCTGCCGCTGCAGGTATTGATTGCGGGAGCAGGGCCTGTCCTGATCAACGTAGTGTTCGATATCGTAGGGTCATACCGGCCTGCCTACGCAGCGTTCATCGGCCTCTACTTGCTGGCGGCGCTGCTGGTCTGGTTCGCCAGGCCTCCCAAGGCAAAGAGGTTCGCGCAGGCTTAGACCACTATTTGCTAGAAGCAATAGCAGGCATGTCCCCTAATCAAGACCTGCTACAATTGGTTGTATCATGCAGCCCTGGCTTGATATGCCTCAGTACCTGGCCGATTCACATACTCATCTTGACCAGTACCAGCCTGAAGAGGCGCCGGACATCCTACAGAGAGCCGGCGACGCAGGCGTTGAACTTGTGGTCACGGCCGGTGTTACCGAGGAATCGTCGCTCAAGTGCATTGATCTTGCCAACCGGTACAGCAGCGTCTACGCCGGCATTGGCATTCATCCCATGGACGTTGCGGAGCCAATGAGTGAGGCTGCTTACCAGAGGTTCCGCTCCATGGCGCTTGCCAATCCCAAAGTGGTCTGCATAAGCGAAGTGGGGCTGGACTTCAGCGAAGGCATGCCCGACCTGGAGATGCAGACTCAGGTGCTGCGCCAGCACGTCCGTCTGGCCAGAGAGCTCGATCTACCCGTTGTCTTCCACTCACGCGAGCATCCCGGCCGCATGGACGACCATTACCGGACATTGCAGGTGCTCCAAGAGGAAAAGGTGCAAGAGGTGGGCGGGGCCATGCACTATTTCCAGTGGGACGCGGGGATAGCCAAAGCGTGCTTGGAGATGGGGCTTGCAGTATCCATCGGCAAGCCTCTACTGCGCCTGCCACAACTTCAAGAGACGGTCAAGGACATACCGCTGGACAGCATTGTTCTGGAGACCGATGCCTATCCGCAATACTTCAAACGAAACAGGATGCGCTGGACGGAACCCAAGGACATCAAAGACGTGGCAGAGAAGCTGGCCGAGTTGAAGGGTCTCCCGGTGAATGAAGTAGCGAAAGCCACAACCAACAATCTACTGTGGGTATTGAAGGGACGAGCGAGTGCATCACCCGTGTAACGGGTTTGACAGCTTGAGATGGGACTGCGAGGACCTGTGTGAGCAGATTTGAAACGGCCAGGCGCTTTATGCCGATATCCCTGGCTCTGGTCGTCGTTTCTATCACTTTAGGCGGTGTATACATGACGGGTTTCATAGAAAGGCGTCTCATCTATCACCCTGAAAAGGGTCTAACCGCTGATCCGTCCCAAATAGGGTTGGCCTATGAAGACGTGGTTTTCGCCGCCAGCGACGGCGTCCAGCTGCACGGTTGGTACGTACCCGGGTCAAGAGACGTGACCTTCCTCTGGTTTCATGGCAATGCGGGCAACGTTAGCCACCGTCTGGGCAACCTAAAGGTGATGCACGATGAGCTGGCAGTAAACATTTTCATCTTCGACTACCGCGGTTACGGGCAAAGCCAGGGAACCCCCAGCGAACAGGGGACTTATCTTGATGCCATGGCCGCTCTTGATTCCCTGAAATCCAAAGAGGGCATCTCAGCAAATAGAATAGTCTATTACGGGCGCTCTCTAGGAGGCGCTTTAGCCGTAGAGCTAGCCACGCAAGAACCGCCTTACGGACTAGTCCTAGAATCAAGCTTCCCCTCAGTGCCATACATGGCCCAGAAAGCCAATCCCCTCTTGCCACTCTGGCGGCTGCTGCGCACAAAGTACGACTCAGCGGCCAAAGTGCCCCATATACAAGCGCCTTTGCTGCAAATACATGGAGATATAGATGATACCGTCCCATTGGAAGCGGGCAGAGCTCTCTTTGAAGCAGCCAACACGCCCAAGGAGTTCTACGTCATCTCCGGCGCAGATCATAACGACACTTACCTGGTAGGCGGATCGGCTTACTGGGAAAAGCTTCGTGAGTTCATAGACAGCTTGAGCAGGTCTAGCGCCTAGACTATCCTGCCCTCAATATTGGAAGCATGCATAAGTTGAAAGGCACATTATGAACAACAACAGACATGAATTCTCCGTAGTCCCACCCCTCACCGTTGGCGTCATGGGTTCTGCCGGCGGCGACCTGGCTCTCCAGACACGGCACACGGTACACGAGCTGGGAAAAGAGATAGCGCGCCGCGGCTACGTGCTGATCACCGGCGCCGCACCCGGGCTTCCTCACGACGCTGTACTGGGAGCAAAATCAGAGGGAGGTCTTGTGGTGGGAATCTCCCCTGCCCTCGACATGTTCGAGCACGTGGGCAAATATAACGCCCCCACCCGCGCCTACGATGCTATCATCTACACAGGCAGCGGACTGATGGGCAGAGAGATAGAGAACATCAGGAGCTGCGACGTAGTCATCTTTGCCGGTGGCCGCTCAGGTACTCTGGGTGAGTTCGCTATCGCCTATGACGAAGGGAAGGTCATTGGCGCTTTGACCGGCACGGGCGGAATTACGGACAACATCCGCGAAATCATAAAGGTTTTCGACAAAGAGACAGCCGCCTATATTTGCTACCACTCAGATCCCAAGAATCTGATGGATGATTTGGAAAGGGTCTACGCGGAACGGATACTCCCTAGCTACATGAGGGCTCTGGAAGGCCACGACCCGGACGGCGTACTGGAATCTTGACTGCTCATCGTGCGGCCTGCGGAACAACCCCATACCCGCCGTGTAAAGCTCACACGGCATGGCATGTTTCGGACTGGAGGCTAGTTGGCTGATTTCCTTTTGGCATTTGGCCTCCTGGCCACCGTTCTAATTATTACCGGCATTTCCTCCGGTTTCATCCGGAAGTCCCCGCTGAGCTTTCCATTGATGTTTCTCACCCTTGGACTTGTCCTGGGGCAAAACGGATTGGCCTTCATCACCATATCCCCTCAGGATCAAATACTGGAATTGGTCGCCACCCTAACCCTGGCCTTAGTGCTGTTCCTGGACGCGCTACAAATACAGATCAAGGAGCTTGGCAAACGGTGGCTTGCACCCGCCCTGATACTGGGGCCTGGGACAGCGCTGATAATCGCGTTGGGAGCGTTGCCTTTAGCCTGGATACTAGGCTTCACGTGGACAGTAGCTTTCATCGGGGGCGCTGTCCTGGCATCGACCGACCCAGTGATACTCCGCGAGATACTCCTAGACGAACGCATACCTAGACCAGTGCGGCAGGTATTGAAGATAGAAGCGGGCACCAACGACCTTGTAGTATTGCCGGTCATACTGATTCTGATAGCAGTGGCCCAGTCGGAGATCGGCTCGCCCCTGGAATGGACCGGCTTTCTCTTCAGGCTGCTCATCCTAGGGCCCGCCGTCGGCTTCATCATCGGAGGCGTAGGCTCCTGGTTGATGGTCAGGAGCAATGCCCGGCTTGGCGTCAAAAGAGAGTATCAGGCCCTCTTTGGTCTGGGCCTAGTGCTGGCTTCTTACTCAGCCGCCACGGCACTGGGTGGAGACGGATTTCTGGCAGCTTTCTTTGCCGGCATTGCCGTCGTGCTGCTGAACCAAACGCTCTGCAAATGCTTCTTGGACTACGGAGAGGTCTCCGCGGAAATGGCCATGATGGTGGCCTTCATTCTATTCGGCGCAGTCCTATCCGGCATACTGACGGCATCGTATATTTGGCCCGCTTTACTCCTGGCTGTGCTAGTAATCTTTCTCATAAGGCCATCCGTACTTGGCGTGGTCTTAGCAAGGCCCAGAATGAGATGGGAAGCCCACTTCCTAGTGGGTTGGTTCGGTCCCAGGGGACTCAACTCGCTCCTGCTTGCCCTGCTGGTTGTGCAGGCTAACCTCCTTGAATCGGAAGCGCTACTTGCAACGGTAGGAGTGGTAGTCCTCGCCTCGGCGGCTGTACACGGAGCTTCAGTAGCGCCCTTGGCTGGATGGTATGCCAATAGAATCGCCACGGAGTCCCGCAAAAAAAAGCGCTAATGGCGCCGCCGCGGGATTCAGTCTCAGGACTGTCTTAAAATGCTATTATGAGATAAAATTCCAGGAGGCGATCTCATACTGTCTCCGCCGTCCCTGGTAGGATACCTCCTACCCCGATGAGCATGATGGAAATAGCAGCACGCACTCCGTTTAGCTCTGTTGAGATAGCGGTATCTCAACACTACAAAGATGCTCCCAACGTACTGGCTCGCGCAGCGGCGCTGGTTGCGGGAGGATCGTTGCTCGCCTCTGCCATCGCCATTTTCACCGTTTCCGGCCAGTACCCCAACCCGGAGCACCAGGTCATAGGCGCTACCGCCACTCTTATACTGGGCCTCGTAGTGGGGGCCGCTGCCCTAACCCTAGGCGCCACGAACCGTTACCTTGACCTCTCCGTGTTCAGCCTGCTTCTCTTGCTCGTGCTCGCCCTCCCGCTCCTGCGATTCATCCCGGTCGTCTACACCTCCGTCTACGAGCAAGACCTTGAATCGCTGTTCCCGCCGTTCTGGGTGTACAGCCTCAGCATCCCACTGATGGTCATGGTAGTCACGGAACTGGCTCTATCGGGTAGGAAGCGCACCTTTTCCGCGGCTCTGCTAGTGGCCGCGGTGGTTCCCGCGAGCTTGCTCCTGTTCTATAGCTCGGTGATAGTAGATATCATGTCCTCTTTCGCATTTGTGACCTTGCCAAGCAGAACGCTGTTTGCATACGGCGCGTGCGTCGGGCTGAGCAGCTTGCTGATAGTTGGCGCTGCCATGGCCACGCGGAGATTGACGGTATTGGGGATTCTGATACTGGTGGCAACCGGCCTGTTCTTGCAGATAAGCTCCATATATTTCTATGATGGGATTTCCAGGTACTGGACCTTCAGCAAGATATGGCTTCCCTATTCATTCTGGGTGCCGTTCCTTGCAGGAACCGTACCCGGCGCTATGGCTCTAGTGATAGCGCTAGCGAGAATCTTCTTCGCCGGCTCAACGGATCAAACCGGAAATGAAGGGCACGTCTCCGGCGACACGGCTGCAGACCCGGATACAGCCAGGTTCCAGAGGAAGGACATCTCTTGACCAAGCGCTTCTATGCAGTACTGACTATAACGGGGCTGACGCTGTTCTCCGCCATAAGCTCCGGCTTTACCGTTTTCTATTTTATGTTCTACGTGTTGCTGACCTCTCTGCTGGCCAGCTTCCTATTGACGCGCCTGAACCTGGCCGGCATCTCCATTTCCGCGCGACGGAGGTCAGGCCGGGCTCAGGTTGGAGACTATGTGGAAACGGATCTGTTCATCAGGAACGCCAGCCCCTTCCCAAAGCTCTTCTTGGAAGTTCAAGACATGGCCCAGTTGCCCGGCCATCCGACAGGCGCCGTGCTGAACATGGGCCCTTACCGGGCAACTGCCTGGAAAGCGGAAGCTCTTCTGAGAAAGCGCGGCGTCTACCAGTTGGGTCCGCCTCAAGCATTCGCCAGCGATCTCTTCGGCATATTCAGCTTCCAACGGAGCTTCCCCGGCGTCAATGAGATCACCGTCTATCCCCACACCATGGACGTGCCCTACTTCCAACTATCGGCCAGCCACGGATTTCATCCGAGCATCAGCCGCAGGTTGACTCAGGACGTCACTCCATCCGTATCCACTATACGTGACTACAAGTACGGCGATGCCATGAGACGCATCCACTGGGTCTCCACGATGCGCCAGGGCAAGCTTATGGTGAAAGAGTTTGACGGAGATACCAGAAGCCATGCCTGGATACTTCTGGACTTGCACCAGGACGTTCAATTCGGCGATGAGATAGACAACACGGAGGAAATGGGCGTCACCCTTGCCGCTTCCGTAGCCAACAAGATGCTGAACATGGACGTACCGGTGGGTTTTATTGCATACGGCGATCAGAAGTACGTCGTCTCACCTCAAAGGAGCGCCTCAGCCCACGACGACCTGCTGAGGGTCTTGGCTGTGGCCAAAGCCGAAGGGACTAGCTCCCTGGCTGAAGTGCTCAGGGAAGAGCGCAACCTGTTTGCCACATCTTCCAGCATAGTAATCATCACCTCTTCCACCAGCGGGGATTGGATTCAGGCTGTCAACACCATGATGAACGAAGTCCCACAGATAGTGGTAATCCTGGTAGACCCGCACTCTTTTGGAGCGGAAGGCGCCGTTGACCGTGCCTTAAATCTGCTGTATTTGAGCGGCGCCCTGAGCTACGTTGTACGCAAGGGAGATGATCTGAGCGAAGCTCTCAGCTTCCGCAGAACCGCGCCGGAAACGGCGAGTTCCTCCCTTGCAGGGAGTGCGGCATCATGATGCAGGCAAGAGCTATTCCCAGAATCGATGTGCTCCGCTGGCTGCGCACGGAGGACTGGATCACCTTTGCTCTCACCGCCGGAGTAGCCCTTATAGTAATCAGGTCTATAGAATCCGCGGAGTGGGTGTCCACGCCTTCCCTTTCCCTGGCAGCTTTGTTGGGGACCTTCGCTGGCCTCATCATTGCCCGTTCACCCCTGGCAGGATGGAAGGCATACCTAGCAGCCGCGTTTCTTGGCCTCTTACTGGTGTATATCCAAGCGACAGGCCTGGTTGAAGGAGAGAGTTTCACAGAGCGCGTCTCTGACCTAAATACACGCTTGTGGGCCTGGATAAATGCAATCTTTGGGAACGGCATCAGCACCGATGCTGTTCCCTTTGCCGTCATTCTATCTGCAGTGGCCTGGTCAGCGGGGTATATGTCGGCCTGGGCCGTTTTCAGGCTAAACAAGATATGGATAGCAATTGTGCCCGCCTCCGTGGGTCTGTTCATCAACCTGACCTACCTTCCGGAAGCTCACTTCTCAGTTGTTTTCCCATTCCTGCTGGTCACCTTGCTTTTGGTGGCGCGTTTCACGTCCCTGCAACGCCAGGAGTCTCTGAACAAGCAGGGCATCTCCTACCCAGCGTCGCTGCGCAGGGTATGGATTGGGATAGCCGTGGTCTTTTCCTCGCTGATCGTGGGGTTGGTGTTCATACTTCCGGATACCCGCGCAAGAAGTGAGGCGCTAACCGGCGTATGGAACGTCTCACGGGAACCTGCCTCCTTGTTCCAGCAAGAGTTTGGGCGCCTTTTTTCCGCTATAGAAAGCAAGAAGGGTTCGCCTTATCTCTTCGGTCCCGTACTGGCTATTCTACCCAATGCATCCATCAGCGACGAACCTGTATTCCGGGGAGACATTCCCACCCCAAGCTACTGGAAAGCCAGGGCATATACCACCTACACCTCCGGAGGCTGGACCACCGACGCCACCGTCTCCGAGACGGCGTTCACCTTCTTCATTTCACCTGAGGCCCTGGCATTGGAAGATGAGCCCGAGGAAGCGCAGGCCATAGGCGGTCTCAGCTTCAGGGTACAGCTAGAGTCATCTCCAAGATATCTATACATACCTCAGACCGGGCTGGACTCCATGCCCATCAGGCTGGAGGTTGAGACCCATGCCGGCTCTCCGGTGGAGAAAAACGTCATCACCGTCCGCCCTGAGAAGCGCCTGAACGAAGGCGATGTATATTTTGGCACTATGCGTCTGCCTGTTTTCACAGAAGCTGATATACGCAGCGCAGACACAGACTATCCAGATTGGGTTAATGAGCACTACCTGGAGCTTCCCGATTCCCTGCCGGACAGAGTCCACAGACTGACGCAAGAGGTCACCCAGGGCGCGGGTACCCCGTATGACAAGGCTCTGGCTATTGAGCGTTACCTGCGTGATTTGGAGTATGCCACCGACCTTGCTCCTCCCAGGTTCGACGACGACCGTGTCGATCACTTCCTCTTTGAGAGCAAAGCAGGTCATAGCGACCACTTTGCTTCCGCAATGACTGTGATGCTCCGTTCCGCTGGTATACCGGCGCGGCTGGTGTCAGGTTTCAACACGGGTGTAGTTGATCAAGAAACTCGGACTTTCACCGTCAGGGAAAAGGACAAGCACAGCTGGGTTGAAACCTATTTCCCCGGGCCGGGCTGGATACCCTTTGAGCCTTCTCCGATATTTGACCCCGTACCCCAGACGGCCCAGGACTACCTTGCCATAACAGGACTCGGCGGAGGGGCGCCGGCGTCAATCCCGGAGTTTGTGCCCGAGGATTCTCCAACGCGAGGGACCAGGGAAGGGCCCAACGAAGAGCTTCCAGGCGGTCGATTGGAAGGCGGCGAAGGCGGCCGGCCCCCGCCTCTTTCCTTTACCGCCTCGCCATTCGGGTCAGGAGGATTGCTCTTGATCGCTACAATGGTTGCCTGGGTCGCTGCTCTATGGCTGCTCTGGCACAGATTCATACTTCGGTTGCCCCGCCCGGAGCTCACCTACTTCAGAATGCGCCGCATGTCCGGTCTGCTAGCCACCCAACCTGAACTGACCCATACTCCTTTGGAGTTTGGACGCGTGTTGTCCAGGGCCGTCCCTGAAGCCAGCGAAGACATCGGCTACATCTGCAACACCTACAGCAGGTCCATATACGGCAACTCGCCCATTTCGATGATGGAAGGATTTCGACTCCGCTCGGCATGGAACCGCGTCCGCAAGGCGCTGGTCTTCCGCACCTTCAACTAGCTTAGCCGCGGAATCTCCCACTCGTCGTTCCTGTCCCCGTATCGTGGTAGGGGGCGGGCTAAGCGGAAAGACAAGCGTAGGTGTGCGACTTGGCTATACGTCCGCTTGTCTCCCTGCGACGCAGATTCTTCGCTCCGCTCAGAATGACCGTTTGGCGCTTCTGGCGGGATTATGCAAAGTTCTCTCTGTGTAGGAAAGACGGGTATGCGCGGCGGGTTTGCTTTTGCCAGCCCATAGCGGATAATGCCAAGCATCTTCCATCAGGAGGCCACCCTGTGCAGATCGTCAGACCGTCTCAAGTTGCCAAAGAGCAGTACTTAAGCGACCTCTTCACCCACTCGGACGTTACCCGCCAGCCGGTAACGCCGGGAAGCAAGGACTACAACGTCAATATCATCGGTTTCGGGAAAGGGGTGCGCAACAAGCTGCACACCCACACCAGCGAGCAGATACTCATTGTGACGGACGGCAAAGGCATTGTCGCTACCGAGACGGAGCAGCGGGAAGTCACCATCGGCGACGTCATACTCATTTCAGCCGGGGAGAAGCACTGGCACGGCGCCGTCGGCGATTCTGAGTTCGCACATATTGCCATCACCCGTTCCGACAGCCAGACGGAGCAGGTGGAGAAGTAGCCCTAGCCGGCCGGAGCATCACCCATGACCACAGCCGCAGCTTGGTACCTCTATACCGAAGACGGTTCCCCCGCTGGGCACCGTATAGTAGAAAGCGATTCGCCGTTTCCCGTAGTGGGAGACCGCATAGCCAACAGCGGCGAATGGACCACGGCGGAGATAGTCGCCTTTGAAGAGCTGGCCCACGTCTGCGCCATGAGGCGCTTCAAGGTGATTATCCGTATTCTGGGCTGAAGATAGGAGACCTTTGCGTAACCTAGAGTCCCTTCCCCCCCTCTGTGAGGGAAGGTTAGGATGGGGGCAAACGAGGCGTGACCAGGCGCGATTCACCCCCATCTCAATCTTCCACCATCAAGGGGGAAGAGGGTTCGGTGCCGCTAGTCGAGGGTGCAAAAATCTCTAGCCGGCTTGACCGTGCTTACCGTTCTTAGCCAGGTACCGCACGGCCAGGGGCGTAAGCCGCCCTTCAGGAGTAACGTATTCGCCTGGCTCAAGCTGGTCCAGACTGAATGGCAGATACTGGCCCCATGAGTATTCCTGGTAGTCCTGCTCACCGGAGTAATCCACCGGCTCGCCGCAGGGCCAGCCATAGCAATAGCTCAACGTCCTGCTGGCCGGTTCCAGTATCTCGGAGCTTACGGTGCCGTGACGTTCTCCGTCCGGCGATTTGGTATGCCCGTGCGCACATATGGACCAGCCGGTCTCGGCCATAGTTTCGTGGTCGCGGTAAAGGTCGGACAGGTAGGTAACGTCTATGCGGCCTTCTCCGTTGCCCATCAGCTCCGTGGCCCTCTTCAATCTCACCTCGCTGGAGCCTTGTACGCCGGACGAACGTCCTTTGTAAGCCATCTCCTCCGACACCCAGTGGTTGCTTCGCGCCAGCCAGCCGTCCCTGGTACGGGTCTCCACGTGCATCGACTGTGTGCTCACCTCGATCAGCGCCACCTCACCTCCGGCATCCGCGAAGAGGAAGTTCCCGTGAAACGACCTGGGAATAGATTCCAAGAGCTCGATGCCCTCCGCTACGGAGCCCGCCCTGCTCAGCAGCATCCTGCCAAACTGCTCGAACGGAATGCCGTACGCCCCGCTGTAATCGGGTTCGTACTGCGTATTGGGCGGCGCTCCGGACCACACGTAGGCAAACCCCTTCTCGTTCACCCCGCGCGTGTGCATGTGGTGGAACTCCACGGGCTGATAACCCGGCAGGGTGACGATTTGCGTGGCAACAAACCTGTATCCGTCCCCCGGCTCTACCGCCACCACCCGCGTTCTTGTGCTGTACGGGTCGTCACTGGTGCTGGCGATGAACGGCGTTCCTCCCCTGGTAGCCGAACCGGTGGCGCCAACTATGGTGCAGTTCAAATCCAGCGATTCCATCTTTCCTATGCGCTCCATGATGCCTCCTCTCTTGCTCCATCCTGACCAGGGAAATTATGTCCCCGCGTATTACTCATGTCAATGAAGTAATGTTATCCTTGAGAGATGAAGGCTCTACTACCAAGGCCGTTCTTTACTTGGCGCACCTTCATTGCCCTGTTGTCGCTGCTCTGCATAGCGGCGGGACTAACCGGCTCCGTGCAGGCCCAGCAGCGGCACGTCCTGCTGCTGGAAGTCGAAGGCATCATCAACCCCATCTCGGAGGGGTTCATCGCCAGGGGTGTAGAGCGTGCCGAACGGGAAGGCGCTGAGATGGTCATCATACGCCTGGATACGCCGGGCGGCCTGTTGAATTCGACCCGCAAGATAACTCAGCATCTTCTGGAAGCCGACGTTCCCTCCGCCGTTTACGTAGCGCCTCGCGGAGCCAGGGCGGCCTCCGCCGGGACGTTCATCACGGCATCGGCCAATTTCGCCGTGATGGCGCCAAGCACCAACATAGGGGCCGCCAGCCCAGTGTCGGGCAGCGGTGAAGACCTGCCCGATACCCTCAAGTCCAAGGCGTTTCAGGACGCCGCAGCCGAGATGCGCGGCATAGCCGAGGCAAGGGGAAGAAACGCCGAGCAACTGGAGGCCACCGTATTGGAGGCGCTCTCTTTCACATCGGAAGAGGCCCTTGCCGAAAACATGATCGACTTCATAGCCAGCGACGTGGATGAACTGCTCCAGCAAGTGCATGGCCTGGAGACCCCGCTGCGGCCTCCCGGCGGCCCAAAGGTTACACTGGACACGCAGGGCCTCACCGTGCGAACCATGGAACTGAGCATGGTGGAGCGTCTTCTCCGCTTCCTCGCAGATCCCAACATATCATTCCTGCTCCTCTCCCTGGGCGGCCTTGGCCTATTCGTAGAGCTGTTGAATCCCGGCCTCATACTGCCCGGGGTGGTCGGCATCATCCTGCTTGTACTGGCCTGGGTCGTCCTGGGGAACCTTCCCGTGAACTGGGCCGGCGCCATCCTCATCCTCCTTGCCTTCGGGCTAGCCCTACTGGAATACTACGTCGCGGGCTTTGGCGTCCTCGGAGTTGGCGCCATAGTCAGCCTGCTGCTGGGGGGGCTGTTGCTCTTTTTCCACACCGGGGTGCCTTCGCCAACGGCGCCACCCTCCGTCTCCGTTAGCCTCTGGGTGCTCATCCCCACCGTCCTCGTCCTCGGATTCGGAGGGGGCCTTGTGGTCAGGTTCGCCTATCAGTCACGCCACGGCCCGCCTGATCCCGAGATTGTAGACCTGATTGGACAGGTGGTAGAGACTACCAGCGACCTCAACCCCAGGGGTACCGTTCGCGCCCGCGGCGAGACATGGACGGCAGTACTGCAGGGAGGCGGCTTTCTCTCCACAGGACGGCAGGTGCGCGTTGTTGCCGTGGACGGCATTGTATTGACCGTGGCCCCTATTGAGGCGGACGAGCCGCCGTCTCCGCCGGAGTCTGCTTAGCCACCGTGAGCATGAAAGCCATTGAACGATTGGCCGCTCTCTATGCTCAAGCAACAAGTGGTCACGTCAGGCTCTTATGCGCTCCCTGCCAGATGGGACTCGGAAATCGAATCTGTTCTTGTTCAGAATAACCGGATTCTCTCGATGACGTTGGCACCTCCCAGTTCCTGCCATCGACGATTCCATGCCTCATCAGGAAGGGTTAACAAATTATAGAAGTGCTCGTGACGAATCCAGCGTTCTCGAACGTGGCTAGTGGCACGTGAAAGGGTTGAATGCAATTCAGAAAGCCCTTCAGGCGGCTCGAGTACCTTAAGTACTTCGTCAAGGTCCCGCATCCTCGAGCAGACCGATTCTCCGGGTTGCAGCGTACCTGGGCCCATACCCGCTGGAATGCCCTCAAGCACGTCACATGCAGCAACCATCAAACTATAGAACCAAGCCGTTCGCCGAAACCTAGTAGAGCGCACAATAGATCCCATCTCATCCTGAATGGATCGCAAAGCATTCCTGAATACACGCTCTACTGCCTCGCGGTTCGGGAAGTCGTCGTCGTATTCTTTGTACAGTTTCGAGATCATGCTGATGTCAGAGATTCCCCTTACAATGGCAACCAGAACGTCAGAGGTCAGTTCTACTTCTTTCATTCGCGCTATCTGTCGGCTACTAAATGTCTTCATGGTTTCCCAAGCTTCTAGAGAGGATTCCTCAGCTGCCAACTTATAGGCTGTCTGCTTGAACCACCCAAACCACCTAGCGTTAAGCTTCTCCTGCCTGTTGAGAACCAAAGTGTATGTATTGAGCCTCTCAAACATAGCCCACACTTCTGGGTCGCTAGCTTCTTCCATAACTTCGGCAGAAATCTCATAGTTGAGGAAAGCGGCCTGAACAGGTTCTGGCAGATCAATAAATGTGAGGCCGCCAAACTTACTGTGGTGCTTTAAATCTAGGCGCAGTTTCCCATTGTAGAAATCAATTATAGCTTTGAGTCGTTGTTGACCATCAACTACCTCATATTGGAACTGAGCCGAACTCGCAACTACTCCTCTAAGATAAATCTTCGGCATGGGAAGACCACGTACGACCGTATCTATCAGATATGACCGAGCCACTTCTTCCCACGCTAAGCGGCGTTGGAATTTTGGCTGCAGAACCAAGTTGTCCCTAGCAGAAAGGCGCAATAGGTCAGCTATCTTATAAAGTTTCCGATAGAAAGTTGCCATTTTATTAGGCACCCCACGCCGTTCTGATATTGTCATAGACTTCCATTGGGATGAAACGATCTGCCGATAAATTGGTCGTCTCGACTAGCTGTCTGATACGATCCGCATCCGCAATAGATTCTACCAATATATACTTGACATCGGCGTATTCAAACCTAAAGGACGTCGGCACACGCCATTCTCTTTCATGAATCCAATCTTGGATAACTCCTTCTTGCAGTACTGCGTCTGGATCGAAGGGTACGACGAACGCCTTGAGTGCTTGAGGAAGGTTACCGATCTCATTGCGCAATATGTCCCCACGAATATAAAGTGCGGGACCACCACCCGCTTGGAAAATCGTCCCTTTCGAAAAAACTACTCCGTACGAACTGTATCTATTCCTATGCGCCAGGAGGGCATCCCACACGCATTCTGTGAAACATACTGCGGAGGCTTCTCCTAAGAAAGGCATGGGCGAAGCATGTATAGTTCTTGTTGTCAGAATACTAGCTAATTTTTCAATTGCACCCTGCTCCTTATACTGGTGAAGTGGGTGGTCAGCAGGGATATCATCTTGTCTAACCATTCTTCTTGCTCCATCTTTTGTGAAGTGAACCAATAGAGGCGAATAGTCCGGCGTCTTTCGGGTGTAATAATTTGTCATCGAGGTCTCATTTGGCTGCAGCGCTGGGTTGCTTAAGTACCTTTGCCAAACGGTCGTTCGCGGCTTGAGCCTGAGCCGCATCTATTTCGAATCCCACAAAAGAGCAGCCAGATTCTATTGCCGCAATTCCTGTAGAACCAGAGCCAGCAAAAGGATCAAGTACGACCACATCTGACCCTGTAATTCCATACGCAGCTATGCATTGCCTTGGAAGCGCTAAGGGGAAGCGTGAGAAGTGGGGCAATCCGTCGATCTTGTCGGTGCCGAACTCCCAATAGGAAGGCACGGGCGGCTTTGTTCGGAAATAATGTTTCTCTGATTTGGCGAAGAGATAGATGGCCTCGTGACTCCTGTGCGGCCGTCTGGCCATTCCTTCCGGCATGGGGTTCTTCTTACGCCAAATTATTTCACCTCGGAATATATAACCTTTGTCGCATAGGTCTATTGTTAGCCGATGCGGTAGTGCCAAGAGATTTCCGTATCTGAGCCACCTAGTTTCATGGTCAACAAAAGCTCTGCGTTTCTCGCGTGGTTTCGTGTACGCAGAATTGTTGGAATTGAGCTGTCGATTGAAAATGCCGCCAAGGCTGCTGTATTTGGAATCTTCTAAACGCCAATTGATCGGCGTGTTGTAAGCATCGCCCAGATTTATCCACAAGATCCCACTAGGTTTCAGCTTGTGCAGAACCGCCAAGAATACGTCCGACAGGCACTGCAGGTACAGCCTCGGATCCGGTATCACACCAATCCCGCCGTCAAGCCGCTGCCCCCAATACGGTGGGCTCGTGACAACGATATCTATTGACTGGTCAGGTAATTTGAGAATGAGATCAAGGCAGTCGCCAATTGCAACACGATTCAACGCGAAGCAACCTAATAAACTTTGGGTATCTCCAGTCATTGGACCTCCCAAGGGCCAACTGGCGCACGATGCCACCATAAAGTAGCAACTCCACCGGTGGTGGTCAAGCAATCCAGAGAGAAGTGGCCCCTTGTAGCCAAACTCTCCTTCAGATGGTAACGTTATCTAGAATGGGATTGTGCTAGGAGGAAAATATGGCAACCGGCATAGTAATCGTCAAACAGTACGAAAGAATGGTGAAGTTCCGCCTTGGCCGCTACGTAGGCAGCATCAAGGGCCCGGGCTTCCACTTCCTCGTACCAGTCCTGGAGACGGGAAAGGTAGTGGACATCCGTGAAGTGCCTGAACGCGTACCCACTCAGCAGTACATCACCAAGGACAACGTGGTGGTGGACATGGACTTCGTCCTCTACTACCGCGTCGTGCCCGAGATAGCCGACAAAGCCGTCCTGGAGGTGGCCGACCACCAGCTGGCGGTACGCAACCTTGCCATGGGCGAACTGCGCGCCATCATGGGCAACGTTACCCTGGCCGAAGCTCTGTCGGAACGTGAGCGCATCCAGAGTCAGCTCCAGGTGGCGCTCGATGAGAACACGGGACGTTGGGGAGTGAAGGTGCAGGGAGTGGCCATCAACGAGATCGACCCGCCTCCCGGCGTGAAAAGCGCCATGGAGCGGGAGAAGTCCGCGGCCGCCATCAAGACCGCCGACATCACCGAATCGGAAGGCCAGAGACAGGCCCAGATCAACCGCGCCGAGGGAGAAAAACAGGCCGCTATTCTTTCCGCCCAGGGCGAGCGCGAAGCCGCCATCCTACGCGCCGAAGGAACCAGGCAGTCCCAAATCCTCAACGCAGAGGGCTACTCCAACGCCCTCGACCAGATAAACACCGTGGCCCAAGGCGCGGACAGCCGAACCATGAGCCTCAAATACTTTGAAACTCTGGAACAGTTGGGAAAGGGACAAGCCACCAAGTTCATCTTCCCAATGGAGTTCACCAGCATGCTGCAGAACTTTGTCAGGGGCAACGGCACGGACGGCAGCAGCTAGAAGTACGCCAGGTGGCTGCATAGCTATCCTTCAGGAGTCTCTCGTGTGATTCTCAACGTGCCCTCATGGCGAGGGACGGTGCCGTTGCCTGGGCAATTTTATGGGCAGCCTTGCGCAGTTCATCGATTAGTCGAGTATCATAGAAGAAATGGACATAACGTTTGAAAGAGGAAGCCGGGACCAACCCAAAGGCCACGCCATCTTGTACTACCTGGCCGGAGAAAAGGTGCTGGCCACCTACCTGGCCGTCCTTCCCCTCAGGATGGATCTGACCAAGTACGTGCCGCCATTCCTCGCCGCCCAGGTCAAGTCTTCAGGCATGGAGGAGTTCTCCTCCTTTGCCATTCCTCCCATTCCCGAAGAGGTGGCGAACCTGGAGTTCCTGGAAAGGCTCGCCGAACTGCGGGGCGACGACCTCATCTACGCAGGCTTTGTGCGTGAGGATGATCTTCTGGAAGCCGCCCAGCAGGTCAACGACGCCGTTCAGGAGTACACTCGCTTTTATAACAGCGCCGTTCAGGCCGCGCCGGGTCTGGACGCCTTACACGCCCTTCCCTCTGAACCCGCCTCCGACCTGGACGTTGGGGAGGTCATGATCTCCCTGATGAGCGAACGCGACCGGCTGGGGGAGCTTGCCAAGCTGGTTGGCAAGCTGCAATTCGCCATGGATGGCAACGATGGGCGCCTCATGGAAGAGTCCAAGGGGGAAATAGCCGTCCTTGCCAAGTATCTGCCTCAAAAGTACCACGCATCCCAGATAGTTGATGCGGTAAGCCAGCCCGGGCCTCACGGCTCCAGGCTGGCCCAGCTCTACCTTGACCGCTGCTACAGGATTGCCGACGACGACTTCAACGGCCTCCAACAGGTGGAACGGTCCATCAAAGACCTGCTGAACACCTCTCCGGAATGACCATGACGGAGCCTCTTTACCACCACGACAGCTACATCAGAGAGTTCCAGGCCGAAGTAGTAGAGACGCTGGATAACGGCGTTGTTCTGGATAGGAGCGCCTTCTACCCGGGCGGCGGCGGACAACCCAGCGATACCGGCGCCCTCCACAGCGAGGACGGCGAATACAGGGTCACTCGGATTAGCCGAAAGGACGGCAAGACCATCCATGAAATAGAGGGCGACCCTCCTCCGGCGGGCACACGGGTCACTGGAGTGGTCGACTGGGACAGGCGTTACAAGCTGATGCGCACCCATACCGCTCTTCACATCCTCTGCGGCGTGATCTGGCGCGACTACGGAGCACAGGTCACCGGCGGCGACATGCAACCCCTCAGGGCGCGTATGGACTTCGAGCTGGAGAACATGTCGGTGGATTTCGCACGCGAAGTCGAGGAGAAGATCAACGCGGAGGTAGCCGCCTCACGCCCGGTTACCACGCAGAACTTGCCCCGTGACGAAGCCATGCGCATCCCCGACCTCATCCGCACTAAGATCAACCTGCTTCCGCCCGCGATTCAGCAGGTTCGCATCGTAGATGTCAACGGGCTTGACATCCAGGCCGACGGCGGCACTCACGTTGCCCATACAAACGAGGTCGGCCGCATTCGTGTCGTCGGCCATGAGAGCAAGGGGCGCATCAACAAGCGCCTTCGCATAGAAGTGGAAGAACAGCCCAGCGGCAACTAGCCGCTTGTTCTTGGCCTGGAGTTAACACCCTCCCCATCACCAGCGTTCTTGTAGTGTGGCGTCTACCACCTAAGAATTGACCCGTGCATGGATGACCTATAGAATGACTCTCAACGCCTCTATTTGCGACTCAACAGGAGTAACAGGACATGGATCAACTTACGGTCAGGGGATTCGACGACGAACTGAGCACCGTTGTGCGCCGTCTAGCAAAGCGCGAGGGAATCTCTCTGAATCAGGCTGTTTTAAGGTTGCTCAGGAACGGCGCCGGCCTAGCTGGCGGCGACAAAGGGAATCCAAACGCGATAGGCGCTTCCTTAGACGACCTTTTTGGCATATGGAGCCGAGATGAAGCGGAGAGCTTCGACGCTGCTCTTGAGGTCTTTGAGACCGTAGACGAGTCAGCGTGGACATGAGGATTCTGCTAGACTCCAGCGCCTACTCCGCATTCATGCGGGGCAGCCACGAGGTGAGAGAGCTGATCCATGCTGCTGAGGAGGTACTGTTCTCGGCTGTTGTGGTAGGTGAACTGCTATTTGGCTTCCGGCGGGGAGCATACTTCGAACAGAACCTTGCGGAACTCCGATCCTTCCTGGGACGTCCCTACGCATCCTTTGTTCCCGTGGGCCCAGTGACTGCGGACCGGTACTCGCGGGTAATGACAGCGCTGAAGGCGAAGGGGCGGCCAATTCCTACAAACGACGTTTGGATTGCGGCCCACGCGATGGAAACGGGCGCTGATCTAGTCTCGTCAGATCAACATTTCGAACACGTTGATGGGATTGTGTGGACCCCGGTCAGGGCAGGCTGAAGCGAATCATATCATCGCATGGACCCTGGCGGAGAGCCGCCCATCCCCACTGCTGATGACCGTAGCCTACGTAGTTGGTAGGCGGCGGGTCAGTGGGTGAGGATCTGGTCCAGGAAGAGCTTGGTGCGCGGCTCCTGCGGGTTGGTGAACAGATCCTCGGAGGTGCCCACCTCCACTATTTCCCCTTCGTCCATGAAGATGACACGGTCGGCGACGTTCCGCGCGAAGCCCATCTCGTGGCTCACGCAAATCATCGTCATTCCGGAGTCGGCCAGTTCGCCCATGACCTTCAGAACCTCGTTGATCATCTCCGGGTCCAGGGCGGAGGTCGGCTCGTCGAACATCATCACCTTGGGGTTCATGGCAAGGGCGCGGGCAATGGCAACCCGCTGCTGCTGGCCGCCGGAGAGCTGCCCGGGGTACTTGTCAGCCTGCTCCGGTATGCCCACGCGATCCAGCAGTCCGCGGGCCAGGTCCTCTGCCTCCCTCTGAGGCATGTGGCGTACCTTCTGCGGGGACAGAGTTATGTTGCGGAGGACGGTGAGGTGCGGGAAGAGGTTGAAAGACTGGAAGACCATCCCCGTCTCCGCCCGTATCATGGCCAGGCTGCGCATGTCGTCGGTTAACTCCACGCCGTCGACGACGATGCGGCCTGAGTCGTGCCGCTCCAGCCGGTTTATAGTCCTGAGCAGCGTGGACTTACCCGAGCCGGAGGGGCCAATGATGACCACAACCTCTCCCTCTCCTATCGAGACGTCTACCTCGTTCAGCGCGGTGAAATTTCCAAACCGCTTTACCACCTTCTCCATGCGGACTATCTCATTTCCAACCTGATGTTTCATCTGTCAGTCCTCCTCAGACACCGTCTGCTACCTGGCGCCCACCCTCAACCGTGTCTCCGCCACTCCTCCAAGCCGGGACAGGGAGTAGGAGACCACCCAGTAGATCAGCCCGACCACGATGTATATCTCAAAGAATGCGCCCTCCGCTATGTCGGTCTGTCCTCCCAGAACCTTCTTCGCCTTCTCCAAAGTATTAACCAGGGAGATGGCGGCCAGAAGCGCCGTGTCCTTCCAAAGCGCTATGAAGCGGCCTATGATGGTCGGAATTACGGCCCTGATGGCCTGTGGCAGGATAATGAAAACGTACTTCTGCGTGGATGATAGGCCTATTGCCGCAGCAGCCTCGTGCTGGCCACGCGGTATAGACTGTAACCCACCACGCACTACCTCTGCCATGTAGGCCCCGCCGAAGAAGGTGAAGACAATCATCACCCGATAGGCAAGGGAGATGCTGCTGAACGCCTCGCCGATGGGTCCCAGCTCGTCGTCCAAGAACGTGGCGAAGAGGAGCCAGACAAGCAGCGGAGCGGCGCGCACCACCTCTATGTAGCCCACCGAACAGATTCGGATTGCCAAGTAGGGGGAAACTCTCCCCAGCGCGAGCACCACCCCAATGAAGAAGGAGAGGAAGCCGCCCACGGCAAACACCAGCAGGTCAAGGAAAGCGCTCTCCCACTGGCTGGCGGAAACGCCCAGCTGGAGCAGAACCGTCACCGGGATGATGAGGACCCAGCCGGCGCCTATGGCCTGGAGCATAACGGGGCTACTCCTCCAGCGGGAGAGGCGCTTGCCCGCCCAGGCAACGACTGCGAGGATGGCATAGAGCAGAGCCAGCAGCAGCCAGGATCCGCCAAAGGGGACAGCCAGCCCCAAAGAGAGAGCATAGAGCCATCCAGGCGCCCAGCCCTGCTCCTGCACCAACTCCCGCTGTATGCCGCTTATTACGGAAACCTGGTCTCCTGAGCGTATCTCCTCTCTATACTCCCGCTCCTCTATGTGGAACTCCGTCCCCAGGCCCAGTGTCAGCGTTATCGCGGCCACCGCACCCAACACCACCAGGAACGGCCGGAGCCTCCCGACCCAGAGGCCGTAGGTAAGGGTAACCAGCACCCCCACCAGGAAGAGGGATATCCATATACGATACATCTCGTCCGAGGGGTAGCTGCCCACAAAGAACAGCCTCCTGTTGATAGCGACGAGGCCCCAGTTGGCCTGGAACAGAACGAACCGCACGACGAGGACCACCAAGATGCTACCGGCAACTATGGCCGTCAGACTGAGCAGCGTGTTAAACCGCGAGTTGAACAGGTTTTCCCTAGCCCAACTCACACGGATGGCAGCCATGGTGCGGTATGTGGTTAAGGTGGTCATTTGATCTGTACGTTACGGTTTATGGTGTTCATGATCAGCGAGATGATCAGGTTGGTTATCACGAAGACGAAGAATATGAACAGGTACGACTGCAGTAGATGCCCCGTGTTGTTGACTATCCTGTTGGATATGAGGACTATCTCGCCATAGGCTATGGCGTGGGCCAGCGTGGAGTCCTTATTGGCGTTCTGGTATTCGTTGTTCAAGGAAGGGATCATGATGCGCAGCGCCTGTGGGAGGATGATCAACGAGAAGCGCTGGTAGGCCGTTAGGCCAAGGGATGCGGAGGCCTCAATCTGACCACGGGGCACCGCCTGAATCGAGCCGCGCACGATCTCAGCGATGAAGGCGCTGAAGTACAGAGTGAGCGACACCAGCGCGCTCAGGTACCCCAGCCCCAAATGGTTCCCGCCGGCGTAGGCGAAGAACCCGGACTCGGACTGCACAACGTCCGGCAGGGTCACCCGCACAGGGAAGAGCAACGCAACGTAGGAGACCACGGCTATAGCTAAGAAGACGGATGCAGCCCAGGTGTTGGCGTGGGTGCTCTGCCCGGTGTCCGCCTCCTGTGCCAGCCGCCTGGCCCGGATCCAGGCCGCAGCGGCTATGCCCACGGCCAGCGCAATCAGCCACAGCCAGGCCATGTCGTGCGTGCCCTCCAGCCAGGGGACTGCGACTCCCCGGTTGCTGACGTAAAAGACCCGCTCCACACCTGTTTTGGTGCCTATGCCGGGCAGCTCCCGGAAGAGGCCAAAGGCAAAGAAGAACATGATAAGCAGCAGCGGCAGGTTGCGGAACGTCTCGACGAAAAGGCCGCCCAGCCTGCTGATCATTGGATTGCCGGCAAGCCGCGCCACGCCCACCAGTAGCCCTAAGAGCGACGAGAGGACAATGGCAAAGATGACCACCGAGATGGTGTTGCCGGCGCCCTTCAGCATGCCCAGCCACCGCGCGTCGCTGGCCTCTATCTCCAGTATTGAGAAGATGGAGCTGCGGTCCGGGCTGCCGTAGGGGCCGTAGAGGAAGTGGAAGTCGAAGAGGTTGGAGAAAATGGAGTAGGCGACGTATATGGCAACGAAAGCGGCGGTCACGCCGACAACGACGTTCACGATAAGAGTGCGCGTCCTACCTCTATACCAGAGAGTCTGGAGGGTCTGCATCATCTCAGTAGACAGAATAGAAGGAAACGCGTGCCGCCGCAAGACGCATCACGCGTTCCCTTCCCGTTTCCCTGCGAATTTTTTGTGACTGCCTACCGCATGGGCGGCGAGTATATCAAGCCTCCGTCAAGGTAGGAGGCGTTGAGCGATCCATCACGAATGAGCCCCACTCTCTCAAGTGTGCTGTCGTAGACCTCACCGTAGTTGCCTACTTGAGAAATCACGCTCTGCATGAAGGTGACGGGAATCTTGCCGTGCCCGATGCCCAAGTCGCTGGGATTGCCGCCGTCGAAGCCCACGCCAAGGAGGCGTGCCACGGTGTTGTTGGGCGGGTTGGAGGCCATCTGGGCTACGTTAGCCGAGGTGACCCCCTGCTCTTCGGCGATGATCATGCCATTCACCACCCAGCGCACTACGTCCTCCCACTCCGAGTCGTAGTCTCGCACGGACGGGCCGAGCGGCTCCTTGGAAAGCGTTTCGGGGAGCACTACGGCATCGATGCCATCATCGGCCTTTAGGGTGAACTGGTGACCGCCGAGCTGCGATTTGTCGGAAGACCAGGCGTCGCACTGATCGCCTATGAACGCTCCGCGCAACTCTGGGTTGGCTTGGAAGGTCAGTTCGGAGTAGGTAAGCCCTTGCTCAGCGAAGAAGTCTGAGACGGCGCCCTGCGTGCTGGTGCCGTCCAGGATGCAGATGGTGGCCCCGTTCAGTTCCGTGACGCTCATCAGTCCTCGGTCGGCCTTTACCATGATGCCGGCGCCATCGTAGAAGGTAGTAGGAGCGAAGGCGACGTTCAGGCTGGCGTCGCGGCTGGCGGTCCAAGTGGTGGTGCGAATGAGTACGTCAATCTCCTGCGCCGCAAGCAGCTCGAAGCGGTTGGCGGACGTGGCTTCCTTGAACTCGACTTTGCTTCTGTCGTCGAAGATGGCGGCGGCCAGGGCGTGGCAAAACTCCACGTCGTTGCCTTCAGCCGTTCCGTCCGGGTTGAGAACGCCAAAGCCGGGAGTGTCGGCCTTCACACCGCAGATCAGGTTTCCACGGTCGATGATAGTGGTCAGGGTGTCTTCTCTGGCCATGCTATCCGTTTCGTCTGTATCGGATTCGCAAGCAGCCAGTACCAGCAACGACAAGGTCATTGCCATTGCGATGAGCAATACTCTGTAACTGTTCATCTCTCCTCCACGTAAATTAGCTAAACAAACTGCAAGTTTACATTATAGTTATTCAAGCCTTTCTTGCAAGGGAACAGGTTCTATTTTGGTTATTGCTGCCTGTTCTACTCGCTACTTGTCCACCTCGCCCCAGTTGACCTTCCCATTTTGTGTCAATAGAATCAGCCCACTATGTCAAATCAAGAACTGCACTACCTGACCGTTTCCGAACTGGCCCCCCTGCTGCGCGACAAGAAGGTGTCGCCCGTGGAGCTTTTGCAGGCATGCCTGGAACGCATCCACGCTCTGGACGGCGCGTTTCACTCCTTCATCACGCTGATGGAAGAGTCCGCGATTAAGGAGGCGGAGCAGTCGGAGAGGGCTTTGGCCTCGGGCGGCTACAGCGGCCCGCTGCACGGCATACCCATTGGGCTCAAGGACCTCTACTACACCAAGGGCGTGGTGACCACGGCGGGGTCGCCCATCCTGGGCGACTTTGTGCCTGACGAGGACGCCACCTCGGTAACAAAGCTGAGAGAAGCAGGCGGCATTATCCTGGGCAAGATGAACATGCATCCCTTTGCATACGGCGCGATAGGGATCAACCCGGACTACGGCACGCCGCCCAATCCCTGGGACACGGAGCGCATACCCGGAGGCTCCAGCAGCGGCTCCGGCGTGGCGCTGATGGCCGGCATGCTGCCGGCGGCCACCGGCTCCGATACGGGCGGCTCGATACGCATCCCGGCCTCGATATGCGGAGTGGTGGGGTTAAAGCCGACATACGGACGGGTGAGCAAACATGGCGTGGTGCCGCTGTCGTGGTCACTGGACCACGCTGGACCCATGGCGCGGAGCGTGGAGGATTGCGCCATCCTGCTCCAGGCTATGGCTGGGCACGACCCCAAAGACCCCGGCTCCAGGGAGATGCCGGCGCCCGACTACGTTGCGGAGATGAAGAGACCGTTGAAAGGGCTGAAGGCCGGCCTGCCGCGAAAGGAGTTCTTCGTACGCTTGCAGCAAGGGGTAAGCGATGCCGTAGAGAAGGCTATCGAAACCCTGGAGGGGATGGGCGTGGAGGTGCGGGAGGTAGACGTGCCCAGCATGGACGACGCCGTAGCCATCTCGCTGGGTATACTGGGCCCAGAAGTAGCAGCGTATCACCGCAAGTGGATAGAGGAACGACCCGGCGATTACGTCCCGCAGGTGCTGACCCGGATAAAGTCGGGAATGTTCGTGCCGGCGGTGGACTACATCAAGTCGCATCAGGCCAGGGCCAGGTTTACGCAGGGGTATCTGGATGCGATGAATGACCTGGACATACTGATAACCCCCACCGAGCAGCTCACCGCACCCAAGATGGAAGAAAGCCGCGTGACCATAGACGGGGTGGAGGAAGCGACTCAGAACCTGATGCTCTGGCTGAACCGTCCCTTCAATATCACGGGCTTCCCCGCGATAAGCGTGCCCTGCGGCTTCGATGACAAGGGGCTGCCTGTAGGGCTGCAGATAGTAGGGAAGCCGTTCCAAGAAGGGACGGTGCTTCAAGCGGCTTACGCCTACGAACAGGCGACTCCCTGGCATGAGAAGCGGCCGCAGTTGTAGGAGATTTCCGTTGCGTTTTGGAATAGTAGTCTTCCCGGGAACCTGGAGCGATACCGATTGCTATCATGCAATCACCGACGTACTGCGCCAGGACGCTACATATATCTGGCACAAAGACACCGATCTATCAGAGGTGGATTGCGTAATCCTGCCGGGCGGCTTCTCCTACGGCGACTATCTGCGCACAGGCGCCATTGCCCGTTTCTCACCGGTGATGAGCTCGGTAAAGGAGCATGCCGAGCGCGGCGGTCTGGTCATAGGAATATGCAACGGCTTTCAAGTGCTCTGCGAAGCAGGCTTGCT
The DNA here is from genome assembly GCA_965197965.1 of Dehalococcoidia bacterium. GTDB lineage: Bacteria > Chloroflexota > Dehalococcoidia > Lucifugimonadales > QGNO01 > DAOUJH01. The sequence goes on from OZ240235.1 coordinate 1,362,422, forward strand.
GCCCGGCGTCCTCATGCGCAACCGTGACCTCCGCTTTCATTGCGAATGGACGAACCTACGAGTGGAAAACTCCCTTACCAGGTTCTCCTCCACCTATGAGAAGGACCAGGTGATTCAAGTACCCATTTCACACGGTGAGGGCAACTACTACGCGGACCCCAGCACTCTCCAGGCGCTCAACGATGACGGACTGGTCGTTTTCAGGTATTGCAACCCCTCCGGCGAGATAACGGAAGGTTCCAACCCCAACGGTTCGGTGCAAAACATAGCCGGTATTGTCAACAAGAACGGCAATGTGCTCGGTATGATGCCTCATCCCGAACGTTGCTGCGAGCTTTTGCTTGGCGGAACAGACGGACGGCGGATCTTCGAAGCGATAGCGGCTTCGGCGGGCTAGATTGGCCCTAGCAATTGTCTTTGCACTGCTGGCCGCGACCGGATGGGGAGCGTCGGCAATCTTCGTACGCCTGGGCTTGCAGAATATCAGTTCAACAACGGGCACGGCGCTTTCCCTGGCCACTGGGACGCTTCTCATCGGCGCCATCGCCTTCGCGGTCCACGGCCCGGACGATTTTGCCCTGTCGTCCACGGCAATAGGATGGATAGCCCTGCTTGGCCTTCTGAACTACTTGCTGGGCAGGTTCCTCAACTTCAACAGCATACGGCTTGCCGGAGTGTCGCGTGCCGCTCCATTGCTTGCCGCGGCGCCCCTGGTGGCGGTGACGCTGGGCGTGCTCCTTGGCGGCGAGACTCTGAGCCCTCTGATTGCACTGGGAACCCTCATCATAGTTGGAGGCGTTGTTCTTATAGTGACTGCGCCGGAGCGGCGTTAGGATGCACATCTCCGGTAGGCTCAACAGCAGACCTGTTGCCCTGGGCATGATTCTTGCCATGATGGCCGCTACGGCCTACGGTTCAAGCCAGTTCCTTGCCAGGCAGATTGTGACTGAGCACGCGCCGCCGTTGGTAGTAGCCACGGTGGCCTTGTTCGTGGGCTTTGTTGTCCTCACCGCACTTGCCAACAAGAACATAGTCAAAGACCGTAACGCACCCAGGAAGGCGTTTCTCTTCTTGGTCTTGTCAGGCATTGCGGCATCGTCCGGGGTGGCGTTTAACTACTCGGCGCTCAGCCTGGCGCCCGTAGTGGTGGTTGCGCCCGTATCGTCCGTTTCTCCCCTGATATCTCTGAGCTTGGCGTACGTTTTTCTGAAACAGCTGGAGCGGATAACGCTGAGAATATGGATAGGAGCGTTCCTAGTGGTGGGAGGGGTGATATTGGTAACATTGGGAAGCGTCGGCTAGTTGGAAGTTAGGTGTATAACGTGACCATATCTAAAGAAACTCTTGACCAGATAGCCCTAACCGAAGAGGAGTACAGCGATATAGTGCGCAGACTCGACAGGGAGCCTAACCCCGTCGAGCTTGGGATGTTTGGCGCGCTATGGAGCGAGCACTGCGGCTATAAGCACTCCAAGCAGCTTATACGCACGTTTCCCTCTGAAAGCCCTTATCTTCTCACGGCCCCCGGCCAGGAGAACGCGGGTGTCATAGACATAGGCGACGGGCTGGCCGCCGTGATCAAGGTGGAGTCGCACAACCACCCTTCCGCGGTGGAGCCGTACCAGGGCGCGGCCACGGGGGTCGGGGGCATAGTGCGCGACATACTAGCCATGGGCGCACGGCCCATAGCCCTGTTGAACTCGCTGCGATTCGGGCCCCTGACCGAGCCGCGCAACCGCCATCTCTTCCAAGGAGTAGTCGGCGGCATCTCCGGATACGGCAACTGCATAGGCGTGCCCGACGTGGGCGGGGAGATCGCCTTTGACAGCTCATATTCCGGCAACCCACTGGTAAACGCTCTCTGCGTTGGAATTGTCCCCTCCAACAGCCTGGTGCGAGCCGTGGCCAGAACACCGGGCAACCTGCTGGTCCTGGTGGGCGCGGAAACGGGACGCGACGGCATACACGGGGCATCGGGCCTGGCATCCCGCACGTTCGAAGAGGAGACGGAGCTCAGGCCCACGGTACAGGTGGGCAATCCCTTCATGGAAAAGGTGCTCATAGAAGCCTGTCTGGAAGTGGCGCGCGCTGATCTGATAGAAGGGATGCAAGACCTGGGCGCCGCCGGACTCACCAGCTCAACCGTGGAAGCGACGACCAAAGGCGGGACCGGGTTCAGGCTGGATGTTTCGCTTGTGCCTAGACGAGAGTCTGACATGTCTCCTTACGAGGTCATGCTTTCCGAGTCCCAGGAACGGATGTTGCTCATACTCCATCCCGAAAACCTGGAAGCGGTGAGGGTCATCATGGACAAGTGGGACATCCCATGCACCGTTATCGGCGAGGTGACCAGGGACGGCATGGCGCGCATATTCCAGGGAGAAGAACAGGTTGGGATTGTCCCAGGAGGAATGCTCACGCACCCACCGCTCTACAACGTTGCCGGAGAAAAGCCCCAGCTTCTCAAAGACCTGCAGGAGTACAACCTGGACTCTACGCCGTTGCCGGGCGAATCACCTTCCGAGGTGCTGCTAAGGCTCCTCGCTTCAACCAACGTCGCCAGCAGGGAAATGGTGTACCGCCAGTACGACCACCAGGTGCAGACCAACACGGTCCTTGCCCCGGGAGCGGCCGACGCCGCGGTGCTCCGAATCAAGGCTACGCAACGAGGAATTGCTCTCTCTATCGATTGCAACGGCCGTATCTGCTACTTGGACCCCTTTGTTGGCGGCGCGCTTGCCGTTGCCGAAGCCTGCCGCAACGTGTCCTGCACAGGAGCAACACCCATGGCCGTCACTGACTGCCTCAACTTTGGCAACCCTGATGAATCCTACGTGGCTTATCAGATGAGGGAGTCCGTGCGCGGCATGGTGGAAGCATGCATTGCTCTGGACGTGCCTGTAGTAAGCGGCAACGCCAGCCTTTACAACGAGACCAGGGGAACGGCGGTCTACCCCACCCCGGTTGTCGGCGCAATGGGGCTTCTGGAAAACATAAACCATGCTGTGGGGTCGGCTTTCAGGAAAGCGGGAGACCTCGTCCTCCTCATCGGCGCATCGGAGCTTTCAGGAGGCACCGCGAGCTTGGCCGGCAGCGAATACCTGGAGCAGATCCACGGCGTAGTGGCAGGCCGGCCAAGCATCGACCTCGATTTGGAAGTGAGGGTACAGCGATGCTGCCGGCAGCTTGTCAACCAAGGTCTGATCAGCTCCGCCCACGACTGCTCAGAGGGCGGCTTGGGCATAGCAATAGCCGAAAGCGCCGTCCAGGGCAACCTGGGCTTTACCGGCAGCATTTCCCCGGAGGAACGGTGGGACGTGGCTCTGTTTGGTGAAGCGGCCTCAAGGATCCTGGTGTCGTTTGAACCGGCCAATCTAAGAGCAGTGGAAACAGCCTGCCAAAAGATGGGTGTGCCGTATCTCTTGCTGGGAGCCGTGGGAGGGGATAGGTTCTCATTTGCGGATATTCTGGACAGCCCGCTGGCAGAGCTTTCGGATGCCTGGCACAACGGTCTTGAAAGGGCATTGCAAACATGATGCCATGGCATTGCGGCTTTCACTTACCTTCTCAAACCGGAGGATTCCAGCTATAATAGCTCAAACGTTCCAAAGAGGGTCTTGTGTCAAACTGTTACTGTAAGTTCTCTTCCATTCTTGGGGTTTAGCTCCGAGTTAGAGAAAAATCTTATTTTGAGGTGTTTGGATATGAAAGTGATTTTCCTGTCAGATGTGCCGGGCAGTGGTCAGGCCGGAGACGTCAAAGAGGTGAAGAACGGTTACGCCCGTAACTTCCTCCTTCCCAGGCAACTGGCTGTCCCCGCATCCCACGACCATATGCAACGGCTGGAAGCCATACGCAAAACGGGAGATGAGCGCCGCATCAAAGAGCAGCAGGACCTGAACGCCCTGGTGGAGCAGCTTAGCGAGCTGACGCTGCACCTCAGCGCCAGAGTTGGGCCTACCGGTAGATTTTACGGCGCGGTGACTACCACCCACGTCACTGAAGAGCTGATCCGCCTTACCGAGCGTGAGTTCGACCGCCGCTCGATCCTCCTTGAAAACCCTATACACGAGCCGGGAGCCTACGAAGCGCAGGCGCGCTTCCCCCACGGTATATCGGCTACTTTGAAGCTCATCGTCGATGCTGAAGGGCAGGAAGGCGCCGTGGAGGCAAGGATAGCCGAGGAAGCGGCACAGGCCGAAGCCGCCGAGCAGAACATGGAACCAGAGGCCGTGAAACCTCCCGGTACGGACGTTGCAGATGAGCAGGCTCCCCCAACCGATCCTGAACCGGGTGTTGAAGAGGAAGAACAGCCTTGATGTACACCGACCGTTTGCCTCCCCATGATGACGCCGCCGAAGAAGCGGTGCTGGGTTCCATCCTATTGGACGGCAGTTCCATGCTGCAGGTGGCGCCCTTCCTCAGGCCGGAGGACTTTTATCGAGAGCGAAACAGGTGGAGCTATGAGGCGTGCCTGGCTCTTTTTCAACGCGGTGAGCCTATAAACCAGGTCTCCGTTTCCCACGAACTGGAAGGCTTGGAACGGCTGGACCCGGCCGGAGGAGCGGCATTCCTCAGCCACCTGGTAACCACCGTTCCCACGTCTGTATACGTAGAGCACTACGCCCGCATGGTGAGCCGCACCTCTACCATGCGCAACCTCATCTCAGCCGCCACCGAAATAGCGGCCCTGGGCTACGAGCAGGACTCCGACGTGGACTCAGCGCTGGGTCAGGCTGAGGAGCTGTTGTTTCGCATCAGGTCGCGCAGGGAAAACAGGGACTTCGTTCCACTGAGAGACGTCTTGGACAAATACCTGGAAGATACGGCGTCGGTGCACACCGCACTGGAACACGGTACAGCGCCGGTGCCGACGGGATTCATGGACCTGGATACCGTGCTGGGAGGACTGCAAAGGTCCGACCTTGTGATACTCGCCGCCCGTCCCAGCATGGGCAAGAGCACCCTGGCGCTGAATATTGCGCAGCATGCCGCCAGTCAAGGCGCCAACGTGGGCATATTCAGCCTAGAAATGAGCTGTGAGCAGCTGGCGATGCGGTTGCTTTCTTCCGAGGCGCAGGTGGATAGCCACAGCCTGCGTATAAACCTCATGAGCGATCGGGAACAGCAAAGGGTCATCGACGCGGTGGGCGCACTTTCAGATCTGCCCATTTTCGTTGACGACACCCCACTTCAGACAATCATAGAGGTGCGCAGCAAAGCAAGACGGTTGCACATGGAGCGGAGGCTGGATCTGATAGTTGTGGACTACCTTCAGCTTATGCAAGGTAGCAGCCGTTCCGAAAACAGAGTCCAGGAGATGAGCGACATCTCGCGCGCCTTGAAAGGCCTGGCTAGGGACCTCAACGTTCCCTTGATTGCCATTTCGCAGCTAAGCCGCGCCGTGGAGCAGCGCCCCTCTCATAGACCTCAACTTTCGGACCTCAGAGACAGCGGCAGCATAGAGCAAGACGCCGACGTGGTGGCTTTCATCTATAGAGACGATATGTACTACAACGAAGAGGAGTGGGAAAGGCAGCATCCCGTGGAGCCATACCCCAAGAACATCGCCGAACTCATGATCGCCAAGCATAGAAACGGCCCGCTCAAGAACCTGAGCCTATACTTCCGAGACCAGTTCTCTCGATTCGAAAACCTGGCTACTCAGAGAGCGATCTGATCATGCCCCAAGCGCTCGCCTTTCCCAAGGGAACTAAGTATATCCCCGTTCCGGCGCAGGCGCTGGGGCCGCTCCTTGCGGAGATAGACTCCCTTGCCGAGTTGAAATGCACCCTCAGGTTGATCGGAATGGTGCACCAGCGCCGCAGCAAACGTCTCTGGGTCGCTACATCAGAGCTGGAGAACGATGCGATTCTTGTGGATGCCCTGGCCCAAGAGCCGGAAGGCTCCAAGCAGGCAATTATAAGGGGAGTCCAACTGGCGGTAACGCGGGGCACCTTGCTGGAAGCTGAGCAGGGCAATGAGAAGGCGCTGTTCCTGAACGACGAGCCTGGAAGAAAGGCCATGGCCCGGCTGGGTGAAGTGGAAGTGGAGGAGCCGGCATCTTCATCTCAAGGTGACGACCGTCCGAACATCTTTGTTCTATATGAGCAGAACGTCGGCTCTCTGACTCCTCTGCTCACAGAGGAGCTCAAAGAAGCGGAGTCGCTGTATCCCTGGCCATGGATTGAGGAAGCGTTCCGTATTGCTGTTAGCTTGAATCACAGAAGCTGGCGATATATAGCCAGGATTCTGGAGAGATGGGACACTGAAGGAAAGGACGATGGAGAGCCTAGGCGACATTCTCAAACGACTGACCCCAAAGAATCTGACCCCAAAGAATATCTCCGACGGTACAGCCACCTGGCACGCTGAGGAGGAGGCCTCCTCAGACGATTGCGCCGTTTGCGGAGGCAAAGGCTGGATAAGGCTGGACTTGCCCGTTGGTCATCCTGACTTTGGCCGGGCCATCCCCTGTTCCTGCCAGGAAGAGGTCACCCAAACCCAAAGGCTGGAACGGCTGCAAAGCCACAGCAACTTGGGCACTCTCACCCGGCTTAAGTTTACATCCATCGACCCTAGTGGACGCGCCACTAATCCCGATGCTCAGCAGAGGTTCTCTCAAGCGTACCAGGCCGCCATTGAATACGCCGATGATCCCATAGGCTGGCTGCTCTTTACCGGAGTAGGAGGTTCCGGTAAGACCCACCTGCTTGCCGCCATAGTCAATCGCGGCATAGAGCAGGAGACGCCCGCCTTCTACATCTCGGTCCCTGACCTGCTGGACCATCTGCGCTCAACCTTCGCCCCCAGCAGCGAAATCTCCTATGACGAGCTCTTTGAACACGTGCGAAACATACCGCTACTTGCCCTGGACGACCTGGGCGCACACGCCACAACTCCCTGGGCGCAGGAGAAGCTCAATCAGATCTTGAACCACCGGTTCAACCGGCAAATGCCCACCATAATCTCCCTCAGCGTCCCCCTTGGCCAGCTGGACGAGCAGCTGCGGGCGCGCCTGGAGGACAGAAGCCTTGTAATGCAAATCATGCTCGGAGAACAAGCCGTCACCTCTCCCTACTGGCAATTGGACAGGATGAAGTCGGAGATGAAGCACCACATGACTTTCGAAAATTTCGACACTAGAGGCAATGGAGCGGACGCTACAGGTCAAGACAGCTTGGAAAGAGCGCTAAATGCGGCCCGCGTCTTTGCCGAGCAACCCTCCGGCTGGCTGGCGTTTGCAGGCAAGGAAGGTTGCGGCAAGACCCACCTGGCCATCGCCGTTGTCAACGAGATAGAACGCGACGGCAGCTACGTTTGCTTCGCCTTTGTGCCAGATCTGTTGGACCATCTCAGGTATACCTTCAGTCCCGAGAGTCCGGTTAGATACGACCAGCTGTTCGAAGACGTTAGAACCGCGCCCTACCTGGTCCTGGACGACCTTGGTTCTCACAGCAGCACGCCCTGGGCGGAAGAGAAGCTCTATCAAATAATCGTGCACCGCCAGGAAGCCCGCCTTCCTACTATAATCACTCTGCGTGGTTTCATGGAACGCCTCCCGACGCCGGTGCAGTCACGGTTGAACGACGTTAGCATAATGACATTGATGCCTATTGGTGCACCGGATTTTCGGGGAAAAGGCGGCAGACCTAAGCGACGGAACAGGAGCACCGCCTCAAGGTACACAAGGTAAGGAGGAGGACGTACTGACCAGCGGGCCATGCGTGTTCTGTAGGATAGTCCGTAGAGAAGAGCCTGGCGACATCATCTATGAGGATGACGACGTAATGGTCTTTCGCAACCGCCTCAGGTGGGCTCCAGTGATGCTCCTAGCCGTACCCAAAAAGCATATGACCCAGGGAGAGCTGTGGAGCAAGGAAGAGATGGGCAAGGTAGCCGAAATAGCCGCGCGCATCGGCAAGGAACAATGCCCCAACGGGTTCAGACTGCTTTCCAATTTCGGGCAGGACGGTATGCAGAGCCAGCCTCACGGGCACATACACATCATAGGAGGCATACACCTCGGGCCCTACGTTTGAGCGAACCTGGACACCTCATTGCCCAGACTGTCGAACAGTATGGCAACGTCGCCGTCATTGTTCCAAACGTGGCCCCGGTAAGGACTCCCGTCGGACTTCAGCCACTGCAGCACGCCGGGCGGGTCTTGCCGGCCGTTGGGACCGCTGGTAACCCGGACGGCAGCGCCTGAGTTTAGGGTGAACCCTGGGAACACGAAACGCTGTCCGCCCTCCTGGCTCAACAGTTCCCAACCGGTCATGACCTGGGGGCTTGCGCCACTATTGACTATGACGACAACCTCCGCCGCCAGGTCAACGTTCTGGATACTCACCTGATATTGGGCCTCTAACTGCGGAGGCGGCTCCGGCGCAGATGTGGCCGTCGGCTCCGGTTCCGGCGCAACTGTGGCTGTCGGCTCCGGTTCCGGCGCAGCTGTAGCCGTCGGCTCCGGTACTGGCACAGCTGTGGCGGTCGGCTCCGGTGCTGGCGCAGCTGTAGCTGTAGGTTCCGGTACTGGCGTAGCCGTAGCTGTCGGTGTCGGCTTAGCAGTGGCCGTGGCTGTCAGAGCGGCAGTCACGGTGGCCCGCACCGCGTATGCAACTGTCGCCTCTATATCGGGCGGGTCGGATTCCGGAGCAATGAGTATGTCGTCCGGAGTAGTAGTGAGACTGAGCGTAGCAGGTGTCGTTATGGGATTGGGAGGAGAAGGTAGGGGCGAAATCGTAGGGATCGTAGGAGTCTCATTCTGGGTACACGCGGAGATGAGGAGAGGGATTACAGCGATGAGCAGGAATGACTTCCCCCGCATTTGACCTCCTAGAGAAAGGGGGGCATAGCATATCACAACCCAAGACAACGGATCGGGGGGCAAATCAGGCTCGGGGCAAATTCAGCCCCAAGAGTTACTGGGAAAGTGCGGGGATCATCGCCCTGACCCGTTCTTCCACCTGGTAGCGAATTCTTCTCACCGCGTCTACGGGCCGGCCTCTGGGATCCTCCAATCCCCAATCTTCGCTGGGGACAAACACGGTAGGGCAGGCCTCCTCGATGGAGCAACCCATGGTGATGACCTTGTCGGACTTATCTACCATGTCCTGCGTCAATAGTTTGGGCTTATTGTCCGATACGTCTATTCCCTTCTCTCTCATGACCTCGACTACTGCAGGATTAACCGCATCGGACGGCTGAGTCCCCGCCGAATCCACTTCTACTCTTCCATCGGCCAGTTTTTCAAGAAAAGCAGCAGCCATCTGGCTTCTCCCCGAATTGTGGACGCAAACGAATAAGACCCGCTTCATCACTCTCCTTCATCTGCCTTGCCTACGTAATGCTCCTCTCCTCTTAGCCACCAATACACCAGTGAAGCCGCCGCAGCCCCGGCGAGAGGCCCCACGATGTAGAACCACTGGCTGGACCACGTCCAACCCACCAGGGCTGGCCCCAGCGAGCGCGCCGGGTTCATGGAGGCCCCTGATATAGGGCCAGCGAAGATGGCTTCAAGTCCAACCGTGCCGCCTATGGCCAGCGCCGCGACCCCGCCGGCGGCTCGCACGTCCGTAGCCACCGCCATAATCACAAACATGAGGAAAAAGGTGAGCACAATCTCAAGTCCCATGGACTGCAGGTCGCTGCCGGATGGCAAAGTGGCTCCCATGTCCGCTACGTCTCCCAAGATTGCCAGCAGCACCAAGCTGGCGGACGCGGCTCCAGCCAGCTGAGCCGCCAGATAGTAGGGGACGTTCTTCCAGGGAAAGTGGCGGCTAACCGCGAATGCAATGGTGACGGCAGGGTTTATATGCGCGCCGGAAATATGTCCCGTGGCGAATACCATGACGCCCACCGCCAATCCAACGGTCAGGCCCGCACCCAGATGGGTCACCTGCCCGTCCGTAAGCTGGTTGACCATGATTGCCCCGGTTGCGGCAAAAACAAGGCCAAACGTCCCAATGAACTCTGCAACGCTTTTCTTCAGCATCTTCACACAAGCGCCCCGTTGGCTTTGTTCAGAATATCCGCGTTTGTTTAACGCACTTTAACAGGCTATTAACATATTCAACTCAGTTTGACGACCCTTCAAGCGGCTTGTACACTCCATTCAGCAAGGTTGAGGAGAAGGTTATGGGCAACTTCCATGGTGTCGTCCCGGCATTGATTACACCGTTCGATGCGGAGGGACGGCTCAACGAAGAGGCGTTCCGCGGAGTGATGGAACACAACATTCAGGCCGGAGTAGACGGGTTCTGGATAACCGGCGGCACCGGCGAGAGCGTACTGCTCAGCGAAGAAGAGGTAATCAGGATAGCCCAGGTTTCAGCCGATCAGTCCAAGGGCAGGGCCAAGACAATTGTCCACGTGGGGGCGCTCACCACGCAGAGCGCCGTGCGAATGGCCGAAGCCTCCCGCTTAGCGGGCGTCGACGCTATAAGCTGCGTGCCGCCTTTCTTCTACAGGCCCACAGACCAGGCGGTCGTCGACCATTACAAGGCTGTTGCCGGTGCGGCGGACCTCCCCTTCTTCGTGTACAACCAGCCCAAGTACACCGGGGTTGAAATTACCCCCGCGCTGATGAGCACTTTCATAGAGCAGATTCCCCAGGTAGCCGGAGTCAAACACTCGGCGCCGGACTTCCACAACATCCGTCGCTTCTCTCAAATGGGCATAGACGTCTTCACCGGGAGCGGTTCGCTGTTCCTTGCCGCACTTACCGCCGGGGCCGCCGGAGTGGTCGACGGTCCGCTCACGGTGGCGCCAGAGATCTGGGTGGGGGCTTACAGGGCGTATAGAGAAGGCGACGTTCAGCGTGCGCAGGAGCTTCAAGAGCTGGGCGCGGGATTGATAGACCTGGCGGGCAAATACGGAATGCAAGCCACCTGCAAAGCGCTGGTCAAGGTCCGCTTGGGGATCGATAGCGGGCAGCCCAGGTTGCCTATAGCGTCTCTCAGCGAAGAGCAAACGAAGCAGCTGATAAACGAGGCGAGGGCTTTGGGAGTGCTTACGCCAAGTTAGACCCCGCTTAACAGCGTTTTCAAGCCGCCGGCGTGATCCATATGTTGCCGTAGTCGTCCACGCGCCCTGCATATCCGGGCGGTATCGCCGTAGTCGCGTCCAGCTGCTCTATCACCGCCGGGCCGTCCATTCTGTTTCCGGCTTTAAGACGATTCCTATCGTAAACCAGGCACTCCGTTGCACCGCCTCCCTGTGCAAAGTACACCTCCCTTGAGCCTGTACAAGCCTCTGAGGAGTCCTTGCTGCCTGCGGCAATGCTCTTGACCTTGAGCTGGGGAGAGGAAGCATAAGCATGAACGCGAAAGCTCACCACCTCTACCGCATCGGTATCACTGGAATGGCCGTACATCTGCTGGTGAAGGCGGATGAAATCCTTACGAGCGTTCTCCAACTGCTCTTCCGACGTGGGCAGCGCATTGAGATTGACCGTAAGCTCCCAGTTTTGTCCCACGTAACGCATGTCCATAGACCTGGTGAGCGCCCTCTTATCTTCCGCAATGCCCTCGCTGTCCATCCAGTCTACTGCTTCCTTTTCCAGCGCGGCCACCGTGGCCAGCATGGTCGATAGGTTTGCGTCCTCCCAGCGGGTAACCCGGGTCCTTACGAACTCGTTGAGGACGTGGGCCTGGCAGAGGCCCTGCGCCGAGAACAGGCCCGGATACAGCGGCGCCACAACCTCCGTAATACCAAGGGCCGCCGCCAAGTCCACGGCATGCAGTGGCCCGGCGCCGCCGAAGGCCACCAGGGTGAACTCCCGCGGGTCAAAACCCCGGCGCACCGACACCACTCGCAGAATCCCTTCCATCTGAGCGTTGGCCACCTCTATGATGCCTTCGGCTGCCTGAGCGACCGTCATATCCAACCTGCCGGCTATGTGCTGTTGAATAGCCGTTTCAGCCCGCTTCACATCCACCTCTACCTCGCCGCCCAGTAGGTGGCCGGGACCAATTCTCCCCAGCGCCACCTGCGCATCCGTTACGGTTGGCAACTCTCCTCCGCGGCCATAGCTGGCCGGGCCCGGACTGGCTCCTGCACTCATCGGCCCAACCTTGAGCACCCCGACGGGATCCACCCAGGCGATGCTCCCGCCACCCGCGCTACACTCCACCAGGTCTATCATGGCCGCCCTTACAGGGTAACCTCTGCTCCTCGTGGTGAAAGCGCCGTGCTGCTCCGTGCCCACCTCGAACTCAAAAGCAAGCTGGGGAGTGGCATTCTCCATAAGACTGGCCTTGGCCGTTGTACCTCCCATGTCAAAGGAGACCAGCTTCTCCCTGTCCAACAGGCGTCCCAGCTCGGCGGCGGCAAGCACACCTGCGGCAGGGCCTGACTCCGTTGTAGTGTGCGGCTGCCTGATAGCAGTGCCAACGCCCACAAGCCCACCGGCGGACTGCATGATATACAGGCCGGATGGCTGGGAAAGGATTCCGGAGAGCTCACGTTCCAACCTGGCAGCGTATCCTTGGAGCACCGGCGTCAAGTATGCCGCCACCGCCACCGTACTGGCGCGCTCGAACTCCCTGAACTCCGCGGCTATGCCGGACGAGATTGAGACGAACCCCTCAACGCCGGCCCTGGCAAACTCCTCTTCCACAATTTGCCTGGCCCTAATCTCGTGGGTGGGGTTGGTAAAAGAGAACAGAAAGCAGATGCCCACGGAGTTTACGCCTTCCGCAATGAACTCTCTGGCCAAGCTGCGGCACTGCGCCTCATCCAGGGGAACCACCACTGAACCGTCTTTCGCTACCCGCTCATCCACCTCTCTTCTTAAATATCGCGGCGCCAGGGGCTCGGCGCGGTCCACGGTGTAATCAAACTGATCCGGCTCTATCTGCCTGCCTATCTCCAGGATGTCGCGGAATCCCTTTGTAGTGATGAAGCCAAGCCTGGCGCCCTTACGCTCCAACAGGGCGTTGGTGCAGACGGTGGTGCCATGCGCCACGTATGGGACTACCGCATCGGTCTGATGGTCGCGGTACATACGCTGCAATCCATCAACAAAACAAACCGCAAGGTCATGTGGTGTCGTGGGTACCTTGACTACGGAGAGGTCGCCCGTAGCCTCGTCATACCATAGATGGTCGGTAAAGGTACCGCCTATATCTATGCCTACGCGGAATCTGGCCACCTATCCCCTTGCCTTCCTCAGAGCCACGGTTTCTTCTTCAAGCACCGTCCAGCTTTCCGCGTCTATAGCCACGCCGTAAACCTCCAAGGCGCGATCCAGCGATACTTTGCCGTTTCGCACGTCGCTAAGCACGGCTTCCGGGTCGCGATCCAGTGGGCTTGCATAGCCGCCTCCGCCTCCCGCAAACACGGTGACAACGTCACCCTTCTTCAGAGGGTAGTTGGCAGTCTCGCGAGGCAGTTCAACGGGGTCATCCGAATCGTAGTTCAGCACCAAACTGGAGAGCCCGCCCGGCCAGCCCCCGGAGACACCCGGAGCCGGTATCTTGTGCCTATTGGAATGAGTCGCCAGGTTTACGTCCTCCAGCACTTCCCAGTCCTGCCTCACGCCTACTCCCCCGCGGTACTTGCCCGCTCCTTCCGAATCCTGAATATACTCCAGTCGCAGGCCCCTTAACGGATACTGCATCTCCATTGGCTCCACCGGCAGATTGAGAACTTCATGCACGGAGTCCACGCCGTCCTTGAAAGTACGGGCGCCGCCCCCACCACCTACGGTCTGGTAGTGGATGAAGTAGCGCTGGTCTTCCCTATTGCTGAAGCCCACTCCGTGAACACCATGCCAGGGGCCCCTAACTTTCTCCGGAAAAGCTTCCATTAGAGCAGCCAGAATTACGTCTCTAACCAGGTAGGTGGTCTCCGTCCTTGCACCCACCGCGGCGGGAGGCTTGGCATTGATCAAGGAATGGTCCGGCATGATCACCCTGAACGGTTTGAGAAAGCCGACGTTTATGGGCACCGTGTCGTCTACCAGGATATTCCTGAACACACCGACGACCATTTGCCAGGTCCCGTGGTAAGCCACGTTTATGCCCCACTTGGCCGGTGGCCCGCTGCCCGTGAAGTCCACCTCTATCAGCGGCCTTGGGCTATGCTTTATAGACACCTTGACCTTGACGGCTATTGGATCGTCGCTGCCCAGGTCGTCATCCAGGTAATCAATAGCCGACCAGTTACCCTCAGGCGTATTCAGGATGGCCTGCTGCAGTCGCGTCTCGGAATAATCGACAAGCGCCCGCATGTAACTTTTAAGGCCCTTGGCCCCGTACCGTTGCGCCAGCTCATGAACACGCCGTTCCGCCAGATGCAACGCCGCCATGTGCGCCCTGATATCCGCCTCCCTTTCGTGAGGGCCGCGGATATTTGCCAGCATGATCTCGTAGATGTCCTCTTCAAGCCTCCCCGATTTGTACAAAGCCACCGGCGGCAAGCGGAGGCCTTCCTGGTATATCTCCGTAGCGTCTCCCACCACGCCCTGCGCTGGCGCCTTGCCGCCCACGTCCGCCCAGTGACCCTGATTGCACACGAAGCAGAGTAGCTCTCCGTCATAGAAAACGGGTTTGAGAAAAGACATGTCCGGTAGATGCGTGGGCCCGCCCAGATATGGGTCGTTCATCACGAAGACATCGCCGTCCGATAGTTTGGAGCCAAATTTTTCCAGTATGCGAGCGCCCACGGGACCGTATCCCGAATTGTTGTACTGACCGCCTGAGTAACGACCGCCGCAGAAAGGCTGGCCGTCCGAATCCAGCAGCCACGCCGAACAGTCCTTGCGTTCCTTGATGTTGGTGGAATACGCCGAACGCACCAGTATGGCCTGTGACTCGTCGCAGAGCGTCATGAAGGCGTTGAGCATCACCTCCATGATCACAGGGTCAAAGCCTAAAGATTGCTTTGGCTCCAAAGAGTGCTTCATACCAACTCAACAGACACGGGCTGCCGGAGGATCAAGGGACGTCCATGGTGCGCAAGCGAAATATCGAGAGAAGGAGGAAGACCAGCGAAACCGCCACCGCCCCCACAATAGCCGCGGGGAACTCTATTACGTTCCCCGCCAGTACTTGGAAAGTCTCTTCATCCAATTCATGCATAATGGCCAAAATGTAGTTTCTAACGCTTATGTATCGTATTCCTTCCAAGAATGTGCTAACAAGCCCCTCCCAGAGAAATACGTAGACCAAGCCAAACGCCAAAGCGCGAGAGCTGATAAGCCCCGCCCAGGTGAATACGGACGCATAGGTGACAACACCGGCAAATAGGGATAGAGCAACGGCCAGCAGAGGCTTAATACCTCCGCCCAAACCTATTGCCACGGCCAGCATTGAACTGATTATCAAGACAGGTGCGGCCACTATTACGGAGGCAAGGAATTTTGGAACTACAATCTGGTATCTTGGCACGGGTTTCAAGGTCAGGTAGTTCAGCGTCCTATCGTCTACCTCATCGCCGAACGCGGCGGTTGCCAAAGCCATGGTTACTATTGGCGCAATGCCGCTAATCATCATGCCGTTCACCAGAATTGTTACAAAGTCCGCGCTGATGGATTCCTCAGATGATGTAAAGCTTGCTATAGCCGCAGCCAAAGCCACAGGCAACATGGAGAGAAGAGCGATCAAGATCAAGCGGCGCTTGCCCATCTGACGCAGCGACAGTAGCAGTATCTGTACCATCAGCGCTCTACCACGTAGCTGAAAACGCTTTCCAGCGAATCATCCAGGGGTTCCACGCGAAGCAGGCGTACTCCCAGCTCTTTTGCCAAGCGGGGCAGCGAACGTTGCAATACGCTTACTCTTTGGCTCAAGACGGTGAGCGCCCCTTCACCATCAACCGAGACCGAATCCGCCTCCTCCATCTGGAGTATCGCCGCCGCCATCTTGCGCGGCTCGCTGACCACCACTCGCACGCGATACGGGCGTTCGTCTAGCTTGGCGCGGATGGCGCGGTAGTCTCCGGAGGCGGCCAGTTTGCCGCTGACCATGAGCAGTATCTGCTCCGCGAATATCTCAACCTCCTCCAGTATGTGAGAGGAAATAACTATGGTCCTGCCCTCGCCGGCCAGGTCTTTCATTAGGTCCTGGAACTCCAATCTCTGGCGGGGGTCGGTGCCGTTCAGGGGCTCGTCCAATATCAAGACCTGGGGATCATGCACCATGGCCGCGGCTAACCGCATGCGCTGGCGCATCCCCCTGGAATACGTGGACAGTGTGCGGTGCTGCGCTTCTTCAAGGCCCACCCTTGCAATTGCCTGGTCCACGTACCCCTTCAAAGGCTGCAAACCGTACAACCGTCCCGAGAACTCCACAAACTGCCTGCCCGTGAAGAACCCGTATACCCCCTCATGCTCCGCCATGATGCCAACGCGGCGGTACAGCTCCGCATTGTCCCTGGGCCGTTCGCCGAGCAACTTAACTTCTCCCTTGGACACCTTGGACAGGCCGGTGATCATGTGCAAGATAGTGGTCTTTCCCGCGCCGTTGGGGCCCAGAAGACCTGTTATGCCCGGATATATGTCGAACGAAACATCGTTCACAGCGACTACATTGCCGAACCACTTGGACACGCCGTCAACGCTCACGGTGGGTTCGGTACGGCTTGCAGAAGACGTTTGCAATGCGCTCATATCGCTATCCTCTGATAACGCCGCCAGAGGAGGAAGCCGGGGCCCGCGGTCAGAATCAAATACCAGCCAATGGGAACTATGTCAGGCAACTCCCGCACTAGAGCTCTAGTCCCGGACTCCGGCTCTTCACCAAATATAAAGTCGTTGATCCTGATGGGCGCTTCTTCGATATCCAACAGGGCGAACCACTTGGACATGCCTTCCGCAATAGGCACGCACTCTTGTGTCTGTACGGTTACGTTCCCGTCGGTCGTCGTAGTGGTCGTGGTTTCTTGACACGTGGCAAGGATTCCTGCGGCAGACCCCGAAACTATCCACAGACCGATTACGAATGCGGCTGCATAGGCTCTTCGACTTGTGAAGGCGGCAACCGCCAGGGGCAGGGTCGTGGTGAAGGCAGCCACAACTAAACCGGCCGCCAGGAAGCGGGGAACGTCTAACCAGTTTTCCCTAACGTAATCCACCGGATCGGGCGCCGTGAGAAGCAACCCCAGGAAAAGCAGAACCTGCCCGGAATACACAATGACAAGCGTGATTATGAGAAACGCCGACCACCTGCCGGCAACGTAATCAGTGGGGGTTAGAGGCCTTACCAGGTAGAGGTGGAGAATACGGTCGCGACGGTCGGGGATCAGCAATTCCGGGGCAATTATCGCAGAAAAGAGCAGGAGGATCGTGGCGATTATTGAATAATAGCCCGCATGACCGGGCACCTCAAACCCAGGCCCTGCCTGAGAAGCTATTATAAGCATGATGATTGCCGGGCTTATGGCCGCCACGAAGAGCAAGACCGGCAAGACCTTGGCGCGTGAACCGCGGCCTACCCCCAGGGCTGACCTGATGCCGTTGACAAGCAACGCCCAGCGAGCACGCCCCCTGCCTTCTCTGGGGCCGTGGTATCTCTGATAACCCAGGTCATATATCTCACCCTGCCGCTCGGACGTCATGTCTGGCTGCCTCTGAAGATGTCTCTCAGGCTGCCCCGTCTGGGCGCCAAACGACGCAACCTGGAATCAGCATCTACCAGAGCGTCCCGGATGTCGTCGTACTGTTCTTCGGTTACATCTTGAACCACCACGGAAACTCCATCCAGTTCAGCCCGGATTCCATGTTTTTCCAACGCCTTCATCATCTCGTCCAGGTTGTCATCAACCTCCAAGAGAAGTGTCTGGGTCTCCTGGGTGAACTGTAAGACCGCCCCTGCCTCAGTGACACGGCCGCCTTCCAGAACAATGATTCGATCGCATGTCCGTTCCACATCACCCATGAGGTGGGAGGAAAGAAGCAAGCTTATGCCGAATTCACGACCGGTACGTCTGATCAAGTCGAGCATCTCTTCGCGCCCGCCCGGATCCAGACCCGCGGTAGGCTCATCGAGCATTACAATGGTGGGGTCGTGGACCAGAGCCTGAGCCAGCTTGACGCGCTGTTTCATGCCCGTGGAATACTCCCCTATGGGACGGTAACGTTCTTCGTCCAAGCCAACGTGCCGTAGAACGTCGGCGGCGCGAGTACGCGCATGGGAGGGAGGCAGTCCACTGACCTGGGCCATGTGCGATAGGAACTCGGAAGAATTGATTGCGTCCGGCAAACAATCGTGCTCCGGCATATAGCCTAGCCGGCCACGGATCTCGATGGAATTGTACGGTTGCTGGCCCATGACCTCGGCGGCGCCGGACGTGGGCTTGAGGAGCCCAAGGAAGAGTTTGATAGCCGTGCTCTTGCCGGCCCCGTTGGGGCCCAGAAGCCCGGTAATTCCCTGTTCTACCTCAAAGTCCACGGAATCAAGAGCGATTGTTGAGCCGTAACGCTTGGTGAGATTCTTGGCTTCCAGGATAGGCGGCATGAAAAGGAGTATATTAAATCGGCGGTATTTTTGGAATCCTCGCTTTTATTTTGGATGACCAGTCTTTGATGAATAACCTCAGCGTTAATTGCACCAGGGCCTGCTGAACCATGCCGGCGCCCCGCATTTTTAGCACTTTGAGCATACGCGACTTCCGCCTGCTCTGGGGGAGCAGCGTGATCCACGTAACAGGAGCGGCAACGGAGCTTATTGCTCAGGGCTGGATGGTGCTCTTGCTTACCGACGATTCCGCCCTCTGGGTTGGCATAGCTTCAGGTATACGCGGCGTAGGACACATACTCTTTGCACTTATTGGAGGGGTCCTGGCAGACCGGTTGAGCCGCCGCCTGGTGCTAAGCACGTTCACAGCCATGAGCGGGCTGGTCCTGTTGGGTCTAGCGCTGCTGGTCTTGCAAGAAAGGGCGGAACTCTGGCACCTGCTTGTCGTTGTTTTCATACAAGGCGTCGCTGACGGTATCAAAGCGCCTGCCTTCAACGGCCTCATCTACGATACCGTAGGCCCGCGCCGGCTGATGAACGCCGTTGCCTATACTCTGGGCGGCTTCCATATCTCTTGGACGGCTGGCTCCGTGCTTGCCGGCAATGTAATCAACTCCGCAGGCATCGGAGCCGCCTTTGCTCTAGCCGGCGTCGCCTACTCAGTTAGCGTACTTCCTCTGCTCTTCATGAAGGTTTCCAGGTCCGTGCAGCAGAGGCAGGAATCCATCTGGCGCAACCTTGGACAGGGACTCGCATACGTTGCAGGAAACAGCTCCCTGCGCGCCTTGCTGATGCTCAGCGTCCTCACGGAAACATTCGGGTTCTCCTACATTGTCATGCTACCCGTGATAGCCAAGACCGTTCTAAACGTGGGGCCCACCGGACTGGGGTACCTTTCCGCGGCAGGGGGCGCCGGAGCGCTGATAGGTACGGCGGTACTGGCCAGCTTCAGTGATTTCCCAAACAAATGGAGGCTGCTCACCATAGGCGCGTTGGGGGCAGGAGTCAGCATTGTTCTATTTGCTTTCTCTTCCTGGTATGCAATCTCGCTTGTCCTAGCAGCCGCCATCGGGCTTGCACTCGTGGTGTACGACGCAACTATCAACACGCTGCTCCAGCTAACATCCGACGAGAATATGAGGGGACGCGTACTGGGACTGTACGGCATGACGTGGGGATTCACACCCGCGGGCGGCTTCGTCGTAGGAGCTGTCGCCAGCGCGGCAGGGGCGCCAATCGCCGTAGGAATGGGGGGTGTCGTCATCGTAACCTATGCGGCAGCCGTCATAGCCAGGATGGGAGCCAGGATCAAGTCGCCAGACCCCATTTAGGGCCACTGTAATGCCTACGCAGGCGGCATTACGGGCAAGACGCCATTTCCCCCCTTATGCAGCCTTCGCAAGGCCATAATGATTCTGGAGGAGTCCGCCTGCCTCATGGCTTGCACATACAAGGCTCTGCATATAATCTAGTTGATGTCACAGGGAGGAGGTACGTATGACTATCGAACAGACCTTTGAAGAAGCCGTTACCGAGTTCATAGCAAAGACCAAGGAGTTCATCGACACGCAATCACTGGAGGGCATTCCGCCCAACACGCCCTGTCCTTACGAGCAAGAAGGGCCTCCCTATGAATCACCCATCCGGCTTGATTCCAACTTCATCACCAAATATGCCCGCGCCATAGGCGACAACAACCCTATCTATACGGACCCGGACTATGCCAGGAAGACCCGCTATGGCACGCAGCTGGCTCCCGGGCCGGTGTTGAACTACATAAGGTACCCGGGCATTCACGGCGCCACTCGTCCCCGGGGCTATCCCATAGCCAACTTTGTAGCCGGATGCGCCTGGGAGTTCTTTGACGTGCTGCGAGTAGGCGATAGGTTCAGGACATCCAAAGAGACCAAAGAGCTGATCGAGAAGAAGGGGGGGCACGGAGACCTGCTGTTCCTTATTTCGGAAGTGAACTACTGGGACTTCCACAGCGACCTCAGAGCCAAGTCCTACGGCACTCTGATCATGGTGCCGCAAAGGACAATGGGCACTTCCAGGGCCATGGACGTGGAACGCCTGGGTGAAAGCATGCTCTACGAGCGAAAAGCCCAAAGCTACTCCAAACAGGAGATGGAAGATCTGGTCAAACGGCTGGAGGGCGCGGAGCGCAGGGGCTCCAATACGCTGTACTGGGAAGATGTAGAGGTGGGCGACAAACTGGGCCCCCTTGTCCTTCCACCCTGGACTCTCCAGGACCAGGTCTGCCAGGACACCGTCAATTCCCACACTGTGGGCACGGGAGACAACCCAGGAGACGTCCCAATTAAAGAAAAAGACGTCCTCTCCTTTGAATCGGCTTACCGCCGCATGCGAGAAAGGCCGGGCAGCGCGCGGAAACACCCCAACACTCTCTGGCCCTGGACTCCGGGCGCAGAGCATGAGGACGCATTGCTGGCCGCATTCCGAGGTCAGCCCGGTCCGTTCGACCACGGGGGTCAGCGGTTCCAGATACCGGAGCAGCTCTTCACCAACTGGATGGGCGACGATGGTTTCATACGTCGCATGTACTCGGCGCTGAGGAGACCCGTATACTACGCCGACGTCACAACCTACACCGGCGAAGTGGTGAAGAAGTACACAGAAGTGCAGAAGGGCAGCAGCGAACCGGGAGGCACTCCCGGAGAGGCCACGTACCATGCAATCGGCATCCGCTGGCAAGGAGCCAACCAGGTAGGCGAGGCACAGGTGCCGGGCACCGCCACGGTATACCTGCCATCAAGAGAAAACGGCCCGGTGCAGCTACCCATACCGCATGCGGCCCAGCCGCCTTTTGTCAACTACGAAACGTTCCGCAACGAGTGGTATTGAACTAGAATTCCTTAACTAAAGCCCTTTAGCAGGCAAGGAGGCTCCCTTATGAATATGGGGTTATGGTTGAGGTTTATCATGGCAGGCGCTATGTCCATAGTCTTTGGTGTAGTGGGTCTGGTAATTGGAGGGCTGGTGCATTACGTCTTGGCAGAGTTGACCGACTTTAATACTATGCAATGGGCATTGAGCTACGGTGATGATGATGAAGTTCCATTCAAGTATAACTTCCTGTCAGGGTTAGCAATGAACGGTTGGCAAGCTGGTCTTATTGGAGGAGCGATAATCGGCTTCTTGGTAACCAAAGACATAAAGCTGAGAATCACCACAGACGGCTAATAATGATTGTGCGCCGCACGTTTTCAGTGGCTATTATTGAGGTGGGTGTTGAAATGGGAAGGAAGAAGCAACAAGGGGGCACCAAATCAAGTACCATGCCCAGACCCTTTGAATTTTAGCATGGACACTCCTAGCGGAATTGGTGCTTAAAGCAAGCTCAAGAAGTCTTGGCGGTTCGAGAAGAATACGGGGTTCAAGAAGCTAAGGACAATAATAATGAAGTATAAACAATTAATTCTAAAAGCATTGGATAAAGTGGTATCTGAGCCTGGCTACCTTGATGATGTCAAAAACAGAAACATCCACGAACAAGCTTTAGCACATAGACTGGCCTACCATTTAGAAAATTCCGGTTGGTTTGTCGGCTATATGGTGGACTGTGAATATAATCGTCACGGAGCAGATCAGAAGACCGACGAAAGCGGTAAGTGCTTCAGGCCGGACATAGTAATTCATGTGCGGGGCAACGACGACGATAACCTAATTATGATCGAAACTAAGAAGTATTATGTTCCCCGTAGAGAAGAAGAAACAGCAAAAACAGACCTAGCAAATAGAAGTGCGTACTATTGCTATCGAATGGCTTTTCTTGTCATATTTCCAGAAAATGAGATCACTGAAGATTCAGTAACCCTCGTATATATTTCCCCTGCATCCCAGGAAAGCTAAGACTTCGCCAGTTCTTCCATCAAGCCGTGGTACGGTACCCAGGGACCGCTTGCACCTGCGTTGGCCCTCTCCGCGGCCCTCTGTTCAATCGTTCTGATCTCAGGCTCTATCCTGACCGTTGCCAGTACGGGCCCATCCGTATTGAATATCTCTGCGGCCGCGGTGCTGAAATCCTCCAAGTCGTCGAAGTCGTAGGCGGCGTTGTACCCTGCGGACAGCGCCATGTCTCTGAATGAGACCGTCTCCGCTCCAACTATGGGCTGTCCGCCCGTAGAAGCGTAAACCCCGTTCTGCACCACGAAGTGATACAGATTCTTGGGCTTCTGCTCTCCGATCGTTATCAAGGCGCCCAGGTTCATTTCAAGGCTGCCATCGCCGTCCAGCAGGATAACCGCCTTGTCAGGCCTGGCCAGCGCCACCCCCAAGGCAAACGAGGATGCCTTGCCCATGGCGCCGCCCACAGGCAAGTCCAGTTCAGGGTGATCGCTCACCTCTTTCCAGCGGGGAGTAGCACGAAACACTGGAATAACCACTGCATCTCCCCTGTACTCTTGAATTACCCGCATCATCTCTGTTTGCTGGATCATTACCGGTTCTCCCCTACGACTAGTTGGATTTTTGCCTGTAAGTCTGCCTTTCCTGCATAACCTCTGAAAGCGTCCTGCCGGAGTCGAGCTGTCCAAGGGCGTAAGCCTCCCACTCCTCAAGCTCATGGCACGCATCAAGCTGTTCCCGCGCCTCATCCATGGTGGCGACTATCACGCCGTCCTCGTCGGCGACTATGAAGTCGCCGGGATTCACGGTTAGACCGCCTACCTCCACCGGCACGTTGACCGCACCCTCTTCCGAGCCGCCCCGCTTGGCAATAATCGCCGAAACGCCGCGGCAGAATATGGGAAACTTCAACCGTTCAATAGCCCGCTGGTCCGTGACCAAGCCGTCGGTGACCATTCCCGCTATGCCCTTTTCCTGGAAATTGAGCACTGCAAAGTCGCCGGTAGTAGCGTGCCGGTTCTCGCCGCCGCGGCTCATCACAATCACGTCGCCCGGCTGGGCAATCTCCACCGCTTTAGCCAGAGCAGCGGTGGAGTTGGGAGTGGTCTGCACGGTCAGCGCCGGGCCAACCAGCTTCACCGGCTGCCATAGGGCTCTGATGGCCGGATCCATCCCTCCATCCAGAAAGTGGCCTAGTGAAGGGGCCAGTATCTTCTTGTAGGCGTCTATCAATTCGTCGTCTGAGGTAAAGGAACGCGGGTTGACCGTTACCATATGGTGCCTCCAGTTTCTTGGTGCCCAGTCTTTATCTGCGCCTGGGCTGGACTCTAGTGGGCTGTATGTAGTGAGGCTCCGCTGCCGCCAGTGATTCAGCGGATGCCCTTCCCATTTGCTCATCCAGGGCATTGTGCAGCTTCAGCGTAGTCTCCAACTCCTCATCGGAAGCGTGGAGTCCCTCCTGCCGCAGCAGTTTCCTAACCATATCCTTGGTTATGCTCATGGCTCTCTCCTTAGATTTCAGGATGTTTCTTGTGCCATTCCGTAGCCTGCTCGTAAGCGTGGGCCACCTTCAATACCAGATCGTCTTCAAACAAGCGCCCCGATATTTGCAGGCCAACGGGCAGCCCCTGGGTGGAAAAGCCACACGGTATGCTCACCGCCGGCTGGCCCGTGAGATTCTGGGGACGGGTGAAGCTGCGTTGAGTTGCCATTCTCAATGCCCCGGCGTTGCCGCCCGCCGCCACGCTTGCCTGTATCTGCCCGGCAGGGGCCGCCGAGGTGGGGCCTACCAGAACGTCCACGTTTTTCATGACCCGGCTGATCTCATCCTGGATCTGCCTTCTCAAGAGCTGCGCCTTGTGGTACATGGTGGAGGATATCACGGATCCCACCAGGACCTTTTGCTGCACGCCCATGGTGTATTCCTTGAGCCTGTCCTTCCAGGGAGCGTGCACTTGGGCAGCCTCGCTCCAGGTGATGGTATTGCCGGAGGCGGCAGCGTAATCAGCGGTTATCGGGAGAGACACCTCCTCTACGGAGGCGCCGAGCTCGCTGAGCACTCCTATAGCCTGTTGCACCAGGCCAGTCACCTCTTCCGTAGCGCCTTCGTTGAACTCCTTGGCCACTCCAACGCGGATATTTCCGATGCCGCCTTTCAGCGCCCCGGCATAGTCGGGCAGGCGCACCCTTGCCGACGACGGGTCTCTTGAGTCGTAGCCTGCCACTGCCTGCAGCATCAAAGCGCAATCTTCCACTGTCCTGGTCATGGGCCCGGCATGGTCTATAGACCAGCTCAGAGGGAAAACTCCGTATCTGCTCACCAGGCCATACGTTGGCTTGAGGCCGACAATCCCGCAGAAGGAGGCCGGCCCACGAATCGACCCGCCGGTGCAGGAACCCATGGAGCCAAAGACCATGCTGGCCGCCACGGAGGCCGCCGAACCGCTGGATGAGCCGCCGGGGGTGTGCTCCGGGTTCCAGGGGTTGCGCACTTCTCCGTATAGACCGTTGTGGTTGCCGCAGGCGAACTCCAGGCAGTGGTTCTTACCGACCAGCACTCCGCCGGCTCTGTTCAAATTGCGCACGGCGGTACTGTCTCGGTTCGGAACTTGCTCCGAGAATACGCTGGAGCCATTGGTGGTGCGTACGCCTCTCGTGGCATAGATATCCTTGACCGCATAAGGTACGCCGTGCAGTGGACCGCGATAGTTCCCTTGAGATATCTCTTGCTCCGCTTGTTGCGCGGTTGCCAGCGCTCTATCACCTATCACGGTAAGGAATGCATTCAATTTTGGGTTGAGCGCGTCAATGCGATGAAGCACAGCCTGCGTAAGCTCAACAGGCGAAAGTTTACGGGACTCGATTGCTCTGGCAGCGTCCCCCAAGGTCAGGCTGGTTAGATCCGCAGACATCTGGCTCCTCCCCGTTCCGAACTATATTAGAGTGAGGCCTATTCTATCAAAGATGACGAGAAATCCAAGTTGGACTCCTGTTCGTAAGACCGCAACGAGTTCAACCAGCTCGCCTTCAATGGCACAGGCCATCTATCCACGCCGTACTTCATTGGCTGGAACTGGATTCACACCGTTGATGAATGGCTGGCGGAGTACAAGGGCCTTGATTCCACGCCTGACGTGCAGGCAAGGGACTTGGCCGATGCGCAGGCCATAATGACGGAACTGGGTTACGGTCCGGACAACCCGCTGGTTGTAGAGTTCGTTTGCTCCGTTGGTAGCACAAGGGACTGCGAGGTCTTTGACCAGCAGCTAGAGAGGATCTGGATCCAGGCTGATCTCAACATAGCCCCTGACTACGCCAGCTCGGACAAAGCTGGTGAGGAAGGCAACTTCCAGGTTATCCAGATCAGCAAAGGCCTCTCCTTCCAGGACCCTGATGGGTACAGCGTCTCCACCTACCTGACCTGGGAAGAGGGTGGACGCAACTACAGCGGCTGGGTCAATCCGGAATGGAGAGACCTCTTGGAGCAGCAACTGGTTATCAACGACCAGGAGGAACGGGCTGTAATCCTCCGCCAGATGGCGAGAATATTCTGGGACGACGCGCATATGATAGGCATGGTCAGACCGGGAGTCATAGGACTGCACAGGTCAACGTGGCAGAACTGGACGCCGCCCATTGTGCATACAGACGCCTACTCCATGGAGAGGGTCTGGTTGTCCGACGACATGATGTAAGCTAGTCCGTCGATTTGCTAGTCAGTGGGCGCCGCTATCCAGGGGTGCCCACTTGACATAACTGAACCATGAGACAGTATCTTTTACGTAGATTCGCCCTCTTCATCCCTACTTTGATAGGGGCCTCTCTCGTTATATTCGTAATTCTGCGCGTCCTTCCCGGAGACGTGGCCGCCATTCTCCTGGCCGGCCCAACGGGCGACTCTACATACACTCAAGAAGACATAGACAACCTGCGTGAGACCCTGGGCTTAAACAAACCCATTCCCCTACAGTACTTGGATTGGGCCTACGGTATGATCCGCTTTGACCTTGGGAATTCCTACGTAACCAATACGCCAATATCTCGGTCTATCAGGCAGCAGTTCCCGGTCTCGCTGGAGCTTGGCATCTTTACCATCATAGTTACCTGGATAATCGCCGTTCCCATAGGCATATTCGCCGCGATACGGCAGGACGGAGTTGCGGATTATATACTGCGTGGAATTGCTATCATCGGGCTTGCCATGCCCAGCTTCTTCGTCGGTCTGCTTGTTATACTCTTCCTTTCAGTGCTCTTCAACTGGATACCGCCCATAGGCTTCACTCATCTGTGGCAGGACCCGGCGGTAAGCTTCCAACAGCTCTTCTTCCCTGCCGTAGCTCTCGGCTTCTCAGTCAACGGCACGCTGCTCCGCATGACCCGGACACAGCTATTGGAAGTGCTCCGGGACGACTACGTCAGGACTGCCAGAGCCAAGGGTCTCTCAGAGCGGGTAGTGATTCTGCGACACGCCGTAAGAAATGCGCTGCTTCCAGTTGTCACCATAGCCGGAGCACAGATGGGCCTGATTTTTTCCGGCACCATCGTAATCGAAAACATCTTCAGCATTCCTGGAATCGGCCGCGGCGTCCTCCAAGCTATGTTCTTCCGGGATTTGCCCATGGTGCAAGCGTATCTAACCTACTTCGTGCTGGTAGCATTGGTCGCTAATCTGCTGGTGGATATGACGTATGCCTACCTTGACCCGCGCATACGGTACTCCTAGGGAGAATTTGGTATGACCACACGTCAAGACTCGATCACAGTTTCGGTTGATTTTAGTAAGGTCAAGCGTCCCAACGTTGCGCAGCAGTTCTTGCATTTCATGCGGACGAAACCGTTGGGCGGGACCGGTGTCGTGATATTGCTCTTCGCTTCGTTGGTGGCGTTGGGCGCGCCTGCAATCGTGCCCCATGATCCCTGGGACATCAGCGGATTTACTCAACTGCTGTCCCCAAACTCAGAATTCTGGTTCGGAACGGATATACTGGGAAGAGACATCTTCAGCCGAACGATCTACGGGACCCGGGTCTCACTCTTCGTGGGCGTTCTTACTATGCTGGTTGCGACCAGCATAGGAGCATTCGTAGGTATAACCAGCGCCTACTACGGCGGCAAGACCGACTTGATAATTCAGAGGTTCATAGACTCTATAACCTACCTGCCTTCACTTGTACTGGGCCTTGCCCTGATGGCAGCGTTTGGGCCCGGTTTCTTCAGCTTGATTACGGCTATGATCATCATCTTCACAAGCCGCGGAGTACGGATCATTCGTTCCCAGGCGCTCAGTATCAAAGAACTGCCCTACGTGGATGCATCCGTATCAATAGGCGGCAGCGACCTCAGGATCATGCTGCGGCACATCTTGCCCAATACCTTTGGCCCCATGATGGTGGTGGCTACCACCATGATTGGTTCCGCAATTGTAATTGAAGCCTCGCTCAGCTTTCTAGGAGTCGGATTACCCCCTCACATTATCTCGTGGGGCGGAATGCTTTCCGGTCAGATACTCATGGACTTCGCCAGCGCGCCCTGGATTGGCATTTTCCCCGGAATGGCGCTTACGCTGGTTGTGTTCGCCATCAACGTCTTGGGCGACGCTATGAGGGACATCTTCGACCCCAGGCTTCGCGGGCGCTAACCAGAACTAATTACCAGTTCTGCGGATAGAGTATCTGATAGCCGCCGGTGCCGGTGAGATGAGGCCAGGTGCGGTCGGAGTATTCAGGGAAAATCTGGCGATAGTTCTTCACCGCCGCCCTCAACTCTGGTATCGGGTTGACGCTGTCGTCCACCCTCACGTCCAGGTTCGCATTCGCATCTATTCGCTTCCAGTGCACCTGCACCGCCGCCGCCTGTCTACCACGGTTGTCTCCTCCCGTTGACTGCGCCGCCTCCAAGCACCTCAACAGCCTCTCCTCCAGCGGCATCCCCACTCCCTCTGTCTCCTCAAACGTGTCTCCCAGCGCCTTAACCACCTCAGGACCTACCATCGTGTTCGCACTGCACGCGTAGTGCCTCCCTGTCCTGCTTCCTGCCCAGGGACTATGCCCAGGTGACGTGTACGCCGCTGACTTGCCGCTACGGTCTATCAAGCTGTACTGCCCCGCTCCGTTGCTCACTTTGATCAACGCCTCCAGTGTCACGTCCGCGGGAAAGCCCAGTTGCAGCATGGCTATCCCTCGACGCCTCTGCGTCTCCACCGAGCTGAATCCCACCATCCCCACCTCTCCCATACCTCGCAGCACCCTGGAGCCCACCGCGGGGTTCTTTGTCGCCACCGCTCCGCCAAACTGACCAGTCTCAGCGTCATAGCCCACTATCGTCATAGTCATGGCCTACACCCGCCGACCCTGTACGGCACGCTCCTTCTCGCCCTCTGTAAGCGCCTTCATCACCGTAATGCTGGAGTTCTGCCGCTGCTCCAGCCGCTTGGCAAAAGCACGAGCTTCCTCCTCGTCTCGCTTGGAATACGTAAGCACCAGATCAGCTTCGCCTTCGGTCCAGTACAGACCGTAGTAGCCGCTGCTTGTAGTGATGGCGGCAATCCCGCCGCTCTCTTCTTGGGCCAGGTCCAGTGCGGCCTTCCCCGCGGCGATCTCCTCTTCACCAATTCTCTCTCCGTTCAATTTAACCAAGGCAACGTATACCGGCATCTTTGTTCTCTCCCTTTGTATTGCAACAGGCCTACCAGCCGCCAGGGTACAGGATGTTGTAGCCGCCCGTGCCCGACAATTCCGGCCATGTTCTGTCATGGTACTGAGGGAAAATCTGGCGATAGTTCTTTATCGCCGCCCTCAACTCCGGTATCGGGTTCGCACTGTCGTCCACACGCATGTCCAAGTTCGCATTAGCGTCTATCCTCTTCCAGTGCACCTGCACCGCCGCCGCCTGCCTGCCCCGGTGGTCTCCTCCCGTCGACTGTGCCGCTTCCAAGCACCTAAGCAGCCTCTCCTCCAACGGCAGTCCCTCCGTCTCCTCAAACGTGTCTCCCAGTGCCTTCACCACCTCCGGACCCACCATGGTGTTCGCACTGCAGGCATAGTGCTTCCCCGTCCGGCTCCCAGCCCACGGACTCAGCCCTGGCGACGTATACGCCGCGGAATTGCCAGTCCTGTCTATCAAGCTGTACTGCCCCGCTCCGTTGCTCACTTTGATCAACGCTTCCAGCGTCACGTCCGCGGGAAAGCCCAACTGCAGCATCGCTATCCCTCGACGCCTCTGCGTCTCCACCGAGCTGAACCCCACCATCCCCACCTCTCCTATCCCTCGCAGCACCCTGGAGCCCACCGCGGGGTTCTTGGTAGCCACCGCACCGCCAAACTGACCCGTCTCAGCATCGTAGCCCACTATCGTCATCGTCATAAGCCAACTCCTTAGTAAGACTTCCCCTGTACCGATAGGCGTTTCTCCCAGTCCACCAGTGCCGGCGAGACTGATACTGTCGCGTTCTCCTGCTCGCCTAGCTTGGTGAATATGGCGTTCGCTACGGCTTCATCCTTGGACTCCAGGGTCAGCACCATGTCGTAATCACCCTCCGACCAAAGAATGCTGAGGAACCTGGCGCCGTGATTCTCTATCTCGGCGATGGCTCGCGCCACCCTGCCCGTAGCCAGCTCCTCTTCTCCGCTCCGTCTGGGCGACTCGTTGAATTTCAGCAACCCTATGTATGCTGTCAAGATCCGGCCTCCTTGCCAAATATGCTCAATCAGCGTCCACACCCGTTCAGAGAACGGTAGGGTGCACGCTGCTTGAGACGAAACGCATTATTCAAGGAGCAGCCCTAGGTGTCAAGGCTGGAGCACAAATGCCGCCCTTGTACGAGGCTTTAGAGTTCTACAGGCGAGCCCAAGGGTAAACCATTAAGGCAAACATTCCCCTTCCACCCTCACTCCTCGCGCTCTGGCAGTCTCCCTTGCTGACGCAGGTATACGCGGGCCAGTCGAAGCTCATCGTAGGTGAACCTGTCACCGAGAAATTCCCAGACCGGCCTGAGGAATGCGCTGCCGCAGACGTCGAAGGCCTCCTCTATCTGGCCCAGCCTTTCCACGCCAGGCATCGTGTGTTCCAGGTCCAAGGTTGTCCCCTCGTCTGCCATGCGCTCGATGTGGCCGATGACGGTACCTTGCGATAGTCCCCTATGTGCCGCTATTTGATCAACGGACAGGCCCTGAGAGAGTAGGCGCCTGGTCTCATCGTAGGTGGCTCCCCGGGTGCGCCCCGGCCCTCCGGACTGTCCTGCTTCAGACCTGTCCACCGGCCCCCGCTGCGCCGGCGCCGCGCTTTCCTTGCGCTGTACGCCGTTCTCCGCTGCGTACCGTTGTATCGCCTCCAAGAACGTATCGCCGTACTCCTCCGCCTTCACCCTGCCCACGCCGTGTATGTCTAGGAACTCTCCCTTGGTGCTGGGAATGGCCGCGGCCATATGCCGCAGCGACGCATCGCCGAACACCACGTACGGGGGCACGTTGCGACCCTCGGCTAGCCGCCGTCGCACCGCCCGCAGCTCTTCGAACAGACCCTCGTCGTAGTCAGCCGCCGCCTGCACAGCCGAGCGACCTCCCCCGTCGGCCGACTGCGGCCGCGGCAGCATCAGCATCCGCCGCTCGTTCAGGAACGATCGTCCCTCGTCGGAGACCAGCAGAATAGGGAACTCGCTCTCCGCCCGTTCCAACAGTCCCTTCGCCTGAAGCTGTCCGATTATCTCCCGCAGCTGCGCACGCCCCACGTCCCTCGCCGCGCCGTACACTCTCAGCTTGTCGTGTCCCAGATCCAGCACCCGCTTCTCGCGGCTGCCCGTCAGCACCTGGATGACGTACTGCGCTCCAAACCGCTCACCGGTGCGTATCACCGCCGAAAGTATCTTTTGCACGACCTCTGTGGCGTCGAACCTTCCCCTGGTCTCCAGGCACACGTCACAGCCGCCGCAGCGCTCTTTCGTCCACTGCTCCCCAAAATACTCCAGCATGAATCGTCGGCGGCAGGTGGGAAGCTGCGCGAGCTCCACCATCCTGGCCAGCTTCTCCTGGGCTTTGCGCCTCTCTGAGGCGTCCTCCATCTGGCTAATGAAGTACTCCTGCTTGGCCTTGTCTGCATAGGAGAAGAAGAGGACACAGTCGCTGGGCAAGCCATCCCTGCCGGCGCGCCCCGTCTCCTGGTAATAGCCTTCAATGGATTTGGGGAGGCCGTAGTGCACCACGAGCCGGATGTCGGGCTTGTCGATGCCCATGCCAAAGGCAATAGTCGCCACGATGACGGATACCCGATCGCGGATGAAGTCCTCCTGGTTGCGACGGCGGGTGTCGGCGTCCAGCCCGGCGTGATAGGGCCGGGCCGACAGGCCGCGGTCGTTGAGGAATCCGGCCAGGTCCTCCGTCTCCTGCCTGGAGAAGCAGTAGACAATGGTCGACTGCCCGCGTCTGTCGTCTAGCAGGTAGGTTAACTGCGCCCAGGTCCTGCCCTTGGCCTGCACAGAGTAGGTAAGGTTGGCACGGGTTGAAGCTGGACAGGAATACCCGGCCGTCCTGCAGTCTCAGCTGTCCGACAATGTCCTGCCGGACGCGCTCCGTTGCGGTAGCAGTGAGGGCGATGACGGGCGCCGAGGGGAAGTCGCTTCGCAGCTGACGCAGGTTACGGTATTCGGGGCGAAACTCGTGGCCCCATTCCGAGATGCAGTGCGCCTCGTCAATGGCGATGAGGCTAAGATTGAGGCCGGATAGAAAGCGGCGAAACGCGGGAAGCGCCAACCGCTCCGGGGCCACGTACAAGATCCCGACCTGCCCGGCCAGGAGCTGCGACCGCACACGCTCGATTTCGAAGGCGGACAGGGAGCTGTTGATGTACCGCGCAGCGATGCCGTTGTGGTTCAGGGCGTCCACCTGGTCCTTCATAAGGGCAATCAGCGGGGAAACGACGAGTGTGACGCCATCCAGCACCAGCGCGGGCAGCTGATAGCAGAGGGACTTGCCGCCGCCGGTGGGCATGAGCACCAGGCTGTCCCCCCCGGCCAGCACGTTGCCAATGATCTCCTCCTGATGCTCACGAAAGCTGTCGTAGCCAAAACGGGACTTGAGGATTGCGTATAGGTTATCGGATACGTGCATAGCGCTCCCAGCGACGTATTCCCAGTCCTAATCCCTGAACAATAGGATAGGGGGCCTAGAAAGGCCCCCTATCTCTTACGTCTGCTTACTGCCTGGTTTTTCTAGTCCAAGCTTACTGCTGCTGCTGCCTGTTCCTAACTACCAGGACTCCAGCCACGATTACTGCCGCCAGTCCAAGGACTATGATCACGATCAGCAATCCTGGGAACCCGCCTCCCTCATCCGGCGGTACCGGAGTAGGCGCTGGCGGTACCGGTGTAGCCGTAGCCGTAGGTACCGGAGTAGCCGTAGGTACCGGTGTTGCCGTAGGTACCGGTGTTGCCGTAGGTACCGGTGTTGGCGTCGGCGCCGGCGGTGGTGGCGGCGGCGGCGGCGGTGGCGGCGGTGGCGGCGGTGGCGGTGGTTCCGGCGCAGGCGGTAGACCCGTGGCTGCGCTTTCCGCGCTCGATTCCCCAGCCGCGTCGGTGTACTCTACCACGACTCGGAGTAACAGGCCGCCGTCGCTTTCCGTTGGCGTGTAGCCCGCAGCCCTTCCGCCGGGGATGGTAAGCCATGTTGCCCCGATTTCAGACCACTGCCACTCCCAGCTTACGTCGGTGATGCCACCGTCCGGGTCTTCCAGTGTAGCGGTCAGCTCCTCGCCAAACGCGGGGCTCGCCGACGATAGGGTTAGCGTTCCCGCCTCGTTCACGTTCTCCACGGCTATCGCCACATCGATGCTCGCCTCTCCACCCGTCGCATTCGTCGCCGTAACGCTGACCGAATACGAATCCCTGGCCTCGAAGTCCAGCGTCGTGCCTTCGCCTACCGTGATCTGCCCGTCGGTGGTACCGATCGCGAACGAGTCCGCATCGTCGCCACCGAGCGCGTAGGTAACGTTCCCTTCAGAAACCGTCGCCGTTACGGGGTCGCCCACGTTGGCCCCGGCTGCCGAGTTCTCCGCTACCGAGCGGCTCGCGCTGTCGCCCTCGCCGAAGCTGGGCGGCGGCGCCGGCGTCACCGTTATCGTCACCTCGGCCGTATCCGTGCCCTCGTTTCCGTCGTCCACGGTTACCGTCACCGTGTACTCGTCCTTCGTCGCCTCGACCAGCGCCTCAGCAGTCCTTATCTGACCGCTGCTGCTGATTTCGAACGCGTCCGCGTCATCGCCGCTCAGCTCGTAGCTCAGCGTGTCGTCGGCGTCCTCGTCGGTCGCCCTTACCGGCGCTCCAACGTTCCGACCCGTCGTCATGCCCTCGGTTACCTCTAGTTCATAGGTAGCCTCTGCGAACACTGGATCCTCGTTCGGAGGAGGCGGCGGCACCAGCTTCGGCGGCTCATTCGCCTCGTCCAGGACGTTGATCGTCACCGTGACGCTGGCCGACGCGCCGGAGCCGTCCGTCGCCGTTACTATGACCGTGTACACGCTCTTCGTCTCGTAGTCCAGGACGTTCTTCGCCTTGATTTGACCTGCGGTTGTCGACAGAGTGGTGCTTCCGTTACCGTCTGTACCGTTTACATCGGCTGGCGCACCGCGGTCGACGGTGAACGACGACGCGTCGGGGCCGCTCAGCGTGTAGGTCAGCTGGTTGGGGTTGTTGGTGTTGGGCGAGGTTGGCGTTGTCCCGTCCTCGTCAACGGCCGTTATCCCAGCTCCCACGTCGGCCTTCTTCGCGTTGTTCTCCTGAATCTCTCTCACGTAGCTCCTGGTTACGTCGCCCTCTTCATCCTGGAACTCGGGCCTGGAGTTCGAAGCCTGATACTCTCTTATCCGATAGGTGTTTGCGATATCGCCGGGGTTAGCCGTCTGCGTAATTGTCCGTGGCTCGCTTCCGCTTGCGACAGGGCACGCCTCATCTTCGGACAACGCATCGTTGTAGCACACCGACACGCTTAACGTCTCACCTGCGTCTCCAAGGTTATCCGCGTCTCCATCCGGAGTGAAGCTGGCTTTGTCGCCATCGTTGTTGGTAGTGCTCACAGCCCAAGTCCACATGGGCCTGCCCACTACGCCGTCCGGGTCTTTGAGCGTGGCCTTTATCGACTCGCCGGCCTGCGGCTGTACCGTCGACAGCTCTATCGTACCGGGCTCGTCCACGTTCTCCACGTCGACTCTGACCTTCGTCCGGCTGGCGTTTCCGGCCTCGTCTGTGGCAACTACCGTAACCCTGTACCTGTTGTCGCCGGCCGCCGACCCCTTGGCCTCGAAGTTGGGAGCCGACTCCTTCGCCTTGAAAGCGAGAGTCCCAGTGGGGTTCCCATTGGCGTCTGTACCTTCGGTAATTTCGAACTTGTCTGCGTCCGCGCCTTCCACCGACCAGGTCACGACATCGTCCTCTGAGTCAACAGCCGTGAACGTAGCAGCAGTATCAACTCCCAAATTAGCATTAGCATCAGTAGCAAAATCTGCCGCTAAGTCTTTGGTGTTGACGGCCTTGACGTCTCCGTCCGCGTCTATCGCCCTCTGGGTTTCCGGGGCCGCGAACACGTCAGCTGCGGCGTCGGGGCCCGTCAACTTGGGCTTTTCGTCCACGTCGGTGACAATGATGGTCACCTGAATCTCAGCTGAGGCGCCGTTGGCGTCCGTCGCCCTGACGGTCACTACGTAGCGGTTATTGGTGAGGCCGCCTTCGTAGTTAAGTTGGTCTTTAACCGCGCCTCTCGAACCCACCTTGATCTGACCGCTGGCCTGGTCAATGCTGAAGTATTGGGCGTCCATCCCTTCAGTAGTAGTATCGGCCGCGTCATGGATGGTGTAGGTCAGCACGTCGTCGTCACTGGCCGTGACCGGGGCTCCCACCGGGGTCCCCTTGGCGGAGTTCTCCGCCACTTCCCTCTCCTGGGCCGTCTCCTTATCTTCGGTCGCCAGGTTCTGGTCGGGGAAGACCGGCACCGGGTTGGCCACGTCCCGCTCCTGCACCGGGTGGACAAAGCTGCCCGACACGCTCTTCGGGTCGCCGCTGCCTCCGTACTCAGCCGTAAGCTGCAGGTACTTGCCCGCGTCGCTGCGGCCCGGCGTGTACGTGTTCTTCGTGGCGTTCTCAATCTCGGTGAACGGGCCGTCGGCCGAATCGCCCATCGCCCACTGGAAGGAGGCAGTCAACACCCTGTCAATCCTGGTGTCCTGGTCGTTCAGCTTCGCCGTTATCTTGACACCTACGCCCGGCTGCACCACGTCAAAGGTTATCTTGCCAGGGTCGTCCGTGTCAGTCACCATTACGGACACTTCATGCATGTCCTGCTTGTCCACAATGTCGGTGGCGACCACCTCCACCTCGTACACGTTGTTCTTGCCGGTGTCTGCCGGTGTCTCGTAGTCGGGCGGCGTCTTGAACGTCAACACTCCGCTGCTCGGGTCGATATTGAAATTGCCTTTGTCAGCGCCGTCCACACTCCACACAACCGCGTCGCCCTCGGGGTCTACGGCCGTGTACTCGCCCACTGCGACTGTATCCCTCTCCGTGTAGGTGACCTCGGCCGGGCCGCTGACAGCAGGCTTCTCGTTCACGTTGGTGACGTTGATCGTCACCGCGATGTCTCTCCTGGCCAGGCTGCCGTCCGTCGCCCTCACTGCCACGCTGTGCGTCGGCTTCGTCTCGTAGTCCAGCTCCGCCTTCACCTTGATCTGACCCGTGGCGCTGTCAATGTTGAAGTTCGCGGCGTCGGCCCCGTGCAGCGAGTAGGTGCGGTTGTCGTCAAGTTCGATGGCGGCATTTTCGGTGCCGTAGTTCGTCTCATCGTCGTCGTCACTGGACCCGATCCTTGCGCCGATGGTGTCGCCTGGTTCCGCGTCCTCCGCTATAGTCCTGGTGATCGAGGTGATGATCTTCTCATCCTCATCCTCAAAGAAGGGCGCTTTGTTGGAGTCACGCCGCGGCAGCACCGGATTGGCCAAATTCATGCCCGGAGCGGTGCTGCCAATAACGTATGCAGTGGCTCTTCCGTCGGTGTACGCTGCTTCCACCCGTAGACAGCGGACCACGAAGGTGTCATCTGTGTCATCTACCTCCACTTCCGCGTCAGTGGGCGTGAAGGTCGGCCTCATGGCCCTGCCAGTGGCGCCGTCCGTGATGACAGTGAAATCACCGGCGGTGGCGGAGCATGTATAGTTATCGTTCGAGTCAGCAGTCAGGGGGGACGTGCTCCTGCTCCACTGCCACGTGACGCTGCCCGTCACGCCGTCTTCATCGCTAAGAGTTGCCGTAATCGATTTCCCAACCTGCGGCTGCAGTGTTGACAGCTTTATCTTTCCGACGTCCTCGGCGTCGATGACCCTGATGTTCACCTTTCTAGTCGCGGTCAACCCTCGGTTGTCTTTGGCTACGACTGTCACGCTGTAGAAGTCCTTCTTCTCGAAGTTGACCCTCGTGTCGGGATCGAATACGAGCGTCGCGGTGGGTTGTCCGGGGAAACTCACGGTGGGCTCTGTCAGATCGAACAACTTCCTGTCTGGGCCGATCAGGGACCACCTGAATCGTTCGTCGCCCGTGCTTTCGCTTTGGTCAGCCGGGTCGATGAGGGTGACCTGGTCCGCATCCGTGGCCGTGTATTCGACACTGACCTCAGGGGCATCTGGGTCATCAGGGTCTTGAAGCACAATGGCAGCGGGAGTGACCGTGCCATTTTCCGCAACTGTTCGCGTGTTTTCCCTAACCCAAGCTCTGATGGTGCCCGTCGTGATCTTCGGCGCGTCGTTCTCGTCGTTCACCGTGATGGTCACGGTAACGGTGGCAGAGGAACTGAACGGGTCCTTAGCCGTAACCTCGACTGTGTATATAGCAACCGTCTCGTGGTCGAGCTTATCCTTCACGCTGATTTGACCCGTCGCCGCGTCGATATTGAAATCATTCGGAAGATCACCATCAACAGCAGCGGTCGCCTCTTCATCAGTAAAGGCTGCGGTGACACTTAGCCCGTAGTACAGAACGTCGCCGGGGTCGCCGGCGCTGACCGGCGCGCCCACCAGGGCCTTACTGTCGTTCTCGTCCACGTCCCTGGTCTGCTGCTTGCCGTCTGTGTCCGGGTCTTCGTCTGCGAACACAGGGGGCTGGTTGGTGTTGTTCTCCGCTTTCACCGGGTAATCCGACCGCTTCACGGCCGTCCTGATTTTTGCGTTTGCAACCGGCCCGTCGTCAGCGTTGGTAATGGTGCTTCCATCGGTGTCGGTGGCGGTGGCCAGATCTCTGTTGCTGTAGGTCACCGTCACTCGCAGGTAGTAGCCCACGTCCTCCGCCTTGGGATAGTAGCTATTTTCATCTGCCTTGGCTATGACGGCCCAGCCGGACGTGCCGCTCTGGGACCTCTCCCACTTCCAGCTAGCAAGGGTAGCGGTGGCAGCGGTGTCTGCACCCGCAAAAGCGGTGTGCAGCGCGTTGCTGGCAGCATCCCTGTAGCCGTCGTCCTCGTCCACTACCTTGGTGGCCGTGTATGCAACTCCCTCCGCCGGCTGCAGGTGGCTCAGGGTCACCTTGCCCGCGTCGTCCACGTCTCTAACCGTGATGGTCGCATTCACCAGGATGGTGGTTTTGGTATCGGTGTCAGCCACAATGTCCACGCTGTAGACGTTGTCTCCGGCCTCTTCACCGGTATCACCTCTGTCGCCGTCGTTGTTGAAGTCTCCGTCCGTCGGCTTCTCGTAGTTGGGCGGGCTCTTGAATTCGAGCACGCCTCTGTCGCTGATCTTGAAGTCGTCGGCGTCTGTTCCACCTACCGACCATGTGACAGCCGTATTCACCCTGAAGGTGTCAACGGGGTCGGTGCGGTTCTCGTTGTACGTATAGGATCTCTCCGCAGGCGTCTGCGCGGATACGGAAAAGGTGGGCGCCAGCAGCAAAGCCGCCAGAAGTATGCCCGCTATCAAAACAACCGGTTTGGTCATCAGCTTCATTGGTCTGTACACCGCCTCGTTGAAGATTGCCGCACTGTAAAGTCGATTAGACATGGAGATCCTCACTTGCCGCTATTG
This sequence comes from Dehalococcoidia bacterium, assembly GCA_965197965.1. GTDB lineage: Bacteria > Chloroflexota > Dehalococcoidia > Lucifugimonadales > QGNO01 > DAOUJH01. Next base: position 1,400,794 of record OZ240235.1, read on the forward strand.
TTGGACTTGAATCTTTGAATTGGCTTGAATTTTTTCCGAAAATCATAATAGCGCAACTCGGCGCACTTTACCATCAGTTGAGAATAGTTGTCAACCATCTGCCGACTAATCTAGGCGTGACCCTCAACTGGCTCAAGCAACGCTCAATCGCTGCGAGTAGCATCATAGCACCTACCGACTCCCTCTACAATACCCGTATGGCCCGTTCGCCAACCGCCCATTCCCCCTCTCCCGTCATTGCGAGCGCCCCCCTTCCGTCATTGCGAGCGCAGCGTGGCAATCTGGCGGCGCGGGGAACGGGAACCCATTCCCTCCTTATTATATATATATATCGACGATGCACCACCCCGCCATTGCGAGCGCAGCGAAGCAACCTCGCGGGGTGGGGAGTTTACCCTGAGCGCAGCCGAAGGGTCATTGCGAGCGCACCCCTCCCGTCATTGCGAGCGCACCGAAGCAACCTGGCGGGGTGGGGAGTTTACCCTGAGCGCAGCCGAAGGGTCATTGCGAGCGCCCCCCTCCGTCATTGCGAGCGCAGCGAAGCAACCTGGCGGGGCAGGGAGTTTACCCTGAGCCCAGCCGAAGGGTCATTGCGAGCGCACCCCCTCCGTCATTGCGAGGAACCGAAGCAACCTCGCGGCGGAGTGGTCCCCCGCCCTCCCACAACCCGCCCTCCGGTGCCGCAGCGCCACGCCACCGCCATCTCCCCCTTCCCCATCGGACGCCTTCCCCCTATCATTCACCACATGACTACTTTGCCTCACCCTCAGTCCGGGCTTCTCCCCAACCCGATTGTCCTCAACCCCAAGGTATTTGTTTTCGCATATTTCGAAGAAGTTGTCCCGAATTTAGCCTTGCTACTTAACATAACGTTGGAAACAATTCCTCTACAGATTGGCGGTGGACACAGACTCAGGGACGCCCTCCGCCTTTTCCACTCTCATCAGCAGGGCCGGCAGAATGGCGAACAGGGACAGGAACCCCGCGATGGTAAAAAGGTTCTGGAACACCGTCACCCCGGCCTCTATCAAGGGCGCCTCTATCTCCTCGAAGGTCGATCCAACCGTCACGTGGGCGGTCAGGCTGTAGAACCGTTCGATGCCCCAGGCGGACAGGGCCGCCAGCCCCAACGCCATCCCCACCATTCGCGCCGCGGTGACCAGCGAGGCCGCCGCGCCCCAGTAGTGGCTGGGCGCCGCACTCAAAGCGCTGACACCTATAGAAGGGATGACCAGCCCAAACCCCAACCCCGCCGTGACCAGGGGGACGGTCAGCCTGAGTTGCTCTACCTCCGTCTCCCAGCCGCTCATGAACAGCAGGCCCGTCCCAATGAACGCAAGGCCAGTTATGCACACCGGTCTCACTCCAGTCCAGCGCAGGATATAGCCTCCCACCACCGCCCCCACCGGAATTGCGGCGGTGAGGCGAACCAGGTGAAGGGCGCTTTCCCAGGGTCCCTTCTCCATGACGGTGGCAGCCATCACGGGCACGGCTACCAGGGCAATGATCAAGGCAACCCCCACCAGGAACTGGGCAATGTTGGAGGACAGGAACGCCCTGGAGGTGTATAGGAAAGACGCCAGCAAAGGCTGGGCCACGCGCCTTTCTGTCACGATCAATATGCCCACAAGGAAGACCCCAAAACCAATCATGAAGTACGGGATGATGGACTCCCCTGAAAAGATGCTTCTCTGGGACAGCCCCATAGTAAGCACGGTGAGCGCCCCAGCCAATATCAGCGCGCCGGAGTAGTCCATCTTAGCCTCCGGATTGGAGCGGTTGGGCAAGATGGCCATAATCGCTATCAGGATGAAGCTCTGGGGTATGTCCAGCCAGAATATCCACCGCCAACCGAGCCACGAAATTATGCCTCCCCCGTAGAGGGGCCCCAAGACCGACCCAGCTTCTGCCGATGCGGCCACTAGTCCCAGGGCAACTCCTCTTCTCTGCGGCGCTACGGCCGCGACCGCCATGGCCAGACCTATGGGTACCGTGGCGCCGCCTCCAAATGCTTGGAGCACTCTGGCGGCCACCACCCAGTGGAAGTTCGGCGCAACCGCCACCAGCAATGACCCTATGGCGAACACGACCAGCGCCGCTTGGAACATCCTGACCCGCCCATAGACATCGGACAGCCGACCCGCCAAGGGCATGGCTACGGTGTAACTGATCAGATACCCGGTTACTATCCAAGCCGCCCTGTCCAGGTCCGTGAGGGGGATCTCCAAATCCACCATGACACTGGGCAACGCCGCGACCACGACAGTCTGGTCCAGAGCCGTGGAGAATACTCCCAGGCAAAGAATCCCCAAGACCGCCCACTCGGAGGAGCGCAAAGAGGCGATGGCAGCCCCGGCAGCGTTCAAGACCCGGAGGCTATAGGAAGTTGGATGTCGATAGGACTGTTGATGTCCAGGAAGTTTATCAGACGAATTGTCTCCGGTGCATCGTCGTCGAAAATTTGTCCGTCTATTCTTAACCGCCACAAAGTATGCTCAGCTTCGTCAATCCACAACGACAACGCGATTGGATGGCCGGAGTCCACGGATGTGATGAAATTCAACAGATCATCGGAAACTAGGGTCCCATCGACACGGACAGCCCTAGCGCCACCTACAGACTCCCGGCCCACAATGGTTGCGTTCTCCATCACGGGCAGCAATTCACTCAGGGTAACGCCCAAGCCCACGAAATTAAAGGGCACCTGCTCTAGAGGCAGGGGTGTCCACGGCGCGTCTCGGGAGAATTTTATGTATGACTCTTCCCCGATTGCCACTATTTCGATTTCCGCAAACCCAAGACCGGGAACCACTACATCCACCAGCAGCCTAACGCTGTCGGGATTGCTTACTTCGCCTTCCACCTTTTTCAAAGTGGCCTCAAGGAACTTGGCTCCCGATTCCATCTCGTCGATCATTTCGAACTTCACCGACGACATGGCGGCCAGCTCTTCCCCAGTACTCGCTAGCAACTCATCCAACGACAACTCAGGCTCTTCTGGTTCCTCATTGCACGCGGCTGCCAAGAAAAGGAAAGCCACAACCATCACGGAGATTGATAACCTGAGAAGCACTATCCTGGACGAGTTCATCCGCTTATCTCCGTGCTTCCAGAGAAGAGTTTGGGATATCCCGTCCTTCTTCTGGAGAGAGTGAAGTGTCGGTGTCTGTTTTCTGTTTGAGGAGAGTAGTAGAAATGGATACCAGGGGACAATCGGAATCTAGCTATATGTCCACTGGTCACAATGACATCAACCTGGCTAGAAGCGTTTCCCTTACGCCATATCCATTGATTGGGCGTGGGCGGCAGAGGGTCACATTCAAGCACACAGCTTACCCACAGCCAAGTTAGCGCACACCAACGCCGTCTTATGCTATGGAACATAGGGTAACACTCCCTGGGCAGTACCCTTACAGCCCCTAGAATGTGGTACCCCTGGGCGGACTCGAACCGCCGACACACGGTTTAGGAAACCGTTGCTCTATCCTCTGAGCTACAGGGGCACGTGACACCTGTGGGTCTAAGCATACCATACTGTGACTCTTGGTCATGGCTCTTCAGAAACCCTGCCAGCCTGGTATGGCAGCCGCCTGCCTAATCCACGTCGCCATCTGCTCCTCGTTGAACTTGCCTTCGTAGATATCAATCCAGCGCGAGTCCTTGTCCTTGCCTGAACCGGGTGGCAAGGGACGCAGTGACGCGCCATTGAGGAAGGTCATTTTGACGTAACGGGCGAAGACGTGGTAGCTCACAAACCACCCTTTGCCTTCGATGCCATAGAAGGGCGAGTTCCACCTCACGGCCTTGCGCACGCTGGGCACGGCGCGCACAATGAGGTCGTCCAGACGGCGTCCCAAGTCGCTCTTCCAGCCCGGCATGGCCTCGATGTAGGCCTGTACGGGGGCGTCGCCGTCGGCCTTCGGAATCTGTGGGTTGCCGCCTGAAAGGAGTACCGGCTCTCTGTCAGCGTTTTCGGTGTTGTAAGCCGCCGCCTCTCGCGCCAGCGCCTTGAACGCGGCGCCGTCTACCTTGTCTCCCTGGTACAGCTCTATCGCCCGCTTGTTTCCGTCCAATGTCGCGCTGAAGAGTTTCTTGGGGTCTGGGAGCTTGGCTCCGTATACAAAAGTGAGTCTCACCTTGTTCCTCGGTGCGCTGGCTACGGCTAGAATCCCGTTGTGAGACCACACGGGGGACCCCATCCACTTCCACTCTTCGACCACCTCAGGAGCAGCTTCGTGGATGAGCTTACGGATCTCGGCCAGCCTCTCGCCTCTCCAGTCCCACAAGTCCGCGATCTTCTTATCAATCTTGCTGGATGCGCTCATGCTTTCACTCCAGTCCGCGCTTCGCGCTTCACTTAACCCGTACTATTCGAACTGCGAAGTTGCTGACATCCGGCGCTCTGGTGCGCGCAGTGTCGATGACCATTGCGAGTACCCATGCCGCAGCGCTCGGTGTCCATTCGGGCAGGGCAACCGACACGCCGAGACCCGAGTGCGCAGGGGAGATGGAGCGGACCGGCGCCTCTACCCCCGCTCTGACCGAGTGCTGCTCAGGAACGGCTATCACTGGTCCAAACTCGAATGATCCAGTGTTCCTCCGCCGGAGTCTGGCGAGCAACTCCGCCTCGGTATGCCCTCCGAGGAACTCCTGGTCGAATGCGATGAGCGCATCCGCTTTCCCCTTCAGGGTAGTGTTAAACCAATTGAGCCCAGAGACGAGGCCGCCAACATAAGATTGCGGCCTCGTCTCCAGGAAATTTGCCGTCACCTGGAGTCCAGACAACTCGACGACCCCAAAGCGGCAGAGTGCGTCATGGAAACACTGAATCAAAGCCGGCAGCACCATGGCCGGCTCGGCGGAGCGTTGATGGAAGCCGAGCGGCGCATAATAATAGCCTGTACCAGGCGCCGGCGGTACCTTGGTTGACTCAAACTCACCAACGTCCAGCCCGACCTGCACCCATCCAATTCGATTAGGGTCAATCCCGGCGGTCAGTTCCGCCTCGTTTATATTCCAGAGCAACGGACGACGGCGAGCCGACGTGGTGGACCAACCCATCAATTCAGCACGCGCTCTGAAAACGCTATAGAGGTCTTCCTCATCCTCCGACACAATGCTTTCTAGATTCGCGTCCCGGAGAAGCTGCCCGAAAGCCTCTATGAATAGCAACGACGACATGGCGGCTAGCGTCCGCGGAGGGTGCGGATGAGATGGCCCATACTGGGCTGCTGTCCGTACACTAGAAGATAGGCCCGGAAGAGCCGGGCCGTCAGCCATACGACGACCGCGACGCTGAGGGTGAGGACGGCGAGGCTAAGAAAGATATCGATTCCGTCCATGCCGCCCAGACTAAGGCGGGTGAGACTCGTCACCGGAGCGGTGATGGGGACGAAGCTGAGAGCCCTGGCAAGCGTCCCATCGGGGTTCTCGAGCAGGACGACCATGAACCACATGGGAGCGATGGCAGGCAGGATGACAAAGGTGGTGATGTTACCCGCCTGCCTCTGGTTGGTAGTGACTGCTCCAATGGCCGCCAGCAGCGTTCCTATAAAACCGTACCCCAAGAGGAAATAGGCGAATGCTATAAGGAACCTCGCGGGCGAGGGCACAAGCTCGCGCGTGAGTTCGATAGGCAGATCGATAATGAGGTTGAGGACGAGAAGGAACACGCCAACAGTCACGGACCAAACAGCCATCTGCAGAAGGCTTGCGGCTCCGAGTCCGATGAGCTTGCCGAACATCAAGTGCTCCAGCTTGATTGAGGAGAGCAGTACCTCCATGATGCGGTTCTCCTTCTCCTCTGTCAGGCCCTGGAGCAGGTAGCCCGATGCGGTGAAGACTGACACCAGAAGCAGGATGCTGGCAGCGATGAAGGGCAGGCTGTCACCGGGGCCATCGTCTTCATCGGCGGGCCCGCCCGATTCGCTCACTTCATCTATCACGAGCCGGTAGGGTGTGACGATGCGCTGGAGCCCCTCCGGGCCGACCTGCTCCGCGAATAGGTTCTCCACAACGAACCTACGGAGAGCGCTATTCCGTACGCCGGTATCGAACAGTCCGGCCTGCTCCTCCCTGACCTCCAAGACTGTTCCAGTCTCCAGATAGTCCGCAGGGAACACGAAGAGCCTACCGATGCGTCCTTCAAGTAGCTCGTGTGTGGCCGCCTCCTGGTCAGTGTACGGCGTAAAGACCGTGTCGCCCTGCCGCTGGAAGCTGGTGAAGAGCGGCTGTCCGTTCTCTCCCGTGGTGAGATCGACGTAGCCGAAGGTGACCGCTTCAGGACGGGTAGTGGTGTCCTCCTGAGAGGTGTCGTCAGAGCTCACGGTCTGAAAGATGGCGATTCCTATGAGCGCGACTATCGCCAGCACTGGCACCGAGGCGGCGAAGATTCGGTAGGAGAGGCGTCCCAGGGTGACTGAGAACTCGTGCCGAGCAACAAGCCACGTCTTACGCATGGCGGCCATCGACTACTCGTAGGAATATCTCTTCCAAGCTTGGAGTTGCCAGCTCGAACCGGTCGATCCTGGCGCCGCGGTCTAGGAGCGACCGCAGCACCTCCTCCGGAGCGTGACCGGACGCAAGCCTGAGCACGTACCCAACACCTTCTCTGCGCGACACCAGCACGCCGTGAATCTCCTCGGGGTCCTGGTCGCTTGCGACGAAGACCTCGCTGCCGGCGAAGCGACGCTTGATCTCGGCGAGGAGACCATCGAGCACAACGCGGCCATCATCGATCATCACGACGCGGTCGCAGAGCTCCTCTACGTCGGTCATCTGATGGGTCGAGAACATGATGGCAGCACCGCTGTTGCCCAGCTCGGCTACTACATCCTTCATGAGCCGCACGTTGACCGGATCCAGCCCGATGAACGGCTCGTCAAGCACGACGAACGCGGGATCATGGATGAGCGTAGCGGCGAACTGGACTAGCTGGCCAAGTCCCCGGCTCAGTTCGCCGACCTTCTTGTGCCGGTGCTGCTCCAGACCGAGACGTTCCAAGAGCTCGTCGGCACGGCGCAGGGCACGCTCCTTGGAGAGGCCCTTGAGCTCGGCCAGATAGAGCAGATTGGGTACGACACGCAGGCTTCGATAGAGGCCGCGTTCCTCAGGCAGGTAGCCGATGCGCTCAAGGGCGGCCGGGGTCATGGCGGCATCGAATACGGAGACCTCACCCTCGTCCGGCTGGATGATGTCGAGCAGCATCCGGATGGTGGTGGTCTTCCCGGAGCCGTTCGGGCCAACGAGTCCCATGACCTCGCCCGGCCTAACCGATATGGAAACGTCCTGCACGGCTACCAAGTCGCCGAACCTCTTCCAGAGACCGTTAGCCTGTACCACGGGGGCACTTGTTGAATGCGTGGCCATGATTCTGATGTGATTATCTCACGGATAGCTAGGCGTAAGGAAGAACACGGACTGCTTTGGGGGTCATCGCGGAGGGTTCCATGTCAGAGGTATCGGTGAATGTTCGCGATTTTGTCCAGTGTGGTGGAGATAGGGGGACTCGAACCCCCAACCTCCGCGATGCGAACGCGGCGCTCTCCCAGTTGAGCTATATCCCCACAAGGTACAGCTTACGCTCAATCCCAGGGAATTGGAAGCCGGCCCAACCCAGCCATGCCGGAGCCTATTTCAGTTTCTCTGGCAAGCCTTGGAGTTTGCCCAGCAGGTTGTTTGCGGTCAGATCCGTATGCAATGGAGTAATCGAGACGCGCTTGTTGCGCACCGACCATATATCGGTGCCCTCCACCGGCTCCCAGCCGGGCTTGCTGCGACTGATCCAGAAGTATTTTCGCTTGCCGTCGTCTCCACTCCGTATGCGGTCGGTGTAGGCTCGACCGCTCAGGCAAGTGATATCAATGCCCTCTATCTCCTGCTCCTGCAACGGAGGTAGATTGACGTTGAGTAGGGACGGGCTCGGCAGCGACCCCCGGTCGAACTCGCTCACCATCCGCTGTAAGAGCGATGACGCTGCCTGGAAGCTGGTGGGGTGGAGAGACGCTACGGATATGGCAATGGCAGGCAAACCACGTACGTAGCCCTGAAGAGCAGCGCCCACGGTACCCGATATGAAGACATCCTCACCCAGGTTGGCGCCGCTGTTGATGCCCGCGACCACCAGATCCACACCTTTGACAAGACGCTCCAAAGCAAGGATCACACTGTCCGCAGGGGTGCCTTCTATGGCATAGGTGGTCACGCCAGCAACTACAGGGCGTACCTTTGCCGCGCGCACCGGTCCGTTCAGCGTCACCGATGCCCCAACCCCGCTCTGCTCTCTGTCTGACGCCGACACCACTACCTTGGCCACTTCCCGCAACGATGCGGCCGCGGTTCGCAAACCGGGGGCATTTAGGCCGTCGTCGTTGGTGAGCAGTATCTTCACTGCGTACCCTCTTCCCTCAGAATCACGTTATCGATGAGGCGAGCCTTGCCGAACCAGGCAGCGACCGAAGCTATGGTGGGAGCGGCTACCCTACACATCTCCTCCAAAGTATCCAGTGCGGCGATGCTGACGTAGTCAACCTTAGCTGGACACCCCTCATTGATAACACGCTCCATCTCCCCGCGCAGCACGCCGGCATCCGTCTCACCCTTCCGCCACATATCCCTGGCCCTGCAGAGGGCTTTGTACAAAACGGCGGCGTTACCCCTCTGCCGCGGAGTGAGGTAGACGTTGCGGCTACTCATTGCCAGGCCATCCGGCTCGCGCACCGTGGGCATGACGACGATTTCCGCTCCCAGGTTGAGATCCCGGTTGAGCCGCTTGATGACTAGCGTCTGCTGCCCATCCTTCTGCCCGAAGTAGGCACGGTCAGGCCGTACGATGGTGAGCAGCTTGGTCACTACGGTAACGACGCCCCGAAAATGTCCGGGACGATGTTTGCCTTCCAGCCTCTCTCCGATTTCACCCACGTCAACGTAAGTCGAGTAAACATTCGGGTACATTTGGCCGGGACCAGGGGCGAAAACGATGTCCACACCTTGTCCGGCAAGCATGGCAACGTCCCGTTCGAAGTCGCGGGGATAGCCGTCCAGATCCTCCCCAGGACCGAACTGGGTAGGATTGACGAATACAGACGCCACCACGCTTTTGTTGTCGTTCCTCGCCTGCTCTACAAGCGTCATGTGGCCCTGGTGAAGATAGCCCATGGTCGGCACCAGTCCAAGGGGACGCTCCGCACTATCACGGGCCTTCATCATGGCGGATACGGTGCTGATTACATCCATCAACTAGGTTGTGGCAAGCAGGTCTTCCAGTATGGCCTCGTCCATGTGGAAGCTGTGGTCCTCCGTAGGGAACCTGTGCTCCTGCACTTCTCGCTGATAAGCGGCAAGCGCCTGCGTGATCGCTTCGCCAAGGTTGGCGTATACAGCGGCATGCTTGTGAGGGCGGGGTGTGAGTCCCAGTATCTCGTAGATGACCTGGATTTCACCGTCGCAGTCAGGACCTGCCCCTATCCCGATTGTCGGAATAGTGAGCCGCTCAGTAATGATGCGGGCCAGCTCTGAAGGGATAGTCTCCAGAACAACGGCAAAAGCGCCGGCCTGTTCCAGCGCCGCGGCGTCATCTACCAGAGCAAGCGCGCCGGCCAAATCCTTGCCCTGAACTCTGAATCCCCCCAAAGCGTGCTCCGACTGAGGAGTCAGGCCAATATGCCCCATGACCGGAATGCCTGCTTCAACAATTCGCCTAACCGTCTCCGCAGAACGGGCGCCGCCTTCCAGCTTGACAGCTTGGGCTCCGCCCTCCTGGACCAGCCTACCGGCGTTCCGCAACGCCTCTTCCGTGCTCACCTGGTAGGACATGAACGGCATGTCAGCTACAACCAGAGCGTGCGTGGCGCCTCTGACGACAGCCTTTGTGTGATGCAGCATTTCATCCATGGTGACACGAACCGTGGTCTTGTAACCCAAGACCACGTTGCCCAAGCTGTCTCCTACCAGAAGCAGGGGTATGCCAACCTTATCGGCGAGGCGTGCCATGGTATAGTCGTAGGCGGTTACAGCGGTGATTCGCTCCCTCCGTTGCTTCATTTCCTTGAACTGACGTACTCTCGTCCGCATTGGTGCCCTCCCTTAGCCGGAGCCTACCGGCTCCGTAAATGCACTCACCGATACGAATAAATGGCTGGCCACAACGGAAACACGGTAGCCCGCCACGGAAATAGCCGGCGCCAACGTGCTCGCTGTGCGGCCGACTCCTAGTAACCCTATCCTCTGGAACTTATCCATCAGCGCTCAAGCTCCCTTACCCCAGGTACGCCGGCCAGCCCACTGGCCTGTGTAACGCCCCTGACGACCGCCTGCGCCATTGCCAAAGCGGCCACAGCGCCAAGCCTTGTGAGCTGCATGTGGTCCACCTGGCCTTGCCAGGCGCCCGTAGCCAGGGCAAATACGGTATCGCCATCGCCCATGGTATGGGACGGCCTCACGGCAAGGGCAATGCCATCCTGGCCGCGTTCCGCCAGCTTATTGGCCTGCTCTTTGCTGAGAGCAGCGTTGGTGGCCAGCACGCCGATGGTCGTATTCCCGCCGGCAACCGCCTGCGCTTGGGGCCACTCAGAGCGAGGACGGGTCATAAGCTCAACGGTGCTATGGAAACCGTCGTCTTCAGCCCTGGGAGCGGCAATGGCGCGACCCGTCTCCGGGTCTACAACGTCGCCCCAGGCATTGACCACGGCGATGGCGGATACTATAAGGCCATCGCCTATATCCAGGCTGCAAATACCCAGCCCACCCTTGACGGCATGCCTCATTCCCAGTGCTTTGGCCACTGTAGCTCCCGTGCCCGCCCCCACGGTACCCTCCCCCACTTCGCCGGAAGCAGCGCTCTGGCAAGCGGCATAGCCGTCGGCAGCCGTGGGTCTTACGTTCGAGCTTCCCAAGCCCAGGTCGAAGATTATGGCGCCGGGGACGATAGGCACTACTACACTACCAATTTCGTAACCCGCTCCGTTCTCTTCTAGATAGCGCATGACTCCGGAAGCGGCGTCCAGACCGTAGGCGCTGCCTCCGCTAAGGAGAACCGCGTGGACCTCATTGACCAGGTTGCCCGGTCTCAACAGATCCGTCTCCCGTGTACCCGGAGCGGAGCCTCTGACATCGACTCCACCGACAGCACCTTGAGGACAAAGCACCACTGTACAGCCCGTGGCGTGTTCAAGGTCGGTTCTGTGTCCAACCTTGATTCCCGGTATATCCGTTATAGACCCTGGTCTCTTACCCATAAAAAGCGCCTTCCCTGGGAACCGGGAAGGCGCTTTACAGCATAGCGTTGTCGCTTCCGCCGTCTCGGTCGCCAGGGATCCCAGCGGCGATTCACTCTTAAACATCTCTGCTCATCTCCAAACGGTAGATGGCGACACCATGCTAACAACCGACCGCTTGAGCAGTCAAGAAAAACTGATTCGCCATTGTTCCTTTCAATTTATTGCCGCCAAGTCATCAAAATTTGCAATCAGTATCCCTTGAGTGGCGGAAAGGGCGGTGCTATACTCCGTCAAATTTTTACTTGGCAGTGTGCAAAATGATCGGAACGTTGAAAGATATCCGGCGTGCCTACGGCTTTGAAGATGTCGCCATAGTACCCGGCGACGTGACGGTAAACCCTGAGCAAGCAAACCTGGATCTGGAGATCGGCCAGTTGGGTTTCTCCCTTCCCATCGTTGCATCTGCCATGGATGCGGTGGTCTCGCCGGACGTAGCGGTCAGGTTGAGTGATCTGGGTAGCCTTGGCGTATTGAACATGGAGGGGCTATATTCCCGCTACGAAGACGCCGCCGGCAAGATAGCCGAAATCACAACAGCTCCGCCAGAAACGGTTACGGAGGTACTGCAAAAACTGTACCAAGAGCCCATGAAAGAGGACTTGGTAGCAAAACGAGTCGAGCAAATCAAAGGCGCAGGGGCAACCTGCGCCGTTTCATTTACCCCGCAGAACGCCAAGCGGATGGGACCGGTGGCTGTAGAGGCCGGGGCGGACATCCTGGTGGTGCAGTCGACGGTGACCACGGCACGGCACATATCCAAGAGCTATCACGGCCTGGTCTTCTCCGAGCTTGTCGAGCAGGTTAATGCGCCGATCATGGTGGGCAACTGCGTTACCTATAGCGCCAGTATAGAGCTGATGGAAAGTGGCGTAGCGGCCATCCTGGTTGGCGTGGGGCCCGGCGCAGCATGCACTACGCGAGAGGTGACCGGCGTAGGCGTTCCCCAGGTTACTGCCACTATAGACTGCGCCGCCGCTAGGGACGAGTACTACCGCCGCACGGGGCGATATGTATCAGTAATCACGGACGGCGGCATTCGTACCGGCGGAGACCTGTGCAAATCGATAGTAGCGGGCGCAGACGCAGTGATGATAGGCACGCCCTTTGCTCAGACGGAAGAAGCTCCCGGCAAAGGGTTCAACTGGGGCATGGCCACACCTCACCCGGCCCTGCCCAGGGGCACCAGAATAAAGACCGGCACCAAGGGAACCCTAAACCAGCTGCTCTTTGGGCCCTCAAGCCGTACGGATGGGACGCAAAACCTGGTTGGCGCGCTGCGGGTCTGCATGGGAATGTGCGGTGCGCTTAGCATCCGCGAATTTCAGCAAGCCGAGATGGTAGTAGCCCCCGCCATAGCTACCGAGGGCAAGGCTTTCCAGCGAGCCGGACTCATATAGCAGCACACTACCCCGGTTAACCATGGTCACAATGAGCATGGTACTCTATCAACCCTAGCCTACTCCCGTTATACTGTTGCCTATTGGAGGCTGATCTTGGTCAAACGAGACCTACTGTCCATAGCCGACCTTTCGCCGGAAGAGATTCGACAGGTCGTTGGACGCGCCTCGCTCCTGAAAGGGGGCGAGAAAAGCGCGGCGTTGCAGGGCAAAAGCGTAGCCATGCTCTTCGAGAAGCCGTCGTTGCGCACCAGGGTCAGCTTCGACGTAGGGATCAAGCAGCTGGGGGGTCACCCCGTATACCTTGGCAAGGACGAAGTTGGGCTGGGAGGCAGGGAGGCCATTTCAGACGTGGCTCAGGTGCTTTCCAGGTACGTAGACGCCATTGTGGCGCGCGTCTACGAGCACCAAACGCTGGAAGAGCTTGCCAAGCATGCTTCCATCCCCGTGGTCAATGCCCTTTCAGATATAGAGCATCCCTGCCAAGCATTGGGAGACATGGTAACTATCCAGGAGAGCCTGGGTAAGACCGACGGCGTATCCATAGCTTTCGTTGGAGACGGCAACAACGTTGCCGCCAGCCTGGCGCTGGCCGCTGCATCCCTGGGAACCAGTTGCACTGTCGCCTCCCCAGAGGGATACGAGCTTCCCGCAACCTTGCTGCAGATGGCCGGCCAACGGGCAAAAGCCGGCGGGGCTGGGGTCGTGCAGGTCGCCGCTCCTGAAAAAGCGGTGACCGGAGCAGACGTCGTCTACACTGATGTCTGGGTCAGCATGGGACAGGAAGATGAAACAAAGGAGAGGCTGGAGACCTTCAGAGGCTACCAGGTAAACCCCAGTCTGATGGAGCTTGCCAAGCCGGGGGCAATCTTCATGCATCCACTGCCGGCTCACCACGGAGAAGAAGTCAGCAACGGTATGCTGGAGCATCCCGCATCAGTGGTATTCGATCAAGCGGAAAACCGGCTGCACGCTCAAAAAGCGGTGCTTGAAAAGATATTGGAAGGACCGGGTGGGTAGCAAGTCCGGCTTACCGGCTTTGTGATGGGCAAACCTGTAATCGTCATAGTGGGACGCCCTAACGTAGGGAAGTCCACTTTGTTCAACCGTCTCGTAGGGCGCAGAGTCGCCGTAATCGCGGAGGAGCCGGGCACTACCAGGGACCGCATCTCTCTCGACGCCATGTGGGAAGGGTGCCCTTTCATCATAGTTGATACGGGCGGCTTGCAACACGGCACGACCGCTCCTCTATCGGAAGAGATCGAGGAACAGGTAGAAGCAGCAATAGAGTCGGCGGATGCAATCGTCTTCCTCACCGACGTACATGATGGCGTAACCCCGTTGGATTCGGAAATAGGGGGGCGTCTGCGGAAGTGGGAGAAGCCCGTCTTCTTGGCGGTCAACAAGGTGGACAACCCCAAGCTTTCTCAGACTACGGCGGAGTTCTATGAGCTAAGCCTAGGAGACCCCATTGCAATAAGCGCCTACCACAACACTCGCATAGATTCTCTGATGGACGCGGTGATGGAGCGGTTGCCCTCTGCCGATTATGAGCAGTCCGGCGAGGAAGAAACTCTCTCGCTGGCCATAGTAGGCCGGGTCAACGTGGGCAAGTCCTCACTGCTAAACGCCATCTTAGGTGAGGAGCGGGCAATAGTTAGCGACATCCCCGGGACCACCCGCGATGCTATAGACACCTCCCTGCAATACAAGGGTCAGCGGTTTCTTATCATAGATACAGCCGGAATACGGCGGCGAGGTAAAGTTGTCCCCGGCATAGAGAAGTTCAGTGTTTTGCGCTCCGTCCGTTCCATAGACAGGGCAGACGTGGTGTTTCTAGTATTAGATGCCTCCGAGCTGGCAACCGCCCAAGACGCCCATATTTTGGGAGAAGTAGCCAGCGCATTCAAGGGAGTGGTCGTGCTTGTAAACAAGTGGGACATGGCGGATGAACTGGAACTGAACGAAGCAGCTTGCATAGCGTTGATACGGGACAAGTTCAGGTTCATTCCCTACGCTCCTATAAGGTTTGTTTCCGCCGTGCAAGAGAGCGGCATAGATGAGGCGCTGGATGCAGCATTGATGGTATTCAACGACTTGAAGAAAGAGGTGCCGCAAGACAAGCTGACCAGTGAAGTTGTATCGGCCATGTCACGTCATCTGCCGCCGCACAAGGGAAAACGTTATCTGCGACTGAACAGAGTAGTCCAGGAGGGTGTTAACCCGCCAACCTTCGCCTTCTACGTCAACCACCCAGACCTGATGCACTTCTCCTATCAAAGATACCTGGAAAACCGCCTACGAGAAACTTTAGGATTTCGCTGGTCGCATTTGAAGCTGGAATTCAAGAACGGCAGGAAGAAGTGATTGAGTACGCGTTGATTCTACCGGGTGCCTATCTGCTGGGAAGCATCTCCTGGGGATTGATAATGGGGAAGCTTAAACAAGGCGTTGACATACGCCGGCACGGAAGTGGTTCCACCGGAACAACCAATGTCCTGCGCATACTGGGCGTCCGCATGGCGGCCGTAGTTCTTGTGGCGGACATCTCTAAAGGAATCATTGCAGTCTTGGCGGCAAAGCTTGTAAGCAACGACCCGCTTCTAGAAGCGCTGGCCGCTCTTTCCGTAGTCGCAGGGCATAACTGGCCGGTCTTCAGCAAATTCCAAGGCGGCCGAGGAATCACGGCCGCCGTAGGTTCCGTCGCTGTGCTGGCTCCAATAGTGGCGTCGCTGGCTCTTGCCGTCTTTGTTCCGATTGTCTCTTTAAGCCGGTATGTCTCCTTGGCGTCGGTCTCGGCAGTAATAGTGGCGGTTGTTGCAATGCCGGTCATGGTTGCATTGGAATTGGCGCCCTGGCAGTATCTAGTTTATACAACGGCCGGCGGACCTCTGATCATCTGGCGTCATAGGGGAAACATCCATCGCCTGATCAATGGCACTGAAAACCGCTTACAGTTCGGCGGTGGCCCTCCGGGGGCTCTACCGCCACATGCATGATGACAGAAGACAAGAAAAGAGTGGGAGTGATCGGCGCCACTGGCTGGGGCACCACACTGGCGATTCTCATGGCGTCTCAGGGCCACCGGGTCACGTTGTGGGCTAGAACACCGGAAGAGGCCGGTATTCTCAACAAGGACCGTGAGAACAAGCGTCTGCTGCCAGGCTTCCTCTTCCCTGAGACACTGACCGTAACCTGTTCCACGGACGAAGCGTTTCAAACGGCTGAGCTGGTCATCATAGCCGTCCCCTCCAAGAGTTTCAGAGCAAACCTTCAGCAGGTGCGGCACAGCCTGAATCAATCCGGAGTGATCATCAGCGCCACCAAAGGCCTGGAACTCGGTACGGGATTCAGAATGAGCCAAGTAATGGAACAGGAGCTCCCTGAGTCCTTGAGTTCCCGCATCGGTGTATTGTCCGGGCCCAATCTGTCCAAAGAGATTGCAAAGCGCATCCCTTCATCAACCGTGGTGGCATCTAAAGATGCTGAGCTGGCCAGCACGGCTCAGGCCATGATTATGACGCCGTACTTCCGCGTCTACACCAACACCGACGTGCTGGGAGTAGAGCTGGGAGGAGCTTTGAAGAACACCATAGCCATTGGATCCGGCATAAGCGACGGACTGGGGTTGGGAGACAATGCAAAGGCCGCTTTCATCACCCGCGGTCTAGCGGAGATTACAAGGCTGGGAGTGGCGGCTGGAGCCAGCCCGTTGACTTTTACAGGTCTAGCAGGCCTGGGCGACCTCATAGCCACCTCTGCTAGTCCGTTGAGCCGCAACAGATCCGTGGGAGAGCATCTGGCCAAGGGACGTAAGCTGAGTGACATCCTTGCTACCATGCAGAATGTGGCTGAAGGCGTGGACACAACGGCTGCGGCAATGAAGATGGCCCAGGAGCTCAATGTTGAAATGCCCATCACAGAGGCGACCCATCGAATCCTCTTTGAAGGACTCGACCCCAGACAGGCAGTCGCGGAGCTTCTGGGAAGAGCGCCTCAGCCGGAATGAGTCAATGTTGAAGTAAGCAAACCCACCGGACCATTACTGTGGCGCTTATACTCATAATCTTTGCAAACTCGTTCCTTGTGGGCTTCTCCGGTGCAATCTCTCCAGGCCCTCTGCTTGCCTTCAACATCAAGGAAACCTTAAGAGTTGGCTTCATAGCGGGCCCCCTGGTGGTAGCCGGACATTCCCTGCTGGAGCTGGTTACGGTAGCAGCGCTGGCTTTCGGGCTGGCGCAAGTCTTGGACTCAGACCCCGTTGTGGCAGCCATAGGACTGTTAGGCGGAGGCTTCCTTGTATGGATGAGCTGGGGGCTTCTGAGAAATCCGTCCAAAGACGTCCCTTCCCTTTCCGGGTGGAGCGCATCACAATCAAGGGTAGGTCTAAGACCGCTGGTAGGCGGGGCATTGGTTAGCTTGAGCAACCCATTCTGGGCCCTGTGGTGGCTCACAGTGGGGGCAGCGCTGATTACGCGCTCACTAGAGGTCGGCCTGATGGGCTTAGCCTCTTTCTACCTGGGACACATTCTTTCAGATCTTGTCTGGTACGGCTTTGTTTCAGCCACGGTTACCTCTGGCAAACGTTTTCTGTCCCGAAACGTCTTCCGCGGCATAATCCTGGTCTGCGGCTCCTTCATGGGACTTCTAGGCGTCTATTTTGTGGTCACGGGAATACGCCTGTTGGGATGGTAGGCCCGGCTTTCGCGCCACCACGGTCAACCAATCGCCGTCGGTCAGGGACTGCTCCACAACAAACGATTCCCCAAGCGCCGCTTCGACCTCTTCCCGGCGTTCCTCCAGGATACCCGAAGCAATGAGAAGGCCGTTCTCCCGCAGCACCCGGGCGAGCGACCCGGCAGAGGAGACGACCACACCGGCGGTAACGTTGGCCAGGGCCAGATCATACTCGCCGTCCCGTACCTCGCGGTGAGGAAGCGAGCCGTGTATGAGCCGCACACAGCAGGCCTTGTTCTGTTCCACATTGGCGCGCGCCACCTGGATCGCCGTCTCATCGGTATCCAGGCCCAGTACACAACCGGCGCCCAGCTTTACAGCGGCAATAGCCAGTATCCCGGAGCCTGTGCCCAGATCAAGGACGCGCATGCCGGGAATCAGCAGCCTTTCCAGCTGTTCCAGGCACATGCGCGTGGTGGGGTGGTGTCCCGTACCGAACGCCATGCCGGGGTCAAGTTCAATGACAACGTCGCTCGGCGCGGGCAGGTATATCTGCCACGTAGGCTTGAGAACCAGCCTTTTCCCAATGTGCTTGATGGTGAAGCGGGACTTCCAGGCGGTTTTCCATTCGTCCTCATCTACAACTCTATCTTCCAGCGAAGCGCCGGGCTGCAAGATGGAAACCAAGCGAATGCCAACGTCTATCATCTCACGCCGGTTGCTCGTCGTTGAATCCATGGGGAGGCAGGTCATCACTACTACGGAGGTTGGCGGAACCATTTCGCCGGTGTTGTCCGGGTCCCAGTCGCCCTCTTCCTGGACAATCACGTCCCTTTCTCCATAGCGCCGGAGAAGCTCGGAGACGGGCTCCACGAACTCAGGCGTGGTGCGAACACTCAGCTGCAGCCACTTCATCTAGGCCCGGAGCCGCCCCCAAAGGTATCCCTGATGCGGTGGAACCAGCCCTTGTCCTCTTCCATGACTTGACCATCACTCAACTTCCCTGCCAGTTGCTCTAACAGCTTCTTCGCCTCGGGGTCCAGCGAGCGCGGCGTGCTGACGTGCACGGTAACAAAGAGGTCGCCGCGTCCTCTGTCATGGACCTTGGCCACGCCCTGGCCCTTGATTCGGAGCACGGTGCCCGTCTGAATGCCGGCGGGAATGGTCAGCGGCGTTGTCCCTTCCAGGGTGGGAATCTCCACCGAATCTCCCAGAGCCGCCTGCGAAAAGTTGATTGAAAGACTTAGAAGTAGATTGGACCCGTCTCGCTGGAAAAGCCGGTGCCATTTCACGTTGAGCAATAGCAATACATCGCCGGGCTGGCCTCCGTGAGAGCCTGTGTCGCCCTCTGCCGGTAGTCGCAGTTGCGAACCGTCTTCAACCCCGGCCGGAATTACCACGTCCAGCTCCTGCGTGTTTCGCTCCACGCCTCGTGCACGGCACTTCTGGCATGGCTGTGAGACAACCTGGCCGGCTCCGCGGCAGCTGGGACAGGCCACCACCTGGACGAACTGTCCAAACAGGCTCTGCTGGGAGCGCTTCACATGGCCGGCTCCGCGGCATGCGCCGCACGTCTCCATAGACGTGCCAGGTTCGCTGCGGTTCCCCTGGCACCGATCGCAGGCCTCTATACGCGACACCCTGATCCTCTTTTGCGTGCCCATTGCCGCTTCTTCAAAGGTCAGGGTCAGGCCAATTTCAAGATCTCGACCGCGTGTGGGGCGTGCTTTGGTTCGTGCAGCGGCTCCGATGCCGCCAAAGAAAGCATCGAAGATGTCACCGAAGCCGCTGAACGTATCGAAGCCTTCAAACCCGCGCCCCGCACCACCGTTGGACGCAACGCCGGCGTGGCCGAACCTATCGTACGCCGACCGCTTCTCCCTGCTGCTCAGCACCTGGTACGCTTCGTTGACCTCTTTGAACCGCTCTTCGGCGTTGGGCTCCCTGTTCCTATCGGGGTGATACTCCAGGGCAAGCCTACGAAACGCCTTCTTGATCTCCTCGTCAGAGGCTCCGTTGGAGACGCCCAGCACCTCATAATAGTCTCTCTTCACTGCCATAGATATACGATTATACGCCTATACGCCAAACGTCTACCATAGTTCAGGTATCCAGGAGCAACAACCGGGCATCGTCGGCCTTCAGTTCATGGACGATCCAGCACGGTTACCTGCCGTGCAAGCTTCCCACCATTTCGGTCATCAGGTGGGAGAAATAGCGAACGTTGGATATAGCGTCCGGGTACCTCATGCGCGTGGGCCCCAGAATGGCTACTACGCCCCCGGTTTCCGATGGCGCTCCGTAGCGAGCGTAGACAACGCTGAAGGGATGAAGCTGATTCATCCTGTGCTCCGTCCCTATGGTCACGCTGACGTCGCCAGCGACGGGGGCCTGCGACAGCACCACTGGCATAAGTTCCCCGTCCTCCACCAACTCAAGCACGTTCCTCGCCATGGGACCAGCAGCAAGCTCCGGGTACGCGAACATGTGGCGCAGCCCGTCTATGAAGTGAACCGGCTCCGAGTCATAGTCCTGTTTCAGCAGGTCGCCAGCGGCGTCGACCACGTCGGACTCAAACGGGGCGAACTCACGATCTCTCGCCGTCACCTCTTGCTGTGTATTGCCTGAGTAGAGCGCGTTGAGCTTGTTGGCTACGCTGGTGAGCTGGTCCTGGGTCATGGCCTCTTTGAGTGGCAAGAGCCGCTGGCGCAACCTCGATTCATCCATGACCATTACCAGGAGCGCTAGGAACTCCTGCAGGTAGACCAGCTCCAGGTGCCTCCAGCGGGGAGGCGCCGCCGTGGGGAAGCTGATCATGGCCAGTGTGTGGACAAGACCTGCCAGCATACGCACTGCCATCCGCCCCCACGCCTCGACCTCCATGTTAGTCTGGCTGAACCTGCCCTGAATCTCCTCCTGCACCTGCCTGGGCAGGTCAGGTATGTACAGCGACTCCACGTAGGCTCGGTAAGCCTTGTCAGAAGGGACGCCGCCTGCGGAGGTGTGCGGGCGCGTGACATAACCCGCCTTGTCCAACTCCGCCATCTCGTTGCGGATTGTCGCCGAACTGACTGGGCGGTCCATCTCACCGGCCACAACATCGGAGGGCACGGGAGCGGAGCTCCTGATGTACCGGTCGACGATGATGCTGAGTATTTGCTTCTGTCGGTCTGTGAGCATTGTTGCCACCTGTTCTTGCATTTGGCACTCACCACGCACACAAGTGCTAGCCTTTCGAATCTACCAACCGAGGCTTGCGGGTGTCAATATGCAAGCGCCCCTACGTCTGGCAACCTACGGCCTCTCAAGATGCCCACACCCAGAGACGGTGTGGGGCAATATACTGACGTCCTCCGAGTCAGCTAACGTTTACTCGTACCAGCCGGAGGCGAATATCAGCCCGTCGTGGAGCACTGCTCAGGTGTGCTTCTGACGGTCGTCTCCCGTTTCAGGGTTGAGCAGCACGTAGTCTACCCATTTCCCCGACTCGGTCGCCGACAGCAGGTCGTCGCCGTAGAAGTATCCCGCGGAGTCAACGCGGAGGCTAGGGTCCCTGCCTATAAACATAGGATTAGAGTGGGATATAGTGCGACCCGTACTAGCGTCGATGATGAAGACGTACCACTGGCCGTCCACACTCTCCTCGGTGTTGTAGTAGGCGATGGTGGCATCAAGGCCTTCTGCGTCATACCTGCTGATGGCCTCCTTGACGAAGTACTGGGTGTATTCAGCGGGTTCCCACTTGGGAGGTGCGGCCGCTTCCGTCAAATCCTGAAACAGCCCTATGATAGTGGCAATGGCGGCTTGGTCCATGGAGTCGACGTCCCCCCCGGGACCGGGAGGTCCCGACGAGCCCGGACCGGCAGTCCCTTGTTCTCCAGCATCTCCTTGGCAGGCAACAACCTACAGAACAAGAACAACTGTCAGGATTGACACTATCAGTACGCGCATCATTATGCTCCTCCGTTAGGTCATATCTGGGATAGGCGTAGCTCACTCAGTGTGGTGGTCTGCCTTAAATTCAACGATGAAGCATACCAGATAAGAGAAAGCACCACTATGAGTGAGTTGAAACCACGAGTCTCTCCGCCTCTACACGGGAGCCCTGTCCGAACAGTGGTGGCGGGCGAATCGTGTATAATATTGACCGCTATTCTTGAGGAGCGTACCTCCAATGAGCAAGGCTCTGACATCCAGAACCGTGCTGGAAACCTGCAGGCAGGGCGCATGACGACCCCGCATGTATCTCCGCCGAGCACGAACCCTGCCACGCGCGAAGTGCGAGCGGCCTATAAGCACTGCGAGCAGCTGGCGCGCAGTCACTATGAAAACTTCACCGTCGGCTCTTGGCTCCTACCCCGCGCGCTGCGGCCGCACCTATTCGCCGTCTACGCCTTCTGTCGCCGCACCGACGACCTCGGCGACGAAGCACCAGGCGACCGCCTAGCCCTCCTAAACGACTGGGAGACCGAACTGTCCCGCTGCTACGAAGGCCAGCCCACCGATCCCGTAATGGTGGCGCTTCAGGACACCATCCGCCGGTTCGACATTCCCTCGGAGCCCTTCATGCGGCTCATAGAGGCGAACCGCATGGACCAGCGCCAGCTCCGCTACAGCACATACGACGATCTGCTGCACTACTGCCGCCACTCTGCGGAACCGGTGGGCCGCATGGTTCTCTACGTGCTGGGACACCGCGATTCTGAGCGGCAGTCCCTCTCCGACGCCACCTGCACGGCGCTGCAGCTTGCCAACTTCTGGCAAGACGTGCGCCGGGACTACCAGATAGGCCGCATCTACATCCCCCAAGAGGACATGGCTCGCTTTGGCTACTCGGAGGAAGAGCTAGCGGCCGGCGTAGTGAACTACCGCTTCCGCTCCCTGATGCACTTCCAGGTAGACCGGGCGGAGGAGTTATTCCGGCGGGGATTGCCGCTGGTACAGCGCCTCCACGGCCGGGCAAAGCTGGACGTAGCACTGTTCAGCAGGGGAGGCATGGCCGTTCTGGCGGCGATCCGCCGCCAGAACTACGACGTGCTCAGCCGCCGTCCCGTGGTAACGCGAACCCGCAAGCTCTGGCTGATGCTCTCCACCATTGCGCGGCTTGTCATCTTGAGGCCAGCCTCGGCAGATGGGCGGTCATGATGGCGGCGGATGGAGCCCTAGCCCAGGCCTACAGCCACTGCCGGGAGGTGACCAAGCGAGAGGCGCGAAACTTCTACTTTGCCTTCCTTACGCTTCCTCCCGCCAAGCGCCAGGCCATCTACGCCGTGTACGCCTTTGCCCGCATCTGCGACGACATAGCCGACGGTGACGCTCCCACCGAGGCCAAGCTGACCGGGCTGGCCGAGGTCATCCGTTCACTTGAGCGGGCTTATGCCGGCGCCCCAGAGGGCCCCGTATTCATGGCCCTGGCAGACGTGGCAACCACCTACCGCATAGAGCAATCAAGTTTCCAGGCACTGGTGGGCGGCGTCGAGATGGACACGGCCCAGAACAGATACGCAACCTTTGAAGACCTGCGCCGGTACTGCTACGGCGTGGCCTCCACCGTTGGGCTCATCTGCGTCGAGGTCTTCGGTTATACGCGGCCTGAGGCCCGCTGCTACGCAGTGGACCTTGGCCTGGCCATGCAGCTTACCAACATTCTGCGCGACGTTCAGGAGGACGCCGAGCGCGACCGGATCTACATTCCTCAAGACGAACTGGCCCACTTCGGTTATACAGAGGAGGAATTGTCCAGAGGCGTCGTCAACCAGCGCTTCATAGAACTGATGCGCTTCCAGGCAGAGCGCGCCCGGAGCTATTACATCAGCAGCGCCCGGCTGCTCCCTCTAGTGCCTGTCCGCTCCCGCGCCTGCGTCTCCGTCCTTCATGGGTTGTATTCGCGTCTGCTGGATAGGATAGAGGCACGCCGCTTCGATGTCTTCCACGGCCGGGTCAGGCTCACCACCGCCGAGAAGGTCCTGCTCACAGCTAAGCTGTGGGCGGCAAGCCTCCTCCCGGCGCGCCGGAGCACGTGAGCAGCGTCGTCGTACTGGGGGGAGGGCTGGCCGGCATGGCCGCGGCATGGCGTCTCTCCCGCCTGGGTCACAACGTGACTCTGGTGGAGCGCCGGCCATACCTGGGCGGGAGAGCTTTCTCCTTCACGGACCGCGAGAGCGGCGTGCAGGTAGACAACGGGCAGCACGTGTTTCTGGGTTGTTGCACCGAGTACGCCAAATTCCTGGACGAGATGGGGACGCTGCACCTCACCCATCGCCAGCCCCATCTCCGTATAGAGGTCTTCGATTCACATGGAAAGCGCGGTCTACTCTCCGCTCTGCCACTTCCCGCGCCGCTGCACCTTGGGTGGTCGCTGATGCGCTACCCGCACATCAGCTGGACTGACAAGCTGCGCGCGGTGCAGGCACTGCTGTGCATCCGGCTGGAACGCCGCCACGACCGCATCGACTTGGAGTCGCGTTCCTTCCGAGACTGGCTGGAGGAAACAGGCCAGAGCAACAGGGCAATCCGGAATCTGTGGGACCTGCTGGTGCTGCCGGCGCTCAACGATGCTTCAGAGGACGTCAGCGCCAGCGCCGGCTTCATGCTGTTCAAGACCGCCCTGCTCAAAGACCGCCATGGCGCAGACGTGGGCTACGCCCGCGCCGGGCTGTCAGAGGTGATGGGCAACGCCGTTGAACGCCGGTTGCGTGAGCAAGGTGTCACGCTCGTGCTGGGACGCACGGCGGAGCGCCTGCACATAGACCACGGTTCTGTGGCGGGCGTGGCCCTGACCGGAGGCGAATTGGTGTGTGCCGATTTCTACGTGAGTGCGCTCATGCCAACAGTTCTGCTTGGGCTGCTGCCGGATGAGTGGCGACGGCACCCCGCGTTCACACCTGCCACGGCCTTTACCTGGTCGCCCATTGTGAACCTGCACGTCTGGTACGACCGCCCCGTGGCCGACTTCGACTTCGCTGCGTTTGTGGGGAGCCCGGTGCAGTGGGTGTTCAACAAGACGCGCATCCTGGGGCTACCCGGGCCCGGCCAGTATCTGACCGTCTCGCTGAGCGGGGCCTGGGAGCACTGGCCGGTGAGTAAGAAGGATCTCGCGGACTCCTTCCTGCCGGAGCTGGCCCGTGTGTTACCGGGTGCACGGGAGGCGACCACGGAACGGTTCGTGGTTGTCAAGGAGCGCCAAGCCACGTTCCGGCCAGCCCCGGGGTCAGCACCGGCACGGCTGCCCGTGGAGACGCCGCTAGGCAACCTGCTGCTGGCTGGGGACTGGACCGATACGGGTTGGCCCGCCACCATGGAGGGTGCGGTGCGAAGCGGCAACTCAGCGGCGAGTAAAGTCCACCAACGCACCACCGGCTGAACACTTCCCACTGTCTGCCCCCATGTTTCCCAAAAGAGAAGAGGGCTCTTTTTCAAGAGCCCTCTTCCTTCTTAGGCTTTTAGCCTTAGGCTTTTGGCGCGGCCTGGTTTACGGTACCAGGACGCCAGCTTGCTCTACGTACAGCCAGTAGCCTTTGCCCACTTCCACGTCATGGCGCAGTGGCTAACAACGCCAGCGCTGTGGTATCTTTGCATCCGTGAAATTCGATGGTTACAACCTAGAACCGTCCTTATATGATGAGATGTTCCTGCAGGACGGAACGCCCAGGGAGCATTACCGGCCTCTCCACGAAAGCCTGAGCTCTCTCTCCGCAGAGGAGATCAGGAGCATCCAGGAACGGGTGACCCGTTCCTTCTCTAATGAGGGCATCTCCTTCACCGTCTACGGCGACGAGGAGGGCGAGGAGCGGATAATACCCGTGGACTGCATACCCAGGGTTATCTCCGCCGACGAGTGGCGCTTCTTGGAGAGGGGGCTGGCCCAGCGGGTGAAGGCACTCAACCTCTTCCTGGAAGACGTCTACGGCGAGGCCCGTATTCTCGAAGACGGTGTAATCCCGGTGGACGTGGTCATGGAGTGCCCCCAGTACCGCACGGAGATGCGCGGCTTTTCGGCGCCACACGGCACCTGGGTGGGCATCTGCGGCACCGACATCGTCAGAACCAACGACGGCTTCCGAGTGCTGGAGGACAACCTGCGAGTCCCCTCCGGCGTTTCCTATATGATCGCAAACCGGAAGGCGGTGAAGACCAGCATGCGCCGGCTGTACAGGAGCTCCCGCGTACAGGAAGTGGAGCACTACGGCCGTTTGCTGCTGACCACCCTTCTGGAGCTTGCCCCCAGGGGCCGGTCTGAACCGAGCATTGCTCTCCTCACCCCAGGGGTCTACAACTCCGCCTTCTACGAGCACATGTTCCTGGCTCACGAGATAGGCGCAGAGCTTGTGGAGGGACGGGACCTGCTGGTCAACGACGGGTTTGTGTACATGCGCACCACCACCGGCCTGCGCAGGGTGGACATAATCTACCGCCGGGTTGACGACGATTTCCTGGACCCGTTGGTCTTCCGCCCCGACTCCATGCTGGGCGTGCCGGGACTGCTCCACGCGTACAAGCTGGGCAACGTGGCACTGGTGAACGCTCCTGGCACCGGCGTTGCCGACGACAAAAGCGTCTATGCCTACGTGCCGGATATGATCCAGTACTACCTGGGAGAGGAGGCCATCCTGGCCAACGTGGAAACGTACCTTTGCCGCCGTCCCCTTGACCTGGAGTACACCCTGGACAACCTGGCGAACCTCGTAGTGAAACGAGTGGGAGAGTCGGGAGGCTACGGAATGATCATCGGCCCCCACGCCACGCAGAAGGAGCGGGACGATTACGCTGTACAGATACGCGCCAACCCCGCCGACTTCATATCCCAGCCCGTGCTGTCTCTTTCCAGGTCTCCGTGCCTGATAGACGGCAACTTTGAACCGCGACACGTAGACCTGCGCCCCTTCATACTCCACGGGCAGGAAACCCGCATGGTGCCCGGCGCATTCTGCCGAGTAGCCCTACGCCGGGGCAGCCTGGTAGTGAACTCCAGCCAGGGCGGCGGAGGCAAAGACATCTGGGTGCTGGGAGACTGACCCGCATGCTTTCTCGCAGCGCACAGGGGTTGTACTGGATGGGCAGATACCTGGAACGGGCGGAGTTCGTCTGCCGTTTGCTGCGGCTACAGACGGAAGCCCTGGTGGACCGTCCCATATCGGAGATCCACTCAGGCTGGGACCGGATCTACAATGGGCTCAACCGTCTGCCTCCCCTGGGAAGCCAGGTGATGACGAGTAGCGACGAGTTCACCCAGGCCGATTCCTACACCCTGGCCGACGATCTCACCTTCGAGCGCACCAACCCCGATTCGGTGTGGAGTTGCTTCTCCATGGGGCGTGAGAACGCCCGGCAGATGCGCCATCACATCAGCGGCGAGCTGTGGACCAGTATCAACCTGGCCTACCTCAAGATGCAGAAGCTGACCATCACGGATATCTGGGCAACCTCGCCGGAGGGCTTCTACGCCGAAACGGCGGCGGAGATGAACACCTTCTCCGGCGTGGCCGGCGCCACCATGTACCGAGATGAGGGCTGGAGCTTAATGCAGCTGGGTAGATTCATAGAACGGGCCCAGCTCTCCACCTCGCTGCTTCTGACGCAAATCGACGCCGATGCCCGGGCCGGGGAGTACTCCGATGCTGACTGGACCAGTCTGCTCCGGCTCTTCCACGCCGTTGAGGTTTACAACCGCAGCTACAGCGTAGAAGTGCACCCGGACCAGGTACTGAACCTGCTAGTCACGGATGCCCTGTTGCCGGACTCGCTCTGCCGATCCCTGGACAGAACCCATTCCGGCGTAGCATCCATTGGCCCCGGGCCCAACGCCAAAGCCAGCAGCGCAGCTCTACGACTGGCGGGCCGCACCGGTGCTCTCATCCACTACAATTGGCCGGACGGAGAGGACTGGCCCAAGCTGCTGGGACAGGTGCAGCAGTACAGTCGTGAGCTGCACCTCCTCCTGGCAGACGCCTACTTTGACTATCCAATAGAGGACTTACCAGCCCGCTAGCTCATGGTCGAATCGACGCAGGCACTCTATGAAATAGAGCACGCTTCCCGCTATCTGTACGCTTCTCCCGTACGGCACAGCATCCTGTCCCTCTGCCTCAAACCGCGCAACGACCGGCTACAACGGCTGTTCAGCTACGAAGTAGTCACCAACCCACAGGCGCATCTGAACAGCGAAACGGACTTCTACGGGAACACAAAGCAGATTATGAACATCTACAGGGAGCACCAAGCCCTCGAGATTACTTCTCTATCCGTAGTGGAGTGCAGCCCTCCCCCTCCGACGCCCGGCTTCTACGGCGTCGGCGCATGGGAGGAGATTCTATCCTGGCGGGACTCCTTCAGGCACTGGGAGTTCACTCACCCCAGCGCCTTCGCCAGACCCTCTCACGCCCTCAACTCCTTCCTGGAGGAGCTGGAGGTCAGGCCAGGCGACGACCCGCTGCAGTCCCTACTCCAGCTTTCCGGTACTCTCTTCCAAAGGTTCCAGCACGTCCCAGGAGCCACGTCTGTGTTGTCTCCCATAGAGCAGATCCTGAAGACCGGACAAGGAGTGTGCCAGGACTACGCCCACGTGATGATAGCAATTGCCCGTGGCTGGCATATCCCGGCCAGGTACGTGTCCGGCTATCTATACCTGGAGGGCAGCCGTGAGTCTCGACAGATGGCCAGTCACGCCTGGGTGGAGTGCCTGTTGCCCAACTTAGGCTGGATTGGCTTTGATCCCACCAATAATTGCACGGCGGATGATCGCTATGTACGGGTGGCCATTGGCCGCGATTACCAGGACGTGCCTCCGGTTCGCGGAGTTTTAATGGGCGGCGGAGAGTCCCGGCTTGAGGTCAGCATACGCGTCAGGAAGGCGTGACCTTGCCGTCATCCTCCTCTCGCGGAAGCGCGCCGAAGAGCCTATGACGCCGCAAAGCTCATACGGTTCCAGGGCGGCTTGGCATGCGCCTGTTTTAGGGCTCAGTACGCGTACGGGTGGACTGAGAGCGCCACGGACGCCTCTATGTCTCGAATGGCCTGGGTCATGGCCTGGCCTATGAGGTCAAGTCTTTGCAGCTGCTCTATGCGGTCGGCCAGATTGTTGAGTTCGTTCCTGGACAGCAGATGCTCAAAGATGCGGCAGGCGTTGACCAGAGATATGATGACCACATCTCGCGGATCCGGAATCTCATCGCTGAAGAGGATGCCCATTATGCGCAGCTTGACCTCCTGCTCAGCCTTGCCTTCGATAGTCGGGTAGCGCCTGGATTTGAACACCCAGAGGAACCGGGCATCCCGCCGCTCCAGGATTCCCTGGGAAACCAGTCGGGATAGGGCTTCCTCTCGGATGAATGGACCGCGTCCCGCCGTTCGCTCCACCCAGTAGCGGGCGTTGTGCCCCTCACCAGCGGCGATGTCGGACAGCGTAGGGTCCAGGAGGCTGTCGCCCACGGGGGTGGAGTCGAGCAGGACAAGACTTTCCGGATCCGTGTCGATGCGGTTTTCCAGCGCCAAGTCCATCAATACGCCGCCGGCAAGGGCGTAATCCAACGCCCAACTGGGCACACGCGCGAACCGACCGCCCTCATCGTCGAGCAGCAACAGCATCAGTTCCTCAGCAAATCTCAGCACGGTGTTTCCCTCCAAATAGACCAAGTCCCCTCGGTATCAAGAAGCACCACGGGCTACGCCTAGCCAACGGACTCCCGAGCGGACGGGTCGCCATGTTTATGCAACTCCCTATATCTGGCGTTTGGCCGATGTCTTCGCTGTAGCTGCAAGTGCAACGGCCTTCGTAGCCGCGAACTGGCTTATCTATACCAAGCTTGCATTCCTGGTCGTTGCATTGTACTAGAGGCAACGCAACTTTAGCAATTCTGGTTGTCTAGCACCTGGAATTGCGTTATCATAGCTCCTTGGCTGGCCCATAGGCAGTAAACGCGGCTGGCCGAAAATCTCCATTCACGTGAGGACGGAAACGGAATGAGTATTAGAGCAGAGTACATCTGGATAGATGGCAGCGTACCCACACCCAAGCTCAGATCAAAGACCAGGATCGTCAATGAAGGCGACCCCCTGCCCATCTGGGGCTTCGATGGCTCCAGCACCAACCAGGCTTCCGGAGGTGATTCCGACTGTGTCCTGAGACCGGTCTTTCAGTGTCCTGACCCCGTGAGAAAGGGGAACAACATCCTGGTGATGACAGAGGTCCTGAACACTGACCTCACCCCCCACGAGTCCAATACCCGCGCCGCATGCGCAGAGGCCGCGGAGAAATACGCCGAGCATGAGTACATCTTCGGTATCGAACAGGAGTACACCTTCTTCAAGGGCTCCAGGCCATTGGGCTTCCCGGAGCAGGGAATCGCCGCTCCGCAAGGAGGCTACTACTGCGGCGTTGGAGCCGACGAGATATTCGGCAGGCCGGTGGTAGAAGAGCACCTGGACGCTTGCCTCAGGGCCGGCCTGGACATCTCCGGCATCAACGCGGAGGTGATGCCGGGCCAGTGGGAGTTCCAGGTGGGGCCCATTCCGGCACTGGACGTGTCCGACCAGCTATGGATTGCCCGCTGGCTGCTGTACCGGGTTGGCGAGGACCATGACATCAACGCAACCCTCGATCCAAAGCCCGCCCGTGGCGACTGGAACGGTGCCGGAGCGCACACCAACTTCTCTACCAGAGAGATGAGAGCCAACTACGATGCCTGCATTCAAGCAGCCGAGGCTTTGAGAACCAGGCATGATCTGCACATTGCCAACTACGGCTTCGGAATAGAGGAGAGGCTTACCGGACGGCATGAGACCTGCTCCTACAAGGAGTTTCGCTTTGGAGTCTCAGACCGGGGCGCATCCGTTAGGATTCCCTGGCAGGTGGAGAGAGAAGGCAAGGGTTATATAGAGGACCGCCGTCCCAACGCCAACATGGACCCCTACGTGGTCACGCGCCTAGTCATGGAAACAGTCTCTGAGGCGGCATAGGCACCGTTGCAGGGACTCCGTACAGTAAACGCTATTGCCCTAGCGATTGATTTTGTGTATCCTGCCACAAGTGCTAGCTCTATGAGTTAAATTCGCCGGTGGTCTGGTAGACTAGGTGGTATCTGCCAACTCCAACCCGGAGCGACGAGCAGGGTGTGAGTCTACAAGGCACTGTACGAAGTCTCTAGGGAGGAGTGACGCTCCCTAACCGATGATAAGACAACTATAGTAGAATACGTCGCTGTAACTTAAGCTACAGGCACGGCCAGGGAGATAGATTCCATGGAGATTCAACAGGAGAGAAGGGGAGATACCCTAATAGCAATGACGGAAGGGCGAGTGGATGGCACTAACGCCAGAGACTTCCAGGTTGGTTTGGAAGAAGCCCTAAACGGGAGCGAGACTGCCGTGATTCTGGACCTGGAAAAGCTTTCCTACATCAGTAGCGCCGGCCTTCGTGTGATTCTCCTGATGGCCAAGACGCTGCGCACTCAGAATGCCGAGTTTGCCGTCTCCTCTCTTTCCGAGTCTATCCGAGAAATATTCGCTATAAGCGGCTTCGATAAGATTGTGAACATCCACAACTCTAAGGACGAAGCCCTTGCCGCCCTCAGCAGCTAGCGCTGCCTGCAGCTAAGGAACCCCACACCGGGTCTACTTAGCTGCCTCCCCTGAGACCCCACCGGAAAACTCCCCCCGGCACAGGGGCTTGACAGACCCGCCTAGCCCTGCAACAATCAGCGAACTCTGCTGATACCGAGTATCATGACAACTACCCTAACAGCACACCCAGACATCGCGTCCCTACTGGAAGACCGGGGCTACAGGTCCACGGCCCCAAGACGCGCTATCATCCGTATCCTGGAAGGGAAGCAGGAAGGCTTCACTGCCGAGGAGATAGGCCATGAGCTGCCAGGGGTGGGAAGGGCAACCATCTTCCGCACCATCAAGATTCTCTTAGAAGTCGGCGTCATATGCAGGCTAAACCTCATCGACGGAGCCCCCAGGTACAGCCTCTCTCGCATTGGCCACCATCACCACACGGTATGCGTCAGGTGCGGCAACGTCGGCGAGTTCCGCGCCGCTACCGTCGAGCGGTTGATGAGAGGCTTGGGCAGCGGCATCCCCGGCGAAATTGTAGGTCACCGCATAGAGGTCTACGTCATCTGCGACAAGTGCGGTAACGGCCAGGAAGAGTAGGTAGTTCATCCATGGAAATTCACTGTAGATCCACCGGTGGCATAAATTGAGATTGAGTATCATTGCTATAAGGCCGTGCCACCGCCGTGAACTTTGTTGTTCGAGAAAGGGGCGAAACAATGATGATACCAGGTATTAGTAGACGCACATCTGCCCTGTGGGCAACGGCGCTCCTAACGTTTGCCATGCTCTTGGCTCTCGCCGCCTGCTCCAACGACGCAGAGCCTACACCAACACCCGGACAAACTACGACTGCCCCGCAACCAACTGCCACGCCAGAGCCAACCCTCCTCAGTGTAGTCACCACCACCAGCATAGTCGCAGATTGGGTGGAGAATATCGGCGGAGACAGCGTAGAGGTCTTCAGTATCGTTCCAAGGGGAGTAGACCCCCATGGATTCCAACCGGGCGCCAGGGACGTTGCCAGAGTTGCCGACGCGGACCTTGTGTTGACCGTTGGCCTGGGGCTGGAGGAGTCCTGGCTCAGAGAGTTGCTCCAGAACGCAGCGCGGGACCCGGCAACCATCATTGAGCTGGCCGATGCAATCGAACCGATAGAATTCGGCGAGACCCATATAGAAGATGTGGAATTCCTGGAAGAACTCAGCCACGCAGTCCATGAGGTGGAGGAGGGAGAGATAAGCGCGGAGGAAGGGCTGGAGGAAATTGCAGAGGTGCTGGAAGGCCTTGAAGACCACGAAGAGGACGAAGTGGCAGGAGAAGGAGAGATGGAAGAGCCTTCCGAGCATGTGGCCGAGATACTCGAACAGTTCCAAAGCGGGCAGATTGACGCTGAGGAAGCCATCGAGGAGATCGAACACATTACCGGTGAGGGCGAGGAGGAGCACGAAGGCCACGGCCACGGCGTTCACGACCCCCACTTCTGGTTTGACCCCCTTCGCGTGAAGCTGGTGGTCAACGACATAGCCGCCCGGCTGTCGGCCCTCGACAGCGAGATGAGCGACGCCTACAGCGCCAACGCTTCCGCGTACGGTGCACGGCTGGATGAGCTGCACGCCTGGACGGCAGAGAAGGTTGCCATGGTGCCGGAGGAGCGCAGGCTGCTGGTCACCTCCCACGACAGCCTGGGCTACTTTGCGGAGGTGTACGGCTTCACCGTAGTTGGCGTTGTCCTGGGCTCAACCACAGAGGCAGAGCCGTCCGCTGAGGACCTGGCGGAGTTGACCCACGAGGTAGAGGAACTGGGCGTTCCGGCAATCTTTGGTGAGACAACGGTTAGCGAGCGCCTGG
Source organism: Dehalococcoidia bacterium (assembly GCA_965197965.1). GTDB lineage: Bacteria > Chloroflexota > Dehalococcoidia > Lucifugimonadales > QGNO01 > DAOUJH01. Next base: position 1,433,549 of record OZ240235.1, read on the forward strand.
CCAACGCCGTGGCGACGGAGTCGGGTGCAAGGCTGGTGCGCCTCTACTCGGGCTCCCTGGACGGCCGCGACACAGCCGCCGGGACATACATAGACATGGTGAGGACCAACGTAGAGCGCATCGTAGAGGCCCTGGGATAAGCCGCCGGTCATCCGGTTGAATAGCTGAACAATGACTCCGGAGACGCGTCGTCCTTGCACCCCGGGGGCGCGTCTCCCACTGCGTCCATGCCCGCGCGGGCGGGGTGCAGCCTATATGCTCTCCAAGCCGTTACTTAACGAGAGTGAACTGTTCCGCAATAAGCTCAGCGGGAAGAAGATTCACGGAGCAACCGAATGCCGGTAGAGGCCAGCAGCAGGGGAAGCGTGGAGTCTATGAATATCCACAGCAGCCCCTGGTCGTTGCGTGGCTCCACCCATTCAACACCAAACCAGTTCCAGGTGATGGCGAGCAGTAGAGCCGCAGAGAAGTAGAAGGTGAAGTTAGCCTCCAGGTATTCTCGAGTGATCCCCTGGGAGTCGCCTCCGTTCAGCTTCCTGTCCAGGGCTACTACCAGCGCTATGATAGCCCCGGACACCATCAGCGGGTCCAGGACTCGCCACACATCGAGGGCGGCGCCCTCCAGCATCGGATCATAGAGTTGTGTGGCCAGGAAATGGCCGGCAACCACCACTGCCAGCAGTATCAAGTAGACGGCAGCCAAGCGCTTTACCAACATCTCGGGGCCTCCTTCAAGAGCAGGTAGCAGTATTTTGTGCGCAACTCTAATCCGCTGGCAACCGGCCCGTCAAACACGGCCAGACGCCGACGAGCGCGGGCAATCAGGCCTACGAGACCTCGTTGAGCCGGCCCGTTGCACAGTCGTAGACGAATCCGCGAATCTGGTCCTTGACCGGAACGAAGGGGTTGGCCTGTATGCGAGCTATGGACTGGCGCACGTCATCTTCCAGGTTCCCGAACGCCTCCAGTGCAAAGGACGGCCGGAGGCCGGTGTCCGCCAGGATGGCGTCCTTGACGTCGTCGTCGCGGAAGGTAAGCATACCGCAGTCGGTGTGGTGTATGAGCACAATCTCGCGAGTGCCCAGCAGGCGCTGGGAGATCACCAGCGAGCGAAGCACGTCGTCGCTGACCACGCCACCCGCGTTGCGAATGACGTGGGCGTCGCCCTCCTCCAATCCCAGCAGCTTGTGGGTGTCCAAGCGCGCATCCATGCAGGCCACAACCGCCATGTGCAGCGCCGGAGGCAGGGGCAGGCTGCCCTTGTCGAAGCTCTCAGCGTACCGTTCGTTGTTCTTCAGTGCGTCATCCGTTGCAGTCATATAGGTCTCCTTAGGGTGAATAGTAGAACGCAAGGGCTGATTCTACCTGCATTTCCGTTCAATGTAAAATTGGCCAACGGCGTCACCCCCTTCAACCAACCCAAGCTCCAACGGTGGTTTGTATTGACAGTGCGTGCCTGCCATAGTACCATTCCCAGCAATTCAATAGGTTTATTCTCTTATCAAGAGAGGCAGAGGGACCGGCCCTGTGAAGCCCGGCAACCGATCGCCTGGGTGAAGTGAGCGATACGGTGCCAAATCCGGCAAGCTAGCAGCTTGAAAGATGGGAGCGAAAGGCGATTAGGCTTCTCGACTCATCGAGAAGTTTTTTTATGCACCAGAGAAAGAGATGCCAGAGATAGTACCCCTAGAGTGGACCGGAGACTCCCTGAGGATGCTGGACCAAACCATGCTTCCTCAGGAGGAGGCCGTGGTCACGGCCCGCACCCATATGGACGTGGTGCAGGCAATACGCAGTCTGCAGATACGGGGCGCTCCCGCCATTGGCGTGGCAGGCGCCTACGCCCTGGTGCTGGCGGCCAAAGCGGTGAGCACGCTGGATTTGCAACGGATGTTCAACTACCTGGCCGACGTGGGCAAAGAGGTGGCCAGCGCAAGGCCCACGGCTAGGAATCTGCAATGGGCAGTAGCCAGGATGCTGAACGTCGCATATTCAACACGCTCCGTTTCAGACATGCGCCGTCGCATGGAGGCTGAGGCCATCGCCATTCAACAGGAAGACCTGGCGGCCAACCGCAGTATTGGACAACTGGGAGCGGAGCTGCTGTCCAGCGGGGATGTTGTGCTCACCCATTGCAACACGGGAGCGCTGGCCACGGCGGGCTACGGGACCGCGTTGGGAGTGATAAGGGCAGCCTGGGAGAACGGAAAGAAGATCAAGGTAATAGTAACTGAGACGCGCCCAGTGCTTCAGGGAGCGCGTCTCACCATGTGGGAGTTGGTGCAGATGGGGATACCCGCCGAACTCATCGTGGACTCAGCGGCGGGGACGTACCTAGCAAGAGGCGAGGTGTCGTGCGTGCTCGTTGGCGCCGACAGGGTCTCCGCAAACGGGGACACGGCCAACAAGATAGGGACCTATCCGTTGGCGGTGGTAGCACGGGAAAACGGAGTGCCTTTCTACGTGGTGGCGCCAACGTCTACGCTGGATATGTCGCTGGAGTCCGGAGACGGCATCCAGATAGAGGAACGCGACCTGGAAGAGGTATATAAATTCGGGAAGACGGCGACAACGCCAAAGGGCATCAAGGCGCGCAACCCTGCCTTCGATGTTACTCCCCACAGATACGTGAGCGGCATAGTCACAGAAAAGGGCGTCGTGCGCCCTCCCTTTGCGGAGGAACTCAGAAAGCTGACCGAGGGGAATGTGGCGGCGGATGACACGGTGCGCCAAGAGAGCGAGGAGATGACGGCAAACAAGGTCAAAGGAGAAGCGGTTGGCTGAAGCGAAGATAGGCGTGATAGGGGGCAGCGGCCTGTACGAAATGAGCGGCCTGGCCGACCTTCAGGAGGTGAAGCCGAACACGCCCTACGGCCTTCCCAGCGACGTCATAACGATAGGTCGGATAGAGGGGATTGCCACGGCGTTCCTCCCCAGGCACGGCCGCGGTCACCGACTCCTGCCAGGCGAGGTGCCCACGGCAGCAAACATATACGCATTGAAAGCGCTGGGCGTTGAGCGAATTATTTCGGTCAGCGCGGTGGGAAGCCTCAAGGAAGAGGTGCATCCGCTGGATATCCTAGTGCCCGATCAGTTGATCGATCGCACCAGGCAACGCCGGAGCACGTTCTTTGGAGAGGGGCTGGTAGCTCACATTGGATTCGCCGACCCGTTCTGCCCCGCCCTGAGCGATATCCTGGCAGAAGAAGCCAACGAGATGGGGGCCACTGTGCACAAGGGCGGCACGTACGTCGTGATAGAAGGGCCGGCCTTTTCCACCAAGTCGGAGTCTTTTCTCTACAAGTCGTGGGGAGCCAGCATAATAGGCATGACGGCGCTGCCCGAGGCCAAGCTAGCCAGGGAGGCTGAGATGTGCTACGCAACCCTGGCGCTGGTAACCGACTTTGACACCTGGCACGAAACGGAAGAGTCCGTTTCCGTGGAACTGGTGATAGGGAACCTGACAAGGAACGTGGAGAGGTCGCGAGAGATTATCCGCAAGGCCGTGCCAAGGCTGTCGGGAGAGCGCAACTGTGCATGCGCAACGGCGATGAAGGACGCCTTAGTGACAGAAGGAGAATCCATCCCGGAAGCCACAAGGCAGCGCCTGGCTCCATTGATCGACAAGTACCTGGCAAGCGCAACCGGCGCTTGAAAAATACGGACAAGGGAATTGAAGCATGACAAGTCAACAGGAGCCGTTCAGCAGAATATCGGTAGAGAAGGCGCACGAGCTATATCAAGGCGGTGATTCCGCTGTTGTAGACGTACGTCAGATGGACGAATGGGTGGACGGTCACGTAAAGGGTGCAGTCCACATTCCGGTGGACGAGGTGATTTCCCGCGTGGATGATCTGCCGGCAGACAAGAAGCTGCTGTTCATCTGCGCCCAGGGCGTGCGCAGCGCCCTAGCCTGTGAGATGGCTGCCGCGATGGGGCAAGCTCCAGAGACGCTGTTCAACATAGAAGAGGGCACTCAGGCCTGGATAGAACGGGGATATCCCACCAGCTATCAAAACGAACCGTAGCTGTCAATCAAACTTATGGGTAGGGGTTAGATGAATAAACGCAAGCGAGTGGCCATGTTGAAGCACCGCCACAAGAGGAAGAGATACGACGCTCAGCGCAAGGCAGCGTTGCTAGCGGGAACAATACCGTCGCAAGCAAGGCAACGAACAACTCCCCGGCTCGTGGAGACTCCGCTCGCAGAGGTGGCGGCCAGGGCTCCCAGGCGCTCCCGCCGTGCGGCCCGGTCTCAGGATCAGGAAGCCACCGCAGCCCAGGCAGTCACCGTCGAGGCGGCTCCCGTAGAGGAGACCACACCTCGCAGAGGGAGGCGGACCAAGGCGGCCGAAGCAACAACGGAGGAAAAGCCGAGGAGGACGCGGCGCACCACCACCACGGCGTCCGATGAGGATAAGACCGCGGCGGAGAAACCCAAGCGCACCAGGCGCTCCACCAAGAAACCTGAAGATGGTGAATAGGCTAGTGGGCATCCCGTGCGCCCAATACGGCTTCCCTGCAGGTAGGTCGCGGGCCGCATAGAGATGTCTATATTAGCGGTAGGCTCAGTGGCGTATGACTCGGTGAAGACTCCACATGGCAGCCGCCAGTGCGCCCTGGGTGGATCCGCCACATATTTTTCCGTGGCGGCCAGCTATTTCTCACCGGTGAGCGTGGTGGCGGTTGTAGGAGAAGACTTCACAGACGAGGAGGTCTTCGCCAGGCATGGGGTTGGAATCAACGGCCTGAGCAAAGCGGAAGGCAACACTTTTCGCTGGGTGGGTGAGTACAGTGACAGCATGAACCAAGCGCTCACGCTGGATACCCAGCTAAACGTCTTCGCGGACTTCAAGCCCGTTCTAGAGACGGGAGAGCGGAGAAGCGATTACCTTTTCTTGGGCAACATAGACCCCACTCTGCAGTACCAAGTGCTGCAACAAATGGACCAACGGCCCAAGCTAGTGGCCGGGGACACCATGAACTTTTGGATAGAAGGCAAGCCGGATGCCCTGCTCAAAGTCATCGGCGCAATTGACACGCTTCTAATCAACGAAGGTGAGGTCAAGCTGCTGGCCAAAGAGACTAACCTAGTTAAGGCCGCGAGAACAGTGCTTAAGCTGGGCCCGCAGATACTGGTTGTGAAGCGTGGAGAGTACGGCGCCATAGGCTTCACCAAAGACGATGTCTTTGCGGCGCCGGCGTACCCGCTGGAGGTGGTGGTTGACCCCACTGGCGCTGGAGATACGTTTGCCGGTGGCTTCGTTGGATATCTGGCGGCCTGCGGCAAACTTTCCCCGGAAAGCATGCGGCGGGCCATGGTAGTGGGGTCTTTGATGGCCTCTTTTACCGTGGAAAGCTTCGGCCTTGACAGGCTGCATTCGTTGACCGAGTGCGAAATCCACAACAGGTACAGAGAGTTCCGGGAACTGACCTACTTCCACGAGGCGGAAAACGCCGATCTACCCACACGAGTGAAGAGCACCCCAACGGGTTGAAGGAGGGACCGTTGACAGTTCAAAAAACACCGGGAGACGTGAAGGACCTGGCGCTGGCCCAACAGGGAGTCGACCGCATTGAGTGGGCGGCAAGAGAGATGCCGGTATTGCGGCTGATCAGGGAGAGATTCAGCAAAGAGCGCCCCCTGGAAGGGCTTCGCATATCAGGTTGCCTCCACGTAACCACTGAGACAGCCAATCTGGCCCTGGTGCTGAGGGACGGCGGGGCCCATGTCGCACTGTGCGCCAGCAACCCGCTGAGCACCCAAGACAATGTTGCCGCCGCCCTGGTGGAGGTGTACGGCATACCCACCTTCTCCATAAGGGGCGAGGACAACAATACGTACTACGAGCATATCCGTTCAGCGCTTGAACAGGGTCCCCATATAACACTGGATGACGGCGCCGATCTGGTGGCCACCATACACACTGAGCGTCAAGACCTGATCGACAACATCATAGGCGGCACTGAGGAGACCACCACCGGCGTAATCCGCCTGCGCGCCCTTGCCGGAGACTCCAAGCTATGCTACCCGATCATAGCGGTGAACGAAGCCGATACAAAGCATTTCTTCGACAACCGGTACGGGACGGGACAGAGCACCCTAGACGGTATCACACGCGCCACCAACATGCTGTGGGCGGGCCGAAAAGTGGTAGTGGCGGGCTACGGATGGTGCGGCCGGGGCGTGGCCAGCCGCGCGAAGGGTATGGGAAGCCACGTAATAGTAACGGAAGTCGACCCGATACGTGCCCTGGAAGCGGTCATGGACGGGTTTCAAGTTATGCCAATGGAAGAGGCCGCCACGATAGGAGATCTGTTCATCACTGTCACTGGCGGCATGAATACAATAGACAAGGCGCACCTAGAAACCATGCGTGACGGCGCCGTGCTGGCGAACAGCGGCCACTTCAACGTTGAGATAAACATCCCGGCACTGGAAGAAATGTCTGAGACGCATCGCCAGATCCGTGAGTCGGTGGAAGAGTACGCCTTGGAGGACGGTCGGAAGCTGTATCTGCTGGGCGAGGGAAGGTTGATCAACCTGGCCGCCGCGGAAGGCCATCCCTCAGCAGTAATGGACATGAGCTTTGCCAACCAGGCCCTTGCCGTGGAATACCTGGCCACGCGGGGCGAGCCTCTGAAACCGGATGTCTATCCTGTGCCCAAAGAGATAGACCACCAGGTAGGCAGGCTCAAACTGTCCTCTCTAGGAGTTGCCATAGACGCGCTTACGTCAGAGCAGGGACAGTACCTGGCCAGTTGGAAATAGGCACTTAAATGTCAAGGCAGTCGCGCTCTAGAGGAGGATATCGTCAATGGGACTGAGCTTCATGGAATCGCCTTCCTATCTGTTCACCTCGGAATCGGTGACGGAAGGCCATCCCGATAAACTGTGCGACCAGATATCTGATGCAGTCCTAGACGCCATCCTGGCGGAGGACCCCAATGCCCGTGTCGCCTGCGAGGTAAGCACCACAACGGGGCTAGTAGTAGTGATGGGTGAAATCACCACCAACTGCTACGTGGATATAAGTCAAATCGCACGGGACACCATCCGGGGCATAGGCTATACAAACGCCAACTACGGCATTGACTTCAACACCTGCGGAGTGATGATCTCCGTGCAGGAACAATCGCCGGAGATCTCAGAAGCGGTCAGCCATTCCCTGGAAACACGAGACGGACGGAGCAAAGAGGCGGAAGAGGAGGTCGGAGCTGGGGATCAGGGCATGATGGTAGGTTTCGCCTGTACCGAGACTCCGGATCTGATGCCATTGCCTATATCGCTGTCTCATAAGCTGTGCCAGCGTCTCTCCACGGTCAGGAGAGAAGGGATACTGGACTACCTGAGGCCGGACGGCAAGTCGCAGGTTACCATAGAGTACGACCACGGAATGCCGAAACGGGTGCACACGGTGGTACTAAGCGCGCAGCACTCGCCGAAGGTGAGCCTGGAGCAGCTAGGAAGAGACTTGAGAGAACAAGTTATCGAACACGTGGTGCCTTCCAATCTGATGGACAAAGACACAAAGCTTTTAATCAATCCATCGGGCGGGTTTGTGATGGGGGGGCCACATGCTGACACCGGCCTTACCGGGCGCAAGATACTGGTGGATACCTACGGAGGAGCGGCGCGGCACGGAGGCGGCGCATTTTCTGGCAAAGACCCCACAAAGGTCGATCGCTCCGGCGCATATGCGGCAAGATGGGTGGCTAAGAACGTAGTCGCGGCAGGGCTGGCGGATAGGGCGGAGGTGCAGATCTCCTACGCCATAGGCGTTGCTCATCCTATATCCATCAGTATAGAGACTTTCCAGACTGGCAGAGTGCCGGACCAGGTGATCCTGGACCTGATAAACCGGCACTTCGACCTACGGCCGGGGGCCATCATCAACCAGCTTGACCTGCGCCGCCCAATCTACAAAGACACGGCGGCGTTCGGCCACTTCGGACGCGAGGAGCTCGGGCTGCCCTGGGAACGGACGGACAAGGCGGAGACGCTGAAGGCCGAGGCCGGGCTGTGCTAGCGGTGACATCGGAGAGGCCCGGATGACTATTCGCTTTGGCACGGACGGATGGCGGGCTGTCATAGGCTGGGAATACACCGCCGACAATGTAAGAGCCTGCGCCGCGGGTACGGCACTATACCTGAGGAAGAACAATCTAGCAGAGCGAGGTCTTTTAGTCGGCTACGACACTCGATTCCTGTCGGAAGAGTTCGCCGTCGAAGTGGCCGGGGTAACCACGGCAATGGGAGTCCCGACCTATCTCTGCAATGCGGCGGCGCCAACGCCTGTAGTGAGCTACAACGTCATAGACCGTCACGCCGGGGGGGCGGCCATAATCACGGCCAGCCACAACCCTGCGAAATGGAACGGGTACAAGTACAAGCCTGAGTACGGCGGCAGCGCATCAACGGAAGAGGTTGAGGCGCTGGAAGCCGAGATAAACCGGGTCTCCAGGAACTCCATCCAAACGCTTTCTCCGGACGAGGCCCGCCGGCAAGGGGTGCTGGAATACATCGACCAGTCGACTCCGTATTTGAGCCACGTGGCAAAGCTTGTTGATCTTCCCACCATCAGGGACAGCGGCTTGAAGGTAGCGGTGGACGCCATGCACGGCGCCGGCGCCGGCTATCTGCCCCAACTGCTAGAGGGAGGCCGTACCGCGGTCACAGAGTTGCGCGGGGAGCGCAATCCGGCCTTCCCCGGCATGCAGCAGCCTGAGCCGGTAGCGCATAATCTGACGCCGCTTTCGGAATGGATAACATCGAACGGCGCAGACATTGGCATAGCGCTGGACGGAGACGCGGACCGTGTGGGGCTTGTGGACGAGAAGGGCAGGTTCATCACCACTTTGCAGACGTTCACCCTGCTGGCTCTGTACCTTCTGGAACAGAGGCAGGAGAGGGGGCCGCTGGTAAAGTCTACAACTATGACCAGCATGATCTACCGCCTGGGCAAGCTGTTCGACGTGCCGGTGTACGAAACTGCGGTGGGCTTCAAGTTTCTAGGGCCGGTGATGATGCGGGAGAACGCTCTGACGGCCGGTGAGGAGAGCGGCGGCTTTGCCTTCAGAGGTCACGTACCGGAACGCGACGGGATCTTGAGCGGCCTCTTTCTGCTGGACATGGTGGTTAAAACGGGCAAGCGCCCCTCTGAGCTGCTGGACTATCTCTTCAGCAAGCTTGGCCCCCATTATTACGACCGCCTGGACGTACCATTCTCGCCGGAGAACCGCAGGGCGACGGAGAAACGGGTGGGCACACAGCAGCCGGATGCTCTGGGCGGTTCCAGGGTGGTAAGCCGTGACGAGACGGACGGCGTACGCTTCATGCTGGAGGATGGCGCCTGGCTGCTGATACGGTTCTCCGGAACTGAGCCACTGCTGCGCATCTACGCCGAGGCTGCCAGTGAGGACGAGGTGAAGCGGCTGCTGGATGAGGGCAGGAACCTGGCTGGCGTGTGAGGGCGAGTAGGTTTTTCTGATATCAGGCCGTCAGGCGGATGTCGGGGTATAGTTCTTGTATTTTCCTCAGGAATTCTTGCTTACCACCGAAGCTGGGATGACGCACTTTTACCACATCATGCTGGGGGAATAAGCGATCTGTAGTGGTGAAAGCGTCTTTACCAATTGCAATCAGTCGACGAGGCTTCAGCAAGCAAATCAATTGAGTGAGAAGCTCTTTCCCACATCTGCGTTCAGTAGAATAATGAGGGCGATTACTGAACGGACTACCCGGTTTATGCGGATGTAGGGGAAAGACATTCCATAGAAAAGGGAAAACCGGCAACTCAATCTGTGACAGAACCGTCCAGGCAATTTTAGCCGTCCCCTCCGGAACCTCTCGGCCCTGTGTTGGTCGCTTGAACGATAGCCCCCATCGTTTGAGGTGCATCTTGAAGTGTACGTCGTCCGTTAAGGGAAGCCCTGTCCGCCTGCCACCACGATGACCAAGGTCTCGGCCTATCCACACGGAATCGACACCTCGGTCCAGCGCTACATTAAGTACGGATAACAATATCTGTGACCTGCGTTGCGGTGCGTCACATAAATCGTAGACAGGACATCGACTTGAATATGGGTTAAACGTATTCTCAAAGCTTAACCCTTGCAGTTGTTTCACAAACTGCTCAGGATTCATGCCCAATTCTCCGCTTCTTTGGGGAATTCAGGCCGCCTAACTTCCCTACCGCTTGCTGTACTGCTGGGCTTTCCTGGCGCGCTTCAAGCCGTACTTCTTGCTTTCTTTTATCCTGGCGTCGCGGGTGAGAAGGCCGTGCTCTCGCAAGGGCTTCCTGAAGGTCTCGTCCAGGGCCACCAGCGCCCTGGCGATGCCGTGCCCAATGGCCCAAGCCTGGCTGCTGGGGCCGCCGCCCTTGACCTTGACCTGTGCAGTGTACTGCCCTTCAGTGCTGGTAACCTCCAGGGGGCGAACCACCATCTCTTGCCATGGCCTCCAGGGGATCACTTCCTCTATAGGCTTGCCATTGATGACTATACTCCCGGGCTGTATATATAGGCGCACTTGGGCAATAGCAGTCTTACGCTTGCCCACGCCGTGATAGTAGGTTTCCTGGGTCATTTACTCCTCCGATTCCTCTCCGGCGGGTCTCTCCTCAGCTACGGTTTCGGTCGCTGCGCTTTCCGGGTCCTCGTTGCGGCCTCCGGAACTGCGGGGCTTTGCAGCCGCTTCTTCTGTTGACTCTTCAACAGCTAGAAGGGCTTGTCTTCTTTCCGTGTCGGTGACCTGTGCCTGATGGGGATGCTCTGCTCCGGCGTACACCTTCATCCTGCGGAGCATGTGCCGGCCAAGGGTGTTTTTGGGCAGCATACCTTTCACGGCGTGCTGGATGGCCCTTTCCGGGCGCCGGTCTAGAAGTCGTTGAAGGTTAGTGGTGCGCAAGCCACTGGGATATCCGGAGTGACGATAGTACATCTTTTGCTCCAGCTTCTTGCCGGTGACAGCCACTCTAGACGCGTTGAGAACTATGACGTAGTCCCCTGTAAGGATATTGGGCGTGTAGACCGGCTTGTGCTTGCCCTGCAAGACACGCGCTATCTCACTGGCTAATCTGCCAAGCGGCTTGCCGGCAGCATCCACAACCTGCCAGTCAGAGATTATATCCACCTGTCTTGCTGTATGTGTCCTGTTGTGTTTAGTAGCCATTGGGTAGAAAGTCCTTGTAGTTAACTTGCAACAGACAAAGGCCCTGGGGAGGCATTGTCCTGGCCAAACCTGAGCTCCAAGGGTTGGTACTGCCCCGCAGCGTGGCGGGGACGGCATCAGGGGAGGCGCGACCATTGCCTACAGCCACGAGCAGCCCGGCAATGCGGCGCATCTGATGGGGAAGAAAGGCGTTGGCCTCCACTTGAAACCTCACCGTATCTTCATCACGGTCTACGTCGCCAACCAGGATGCGCCGCACAGTGCTCTTTCCCGGTGGCACGGGGCCGCTGAGAGGAGCAAAGTCGTGCTCTCCTATCATCCAATCTAAGGCAAGGCGCATGGCGTCCTCATCCAGCGATTCCACCACGCGGGCGGAGTAGCGTTCTCGCAATGGCGAGGGCGATCCGCTGTTGAGAATGGAGTATCTGTAGACTCTACTGACAGCATGACGCCTGGGATCGAAGGATACGTCTACATAGCAGGCTTTCTTTATGGCGATATCGCTGGGAAGAAAGTGATTCAGACCACTGAGCAAACTGTCCGGGGATAGATTGGAACGGGTGAGGAACGCCACGGCTTGACCCTTGGCGTGCACACCAACGTCGGTGCGGCCCGCAGCCTTGATGCGGGCTTTCTCCAGGGTCAGCCGGTGAATGGCGGACTCTATCTCGCTCTGCACGGTGGGAACGCCGGGTTGATACTGAAAGCCGTGGTAAGAAGTACCGTCGTACTCAACGATGAGGGCGGCTTTGCGAGGGTGCGAGCTCTGCATACTTACACCAACTCCAGCAAGGCCATGGAAGCGCCGTCCCCCTTGCGTGGGGCCAGCTTGAGCACGCGGGTGTAGCCTCCCGGCCGTTCCGAATATCTTTCGCTGAGGTCATCGAACACCTTGGCTATGACGTCTTTATCGGGAAGGAAGGACAAGGCCAACCGGCGATGGTGAAGGGACCCCTTCTTGCCGTAGGTGATGACGCGCTCCGCCAAGCCGCGGACCTCTTTTGCCTTGGCCTCCGTAGTAGTGATGCGCTCATTGAGCAGCAGATCACGGACAAGGCCGCGATAGAGGGCTTTGCGCTGACCTCCGTTGCGGTTGAGCTTTCTTCCAGCGACTCTATGCCTCACAACTGCTCCTCCTGGTTCTCCGGAGCAAGTCCAAGCGGATCAGGTTCCTCATCAAAGTTGGTGAGGTGATCCTCCGCGGGCAGGTCGTCATCACTGGCGCCGTTCTGGGACTTCGTCTCCTCAGGGAGATATCCCAGGTCTCCCAGCTTTGTATAAAGCTCGCGCAGCGACTTTTCGCCAAAGTTACGTATCTTGAGCAGATCCGACTTGTCCCTTTCCAAGACCTCGCCGACACGGTTGATGTGCGCCCGTTTGAGGCAATTCAAGGTACGCGCCGAGAGATCGAGCTTTTCTACGGGTGTGTTGTACACCTCCGCAGGGACGGATACGACCAGGGACGCGACCTCTCCCGTCGCTTCGGCTGATTTGCGGATATTGGCAAAGAGGAAGAACCTATCCACCAGGATGTGGCCGGCCTTGGCCAGTGCTTCCAGGGGGCCTATGGTGTAGTCGGTCCATATCTCCAGCACCAGCAACTCAAAGTCAGTCCTGTGACCGACACGGGTGAGCTCAACGCCGAAGTTGACGCGGCGCACGGGAGTATAGATAGCATCCATGGGCAACACGCCTATGGGCAGGCCGTCACCCTCGACGGCGGGGACGTAGCCTGTGCCCTGTTCCACGTTCAACTCCACCGAGAGACTGGCTTCCGGTGAGTCCAGGGTAGCTATGTGAAGCTCGGGGTTGGCTATCTCAAAGTCCGCTGACGTCATGATGTCGCCAGCGGTGACCTCTCCCTCTCCCGTCACTTCCAGTCTGAGCTTGCCGGGTCTGTCGGCCAGGGAGCGAAGCCTAACGGCCTTGAAATTGAGAAGAAGGTCTGAGACTCCCTCTTTGACGTGGGGTATGGTGGAATATTCATGTGCAACGCTCTCCACCTTGACCCAGGTAATAGCGGTGCCGGGTATGGAACTGAGCAGCACCCTGCGCAAGGGGTTGCCCAGCGTGGTCCCATACCCACGCTCCAGCGGACCTATGGTGAACTTGCCGTAACCATCCGTGACATCTTCAACCTTGATTTCAGGTCGAGGAATTTCAACGTTTGGAACAGGAACAGGCGTCAACAACACAACACCTCCGATTGGGACGATACATTACTTAGAGTAGTACTCAACTATCAATCTGGTCTCAATTCCGCTTTCCAGCTCGCTGGCATTCGGTGGTCTGATGATGGTGCCCGACAGGTTCTTGCTGTCTACAGTCAGCCATGCGGGGACCGCTTTTCTGGGCATACCGGCTATCAGGTCTTTTACAAACTGCTTATCGCTATTGGACGACTTCCAGGCTATGACCTGGTCGGGCTTCAGGCGGTAAGAAGGGATGTTCACTTTTCTACCGTCCACAGTGAAGTGGCCGTGACGCACCATCTGGCGCGCCTGTGACCTTGATTCCGCGAAGTCCAAACGGTAGACCACGTTGTCCAACCGCTGCTCCAACAGTTGCAACAGAGCTTCGCCCGTGTTCTCCGGGCTCTTCTGGGCCTGCTCGAAGTAGTTGCGGAACTGGCGCTCCAAAAGTCCGTACATCACACGCGCCTTCTGCTTTTCTCTGAGCTGGATACCCCAGTCACTGGCCCTTCTGCGCCTTGGCGTCTGGTCGCCAGGCGGACGCCGCCTGCGCTCGATGGCGCAACGCGGTGTATAGCACCTCTCACCCTTTAGCAAAAGCTTCTCTCCTGCGCGGCGGCACAGCCGGCACGCAGGACCGGTATATCTGCCCATACTCTTCTACACTCTCCTTTTCTTTGGTGGCCTGCAGCCATTGTGCGGGATGGGTGTAACATCCCGTATGCTTGTCACGTTGATGCCGGCGGCCTGGAGGGAGCGGATGGCCGCCTCCCTGCCCGCGCCGGGGCCTTTGATCAATACTTCCACTTCTCTGACGCCATGCTCTATGGCGCGGCGCGCCGCAGAGTCAGCGGCACGCTGAGCGGCAAAGGCGGTGCCTTTGCGAGCTCCCTTAAAGCCCACCGTCCCTGAGCTGCCCCAGGATAAGACGTTGCCATCCGGGTCCGTCAAAGTGATCAGAGTGTTGTTGAAAGTGGAATGGATATAGGCCTTTCCCTTGGGAACGAACTTCCTTTCCCTTCTGCGCGGTCTTGATCTTCCTCTAGCCATGTTGATGGGTCTCCTACTTCTTGCCTACGGTGCGGCGGCGTCCGGCAACTGTTCTGCGCGCGCCGCGCTTGGTGCGTGCGTTTGTCTTGGTCCTCTGCCCACGGACGGGCAAGCCACGCCGGTGTCGCAGCCCACGGTAGCTCCCAATGTCCATGAGACGCCGGATGTTCATGTTGACCTCGCGGCGCAGGTCCCCCTCTACTCTGTGTTCCTTGTCTATGACCTCCCGGAGTCTGTTCAACTCCTCTTCTGAAAGGTCTCTGACCCTGGGATTGGCCTTCACCTCAGCCCTGTCCAGCACTCTGAGGGCTATCTTGGGACCTATGCCATAGATGCGTCTCAGAGAGACCTCCACTCGCTTGTTGTCCGGGATGTCCACGCCCGCTATGCGCGCCATATTGACCCCTCCTTGGGTGATACGCCATGCCGTTTCCTGACCTGCCTCATCCTTGCCTCTGCATATGCTTGGGATTAGTGCAGATAACTCTAACTCTACCTTCACGGCGAATTATCTTGCACCTGTCGCACATTTTCTTCACTGAAGATCGTACCTTCATTTCTACCATCCCTACCTGAAGCGGAAAGTGACCCGGCCGCGGGTGAGGTCATAGGGAGACAGTTCCACCAGGACGCGGTCTCCCTGGAGCACACGTATGAAGTGCATCCTCATCTTCCCGGAGATGTGCGCCAGAACCTGATGTCCATTGGCAAGCTCCACCTTGAACGTAGCATTGGGCAGGGCCTCCTTGACCGTTCCCTCCACTTCTATAGTCGCTTTCTCTTTCTTAGCCATGAGTAATCAGAATGCGGTGCCGATCCTTTCACTGTTCCGCCTGGTGAGGACTTCCGGTCCCTGCTCCGTTACAGCCAATGTATGTTCAAAATGAGCCGAAAGGGAACCATCGGCGGTGACCACTGTCCAATCATCCTGAAGGAGGCGGGTCTGCCATCCTCCCATGTTGAGCATAGGCTCTATGGCAATGACCACGCCCGGCTTGAGCAGCGGGCCCCTGCCGGCCTCGCCGAAGTTAGGCACGGAAGGCTCCTCGTGTAAGGAGCGGCCTATACCGTGGCCAACGTATTCCCTGACTATTCCGTAACCTCCAGGTTCGGCGAATCGCTGAACAGCGGCAGAGATGTCTCCAACACGATTCCCCACAACGGCTGCCTTGATACCCTCTTCCAAACTAAGGCGAGTAGTTTCTATCAGTCGCTCAACCTCAGGGGGTACACTACCCACGGCAATGGTCACAGCGCTGTCCCCATGGTGGTCATCTACTACAGCGCCGACATCGATGCTTACAATGTCGCCCTCACAAATGACCCTGTCTCCCGGTATGCCGTGCACTATCTCTTCGTTGAAGGAGACGCAGATTGTGGCAGGGAACCCACGATAGCCCTTGAAAGAGGGCTTTGCGCCGAGGCGCCTTATCTCCCGGTCGGCTATGAGGTCAAGATCCTTGGCCTTCATTCCGGGCTGAATAGCGGCCAGAAGAGCTTCTATGGCGTCCGCCACGACCTGACCGGCATGGCGCATGCTTTCAAGCTCCTGCGGCGATTTTACGTTGATTCCGCTGGCGCCCGTCTTTATTTCGTTCAATAAAAGGTCAGTCATGTTTAGCATGGTCAACTTATCTATTATACTTCAACCGCCCTAACTCCTAAACCTCGCCTATTCAACGGCAACAAGCCCGGAGATGGCCCGTAAGGTCTCCGCGGCAACTTGTTCAGCGGCCTGTTCTCCGTTGATTTCAATCAGTTTGCCCTGTGCGCCGTAGTGGTCCAGCAGCTCGTTGAGACCTGACCACTGGACCTGTAGACGTTTCCTCACCACTTCAGGCTTGTCATCGTCTCGCTGATACAGCACTCCGCCGCACTTCTCACACTGGGAGGCGGCATCCAGGTCAATCATCGAGTAGGGAGCTCCGCAACTGTCGCAGACCAGCCTCTGGCTAAGCCGCTGCACAAGCTCGTCTTCGTTAACCTGGATGTAGACGGCGCCCTCTATTGGAATGCCGTTCAACGCTTGGTCCAAGGCTCCGGCTTGTGGGAGTGTCCTGGGAAAGCCGTCCAAGACAAAGCCCGCGCCGCCAACCTGTTCTACGCGTTCAAGGATCATTCTGATTGTTACGTCGTCTGGGACAAGCTCTCCCTTCTCCATGTAGCTATTGGCGAGCAGTCCCAGCTCAGTGCCTTGGGACCGATGATATCGGAACAGGTTCCCGGAAGATATAGAGGGAACATCCAACTCCTCTGAGAGAAGGTGGGCCTGTGTACCTTTGCCGGCTCCCGCCAGTCCAAGCAATATTATCCGCAAATCTTACCTACCGTAGGAATCCTTCGTAGTTGCGCATGAGCAGCTGCGCTTCTAACTGTCTCAGCGTGTCCAAGGCCACGCTGACCATGATGAGCAGGCTGGCGCTACTCAACTGAATAGCGCGTATGTCCGTTGCTATAGTGGCAAAGTAGGGGATGATAGCTACCACTCCAAGGAAGATAGCGCCGCCCCAGGTGATGCGTATGATGACGCGATTGAGAAAGTCCGCCGTGGGACGCCCGGGTCGGATGCCCGGTATGAAGCCCCCGTTCTTCTGTAAGTTTTCAGCAAGGTTCTGTTGCTGGAACGTGACCAGTGTATAGAAGAAGGTGAACACTACTACCAGAATGAATAGCAATATCCAGTAGGTCAGCCCTGTTGGCGCCAGCGAGGTCTCGAAGAAGCGAGCAATCTGACCAAAGACCGATGTGCTGGTGGGGCTAGCGATGTAGCTGGCCATGGTGGCGGGCAGCACCATGATGGAAAAGGCGAAGATGAGAGGTATCATGCCCGCGGAGTTTACCCGCAGTGGGACATAGGTAGTGCCCGATTGGCGATACATACGCCCCCCCCTGAATACGCTTCTGCCGTATTGCACTGGGATGCGTCGCTGTGCCTCCGTGAAGTAGACGATTAGGTAGACGATTACTACGCCGATAGCGATGAGTAGAAACAGGCCGCCAAGGTTGTTTCGCTCCAGGAAGCCTTGCCCAATAAGCTGAGGGAACTCGGCCACTATGCCAGCGAATATGATGATGGAAATCCCGTTTCCAATACCCCGTTCTGTGATGAGCTCACCCAGCCAGACCAGGAACACGGCGCCTGCCGTCATGGAAATGACCATGGTAACGGTGGTTAGGTTGAGGCCGGTGGTGAAGTCGGAGCCGGCAAGACCGCCAAAGCGGTTTATCAGGGCAAGCTGCCCGTACCCCTGGGCAAGTGCTATGGGAACCATTAGATAGTGAGTGATCTGGTTCATTCTCTGGCGTCCGGACTCACCTTCCTTGGCAAGCGCCTGCAGACGGGGAATGACCGGGGTCATCAGCTGCATGACTATGGATGCCGTAATGTAGGGGTAGACGCCCAGCGCCATTATGCTGAGGTTGCGCAGACCACCGCCGCTGAACAGGTCTATAAAGCCAAACAGTGCGTTGCTCTCAAAGGCGCTGTTCAAGGCGTTACGGTCTATGTTGATGACGGGGACGTGAGCCAGGAAGCGGAACACCACCAGCATGACCAGCACAAAGAGAATGCGGTTCCGCAAGTCCGGCACGCGGACGGCGTCTATCATCGCCTGGAGAAGAGCCGGGCGCGATGACTGCTGCTGCCTTACGGATGAAGCACGCGAGGTCATACCACCTCTACCGAACCGCCCGCTGCCTCTATTGCAGCCCGAGCCGATTTGCTGAACTTATGAGCAGCCACGTTGAGGGGTCTCTCCAAGGTACCCCTGCCCAGTATCTTGACCGGTTTCTTATCGCTTTTTACGATTCCAAGCTCCTTGAGAGTCGTGGGGTTCACGGAGGCATCGGAAGGGAGTGAATGGAGGCGTTCCAAGTTGACTTCCTGGTACTCCACCCGGAATATATTGGTGAATCCCCGCAACATGGGCAAGGCCTTCATTAAGGGCAGGGTGCCACCGGAAAATCCACGGCGCAGCTTGCCGCCGCTTCGCGACTTCTGTCCCTTCATACCACGTCCGGAGTAGTTCCCGCGGCCACTGCCGTCGCCGCGGCCCACACGCCGGTAGGGAGTGCGAGATCCCTTGGCAGATTTCAACTGATGCTGTTTCATGGTTTATCCGTCATCCCTGGTTTTGTTCAACTCTAACCAGATGCCGCACCTTGTGCAGCATGCCGCGTATGGAAGGCGTATCGGCGTGTTCCACCGTGTGGTGCAACCTACGTAAGCCCAGCGCTTTGATCACCCTTCTCTGAGTACGAGGATAGCCTATTGTGCTCTTGGTCCATGTTATCAGCAGCTTGCTCATATTCTACGCTCAGCCCGGATATCCGTTCTCTGTTGCCGGTAGTACCGGGGGGCCCTCTTCTTCAATCTGTTCAACCGGCATCGGGGAAGCGGCCTGTTCTTGTTCAGACTCCTCTGGAGCTTCTTCCTGTTCGGGCGCAAACATTGCCAGCTGCCTCAATGCCTCTATGGTAGCTCTTACTACATTGATAGGGTTCTGACTACGCAGGGACTTGGCCACAACGTCTTTTGCGCCAACCATGTCCAGCACAGCGCGCATGGAGGGCCCGGAAATGATGCCTGTCCCGGGAGGGGCAGGCTTTAGCATCACCTGGGCGGCGCCGTACTTGGCCTTGACCTGAAAGGGTACGGTGGTGCCCTTCAGAGGCACGGTAATCAACGTCTTTTGCGCAATGGTAGCGCCTTTCCTCACAGCGTCGGGTATCGCGATAGCCTTGCCTAAGCCGGAACCGACCCTGCCCTGGCCGTCACCGACCACGACGAGGGCGCTGAAGGTAAGGTGTCGTCCGCCCTTAACGACTTTGGCAACACGGCGAATGTTGACAACCCGCTCAGTAAGGGTCACCTCATCCCTATCCAGGCTATTGATAACTCTATTCATCTGGTTGACCATCAGAATTCAAGACCTCCCTCACGGGCAGCATCGGCCAGCGCCTTGACCCTACCGTGGTATTTATATCCCCCTCTGTCAAAGATAACCCTGGTAACGCCTGCCTTGTTTGCCGCCTCCGCAATCTGTTTGCCCACGGCGGATGCGGCCTGCGTCTTCACTATTCCCGCTCCGTTCTGCTTCAGAGACAGACTGGAGGCGGCAACGATCGTGCGGCCCGTTGAGTCGTCGATGACCTGAGCATATACCTGCCGCAGGCTGCGGAACACGCTCAACCTGGGCCGTTCGGCCGTCCCCGTCACTTTCTTGCGTACACGGAGATGCCTAGAGTGTCTGCTGTGGGTCCTGTTTTGTTTCCGAGCCATGTTTTTACCTAACCCTCGCAGCACTCTTGCCCGGTTTGAGACGGATCCTCTCGTTAAGATACCTTATCCCTTTGCCGGTATAGGCGTTGGGACGGCGTATCCTCTTGATACGGGCGGCCATCTCTCCTACCAACTGTTTGTCTATGCCATTCACGTGGATACGGTTGTTGCCCTGCACTTCAAGGTCTACGCCTTGCATGGGCTGCACTTCCACGGGATGGGAGTAGCCGACCTGGACTATCACGTTGGGGCCGGATTGCTGGGCTCTATATCCCACTCCAACTATGTCCAGGGTCTTTTGGAATCCCTGGGAGACGCCTGTGATCATGTTGGATATCAAAGTGCGAGTCAATCCATGCAGGGAACGGTGCTCTCTAGCTTCGGATTCCCTGGTCACCAGGACATGAGAATCGTTCACCGCTACGTTTATGCCGTCTCTGACCTGTTGCGCCAGGGAGCCCCTGGGCCCCTCTACGCTCACCAAACCGGCCTCGACTTTGACATTGACCCCTGCCGGTATCTCTATTGGCTGTCTGCCTATTCTGGACATGTTCCTACCAAACGTAACAAAGTATTTCTCCGCCTATTCCCCGTCGCCAAGCGTCCTGCCCACTCAGCAAGCCCTTGGACGTGGATATGACCGACAGGCCTCGGCCGCCGTAGAAGCGAGGAAGCTGCTTTTTGTCGACGTACACTCGCAAGCCCGGCTTGCTGATGCGCCTGAGCCCCCTTATGACGGACTGGTTGTCCTCGTCATAGAGAAGTCTGATGCGCAGCACCTCCCCGGCCTCTTCCTGGAACTGATGATAATCACTGATGAAGCCTTCATCCTTCAGGAGCTCCAGGATAGCTCTCTTCAGCTTGGAAGGAGGAGTGGACACCCAATCCCGGCGCACGGCAATGCCGTTGCGTATCCTTGTTAGCATGTCCCCAATGGGATCCGTTTGAGTCACAGTAGCACCTACCAACTAGCCTTTCTGATGCCGGGAAGCTCGCCGCGCAAAGAGAGTGTTCTGAAACAAATGCGGCACAGTCCAAAGTGGCGAATATACGCCCTGGGCCTCCCACAGAGGTTGCAACGGTTGTGATGCTGTACTTTGAACTTTGGCGGCTTACGCCATTTGGCTACTTTTGCTGCTTTGGCCATTCTTACCTCAGTTGATCTTGCTCCCTGGCAAACGGTAATCCGAACATCTCCAGGAGGCGGATTGCTTCTTCATCTTTCTGGGCAGTGGTGACGAAGGTCACCTGAAAGCTGCGAATGCGGTCTATGCGGTTGTAATCTATCTCTGGGAAGATGATCTGTTCTCTGATTCCCAACGAATAGTTCCCTCGCCCGTCGAAGCTGGTCCTGGGCACGCCGCGGAAGTCTCGTATGCGGGGGAGCGCGGCATTGATGAGTCTTTCCATGAACTCATACATGCGGCGTCCTCTCAGAGTGACCATGACGCCAATCTGCATGCCGTCTCTGATCTTGAAGCCTGCTATGGACTTCCTGGCCCTGGTCACCACCGGCTTCTGCCCGGAGATGGCGGTCAGCATCTGAGAAACGGAGTCAATGGCATTGGAGTTGGTCAGCGCCTCTCCCAGACCCACGTTCATCACGACTTTCTCCATGCGCGGGGCCTGTAGGGGAACCTTGTAGTCAAATTCGCTGATGAGCTGAGGCACAAACTCCTGTCGGTACTTCAGCAACAGGGTTGGCGCGTGGTTGGCAGCAGGTTGAGAGCCGTTTTCTTGAGTGCTCTGCGGCTTGGCCCGGCGCCCACGCTGAGGAGAGGCCGGCTTCTTCCTGCTCCGGGCGGACTCTGATTTCGACTGCTTTTGTGCTTCTTCCATAACGTCTTTCTATCTATCGATCATTTCTTTACATGAACGGCACACCCGTACTTTACGACCATCGTCAAGGTACGTGCGCCCAACGCGGACCGCTTTGCTGCAGTTTGGACAAACCAGCATAACCTTGGAAGCATGGAGAGAGGCTTCCATCTGGATTATTCCAGCCTGCCGCATAGTGGAGGTAGGGCGCTGGTGCTTTCTAACCATGTTGACGCCTTCCACGGTGAGACGGTTCTTGGCAGGCACAACGGCCTGAACCGTGCCCCTCTTTCCGGCGTCCTTGCCGGAGATGACCTCCACCGTATCGTTCCTTCTAATGTTCACTAGAGCACCTCCGGCGCCAGGGAAACTATCCGCATATACTCTTTGTCCCGCAGCTCCCTAGCCACTGGGCCGAAGATGCGAGTCCCCCTGGGCAAGAGCTGATCCGTGAGGACTACGGCTGCATTATCATCAAACCGGATATGCGAGCCGTCGGGACGCCGGTAGGCATGAGACGTCCTAACCACCACCGCTTTTACCACGTCTCCGGATTTAACCGGAGCGTTGGGCGTGGCCTCCTTCACGGCGGCGACGATAACGTCACCCACGCGAGCATAGCGCTTGCGGGTGCCCCCCGGGATATTGATGCACATGATCACCTTGGCACCAGAGTTATCGGCTACTGTAAGTCTGGAGTAAGTCTGTATCACGGTCCTTCCTTGCCTTCTCTCTCTTCAACTGTCCGTCCAGTCTCCTCTTCCGTAGAAACCTCAGGCTCTTGCCCGGTGGACGGAGCATCCTGGGACGGCGCTTCATACGCGGAGGTCTCTCCGGCTTCAGCAACGTCTCCCTCATTTGCCTCTTCTGCGGAGGGTCCCACTTCCGGTTCAGGCTCCTCAGCCGCTTCCGGTTCAGACTCCTCGGCAGCTTCCGGTTCAGACTCCTCGGCAGCTTCCGGTTCAGACTCCTCGGCAGCTTCCGGTTCAGGTTCCTCAGCCACTTCCGGTTCAGACTCCTCGGCAGCTTCCGGTTCAGGTTCCTCAGCCACTTCCGGTTCAGACTCCTCGGCAGCTTCCGGTTCAGGTTCCTCAGGAACTTCCGGTTCAGACTCCTCGGCAGCTTCCGGTTCAGGTTCCTCAGCCACTTCTGTTTCGGCTGTACCCACCTCTTCAGCCTGGGGGGCATCGGCCACGGCCACAGCAGCCTCCGGCTGGGCGATCTCTTCCTCTATTGCCGCGCCTATCTCCTGCGGCGCTATCTCCGGAACCTCGTGCCGTTCCAGTATCTCGGCTATGCGCCACCGCTTGAGGCGGGACAACGGCTTGGTCTCCACTATTAGCACACGGTCGCCTATGCGGGCGTCGTTCTGCTCATCGTGTGCATGGAACTTGGAGATGCGACGTATACTCTTGCGGTATACGGGATGCCGCTGTCGCCACTGGACGGCGACCACCACGGTCTTATCCATCTTGTCGCTGATCACTTGGCCAATGCGTCTTTTGCGGTTTGCGGCGCTCATTTTGCCTGCTCCAGCAATTGACGTTCCCGCAGCACGGTCTTGATTCTAGCTATTTTGTTGCGCACCTTCTTTTGTTGCGAAGTATCGCTCAACTGCCGCGTCGAGAGCCGGAATCGCACACTCAGCGACTCCTTGTAGGTCTCTTGCAACTCTTTCTCCAAGTCTTCCTGGGACAAAGCCCTTACTTCATAAATACGCACGGTTACTCTCCCGCTCCGGCGGTGACGTGAGCGTCTTGCCGGGCAATGATGCGGACGTCTATGGGCATCTTGTGAGAAGCTAGGCGCAAAGCCTCTTTTGCCGTATCCTCAGGAACACCGGCGATTTCGTAGAGGATTCTGCCCGGCTTGACCACAACAACCCACTGGTCCACGGGGCCTTTGCCCGACCCCTGTCGGGTTTCCGCTGGTTTCTTGGTGATGGGCTTGTCCGGGAAGACCCGGATCCAGATGTTGCCGCCTCTGCGTACGTGACGCGTAATGGCGCGGCGGCCCGCCTCTATCTGGCGCGCCGTGATCCAGGCGGGCTCCATTGCCTTCATGGCAAAATCGCCAAAGAGGACCTGATTACCGGAATGGGCTGCGCCGCGCATGCGGCCGCGATGCGTCTTGCGGAACTTAACTCTCTTCGGCTGCAACATCCTGTGCCTCCGTATCCTTCACTGGATCATCCTGAGCATCGCCGGCACTTGCACTTCTCCTGCCGGCGGACGCCAGCGCCTCATCAACGCTATCTCTCTCGGAGTCGGTATCACCGGCCTGGAGGGTCACCTCTATTGTCCCCAGCTCCTCTACCTCTTCCTGCTGCTGCGCCAGAATGTCACCCTTGTACAGCCAGACCTTGATGCCTATCTTGCCCATGGTGGTGGCAGCTTCGGCCAACCCGTAATCTATATCGGCGCGCAGCGTATGCAGGGGGACGCGTCCGTCCATGGCTTTCTCTTTCCTGGCTATCTCGTTGCCTCCCAACCGGCCAGAGGTGACAATCTTGATACCCTGAGCGCCGGCCTGCATGGCCCTGGACAAAGCCTGCCGCATGGCGCGGCGGAAAGCCACCCTGCGCTCAAGCTGGTCGGCGATGTTCCTCGCCACCAGGTAGGCGTTCAGTTCCGGCTGGCGGATCTCCTGAACGTTGACCCTGGCGCGTTTGCCGGTGATCCTCTCTATGTCCCTCCGTAGCTCTTCTATGCGCTGGCCGCCGCGCCCAATGACTATGCCAGGGCGGGAGGTGTGCATGGTGATCACCAAGTCATTGCTGGGGCGCTCTATATTCACCAGGGCTATACCGGCGTCCACGTATGTTTTGTTGATGTGCTTTCTGATCTTCAGGTCCTCCTGAAGGAGATCCCTGTAGGTCTCACTCTTAGCAGCAAACCACTTGGCGTCCCAGTCCTTGATGATGCCAAGTCGAAAGCCTATGGGATGGGTCTTCTGGCCCAATTAAACCTCCTCGTCCACCACAACGGTGATATGGCTGGAGCGCTTGCTTATGCGCCCGGCCCGTCCCCGCGCCGAAGCCCTGAACCGCTTCAGGGACGGGGCTTGGTTGGCGTATACCTGCACCACTTTCAGCTCATCAGGCTCAAGCAGTAGATTGTTCTCGGCATTGGCTGCCGCCGACTTCAAAACTTTGGCCACTTCTCTTGCAGCAGGTGTCGGCTGATGATGCAATACAGTAAGCGCTTCATCAACCCTTCTGCCGCGAACCAGGGCTGTCACCCACTTCAGCTTCTTGGCGGATATGCTGATATTCTTGGCTGTGGCTTGTGCAGGCATGCTTACCTCACCGAACTGGTGCGCTCAGACTTGGATGAGTGACCCCGGAACGTCCGGGTGGGGGCGAACTCTCCCAGGCGATGCCCCACCATGTTCTCAGTGACGAAGATGGGCACATGGCGGCGGCCGTCATGAACGGCAATGGTCAATCCCAACATATCCGGCATGATCATGGAAGCGCGCGACCAGGTGCGGATTACCGTGCGAGAACCGCTTCTCTGCACTGCTGTCACCTTCTTTGCTAACTTTGGGTGCACGTAAGGCCCCTTTTTTATCGAGCGTGACATAACTTAGCTACCCTACCTCCTATTGCCTCTCCTGCGGACTATCATATTATCGGTACGCCTGTTTCGGCGCGTTTTGTAGCCCAGGGCGGGCTTGCCCCAAGGCGTTTTTGGCCCGGGCATGCCCACAGGTGAGCGGCCTTCGCCGCCTCCGTGGGGATGGTCTCTGGGAGTCATGGCGGAGCCCCGCACCGAGGGGCGTCTGCCGAGGTGTCTCTTCTTGCCGGCCTTGCCCAGCTTCACGTTCTTGTTGTCCGCATTTCCCACCTCACCAACGGTAGCCATGGACCGACTGAGTATGCGTCTAACCTCACCCGATGGCAACCTGATGAGCGTGTAGTTGGTCTCCTTGGCCAGCACTTGTGCCGACAGTCCAGCGCTGCGGACTATCTTGCCTCCCTTGCCGGGTTGCATTTCTATGTTGTGCACCTGGGTGCCCGTGGGTATGTGGCTCAGGGGAAGGGCATTGCCAATCTTGATCTCGGCGTCAGGGCCGGCTTCAACGCGATCTCCCACCTTCAACTTTTCGGGATGAATTATGTAGCGCTTCTCTCCGTCCGCGTAGTGGATGAGGGCAATCCTTGCCGAGCGGTTGGGGTCGTACTCAATGGACGCCACTTTGCCGGGCACTCCCGGCTTGTCCCGCTTGAAGTCTATGATGCGGTAAGACTTTTTGGCGCCGCCGCCACGTCGGCGAACCGTGATCTTTCCCCTAGAATTCCTTCCTCCGGAACGCTTCAGAGGGGCAACGAGTGACTTTTCAGGGCGGGAATCGGTCAACTCTTCGAAAGTGATGGAAACCGCTCCGCGCCGGGAGGGAGTTGTGGGTCTATATGTCTTCAACGGCATATTCTACGCTCCCTCGAATATCTCGATCCTATCGCCGGCCTTAAGGGTCACAATCGCTTTCTTGCGGTCCCGCGTTTGCGTCCAGCGGGGACCAAAACGTTTCCTCTTGCCCCTGTTCTTCAGAATATTCACTTGGAGAACGTCTACGTTGTAGGCGCGCTTCACCGCCTCTTTTACCATTATCTTATTGGCCCTGGGCGCAACCTCGAACACGTACTTGTTCCGCTCCTGGAGTAGGGTGCTTTTCTCAGTGACTATGGGACGCAGCAGGATGTTGAGCTGTTCCATGGCTACGTCTCCTTACGCCCTTCTTCTTCAGGTTCCACCGCTGCCTCCGACTCTGCTTCCACCGCTGCCTCTGGCTCTGCTTCCACCACTGCTTCTGGCTCCGCTTCCACCACTGCTTCTGGCTCCGCTTCCACCACTGCCTCCGGCTCTACCTCCACCGCTGCTTCCGGCTCTACCTCCACCGCTGCTTCCGGCTCTACCTCCACCGCTGCTTCTGGCTCCGCTTCCACCGCTGCTTCTGGCTCCGCTTCCACCACTGCCTCTGGCCCTGCTTCCACCACTGCCTCCGGCTCTACCTCCACCGCTGCTTCCGGCTCTACCTCCACCGCTGCTTCCGGCTCTACCTCCACCGCTGCTTCCGGCTCTACCTCCACCGCTGCTTCCGGCTCCGGTTCCACTGTTGATTCCTGGTCAGCGCTTGCCCTAGTTCGGCGGCTCCTGCTGCCGCGGGCAGAACTGGCCGAAGCACGCCGGCGTGTCCTGGTCGCTGGTTCCATTTCCACCTCAGTGGATGTTACGCCACCCGCCCACAGCTCTTCGGCCTGGTGGACGGCATCCACCGTCATAATGAGGCGGTCGTGCTCCAGTAAGTCAAGGACATTGATGTTAGAGGCAGGGAGCGTTTTTACTTTCTTGATGTTTCGGGCTGAGAGTACTACGTTGCTGCTGGGTGGATGCGTGACTATCAGAGTGCTGGATGCCGCGTCCAGTGCCTTCAGAACATTCACCATCTCCTTGGTTCGTGAAGTGGGCAGGTCAATGTGCTGAAGAAGAGTCAGCCTGTTTTCCCTGGCCTTATCCGAGAGCAGGCAACGAATAGCGAGCCTGCGCATCTTCTTGGGTATGCTCTGACGAAAACTCCGCGGGCTGGGGCCAAACACAATGCCTCCACCTGCGTATTGAGGAGAACGTATGCTGCCCTGTCTGGCGCGTCCGCTATGCTTCTGAGGCCTGGGCTTGGCGCCACCACCCGATACCTTTGCGCGCGTCTTGGTGGAGGACGTACCTTGCCTGGCATTGGCAAGCTGGCGCACCATGGCCTGGTGCACTACCGGCTGGTTGGCTGGAACACCAAACAAACTATCGCTGACTTCCAGCGTTCCAATCTGGGTGCCCGTTATGTCCATTACGGGAAGCTTCACTGTCCCTTCCCTTCCTTTTCTTCGCCTGGCTCCGGCGCCTCTTCCTGGGTGGATGTTTGAGACGCCTCCGCTTCCTCTTGCTCTTCCGCAGTGACCCCGGTCAGGCCTTCCGCCTGCTCACTGGCTTCTACAATGGTGTCCGGATCTTCCGGAATGTCCGCCTTTTCAACGTGCCTGCTCCAGGTAGGGTCCTGCTTCAGCCGTTGGATGCCTTCAGTGGTGTGTTGAATGAGCACGAGTTGCCGATTGGCGCCCGGCACGCTTCCTTTGATGAGTAGAAGATTGCGTTCGACGTCTACCTGGACCACCTCTACGTTCCGAGCGGTGACGCGGACGGCGCCCATGTGTCCGGCCATGCGTTTGCCCTTAAACACCCTACCCGGCGTGGTGCCTGCGCCAATGGAGCCAGGGGCGCGATGCCTGTCGGACTGCCCGTGAGTCTTGGGTCCGCCGCTGAAGCCATGGCGCTTGATGCCTCCGGCAAAGCCGCGGCCCTTGGTGGTGCCGGTCACGTTTATGACGTCGCCGGGCTGGAATATAGAGACGTCTACGGTTTGACCTACCTGAACGTAGTCCAGGTCCGCGGGTGGCAGTTCCCTGAGATAGCGGAATCTCCCTACATCTCTCAGGTGTCCCTCTTCAGCCTTGTTCAGCCGGCGCTTCTCCCTGAAGCTGAGTTGCACCGCTTCATAGCCGTCCTTGGCCACGGTCTTGACCTGGGTCACCATGCAGGGACCTGCCTCCAATACCGTCACCGCCTGGGCCGTTCCATCTTCTCGGAAGACCTGGGTCATGCCTAATTTTTCGCCGAGTAAACCTATTGGCATCTCTATTCCAACTACAACTTCATCGATATATCTACGCCCGCGGGCATATTCAGCCTGGTCAGCGCATCTATGGTCCGGGACGTGGGGCTTAGGATATCAATGAGCCTCTTGTGCGTACGCAGCTCAAAGTGCTCGCGGGAGTTTTTATCGACGTGCGGCGATCGGATAACGCAGAACCGTTTGATGGACGTAGGCAGCGGTATGGGCCCAGCCACCTGCGCTCCTGCCCTCTCAGCCGTTTCGACAATGTGCTCCGCCGACTGGTCAAGGAGTCGGTGATCGAACGCCTTCAAGACTATTCTTATGCGCTGCCTATGCTGTGTTGGGGCTGAGGTTGTCATATCTTCCTGCTTTGCCGGACCGCACTATTCGCGGACTACCTCCTGTACAACGTTGTCAGGCACGCGCTGATAATGGTCGAACTCCATAGTATAGCTCGCGCGACCCTGGGTCATGGAACGCAAGTCCGTGGCGTAGCCAAACATCTCCGCTAATGGAGTGTAAGCCGATACCATCTGGGTGTCTCCCTGGCCTTCCATGTTGTTTATCTGAGAGCGGCGGCTGCTTAGGTCGGAGAGTATCTCGCCGAGGAAATCGCCCGGCGTGATCACTTCCACCGACATCACTGGCTCAAGCAGGGCCGAACCGGCGCGCCGCAAAGCCTCACGCATGCCCATGCCACCGGCGACCCTAAACGCCATCTCGGATGAATCAACTTCATGGTAGGAGCCGTCGACCAGCGTGGCTTTGACATCGATCACGGGGTAACCGCCGACGATGCCGTTCTCCAAGGTATCTCTGATCCCCTTCTGAACGGCAGAAATGTACTCCCTGGGTACGGCGCCGCCTACTATCTTATCTTCAAAGACGAAGCCGGCTCCGCGCTCCAACGGCTCTACTTCCAGCCAGACGTGGCCGTACTGGCCACGGCCCCCGGTCTGGCGCACGAAGCGCCCCTCAGCCCGCACGGCAGATGTAATAGCCTCGCGATAGGAGACCCTGGGTTTACCTATGTTGGCCTGAACGCTGAATTCACGTTTCAGCCGTTCCACCAATACCTCCAGATGCAGCTCGCCCATCCCGGAGATGACCGTCTGTCCGGTCTCCTGATCAAATCTCATGATGAAGGTGGGGTCTTCTTCTGCCAGCTTGATCAGGGCGTCAGTAAGCCTGTCCTGGTCCGCCTTGCTTCTTGGCTCTATGGCCATAGTGATAACTGGCTGTGGGAAACGGATGGCTTCCAGCAGCACCTGTGAGTTCTCTAAGGCAAGGGTATCGCCGGTAAAGGTGTTCTTGAGGCCAACTGTAGCGGCTATGTCGCCGGCTTGGAGCTCGCTAACCTCTTCTCTGCGGTCGGCGAACATTTTGAGAATGCGGCCCATTCGCTCACGCTGGCCTTTGGTGACATTGTAAACGGTGGAACCGCTGGCCACTTTGCCGGAGTACACCCGCAGGTACACCAACCGGCCTGTGTAAGGGTCTGTAACTACTTTGAAAGCCAGCGCGGAGAACGGTTCATCCGTACCAGGCTCTCTAAGCATCTCTTTCCCCGTCTTGGGATGAACGCCCGTTACGGGGGGCACGTCCAACGGAGAGGGGAGGTAGTCGACTATGGCGTCCAGCAGAGGTTGAATGCCCTTGTTTCGCAGCGCTGTGCCGCACAACACGGGCACAATGTGATTCTGGATCGTGGAGCGCCGCAGAGCGGAGCGCAACTCGCTGGCGGATATCTCTTCCCCCTCCAGGTACTTGATGAGAAGTGCTTCGTCCGTCTCAGCCACTTTCTCCATCAGGGCATCTCTATAGTTGAGGTACTCCTCTCGGAACTGCTCTGGGATGGGGGCTTCCTCCGCCAGGATGCTCCCTTCGGAATAGATGAGCGCCTTTTCTTCCAGAATGTCCACCACGCCCTGAAACTCGGAATTGCTGCCAATGGGCATCTGTATGGGTACGGGATTGGCCTTCAGGCGGTGCCGTATCATATCGATGGCTCTTTGGAAGTTGGCGCCGACGCGGTCCATTTTGTTAATGAAGCAGATACGGGGCACACGATACTTGTCAGCCTGGCGCCATACCGTCTCTGACTGAGGTTGCACGCCTGCTACTGCATCGAAGACGACCACTCCGCCATCGAGGACGCGGAGGCTACGCTCCACCTCCGCGGTAAAGTCAACGTGGCCGGGTGTATCTATGACGTTGATCCGGTGATCTTTCCAAGAGGTGGTGGCGGCGGCGGCGGTTATGGTAATGCCTCGCTCCCGCTCTTGATCCATCCAGTCCATTACCGCAGTACCCTCGTCCACGCTTCCCAGCTTGTGGGTCAGCCCGGAAAGGAACAACACGCGCTCAGTGACGGTGGTCTTGCCAGCGTCAATATGCGCAATAAACCCTATATTTCGAATCTCATCCATGAGGACAGGTGACTCCGAGATCCACAAACCCGTGTAGGGGAATTAAATATACGCGGCTGCACTACCAGCGATAGTGGACAAAGGCCCGATTAGCCTCAGCCATACGATGCAGGTCCTCCCGCCGCTTCACTGCCGCTCCCTCACCTCGGGAGGCTTCCAGGAGCTCTCTATACAATCTTTCCGACATCGGCAACCCGCTGCGAGAGCGCGCCGATGTGATGAGCCAGCGCATGGCTAGCGCTTGACGCCGATCTGCCCTTACCTCGACCGGAACCTGGTAGGTGGCTCCGCCGACGCGGCGTGGTTTTACTTCCAAGGCCGGTGTGGCATTGCGCATGGCCTGCTGGAAAACCTCAAGCCCAGGGCGGTGCGCTTCTTCTTCCAGTCTGGACAGGGCAGAGTAGACAATCCTTTGGGCAACGCTCTTCTTGCCACCAATCATTACGCGGTTGATGAATCGGGCAAGCTCTTCGCTCCCATACCTGGGATCGGGCATGACCTGCCTGCGCTCTGCTCGCCTTCTTCTGGACATAATGACCGCCTGAGTTGCTAGCCCTTCTTGGATCCGTATTTGCTGCGGCCTTGCTTGCGGTCCGATACGCCGATAGAGTCCAGAGCGCCGCGAACTACATGGTAGCGCACTCCGGGAACATCTCTGACCCTGCCTCCACGAACCAAGACCACCGAGTGCTCTTGGAGAGTGTGGCCTTCGCCGGGGATATAGGCCGTGACCTCTATCCCGTTGGTGAGACGCACCCGCGCCACCTTACGCAACGCGGAGTTTGGCTTCTTGGGAGTTACGGTTTTCACCTGAACGCAAACGCCTCTACGCTGCGGGCAACCGGGACCTCTCACGGTACGGTTGCGCAGCGAGTTTTGCACGAACCTTAGCGCAGGCGCTTTGGTGCGCTTATGCAGATTCTTACGGCCCTTGCGTATCAGCTGGTTTACGGTAGGCATATGACTCCTAGCCCAAGCATAGACAACCGCCGCCATCTATAGATGGCAACAATCGGCTATTCTACCTTCTAAGGCTATCCCTGTCAACTGCTTGTACGGGGTCAGGAGATATCGGACAAGGCCTCCTTTCCCTTGGTATTAGTATCGAGCCAGTGGTGATAGAACTGGTCCGGGGTCTTGTAACCCAGGGCTTGATGGGGGCGCACCGTCTCGTAGATGCGGTTCCAGGCCAGGAGAGCCTGCTCCAGACTCCCCAGATCGGTTGGGAGGTCCTCCACCTGGTAGAACTCCTCCTCGTCGGTGCGGAAGCTCCGCTCAATGCGCCCGTTTCCCTGAGGGTAGTTAGGTCGTTGAAGTAGTGGGTCAGCTGGAGTTCTGCTACCCTGGCTCCAAACTCCTTCAGGAACTCGCTTCCTCCGTCCGACTGTATGGCCTGGACTTGGAAGGGGAACTGGGTCACCACCTGCTTCAAGAACTCCCCGCCATGATGACTGGTAAGCCGTGGCGCCAAGGCCACCACTCTCTTGCGGGTGAAGCAGTCCACAGCCCGAACTGGTACACCACCTTTCCATTCCCCAAGGCCACCTGCTTGCTGTCCATTTGCACCAACGCTCCGGGACTGTCCACTACTAACTCCCTGGGTCGTCTGAGCCTCGCCTGGCGCCACCTGACGGCCTTGCGGGGCTGTACTGCCTCCCGGAGTACCCCACGCGCCTTGAGACGACCTATCACCCGGTCTATGCTCTTGGCCGAGAGGGTGATACCCTCCTCCAATAATAGTACCCGCAGCTTCTCCCGTCCCCATCGGGGGTACTGCTCCCTCACGGCCTGAACCCTCTCTACCACCTCCAGTGACGTCTGGGGCTGTCTCACCCTCCGGGGTCTCCTACTCCCAGGCTCCACCCCTCTCATTCCACCAGAGTTGTAGGCGCGTACCCACCGGCTTATGGTGTCAGGACTGTAACCAAAGTGACGGGCTGTCAACCGCACCTTCCCTTCATGTTCCTTACACCATCGCACTACTTTCCATCGGCGCTTGGCTTCCATAGAGGACTCCGCCGGGAGCCGTGCCAATCTCGCCGCTCCCGGCAGTATGGCCCCATATACACTCATCTTGACACCAGCATATCTCCCTTTCATCTCTCTCCCTGGTGTCCGATATCTTTCTGCCCCCATACAGGGGGGCGCAATAGCAGCGAAAAAGTGAGATACTTGTGGGCAGTGGACTTGGATGAACTGGATAGGTAAAGCGGGATACAAGAAAACCGCCTACCAGTCCCATGAGATCCGTACAGGATGGCTAAGTACATAAAATGGAGCTTAGGCTAGGGAGGGAGCTATGGAACCTTTCACGACTCGACCGGTGATTCGGGGCACGCGAGGAGTGGTAACCTCAGGACATTACCTCGCTACGGCTGCAGGCTTCCGCATCATGGACCAAGGCGGCAATGCCATCGATGCGGCGGCCGCCATGTCTTTCTGTCTGAACATAGTGGAGCCAGCCAGCTGCGGTATTGGCGGCGAAGTGCCTACGCTAATCTACTCGGCGCGTGAAGGTAGGACGTATGCTATCAGCGGCATGGGATGGACGCCAAAAGCGTTTACCATTGACTGGTGCCGTGACAATGGCATTGACCTCATCCCGGGAGATGGGTATTTGCCCGCCTGCGTGCCAGCTGTAGTGGACACATGGGCTGTAGCCTTGGCAAGGTGGGGCACTATGACGTTTGCCCAGGTGCTCCAACCCGCGATTGAGCTGGCAGAGAATGGATTTGTCCTCTACCCGACGCTGCAGACCAGGCTTGCCGAGTACGCCGATAGTTTGGGAGAGCTTTACCCGACAACCGGCGAGGTCTATTGGCCCTTTGGCCGAGCCCCTGAGCTGGGAGATGTAATCCGCAATCAGGACTGGGCTGATGTGCTCAAGACAATGGTTCGTGCTGAAAAGGAGGCCAAACACAAGGGCCGGACGATGGGCATAGAGGCGGCGCGTGATGCCTTCTATAAGGGAGACATTGCCGAACGCATTGTCAAGTTCATCAATGAGAACCCGGTGGAAGACGCCAGCGGCAAGTCTCATAAAGGACTGTTGTCTTACGAGGATATGGCAGAATGGCACGCACAAGTAGAAGATCCGGTGACCTATAGCTTTCGAGGACTGGATGTGCACAAATGCCCTCCCTGGACGCAGGGCCTGGTTTTCCTTCAGATGCTCGCAATATTGAATGGGTTCGATCTCAAGGGCATGGGCCACAACTCCGCTAACTACCTGCATACCTGGATCGAGTCGGCGAAACTGGCGTTCGCTGATCGGGAAGCCTACTACGGCGACCCCATGTTTGATGAAGTGCCGGTGGACAAGCTCCTTTCGGAGAGATACGCCGCAGCAAGGCAAGAGCTTGTCGGCACTCGGGCCTCCACAGAACTTGTTGCCGGAGACGTTGGCCGGGGAAGTCTCTCCTACGATCTTCTCGACGTAGCTCTAGACAACAGAAGAGCGCTTGGCCTGTCGTTTGTTGAAGCGCCCCAGTCTGGATCTGCCGATGGACACATAAACGACACGACACACCTGGATGCGGTTGACCGCGAAGGGAATATGGTGAGCGCCACGCCGAGCGGCGGGTGGCTGCGTTCGTCCCCCATCATCAAGGGATTGGGGTTTCCGCTGGGCACCAGGGGGCAGATGTTCTACCTGAATCCAGAGCGGCCCAACGCATTGGCTCCACACAAGCGGCCCAGGGCAACACTGACGCCATCCCTGATAACCAAGAGAGGGGAACCGTTCATGGTGTTTGGCACGCCAGGTGGAGACGCCCAAGACCAGTGGACGCTACAGTTCTTCATGAACTACGTGGAGTTCGGTATGAATCTACAAGAGGCGTTGGATGCACCCACCGTGCACTCCAACCATTTCCCGTCTTCCTTTTATCCCAGGGCGGCGTACCCCACAAAGGTCATCGCCGAAGGCCGCATCCCCCCAGAGGTTATCGGTGAGCTGGAAAGTCGAGGCCACCAGATAGATATCGTGGGGGACTGGGCCAATGGAAGGGTGATGGCGATCCGATTTGACAAGGAGCGGGGCACAATCTCAGGCGCCGCGTCGCCTAAAGGGAACACTGCTTACGCCTTTGGCTGGTAGCTCGGTCGCCGTCTCCCGCTGATCTAACGCGATTCAACAGTAGCCGTCGCGCAGCAGAGGAGGGGCGAAGTCCCGAGTAGTCGGACTTCGTGGCACAGGAAAGTTGAGACCCCCTGCCTGCCTGAGTACAGTCGGTGGTTTTTTGCCACACTTAGAGAGTGGTACAATCTTACTATGGATACTGATCTCGACGCTAAGTGCACGGTCGTAAGGCCGGGTGAGCTTGAGGTGGAGGTCGAATCGGGTGCAATGACGCGGCTGGCCGGCGTTTCGCAGGCTTTGGTGGGCGCCGAGGGCATTCATCTTGCGATCGCCACCATTCCGCCCGGTTGCGCTTCCTCGCCTCACTACCACGTAAACTGCGAGTCCGCCATTTATGTGCTGAAGGGTAGGGGACGGTTCCTCACTGGAAAGCGGCTGGATAACAGCTTTGCGATAGCACAGGGCGACTTTATATATGTGCCGCCGAATTCGGTACATCAGCCCGTCAATGACAGCCTGACGGAGCCGATGGAGCTGATTGTGGCTCGCAACGCGCCGGTGGAAATCGTCGTCGAGCACGACCCCTCCGCCGAGTAGCGATGAGGCCGAAATGGTGATGGCGTGGTCTTAAATCGCGGTTCGAGTCAAGTTTGGTGGGCCAACGTGTACGGTAGACAGAACCGAGGCGTCAAGGGCTACCTTCTCGCTGGCCCGACCGGCTAAAAAACTGTCGTCCGGCATAGGCACGGTGTAGCGAATCAGGGCGTCTCCGGGGATGACCATAATCTCCTTGACGAAGGACTCGATAAAGGCCCGGCGCTCAGTCAACTCGCTCTCTTCCAGGAAGTCCTTCATGTCCTTGGCGTAGGCCGAGATGGTGTTGACGTCGTCGAGGTACGCCCGACGCTGCGAAAGGACAGCTCTGGCGTCAGCCGCTGCGTCCTCAAGACGCTCCTTGCGCTCCCGGTGCTCCTTGATCCTGTCTGCGGCATCGGAGATGTCGAGGTCGGAAGTCTCGATGGCGTTCCAGATGACGCCCAGCCGCCGCTTCACATCCTCAAGCTCATCATCGATGGTCTTGAGCCGCTTGCGCTGGTCGCCGGCAATGCCATCCATCTCTTCGTCCACGGCCTTCACGAGCTCGGTGATGCTACCCTCGGTGAGAATGTTGGAGCGAATCTTGTCGACGATCATCTGCTCGAAGCGGCGAGCGTTGAGCCTCGGCGTAACGCAGGCGTCCTTGCCGCGTTTCATAATCGACTGGCAGACGTAGTAGGCGAACTGACCGCTCTTGGCGTCCTGACCACTGAGCGCCCTGTTGCACTTTTTGCACTTGACCAGTCCGCTGAGGAGGTAGGTGCTCCCGACCCTCCGGGGGTGGGACTTCTTGGGCGCCCGAGCGCGCATCAGCTTGGCGACGCGGCCGAACTGAGCCTTGGTGATGATGGCGGGGAACGCCTTCTCCACCCGCACCGGCTCGGCGTTGTCCTTGGAGTTAACGCCCCAGACCAATGTTCCCGTATAAGCCTCGTTGATTAGGACGGTGTGGACGCTAGTTTTGCCCCACAGCTTGCCCTTGGGGCTCAGGACGCCCTCATCGTTGAGAGTGCTGGTGATCTGCACCATGCCGTTGCCGGCCTCCGCCATGTCGAAGATACGCTTGACGATGCGGGACGCGTCTGGCTCTGGTTCCAACGTGGGGCGCTTCTTGGGTCCGTCCTGCACCATGACCCGGTTGTAGCCAAAGGGGGCGTAGCTTGAGACCCAGAAGCCGCGAGAGGCGGATTCTCGCATTCCCCTTGTGACCTCCTGGGCCAAGTTCTCCGAGTAGAATTCGTCGACGCTCTCGATAATGGCCTCCATGAGCTTGCCGGTGGGGGTGTCGTCGGCGTGCTCGGTGATGGAGACCACCCGGATGCCCTTGCGCCTGAGCATGGACTTGAAGGCGACGGCGTGCTCGCGCTTGCGGGTGAATCGCGAGAATTTCCAGACCAGGATTTCCTTGAAGGGGGACTCGGCTGTGGAGGCGGCGTCGATCATCTTGCGGAACTCGGGGCGGTCGGCGACGCGGCCGCTCTCGGCCTCGTCCACGTACTCGCGGACGACGACGTATCCGTTCTTGTGTGCGTGGTCCTTGAGGGCCCGCAGTTGTGCTGCGATGGACAGATCCACGTCTTGGCGGTCGCTAGACACCCTGGCATAGAGGGCGACTGGCGTGTAGTTGTCTATCTGCTTCAATGTGTTTGTCCTCCTTATTTGGATTGATTTGTCGGACCGATAATCGAGGCCACGGCTTGCCTTACTCGTTCGTCGATGGGGCCAAGCATCTTTGAATACTCGTCAATGTCGTGCCCGTTGAGGTCGTAGTAAGCTCGAAGACCTCTAGCAATCGAATCG
This sequence comes from Dehalococcoidia bacterium, assembly GCA_965197965.1. Lineage (GTDB taxonomy): Bacteria > Chloroflexota > Dehalococcoidia > Lucifugimonadales > QGNO01 > DAOUJH01. The sequence goes on from OZ240235.1 coordinate 1,470,639, forward strand.
AATGAATCGATTAGCATCTTCAGCGCATGGACGGGAGACAGATCCGAAACTACATGGGGAGGACTGGCCGATTTAGTTTGCGTGCCGAGTACTAAGATTGCCCAGGTGTCTCCGTGTGAAAGCGGCGAAAGGAGTGAGTAGTCAATCGTATCCTTCAGAGTCGACTCAATCCGGTCCGTAATCAACTTTGGACCATCTCCGAATCCCAGGAATCGAGTGCCCGTCTTCTTGTCACGTTTCTCCTTGATGCCCAACTGCTGGGCCTGCGCCCTTATTTGCCCCTCGCGCGCATCTGCCTTTGCTATCAAATTGGTGAGTTCCTGATCACTCGCCGAATTACGGACAAGGCCCTTTCGCAGGAATGTACGTTTGCTTCGGTTTTCTTCCACCTGAACGTTCAGACTCCGAGTGGCTCGCTCTGCTGGATCGATGCTGGGGTCTAGCATCCAGATGCACATTGAGCATGACTCAAGAATGTTTCTTAGACATGTCCAGGGCGAAAAAGAGAGAATAGGCTCCGCGAGCGTCCGGTCAAGCGCTAAAGCGTAATCACATGCCACCACAAGAGAGCGTGCCCCTTTGTCGTAGGCTTCTTGAAGCACCGAAGGGTCTGCAAATCGAAGTTGCTCACCTGATGTCACGGCGTTTGCCGATGGAATGCCTCTGTACCTGTTCACGGCGGCATTAGATTCGTGTGCCAAGGAGGCCAAGGACTCCGATGCCTTGTGAATCTCTCGCCAAAGTTCGGTTTCCGCTCTCATGTAACTCCCCTATGCTCTCTCGCTGCCTTCGTTCTGGTCCATCAGCCTTTCGTACCGCCTCACCTTCCTCCACTCCTTCTCCTCCATGTAAAGGCGGAACGCCTCGCGTAAGAGCTCGCTCACGGTTCGGCCCTCCTCCTCTACCACCTGCCTGAGCTGCTGGTCCATTTCCAGCGGCAGGGATAGGGTGATGGTCTTTCTCTTCCTCGGCATCAGTCTTGTCCTTCTTGGTAACACCAGGTCTTACCCTTATCATGGACGAAGCAACTCCATTCGTCAAGGTGTGCCGCAAGCTGGTAATCCCGACCCTCAACTGGCCGGGGACAATGGACAGCTAGCCAGTCACGTACCGCTCAACTACCATGAAGTCCCCCCGGAGATTCTCAGCAATTAGGGTTGGAGATTCGCGATTGAGCGCTTCCGCCGGGTAGTCTCGTCTGCGGCCGCACAAGCCGCAAAGAACGTGAATCCTGTCACCGCGTTCCTCACACTGCGCTTCAATGCCCTCCTCTTCGAGGCACTGGGGATCGGTACAAGTGTGTATCAGGTCGGTGTAGTCCATGTAGTCTCTCCGTACAGTCTTGAAATTTCCATTCGTTGGAAACGAGTTTCACCAACCGTCCGGCTTTCGGATGGTCCCGACCTCGTCCCTCAACGTGTCGGGAAGGAGGCTCCGTCGTAGATGGCTCCTCCAGAGGCGCTTGACGTAGGTTGCGGCATCGGCAAGCTCCCTCGGGCTGCTGTTCCTGGGGTCGGGGTTGACCAGCGTGACCCGCAGGCCCAGAACATCCCGCACATACCGCATGGCTCCCGCGAAGTCCGCGTCGTTGGACACGACCACCGCCTGCTCGTACTCCCCGTTGAATCCGTCTACCAGGAGACGGGTGGCGAGGTTCACGTCCGACCCCTTCTCCTCCGAGTCCCTGACGAGGACGTAAGTGGGCAGTCCGGGCGCCGGCTCCGCCAGCGGGCGGCGCTTGACGCCGGACCGGAAGACGCCGTAGTAGGCGTCGAAGCCCGGCAGCGTCGCCAGCGCTCTCAGGTACGCCTGCTGCCGCTGGCGTTGAGAGGGGTTGCCCGGGCGCGCGTCAAGCCTTGCGGTGAAGTAGCAGACCCGGTTGATCGAGTCTTGGGGGAAGAGGGTCTCCGCCAGCTTTCGCAGGTCGAGCCATCTGAACGGCGTGTCCTTGAGGGCACGGTAGTAGAGATTGAAACCATCTATGTACAGGTTGGTAATCAATCTCTACTCCCATACAAAGACAGAGACCGCCCTGTTGGACGGTCTCGACCCTACCGCCGAAGAGATAGGGGTGGTAGCGAAAAAGTACCACGAACGGCGTCGGCTGTCAACGCTCGACGCCGGTGATAACGCGTGGATAGGATCGTTACAAACACCGCAGTCGGCCGCTCTTATATGCCTGTCAGACTCCACAGTGTCCCAGTGGGTATCGGCGAAGATGGCGCAGTCCGGCACGCGGCCGAACGCGCCCTCTCCTGCCATGAGGGCCATGACGGAAGACTGGACGCCCCCGCCCAAGCTGAGCACGGTGAGGGTTGGAGGGGCGCTCATTGCGCCACCTCCCCGTCGCCCTTCTCCGGCTCGGGCAGGGCCCCGGCCTCCTTCTTCCGCATGTAGGAGCGGATGGCGACCTTCGCCCAGATGCGCACGCCCCTGCGGAACAGTCTCCGCTGCTCCGGGGTGCACGTGGCGGGCGGCCAGGCCGGCGAGTCCTCCGGTCTGTTCTCCTCGTTCTGTTTGCTGGTGTCTTTCATGTTGTCCAGTCACAGCGGCGACTCGTCGGGCCGCTGGCCTCTCGTTTCGGGTCTTGGGACTGGCCGCCCGGCGCGGACGGAATGGGGGCGCGCGCCGAGCGGCGTCTCCTATTGGCCCCGCCTCGCCGCCGTTGCGCCTGCGCCCTGCGCCCGGCGGGGCCGTTGGTCTAGCGCTCCTTGTCGAAGAGGTTCATCTGGAAACCCTCACCCATGAGGATCTCCAGACCGCCGGGCATCTGGGCCGCGAAGCGGAAGATGGCGTGCATCGCTCCCCCGCAGGGCTCGACGCCCTTGTTGCGCCACCTCATCAGCGACTTGCGGTCGACGCCGATGGCCCTGGCCAGCGCGCCCCAGGAGAGGCCGCTGGCCCGCTTGAGCCTTTCGAGTCGCTCCGGGAAGTCCTTGGGCAGGACTCCTCCCTGATAGAGCAGGTCGCTGTCGTCACCGGCGATACCGTTGGTGTGCCCGTCGAAACGGGACGAAACGTCAGGGTTGTTCATGTCTACTCCTCCCTTGTGAAAAGCTGTTGAAAGTGGTCCAGGCCGAGGGCCTTGAGCATCCGGCGGCGGATGCGCCCGGAGGGCGAGCGCCCCCCGTTGACCAGCATCGACATATAGCCGGGGCTGACCCCGACCTCCCTGGCGAGCCAGTTCTGGGAGCGGTTCAGATTCGTGAGCCGCTCCCAGAGGGCCGCCGTCTTCAGCCGGACAACGGTCCGTCCCCCGCCCCTCCGGTGGCCTTTCTGTGGGTTGGTGTGTCGCGAACGCATGGCTGTTCTGTCTCTCCTGTGGGAGGGGAGTCGGCCCTTGCGCCGCTCCCCCCGGTCAGTGGTTGGTCACTGCGGCGGCAGGGCCTGGGGCGTCTGCCAGTCGCCGGGGGCGCGCCAGGCGCGTCCCAGGGGCCCCAGCTCCTCGATGGCCTTCCTGTGGGAGACCCACAGGGGCACGGAGACTCCCCGGGCCTGCATCTCCTCCCGCGCCACGCGCAGGAAGTGGGTGTGGGCGATGTCGTCGTCGAAGACGACCAGGACGTCGGGCCGCGTGCCGTGGTCGTCTGTGGGCCTGTGAGATGAGTAGTAACGCAGATATGGGGCCAGCCGCTCCGACATGGTGGTGGGCCGCACGGCCCTGCGCTCCCACTCCAGGAAGAAGGGCCAGGCCGTCCCGTCCTTGCGCAGGACGCCGAATGCGTCGGGGTTGACGGAGCGCCTCCCGCTTTCGTGCCTGAAGTGTCTGGACGCCCGTTGGGGCGGGTCGAGCTGGGACACCTCCCAGCCCACGAGGCCGGCCTGCACGGACAGGTGCGCGATGAAGGCGTGGACGGCGGCGGTGTGCTCGATGTTCCTGAGCAGCTGGCGGCTCCTCCTGCCGGTGACGGTGGTCCAGTCGAAGGGGGCGCCGGGGATGAGGGGCGCTCCGCTCCAGCGGCCCCTCGCCGTGCCCAGGGAGGTGCGGTCCCTTCGGGCCAGAAGAGCGAGTCCCCGGTCGGTGATGACCAGCCGTCCAGCCGTGTCGGAGGGCCGGGCGACGAGCTTGAAGAACTCCAGGGGGATGACGATCTGGGAGGCCCGCTGGTGGGAGACTCCCATCAGCCCGGCCAGGTCCGTGAGGGTGAGCCAAGGCCAGTCGGAGACCAGCTCGACGGCGCGCTTCTCGGCGGCCTTGATGGTGGAAGGCAGCATGTAGTCGGGGATGTCCCATCCCGGCCCCTCGACGCTGAAGTCGGCGGGGACGGAGACACGCTGGGACGCGCCCTCCTCGGGAATCTCGCCTCCCTCTTCCAGGCTGGCGAGGAGGGAGCGCAGGTCGACGCCGGCGCTGACGGGGGCGGGAGTCCAGACCGGGTCGTCCGGCGCGGCCGCGACCGCCTCGCCCTCGACGGCGAGGAAGACCGGCGCGGGGAAGCCGTCCAGCATCCTCCGCGAGTGGCGCAGCCGCACGGGATCCGGCATGAGGACGAGCACGGCTCCGGGGAGCGGCCTGCCGCGCAGCCTCCACATCCGGTTGGAGAAGGGCGACCTGTCCGCGGTGTTCCCGCGCCGGACGATGCCGACGCTGCGTCCGCCGGGAAGCTCGACCGCGGCGTCCAGGGGCAGCGCCCTGTACCAGCGGAACCGTATGGGGTACTCGAGGGCGGCGAGGCCGGCCGCCAGCCGGTAGATGGAGGCGAGGGCGTCCAGGCGCTCCATCAGGTTGCGCCGCCACTGGGCGGAGAGGGGGCGTTCGAGCATGAGGTCGTCCAGGGACCTGCCCTCCTCCTCGGCGAGCCAGTGCAGCCCGGCGGCGGCGAGGTGGTAGCGCTGGGTCTGGGGAAAGAGTGAGGCGGCGTGGGGGACCGCCGTGCAGAACCCGCCCTGTTCCAGCCTCTCGACGGCCTCGTAGACCGCGCCCTTCGAACGGCCCGTGACCGCGACCATCTCCGTCCGGTCCAGGAAGGGCATGGACGCCAGGGCGCGGATGACCTCGGCCTCACATCCTGCGGGTCTCATTCCTGCGCCTCCTTTCCTGGGTCTTCTGGGTTGTTCTCCAGCTCGGCCGCCCGGTCCCTGAAGTCCCGCACCTTCTTCTGGTCGGGGGCCTCGGTGAAGGAGATGTCCTGGGCCGAGAGGGTGTAGGAGGAGACCGCATCGCGGATGCGGGAGGCGACGGCGGGGTCTCCCTCCTCCGGCTTGCGCACCATCATCGAGAAGGCGGGCATCCGCTCGAAGCCGACGGTAGCGCGGACGTAGCAGTGGTGCACCGGCAGCGACGTGATGTCGTCCTCGGTCACCCGCTCCTTGCCCAGCTCCCACACCAACTGCCGGGCGTCGCTGCCGGCCACCTGGAACACGGCCAGGCACCCGACGTTGGCGAGCAGGGTGTCCCGCATGGTCCGGGAGAGGTCGTCCAGCTTGGCGAGGCTCTGGGTGGCGAGGATGAAGGAGGCCCCGAATTTGCCCAGCTCGGACAGCATCGACTCGTAATCGACGCCGGGCATGGACTGCATCTCGTCGACGACCACCAGCACCCCGCGACGCTCCTGGAGTGTCGCGCTCTCCTGCTCCCGTATCACGGAGTCGACGAGGTTGAGGAGGGACGCGCCCACGAGGGCGGCCACGTCCCTGCCCACGGCGCCCTGGGCGGTGGAGACCAGCAGGATGCCGCCGTGCAGGATCGTGTCGCGCAGGTCGATGGTGGAGCGGCGCTGGCCCAGGATGGCCCGCGCCCGCTTGGAGGACGCGTAGTAGGAGAGGCGGGTCTGCACGGGGGCGAGGGCCTCGGCCCGGTACTGGTGGTGCCAGCCGCCGAAGTCCCTGGCCCACCACTCCAAGAGGTAGGGGTCGGAGACCCTCTTGAGCACGGTGTCGCGGAACTTCCTGTCGGAGAGGAGCTTGAGGCCGTCGAGGATGGTGTGCTGGCTGCCTTCGTCCGTCTCTGGGTGTTCGTTGGCTTCATGCAGGGTCTTGACGGTCTGCTCCAGGATGGACTGCATCCTCGGCCCCCACTGCTCCCACAGGCCCTTGGCGACGCGCACCACCGAGTCGGCGGTGCGGTCGCGGTCGGCGAAGATGCGGGTGTCGAGAAGGTTGATGCCCGGCGCCCTCCGCTGGTCGGCCAGGTTGATGAGGCGCACCCGGTCTATGAGCGACTCGGGCACGTGCTGGAGCAGCCCGGCCACCAGGTCGGCGTGGGGGTCGATGACGACGATGGCGTCGGGGTCCCTGCCCTCGGCCTTCTCCCGCATCTTGTGGGCGACGAGGTGGTGCATGAGGGTGGACTTGCCCATGCGGGTGCGGGCGACGTAGAGGTGGTGGCGCCGGAGCAGGTCCTCGGGGAAGCGGATGGGCCTGGGCTTGCCCGCTGTGGTATCGCCCACCAGCGCGCCGCCCCGGACGCCCCTGGCCGAGGGCAGGAGCGCCCTCGCGCCGGACCGCTCCACCAGGGGCGTCTCGTCGCCCGCTCCGGGCGGGTGCCAGAGGCAGGCGATCTCGCGGACGCCCAGGACGCTGCGCCGCCCGAGCAGGCCGGGGCCCGACGGGTGCAGCAGGTTGGGGTCGGGCACGATGGGCTGGACCCTGCCGATCTTGAGGCGGGCGCCGGCGGGGTTGTCGAAGTGGCGGTAGGCGGCGGCCACCGGCCCGAGAAGCTCCCTGGCGCGGTGGGGCCGGGTGTCGGCGGGCATGACGGCGACGACCTGCAGCTCGGCCTCGAAGGCGATGCGGGAGACCTTCTCCCCTATCAGGATGGGGTCCTCGACGCGCTTGCGGGCCTTCTTCCACCGCCACCACGCCCAGCCGCCCGCGGCCAGCCCCAGAGCCGTCAGGGTTCCCAGGGCCGCCGCCTTCCATATCTCGCCGTCCTGCACCCACAGGTATCCCTTGAGGGCGGCCAGCGCGCCGATGCCGAGGACGGCCATGGTGATGCCGTCCATCTGGAGGGGCTTGGTCTGGAAGGTGTATGCGGGCTCCCGCGGCTCCATGCCGGGCCGCCTGTGGGCCTTTTCGAGGTGATTCTGCGACCAGTCGGGGCCGAGGGAGCGCAGCAGGAGCCGCGCCACGACGCGCTCCCCGGCCTCAAGCTCCGACAGGGCGCCCATGAGGGCGATGAGGGGGTCGGAGCCGGGGTCGAGGAGGTCATCGTCCCGGAAGGTCCGCAGCGGCACGTACTCGGGGCCGTCGGCCCGCAGCGTGATCGACCACGCCTGCTCGCCCTCGGCGAGGCGCAGGGGGTCGTCGCCGGGGTCCACCGTCTGGATGCGGGCCTGGGGATAGTGGGCCGAGAGCTGGCCGCGCACCACCTGGTCGTCGAGGCAGCGGGCCATCAGGGCCACGCCGTCCATGTCCCCGGCCAGCTCCAGGGAGAAGGGCTCGGGCACGGCGATGGAGCCGAGGAGGTTCTCGACGCCCAGCAGGGTGCGCTCCCCGGCGCGGGGCGGCGTCACCGCCAGCAGGACGGGCCCCCTCTCGTCTTCGTCGTTTCCGAAGAGGATCTCCTTCGGGTTCAGCTTCATCGGTGTTGCTCCTTTCTCTGTTGGCGTCCCGGCCTCCACTCGATGACCGCCGTCTCCTCCGGGGTGGCCTCGATGCGGACGGGAAAGCGGTTGCCCTTCGCCAGCAGCAGCCCGTCTCCCCTGGGGCTGGACAGCAGCCAGCGTTGCAGGTCTTCGGGCAGATCGAAGGCGTCGCCGACCGTGCCCACGGCGGCGGCGTCCTGCTGGAGGAGCAGCTTGAAGGCGGCGTTCTGGAGGAGGGCGCGCCCGGAGTGGCCCGTGATGGTCCTGGACGAGTCCTCGGAGAGGAGGTCCTGGACGTCCTGGGTGATGAACTGCAAGCCCAGGCGGTGCTTCCTCGCCCGCTTCGCCATCGACACCATGAACGCGGCCCCCTCGGGGTGCTGCATGATCGACCAGACCTCGTCGACGACCAGCAGGCGGGGCTTGGGGTCCTGGGCTGCCGCCGCCCACACCGTCTCGGTGCAGACCATCGCGGCGGCGGGGCGAAGCTCCGGCTCCAGGAGGTGCAGGTCGAAGACGGTGACCAGGGCCTCGTTGCCGAGCAGGTCGTCGCCCTCGTCGGAGAGGAGGTGGCGGAGGCTGCCGGTGGCGAAGGGCCTGAGCAGCCTTGCGAGGCCGGGGTCGCCCGCCTCGTCCTCCTGCAGGTAGGTGTAGAAATCGCGGAAGCCGGTGCGCTCGCGGGGCTTTGCGTAGTAGCCCGCCAGGGCGTGGTCGAGGGAGGCGCGGCGCTCCGCACCGAGCGGCTCGCCCACCATGACCTCGATGAGCCGCCGCAGGCTGCCGATGCGCTGGAGCATCTCCTCGGAGTCGCCCTTGTCGATGACGAAGGGGTTCATGCCCTCGCCGGGGACGCCGGGGGACAGCACTCTTCCCCCTGCGGCGCGGGCCATGTCCGCATACTCGCCCTCGGGGTCGATGACGTAGGCGGTCACGCCCCGGCACAGACCCCGCAGCACGCCGAGCTTGGTGGCGAAGCTCTTGCCGCTGCCCGACCGGGCAAGGACGGCGGTGTTGGCGTTGAGGTGCGTGCCGTCCCAGGGGTCGTAGACCACCGGCGAGCAGGCCCGCATGTCGATGCCGTAGAGGGTGCCGCTGCGGGTGTCCAGGTCCGGTGGCGAGAAGGGGAAGAGGCGGGCCAGGGACGAGGTGTCGAGGCTGCGCCAGTCGGCGACGGAGTTCAGGGCCAGGGGCAGCGTCGAAAGCAGGCCCTCGCGCTGGCGGAAGGCCAGGGCGTCCAGCTTGCCGAGGGTCGCGGCGAAGTGGGCCTTCGCCCGCTGGGTCATCTCCTTGAGCGCGGCCTCGTCCCGGCCGTGAAGGGTCACGGAGAGGGATGCGTGGAAGAGCCGCTCCCTGCCCCTCTGCACCTCGTCGCGCAGGCGGGTCACGTCCTCCAGGGCGATCTCCGCCTCGGGCGACATGGTGCGGCCCCTCTTGAAGGAGAGGGACTGGGCCGACTCGAAGCGGACCTTCTGCCACTCCAAGGTCCTCGCCGCCTGCTCCGCCGGTATCGGGCCGACGTGGACGGACAGGTCCATCGGCGCGCCCGCCGCCATCAGCCCCTGGAGGAATCCGGGGGCCAGGGAACGGGGCCACTTGCCCAGGTGGAGGGAGCGTGTCATATGCGCGCCGACGCGGATGTCGCGCCGGCCTACCTCCACCTCGACGGGCTGCTCCTCGTCGAACTCGGTGGGCGAGCCGCCCAGGGCGGCGGAGACCAGCAGCATCTTGAGCTGTCTCCCCCGCAGCGGGTGGACGGACAGCCCGGCCCTGGAGAGCAGGCCCCGCAGGTCGTCGATGCGGGCGAACTCGCACACGGCGTAGAAGCGCCGGTCGAGGATGCCGTCCCGCGTCTCCAGGTCGGTGAGCAGGCGCCGGAGGGACTCCGCCGCCGCCCTCGTCTGCGGGGGAAGGTCGGCGGGCTGGGCCTGACTGAGGTCTTCTCTCAGGCGTCCCAGGCGGGGCGGGTGCTGCCTGATGAGCAGCTGGGCCGGGAAGTCCAGGGCGTTGAGCGCCCCGGCGAAGGCGCCGAGCTTGGGCTCGTCGATCTCCAGCCCCATCACCTCGCAGATGCCGAGCTTGACCCCGTCGAGGCGCACCGGCCCGTCGTCGTCCAGGTGGGACAGCATGAAGAACAGGGGCGGGTCAGGCGGCGGCTTGGGCGCGGGCTGCTGCGCTTCGCCGGGGTGCGCGGCGGACCCGTCAGGGCTCTTCGGCTTCGGCCGCAGGGCCGCGAGCCTGAGCCGGAGGCCCTCTGCGCCGCGCCGGGCACGTTCTACTATTTCTCTCATATGCGCTCGTCTCCTCCGCTCTAGGGTGTTGGGAAGTCCACAAGGCCGCTGCTGAGCAGGGCGGCGACGCCCTTGGCGGACAGCACCAGGACGAGGCCGACCACCGCCATGACGACGGCGGTCTTGGCCCTGCCCCCGCCCCGCTCCTCGCCGCCCTCGGCCATCAGGACGAAGCCCGCCCAGACGATGGCGAAGAGGCAGAGGCCGGAGGCGGCGTAGGCCATCGCCGTGAGCACGCGGTCAAACTGGCGGAGCATCTCCTGCTCCTCCGCCGGGGCCGCGCCGGTCGTCGCCAGCGCGACCCCGGCCAGAAGCGTCGCCGCCATTGCGCGCCTCACCACGGCCACTCCCATCCGAGAAGTTCGAACCAGTCCTGCAGGCCGCCTGCGGGCTCCTGCTCGGCGGGCGGGTCTTCCGGCTCGGGCTCCGGCAGGACCAGGTCCCTGAATGAGGCGTCCGCTCCCACGACGGACAGCAGAACCATTGACTCGTCGCGGCTGTCCGAGACTGGCGACCGCTCCAATATCTCGGCCCTCACGTGCTCGGGGTGGACGACGGTGAGGGTCACCTCCCGGTAGACGGTCTCGCCGGGAATCGACAGGGTGGCCGAGACGGTGTGCTCCGACGTCGTGCCGTCGGGGTTGGTCACCGTGACCGTCTCGCTGACGGTCTCGCTCGCCCCCGGCCTCCACAGGGTCACCGTCTCGGTGCGGCGCTCCGTCCTCTCCGGACGGTGGGTGAGCACGGTCAGGGGCGGCGGGACGATCCTGAACGTTGCCTCGATGGTCACGGTCACGGCCACGGGGTGGAGCGCCTCCCCGGCGGGAACGGCCAGCCGGAAGCGTGTCTTGCCGTTGGGGACGAAGGGGAGGTTCGCCACCGACTCGCTACTGGCGGCCACGACCTTCCCCGTGATGGACGTCACCTCGGCGTCCATCAGCGCCGTCTGGGTCACGTTCGCGTACCCGGCGACGGTCTGGCTCTTGACCGGCTCGTCGATCCGGGCAACGCACTCGGACTCGACGGCGCCGCTGACGAACCCGGTTGTCCAGCCCAAAGAGGCGAGCCTGACCGTGCACAGCTCGCCCTCGGCGGCGGGCAGCGGGTACGGGATCCGGTCGTGGCCCACCGTGAGCGCTCCGGCCTGTCCCAGGCCGTCCTCCCACGAGACGGTGAAGGACGGCGCCGGTCCGTGCAGGGGCAGCGAGTAGTCGATGCTCTCCCCCTGCGCCAGCGTCGCCGAACCCCAGAAACGCAGCCAGGTCCCCTCGGGCCCGCCGAAGGCCCGCACCCGGATGTCAAGGGCGGCGGCGGCACGCAGGGTGACGGCGGCGCGGTCGCCGGAGACGGTCAGCCCCTCGACGAATATCCGACGGCCTTCCACCGGCTCCTCGACCTCGAAGTCGATCTCGTCCCTCCAGGGCTCGTGCCCGTCGGCAAGGGCGGACTGGGGGAGCGTCGCGACCGCCGTCGCGAGGAGTGCGACGGCCGCGAATGCCAGGAAGCCTTTCCTGGGTCTCTTGCTCCTGGTCTGAAGCGTCTTGGCACGGTGGTCGCCGCGGCGCTTGTCTCCATGCTTCCCCGCGCGCTTGCCGAACCAGCGCATCCGCCCGTTGCGGCGCTCCCTGTTGTCCTTGCGCCGTTTCCTGCTCTTGCGCAGCCTTCCCAGGGCGCGCCCTGCGCGTTTCGCCATCAGGCTCAGCGGGCCGGGAGCGCTCCTCACCGGCTGCGGCGGCGCGGGCGGCTCGCTTCGCACCAGCTGGGCGACGTGCCCGGCGTAGAGCCGGGCCCCCAGCCGGTACTTCAGCAGGTCGGCGGCCACTAGGGGCAACCGCCGGCCGCCTATCTTCCCGACGCTCATCGCCACCCCGACCAGCCCGAGGACGACGGCCAAGGCCATGCGCACCTCGGAGGGGCCGACGGGGGCGTAGCGGTATGCGCCGTAGGACAGGGCGCACACCGCCATCACCGCCACGACCTGCGGGAAGGTGAACCCCAGCAGCACCCTGTCCTCGGCCTGAACGTGAGTCGGTACCTCGTGTTCTCTCATTGCCATTCCTCCCTTTCTCACGTCCGCCTAGCCGCCGCCGTCGGTCTCGGGCTTGGGCAGCGCGTCTTCGATCTCCACGCCGGGGTTGACCACGGCGTTCATCACCAGCTCCACGACGCCGTAGGCGACCAGGGCCAGGACCACGCCCGCCAGGGCGGTCATCATGGCGCTCTTGCCGCGCTCCATCTGGTGGGGCGCGCCGCTGGCCGTCAGGTACAGGTACGCGCCGTAGATGAAGAAGCCGACGCCCACCGCGCCCACGACGCCCAGCAGGATTCCCACCAGGTTCGAAATCGTCTGTGTAAGGTCTTCCATTCGTTTCTCTCCTCTCTGTCCGGGCATTCGCCCGTCTCTATCGGTCGGTGTCCGTAGGCTCCGTTACCTGCACATCGCTGCTCCTCCGTCGTGGTGTCGACCGGCGCGGGTCCCGCCCGCGCCCGTGGGTTGGCGTGGTTACTCCCCGCTGCTCCGGGGCTCGCCGCCGCCGTCCCCTCCCGCCGACGGGGTGGCCATCGAAGCCGCCGAGCTCAGGCCGCTTGAGGCGGCCGAAACGCCCGCGCTGGCCGCCATTGCGCCCACCGCCACGCCGCCCGGCCCTCCCGCCGCGCCGCCCGCCACCAGCCCGATGGTCTTGGCCGACCTGACCATCGACGAGGGCAGGTTCATGCCGAAGTAGAGCATCGAGAGCCAGGAGTCGAAGGTCCCGGCGTTGCCGAGCATCGACGGCACCCGGGTGGCCATGTAGATGAAGGCCAGGGACAGCAGGAGCTTCCAAATGAGGTCCTGCACCGGCTCGAAGGCGGCGATGGCCGCCACCTCGTTGAGGAAGCCGAAGCCCAGGGCCAGGGCGATGAGTTGGATGGCCTGCTGGAACACCGTCGTCATGAAAAGCCGCAGCCAGTGGCGGCCCCAGCCCGCCGTGTGAGGCAGAATCCATAGCCCCAACGCGATGGGGGCCAGGGCGAGCAGGATGTCGATGAGGGCCAGGCGCAGCACCATCTGCACGATGACGTAGAGGACGAAGAAGCCGTAGACCAGGTAGAGGACGGCCAACAGCAGGGCCATGCCCACGCTCCCGGCCTCCACCGCCGTCATCAGGGTGCGAAGCGTCGAGCGGAGCATGTCTCCGGCGGTGACGTTCAGGGAGACGGCGATGAAGCCGGACACGGCGTCGGCCACGTCGATGACCAGGGCGCACCACCAGAGCGACGATGCGGCGGCCACGAGGCCGAGCACGAGGCGGGGCACCATCTCCCGCCATCCCGCCTGACGGCTCCCCAGGTGCTCGGAGATGATGAAGCTCAGGCCCATCCAGCCGAGGATGACGACGAGGGCGCCGGAGGTGATGGCCCAGACGACCATCCATGCCTGCTGGACCAGCCAGTGGGCGTAGGTGAGGTCGGGCGGGGTGCCGGTGAGGATGTCGCTCATCTGCCGGACTCCCTCCGGCAGTTGTCGGCGTCCTCGCCGCTCGCTCTTTCAACGACGCCGCAGAGGGTCCCGTGGACGCCCTCGATCACCCAGCCGGCGAAGGCTTTGGCCCAGCGCGCCGGGCTGAGGGCGGACAGAATCTTGTCCCAGATGCGGCCCGGCTGGTGGATGGGTATGACGGCGTAGAAGTCTCCTCTCGGCCCGACCTCGGGTTGGGCCAGCATGACCAGCAGGTAGGCCCGGTCGCGGTCGAGGTCGGGCTGCTCGTCCAGGTCGGGGTACTCCCACGAGTACTCCCAGCCGTCGCTGTGCCTCTTCTCGCCGCCCCTCACCCGGTACATGGCGGTGATCCAGTCGCCGGTGTCGGCGTCGCGGACGGCGTAGAAGAGGTCCACGATCTTGCGGTCGAAGACGGGCCGGGCGACGAACTCGCCGCCGCCCTTGCGCTCGACGAACTCCCGGTCGGCGTTGACCAGAACGGTGCGGCCGCCGGGCGGGGTCTGGGCGAGGACAACTCCGCTGGACGGAATTGCTACAAGCGCCGCCAAAACCAGCGCGCTTGCCAGGGGAATAAGGCGTCTAACTGACCGGATTTTCGATTGCAGCGCCAACATGTTCACCCCTCTCTAAATTGATGCGATTCATCGCATCGCTTGATCGCAAAAGAGTGTGAATAAAAGAATCGCCGTACATAACCTCCCATAGGGGCTCGCACCGCTGCGACCCCCTACGTGCCCCCTGTTCAGACGACTCCCTTTCGTGCAGTAATGGGGCTGTACAGAGAAACGACTTTGGTGGCGTAGTTGACGGGCGGGTTGCCGCAAAGCTGAGACAGGCATAAACGAGGGTGAAAAGGCCCGAAAGTTGTGAACACTTCGGTGCAAGTCCCCAGTCCGGCCAGGGGGTACAACCGGGCGGGCAGCGGGGCCACATGAAGAGCGGCGAGAAACCGCAGAAATAGGGCCGGAATCGCCCAATCCCCCCTACAGGGGTACACGTAACGCAGCCCGTGGGAGTGCGGGCCGGTGTTCAGGAGGAGGTCTGATGGAAGCGAAGAAGGACGTGTTCGCCAAGAGCAGGGCCGTCCAGGACATGCACCACCTGCGGCTCATGTCGCTGCTGCAAGAGCTGGAGCGGGACCACGGTCGCAAGAAGGCGGCGTCGCTCCTGGGGGTGGACCGCAGGACGCTGGACGCCAGCCTGGACGAGGGCGTGCTGTCGAGGCGCATGCGGGGAGTGTTGGACAAGGCCCTTCAGTACGGCATGGGCTCCGCGGCCGTCGAGCAGCGGGACCGCAACGACAAGCTGGAGGACAGGCTGGGGGAGCTGGAGGGCGTCGTCGGTGAGCTGGGCACGGAGATGCGGGCGAATCACAGGGCCGGTGAGGACAGGGACAGGGCCATCCGGGATGAGGTGGCCCAGGGGTTTCGCAAGCTGGAACGGACGCTGGGCGAGCGGAGGACGGCGGGCGACTCCGGGGGCGAGGCGAAGGCGAACGGCGCCGGCCCGCAGCCCGGGAAGACATCGACGCTCCGGCGGGAGTTCCCCGACCTGGTGACCCTGGAACCCGCCCCTGACGACGAGGAGGTGTTCGGGGAGGCGTGGCCGCTGATCGTGGAGTGGCGGGAGTTGAAGGCGGCGCATCCCAACGAGGGCGGGACCCTGTCCTGGCTGACGACCGAGGAGCGGTTCCTGGCGTTGGAGCTGACCCTGTTGGAGGGGCACGGGCTGACCCTTCCCCCGGCGACCTTTCCGCTGCGGGGCTTCGACCGGAACGGCCAGGTCAACTGGCGCAGGGCAGCGCTCTCCGACACGCGGAGGGCGCTGCGAAGGCGGGAGCTTCTTCGGTGGGTCAGGCGCGTCCTGACGCTCGGACTGTGGCGGAGGTAACCGGGACGGGAACGCTCCGGTTGTCTGTTAACTTTTGTGAACACTTTGGCGGGGGGGTCTTCCGAGACCTTACCGCCGGGCTTTCGATGCGGTAATAATTGACGCACTGTTTGGCTTTCTCCAAGGTTTCCAACCATAGAAACCTGGGGGCGTGATCCCTGAGCCCGGGTCAGACCTGACGG
Organism: Dehalococcoidia bacterium; assembly: GCA_965197965.1. GTDB lineage: Bacteria > Chloroflexota > Dehalococcoidia > Lucifugimonadales > QGNO01 > DAOUJH01. The sequence goes on from OZ240235.1 coordinate 1,486,006, forward strand.
ATGATTCGCTCTCCTGACCGGTCGCCCACGAGGGAATTGCTGGCAATGCGGAGTTTGACGTTGGTCCTTCGCAACCAGCACGGATCGAAACGACGGAGTTGACACTGGTCCTTCGTCCTCGGTCCACGTCCGGCGGTTGGAGTTTGACGTAAGTCCTTCTCCCGCTGGACATTTGGCTGGCGGTTGGAGTTGATCGCTCCTTCCGTCGGACGCAGGGGACGGAGCGCTTTGCGCCTCGTCCTCAGCCAGTCGGTCGGAGTGCGTCTGTCGCCCCGACCGACTCGACATGCCTGCGGCACGGCTGACTGACAGCGAGGGCCGCAGCTTCGACACGCGCCGGTCTGTGACTGAGAAGCAGGCTGGCCGCTTCACGTCTCGCAGTGCTCCCCGGGTGGATACCGTCCGTGGGAAAGCTGCGTCTTCATTCATCCCACTCCGGCTTCCACGTTCGACATTCGACCGTGGGCGGAGTGCGTTTTTGGAACGGATTCACGGGTTCAACGGCATCGGCACACACATCAGCAAGGAGGTAACACACATGGGCAATCGAGTTGGTCGGCAACAGAAGAGTGGGGTCCAGATCATCGGCGACCGCATGGTCACCAATCCGCGCACCCGTCTCTGTCACCTGCGCGACGCCGAGGGCAACGTCTTCGAGACGTTCCGGTTGTCGCTCGAGGTCTGCGGCTGCGGGTATTCCTTAGCGCGGCCAGGAGTGGGCTACGCCGGGGCTGCTGGCTGGTACTGCAAGCGGTGCGGGCAGCTCCACACGCTTGACGCAGGCAAGGCCGGGAGCGCCCCTGACGACTCGGCGCACCTGAGACCCGACCCGGCGCAGGTGAGGCGGTTCGACGTGGGCAGCCGGCTATCACCCGACTGGTCCACCCCGGAGGACCTGTTGAAGGAGGCGCCATGACTGAACGAACGGCCACAAACGAACAAGGAGGTACGGGCATGGCGGAACAGTACGTGGGACCGAGCGCGATGCGGATCGCCAACCTGCTGCCGCACCGGGTCAGCTTCGAGCGGGGCTGGTTCTGGACGACGACGGCGGTCTGCCACGGCGGCAAGTCGGACGGGCTGGCGTTCCGGCAGCGACCGGACGGCAACGGCATCGAGGTCAAGTGCCACACCGGGGGCTGCTCGGCCGGCGTGGTGATAACCGAGCTGGAGGTCTTGATCGGGCTGCCCATCTGGACGGCCTACGCACAGGTGAATGACGCCCCGGTCAAGGCCCCTGAGAAGCAGCCGTGGTGGAAGCGCAAGCGGGTCGTCGTGGCCGGGGCGGTCGTCCTGGTCGTCGCGGCGCCGCTGCTGACGTTCGACGTGGAGATCTTCTTCCTGAACCTCGTCGGGCTGGGCATCGGGGCGCTGCTGCTCCGGCGGTTCATGCCCCGGAGTCCGGTAGGAAGGGTCCGTCGCCGCTGACGACGGGGCCTCCGGCTCCCTCACAACCCAACTCAACGCAAAGGGCCGTCTCCATCCGGGGGCGGCCCTTCTTCTTTGCCCGCAAGCGGGCGCAATCGGCAAGGTCACAAAGCAAAGGCACTTAGGAGGTGCACGATGACGACGGCAACACTGGCAACTGGCAATCGGACGATGGCCAACGTAGTGCAGCCCAGGCGCAGCCTGGAGGAGCTGGTCGACCAGCTCTTCGCTGCGATGGGATTCAAGGAGCAGGAGCCGGAGACGGCGGAGGCGGCGGAGACGGGCGCGGTGCGCTCGATCCACGAGGCCCGGCGGCTCAGGCAGGCGGGGGACGTCGACGGCGCGCTGGCGGTCCTCGCCGGCGTGGACGCGGCGCAAGCGGAGACGAAGGAGGTCCGGTGGGCCTTCTCCGAGTGGACGCAGCTGGTGAAGCGCAGGTTCGGAGACCGGGACGCGGTGGTCTACAGCCAGGGCACGGGACGGGCCGCTGCGCTGGTGCCCCAGGACGCCGGTGGGACGCTGGAGGTGGTGGCGGTCCTGGGGATGCGCTGGAAGCCGGGCAAGGCGGTCTCCCGAAGCAGCCTCCGGGGCCTGCGGCCCCTGGCCGGAGGCGCGTGATGGTCACGGCCAACGTGGACATCCCCGCGCTGAAGGCCCGGCACCCGCTGGGCGACACGGTGGAGGCCGCAGGCGTGCGGCTCAGGGGACGGGGCAGGGTCCGCCAGGGCGTCTGCCCCTTCCACGATGAGGTCGAGGGCAGCTTCACGGTGTACGCAGATTCGGAGCGGTTCTACTGCTTCGGCTGCGGACTCGGCGGCGACGTGCTGGACTTCATCCAGCAGGCCGAGGGGCTGTCGCTGCCCGATGCCATCGCGCGGCTGGACGGCAGCCCTGGGCTTGCGCCCAGGGCCGCCATTCGTCCAGCCGGAACGCGGCGTCCCAAGTCCGCCGCGCTGGCTCCCCGCGACCCCGCCCTGCTGACGGCGGCGGCGCGCTTCTACGCCGGACGGCTCCGGCGTTCGTCAGAAGCGCGGGAGTACCTGGCCTCGCGGGGCGTCAACCCGGTCGCCGCAGCCCGCCTTGGTCTCGGCTACTCGTCGGGCGGCGGGCTGCGGCAGGCCCTGGAGTCCCTCGGCTTCTCCGAGAAGCGTCTCAGGGACTCCGGGCTGTTCATGGAGCGGGGAGCGGAGCGGTTCGCCGGCATGGTCGTCGTTCCCGACGCCTCCGGCGGCCTCGTCCGCTGGCTCGCCGGGCGAGCGGTCGTTCCCGACCGGACACCCCGCTTCCAGGCCCTCCCCGGCCCCAAGCCGGTCCTGGGTCTCGGGCGTCTCGGCCCTGCTCCGTCCTGGGCGGTCGTGGCCGAGGGGTTGTTCGACTGGCTCGCCCTTACCGGATGGGGCCTTCCCGCCTGCGCCGCTCTCGGCACGCAGGGCGTTGAGCGGGTCGCCTCGGCCCTCCGGGGCTGCCCCCGCGTCTTCCTCGCCTTCGACGGCGACGACGCGGGCCTTGAGGCGACGGAGCGGCTTCTGACCCTGCTGGGACGCAGGGCCGCCGCCGTCACCCTCCCCCAGGGCGTCGGCGACGTGGGCGAGCTGGCTGCCCGGCCCCACGGACAGGCCGCCTTCCTCCGCCTGCTTGCTCAGGCGGCCCGCTCCGCCCGCTAGCGGCTCCCCGCCGCTCCTCAGCGGGCTTCCCCGCCCGCTTCTCACCCACTCCCACTTCACCACCCAGGAGGACCTATGCCCGATGCACGACGGGCTTCGCCCGCACACGGGTTCCCGCAGAGGAACTCGCACCGGCCATTCGCTACAGGAACGACACCACAAGAAGGAGATTGAGATGTTCAACAAGAACGGAAGCAACAACGGACACGGGAGCGCGAACGGCGTTCACAAGGACACCGCAGTCGTCGCCCGGAACGGCAACGGCCACAAGCCCGACGCCGCGATAGTCAGTGAGCACGAGCTGCTCTGGGACGGGCTCTCGCCCGCCGTCACGCAGGCGCTCGGACAGCCCCTCGACTCCCAGCTGGTCTCCCAGCGCAAGGGGCGCGGCGGCAAGTCCTTCGACTACCTCGAAGGCCACATCGTCATCGCCCAGGCCAACCTCATATTCGGATACGGCGGGTGGGGCTACGAGCTGGCCGGGGACGTCACCCTGCGCAGGATCGAGACGGTCAACCCTCAGACCGGCGAGGTGAAGGTGGAACAGGGCTACAGCGCCCCGGTGCGGGTCTCCGTGGCGGGCGCTCTGCCCCGCACCGACCTCGGCGTCCACCCGGTGACCGAGGACAATTTCGACGGCCACGACACGGCGATGAAAGCCGCCGTGACCGACGGCATGAAGCGGGCCTTCCGCAGCTTCGGCGTCCAGTTCGGCAACGGCTTCTACGGGGACCAGCCGCAGGTCGGCAACCAGCCGCAACCGCAGCGGGTCCCCGCCCCGTCCAACGGCAGGTCCGGGCAGGCCCAGGCCAACGGCAACTCCGGCCAGAACCAGGCCAACGACCGCGTCGAGTCCCAGATGGCAAAGCTGCGGAAGCGGCTCATCGAGATCGCCGCCGAGCAGGGCCTCGACGAGGACCAGGTGCGGAGCGCCGTCGTGGACCGGACGGGCAAGAGCATCGACGACCTGGACGGCACCGAGCTCGGGCCGCTGGTGGAAGCCGCAGCCAACAAGCTCCGGCAGATGCAGCAGGCCCAGGCTGCCTAGTCTGCCGGTCAATCCGGTTCGGAATCGAGAGCGGGGCCGTCTCCTTCGGGGGCTGTCCCGCTCCTTCATTACAGGACAAGGAGGCAACGAGCCATGACAACGACTGAGACCTTGGTAAGCACACCCTGGGGCTGGACACACGACATCGAGGAGTTGGCCGAGGGCGTCTGGCGAGTCTGGACGCCCAGCCACGGCGGGCTGAAGCTCAGCCGCGAGCGGTGGGCCGCAATCCCCGCCTGCGTGCGGGCCGCCATGTTCACGCCCACCTTCGCCGAGGAGGACTGCGAGGAGCCCATCGTCAGGACGCTCCTGGGACTCGGCGACGACCGCGAGAGGGAGATGGCGCTGAAGGTGGCGGGCTACTTCGACCGCTACGCTCCGGCCCTCCCCCACCTCCGCGACCTTCCGCCGGGCATCCACCACCACGCCGTCGCCTACCGGGGCGGCCTCGGCACGGACCCGTTTGAGCGGTTCGACACCTGCATCGAGGCGGAGTCGTTCGCCAACGACCCGGAGATGGTGCGGGCCTACGGGAGGATGGAGGCCATCGAGTGCGCCGGGACGCGCCCGCTCTGCCTCGGAAAGGCGGACAGGCCATGACTACGGGGACGCGGGCAAGACCCCGCAGCCTTCCCAGCACGACGACGAAGCTGCAAACGGAGATGGGCAGTCTCTTCGTCACCGTCTCCGTGGACGATGACGGCGAACCCTTCGAGGTCTTCGGCTACCTGGGAAAGGGCGGCTCCTTCCAGCATGGCGTCACCGAGCTGGCCTGCCGGTTGATCTCCCTGCACCTGCGACGCGGGACTCCCCTCGAAGAGGTGATTGACCAGTGCCAGGGGATAGCCGAGATGCAGCCCTTCTTCAACACGATGCCGGACGGCAAGAGCGTAGCGGTGCTCGGACTCGGCGACGGCATCGCCCACATCCTCAAGACCCACCTGAAGGCCAGAGAGGAGAGCGAGGCGGAGACGGCGCAAGAGGCGGCGATTGAGATGAAAGCGGCCGCATGAACGGCCAGGACAACGGTATCGAGGCGTGGCTGTCTCCTTCGGGGGCTGCCCCGTTTCTCACTTACAGGAAGGAGACGACGACGATGGTAACGACGACTACTGACAGGGCGGAGGTCTTCTCCCGCCCTGCGGCGCGGTTCGACGACGACGGCAACATGGAGGTGCGGGCATCGTCAGCCCTGGGCTGCCGCCGCTCCCTCTGGTACGCCGCAACGGGCTACGAGCCCACGAACTCTCCCAGCGAGGAGTCGCTGACGGCGATGGAGGCGGGCAACGCCCTGGAGCCGGTGGTGGTCCGGGCGATGGAGCGGGCTGGCTGGAAGGTCGATGCGCCCGACCCCCACGACCCGAAGCAGGTGGCGGTGAGGGTAGGCCCCAACATGATCGTGACCGGACACCCGGACGGCACGGTGCGGCTGCCGGTGGAACCGGGCGAAGCGCCCCCTCAACTCTTCCTCTTCGAGGGAGAGCCGGATGCCCCCGCCTACGGCGACCCGATGGTCGTCGAGATCAAGACGCGGGGACCCGATGCGTTCAAGCGCTGGCAGACGCTGGGGGCGGAGCGCAGTCACCCGGCGTCGGTGGCCCAGGCCGCCCTCTACTCGCTCGGCGAGTTCGGCGACCTGCGGGACGTGGTGATCGCCACGATGGACACGGGGGCTCGCACCTGGGACTGGGAGCGGATTCCCGCCCACCGGCTGGAGAGGGCCTTGCAGGACGCCAGCGAGTGGCTCGGTGAGCTTGCCGCTCACCACGTCCGTAGCGGGCCTGACCCCGACGCGCTGCCGGAGCGGGACTTCTCCGCAACCAGCTGGCAGTGCCGAAGCTGCCCGTTCCTCGCGGTCTGCCTGCCGGGAACGGCGGAAGCGAGCGAAGAGACGGAGAACGAGACAGAGACAGAGGAGGTGAGCGACGAAGAGGCACGGGACGCGGTGACGGCCTACGCAGAGGCTCAGGAGTCCATCAAGGAGCCTGAGAAGGCCAAGCGCGCCGCGCTGGACACCCTGAAGGCGTGGATGCGCCGGCAGGGTGACTCGAAGGCGACGGTGGGGGGCCGGACGGTCACCCTCGTCAGCTCCACCAGGTACTCGGTGAACCACCGCAGGCTCAACGAGGCCCTCGACCCGGAGGTCCGGGCCGAGATCGTCACCGAGAGCGAGTCGGAGTACGTGCGGGTGAACACCTAGACGCTTCCCCTGTTGGGAGCGCAGGACGGGGCCGTCTTCCCCCTATCGGGGAGTCGGCCCCGCGCTCATTCAACCGGGCGCGGCAACACCGCGCCACTACACACACAAGGAGAAACGCAATGTCACGCACCATCAACAAGGTAGAGCTCTTGGGCAGGGTCGGAACGGACCCGGAGATGCAGTACACCCCCGGCGGAACCGCCGTCACCAAGCTGCGGCTGGCGACGGACCGCTACCGCAAGGACGCCGAGGACGAGACGGATTGGCACAACATCGTGGTCTGGGGCGCCACTGCGGAGGCCGTGAACCAGTACGTCGGGACGGGCCAGCGCGTCTACGTCGCGGGCCGCCTGGTCCAGAACTCGTGGGAAGGCGACGACGGCCAGCGCCGCCACCGCACCGAGGTCCACGCCTCCGAGGTCGTGTTCCTCGACTCCAAGGGCGGGAACGGCAACGGCGACGCCTCGGACATCGAGCAGCCGGTCGGCGCCTCTCCCTTCTAGTCCCACAACCGCATAGCGACGCCTTCCCGAAGGCGCGCCACGGGGCCGCTTCCATCTACAGGGGGCGGCCCCGCTCTTGTTCTAACCGATACGCAAGGAGGCCGACATGACCAGGAAGAAGACCTACACCAAGGACGCTGTTCTGCTGAACGCGCTCCGCATCAACCTGAGCCTGCTGGGGGAGCTGGCGGTCCGCTACGACGTGGAGACCAGGCCGGAAGGCCCGGAGGACCCGCCCTCCATCAACTGCCCCGAAGACGTGCGGAAGCTGCTGGGGCCGGAGATGTCCGGCCTGGCCCAGGAGCAGCTCCGGGTGCTGCTGCTCAACACCAGGAACCAGGTGGTGGGCCAGCGGATCATCTACCAGGGCAACGTGTCCTCGGCCATCGTGAGGAACGCCGAGGTCTTCCGCCCGGCGGTCATCGAGGCCGTCCCCAGCATCATCGTCAGCCACAACCACCCCAGCCAGGATCCGACGCCCAGCCCCGAGGACGCGGCCCTCACCAGAGAGCTGGTCCAGGCGGGCAAGCTGCTGGACATCGAGCTGCTGGACCACGTGGTCATCGGCGGCGAGCGGTTCGTCAGCCTCAAGGAACGGGGCCTTATGTCCTGACGGCCCACGCCGTCCGGCTCTCACGCGGGGGACATGCTCCCCCGCGCTTCGCTCTCAACCCACACGCAAGGAGGTCGCAAATGCTGGCGACTCACACCATAGACCCCGAAGACCTGTTCACGATAAGCGCGGGCGGCTTCAACGCCACCGCCGACGCCTTCGCCCGCGACGACCGGACGGACGGCCTCTGGTTCGTCTCGATGGTCGGCCCCCAGACGGCGCTGAAGGCGATCTGGGCGTCGCTGCTCAAGCAGCCCCCGGACGTTGCCCACATCATCCGGGGCGCCGACGGCATGGCGCTCCACGGCGGCTACGAGCGATGCATCATTCCGTACGAGACCATAGGAACGTGGACGACCAAGATCGCCCGCCTGCCGGCGACCGGGGGCTGGCACGCACTCGTCTACACGAAGACCGCCGAGTACGGCTACGAGAAGGACTCCTTCCTCCTGCTGGCGCAGTCGGAGGAGGAAGCCCCGGCTCTTCATCACCGCTTCCTCGATAAGCGCAGCCCGCTGCCCCTCCACGGCTCCTGGGCGAACTGGCTCTGGGAGCGGGGCAACGAGGAGGAGGAAATAGTGCCGCTTCAGTCGGTGGGCGTCTCCGCCTACCGGTGCTCTCCCAAGGCCAAGAAGCTGCGGGAAGACCTCTCCGACGCCGTGGCGTCGGGCAGGCTCACGCTGCCCAGGGAGGCGTCCGATGGATAGGACGCTGAAGCGGGCCAAGCGCAACAACAAGAGGCGCGGACAGCGCAATCACGGGGCATGGCAGCGGTTCTCCCCCGACGGGAAGACCCCGTATCCAGTACGGGGCAGGCTCTGCCGCTACTGCGAGCACGACGGCTCGAATCACCTCTGCCGGTCGGGGCAGCCGCATTTCTTCCGGCCCGCGACGGAGGCGGAGCGGCGGGACCCCACGGTCCAGCTCTACCGCCACACCCTGCCGGACGGCGGCTCGATGCTGGTGCGGCGGATGACCGTCGCCAACCACGCCGAGCTCATCACCGCCTTCTGCACCGCCTGTGCCGAAGCCATGCAGACGCACCAGGTGCTCTGCTACCAGCGCAACGTGGCTATCGGCGAGGTGGTCGGCATCGACACTCGCCACAAGGACCTGGCAATCGCCGCCTGAAGCGGCGCACGACACCAGACACGAAAGGAGAGACGACATGAGACTCGCTGCACAAGCCAAAGGGGGCTACTACCCGACTCCCGAGCGGGTGGTGGACCTGATCGCCGAGCTGATCCACACCCCCTCCGGCTCCTACTACCGGGGCCGGGAGACCATCCGCATCCTCGACCCCTGCTGCGGGGCCGGGGACGCGCTCCAGAGGCTGGCCGAGAACCTCGACCGGCCCAACTCGATTTCCATCGAGACCTACGGCGTCGAGCTGCACCGGGACCGGGCGGAGGAGGCCGAGAAGGTGCTCCACCGCACCCTGGCCGCCGACCTCTTCGCAACGTCGATTGCGAACGGCGCCTTCGGCCTGCTGCTGCTCAACCCGCCCTACGACTACGACTCGGAGGACAAGCGGACGGAGCACGCCTTCCTGACCCAGACCACGCGCTACCTGGCCGAGAGCGGTCTGCTGGTCTTCATCGTGCCCCGCCAGCGCCTCGCGGTCTCGGCCCGGTATCTCTCCACCCACTACGGGCGGATGCGGTGCTGGGCGTTCCCCGACCCTGAGCGGGAGGTCTTCGACCAGGTGGCGCTGTTCGGCTACCGGAAGGCCGACCCCGTTCCCGACGCCACAGCCGAGAGCATGGTGCTGGAGTGGGCGGTGGGGGAGCCGGAGCCGCTGCGCTCCCAGCGCAACTCCTACTCCTACACGGAGTACAGCCCCGCCACCACGCCGAGCGGCGACATCCTGTTCACCACCCGCACCGTCGATCCGGTCGCCGCTGCGGCTGAGGCGCGGCGGTCGGGGCTGTGGACCAGCACGGAGATCACCGACACCCTCTGGCCCGCGAACGACAACCGGACCCGCCCGCTGATGCCCCTGCGAAGGGGGCACATGGCGATGCTGGTGGCGGCGGGCTTCCTGAACAACCTGGTCCTTGAAGCCGACGACAGGCGCATCCTGGTCAAGGGCCGCACCTCGAAGGACATGGTGTTGGTCGAGGACGCCCCGGAGAAGGAGGTCCACCGGGAGAAGCTGACGACGACCGTGGTGGCCCTCGATCTCGACGACGGGCAGATCGAGGACATCGCCGCCTAGCTCGGACGGCTCACCCTTGGCCCTATCGGAACGACCAGAGAAGACCCTCATAACAAGGAAGGAGAGATAAGGAAGATGCAGACGCAGACCATCATGGTCCTCGAAGCCTGCTGCCGGTGCGGGCAGCCCATCGCCCCCGGCGAGCCGGCCATGCAGACCGCCTCGGTGGACATCGACTACTACGGAAGGGCCGTCTCCTCCCCGGTGAAGGCGTACCACCTGACGGGGCGCTGCTACGACGAGTACAGGGCCGCCGAAGCTGCCCGCAGGGAGACCCTCAAAGCAGCCTAGACGGCTCACACCGAGCCGCATCACGAAACCCGCCAACTGGCGCGGGTCTCGCACGTTCAAGCAACCGCCTGGGGACGTTTCCAGGGACCCGTCGCACGTAAACGTCCCCCACCTGGGGGCGTGGTGCGTCCAGGGTCCCGGCGTCGTCCTCCGGCCCACCACGGAAAAGGAGGACGACTCACATGAACCTCGGAGGTTTCATAGACAAGTTCAAGGACGCCATCGCCAGGAGGGTGGTGGAGTCCTACCCGCCGCTCTACCGGCCCTCGGAGAACGGCGGGACGCTCCCCAGGCTGCTCCGCAAGCCCCTGGGAGCGCAGGCCGACGCCATCAGGGGCGCGGCCCTCTCCCTCAAGGCCCACCGGGGCACGACGGTAGTGGGCGAGATGGGCACCGGCAAGACCTTCATCGGCGCGGCGGCCGCATACATGGCGGGCTTCGAGCGGGTGCTCATCATCTGCCCGCCCCACCTGGTTCCCAAGTGGAAGCGGGAGGTGGAGATGACGGTGCCCGGCGTCCGCGCCGCCATCGTCGAGTCCATCACCGACCTGGAGCGGCTGCGCCTCTCCGTCGGCTCCGGCCCCCTCTTCGCGGTGATGAGCCGTGAGAAGGCCAAGCTGTCCTACCGCTGGATGCCCGCCGTGATACAGCGGTGGGCCGTCTCGAAGGGAAGGCTGCTGCGGGAGGAGGAGACGGGGGAGCCCTTCCGGGTCCCCTGCTGCCCCGACTGCACGGCGCAGATCGTCGACAAGGACGGCGTGCCGCTGACGTTCGCGGACCTGAACCGCCGCAAGCACACCTGCGCTGCCTGCGACGCCCCGCTGTGGCAGGCCGACAGGTCCGGCCCGGCCCGCTACCCGCTGGCCGACTACATCAAGCACCGGATGAAGGGCTTCTTCGACCTGCTGATCGGCGACGAGGTGCACGAGTTCAAGGGGCGCGGCTCGGCCCAGGGCATCGCCGCCGGCATCCTCGCAGACGTGTGCGGCAAGTCCCTCAGCCTGACCGGGACGCTCCTGGGAGGGTACTCCTCGACCATCTTCCATCTCCTCTACAGGTTCTCGCCGGAGATCAGGACGGAGTTCGGGCGCTCCGACGAGCACCGCTGGATTCAGCGGTACGGCTTCGAGGAGGTCACCGTCGGCAAGCCCGACGACGACGCGCTGGAGGACGGGCGCAACAGCAGGAGGCGCAGCTACCGCAAGGTGACCAGGGAGCGGCCGGGCCTCGTGCCCAGCGCCCTGTTCCACATCATCGGGAACACGGTGTTCCTCAGACTGGCGGACGTTGCCTCCGGCCTGCCGGACTACGAGGAGAAGATCCTCGTGTCCTCGATGGACTCGGAGGAGGACGCCACCGGCTACTCCCAGCGCAGCGCCTACAACCACGTGTTCGAGGAGCTGAAGAAGGAGCTGGCGAAGGCGCTGAAATCCGGCTCGAAGCGGCTGCTGGCGACCTACCTCCAGACGCTCCTGGCCTACCCCGACGGCTGCACCAGGGGGGAGACGGTCTTCGACCCCAGGACGGGCGACGTCATCGTGCAGGTGCCGCCCCTGTCCGAAGAGAAGCTCTACCCGAAGGAGAAGGCGCTCATCGACCTGGTGGCCGCCGAGCGGATGGAGGGAAGACGGGTGCTGGTCTACGTCACCCACACGGGGACGCGGGACATCACCGGGCGGATGGACGACATCCTGACCCGGCACGGCTTCAAGGTGGCGGTGATGAAGGCCGACGCCGTGGCCCCGAACCGCAGGGAGAAGTGGGTGGCGGACAAGGTGAAAGAGGGCATCGACGTCCTCATCTGCCACCCGCGGCTGGTGCAGACCGGCCTGGACCTGATCGACTTCCCGACGATTTGCTGGGACGAAACGGATTACTCGGTGTACGTCGTCCGGCAGGCGTCGCGGCGGTCGTGGCGCATCGGGCAGACCCGCCCGGTGAAGGTGGTGTTCATGAGCTACCGGAACACCCTCCAAGCGGACGCGCTGAAGCTGGTGGCGAAGAAGATGCAGAGCTCCCTGGCCGTCGAGGGGGAGCTGCCGGAGGACGGGCTTGCGGCATACGGCGACGACGGCGACGACATGATGATGGCCCTGGCCCGCAGGATCGTCAGCGGCGACGAGGAGGACGAGGCCGAGACTATGGAGGAAGTCTTCGCCCAGGCCAGGAACGCCGAGAGCGAGGCCGAGGAGCTGCTGGTGGACGACGGCTGGAAGGTCGTCGAGATCGAGCCGGAGACCATCTCGGTCAACGGCAACGGACACCACGCCAACGGTGGCGACGCCATCGGCATCGGGCCGACGGTCGAGCTCGTCCCGGTCAACGGGCACACCAACGGCAACGGGCACACGCCTGCCCCGGTCAACGGGAACGGGACCAACGGCCACCACAAGGACGAGTCCCCGGAGGCGCAGCAGTCGCTGTTCTCCTGGGCGGAGTTCATGGCCGAGGAGCCGGTGAAGCCGAAGCGCAACCGCAAGCCGCAGCCCGCGACCCTCTCGATGTTCGAGTGGGCGATGACGCTGGAAGAGCAGCGCGAGGAAGAGCCGGTCGGCGCAGGACGCTAGACCGCAGATGCACGGGAGAGGTCGCCGCAAACGGAGCGGCGGCCTCCCCCGCATAGGCAACGCAGGAAGACAAGCAACTCTCACAAAGGAGATTAGTCATGGCAAGGATTTTCGTATACGACGACCGCGAGTTCCCGGACCCCGACCCCGAGATGAGCGTCGACCAGGTGAAGGCAACGCTCAGTGACTTCTACGGCGAGATCGCCAACGCCTCGGTCAAGGAGACCAAGCGCGGCGACGACACCATCTACGAGTTCCAGCGGCGGGTGGGCACCAAGGGCGCCTTCACCCGGTAAGGAGGGCATCCGATGGACAACCGGACCTTCGCGGGCCTGCTGGCGGCGACGCCGCCGGTGGGCCTCAGCATCATCGAGCTCACGGCGGAGCTCACACGGCCCGACGGATCCTTCGACCTGGACGCCGCGGCCGCCCGGCAGGGAGAGGTAGAGATGGCCTGCACCCAGGCGCAGGACTACGCCTCATCCACGGGACGCCTTCTGGAGGCCATGAGATGCAAGCTGCTGCGCCGCCGACGCTGAGCGGCCTTGCAACACTGCTCCTGCGGCGTCCGCCGTCGCTGCGGGAGCTGGTCACGCTTGTCGGCTACGCCGACGACTACGCCTGGTTCGCGGGGCTGGTGCGCCGCCTCTTCCCCAACGAGGCGGAGGCGGCGCTCTCGGCCCCCGATGTACGCAGTAGGGTGGAGCGCTTCGCCAACCTCTTCGGAGAACGGCACTTCCCCCTCTACGCCCCAATGATCGAGTTCTGGACGGACTCCGATGACGAACCGCCCTGGTCCTGGCTGAGGAGGGGAATCCCCTTCGAGCTGATGGGCTTCGGCTACGACGGCCTCCACGAGATGTGGAACGGCTACCGCGAGGGGCTCTCGGCAATGGCACTGCTGGTCAGGCCCCCGGACGCCTACTACGACGGACCCGACGGGCTGCGGGTGGCCTGGCTGGAGTCGGCCGCCGAACGCATCCCGCAGGAGACGCTGCAAAGAGTCCCCGAAGGCGGCATACCCCTGGAGGACCTCACCGGGGCGCTGAAGGACACGAGGTTCGAGGGTGCGGCGCAAGCCGCCTCCTGGGTCCTCGCCGAGACCGGCAACTGGTTTCTCGACCACAACTACGAGGACGGCTCCTACGACGGGTTTTGCGACCCCTGGGATGACGACATCATCGCCGAGGGCACGGAGGAGTGGCGCAGGGCCAGCGCCCTCATGGACGCGGTGTGCAAGCTGGGCGACTGGCTGGAGGATGACCTCCCCGCCCGCTTCGCCGAGATGCTGGACTTCACCCTCGCGCGGATACCGGAACAAGAAAACGGAAAGGAGGACAACGACGATGAGCAATGAACCCGACACGACCCAATGGTCCCTGCCGGGTCCGGCGGACGCGCCCCGTGACGACCTCAAGCTACAGCTCGAGGTGTACGGGGAGACGATCCTGCTGCGGGGCTTCGACGGCGACTCCACCTGGGTCAGGACCGTCTCGGCGGACGAGATCGCCAACGTGTTCACCCAGCACCTGGGGTTCTCCTCGGGGCTCTTGCCCCAGGACGCCGTCTGGTGGAACCAGGGCGAGACCGGGCAGATGGTTGCCCTCTGGCGGCCGCCCCAGGTCTGGTCCGTAGCCCTGCAGCGGGAGGCGTTCAAGCCCCCCGCACGGCTCCGGCTCCCCATGCCGGGGCTGGTCTTCGTCTGCTCGCCGGGCCGAGCCCCCTGGGTCTACGCCGCAACGGAGCGGCCCATCGACGCCGAGCAGCAGCTCTTCCGGGCCCCCGCCTTCAACGTCTTCAGGGACGGGAGGGTCTGCCCCGGAAGCCACAAGTTCCCCGAGGAGGTGGACCTGATACCGGAAGGCTTCTTCCAGTCCTTCTTCTCCCTTACCGGAGACACGCGGGACCGCTCGAAGAAGCACCCCGAAAACCTGATCGCGCTATGGGAGGAGATAGATGGACAAACTGCATACCCGGTTGAGGACCTGGTTCCCCAGTGCACGGTGGGCCAGGCGATGGCGGTCTCCGAGGGGAGACGTGGCTATCGCTACGGCTAGCGCCGGGCCGGGGCCGGTGGGCTACCTCGTCAACCACCCCGGCGGCTTGGCGGGAGTCCACGGCATCGGCTACGACTACGTTCTCGGCGGTGGCGGCCTCTACGTCCAGTCCGAGAGCGCCCACCTGACGGCGCGGGTAACCGTCGCCTGCTGCACGGTGCGGGGCCTCGCTCCCGTGACCGAGAAGTTGGAGCTCACCCACGGCCCCATCCCGGCGGGCCTGTTCGAGGTGGGGCTGCGCTGGTTCCAGGACGCCCCGGACACCGAGCGGCTGTTTGCCGTGCGCTGGGACGGGGACGCCTACCGGCTGGTGGTCCCACCGCAGGCCGGGACGGCCACGAGACTGGCCTACGTGCCCCCCTCCGGCGTGGTGGCCGAGTTCCACTCCCACGGAACCTCCCGCGCCTTCTTCTCGGCCATCGACGACCGGGACGAGCAGGGGTTCCGCATATACGGCGTCGTGGGACGCCTCGACACCCCCCTGCCGGAGCTGAGCCTCCGGGTGGGGGTCTACGGCCACTTCGCCCCGCTGGACTGGCCGCAGGTGTTCGACGGCCCGAACCCGACCCGCGACACCAACGCCAACGACAAGGAGGTGAACTGAAGATGCCCTACTACCTGGACAACGCGTTCCTGCTGGACAACCCGTGGATCACCGTGGTCGGCTGCGGCGGCACGGGCGGCTTCGTGGCCGAGGGCCTCTGCCGCCTCTTCCAGGGGCGGGAGGCCGCCATCGTCCTGGTCGACCACGACCGGGTGGAGCCCCACAACCTGCTGCGCCAGAACTTCTACGCAGAGGATGTCGGCAAGTTCAAGAGCCAGGCCCTCGCCGACCGGCTGGCACGGGCCTACCAGCGTCCCGTGGGTTACTCGGTCTACCCATTCCGGGATGAGGACGCCAGCCCTCACGGACACTGCTACCCCGGCCTGCCCAACTACGGCGACAGCCTCATCATCGGCTGCGCCGACAACGCCGCCGCACGAAGGGCGATGGCGGAGTGCCTGCCGGGAGATCCGCGACGGTGGCTCATCGACGCGGGCAACGACACCAACTGGGGCCAGGTGCTCATCGGCAACGTCGCCGAGCCCGTGACCCTGCACGAACCTCCCTTCACCGGCGAGACGTGCCACCTGGCCCCCGCTCCCACGCTCCAGCGCCCCGACCTGCTGACGGCCGTGTCGACCAGGCCGCCGGACGTGGACTGCGCGGCGGCCCTGGACCTCACCGACCAGGACCCGACCATCAACCAGATGATGGCGTCGCTGGTGCTACAGGCGGTCCGCCGCATGGTGGCGGGCTCCTGCCCCTTCCTGGGCCTCTACCTGGACATGGAGCAAGGGACCGTCACCCCGCGCTACGTCACCCCGGAGGCGGTGGTGCGCATCGTGGGGCCGGACTCCGAGTGGGAGATATCGGCCTAGCGAACAACGCCAACGGACACGCTTTGAGAAGTAAAGAAAGAAGGAGAAACCATGACTGACAAGAACGGGACCACCACGACCACGACCATGTGGCAGGACAACCACAGCGGCCTCCGCAGGCACAAGCTGATGACGAAGGAGCTCGGGGACACCATACCCGCTCTCTACGCCAACGAGAACGTCGAGGACTACGACGCCGTCGTCGCCAGAGCGAAACTCTTCTCCCCCTACAACGGCTGGCGCTGGTACGTCACGGAATGGGACGCCGAGACAGGGCTGTGCTTCGGCCTCGTCGAGGGGTTCGAGACCGAGCTTGGATACTTTGATCTGACCGAGCTGGCTGAGGTAACCGTGTTCGGCGGCGTTCCCGCCGTGGAGCGCGACCTGTACTGGGAACCGCAGACCCTGGGCGAGATCAGGAGGCAGGCGTCGGGGATTGCGGCCTAGTCAACGGCGCACATGAACGCAGCCCTATAACAGGGAAAGGAGACACCATGCCTGACGAGAATGGAACGGAAGCAACACGCTCGGACGTACCGAGCGCAGACGAGAGTCTCTTCGGCGATGCGGCTGACGACGCGGCTGCCGCCGTTGACCAGGAGGAAGACTCCAAGGGTGAGACGACACAGGACGGCCAGGGCTCCGATGACGCCGGGGAGCAGGCCGCGGGAGACGAGACCGAAGCCTCGGAGGACCTGAAGGTCGTCGTGTCCATCAAGGGCGGCCGGGCCACTATCGGGGTGCAGCAGCCCTCGTCGGACCCGCACATCGAGACCTTCGACGACCGGGACCTGGCCGGGCTGACACAGGAGGCCTTGGCGGTGGTCGAAAGGGCGAGGGCCAGATGGGAGGAGGAACCCAAGTATCCGGCTCACGTGAGGCCCGCTCCCCAGGCCCGCCGCCGGAACCGGCGTGGGCAGGGTGAGGCGCAGGCCGGGGCCGCCGAGGGAGAGGCGGAGCAGACGCAACAGCAGACCCTGAGGCTGTTCTAAGGGGCGCTGGAGCTGGAGACACGGGGGGAGGGCGCCAGGATTCGGCGCTCTCCCCCCGCACGGCCATGTATGCGGCCTTTTTTGCGTTTAGGCCCCTGACCCTGCGGGCCGCCCGTTCAGTCCGTGAAGATGTGGCCGAGACCCAGGCGGTCGGCCAGGTCCAGCAGGGCCATCATGTTCCGCGTGCTGGGGCGGGCACGGCCCTTCCTCCAGCGCCTCATCGTCTGGGGATGGACTCCGAGACGGCGGTTCAGCTCCGCCCACGACAGGCCCGACGCCTCCTTGAACCGCTCCAGGCGCTCCGGGAAGTCGTCGGGAAAGGTGTAGGTTCTTCTGCTGTAGTGTGTTCGCTGTCGAGGCATGGCAACGGTCCTGCCGCGGGACGCATCAAGACTTCCTTCTATGGGAGCGTCCACGTTGTCCGGAATCGGCGGACAGGACGGCGTGGGGACCGCACGACCCCATCCGCCCACCTGTCCATATGTGAGGCCCCTTTGCGTTTGGGCCTGGAGCGGCTCGCCTCATCCGCTCGGGCCGTTGACGGTGAGCTCCAGCCCTTCGGACAGCATCCTGCCGTCGTCGGTGCAGATGGCCCCCTGCGCCCCGCAGTCCTCGGTGGCGGGCAGCTTGACGGTCACGTCGCTGTTGGAGTGCGGGCTGACGGTTATCTCCCAGCGAATGTTGCTGCCGCTGACCAGCCGCCGGGCCCCGTCCACCTCGCCCCCAGTCACCGTCAACGCATGGTCCTTCAGCGTGGTGAAGCTGAAGTCCGTCTCAAGCTCCTCGCTGAAGGTGATTCTGAAGGTGAAGTCGTCGCTGCCGTTGTGGCTCTGGGGCGCATTGAGAACGGAGCCGGTCAGGGACGGCCGGGCCGCCGCCGCCGTCGCCGCGCTGGTCAGGGACTCCTCGTTGCCGGCGTCGTCTTCGAAGCTCACCCGCACGTTGATGGTCTTGCCCACGTCGTCTTCGGAGAGGGTGTAGCTGGAATCGGTGGCCCCGTCGATGTCCGTGTCGTCGGCGACCCACTGGTAGCTGTACGAAACGTTGGTCAGCCCGTCCTCATCGGCGATGCCTGAGGTGTCCGCCGTCAGGGTTTCCCCCACCCTCGCCGTACCGCTGATGGCGGGCTCTCCCGTTGCCGGCGTGTTTGCGGCCTGCTGCTGCGAGTCCGGCCCGCTGACGATGAGCTCCAGCCCTTCGGACAGCATCCTGCCGTCGTCGGTGCAGACGGCGCCGTCGGCCCCGCAGTCCGTGGTGGCGGGCAGCACGACGGTCACGTCGCCGCTGGAGCCCGGTTCGACCCTGATCTGCCACCGGATGTTCTTGCCCTTTTCCAGCCGCCGCACCCCGTCCACCTCACCGCCCGTCACCGTGAAGGCATGGTCCTTCAGCGTCTTGTAGCTGAAGTCTTCCTTGGGCTCCTCGCTGAACCGCAGCTCGAAGGAGAAATCTTCCTGTCCGTCGTGGGACTCCGGCGCGTCGTGGATGGTGGCCGTCAGCGGCGTCTCCGCTGTCTCACGCGCCTCCGAGGAATCCGGCGTCTCCTCCTCGTCGGGGATGACCAGGGGCGGGGCGGACAGATGTGCGTTGCTGATCAGCGACTCCTCGTTGCCCGCATCGTCGGTGAAGGTGACCCGCACCTTGATCGCCTTGCCCTCGTCGGCGTCGGTCACAGTGTAGGTGGAGCCTGTAGCTCCCTCGATGTCCGTGTCGTCGAAGGTCGCCAGGTCCTGGCGGACCCACTGGTAGGAGAAGTCCGCGCCCTCCAGGCCGTCCTCATCCTCGATCCCGTCCGTGGTCGCCGTCAGGGTCTCGCCGGCCCGCACCGTCCCGATGATGCCCGGCCCGCCCGTCGCCGGGCTGTTGGCGGCCTGGTTCTGCGGATCGGGGAGAGGTTGGTCGGTATTGACACGAAGCACATTGGAAGGAGCGCTGTCTCCGACAGTATTGACCGCGATGACGCGCACGTCGTAGGCGCTGCCCGGTGTCAGCCCGCTGATCCGAAAACTCAGCGTTTCCTTGCCGGCAGGCGGTTGGTAGACATGCTGCGAAACGGCCGCCGGCACATCCCAGCTGTTATTGAAGGCCTTCCACTGGACCTTGTAGCTGACGCCCGGCGGGGCGGCGTCGTTCCTCATCTGCGGGCGCACCCAATGCACGAGTGCATTGTGGCGGGTGGCTCCCGGTGTTCTCAGATGGAGGGGCGGACCCAGCACCTCCGGCGTGCGGTCTGCCGGCAGGTCCCGCACGATCCGCAGCCTGTACTCCTTGGTCGCTGTCCAGGCGTCGTTCAGATGGTAGAGGTCGAGGCCGTGCCATCTCCACGAGTGGCCACAGCAGAACTTGGCTTCGTTTAACGGCAGCCTCGCCTCCACGAAGTCGTCGCCCGTGCCGGTGCTGATGTACAGCGTCCAGTCGTCGAGATCGTCCTTGTTGGGCACGTCCCACCTGGTCTGACGTTCTTCCGGTCTGTAGTGGAACACGGAAAGGAGCGCTTTTGAACGTTCCGGTATGTGGAACGGCGGCCTGACGTACGTCCCGCCCCCCGGGTTCGGGCCAAGTGTGCTTGACAGGACCTCATACGTGTTGCCCTTGTAGGCAAACTGAAACGTGTCGCCGCCCCCGGAGCCCCAGACCAGCAGCTTTCTGCCGGAGGGCTTGGATGCGTTGCTGGCGGCGCTACCGGAATACACCACGGTGGCGCACCAGAGGTCGCCGCTCTCGCAGCCCACAGGGTCGTCGTTGTCGGTGATGTTTACGGTGGCCGTATCGTTCGTCCCGCCCGGTTTGATGTGGGGTTCGTCGATGCTCAGGGTTAGGGTCTCGTCATCGTCGTTGCTGGTGTCGTCAACCAGCGTCACGCTGAACGTCTTCTCGGTCTCCCCGGGCGCGAAGACGAGCTCCTCCGGGCTGATGGAGTAGTCCGCCTCCGTCGCGCCGCCGTTGGGCGTGACCACGACGGGGAGCGTCCGCGTGTTCTCGAAGGAGTCGCTCAGCGTCACCGTCACGTCGATGCTGTCGCCCTCGTTGGCGGTGTAGCTCGCCATGTCGAACGAGGCGGTGGCGTTTTCGATCAGCTTTATCTGGACGGTATCGCCGTCCGACCACTCAAGACCAGGGTTTGTCCACCAGAATGATATCCCTCCGGACCCGGTATCGGCTTCGGAGATATGGAAAGCAACGCCATCAACCTCAAACCCCAGACGATCCGCAATGCTCACTATTTCCGGATCGATGCCTACGAGTAAGAAGGGATCAGTTATGTCCTCGCAAGTGTCGCCGCAAAATGTTAGAGGGTCGACCGGTTCTATTAAATCGACCCTGAAGATTGAAAACGCGGTGTCTTTGTAGCTGAAAGTCTGCTGGGAAATCGCGCCCCGGTATTCGAACGGAAGACCTTCGGAGCGCATTTGAAAGCCCGAACTGTGATCAAATATTCCAACCCCGTCTTCAACGGTAAGCTCAAGGCATGCTACCTCTTCGCATGTCCTTTGCTGTGAGCCATCCACCAGCTGCCCTGCACCCAGTTGCATCGAAGGCAGGGTGAGGTCGACCGGTAAATGAGGGGGGTTTATCGCTAATGGTGGAGATTGTCTTGCCAGAGCGAAATCCGCGTTTCGCCCCAGGGGGTTCTCACCGATCAGGATTCCATCCGTGTCTGAGTCCCCACTCTGAACCGTATATGCATATACCGCATGGTGGAATAAACTCTGACGGTATTGAGCTACCAGTCTGGCTTCCCGTCGTTGAGCGGCCCCGGCGCCAAGCCACAAATCCACCGTTGCGGGGAACGTGCCGCTCAAGTGAGCGCTGAAAACAAAGAGCACTGCAATCTGCTCTCCGGCCCTGTAGCTCGTGCCGTCCTCCGGCGCGGAGACAATTTCAGCATGAGTGATGAACGGATTTGCGTGTACATGCCCTTGAAGACTGAGTCTTGGTACGGTCTCGTTGGTGGGGGGATCCGCAATAGTCCATTCAGCCAGGCCGCCGGTGTCCTGCCCGCTGCTCGCGGTTGCGCCTATTTCCACGGTTCCGCTGCCGGATCCGGTTATGGTCACCTCATACGAAAAACCAGGTGGGAAGGTTGCCGTCAGCTCCGCGTGGCGTATGTACGTCTGATCGATTGTGAACACCTGCATTCCGGTGTTTGCCACTGGTCCGGAAAATACGTAGTCGGCCAGGACTCGTTCCCCGGACACAGTGATGGTGACGTCCAGGGTGGGCGACGCGGTCTGAACATCAAGGGCGATCTCCTTGAGTGTATAAAGATCGACGGTGCTACCTGCGACTACCCCTGCAGCGAACGACACAGTCGCGCTCTGGGTGGCGCTGATGGTGATGTGGTCCGTCGCGGCCGTTTGATCAATGTTGCTCACCAGCGTGATGTCGTTGTCCACGTTGTGGTTGGCGAAGATCATGGCGGCGTGGATGAGCGTGGCGTCGGTGGAGTCGCTGGTGGTCTGGATCGCGCCGCCGCTCAGCGTCAGGCTGTTGGCCTCCAGCGACACGCCGTCCGTGTCTCTGTCCCCCACGAGCACCGTGTAACTGAACGGCTGGGCCGTCATGCTGCTCCCGTCGCCGGAATAGGCGGCGTGGCGGGGCTGACCGCCGATGTCGAGCACGACGTACGGCGTGCCGGTAACCGTCACCGCCTCGCTGAAGGTGAGGGTCACCGTGATCGTGTCGCCTCTCGCGTAGTTGTTGTCCGTGCCGGGGTTGGACGTGATCGCAACCGACGAGACGGCTGCCTCGGCGTGGACCACGGAGACGACGACCAGTAACAGGATCATGGCCGCAATGATTGGAAGTATCCGGCTCAACTTTCTCAATTGTTCCCCCCACTTGTGTTTGTCTCTCTACATTTGATGGCCGCAAGATTGGCCGTCTGTTGCCGTGCGGCCCAGCCGCCGCTCACCCGCATACTGGATGGCTCTTCCCTAACAGGTGGCGGCGTTGCACGGGGCTCGTCAATTACGGCCAGCGTTCTCAATCCTTATGCGCACTGTGACATCTAAGCCTATGGCCGCAACAAGAGGCTGGACAAGGTTCGTTTGCAACGTCTTGCATAGGGAATCTGAGCGCAACGTTTAGTAGGCAACATCGGGGGGGGGGGGGGTACTCTTGCATGTATTCGGTGATGCGTATGCGCCTTCTTTTGATGGTGTTTATGTAGCTATTTGTGGTGTGCTATTGATGAGGGCGTTTAGCATGTTTGATGTAGGTACTAATGCCTACACATGCTTGGGTACATTTCAGTCTCGACAATGCCGAACAGACGCGGTACGTTTGGGGGTGCGGCATGCAACGGCACTCACCCTGCTAGCGAGAGGGGTCCACCTATAGTGATGCCAGAGGACGGTTTCGGCGGAGCGCGTCCCATCCCCACAGCATCCCAACGCGGGTTGCGTTGGGGGGCAAGGGGCCCGGCCATGCTCGGCGGCGAGTTGCGCAGGCGCGTTCTCCGGGCCGTCCGGGCCGACCCGGACGTGATGCTGCTCACAGCCAGGGTCTCGGTCTGGGCGCGCTGGCTTTTGTTGCTCGTCTTCGTGGTCGAATTGGCCTATCGGCCGGAGCTCTGGTACCCCGGCGACAAGGAGTATCCGTTCCTGAGCGTGCCGCTGCTGGCGTTCAACGGGTTCGTCCACTACCGGCTCCGCAGGGACCGGGCGGTGACGTGGCGCTGGCTCCTCTTCCTCAGCGGAATGGATATCGCGCTGATCAGCGCCGCCGTCATCATCGGCGGCGACTTCCACCACTTCAGCTACGTGACCTACTATCCCGCACTGGCACTGTTCGCGGTCATCTTCGCATCCCTGTGGCTCAGCCTCGCCTGGGCGACGATGGCCGCGGCCGTCTATGCCGTCGTCAGCCTGACGGTGGGCGCCGGCCTCGACCTCGATTTGGGTCAGGAGAAGGCACTGCTCGCCAGGGTGGTGGCCATGTACGCCGTCGTCGCGTCCGTCAGCCTCATCGCCCGGTTCGAACGGGTGAGGCGGCAGGAGTCCGCGGAACGGGAACGGGAGCTGCTTCGGGAGCGCATCGAGCTCTCCCAGTCCATCCACGACACGGCTGCGCAGACCGCGTACATGATCGGCCTGGGGATCCGCAAGGCCATGAGGCTGGCCGGCGGCTCGAACGAGGAGCTGACCTCCACGCTGGCCGCGACCGCATCGCTGTCCAAGGCAGCCATTTGGGAGCTGCGGCGTCCCATCGACGAGGGGCATCTCTTCGAGGGGAGGGAGCTGGGACGGGTGCTCTGGTCCCACACAGAGACCTTCGAGAGGGTTGCATCGGTCCCCGCCGAGATGCTGCAGTCCGGGACCGAGCCGCCCCTTGCCGTGGAGACAAGAGCCCGCCTCTTCTCCATCGCCCACAACGCGCTCACCAACGCATTCCTGCACGCCGGGGCCGGCAGGGTCGAGGTCCGGCTGGACTTCGGGGCCGACTGTATCCGGCTGTCCGTCTCGGACGACGGGGTCGGCCTGCCCGACGACTACGCCGAGCGCGGCCGGGGCTTCAGGGGCATGCGGGCGGACGCCGAGCGGCTGGGCGGCAGGCTCATCGTGGAGACGGGTGGCCCGGGTGGGGGAACGACCGTGACCTGCGAGGCGCCCTATGAATAGTTCGCAGGAGGAGACCGAGATGCCTACGACGGAACGGATCAGAGTGATGCTGGCGGACGACCATCCCATCATGCGGGACGGCCTGCGGGACGCCCTGGAGGGCGAGGGGGACTTCGAGGTGGTCGGGTCGGCGAAAGACGGGGTCGAGGCGGTGACGATGGCGCAGAGCGTAGCGCCCGAGGTCATCGTCATGGACGTGATGATGCCGCACAAGGACGGCGTGGACGCCTGCCGGGAGATCATGGAGCTGCTGCCGGACACGCGGGTGCTGATGCTGACGGCCTCGACCACGGAGGATGCGGTCGTGGAGGCGATAGCCGCCGGCGCGACGGGCTATCTGCAGAAGGACTCGGGGCCGGAGGAGCTGGCGGAGGCGATTCGGGAGGTGGCCCAGGGCCGCCTGCGCATACCGGACAAGTCCATACGGCGGGTATTCGCGATGATCCGCGGCCAGCGGGGGCTCACCGCAAGCCGGGCCCTGAGAGCGCTGACCGACCGGGAGCGGGAGATCCTCCAGATGTTTGCCAGCGGCAAGTCATACGCTCAGATCGCCGAGGCCAATGGCAACAAGGTCGTTACCGTCAGGAACTCGATCTACCGCATTCAGAACAAGCTGGGCGTCGATACGAAACAGGAGATGGTGGTCTGGGCCGTGAAGAACGGCCTGCTGGATGGCGCGGAAGGGGGCGGTTGAGGATGGAGGGAATCTCGTTGTCGGGAGCGCGACGTGGCGATATCTGAGTCCACGCTATCCCGGTGGAGCCATCATCAGGCTGCGACGGCCTTCACGCAGGCGCACCTCCCCATCAGGGCCGCCCTGGACGCCTACAAGTGGCCCTCGGAGATCAAGTACGAGGTCTTCCTCCAGGGTTCCTACAAGAACGACACGAACCTCGGCGGTGACAGCGACGTCGACGTGGTGGTGCGGTTGAACCAGCGGCTCAGGCCACGCGTGGCCGAGCTCTCAGGCCGGTTGCTGCAGGAAGACGCCTCTCACCAGGGCGCGTACCGACGATGGAAGTCCTTCAGGGACCATGCGCTCAAGGCAATGAGGGCCAGGTTCGGGAATGCCGCCGAGAGCGGCCGGAAGACCCTGAAGGTGCCGAAGGGCAAGATCCCGGCGGATGCCGATCTCGTGGTTACGCTGCGCTACAGCGAGGGCATAGCGTTCTACCTACCGAATGAAGAACACTGGGTCGTGAGCTTCCCGCAGCAGCACCACGACCAGGGCCAGAAGAAGGAAGAGGCCACAGGCAGGAGATTCAAGAGGACCGTCCGCATGTTCAAGGCGGCCCGGAACCGGCTTGTCGAGAAGAAGATGCTCACCAAGAGCGATGCCCCCTCCTACTTCATCGAGTGCCTGCTCTACAACGTCCCCGACAACCTCTTCGCACCGAAGCTCGCGCCGACCTATACGAGCATCGTCGACTGGCTGAGGACGGCGATGCTCCAAGGATTCAAGTGCCAGAACGGTCAGGTGGACCTGTTTGGGCCTGGCGGGGAGCAATGGTCCGTGAAGAAGGCGCGGGCGTTCGTCAGGGCGCTGCAGGGGTTGTGGGACGCCGAAAGTTGAAGGCTCAAGCTGGGCGACGACACCGAAGAACCAAGGCACATCATGACAGAGCGATGGGGCGGCTACAGGATGCCGACGCGTGAGACGCGGAATGCCTCAGCCTCTTTCTGAAGGCTAGACAACACGTGAGCCGCATCGGCACGCAAGGATATATCTTCCGTTGTTCAGCGGTAGGGGAAATCAGGAATAAGGGAGATCAAATGGGTAGCGACCTTGTGCGAATAATCGTCATTGGCCTAGCTGTACTTGGCGCGATAGCAGGAGGACTACTGGGCGCCCAGGAAAGCGCTCAATGGGCTTTGGGTGGGGCGTTCATCGGCCTCGTAAGCGGGGCGGTAGGGGGAGCGATTATATCCGCCCTGCTATTCAAGGATTGAAATTGGGGCTAAGTGCAGCACGGGCGGACATTGACGCCCGTGCTTAAGTGTCTCAAAACATTGGACAGCCGAATAGGGTGATCCTGCCAGGCTCATCCCAATCTCGAACACGGTTTTATCAATCGTCACATTCGGTTGGGTCTCAAATGCCGCTCACGCACGAGCATCCTTTAGAACCCTAGCACGCTGGCGGTCGGGCGCTTCCGCCGTCCCGCGAACATCAATAGGGCAGCTGAGGCTGCCAGGGCTGGAGCGCCAATGAGCTCCCGCCGACTTTCGGAATTGGGTGCTTCATCCGTCCCAAACCACCTCAGCCACCAAGTACTCTCGCAAGACCATTCGAACCCTGGGTGTTTCATCAACAGCGTAGCGATACACTCCGCTTTGAACCTCTATCCAACCTCCCTCGCCCACCTCGCCAGTTTCGAGCAGTCGCAGCATCAATCTGCTGCCCACCTCTGGCCAGCCAACTAAACCCTCTGGATGTTCAAACTGATTCAGTTGCTGTGGGGAGAGCATCTCACGAGGCAGTATGTTGACATGAATCGGAGGCAACTCAACGGTTTGCCCGAGCTCAAACAGCAGGTGTCCACGTGCGTTTTTGACAATTGCCCGCTCAATACGTTCGAGCTCTGGAATCCATGTGACCACCGCACCTCCGCTGGATGTGGTTTCCTCATGCCGGGCGGCGTCGATTCGTCTGCGCAATCTTGGTTTGCGATCCAGAGTTCGAGAAGCCGTTGGGAACCGCAGCGGGTCTGGTTCAGTCGAACCGGTGATTACTGATGCGAGAAACGCGGAGAAATACTCCTCGTCCTTCGAGAATCCAGAGTTACATTCCTGGCACATTCCTACTGGCATCAAATTCTCCGGATAGGGGAAATTCAAGAGTGCTTTGCTTGGAATATGATCCCGACTGTACCGTCCGCTGTGATTCGTCTCAGCGCACGGAATGCAGTCCACGCTGCTGAGCTGATCACTAAAGTGGTATATCTGTTTCATGGCGGTCTCAACCTACTCGCCCTAATGGGCGCTCGGTGTCGCTGTTGGTGATGAGGTTGGCGATCAGATCACGTCCGTCCCCAACTGACACCCCTCCTCATGGAGACGCTGGAGGATTTCAATGGTTCGGACACTCTGCTTCTCGGATGGGACCTTGTCCGGGATTGATATTGCGACATCCAATATCCCTTGGTCGGCCGCCGAAAGGAGTCCCTTGGACATTCCCCATACCTTGACGTCACTCCAGACAGCGGACCCAGCTTGGACCACAACCATCTGGGCCTCTATGCCGTTCAACATCCGTTGGTCCTTGACGGCATCCCTCTTCACCTCGTCCCGCTCGGATGAACTGACCAGTTCGGTGTCCAGGGCATCGGGCCATGACACGTGAAGACCCATCACCCGATGCCAGCAGGCCTGCTGCTTTGCCCACTCGGTCACATTCCGCATGCCCTCTGGCGGATCGACTATCACATCATGGACCGCCTTGGCACTTACCACCAACGCATCCCGGAGGCTGGGCGATATTCCCTGTGCTCGCCAGACCCTTTCGAAGTTGATTGAGCCACCGCGCTGCACCACATCATGGGCGAGTTTGGAGATGGCGTAGGCCACGACATTTGCACGATAGCCTCCCTGGTACCATGGCTGCTCGGTAATAAGGCGCTCGACCGACCTGAACACTGTTGCCTTGGCGATCGCCTCCCGGTAGTACATCTCGTTGAAATCGTTGGAGTGTCTGTTCCACTCTCCCCCTACGAACGCGGCGAAGTCGGCGAAGTTCTTCTGTGCTCCCTTGCTCACGACATCCGGTTTGTCACGCCACACATTGAGGAATTTGGCGAGATCGGTCTTGGTGAACATCTGCGGCTTCGGATATTCGAGGTCGAATCTCCTTCGTTCCGCCTGGGTCAGGCGGCCCCTGGCATCCTGATACTGGCCACGTGCCCGCTCGTAGAACCATTTCGACTGACGGAATGTCCCATCCTTCGAGGGAGCGTAGAGCCTCCTTGAGAACCCCTCGATCCTGATGTGGAACGGGTGATTCGAGAAGAAGTCAGCCGCACTCACGCGGTTCTGTGTGTTGGCGTACTCGGAAATCTTGGGGACAACCTCCATTGCTCTATCGGAGTTCACGATGGAGAGCTTCATCTGGACGAAGACTTTATCCAGATCCAGCTCCTTGTTTCTCAGTGCCGCATGAATGGACGCCGTGGTCTGTCCGCCATTGACGATCTGGAAGTTGCGCATGCCCGTCAGGAGCAGTCCGTTAGGAGACTCCGCCGTTTCGATACCCTCCGCGGTGGCCGTGATTCCATTGTTGTACGCGAAGAACATCTCTGGGTTGTTCGTAATAGTGTTCCTCAGACCCCGATTGACGTTTCCACGTGCTTGGAGGAACACGCGGACATTCTGTTCCAAGAGACGGGCGCCCCAGCGGTCATATATCAGTGCCAGCTGTCGACCTGGAAAGACAGCCAGGTATGACTCATAGTCGGTATGCTGCATGTGTGCGGGCAGCACCGGTAGGGGCGCACCGAACTCATTCAGGTTGACCATATAGTCCTCGCGCTCGTGCCCGGACGTGGCGAAGCGGTGGAGACGGCCCAGATCCCACACGCTGTAGGTGATGGGTACTCCCTGAAGTAGGCCGCCCTCCCTGCCATCCACCCGGGAACTGAGGACTCTGTTGGTGACCAGGAACAGCCTCACCCTGGATATCGAGGGCCACCGGCCGGCGATGAGGTCGGCTAGGCCGAATACTGGTGCGGACTCCTCCAAGCTGTTCCGATATGCATCATCCAGCGACCGGTCGAGAAAGTTGAACAACCGCTTGAAGGTCGCGTTCAGATTGGTCGCCGTAAGCGTTGCAACCTCATGTGACTGGTTGAAGTCGGTGATGATCAGGCTGAGCACGGCGTCGGAGTTGACGGGATCTCCACCATAGCCATCAACTCGAATGCCCCGAGGCGAGACGTGCTGAACTCGGTCCGCAGTCTCAATCTCGCCGGCGTCGATCAGCGATTCCGTGAGCACGTCGAAGAAGGCGTCCTCCGCAAATCTGCCCTCGGCATCCGCGCGGCTGTGGATCTCCTGAAAGAGTTCCTCATGGTACTCAGCAATGTCGATCGTCATCCGAACCTACCGTCCTGTCAGGGCTTCGTCCACAGCACTGACCAAGGTCGAGAAGGGCTCACAGTCAGCCAGTGAGACCGAGTAGCGTACATTTGAGACACCTGAACGGACCGCGCCCGAGGTGATGCGGGGGAAGTCACCGGACACCAGGTAGATGCGGGTGGCCCCCTCCAGCCAGCGGTGACCGGAGTAGTCGTCCTCCATCCTGTAGCCCGCCGCTGAGAGTCGTGTTTCAAGAATTCCAGTAGACCCGGGATCGACCGAGTGGAGCCGCCCTCT
Source organism: Dehalococcoidia bacterium (assembly GCA_965197965.1). Taxonomy (GTDB): domain Bacteria; phylum Chloroflexota; class Dehalococcoidia; order Lucifugimonadales; family QGNO01; genus DAOUJH01. The sequence continues at coordinate 1,514,999 of OZ240235.1, forward strand.
AATCCGCTCGGCCACGTCGTGGAGGGTCAGGCCTTGGTTGCCGTCCATCGGAGCCTCATCCAGCTCCACCACGTGCAGGAACAGCGAGTCGACTCCGCTCTCGTCCAGCTGGCTCTCCGACGTGATGGAGACGGAGGGCGTTGCACCCCCGCGACGCGTCTTGGCCTCAATGGCAACTCGCGCAATCTCGAAGTCCTTGGGTGCGCCCAATGGACCTCGCCATGCCGTCAATGCAGATGAGGCATCCATGCGGGGAAGCAGCAGACGCTCCAGCACGAATAATTCTCCGAGAAGTCCCTTCTGCTCCTCGGGGGATAGAAGGGTGCCTCGACCACCCCTCAACAGATGGTGCCATCTCCATGTCCTCGACAGTGCGGCGGACACCGCCGCGGCTTCGGATTCCGCCTGCGTAGCAGCGGAGATGATGTCTTGGCATAGGGTCTGAAAGATGTCCCGCTGGTTCGAGTCCAGAAGCTTGAATGCGAGGAGTTGCGTGCCTGACTCATCGGGCGGCGATAAGGTCACCTCAATGTCGTGTAGTCTGGGAAGTTGGGCGGTCGGCGCCGAATCGGTGGCATGGCGCAGCGTGAGGAGAACCCTTCCGTCCACGCCCCGAGCCCAGTAGAAATTCCAGGGCAGGTTCGCGTCGACGCGACGAGCCGCGACCGAGTCGGCGATGCTGGGCGGGTCAATCTCCTCCCAGGGGTCCCTACCCATCATCGCCTTCCATCTCGTCCTCGTCGACATCATCGCCGAAGTTCTCCCGAAGCCACGTGGTATTGACCACATATTCCACGCGGCGCTCCTCCCTGTCTGTACCCGGAAAGCTGATGCCCCAAGCAGCCACCGGCTGATCTGGGGGTACATCCAGTCCATTGGGCTGAACATCAATCAGATGAATCATCAGTAGGGGCCTGGTTCTCTCTTTTCTGTATGCCCAGTCTGGGTATTGGAATCTGCCGCCCTCGGCTAATCTGCCATTCCTTTCCAACTCATTCCGGTATGCCACCTCCGCTGATGCCCTCTGTTGAGTGGTGAGGCCCGTTCTCTCAATCCCTCTGGTCGAGACCCTCTGTCGGTTGCTGACTAGGAGTGTCCGCGCATCGCTCCTCTTCCCGGCGGTCCTTCGCTGGCAGTTGATTACCCTTCCGAGCGAGTCGTCCCTTGTGTTGCCCTCACGCTCTCCCACAGCCACAAAGAGGACGTCCCATTCCGAGAGCTCGTCGTCCTGACGTTCTTCAATGTATCGTCTGACCGGTCCACCATCGGTTTTCAACGAGCCGGGGTGGTTTCGAAATTCGGTGAGGAAGTCCAAGATTGGAGCCACCGGAACTCCGCTCAGGAGGAAGCCGAACTCCACTCTCTCAGCAGTCGCAATGGGGAACCCAATCTGCCCAAGTCGGCGGGCGAGCCTACGAGCCGCGTTCCGGTTGGTCTCCAGGCTCTCGTCGTCTCTGCGCAGCGTATGCGTCTCGATCAGGCTGAATGCGAGACCGATGCTCACCACTATGGAAGACCCGGATCCCAGCTTGTTTCGTGCTGTGACGATGAGGGAATCGGGATGACTCCTGACCTTCAGACCAAACTCCTCGGGCGTCGCGTTGGATGCCTCCATGCTCCTGAGCTCGCTCCGCAGCTCCTCTATGGAATCCGCAATGTGCTCGTACCACCCCTGAGCCGCATCCGGCATCCATATGCGGCACAGGTCCTGATAGTCCGGCCGGTATCCGAACCACCGCCCCATCTGCATCAACGTGTCGTACATCATCGAGTTGCGGAGGAAATAGCTGACCATGAGTCCCTCGAGGGTCAGCCCACGTGACAGTGAGAAGCCACCGACCGCTATAACATTGAGACCGTCCTGCCGATTTCCGGTGTAGTCCAGCGTGCCGGGGGACTGGCTGTTCACCTCGACCGCCCTGATGGGAGAGGCGGCCTCAAGTAGGCGACTCTGCACCTGGGCCCAATCGAATTCCGTGTCGTGGAACTCGCGTTCCCAGACCTCGTGAAGTGCTCCGATCTCTGGGTCGAGAAGCGCTGTCTGAGGGGACAATGCTCCGTTCACCCTGATCGAACGCTGTATGCCATCCAGCAGTCCGTGAATCTCATTTCGCAGCTGGCGCTGTACGTTCATGAAGCGCGACGCGTTCACCAGCATTGAGCAGTGCTGTCCTTCGTGTCCCCTGGCGAGTCGAATTGCTCGGCCCAAGATGAAGGTCCTCACAGCGTCCGCGAGAGAAGGGGGGATGGAGGAGAGTACGATGCCGATTTCATGTCTGATGGGAAGGTGGTCCTCGTTGTCCTCAATGTTGCGGATGTACTGCTCTCCTGCCTCAAGGAAGACGGTGGTGGCTCCGAAGTAGTTCGATGGGGGATCAAGACTCACGATGAAGCTGCGGGGGAAGAGGTCCTCACCGCGCATCTGATCGTCGGTTTCGGGGTCGATGAAGATGTTGGCGAAGGGTGTGGCTGTGTATCCCACATAGCAACTTCTGTCGAACATGCGGAGGAGGTCACGAATCTGTCCATTGATTCTTGAGACCTCGCCGGCCCCGTGCCGAATGTTGATGGAGGCGTTGTCAGCCTCATCATCAATGAGCAGCATCGGTTCATCAATGCTCTCACCACCCCCCCGAGCACTGTGCTCCTTGAGCCACTCAAGCAGATTCTTCAGAGTGCTGCTGTTCTTCTTGATCACGAACACAGCGGGCTCGGTGAGGTTCTGAAGCGGTATCCCGACACCTGTAGCCGTAGTCTTATTGAAGTCCCGTATGGTGTTGGTGAATGTGACAGGGCGCCTCGTGTGGTCAAACCGACCAACGCCCACGTACATGTCGTCCTGCCTGCTCAGCAACCGAGCGCTGTCCCTGCCGACGAATCCCTCGTCGATGCGTCGCTGCGTCTGGCTTCGCAGATTGTTGTGGACACCCGCTATGACCACGATCAGCTTGTACCCCGCGTCCGCGGCCTTGCAGATGAGCCCCGTATAGTTGGCCGTCTTGCCCGACTGCACATGCCCGACAACCATCCCCCTTCTATCCCAGGGCCCACCCCTGAGAGGGTCCTGCATCAGACCGAGCACGCGATCGGTGACGTCATCCAACGTGGTAATCGAGGCGGTGGGAAGGCCCTCCTGAACCAGGTGTTGCCGATAGCGACTCCAGTAGTACGGGTCTATCCGCGCCCTGGCGGCGTCCAACCAAGGCGTGTGGTCGCGTTCGATCAGAATGGAGCCGAGGGGTTGGATGATGCTGACACGCTCTTCGAGACGCTTCGCAAGCCTCTCCGCGTCATCGTCGGTGACACTTCCAAACATGGGCAACTGGCGGAGATTCCCGATCAGCTCGCGGATGTTCTCTGCGGTTGGCGTCTGCAGATTTGCGAGTGCGGCGGACACCATGCTCTCGATGTCTGATAGCCGGTCATTCATGCTGACACTCCCCGTTACGGTCGTCTCTAAGAATCTGCTCTGTGCGCTCCCAGTTCGAGCGGAAGGGTTCCGCAACTCTCATCATGGTGAGCACGTCCTCCTCGGATTTCACCGTCCTGCTGAGATGAGCGAACGTCGTCACAGCCGCGTAGCGCAGCGCCTGTTCCGAGGTGGCATCTCCAACCACCGAGCTGGAGTCACCGCCGAGATCGGCGAACAGTGCATCCATGGGTAGCGAAGCCCCCGCGACTTCGATCACTCTGAGGAGGTCGCCCCGTGCTTCCGGGGGCAACCTGGACATTAGGTCAAGGACCATGGGATGCTCATCGTTGATTCGGTAGGAGATCTGGTTCTTGTTCTGAATCCTGCTCCAAACCGGAATGCGGTTCTCCTCGATGAGCTTGCGTCCTCTGGTTCTGTACACCCTCTTTGATGCTGCTCCGAGCGGCTCGATGATTCGACGCAGGCGGTCTCGAACAGGAGGTGGCAACTGCGCAGATGCCTTCTTCACGTCAATCTTCCAGGCTCCATCAAGGGAGTTAGGCATATCTATGCGGACCCGCGCCAGCTTCGTGAGCTCGGCTTGGCGTGCCAAGCCAAACCAGGTGCCATGAATGATCAACCGCCGCTCCCTGTAGACGTAGAAGCCCTGGTTTCTGAGATAGCCCTCCGGTCCTGCGTAGCGTTCCCATTCCGTGGGTGTGACCTTGCCGTGGTGTGGAAGGGTGAAGGCCTGCACCAGAATGTCCTCATTCTCAACCCTAATCAGTTCTTCGGGACCCGCGATTGTCGCCGGATGTCTGGAATGAAATGGATCAAAGGGTTCTAGGGGCCGATTGTTCATCTCAATGCTGATCCTGCGGCGTCCGGGTTCACCGGAGAGGAATCGATGGAATACCAGCTCCAGATGGGACCGGGCCTCATCCAACTGACGCACAAAGTCGGCCATATTCTGTGCGGAGTCTCCGCCGTCCGTCACCAGACCGAGTTGCTCCCAGACCACGAGCGTTCCACTCGAACCGATGTGTTCTGTCCAGGGGATGGATGTCAGGTCGTCAAGGATCTGGACTTGCCACCTGCCCGACTCGGCGATGTGATCCAGGTTCCACCGAGCACACGCGGTCGTTCCATTGGTCCGGGTCACCACGGTGAGCACTCGACATTGGGAGAACGAGGCCGTCTTCAGGCCGAGTCCAAACCTTCCGAGGTCGGACTTCGCCCTCTCCTCAAGTGGGCTCCGACTTCCCAGGCGCATCGCCTCCAGAAGTTCGTCCTCGGTCAACCCTATCCCGTCATCCAGAATGCCGACCCTGGCCTCGGTCGTTTCCGCACTTGCAAATATCCGGATTTTCTCTGCCTGTGCCGCTATGCAGTTGTCCACGAGGTCGGCAAGGGACGTGCTGAGTGAGTAGCCGATAGCACGTATGCTCTCGATGAGTGGGGAGGGCTTGGGAGGTATCTCAACGATGCGCACCTAAGTCCCCCTCATTCCCGTGGCGCAGGAGGCGCGAACGGGGCATGCATCGCACTTGGGAGCGCGGGCTGTGCAGACCAATGCACCCAGATCCAGCAGTGCCTGGTTCCATTCGACGTCCGCACCGGTGGGTCCAGCCAATTCGTGCAGGGCAAGTCTGAGCCGCCAATTCGGTAGGTCGGGATCTCCCAGCAGACGGCGAGCTATTCTCACCGTGTTTGTGTCCATCAGCACACTGGGCCGACCGAACGCGAAACAGAGAACGGCGGAGGCTATGTAGTCTCCCACCCCTGGAATGGCCGTGAGCTCCTGCCAGTTTTCGGGGACCTCGCCGGCGAACTGGTCACCGACGAATTCCGCCGCGGAGGCAAGGTTGGTGGAGCGCCAGTGAAGGCCAAGCGAGGCCAGCCGCGGTGCCAGCTTCTTGGAGTTGCTCAGAAATGAAGCCGGAGTTTCACCCAGGCTGAGAAGTTCGTCCGCAATCCGGGCCACCTGCTCAGCTTTCGTGCGGTGTAGGCTCATTTCCACTAGGAGAACCTGCCACGGGTTCAATCCCTGACGCCTCCACGGGAAGGAGCGTTTGTTGTTTCCGAACCACCTGGCCAGGTGGTCTCGGAAGTTGTCCGTGCTCTTGGGATGGCTGCCATTGGTTCCAGCAGCTGCAGCCCCATTCTCAATTGCACCTCTTACCGAGGAGGCAATCGCCGTGGCGAGCAGAGGTGGTACGGCGTTGCCTATCTGCTGGTACCTGCTGGATGGGTGACCGGCGAACCGGAACCTATCTGGAAATGTCTGAATTCTGGCCGCCTCCCGTATTGAGAGAGTACGGTCCTCCCTCGGATGGATGTACCAGTAGCCGTCCTTGGCGATATGGGCGGTGATGGTCCTCGACAGATCTTCGAACGACAACCTCAGGTACTTGTCGCTGAAGATGTCGGACCGGTACCTCCTCAGGTGTTCCGGCACGTCCATGTACGTGTCGCCAGGTTCCATCAACTTGTAGATTTCCGCATCATCCGGCCGGACCGACCTTGTCACGTGATCTCGTATTAGTAGGGATTCCGACCCTCTCAGGCCCTTCCTGAGCAACCTCGCGAGAACCGATCTTGGGGGTCCTTCATAGACCTGTATTTCGTCTCGAACATCTGCCTGTGCCACCGGAAGGTCTCGGATGGCCTGTCCAACCGTGGGTCGCCTGCCAACGGGCTTGGGCCACTCGAATCTCCCATTCCCAGCAATCCCAATCACAAACAACCGAGACCTATGCTGCGGAACGCGGTACCGCCATGCCTCCAGCACCTCCACATGCACTCCGTATCCCCGACTCTCCAATTCGTTCACCAGCGCGATCAGTGGCACGCCGCCCTGTGCTTGGGCGAAATTCGGAACGTTTTCGAAGAGCATTGCTCGCGGGTTCAATCGGTCAACGATGGCAAAGAAACTACGCCAGAGGTCAGCCCTTGCATCGACTGGGCGCCGGTCCCCCCTCCTCACCAAATCACCAATCTTCGACATGCCGGCGGTGGAGAAGGGCTGGCACGGAGGGCCACCAGCAAGAAGATCCACGTCCTCTATTCCCCAATCATCCAGCTGGCGAATAAAGGCGCTGGGGTCGGAAAGGTCGCCCGTCCATGTGAGACCCTCGATGTTTGCCGCGTGCGTCTCCGTAGCCACCGGATCAGAATCCGCAGCCGCAACCACTGAGAATCCGCCGTCCTCAAGTCCCAAGCTCAACCCACCGGCTCCGCAGAACAGGTCAATCGCCCAGGGGCGCGGTCTGCTTTCCAACCAAGCATGAACACGGTCTCCGTCGCTCGGGTCGGGGGACTTGCGATGAGGATTGAGGTCGATCCTTGGTCCCCGGCGGTGCGCGACTCGGTACCGTGAGTTAGATTTGACCCCTTCGATGCGATTATTCATGGTCTATCCGGCGTGCGGTGCGGTGCGCATCGTTGTTTTGCTGAGCTTCGGGGCAGCAATTCGGACACTCAGGGTTCTGAGCATCCGAAACGGCGGCGCTATTCCATACGAGACTCCAACGCTCCATCTAGTCCACACTCACAACAGTCTCTTCATCCGTCCGCGGCTCCCGTCATAGGTGTTTGCGAAAACTCGCAGCCGATCCCGCTCCATGATCCACTTGTTGCCGAACTTGGTAGCGGTGAGCTTGCCCTCCCGTATCAGGCGTTTCACCGTCTCGGGGTGAACGTCCAGAATCTTGGACGCCTCTATTACATCGACGTAGTTTTCAAACATGGGCCAAGCCTAGTATAATTGTTGTACTACCACAGTATCATACCACAAGGTGACGAGAGGAGGAGATAGGCCTCAACTCCATCTTGGAAGGCGGACGAATGGATTTGGCGATTGAACGCCTGACGGAATGCCTCGGGCGAGCTGTTCACCAAGCGGAGTTTACGAACTTCTTTAAGCAACGCTTCGAATCGTCCGTGATGCACGAGTTGTATGCCCGGAAGAGGAGGAGGGAGTATGGCCTGCCCAACACGGACGCTATAGGCGTCCCCGAAAGTACGCTGACCGACATTGTCTCTGACCTGGCCCCTATGGTTGCCCCCTACACCTCTCGGGAAACCGGTGCAATAGGCAACGGCTTCTACACAATGCTGGGGTCCCAAGCCTCGCCGCGTCTACCCTCTATAGAGGACTACGCGAAGGTACTGGTTCTCGCTGCTGCGCGAGTGGGCCCGGAACGAGCCGCGGGTCTGTTCACCGGGTGGGCGGAAGGCCAACCCATCAAGGTCTGGCTGTGCGCCTTGCTCAAGGGGGCGAGAACCGAAGGTGAGCTGAGGCCCGTCGACGGACTTTGTCTGGATACGTTGTCGCGCAACGGCGAAGAGTTTCCTAGGTCCCTCTACGTCCAGATCGACGAGCACGACATTCGGTACGAACAATACGCCCAGAGAGCGATCTTGTCTCTTGAACACGAAACGGGGCCAGTGCTGTACGCTCCGGACGATGAGACCACGGGCTTCCCGCACTTTCCGCCGAGCCCCGAGATTTGCAACCCGGTCCTATCGTCGGTGTCGACGGATGGCCTGTGTCGAGCAATGTCGGTAGAGATCAATGGCTACGTGGACTGGTTCAGACAGTGGTGGGACTACGGTGATGCTGACGCCTTCTTTCTCAACCCAGGACACTCGCATTCATGGAGAGACACAAGCGGCTCGTCTCCAATCCTGGTCACTGGGGAGCACTTGGAGCGGGCTCTGGAGCTAAATGGAATGCTCGACGGCTTTACCTCGTTGGACCTCGGCATTGCGAGATGGCGCAGGTCGAAACGAGCGACCACAATAGAAGATCGACTGGTCGAACTGAGGATCGCGTTGGAGTCTGTTCTGCTTCCTGACGACAGGGGAGTGGTGGGAGAAAAGAGGCATCGTCTGGCGACAAGAGGAGCGTGGCTACTTGGGGAGACGCTGGAGCAGCGCAAATCGTACTTTCGGAGCCTCCGGGACGCCTACGACTTTGCGTCAAGCGTCCTGCACGCTGGAAGGCTCAAGAAGAAAGGGGAGAAAGCGCGGGATAAGGCCATCGCTGAAGCTCAGGACATTTGCCGGGCCGCGATACTGCGGATTGCCGAAGACAAGGCCGTACCAGATTGGACGGACATCGTCTTGGGTAAGGGATTTCATCGCTCGCCCGGAGGACCTGCGAAGTAGGATGTAGACCGAGCGGGCCTGCCGAAGCTGGCCTTGCGGGCTTCCTCCAATTGGCGTGACGCGTCTTCAGCTGTACACGAATCACACCAGAGGAATGCAGAGCGAATGGACATCCAACTTATCCGTGACCGCCTTGTGGGCGAGATGGCTACGCTGCCGGACCTACAGACTCCTGAGATTCAGAGTTACGCAGTGACCACCGCTGTTCTGGTCAGGCAGGTTACTGGGGCGCTGGACATTACGGACCTCCACATCTCGGATGCATGGCAACCGCAGACCCATCACAACCTTAGACGCGTACTGAGCGGGCTAATTCACCATAGGAGTTTTTCCCGGGCTCTCGTAAAGCCACCTCTAGGTGAGCAGTATAGGTACGACTTCGTCCGGGTGGTGAGCAACCGGCCCCCCAGTTTCGTGATCAGTCTGGAGTTATACTTTGGCCACGTTCGTCGCTTTGCCGATGACGACCTGTTCGTGGCCCGCTATCTCCTACGTCGGATCATAACGCTACTGTGTCAGGTGCTCTCTGAGCCCGACAAGGACTGGTCGCAGCCCCTACTCGGCGATGTGACAGACCGCATGTACGATTCGTTTGCTATGCTGGGTAAGTTGATAAGGGACGGCGTCCTCGTAGCCCCGGACCATCAGGTAATCAATGGCTATCCCGACGTTTACGCTGGCCAAGCCAAGAGACCCCACTCTTACACCATCAGACCCGGTCCTGTTGCGGAACGTGTGCCCTATGGCAAGATGCTGGCTGGGTACGGAACGACATGGCGCTGGACTGTCGGGCATGCGGAGAAACACAGCATCGGCAGGGCTGAAGTGTACGCAGCGCATGTGCTCCGTGACCGTTCCGGCTCGCTTGGGTCGGCAGAGTCCGTCTTCTTCAAGTTGAGCGGCCTCTTGGAGATGTTCAAGGACTTGCAGCAGCGGATCCCGTAAGGGGCCACTACCAGGATTCGAGCATGAGAGGGAGATAAGGGCTGTCGTGTTGGAAGACCCCGCAAACGAACACACTGGGCGCATGATCCTCGGGATAACGCAGGTTCCTGAATTGGGGTCGGTCTTTCCATCCTTGTCAAGGAGGTGGTGTTTTCACCATTCTCGGGGCCATGGTTCGAGGAATTGGCCCACATGATCTCACAGAGGTTTGGCTTGGTGGCGCTGGTACGCTGTTCCACGCTGGGGAACCCACACACTTTAGGCTGGTTGAGGGGGTGGCCCACCCACATGAAGGAATTGCCCGCGTACCATTGGACTTGCTCCCAAATGAAACGACGCAAACCACTGCCCTCACGTTGACAACCTTAGATACGCGCTGGCTTACTTGAGAAGGGCTGTTCGGGATCATTCGGCCCGGACCGGTGGCTCCAGCCACATCTCGAAGACGGTGCCATATACTGTCCACTCCGGCTCCCACAGGGGGGCTCGAACTCTACTTGAGGATAGCGGTGTTAGGGGATCACAGACCACCCAGCCAAAGCTCGAAGACGGTTCTGTCTACCGTACACGTTGGTGGGCGGTACTGGACTCGAACCAGTGACCTCCGCGATGTCAACGCGACGCTCTAACCATCTGAGCTAACCGCCCCTGTCTGTAGCCTCGCCAGTATAGTATTGCGCTTATGGCTTGGCAATGACTGCGTTGCTGCTATGACCGTCGCAATGGGGGGTTCTCACCACAATCCCGTAGGGTTGTCGGCGAGTCGGCTGTGAAAGTAGGCGTCAACTCGTTCCACGTACTCGTCCGGCGCATCAACTACAGCATCGGCGTGATCGGAGCCATGGACCAGCCAAAGCTCGCTGCCCGCCGAAGCGGAGGCGTATATGCGAACGCTCTGCTCTACAGGGACACGGCTGTCCTCACCGCCGTGAATCACCAGGATGGGATAGCCAAGAGTTCCGGCCGCTTTCTCCGGCACCACCGCACCCACGTCTATACCGTACAGAACGCGGGCTATGACCTTCATGCCCGGAACGAACACCGGTACTGCCCACTGGGGAAAGACCGTGGCACGATCTGTCTCCTGGGCGATCAGGTCGTGCACGTCAGCAAAAGAGCTGTCCGATACCACGGCCTTGATCGCGGGCTCCTCGGCGGCGGCGAGCAGAGCCGTGCCTGCTCCCAAGGACCAGCCCAACAAGCCTACGCCCTCTGGTGGCGCGCCTCTTTGCACCAGGAAGTCGTAGGCGCCCAGAACATCCCATCTCTCGAAGTATCCGGCAGACAACTGATCGCCGTCCGACTCCCCGTGACCTCTCATGTCAAACAACAGCACGTTGAAGCCACGGTCAAACAGTCTTCTGGCCAGGGCCAGGGCATTGTCTCCGGCGCGGTTCCTGTTCAGACCATGCACCAGTATTACTGTCAATTCGTCTCTGGGATCTTCGAGTCTCTCCTGCTCAATGATCCAGCCTCTCAAGACAATGTCACCCCACTCGTCGCCTCGTGGAGAGAACACCACGTTCTCATAGGGCAGCCCGTATTCGGTGGGATGTTCATCCAATGAGCTTCTGTTGACCGTGGTCACACCTGATGCCATGACATAGGAGACATAACCGTAGCAGCCCATCAACAAAACCACGATAGGAAGTCCCCACCATACGACACGGGAGCGCGTCAACCATCTGCCTTGCTGTCGCCTCCCAGTATCTCTGCTCTTCTTCAAAGGTCTGCGGCCTCTTGCCATAACCTCCCTCGTGGATGTGCCTCCCCATACTTTACGCAGCTTTGCACCAAGCCCATCAACTGAACTAACGTTGTGTTCAATCGGACTTTGGAGCGAGCCTAGCTCCAGCAATAGATTACGATAACCTAAGCAGGGTCTGCGTCTCCAAGAGAGCCCTTGGAGGTAGTAAAGGAAAGCATCTTTATCTCAAAACAGCCCATCCAAGGCGCGGTCCAGGTTGAAGGCCGAACTGATGAGGGCTAGATGCGTAAAGGCTTGAGGAAAGTTGCCTAGGCTCTCGCCGCTGTGGCCGGTCTCCTCGGCGTAGAGTCCCAAGTGGTTGGCGTACCCAAGCATCTTCTCAAACATGAGCTGGGCCTGTTCCAAGCGCGCCTGGTCAGAGCGGCCGGCCCGGGTGAGTGCCTCTACCAGCCAGAAAGTGCAGATATTGAAGGTGCCCTCATGACCGCTGAGGCCGTCTGGCGACACATTCACGTTATAGCGGTATACAAGGCTATTGGAAACCAGTCCGCCCTTCTCCGGCGAACGGTTGATGGCGTCCAGGGTCTGAAGCATACGGGGATCCGTGGGCGCCATAAAGAACACCAAGGGCATCGTCAGGTTTGAGGCATCTAGATGCTCGCCTTCGAATGTCTGGACAAAGGCGCCGCGGCGGTCATTCCATCCCCGCTGCATGATCTCTTCATAGATGCGGTCTCTGGTCTTGTACCATCTTTCCCGATCCGCCGGAAAAGCACGGGCATCGGCGATGCGCAGGGCGCGGTCTATGGCAACCCAGCACATAAGCTTAGAGTACACGTAGTGATCCTGCACGCTGCGCATCTCCCAAATTCCCTCGTCGGGCCGCTGCCAGTTGTCGCAGACCCAGTTAACCAGTCTCCGCAGATGCACCCAGAAGTCTCTGGAAATGGGGTGGCCGTACCTATTGTAGAGGTAAACGGCGTCCATCAACTCTCCGTAGATGTCCAGCTGCAGCTGAGAGTAGGCGCCATTGCCAATACGCACCGGCTGAGAGCCACGGTGCCCCTCTAGGTGCTCTAAGATCTCCTCCGTCAGGAGGTGGCGTCCATCGATGCCGTACATAATCTGCAGCGAGCCATCCGGGTTTAGTTCGCCGGCTCTGGCCTCGATCCAGTTCATAAACTGGGCCGCCTCCTCGGTGAAACCTATGCGCAGCAGGGCGTAGAGAGTGAAGGCGGCGTCTCTAATCCACGTGTAGCGATAGTCCCAGTTACGTTCGCCCCCCAACTCTTCAGGCAAGCTGGTCGTTGGCGCGGCAACAATGGCGCCGGTGGGCTTATAGGTAAGGAGCTTCAAAACCAAGGCCGAGCGCTCCACTATCTCTCGCCAGCGGCCCCGATAGGTGGAACTTGCAAGCCAGGAGCGCCAGTAGTTGACGGTCTCCTCAAAAATCCGCTGGCTTTCCGTGTCGGAGAAGGGCGGCAGATAGTCGCCACACTCCTTGCATACCTCCCCAATGGCGAAGGCTACGGTCTGCCCCTCGTGCAGGGTAAACTCCGCTACCATACCCTCTCCGTGGGGGCCAGGGCTACGGTACAGCGACACAGAGGTGGAAAGCTGCAATATGATGTCGGATGAGATGAAATAGGCCCCTGAATCGGCAAGTTCTACTACTTTGTGTGAGTCCCGCCCGTAGTCGAAGGCGGGGAAACACTCTATGCGAAAGCGCATTACGCCACGCACCACGCTGACACGGCGCACCAACTCATTGTGCTCGTGTTTATACTGCTCCTCATCGGCCTCCATTGGCATGAAGTCTGTAACCTCACCAACGCCATCGGGGGACAGGAATCGTGTCACTAGTACGTTGGTCTGGGGCCAGTAGAGTTGCTTATGGGTTACCCCGCTCATCGTGGGCGCAATCTTGAAATGCCCGCCCTTGGCCTCGTCCAGAATTGCGCCGAATATGCTGGGCGAGTCGAAACTGGGCATGCAGAACCAGTCGATCGAACCGTTCATCCCAACCAGGGCAACAGTGTGCATGTTGCCAATGATTCCGTAATTCTCAATCGGTTGATAGCTCATGCCGGATCTTAATGGACCAGACTAGCCGTGCTAGCCGAATCTAATCTACCCGCCCCATTATGTCATTGAGTTAATCTAATGTTAACAGATTGACTCCTGTTTTAATGAGCACGGGCAGCGCCTTTCAGCCTATTTTGTTCCGTGCATAGCGCACCTCATTTTGATAACCTAGACTGCCATAAAGGCCAGAGGAACAATAATGCGTGTATCCCAATCGTTAGGCAAAACACTGCGGGAAGCCCCGGCGGAAGCTGAGACCGCCAGCCACCGGCTCATGCTGAGGGCAAGCCTCATCTACCAAGTGGCGGCGGGAGTTTACGCCTACCTCCCCATGGCGTACCGCTCTCTGAAGAAACTGGAGCAGATTATCCGTGAAGAGATGGACGCAGCCGGGGCACAGGAAGTGCATATGCCCACCCTCCAGCCTCTGGAGCTATGGGAAAAGACCGGTCGGGATGCGGCCCTGGGCCAGAATCTGTTCCGACTGCACGATAGGCGGGAGCGGGACCTTGTGCTGGCCCCCACCCATGAAGAGGTCGTTACCAATATTGCCAAAGCCAATGTTAACTCCTACCGGGACTTGCCCCTAAACCTGTACCAGATCCAGACCAAGTTCCGTGACGAGCCGCGTCCCCGAGCCGGGCTCCTGCGCGTCCGTGAATTCGCCATGAAAGACGCTTACTCTTTCGACGCCGACGAAGAAGGACTGGACATCTCTTACACCAAGATGTCCCAGGCCTATCGCAACATATTCAAGCGGAGCGGCCTGCCCATCCTAGTGGCGGAAGCGGATAGCGGCGCCATCGGCGGCAAGGACTCACAGGAGTTCATTCTCCCCGCAGAGGCCGGAGAGGATACAATCCTCCATTGCCCCGGTTGCGGTTATGCCGCCAACGTGGAACGAGCCGGTTTTAAACAGGAATCCCTTCCCCATGAAGAACAGGCCCACCTGGAAGAGATAGCCACCCCGGGAGCCAAGACCATCGAGGATTTGGCGCAGCTTCTCGCCGTGCCCCAGAGCAAGACGCTGAAAGCCGTGTTCTACATGGCCGACGACCGCCTAGTGTTCGTGGTAATTCGCGGCGACCTGGACGTCAACGAGATCAAGCTTAGCAACGTCCTCAAAGCCCATGAGCTGCGCATGGCGTCAGACGAAGAGGTGGCTGAAGCAGGAATAGTGGCCGGGTCGGCGTCACCCATCGGCAAGAAAGATGTGACCGTTGTGGCGGATGAATCGGCCAACACCGGCAATAACTTCGTCGTCGGCGCTAACAGGGACGGCTACCATTTCCGCAATGCCAATTTCCCCAGGGACTTCCAGGCGACACTGGTGGCGGACATAGCGCTGGCCAAGGAGGGGTACGCCTGCGCCAACTGCGAATCCACCCTGGAAGCCATTCGCGGCATAGAGGTGGGCCATATCTTCAAGCTGGGCACCTTCTACTCCGAACGCCTCGACGCTGGCTACCTAGACGAGCACGGCGACCAGCATCCCATGGTGATGGGGTGCTACGGCATAGGCGTGGGGCGTCTGCTGGCCGCCGCCATTGAGCAGAACCACGACGAAACGGGGATAGTTTTTCCACCACCCATAGCCCCTTACCAAGTGCACTTGCTTTCTCTCAATCCTGAGAACAGCGAAGTGCACACGGTCGCAGAAGACCTCTATCGGGAGCTGCAAGAAGCCGGCTTGGAGGTACTGTACGATGATCGAGAAGAGTCCGCGGGCGTGAAATTCAATGACGCCGACCTGCTAGGGCTTCCTCTGCGCTTGGTGGTTTCGCCGCGCAACCTGCGGCAAGCCTCCATAGAGCTCAAAGGCAGGCTAGAAGAAAAAGGAACGCTGGCGTCGCTGGACAGCGCGGTTGAGACGGTTAAAACAGTCCTGAGTCAACCCCGGTGAGTACATCGTCGCCTGTATCAGAACCTGAAAGTCGTGTATCATCGTTGTACTAGAAGTCAATACGCTTTCCGGAGCAACTCATGACAGGGCAAGACATAGAGCAGGGCAGCAGGGTAAAGGTCACGGATCGGCAATCACTCTTCTACGGCAGGACCGGATTGATCGCAGCATCCGTTGACAAGGAGAACGCCGGCGAGGAGCACAACGACGGCCCCTTCTGGCTGGTGGTCTTCGACTGGCCGCTCGGCGGCATCGCAGGACGCGCCGTTCTCGGACAGAGTCATCTGGAGCTCGAACAGTGGGATGTCTCCGGAGACCCAAGGCTGAAGCTGCAAAGTTGACCATGTGAATCGACATTGGATACAATCCCTGTACCGAATCATAGAAGTGGGAGTAAGAGATGGCTACCATAACCAAAGAAGAAGTCTTGGAGAAGCTAAAGGAAGTCTACGACCCAGAGATCCCGGTCAACGTTGTTGACCTTGGATTGATCTACGGAGTAGAGGTCAACGACGGAAACGAAGTGCACGTCCTGATGACGCTCACCGCCCCCGGCTGTGGCATGGGGCCGTACATAGCACAGCAAGCGGAGTGGGCCGTCTCTGAGCTGGACGGGCTGGAGGACGTGACCGTGGAGATGGTCTTCGATCCACCGTGGACGCCCGATATGCTCACCGAAGACGGCAAGACCCTCCTGGGCATCTAGCCAATGACGGCAGAGCGCAAATTGCCTGAGATGAGCCACCAAGAGCGGGCTCGCCTTGACTCTATCAAACGTACCTGGCAGCAGCGCCTCCAGATAGGTGACCGCCTGAGCCGCATCAAGGTAAAGCTGGGCGTTTACAGCGGCAAGGGCGGCGTGGGCAAGACAACCGTTGCGGTGAACCTGGCGGTTGCCCTGGCAAACAAGGGTTTCGCCGTTGGGCTGCTGGATTCCGACATAGACTGCCCCAACGCGGCAAAGGTCATCGGCGCTACGGAGGCCGCCACCATGGATAACGGCCAGTTCATACCTCCCCGCGCTTACGGCGTAAAGGTCATATCCATGTCCTTTTTCCAGAAGAACGAAGAAGAGGCCATCATCTGGCGCGGCCCCATGATCCACAACGCCCTGAACCAGTTGCTGGAGAACACCGACTGGGGTGAACTCGACTACCTGGTGGTCGACCTGCCTCCCGGCACCTCCGACGCTCCGCTCACCATCATGCAGGTGCTGCAGTTGGACGGCTTTGTGGTGGTGACCACGCCTCAGTCGCTGGCCAAGCTGGACGCCAAGCGGTCTATAAATATGATCAAGAAAATGAACGTGAACGTGTTGGGTGTGGTGGAAAACCTCTCCGGCGGTGTATTCGGCTCAGGTGCCGGAGAAGACCTCGCCACAGAGATGGACCTGGCCTTCCTGGGTAGACATCAACTGCTGGCCGAGTATATGAGCAGCAAGAAGCCCACCGTGCTGGAAAGCAAGCTGGTGGCCGACGAATACGACCGTCTAGTGGAGGCCGTTCTACCCAAGCTGCCATCGACCAGCCAGGCCGCGGGCTGATTCCAGCCCGCAGACTCCGCCCTCAGATTGCTCCACTCTCTTGCGCGCCCACCTGCGCAGCCATAACACGTGGGTGTGGATGTATCGTCAAGATGTTCCGCAAGCCCGGCTCACTCGGAGCGGCGAACAATGCCTTCGTCTTCCAGCTGATCCATGAGTCTCGCCGCTCTGGGGTAGCCTATACGCAGGCGCCTTTGAAGTAACGAGGTAGAGACCTGCGAGTGGCTGCTGGCCAGCTCTATGGCTTTGTCCAGCATAGCATCCCTTGGCCCTCCCCCCACTGAGCCGTTGGAGACATCGCCAGAGCCGGACTCTGCCACTTCAGGCTCCAAGTTAAACTCCGGCAGATGGGGTCCGCTCTGCTTTCGCCAGTATTCCATGAATGTCTCGGTTTCCTTGTCTGAAACGAACGCTCCTTGCACTCGCTGCGGTTTGGGAGTATCTCCGGAAAGAAAGAGCATGTCTCCCCTGCCAAGGAGCTTCTCTGCCCCAGCGGCGTCCAGGATAGTTCGAGAGTCTACCTGGGAGACAACGGCAAAGCTGATCCGGCTAGGGATATTGGCCTTTATAAGGCCTGTGACTACGTTCACTGAAGGCCGCTGCGTGGCAACAATGAGGTGTATCCCGGTGGCGCGGCCCAGCTGCGCCAGGCGGGTAAGGGTCTGCTCCACCTCATGGGAAGACGTCATCATGAGGTCAGCCAGCTCATCCACCGCTATAACCAGGTAGGGCATGGGTTCCAGGGCCTGGGGGTGATTGTGATAGCCCTCTATATTGCGCACGCCCATCTCCTCCATGCGTCTGTAACGCCGGTTCATCTCGCCAATGACACCCTTGAGCGCTCTGACCGACTCTTCCGGATCCACCACAACGGGCGCCATGAGGTGCGGAAGCCCGTTGTATGGGGTGAGCTCAACCCGCTTGGGGTCTATGAGAAGCATACGCACCTTCTCCGGAGACACCTTGCAAGCCAGGGAGAGTATCAGAGTATTCATGCAAACGCTCTTACCGCTACCCGTGGCGCCTGCAATGAGCAGATGAGGCAATCTCCTAAGGTCGGCGACAACGGGATTTCCTCCAGAACCCTG
Organism: Dehalococcoidia bacterium; assembly: GCA_965197965.1. GTDB lineage: Bacteria > Chloroflexota > Dehalococcoidia > Lucifugimonadales > QGNO01 > DAOUJH01. The sequence continues at coordinate 1,532,855 of OZ240235.1, forward strand.
TCCAAGACCCAGGGCGAGACCTCCCTTCCTGTGCAAAGCGAGAAACTCTCCGGATTCCAATACGCTGCGAAGAGCAACCAGCACCGGATTACGGTTGGGTACCTCAATGCCGACCACTGCCTCGCCGGGAACGGGGGCCTGTATACGCAGACTGGGCGCGGACAGAGCCAAGGCCATGTCCTTTTCCCGCGCCACAATGGCGTCAACTCTTACACGGGTCTGCTTCTCTTTGAGGTGTTTCCATCCGGGAGTCAGGCCATACAGCGTGACTGTGGGGCCGGGTTTGATCTGTTCGTTCTTTACCTCTACATCTACACCGTGTTCGGCGAGAGCCTCTTCTATCCTGCGCGCCACATCCCTGCGAGCCTCTTCCTCTTTCTTTCCGTCAGTCACCGTGGCAGGGGCGCTATCAAGGAATCCGGTGCCCGGAGGCCTCCACTGTGAAACGGTGACGGACTCTTTGGATATAGGTTCTTCCACGTCCTCATCATCTATTTCGGAGGACTCTACTATCGAGAACTCTTCCTCGTCATCAAAGTAGTCCTCTTCTCCATCCGGGTCTATGGTGTCTACCATATCTAGCAAGGGGTCGTCCACGTCTTCTCCTGCCTTGGCCGGCCGATCGGGGCGGCGCACAAGCAGCAGAACCCCGGTCCAAATTTTCCGTGGCGCCGCTTTGGTAACTCTCCATACCTGTTGTAAGGCGGCTTTGGCTAGCGAAAGAATCTTCCTGCCCGCCGAACTAAGGGCTTCCTTTGCCACTCTATAGAAAAACCGGGGCCAAACTATGATCGCTGACAGCAGCAGCAGGCCGGCAATCAAGGCAATGCCGCGCAGCAGCCCGCCCCACAACCACCGGCCAGCGACACCACCGTACGTTGTATCCGCGACAACACCATCTGAGCCATGAAGAGACCCTATGGCGGTTTGAAGCGCCACTACCACAAGGGCGGCGGCTGTCCACCATTGCCAGGTGTCCAACACCATTCGTGGCTTGAGCCGCAGGGCCCCCAGAAATGCCAGTGTCCAAAGGGTTAGGGGGTACACCCCCAATCCTACCGCGCCAAGCACTCCATCACGGGCCCAGGGATATAGATCGTTGGCAATGTAGCCCTGGAATACCATACCGAGAGCAACCAATACAACGCTGAGTATGACCAGCCTTCCGTACCAGTTGTGAGTGAAGAAGGCAAGAAGCCTGCGCCACCACGTCTGTGGCTTGGATCTGCCTTTGCTCTTGGAACGTGGCGCTGCCATAGCCTTACCCCTACACCCCCACCGGAACGGGGATCACCAGTGGCCGGAGCCTTGTCTCCTCATAGAGGAAACTCCCCACGGAGTCCTTTACCTGGGCTGTGATGGCCTCCCAGTCAAGGCGCTGAGCGCCGTTGGTCCCGTCCACCGCTCGAAGCGCGGTCTCAGCGGTGCGAGCCATCAGGTCGGGGAAGTCATCCATGTCCACAAACCCGCTGGAAACCGCCTCCGGCCGGCCCAGGACGCGTCCGGTGGCCTTGTCTACGGCTAGGGTTACAACCACCATGCCGTCGCGAGACAATGTCCGGCGGTCTCTGAGAACCAGGCTCTTCATGTCCCAAAGCTGCAAGCCATCCACGTAGATATGGCCGGCGGTCACCGTTCCCGCAATGCGCCCTGCCTCCTTGGTTAGCTCCAAGACGTTTCCGTCTTCCAGCACAAAGGCATTTTCAGGCTGAACGCCCACTTCCAGAGCAATGTCGCGGTGGGCCACCAGGTGACGGAACTCACCGTGGATGGGAACAAAGAACTTGGGACGGGTGATGTTCAACATGAGCTTCAACTCTTCCCGGCTGGCATGGCCGTGAACGTGTACCAGGGCCACCTTGTCGTAGAGGACACGTGCTCCCTGACGATAGAGATTACTTATTGTGCGGCTGACGACAAGCTCGTTGCCCGGAATGGGCGTTGCCGAAATCACTACCGTATCACCCGGCATCACTTTGATGTCGCGATGGTCCCTATTGGCGATGCGCACCAGCGCCGATGTAGGTTCACCCTGGCTGCCAGTGGCGATGATAACCGTTTCTTCCGGCGGCAGCTTGCCCAAGGCCTGAAGAGACACCAAGACTCTGGCCGGGTCGCTCAAATAGCCCAAGTCCATGGCCATCTTGACGTTGTTAACCATACTGCGACCCACTACGGCCATCTTCCTGCCGTGTCTAGTGCAGGCATCTATCACTTGCTGAATCCGTGTGATGAGAGAGGCGAAGGTGGCAATCATTACCCGGCCCTCTGCCTGTTGGATGGCGCGGTCAAGAGCTTCTCCCACCACCATTTCTGACGGGGTATAGCCCTGAGTGTCGGCATACGTGGAGTCTGAAAGGAGAAGGAAAGCGCCTCCCTTGCACTGTTCGGCCAGACTGGCCAAGTCGGTTGGTTTCCCATCCGCGGGGGTATGGTCTATCTTGAAATCGCCCGTATGGACAACCAGCCCCAGAGGCGTCTTGATGGCCAGTCCCATGGCGTCCGGAATGCTGTGGCAGACCCTGAAAAACCGCACCTGGAACGCTCCCGCCTTGATCTGTTGGTCCGGAGTTATCTCGTAAAGAGAGGCCTCTTTCAGGAGCTTGTGTTCCTTAAGCTTCACCGATATCAGGCCGTAGGCCAAGCGGGGAGCGTAAACAGGGACTTTCAACTCACGGAGAACGTACGGTAATGCGCCGGTGTGGTCTTCGTGTCCGTGTGTGATGAAGATGCCGCGGATGCGTTTCTTGTTTTCAACCAGGTAGGAGATATTGGGTATTACCAGATCTACTCCCAGCATGTCCTCTTCAGGGAAGAGAACGCCGGCATCAATGACAATGATGTCCTTGCCGTACTCCAAGGCCATCATGTTCTTGCCTATCTCCCCTAATCCACCTAGGGGTATAACTCTGAGGGGTTGTTTACCCATGCTTGAAACTCTACTGGAACATGGAAATTTGCCTGGATTTGGGTTCCTCCGGTTTTTCCACAGGGAGGTCTCCTTGCAGCAGAGAGGGTATCGCCTGAAAATCTTGCTCTAGGACAGTGCGCAATGTGTGCTGGCGCAATGCAGCCGCCGGATGATAGATGGGATATACAATCAAATTCCCTATTTGGCGCGGCTTGCCATGGGTCTTGCCGATGGTCTCTCCAGGCAGAAACTTGCCTAGTGAATGACGTCCCAACGTGACTATAACTCTAGGCTGTACCAGCTTTATCTGGACGTCAAGATACTTGCTGCAAGCCTGGATTTCCCCAGGGAAGGGGTCGCGGTTATTGGGAGGGCGGCACTTAACCATGTTTGTGATGTATACATCACCTCTACTGAAGCCTATGGACGACAGCAACTCTTCTAGATACCGGCCAGCCTGGCCTACGAACGGCCTTCCTTGCTGATCTTCGTTGTAGCCTGGCCCCTCTCCTACGAACATCAAGTCGGCATCTTCCGGTCCCTCACCTGGGACAGCCCTGGTGCGATGTTGTGACAGGTTGCAGTCCGTGCAACTGCTTATCTGACCGGCTAGTTGTTGTAGTTCCGACATATCTCTTGGTGAGTTCTAATCCCTGTCCAACACATTTAGTATAAATCATCTGGGAATAGTACTAGCATTTTCCTAAACTAAGGGCAGTCCTCTGCCTAAGACAAAGCCTTGCCAGCATGCACGTAACACCGGGCCAATTAGCTGTCTTTGATGCCCTTGCCCTTGAGATAGTCAACTGCATCCGCAACAGTATTGATGTTCTCCGCATCCTCATCCGGGATCTCTATGGCTTCACCGTCTTGAGAGAACTCTTCTTCAAATGCCATTATGAGCTCGACCAGGTCAAGGGAGTCGGCGTTGAGGTCGTTGGTAAACGATGCCTCCGGTTTCACATCGGCTTCGTCAACTCCGAGTTTGTCGACAACCAACTTTTGCACGCGCTCAAATACTGCTGCCATTATTCTGTTCTCCTTCAATTGTTGTTTGGGGACCGTTACTGGCTATTATGGCATGGATTCCGCAACAGCACCCAGTACCCCATTTATAAAGCGAGGCGAACTCTCTCCGCCAAACCGCTTGGCCAGCTCTACCGCTTCATTTATAGCTACTTGGAGCGGTACTTCCTTCCCACACTTCACCTCATAGATAGCTATCCTCAAGATATTGCGATCCACAGGCGATAGCTGCTCCACGGGCCAGTTCTGAGCATAGCGTTGAATCTCAACGTCCAGATCGTTGCTTTGTGTTATTACCTCTTCGGCAAGGTGGCGTATGAAGGAACTGCTATTCTCGTCCAAAGGAGCCTGCTCGGTGACCCAGCCAAGGCTCTCTTCAAGGGAATGACCGACCGTATCAACCTCGTAGAGGACTTGTAACAGGGCTCGGCGCGCCCTACGGCGCATTGAGCGCTTCCCGCCTCTGTTCATGCGCATCCTATTGGCAAGCTTAGACCTGTCAGGACCAGGGCTATCCTTTGTGGCCGTTGCCAATCAGTTCCCTTACTGATGAGATGTCGTGAACAGCCTTGACGCTGGCATCGCTGGCGATGCGTTTCATCATGTTGGTGAGCACTTGGCCGGGGCCAAACTCAATGAATTCGCCCACTCCAGATTGCACCATGTAGTTTATAGAGTCCTGCCAGCGTACACAGCCGCAGAGCTGTTGGGCTAGCTCCTCTTTGATTTCCCAGGAAGCGCTCAAGGGTTTGGCAGTGCAGTTGGCAATCACAGGCGTGACGGGATTGCGGAAGTTCACGGAATCCAGCGCCTTTTGCATGCCTTCCATGGCCGAACCCATGAGGTAGGAATGGAAGGCGCCTCTAACCTTGAGAGGGATGCTCCGCTTGGCGCCCCTTTCTGCCGCCAGCTCTATAGCCCTATCCACGGCCTCCTTTTCACCACTGATAACTATCTGACCGGGAGTGTTGATGTTGGCTACTTGTGCACCGGTTTCGCGGCAGACTTCTTCAACAATATGCTCTTCCAGGCCAAGGACTGCGGCCATGGTGCCGGAATGATCGTCACAGGCTTCTTGCATCAGCCGGCCCCGCTCACGCACTAACTGCACGGCCTCCATAAGATCAATGACGCCGGAAGCAACCAGTGCCGTATACTCGCCCAAGCTGTGTCCTGCCATGAAGATTACGTCGTGGTCTAGATCGCTGCCCGCTTGCTCTCTGGCCGCGGAAAGGCTGGCCAAGCTCACCGTCAGTATGGCCGGCTGTGAGTTGTCCGTCCTGTTGAGCTCCTCAGCAGGACCTTCGAACATCAGGTTTGACAGAGGGCTTTCCAGCGCTTCGTCAGCGAGACGGAAGACGTCTCTGGCCGCAGGCGAATTCTCGTAGAGGCTGAGCCCCATGCCAACCTCCTGAGAACCCTGTCCCGGAAATAGAAACGCAGACTTCTTGCCGTTCTTGCCATTTTTTCCGTTGTTCCTTGATAGAGCCACAATTTGCTCCTTAATGCCCGGGTTTGATATGAGAGGTCTAACTAGCTACTCACTCTTCAACATCCGAACCCGCCGGCGAGACTACTTCTCTGCCGGCATAATATCCGCAATTGTGACATACCCGGTGAGAGCGCTTTGGCACTCTGCACTGCGGGCACACCGAAAGGCTAACCGGCCTGAGACCGGAGTGGCTCCACCGCTTACCCTTCTTAGATTGTGTTCTTTTCTTCTTTGGTAGTGCTGCCATATATCACTTCATAGATGGAAGATTACGGAACCAGCTCAAGCAATGGCGCCCAACGGGGGTCAAGCTCCTTGCTTTCACAAATGCACCCAGAGTTTAGATTCATGCCGCAGGAAGGGCACAGGCCAGTGCAATTTTCTTTGCACAACGGTTTCATAGGCAGAGCTACTATTACCGACTGGCGTATGGCTTCAGTAATATCAAGTTCATGACGATCGTTCAATAGAAAGAACGGAGCGGCTTCCTCTGAAACATGAAGAGCTGCTCCTGTATTGATGTCAACAGCGGGAAGATACACCTCGCTGAGCTGTAACTCCAGCAAGGCATGGAAGTCTTGAAGGCATCTGCTGCAAAGGCAGGTAGCAGAGACCCTCAGCGACGCACCTAATAGAATACCCTGGTTCACACGGGCAAGCCGAGCTTTGCCCTGGACTACGCTCCCCCTAGTCTCCTGAGGAGACTCCAGGGTTGAGCACACAATATAGTCCCTATTTGTGCCCACAGGCTCTTTGAGAAGATGGGCAACGTTAAATTCCATAGGTTGACAAACCCTCAAGGTCAGCCATTATAGGAACCGAGCAAAGAGGTGTCAAGCTAACCAATTGCTCATAAGTCTTTAAATGTTATTGAAAGGGACTTATATACTTAACTTGGCATTGACAGCCAGTTGCCCTCCCTCCTAGACGCATGCCCGCATGCCTGACGTTGCCCACAGGCATGCCCTGTGCTATACTTCTGTGCCACGTGTGCATTTCTAACAGCTAGGGAGTTTACATGGTCCAAGAAATCCAGAGGATTCCTGGTGGAAACGGGCAAGCAAGGCCACCTGAAGATGGTGTCATCCAACAAGAGGAAGGGACTGTCACTATGAAGGCACTGCTGGAGGCGGGCGTACATTTTGGCCATCAAACGCGGCGCTGGAATCCCCGGATGAAGAATTACATATTCGCCACCCGCAACGGCATACACATCATTGATCTACAGCAGACTTTGGGTCTGCTGGAAGGGGCCTGCGAGTTTATTTCAGAGGTGGTCGCCTCCGGAAGAGACGCCCTTTTCGTTGGCACCAAACGCCAAGCGCAGGAGACCATCGTCAACGAGGCACAGCGCTGTGGTGCTTTCTATATCGATACCCGATGGCTCGGAGGCACCTTCACCAACTTCGCCACCATACAGAAACGGATAGATTACCTAGTACAGTTGGAGGAGCAAGAACTAAAGGGGCAGTTCAGGGTACTTTCCAAAAGAGAGGCCCAAAAGCTGGAAGAGAAGATAGTCAAGCTGAACCGCTACCTTGGCGGCATCAAGGCCATGACAAAGCTCCCAGGCTGTGTCTTCTTGATCGATATTGGCAAAGAGAAGATAGCCGTCGCAGAGGCGCAGCGCATGGGCGTGCCCATAGTTGCACTGGTTGACACCGACGCTGACCCGAACCTGGTGGACTATCCAATTCCAGGCAATGATGACGCCATACGCTCAATTCGCCTCGTCACACATAAAGTCGGGGATGCCGTCCTGGAAGGTATGCAAAGACGCGCCGCCATAGAGACAGATATCGCTGGCCCTTCAGAACAGGCTAAGGAGGGGATGTCAAACCCTGAAGAGATAAACCTAGCTGAAACTGAAGTTGCCGGGTTAACCACCGAGATCAGGAGGTAAGCCGGCCTTGGAGATCACCACCGAACAGATCAAAGCCCTGCGGGACCTCACAGGCGCTGGAATCATGGATTCCAAGAAAGCCTTAGAGGAAGCAGGGGGAGACAGTGAACAGGCGGAGTCCCTACTAAAAGCTAAAGGCATAGAAAAGCTGGCCAGCAAGTCAGATAGAGAGACCAGCGAAGGACTGATCGAATCGTACGTTCACAGCGGCAGCCGTATTGGGGCGCTGGTAGAAGTTAACTGCGAAACTGATTTTGTCTCCAGGACATCGGAGTTCAAGGACTTGGCTCACAACCTCAGCATGCAGGTTGCCGCCATGGCGCCTCTGTACACGGACAAATCCGAACTCGCCGAGGATGACACCAGCAACCCGGAAGAGGTATGCCTCTTGCAGCAGCCCTTCATCAGAGACAACAGCAAGACCATCCAGGACATAGTTACTGAAGTAGCCGCCAAGGTTGGGGAGAACGTACGCATCAAACGGTTTGCCCGCTTTGCTCTAGGAGAGTAGGGCATCATATGGCGGATTCAGCTTACAACAGAATCCTGCTGAAGCTCAGCGGTGAATCCCTCAAAGGAGACCTTGAGTACGGCATAGACCCCAAGGCATTGGCCTATCTGGCCGGAGAGATCAAGGAGGCCTTCCGTATGGGCGTCCAGCTTTCCGCCGTCGTCGGCGGTGGAAACTTCTGGCGGGGCGACGAGTGGGAAGCGCGCGGTATGGATAGAAGCACCGCCGATTACATGGGTATGCTGGCCACCCTTTTGAATTCGCTGGCCCTGCAGGATGCGCTTGAACGAGAGGGGCTGGACACCAGAGTGATGACAGCCATAGACGTCCGTGCCGTGGCAGAGCCGTACATACGACGCCGCGCCATCACTCACCTGGAAAGAAGCCGGCTTGTCCTCTTTGCCTCCGGTACGGGGAATCCCTATATGACTACGGATACGGCTGCGGCACTGCGCTCCCTGGAAATAGACGCTGAAGTGCTTTTCATGGCCAAGAACCGCGTCGATGGCGTATATGACTCAGATCCGCACCATAATCCAGGGGCAAAGAAGTTCCAGCATCTGGACTACATAGAAGCGCTTAACCTCAGACTTGAAGTCATGGACGCCACCGCCTTATCCTTGTGCATGGAAAACCAGCTTCCCATAGTGGTCTTTGACCTATTTGTTCCTGGCAGTCTTTCCAGGCTGCTCAGTGGGGATTCGCTGGGAACCGTTGTAGGGCGGCTGCAGGCCCTGACCCCTGCCGGGGATACCTAGTCCCTGACCGCGGTCTCCCTGTACCGCTGCTGCAAACCAAACGTCAGGAGGTCTTGTCATGACAACAGCCTCACTTCTAAGCGATGCGGAATCCCGGATGAAAAAGACCCTAGAGGCATTGAACCGGGAGATGAACACCGTACGGACCGGCAGGGCAACACCAAGCCTTATGGAAAACGTCCTGGTGAACTACCACGGGGTCCCAACCCCCATCAACCAACTCGCCACCGTAACGGCGCCAGAAGCCAGGCTCCTTGTTATACAACCTTGGGACAGAAGCGTTATCTCTGAGATTGAACGGAGCATTCTCAAATCAAGCCTGGGACTGAATCCAGCGAACGATGGCACTGTAGTGAGAATACCCATACCGGAGCCGACGGAAGAGCGACGCCGCGATCTGGTCAAAGTAGTCAGGCGCAACGCTGAAGAATCGCGTGTCGCCGTGAGGAACATACGCCGCGATGCCATAGAGAAGATCCGCGCCATGGAGCGCAACAAGGAGCTGTCTCAGGATGAAAGCCGGCGCAACCAAGATCAGATACAAAAGCTTACGGACTCCTACATAGGCAAGGTGGATACGGCGGCCACGGAGAAAGAGGCCGAAGTTCTGGAAGTGTAACCCTCCCCCTTGTAGCAATCTGAAAGCTTATGTGCATATCCGTAGCTGGTACAGAAAGTGCAATTGCACTAGAGGGCGGCTGGCCCCCCCGGTTGAGACCATGACATCATCCGCTAGTCCATCCGACTCACGCGATCCAGGTGGATCGCGTGATAGGCTCGCCACGGGCGGAGAGACGCTGGTTCTGCGTCTGATCACCGCTACAGTTGGCGTCCCCATCCTATTTGCGTTGGTCTGGCTGGGCGAGCTTTGGATCCTTGCCCTAGCTATTGCAGCGGTTACCCTGGGCCTAGCTGAATTCTATAGACTGGTAGGCATCGAATCGTTGTGGGCGCGCCTGCTGGGCATCGCCCTAGGGGTAGCGCTGGTGATGGGGGCAGGTTTCCAAGCCCAGATATGGGCTCCTCCCGTCCTACTCAGTGGGCTGGTGCTTGTATTCGTCTCCTACAGGTTCTTGCCCGCACAACGTAGATTCTGGCCCCTCCTCGCCGGCGGCCCCTTCTACCTTGGCGCGGCACTGGCCTACGGAGTCCTACTGAGAGGAATAGAAGACGGCGTTCTCTGGTTATCACTGGCCCTCGCCACTGCCTTCGTAGTGGATACGTCCGCATATTTGGCCGGCAAAGCACTCGGCAAGCACCGCATGGCGCCTAGAATCAGTCCTGGTAAGACATGGGAAGGAGCGGCTGCCGGTCTACTCGGCGGTGTCCTTGCATTCCTTGTCCTCGCATCGTTGCTCTCCCTGTCCCTAGCGACTTGGAAGGCTGTCCTGCTGGGTATAGCGGTTGGCCTTGCCGCCCAGGCCGGTGATTTGCTCGAATCGGCACTGAAACGCGCCAACAACGCCAAACAATCGGGCCGCCTGATGCCCGGGCATGGAGGCGTCCTGGATAGACTGGACAGCGTTGTACTCAATTTGGTGCTGGTTTATTATGGAGCTATATGGGTGGCAATATGGTGAAAGGCTTAGCTATTCTCGGCTCCACGGGATCCATAGGCCGTCAGACCCTTGAGGTAGTGCGGGCTTTCCCGGAGCAGCTACGCGTCGTGGGCCTCGCCGGCTGGCGCAACGTGGACCTGCTGCAGACGCAGATTGCGGAGTTCAACCCAAAGGTAGCATGGAGCCACCACGGTTCGCTGCCTTCAGTGCCCCGGAGCACCCTCGTCCAGAGCATGGAGGAGATCGCCTGCCATCCGGACGTAGACCTTGTGGTTATGGCCACCAGCGGCCTATCCGGATTGACTCCCACCCTGGCCGCCCTCAGGGCTGGGAAAGCCGTGGCCCTGGCCAGCAAAGAAGCCATTGTCATGGCCGGCGCTATAATCGCAGAGGAGATGCGGTCGGGTGCACGGCTCTTGCCCGTGGACAGCGAACCCAGCGCCATCTGGCAATGTCTGCAGGGAGAAGAGCAAGACGTAGCCCGTTTGATCATCACCGCTTCCGGCGGTGCTTTCCGTAATAGACCGCTGGAAGAACTGGCAAACGTGACTCCCGAAGAAGCGCTGAAGCACCCAACCTGGCAGATGGGCAAGAAGATCACCATAGATTCGGCTTCTCTGATGAACAAGGCTTTTGAAGTCATAGAAGCCCACTGGCTCTTTGACGTTGCCTGGGAACGGATAGAGGCCGTGCTCCATCCCCAGAGCATCATCCACTCTTTCGTCGAGTTCCACGACGGATCGATAAAGGCGCAGATGGCGCCTCCAGATATGCGACTTCCCCTGCAATACGCCATCTTCTACCCAAAGCGACTCGGCAGCAACTGGACCAGCGGCTTCGATATAGCTCGCATAGGTTCGCTGGAGTTCTCACATCTAGATGAGAGCAGGTATCCCTGCTACAGGACCGGATTGAGTGCCGGGATGGCCGGCGGCACCTACCCGGCCGCCCTCTGCGCCGCCGACGACGTAGCCGTAGAGCTTTTCCTGGAGGGGCGAATCGGATTCTTGGACATCCTACGGTTGGTGGATGGCGTTCTTGAAGAGCACCGATCCGGCAACGAGACCTCCCTGGACGACATCTTGGGCGCCGCTGACTGGGCCGGGCAAAGAGTACGAGAGCTGGCCGGGGTCTAGACATGGTTGCCGTACTTCTTTCAATACTGGGGTTCGTGGCGGTGCTGGTTGTTCTCATCGTTATCCATGAGGCTGGTCACTTCTTTGCCGCCAAACTGGCCAGAGTCAAGGTGCTCGAGTTCGGCATAGGCTTCCCGCCCAGGCTCTGGGGTCTGCGCAAGGGCGAAACGGTCTACAGCATCAACGCCGTTCCCCTGGGAGGATTCGTCAAGATGCTGGGCGAAGAAGACCCCTCGGAACCGGGCAGCCTGGCCGGCAAAAGCACTGCCGTTAGGTTCTTGGTAATGGCGGCAGGCCCGTTCATGAACCTGCTGATGGCGGTAGTTCTCTTCAGTGCGCTATTCGTCATTCCCCAAGATGTGCCGGTGGGCGATGTCTCTGTGGTCAGTGTACTGCCGGACTCCCCGGCCGCGCGGGCCGGCGTCCTACCCGGCGATATCATCCTGGAGGCCAACGGCCGCACCCTGGACAACGCCGGCCACCTGCGCTATGAGATAGCTCTCAGCCTCGGGCAGGAGATGACGTGGTTGGTACAGCGCGGCAGGGAGCAGGTCACTGTAACCCTGGTGCCAAGGGTCAACCCCCCGGAGGGAGCCGGACATACCGGCGTCAGGCCAGATCTACTAAATATCTCGTATGAAAAACGGTCGGAACCTATATGGCACGCTCCCATGCTGGGCCTGCAGAGAACGGGTGAAGTGCTGGTGCTGGTCAGGAACGAGTTCACCAAGTGGATATCGGGAGGCGCAGCTCCCCAGGTGACCGGACCTGTGGGGATGGCGCACGTCTTCGGAGAGGTGGCGCAGGTGGAGGTACCGCCGGTTCACCGTGTCATAACCACGCTAAACCTGGCCGCTGTCATCAGTCTGAGCCTGGGTATTGTTAACTTGCTGCCCATCCCGGCGCTGGACGGGGGGCGCATTCTGTTCGTCGCCATAGAGTGGATACGGCGGGGCAAGCGCATCTCTCCCCAAAAGGAGGGGCTTGTTCACCTCGTAGGATTCGCCGTGCTTATAATGGTAGCTATACTGATCACCTTCGCAGACCTTGACCGCATCTTCAGGGGTGAAAGTCTCATTGGAGGCTGATAGCATGTTTACGAATCAGAGGAGTCAACATTGAACCGTAGAATCACCAAGCCCATTTACGTAGGCGATGTAAAGGTAGGGGGCGACGCCCCAATCACCGTGCAGTCGATGACCAAGACCGACACCCGCGATGTCAAGGCGACCGTGGAGCAGATAAAGGGTCTGGAGGAAGTCGGCTGCGAAATCATCCGCTGCGCCGTGCCCGATATGGATGCGGCGCTTGCCCTGCCTCAGATCAGGAAGCAGATCTCCATCCCCCTGGTGGCGGACATTCATTTTCATTACCATCTGGCGCTGGAAGCAATCAAAGGCGGCGTAGATTGCCTGCGACTGAACCCCGGCAACATCCGCGACCCGGAGCGCGTCAAACAGGTGGTGTCGGCCGCCAAGGAGCGTGACATCCCCATACGCATCGGCGTCAACTTCGGCAGCCTGCCCCCCGTGGGCAGCATCGGCAAGACCAGAGCCAAGCACCGCCTATCCGATGGCGTAAACCTGCTGCCAAAGGCGGGCGTCGCCGCCTTAGGACAGTACTCAGTCGTCGACCACATGGTCGACACCGCCCTATGGGAGATTAGCATCCTGGAAGCGCTGGACTTCGACCTGATCAAAGTCTCCATGAAAGCGTTCGATATTCACACTACCGTTGAAGCCTACCGCCGTCTGGCTGAAATGGTGCCCTATCCATTTCACCTCGGCATCACGGAGTCGGGCACGGCCAAATCGGGCAGCATTCGCAGCGCCATCGGCCTGGGCGTACTTCTCTACGACGGAATAGGCGACACCATTCGCGTCTCCCTGAGCGACGACTCCCGCGAAGAGGTGGCCACCGGCTACGAGATACTGAAGTCGCTAGAGCTCCGCCAGAAGGGGACCACGCTGATCGCCTGCCCTTCCTGTGGCCGCGCCGATGTCGACGTCATCAAGCTGTCCAACGCTGTGGATGAGCTTCTCAAGGGCATCGATAAGAACGTGAAGGTGGCCGTTATGGGCTGCGAGGTCAACGGGCCCGGCGAAGCCAAAGACGCCGACGTTGGCATAGCCGCCGGAGCGGGGCGCGCCGTCATCTTCCGCAAAGGCCAAAAGGTGCGCGTGGTTGAAGAGTCGCAGATGCTCACAGCCCTCATGGAAGAGGTTGAGGCTCTTTGACAGGGGCGCTTTTTGTGCAGAATAGCTTGACATAAGTCGTTTTTTGTGTGTCGTGAAAACGGTTATTAGGCGTGAGATGTCGTTTAGCGGGGAGTGGTGGTTGTGCCTGAGAAGGGCATTTGTTTCAAACGTTATGTCAACCTGCAAGGCTAAAAACGAGCCATTTTCTTGAAAATACGGGAAAACAAATCCGATCCTTCGGCAGCTTAGGACAAGTTCCTTCGACAACTCAGGACAGGATTCCGCAGGCAGAGTGTTGAGTTTCGTCATGGTATTTAGCTTCCTCCGGCTCATGTAGATAGCATAGTAGAGGGAGGCAGGTACGGGGAAGTAAGAAATGGCGGATGCACTTTCACTTCCGTCATTGCTGTTTTAATATGCGCCGCACATAAAATAGGTAGCATGAACAAGCAAGAGGAGTTCCAGAACCGGGCTTTGGCTATGCTCCTTCGGGAGTGCGGCATACAAGCGGACTTTGAGCAGCGCGGTGGGCGTAAGAGGATGGACGTTGTTGCAGAGGTGGACGGCCTGCTCATGAGCGGGCACCGTACCGGTTAGCCGAACCGATGACCACTATCGTCGTTGACAGCGAAATCCTGCTGAGACGCCCTACCTTGGAAGATGCAGAGGGCCTCTTCGCCCTGGTTGACTCGAATCGACAATATCTGCGTCGCTGGCTCCCCTGGGTCGACTTCGTAGCTTCCTTGGAGGACGAGCGTCTCTGGGTTCAAACGCATCTAGCCGAGGATGCGCCTGAGTTTGTCTTGCTCATGGTCTACAAAGGCGACGTAGCCGGCGCCGTTGGCATAAGGGGCCGAGGTTCGCGTAACAGGAGTAGTGAGGTCGGCTACTGGATAGCCGAGAGCATGCAGGGGCGTGGTATCGTGACGCGATCTTGCCGTGCCCTCATTAACTATATGTTTGAACGGTTGAATATGAACCGTGTGGTCATCCGCGCCTCCGTCGACAACGTACGCAGCAGGGTCATTCCCCATCGCCTAGGCTTCACCCTTGAAGGCATCGAGCGGCAAGCAGAACTCCTCTACGATGACACGTTTCAGGATATGGCGGTCTACTCCATGCTTGCCTCAGAATGGCCTGATAAAAAAGCAGCGATCCAGCGCGTGCAGTAGCAGACCAGTCCGATCATCCCCGTATTAAGTACGGGCGTGGCAGAACCCCCCGTCAATCCAGGGATTGACAAGGCAATTGAACAAGTATAGATTCCAAAATTGAAGGCACGTTTCAAGCTTGATCGTGCAATCCTGCTTATTCAGAACGGGGGCAATACAGATGGCAGACAAGTTGAAAGAGTTCATTGAAGATTCCAAAGCTCTCATTGGGCAAGACGCCACGGACGTACCGACAGGCGTCAACGTGGCCGATTGGTCATCCATTCAGAAGCTCTGCAGTGCATTAGGTGACGTAAATCCGCTCTACAACGACGCCGCGGGCGGCGTCGGCACCCTCTACAACACCATGATCGCGCCTCCCTCCTTCATATTCGCCGCCCGCACCCCGGATTCAGGCGCAGCCTACGAGCAGAAGCAGTACGGCCTGCGTAGATTCAGCACCAAGGCCTGTGCGGAGTGGAACGACGTCATTCGCCTGGGAGAGCGTCTGGTGACCGACCTTGAGGTGACAGACGTGCGCGACGGGCCCAATTGGGGGAGCAGGGAGACCGCTGAGGTGGACTCCACCGCCACTTACCAAACCGTCTTTGGCGGCGTCCTGGCGCAGGCTACGGGAACGGTGGCTATGGTGCCCTATTCCATGGGCGAACCCCTCATAGACGATCGGGAGATATATCAGTATTCCGACGAAGAGATACGCAAACTGGAAGACGATCTGGACGCAATACCTCCACACCGCGGCGATGTACCCCTCTACTGGAGCGAGGTCGAGGTAGGTGACAAGCTGCCCACCCTGGTCAAGGGTCCGCTCTATTACACGGAGATATCCTCTTGGAAAGTGGCTGAGGCCAAGCCCACCGCCCTTTCCGTTGGCATCGTAGCCCACCGCCAGATCCTGGAAAGGCCCGGCAGGATAGCTGTCAATCCCAGCAACGACTGGCCCTATATGGACATAGAGCAGGCATTCGGCGACCTTCTTGCCGTGAAAGCCTTGGGCTTCAAGATGCCCGTGTCCAAGGGACTGATGCGCTTCGCCCTAGCCGGCCAGGTCGTAACTAACTGGATGGGCGACCTGGGCTTCCTGCGCAGAATGTCCCTGGACCTTCCCAATCACTTCCTGTACGAAGACACCATGTGGCTCAGCGGCGAGGTGACCAGCAAGTTCAACGAGCAAGTCGGCGAAACCGAATATTCCGCGGTGGAAGTCAAGCTCTCCGGCCACAATCAGCTGGGGCAAACTCTGGTAGACGGCACGGCAGTGGTCTATCTACCGGAAAGAGGCTTCCTTGTGGGTCTTCCTATCGGCAATCCCTTGATGTAGGCCCTTAGGAAATTGATAGATTGTTCCGAAAGTGAGAAGAAAGGAGCCGTGAAATGACCACAGAAGAAAGACAAACCTTTGAAAATCTGGTCGACGAGTTCAGGCGGCTTTCCCACGAAGACCTGGAAAACGAGGTCATCGGGGAAGGATACCCGCTCGGTATGTACCTCTACCCGGGCACCTCTCAGCCCTACGACGCCTCAGGCCCTCCGTACAAGAGCCCTTGGGTGCTTACCGAACCCGTGATCAAGGCCTACGCCGCCAGCATCGGCGACGACAATCCACTCTTCACCGACTCCGAATACGCCAAGAGCGGCCCCTACGGATGCCTCACCGCACCAGGCACCGCTCTCATCATCGCCAGGAACGCCATGTGGCACGGCGCACGGCGCGTCGGCGGTTGGCCCATCGCCAACTTCCACTCCGGCACCGCTTGGGAGTTCTTCGATGCCCTGCGCGTCGGCACCGGATTCAAGACCTCCTCCGTGGGCAAGGAGATCATCGAAAAGCCCGGCGCTCACGGCAACCTCTTCTTCTTCATCACTGACGTCAACTACTGGGACATGCGCGGCGACCTCCTCGGCAAGTGCTACGGCACCCTCATCATGGTCCCTCGCGAAGAGATGGGCACCGGCCGCGCCATGTCAGTGGAGCGACTCGGCGAGCGCATGATGTACGAGCGCAACGTGCCCAAGCTCAACGCCGAGCAGGTGGAGGAGATCCTCGACCTCATGGAGAAGTCCAAGCCCAGGGGCAAGGAAGTCCTCTACTGGGAGGACGTCAACGAGGGCGATAAGCTCCCCACCTTCATCATCCCGCCCTGGACCGACCAGGACTGGACCGCAACCGGATTCATACGCAACGGCCCAGGCAGGGGCTACCAGTTCGAGGGCGGTCACAAGATGCGCCGGCACATCCAGCACGAGGGTCCCGGAGGCTTTGCCTACACCCATCCCGTCTCCCGCTGGCCCTGGAGCGCCGCCGACGAGCACGGTGATGCCCTGATGGCCGCCTACCGCGGACAGGCTCTACCCTTCGACTGGGGCGGCCAGAGGTCGCAGATACCACAGGCCCTCATGAGCAACTGGATGGGCGACCACGGCTTCATCCGTCGCCTACAGATGGCCCTGCGCAGACCCTTCTACTACTCCGATATCGGCCTCTACAACGGCACGGTCACCAAGAAGTTCACCGAGGTTCAGAAGGGCGAACCCGGCGAGGGCGCAGTGGACGGCGAGCGCACATACTACGCCGTCGGCATCAAGTATGAGGGACGCAACCAGGAGGACCAGGTCTTTGTACAGGGAACCTCCACCGTGTACCTGCCCTCGCGTGAAGGCGGCATGGTGCAGCTCCCCATCCCCCACGTGGCCAAGCCCCAGGCAATCCCCTACGAGACCTTCTACCGCGACTGGTACTAGACCGCATTCAAGAGGAGTGTGCAGGCTGTTGAAGCCTGCACACTCCTCTTGGCCAGCCTTGTTGAGCCAGTCAAATACATCATACCCCCGCTCACCCTGAGCATGAAGTTTACCCTGAGCATCGTCGAAGGGAAGGGTATGGGCGTGGAGATTGCAGGCATCGTAGTAGGGGCGGGTTTGAAACCCGTCCCTACCTCCATCCAGAACCAATGGCTGCCCCTCCGTTGTTGCGAGCGTAGCGAAGCGATCCGGCGGCGGGGCGGTGTCATTCTCGAGCGCAGCGAAGAATCTTTTTCCGCAACAACGACGTCACTCTACCCGCAAACTCCTCCCGTCTGCTCGTATGCCTATATGTCCCCATGAATACACCCACACCCCCAACCCTACTGATGGACACGGTGCTGTAGACTACGGGGGTGCTTGCCCAAGCCAATACCCGCAAGCTGTACCTGGGACTCGCCATTGGCGTTGTAGCCGTATCTTTTGCCGCCATATTCATCCGTCTCGCCGAAGCGCCGTCTCTGGTCATAGCCTCCTACAGATTGACCATCGCCGCAGCCGTTATGATTGGGCTTGCCGCGGGCTCCTGGATCAGAAACGGCGTCCAGTCCGTCTCAGGTCTAACCAAACGGGACGTGCCCCTTGTCCTCCTCTCCTCCGTGTCCCTTTCGTTGCATTTCTGGACCTGGATACTGTCGCTGGAGTACACCTCCGTCGCCAGCTCCGTCGTCCTGGTTACAACCAGCCCGTTCCTCGTCGCCATCGCATCACGCGCCTTCTTCGCGGAGCCGATACACAAATCTACGTTCGCCGGTATAGCTGTGGGCGTCGCCGGTGGCGTCATCCTGGCTGTGGGCGACGCCGGTGGCGAAAGCGAGTTCTTTGGTGACCTGCTGGCCTTTGCCGGCGCCGTCGCCATCGTGGGCTACATGCTGGCCGGCCGACGACTGCGCCGGCACGTGCCGGCGCTAAGCTACAACTCCGCCGTCTACAGCGTGACGGCAATCATCTTGCTGATCGCTGCCATCCTGGCCGGCGACCCCTTCACCGGCTACACTTCACAGACCTATCTCTGGCTAGTGATGGTGGCCCTGGTTCCACAGGTGATCGGACATTCCTTACTGAACTGGTCCCTTGCCCACGTCACCGCCACCGCAGTGGCCATTGCGGTCATGGCCGAACCTGTCATAGCCACCGCCGCGGCCGTGATCATACTGGGGGAAACTCCGCCACCGACCAGCGTTCTAGGGGGCGTTCTGATACTGTCCGGAATCTACGTGGCTATGAGATACGGGCATTCCAGGTCTTAACTGTATCTAGCCCAAGTCAACCAGCGCATGGCCCGCGGTCACGCTTTGGCCCGGCTCAATATGCACCGCCTGTACCGTGCCGGCTGCAGGCGCTCTTATGGCCTGTTGAAGCTTGATGGCCTCCAGAATGCACAGGGAGTCGCCCTCCGCTACCCTCTCCCCCGGCTTGACCCCAACCGATACGATCACACCCGGCATGGGCGATCTGACTTGCATCGTCCTTCCCGCGGGCAGCTGGGACGGGATGTCCGCGGGTAAGATCGCCTCGACCAGCCCTTCTACGTTGACCTCGACCGTCTCACCATCGACCAGCACGTGGATGGGATTCGCCGAGATATCGCCTACCTCGACTTCATGCCACCTATCGCCGATTTTTACCCTGATTCGCTTTGCCATGGTCTAGCTGAGCAGTGAGATGAACACGCCCGCCACCACCGCCGACCCGATCACGCCCGCCACATTGGGGCCCATGGCATGAGGAAGAAGGAACGTGTCCGGATTGGCCTCCTGGCCCTGGCCGTGAGCGATGCGGGCCGCCATAGGCACTGCGGAAACGCCTGCGGCGCCTATCAACGGGTTTATCTTTTCTTTGGAGACCATGTTCATCAGCTTGGCGAAGAGTATTCCTCCCACGGTTCCAACAGCCAGAGCGACCAGTCCCAGGGCAAGGATGGCAAGCGTCTCCAACTGCAATACTTTTTCGGCGGAAAGCTGCGCTCCCACCGTGACCATGAGGAAGATGGTCACCACGTTGATAACCTCGTTGGAAGCCGCTTGACTAAGGCGAGGCACCACGCCGCTCACCGCCAGCAGGTTGCCCAGCATAAACATGCCTATCAGTGGCGCCGCATTGGGAACAAGCAGGATGATAAGGATCATGGCCAGGAGCGGGAATACCAGCCTTTCCAGCTTCGACACCTCCCGCGCCGGAGGCATCACAATCCGCCGCTCCCGCTTGGTGGTCAGAAGTCGCATCAAAGGAGGCTGTATGAACGCCAGGCCGGCCATGTAGGTGTATGCCACCACGGCAGTGCGGCCCAACAGGTCGGGAGCCAGTATGGCGGAAAGGAATATCGTGGTGGGGCCGTCCGCGCCGCCTATGATGCCGATAGACGCCGCTTCCCTGGTGGAGAAGTCTATACCTATTTCGGGGACTAGGCTGATGGCCAGGGCTCCCCAGAAAGCCACGAAGATGCCCACCTGTGCCGCTCCACCCAGAAGCAGCGTTTTGGGATTCGCGATAATCGGCGTGAAGTCGGTGAGCGCGCCAAGGCCAAGGAAGATCAATGGAGGGAGTATGTTCCAGAAGGAAAGTGTGAAATGAAAGGTCAGTCCAAGGATACCGGATCCCTGTAGCGCCTCCGGAGCCAGTGGATTGCCAGGGGCAAGCTGCGTCAAGGCATTGAGAGGCAGGTTGGCAATTATGACCCCTATGCCTATCGGCAGTAGCTCGTACGGTTCCGCCTTCTTGGCAATTGCCGTGTAGATGAAGAGCAATCCCAGCGCAATGAGCAAGAGATTGCCCGGAGTCAAGTTGAGAAAACCGGTCTCGTTCAGGTACTGGATAAGGTCAGGCACTGGATACTCTATTCAGAAGGGTCATCTTCAGCTTGCCGCGTCTGCGCAAGGGCAACTCCCACTCCAATGGAAGCCGCCAGCGCTTTATCGCGTGCCTCTGCCGCCGCAGAACCCAGCAACCGCCTCTGTAGCCATTGCCACCGCAGCGACCATCCGGTGAGCACAACTATGACCATCAGGATAACGAGGGCCGCAAACGCGGTGCCCACACCAAACAAAGTTAGTCCTAAAGCTTCCTCAAATTCGGCGGTTGTCATATAGGGTCCTCAGCCGCGCGGTTCGCGGTCAACTCAGGGGCGCCACACTGAAGAGCACGTGGAACGGCTTACAGTATATAACCACGGAGCGATATTGAGACAAGTCCATCTCTGGGATTGGATAGTTCTGATTGCCTATGTTCCCCTTCAGCTTGTCCAGCTCCACGTACTCCTCGCTATCGAAGTCGCCTCTGCTCATGGGATCGGGATGTGCGCTTAGCAGCACTCTCAAATCAGGGCCGTTCGTCACTCTCAAATCCTCCACCCGGAGAACGTGCCCGCCATCGGGTAGCCTGTATATCGCAGCCTGCCCGCTGCCCATGTGGAAGTTGTCAGCATCGCGGAAAGAGCCGGCCTTGACCACCATAGCCGTTGCCTGGTCATGCGTCATCGATTCCATCATGGGGCTATCCATCATGGCCATGCCCTCCATGATGGTTTCCGCTTCCGAGCGGGACATTCCTTCAGGAATGTCTGCTCCTACGGTCATAGGGAACTCTTCGTCGACCGTTTTATCGATGAACAGAGGAGAGCCCAGCCACCAGGCCAGCGCCAGGACGGGGATGAGCGCCACCACCAGTCCACCAATGATGAGCCTTCTTCGCTTGGTAGAAACTAATTTCATTTTCACCCGCTCTCGGATTCAATCTTTTTCAGCACGTACAAGCAACATGGGATGCGTGAACAATATGGCATCGCCATCCCTCCTCACGTCCAGTCCGCTCTTGCCGTCGAGTACGTCCTGCTCGAACAATGAGCGAACCCTATCTCTGGTCTCGTCTGGACAGATGGTCATCCACTCGTCCAGATCGCGGTAGGAAGGCAGCACTCCCAGCAGCCTGACGCTCAGGCCTGCCTTTTGCGCCATCCGACGCCAGTTGGAAGGCGTGAGGTTCGTGATGTGGGAAGGGTCGCGCAGGCGCTCCATCTCCTGATGGAGCGCCTTTATCGGCGTCACTTCCGACGTAGTGATGTCCAGGGCGCACAGGGCGCCGCCTGGCTTCAAAACGCGGGCCATCTGCGCCATTATCTGCTCCGGCTCGTCAAAGTGGTGGAAGGCAGACGTACAGGTAACTATGTCGAAGGACCCTTCCGGAAACGGGAGGTCTCCGGCGTCTCCCAGGACAAATTTGCAGTTACCGGCGTTTCTTTCTCTGGCTAACTCCTCCGCTCTTTCGATTACGGCGGGCGTTAGGTCCAATCCGGTCACATGGCGAACATGTTCAGCCATCGGCACCGCAACCACCCCTGCGCCGCAGGCTACGTCCAGCATTTCCGATTCCTGCAGTTGCTCAGCGCTGCCGCTCATGCGCACCAGGTCAAGCAGCCATTTCAGCCGCTCCTCGCTGACGAATGCAGGGCTGGTGCTGATGTACCCCGCCTGGGCGGTGAACGCAGACCTGATCAAGTCCGCGTGGGTCTGTTTAGACTGCATCCCTGCCACCCTCCGTATGCACACCGGGCCTCCTCTCCATCCCTCATCATACCCGTTCCTTTGAGTCGTGTTTGGGGCTAGTATAGCATGGCCCAAGGAGCTATATAATGATAGACGCTGTACGATTCAGGAGGCGCTATGACGGCCAGAATAGACTTCAACTGTGATATGGGAGAGAGCTTTGGCTCCTACAAGCTGGGCCAAGATGAAGAGGTTATCAAATACATCACGTCGGCCAACGTGGCCTGCGGCTTCCACGCCGGCGATCCGCAGTGGATGCGCCACACCGTTAAGCTCGCTGAAGAGCACGGCGTAGGCGTAGGCGCGCATCCCAGCTTCCCCGACCTTCAGGGGTTTGGCCGGCGCAACATGCTGGTCACCTCCGCCGAGGCGAAGAACGACCTGATCTACCAGATAGGCGCGCTCAAAGCTTTCACCAGAGACCATAGTTTGCAGCACGTGAAGCCTCACGGCGCTATGTACAACATGGCGGCGGACGGAGGCGATCTGGCCAAGGCGATCAATGAAGCGGTCCTGGAAATAGACCCGGATATGATCCTCATAGTGCTGGCAGGCAGTCCTTGGGCCGGCGTGGCCCGCGAAATGGGACTGCGCGTCGCAACGGAGGCGTTCGCCGACCGTGCGCTCAACCCGGACGGCACGCTGGTCTCCAGGTCCAAGCCAGGATCCGTGATTCACGATCTGGACGAAGTGGTGGAAAGAAGCCTGCACATGGTGACCAAAGGCAGGGCCACGGCTATCACCGGAGAGGAGGTGGAGGTGCAAGCCGATACCCTCTGCCTGCACGGAGACACCCCGGGCGCGGTGGAGATGGCGCGCGCCGTGCGGAACGGTCTGAGAGATGCCGGCGTCGAGATCGTACGCCTGAGTGAAATGGTCTAGTCCATGGCTGATTTGAGATTTGTTCCCGCCGGAGACAAAGCCTTCGTCATTGAACTGGGCGACGGCATATCCCCTGAAATCAACCGCTCGGTGCATAACCTGTTGCTGTCTATAGAAAAGCAGGGCATACCTGGAATCCTTGACATGGTGCCGACCTATCGCTCTATTCTCATCAACTACGACCCGTTGACCTTGCCACCAAATGAGTTGGAGGAGCGGGTACGGGAGCTGACGCAAGACCTGGACGAGACTCCTCCGGCGGCTTCCAGAGTGGTTGAGCTACCCACCTCTTACGGCGGCGAGCACGGTTCTGACTTGGGATACGTAGCTGAGCATAACGGCCTTACGGAACAAGAGGTGATCGCGCTGCACTCCGGTACGGACTATCTGGTGTACATGATGGGATTCACGCCCGGGTTCACCTACTTGGGCGGTATGCCGGAAAAGATAGCCACGCCACGTTTACAGACGCCCCGCACGGTGATACCCGCGGGATCCGTGGGCATTGCTGAACGGCAAACGGGCGTCTATCCCATTGAGAGTCCCGGCGGCTGGCAGCTCATTGGGCGTACGCCGGTGCGCCTGTTCGATCCATCTAAGCAGCCCCCCGTCATAGCGGGGCCAGGCGACTATATACGGTTTGTTCCCGTCTCCCCGGAAGAGTACCGAAGGATTCTTGAAGAGGTTAGAAACGGGGTCTACCAAGCAACCTCGCATCCCGCGGAGTAGATATGGATATCATAGAAGTGCTGGACGGCGGTATGTTCACCACGGTGCAAGACCTAGGCCGCTACGGCTACCAGAGGTACGGTGTCCCCGTGTCCGGGGCAATGGATACCTTTGCCCTGCGGGCCGCCAACCTCTTGGTGGGGAACCGTGAAGGTGACGCCGGCCTGGAAATGACCCTAGCAGGCCCCAGTCTCCGTTTCCTGGACGAAACCGTAGTAGCGATGACCGGTGCCGACCTTATGCCCGCATTGGGCGGCAGCCCGGTTCCCACGTGGCAGCCCGTTGCGGTGCAGAAAGGCTCCGAGCTTCAGTTCCGCGGGATCAGGGACGGGGTGAGAGCCTATCTTGCTATAGCGGGAGGCGTGGACGTTCCGCCCATGCTTGGCAGCCGCTCCACTTATACACGGGCAAATATCGGCGGGCTGGAAGGCCGCTCCCTGGCCCATGGCGACAGGATAGCTGGCTCTTCAGGCATGGAACGCGTGGAGGCAAGACGTTTCCCACGTATAGCAATCCCCCGCTATGGTCACACTCTCCGGCTTAGAGTGACCCCGGGGCAGCAGTACGATGCCTTTACTGAACAGGGTATCGAGACCTTCCTGTCGTCCAGCTATACGGTTACACCCCGGTCGGACCGGATAGGTTACAGGCTGGAAGGGTCGCCAATCGAGCACAAGACCGGCGCGGACATTGTCTCGGACGGCATCCCGTTGGGAGCAGTCCAGGTGACCGGTGACGGCATGCCCATTGTTCTTCTAGCCGATAGGGGCGCCACGGGAGGCTACACCAAGATAGCCACCGTAATCAGCACCGATATCATGCGTCTGGCACAGGCGGCGCCGGGAGACGTGGTCACGTTTCAAATAGCAACGCTTCAAGAGGCTCGCGAAGCCTTGATGGAACAGGAGAGCCTCATCCACGAGATCAGGAAGGGCCCCAGCGTTGTATTCGCCCGCCGTAGGCTCGGCATCCGAGTGAATGACCGGGAGTACATCGCGGAAACGGGGCTATCGGAAGCAATGGAGACCACGGCCGAATCCAGAACGCTTCGCGCTTCGCTGCATGACGAGACGTACACCTTCACTGTTGAGGTTGATGGCAACTCCTCCGCTTGACACCTCCTGGGAAGGAGCCTACCATCCACCCAAATCATTACGAGGAGGCGTATCATGACCATGGGCCTCACTTCATTCCGTCCCGCCATCACAGGAACGTCCCACATGGTTTCGTCAGGCCACTGGCTGGCCACTGCCGCGGGATACCGAATTCTGGAAGAAGGCGGCAATGCCATTGATGCCGGCGTAGCGGCGGGCATTGTCCTGGGAACCGTGCTGCCCCATTGGGTGAGCTTTGGCGGAGTGGCGCCTATGATCATACACCGCGCCGACCGTAACGAAACGGTGAACATAGACGGCCTGGGCCGATGGCCCAAGAAGGCCAACATAGACTATTTCAAGCAAAACTCCGGAGGAGAAATAGAGGCGGGCGTGTTGCAATGCATCACGCCCGGGGCCCCGGATGCCTACCTCACCGCGCTCAAACGTTACGGCACCATGACCTTTGAGCAGGTGGTGAGACCCGCTTTGGAGCTTGCCGAGGGAGGCTTCCCTGTTTCCATCTCGCTAATGCAAGTGCTGGAGATGGGTACAGCCCAAACAACGGCTTTCGAGCTGCGCACGGGAAGCGGCAGACAGGGTACTGAAGGCAACATCCACTCGTGGCCGTCCACTTTGGAAATATTCATGCCGGACGGGAAGATACCGGAGCTTGGCCAGGTCATAGTACAGAAAGACCTGGCTAATACGTTCCGAAGGCTGATCGATGCGGAGCGCGCCGGTTCCTCGAACGGTCGAGAGGCCGGGCTTCAAGCGGCGCGTGACCTGTTCTACAAGGGCGAAATAAGCGAGCAGATTGTCAGCTTCATACAATCTGAAGGCGGTCTGCTTAGCCTGGATGATATGGCATCCTACGCGGTTACTGTTGAGCCTCCGGTGAAGGGCAGCTTCAGAGGCTTGAACCTGTACACGTGCGGGCCCTGGTCTCAGGGGCCTGTCAATATACAAGTGCTGCAAATCCTGGAAGGCTTCGACCTGAGGGCGATGGGGCACAACAGCGGCGATTATCTCCATGCGGTGCTGGAAGCGCTGAAACTGGCCTTCGCAGACCGCGAAGCCTTCTACGGCGACCCGGAGTTCATCAACGTGCCGTTGGCGGGCCTCACTTCCAAAGATTACTCCGACCTGAGGCGGAAGGCCATACAGATGAGGCAGGCCTTCGCCGAGATGCCAGCGGCGGGCGAGCCCTGGGCCTACCAGGAAGGCGAGGCAATTTCTGCTCCCAAGGCGCCCGAGCCAGTGAGCGGTCCCGTGCCGCCGGATACCAGCTATGCCTGCGCCGTCGACCGCTGGGGCAACGCCTTTTCAGTAACGCCGAGCGACGGGATATACGGCGCGCCTGTGGTGCCGGGGCTGGGCATGATCGCATCGGCGAGGGGATCGCAGAGCTGGCTCGACCCCGAGCACCCCAGTTCGTTGCAGCCGGGGAAGCGGCCCCGGCTGACGCCCAATCCGGCGATGGCGTTCAAGGACGGCAGGTTCTGGATGGCCTACGGCACACCGGGCGGCGATACCCAATGCCAGTCCATGGTCCAAGTGCTCCTCAATGTCGTAGAGTTTGGCATGGACCCCCAGGAGGCGGTAGAGGCGCCAAGGGTGGCCACGTTCAGCATGCCAAGCTCGTTCTGGCCGCATGCCTACTTCCCTGGCCAAGCTGCGGCGGAAGCGCGCATAGACCACACGGTCATCGAAGACTTGCGCAGCCGCGGCCACAAGGTTGAGGTGTGGGACGACTGGACAGGCCGAACGGGCAATGTCTGCCTTATACAGATGGACAGAGAAAAGGGCATCCTTATCGGTGGGGCGGACGCCCGCCGCGAGTCCTATGCCATGGGCCGGTAGGCGTCTGAGATTATCCACTCCGCGTGAGACTCCCGTAAGGGGGCTTCTAGGATGCTGTGGGACTCATTGGTAAGTGACAAAGTCCTGCCCGCTGCTAGATTGCTTCGTTCTTCGCAATGACGAGGGACTTGTAATCCGAACTTCGACAGACTAGGCGAAGGGGAATGGTGACGGCGTCATGCAGCCAATCAGCGGTTTTTCTTTCCCGAACCGTTTCTAGTGGAGTAGAATCGGCCTGATAATGACTTACAGGAAGCAAGCGGGAGGGCAGTATGCTTGACGACAACCTGACTCTCGATCAGATCATGTCTATCTTCACGCTGGGTCCTGGAGAAGCCAGCAATGCACCTCAATGGTCGCCGGACGGCTCTCGCATCCTCTTCGTTTCATCACTGGGAGGCTCTCCCGACATCTGGAGCATCAGCCCACAGGGAGGATTCCCCTCAAGGGTTACCCTAGGCCTGGGAACTACAGACTACGCCGCGTCACACATGCCGCTATGGTCACCGAACGGCCGGCACATCTCGCATATATCAAACAAGACAGGCACAAACGAAGTGTGGCTGTGGCACGCCAGCGGCGATCCTGAATCCCAACTCACTAACCTAGGGGCCCACATCCAGTCCGTGCGCTGGGCGCCGGATGGCAAGAGCCTGGTCCTGTCTGGCAACCGCTACGGTGGCTACGACATCTACCGGGTCGATTTACCATCGGGAGACGCTACACGACTTACCCAGGATCCCCTTTATGAAGTGAACCCTGTGTTCACTCCCGATGGAAAGCAGATCATCTACATACGACTGAACGAGACCTGGGAAGACCACCAGATCGTCCAAATGAACAGCGACGGCACAGACCCCAAGGTCATCGCCGAGGATAGAGATTTCTTCGACTATTCCTTCGGCCCCGCGCTGGGGGTTCCCCAGGTCTCGCCAGATGGTAAATGGCTTCTCTTCCGCTCACAGCGAAGTGGCTATATAAATTACTGGAAGGTGTCTCTTGAGGGAGGAGAACCTAGTCCACTGGTTCCAGAGGAGACCGAACAGAGCGGCGCGACCTGGTCTCCGAACGGTTGTGAGGTGGCATATGCCTCCAACCGCAACGGGACTCTGGAGATCAGACTCGCCAGCGCGAAAGGAGGCGAGTCGAGGTCTCTGTTTCCAGGTATGGGTGTGTGCACCGCTCCCAGTTGGTCCCCGGACGGCTCCCACATCTGCTTCCTCCACGGCGCCCCAACTGCTCCCGATGACCTCTGGGTGATATCAGCTAAGGAAGGCAAACCTAGACAACTGACCTTCTCCTTGCCTGAAGGCGGCTTGAAGCACCGCCTTGTCGCTCCAGAAAAGGTGGCTTACGCTAGCTTCGACGGCCTCACTATCAACGCCTATCTATACGCCCCTAAAGACAGAACACGGCGCTATCCAGGTATCGTGTTTACCCATGGCGGACCGACCTCTCAGTTCTTCGATAACTACCAGCCTTATGTCCAGTACCTGGTACAGCGGGGGTACGTGGTGCTGCAACCCAACGTCCGAGGAAGTTCCGGATATGGCAAAACGTTCGAAGAGGCTAACGACGGTGACTGGGGTGGAAGCGACTTGAAAGACGCGGTAGCAGGCGCCGATTTCCTGAAGAGTCTGCCCTACGTCTACCCAGATAGAATGGGCGTAACTGGCACCAGCTACGGAGGCATCATGAGCATGAACGCCGTCTGCTTTGCGCCTGGGGTGTTCCAGGCCGCGGTGCCTATGTCGGGATATGCCAACTGGCCCGTGGAGTTGAACAGGATGGCCGTGAAGCACATCAAGTTGCTCGAGCACGAGCTGGGACCATATAAGGATAATAAGGAGACCTGGCAACGCTGCTCGGCCATCTACTCGGTGCGTAATGCCAGGACACCAACATTCGTCCTTCATGGCGAGGGCAGAGACCCTCATTCAGACGCCTCCAGGGAGTTCGCTGAAGCCCTCAAGAAAGAGGGCAAGGTGGTGCAATACAAGGCCTATCCCAACGACGGCTACTACGTAGTGAATAGGTCCAACATCCGCGAGATGCTCAACGACATCGGGGACTTCTTCGACAAGTATCTAAAGAACGGAGTATGCTGAGGTTAGTGCCTGAATTTTTTTGACTACGATTAAGTTTTTTGCTAAAATTACACTGTATAAACACCTTGAGCTGGTGCGGCGGCTGAACAAAAACATAAGCGGAATTATCCTCTCTTTTTCCCCCTGCTGCGCCGGTCCTCAAGGCTCCAAATCCGGGCGCCCTTTGGATCAACGGAGGCGACCCCATATGAGGACTACCTATGGTACGCAAGCAGATTGAAAACGTCCCCCAGTACACTGCTAGTGATATTCAGGTCTTGGAGGGTCTGGAGGCTGTACGCCGCCGTCCAGGAATGTACATCGGTAGCACAGACCATCGCGGCCTGCACCACCTGATCTACGAGATAGTGGACAACGGCGTAGATGAGGCGATGGCCGGCACCTGCGACCGCATCTCCATTGTTCTGAGAGAGGACGGCACCGTACGAGTCGAGGACAACGGCCGCGGCATTCCTACGGATATTCACGCAACCACGGGCCGGCCCGCGCTGGAGACCATAATGACAACCCTCCACGCCGGCGGTAAATTCGGAGGAGGAGCCTACAAGGTATCGGGCGGCCTTCACGGCGTGGGCGCTTCGGTGGTGAACGCATTGTCTGAGTGGATGAGGGTGGAGGTACACCGGGACGGGCACGTGTCCATGCAGGATTTCGGCAGGGGGAAGCCGCTGGGCGACGTGGAGACGGTGGGCGACAGCGACAAGCACGGAACAATCATATCTTTCCTGCCGGACACCAAGATCTTCGGCAGCATTGAATACAACTATGACGAGCTGACCCAGCGGTTCCGCGAGATGGCCTACCTGAACAAGGGCCTCCGTATAGACTTCTTCAGCCCCTGGCACCTGGCGCGCGGAGCGGAAAAAGCAAAGGAGTCCTACTACTTTGAGGGCGGGATCTCCGACTTTGTGGAGCTCCACCTCAACCACAACCGTGACGTGCTTTTCAAGAAGCCTATCCACATAGAGAAGCCGGTGGAAGACACCATGGTAGAGGTGGCGTTGCAGTACAACACGGGCTATTCGGAGCTGGTCTACGCATTTGCCAACTGCATCAACACGCCGGACGGCGGCACTCACCTGACTGGTTTCCGAACCGCGATAACCCGCGCCCTGAACGACCACGCCCGCAAGCAGAAGTTCCTAAGGGACGACCATTCCAACCTGGCCGGAGAAGACGTTAGGGAAGGGCTGGCGGCGGTGATCAGCGTCAAGCTGCTCGACCCCGAGTTCGAGGGGCAGACCAAGGCAAAGCTGGGCAACCCTGAAATCAAGGGCATGGTGGAAACCGCAGTCGCCGAGGGCTTGGAGTACTACCTTGAAGAGCACCCTCTAGAAGCGCGGCGGATCATAGACAAGGCTTTGACGGCGCAGAAGGCCAGAGAGGCGGCTCGCAAGGCGCGCGAGATGGTGCAGCGAAAGAACGCCATGGACGGCGGCTCGCTGCCGGGCAAGCTTGCCGACTGCCAGGAGCGCGACCCCTCCATGAGCGAACTGTTCATTGTAGAGGGCGAATCGGCCGGGGGGTCGGCCAAGATGGGCAGGGACAGGAAGTTCCAGGCCGTGTTGCCTCTGAAAGGCAAGATCCTCAACGTGGAGAAGGCCCGCGAGGACCAGATGATATCCCACGAGGAGATACGGATAATAATTACGGCGCTGGGGACCAAGTTTCACTCCAGGATCAGTGTCAACGGTGACGACGGCAATGGTAATGGCAATGGAAACGGGAACGGCCATGCGCCGGAAGGCTTTGACCTTGACTCGCTGCGATATCACAAAGTAATCATCATGACGGACGCAGACGTGGACGGATCTCACATCCGCACGTTGCTGCTTACCTTCTTCTACAGGCACATGAAGCCGCTGGTAGAGGGAGGCTACTTGTACATAGCGCAGCCGCCCCTGTACAAGGGTTCCAAGGGCAGGGCGGACCAATGGCTGTTCACAGAAGACGAAAAGGACCGCTGGGTGGCCAGGCAGCAATACTCCAACCTGAAGCTGACATCCGCCGATGGCTCGATATCAGCAACGGGTGTCGGAATACAGACTCTACTGTCGCAGCAGGGGGGCTTGGATAGGGTGCTGCAGGACCTCCAGCAGACCGCCGGCATCCCTGTCGAGTTCATGTTGAAGCTTCTGAAATCGGACGTGGCAGAATGGCATCGGCATGAGATGCTGAACATAGACCAGTTCATGTTGCAGGTCAGGAGCTGGCTGGTGTCTGAGGGGATCCCCGTTGACCCGGTCTTCAACAAGCAGACGGAAGAGAAGTGGCTCAAGGTAGGGTTTCCCTCCGGCAGCAAGTTCAAGCTGTCCCAGACCCTGTTCGATACGCCGGTGATGAAGCGCTGCTTTAACCTCTACTCCAAAGTGAAGGACGCGATGGAGCATGACAGCTTCACGCTGACCCGCAAAGGCAAGGTCCTGGATACGGACATCCCACTGTCTGAGCTAGCGGCCAGGGTGAGCAAACACGCGGACAGAAGCGGCGTCAGCATCCAGCGCTACAAAGGACTGGGCGAAATGAACGCTGACCAGCTCTGGGATACCACAATGAACCCGGAGTCGCGCACCGTCCTCAGGGTTGGTGTGGAGGACGCTATAATAGCGGACGAGGTCTTCAGCGTTCTGATGGGCGACTCGGTGCAGCCGCGGCGGGAGTTCATCCAGACCTACGCAAGAGAAGTGCGCAACCTGGACGTATAGGGCGGTCTAGGGCCCCTACGACATGGGGTCGCTGGCGAGCCAGTCCCTAACGGCGCTCTCTTGCTCTCGCGTTATACGCCCCTCTGAGGAAGCCAGATCAAGCAAGGTCGAGACGGAGGAAAGTGTAATCAGATCAACACCCACCTCGCGGTATGCCTCCGTCGACCGGGGGAACCCGTAGGTGAAGATGCTGTAGCTGTGGTTGATCCTTGCTCCAACTGCGTGCAACCCCTTGATAGCCCTGACGGCGCTGCCCGCGGTACTGGTGAGATCTTCTACCAGCACCGCCAGGCTTCCCGGTTGCACGACTCCTTCCACCTGCTGGCCTGTGCCATGACCTTTGGCTTGATCTCGCACGTAAGCCATGGACTTGCCGGTTTGGGAGGATGCCCAGGCCGCCCAAGGTATGCCGGCGGTGGCCACTCCCGCCACCACGTCGGCCTCCGGTTCCGTCCCCAGAATCCTATCCGCTAGAAGCTTTGCAATGCGCTCCCTTTCTACAGGGTAGGAGCAGAGTAGACGCAGATCGCAGTAAATCGGGCTTAGGATTCCGGATGAGAACACAAAGGGCTTCTCTGTGTTGATAATGACAGCCTCTTTGTCCAAGAGGATGGCAGAGACCTCCCTGGCCTGCTCATCCATGGCCGGCTTGTCTTTACCTGTAATCACTGTTCCTCCCAACCGGGGTCCGGTTAAGGACGAAGTGGGGCAAGACGGCGCTCCTTGGTCGGAGTCATCTCGCCCCACTTCATACGGGTCTAGTACCAGTCTCGGTAGAAGGTCTCGTAGGGAACGGCTGGGGGCTTGGCCACGTGCGGAACGGGTAGCTGCACCATGCCGCCTTCACGCGAGGGCAGGTACACCGCAGAAGTGCCCTGTACAAAGACCTGGTCCTCGTGGTTGCGGCCCTCGTACTTGATGCCGACGCCGTAGTAAGTGCGCTCGCCGTCCACGGCGCCTTCGCCTGGTTCACCCTTCTGCACTTCCTTGAACTTCTTAACGACCGTGCCGTTGTAGGTGCCCAAGTCGCCGTAGTACATGGGCCGGCGCAGTGCCATCTGGAGGCGGCGGATGAAGCCGTGGTCGCCCATCCAGTTGCTCATCAGGGCCTGCGGTATCTGCGATCTCTGGCCGCCCCAGTCGAAGGGTAGGGCCTGGCCGCGGTAGGCGGCCAGTAGGGGATCGCCGTGCTCCTCACCGTGAGCCCATGGCCAGCGGGTCACGGGATGGGTGTAGGGGTTGCCTGCGAATCCCGGCAGGAGCTTGTGCCTGCGCGCCTTGTATCCCGCCTCAAAGGCGTACGACCGCACCGCACCGTTGCGAATGAACCCTGTTACCGACCAGTCCTGGTCGCTCCAAGGCGGCACAACAAAGGTGGGTAGCTTGTCCCCCTCGTTTACGTCCTCCCAGTAGAGAATCTCCTTGCCCCTGGGCTGCGCCTTCTCAATGAGGTCAATGAGCTCCTCCACCTTTTCCTGGTTGTACTTACCGGCTTGCCGCTCGTACATCATGCGCTCACCCAGGCGCTCCACGGACATGGCTCGGCCGGTGCCCATCTCTTCACGCGGGATCATGATCAGGGTGCCGTAGCACTTGCCCAAGAGGTCGCCGCGCATGTCCCGGTAGAAGACGTCCGTGATGAGGAAGAAGAGGTTGCCCTGCGCTCCCGGCTTCTCTATGACCTCGGTAGCTTTAGAGGTAGTGCGGAGACCCGTGCCTACACGAAGGACATCGTAGAATTCCCATGCCGTACCGGAATGGAAATTGGCGAATGGTATCCCGCCGGGCCTGTCTCTCCACAGCTCCTCCGGGCCGTGCCACATGGGTGTGCGGGCCATGATCATAGCCGTTCCCGGGGTCGTGAGACAGCCATAGGGGCCGTTCTTGGCATACTCGGGGTCGGTATATAGGGGATTGTCATCCCCAATGTGGACGGCATAAGCCTTGGCAACCTTCTCCGTAAGAATCCAGGGACTCTTAAACGGTGGGCCGGAAGAATCGTAGGGCTGGCTCATCCCACTGTACAGGCCAGCGTCAAGGGGGTAGCCTTCATGGACCTCTTCGCCAATCATGCCCCTTGACGCCTCACGAAACTCGTTCACCAAGCTTTCAAAAGTCTCGCCTGTTGTCGTCATCGCCTCACTCCTTATCGCTTCTAGGGTCTTCTTTATCGTTGTTTTTCATTTGCCCCGGCACGGACACATCACCACCATGAATTGCCTACTGGCAGGCCAACCAGGAATCCCTTCTCTGGGAGGTAGACCACCGCCGTGCCGTCAACAAGAGTCTGTCCAAGCTGGTTGTTGCCGGAGAGCTTGACCTCAACGGCGTAGTAATTCTCGTCCCCAACGGTCTCTTCAAACTTTCTGGCCACCTGGCCGCTGACCCACATGGTGTCACCATAGCAGTAGTGGTTGGGCAAGTCCAAGCTTATGCTGCGCAGAAAGCCCAGGTCTCCCATCCAGTTGGTGATAACCTGGCTAGCCAGGGCAAAGCGATGCAGCCCCCTGGCCACCGACATCTTGAATCCCAACGCTCTAGCCGACAAGAGGTCCTTGTAGGTCTGCTCCAGGTCCCAGTAGGGCCACTCGGTGGTGGGATTAACCGTACGGCGTCCCGGGCTTTCCAGTATCAGCCGGTGGGCCACAGGGCCCAAGGAGGCCGTACTGGACTTCGCCAATGCAACTTCCCAGAGTTCCATCGAGTTGTACTCCACGGGTCCCTTCACCAGGGTGGGAAGCTTATCGCCCTCTTGTACCTCGCTCCAATACAGGGGCACCTCGCCACGGTGCGGCGGAATAGCGTCTATGTCCCTTTCCAGGTTATGGATCTCCTCGTCGGTGTACTGGTAGATGTCCCTGTCCTGAATGAGCGGCTCGCCTGGGGTGTAGGGCACCATTGCCGCGGTTCCAGTAGCCGTCGCTATGACGCCGCCATGGATGGTCTTGTAAGTGGCAACAGATTCGACTTCGGCAGTCTCCCTGTCCCCCCAGTTGGGTCCGCTGCGCACGTCGGACACCTTCAGGTCGCTCGCCAGCCGTTCCCCCAACCGTATTACGTCGTTCCACTCAGCGGAGACACGGACTGTAAAACGCCGTACACCGTATTCCTTTTGCTCGTAGGCGGCGCCGGAATCGGGCGTGCGTGCTGCAAGAACAAAGCTGGGGGGCGCTATCAGTGTATTGTACAGGGTGCCTACGCCCCCTGCTGCGTCGTTGTATAGGGGATTCACGTCGCCCAGCGAGGCGCAGAACTTCTGGATTGCAGACCAGTCAGCTACGCTAACTCCTTGCTCCACGTCCGGCGCTTCTCCGCCGACCAGCCTTTTGCTGTCCTCTATGAAATCACTCAAGCTTCCTGCCATAAACCTACCTCCTTGAATTCGCTGCTCTGTCTTTACAGGTCAATGGTTATCTTTACAGTGGGCCGAGGGCAGGATACATCCGAGACGGCCAGATGGTCAATTCATTCGTCTAGGTCTTTGTAAAGTCCCTGCTCGGTAATAAAACTCTCGACCTTGGGCGACACGAGATATTTCACCGACAGGCCCAAGGCGACCCTGCGCCTGATCTCCGTGCCGCTAATGCCGATCAACGGCCCTTCAATGAGTCCAAGCTTCCGCTCCAAGGCAGGAAACCGCCGCTTGACCTCCTCAAGAGCATCGGGCGAGTAGCCTGGCCTGGTAACGGCGGTAAGCGTACATAGGTCAAGGAACCGCTCGGGGTCTTTCCAGCGCGGAAGACTCAACAGAGAGTCAACGCCGATGATGAAGTTGATTTCGACATCCGGCCCCCATTGTCCAGCCAGCTCTTCAAGGGTATCGACAGAGTAGGTGAGACCCGGCCTGTCAATCTCTATCGAGGAGGAATCAAAGGCCGGGTTGCTGGCCACGGCCAGCCGCACCATCTCCAGCCGGAGGGAGCCTTCCGTAATCCGCCTGCCGCTTTTGAGCCAGGGCTGCCCCGTTGGTATGAACACCACCCTTTGCAACGGAACGCGCATGCGGGCTTCCTCTGCAATTATCAGGTGCGCTATATGGACGGGGTCGAACGTTCCTCCCAGTATGCCGATTAGCATGTCATTCCCACTGGAACTCTCGAGTCCCTATTCTCACCGTATCTCCGTGCTTAACGCCTGCTTGCTCCAGGACGCGGAGCACGCCAAGCCTGGCTAGTTCCTCCCTCAACTGAAGCCTTACTTTGAACTGCCGCATGTCTGGTAGGACTACGAGACGCTCCGCTGGCGGCGATGATACCACAAATGCGTCGCCATCCTTTACGACAGATGGGAGCCCTCTTCTTGACCTGGGGGTCAGTAGGGAAAGACCTTCCGGCTGACGTCTTGGCACCGGGGGTACCTGCGCGAGAAGTTTATGCAGCCCGGCCCTGAGGTCATCGATGCCCTCTCCTGACTGGCCGGAAACAAAGTAGCGGGCTGTCCCGTATGAGGCGAGCCTCTTTCTCAAAGCCGGCGCCTCCTGAGCCACGTCTGGGAGGTCTTTTCCACTGACTACGACCACATATGGCCGCTCCAGCATGCTAGGGTCTTGGATAGCAACCTCGTCGCGGAGGTCTTTGAGATCGCCGATTACGTCTGCACTCCATCCGGCCAAGAGGTACACGTGGAGGCGCGGCCGCCAAAGGTGCCGAAGGAAACCGCTGCCAAGTCCCTGGCCCTGGCTGGCCCCGCGTAGGAGCCCAGGCAGCTCAAGAATGGAAAACGCATCCCAGTTATGCTCTGCCACACCAATGACGGGCTCTCTTGTGGTAAACGGATACTCGGCTACCTCAGGTCCTGCGCCGGTCATTGATTTCAATAGGGCCGACTTCCCGGAATTAGGCTTCCCAATGACTGTAACATCCGCTATAACCTGCAGTTCAAGAGCATACTCTCGGTGTTCTCCCCTCTCTCCCGTCTCAGCTATGAGCGGTGTCTTATTTGTAGATGAAGCAAAGTGAATATTCCCCCGACCACCCAAACCACCTCGCGCAGCGATCAACTCCTCCGCAGGTTGGAGCAACTCCCCTTTGAATGTATGGCCCCCACTCAGATCCCAGACAGACGTGCCTAATGGAACCTCAATATATGAAACTCCTCCTGATTTACCTGTCCTCTTTCCACCTTGTCCGTCCGATCCTGGCTGGCCCGTGAATACCTTAAGCAAGTTCCGACCATACTCACGAAGTACTGATGACCCAACAAAGAAAACGTCAGATCCAGACCCTCCATCGCCACCATCAGGTCCACCGAAGGGGCGATACCGGACACGAGAGAGACTTATGCATCCATTTCCACCTCGACCGCCGTGAACAGTTAATTTAATCAGGTCATTCATATAAGAAAAGAGATTTCTCTATATATAGGGATCCAGTATTAATATCAGGCACTTTATTTTGGCTGACTCCTGAGAGGGAATTAGGGAATTCCATACCTGTTCTGATGTCCGTAGTATGGGAATCTATAGGGAATCCTAGAGGAATTAACTAGACGAACCGGGATTTGTCAACCATGCCGAGGTTGCTCCGAATAGAGGCGACATCATTGGCGATTGAGGGTTCTCTTGCTAAAGCGTCGTTGATTTGCCGTATCGAGTTGCGTACAGTCTTTGGATTCCAATTCCCCATAAGGGATGCTATTTCCCGTATGGGTTTCTTAATTGCCGCGTCCAAAAGGAACATAGTGACTCGTTGGGGGTGTGTTGTTTTCCGATCCCGCGTCCTTGTGCAAATCAGCTTGGTCTGCACTTGGAAGTAGTTGGAGACGGACTCCAAAATGACGTCGGGACTTAGCTTCTTCGCGGAATCAGCTGAGGGCATGCCTGATAGAGCCATGTCGATGAGTTCCGTCGATATGGGGGATCCAAAGAACTGGGACAGTGCGATGATACGGTTGAGGCACCCCTCCAGGCTCCTTATGCCGTTGGGAGCGCGCCTGGCTATCTCAAATGCGGCCTCTTCCGTGATAGGGCCGTTCTGGGCCTGAGCCTTATGGAGAAGTATGGCAACCCGGGTTTCCAGGTCAGGCTCTTGAATATCAGCAATGAGACCCCACTCGAACCGGGAACGTAGCCTGTCTTCCAGCAGTGAGACCGATGTTGGCGGTTGATCGCAGGCGACGACGATTTGCCGGTTGGCGTTGTGCAGGTCATTGAAGGTATGGAACAATCCTTCTTGGGTCTGCTCCTTGCCGGAAAGAAACTGGACGTCGTCGAGGAGGAGGAACTCTGCGCTGCGATACTTGGCGCGGAATTCCTCCGTTCGCCTCTGTCGAATGGACTGGACGAAGTCGTTGGTGAACTGCTCGGTGGTGACGTAAAGAGGGGTGACGCCCTGTTCAGAGACGGAGGAGGCAATGGCGTGCAGAAGGTGGGTTTTGCCTAGTCCTACTCCTGCGTAGATGAAGAGGGGGTTGTATTGGACCCCTGGTTTATCGGCTACCGCGCGGGCTGCAGCGTAGGCAAGATGGTTGGAAACCCCCGTGATGAAGTTGTTGAAGGTGTAACGCCCGTTGCCGTTGTAGTTGCGGACGGGGCCAGAGGGCGCCGGATCCGAGTTCCATATGGGATGTACCGGGATGGGAGCCTCCATTGCGCCACCTTCAGCTGGGGCGCTCTCCAAGTGTGAAGAGACGACCTTAATGGCGACGCGGATGGGCCTGCCTGCCACGTCAGAAACCACGTCTTCTATTACCTGGTGCATACGTTGTCCCAACCACTCAGAGGCGAAGGTAGTGGGGGTGCCAATCGACAGCAAATCGCCATCTATGGAAAGCCCCATGGTGTCCTTCAACCAGGTCTCATAGCTAGGACGGGGGACCTCAAGTTGCAGTTGCCCCAGGGAGGCAGACCATAGTTTTTGAGCATGATTAGTCATAGAATTAAAGCGCAGCCTGATTTCAGGGTCGCGAGAGCATCCACGGAAAATGGACGCGATGAGCAAAAAGATATCATTGTCCACTCCGTAAGAGTTCAAGTAGTGAAATCTCGAAATTTCGTAGAATTTTCCCAATTCTTTTCCGGTATGTGAAAACGGGCAAAGGTCAGGACAAGGAGCTTGTAGTATCCTCTGATTATGAGACTGGTGTTTATGGGAACCCCGGATTTTGCGGTGCCGGTTCTGGACGCGCTTTGCTCCAATGGGCATGATGTGGCGGCGGTTTACACCCG
The DNA here is from genome assembly GCA_965197965.1 of Dehalococcoidia bacterium. Classification (GTDB taxonomy): domain Bacteria; phylum Chloroflexota; class Dehalococcoidia; order Lucifugimonadales; family QGNO01; genus DAOUJH01. The sequence goes on from OZ240235.1 coordinate 1,571,410, forward strand.
TCCCGACCGTCCCGCGGGTAGAGGCCGCCGGCTTAGCCCTCCTCCGGTCAAGGTGTATGCAGAGCAGCATGGTATACCGGTCGTTCAACCAGACAGTCTGAGACAGAGGCGGACCATCGAAACCCTGGCGTCTCTGAAGCCACAGGCTATGGTGGTGGCTGCTTACGGAAGGATTCTGCCTCCTGAGATGTTAAGAGTACCCCCTTTGGGAGTGTTGAATGTCCACCCGTCGTTGCTTCCTAAGTACAGGGGGCCATCGCCGGTGATGGAAGCCATCCTAGATGGTGAGTCGAAGGTGGGAGTGACGGTCATGCTGCTGGATGAAGGAATGGATACAGGCCCCGTTCTGGCGCAGAAGAAGACGGATGTGTTCCCTGAAGAGGCGGTGGATCAGCTAACGCGAAGGCTGTTTACATTGGGCGGCGAGCTGCTTGCACAAGTATTACCGGCATGGGAGGCCGGGGAGATTAAGCCCGTACCGCAGCGCGAAGACGAGGCGAGTGTCACCAGGCTGCACAACAGAAAGGACGGCGAGCTTGACTGGTCGCTGTCGGCGGAGTATCTGGCACGGCTGTTGCGAGCCCTCCATCCCTGGCCGGGTTGCTTTACGTACTGGGAAGGCCGGTTGCTCAAGGTGATTAGGGGCCGGGCGTTGGAAGAAGATGCTGTTGGCGCTGTAAAAGGACAGGTGGTAGCACCCGGCAAAGCCGGAGGATACACTGCGGGAGTGGCAACGGGCAAAGGTGTGCTGATCCTGGATGAAGTCCAACTGGAAGGAAGAAGGCCTCAGCCCACGGAAGAGTTTCTCAAGGGACAACCGAACTTTCCAGGAGCTGTGCTCAGTAGCCGGGCAAGGGAGTAAGGCCTCTCCGCGGAGTGGAGAAAACGCTGCGGCTCAGCCGTTGTTCTTCTTAGGAGGCTTCTTGGGACTCAGCCCCTGCCTCGCCTCCGACAAGCTCCACTTCGGCGGGCGCCTCCGCTTCTTCGACGGCTACTGACGGAGCATTGACGCGCGCCACGAGTTCCTCGGGATCGTTGAGCACGGTCACCTTGTCGCCAAGGCTTATGTCAGAGACATGGATGCTGCGTTCAAAGTCCTCAAGAGGGGATATGTCAACCTCGACGAATTGAGGCACGTCGAGGGGGAAGCTTTCCACCTGCAGGGATTGCAAGGCCTGGTTGAGCACGCCGTCCATCAGCCGCACGGCAGGGGCCTCTCCTACGAGATATACGGGGACTTCCGAGCGAATGATCTCGGTTAGAGGCACCTGCAGGAAGTCGACGTGGAGGATATCTTCCGTTAGGGGGTGCCGCTGCACTTCTCTGATGAAGGCAAAGCGTGAACTACCTTCTCCTTCAACGGTCACGGGAATGTTGCTCCCGGCCCGTGCAACTATCTTGCGGAGGGTTACGGCATCGGCTTGGAGAGCGGTCGGCTCTATTCCCCGTCCGTATACATGGATAGGGGTCAAGCCCAGCCGCCTCAGCCCTTTCACCTTCTTCCCCGTTACGCTACGCGGCTCTGCTTGCAGGGAAAGCGACTCCGTGGTCATGAATTGATGGTCTCCTTATAACGGTTTAGAGACGCGGCTAGGCGTCTCAGGGATGTCCAAGCTTTATTCTCCAGCGCTGGCACTATACCATTCAATTTGCTACCCCACAAGCTCGCGTGCTATAATCTGCCGGTACGGCTAGCTTGTGGAGGTGCGGAACAGGATGAGGGTGCCAATGAAGGTGGACTACGGGGTTCGGGCCCTGGTGGAGCTAGCCCAGCACGGCGAAAACGGACCGTTGCCAACAGCCGAAATAGCTGGTCGCCAGGACATACCAGAGTCATATCTCGATCAAGTCCTATCGGTCCTCCAAAAATTTGGTATGATTCGGAGCCGGAGAGGCCCCCAGGGGGGGCACACTCTGGCCAGAAACCCAGGTGAAATCAACCTGGCTATGGTGGTGGACACACTAGAAGGGACGGGAGCTCCGCTCGTGTGTATTGAGCATCCATCTGAATGTACGCTTTCTAGCGCCTGTGCTCAACGTGAAGTGTGGCAGACTGTGGAGTCGACGGTTCGTAACGTACTAGGCACGACGACCATTGCCGACCTGGCAAGCCGCCAGCAAGCGATGGCAAGTCGCGGCATGTACTACATCTAGGCTCGTCAAGTATTCACGAAGCCCTGAACCGTTGTTTGGTCTAGCGACTGAGCGTATGAGTTCAGGGCTTTTTGCGTCTTGAACGGGGATGGACCTGGATGACTGGTTGACGCATAGAATCTGAAGTTCGAAATTTGCTGCAGGGGGTAGGCAGTGACGCAGACAACAGAGGCAAGAGTGTTTACGCCGGAACAGGCGAGACGTTACAGCAGGCATATTATAATGCCTCAGATAGGTGGCAAGGGCCAGCGCAGGTTGCTGGACGCCAAGGTATTGCTGATTGGCGCCGGGGGGCTGGGTTCTCCTGCCGCCCTGTACCTGGCTGCGGCGGGTGTGGGGACGCTGGGCATTGTAGACTTCGACGAGGTTGATCTGACCAACCTGCAGAGGCAGTTGCTTCACCGCACCAACGATGTGGGCAGGCTGAAGGTAGACTCCGCCGAGGAGATGATCAACAGCCTGAATCCGGACGTTAACGTAGTAAAGCACCGCGTGCAGCTCTCGTCGGAGAACGCGCTGGATCTGCTTGCGGATTACGACATCATTGTGGATGGCAGCGACAACTTCCCCACGCGATACCTGGTCAACGACGCGACAGTGATGTTGGGGAAGCCGTGCGTGCACGGCAGCATTTTCCTGTTCGAGGGACAGGCATCGACGTTTGTGCCTGGCCACGGCTGCTACCGTTGCTTGTACCCAACGCCTCCTCCCCCTGGGATGGTGCCGAGCTGCGCCGAAGCCGGAGTGCTTGGCGTGTTGCCCGGGATCATCGGCTCTATTCAGGCGGTGGAGACTATAAAGCTGGTCCTGGGTCTAGGCGATACCTTGACGGGAAGGCTGCTCCTGTTCGACGCCCTGGATATGAACTTCCGCACGGTGAAGGTGCCCCGCAACAGGGAGTGCCCGGTCTGCGGCGACAAACCGACGGTGACCGAGCTCATTGATTACGAGCAGTTCTGCGGCATACCGCACCTACAGGAGGCCGCGCCCGCCAATTAGGCCTGTAGCTGACGGCGGCCTGCTATGCGGACCAGAATAACCACGGAAAACAAGCTTCAAGAGGTCAGTTCTAAGGCGGAAAGCCGGAGCGGGATATTAGCCGCCATAGGCAATACGCCGCTGGTGGAGTTGCCGCACCTTTCTCCCAAGCCTGGCATACGCCTGTTTGCCAAGCTGGAAGGCTCCAATCCCACGGGTAGCGTAAAGGACAGAATTGCCCTTACCATGGTGGAGCAGGCAGAGGCCGAGGGCGTGCTCACGCCCGATAAGGTGATACTAGAGCCCACCAGCGGTAACACCGGCATTGCACTAGCCATGATTGGCTCGGTGAAGGGGTACAGCGTAGAGGTGGTGATGCCGGAGAACGTGAGCCAGGAGCGCGTACAGCTCTTGGAAGCGTTCGGAGTCAAGATCCACTTCTCGGATGGAAGCCTGGGCACCAACGGGTCTATCCCGGTAGCCCGCAAGATGGCCGAGGAAGACGATCGGTACTTCATGCCGTATCAATACGGCAACAAAGCCAATCCGCAAGCCCACTATGAATATACGGGCAAGGAGATAACGGATTCCCTGCCCAACGTGGACATGTTCGTGGCCGGCCTGGGCACCGGGGGCACGCTGACCGGCACGGGACGCCGCCTCAAAGAGCACAACGAAGATATTAAGGTGGTTGCGGCGGTCCCTGAACCGAACGATGCTATTCAAGGGCTGCGTAGCTTGGAAGAAGGGTTCATTCCGCCGGTTCTTGATGAATCGCTGCTGGACGCCCGCATTCTGGTGCCCAGCGATGAGGCGTTCAATATGACCAAAGAGCTTCTCCATGGGGAAGGTGTATTCGCCGGCGTCTCCTCGGGGGCGGTCATTGCCGCCGCACTGAAAGTGGCCAGCAGACTGGATGAGGCGGACATTGTCTGCCTGCTGGCGGACGGTGGGTGGAAGTACCTGAGCACCGGGCTTTGGACCAAGGAGTACGCTGATCTGCGGGTGGAAGTGGAAGGGAAGGTGTGGTGGTAACGCACGAAGTCCGCGTGCTGGCAGCCAACAGCGGCGCCTGCCGCGGCTAGCAGTCCAAGCCGGGTGTTCACCCGTGAAACGCTATCTTGATCCTCTCCATTCATTCTTTGTTTGTTGCAGCAGACGGTTAGCCATCTCCTAATGACAAAAGAGGCATGTAGATTGGCGTAACGGGTTGTCTGATTGAAAAAGTAATCACAATGTATTTGACTAGGAATTCACAATCAGATTAAACTTGCCCTTTCCTATAACGCACACCCGTGAAGGAGCTATTGGTAAGGATTGCGATATCAAGCGCTATCTGGCCGGTAGTTTGAGGAATACATTGATGAAAGAAGACAGGCCGCGAGGATTGTACCGCCCCGAGTTCGAACATGACGCCTGCGGCGTAGGTGTCATCGCCGACATAAAGGGTCGCAAGTCGCACCGGATTATTGATCAGGGCATAGACGTACTGCGGCATCTGGCGCACCGTGGCGCTGAGGGCAGCGACCCGGATACAGGCGATGGGGCGGGAATACTTCTCCAGACTCCACACGCGTTCTTTCTCCATGAGAGCGGAGTGGACCTTCCGCAACGGGGTGAATACGGGGCGGGAATGGTGTTCTTGCCGCAAGACCAGGTGGAGAGGGAGCGTTGCGAGGAGATAATTGAAGAGGTGGTTCAGGCGGAAGGCCAGCAGTTCCTGGGATGGCGGGACGTCCCTGTGGATGAAAGCCGCATTGGCAAGACGGCCAGGGCGGTGCGGCCCGTTATAAGGCAGTTCTTTGTGGGGCGCGGCTCCAACGCGCTTGATCAGGCCTCCTTGGAACGGAAGCTATACGTCATACGTAAGGTGATAGAGAACAGGGTGGTTGCTTCCGGGATAAAGGAAGCGGATGCTTTCTACATCTCCAGCCTCTCCTCCAACACGGTGGTTTACAAGGGGTTGCTCACTGGCACGCAGGTAGAGCACTTCTACCTGGACCTGAAGAGCCCCCATATGGAATCCGGCTTTGCCATGGTGCATTCCAGGTTCAGCACAAACACACTGGGCTCATGGAAACTGGCTCATCCGTACCGCTACATATCGCACAATGGAGAGATCAACACGCTGAGGGGCAACATCAACTGGATGGCTGCCCGGGAGACCCTTTTGGCGTCACCCCTGTTTGGTGACGACGTGGAGAAGCTGTTCCCAATTATTACGCCCCGCGCCAGTGATACCGCCAACTTCGACAATGCTTTAGAGATGCTCGTATTGGGTGGCAGAACTCTGTCCCACGCCATGATGATGATGATTCCTGAGGCGTGGAACGGGAACAGGTTTATTTCAACAGAAAAGCGGGCCTTTTATGAATACCATGCCAACCTCATGGAACCTTGGGACGGCCCCGCGCTCATAGCTTTCACCGATGGAACAAGGATAGGCGCCAACCTGGATCGCAACGGCCTGCGGCCTTTCCGCTACACCGTAACCAAGGACAACCTGCTGATCATGGCGTCCGAAACAGGGGTGCTGGAGGTGCCGCCGGAAAACGTGCAGTACAAGGGGCGCCTGCGACCGGGCCGGATGTTCCTCTTGGACACGGAGCAGGGGCGGATCATAGACGATGAGGAGATCAAGTCGGAGGTCGCTACAAGGCAGCCGTACGGTGAATGGATCGGGGAAAACATGGTGCGGCTTGAGGACCTGCCGGAAGAGACAATGCAGCCGCCCGCGGAACGCTCGTCAATGGTGGAAAGGCAGGCGGCGTTTGGCTACACCCTGGAAGAGCTCAGAATACTGGTCCAGCCTATGTCTGAGACGGGGTCGGAGCCTGTGGGCTCCATGGGCAACGATACGCCGCTAGCTGTGCTTTCGGACAGACCGCAGCTGCTGTTCAACTACTTCAAGCAACTGTTTGCCCAGGTGACCAACCCGCCGTTGGACGCAATACGCGAAGAGATAGTCACCTCTCTGGAGATATGGCTTGGCTCTGAAGGCAATCTCCTTGAAGAAACGCCTGAACAGGCCCGGCAACTGAAGCTGCCCCATCCCGTGATAACCAATGAAGAGCTAGAGCGAATAAGGCAAAATCAGGCCCCTTATCTCAAAACGAAGACCCTGTCTGCCCTGTTTAACGCCGGCGAAGGGCCTGGAGCCATGGAGAGGGCCCTAGAGGAGCTGCTGAGAGAGGCGTCCCAGGCGGTAAAGTCGGGGCATACCATTCTGGTGCTGTCGGATAGGGGCGTGGACGCCAAGCACGCTCCCATACCCAGCCTACTGGCAACCTCTGCGGTGCATCATCACCTGATAAGGGAGGGGCTGCGTATGAAGGTTGGCCTCGTTGTGGAGTCGGGTGAGCCGAGGGAAGTCCAGCATTTTGCCCTGCTCATTGGCTACGGGGCGGGAGCCGTGAACCCGTACTTGGCCTTTGAATCGCTAGCTGACATGGTAGAACAGGGAGGCCTGCTTCCTGAAGGCTTGGATTACGATACGGTCCGGAAGAACTTCATCAAGGCGGTGCACAAAGGCCTGCTCAAAGTTGCTTCCAAGATGGGCATTTCCACCATACAAAGCTACAGGGGCGCCCAGATCTTTGAAGCGGTGGGCTTGAATCAAGAGACTATAGACAAATACTTCACCTGGACGCCGTCCCGCATCAGCGGGATAGGTATAGACGTCATCGAAGAGGAGAGCCTGAGCCGGCATAGCAGGGCATTCGGTGAATCAAAACTGGCGGCCGTGCTGGACTTGGAGATGGGCGGCGTCTATCAGTGGCGACGGGACGGCGAGTTCCACATGTGGAACCCCAACGCCATTGCATTGCTGCAGCACGCCGCCAAGACAGCCGACGTCAGTGTATACAGACGGTTTGCTGAACTGGCCGACGGATACGAAAAGCGGTTGTGCACGCTGCGAGGGCTCCTTGAGTTCCAGACGGCGGAAGAGCCGCTCTCCCTGGATGAGGTGGAGCCTGCCAGCCGGATAGTGAGTCGCTTTGCCACGGGGGCCATTTCTCTGGGTGCTATCAGCAGGGAGGCTCACGAGACCCTGGCCATAGCTATGAACCGTATAGGCGCCAAGAGCAATACCGGTGAGGGCGGAGAAGACTACCGCCGCTTCACTCCCGATTCCAACGGAGACTCGCGGAGCAGCGCTGTCAAGCAGGTGGCTTCCGGGCGGTTTGGCGTTACCACCAACTATTTGGTGAACGCTGACGATTTGCAGATCAAAATGGCGCAAGGTTCTAAGCCTGGGGAGGGAGGCCAACTCCCCGGCCACAAAGTCGATGAGTATATCGGGTGGGTGAGGCGGACCACGCCAGGAGTGGAGCTGATATCGCCGCCGCCGCACCACGACATCTACTCTATCGAAGACCTGGCGCAGCTCATTCATGACCTGAAGAACGTGAATCCTGAGGCGCGAATCCACGTCAAGCTTGTCGCGGAGGTGGGGGTTGGCACCGTCGCCGCCGGGGTTTCCAAGGGCCACGCTGATGTTGTGCTGATCAGTGGAGACAGTGGCGGCACGGGTGCATCGCCAGAATCGTCCGTCAAGCATGCTGGGCTGCCCTGGGAGCTAGGCATTGCTGAAACGCAGCAGGTGCTGGTGCAAAACGACTTGCGAGGCCGCATAGTGGTTCAAACGGACGGGCAATTGAAGACCGGGCGCGACGTGGCTATAGCCTGTATGCTTGGCGCGGAGGAGTTTGGCTTCTCCACCGCTCCTTTGATAGCGCTGGGGTGCATTATGCTGCGCAAGTGCCACCTGAACGCTTGCTCGGTGGGCATTGCCACCCAGGATCCGGAGCTGCGCAAGCATTTCGACGGCCAGCCGGAGGCTGTGATCAACTACTTCTTCATGGTGGCTGAGCAGCTACGAGAGATCATGGCGCAGATGGGGTTCCGCACGGTCAATGAGATGGTGGGCCGCGTTGACAGATTAGACAGCAAGAAGGCCATAGACCACTGGAAGGCAAAAGGCCTGGATTTCAGCCAGCTTCTTCACCGTCCTGAAGCGTCGGACAGGGTGGCGACTTATTGCTGCGAGGCGCAGGACCATAGCCTGGACAAGGCTCTTGATCAGGAACTGCTCCGCCTGGCGCAGAGTGCTCTTCATGGAAACGGGCCGGTAGAGGCCACGCTGCCAATCCATAACTACAACCGTACGGTGGGAACCATGCTCAGCGGAGAGGTGGCCAAGCGTTACGGAGAGGACGGTATGCCTGAGGGAAGTATGCATTTCCGCCTACAGGGTTCGGCGGGGCAGAGCTTCGGCGCGTTTCTTGCCAAAGGAGTCGCTCTGACACTGGAGGGTGATGCAAACGACTACTTCGGCAAGGGGATGTCCGGCGGACGGCTGGTGGTGTATGCGCCGGAGGGTTCCACCTTTGTGGCTGAAGACAACGTTATCATCGGTAACGTGGCCCTCTACGGAGCCACGGGAGGGCGCGCCTTTATACGCGGCATGGCTGGTGAGCGGTTCGCTGTGCGCAACAGCGCCGCGTATACCGTGGTAGAGGGTATCGGCGACCATGGCTGTGAATATATGACCGGCGGTATGGTAGTGGTGCTTGGTCGGACGGGACGCAACTTCGCCGCAGGGATGAGCGGCGGTATAGCCTTTGTTCTGGATGAAGACGGCGAGTTCACCGATAAGTGCAATACGGAAATGGTGGTGCTGGAGCAGGTGGATGATCCGGCGGATCAGCTGGCGTTGCGACAGATGATTGAATGGCACCAAGAATTCACAGGAAGCACCAAGGGACAGATGGTCCTGGATAACTGGAAAGGTATGATCTCCAAGTTCGTCAAGGTTATGCCCGTAGCTTATCGCAAAGTGCTGGAGGCTCAAAAAGTGAAGCAGCCTAAAGAGGTAGAACTGGTAATTCATGGGTAAGCTGCTGGGGTTTGTTCATCTGGGCCGGATAGGCCCCGACAGGGTGCCAGTCACGGAACGGGTCAAGCACTGGAAGGAGATCTACCAGGAATGGCCCGTGCAAAGCATACGTGATCAGGCAGGTCGCTGCATGGACTGCGCTGTGCCGTTCTGCCATACGGGCTGCCCTCTGGGGAACGTCATCCCGGATTGGAACCACTTGGCCTATAGTGACCGCTGGAAGCAGGCGCTGGACATGCTCCACGCCACCAATAATTTCCCTGAATTCACCGGCCGCATCTGTCCCGCTCCCTGTGAAGAGGCCTGTGTGCTGAACATAAACCAGGATCCCGTGACTATTGAGTATATAGAGAACGCCATAGCAGAGAGGGGATTCAAGGAAGGGTGGATAAAACCGGAGCCACCGCAGGTTAGCACGGGCAAGAAAGTGGCGGTAGTGGGTTCGGGTCCCGCTGGTCTGGCGGCTGCCCAGCAGTTGACCCGCGCCGGTCACGCCGTCACGGTCTTTGAGCGGGACGAATACGTTGGCGGGCTCCTCACGTTGGGCATTCCCGATTTCAAACTGGAGAAGAGCGTGGTGCAGCGCCGAGTCGACCTCATGGCCGAGGAAGGCGTCATCTTCAAGACGAGTACGAACGTGGGTGTTGACGTCACTGCAAAAGACCTGCTGCAGGATTTCGATGCCGTTTGCTTGACCGGCGGAGCCACCAAGGCCAGAGACCTGCCGGTATTGGGACGCGACCTTGAAGGCGTCCATCTGGCCATGGATTATCTAACGCAGCAAAACAGGATGAACGCGGGTCAGACGGTGACTCCTGAGGAGAGGATCAGTGCGGAGGGCAAACGCGTGGTGATCCTGGGCGGTGGCGACACGGGAGCCGACTGCCTGGGAACGGCGCACCGTCAGGGCGCGGAGGTTGTGTACCAGTACGAGTTGCTGCCGGAGCCGCCGTTGCAACGCTCCACCGATGAGCCGTGGCCCTACTGGCCGGTGATTCTAAGATCTTATGGAGCCCACGAAGAAGGCGGCATTCGCGATTACAGCATCCTGACCAAGGGTTTCTGCGGCAACGACGGGCGCGTGGAGAAGCTGCGTGCTGTACGTCTGGAATGGGGGCCGCCGGATGAGACGGGCCGGCCCGTGATGAACGAGGTACCCGGCAGCGAATTTGAAATCGAAGCGGACTTGGTGTTGTTGGCCCTGGGATTTGTTTCCCCGGAGCAAGAGGGTCTGCTGGAGCAGCTTGGAGTGGCCTATGACGTACGGGGCAACGTCTCCACGGATGAGAGCCACATGACCAGCGTACCCGGCGTTTTTGCCGCCGGAGACATGCGGCGAGGTCAGTCGCTGGTGGTGTGGGCAATTGCGGAGGGACGGGAGGCGGCGCACCACATGGACAGGTACCTCATGGGCTCGACCAAGTTGCCTCGCAGCCTGCCAGGAGCCCTATCGCGGTCTATTTCTTCCTAGCCGTTCGGCGCCTTTGCTGCTTGATCCGCACATGGAAAGGGCCGCCGCGGGTTTCCGATGCCCTAACTTCAAAATCTTTGGAATGCGCCTTTACAAGGCCGGATAGTTGCCTCTGACCGTAGGTGCGGGGATCAAAGCCCGGATCGAGCTGCCGGAGCCTCTCACCGACGGCGCCCAGGGACGCCCAGCCGTCATCCGATGCCGCCAGTTCATGAGCTGCCTTGAGAAGGGGGACAGGGTCCGGCGCTTGGCTGGCGGAGTTATCAGGAGATGGAGGCGATGCCGCAGCCTTCTCGGGAGATATGTTTTCGGTGTAGACAAAGACTTCGCACGCGTTGACAAAGGAACGGGGGGTATCTCTCCGTCCAATTCCCATGACGAACAGGCCCTTCTCCCTGATGCGCGTGGCGAGCCTGGTGTAGTCACTGTCGCTGGAAACAAGACAGAAGGCGTTGACCACGGTCTCGTAGAGGATGTCCATGGAGTCGATGATCATGGCGCTGTCCGTGGCGTTTTTGCCTTTTGTATAGCGGAACTGCTGGATTGGCTGAAAGGCGTGAAGCTGGAGCGACTCTCGCCAGCTGTTCATGTTGGGTGTAGTCCAGTCGCCGTAGATGCGGCGGATGGTTACCAGACCGTACTTGCTGGCCTCTGCAAGGATGTTCGCCACCAGAGACGCTTGAGCGTTGTCTCCGTCTATGAGGAGAGCCATACGCCTGTCTATTTGATGTTCTTCAGTCATGATGATAGGCAACCCTTATTATACGTTAGTAGAAGGCTTTTTGCTCATGGCTTTGCCAGGGATGGAGTGGTGGAGTGTCTCACCGTGAAGTCACGCAACCGATAGCGGCACCCCTTCGGCAACAGCCGCCCGACCAAGTGCCCCATCCAACGTTGCGAGTTCCGCGCTCTCCCTCTTGGCTAGTTCCAGATAGAGAGCGTCATAGAAGGACAGGTCATGGGTTCTTGCCAAGTTAAAGGCGGACTGAAGGTCGGGTTCCTCATCTGTTCGGATAGGCAAACCCTTCAGGGCATCCAGCCGCTCATTGACCGCCTCCGCGGAAAGACGCCCGCGGCGCTCTGCAACCAGCAGCGTGTTGCGGGTCTCCAGATGCCACAGGTACGGTGCCAGCGCTCCATCTTCTTTGAGCCGTTCTAGGACCTTATCCGCACGAGGTTCCTCGTCATCGTCGAAGAGCCAAGATATGACAACGGATGCATCAACAACGAGTCCACTCATAGGCGGTGACCTTCATGGCGCGCGGCGAGAATCTCCTCTGTGGAGAAAGCCACTCGTTCCCACCCGGCGCGGCGCTGGCGGAAGCGCTCTACCGCCCTTTCGCGGTTTGCGCGGCCCTGCGCGGGAGCGGGAACAAGATGTGCAACCGGCTTGCCGTGCCGGGTTATGGCAACGGTCTCCCCATGCTCGACCACTCGTAGAAGTTCGGCCAAGCGAGTCTTAGCTTCGGTGGCTTGAATCTCACGCATATATAACTCCAACCAGTTGTTTTGACCATATCATTCTAGCAATGGCCATCTATTCAGGTCAATGCAATGAGGCCACGGGAGCGATCGGGCTCTACGCTATGGGTAGAATGGCAGAGGTTTACCGTTAGCTGAGTGTACTTGACTGGTTAAACGAGTTTCTGTATTGCGATGGAACGGGATGAATACCATCTACTTCACCTAACTAGACTTCCCCACCTCCCCTGCTTACAATTCAGGCATGCGGACTTTCAGATTGGCCATGGCCCAGATCAATCCCACGGTGGGAGACCTGGAGGGAAACACGGCCAAAATCAACGGCTACATTGAGCAGGCGCGTTCTCTGAAAGCTGACCTTGTCGCGTTCACGGAGCTGGCCGTCCCGGGCTATCCGCCGGAGGATCTGCTCTTCAAACCACAGTTCATCCAGGACAACCTTCGTTACCTGGATAAAGTGGTGAAAGCCAGCCGTGACATAGCGGTGGTGGTTGGCTTTGCCGATGAAGAAGAGGGAAAGCTCTACAACGCGGCGGCGCTGGCCTGTAACGGCAAGCTTATCGACGTCTACCACAAGATGTTCCTGCCCAACTACGGCGTCTTTGACGAGAAGCGGTACTTCGAGGCGGGCCGGAAGTGCCCCGTCTACACCATCAAGGGCGTCGAGGTAGGCGTGAACGTGTGCGAAGACATCTGGTACGAGGTGGGGCCCACCAACGTTCAGTGTCAAGCTGGCGCAGAGCTCATCATCAACATCAACGGATCGCCGTATCACGCCGGCAAGAGCGGCTACAGGCATGAGATGCTGGCCAAGCGCGCCGTGGACAATCAAGCCATCGTCTCGTACACCAACATGGTTGGCGGCCAGGACGAGCTGGTATTCGACGGTGGCAGCGTGGTGTTCGACCACGAAGGGAAACTACTGCTGCGGGGAAATCAGTTCAGGGAAGAGCTGCTTTTCGTCGACCTGGAGATGGATTCTCTATCTCAGGCCCGTCAGGACCGGGGCAAGTCTCGCTTGGAGGACCACGAGGCCCTGAAGGAGATGGGCGAACCGGTCAGGTTCCACGTATCCGGCTACTCCGGCGACGTTGCCAGGCCGCCTCTACCACGGCGTGAAACGGCAGAGCTGGGACCGGTTGCCGAGGTTTACCAGGCGCTGGTCATGGGAACCCACGACTATGTGACTAAGAGCGGCTTTCAGAAGGTGGTAGTCGGCCTCTCCGGCGGCATTGATTCGTCGATTACGGCGGTGATCGCCGTGGACGCCTTGGGTAAGGAGAACGTGATCGGCGTTGGGATGCCCTCCCGCTACTCTTCGGAAGGGAGCGTGGTCGATAGCAAGCTGCTATCGGAGAATCTTGGCATCCGGATGATGACCATGCCCATAGAGCCCGCCTTTGGCGCATACCTGGACATGCTGGAGGAACCGTTCCGCGACACGGAATCCGGCATTGCTGAGGAGAACCTTCAGGCCAGGGTGCGCGGCAATATCCTCATGGCGCTCTCCAACAAGTTTGGCTGGCTGGTGCTGACCACCGGCAACAAGAGCGAGCTGGCCACGGGCTATAGCACCATGTACGGCGACATGGCCGGGGGGTTCGCGGTGATCAAGGACGTGCCCAAGATGCTCGTCTACGAACTGGCCCGTCATGTAAACGAGGCGAACGGCAGAGAGGTGGTGCCAGCCTCGGTGATTGAGAAGCCGCCCAGCGCGGAACTCAGGCCTGACCAGCGCGACGAGGACTCCCTGCCGCCGTACTACGTGCTGGACGCCATATTGAAGGCATACGTGGAGGACGACAAAACATACAGCGAAATCCTGGCCCTGGGCTACGACGAGGCCGCTGTGCAGAGAGCGGTCCGCCTTGTCGACGGAAGCGAGTACAAACGCCGCCAGTCGCCGCCGGGCATCAAGATAACGCCTCGCAACTTCGGACGCGACCGCCGCATGCCGATTGTGAACCGGTACAGGCAGTTCTAGCTGGGACAGCTGGTAGAGTTGCTGCTTGACATAAGTCGTTTTTAGGGTGTCGTGAAAACGGTTGTTAGGCGTGAAATGGCGTTCAACGGTGGAGTGGCGGCTGTGCCTGGGAAGGGGAATTGTTTCCAACGTTATGTCAAACTGCAAGGCTAAATGCAAACCACTTTTTTGAAAATATGGGAAAACAAATGGGGCACCCCGCGCCGCCAGATTGCTTCGCTGGGCTCGCAATGACCCTTCGGCAGGCTCAGGGTAAACTTCAAGCTCAGGACAGGCTCTTCGACATGCTGAGGACAGGCTCCCGTCATGACATGGGGGGTTGTCGTAACGGCTCCGGCGAGTATGTCTGACACGATTGTAAAGCGGGTTGAATAGGTACATAGGCATGGATAGAGGATAGCGTGAGCCGGTTGGCATGGGGAAGGAGGAGATGGCAGAGGGCGATGGCTTGGCCGCGACCGCCGCATGCCGATTGTAAACCGGTACAGGCAGTTCTAGCTGGGGATTCCGTGACAGAAACAGCCATCACCCGCTCGCTAACTCCAAGTTGCCGTCTTCGCCTGGTTTTGAACCATTCTCCTGTTCATTGTCTCCTCAGATCAACAATGGTATTCATCGCCGTCAATATGAACAAACTGCTCGTAGAGCGCTTTCGGAGCGCAGCCGACAAGATCATTATATGCAATGTCCAACCTCTCAAGGCTCGTTAGGTTGGCTAGTTCTCGGGGAATGGATCCGCTCAAATCGTTTCTCTGGAGATTCAGCGTTACAAGCTCGGTCAAGTTGCCGAGCTCCGGTGGGATGCGCCCGCTCAAATTGTTGCTCTGGAGATTCAGCGTCACAAGCTTGGTCATGTTGCCGAACTCCGGCGGAATGGGCCCGCTCAGATTACCGTTGCTGAGATCCAAGCTCACAAGCTCGGTCATGTTGCTGATCTCTGGAGGAATGGGCCCTCTCAGCGTAAGGCGTAGCGTCCTCAGATTCTTGAGGTTGCCCAGAGCCGGGGTTATACTGCTAAATATCCTGTCTCCCAGATCCAAGGTTACAAGGTTTGTGAGAGAGGTTATCTCCTGCGGGATGGGCCCCGATATCCGGCTTCGAGAGATGTCCAGGGTATGCAATTCAGTGAGCCTCGCAATGTCCGGAGGGAGGAAGCCATTCAGTCCTGATAGGGTGATGCCCGTGACCCGCGGTTGCAGAGGGGTCCCCGGCGAACTGGAACTCTCCTCTACGGTTACACCGTGCCACTCGCCAATGGGTGTGCCCGCGTCCCAGTTCAGGATTGTTTTGGGGGCGAGTCTGTCCCGCAGCCCCATGAGAACCTCGCAGTCCTGCACCAGAACGGGATTCCCCTCGGGCTCCGCCACCACGACACCGGCGGAGCATGCGCCGGGGTCCGCCGGGGAGCGCTGCTCAACGCCTACGACTTCTATGAAGTACTCCCCATCAACTTGGTGCGGCTGTTGTACCAAGTGCGCCAGCACGCGCAGGTCTCCCCCATCAGGGGCAGTGGTATGAACCCACACATTATTACTCAAGTTGATATCCAGGGTAGCGACCCTGGAGCCACCGGGAGCCCATGAACCGGCGCCTATACCCACGACCTGAAGGTTGGACCCATCCGCCTCGGTGAGGTACTGGAGGCCACCGAAGATTCCACCTATTGATAGCAGGATTCGTGAGCCGTCGGGAGACCAGGCAACGCTCTCCGCTGGGAGAACTGGTCCCATGTCCGCCAATACGCGCAAGTCTGACTCGCCTAGGGTCTTCCCATAGAGCTTCACCCCATCGCTGGCCCAGACTGCGAAGGCCATTTCCCGCCCGTCAGGCGACCACGCCAGAGGGGTCGGGTGGTTTTTAATCAGTAGCCCAACCGCCGTTTGAGAGTGAGGGGACTGCTGCGACAGGTCTGCGTCCCTCACACTCAGGGCGTGGAGGGTGACTGGTCTCACGCCGGAGTCATCGTGACCCTGCACCTGGCCGCTCATGAACGAGAGCAGTTGGCCGTCGGGAGACCAGGCCAAGCCCCCAGCGTACTCCCCGGGAACTCTCGTAACCATGCGCTTGTCAGAACCGTCGGACTTTACGGTGTAGACGGCCAGCGCATCTTCTCCTTCGAGTCCCTTCTCCTCGCCCCATATATTGACCGCAAAGGCAAGCGCCTGACTGTCGGGAGACCAAGCCAAGCCAAAGGCGTAGTCCACTCTCCTCCCATCCAACCTGAAGGGTATGTCCATCACCTTGCGCGTGCGAGACCCGTCCGTGTTCATGGTGTATAGCTTCCTGGGATTGCGCTTAGTGGCACAGATTTCGCTACTTACGAAGGCGATACGATTTCCGTCTGGTGAAATTCGCACATCTATAAAGGCATCGTTGCCTATTGGGATGTCGTGCTCCACCACCTGTCCTCCCTCCGCCGGAACGACATATACCTTCTCCGAGCCGCCGGCCACCACAAAGACGGCGGACTCGCCGTCAGCCGTCCAGCCCACGGCGCCGCTCAGGGGAGGGGCAGAGTCTTCGTCCGGGTGACCCCACCCGAAGGACCAGTCTGGGCACGAGCATCCTCCCGTAGCCATCGGCACCAGCACCAGTAGGATCAAGACCATGGTGCCTATTCGTATCGACCTACTCAATCCACTACCCCCAATCTCGTCATTCGATTAATGCCTTACCACGATCCCAAACTGCTCGCCTCACCCGTTTGATGTGATGGCGATATATAGTTTTACGAGTCTCTCCGTTCTTTGGATTCTTGTCAAACTAGTGTTCATAGTCGGTGATTGTGGCTAAACGGGCGTCGCGCCACCGGGCATCAAGATAACGCCGCGCAACTTCGGGCGCGACCGCCGCATGCCGATTGTGAACCGGTACAGGCAGTTCTAGCTGGGGATTCCGTGACAGAAACAGCCATCACCCGCTCGCTAACTCCAAGTTGCCGTCTTCGCCTGGTTTTGAACCATTCTCCTGTTCATTGTCTCCTCAGATCAACAATGGTATTCATCGCCGTCAATATGAACACCCTGCTCGTAGAGCGCTTTCGGAGGGCAGCCGACAAGATCATTAGATGCAATGTCCAACCTCTCAAGGCTCGTTAGGTTGGCTAGTTCTCGGGGAATGGATCCGCTCAAATCGTTTCTCTGGAGGTTCAGCGTTACAAGCTCGGTCATGTTGCCGAGCTCCGGTGGAATGGGCCCGCTCAAATCGTTGTTACGGAGGTTCAGCGTTACAAGCTTGGTCATGTTGCCGAACTCCGGCGGAATGGGCCCGCTCAGACTACCGTTGCTGAGATCCAAGCTCACAAGCTCGGTCATGTTGCTGATCTCTGGAGGAATGGGCCCGCTCAGCGTAAGGCCTAGAGTCCTCAGATTCTTGAGGTTGCCCAGAGCCGGGGTTATACTGCCAAATATCCTGTCTCCCAGATCCAAGGTCACCAGGTTTGTGAGAGAGGTGATCTCCTGCGGGATGGGCCCCGATATCCGGCTTCGAGAGAGGTCCAGGGTATGTAATTCAGTGAGCCTCGCAATGTCCGGAGGGAGGAAGCCAATCAGTCCTGATAGGGTGATGCCCGTGACCCGTGGTTGCAGAGGGGTCCCGGGCGAACTGGAACTCTCCTCTACGGTTACACCGTGCCACTCGCCAATGGGTGTGCCCGCGTCCCAGTTCAGGATTGTTGTGGGAGCGAGTCTGTCCCGCAGCCCCATGAGAACCTCGCAGTCCAGCACCAGAACGGGATTTCCCTCGGGCTCCGCCACCACGACACCGACGGAGCATGCGCCGGGGTCCGCCGGGGAGCGCTGCTCAACACCTACGACTTCTACGAAGTACTCCCCATCCCGTTGGGGAGGTTGTTGTACCAAGTGCGCCAGCACGCGCAGGTCTCCCCCGTCAGGGGCAGTGGTATAAACCCACGCATTAGTGAATTTGTTGATGGCTAGGGTAGCGACCCTGGAGCCATCGGGAGCCCATGAACCGGCGCCTATACCCACGACCTGAAGGTTGGACCCATCCGCGTCGGTGAGGTACTGGAGTCCACCGATTCCACCTAATGATAGCAGGATTCGTGAGCCGTCGGGAGACCAGGCAACGCTCTCCGCTGAGAGAAATGGTCCTATGTCCGCCAATACGCGCAAGTCTGACTCGCCTAGGGTCTTCCCATAGAGCTTCAGCCCATCGCTGTCCAAGCCTGCGAAGGCCATTTCTCGCCCGTCAGGCGACCACGCCAGAGGGTTCGGGTGGTTTTTTATCAGTAGCCCAACCGCCGTTTGAGAGTGAAGGGACTGCTGCGACAGGTCTGTGTCCCTCACACTCAGGGCGTGGAGGGTAACTGGTCTCACTCTGGAGTCATCGTGACCCTGCACCTGGCGGCTCATGAACGAGAGCAGTTGGCCGTCAGGAGACCAGGCCAAACCCCCAGCGTACTCTCCGGGAACTCTCGTCACCATGCGCTTGTCAGAACCGTCAGCCTTTACGGTGTAGACGGCCAGCGCATCTTCTCCTTCGAGTCCCTTCTCCTCGCCCCAAAGGCAAGCGCCTGACTGTCATGAGACCAAGCCAAGCCAAAGGCGTAATCCGCTCTCCTTCCATCCAGCCTGACGGGTATGTCCATCACCTTGCGCGTGCGAGACCCATCCGTGTTCATGGTGTACAGCTTGTTGGAAGTGATCCTACTGGCACATACTTCACTACTTATGAAGGCGATACGATTTCCGTCTGGTGAAATTCTCACATCTCTAAAGGAATCTGGGATGTCGTGCTCCACTACCTGTCCTCCCTCTGCCGGAACGACGTACACCTTCTCCGAGCCGCCGGCCACCACAAAGACGACAGACTCTCCGTCAGCCGTCCAGCCCACGGCGCCTCTCAAGATAGGGATATAGTCCGGGTTCCCACCCTGGTAGAACAAGTCTTCTATGCAGGAGCATCCCCCCGTAGCCATCGGCACCAGCACCAGTAGGGTAAAGGCCATGGTGACTATTCGTATCGACCTGCTCAATCCACTAAACCTCGTCATTCGATTAATCCTTAGCACGATCCCAAACTGCTCGCCTCACCCGTTTGATGTGATGGCGATATATAGTTTTACGAGTCTCTCCGTTCTTTGGATTCTTGTCAAAGTAGTGTTCATAGTCGGTGATTGTGGCTAAACGGGCGTCGCGCCACCGGGCATCAAGATAACGCCGCGCAACTTCGGGCGCGACCGCCGCATGCCGATTGTGAACCGGTACAGGCAGTTTTAGCTGGGCATTCCGTGACAGAAAACAGCCATCACCCGATATTCCCCGGGCTGTCTATCCCATCACCTGTTAGCCAACTCCAAGTTGCCGTCTTCGTTTCTTCTCACCAGAACCTGCCTGTCCGAGCCGTCCAACGCCATAGTGAAGAGTACGACATTATTGGCTTGCTCCCACTTGTATGGGTTGCGGGGTGCCGCGACTGCAATCCTGGAACCGTTGGGAGACCAGTCTCCGTATACCTCCTCCCCCAGGTGTCGGACATCCGAACCATCGATCGTGATGATATAAAGCACATCTATTGTTTTGAACATGATCTGGGAGCCATCAGGACTCCATGACAGCGATGTGCTAACTCTCGGAACGTCGGCAACTTCACTGAGCCCGGTGCCTTCGGCCTCTATGGTAAGGAGTTTGAGGCCTCTTGTGAATGCGATACGTGCGCCGTCAGGAGACCATGCGGGCGTATGCAACCATGTGTGCGGGTCTTCTGACATCTCATCTATCAGTCGCTTGCGGCTTGAGCCGTCGGCAGCCACTACATCCAGGGCAGTATTGCGTCTGAATGTGGGACCTGGCGCAAAGTTACTAAGCTGCTCCATTACAGCGATTCGTTCCCCATCAGGAGACCATGCCCACTGACCATGGTACTTGCCCTGCCCGACCTTCTCCGGCAAGACTCTTCGAACGTCCGAGCCGTCCGGCTTCATTGTATAGAAGCCGTTATCGGAAAAGTCGTGAGCGCAATAAGAACTGGCTTCCCTCCTGAACGTTATGCGGTTAGAGTTGGACAGCCATTCCGGAGCCATGTCTAGTCCAGCCTTGTGAGTGAGCCTCTGTCTGTCAGAGCCGTCGATAGCGGTCATCTCTATCTCAAAGTAGCGTTTGTCGTCATTCACGTGGTTATAGGCGGAGTACACCACGCGATTGCCGTCTGGCGAGATGCTCGGGGAATCGTCTATAACGTAATCTGCGCTGGTATCGGAGATTGTCCACAGGCTCGACCCATCAGCCGCGACGACATATATCCTCCTTGTTGGATATTCGTTGCCAGCAGTGATGATGCCCTCGGGGTAGGCCGCTTCGCCCTCAGCGACAAAGACAATGTGCTTACCATCCGGTGTCCATTGCGGTGACAGCGAGTGCCGTTTGACAACAAAGTCCTCAGATACTCCCGTAAAGTCGGGGGCACGCTCAAGTGCTAGGGGACGGAAGTCGCAGTTGAGCCACTCCGTAGTCAATCCCCAAAGGTAATATCCAAGCGTCAGCAAGACAGCCGAGATCACCAAGACTATTGCGGCCTTGCTCTTCGCGACCCTCTTCAGGTCTACGGTGATGGCTCTCACTGTCACGGGTCACCTTGATACAACGCGTATGTCGCCATTATTCTACCGTCGAGTGGTGAGTTAGCTCCGTGCTTAGGTATACGAGTCTCTCTGTTCCTTGGATTCTTGTCAAAGTGCTGCTCACATTCGGTGATTGTGGCCAAACGGGCGTCGCGTCGCCTAAAACAGGCCCATTCCGTGATACCGGATACACAACATCCACCCCGTCTGTCGTACCCACTTGACAAAGCCTCTCGTTTATCGTTAAATAGCACGCACGTTCTACTAGGCGAGTACATCCCGATGTGTTCCCATGGGAGAAGAATTTAGGCTTACCCACAGCCTTGGGCAAAACGTACAGCAGCTTCTTGGTGGCCTGAAGTAGCGCGTGCTACCATGCGATGAGATTGGAGGAGATATGACCGCGGAACGAGAAAAGGCGTTAGAACTTGCGATAAGTCAAATCCAGCGCAGCTTCGGCAAGGGCGCCATCATGCGCCTTGGCGAAGCTGAGATTGATACATCGGTGAGGGCCATATCCACCGGGTCGCTATCACTGGACATTGCACTGGGAGTGGGAGGCGTGCCAAGGAGCCGCGTCGTCGAGATATTCGGCGCTGAGTCGTCGGGCAAGACCACGCTCGCCTATCACATCGCGGCGAGCGCTCAGCGCCAGGGCGGCACCGCCGCTTATATAGACGCTGAGCACGCTCTGGACAAGAGCTATGCGGCGCGGTGCGGCGTCGATGTAGATGCGCTCTATCTATCTCAGCCGGACGATGCCGAGCAGGCGCTCGAAATCGTAGAGTACCTGGTGCGCAGCGGCGCTGTGGACGTGGTAGTCATCGACAGCGTGGCGGCGCTGGTGCCTCGCAGCGAGCTGGAAGGGGACATGGGCGATACCCACGTCGGCCTCCAGGCCCGACTTCTCTCGCAGGCTTTGCGCAAGCTCACCGCGGCTATAGGCCGCTCCAATACGACGGTGATCTTCATCAATCAGCTCCGGGAAAAGGTCGGCGTGGTGTTCGGAAACCCGGAGGTCACACCCGGCGGCCGTGCTCTGAAGTTCTACAGTTCGGTGCGCATCGACCTGCGCCGCATTGAGTCCATCAAGCAGGGTGGCGACATAACAGGCAGCCGGGTACGCGCCAGGGTTGTCAAGAACAAGGTTGCGCCGCCCTTCCGTTCCGCTGAGTTCGATATCATGTTCAACCGTGGCATCAGCTTGGAGGGAGACCTGGTGGACCTGGGAGTCGACTACGGCATATTGAATAAGAGCGGCGCGTTTTACTCCTACGGCGATACCCGGCTTGGCCAGGGGAGGGAGAACGCCAAGGCGTTCCTGACCAGAGAGACCGATCTGCTGCAGAGGCTCGAAACCGATATCCGCACCGCCGCTGAGATAGCGTCGGCGGCCAGGATGCCCGTTCCAGTGGGAGCGGCTTCACCAAACGGTGGGACGCAGAAGCCTTAGCGGTAAGTCGGGGCATTCAATGGCCCGGCACAGCCGGCGTGAGCAAAGCGGCATGTCTGAATCTGAAAGGGCGTACCTTTCCGGCCTGCGTCTCCTATCCTACCGGTCGAGAAGCCGGCTAGAGATGCGTCAACGCCTCAGCAAACGGTTCTCAACGGAAGCCGTTGAAGAAGCGGTGTCTCGCCTGGAAGAGATGGGCTACCTGGACGATGCTTCCTTCGCCAGGTCCTGGAAGGAGGGTCGCGAGGCCCGCAAGCCACGCAGCTCAACCCTGATCCGCCATGAACTGCGCCATAGGGGTGTATCCAAGGAGCTGGCCGAGTCTGTTACCGCAGGCATGGACGATGAGGCAAGCGCATACGAAGCGGGCAGACGGCGTCTAAACACCTTGCGAGGCGTCGATAAGAAAACATTCAGGCGTCGTATGGGCAACTACCTGAGAAGGCGTGGTTTTGCGACGGGATTGGTGATTCGTACGGTGGACAAGCTGTGGCAGGAGAGGTCACTTTGACCCCGATTTCAGACAGATGGTAGAATCCAAGTATCAATCCCTACATGTAAGCAGGGGTACGGCTTATGTCTGGTCACTCAAAATGGTCCACTATCAAACGCGCCAAAGCGGCAAATGACGCCAAGCGCGGCCAGCTCTTCACCAAGCTGGCCCGGGAGCTTACCGTGGCCTCCCGCGAGGGGGGCTCCGATCCTGAAATGAACGTGCGGCTCCGCCTGGCAATGCAAAAGGCCAAGGAAAACAACATGCCCCACG
Organism: Dehalococcoidia bacterium; assembly: GCA_965197965.1. Classification (GTDB taxonomy): domain Bacteria; phylum Chloroflexota; class Dehalococcoidia; order Lucifugimonadales; family QGNO01; genus DAOUJH01. Next base: position 1,594,177 of record OZ240235.1, read on the forward strand.
ACAATATAGAGCGCGCCGTTGGCCGTGGTTCCGGTGACAGCGGGCAAGACTCCTTGAACGAGGTGGTCTACGAGGGGTACGGCCCCGGGGGTGCGGCCATCATGCTGGAGGCGCTCACCGACAACGCCAACCGCACCGTGTCGGAGGTGCGCAATGCCTTTTCCAAGGGTGGCGGGAATCTGGGCGAACCGGGTTGCGTGGCCTGGAACTTTGACACCAGGGGAGTCGTGGTGGTTGAAGCCTCGGAGGACAGGTCTGAAGACCTAACATTGCTGGCCATAGACGCCGGCGCAGACGATTTTGAGGATGACGAGGGAGTGCTAGAGGTGCGCGCCGACCCTTCCTCATTCGAGAGTGTGCGGAAGGCCTTGGAAGATGCCGGAGCGCCTATAGTCCGCGCTGAGCTGGCCATGGTGCCCAAGGCTACTCTACTCCTGGAGAGTAAGCAGGCGGAACAGACCCTCAGGCTCATGGACAGGTTGGAAGAGCTTGATGATATCCAGCGTGTATACACCAATGCTGATTTCCCTGAAGAAGTGCTGGAAGTATACAGCGCATCCTGAACTGAAGCTAAGGATGAAGCCATCTCACTAGTCCTTGGTATAGACCCTGGAACGCTTTATTTGGGTTACGGCCTTGTAAAAGAGGACGGGGACAGTCCGTGGGTCGTGAAGTGCGGGGTCTTGACAGCCAAGCGCAGCCTGTCTCTGGGAGAGCGGCTTCATTACCTACACACCGAATTGCTGGCGCTTATGGAGACCTTCCCGCCTGACGAGGTGGCGGTGGAAGACCCGTTTGTCTCGATCAATGCCAGGACCGCCATGGCTGTCGGCCAGGCCCAGGGCCTGGCGCTGATGGCCGCCGCCGCCAGAAGCGTCCCTGTTTCCAGGTATTCCCCGCTCCAGGTAAAGCTTGCGGTCAGCGGACACGGCGGCGCAACCAAGGAACAGGTGCAGCAGGCTATACGGATGCAGGTTGACCTTGACGTTGCGGCGATGCCTGAAGACGCCAGTGATGCACTGGCCGTGGCGTTGTGCCATCTGCAGAACCGTCGAGAGGCGGCGCTGATGGCTGGGGAGAGCACGTAGTCCCATGATCAGTTCAATCAAAGGGGTCATCCAGTCCATCGGCGACAATTACGTAGTCATTCAGGTCGCCGGGATAGGCATCCAGGTCTACGTACCGGGTTCCGTTACCGAAACCATAGGACGGGAAGGCGATTCCGTGGTGCTCCATACCTCGCTTCTCATCAGGAATGAGGTCCCCGTCCTTTACGGCTTCCCTGTACCGGCAGGGAAACGGTTGTTTGATCTGCTCCAGGAAGTGAGCGGCGTGGGTCCAAGGCTGGCGCTGGACGTCCTCGACGCCCTGACTCCTGACGATGCGGCAGTGGCTATAGTGTCCGGCAACGCAGACCTGCTTTCCAGCGTTAAGGGCATAGGAAAGCGTACCGCAGGACGCATAGTCATAGACTTGCAGAGCAAGTTGCAAAAGGAGTGGGAGGCCGCTGCCGTGGGCGCCATGGGTCCAAACGGAGAGGTGGTGGCCGCGCTGCAGGCGCTGGGCTACTCTCCCGCCGAGGTGCAGCAGGCGGTATCCGCCCTGGGTGATACGGAAGCCCCCTTGGAAGAGCAGGTGCGCCAGGCGCTGCAGCGGCTGGTTAGGGAGTAGAGTTGTCTTTTGGGGATGCCTGGGCCGACCTGTACGACCGGGCGCACACGCTGAAGGAAGACATCCCTTTCTGGGTGCGGGAGGCAAAGTCGTCCGGGGGGCCTGTTCTGGAACTGGGATGCGGCACAGGTCGCGTCACCATCCCCGTGGCCCAAGCAGGCGTTCAGATAACCGGCTTGGACAACTCCCCCGACATGCTCAGCAGAGCGCGGGCGAAAGCCCGTAAGCTGGGACTGGCTAAGGAAGTGCTGCGGTTTCAGCTTGGTGACATGCGCGACTTCAGGCTGGGCCGAAAATTCCCTCTGGTCATTATTCCCTTTAGGTCGTTTCAATTGCTTCTGTCAGTGGCGGACCAGCGGCAGGCCCTTGAGAACATCAAGAGGCATCTCACTTCGGAAGGACGGCTTATAATCGACCTCTTCGTGCCGGATCAGGAGCGGTTGATCAGAGAATCATCAGAGCCGGTGTTCAGGCGTGAGATCGTAGATGGAGCAACCGGGCGGCGGCTCAGGCTCAGCGAACAGAACCGGCACGACCCGCTGGGCCAGATAATAAACGCCCGCACCATTCTGGAAGAGCTCGATGTTGAGGGAGCGAGGACGAACAGATGGGATGTGGTCTATCAGCTGCGTTACTTGTACAGGTTTGAAACGCAGCATCTGCTGGAAGCTGCGGGATACCGCCTGCTGGAGCTATACGGCGATTTCAATCGAAGACCTTTCGACGAGGCCAGCAGCGAGATGATATGGGTGGTAGCGCCGGTGTAGATGGGGCTGGCATCTGTTATCCTAGGAGCGCGGTTGACGGTAGTAGGATGCATGTTTAGAGGACTTGAACCATGCGCGCAGTGCAAGAAGGGAAATTTGAGGTAGTCTCCGACTTTCAGCCTACGGGAGACCAGCCGGGAGCCATAGATAGGCTTGTGGAGGGCATTGTGTCCAGCCGGAAACACCAGGTTCTTCTGGGCGTCACCGGTTCGGGAAAGACCTATACCATGGCCAAAGTGGCGGAGGCTGTACAGCGCCCCACGCTGGTCATCGCCCACAACAAGACACTGGCCGCACAGCTGGCCACCGAGTTCAAGGAGTTCTTCCCCAACAGCGCCGTGGAGTACTTTGTCAGCTACTACGACTACTACCAGCCCGAGGCTTATGTTCCACGCACGGATACTTACATTGAGAAGGACGCTGACGTCAACGATGAGATCGATAAGCTGAGGCACGCTGCTACCAGAGCATTGCTCACTAGGCGGGATACGCTGATCGTGGCCTCTGTTTCATGCATATACGGCCTGGGGTCGCCGGAGGAGTACCAGAGCTTTGTGGCCTACGTACAGAAAGGCGAACAGAGAAACCGGCAGCGGCTTCTGCGTCATCTGGTGGACATGCAGTATGAAAGGAACGACATGGACCTGTCGCGGGGGAAGTTCCGCATACGCGGAGACACCTTGGAGATACTCCCCGCCTATGACGAGCTGGCCGTACGCGTCGAGTTCTTTGGCGATGAGGTGGAGCGCATCATAGAGCTTGATCCCCTTACCGGCGAGGTTATGGCGGAGCGTGACGCCATCGAGATATATCCTGCCAAGCACTTCGTGACTTCCGCCGAAAAGCTGGACATGGCCATCGGTGACATACGGGACGAGATGGTGGAGCGCGTCGAATGGCTGAAATCGCAGGGCAAGCTGCTGGAGGCACAACGGCTCGAATCGCGGACCAACTACGATATAGAGATGCTGCGGGAAACAGGGTACTGTTCCGGAGTGGAAAACTACTCGCGTCCCCTGGCGCAGAGGGCCCCGGGGAGCACCCCCTGGACTTTGATGGATTACTTCCCTGATGACTTCCTCCTATTCATCGACGAGTCGCACATGACCGTTCCTCAGTTGCACGGCATGTATCACGGAGACATCTCGCGCAAGCAAACGCTGGTCGATTACGGATTCCGACTGCCTTCGGCGCTGGACAACCGGCCCCTTAACTTTGAGGAATTCGAGGCCCACGTCAACCAGGCAGTCTACGTATCGGCTACGCCGGGCCCCTATGAGATGCGAACGGCGGAGAGGGTGGTAGAGCAGGTGATACGGCCCACCGGGCTTCTTGATCCCACCATAGAAGTCAAACCCACTTCCGGCCAAATAGACGACCTTCTGTTCCAGATAAACGAAAGGGTCAAGAAGGGGGAACGCTGCCTGGTTACTACGCTGACCAAGCGCATGGCAGAGGAGTTGACTGATTATCTAAGAGAGATGAATGTGAAGACCCAGTACCTTCACTCGGAGATAGACACGCTGGACCGCAGCGAGCGGCTCCGCGACCTGCGTCTGGGGGTCTACGACGTGGTTGTGGGCATCAACCTGTTGAGGGAAGGGCTGGACCTTCCTGAGGTGAGCTTGGTCGCGATTCTCGATGCTGATAAAGAGGGCTATCTCAGGTCGCAGTCGGCGCTGATTCAGACCATGGGCCGCGCCGCCAGGCACGTGGATGGCCACGTCATCATGTATGCCGATGTGATGACGAATTCCATGAAGGCGTCCATAGATGAGACGGAGCGCCGCCGCAAGATACAGGAAGCCCACAATATAGAGCACAACATCACTCCGGAAGGTATCCGGAAGGCGATCAGGGACATTACCGACCGTGTCAAGGCCATAGCGGAAACCAAGGCTGTCTATACAACCTATCGGGACATGCCCAAGGACGAGCTATTGCGCGCCGTCAAGGACCTGGAGTCGCAGATGAAGCAGGCGGCAAAGAACCTGGAGTTTGAAAAAGCGGCCCTTCTTAGGGATGAGATAGTAGAGCTTAGAAAAGTGCTCGCCGGTGAACAGGATGCGCGGATAACGGAAGCCATCAGCAGCTAGATGAACCGTTCGCTAAAGAGACTTCTCATCCTGGGCTTACTTATCGCTCTGTTGCTAGCGGGCTTGCTCGCCGTGCTGTTCCTGGCCGCTCGCTCGCCCACCCTGCTGGAGACGGATCCAACGCTCCCGCCCGGTTTTGAAGAGGCGCGCCTGCCGGACGGCGACTTCAATGCATACCTCTACGTTAGCCACAGCGCGCCTATCGCCATGCCGATGGAGGCCTTCGGTGAGTCCGCCAGCCCTTCGGCACAACCTGACCTAGAGCTTTCATCGCTTGGAGCATGGGTAGGGCCGAGCCTGGATAGCTTTGGATCCAAGGTGGAGTTCCAACGACAAATACAGGCCCAGGCCGCTGAAATGGCGCTGGCCGACGACGTGGAGAAATGGCGGGAAGGCGGCACATTGCGGCTGGTGCGTGGTCAAGGTGCCTGGGCTGACGATGTCGAGACTGCAATGCGAGCAGGTGACGGCGTGACTTTTAAGGACAAGTACGAAGATGTGTGGAGGCTGTTGCGTCTCCTCCCTGAAGAGCCTCCCCTTCAACCGGCAGCTGCGGGCTTCATCCGTGCCGACAGTGATTTACTGGACTCGTTGACCTCTAAAGCCGGTCTTGATTTGGGGGGATTGGGTCAGGCCCTTGGCACGATAAATGTCGAGGACATAGCCTACGCTGCTTACGTGAATGATGAGCTGCGGCTGCCTGAACACGTGGACAGCGAGTTCGTGAGGAGTTCCGGAGTAGCGGCCGTATTCGTCGCCCGGTCCTCCTACCCAGGCTTCATACTGGCCTTCTTCCTCAACGCATTCGCCGATAGGGTGGATCTGGAAAGCGATACCCGAATTGCCGGAGAAGACGTCCTATCCCGGGACATGGACGGCGTTCACCTGCTGGTCAAGCCGCTGGGAAGCGCCATCTTCATTGTGGTTGCTTCTCAAGAGCAGAACTCTAAGAAGTTGATGGAGAGCGTGCTACGGAAGCACTTGGAAGGCTAATCGCCCACCAGCAGCCGCGCCGGATCTTCCACCAGATCTTTGATCCTGACCAGGCAGGACACCGCCGACTTGCCGTCGACTACGCGATGGTCGTAGGTGAGGGCTAGGTACATCATGGGCCTCGCTACAACCTGTCCGTCTACCACCACGGGGCGCTCTTTGATGCCGTGCATGCCAAGAATCCCCACCTGCGGCGGATTCAGCAGTGGCGTGGACATCAGTGAGCCGAAAATGCCGCCGTTGGTTATGGTGAACGTGCCGCCCTGCAGCTCTTCTATGGTCAGCTTGCGATCCCTGGCGCGCGTCGCGAGGTCCAGAATGGCCGCTTCAACTTCGGCGAAGCTCTTCTTGTCGGCGTCTCTAACCACGGGCACAACCAGGCTGTCTTCCGTGCTGATGGCTACGCCTATGTCGTAGTAATGCTTGCGAACCAGCTCGTTGCCTTGCAACTCAGAATTGACGATGGGGAACTCCTTCAACGCTTCAACCACGGCTTTGGTGAAGAAGGACATGAACCCCAAAGACACACCGTGACGCTCTTTGAAAGAGTCGCGCCTGCGTTGGCGTATCTGAATTATGCCGCTCAGATCGGCTTCGTTGAAGGTGGTGGTCATGGCCGTGGTCTGCACGGCTTGTGCCATGCGGATGGCCATGGTCTGCTGGCGACGGCTCAGAGGGATGCGCTCTTCGCGGCGGTCTGCTGCGACAGCAGGAGCAGGGGTAGGTATGGGGGCCTCCGTTGGCGCAACTGCGGGGGGTTGCCGCCTTTCCAGGTAGCCCATCACGTCTTCTTTGGTTACTCTACCGCCGGCGCCGCTGGCGGGCACTTGTGAGAGGTCTACACCGTGTTCAGCAGCAATGCGCCGCGCCACGGGCGTTACGCGCTCAGCCTCCGCAGGAGAAGGTGAGGCGGTGGGGCCAGCTTCCTGTGCCGCCGCTCCATTGCCTGCTATGGCCTCCGCTGGAGGAGTCGCGGCCTGTGCTGCCCCGGGGGACGCGCCGTCAGCCACCGTTGCCAGAACGTCGCTGACGGTTACGGTGGCGCCCTCCTGCTTGATTATCTCTTCCAAAACGCCGGCTTGGGATGAGACCACTTCAACGTTCACTTTGTCAGTCTCGAGTTCAACCAGAGGTTCATCGGCGGAGACAGGCTCCCCGACTTGTTTGAGCCACTTACCCACAGTGGCCTCGATTATCGATTCGCCCATTTCTGGAACCTTAACTTCAAGAGACATTGATCACCTCAAAAAGGAGCTGCGGTCATCCGCTTGATGGGAGCGAACCCTTCACGGATGAGCCGTTCCTGTTCAACTTTGTGGAGAGTGGCCGAGCCTTCGGCGGGGCTGGAACGCCCTGGGCGGCCAATATAAACCAGCGGCAGATCGTGTTTGATAATATCGCGCAACTTGGGTTCTACAGAGCTCCAGGCCCCTCTCTTTTGGGGTTCCTCTTGCAGCCAGACCACCTCTTCCACGTTGTTGTACGTGCCGAGAACCGTGGTTAGTATCTTGCTGGGGAATGGATAGAGCTCTTCCACGCGGACGATGGCCACGGATTCAGCGTCAACATACTCTCTACTGCCGATGAGGTCTACGTAGACCTTGCCCGTGCACAGGATGACGCGTTTGACCCCGCTTGGGTTTCCTTGCGCCCGTGCATCGTCGATAACCGGTTGGAACGAACCCTGTGAGAGGTCTTCCAGAGATGAGGCGGCATCGGGATGGCGCAGCAGGCTCTTGGCGGTCATGATTACCAGCGGCCGGGGATCTGTACGGATGAGCGCCGCCTGCTCTCTGAGCAGGTGAAAGTATTGAGCTGCCGTGGAGCAGTAGGCGACGCGGAAAGAGCCTTCATTGGCTAGCTGGAGAAACCTCTCTAGGAAGCCGCTGGAGTGGTTTGGACCCTGGCCCTCGTAACCGTGAGGAAGAAGCAGAACAAGGCCAGAGCTCAGGCCCCATTTCGCTTTGGCGCTGGCTATGAATTCGTCCACTATGGACTGGGTGTTGTTGACGAAATCGCCAAACTGGGCTTCCCATAACACCAGGGTATCGGTGGCTTGCACGCTGTAGCCGTATTCGAAGCCCAGCACTCCTTGTTCGGATAGAGGGCTGTTGTATATGGCAAAAGGTGCTCGGGCGCTGGGCAAAGAGGCGAGGGGCGTAAACCGGTCGCCGTTGTTCACGTCATGAAACACAGCGTGTCGCTGGGTAAACGTGCCGCGCTCCGTGTCCTGTCCGCTGATGCGGATTGGAGTGCCTTCTGCGATTATGGAGGCGAAGGATAGGGCTTCGGCGTGTGCCCAGTCGATGCGTCCTCCTCCGTTGAAGGCCTCCCGACGCCGTAGTAAGGGACGCTCCAGCTTGGAGCTCAGCGAAAACCCTTCCGGCGCCGCGTGCAGTTCCTCGTTGAGGCGTATGAGCGTTTCTGCCGGTACGGACGTAGCTATTTGCGGGGGGTCGCCGTCGGGAGCAGGCTCAGGCAGCGCTTTGGACTCGTCTTTCGCCATCTCCTGGACAGTGGTCAGAGCTTCCTGAAGCTGGTTCCGTACATCCTGCACCATCTCTGCGGCTTCTTCGGCGGATACTATGCCTTCTTTGATCAGCTGCTCGGCCCAAAGGGCGCGCACCGTGGGGTGGTCATGGATGGCGTTGTACATGATGGGCTGCGTGAAGGAGGGCTCGTCTCCTTCATTGTGCCCGTAACGGCGGTATCCAATGAGGTCAATGAGGAAATCTTTGTGAAAGCGTTCTCTGTAGGCAAACGCAAGGCGCGTAGCGTTGAGACAGCCTTCTACGTCGTCGGCGTTAACGTGGATGATAGGAATATCAAACCCTCGTGCTATGTCTGAGGAGTAGGGGGTGGAGTAGGATTCGTGGGCCTCGGTGGTGAAGCCTATCTGGTTATTGACTATGATGTGGATAATCCCACCCGTGGTGTACCCTTCAAGCTGAGCCATGTTCAGGGTCTCAGGCACTACCCCCTCGCCGGCAAAGGCAGCGTCACCGTGGACCAGGATGCCAAGGGCTTTGCGTATGTTTGGCTCAGGGGTCTTGCCATCGCGGCCGTCTGAGTCTTGAATTGCGCGAACAGCTCCTACAGCTGCAGGATTGACAAGCTCCAGATGACTGGGATTGGGGAACATGGAGATGGTGACCTCGTTGAATCCCGTGGCAACCCTGGTCTCGGCGCCTTGATGATATTTGACGTCTCCGGAGGAGCCATGGTCGGTTTCTTCTTCGCCAAGGCTGTAGCCGTACATGAACTCAGCCAGCAGAGAATCGTACGGCTTCTCGAATATGTGGGTAAGGACGTTGAGTCTGCCCCTATGGGCCATGGCAATCATGATGGACTCTACATCCGACCGGGAGGCTTGCTGGACTATTTCGTCTAGTACCGGAACCAGAGTGTCGTTCCCTTCCACGGAGAACCACTTCTGTCCGGGGAAGCTGCGATGGAGAAAATGTTCGAAGGCTTCAGCTTGACTGAGGCGTTTGAGTAGGGCAAGCCTTTGGTTTCTGTCAAGCTGGGGTTTGAACTCGCCGGATTCTACGGAGTGTTGCAGCCAGTCCTTTTCCACAACGTTCCGGATGTGTCCAAATTCATAGCCCGTGGTGCCAAAATACAGTTCCCTGAGTTTGGAAACCACCTCTTGTGCTGTTGCCGCCCCTATGGCGAGCGGGCTTTGCACTAGCTGGGGCGGAAGGCTGCTGAGTTTTCGTTCTGGTATGCTCTGGAGCGTGGCCTCGGAGGAAGGCTCGCGATGCGGACGGAGACCAAGGGGGTCCAGGTTAGCCACAAGATGGCCGTTATCCCGAATGCGCTCCACGAGATTGACCACACTGCGGAGTTGCTCATAGTCAACGGATGGAGCGTCCGCTACCGTGGCCTGTGCGGGAGGGCCGCCGGTTAGGTAGGGCGCCCAGCTATCAAAGAAACTGCGGACCTGCGGATCAACCGATCCGCTGTCCTTGAGGTAGGCTTCGTAGAGCTCTATTAGATAAGCAGAATTCGGCCCCGTGAAGGGTTCCATGCTGGTCATGCTCAATCCTCTTCCTTCACCCCTCTCGCAATATCTTGGGCAAAGGGGCACTCCTCCTTAGTTCCACCTTGAAGATGGACAGCGCCGAAACCTTTATACCATATTGCTGAAGGCAATACTAAGTCTACCATGAAAGGATGCCATGAAGCTAGGAAAAAGACAGGCATCGGATAGCTTTGGGAGCGTACTTATCCACGTCCCTTAGTCAGATTGACACCCCAGTCCGGCAGTGCTAAATTGATAGGTGTTAGCAGTCTTTTGAAAGGACTGCTAAATGTTGTCAGAGGGTTCATATCGCGTGCCTACTTACGATTATCAGTGCTCCGTCTGCAGACACCCGTTTGAGTTGAGACAAGGGTTCAACGGCTCAACGGTACAGGAATGTCCCGTCTGTCAGGGCGAGGCGCACCGCAAGATACACTCCGTGCCCGTTATATACAAGGGCAGCGGTTTCTATACAACCGACTATGCCCGCCGCGGTTCCCCTGCCAGCACCTCTTCCACCTCCAACACCTCCTCCAGCTCTTCCAGCGATTCCTCGTCCGATTCGTCAGACGCAACAAGCTCTTCAGACTCACCGGAGTAACCTTGCGTGCTCTGATACAGCGCGTCTCCCAAGCGTCCGTCGCAGTAGACAACCAAACCGTAGGCTCCATCGGCCCAGGACTCGTCGTGTTCTTGGGAATCGGGCAGGACGATAGCGAGGCGGATGCCGCCTATCTGGTCGAAAAAATAGCGAACCTACGGATATTCGCTGACTCTGAAGGCAGGTTCAATCTATCGGTGCTGGATACCGGAGGGGAAGTCCTGCTCATCAGTCAGTTCACCCTCTACGCCGAAACGCGCAAGGGCCGCCGCCCGTCCTTTACGGGAGCAGCGCCACCGGAGCAGGCGAGACCTTTGACGGAAAAGGTCGAAGGTATGCTGAGGGAACGCGGCCTTCAGGTGGCCGCCGGGGTCTTCCAGGCCATGATGAAGGTCAGCCTGGTCAACGAGGGGCCGGTGACTATTCTAATCGACAGTGCGGACAGGAATCGGCCCCGGGCGGGATAGCGACTGGTTCCAGACCCAGGAAGGGGGTGGCGTATGTCTGAACGTATATACATCAGAGTCAAGGACGGAGGGCTTGAACCTCTTGAGGAGGAGCGCTTTTCAAGCGAGGACGATCTGCAAGTGCTGATAGCTCAGCATCCCGAACTGCTCGACGGAGAGCAGATACGGCCGGGCGACCCCAGGCGATGGATTCGCTTGACCATCTGGTAGTCGACCAGGATGCTGTGCCAACGCTGGTTGAGGTGAAGCGAAGTTCCAACTCTGAGCTACGCCGTACCATTGTCGGGCAGATGTTGGAGTACGCGGCCCACGCCTCCGAAACCTGGACTGCGGACGAGCTGCGCCAAACCTTTGAGGAATCAGCAAAGGGCCGCGGCCTTGACCCCGATGAAGAGATGAGGAGACTGTTTCAGGCAGATGAGGAACTGGATGCGGATATCTTCTGGGACAGCGTGGCCACGAACCTAGCCGCGAAGCGTCTGCGTCTCCTGTTTGTGGCGGACGAGATACCTGACCCACTTGAGCGGGTTGTGGAGTTCCTCAACGCTCAGATGCCCAACATCGAGGTGCTTGCGGTGGAGATCAAGCAGTTCCGGGGCGGTTCCTCTCAGACTCTTGTGCCACGCGTCCTCGGAAGGATCGCAGCTTCATCCGCTCCCGGTGCAGGCACACCACGCCGAAGCCTGACACGGGAGACGTTCTTGGACAAGTTCACCAGCGAGGAGGAGCGGAATGTAGTCGAGCGACTCTTAGATGTAACACAGAAAGGCGGAGGGTTTGTATACTGGGGTTCTAGTGGTGTCAGTATACGTACTAGTTGCAAGCTCTGGCCCAACCCCGTAAGCGTTGCTTGGTTAACCCGCCTGGAGTGTCTGGGTGGAATAATTTTAGAAACGTCACATTCGGCGCAGCCATATTTACCGGCTACGAATCAGCTCCTGGAGAGGAACTGAGCGACACGCTGGTTCGGTGGATAGATCAGTTCTCCGGCGATGAGTTTGCTAAGCGCCCCTCTATTAAAGATGGGGACAATTTCTGGGAAATTGATTATGGCAACGCAGCGCAGCATATTGACCTGCTGGCAGACAGACTTGCTAAAGTTCTCTCAGAACTGAGGTCGCTTTAGAGGCGTAGTCCCAGCATTGACCCAACGTTCAGCCTATGCGAGCATTGAACGGCATGAAATCTGCAAGACCGCATTCTATTGGATTAAACGGGGGAGGACCGAAGAATGACGTCTACCGACTATGAACCCAACGTTGTCCTAGAGACCGGGAAATATAACGTGGTGGGCACCAGGCCGGTCCGTCACGACGCAATCAACAAGGTAACGGGTCGGGACCAGTTCGGCGCGGACATTCAGTTCGCCGGCCTCCTCCACGGCAGGATACTGCGTAGTCCCTTTGCCCACGCCAGGATCAGGTCGATAGACACCAGCAAAGCGGAGGCGATGCCGGGAGTGAAGGCCGTTGTCACCGGCGACGATCTGCCCAAAGCCGATGACGTGGCGCTGAAATACCGCCGGGCCAACATACTGGCCGCAGACAAAGTCCTCTACGCCGGACAGGCGGTGGCTGCCGTGGCCGCAGTCGATCTGCAAATCGCGGAGGAGGCGATGAACGCCATCGAGGTCGAGTACGAGGTCTTGCCGCCCGTGCTAACGGCTCCCGAAGCCATGAAGAAGGAAGCCCCCATGCTTCACGACGATCTCAGGACGGAATCCCTCGGTTCGCCCGTAGAAGGCTCGAGCAACATAGCAAGCTACGCCAGATACGAGCTTGGGGACGTAGACAAGGGGTTTTCAGAAGCGGATGAAATTGTGGAAGGCGAGTTCTATACCAAGACCGTTCACCAGGGTTACATAGAACCGCATACCTGCACGGTGTTGTGGAATGAAGACGGCAGGATCATCATCTGGTGCAGCTCTCAGGGGCCGTTCATGGTCAGGGACTACACGGCGGACAGGCTGGGTGTACCGGTATCCCAGGTAAAAGTCATCCCGTTGGAGATAGGAGGCGGATTCGGAGGCAAGACGGCGATATACCTGGAACCCGTTGCCGCCCTGCTCTCCAAGAAAACGGGTCATCCCGTGAAAATGGTCATGTCCCGGCAGGAGGTGTTCGAAGGGACTGGCCCGACATCCGGTTGCTACATCTGGGCAAAGATAGGCGCGAATAAAGAGGGCAGGATCACGGCTGCCCAAGCCTACCTGGCCTTCGAGGCCGGCGCGTTTCCCGGGTCTCCGGTAGGCCTCGGCGCGACTACCATATTCTCCCCATACGATATTTCCAACATACTGATAGACGGATACGACGTTGTGGTGAACAAGCCAAAGGTGGCCTCATACCGGGCGCCGGGCGCCCCCCAGGCCGTTTTTGCATCGGAACAGCTTCTTGACGACCTCGCCGTCAAGCTGGGAGTCGATCCGCTAGAGCTCAGGCTGAAGAACGCGGCAACAGAGGGTTCGCGGCGGGTTACGGGCCAGCCATACCCCAGGATTGGCGTGGTCGAGCTTATAGAGGCCATGAAGCAGCACCCGCACTACAATACGCCGTTGAGCGGGCCCAATCAGGGCAGAGGCGTGGCCGTGGGATTGTGGTACAACATCGGGATGGCTTCCAGTTGCTCTATCAAAGTCAACGATGACGGCACGGTTAACCTGATAGAAGGCTCCGCGGACATCGGAGGGACCCGGGCATCTGTGGCTATGCAAGCGGCCGAGGTGTTGGGGCTGCGGGCCGAAGAGGTCTTGCCGACGGTGGTGGATACGGATTCGATTGGCTACACGGCAACGACCGATGGCAGTAGGACCACGTTCGCCACGGGCTGGGCGGCATACGAAGCGGCTCAATCGGTGAAGCGCCAGGTGGAAGAGAGGGCCGCCGCTGTCTGGGGGGTAGAACCGGATAACGTAGAGCTGCTCCAGGGCGTAGTCCGCTCCAAAACGGACGCGTCGCTCCAAATGACGTTCGCAGAGGTGGCGGCTCAGATGGCCGATACGGGCGGCCCCATAATGGGCAGCGCCGTGGTGCATCCGCGCGGCATAGGGCCTTCCAGCTCCGGCAATATTGTGGACGTGCAGGTAGACCCGGAAACGGGGAAGGTGGATGTTCTCAGGTACACGGCGTTCCAGGATGCGGGTAAGGCGATTCATCCTACCTACGTTGAAGGGCAGATGCAGGGAGGCAGCGTGCAGGGCTTGGGCTGGGCGCTCAATGAAGAGTACCATTACGATGAGAACGGAGTCATGAAGAACGGCAGCTTCCTTGACTATCGCATGCCCATCTCGCTGGACGTGCCGATGATCGATACCGTCATAGTAGAGGTGCCTAACCCGGGACATCCCTTTGGAGTGAGAGGCGTAGGCGAGTCCAATATCATCCCTCCCGTACCGGCCATCGCCAACGCCGTCTATCACGCGACGGGTGTCCGCATGAATACCCTCCCCATGAACCCGGGCACGGTATTGGAACGGATCAAGAAGTCCAACGGGAGATAGCCCGTCCCATGGCCACGGTCTACATACCATCCCTGATGCGCGACATCACTTCACAGGCCAAGGTGCAGGTCCCAGGGTCAACGGTGCGGCAGATTGTAGACAACCTGGAGGGCGCCTATCCTGGGATTAAGGACAGGCTCATCGAGAACAACAGGATCAGGCCCAGCATATCCGTGGTGGTGGACGGAGAGGTCACTCCCATAGGCCTGCTGGAGAAGGTTGCAGAGGATAGCGAGGTACACTTCGTTCCCGCCATAGCAGGCGGGAACATTGCCGGCTAGCTGTTGGACCAGGTAGCCAGCGACCCGCTGGCGATGGCCTTAACAGGATGCCGTTCTTCCAGGTTCAGGACGTAGATCCGGCTTTGCGTCCCCCTGTCTTCACCGGCCAGAACACCGGCAAACAGCAGGCTTTGGCTGTCAGGCGACCAAACCCGATGCGATTGAACGTACTGGTCGAAGAAGGCGTACCACGTCAGCTGGTCCGATGACGGGATGAAATCGATCAGCTCCCTATCGGCGCCGGAGTCCAAATCGATTACGCGCCATTGCAGATTTTCTCTGGAGTCGTTCAGGGAGACGTAGGCTATCTTGGTCCCGTCAGGCGACCAGAAGAAGGCGACTATGGGCCGCTGCACCAGAACCGTTTCCTCCTCCGAAACGGCGTCTATCACCCGCAGGTCCTCCAGGAACGGATCATCCGCGGTGGACGACTGTCCCACGGCCAGCTGGTCGCCCCCGGGCGACCAGAGAAACGCCGCATCCCCTGTGGTGCTGCTCAGTTCCCTCCTCCGCGAGCCGTCGGACCTGGCTATGTAGAGGACCTGCGAATCCAGGAATGCCGCGACGTTGGACCGGGGAGACCAGGAGGCCGCCCTGTAGCCGCCGGAGGTGGCTCTGAGATCGAGCAGGCGTTCCGGGGCGTCTACATCGGACCTGAACAGATCGCCCTCTTGGTGTATGAGCAGGCTGTGTGAATCCGGCGACCAGCTTATGTATAGGGGCGCCCCTCCTGCAATCCTCACGCCCTCGTCAGTTCCGGATGCGTCGACAAGGAAAAGGGCCAGTTCGCCATCCTCCATGGATAGGAAGGCTATGTGCTCACCGTTGGGCGACCAGAGCGAGTAGTGAGGAGCCTTGGGTCCAATGGCGGGCGGGACTCCGGCAGGGTTCTCATATATCCGCACCTCGTCAGTGCCCCCAGCATCGACGGTATAGAGCGCTTTGCCCGGGCCCAAGAGTTCTTCCGAGAAGGAGGAGAAGGACAATCCGCTCCCGTCGGGCGACCAGCCGGGCCAGGAGTACATGCCGCCCTGCGAGGTTATCTGCCGTTCATCGGAGCCGTCCGGGTTGATGGTGAAGATCTGGAAGTCATGGCTCACGTAGGCAATTCGGTTGCTGGCGGTTGGCTCTGCAGTGGGGGTGGGAGATGGCTCTTCGGTAGGCGACGCCGTAGGGGATGCTTCCTGCGCCGGTCCCCGGCACGCGACAAGTAGGAGGGCCAGTCCCAGTAGAAGCAGAGCGGGATTCCTGCAGATGCTCATAGGTGAAGCTTAAAGACTCTTGCACAAGAAGTCACGTTTTGAGCATTGACACTTATCGCTTACGGTGGAGGTGTGGCCAATGGGAGACGCTTATGCTGGTTAGCGGGGTCGATGTACAGCACTTTGGTCAGGAAGGTCAGGGTCAAAATGGAATCGACTAGGATGCCGATGGAAAACAAAGCCATGACACCCTCAAAGCTCACCTCCCATATTCCAGATGCGTAGAGCAGGAATGCACCGAGGTAAACTGACCCATTGGTGAGCAAGGACTGATAGGCGAGATATTTTGTCTTTCCAACCCCATAGAAAACGCTGTCGGATACTGTGTTGAATGAAAAGAGCACATAGGGGACAAACAGAATCGCAAAGGCAGTTACTGCCCATCTAACGGTTTCCTCATCGCCACTCAATGCTCTTGCAAAACCAGGAAAGGCGGGTGTTAACGCAATCCACACAAGCATCATTGCTGCTGTAAATCAGCATCGAGGCATACCAGAGGGTTCTGACCCGCTGGATGTCCCCCGAATAGTTGGCTACCAGCGCTTTAGCCGAGTCTGCCAAGGCAAGCACCGGCACCAGCATGAAGCTCCAGAATATCTGCACTGCAACGTAATAGCCGCCAATCTCGTCGGAGCCTATTGTATTGACAAGCCGAATAATCAAGAAGAAGTAAGCAACGTTACGGATTAGACTATCCGCTCCACTTCCCAGTCCTACGCGGAGATATTCCCTCATGTCGGTAAACGTAGGCAGGGTTGTAAGGTAGCGTGAAGGCACCTTCTTGGCGCGGGTCAAAAGAAGCAAGCCTATAACCAGAAGCCCCGCACTGGATAGAAGCGTAGACCAGCCCACCCAAGTGACATCTGCCCCTAGAGAAAACCCGTAACCTCCAAAGAACAAGCTGTCCAGCGCAAAGCGAAGCGCAACGTTGGCTATGGCCATTGCAAATACGAGTCGGCGTAGTCCAAGTGACTCGAACAGAACGATGATGGCTGCGCTCAGCAGAGTAAACGGGATGCTGAAAATGCTGATCCCTAGGAATGCTCTTGTTTGTGCTTGAATGTCTTCTGATGTGCCGATGATCGTAATGAAAGCGTCACGGAAGAGAAATACGCCTAAAGAGAACACCAGAGACGCCATAAAGATGAAAGCGAATACGCTCTTAGCCCTGTCTAGTTGTACGGAGGTGGCATTGCGAATCTGTGAACCTAGGAAGAAGAATATCGCTAAGACGGTTGCCTCTTGGAAGACTTCTATTACGAGGCCAACGAACTGCCATTGGGATACTACGGCCAGGCTTCCAGCATCCGGTAGTTCGTTGCCGATAAGATGGACACGGTAGATCTGGTAGAGGTTAGGCAGTCCAAGAAACAAGAGAATGACAATGAACAGCCGCCAGTCCCACTGTTTCAGAAGATGCTTGACGTTCCCTACCACACGTATTTCTCCGGAAGGGCTACCCCCCACCCCTCAAACGTGCAGGTCCAGGCTGATATCCAGGGCCTTAGGGGAGTGGGTAAGCGCTCCCACCGAGATAAGGTCTACGCCGGTTTCCGCTATGGCGCGTACGTTTTCCAGGGTTACGCCGCCGGAGGCCTCGGTGAGGGCGCGGCCCTTCGCCAGGGTCACCGCCTGGCGCATCTCCTCCGGCGACATGTTGTCCAGCAGGATAATGTCCGCACCTGCGTTCAAGGCTTCTTCAGCCTGTTCCACCGTCTCCACCTCCACCTCTATCTTCAGAGTATGCGGAGCCGCTTCCCCGGCGCGCTTGACCAGGTCGCCCAGGGAGAGTTCGTCTAGGCGGGCCGAGGCTATGTGGTTGTCCTTGATCAGAACGCCGTCTGCCAGGTTGAGCCGGTGATTGTGGCCTCCTCCCGCGCGCACCGCGTATTTGTCCAGATAGCGGAGACCGGGCGCCGTCTTTCGTGTATCGATGATCCGTGAGTGTAAGCCTTCCACGGCCTTCACGTATTTGGCGGTTTCACTGGCTATGCCGCTCATCCGCTGCAGGAAATTGAGCGCCGTACGCTCCGCGCTCAAGATACCGCCTACCGGCCCCTGAACCGTGGCAATGGTGTCGCCCGGGTTCAGGGGCGAGCTATCGTGAAGAAGTGGCGACGTTTCCACGGTGGCGTCCAGCCTGGAAAAGACGGCTGCGGCCACGCTGAGGCCGGCCAGAATGCCTTGCTCCTTGGCAACGAGCGTCGCTCGACCGATCAGGCCGTGTGGGATGAGGCGGGTGGTGTGGTCCTGGGAAGCCAGGTCCTCATCCAGCGCTCTATCCACGATCTCCAGTATGTCAGGGGTAATCTGCTGCAACTTACCCAGATGTTCCGTGTTTTCCGGTTTTTGTGCAAGTCCCAAGGGGGATAGACATGCGGGCAGGCAGAACCGTCTTCCTCGCGAAGGCGGGGAACCAAGAAGATGGTGGGGCGGTGGAAACAAGGACGCCTTCCGTCATTGCGAAGAATCGAAGCAATCTGGCATTGTGGAGCGCCCGCCCCTCGCTACCGCTGCAGCGACAGCATCCGCTCCAGGGCTACACGCGCATAGTGGGCGGTCTCTTCGTCAACCTTGACCTGGTTTACCACGGTATCCGCAACCAGCCCTTCGGTGACCCAGGCCAGGTAGGCGGGGTGAATGCGGTACATGGTGGCGCAGGGGCACACCACGGGATCAAGGCAGAACACCGTCTTGTCCGGGTTTTCGTTGGCCAGACGGTTCACCAGGTTGATCTCGGTGCCTATGGCGAACACGGAGCCGGCGGGAGCTTGGCTCACCACCTTTATGATGAACTCCGTCGAACCGTCCATGTCGGCGGCGTCCACGACTTCGCGCACGCACTCGGGATGCACGACAACCTGGACATCGGGGAACTTGGCCCTGGCATCCTCTATCTGCGCCACGGAGAACCTGGTGTGCACGGAGCAGTGGCCCTGCCATAGGACTATTCTGGCGTCCTGGATCTGACTTTCGCTGAGGCCGCCCAGAGGTTTGAACGGGTTCCAAATCACCATCTTATCCAGTGGTACGTCCAGCTTGACACCCGTATTGCGGCCCAGATGCTGGTCCGGCAGGAAGAGGATTTTCTCGCCGCGCTGGAAGGCCCATTCAAAGGAGGCAGCGGCGTTGGAGGAGGTGCAGACGATGCCGCCGTTCTGTCCGCACAGCGCCTTTATTGCCGCGGTGGAGTTCATGTAGGTAATGGGGACCAGCCCGCCGGAAAGAACGTCGTTCAGATCGTCCCAGGCGTCCATAACGTCGTCGGTGGCCGCCATGTCGGCCATGGAGCATCCGGCGTTCATGTTGGGCAGGATGACCTTCTGGTTGGGGTCGGTGAGGATGTCCGCCGTTTCAGCCATGAAGTGCACGCCGCAGAAGATCACGTATTCGGCGTCCTTCTGCCGGGCGGCGTTCTGCGATAGGAGGAATGAATCGCCGCGGAAGTCGGCAAACTGGATGATTTCGTCGCGCTGGTAGTGGTGGCCCAGTATGACCAGCCGCTCGCCCAGCTTGTCACGGGCCGCGGCTATACGGGCATGGAGGACGTCTGGATTCAGCCCGATGTACTCCCTGGGGAGCCGCTGCCATTGAACGTGGGCCTTCAGCTCCTCGATAAGAGGCTTGGCCGTCAGCGACGAATCGGTGCGACAGAAAGCGGACTGCTCTATGTCAGTTACGGGAACAGTAGGCTGGCGCGGAACTGAAATCATACAACCCCGACCCCATCGGCGAGTTAGTTATCTAGTAAGTGTACTATGTTGCCGCAAAAGCCTCAACTATGCAACTGCGAACTTTAGGGGGCGCCATCTACATCCATCACGTAGATATCACTGTTCCCATCGCGGCGGGAGGCGAACGCGATGCGCTCGCCGTCTGGCGACCATGCAGGCATACCATCTATAGCGTAGTTGTGGGTGAGGCGCGTGATTCCGGAGCCGTCGGCGTTCATCAGGTAGATATCACTGTTCAAGTTGTCTCCAGAGACGAACGCAATGCGGTCGCCGTCTGGTGACCATCTAGGGAACCAGGCCGATTCGTCAGCGTCGTTGTGGGTGAGGCGCGTGACTCCGGACCCATCGAAGTTGATCACGTAGATATCCCAGTTCCCGTTACGGCGGGAGGAGAACGCAATGCGCTCGCCGTCTGGCGACCACCAGGCAAGGGATAACCAACCGTCAGCGTTGTTGTGGGTAAGGCGCGTGACGCCGGACCCATCTACATTCATCACGTAGATATCACTGTCCGTGATGCTGACAGAGATGAACGCGATGCGCTCGCCGTCTGGTGACCATCTAGGGAACGAGGCCGCATCGTCAGCGTCGTTGTGGGTGAGGCGCGTGACGTCGGAGCCGTCGACGTTCACCAGGTAGATATCCCCGTTCCAGCCGCGGAGGGAGGAGAACGCGATGCGCTCGCCGTCTGGCGACCATGCAGGGGACAAGGATCTTCCCTCATCGCTGGTGTAGATGAAGCGCGTGACGCCGGAACCGTCGGCGTTCATCACATAGATATCCCCATCGCTGGTGTAGGTGAGGCGCGTGACGCCGGAACCGTCGGCGTTCATCACATAGATATCCCCGTCCCCGTCGCGGAGGGAGGAGAACGCAATGCGCTCGCCGTCTGGCGACCATGCAGGCATTCCCTCAGATGTAGCGTCGTTGTGGGTAAGGCGCGTGACGCCGGAGCCATCGGCGTTCATCACGTAGATATCCCAGGTATGCGCGTAGATATCCCCGTTCCAGTCACGGTTGGAGACGAACGCGATGCGCTCGCCGTCTGGCGACCATGCCGGCGTCTGATCTAAAGCGTCGTTGTAGGTGAGGCGCGTAGCCTGACGCGTAACCTGATCGGAGCAGGCGGACAGCAGAACCACCGCCAGAAACAACGGTGCAAGGAGCCTGAGAACGGCGCCTATACTCCGAAGGGAATTACCATTGGCTCTCAAATTGGTGCCCACTACCCAACGGCAACGCCCTGCAGCGACCAGGGAGAGGTCTTTTCTATGCGCACGCTCACCGTCTTGCCCTGAAGCTGTCGTTTGTCCTCAAAGAAGACCAGCTTGTCATTGCGGTTGCGCCCCTTCCACTTGCCCCTTTCGTGGCCCTCCACCAGCACATCGGTAGTGGTGTGCAACAGCCTGCCGTTGATCTCCCCCGCGATGATTTCCTGGGCCTGTTCGATGGCTGATAGCCGCCGCTTCTTCTCATCGTATGGCACGTCGT
The DNA here is from genome assembly GCA_965197965.1 of Dehalococcoidia bacterium. Classification (GTDB taxonomy): domain Bacteria; phylum Chloroflexota; class Dehalococcoidia; order Lucifugimonadales; family QGNO01; genus DAOUJH01. The sequence goes on from OZ240235.1 coordinate 1,615,063, forward strand.
CGGGCAGCTTGCGGGAGGCTATGGTCCCCGGCCTCTCCGAGTAGGCCGCGGCATGCACCTTGTCGAACTGGACGTCTTCCAGCATCTTCAGCGACTCCTCAAAAGCCGCCTCGCTCTCTCCGGGGAAGCCCACGATCAGGTCCGTGCTCAACGATACGCCGGGTACGGTTTCCCGTACGCGCTGCACCAGCTCTCGATAATCAACGTTTGTGTAGCCGCGGCGCATGAGCTGCAGGACTTGGTCGTCGCCGGCCTGGAAGGGGAGATTGAAGTGCTCGCACACCTTGTCTAAGGACGCCACGGCCTCGATGATGCGACGGCTCATGTCGTTGGGATGCGAAGTGAGGAAGCGAATGCGCTCCAGGCCGTCCACTTCGTTGACGGCGGTCAATAGATCGGCCAAGTCGGGGGAGCCGGGCAGATCGTGTCCGTAGGAGTCTACGTTTTGCCCCAGAAGGGTCACCTCTTTGACGTTGCGCGCCGCCAGAAGCTCCACCTCGTGCACAACGTCGTCAACGGTCCGGCTTACTTCGCGGCCTCGCCGGTAGGGGATGATGCAGAACGTACAGAACTTGTCGCAGCCGTGGATGATGGGGATGTACGCCGTGACCGCGACGTTAGGAGGGGTGAGCGTGGTCAGGCAGCCCTCGGCGTCTATGCCCATGCGGTCGCCGAGCAGTTCCAGGAGAGGCCGGTAGTCCTGGGGGCGCATGAAAGCGTCCACGTGGGGGAACCTGGCCTGAAGGTCGTCCGTCTTGGGCCCCACCATGCAGCCCATCAGAGCGATGATCCGGTCGCTTTCGCCCTGCTTCAGCGACTTCAGCGAGCCGAGCATGCCGGTCACCTTGTCCTCGGCGGCTTGGCGAACAACGCAGCTGTTGAGGACTATGACGTCCGCCTCTCTGTGCTTGGACACCGGCGCCAGGCCGAGCTGGATCAAGGCGCTCTCCAACCGGTCGGAGTCCGCCTTGTTCATCTGGCAGCCTATGGTCCAGATATAGTAGCTGGCCGGGTCTGCGGCTTTTTCCACGGTTGTTGTCATAGGGCTATCGTCCTGAGCACGCTTTCCATAGTATCAAAAGGAAAGGGCTGCTTCCTGTTGAACTGAACGCAGCCGCGCATCACTTTGAATCCTGCGCCTTGGAGCGCTTCCCTCTGCGTGTCCAGCCAGTAATAGTCGGCTGGATTCCACAGGTGTACCGTTAGTCCTGCCTTCCTCTCCGCAATCAGCACGTGCACGAAGCGGGGATCTATTGTCCCCCGAGCCTCTTCCTGAACGTTCTCCCGTTCGATTTTCCATCCGGGGAGGTTCCATTCAAAAGCGGCCTGGGCCGTTGGGAAAACGTCTTCGACCACCTCTCCCAAGCGGTTGAACGCCTCTTTGTAGCGGTCGGAGCCGCCGTCGAGAGCCTGCTGTATCTTCTGGTTGGTGTCGCCGTGCTCCATGAGATGGTTCCCTATCAGATCTGAACATCCAGGCAAGGCCTGACGATGATTGTACCACCCAGCGCCACGTTGGGCAGCATAAACTTCCCCATGTCTACAGGCCTTCCACTATCGCCAGCTCGTACATAAGTAGGAAACCGAACCCTATGCTCAAGGTGGCGGCTGCACCGGCAATGACGGTATTGATCCTGCGATACTGCCCGGACAGTGAAAAGGGGATGCCCATGAGAATGGTCAGCGTGGACATGGAAAGGACGGTCCCCACGCCAAAAAGCAGAAGGTAACCCATGCCGGCGAAGAAAGAGGGAACGGCGTCCGTGGCCAGGACGGCCAGCATTACGGCGGCGCTTCCGGCAAGGCCGTGCACCACTCCGATTACGTACGATTTCACCCGGAACACGGGTCTGCCCGCCAGTGCGACGAAAGGATGTACGGCCTTGTCCACGGTCTCCACGCCCTTGTCGTGGGAATGTATATGCACGTGGAGGGTCTCCTGGTGAGTGTGCTCGTGCAGATGGAGGTTCTGTCCTTTCAGCCGCCAGAACACCTGCAGCCCAAGCAGGACCAGCATGATGCCCACGCCGAACTCCAGGTAGTGCGAATACTCGTCGTATACATCGATTAGCGACCCTTTGAGGAGTAGAATCGCCGTTCCCACAATGAGAAGCGGCGTGGTGTGTCCCAGTCCCCAGGACGCGCCTACCCAGATGCCGCGCCAGGCGCTGTGATACTCGCTGACGATGGTGGATACGGCCACTACGTGATCGGCGTCCGTGGCATGCTTCAGGCCAAGCAGAAAGCCGAGTCCTAAAGCGATTAGCGCGGGCGATTCCACCTCAACCCTCCTCCCGGTCTCCGTGGGGCTTTGCACAGCTTGAGCACGTACCGCTCACCGTGAAGTGGTCCAGGTCCGGGCTGAAGCCGTACTGCGCAACCAGGGCCTGGCTGAAATCCTCCAGGTAGCGGGGGCTGAGGTCGAAGGCGTTGCCGCAGAGGCGGCACACCATGTGGTGATGACGGCTGTCGGCGTCGGTCAGCTCATAATGCAGCCGGTCGCCGATAGCCACCTCGGTAACCACGCCCAGCTTCTTGAACAGATGCAGCGTACGGTAGACGGTGGAGACGTCTATGAAGGGGTACGACTCCCTGGCTTTGCCCAGCAATTCGTCGACGCCCATGTGTCCGTTGCCGTTCGCCACGATTGAAAGGATAAGAAGCCGCTGCGGAGTGAGCCGTACTCCGTCGCGGCGTACTGTCTGAAGCGCATCTTTGTAGGTGGTCATCTGTAGTCAGCTGCAAACGTTTGCATCAGCAATTTATCGCAAGAATGCAGAGTTGTAAACATACGGTTTCACCGGGCATTCCCTACACGTGTTGGCAATGCCAACGCTGGTTGTAATACCACTTCCTGCCCACCATGTGGCCTGTCCAACCACGGCACCCGTAGGGGCAACCCTCGTGGTTGCCCTGGCCTGTACCCGGCCCATTCCCACACACGACGCCCCCTCGTCATTGCGAGCGAAGCGAAGCAATCTGGAGGCGGCGCGGCTCGTCATTCTGAGCAAAGCGAAGAATCTTTTCCACAACAAACAAGGCCTTTACCCACGAACTCTGTTAGTGCCCCTGCCCCACGTTTTAATACCTGCTAACAATCCTTTAATACCTTGTTAAAGGCACGTTCAACTAACCGTGCTAGCTTGAATAGCATCAGGCAAATCAAAGATACAGCAGGAGGGATGGATTGAGAAACGGTAAATCTAAAGTTCGCGGACTTCTTGTCCTTGTGGCCGGGGCGCTGCTCCTCGGTTTGGCCGTCGCTTGTACCAGTGACGGGACTACCGGGGAAGACGGCTTAGGTGGGGCGATAGAGATAGACGGTTCCAGCACGGTTGGGCCGATCTCCGAAGCGGTGGCGGAGGAGTTCAGCAAGGTACACCCCAAGGTGCAAGCCAACGTCTCCATTTCCGGTACGGGTGGTGGGTTCAAGCGGTTCACGGTAGGTGAGACGGACATATCAAACGCCTCCAGGCCGATCAAGGACTCGGAAGCGGAGCAGGCGCAAGCCAATAACATAGAGTACCTAGAGCTCACGGTGGCGTTGGACGGCCTGGCGGTCATGGTGAGCAAAGAGAACACGTTTGTGGACTGTCTGACGGTGGAAGAGTTGAACATGATCTGGAAGCCTGGGTCTGAGGTGAACAACTGGAACCAGGTACGGAGCAGTTTTCCGGACGAGCGGATAAGGCTGTACGGACCCGACACGGACTCAGGGACGTTCGACTATTTCACGGATGAGATCAATGGAGATGAAGGGTTGTCGCGAGATGACTACACGGCCAGTGCGGACGACAACGTGCTGGTGCAGGGTATATCTGGAGACACCAATGCGCTGGGTTACTTTGGGTATGCGTACTATGCGCAGAATGAAGACAAGCTGAAGGTGATCGGAGTGGACGGAGGGAACGGATGTGTGGTTCCCAGCGACGCGACTGTGGCGGATGGTTCATATTCGCCGTTGGCGCGGCCGGTCTTCATTTACGTGAACATTGAGAAGCTGAAGAGCAGCACCGAGTTGCAGGTGTTTATAGACTACTATCTGGAGAACACGGGTGAGCTTGCTTCCCAGGTAGGCTACACTGCTTTGACCAGCTATGATTCAGAGAAGGCCAAGGTTAGGGCTGCGCTGACCGGATAGGATTGGCTCTGCAGCTATAATCTAGCAGGAGCACAATTGAGGGTGACGTGCTTAACGCCACCCTCAATTGTGTTGATATTGGTGGGTTTGGCGGGTCAGCCGGAGGCACCCTTCAAAACCAGCTTGAGGATTCACTAACTTGGCTGGGAGAGAGTTTACCAGTGGAACAGGACAGTAGCGTGAAGACCAAGGTGAAGCTGAGGGCTATCATCCATGGCCGCGTACAGAAGGTGAGATTCAGGCGCTTCGTTCATTACCATGCCCAGCGTCTAGCGCTTGTCGGTTGGACTGGCAATCTACCTGGCGGAGCAGTTGAAATATGCGTAGAAGGGCCCAGGGAAAACCTGGAGCGCTTGTTGGAAGAGTTGAAAATAGGCCCTCCCCGCGCCGAGGTGACTGCGGTAGAAGCGGAATGGGCAGACGCCGACAACTCGTTTGACTCCTTTATCATGTACAGGTAAGCTCTGGAGCCGTCCCCCCACCGTCTTTCCTGCGCAGGCAGGAATCCAGGGGTGGTGGGGCGGGAAGTGACGACGGGGTTATACAAGGGTCTCCCTCGATTACTCCGGGGCCAGGTCTACGGGAAATCCCACGTTGGGGTACTTCTCTGTCAGCCTCCGCCAGGCACGCCGCCCGATCAGGTCGGCCTCGCGGACAATGGTCTCTTCGTCGACGGTTAGGATCATGCCATGCCGCATTACGAACTTGCCGTCCACCATCACCGACTCTATGTCTGAAGGCTGGCCGTTGTTGACAAAAGAGGACACCACCCGCATGTTGGGCGCAAGGTTGGAGCGCATGGTGTTGACTATCACCAGGTCCGCCCTCTTACCCACCTCCAAGGAACCAACGGAGTTCTCTATGCCCAGCGCTTTGGCGCTGCCCATCGTCGCCATTTCCAGGGCGTCCTCCGGCTGGGGGTTGGCCGGGTCGTCGCGAAGAATGCGCTCCGTAAGCATGCCGACGCGCATGACCTCGACCATGTCCTGGGTATTGTTGTCGGTGCCCATGCCAATGGTGCAGCCGGCGTCGCGCAGGGCCGGTATGGGAGGTATTACAGCGCGGCGGGCTGCCATTGCGGGCTGGTGGGATACCGCGGTCCCGGTCTGGCCCAGGAGGGCTATTTCAGACTCATCAGGGTAGCGCAAGTGCGCGGCTACCAGCCTGGGGCCCAGGAAATCGTTGGCGGCAAGGTAACCCGCGGGACGCATGCCATGCATACGCAGCGCCGTCTCAACCTCCAGGCGGCTCTGGTCAAGGTGGATGGTGTAGCCGCAGTTGTACCGTTCCGCCAGCTCACGCACCTGGCGCAGCAAGGCGGGCGAGCTGGTCTCCACCAGGGTGACGCCGGTCATGCACCGGACGCGTCCGTTATCGTGGCCGTGCCACTTTTCGAAGAGGTGGGTGCCGCGCTCGATAGCCTGCTCACGACGTGCGTCGGAGAACTCGGTGACCGGCTCTCCGGGCTTGTATCCTGTGCCGGTAACGCCGTCGCCGCTGCACTCGGCAAGAAACCAGCGCAGTCCGCTGGCCGCTATGGACTCGGCGTAGCGCTCTATGCCTTCGGCGACCTCTGCCGTGCCGGTACTGCCGGTGCGGATGCATTCGATGGCTCCAAGCATGGCCATGACAGTTAACTCTTCATCGGTGAGGAAGGAACGAACGTTCTCCGGAAATCGGAAGGGAAATGGAAACCCGAAGTCGTCGGTGATGCCGCGGTCTATGGTGGCGGTGACGTGTGCGTGGCAGTTGATGAAGCCGGGGAATACGGCCCTGCCGCTGCCGTTGACAACCTCAGCTGACGGATAACGGCTTAGCACCTCATGAGTGGGCCCAATAGCGGCGATAGCGCCGTTTTCAATGGCTATGGCGGAGCCGTAGTGGATGCTGCGCTGGGCATCGCCGATAACGATGGTGGCGTTGCTGATTAAGGTGGAAGGCACGGCGCCTTACGATTCTCGGCGCAGGTCCGACCAGCTTCCTACCGAGCCGCCGCCGTCTATGACGTAGGCGCCGCCGGTGATGAACGACGATTCGTCGGAGGCGAGGAATAACATGAGGTTGGCGACGTCGTCAGGCTGCCCGGCACGTCCTAAAGCCATCTCGTTGGCTCTCTGCTCGAACCGTTCCCTGCTGCCGGTGCTGCCCCTGGCCTGGGGTGTATCGATGAGGCCGGGGACTATGGCGTTGGCCCTGATCCCGTTTTCGGCGTATTCACGGGCGGCGGTCAGAGTGAGGTTGATTACACCCGCCTTGCTTACACCGTAAGAGGCGGCGCGAGGAGTGGGCCCTATTCCCGCGCTGGACGAGATATTAACTATAGAGCCGCCGCGCTCCATCATGTGGGGGATGGCGTATTTGCAGCCGTAGAACACACCCCTCAGGTTGGTGTTCAAGGAGAGGTCCCACTCTAGGTCTGAGATGTCGGCGAGACGGGACTGAGTCCGGATGAGGATCCCTGCGCCGTTGACCATAATGTCCAGCTTGCCGTAGCTTTCCAGAGTGGCGCTGACCAGGTCCTGCACCTGGTCGGACTTGGAAACGTCGGTATGGATAAAGATGGCGTCGCCTCCGTTTTCTCTGATGCCGGCCACGGTTTTCTCGGCCTCGGTATCGTTGCGGTCGGCGACTACAACCTTAGCGCCTTGGGAGGCGAAGAGCCTGGCTCCGGCACGGCCTATCCCGGTGGCGGAGCCTGTAATGATTGCCACTTTGTCTTGTAAACGACCTGCCATCTGCTTCTCCTAAGCTGGGTGAGCTAAACGTGTCGACGGCCAGAGTCTAGCCGGTGACCAGGGATACGCCGGCGCGGGCGCACTCTTCGTCTTCGTCGGAGGTGCCGCCGCCCACGCCGCAAGCGCCGATGATCTCACCGTCGCGGATGATTGGCACTGCGCCCTTGCTGAGGATCATGTGCCCTCCTTCTGCGGCAACAATGCCCCTGTAGATGGGCGTGTCGGCCCGTTCCTGGAGGTCGCCGCTGGCCCTGCCCGTGGCGGCGGAGGCTACGGCTTTGCCCTGGGAGCCGTACATTCCGGCCCAGCCTGCGCCGTCCATTCTGGCGAAGGCCTTGAGCCTTCCGCCGTCGTCGCAGACGGCTACGTTTACCTTGATGCCGAGCTCTTCTGCCTTGGCAACGGCGCCTTCTAGAATGCGGTTGGCTTCGGCCAGTGTTAGGGCCATGTGCTTCCTCCTCCTAATCTAACTCCGATGTTACCAGCCCTGAAGGCTGCTATGCTTCACTGCCATTGCCTGTTATTAGGAAGACTACTATTGCGACGATGATGTAAAGAAAAGCCACGGGGATGAAGGAGATCAGGATCACGAAGAACGCCCGCAACGTCGATGTGTAGTCCAGGCACTGCCGTACGGCAATCACCATGCATACGAACGACCAGACGAACGCCACCAGAGCTATGAGCCCGCCGACATACGGTACGAAGAGAAACACGTTCAGGATTTTCGGGGTCTGCGCGAATCCCAAGCCGCGCGCCAGCTGCCCCCAGTCTGCTTCGGTCTGCTCTGTCTTCAGTATGGTTACTCCGACCATCCAGGTTACCAGCGCCCATATGGCCCAGCCTGCTATGCCTAGCACCAAGCCTTCGATCAGGGCACTGATCACGTTGGTATCGTCTCCGCCGCTTAGCAACCTCCCAATGAAGCTGGCAATGGTGACGATAATCACTATCAAGAGCGCCTGTATGGTCGCGCTTCCGTCCTTCTCCACGTCTTCATAGGTCGTTGAACTCAACCGGGCGGCTCCCAACATCCTACTTATCATTGATCTCCTCCTTGCAAATTGCGAGGTTCGTGAAATGGACGACTATCGGCCCGCTACATGGTACCACATGGTGCTACTATCGGTGTTGTTGTCTGTGCGGGTCTGTCCGGTAAGTTGCCAACGCTTATAATCGGACACTGGTAAAGTGGTGATTTCATGCCTAGAAGAAGTGGAGCGGGCGAAGGGATTCGAACCCTCGACCCTTTGCTTGGGAAGCAAATGCTCTGCCAACTGAGCTACGCCCGCTTATCGCTGGCCTATTCTAGCATATGTCACCGGCTCGCAAAGGGGTTGCAAGTTGTATGCTGCAAACGCCAGACACTACCCTGACAGTGGACAGAGTTGTGGACAGTGTCCATTGATATGTCCTGTTAATTCAGCTATGATTTACGCATGAATCTATCTGGACAATGTCCAAGACATTGTCCAGATTCTAAGGAAACAGTCTGATGCCGCAGTGGGACGTCCACTTCAATACGCATATCGACCACAAGAGGGTAGACATACTTGGTTGCCTGGCCGAAATAAAAGCGCTGGCGTCTGTCATCCGTGGAATTCCATTACCCCCTTACGTGCAAGAAAGAATAGACAGGCTCAACATAATGCGCGCCGTTCGAGGAACCACTGGAATCGAAGGCACGGAGGCATCCGAGGAAGAGGTGGAGATGATAATCCAGTCGCCACCTGGCAAGAAGGTTTTGCCAAGCTCCAGGGCAAGGGATGAACAGGAAGTACGCAATGCACGTGAACTGATGGACTATATAGCCCAGATTGTCAGAGATGATCCGCAAGGCGTAATCACGGAACGGATGATTTGTGATTTTCACTATAGGCTTACAAAAGACATCGATTATGAAAACAACATCCCCGGAAAGTATCGACGGCATGCAGTCCAAGTGGGTGATTATCGCCCTCCTCCAACTGGTGAGGAGGTTGAACGTCTAATGCGTGAGCTCGTGGAGTGGTTCAATCATGGGTCGGCCTTGGAATGGGACCCAATAATCCGGGCCATAGTTGCTCATTTTTATATCGTAAGTATCCACCCATTTGGCGATGGAAATGGAAGGACATCACGAGGCATTGAGAGCTACTTGCTATACCAAGCTGGGCTTACTGCACGCGGGTTTTATTCGCTGGCTAACTTCTACTACAGAAAGCGTTCAGAGTACACTCGCATGTTGGACCTGGTCAGGTTTGAAACCAATCCCGATTTGACCCCGTTCGTCAGTTTCTCTGTCAATGGCCTGCTGGAGGAACTGCGGGACGTGCACAATGAAGTATTGGAATCAATGAAGGTCATCTCTTTTCGGGATTTAGCCCGCGAAACACTTTCCGTATCGGGCAAGCTTGGTACTAGAGTAGGTGAGCGGCAGTTGTTATTTCTCCTTGAATTGACCGCGGAACCTGTTTCCATGCGGGATATTCGGAACGGAGTACATCCGCTAAGCAGGTTCTACCGAGGTGTCACAACCAAGACTTTGATGAGAGACATTCATTCCTTGCAGGAACAGGGTCTTATCAACGTTCAAGGGGATGCGTTGAGTGCGAACCTGGACGTGATGACTCAGTTCACAGCCCTCAACGCTCCAGCGTCGTCTTCCCGGCAGACGTCAGGCTGAATTGACTGCCCAAGCCCGCCAAACCAATCCCCCGGTCGCCGGAAACAGGCTATACTACGGCACATCATGGGCAAGATAGTGGCTATAGGCGGGGGAGACCTGCGCACCCTGCAAACGCTCGATATCGACAGGGAGATCGTTGAGCTGAGCGGCAAGGAGCGCCCCAAAGCTCTGTTCATCCCCACGGCAAGCAGCGATTCGGTGGAGTACTGGGAGGCGTTCGATAGGGCCTACGGCGGCGAGCTGGGCTGCGATACGGACGTCCTCTACATGCTGGGAAAGCGCCCACCGCAGGAGCGGCTCCTAGAGGCGGTCCTGGGCGCAGACGTCATCTACGTGGGCGGCGGCAACACGCTGAAGATGATGCGTCGCTGGCGCTTGCTGGGCGTGGACAAGCTGCTGGAAGCGGCATACGCCGGAGGAACGGTGCTGGCGGGGCTGAGCGCGGGCTGCATCTGCTGGTTCAGCTACGGGCACAGCGACTCGATGTCGTTCTACACCGACGCCGACGACTGGAGTTATATCAGGGTCAAGGGTATGGGCTTCATAGATGCCTTCGGCTGCCCGCACTACAACGGGGAGGAACGGGAGCAGGACTTTCAGGCAATGGTGCGCCGTCACCCCGGAATTGGCGCCGGCATCGGTATAGGTGTGGAGGACTGCTGCGCCTTGGAGGTGGTCGACGGTTCCTACAGGATCATCACGTCCCGCGAGGACGCAGCCGCCCATCGAATCGAGAGAAGCAGAGGCGGTCTGCTGGTGGACGAAATCCCACAAAGCAAAGCGTTTGCGCCGCTGGCGGATTTACTGCATTAGCGAGGTCAGTTTATGGATGAGTTCGTTGCCTACTTCAACGGAGAATGGATACCGAGAAGCGAGTGTAAAGTGCACATCTCGGACAGGGGGTTCGCTCTGGGGGACGCCGTCTACGAGGCGGAGCGCACGTTCAACGGCCGCGTCTTTGACCTAGAAGGCCACGTTGACCGGCTCTACCGCTCTCTGAGGTACGTGCGCATGGATCCTGGGGTGAGCTGGGAGCAGATGAGGCGCATATGCCTGGAATCGGTGGAGCGCAACCGTCACATGTGGCGTGAGGGCAACGACTTCGCTCTCAGGCAGTACGTGACCCGGGGGTCTGGAGCTTCGGTGAGCGACGATGTGCCGCCGGTGCTCTATTCCGGTGTCGACTACGTAGCCTTCGGTAGATTCGCCGGCATGTACGATACGGGCGGACACGTGGTCTTTACCCGCTCCCGCTCCTACAGTCCCAACTCACTGGATCCCAAGATCAAGCACCTGAGCCGGATGAACTTTGCCCTGGCCGAGCTTGAGGCGGCGGACGTCGACCCGGAGTCGTGGCCGGTGCTGCTGGACCAGGGCGGCAATATTTCGGAGGGGGTCACCTTCAACTTCTGGATAGTCAGCGACGGCGTGATTAAGACGGCCCGTGACAGGAACATCCTGGAGGGCGTGACGCGCAAAACGGTCATTGACCTGGCCGGAAAACTGGGGATACCGGTGGTGGAGGAGGATATCCAGCTGTACGACGCCTATACCGCTGACGAGGCTTTCATTACGGCAACCAGCTTTTCCGTCCTGCCCATCTCCATGATGGACAGTCGGCCCCTGGACGGCGGCGTTCCGGGGCCGGTGGTTAAACAGCTGATAGCGGCATGGAGCGAGATGGTGGGCGTGGACATTGCGGACCAGGCGAGGCAGAACGGGTAGCGGTCAGTCTAAAAGCTTCCGGCTGTGTTGAGCACGCCCCTGGAAAGGCGTATTATCCCGAAACATGGAGACCTTTGCGTAAACTAGGTGTCCCACGATGCTGTCATTCTGAACGGAGCGGAGCGGAGTGAAGAATCTAAAGCCGTTGTTCGCCAAGACACCACGACTTTAGATGAAACGCCTGGGATTCTTCGCTGCGCTCAGAATTGACTACAGTCTAGAGGCCACACAAGGGGATAAAAACGGCTATTCTCGTAAGTAATAACAGTGGGGAAAACTCTGAATGACAGAGGTATGCAAAGGTCTCCCAACGACCACCAGGATCAGGGAGATGCCCATGCCTCGCCATCTTACAGAGGCAGAGAGGGTTACTCACAGGTCTCAAAGATGGGCTAGGAGCGCATGATTGCAATCCGCGACTAGACTAAAGAAACGCGTATCAGGCATGTACTACGGCTGGTGGATGGTCGTAATAGGCGCCCTCGTCAGCGGCATAGGCTCCGTACAGTCGGCGTCTCAGACCGTGTTCTTTCTTCCCCTGGAGCGCGAGCTAGGGCTGACCCGTGGTCAGCTATCTTTGGTCTTCTCGCTGACGCGCTTGGAAGGCAGCATCGAATCGCCGGTGGTTGGCTGGATGATAGACAAGTTCGGCCCACGCCTGCCCATCGTCACCGGCGCGGTGCTGGGCGGAGTCGGCTTTCTCATTTTGCCCGTAGCCAGCACTTTCTGGCCCTTCTTCATCATCTACATGGGGATGATATCCATAGGGTTCCAGATGGGGTTCATCAGTTCCATGCACGCCGTGGCCAACCTCTGGTTCATACGCTACCGCACCCGTGCTATGAGCTTCTTTTCGTCGTCGCTGCGGCTGGGCAACGCCCTGTTCGCGCCGGCGCTGGGCCTAATAGTGGCGGGGTACAGCTGGCGGTACGGTTCCGTGTTCTCTGCTGTCGTCGTGCTGGTCATCGCACTGCCGCTGGCCATGCTAATACGACGCTCCCCTGAATCGATGGGTCTATTGCCCGACGGCGACAAGCCGGGGCAGACCGGCGAGAAGCCAAAAGAGGCGGCTCCGGCAAAGCCGGCCGCGGTACAGCAAACCACAGTAGATTTTACTCTCAAGGAGTCGCTGAAGACCACGTCGTACTGGCTCATCATCCTCAGCACCTCGGTGCGCTACATCATCATCGGCGGGATTCATCTCCACTGGGTGCCCATATTCGTGTGGAAGGGTTACAGCGAGGTGACGGGGGCATGGTTCATTGGATTCCAAGCGCTGGTGGCCTGGCCGCTGATTCTGCTCAATGGCGTGCTGGGCGACCGCTTCAGCAAGAGGCTTGTCTTGATGTCGGGGCACACTTCGCTGCTGTTAGCCATGTTCGTGCTGGTGAACTCGCAGAGCCTGTGGTCGTTGTACCTGTTCTCCGTGCTGTTCTCTTACGGAGAAGGGGTGTCGCCGACTAACTACTCCATAATCGGCGAGTATTTCGGGCGGCGGGTGTTCGCCACGTTGAGGGGGTTCCTCACCACGTTCACCACCGTGGCCATATTCAGTCCGGTCTACGCCGGCTGGGTCTTCGACCGCACCCAGGACTATACGCTGGCGCTGTATACGTACGCCGGCATCGCCGTGTTCGGCATCACCATGCTGCTCTTCCTGAAACGGCCCCGCAAGGCAGAGCCTAAGGAGTAGCCAGTACAACCACTCTCTCCCCCGCTCACCCTGAGCATGGTCGAAGGGAGTGAGCCGGAAAAGAGAGAACCCGTTCCCCGCCACTCCCCGCTTCCCCACACCCACTTCCGTCCCCTATCCTACCTACATGACGCCAACTGGAAGCATCCCTAACTCATTACGAAAACCGACCACCCATTTGCGAAAACCTGTCCCGAGCTTGTCGAAGGATCGGATTTGTTTTCTCATATTTCAAGAATTTTCACATTTTTCCGTGCCTGTACTAGACATAACGTTTGAAACAATCCCTACAATGGTAAATGCCCTGCCTCCACAAACGGCCGTCCTTGTCTGCCACCGTTTTCCTCTGTAGGATTGTGCCGATTCAGGAGGGTGTGTCTATGACTACTGCACAGGGTGAACTCAACTTGCACCGTTCCCAGGCCATGATGGAGGAGGCATCGTCGTTCAGTCCGCGCGGCGTGCCCAACTGCAAGTGGTGGGCGCCGGGCACCTTCTACGTGAGGAGCGCCAAGGGCTCCCGCATCTACGATGTGGACGGCAACGAGTACCTGGACTACTGGTGCGGCGCGGGCCCCCATATCCTGGGCCACGCGCCCTCAGAGGTCATAGAGGCGGTGACCGAGGCGATAAACGAGGGCAACGTCCAGTTCGCCATGCCAAACTTCCGCGACGTTGAGGTGGCGCGCAAGCTCACCGAGTTCATCCCCTGCGCCGAAAAGGTGGCGCTCTGCGTCAGCGGCACCGATGGCCTGCTCTATGCTATCAGGCTGGCCCGCGCCTATACCGGCAAGACCAAGATAGTAAAGTTCGACGGTGGATACCAGGGCTGGGCCGATCCCCTGGCGGTGAACAGCGCCCCCGACTCTTACGACACGGGTGAGACGAAGTACGCCACCGATTCGGCGGGGGTGCCGCCCGACAACTACTCGAATACCGTGATCCTGCCCTACAACGACCTGGAGACGGCATCGACCCGCCTTCACCATGAGCACGACCAGATAGCGGCGGTGCTGGTGGAGACCATGATCCACAGCAGCAACCTGATAGCTAGGCCGGACTTTCTGGAGGGACTGCGCCGCATCTGCGACGAGCTGAACATAGTGCTCATCTTCGACGAGATAGTGACGGGGTTCCGCCACGGTCTGGGTGGCGGGCAGGCCATCTACGGGGTAACGCCTGACCTGGGGGTTTTTGGCAAGGCCATGGCAAGCGGCTACGTCATAGCGGCCATCTGCGGCAAGAAAGAGGTGATGTCGCTGGCTGCGCCGGAGGGCACGGTACGCATAGCGGGAACGTTCGGAGGGAACGCGCTGGGCACGGCTGCGGCTCTGAAAACGCTGGAGATACTGGCGCGCCCCGGCCTCTACGACCACCTGTACAGAATGGGCGACACCCTGCGCAGTGGGGTCAACGATGCAATAAAGGAGCGCGGCCTGAAGGCGCGCTGCGACGGGTTCGGGTCCGTGTGGTGCATGTACTTCAGCGCCGTGCAGCCCCAGAGCCAGGAGGACGTGGTGCGCTACCGGCAGGCAGGAGGCGCTGCCATGGACCAGGCGTACCGTGAGCATATGATGAGGAGCGGCATATTCGTAAGGCAGCAACTGCTGAACCGCGCCTACATAAGTGCGGCCCACACCGACGAGGATATACGCCGCACGGTAAACGCCACGGTGGCTTTCCTGGATGAGCACGCCGCTGAGCTGAGCTAGTGCGCAAGCGTGTTGCATGAGCAATAGGAGGGAAGAGATGAAACTGCTCAAGGGAGTCGAGTTCAAGCTGGGCACTGAAACCCATACCTTCACCGCAATCGGCAGGTGCCCGCGCACCGGCCGGCTGGGTGTAGCGGTGACTACCAGCGAGATAGGCACGGGGGGACGCGCTCCGCACGTCAAGGCTAACGTCGGGGCTGTGGGCACGCAGGCCTATACGGACCCACGGCTGGGTATCCTGGCGCTGCAGCTTCTGGAACTGGGCTACCCGGCGGGCCGCGTCCTCTCCGAGCTGGAAGCCAGCGACCCGCACATCGAGTGGCGGCAGCTGGGCATCGTGGACCGCTGGGGTCACACCGCGGTGCGCACCGGCGCCAGCAACAGCGAGTGGGCCGGGCACAAGACCGGCGACGGCTGGATCACCATGGGCAACTACTTGGTGGGGGCGCAGGTGGTCGATTCCATGGCCAAGGCTATGGAGGATTCCGTGGACGAGGACATAGAGCTGAGGCTGATGAGGGCTATAGACGCAGGAACCCAGGCGGGTGGCCAGCCCAACGGACAGCGAGCCGCCGCCGTCATCGTGCACGAGAACGAGGGCTTCTCCATAGTCAACCTGCGCGTGGACGACAACGACGAGCCGATGAAGGAGCTATGGCGTCTGTTCAACAAGATGCACCCGCTGGTGCCGTACTATCGAGAGCGCCCGGACAATCCCGCTATCGGCCGGGTGTCTGAATGGGCCGCGAAGCGGGGGATTCAGTCGTAATCTCGGCCTGTCTGCCTATTAGGCAGATCTGACCTTCTGCCGTAGTTGGGCTGAAACAGACAAGAGGAGCAGAGCATGTTTACATTGGGCCCGGAAATGCACACCTTCACCGCCATAGGCCGCTGCCCGCGCACGGGACGGTTGGGCATATCCATATCCACCAGTGAAATGGCGGTCACTGGCCGCTGCGTCTACATCAAGGCCAACATAGGCGCCGTGGCCACGCAGTCCCGCACCGACCCGCGGCTGGGCCTGCTGGCCATAGAGCTGTTGGAGTTGGGATACCCGGCGAGGCGCGTGCTTGCCCAGCTTGAAGAGAGCGACCCTTACATAGAGTACCGGCAGCTGGGGATAGTAGACCGCTACGGGCATACCGCGGTGCGCACAGGCGTCGACAACGGAGACTGGAAGGGGCACGCAACCGGGGAGCAGTGGATAGTGATGGGGAACGGGCTGGTGGGTCAGGGCGTGGTCGATGCAATGGCCGGAGCCATGGAAGGTTCGGAGGAGGAAGACCTGGAAGTGCGGCTGATGAACTCGCTGGATGCGGGAACCAGGGCGGGCGGCCAGCCCAACGGCCAGCGCTCCGCCGGCATCCTGCTCTATGAACCGGAGGGGTTCTCCATCATCAACCTGCGCGTCGATAATTCGGGCACTCCCATGGACGACCTGCTGGACATATTCGGCAAGTTCTACCCACTGCGTGACTATTACAAACAGAGGCCGGACAACCCCGCTATAGGCGGCATGGACGACTGGGCCAAGGCTCACGGCGTGAAGCTTTAGCGGCGGCCCCCCACAAGGAATCAGCATGTCCAGCTACATTCAAACAGTCCTTGGCCCGGTTGTCCCCGACCAGCTAGGCGTCACCATGATGCACGAGCACCTGCTGGCCGACGCCACGGTGCTCTACGAGGAGCCGGCCACAGCCAGCGACAAGTTCATGTCTCGTCAACCCATCACAATAGAGACGGTGAACTGGCTGAGGTACCACTACACCAACCACATGGACAACCTGCAGCAGGGCGACATAGACATAGCCATAGACGAGGCGATGATGTTCAAGGGAGAAGGCGGAGGCGCCATTGTGGACTGTAGTGTCACCGGAATGTCTCCCGATCCTGAGGGACTGGCAAGGATATCCCTGGCTACGGGACTTCATGTCGTCGCGGCCACCGGCTTTTACATCCAGCCTTCTCATCCAACCGCGGTCTCCACCATGTCGGAGGAAGAGTTGGCGGCGCTGATGGTCGAAGAGATAACCCAGGGGATAGGCGGCACGTCCGTCAAAGCGGGGATCATTGGTGAAATAGGCTGCTCGTGGCCGTTGCATCCTGACGAGCGCAAGGTGGTCGGCGCATCCGCAAGAGCTAGCCGGCAGACCGGGGTGGCCATTTCCATTCATCCCGGCCGCGATGAAGCGGCGCCTATGGAGATAATGGATGTCTTGAAGAGAGCAGGCGTCGGCGTTGACCGCATCATCATGGGTCACCTGGAGCGCACCATCTTCGACCGCGCCAGGCTGAAGGAGCTGGCCGAGGCCGGTTGCTACCTGGAATACGACCTATTTGGGCAGGACATCTCCTACTACCCCATAGCGCCTCACATAGCCCGGCCCAGCGACGCTCAGCGCATCGAGACCATAGAGTGGCTCATCTCAGAAGGGCACATTGACCAGATAGTCGTTGCCCACGACGCCGGCGCAAAAGCCAATCTGACGAGATGGGGCGGACATGGCTACGGCCACATATTAAGGATTGTTGTGCCCTGGATGCGGCGGCGTGGGATGGAGGAGTGGCAAATAGAGTCGATCCTGGTACATAATCCCCAGCGGGCTCTCGGCATAATGGAGGGCCAGTAAGGAGGCATCAATGACTACATCCGGTTATATACAGACCGTTCTCGGCGCTATCGATCCTGATGAGATGGGCGTGACCATGCCGCATGAGCACCTGCTGGCCGACGTAAGCTGCTTGTACGTTGAACCGGCTACGGCAAGCGACAAGTTCATGTCCAGGCAGCCTATCACCATTGAGAACCTTTGGTGGCTGAGGTACCACAACAACAACCACCTGGACAACCTTCATCTTGACGACGAGCAGACCGCGATAGAAGAGGCTCTGCTCTACAAACGGGAAGGCGGCCGGACGATAGTAGACGCCACAACCATCGGCGAGGCGCCTGACCCCCTGGGACTGGCCCGCATCTCTAGGGTCACCGGTCTTCACGTGGTAGCCGCCACCGGATACTACGTGGCCTCGTCACATCCACCGGAAGTGGCGGCCATGAGTGAAGATGATATTGCCAAGAAGATGATTGGCGACATAACTAGGGGCATAGACGATACCGGCGTAAGAGCGGGCATCATGGGAGAGTTGGGTTGCTCCTGGCCCCTCCATGCCGATGAACGGAAGGTGCTTGTCGCCGCCGGTATGACCCAGCGGGAGACCGGCGCGGCCATATCCATCCACCCCGGCCGGGATGAAGCGGCGCCCATGGAGATAATCGGTATCCTCACCGAGTCAGGCGCTACGCCGGAGAAGATCATCATGGGCCATATTGAGCGCACCGTGTTCAACCTGGAGACGTTGAAGGAGATAGCTGACACCGGCTGTCTCATCGAATGGGACCTCTTTGGGCAGGACCTTTCTTACTACTCTATGGCGCCGCACATAGCCAGGCCTACGGATGCTCAGCGGCTGGATCAGATTGCCTGGCTCATAGAGCAGGGACACGCCGACAAAGTGCTCGTCTCGCACGATGTAGGAGGCAAGGCGTACCTGGTCAAATACGGAGGTCATGGCTACGGACACATCTTGCGCGTTGTTGTCCCCTGGATGCGGCGTCGCGGCTTCAAAGAAGAGAACATCAGGGCAATGCTGGTGGATAATCCCAAGAGGGTGCTCACCATTCAGTAAGAAAGGAATGCCGTGGGTACAGAGGAGATAAAGGCGCTGGCGTTCGACGTATTCGGGACGGTTGTGGACTGGCGCACTCCCGTGAACCGCGAGGCGCGGGCCTTGGGCGAGGCCAAGGAGCTAGGCGACGTGGACTGGGGTAGATTCGCCGATGAATGGAGAAACGGCTATCGCCCCGCCATGGAACGGGTCAATAGCGGCGAACGTCCATGGACGACGCTCGACGTGCTGAACCGCGAGATCCTGGATGAGATCGCCGTACCCGGCTTGAGCAAGACGGAGAAGGATGATCTGAACGGGGTCTGGCAGAGGCTGGACCCCTGGCCGGACTCAGCCTCAGGACTTGACCGCCTCAGGGAGAGGTTCTTGACCGCCGCTCTGTCAAACGGCAGCATGGCCATGCTTGCCAACCTGTCCAAGCATGCCGGCCTGGTTTGGGACTGCGTGCTGTCGGTGGAGCTCTTCAAGCGCTACAAACCCGATCCAGAGGTGTACAGGGGAGCGGCCTCCCTTCTGGCGCTTCCTACGGAAAACGTGATGATGGTGGCCGCCCACAAATATGATCTGAAGGCGGCCAAGGGCCAGGGCATGCAGACCGCGCTGGTGAGCCGGCCTGATGAATTCGGGCCGCAGGGTCAAGTGGACGTCGACCGGGAAGAGTGGATTGACCTCTACGCGGACGATTTCCACGATCTAGCCGACAAGCTTGGCGCATAGCAGCGCCTTGCCAATATCATCCAGTTGCCAATGTTATAGGCAAGCATTACGCTTCCCATATTACTATCGGCCAAGGAGGAGCTATGTCATCGTCCATCATAAGAGGCAAATACCTGGTCGCCAGGGTTCTAGACGATGGCGCCAGCGAAATCATCCGTGACGGCGCACTCTACCAGGAGAACGGAGAGATCAAAGACGTTGGCCCTTACTCTGAAGTCAAGGCCCGCCACCAGCCCGATGAAGAGCTAGGCTCGGATGGGCACATGGTCATTCCAGGGTTGATCAACGCGCATCACCACATTGGCCTCACCCCCTTTCAGCTTGGCGTCCCCGACTTGGCCCTTGAGCCGTGGATCACGGCTCGCTACGCCATAAGGGACATAGACCCCTACCTGGACACGCTCTATTGCGCTATTCAGATGATAGAGTCGGGCATCACCACCGTGATGCACAATCACAGCATTAACGCCAGCCCCACGTCGGGAATATCCGGCCCGGTGGACCTGGGAAGGCAAGTGCTGCGAGCTTACGAAGAGTCCGGCATGCGCGCCGCGTTCTCCTTCATGTTCCGCGACCAAAACAGCGTGGTCTATCAGGACGACGGGGAGTTCATCGCCTCTCTGCCCGCGGAGCTAGGCTCCAGGGTGAGGGGACATCTGCAGGGCAGAGCGCTATCATCCGAGGAGTACTTTGCTACCTTTGCGGAGCTGCACGACTCTTTCTCGGACAACGGGAGAATCAACGTCTTTCTTGCTCCGGGCAACGTGCAGTGGTGCAGCGACGTCTTCTTTCAGACGGCAAAGGAGTATGCCACGCGCTACGGAACGGGCATGCACGTACACCTCCAGGAGAGCGTATATCAGAAGATGTATGGCCTGCGCACCTGGAACAAGACACCCCTTGCCCATCTGAATGACCTGGGCTTCCTTGGCCCGGAGCTTTCCTGCGCTCACGGAGTATGGCTGACAGAGTCGGACATAGACCTGCTTTCGGAATCCGGCGCAATCATCTGCCACAACGCCAGCTCCAATCTGCGCCTCAAAAGCGGCGTCGCGCCCCTCAACAAGCTCTGGGATAGGGGCGTCACCGTGGCCGTGGGCATCGATGAAGCGGGCATCAACGACGACAACGACATGCTCCAAGAGATGAGGCTGGTACAGAAGGTGCACCGCCTGCCCGGGGTCGACACGCCCAGTCCCACCTCACACCAGATACTGCACATGGCTACCGTCAACGGGGCCAAGGCCACGTTGTTCGACAGCCAGGTGGGCACTTTGCAGCCCGGCAAACGCGCTGACGCCGTCCTGGTAGACCTGACCGGCGTCACCGAGCCGTATCTACATCCCGACACCGATATGGTGGATGCGCTGGTGTACAGGGGACGCGCCTCAGACGTGAATACGGTGGTTGTGGACGGCGAGGTGCTCATGCGAGACGGGAGGATGACGAAAGTAGACAAGGAAGCCGTCTGGGCCGAGCTCAAGCAGCACATGTCCCGTCCTCTGGCACAGAATGAAATAGACCGGGCGAATCTGGGCAGAGACCTGCTGCCGCACGTTAACGGGTTCTACAAAGAGTGGGGTCTGCCGGGAGGGCGGCCTCACTACCTCTACAACGAGACGGAATGAAAAGAGAGCGGGTGCTCGTGCTGTAAGGCGTATCCATACGGCGCGGGACCGGTTGGAGAACCCCTCCACCACTCTTCCACGTCTGGTTTGCCCGACCTCCATCCGAGTTCTAGCCTACGGACATCACTGCCCTCGTCATGGAGTACCGCATCTCCAGGTGATTGAGAAATGAACCTTCTCGGGGTCTGGTGGTAATACTATATGAAGGGGTTCATAAGCAGGACTGGGGATGGAACTTCGCGTGACGCTACCACAGGAACGGGAAGCAATACTGCAGTGTAAGCGTGGAGACGTGGACGGCCTGAAGTTTCTGTTTGAGCTCCACCGACTGGCGGTCCTACGTACCGCTTATGGAATCATTGGAAACAGTCACCTTGCTGAAGACGTCACGCAGCAGGTCTTCGCGGAACTGTTCACAGCGTTGAGGCGGTTCGATACGGAACGGCCCTTCGCTCCGTGGCTGTACCGGATCGTAGTCAACATCAGCCTCAAGGAGATACGACGGCGTGACCGTCGCAACCTGCCGCTGGAAGAGGTTGCCGCCGATACACCGTCGCTCGACCCGCTCCCAGACCTGATAGTGGAGGAATCGGAGGTCAGGAGGGTCATATGGATGGCCATTCGAAACCTCAGTCCAAAGCAGAGGGCAGCAGTCGTACTCCGCTACTACCACGGGTTCGGAGAGATTGAGATGGCCGTTGCGCTCGGCTGTCGTCGAGGCACGGTGAAGTCCCGCCTGCACTCCGCCTTGCGCAAGCTTGAGCTTCTGCTGCGGGACAGCGGGAAACCGGAGAGTGTGTGGGAACGTGGACGAGGCACACAAGCCCCGAGCGATACGGCATAGCCGTGAGGAGGTATAGGGATGCTACGGCGTCGTGATACCCGAATTGAAGAGCGGTTGATTGGCGATGCGCTGAGTGAGCACATGGACCGCGTTGACACCGGGCGCGACCTTTGGCCTACCATCAGCGGCCTACTGAGCCGGCCGAAGCGTACGCAGTTTCCCAAAATTGCAGCAGTGGTGGCAACTACCGTGATTGTGTCGCTATTTGCATTTCTGGCGGTTGTTAGGCCTTGGTCCAACTCTGACTACCAGTACACCGGCTATCTTCAGGAGGAGATACCGCCCTGTCAGCCCGCAGCCGGGTCTTCGGTGGATCCCTGCGGCACCGGGTTAGGTCAACTAGACAGCAGCGGCGGGCACGTTAGTCTTGGTTCCGAGCCTCGGAGTGTGGCGTTTTATCTTAACAACAGATACACCTTGTCCATAGCGGTCCATCTGGTAGTTCGCGGCACCTACCTGCCCAACAGTGTGCGCTGCGCCCCCGCCGGAGGGCAGTTCCGTATCGCCCCCTATGTGGACGTGGACTACAGTCGCTCAAAGGCGACGCACTGTTTTGCTGACGTGCGGGTGAACGAATACATCCTCGGCTCAGGGCCGCCCACGTTGACCATTCTGGTGGGCAGTGGCAGCCACTCGCTATATGAGGACTCAGAGGAACTGTTAGAACAGGCGCGTCGCCGGTTGGAGAAGCTATACCGGGAGGGAGGGTACTACAACGATTTAACCCAGGCACCGGAGGGGGGTATTGAGGGCAGAGAGGCGGTCCTGTTCCTCGGAGCGTCCAGAGACGGCGGGGTGGAGGCCTGGCAGGTCTTCACCACTTGGGACATTGAACAGCGAGACGACGGTACGGTGGTAGCTGTTCATCCTGAAAGGTTCTGGTGGGCACGCCGTGATGATTTCCAGACCCACCGCTCGAAGTTGGAGATGGAATTGCCCGCCTTCCGTCAGGCGGTCAGCGCGGCTCACCAGGCCCGCCTCACGGCCAACGGTGGACGCATCGGCCCTGATGCCGGCCTGCCGATGATCCAGACGGACGCCAACAGAATTACAGAGCTTTTCACCAGCCTGGGGGAGTACGACCACCCGAACGGGCCTCCGGTATCTCCACCTCCGACCTGTGGTATGGCAGTCCCCACTGACCCGTATGACCCCGGCCTGATGCTTGACTGCCAGCTCCTGCTGGTTCTGAAGGACACGCTGCGGGGCACGGCTACGCTGAATTGGGACAGTGGTACGGCGATAGGCAGTTGGGACGGGTTGACCACCGGGGGCACGCCCACCCGCGTGACGAAGGTGGAGTTGGATGACGAGGACCTGACGGGGACCATTCCTACAGAGCTGGGTAGCCTTTCCGAGTTGACCCACCTTGACCTTAGCGACAACTCCCTGACTGGTGACATACCGAGGGAGCTAGGCCGTCTGGACAACCTCGTGGAAATCCGACTTTCCGGCAACAGCCTTACGGGCTGCATACCACAGGGACTGAAGGACGTGACGACCAATGACCTGAGTTCCCTCGGCCTTCTGTACTGCCCGCCTGCGCCGGGAGCGCCTACGGCGGGGCCGGCAACCCTGACAAGCCAGCCTTTGACTTGGACGGCGGTTACCGGCGCTGCCAACTACAGGGTGGAGTACCGAGAGTTCCGTCATAGGCCTTGGGGAGTAGACGGCCAGAGCACCACGACCGCCAGCTGGACGGTGGACGGCCTGACATGCGAGACGGAGTACCGCTACCGGTTAAGCGCTTATGGGGACGGGACGACCTATGCGGCAGCCTGGAGTGAACCATCGGCTGTCCTGACGGCCACGACTGCTGCCTGCTCGCCGCCGGTATTCGGTTCCAGTTCGTACAGCTTCAGCGTTGTGGATGACGCCCCAATCGGCACAACCGTCGGGACTGTCCAGGCCACCGATAATAGCGGCCTGCCGGTCGTGTACAGCATCACTGGGTATCTGCCGATTCCCGGTGCTGACCCTAGCGCTGGGTTCTTTGGTTCTGATTATTCCTTTGCCATCGATCCGAATACCGGGGTTATCACCGTCCCGGAAGACATGAGCCGCACTGTCTACAGGACCGCTAACCTGGAGGTGACGGCGACAGACGCTTCCGGCGGGGTCACGACCGTAGAGGTGCTGATAGAGATAACCAAGAGTTGAGACAGTGGCGGTGTGGCGCGTGTGAAGATTACGTCGCCGCTTCCTCAATATTGACGTTGACCTGCCGGTCGGCGGGGATGTTCTCCTGCGTCTGGACCACTCCCCCGGCGCATTCGACGCGGAGTTCATCGATCGTGCTGGATGCGCCCAGTCCAAAGTGCGCGATTCTTCCCGGTTCCTGCGCCACGAAGTTGGTGGAGGCGTGCAGTTCCCGCATTTGGGTAACCTGGCCTGCGGTGACGAACACCTTGCAGCCGAGACCGTCGCGATGCAAGGGCGGCTCGGCATCTATGGTGACTTTGAGCCAGTGGTTGGGTAGGGGCGTGTCGTTGCGGAGGAGGACCGGGCTGCCGGGGGTGCGGAGGGCTGCGCCGTCTTGAATGGAGAACTCCTGGTTGTTGGTGATGAAGATGTCCAAATCGCCGTCGTTGTCAAAGTCAAAGAGGATGACGCCGCGCCCCTGTCTGAGATCGTCTGCGCCGACCTGTGAAGCGACGTCAAAAAAGTTGGAATTGCTCAGGTTTTCGAACAGGCGGGCAGACTTGTTGTTCCACATGGTGATTGTGTCAAGCTCTGCAGCGTTGACCCAGCCTGTAACGTGATATATGTCCAGGTCGCCGTCGTTGTCCAGGTCGCCGAAGCTGGAGCCCCACCCCCAGTTGCCATCGCGGACGCCGGATAGGTCTGTTACGTCTTCAAAAGAGGCGTCGCCTCTATTGCGGAATAGGCGGTTGCCTGAGCCGCCCCAGGGGCCTTCCTTGACCTCGCTCTGGTCGTAGATGCTGGATATGAACCAGTCCAGGTCGCCGTCGTTGTCAAAGTCGCCAATGGCTGAGCCCATACCGTTCTCGTCGGTTCCCACGCCGCCGATCTCAGTGGCATCATCAAATTTGCCTCGGCCATTGTTCAAGTATAGCTTTGACCTGCCGTAGTCGGAAACGACGGCCAGGTCGGCGTAGAAGTCGCCGTTGAGGTCTGCGAACCGGGGAGCGAATACGAAGTTCTCGCGGGACACCACTGAGTCGCTGCGGAACTGGTATCCTTCCAGGTAGCCGTCACCGAGGTTGAGGTACATCCATAGAGACCAGTAAGGATACTGTGGGTCAGAATCTATGAAACCGTCTTCAATGGCGTCTTGTATCGGCCCCTGTATGGGATTCCATTCGCCAAGGACCAGCTCAAGCAGACCGTCGTTGTTGATATCACCCCAGCTTGGGCTGGTAGCGAATGCGGCTGGCTGCATGAGGGGCGTGTCATTGAGGCTGAAATGGCCGTCGCCTCCATTTGTTAGAAGGACGTGCGGAGGGAAATCGTTGGCCACGAATATGTCTATATCGCCGTCGTTGTCGTAATCAGCCGCAGCCGCGGCCATACCGCTTTCCGTGGATATGGCTGCGCCTCTATCGGCTGCTTCATCCTTGAATGTACCGTCCTTTTGGTTAACGTAAAGCAAGGCTGGAGGAGCGTTGCCGGGCAGTACGAAGAGATCAACCCAGCCGTCGCCGTTGAAATCTTCAGCCACTGCTCCGCCCGCCATCCAGGCGTTATCGACATTGTCATACTTCTCGTTCAGAGGCACGTGCTTGTAGTCGATGCCTGACTGGAAAGTAACATCGGTGAAGCGCATTGGGCTGTCGGTTCGAGTAATGCTGGGCGCAGTAAGGCTTTCTCCGTGAGAGGCGGCTTCTATTCTCAGACCGGAGTCGTTGCTGGGCAGCGCCAGGCTGAAACCCAGAATGGCGACGCCGCCAATAATCCCTACAGTCCAGGTGGCGGCGGCGAAGGTGACCACTGCCCTCTTGGGCATGGATTTGGCCAGCCCCCAGAATGTTATGGGCCCCCCGGCCGCGGCGGCGAACAGGAGGGTGGCGGCGGGAGCGTTGCCCATGCCCAGCAGTAAGAGAAGCGCTACAAGGGGGATCTCGAACAGCAGAGGGACGTTGATCAGCAGGCCGAAGGTAGCGGCTACAGCGACGCCCATCACGTTGTTTCCTAGGTACTTTTCCACCACATCCGGGCTTGTCCACTGCATGACGAGGCCGCTGGCGAACCCGG
The DNA here is from genome assembly GCA_965197965.1 of Dehalococcoidia bacterium. Lineage (GTDB taxonomy): Bacteria > Chloroflexota > Dehalococcoidia > Lucifugimonadales > QGNO01 > DAOUJH01. The sequence goes on from OZ240235.1 coordinate 1,640,828, forward strand.
CCAGGATCATGATAGGGCCAAGCCGGACCACGAAACGCAAGGTTGATCTGCCCCAGTCTGTGAAGGCTTCCCGCATTGCCGGCCCCCAACGGGCGGACTCCGCAATCTCCGAGGGCCAGTCTGGCCCCTGTTCAGGGAAAGCCCTGTTCCGGCTTCTGGTTAGGACCATGACCACTAACGGGCCAATGAGGAGAGCCGCGGCAACACCCATGACCAACCGGCTCACGCCAAGCAACGGCGTGAAGACCATGGCCACCATTACCAATGAAGGGATGTTCAGGGTAGCGGATCCCTGCACCATGCTGATGGCGCCTTCTATTCCCACACCCGTTCTGCGGAACGTGGAGGATATGGGCACTATGCAGGCGGAACACAGGTTCATCACCGGGCCTATGGCAAGCCCCTTCAAGGTGCGTTTGAACGAACTTTTCTCCGTAGTCGTTCCCGTACCGCCCTTTGGGAAGAGAAAAGCTTCCGTTAGGCCGGCGACCACAAAGGCAAAGACCATACCCACGGAGACGAGACACAGATAGGTCAGGGAGAATTTCCACCACCGGGAGAAGAAGGTTGAATCAGGGTCACGGTCTATGCAAAAGCTCTGGAAGCATTCCAGCGTTGACGAGGTTGCAGCCTCAAGATCGCCTTGTACGGTGTCCAGTTTGGGGAAACGATTGAATATGAGGAAAAGAGCCAGAATGACCGCCGCCAGCAACAGTCCCACAAGCCGTTTCTTTGCCAGCGCAGTATCCAGCATAGTCGTCGTTTTCCTACGGTCAAGGCCGTATACGGTGATGATTTAAGCTACATGCGTCCCTTTCCTGTGTCAAATAATGCAGAGGTCGTTTTTCCTAGAATCCGATGCTGGCTTCCGTTCGTATGAATGCTATAGTGATGGGTGATATTGTGCTACGCGATATTCGGGATTGCTACAGTTAATGCTTGACAACTGCGGGCGTGATATGTAAATTCCTTTCACTTGTCGGCACACGGTGTGCCGGCATAACTTGGATTGTCCCAAGTCGGGAGACTCCAAGTCCCTAAAAAAATAGAGGGGGTGCTTATGTTATCAGGAAAACTAGCGAGACGACTCCTCGCGGTGGGTATTGCCTTTGGCCTCTTGACCGTGCTGGCCTGCGGCTCCGCTGAGGAGGCAACGCCGACGGCAACGCCGACGGCAACGTCTATACCGGCTCTTCCCACTATTGTGGCGGAGCCCCAGGCAACGGCAGTTCCCACTCCAACGGAGGCTATGGCCATGGATGATCAGCCTCAGTACGGAGGGCGAATTGGTAAGCCGGAAAACGTGATTACCATTTTCGATCCGCACAACAGCCGGGCCGGATACGGTTTGCAGCTTGGTATGGTGGGCAACCTGTACAGCCAGTTGGTTAGGGTGCCCCTGGACACCAGGACAGGCGTCGAAGGCGACCTTGCTGAGTCCTGGACGGTCAGCGGCGACGGGTCGGAGTACACGTTCAAGCTGCGCGAAGGCGTTGTGGACCACGACGGCAATCCTCTGACGGCGGAAGACATCTATGCCAACATGCTCCGCTACGTTGAGAGGATAAACGGCGTCTCCGTACGCCGCCAGGGCTGTGTCCGCAACTACGTTGCTCCCATATATGAAGGTGGCGACAGCATGGCGATGGCAGCTAATCCCGGTGCTGAGGTCGTAGATGACAATACCATCCTAATCAGGCTGGTAGGCCCAAGAGCGGCCTTCATCCCCTGCATGACCGGTGGTTTCGTGGCATTCCACGCCGACACCTACATCACGCCCATCGACACGGATGCTTCAGGTGAGAACAGGGATCTGGACCCAGCGCAAGGCGAGCTGGGCGGAGAGTTTGGACCGTTCAAGTTCACGGACTTCCAGATCAATAACTTCTTTACGGTCGAGCGTAACGAGAACTACTTCCGTGATGGCCTTCCCTACCTGGACGGTATCGACATCTATGAGATACCGGACGAGTCGGCCAAAGTTGCCGCCTTCAAGACGGGACGCATCGATACCAGCTGCACGTGGGTGTGCTTCGGCAAGGCCAACGTTGATTCCATCGTTGCGGCCGTGCCTGGAACAGAGGTCCCGCACCTGGTCACCATAGGCTACAGAAGCTACCAGATCAACACACGGCGTGCGCCGTTCGGCCCTGCTGGCGACCCCGACGCGGACAAGTTGCGCCGCGCCGTCAACCTGGCCGTTGACCGCGACATAGTCAACAGGCTGGCCTTCGATGGCATCGGCTTCCTTTCACCTCCATACTACGTAGGCTGGGACTGGATATACACCGAAGACCAGTGGCGTGGGTTTGAAGGTTGGGCCAAGAACGCGGACAAGGGCCCGGAGATAGAACTGGCCAAGCAGCTCATGGAAGAGCTTGGGTACGGGCCGAACAACAGACTGGAGACCACCACGCTAAGCGTTACTGCAGGATCAGGTCTGCGTGAAAACGAAGCCTTGCAGACACTGCTGGGCGAGATCTACATAGACGTTGAGGTCCTCAAGATGGACCGGGCCACAAGGTCTGCCCGGCTCGAGGCCTACGACTTCGACATCTTCTCCGACAGCGTAGGGGCGCCGTTCGTTGACCCTGACGCCTATCACACCAACATCTTCTTCCTCTTCGAGGACGGCAGCCGGAACAGGACGGGTCATCTACCCGACGGCTGGAAGGCATTGCATGATCAACAGACCGCTCTGCAGAGCCCGGAAGAGCGTGCGTCCATATTGAGGCAAATGGCTCAACTGGCCATGGCGGACAACTTCATGCTGGGTACAGTAAGGCCTGCCTTGCAGCAGCCGCATAGGGGCAACTGGAGAAACTACACGGCCCCGGTGCTTGACGGCTCCAACTTCAGCTACGAAATGCTGTGGCTGGATCAGTAGCCTGAGTGAAGCGATATAGAGTTTAGAGCCTACAGGCGCTCAAAGCGCCTGTAGGCTCGCCTCTTTAGCCTTTGACGACACGATATGAGGAAATACGTACTAAGAAGGCTTTTCCTATTTATACCCACGCTATTTGGCGTATCCATTGCAGTGTTCGTCCTACTGCGCATCATTCCTGGGGACATTGCCGCTTTGATCCTCTCCGGCCCATCCGGCGAGTTGACCTATACCCAGGAGGACGTAGAGCAGCTTAGAGAGGAAATGGGCCTCAACAATCCCATCTACGTGCAGTACGCCGATTGGATGTGGGACTTCATCCGCGGCGACCTAGGTAGATCGTTCCTTACCAAATTTGAAATCGCGGACCAGATCAAGCGTCAGATGCCAATCACGGTACAGCTTGCCGGGTTCAGCATGGTAGTGATATCCATCATCTCCATACCAATAGGCGTCCTTGCCGCGGTACGTCAGGATAGCTTTGTGGACTATATTTTGCGGGGATTCGCTATCTTGGGGCTGGCAATGCCCAGCTTCTTCGTGGCGCTCCTTGTCGTGCTGCTCCTTTCCGTTGTGTTCGACTGGTCGACGCCCCTTGGGTTCGTCCACCTCTGGGAGGAGCCTACCAAGAGCTTCCAGCAGCTCATCTTCCCCGCCATAGCGCTCGGCTTTTCTTCCAGCGGGCTGCTGGTGAGGATGACGCGAGCTCAGTTGCTGGAAGTCCTGCGCGAGGACTACGTGAGAACGGCAAGGGCCAAGGGCCTGGGGGAGAAAGCAGTTGTTCTGCGTCACGCCGTGCGTAATGCACTGTTGCCCGTAATCACTATTGGCGGAACTCAGATAGGCTTCCTCTTCTCCGGTACGGTAATCATAGAGACCATATTCAATCTTCCCGGCGTGGGGCGCGGCTTGATCAGCGCTCTCAACTCCAGGGACCTCCCCTCTATCCAGGTATACATCATGTACTTTGCCATGATTGCGCTGGTAGCCAATCTTATAGTCGACCTTATGTACGCCTGGTTGGATCCCAGGATAAGATACGCATGATATATAGCAATGGCTAGAGAACAAGCAATAGGAATATGGACTGCCGTCGGCAGGCCGTTGTGGTCGCGCTGGTTCGCCAGCACCAAGAGGTTCATTAAGCAGAAGCCTCTCGGTGCCACCGGACTGGGCATACTGTTCGTTGCCGCCATCATTGGGCTAGTTGGGCCAAGCTTTACTCCCCATGAGCCCCTGAAGGCAAACGCTTTCGCTATCCTGGAGTCTCCCAACTCAACCTACTGGTTTGGCACAGACGTCCTGGGGCGGGATATCCTGACTCGCATCATACTGGGCGCCAGGGTCTCTTTGTACGTTGGCTTGCTTGCCGTGGCCGGCGCCGCCATACTCGGGTCCGCTATAGGGGTAACCAGCGGCTTTTTCGGGGGCTACTACGACCTGCTGGTGCAGCGCTTCATAGACGCTCTTTCCGCATTTCCGTCCCTGCTGTTGGCCATTGCTTTGATGGCGGCTTTTGGACAGTCGCTCAACAACATCATTCTTGCCCTGGCCATCATATTCACGCCCCGCTTCACCAGGGTGGTGCGTTCCGTAACTCTAAGTATCAAAGAGTATCCGTACGTGGAAGCGGCCCGCGCTATTGGTGCGTCCAATATTCGGATCATGCTGCTCCACGTGCTGCCCAATACCTTTGCCTCGCTCATGGTGATTGCCACCGCTTCTGTGGGGACGATGATCATTATTGAGGCCTCCCTCAGCTTCCTCGGCGTGGGGACGCCGTCGCACATCGTCTCTTGGGGAGCCATGCTCAGCGGCGACACGCAGGCTTACTTCGCCGGCGCGCCGTGGATAGGCATCTTCCCCGGCATGGCGCTGACCCTTGTTGTCTTTGGCATCAACGTCTTCGGCGATGCTTTGCGGGACGTCCTTGACCCCAAGTTGCGCGGCAGATAACATCTGCCCGCACCACCCCATTGTCTCTAGGAGGAAGTAACCTTGGCCTCTGACCGCCTTCCATTCGTCAAGGTCCTTGGCACGGGAGGGACCATTGCATCCTGGGGCTCGCCGCGTCTGGAGCTTGTCCAATACTGGCTGGGCGGCCAGAATCTGGACGTTCCACAGAACCTGGAACGCATACCGGAAGTGGCAAGCTACGCCAGGGTGGAGGCGGAACAGGTCTTGCAGACGCCGAGCATGGCAGTCGGCGCCCCTGAGTGGCTGGAGCTAGCCAATCGCATCAACGGCATCTTCTATAATGAGCCTGAGGTGGACGGCATTGTGCTCACTCACGGCACATCCACTATGGAAGAGACGGCGTACTTCCTCAATCTGACGGTTAAGAGTGGGAAACCTGTAGTGGTCACCGGCTCCATGAGGCCGCCGTCAGCCCTGGGCACCGATGCGGATAACAACCTGCTGGGCTCTATCATACTGGCGGGGTCGCGGGAAGCGCGGGACAAAGGTGTGATGATAATGCTCAACGACGAGATTCAAGCAGCTCGCGAGGTCACAAAGCAGAACTCATACCGGGTGCAGACCTTCGGATCGCGAGAGCTGGGCATGCTGGGCTACCTGGACTCCGACCTGAAGCCGGTCTTCTACCGCGAGTCGACTCGCAGGCACACCCATCAGACGGAGTTCGACGTATCCGGCATTGCCGAACTGCCACACGTGGACGTTGTGTATGCAGTGGCCGGCGGTGACGGCCTCCTGACCAGGGCGCTCATAAAAGCGAAGGTCCCGGGTATAGTTGCGGCAGGCACGGGTGGTGGCGCGGGCGGCCCCGACTGGAACGATGCCCTGGTGGAGGCTCGCAGTGCAGGCGCGGTTGTGGTAATGACCACCCGTGCCGGGGCAGGCCGGGTCATTCCCACGACGCGCAACGAAGAGAACGGCATCATATCGGGAGACAATCTCAGCGCTCAGAAGGCCCGCATTCTCCTAATGCTGGCTCTGTCAACGACCAACGACATAGGGCGCATCCAGAATATATTCAATACTTATTGAGGTGAAGCTATGACTGTGCCAAGACGAATAGGAGTTCTGCTCCCCTCTACGAACCAGGTGGTAGAGCCTGACTTCAACATGGCTGTGCCCGAAGGCGTAACGGTTCACGGCGAGCGTATGTGGCTGGAAGGACCTTCCGCGCCGGGCGGAGGCGACGGTATAGAGCTCATGGATATGAACGCTGACATAGACCGTGCCGCCAGATACGTTGCCAGCGCAGGGGTGGAGGTTATAGCGTACGCTTGCACCAGCGGTACCTACCGTACGGGCAGCATACAGTACAGCCGTGAAATCTCCGAACAGATACAGAGGGCGTCTGGAGGGATCCCGGCGGTTACCGCGACGGAGGCTTCATTGGAGGCTCTGAGGCGATTGGACGCCAGGATAGTCAGCGTGGCCGGTCCCTATGGAGAGACGCTTCTGAACCAGGGGCTGAGGCCTATAATGGAGGAGGCGGGCTTCCAAGTAGCGCGTGCCGAAGGAGAGCCTGAGATGCAACAACGCACACACCACGGGGTCATAGGCAACCAGGACCCCAGCGTGATCGTTGATTTTGCTTCCCGGACGGCGTCCCAAGAGGCTGATACCGTTTTCCTGCCGGGTACGGCCTGGCGTTCTCTGGAAGTGGTGGATGAGCTGGAGCGCCGACTGGGGAAGAACGTTGTTACAGTGAACCAGGCCACCATCTGGATGGCTCTGCAGATGATAGGAGTTACAACGCCTGTAAGTGGACTCGGCAGGCTCCTGGCTGCAATGCCCGTTCTGGTCAAGTAAACTGTCTTCCCAGTATTTCCCTGGTCACCTCTATGAAATTCCGCGTCGGCCTGGAGAGGGACTTGCCACGCAGGGTCAGAATCCCCGTTTGCTCCACGGGAAGCAGGTTCATCAGACTGTAGACCCCCAGCCTTTTGTGGTCGTCTGCATCTATAGCGAAGCGGGGCCCTATGGAGATGCCGATACCAGTTGCAACGTATCTCTTGATCATGTCTAGGTCGTCCAGTTCAAGCGCCAAGTCGTAGGTTAGCCCTTTGCGCCGCATCTCCTCCTCAAGGACGGTACGGGTCAATGTATGGGGCCCCATGAGCACCAGGGGCCACCTGGTGATCTGTTCCAGAGAAGTTATCTCGTCCTCCAGGATGGGATGCCCCAGCGGTGCCATGAGGACGCGTTCGTAGGGGAACATGGGCACAAAGTCAAACTCATCGTTGATTGAATTATGCACGGCTATACCCAGGTCTACATCACCGGCCTTGATCATCTGTAGGATCTCCCTGGTGTGCCCCGGCCGTATTTGCAGGCGCGACCGGGGGAACTGAGCATGGAAGGAAGACACCACGGGAAGGAGTAGGTGTGAAATCACTACGTGGACGCAGGCTATGCTCACCGGCCCGTCCTCCTCTTCTGCCGCGGTCTGGGCTACCAGGGCCTGGATGCCGTCCAACAGCGGGGTTGCCAGCCTGGCAAGGGTAGTCCCGGCCAGGGTTAGCTGGATGGGACGTTTCACGCGGTCAAACAGGAGGGCTCCTATCTCATCCTCCAGTTTCTTAATGTGAGTTGTGGCGGTCGGCTGCCCGATTTCCAGCTGCTCGGCGGCCTTGGATATGCTGCGAAGTCTTGCAGCCGTGGTAAACGTCCGTAGCTCTTTGAGTTCCACCTGTGCCCTCCTTATATCACTAAAACAGATATAGTATATCACATAACATTACTTGACGTGATGTTAATGCGGTTGGACAATAGTAATTGTCGGATGAACATATTAGATATGCAGATTTAAGGAGGTAGAAGAAGTGATGCGTGGATTTTTCAATTTCGTGAACCGGATAGACGTCAAGACAGGGTTCGAGGCTTATGCTTCCGCAGTTCAGGACGACAATTTTGTCGGTACCCTCACCAGGGATCAGGCGAAGAGGGACTACGATTGGACGATCGACTCTCGCGGCTTGCTTGACCTGAGTCTTATATAAACCCCGCTGACAAGGCTAAGTGGACTGCACCCCACACTTAGCTTTGGTGCCGGAGAAAGGGCACGCTTCAAGCGTGCCCTTTCTCTTTGAAAATCGCGCCTCCGCCATTTGTCAGACCTAGTTTACTGGCAGCATCCTACAGCCGAAACCGTCACCTTCGCTAAGCTGATGGGGGTCCGGGGGAAGGACGCGGAACGTGTTGAAAGGGAGATCCTCGCATTCCACGTCCGGCGGTGGCGAAACAATGCAGACCTCCGGATAAGCGGGGTCGCAGCGGCCCCATAGACCGCGGCGTTCAGTTTGTGCTTCTCTCTGCAATCTCAGGAATCGCTCCGGGGCATCGCTGGAGGCTTGGGCATATCCCTCTTCTATCAAAGAGAAGTTCACCATGAGGCCGTTATCCAATAGCGCAAGGCGCAAAAGAGGCTCTCCTTCATCTATGACATTAGAGTCGCTTTCAAGAAGGACGGTTTTGCCTAGTACCAACTGCCGGTTGCGCCTCGCAGCCTCTTCAATGAGGTGTTCGTTCCAGGGAATGGGGTAAATCTGTGGCGGCTCCACCCAGGCGTAGCGCACCTCTTTTGCCTCGCCGCCCGGCAACAACACGGTTATCCAGTTAACGGCGTGAACGTTGGTAACCAGCGCCTCTGTCCGCTCGGCAGGCCGTTCTGCGGTCTGCTCCGAGGGCAAGTCGCCACACCCTGTTCCTATGGCCAGTAAGAGAATCGTAGCTGCAAACCAGTGCTTCATGGCCAGTAGCCGCCCTTGGAGTTCCATTCGCTAATATACACCAGGCTTGAAGAATCCCCTTGCATGCTACAATACGCCTGCTCATTACTATCCGCCTCCTGGGAGGACCAATGACTCAGGGCAAACGATCTATAATCGCCAACGTAGAACGCTTGAACCAGCTCATGGACAGGGACCGCCTTTCCGCTGTGGTTGCCCGTTCCGGTAAGAACTTCACCTATCTGACGGGGTTTGCCTATCCGGGCACGTTGGCTCGTCACCTGGACTTCCCCGATTCACCAAGAGGCGTCCTTGTGGTCTGGCCCAGACATGGAGACCCGGTCATGGTGCTCAATAGTTTCGCTGCTCCTTTGGCACAGCGCGACTCCTGGCTGGAAAGAATCGAGATGTACGACGACTATGGAGAGTCGCCTTACGCCAGAGTGGCCAAGGTGCTCGAGGACATGGGACTGCACGAGTCGCGGATTGGTTTCGAAAAGACGTATGTCAGCGCGGACAGGTGGGAGGAGATAGCTGGTCTTCTGCCGGAGGCTGAGGCCGTAGATTGCACCGCTGTGATGGACGAGGTGCGCTGGATCAAAACCCCCGGTGAGGTGGACCTGATCAGGGAAGGCGCCAAACTGCTGGACGAGGCCTACCTGGAGGTCTTTCCAACGGTGCGAGATGGAGATACGGAGCGGGAGATACACAGCAGGCTTATCGCGGCCTGCCTGCGTAGGGGAGCCAACTGGGCGCACGGCATCCTAAACTCTAGCCGCAACACGGTGGTCTACGGCGGCGAAAGCGATTTCCGGTTCAAGAAAGGCGACATCATCCGCAATGACTACGTGTTCTGGTATCAGGGTTATCCCGGCCATCAGTCCCGTACCGTTGTGTTGGGCACGCCTTCTGACGAGCAGAAGCGGACGTATCAAAAAATCCTGGGCATCTACAGGGGCACCATAGAGCAGGCCAGTCCCGGTACAAAAGCCAGCGATGTCTACCGCTATGCTTCAGACGCATTCAAGAGAGAAGGCTTCACGGGCAGGGTAGCGTTGGCTGGACATGGTGTCGGTTCCTGGTGGCACCAGCAGCAGCCGTATCTGGTGCCATCCAGCGACATAGTCATCGAGGCGGGGATGGTGCTTGCCTTCGAGCCGCACGTCGACTACTATCATCTCCAGGACATGTTCCTCATCACTGAGGATGGACGCGAGCACCTGTCGCCGCTGTTTAGTACAGATCAGATGCTGGAGGTAGGCTGATTCCCTATCGCCGCTTACTCAGCGGGACGCACCGTCTCCAATCGCAGGTTGTTTTCCGTTCCGTTGATGGGCTGCCAGCCGGTCAGATTTGAGCTGAACGCGTACGGCTGGTGACGCCAGATAACAGGTACCGCCCAGTACTCCTCATAGGTCTCGCGATTCAACGACAGCAATCGTTCTTCTCTTTGCACCGGGTCTACTATGCTGCTCAACTCTTGGTAAATGGCATCTCCCCGTTCCAGGTCAGGGTATGCCAGCCGCCCGCCTCTCGTGGGCGTCATATAATCCTTTACCGTAGTATTGAACCGTGAGGTATGTGGGAACGCCCCGTGTATAATCGGCGCCGGCGCCAGGTCGTCGAACTCTTGAGGCCTGGCTACCCACCGTGCCAGCATCTGGGGGAACTCCGTATTCACCAGTTCCACGTTGACTCCGATCTCGCGCCAGTCTTCAGCCAGCATCTCGTTTACGTCAAGCATTTCCGTGAGGCCGTAAGCCGCTAGTGATAGTAGGTGGACCGGTTCGCCGTCGTAGCCAGCTTCTTGGAGCAAACGCTGTGCCTCCGCGCGGTCATACGAGTAGGGAGGGAGCCCCGCGTCGTACCCTTCAGTGGGCGGGCTGAAGAAGGGTGAGCCGCCCGCTAGTGTTGCCACCTCTGCCGGATAAAGTGCGTTTACTATACCGTCAAAATCCGCTCCCAGGGCCAGCGCCTTGCGGAAATTAAGGTCAGAGGTCAGGTAGGACGGGTCGTAGCTCATGAAGTAGAGCAGGGTCGTCGCCAGCACGTATTTTGGACCACCTATGGAGAACCCTTTTTCCTTGAGAGGCTCTACGTCCTCACGATCGATGATGGTTATGTCCACCCGGCCTGATCTTAGAGACTCTAGACGTTCCGTGGCGTCTTCCACTTGCACCAGCCTTAGTTTGTCGAAGGCCGGTATTCGCTGGCCGTCCCAGTAATCCACGTTCGCTTCGAACTCTACGTACTCTCCCAGCTTGCGTTTGCTGAACTTCCAGGGCCCGCTGCCGATTGGATTCTCCGCTAGGCCCGTTTCTCCTTCCGATTCCCAGTGGTGCTTGGGCAGGAGAGGAGCATCCCCTTCAACGGGCCCTAGCAGGTGCAGAAACTCTACGTTCGCTTCCTTGATATGGATTTCAGCTGTGTACCTGTCGGTCACCACTACGCTATCCAGGGCCCCTTTTAATAGTTCACAGACTCCACAGGCGGTATCCTCCCTGGTGTAGTATCCCAGACTGAACTGTACGTCATCCGCCGTTACTTCCGTGCCGTCGTGCCACTTCATCCGTTGACGCAGTCTCAGAGTGAAGCTCTTACCGTTACTCCCTATCCTCGCGAACTCTACCAAACCGGCTTGAGGGGAAGGCTTCCCATCTTCAGAAACCCCTATCAGGTGATCATACAGGTGCCCGTGGTAGAGCAAGCCCTGGTAGGAGTCCTGTGAGGGGTCAAGCGTCTCAGGCCCAAACGACGGTATAGCCACGGTAAGCACCTCTTCTCCGTCACTCAGCAACGTTAGGACGGCGAATGCGCCTGCCATGCCGGCTATAACGGCAGCGACCAACCAGAGAGGTGGGCGGGGTCTCATGGCGACACCTTTGTCACAGAGTTGTCTCCAAAGTTGGCTACCCAGACGTCTCCGTCCGCCACCTCCACCGCGACGGAGTTCTTTCCCGTGGGGTACGTACCGATTTTCTCTCCTTGCAGGCTTAGCCTCTGCACGTTTCCGTCCCTGTAGCTGACCACCCATATGCTCCCACCGTCGTAGGCCAGGGCCATGGGCCAGTCGCCTACTGCATATTCGCTCGTCACCTCTCCGCCGGTGCTGACCTTGCTCACCAGATCTCTCCAATTTGTTGCTATCCAGATATTATCTCCCTCGTGCACCAGGTCCACGGGCCCTTGTCCCCCCAGCTCCCACGGCGTGTCCTCGGACAATCCCACCCTGTAAGTGAGCACAATCTCCAGTTCGTCGTTCAGCTTTTGCACCAGGGACTCATCCAGGCTGGCCACCCAAACAGACTCGCCATCGTAGCTGAGAGCCCAGGGAGCCGGGTGAGCCCCGGGGATACGTGTGGTTTTAAGGGTATTGCCGTCCAGGTCCAGCTTGCTTACCGAGTTTCCCCAGGAAGTGGCGACCCACATGTTCTCGCCGTCATAGAGCAACGCCGTTGGCGCCGTGTATCCACCTCCAATGGGGTAGGTGCCTACCGTGTTGCCTTCCAGGTCTAGCTTGGTTACTGAGCTCTCGCCGTTGTTAGCCACCCAGATATGTTCTCCGTCGAACTCCAACGCTTTGGGAGCGCTGCCTACCGGGTATGTCCCTGCTATCTGGCCGTTGGTCGTCATCTTGGTTACGGTGTCCTTAGCTACGTTGGCCACCCAAATATGCTCTCCGTCAGAGGTAAATGCTCGAGGGGTGTGAATACCGGGGATGTTCTGAACGGTTACTCCGCCTATGGTGACGGCAGGCGGTAGGGTTGCCGTCGGCGAAGGGGTAACCGGCGGCGTTAGCTGCCCGTGGCGGCAGGCTGCCAGGGGCAGCGTGATAGCGGTAGCCAGGGTCAAGAAAAGGAAGAAAGCCCATCTGCTCAAAGGTTGTTCAGGCACTCCAGAATCTCGGCAGGCAGCTTGATTTCAGACGTCCTGGCGTTCTGGGCTATCTGCTCAGGTCTACTAGACCCCACGATTGCCGACGCCACAACGGATTTCGATAGGCACCAGGCCAGGGCCACCTGCGTGGGCTCGTAGCCAAGCTCAGCGGCCGTTTTCTTCACCTGGTCCACCAACCTGAACGTGTCGTCATTCCAAAAACGGGTCTTGGCGCCGCCGGCGTGACGGGAAGCCATGTGGCTGTCTTTGGGTGGTTCCTTGTTCGGATCGTACGCGCCGGTGAGCAGTCCTCCCATCAGCACCTGGTAGGGTATAATACTGATGCCCTGGTCTTCACAGGCAGGGAATAGCTCGGCTTCAATGTCCCGCTGAGCCATGTTATACAGGGGTTGCACCGATTCAAACCGCTCGATTCCCAGCTTGCTGCTGACCCACAGCGATCTAGTTAGCTGCCACGCCTGGAAGTTTGAGCAGCCGATGTAGCGAATTTTGCCCTGTCGTACCAGGTCGTTCAGGGTGATCATAGTCTCTTCGATCGGCGTGTCCGGGTCCCACCAGTGCACCTGGTAGAGGTCTATGTAGTCGGTGTCCAAACGCCGCAAGCTGCTTTCGACCGCGTCGATCAGGTGCTTACGTGATAGACCTCTGTCGTTGACGCCGGGGCCCATTTGCGAGAAACCCTTTGTGCCAATTACCGCATCATGCCGCTTACCAGCGAGCGCCTTTCCCAGCACCACCTCCGATTCGCCGTCGTTGTAAAGGTCGGCAGTATCAATGAAGTTGATGCCGCTGTCTATGGCGGCGTCAACAACTGAGATAGCTCTGCTGTCATCCACGTAGCCGGCGCCGAACATGTTGGTGCCCAGGCATATTCTGGACACTTTGAGGCCGGTGCGTCCCAAGTTGACGTATTCCAAGGCTGCCTCCTTAGCTGGTGAAACCGTAACTGCGGCGCCACTCTATATAGTGGCGTATGCCCGCCGCAGGGTCGTACTGCGGCTCGAAGCCGGCGTCCTGACGCAGACGCGTGTTGTCAGCGGGTCCTCGTCCCGTGCCAATACCGCTGCTTTCGCCGGGAGGAGGCTCCAGGAACTGGACGTCCGGTACGGCTTGTCGGAACGCCTCCAAAACCTGGCCCTGGGTAACCATGATGCCGCGGGACACGTTGTAGAAGCTGTGGTTGAGCTTGGGTGCATCCAGTAGCCCTATGATGCCCGCGGCCAGATCCAGCACGTAGGTGAGGTCTCCGCTTGAATGTCTGGGCTCTATTTTGATGGGCTCGCCGCGCACCGCCTTGCCCGTCCAATCGTACATCATCGACATCACGGCACGGTGGCTGGTAGGGCGCTCCATGGGCCCGTACGGCCCGCTCAGCCGGCCGCTGGCCGCTTCAAAACCGTGGAGCCGTCCGTAGCGGCGCGTGACAAGCTCGCTGGCGTATTTCGTGACGCTGTACAGGCTCTCCGGATCAAGCGGGATGTCTTCTTTCAACGGCATGTCAGGCGGGCTTCCGCCGTAGACGCCTCCTGAGCTGACGTAGATGAACCGCTTCACCCCGGTGAGGCGGGCTAGCTCTAGCATGTTAACTGTGCCCGTCAGGTTGATATCTACGATTCGCTTGCTGTCCGACTTTTCCAGATCCTCAAGGACCACCGTGTACACGGCGGCGTGGATGATGCCTTCCACTCGTTTGCCTGCAGCCGCCTTCTCCAGTGATGCCATGTCCAGGATATCTGCCTGGGCCCAGGTGATGCGCTCTTTCACGGAATCCGTATAGCGCAGTAGAAGGTCGTCCGGCGGAGCTATATCCACCGAAACAACGTCCCGTCCCTGCTCGGCGAGCGTCTTCACTACGTTTGAGGCCACGAACCCTGTACCCCCAGTAACGATAACCGTCATCTCCGCCCTCCTATGGCTTGAAGAAGGCTAGTATATCAGCAGCCGCGGTCTTTGCGTACCGACAGCCCGTGGTTGGAACGACCTGCCACTTCATCCAGGCCGCTAGTTTGGTCATGTATACTGGTTGGCGATGTCCACAGAAGCCGAAGCATCCCATGGCGACAGCCGCTCCTGAAACCCACGACAACCCGGCGCGACTCCCCGTTCTTGGCCTACTGCGCAACAAGGACTTCCGTATGCTCTGGGGAAGCAGCTGGGCATGGCATACAGGTCGCTGGACGTGGATGGTGGCTTCCGGTTACCTGGTGCTGCAGCTGACCGATTCAACTTTCCAAACGCAGCTTGTCGGCGCGGCCTTCTTCTCCTCGATGCTGCTGGGCGGCATCCTCAGCGGTGTTGTCGCGGATGCTTTCGATAGGAAGCGTGTACTCATAGCGGCGCATCTCATAGACTTGGTCGTGCTTGGCACTACGGTTTTCCTGGTGTTCACCGGTCTGGCAGAGGGCTGGCACATAGTGATGCTAAGTGCCGCCTACGGGGTGCCGCATACCCTGGACATGGCGGCACGGAGGACCTTTGCCCTAGACATTGTGGGGAGGCGTGGAATCAGCTATGCCAATGCTCTGGAGGGGATGAGCATGATGGCGGCGGGCATGTTGGGGCCGTTCCTGGCCGGTGCACTGATAGACTTGATCCCTCTGGGGAAAAGCGCAGAGGCCACCACGCCGTACTTGTTCATAATGATCATCTACGCCACTGCTCTGCTCGCATTGTTGCGCGTGCGCTCTCCAAAGCCGCAGAACAAGATACCAATAAGGCTCACCGCCATATTCACTCCGATAGGGGAAGGCGCGCGCGCCATAGCGTCCAACCGTGCCGTGATAGGCACGCTGGGCATTATTGTGATTATGAATCTGCTGTACTTCTCCTATATTCCGCTGGTGCCCGTCTTCGCCGACAAGCTGCTTGGCGTGGGCCCACCCTGCTTGGAGTGCTGGCGTCGTCGCAGGGCTTCGGAGCATTCCTCACCGCTATCTTCATAACCACAAGACCAAGAATAAACCGCAACTCCACGTACTTTGTAGTAGGTACAGCTGTGGCGTTCAGCGGGCTTCTGGTATTTTCACTGTCCAGCTTCTATCCGTTGTCCGTGGCCGGCCTGATACTGGCGGGTCTGGGCATGTCCGGCTTTGTCAGCATGGTGTTCACACTGGTGCTGCTGTCCGTGGGAGAGGAGATGCGGGGCAGGGCAATGGGATTCGCCAACACGGCAATAGGTATATCGCCGCTGTCAATGCTGGCGTTGGGCTGGCTTGCCGATACTATAGGCCCTGGACAGGCGGTGTCCATTAGCGCCGTGGCGGGGCTGGTGCTGAGCGTACTGTGGTCGTACCGTTCCAGGGAGATGCGACGGCTCTAGGCACTATGCAAAGCTCCCCAATGTCTGGCGGGCATCCGTATCACTGCAAAGGCTAGGGCTGAGACCAGCAGGAGTGCAGCGCTGTAGAGGAACACCACCTTAACCTGGAAGGCGTCGGCGAAAAGCCCTGCGATGAAGGGTGAAATGGTGGCGGCGACGAAGGTCATACCGTAGGTCATCGACGAGATGGTGGCCTGTAATTCCCTTCCGCCCAAGTCTGAAGCCGCAGCAAGGAACAGCGCCTGCATGGAGTAGAGGAACGCGCCCATAACGATGATTACCAATACCATTAAGAACCCTGGTTCCACGAAATAGAGTGCAACGAGCAGAGCGGAGAATGCTAGCAGCGCCGGCACTATGATGACCTTTCGTCCCAGTCTGTCGGAAATAGCGCCCATGACGGGCTGCGCTCCAATGCCTGCGACCTGGGAAAGGGCTAGATAGACGGCCATCTCACTCAGCGAGTAATTCAGGTCCTCCCGCAGGTAGACGGGGAGGAATATGACAGCGGCGCTCTGGCCCAGGCTGCGTATTCCGGATACGGCCAGTACGGAGGCGAGGAAGCGGTCTTTGAACAGATCTCCAAGTGCGCCGAAGTACTCCTTGAGGGAAGTCGCCCCTCCTTGCACGGTAGGCACGTTGCTCATCATGAACCAGACCACGACAGCGGCGATCAAAGCGGGAATGATGCTCCACTGCAACGCCCCGTCCCAGACAAGCGCAGTGACGGCGACGGCGGCGATGAGAGGGCCCGATGCCTCGCCGATACTGCCTCCCATGCCATGAAGGGATATCATCAGGCCACGGCGGTCTGGGAAACGCCTGCTTAGAGTGCCGAGAGCGGGTGGGTGATACAGAGAAGGCCCCAAGCCGACCAGCAGCATGGCAAGAAAGAGTAGGGGATAGCTGGGTGCGGCGCCGACCAGGAAGTATGATATGCCCATGAGGCTCAAAGATATGGCAAGGAGTAGTCCGGCCTGGTTGCTGAAACGGTCACCCAGATAGCCGGCGCCCAGCGTGGTGGCTCCGCTGGTGGCCTGGCGGGCGGTGGCAAGCGCTCCGAAGGAGGTGTTGCTCAGCCCAAGGGCAATCTTCATCTCCGGAAAGACAATGGTCTGGAACCCGGCGATGTAGACGTGTTTGATGGCATGACCCAGGACAATGGCGACGGTGAGCAAGGTGCCCCTGCTAGCTTCGCCGTTGTGTCGCGCTGCTGTTCCGCTCAATGTCTGGATCTCTTCAGCCGTGATTCTCCATGCAAAACCCATGGAGTATAGAAGCTGAGGAGAGGAAAGGCAAAGGCTGACAGGAATTAGCTGGCAATAGCTCAGATGCGGAGCTGATTGATTGCGAGATAGACAGCGGCGGCGATAGCGATCAAAGAGAAGAAGCCGAAGCCTATACCTATAAAGGGCCAGGCAACGAACGCGGTAATCCCCATGGCGACTCCGGCAACCCACTGCAGTTCGCGACCCCGCTTGCCGCTGACTACCCGGCTTATGCCCTGACCAATGAGGTAGCCGATACCGACAAGCGCCGCCAGCGTTGCGTAATATCCAAGGATGCCAGGCAGGGCACGCAGGAACACCAAGCCCACAACACCTGCGATGGAGATGGCTGTTGCCACGGCTATGGCGCGGGTGTAATAAGCGGGAGTAATATCCCACTGGGGTATCTTGGTAGGCTGTCCGCACTCGGGGCAGCGAATGCCCACGGGATGCTGCACCACGCACTTGACGCATATTGGCCTGTTACAGTGGCCGCAGCTGAGGGCGGTTTCCGTATCGGGGTGCCTGAAACAGTAGCCTGTCATAATCTATTCACCGTTTTCTCCCTGATTGGGGCTGCGCTTAACCCAGACGCTTTTCTCCATGGTATCCCTATCATAAAGCAGGCGCGGCAACACCTTGTCTCGCCAGCGCTGTCCGGGCAGTTCGCTACCCGGATTGGAGAGTAGCCGTTTCAAGATAGCCAGAATAAGCGCAACAACGGTATAGACCGCAACCTCGGCAGGCTCCCGGAAGAGCAGCGCCCATATGGGAAGCAGCACCAGGGCGATACCCATCCATAAAGCTATACTGCGAAAGATTGCCCAGCCCAGCAACGCCACGATGACTAGAGCGATGAACTCCTTCCAGGCCAAGACAAGAAGAGAGCCTAAAATGACGGACAGCCCGCGTCCGCCACTGAACTTGAGGTAGATAGACCAGTTATGGCCCACAATGCTTCCTGTGCCGGCAAGAGCCTGATAGGTCAGATCGTGTCCCATGGCCCTGACCACCAGTGCAGGCACCACGCCCTTCACCAGCGCATCTGCGATACCGACAAGGACGCCGTAGCCCCTTCCCAGGTGATGGCCTATGTTGGAGGCGCCCACGTTGCCGCTGCCATGGGTACGGATATCAATTCCCCTGACCCAGCGCGCTATCACGTAGGCAGTGGGAACGGCCCCAAATAGATAACCGAAGGCTAGAGCAAGAACCGCGGTTGATATATCCAGCAAAGACATGAGAACGACCGGTAAACGATGCTATCTATAGTAGTGCATGTGACGGGCAGTCACAAATCTGAGCGCGTTTGCCGGGTCTAGCTATCCGGCTGGTCCGGACCCTCCAGGTACTGGAAAAGGTCGTTTTCGGACGAGAGTACAATGGTGGACTTTTTAGTAAGGAAGTTGGTGTAGGCTTCTAGGCTGCGCCTGAAAGCAAAGAACTCAGGGTCTTGTTCCAAGGCTTCAGCCAGAATTCTGATTGCCTCGGCTTCACCTTCACCTCGCAGGCTGTTGGCGGTACGGTCGGCCTCAGCGAGGACGATGGTGACCTGCCGGTCCACGTCCGTGGTGATGGTGAGGTTCTGCTCTGCACCCTCGGCGCGCAGGCGTTGGGCTTGGACGTCGCGTTCCGTGCGCATCCTGTTGAACACGGTCTGCTCCACGGTACCGGGGAAGTCGGCGGCTTTTATCCTGACGTCTACTATATCGATACCGAAGTCGTTTTCGATAGAGCCTACAACTGCGTTAGAGCCTGCCAGCACCTCCCTGGTGAGCGCTTCCCTGGTATCCACTCCTTGCGTAGTCCTGTTGGGAATAACGATGAGTGTGCCGTCCGGCTGTGACTGGGCGATGCCACCGATAATTTCGGTGCGGTCGCTGGCGGCCACCACGCGGCGCAACTCGGATATCACGATCCGTCCAATACGGTCGGCGGCGGTGAACTCGTCTCGCAACCTTTCGAGGAACTTCCTGGGATCGTTGATCCTGTACCGTACGTAAGCGTCTATCTCCAGGAACTGCTGGTCCCGGTCCGGCATGGACTCAGTGGGCACGTCTATCCTGAGCAGCCGCTTGTCGAAACGGTTGACCGACTCGATGAAAGGCGCTTTTACCTTGAGACCGGGTTCCCTGAGCGTGCGCTGGATCTCACCGAACCGGGTGACGACGCCGAACTGGGTCTGGTCGACGACAAAGAGCGCCTGTGAGCCGACGATAACGACGACTATGATCACTAAGATTAGTATTGTGCTGAATGCTTTAGCCATATTGTTCCGTTATGGTGTTCTCGGTTCCGCTGAAGGCGTAGGTATGACTCTTATAGGCACTGGAGTGCTGTCGTCAATGGGCAGAGGCAGGAACTCCAGAAGGTTACCGCCGGTATCGGGAGTGATGATTACTTTCGTGACGCCGGGCAGGATCTCTTCCATCGCTTCCAGGTAGAGCCTTTGCCGGGTCACTTCCTGTGACTCGCGATACTCCTTGAGCACGGCGAGAAAGCGATCGGCCTCACCGGTAGCCCTTAGGATACGCTCCTGCTTGAAAGCCTCGGCTGTGTTAAGAATTCGCTGGGCGTCACCACGGGCCCTGGGAAGCCGGTCCTGTTGGTAGGCTAGCGCCTCGTTAATACGGGCCTCTTTGTCGACGCGAGCCCGGACCACGTCATCGAAGGCGTCACGAACAGGGTCAGGAGGCCGTACGTTCTGCAGCCTTACTTCCAAAATTTCAATGCCGGTATTGTAATCATCTAGGATTGTCTGAAGGAGGAGGCGTGCATCAGCCTGGGCAGCCTCCTTGTTAATTGTGAGGATGTCATCAATGCTGCGCTGCCCGACGATTTGTCGCAAAGCAGCTTCGGTAGCGTCCTTTAAGGTGAAGCCGTCGGGGGCGCCGACACGGACGTCACGTTCAGGGTCGCCGGGGTCATCCACCTGGAAAAGGTAGGAAGCAAGGTCTTTGGTCCTATATTGGACTACCAACTGAACGTCGGCGATGTTGAGGTCACCTGTGATCATCAAAGCTTCGAACGGAATATCGGTGACCTGGCCGCCTTCCAGGCTGCGGAAGCCCAACTCCATGCGTCTTGTCTCCGTAACGGTTTCAACGTTGCGGGTGCCTACGGGTGCAGGCCAGAACCAGTGAAGTCCAGGCCCTTTCAGGTCACCGGTGTAGGCGCCGAAAAGGCGTACTGCGGCCAGCTGGGCTGGCCGCACCTGGTAGAAGCCGGTGGCTAACCAGAGCACGACAAGAACGCCGAGCACGGCTACGATGAGGATGCCGGAGCCGCCAAAGCCGAACTTCCCGGTGAAGCGCCGGAAGAAATCCTTGATCCTCTCCAGGATCTGGTCTATGTCTATTTCAGGCTGAGGCCGCGGAGGCTGGTACATTGATTCCTAAGACAGTTTTCAAACTGTGGTAAAACTTTATCGCTGAGATGATAACAAGGGGGCAGAGCAAAGTCTATAGCTGCTGCCTAAAAATCATAGACAAACGGCTGGCTTGTAGGGCGTGAGATTCTCTCAGAGTCGGGCCCTTACGACCACGGTGCCCACCACCTTGTCGTGGAGTGCCCGGCGATTCCTTTCCCACAGAGGAAACAGGTAACCTACTGCTATGACAATACCGAAACTGCTCAGGATAAAGAGCAACAAGGGCGGCAGCAAGTTCAACAGTAAGTCGGCAAGAAGCCACACAAAACCAAGACTCATGTATCCTGGGGAATAGATAAGGGGCCACGCAAGCTCAAGGCCTTTGCTTGCCACGTAGAGGATGAGGAACCATTTGATTAGGGTCTCGCGCGCAAACATGCGCCACCAGCTTGCCGGATCACCGTTGCGCTTGACGACTCTGATGCCCATTAGACGCTTGCCCGGCGTCTGTCCTCTACGGAACAGCCAAAAGGCGGCGGTTGCCCAAGCGAGAAAGAAGAGCAGCCAAGCCGCCTCAAGAGATAGTTCGGTAACCGCATCCATCCGTATGGTACTTGAGTATGCGGCTATGTGAAGCCAGATGGGCAAGCGATCCAAGACCTCAGCAATCAGCCTGGAAGGCAAGCTCGCTAGTAACTGTTCCGGACTTCCCTGGTTATTCAGCGCTCTGTACCCCCGTAGCGCATGGATTTCAGGCAGGACGCACCACACCTGGTGTCCACGACCTTCTCAGCGGCTACTTCTGCAGTGTTCTGTTGTCGCTGAGAAACCTCTTCACACCGCCAATAAGGCGGCGACATGCACTGCCAACAGCACCGTTCCGATTGCCGAGGAAGAAGACGCCTGCCACTACCAAGAGCATCGGGCCGCCTAGAATCACAAGCCAGATGAGCGCCGTTGTCAGTGACCTAGCGACTATCGATAGAGTGCGCACGGCTTCCTTTAAGGTCTCGGCGATATTCCAGTCGCCAACTACCAAGCTCTCCGACTCGGTCACCCGTACGGAGAAACTGTCGCTGGCCGATACCCGGCCCACCTCACTCATAGCGCTGACGGTCAGAACCACCGGATAGGCCTGGGGTCGGTAGTTGGCGAAGGCATAGGTGATCTCTATGCTGGATGCGCCTTCCTCAGGCTCCCCCTGCTGGGTAGGCGAGCCATCTCCAAAGTCCCAGGAGTACTCGTAGTCCCAAAGCTCATCCGGTCGGGTGAAAGAAGCGCTGTAGACTACCTTGTTGCCTTCTTTCACCGTTCGGTCGTCGCCGGCGAATACCTCGATAGTGGGTATTTGCCTGACCTCTACCAGCAAGGAGTCGGATCCCTCTGCGATTCCACCCTCGCCGGTGCCGGTTAATTTGATGGTCGCAATGTAGGGGCTGTCGAGGTCGTCGTTGTAGACGTGGTTGACGGTTGCAGTTACTCGCTGGCCATCCGCCATTGGCGCACTTCCGCTTCCCCCGCTCACCGTCCCATCGCCGAAGTCCCAGACAAATGAGAAGTCATCGATACCCGGCGGCGCAACAAAGAAGGCGCGGAATCGCTCCGTCTGCCCCACGCGGACGGAGTTGTCAGTCCCCGCATTTACCGCAATTATCTTGGGAGTTAGCCTCAGACTGACCTCAACCAGAGAGAAAGCAGCAACTTGGCCTAGGTAGTTCAGTCTGCCCTGGGCTTCCTCAATGCGCAGCTGCAGGTCGGCGAGTTCCTTCTGGACGAGGAGCGCCTCTTCCACGTCCTGGGCTCTATCCAGGAATGAGAGCACCCTCTGCTCCGTGGCCCGCAGGCTGACCAGCCGGGATTGGTTGTCTACGTACTCGTCGGTAACGTCCTCACTGGTGACGGCCCGGGATACGGTCTTGAGTGCCATTGCATCCAGCCTTCGAAGTGCTTCTTCCAGCGACCCAGCCGGAATGCGGATGGCTATGGATCCGCTGTGCCTGGAAGAGCGGTCTGAATTCACAACCCAACCGTGCATGTCAGCAGCAAGTACGGTGATGCCGTCTATAGTGCTAGCCACGTTATCCACCTCCAGCGACATGCTCGCCGTGTGGACGATGATGCGGTTCTGGGCAAGCGCCGCTAGTAGTACTTCGCTTTCAGCTTCTTGATCGGCGGCGCCCTCGTCGCCCGGGGACTGTGCTGCAGGGGCTGGAGTCGGAGTAGGAATGGGAGGTGAAAAGGGTGAAATCGTGGGAAGCGTAGGGAGTGAAGTCCGAACGGCGGCGGGCGTTGGAGTAGGTTCCTCACTGGAGCCACATCCTGCCACCGCCAGCAGCAACGCGAGGAGCGACAGTAGAATGCCAAGCCCACGTTTGTTCATTAGCCTCTGCATAGCATCACCTCCATCCTACCTTTGTCTGAGCATCCGGCAGCCTGTCACGCCCACCACTATTGGCATCAGAGTGTCAACGACGACCCAGAATTGGCCATCGGGCTCGTTGTTGGGAGATAGGTTGCTGAACCAGTTCCAGAAGAAGACTAGGAGCAGCGCCACGGCTGCATAGAAGAGCACGTTCGCTTCCACGTAGCGCCTCAAGTCCCCCTCGCCGTCGACACGGCGTTTCTCCATGTAGGCGGCGGCCACGGTGATCAACATGCCCGCTGCCATGAACCAGTTCAGTATCTCCCAGACGGTGAACGGCTCGTCTCCGCCGGGGTGGTACAGGGGAGTGGCTACAAAGTTCACTGCAACCACTACTGCAAGCAGTATTAGATAGGCCGCTCCGGCACGCATTAGAATGGACATGTTCTCCTCCTCACAAGTCTCATGGCGTACATCCTATATCCTGCCGTCGACATAGTGTAATACGCTTGTCCGGCGTAATTGGATGGATGTCGTCTGGTAAGTTAGCTCGGAACATCGGATCCTGCATCAGTTCACTTGGTTGTCGGCTAGTCTGTTGGCTCCGCGTCTGTTGTTTGCGCCTCTTTCATAACTCTATCGCGCAACGCTAACAGTTCCAGAATTTCGTTGCCGCAGACCATCCCCAGGAACTGTCCCGAATTTTGGTCATTTACCGGGATGACTGTCAGAGAGTTGTCCGTCATCCGCTCCATCACATCGGCAATGAGCTCTTCGGGATTGGCTTGAGGCGGGTTGCGGCGCATCACCGCCCGTAGAGGAGAGTTGTCAAGGGAGCTTCTGTTCCAGAAGAGCAGTTTGCGCCGGAAATTCAGTCTAGGCAGCGAAACAGTGCCTACAGGAACGCCTCCATCCAGTATCAGATAGTCTTCTTGATTCGGAACAGTCCAATGGTTGAGGAACTCTCCGACCGCTACATCCGGGCCTGGGTAGGAGCGCGTCCGATCCATAACGGAGCGTACGGCCACACCGACCAGGGCATGGCGGGCAAAAGAGGGCAGCATGGGCTGTGACTGAGGCGCATCCTCCCGCTGTCTGACCCTGTTTGCCGTTAGACTGATGATTGGCGGCATCAGCAGTATGTAACCAAGCATGATAACCACCAGCAGAGAGAATACGTCGTGCCCAATCACGCTGGATTCCAGCAGGACTAGAAGCAGGGCAACCTCTGCTACGCCCTTTCCCATCAAACCTATGGACAAGACGACAGGTGTTTCCAGACGCGCCATGTAGGTGCCGATGAGGGAAGCTATCAACTTCCCCGCCATGGGGATAAACAAGATGGCAATAATGATGGTGGCCGGCAGTTCCAGGAAAGACAGGTTCAAGTACAAGCCGGCCGAGGCAAAGAAAAGCGGAATGAACAGCCCATCTGCAATGCTACGCATACCGGGCACGAACTCTTCGCGCAACCGGTTGGGCAGCCCCGACAAGGCGGCTCCGAACAGGAGCGCCCCCAGGGAACCATGCAGCCCGATGCTTTCGCCTCCCACAACCACCAAGAAAAGGGCGCCCATCAGCAGTCCAAAGAAAAGCTGGGGCACGTTCAGGAAGCGCTGCAACAAGGTCATAACCCTGGGAAGCACCCTGGACGATATGACCCAGATTATGATAGTGAAGCCCGTTATCTGACCCAGCAGTTGTAGTATACCGAGGAGGCTCAGCGTGTGCCTGGCGTCTTCTCCAATGGTGAGGCCTACCACCAGCAGGGCAACCACCTCTGCAATGACTACCACGGTGAAGATGCGCAGGCCAATCAGTTCCCTAAGCAATCCCTTGTCGGCCAGTACCTTGGCCACCAGTCCCAGGCTGGACAGAGACAGAATGCCGGCGAGAGACAACGCTTTATCGAATTCCAGACCCAGCGAGAAATCCTCACCCAACAGGTCCGATGTTACTGTCAGGCATACCAGAATGGATATGATTACGGACGCCACGGGAGCCACGAAATGGCGTCCCCGGATGGTGGCTACTAAGCCTGGAATGTCTATCTCGTCAAGGCCTACGAGGAAAAAGAAAACAAAGATGCCTATTTCCAGGAAGATGGGGAGGTGACCATCAACTGAGACCACCCCGGTTACCGGTCCCAGCAGAATCCCGGCTGCGGCGTACGCCACCAAGGAACTGATGCCAATGCGGCCCAGTACACCCTCAGCCAGCTTGGCCACGACAATAAGCAAGCCAATAGAAAGCAGTTCTTGAGTTATCATTCTCTGATACTTTCGTCGCTGGAATGGCTCGGCGAGTATTCTATCGCATGTGGCAATGGCCGACAGGCACCGGGAAGTGGAACTGTCCGGGTGCAGCATAGGTTGTACTGGGGATTGACGGCCCGGATGCGCTCGAATCAGGGTGGTTCGTCTGGACAACCTCCTCAGCGGCGTGGAACAATGTGGTTCGGTATGGCCATCTACACGGCGCTGTTCAGACCCTTATTATTCAGGCTTTCCCCCGAGCGCGCCCAGGCTCTGGCCGATTGGTTTCTTGCACGGCGTCTGTTGATGCAGACGCTGTCTCCATACTTCGATTGCCGGGACTCCAGGCTTCAGGTAAACGCCGGCGGCCTGACTTTTCCTTCGCCGGTGGGCATGGCAGCCGGCTACGACAAGGATTGCCGCTTCCTGGACGGACTGCTTTCGCTGGGGTTTGGCTATGTTGTAGGGGGTACCGTTACCCGTGAGGCGCGTACCGGAAACCCCCGTCCTAGGCTCATGCGACTGCCGGATAGGCAATCGCTGATCAATGCTCTGGGTTTCCCAGGCAAGGGTTTGAATGCCGCTAAGGCACAGCTCGAACGCCTGCAAGACAGGCGAGGCGGCAGCCTTGAGCCCGTGGTCGTCAGCATCGCCGGGCTCACCATCGATGAATTCCTCGCCTGTCACACCGCGCTACAGCCCCTGTGCGACGCCATAGAGTTGAACATAAGCTCCCCGAACACCCAGGGCATACGTGTCTTCCAGGAACCGCAAAGCTTCAGGGACTTGCTCAACGCCGTGAACGGCCAGCGCTCCAAGCCTTTGTTCGTGAAGATACCGCCTTATACGGACGACGAGGACAGGGAGAGAGTCCTTGCCTTGGTGCGAATTGCGGCGGAGCAGGGCGTCAGCGGCATCACCTCCGCCAACACCAAGCCGGTGGAAGCGCCGCGCCTCGCCATGGGGCAGGGCGGCCTCAGCGGACGCGCCTTGTTCGAAGACACCCTGCGCATAGTGGCTGACGTGCGTTTGGAGGTCGGGAGCGACGTCGCCATCCACGCCTGTGGCGGCATCTCTACCGCGGACGATGCCCTGCGCGCTCTCAAAGCCGGCGCCGACACCGTGCAGCTACTGACCGGCCTCATCTACCGGGGCCCCGGCGTGGCTAGGAACATCAACCGGGGCCTGGTCAAGCGCATGGAGCGGCACGCCGCCGCCTCTCTCAGCGACCTGGCAAAAACGGATGCGGGCCGTAAGATTTAAGTGGCTTCTCTGGTTCCATGCTGGGCAACCCAATCGTTCACCCGGGCAAGGCACCGATCAAGATCATCCCGTATCTCGTAGACCCAAAAGCGCATCACGTCCCATCCTATCTCCATCAAGCGCTGGTTGCGTAGCTGATCCCGACGACAGAGTTCTCCATCCCAATCACGGTGATACCGTTCACCGTCGACTTCTATGTTCAGCTTGTGCTCCCCGGAACCAAACAACGCGAAGTCCAGATCATACTGGTCGACAGTATATTGTGGAATTGGCCTATGCCCATACTGGTAAAGGACTTTGTAGAAGTAACGCTCCCAGTCAGAAACTCGCTCAGGTCGAGATACGGTTGGATATGCTGGCCCCAACTCTAACGACCTAGTATCACCATACGTGCTACGATCATCAGCCAAGCTATCGGTATATTCCACGAAGCGCTTCAAGTACTCCACTTCTGAAGAGGCTGAGGTAGCCTTGTCTCCCACTACAACCAAAGCTGAACGCGCGCGAGTGATAGCTACATTGAAGAGATTGCCATTAGCGGCAAGAAATCTTAGAGCGTTGTCAGTGATTCCACTTGAAACCACGGGCGAGAAGATCATGACATCACGCTCATCCCCCTGGAATCGATGAACTGTGTCAATTAGGCAATCATTGGATATGAGTCTTTGTGAAGTGTCTCCATCCCGTTCAAGGATGTCACGGATTCGGTTTGCTTGAGCTCGAAACGGACTGACAACGCCAATAGTGCCGTGATAGCCTTGCTGCAGGAGGTGCTTTAGCTCTTTGACTACTGCTTGCGCCTCCTCCTCGTTGACTGCACTGCCAGAGGAGGGCCGCACGACGCGGCCTTCCAAGTCCACCCACCGAATTGCGGGCGCGTCTCTCGCAGGTATCTTAAGCCGGCTGTGGTCGGTAGCGATACGCAATCTGTTCTCATAGAATTGTTCGTTTGAGAATCCAACGATGTCTGCATGTGACCGATGGTGATCCCGGAGAGTCACAATATCATCGCTGTCGCAAAGACTGCTTGCCAAATCAAATAGGCTATGTGCCGAATATGACCAAGAAATGAAATCGGCGTCGAGTTTATGCTGGAGCAAAAGTTGCGAATCCTTATCCGGCCTGAGGGCACTGATATGCTTCAATTGCTGAGGGTCTCCAAGGATGACGGCGTTCTTGCTGCGATACAGAAGAGGCAAAGCTGACGCAATGTCGCACTGGCTTGCCTCATCGATAACTAGCAGGTCAAACATTCCCGCTTCCAATGGTAGTCTCCCACGGGCCGAAAGCGATGTGACGGCCCAGCAGGGAAGCACGTTAGCAACTTTAGGAAGGAGCTGATAGTACTTTGGGTACATACTCCTTTCCACGGGGCGGTCCTCTTGGTCTGCCCGAACAAATCAATTCAAGTAGTGCAGAGAACTCGCCTACTACGCGACGATCTTCGGATCGGAGGCGCTCTGGCTGAAGGTGAAGCCAAGATTGCCAGAAACCGTGTGCATTCTCTGCCATAGCATCAGCAAGTTTCATTTGGTCTAAGGCAACTTCTTCTGGATGACCTTCAAGTTGTAAATCGGCTAGCGAGGAGAAATACGCTTGGACATCTGGTAAAGCGTTGGAAAGATGTGCGACTTTCTTCGTAAACTCTTCCCAGTCAGTTGGGGAATCTGCGGTCGGTGTGGCAATCAGATCTTGAAGCTGTGTTTGTTCCAAAGTGATATAAAAGTCTTGTTTGGTCTTCACGAGCTGTTGATTCCGTCTGGATCGCAACAAGAACCAAAACATTCGTACCAGAGACGATTGTCTGTCCTTGTCTGCGTGACACATCGCAGTTTGGAGACGAACTGCTGCCCTGTGGACATTTTGGATGTCCGTAGTTGGCATGTCGCGCGCGACCTTGAATCCATGTTCGCCAAGCAAGAGCCGCAGCCCTTCAACACGTTGTTCCAAGTGATCAGTCTGATTTCGGAGAGACAATATACGTTCGAGGCGATGTGTTAGATTCTCTCTTTGCTGCGTCAGTGACCGATGCATGTCAATATGCCGGTTGTAGTTGTCTTGGTCTTCAGTGGTGGCCCTTGAACCCAAGAGGGAAGAAAGTTGGCCAGCCAGGGCGCTCCGATGCTCATTATTGCCCAGCCGTAGCATAATTGGGCGCGAGCCATACGCGTTGACTCTTTCTTCAACCACATCGACAGCCTTGTTGTTCTTGCTGGCAAACAACACGCGCTTGCCATTCCAAGCGGCATTCATCAGCAACGCCGTTACCACCTGTGATTTCCCCGTCCCAGGTGGTCCAGTGATTACTGTCAGTGGCCGAGTCAAAGCATGTTCCACAGCCGTCCGTTGCTCGGAGTTCAGTGGTAGTGGCTCAAGAAGAACCGAGTTCTCAATGGCAGAGTGCTCCTGGACCCTGCGAGAAATCCATGAGCCAAGCGCAGTATCTTCATAGGAACTGTTAGGTAGCCTAACGAGCCTTTCCAACTCGGACTCTAGCCCCCTTGTGTAGATAGAAAGCTCAATCCCGCAGATTATGGCGCGGTTGTAGATACCCTCGGATTTGAGATCTTCAATCTTTGTGCCAGAAGACAAGGAGTACACATCCGGCGCTTCTTGCCAGTCCCACTCTGACCGCAATGCCCGTAGGCGGCTGAACAGCTCATCCAACTCTGGCACCGCTCCTGTATCGTTAGCCAAGCCTAGATCGTCTGTAAGTTGAATGGCTTCCCGAATTATATCTCCGGACCCACCCATGCCCATGGACTTCAAGTGGGCGAAATTGACCGTTGGCAGAAGTTCGAAAGAGGCATTCGCGAGGTCTTGCAGAGTCCCGTTCAGCGTGAACAACATCACTGGCTCCACCTTGTAGCCCGACCAGCCTGACCTTGCGCGGTGATACCGCAACCTGATCGGGTATCCGAGCACCAGGGTCTTTCGGTTGAGGTCTCGGCCCAGCCGCCGCAGAAGAGTCTGCATCCCATTGACACGCACTCCATTGACAAGAGCCTCATCCAATGAACGTAGACCCGGCTCAAAATAGTCCAAGTTATGTTTGCTGCTTGCAAACAGGCTCACGCCGCTATCTTCGTCGAAAGACAGGCAGCCTAGGTAGTAGTTACACAGACGGGCAAGTGGTGTATTTGAAGCCAGGGAAGAGACTGCCTCAGGGCGGCTCTGGGTTTTCGTTACTTCCGCAAGGCGCCACCGATAGGAGTTGTCCTGAAAGACCTTTCCTCGTAACGGACCGTCAAGCAGGTAGTTCACCATTTGTCGGTCCACTCCAAGCTCTTCGGCGATCTGTCGCGCCGTGAGGTTTGGACTCCTCTGCAAGAGTGTGTCTATTTGAGCCAGCAGATCATCAATCGTAGACATGGTCGCCTCCTTGCCACGGCAAGGGAGGATATAGGAAGGAAGAATAGACAGGCAAGGTAATGCTGTGAACCCTGTAGTAATACGAAGCAGTGAAGCCACACGTGGGAGATATTAGTTTATGCCTCAGCACCCCGGGCTTTGGGCCCGTGGGGCCCCTCAATAAACCCCGGGGAAAATCCGATACTTTACCCGCGCCTTATACTCCGCCCACTTTTCGGCGCCGTATTTCTCGGCACAGTGCCTGTCGTCGTCACGCTGACGGAAGGTGAACAGAGTGACTATGAAGACAAAGTAGATCCACGCCCAGGGATTTGAGAAGTGGCCGAACGCCAGGCCAATCGAGAAGGAAAGGAACCCCTCGCCCATGTAGTGCATAAGGGCAAGTAAGTAGGTCAATAACACACTACGCAGCGAGATGCACTACAGAGCCAGCACGCGTCCTACCGCATCTTCCAGCGGGACTTGCACGGCAAGCCGATAGTGATAAACTACGCTGCGAACTTTGGCGTATTGATACCAGTTCCCAAATACGCCCCCGAGGAGGATAGCCGTGTCGATGCTGTGGAGTATCCTATCTCATCGTCGCCCAGCCGCCATTCTAGCAGCAACGGGCATAGCTTCCGCTCTCGTATTCATGGCCCGCCCTGCCGTCGCCCATGCGGCAGGGATTGAGGAGGAGGCGGTTTTCGTCTTCAACACGTTCGCGTTCCTGGTATGGGGCGTGCTGGTCATGTGGATGTGCGCCGGCTTCACCATGCTGGAGTCCGGCTCTGTGCGCACCAAGAACGCGTCCATGATCTGCCTGAAGAACATCGGGCTCTACTCTATCGCCGGTCTTGCGTACTTCTTCATCGGCTACAACCTCATGTATGGCGAGATCCTGGGAGGAGTAATTGGTGCACCCGGGTTCATGTACCTGCCGTCTGGTGATGAGCTGAACCTGCTGGACGGACAGGAGGGCGCACTGGCGGCGGTGCTGGAGGACGGCGCCGGATACTCTGTCATGTCGGACTGGTTCTTCCAAATGGTGTTCGTAGCCACTGCGGCCTCGATCGTATCAGGCGCGCTGGCCGAGCGGGTCAAGATGTGGTCGTTCTTCCTGTTCACACTTATCCTGACGGCTATTATCTATCCGGTCGTAGGCGCGTGGACGTGGGGAGGCGGATGGCTCAGCGATCTGGGTTTCAAGGACTTCGCGGGTTCTACCATAGTCCACAGCACTGGAGGCTGGGCGGCGCTCGCGGGGATATTGGTCCTTGGGCCGAGGCTGGGCAAGTTCCGCCGTGACGGAACGGTTAGAGCAACACCTCCCTCAAACATCCTGGTTGTGACGCTGGGCGTCCTCATTCTCTGGTTCGGTTGGTTCGGGTTCAACGGCGGCTCCCAGCTGGCGCTGGGTAGCGCGCTAGACGCGGTGGCGATGAGCATCGTATTAGTCAACACTAACCTGGCAGCGGCGGCCGGTGTCATAACAGCCCTTGCCGTTTCGCGGACGCTCCTTGGACGCATCGACCTGTTCGCCGGCCTTAACGGCGCAATCGCTGGTCTCGTCTCGATCACGGCGGCCCCTGACATCGCCGAGCCTGTTATCGGCATACCGGGCCACCTCTGGGCAGTGATAATCGGAGCCATCGGTGGTGCTCTGTGTGTTGCTGGACTAAAGTTACTGGAGCAGGTCAAGCTCGACGACGTGGTCGGCGCGGTGCCCGCCCACCTGTTCGCTGGCATATGGGGTACCCTGGCCGCCAGCATAGCCGGAGGAGCCGAGATCCACATACAGCTGCTGGGTGTGCTGGCTATAGGAGCGTTTGCATTCGCGGTATCTTGGGTAGTGTGGCAGCTGATCGAGCGGACGGTGGGCGTGCGGGTTGCGCGCGATGTCGAGCGCTTGGGGCAGGACGCTGGGGAGCTGGGAATGGAGTCGTACCCTGAGTTCGTGCTCATGCCCGATACTGATCTTGATGATGACGAGTGATCTTCCGCACCTGACAAGAGTAGGCTCTTAACCGAGAAGGCTAACAGTTTTTGTCTAAACGGGTGGCGGCTATGAACATTTCGCAATTACAGCAGCCACCCTATGTATGGAGTCAGGAGATATCGGACAAGGCCTCCTTTCCCTTGGTATTAGTATCGAGCCAGTGGTGATAGAACTGGTCCGGGGTCTTGTAACCCAGGGCTTGATGGGGGCGCACCGTCTCGTAGATGCGGTTCCAGGCCAGGAGAGCCTGCTCCAGACTCCCCAGATCGGTGGGGAGGTCCTCCACCTGGTAGAACTCCTCCTCGTCGGTGCGGAAGCTCCGCTCAATGCGCCCGTTTCCCTGAGGGTAGTTAGGTCGGTTGAAGTAGTGGGTCAGCTGGAGTTCTGCTACCCTGGCTCCAAACTCCTTCAGGAACTCGCTTCCTCCGTCCGACTGTATGGCCTGGACTTGGAAGGGGAACTGGGTCACCACCTGCTTCAAGAACTCCCCACCATGATGACTGGTAAGCCGTGGCGCCAAGGCCACCACTCTCTTGCGGGTGAAGCAGTCCACAGCCCCGAACTGGTACACCACCGTTCCATTCCCCAAGGCCACCTGCTTGCTGTCCATTTGCACCAACGCTCCGGGACTGTCCACTACTAACTCCCTGGGTCGTCTCAGCCTCGCCTGGCGCCACCTGACGGCCTGAACCCTCTCTACCACCTCCAGTGACGTCTGGGGCTGTCTCACCCTCCGGGGTCTCCTACTCCCAGGCTCCAGCCCTCTCACTCCACCAGAGTTGTAGGCGCGTACCCACCGGCTTATGGTGTCAGGACTGTAACCAAAGTGACGGGCTGTCAACCGCACCTTCCCTTCATGTTCCTTACACCATCGCACTACTTTCCATCGGCGCTTGGCTTCCATAGAGGACTCCGCCGGGAGCCGTGCCAATCTCGCCGCTCCCGGCAGTATGGCCCCATATACACTCATCTTGACACCAGCATATCTCCCTTTCATCTCTCTCCCTGGTGTCCGATATCTTTCTGACCCTAATCACTGTAATGATTTCAAACATGGGTAACACCATGGTAGTCGTGGAAGGATTGGAGCTTCTGTATTGGAGTGCGCCATTGTAGTGCGGAGTGAGGGCGTTGGTTGTTGTAGAAGGCGACCCAGCGCTTGATGGCGAACTCTCTGGGTGAGGGCTTGCGGAAGGCTCTGGAGTTGAGGCACTCCTCGTCGATGGTGCGGTGTGAGCGTTCGACCTTGCCGTTCTGCTGCGGCTTCCCCACTGGTATCAGCCTGTGGCGGATGCCCAGTTCGGCGAGGGCTTGCTGGAAGGGGTGGGGCTTCTGCACGTTTGGGAAGAAGACGTAGGTGAACTCCGTACCATGATCGGTCTGTACCTCCTGTATAGGGAAAGGGAAAGCTCTTGTGACCAAGTGCAGGAACCGGAGGCTGGCCTTGGGGGTGAGCTCTGAACTGACGTAGAGGACCTGTAGGCGGGTGCAGTCGTCAATGGCGTTGTAGAGGTACTGCTTCAGGGGCTCCGGACGCCCCTTCATGGGCAGCGGTGGCAGATACTTGACGTCTATCTGGACTCGCTGACCTGGAGCTGCCATGGCGTAGCTCAGTGGCTTTCTACGGGGTCTGGATCGTCGCTTGCGCACCAGGCTGGCTCGCTGTAGGACCCGGTAGACACCGTAGACGCTGATGGTGATGCCTCCCTGGGCCAAGTAGGATGCGATGCGCCTGGGGCCGTAGCGGGTCTTGCCTCGCATGGCCACCACGCGCTCTGCGACGCGCTTCGATACCGTCCGAGGGTGCCCGTGGGGGCGGCGGGAGCGGTCCTTAAGGGCATGGAAGTCCTTGTTGGCCTGCTGGTAGCGGCCATACCACTTGTAGAAGGTCTTGCGGCTGATGCCATAGTGGCGGCAGACCTCGCTCATAGGGGCGCCTCCCTCATGCATCTTGATCCAGGCTAACCGTTGTCTGATTACGTACCAACTGCTAGTCTCCATGCGGGTGACCTCCTCTTAGGGCTCTGTTTCGGCTACAGAACATCCTACCTGAGGGTGTCACCCATGTTTCATAACATAACACCTGACCCCATACACCCTATTGACAAGCACTGCAAGATAGTGCTACAGTACCTACTTGGGTCTGCGCATGATCCATAAGTCCCTTCTTGAAATCCACAGAATCCATCGGTTTATAGGCCTCTTTCTCTCTTTTGAGAGCAACGGGGTCTTTTTGTCTTTGTTAAGGAGAGTGAAGTCACATGGTTGATTTGGCCTCTGTTCCCACCGTTTCCCTGGCCCCAACGCAGAAGTCTTATGCCCACGCCCCTCAGGTCTTGGAAGTACCCAACCTTATCCAGGTCCAGATTGAATCATTCAATCGGTTCAGGGGAGAGGGTCTAAGGGAGCTGTTCAGGGAGGTTTCTCCCATCCAGGACTTTACCGGGGGACGCTTCGAGCTCGATTTTGTCGACCATGAGTTCCAAGAGCCAAAATATTCCGAGCAGGAATGCCGCCAGCGAGAGATTACCTACTCCGCTCCCATGTACGTCACTGCCAGGCTGACAGTGAAGGACACAAGCGAAGTAAAGGAACAGAAGCTCTTCCTGGGCGACATTCCAATCATGACTTCCAACGGCACCTTTGTCATCAATGGTGCAGAGCGTGTTGTGGTGAGCCAATTGGTGCGCTCTCCGGGCGTCTACTTCACCACGGAGGAGGATGCCGCAACCGGACGCATCCTGGCCATGGCAAAGTTTGTCCCTTACCGTGGCGCTTGGCTTGAGTTCGAGACCAGTTCTAAAGACGTTGTCTCGGTAAAAGTGGATCGCAAGCGGAAGATACCGGTGACCACGCTTCTCAGGGCTATTGGCCTTTCCAGTGACAAAGAACTGCTTGGCACTTTCAAGGACGTGGACGACCATCCGGACCATCGCTTCATCCAGACCACGTTGGACCGCGATAGCGGCGTCAAAAGCAAGCAAGAAGCGCTTCTGGAGTTCTACAAGCACCTGAGACCCGGCGAGCCTCCCAGTTTGGAGAATGCCCAAACTCTGCTGGACAACCTTTTCTTCAATCCCCGTCGCTATGATCTGGGGAAAGTGGGGCGGTACAAGCTGAACCGTCGTTTAGAGTTGGACATCCCCATGGACAAGAGAACTCTGACCAGGGAAGACATCATCTCCGTTGTGCGCACTATGTTGCAGATCAACAACGGCCGTCAGCACGTGGATGACATAGACCACTTGGGAAACAGACGGGTGCGCGCCGTAGGCGAGCTCATTCAGAACCAGCTTCGCGTTGGACTGGTGCGCATGGAGCGCGTGGTCAAAGAAAGGATGACTATCAACGATCCTGAGCAGGCCACTCCAAGTGCGCTGGTGAACGTACGGCCTATTGTTGCCGCTATTAGGGAGTTCTTTGGTGGTTCCCAGCTTTCGCAATTCATGGACCAGACCAATCCTCTGGCTGAGTTGACACACAAAAGACGTCTTTCCGCGCTGGGGCCAGGCGGCCTTTCGCGGGAGCGGGCCGGATTTGACGTGCGTGACGTGCACCATTCCCATTACGGCCGCATCTGCCCCATAGAGACTCCCGAAGGTCCCAACATAGGATTGCTGGGTTCTCTAGCCACCTATGCCAAGACCAACCAATTTGGTTTCATCGAGACGCCATACCGAGGGGTGTTCCATGAAATACCTAGCAACTCGGACGACCTGGCAAAGCGTATTGCCAGGGAAGACATCAAGGGTGAGGACGGCAAGGTCATAGTGAAAGCCGGTCGCGCCATTACCAGGCCCGCGGCGGCAAAACTAAAGTCCATACCGAAGCGCATGATACCTGTGCGCGCCTTTGTCTCTTTGCAAGAAGGAGAGGTCAGCTACTTGGCCGCCGATGAGGAGGAGAAATACGTTATTGCTCAAGCCAACACTGCCTTGGACGAAAAGGGTCAGTTTGTTGAGGACAGGATTGAAATCAGGCAGGGTGAGAGGATCGCTATGGAACCTCCAGAGCAGGTGGATTACATGGACGTATCGCCTATGCAGATAGTCAGCGTTTCCACCGCCCTGATTCCTTTCCTGGAACACGACGACGCAAACCGCGCCTTGATGGGATCTAACATGCAGAGGCAAGCCGTGCCCCTGATAAAACCGGAGGCTCCCATTGTAGGCACTGGCATGGAGAGACGCGTCGCCGCCGACTCAGGCCAAGTTGTGCTCGCTAGCTGCAACGGCATAGTGACCTCCGTCTCCGGTGATCGCATTGTGGTAACGGACGTAGAAGGCAAAGAGCACGCTCACCCGCTTTATAAGTTCGTACGCAGCAATCAGGGTACCTGCATGTCTCAGCGTCCCATAGTCAATAAGGGCGACGTTGTCCGTGTAGGCGACCCGCTGGCGGACAGCTCCTCCACTGAGCACGGCGACCTGGCGCTTGGGCAAAACGTGCTAGTGGCGTTTATGAGCTGGGAAGGCTACAACTACGAAGATGCCATCATCATCAGCGAACGGCTTCTTGAAGAGGACAAGTTCACCTCCATTCATATCGAAAAGTATGAGGCGGAGGCTAGAGACACCAAGCTGGGTCCGGAGGAGATAACCCGGGATATTCCGAACGTGGGTGAAGACAGCCTGCGCAACTTGGATGAAGAAGGCGTTGTGCTCGTAGGAGCGGAAGTCGACCCAGGGGATATCCTGGTGGGCAAGATAACTCCCAAGGGCGAGACTGAACTCACCGCCGAAGAAAAGCTGCTGCGCGCCATCTTTGGAGAGAAAGCCCGCGATGTCAAGGACAACTCCCTGCGAGTCCCCCACGGCGAGCGGGGCAAAGTCATTGACGTCAAGGTGCTTACAAGAGAGAACAAGGATGAGTTGCCGCCCAGCGTCAACAAGCTGGTCAGGGTTTGGGTGGCCCAGACCCGCAAGGTCGCCGCAGGTGACAAGATGGCGGGACGCCATGGCAACAAGGGAGTCATCTCGCGGATTCTGCCGGTTGAAGATATGCCGTTTCTCCCGGACGGTACGCCCGTGGACATTATTCTCAACCCCATTGGTGTTCCGTCCAGAATGAACCTTGGTCAGGTGCTGGAGACACATCTGGGCTGGGCGGCGAAGACCCTTAATTTCTCGGCGGTAACCCCGGTTTTCGACGGTGCTCAAGACGCCGGGATTCAAGACGCCCTGGCCCGGGCTTGGTTCTTCCAGCGCTCCGGTGCCGTCTCTAGCAACGGATACAGTGGAAATGGCAGTTCAAACGGTGCGACGGCAGACGCCAAGCTGCAAGACTGGCTTGGCAAACGCGGTTATGACGCCAAAGACCTGTTCAATGAAGAAAAGGCGGGAATAGCTGCTGAAGCATGCCTTAGGCTTTGGCTCAAAGAAGAGATGGGTGTGGATGCTTCCCAAATGGGGCATGAGGAGCTTGCGGCTTACGTGCGCTCTCTCAGCATAGAGGGCAGAAAGGTGCCGCCCATCTTCGGCAAATCAGTGCTCTACGATGGGCGCAGCGGCGAGCCTTTCGATCATCCAGTGACGGTTGGCTACATCTACATGATGAAGCTCATTCATCTTGTGGAAGACAAGATTCATGCCAGGTCCACCGGCCCGTATTCCCTGATCACGCAGCAGCCTTTAGGCGGCAAAGCCCAGTTCGGCGGCCAGCGATTCGGCGAAATGGAAGTGTGGGCCCTGGAAGCTTACAGTGCCGCCCACAACCTTCAGGAAATACTTACCGTCAAGTCGGACGACGTGGTTGGCCGTGTCAAGACCTACGAGTCCATAGTCAAAGGGGAAGACATAGTACAGCCCGGTGTGCCTGAATCTTTCCACGTACTGCTTAAAGAGTTGCAGAGTTTGGGTCTATCCGTGGAGCTTCTCAGCGGCGCTGAAGAAGGGCTCGGCTGGCCTTCCGATGTGGATGAGAGCGCCGGTTTTCAATTTGAGGCTCCTTCCATAGGTCAAATGGCCCTGGAAGATGAAGGCTCCCTTACAACTGAGCCGGCGCCTTTGACAGACGGCACACCTTCCGAAGATGGACAGACGTTGGGAGAAAACAACGCTCCCTCGGAAGAATCTGAACAAGCTAAAACTTCGGAAGAGGGCGAGTCCCAGGAAGAGGGAGATGCCCAAGGATAGGGTCTAGAGGATTTAGAGGGGTTAGAAAGTCTTAGAGCCATTACATCAAGGAGAACTGGAAAGCATGGTACAAAGTGCCGGTTTCAATTCCATTAGAATCTCGCTGGCTTCACCTGACCAGGTGATGAGCTGGTCGTACGGAGAAGTGACCAAGCCGGAGACAATCAACTACAGAACCCTCAGGCCTGAGAAAGACGGCCTCTTTGACGAAAGGATATTTGGACCAACCAAGGATTGGGAGTGCTTCTGCGGCAAGTACAAGAAGATCCGCTACAAGGGCGTGATTTGCGACAGATGCGGAGTTGAGGTTACCCGCGCCAAGGTCCGCCGTGAGCGTATGGGACACATCAAACTCGCTGCGCCCGTGGCACACATCTGGTTCTCCAAGAGTACGTCCAGCCGTCTTGGCCTGCTCCTGGACCTCTCTCCCAGAAATATGGAGCGCGTCCTTTACTTTGCGCAGTACGTTGTTGTCTCCGTGGACGAAGAGGTGCGTGAGCGATTACTAGAGCAGCTCAAAGCTGACAAAGACGCCGAGCTGGAGAAGATTCAAAAGGCAAGGGATGAGGAGGTTGCAGCTGCTCAGGCGTCTGTAGAAGAGCAGAAAGAGGATCAGTCCGAAGAAGCGGCTACATCTGAAGAGGCAGAGACCGAAACCCCCGCGGACAAAGTTGCGCAGAGGTTCGAGAGCGCCAAGGAACGTATCCAGGACGAGTTTCAGACCAGGATAGACGACCTGGAAGACCTCAGGCAGTTGCAGCTTCTCACTGAGAACAGATACAGAGAGATGCGAGAGCAGTTCGCAGACGTTTTTGATGCGGGTATGGGTGCGGAGGCTATCCTCAAGATCCTGCAGGCTCTTGATTTAGACGACCTCAATGAATCCTTGCAAACCGAGGTGCGCTCCACCGCCGGCCAGCGCCGAAAAAAGGCCATCAAACGCCTGCGCGTTGTAGAGGCGTTCCGCAAGAGTGAAAACAAGGTGGATTGGATGATCCTTACCGTCCTGCCGGTGCTTCCCCCTGATCTGCGCCCAATGGTCCAACTGGACGGCGGACGGTTCGCCACCAGCGATCTGAACGACCTCTACCGGCGTGTTATCAACCGGAACAACCGTCTGCGAAGATTATTGGATCTGGCTGCGCCGGAGATAATAGTAAGAAATGAAAAGCGCATGCTTCAGGAGGCCGTGGACGCTCTGATAGACAACGGGAGACGCGGTCGTGCCATATCCGGCAGCCACAACCACAAGCTCAAGTCGCTGTCAGACCTGTTGCGAGGTAAGCAGGGCAGGTTCAGGCAGAATCTCTTGGGCAAACGAGTAGATTACAGTGGACGCTCCGTCATTGTGGTTGGCCCTGAGTTGCAGATGCATCAGTGCGGTTTGCCAAAGAGGATGGCGTTGGAGTTGTTCAAGCCGTTTGTAATGAACCGCCTTGTACTAGAGGGCCATGCTCACAATATCAAGAGCGCCAAGCGCATGGTAGAACGCGTCAGGCCTGAGGTCTGGGATATTCTGGAAGACGTCATCAAGGACAGGCCCGTATTGCTTAACCGTGCTCCCACGCTGCACCGCCTGGGTATTCAGGCCTTCCAGCCCGTTCTCATTGAAGGCAGCGCGATTGAGATACATCCACTGGTCTGTACTGCGTTCAACGCGGACTTTGATGGCGACCAGATGGCCGTCCACGTTCCCCTTTCCAAGGAAGCAGTACGTGAAGCTCAGCACATCATGATGAGCAGCAAGAACATGCTCTCGCCACGCTCCGGAGAACCCATAGTCTCACCCACTCTGGACATAGTGCTGGGTTGCTACTATTTGACACAGATAGAATCGGAGACTAGAGAGGGAGAAAAGAGGTACCATTCCAAGGAAGAGGCAAGGCTAGCTTACGACCATGGCCTGGTTGGTCTCAGAGAAGAGATCAGTGTGCAAGACCCGGAGGCTGAAGGCGGCTGTGTTAAGACTTCTAGCGGACGTATCATTTTCAATGAGATTTTGCCAGAGGAGATGGGCTTCAAGAACCAGATAATGGATTCCAAGGGGTTGAGCAACCTTGTTGCCGAGTGCTATCAAACCTTGGGTAATGATAGAACGGCGCCTATTCTGGATTCAGTCAAGCGCTTGGGCTTCCATTATGCCACGAGATCCGGCGCTACCATAGCCATCAGCGACATAGAGGTTCCCGCCAAGAAGCAGGAACTCATGGAAGCTGCTGACCAGCGGGTGGAGGAATTGGAAGATCAATACCTTACCGGTCTTATTACAGGGGACGAACTATACAATAAGAAGGTATCCATCTGGACGGAAGCAAGCGATCAGATGACCGACCTGATTAGCGAGGTCTTGCCCACCTACGGCGGCATTTACATGATGGCCGACTCAGGGGCAAAGGGCAACCTGGCTCAGATCAAGCAAATGGCCGGTATGCGCGGCCTTATGAGCAATCCCAGAGGCAGGATCATAGATCTGCCTATCAAATCCAGCTTCCGTGATGGGCTCAGCGTACTGGAGTACTTCATATCCACCCACGGCGCCCGTAAAGGCCTAACCGATACGGCCCTGCGGACAGCGGAAAGCGGCTACCTAACACGCAGGCTAATAGACATTGCCCAGGAAGTGATTGTCCTGGAAGAGGATTGCGGCTCCACTGAAGGCATATGGCTTGAAGCGGAACCCGACAACACCATGGCTCCGCCTTTGAGAAATCGATTGGTTGGCAGGTACACCGCTGCTCCCATCGCCGACGCCAATACGGGTGAAATAATAATGGACTTCAACGTTCAGTTGGGCGAGGAAAACGTCCAGGCTGTAGTAGACGCGTCCATGGGGCGTGTTTACTTACGCTCGCCGCTGACGTGTAACGCCAGGCGCGGCCTCTGCCGGTTGTGCTTTGGACGCGGCCCCGCCACTGGCAAAGAGGTGCTCCTTGGTGAGGCCGTAGGTATAGTCGCGGCGCAGAGCATCGGCGAGCCGGGTACCCAGCTCACCATGCGTACCTTCCACACCGGTGGAGTTGCCGGCATAGACATCACCAGCGGTCTGCCCAAGGTGGAGGAACTCTTTGAAGCTCGCTCACCCAAGGGGATGGCACTCCTTTCCGAAATCGATGGAAAAGTGGAAGTGGATGCAGACCTTGAAGGCAGGCGTATTCGAGTGGTGAACTCAGAGGAATTTCAGGAAGAGTTCTCTATACCCAAGGGATACAAGCCGGCCGTAGAGAACGGCGACTGGATACAGGCCGGCTCGCCTCTAGCCCGCTCCAAGGCGGAAGAAGAGACCTCAGAGAAAGATGCCACGGCAGAGGTGATGTTGGCCGCTATTTCCGGTCGTGTCTCCCTTCGTAAGAGGGGCAAAATCACCATTGCCTGGGAAGAACATGAGCAAAGGGAATACCTTGTGGCGCACTCGGCACATCTCATTGTGCAGGATGGTCAGGAAGTGCATGCCGGCGAACCGTTAACCTCTGGCCCGTTCAACCCCCAGGACATCCTTCGCATCCTGGGCAAGGACGCTACCCAGCGACATCTGGTATCAGAAGTGCAGGCCGTTTACAGAACTCAAGGCATCACCATTGACGATAGGCATATCGAGATCATCGTCCGACAGATGCTTCGCAAAGTGAGGGTGGACGCTCCCGGGGATTCGGAGCTTTTGCCCGGTGAGATGGTTGATCGGTTTGCCTTTGAAGACATAAATGCAAAGGTGCTGGCGGAAGGCGGAGAGCCGGCTACGGCCAGCACCATTCTGCTCGGTGTGACTCGCGCCTCTTTGAACACAGAGAGCTTCTTGGCGGCAGCTTCGTTCCAGGAGACGGCCCGCGTGTTGACGGAAGCGGCGGTCCATGGCACCACGGACCCGTTGCTTGGCCTTAAAGAGAACGTCATAATCGGACGCCTCATACCGGCAAGGATGGACTCGTCGGAAGAGGGCCGCGAACGGCTTGGGCTACCCCTGGTTGCTGAAGAACATCCTATGCTGCGCGTTGTTGGGGATGATTCCCAAAACGGAGACGGCGATGAAAGCCTAAGCCCTGAGGTCTTCGGCATGACATTGGACTAGGTGGCCAGGAAATAGGTGCCGGCTTCGATATTGAGTCGAATGGAGGCGATGCGGAAAAGGCCACGGTGGAGGAGGCGCCCACACTTGAAGAAGAGGGCCTCTCCCTTTTACATAGAGCTAGGGCCTGTCCCGGCCTTCCGGCGCAACAAAGCGCGACGCTAGCTCTTTTTTCTGTTGCCCGGATTGCGCATGCCCGGATTGCGTATGCGCACCACCAGCGTTTGCCATAAGCGGTTCAGCATACTCAGTTCCACGCCCTCAATAGGACGCTCACCGTAGCGGTTCTCTACGTAGTCCTTTGTTATGGTCTGCAAAGCCTCTCTGTCCTCAACCAGTCGCTGCTCCAACTCAGGCAGATAGTCGTACGGGGTCTGGCTTTCCTCCTTGGGAAACCCAGCTTGCCTTGTTTCGTAGAGGAGGCTGCTGTACAGCCTCCTAATTTCCATGTCGCCTTGGTAGATGGGCGCGGGAGGGGTCCGGAGCAAGGGCAGCTTGCGACGCAAAGCCCTTCCCTTGCCTTTGAACCACAGCGCAAACATGATCAGTCCTGTAAGAATGTCACGTATCGCGTTTGACCATGACCCAATGGATTCGTTGACTTCTGGTACGCTCTCACTAACGGTGAAGCTGGAGCGCCGTCTAAGCACCAGTCTCGCCAGCAGGTAGATCAGGGCGCCTAGCACCAAGACAAGCACCCCCCACTTCACTATCGCAACCCATACAGGTGCTCCGGTGGCGGGGTCTCCCTCCTCCGGTATCCTTCTCAGGGCGCTGAAATCGGGCAGCTCCAGAGTGGGTACGGTTCCCCCTCCAAACTGGCTGACCAGCCATTGCACGGCAAAGACCAGGCCGGCGGCTAGAAAGGCAATTGGCAGCAGTATTACGTAGACCAGCAGCCCCATCAGGTTGGCGGCGAATGCTAAGACGTTTAACACGGGCTGCCAAACGTCCAGGGACAGCAATCCTGCCAGGATCCATCCCAAGAGCAACATTCCCCCCGCAACACCCAGAAGCACCACCGACCACTGCATTATGAAGCTCTGTTGTAAGCCTTCATGCCTTGCCAGGTCTGCCCTTGCCCGCATGATGTGGCTTAGCGCCAGGGCAGAAACGCCTGCCAGGAAGAAGACAGACGCAATGGCAACTGCCTGGGTTCTCGTCGCTCCGAATTCTGTGCCGGAGCGCAATGCCGTTTCCCAGACCAGCAGACCAAGGACAATTGCCGTCAGGCCTACCTTGAAGGAGGAGAGGACCTGTTCTCTGTCCAATCCTTCTTGGGCAATTCTGAAACCTCTCCACCACAGATAAGCTCCACCTAGAAGGGTTATCTGGAGGCCTGTGGGGATCCCCCCCACCAGGCTCTCGCGTGCGAAACCCAACCAGCCCGGATCCAGTAGGCTGTAGCCGCCGCCGTTTTCCAGTCGTGCCACTGCTCCCAGAAGCACCACGACCAGGAGACTGGCTGTTAGACGAGTCCTGCTCGTGGCCCATTTCTGTTGCCCTATGATCTGCACCCCGTAATAGCTTGCCCAGAGAATTAGAAGGATAGAAAAGGGAGTGAACGGCATCTCGCCAATGCCAAAGCTGCTCCACTGACCCATCCATATCATCCAAAGGTAAAACCACATGCCTTCCATGATAAAGGTGGCCCAGAGCAGCGCGCTTGACGAGCTCACCCAGGTTAGAATGCCGGCCAGTATTCCTTGCTTTGGCAGTGACCAATTTGTCACAGAATCACTATCTCCTCCAGACTTTGCCATTCCGTGGTATTGGCCACCGTGTACCTGGCAATCCCCTCCCTGGTGTAATCCACGGCTTCACCGCCTACGTGTATCAGGGCTGTGGTCCAGCCGGCTTTGCGCATCCTCATCAGCGTATTGACCGTAGCTTGGTCCGGTACGGCGGTGGCCACAAGGATGGTGGTGCTCCAGGGCAATCCGCGGCTCTTTTCCTCTATCAGTTTGGCCAGCGGCGTAGATTCTTCAGGATGGACGTGCGCCATCACCTCCAATACCTGCGCCAGCTGATCCGGATGACGCGCCGGAGGCACCTGCATGGTTTGCCTGGAATCGCGAGAGGTCTGGTTTACGTACACTCCTACCGGGATGCGCCTACTCAGCGCATGGTTGACTAGGGCTGTCACCGTGAGCACGCCCAGCTCCAGAAGGTGAGGACGGCTGCCTTGCAGAGGTGGCTCTATGGTTCGCGTCCCGAAGAACACGGCGAAGTTGGGAGTTGTGGACGCCTCGAAGATGCGCGTCTGGAGCATACCGGTATGTGCCGTGGCTTTCCAGTGTATGTGACGTAGTGCATCGCCGCTGAGGTATCTCCTGCTGCCCATTGGCCGTGTTACGTCGTCTAGAAACCTGCGGTTGACCCGCACGTCACCATACGGTTCGATGGACGGCACAGATGATACCCTGAGGGGTAAGATTCGTGGATAGACGGTAAGCGTCTGGTCTTTTTCCACACGCATCTCTCGGGTATGCATGCCGAACAGATCGCCGGAACGAATTCGCGTCGGCCCAATGAAGAAGTGGCCTCTGTTTGGGCACCGTATATCGTAAGTACGCGTAACCCGATGG
The DNA here is from genome assembly GCA_965197965.1 of Dehalococcoidia bacterium. GTDB lineage: Bacteria > Chloroflexota > Dehalococcoidia > Lucifugimonadales > QGNO01 > DAOUJH01. The sequence continues at coordinate 1,685,280 of OZ240235.1, forward strand.
TACCAGCTCATGGAGAGAATGCTAGCCAGCGCCATCCGCGTGGGATCAACGGACGCTATGACCCGGCCCTGTCTGGACGAAACCTCTTTTGGTAGCTCGTCGTTGATCTGAATCCAGGGCAGGGGAAGAAACTTATTGTTTGTGGTCAGCGTGGTTAGTTGAACGTCTTCACCGGCGAACACGCGGTTGGCGTTCAGTTGGTGCTTGTATTCCACCCCGTGAAGGCTATAGTCGGCCCACCACTTGGAAATCAGAACAAAGAGCAGCAGCAGCGTTCCCACCAGCAGCAAAGAGAGAGAGTTGATCAGAATGCTGAGAATTACAATTACTACGGCGGAAAAGACCCAGAACCCACCCATCTTTCCTAAACGTGCCGGAAACCCGCAACGCCCATCTCGTCTTCTACGGGCACAGGCACCGAGTTGACCACCTCCCGTATGATGTCGCCCGGCGTATGGCCGCGGATGTGGCCCTGTACCTTGGGAATGATGCGATGTGTCAGTACGTAAGGCGCCAGTGCTTTGACGTCGTCCGGTATGACAAAGGAACGTCCCCGTATTGCAGCCAGCCCCTGCGATGTTCTATACAAGGCCAGCATGGCGCGCGGACTGGCTCCCAGGTCTACCCATGGATGCGAACGGGTGGCGTGAACTATAGAGACCAGGTACTCTTCAACCGGCGGGGCAACGTGAACCTTGCGCACCAACCGCTGGAGCTCCACAAGCTCAGCGCTTTCCACCACGGGCTTCAGCTCTTCAAGAGGGTCGTCTTCCTTGAATCGGTGGAGTATAAGCAGGTCCTCTTCTTGAGATGGGTAACCCAGACTAACCTGGAGGAGGAATCTGTCCAGCTGTGCCTCAGGTAGGGGGAAGGTGCCCTCCAACTCTATTGGGTTCTGGGTGGCAATGGTGAGAAACGGCTTGGCCAGTGTCATTGTTTCGCCTTCCACCGTGATTTGACGCTCCTGCATTGCCTCTAGGAGCGCGGACTGCGTACGCGGAGTGGCGCGGTTTATCTCGTCTACCAGCAGGACTTGGGACATTATCGGACCTGAGCGAAACTCGAAGGCCGAGGTCTGCTGGTTGAAGACATAGGTGCCCGTGATATCGGTCGGCAGCAGGTCGGGCGTACCCTGAACGCGGCGGAAAGTACATCCCAAAGAGCGTGCTATAGACTTGGCCAGCATGGTTTTACCGGTGCCGGGCACATCCTGTATGAGCAGGTGCCCTTCACAAAGTACGGCTTCCAGCACCAGCGCCACCACGTCTCCCTTGCCAACCAGCACCTTTTCTATGTTTTCCTGGAGCCTGGCCGCCGTTTCAGCTATACGGGCTACATCTTCTGATTGCATAACTCTCCGGATTTCTCCACGTATCTCCCGGTCAAATAGCGGGTCTAGTTTAACAGCTTTTCTCCGGTCAGCGTATCTTGGGACACTCATATGTGCCTAATACCGTATGCAAGGTGCTATACTACCAGCGTATTTCCCTGATTTCCTCAACTATCCTAATTATGTTCAAGCATGCGGTTTGCTCCTAATAGCGTCACCGGAAGGCGGCTGCGCAAGCATGGCGTCGCCTCAGTGGCTTTGTCCAGAACTAGAGTTTTTGCCTTACCATGGCCTGCTCTAATGGGATTTACTATAACGCTGCCTCTTGTGCGGCCGGTTATCCTTATTGGCAAGAAGTATCTGGATAGACAGTTGGATGGCGAGTTGGCGGATAACGAGGCGCTGGCTCCTTTAGCACACCAGTATTGCCACGCCCATCAGAGGCTTCAGTGGGGATTTTCCCCCTACGTATGGCGACATCTTATTTCCAGGCTGTTTTCACGACGGGTGCCTGTTCACCGTCGTCAAGTGGAACGCGAGGCTTACCAGACCACGCGCCGCGTGTACGACTACTATGTGTCGCAGAGCGGAGTTGTCTATGAAGAAAGTCCTGAACAAGAGGGAGAGCTACGCTGAACCCCGTGGAGAGTATTGAACTATGAATGGTGACAGAGTTTATCCAATAGATCTTAGGGGCAAGCATGGAGTTGTCTTTGGTGTGGCGAATAATCGAAGCATCGCCTGGTCCATAGCGGAAGCGCTGCACAATGCAGGAGCCACACTGGCCTTGACTTACCAAAACGAGCGACTGAAGAGCCGTGTTGCCGGTTTAGTGGAGGGCTGGGACGATGCTACCCTGTGGGAATGCGACGTGACCAACGACGACCAGATAGAGGATGTCTTCACCGGGCTAAGCAACCGCTATGACTCGCTCTCATTTGTGGTGCACAGCGTGGCATTTGCTAACCGCGAAGACCTGGAAGGCGATTTTTCAAAGACCTCCCGTGACGGGTTCAAGACCGCCCTTGATGTCAGCGCCTATTCTTTGCTGCCCATCGCCCGCTATGCGGCTCCTCTGATGAAAGAAGGCGGCAGCATCATCACCGTCACGTTCCACGCCTCGGAAAAGGTCTACCCTGGCTACAACGTTATGGGCACAGCCAAGGCTGCCCTGGAAAATGAGGTGCGCCAGCTTGCCTCTGAGCTTGGCCCAAGTAGAATTCGCGTCAATGCCGTATCGCCCGGCCCGATCGATACCCTGGCCGCCAGGGGCATCCGTGGCTTCATGGACATGAAGCGCGTCCATGAGCAACGGGCCCCCCTGCGTCGCAACGTCACACGGGAAGAGGTTGGCAAGGCGGCGCTTTTTCTTTGCAGCGACCTTGCCAGTGGCGTTACTGGCGCTGTTCTTCCGGTGGATGCTGGCTACCATATTATGGGTGTTTGAATACTGCTAGCTAGCGATGCATTACAAAGCTGCTGTTTCTTACGGTAAAATAGTGAGTAAGGTGATGATTTTTGACATTGCTGACTAGTCTTTCCCTTCGCTGGCGATGGGCCACCATTGCCATTGCGTTGCTCATTGTTGCGGGTGGCGTATACTCCTTGACACGTCTGCAGATTGAGCTTTTGCCCGACATAGATTTTCCACTGGTCACGGTTGCTACCATCTATCCGGGCGCTCCCTCCGAACAAGTGCTGCAGGACGTTACCGATCCCATAGAGAAGTCCATCGCTGACTTCGATGGACTGCGCAGTATGCAGTCCACCTCTTCCCAGAGCATCTCCCTGATCATAGCCGAGTTCGAATTTGGCGCCGATATGAAGGAGGTGGAAAGCCGGCTTTCCGGCAGAGTTGCTAACCTTGGCTTTCCCGGAGCCGTGCCGCCTCCGAGGGTCAGCCGTATCAGCCCGGACGAAATCCCTGTTTTGCAACTCAGCATCCTCAGGCCCGGCGAATTAGAAACCCTCATACCAATAGTGCAGGAGCAGATAGTTCCCGCCTTGAACGGGGTTGAAGGCGTAGCCAGCGCTGAGCTCCCCATCACTGCTTTGGCGGGAACATCTATTACCCGTACCAATGGTGAGCCCAGCTTGCCCATCAACGTGCTCAAAGAGCCCGACGCAAACACCGTGGAAGTGGTGAATGCCGTGTTGCAACGGCTGGATGCCATCAGTCCCGACCTGCCCAGCGATTTGGAAAGGGTTATCGTATCCAACCAGGCGCCTGAAATAGAGGCCTCCATCCGGAGCCTGCAGAGGGAAGCTGCGCTTGGCGGCCTGTTCGCCATGGGCATGATCTTCTTCTTCCTGCTGAGCATCCGGTCTACATTGGTGGCTGCCGTATCCATTCCCCTGAGCATCCTGGTTGGGATCATCCTGATGAACTGGCAGAACATGAGCCTCAACGTAATGACCCTGGGAGGTCTGGCAATTGCCGTGGGTCGCGTGGTTGACGATAGCATAGTTGTCTTGGAAAACATCTACCGGCACGTCAAGATGGGGGGCTTCGATGGAAACAGGATTGTCGCAGCGCTGACCGCAACCAAAGAGGTCTCGCGCGCTATCATATCGTCCACACTGACCACGGTTGCCGTCTTCCTGCCGCTTGCCTTCATTGGGGGCGTAATCGGTGCTTTCTTCCTCCCCTTTGCACTCACCGTCACCTTCGCCTTGCTCGCCTCCCTGGTTGTCTCGCTGACCATAGTGCCAGTCCTTGGCAGCTTTCTCGTTACATCAGGCACATCTTCAGAGGTGGTGGAGAGACGGATACAAAGCTTGTACCGTCCCGCTCTGAGGTGGTCGCTTGAGCATAGGATAATCGCCGTGGCCCTGGCCGCATTGCTCTTCATAGCCAGTCTTGGCCTGCTCACGCGTATTCCCCAGACCTTTATTCCCGGCGGTTCTGAGAGCCTCCTTTCCGCCGAGGTGTCCCTGGACCAGCCCACCACCCTGGACCAGATGCTTGCCCCGGATAGTTACGTAGAGCAGATAGAAGGCGTGCTTAACCGCTTGAGTGAAGATGGGAAGGTTGATCTGTTCCGTGTCACCGCCGGCGGCAGCGACGATGCTTTCGGCGGGTTCAACACCGGCGGCGGCGACTTCATAAGCGTGTTCCTTAGTCTCACTGAAGATACGGATGCCCAGGAAGTTGCCGATATGCTGCGACGTGATTTTGCCGGTGAAGGCCGCACCGTTATCGTAGAAACGGTGCAGACCAACGGCCCGTCCGCCAACAATATGGAGCTGATTCTCAGCGGAGAGGACTACGCCAAGGTCGCCGAGTCCGCCACTGCCCTGGCAGCCGCGTTGCAGGACATCGACGGCTTGGTCAACGTCAGGGGTGACGTCGCCGGTGACACAGGCACAGGCCTCGAGAGGATATACCGCTTTGACGGACGGCAGTCGGTGCGCATCACCGGCGCCATCATCGACCAGAACACACAGCGCGTGAACCTTGCCGTGGACCAGAAGGTAGAAGAGGTCGGCCTGCCTGAGGGTGTGGAGTTAAAGACGAGCGGTGTCTTCGCCGATATCCAGGAGGCATTTATTCGCATGGGCATCGCCATGCTTACCGGCATAGCGCTGGTCTACGTAGTGATGGTTCTAACCATGCGTTCATTCCTCAATCCGTTGGCCATCATCTTCAGTCTACCGCTTGCCTCCATCGGCGCTTTGGCCGCGCTTTACGTCACCCAGCGCACCCTGGGACTGCCCGCCCTCATAGGCACGCTCATGCTCATTGGACTGGTCGTGACCAACGCTATTGTGCTCATCTCCTTTGTCGAACAGCTTCGCAGCAGGGGATACCGCGTCTACGAGGCGCTGGTCCAGGGCGGGCGCGTCCGGGTGCGGCCCATCCTGATGACGGCCTTGACCACCATCTTTGCCCTCATCCCCCTTACTTTCCTCGGCGAGGAGGCTACCATCATCGGCGCTGAGCTGGCCACCGTGGTCATTGGCGGTCTGCTCAGCTCCACGTTCCTCACCCTCTTGGTCATTCCCGTGGTCTACAGCTTCCTCCGCCGCGACCGTCGCCGGCCCAGCGACTCCACTGCTCCTCCCGCAGACGCCAGAGCCCCCGCTGATTGACTGTGGCACGCTTGAATCGCCAACTAGGGGTCGTGCTAGACTACTCTAAGAGGTGGAACTATGGACTTCATTGACCGAATCCGAGAGTTAGGGAGCCGCATTCCCGATAGACTACAACACATTCAGACTGAGGAGGCGACCAAGATTGCCTTCATTCAGCCATTCATCCGGGCTTTGGGATACGATGTTAACGACCCCACAGAAGTCGTGCCTGAGCTATCTGCCGATATCGAAGAAAAGAAGGGGGAGAAGGTCGACTATGCCATCTTCAAAGATGGGAAGCCTATCATCCTGATCGAGTGCAAGTGGTCCGGAATCAATCTTGATAAAGTTGACGCTGGCCAGCTACGACGTTACTTCTCAGTGACTGAGTCCAGGCTTGGTGTTCTAACAAATGGAGTAGTCTACCGATTCTTTAGCGATCTCGAGAAGCCCAACATAATGGACAGCAAGGCGTTTCTTGAGTTGGACTTGCTCGACATCAAGGAACCGTTGGTCGAAGAACTCAAGAAATTCACAAAGGACTCATTCGACATTGAAGATATCCTGAGCACCGCCAGCGAGTTGAAATATACACGAGAGATCAAGCGCATTTTGGCGGATCAGATGAATGATCCGTCTGAGGACTTCGTCAGATTCTTCGCATCGCAGGTGTATTCCGGTCGCATGACTCAATCCGCAAGACAGCAGTTCAGCGAGATGACGAAACGAGCGTTCCACCAACTTATCAGTGACAGAATAAGTGAGCGATTGAAGTCTGCCTTGGCAGGGGATCCTGTAAGCCGTACAGAGGACGGTGCGAACCAACCCACCGAGGCTCCTTCAGTAGAGGAAGCAGACGATAAGGTCGTTACAACTGAGGAAGAGCTTGAGGGTTACTACATCGTGAAGTCCATCCTTAGAGAAGTGGTATCAAGTGAACGGATTACAATGCGTGATCGGCTCAGCTACTGCACCATTTTGCTTGATAACAACCAACGCAAACTCATCTGTCGACTTTGGTTTAATCAGGCACAGAAGTCTCTCGGCATTCTTGACCGGGAAAGGAACGAAGAGCGCATCCGAATAGAGTCCCTTGATGATATCTACCGCTACGCCGATCAGTTAAAGGCGACTGTCAGCCTGCTTGAGAACCCACCTGCGTGAAGCGGTTTCTCTGTAGAAGCACCCTCGTTTCCTGAGAAAAGCCAGAGAAGGGTTTCTTTCTGATTGCCAGCATGGGGACTTAAACACGCCGCTCTGGGCAATTTGGATACAGGCTCTGAATTGTAGTACGAAGCCTTCTTTTAACCCCCCACCATCCCCATCTTGACGCAACCGTGATAAACTGTGCCCCGGATAAGTCCCCCGCATACTCAGTGCTCAGGAGGTACAAATGACAGGCAAGACTCGCATTGAACGGGACTCTATGGGAGAGATGGAGGTCCCTGAAGACGCTTACTACGGCGCATCCACGCAGCGCGCCGTCCTCAACTTCCCCATCTCCAACCTTCGGTTCTCCCGCAACTTCAACCGGGGCATGGCCCAGATCAAGCAGGCGGCCGCACAGGTCAACATGGAGCTTGGCCTGCTCGACAAGGACACCGGCGACATCATCGTCAAGGCGGCGCAGGACGTCATCGACGGCAAGCTGGAAGACCACTTCGTCGTCGATATCTTCCAGACCGGCTCTGGCACCTCCACCAACATGAACGCCAACGAGGTCATTGCCAACCGCGCCGCCGAGCTTCTTGGCCATTCCAGGGGCACCCGCGGCCCCGTTCACCCCAACGACCACGTGAACAAGGGCCAGTCCTCCAACGACGTTATACCCACCGCCATCCACGTCACCGCGGCGCAGGCCATCCAGGAAGAGCTCATCCCCGCTCTGGAGATGCTGCGCGACGCTATGCAGAAGAAGACCGACGAGTATTGGGGCATCATCAAAACGGGACGCACCCACCTGCAGGACGCCACGCCCATCCGGCTGGGGCAGCAGTTCCTTGGCTTCGTGGGTCAGGCCGAGCGGTCCATAGAGCGCGCCCGTGAAGCCCTTGACGAGCTCGCCGAAGTCGCCTTGGGCGGCACGGCTGTGGGCACCGGAGTCGGCACCCACCAGCAGTTCGCTCCCAAGGTCATAGAGAGGCTTAGCAAGCTTACCGGCGTCGAGCTCCGCGAGACCAGCAACCACTTCCAGGCGCAGAGCACCCTGGACAACATAGTAGCGGCCAGCGGCGCCACGAATACCATCGCCGTCAGCCTGATGAAGATTGCCAACGATCTTCGATGGCTGGGCTCCGGCCCGCGCGCCGGCATAGGTGAGATAGAACTGCCGGAGGTGCAACCTGGCAGTTCCATCATGCCTGGCAAGGTCAACCCCGTTATTCCGGAGTCGGTCTGCCAGGTCTGTGCCCAGGTGATGGGCAACCACGTCGCCGTTACGGTGTCCGGCCAGTCGGGCAACTTCGAGATCAACGTCATGATGCCCGTCGCCGCCTACAACCTGGTGCAGTCCATTGAGCTTCTGGCCTCTGTGACCAAGAACTTCGTGGAGCAGTGTATTGACGGCATCAACGCCACCGCCAAGGGTCCCGCAATGGTCGAACAAGGCCTCGCTATATGTACCGGCCTGGTTCCTGCCATAGGCTACGACGCGGCGGCCAAGATAGCCCAGGAGGCTCAGCGCACCGGTAAGACAGTGCGCGAGGTAGCCCGCGAGACCACCGACCTGACCGAAGCCCAGCTCGACGAGCTTTTGGACGCCGAAGCCATGACTGAGCCGACAGCCAAAATAGCTGCCGGCGGTTGAGGCTGGTCAATATGCCGTACGGCCTGACTATAAAGCACGACCGTTCCGGTAAGCGCCTGGAAGTGCAGTGCGCACACCAGAACGGCTTGGTCTACGTGGTGCCCAGCGAGGCAAGCTGGGTATGCTCTGAAGAGCACCTACACGCCCACGCCCTAGCCGGGTTCTTCAAGGAGTTGACTGGCTTGGGAGAGCCTCGCGTTAAGGAGCTTATGCAGAAGTGGGGCCTCTATTTCAGAGAGCGGCCCCTGGACACTGAGGACAGCGAATCCCAGTAAGAGGCGGGGCCCATCAGATGTTGGGCCCCGCCTCTCGTCAATCCATGTGGGCCACCGATGCCTTGTGTGTCGAAATGTCCTTGGTGCGGTCGCCTTTCCCGCCAGACTTCGTGCTTGATCGGTACGGATGGGTTCGAGCACCCCAAGCAATTGGAGTAGGATACCTGCCCTCGCTATCTACCCGACCGGAACAGTGATTTCGACTCCGAGTTCGGGCTCTTGGCAGCGAGGCCGTCACGAACTACGCCATCCGGCGACAACCTGATCGAACTCCGCCAGTAGCTCTGATCGCTCCGCATCAGACAAGAAGGCAACTTCAAATCCCGCCCGTGCCATCTGGATTAGACAGTCACCGCTGAGTCCGAGCACATCCCGCGCCTGCCTATACTCGTTTACAATGTCCGATCCGAACATTGCGGGGTCGTCACTCGATAGGGTGACGGGAACGCCGGCCCGTAGGTAGGTGGCGAGTGGATGGTCGTGTAGCGCAGCCAACACCCCCGTACGCAAGTTGCTGGTCAGACACACCTCGAGCGGGATACGTTCGCGTGCCAGAAAGGTTACCAGCGCTGGGTCCTCTATGGCCCGGGTGCCGTGACCAATCCGCTCGACACTGAGGGACTTGATGGCTCCCCACATGCTCTCTGGGCCGGCCGCTTCACCGGCGTGCGCCACGCGATGCAAGCCCAGCGCTGCAGCACGTTGGTAGACCGGACGGTATGGACCTGGAGGAAAGAGCTGCTCCGAGCCACCAAGGCCAATACCCAAAATGCCCGCTTCTGCGGCTACCTCGGCGGCCTCTTCCAACAAGCGCATCCCCTTCTCCGGTCCGTTGTCACGACCGAGATCGAGGATCAAGCCAAACCGGGATTCCAGAGGTGACCCCGATTTCTGTGACGCTTCGTGTAACCCGGCCCGAATAGCAAGCGCTAGGGGCTGTAGTCTCAGACCGTGTCGCTCGAAATCACCCGGGCTAAAATGCAGCTCTGCGTACCGCACGCCCTGCGCTGTGAGGTCTTGTGCAACCCCGGAAGCGATTAGCCGAAAATCTTCGTATTCGCGAATAAACTTCACCATCCATACCCAGGTGGCGATGAAGTGTGCAAAGTCGCGATAGCGAAACTTAGCTTGCAGGGCCTTGAGATTGGGTACTTCGGCGGTACCGCCATATTTCTGGACTAGTTGAAGGAGCGTCTGTTGCGGCATGGCTCCTTCGAGATGCAGATGTAACTCCGTCTTAGGCAGAGCTAGCAGGTCCACTCACTCCTCCTCTGCGGTCGGTTCTGGCTCCTTGAGGTGCCTTTAGGCGAGCGGCAGGACATCTTCAATGGAGATTTCCATAGGGACCCACACGTCGGGGATATCGGTATCGTCCGCGTCAGGACGGTTCCCCGCTCTCCCTTGCGGCGGCCTCAGCATAGCCCCAACTCAGTCAATCGCGCCACACTACTGGAATCGAGAGACCCTGGTGCATCGAAAGGCTGCCGAGCCACATCTCGAAGATGGTGGTTCTATCGTCAAGCCGCGTGGGCTAGTTATTGGATGGCGCCGCTATGGGTTCGACTATCAGTGGAGGCGCCTCCGATTCCAGGAGCTTGATAAGCGCGTCGCCTTCAATAGTTTCGTTTGTTATCAGGTGGCGCGCCAGTTGTATCAGCTTTGCCTTATTTGTTTCCAGTATCTCTTCGGCCCTGTCGTGGGCCTCCTGGATAAGGCTGTGCACCTCTTCGTCGATTTTCTGTGCCGTATTGTCGCTGTAGTCACTCTGCTCAGATATCTCTCTGCCCAGGAAGACAAGCTCCTCACGCTTTCCAAAGGTGCGCGGTCCCAGCTTCTCGCTCATGCCGTAGCGGGTCACCATGTTGCGGGCTATCTGCGTTGCGCTCTCAAGGTCGTTGCTAGCTCCCGTGGTGACCTCTCCGAATATCTGCTCCTCTGCAACACGTCCTCCCAGCGCCGAGGCCAGCATATCTTTGAACTGTGCTCTGCTGAACAGGTGCCTGTCTTCTTCAGGCAAGAACCGGGTATACCCGCCCATACCTCCGCGCGCTACTATGGACACCTTCTGTACAGGGTCGGCATGAGTAAGCTTATGGCCCACCAGGGCGTGCCCGCCTTCGTGGTAGGCGGTGATCTCCTTCTCCTTGTGGCTGATCACTCGGCTTTTCCGCTCCGGCCCTGCGATCACCCTGTCTATTGCCTCACCGAACTCATCGAACATGACGGTCTTCTTGCTGCGCCGCGCCGCCAGAATAGCCGCCTCGTTGACCAGATTCGCCAGGTCCGCCCCGCTGAACCCCGGGGTCTCTTTTGCTACCACTTCCAGATTTACGTCCGCGTCTATGGGCTTCCCTTTGGTGTGAACGCTTAGGATGGCCTGCCGCCCCGCGATGTCCGGCAAATCGAGCACCACCCGCCTATCGAACCGGCCGGGACGGAGCAGGGCTGGGTCCAGAATGTCCGGACGGTTGGTGGCCGCCACCACAATTACGTTGGTACTGGAATCAAACCCGTCTATCTCCACAAGAATCTGATTTAGCGTTTGTTCGCGCTCGTCGTGACCACCGCCAAGGCCGGCGCCGCGGTGTCTGCCAACGGCGTCTATCTCATCTACAAAGATAATGCAGGGTGCGTTGCGCTTCGCCTGGTCAAACAGGTCGCGCACTCTTGCCGCTCCTACACCCACGAACATCTCAACGAACTCGCTGCCGCTTATCGAGAAGAACGGCACACCCGCTTCGCCTGCCACTGCTTTTGCCAGCAGGGTCTTGCCCGTGCCGGGAGGCCCTACTAGAAGCACTCCCTTGGGTATGCGCGCGCCCAGCGACACAAACCGCTCCGGGTATTTGAGGAACTCCACGATCTCCTGCAACTCGGCTTTGGACTCTTCTACCCCTGCCACGTCGGAAAAAGTAACGCTGGGTTTGTTGCCAACCAGCATCCTGGCCCGGCTGCGGCCAAAGCTCAGGGTCTGATTGTTGCTGCCCTGAGCCTGGCGCATCATGAACAAGAGAATAGCGCCAAAGAATATCAGCGGCAGGAAATTGAAGAGCAACCCGAATATGTTGGACAGACCGCTGGAGCCCTTGACGGTGACCTGGACGCCTCCTTCACCCGTCTCCACTCCAGCCTGGGTGAGCACCTCAAGGATGCTGGTGCCTGGCTCCTTGCGAGAATTGAACTCCGGCCCTTCACGCGGGGCAACCGTGAGGTTGTCTCCGTCCACCACAATGGATCTCAGACGGTTCTCCCGGGCCATTTGGAGAACACTCGCTATATCTTTCTGCTCCCCGCGAGAGCCGGCGGTGAAGTTGTAGAAGACCAGGATGATGGCGATAGCCACCACCGCGTAGATTATTGTGTTGCGCATCCAGTGGGATCCCATAAACTTTCTCCAATGGTTTGTCCGCCACTGATGTTAAAGCTGCGTTTATTGTACCTGAACTGCCATTTCAAAGAAAGGGTGGTCTTGGAGTGCTCGTGTTGACACTACCTCACTTCACACCTAAAATCAGTTGATAGATGACTGTTGAGGAAGGATTGGTGCAACCAACCACCCTTTCTGACGCTGCCGCGCAGTACCTGGAAACGCAAAAAGAGAAGGATGCGCATGCGGCTCAGAGGGAACTCTCTCGCTTTGTCCAGTGGTGTGGACAGGACCGCCAGGTCAGTGCAATCCTACCCATTCAGGTTGAGGAATACAGCGCCACCTTGGAGTACTCCGGAGACGGCGGCACTGTCAGGCTGGCTATCACCAAGCGTTTCCTTAATTTCCTCCGCAAACATGGCATGACCGAGACCAGGCTTGCGTCGTTTGCCAGGATTAGACGCAACGGCAAGAGAAGGGGGGCGGCGCAGGCTAAGAGGGTTGCATCGGAAACGCCCAAGAAGATAACGGCGGAGGGTCACAAGAAACTTCTGGAAGACCTTGACTCCTTGAAGGCGGAAAGAAGCAAGATAGTAGATGAGATCCGCCAGGCTGCTTCGACCGGAGACTTCAGCGAGAACTCACCCCTGGATGCGGCCAGAGAGCATCAAGGCCAGACGGAAGCGCGCATCAGAGAGTTGGAAAGCATTCTGAAGAATGCGGTAATCATGGACGGCTCTTCCGCTGGAATCGAAGGCGCTTCCATTAGCGTTGGCTCCCGCGTAGTTTTGCAGCACCTTCAGACTGGGAAGGAGATTAGCTATCTCCTAGTTGAGCCCAGTGAGGCCGACCCCTCTTCCGGCAAGCTTTCTACCGCCTCTCCCGTAGGCCAGGCTGTATTGGATCGGTTCGAGGGAGACCAGGTAGAGGTGATCACTCCCAAGGGCGCGGTGACCTACAAAGTGACAGGGGTGGGCTGATTACTCAGACCCTACGGTTATAAATAAGAAGCCCGTAGAGCGGGCTTCTTTTCTGAGGTAGGGCAGTGGAAGAAAGCTCGTCGACCGGGACTGGCATGCACAACTGGGCAATGCTGGCTGTTGCGATTGGCATGGGTATTCCTGCCGTTGTCATCAGCTGGCTGGTCATCCTTACCGGAAAGCCGCACCTCCTACCCTGGGCGGGCGCCATCGTTTTCGGGGTTGGCATAGTAGGAGCTGCCGCTTTGCTTGCCTGGGCTTCGGAAGTCGCCGAGGTCGACATATCCCAAGGGCTGGCCCTGGCCATTGTTGCCCTGGTGGCAGTGCTTCCCGAATACGCGGTGGACATATTCCTTGCCTGGCAGGCCGGTAGTGATCCATCATCTCTATACTCTTCGTACACCACCGCCAACATGACGGGAGGAAATAGGCTCATCGTGGGATTGGGCTGGCCCCTGGTCGTTTTGCTCTACTGGTTCAAGCGCAAGCAAAACGTGTCCCTGGGCACTGGCCTATCAACAGAGATTGCCTTCCTTGTCGTCGGCGCTCTGTATGCTGTGTTCATTGTAGTGAAGGGCGAGATCTCTTTGTGGGACACTGCCGTTCTGCTTCCCCTTTTCGGCCTATACATTTGGTTGAGCGGCAGGGGCGAGCGCTCTGAGCCAGACCTCATTGGCCCTTCACGCGCCATAGCCTCATTCGGGGCAACCGGACGCAGAGCAGCCATTGTTCTCATATTCCTATATGCCATAGGAGTGATAATCTTTTCCACGGAGCTATTCGCCGAGGGGCTGATAGATACCGGCGCCGAGTTTGGAATAGATGAATTCGTCCTCATCCAGTGGCTGGCCCCGCTTGCTTCCGAGGCGCCTGAAATGCTTATTGCCAGCTACTTTGCGCTGAGAGGGGAACCCGGTTCGGCGTTGATTATGCTGGTGTCGGCCACGGTCAACCAGTGGACCCTCCTGCTGGGCAGTCTGCCTATTGCCTATAGCGTTGGCTTTGGAGGCGTTGCCGCACTCCCCTTGACTACCGGCGAATCTGCTTCTCTTCTTGGAGTCTCAGGCAGCAGACAGCAGGTGGAGCTTGTTCTGACTATGGCTCAAACCGTTTTTGCCGTTGTTCTGGTTCTTCGCTTGTACGCTTCCTGGAGGGGTATGGCCCTATTGCTGGCTTTATTCATTACCCAGCTTGTCTTCCCCGGTACCGAGCAACGATTGACCGTATCGGCGCTGCTCCTCTCTCTGGCTTTGCTGCTGTTGATCGTTGACGGACGGCGCAGGGACGGCCTTCGAGACCAGGCGGCTCACGTTGCAGGCGCGTTCCGCGGACGCCCCGTTTAGAGTCTGTAGCTGTACAATCAAGGCATGCAGCCATCCAGTCCAAAGCGGTTTGCCGAATGTCCAGGTTGTCATAGTCCTGCCGTGCATGTCCCTTGGCGTCCTCAGGCGGCGGCTTGGCGCAGGAAGGCAGGACTGTGGCTGGCTTTGCTCTGGCTGACTGCTGTATTGTGGCTCATAGTGGGACTGGTGAGCGGGGGCGTTCTCTGGCTGGGCGCCCTGGCCGTTTACGTAATCATAACCGTGATTGTCGCCGTTCTTATCTACAGGAACATCCGCGGTTACAGGTGCGACTCTTGCGGTCTACGTTGGAGCGTCTGAAGCAACGCGGGAAATTGACACACCAATGAGCCGGAGATATTCTCCGGATGTCTTAGAAATTAGAATAGAGGTGGGCTATGCCAAGCTATCTGGTGTTGGGCAACTATACGGACGAGGGAGTACGGAACATCAAGGATTCTCCCAGCCGTCTCCAGGCAGCCAAGCAAGCTGTCAAGGATGTGGGGGGCAGGGTGATCTTCTTCTACCTGACCTTCGGGCAATACGACTTCGCGTCTCTGGTGGAAATCCCCAACGATGAAGTCGCGGCAGCAATCTTGCTCAGGCTGGGCGGCGAGGGCAATATCCGAACCACCACCCTAAAGGCATTCACGGAAGACGAGTACCAGGGCATCATTGCTTCTGTGTGAGGCTGGGCTAACGTCCGCTTGAACCGCGCCGGTCGATTTAGCGGGACCGACGCAGCCCCTCACCCCCTAAACCACTCCGCCAGCCCGGCCCGGTTCTGCTCCAGCCAGCGTATGTTCAGCCCTATCCGCTCCAGCGACTGCTGAATCGTGCGGCTTGCCGAGGGCGTGGGGTGCTCTTTGAAGAACTCCTCCACCTCTTTTCGCGCCTCGGGCGTGGTGAACCCGCCCGCAATCTGTACCAGCCGCATCATCGCGAAACCGCCTGCCCCGTACCGTCTGTCGAGCTCTTGCCAGTTCCTTTTGGCATAGTCCCAGGCGATCTCTCTGCCGTTCTTGAGGTTGCTCGCCACGAAGTTGACCAGCATTACGCTGTCCTGCGACCGTACCTTTTCCGATAACGTCATCTCGATGGTTCTTTGCAGCAGTTCCTGGTCTTGGAAGCTAGACAGGGCCATGAGCAGGCGTACCTTCTCTTCCTGCAAGTCCGCCTCGTCGTGGAGGCGTTCCAGGGACGTGTAGGTATTGCCGTCTCCCCCTTGCGCCGCCAGGCTATACACTGCAGCGCGCATGTCCGGCGACAGCGAAGACGGCTCCTCCAGATAGCTGTGGAACCGTTGTTGCGCCTCTTCCAGGGCCTCCCTATCGCCAAATGCTCCCATCTGCCCTAGAACGGTGCTGCGCAGCAGGGCCTGCAGATGCCCTTCTTCCGCTTCTTTCTCCCAGCCCACTTTGTGAGCTATGTTGCTGAGCAGGCCTCTGCCGAACTCCTGGAATTGCTGGTAGTAGGGCTCTTGGGCAATGAGCGATGCCAGGCCGCGTAGATTGGCCGTGAGGTCGGCCCATACTGGGTACTCGGTCTCCTGTCCATAGGCCCTGACCAGGTTCAAGAACTGTGTCGCCGGGACCAGCCCCGCCCTTGCCAGTGCGTAGGCGTCCGCCTGCAACCCCAGCCGGTCGGCGGTGGACAGCTCCAGAGACTCCACCGCCGGTATCAGCCTGGCCAGGTCTTCCTGCTTGTACTGGACTCTGTAGAAGCCGGTCTGTTGGGAATTGACCTTCACCCAAAAATCGCTGATACCGTGTGGCGGCTGGGCTTCCAAGTCAGCTCCCCTGTTGCTCATCACCATGGACGCCGGCTCCATCACACCTTGAATCGATGCTCTCACCGGGATCTGCCATAGTGTGGAGTCCTGGTTGGGCCCGGAGTAGAGGAAGCGTTGCTGGGTCAGACCTATGGACACCGTGTCTACGCGGTTTACCTCCACATTGAGGACGGGGTATCCCACCTGGTTGATCCAGCTTTCCATCATTGCCACCACTGGCTGTCCCGTTTCTTCTTGCATTGCCGACCAAAGGTCAGTACCGGTGGCGTTCTTGTACAGGTGCTCTGAGATGTAGCGGCGCAGCCCTTTTCTGAACTGCTCCGGGCCAAGGAACTGCTCCAGCATCCGCAGGATGGAGGCTCCTTTCTGATAGCTGATGGCGTCAAAGAGCTGGTTGATTTCGGCGGGGTCCTTCACCTCTTGCTCTATGGGATGCGAGCTCTCCAGGCCGTCCAGTCCCAACCCCGCATTCACGTCCGACGATACAAATTGCGTCCACAGGTCCCATTCCGGGTAGATATGGTCTACGGCCTTGGTCGCCATCCATGAGGCAAAGCTCTCGTTGAGCCACAGATCGTTCCACCAGTCCATGGTAACCAGGTCGCCGAACCACATGTGAGCCATCTCGTGAGCAACCACCTCAGCAATGAGCTGGCGCGCCCTTGGGGAGGAGTTCTCTGCGTCGAACAGCAGGGCCACCTCCCGGTAGGTGATGGCGCCCCAGTTCTCCATTGCCCCTGCCGCGAAGTCCGGTATCGCCAGCTGGTCCAGCTTCTCCAGTGGATACGGGATCCCGAAGTAGTCGTTGTAGTAAGCGAGTAGCCGTTTTGCAGCCTCCAGCGCGAAACGCCCCTGTTCCGATTTCCCCGGCGTCGTCCATATCCTCAACAGCGTCCCGCTGTCCGCCGTGTCCTCTATGGACTCCAATTCGCCAACCACAAAGGCCAGCAGGTAGGTGGACATCGGCGGCGTTTCGGCAAACTGGACTCGCTTCTTATCGTTGCCCTCCGCCGACTCGCCGACTATCGACGTATTGCACACGGCGGTGAGGTGCGACGGAATAACCAGCGTTACGTTGAAGGTGGCCTTCTTGTTGGGCTCGTCCCAGCAGGGGAAGGCCCTCCTTGCGTCTGTAGGCTCAAACTGTGTCGCCGCCAGGACGCGCGTTTCGCCGTTTGCTGACTGGTAGGTGCTGCGGTAGAAGCCGTGCAGCCTATCGTTCAACTCTCCAAGGAAGCTCAGTTCGAGTTTGGCGCGTCCCGTGGGCAGTTGCTCTCCAAAATCGAAGCTAACCGTCTGTGCTTCTTCGTTGTAGCTTACGCCGCTTGCCTGCTTCATCCCGCCGCCGTCAGGCGTAACGGACGCCGATTGCACCTCTAAATCGGCTGCGTTCAGGGACAAAGTAGTGGTGGGCTGCGTAATTTCAACGTCTATAGTCTCAGAGCCGGTAAAAGTGAAACTCTCCAGGTTCGGAGCCAGTGTGATTTCATACCTAAGCGGGTGTGAATGCTGCGGCAGTATCACACGGTCTTGCGTATTTGCCATGGGGTTCTACCTCGTCTGATTATGTCGTTTACAGGGCAGGGGTTAAGGTACCACAACGCCGTAGTTGAGGACAGGCATACCGGCATCCCCCGCAGCGCGGGGGACACCCCGTACTGCCTCCCACCGTCATTCCCGTGCTTGACACGGGGATCTATCCCCCCTCTGTCATTCTGAACGGAGCGTAGCAGAGTGAAGAATCCAAAGCCATTGACCGCCACCACTGCGTTACATTTTGGCAAACCAGCCCCACGTGGGTAGACCTGAGCACTGACCTTCCCACCGTCATTCCCGTGCTTGATACGGGGATCTATCCCCCCTCTGTCATTCTGAACGGAGCGTAGCAGAGTGAAGAATCCAAAGCCATTGACCGCCACCACTGCGTTACATTTTGGCAAACCAGCCCCACGTGGGTAGACCTGAGCACTGACCTTCCCACCGTCATTCCCGTGCTTGACACGGGGATCTATCCCACCTCTGTCATTCTGAACGGAGCGTAGCAGAGTGAAGAATCCAAAGCCATTGACCACCACCACAGCGTTACATTTTGGCAAACCAGCCCCACGTGGGTAGACCTGAGCACTGACACTCCCCACTTCCCACACCCCCCTGCACCCAATACCATTCACCCTATGGACTCACAGCAAACCGCTCAGCCATACGCACACACGTCGGCGTTGCGCGCCCTGGAAGTCAATGGGATCGGATTTGTTTTCCCATATTTGCGCAAAAGTTGGTTAGTTCTAGCTTTGGAACTTGACATAACGTCTGAAACAATTCCTCTCCCACCCCCGCTCCTTGACAGCGTTCCATGGTGGTGTTATGCCTATGCCACTCCCGGTTCTCGGAGTATTGAAGGAGGTGGCAATATGAAGGCTTTAGTTGTAGGCGGCACGGGCCCTACCGGGCCATTGATCGTACAGGGGCTTATGGATCGTGGCTATGAAGTCACCTTGTATCATCGCGGCTTCCATGAGCCCGACGACCTTCCCCAAACACATAGCCACGTGCACGGTGACCCCTTCACCAAAGAGGCCTTTGCCAAAGACGTAGAAGGCCAGGAATGGGACATAGTCGTATCGATGTATGGCCGCCTTCGCCATATCGCAGACGTTGTTGCGGGCCGTACTGGCAAGCTGGTCGGCGCAGGCGGGCCCAGCTTCATCCGCCCGGAGCACTTGACATTCCCTCGGGGGTTGGAGATGCCCCTTCCCGAGGAGTTTCCCACCTACACGGAGCGCGACCTCAACCCGTATGGCTTCGCTATTGCGCACACCGAGCGACGGGTAATGGAACACCACAACAACGGCGATTTTGCCGCCGTTATGTTCCGCTATACTTCGGTGTACGGGCCAAGGGCACCACGACAGTGGATGTGGTCCATTGTCAAGCGCGTGTTGGACGGACGCAAGCAAATCATAATCCCCGGCGATGGCAGCCAGCTACGCCTCACCTGCTATGCCGAGAACGCCGCTCACATGGTCCTCCTTGGCTGCGACAAATCGGAAGGCGACGGTCATATCTTCAACTCCGTCGACGAGGTGGGATACACTGTCAGCGACACCGTCCGCATCGTTGCCGAGGCACTTGACCACGAGTTCGAGATCGTAGAGATAGGCCATCCCATGGCCTACGATCTGGCTGGTGGCTATTCCAACAGGCGCACCGGGCAGCTAAGCGTCTACAGCATGAAGAAGCTGCTGGGCTACACGGACGTTGTCTCGCCGGACGAAGGCATGCGGCGCTCGGCCAGGTGGATGGTGGACAACTGGGCCAGCATTGACCATGAGCAGATGCAGGTCCTCATGGCGGACCCCCTTGCCTACGATATTGAGGACCAACTGATCGCCTCCGCCAAGGAATGGGCGGAGACTGTGGAGAGTTCCATTTCCCAGCCGGAGATTCCCCAGTTGGACTCATCGCGTGACTGGCGCGGCGCTTTCAGGCCCCAGCAAAGCGGGTCTTCCTGACGTTATCTGGGCCGGATAATCGCTCTAACGCTATATGCGGTATGAATAACTAAAGCGAGAAGAGGTGCAGTCCATTGTGGTCAGTCCTCCCCCTTGATCTTGCGTATTGCTACCCACGCCGTTGGTACCGCCAACGCCGCCATCACCATTTTTATGGCATCCCCTGGAATAAACGGGGTCAGTCCCCACTCCAGGATCTTGTCACCCGGCACGTAAAACGCAAGCCAGGGCAGCCCCGCTGCGTATATGGCCACTTCGCCTAGAAACATGGCGCCCAGCAGTTTTAGCGGGTTGCGCCCCCAACCACGTTCCACGAGGTAACCCACTATTGCCGCCGCCAGTACGAAGCCAATCAAGTACCCCCGACTGGCATCTGGAATCGCCCCGCTCGGAGCGAACACCGGCAGGCCAGCTATGCCCGCTCCCAAGTAGACCAACATACTGGTCGTGCCACGCCTACTGCCCAGCGCCGCCCCGGAGAGCAGCACAGCGAACGTTTGTCCCGTGATTGGTACCGCGGGATTGATATAGTACGCTACTTGGGCGGAAAGCCCTGTCAAGGCTGCGTACCCTACAACCAGTAAAACGTCGATTGAGTAGTCTAGCCAGGGCGTGCTCCGTGGAATTAGTGCATCTACTAGAGTCATGTGCCTGGTACCGCTCTGCATATAGGTTCTCCTAGTTGCTAGAAGTCATTTCAGCCAGTGAGTATACGTCTTCTCTTGTCCTGATGTATATGGCCAGCCCGGCCCCTTGCTTGGATGTTAGGAGAAGGAAATTTTTGGTGACAAGGGATTTGGTTCCAACGTTATGTTTACTTTCAAGGCTAGAGAAACGAATCCTAATTTTCATTAAAACGACCGAAGTGGGGAGTCCGCAGGAGTTTCATGGGCATTGGAGAGTGGGTTCAATGCTGTGCCATCTGTCATCATGGTATTAGGATAATGAGGTCAGCCAGGTATTTGGAAGGTGAGTGGCAGGGTCATGGGTTATTCGGATCCTATTAGTTCCGCCCGGCCGGCACTGCTACACAAGGCTGATCAACTGACCCCCCAGGGCGGCGAGTATCACTACCAGCCACGGCGGGAACTTCCAGAAGGCAAGCAGCGCGAAGGCTGCCAGAGCCAGTGCAAAGTCGGCGGGGCCAAGGATAGCGCTCGTCCACACCGGGTCGTACAGCGCCGCCAGCAGCAGACCTACCACGGCGGCGTTGATGCCCATCAGCGCCCGACGGAAGTTGCCCATGCTCCGCAGCCTGTCCCAGAAGGGTAATACCGCCGTGACCAGAAAGAACGATGGTAGGAAGATGGCAGCTAGGGTGAATACGCCTCCCATCCAGCGGGCAGGCGTATCCTCTATAACCGCTCCCAGGTAGGCGGCAAAGGTGAACAGAGGCCCCGGAACCGCCTGTGCCGCGCCGTATCCGGCAATGAATGCGTCGTTGCTGACCCAGCCCGGCGGCACGACCTCCGCCTGCAGCAGCGGCAGGACCACGTGCCCCCCGCCGAACACCAGCGACCCGGCGCGGAAGAAGCTGTCGAAAATCTCCAGGGCCTCGTACGACACTGCCTGCCGGAGCAGGGGAAGGCCGATCAGCAAGCCGGCGAAAACCGCCAGCGAGGCGATAGCCAGGCCTCGGCCAACGGGGGGTCTGCTTCCCGTTGCCGTCTCGGACTGTTCGCCGCGGAGAAACAGCCATCCCAATATCCCGCCTGCCGCTATGACCGCCACCTGGAGCAAGGCGTTGGGTGCGGCCAGTATAGCTATGGCCGCTAGCACGGAGAGGGTCACACGGGGCTTGTCCGGGCAGAGATTTCGCGCCATTCCCCAAACCGCCAGGGTAACCACGGCAACCGCTACAACCTTCAGGCCGTGCAGCCAGCCCGCATCGGCTATGTCAAACGAAGTGACCCCGTAGGCGAATAGGATGAGCGCAGCGGCAGAGGGCAGTGTAAAGCCAAGCCAGGCTACGAAACCGCCTAGCAGCCCGGCGCGTATCATACCAACCGCGATGCCTACCTGGCTGCTTGCTGGCCCCGGCAGAAACTGGCAGAGGGCAACTATGTCGGCGTAGGTGTGCTCGTCCAGCCACTTCCGACGCTGCACGTACTCTTCGCGAAAGTAGCCCAGGTGGGCTACCGGCCCCCCGAACGAGGTCAACCCCAGCCGCGTCGTTACGAAGAGCACCTCCCACATGCGCGGGAGCCAGCCTTTTGGCGTATCAGTCGTCATGGTTGCTCACCATGGGCTTTGGATTGACGCCACTCGTCAGCAAGCAACCCGAACGCACCGATATCCAGGTACTGACCCCACTTTATGTAGTGTTGCCTCAGTACGCCTTCATACCTCATGCCGCACTTCTCCAGCACCCGTTCTGAGGCTAGATTGTGCTTCATGTACTGAGCAAATACCTTGTTCAGGTTCAGGTGGACAAAACAGAAGTCGATGATACCTTTAGCAGCCTCCGTGGCGTAACCATGGTTCCAGTGTTCCTCGCCTATCCAGTACCCCAGTTCACCGCGCTTATGCTCTAGATGCAGCGTCACAGAGATTGCGCCGCACAGTACGTCGCCTTCTTTAACCACTATGGCGTAATGCACGGCATTTTGGCTGGCAAATTCACTCGGATGGCTGTTGATCCAATCTTCCGCCATCCCATCTTCGTAGGGGTGTGGTATCAAACGTGTGGTTCTTGCAATCTCCACCGAGCTTGCCATTCGGTGAACTGCCGGCGCGTCTGCCAGGGTAAACGGTCTAAGGACCAGTCTCTCCGTCTCTATCTCAGGTTGAATAGACACTTGCTCCCTACTGGTGTGGCTTTCGGGTATCATAAAGGCTAACACGCGTGGATTACACCCGTTTGCGGGTATCCAGGAGCAGGGCGCTGTTTCCGCTCATCCTGAGCGCCACGCCGCCGTCTGACACCTCCTCCTTCTCACACCCCTCTGCAGACAGTACTCTATCCTCATGGACTTGCGCAAAACCACTCGACAGGACTTACGACGTCGACATGGAGCGCCCCTCAGAGAAACGTTACAAATCACGTCGCCAGCCGGTCGAATTTCTGTCCTGAGCTTGTCGAAGAGCCTGTCCTGAGCCTGCCGAAGGAAAATCGGATTTGTTTTCCCATATTTCCATAAAAGTTGGGCCGTTTTTAGCTTTGGAGCTTGACATAACGTCTGAAACAATTCCTCTCCTCCGACCCTTTCCATGACTCCATTTGCACGATATCCCGGTTGGCCTAGACACCAGCAGCCGCTACCATGTAAAACAAGTACTGGACCGTCCGCACGTCACCTTGAAAGGAGCACAACATGCCTGAGCAGATCAGCCAAGCTCAACTAGACGCCCTCAAAAAGTACACCTCGCCCGAAATATCGGACACCATTCGCATGATGGGCGTCCGTCCCGCTACGGAGGGCTACCTGGGCTACGACGTCCGTTGCCTCTTCCCCGATCTTGGGCCTATGGTCGGCTTTGCGGTCACGGCTGTGTTGGACAACCTCACCCCGGACCGGCCCGTGCGCCCTGACGTGCAGCGCCGCTATCTTGAATCCATAGATGCCTCGCCCAAACCCGCCGTGATCGTCATGAAGGCGGGAGGCCACAACAGAGTCCGCAGTCTGGTCTTTGGCGCCATCATGGCCAACACTGCCCGGTCTCTGGGCGCAATCGGTCTCGTAACCGATGGCGGCGTCCGCGACACGGATGAAGTCCGCGAGATTGGGTTTCACATGTTTACGCCGGGCACGGTCTCCGCCCATGGCACCGGTGCGTTCGTCAACATGGTGGATACCGGCAACCCCGTCACCATCAGCGACCAGATCATCCGCCCCGGAGACATAGTGTTCGCCGACAAAATAGGTGTGATAACCATTCCGCACGAAGTGGTTGCGGAACTTCCAGCCAAGGTCGAGGAGCTTCATCAACGTGAAGCGAGTCAGATATCCTTTCTACAGAGCGAACAGTTTTCTCTGCCTGAGCTGCTGAAACGGTCCGGGCTGGATTAATCTCCATAATCCTCGGGAAAATATGGGGTGATGAAGACGTTTTGGGCCTTCCCTATTGCCGTGAACTGTTGTGAAGTGAGCCACAGGCGCCAAACTAGGATATAATTCATTCGATGCGGCGCGCTGACTCCAGACATAGTCCACAGCATTTCCTGCAACCGTTGCGGGATTTCGTTCACAACCAGGCATCCAGCGGTATTGTGCTGCTTGCCTCCGCTGTTGTTGCTCTGGTTTGGGCCAATTCCCCCTGGTCGGATACCTATTACGACTTCTGGCACACGGAGATTGCTTTTGAAGTCGGCGCTTTCCATATCTCCTACGACCTAGCCCACTGGATCAACGATGGCATCATGGTGATTTTCTTCTTTGTCGTTGGCCTGGAGATAAAGCGTGAGCTAATAGTTGGCGAGCTGTCATCTGTAAGACAAGCCGCCTTGCCCATGATTGCCGCCGTCGGAGGAATGGCGGTTCCCGCGCTTATCTATACCGCCTTCAACTTCAACTCGGAGGGCGCGGTCGGCTGGGGTATACCCATGGCCACCGATATTGCATTTGCCCTGGGTATACTTGCTCTAGTTGGTTCTCGCGTTCCCCTGGCCCTCAAGGCATTCCTCGTTGCCGTCGCCATCGTTGACGACATTGGCGCAGTACTTGTAATAGCTCTCTTCTACACGGAAGAGATATCTATGATCAGCCTGCTCTCCGGCATAGGTATTTTCGGTTTGCTAGTTGCCTTCAATCGTGTTGGAATACGCCACCCGTTGCCGTATGTAATCACGGGGGTCTTCCTCTGGTTTGCCTTCCTGCAATCCGGCGTCCACGCCACCATTGCCGGTATCCTTCTTGCCTCTACCATCCCGGCGCGCTCCAACACGGATGCCGGCGAATTTCTTGAAAATGGCCGAAAGATCCTGAATGAATACAGAGATGCAGGCTATCTGGGTGAAGAAGTACCTTCCCAACAAGGGCGGCAGGTGGCCCTGCAGCACATGGAAAAGGCTATTGCTCAAGCGTGGATGCCCTTGCAGCGCTTGGAGCATACGCTCCATCCATGGATAGCCTTTGGCATTGTGCCCCTCTTTGCCCTGGCAAACGCTGGTGTTACCATTGGCTCCAACTTTGGTGCGCATCTCTTCGACTCCGTGAGCCTGGGGATCATCCTGGGTCTTGTCATAGGTAAACAGGTGGGCATCACATTCGCTGCATGGTTGGCCGTTAGACTGGGTTGGGGATCTCTGCCTAAGGGCGTCACCTGGCCCCAGATGTATGCCGTAGGATGGCTTGCGGGCATCGGCTTCACCATGTCCCTCTTCATATCCGGACTCGCTTTCGGCAAGGGAGACCTGCTCAGCGTATCCAAGATAGGCATACTCACCGGATCCATTATCTCTGGCTCGGTGGGATACATGCTCGTCCGTACTTTTACCGCATCGCCTAAGCGGAAGGCACAAGGAGCTTAGGCCATGGTCACCTTGGTCACAGGCGGCAACGGCTTCGTTGCTTCCAACATAGTGAGAGTGCTCGCTGAGCGCGGCCACCGGGTGGTGTCTCTCGATATATCGGAGCCTGACGGCATGCTGAAGGCTTACTTGCAACCCTGGCGCGACCGCATAACCTTCCACACGGCGGATGTCCTTGACCTAAACGCCCTGGATGAGCTTGCCAGGGATCACTCCATAGACAAAGTCGTTCACGCCGTTGCCTACACTCCCGGGTCTCGTGGTCCTGTAGAGCACGACTACAGCCGGAGCATAGTAGAGGTGAACGTCATGGGCACTGTCAACCTGCTTGACCTTGCCAGGCGGATATCCGTGCGGCGCTTTCTCTTCGTCAGTTCCGGCGCCGTGTACGAGGGGGTGACTGCGCCCAGGCCTCTGAACGAGGAGACGCCTGTCCACCCCAAAGCCCTCTATCGCATCTCCAAATACGCCTGTGAACGCATTGCGGAGCGGTACAGGGAGCTCCATGGCCTTGACACGGTGAGCGTCCGGCTCGGTGGTCCGTATGGCCCCATGGAGCGCATTACTGATTACCGCGCCAACATGTCCCTCCTCCATGACTGGACTGGGCAGGCGGTGCGCGGCGAACCGATAGAGGTCATGCCCCAAGGGCCCGGCGATTACACCTACGTTCTGGATATTGCGAACGGCCTTGCAACCGTCCTGGATGCGCCCCGTT
Organism: Dehalococcoidia bacterium; assembly: GCA_965197965.1. Classification (GTDB taxonomy): domain Bacteria; phylum Chloroflexota; class Dehalococcoidia; order Lucifugimonadales; family QGNO01; genus DAOUJH01. The sequence continues at coordinate 1,710,944 of OZ240235.1, forward strand.
TGCCGCACCGACTGTACAACCTGGCCAGAGGCATCGCCACCCCGACCAGCCGGGTTGTCGATGCGTTACGCGAGGCTTACCCCGACGCTGAGTTCGTCGAGCCCGTATCCCCTGACCCGGTCAGCGACGAGACCCCGCACATGGACGTCTCCCGCATGAGAGAGGACTTTGGCTTTGAGGCGACCACCGATGTGCTGAGCGGCCTGAAGGACTACTTCAAGTGGCGCGCTGAAAGCGGCTACACGGGGTGAGGCGGTGGTGAAGCGGCGTAGTTGACCTTGACCGTATCTTTGCCACACCCCCTTCTACAATTCTGAGCGCTAACCCCCCGCTCATGGTGAGCATGTCGAACCATATGAGCGGAGATAAAGTACCCACTTACCCTCACCACTGACACTCCCCACTTCCCCACATCTGTCCTCTCTCTATACCCTTACCCACATGGACTCACAGCAAACCAATCAGACACACCCACTGCGGCGCGGGGCGCCAACCGGCAACCAGAACGCCCGCACCCACGGCTTCTACTCATCCCGCATCACGGAGAAAGATCAGGACTCCCTTCCGGACGCCGTCCATCTCAAAGGCCTACAGGGTGAGATAGGCTTACTCCGGCTCAAGATCCGACGCCTCGTCTCCAATCCCGACTCTCCCCCGGAACTGCTGTTCCGAGCCATCAACACCCTCGCCCGCACACTGGAAGTCAATGAGATTATCAATAACATCCGCCGCTAGAACCCGTTACGACATCAAGCCGTCTTCTGTCGAATATCGGATTTGTTTCTCATATCCCATAAAAAGTTGGCCCGTTCTAGCTTTGGTAGTTGACATAACGTCTGAAACAATTCGGTCCGAAACAGCCTCCACAGGCACGAATCTACCCATCCTCTACACCGCCGGTGTCCCGCTTCTCACGCCTGACCCTATCCCCGACCACAGAGGTTCTGCTAAACCGCCCCTACGATTCGTGCACTATCTACCCACCAGCCATGGTCATTTCCGTCGGGATGTCCATGATACCCTCCGGCTCCACCGCCGTTGTGTTCCCCGCTGGCACCACCAGGTCTTGAGCTTGCCCGCTTGTCCGCCGCCCGCTCTTGCTTTGAGCAGGGCATGTCCCATTGAGGCCGTCCATCCGTATCGGGCAGTGGGAGGCCAATCGCCGGTAGGTGGGCCCGCCACGTTCCCCACAAGGAGCCGATTTGGTGTACTATTGCCGCTATGTCGTGGGCAACGTTCAGCAACGCCGGTTACGAAGGTGCGGTCATTGGCGGAGTCATCTTTGCTCTGTCGCTCGCCGTGGCCGCGGCAGTTGCTTTTGCGGTGCGATTTGTGGCTGCTCGCCTGGACACAATCACCCCTTACGGCATAGGAGGCGTCGCCCTCAGATCGGTTCGAAACTCTCTCGTGGCCTTCGTGGTTGTTATCGGCGGCTATGTCGGGCTGGACTTAGTCGAACAGTTGGACCAGTGGCACATCGAAGTGCAACGAGGGTTCACCATTCTCGGCATCCTGATCGGGGCCCACGCTCTCTCGGCTGGGAGCAGTGCGACGCTCAATTGGTACATGACCAACATCGCGGCGCAGACGGAGACAACTTTCGACGACCGGAGTCTACCGCTGCTACGGCGCTTCTTGCGGGTGTTCATCTACGGCCTAGCGCTCGTACTCGTCCTCGATACTCTTGGCTACTCTATTGGACTGCTGCTTGGTGGCCTCGGTATCACCGGTCTCGCGGTCGCGCTGGCATTGCAGCCAACGCTGACAAACTACTTCGCCGGCACCTACGTTATGTCGGATCAGGCCATCAAATCGGGAGACTACATTGAACTTCAAGGCGGGTCGGCTGGGTACGTGGTTGACGTGGGCTGGCGCACCACGAAGATCAGAACTTGGTTGAACACCCTGGTAATCATCCCGAATTCGGTCATGGCCGATACGATCATTACCAACTACCAAGGGCCCGACCCCGCACTCAACATCCTCGTCTACGGTGGCGTCAGCTACGCTAGCGACCTGCAGCATGTCGAGGATGTGTCGCTGGATGTGACCCGGAGCGTAATTGCAGACAACGACGAAGCCGTGAAGAGCATGGACCCGTGGTTCGGCTACGACTCTTTTGGGGACTCGAACGTGAATTTCTGGATATTCCTACAAGCCACGGATCGCGTTGGTTCGTTTGTGGTGACCAACGACCTCATCAAGCGGCTCCACGCCAGGTTTGCCGCGGAGGGCATTGAGATCAACTACCCGGTTCGCAAGATAGTCTTCGGTGAGGAACCCCCAAGCACATCCTCCTGAGGGTACTAACCGGTATGACCCGCCTCCTAGAAGTGGTGCGGTTGATATGGAGCGGCTGACGTGATGACCCACCCAGACCTCGCTGTCGTTACCGGCGCCTTCAGCTACACCGGCAACTATATCGCACAGCGTCTGCTCAAGCAGGGTGTCCGCGTAAGGACACTGACGCGCCGTCCGGACCAGCCCAACCCATTCGGCGGCACGGTGGAGGCAGCCCCTCTGGACTTCTCGGATCCGGAAGGGCTGCGCCGCTCGATGGAGGGAGCAGGTGTCTTCTACAACACCTACTGGATGCGGTTCGCTCGGGGCCGATCCACCTTCGACCACGCGGTCGAGAACTCGAAGAGGCTGTTCGATGCCGCTGAGAAGGCGGGCGTTGAGAGGATAGTCCACATCTCCGTGACCAACCCCTCGTCAACGTCCCGTCTGTCCTACTTCAGAGGCAAAGGGCTGGTCGAGGAAGCGCTAGTGGGCCTGGGGGTCCCTTACGCTATAATCAGGCCCACCCTGGTCTTCGGTGATGGCGACCTGCTGCTCAACAACATAGCGTGGGCGCTCAGGCGCTTCCCGTTCTTCCCCGTCTGCGGGAGCGGCAACTACACGGTCCAGCCCGTCTACGTCGAGGACCTTGCAGCACAGGCGGTGGAGGCCAGCGTGCAGAGTGGAAGCTCCGTCGCCGACGCAGCGGGACCGGATATCTTCTCTTTCAATGCCCTGCTTCGCCTGCTGGCCTTCTCAATGGGCGTTCGCAGCCGGTTGATCCACACGCCACCGTCGGTGGGCCTAGCCCTGACCAGATTGGTGGGCCTGCTGATGCGTGACATGGCGCTAACCAGAGACGAGGTCGACGGCCTAATGGCAGGGCTGCTAACATCCGAGGCCGCTCCGACTGGCACGACCAGGCTGTGCGACTGGCTCAAGGATAACGCAGACGGCCTGGGACGCCGCTACGTGTCCGAGCTCGGTCGCAACTACAGACGATAGAGGGAAAGCTCCAGTATAGATAAGGAGGTGTGGGATGAGGTCTGAGTTGCGTGCGGAGATACTTCGTATCTTGGGAAAGTTGGCCAACGCTAAAGAGGAATGAAGAGAATTACGTGGGGCTCACTTTCAGCACACCAGCCCTAACCTTTTGAGGCCGTAGGCTGCTTGAAGGTGGCGTGTCAGATCACACGCCAGTTCATTACTTACTAAAGAGACTCAAAGGTACGGCAAGGCCAGCCCTACAGCTTGGAGTAGCAGAGACCAGCAATGAATATGGCAACCAATATTGAGATTGTATTATGATTAAGCCAAGGACAGTCATGACCAAGACAGACGTAATCGTGATCGGGTTTGTAGTCGCCCTAATAGTGGTTGCTAATGTGTCCGCATGGTTGAAGGAATTGTGGCCACCTATAGGTGACTGGGCTGCTATCCTTGGAGTTAGCGGCATCGTCTTCTACTTCTTTGTGCCCAGACGCAGACGCTAGGGCCATCTATATCATGAGCCCTGAGCTACGCGTAGAAATGGTCCGCATCTTGGAAAGGTTGGTCAACGGCGAACCAGGCGATGTACTTGTTCTCAATTTCCGTACGCCACACAACACCATTGACGTCGTTAAGAAGCTAGAAGGCATTGGTGCGGTGTGGGTGGACAACGGTCATGTTAAGGTCACTGCTCAGGGCCTTGCCTATCTCCAGGAATGGAAACCACCAGGGCCACATAGGCGCATTCAACAAATGCTACGTTGGGCAGCTAGGCATGCCTTGTCAATTGCAGTGGCGGTAATTGCCGGCCTGATTTTGGCATTCCTATTGCAAAAGTAGTGAAAATCACTAGTTTGCGTGACTCATCATGTGCGTGCACATGGAAAAGTCGTGGCTCCCCGGGTAGGACTCGTTTTTGGAGTCTCAAGCTAACTCAAATAAGCTCAGGAAATCGCCCGTATTGAGCCAATGTAGGCATGGAAGGTGCCAAATATAAGACCCTTGACTTTCCATTTAGTATCACGTAGTCTCTTTTGAAAACTGGTAAAGGGAGTGGTAACTAACAAATGGTAACCAAGGAACGCCCCCGGCGACTATCGGCTGCCCTAGTCAGCACTGTGACAGACCCTGGGAGGTATGGAGACGGGCGCGGAGGATTTGGTCTTTCATTGCTGGTAAAGGGTACCACAAATGGACTGCTGTCTAAGTCGTGGGCTCAGCGATTGAGGATCGACGGAGAGACTAGGAGTATTGGGCTGGGTTCTTACCCCGGCGTAACCCTGTCCTTAGCCCGGAAACGGGCGCTGGCGAATCTCCGAACGGTGGAGGACGGCGGCGATCCCAGGAGAAAGCCGCAGTCTACCCCGACATTCGCGGACGCAATGGAGCGGGCAATTGAAGTATTGCGGCAAGGCTGGCGGAATGCCAAGACGGAACAGACCCAGAGGAGGGCTATGTCCGAAATCCTGTCCTCCATAGGGCGACGGCCCGTCGATTCGATTACCCCCGCGGAGGTACTGGCGACACTGGAGCCTCTAGCCGCCAAGAAACCCGCGCTTGCCAAGAAAGCTAGGACGATGCTTTCTCAGACGTTCAAATGGGCTATTGCTCAGGGCTTGAGGACGGACAATCCCGCCGGGGGCTCCATTTCGCCAGCGCTGCCCAAGCTCAGCACGAAAGAGCACTTTAAAGCGCTGCCATTTAAAGAGGTCGGCGCGGCGATCCAAACCGTGCGCAGTTCCAGCGCCTGGGAGGGAACGAAACTCGCCTTTGAATTCCTTGTCTTGACGGCTACCAGGTCAGGGGAGGTACGGCTGGCCAGGTGGAACGAGGTCGACTTTGAGGCAATGTCGTGGACGGCTCCGGCGGAGCACACGAAAGCGAGTCGCGTGCATCGCGTACCCCTCAGTGATGCCGCCCTTGCCGTCCTGGACAAGGCGCGCCAGATGGCGGACGGCAGCGGGCTGGTATTCCCGAGCATCACAGGAAAATCATTGTCGGATTCGACAATCTCCAAATTGGTCCGCGAGCTCGGGATTCAGGCTCACCCGCATGGATTCCGCAGCTCTTTCACAGACTGGTGCGCCGAGCGGAACATACCCCTCCAGGTATCGGAGGCTGCCCTCGGCCACAGCGTAGGAAACGCTACTGTGGCCGCCTATCTACGCTCCGACATGTTCGAGGCTCGGCGGCCTGTGATGCAGGCTTGGGCGAACTACGTACTTCCAAAGTAGGCTTGTCGGACAGTAGGGGCACATAGGCACGATATTACCTACCAGCCCTTAAACAGGCCCCTTGCGAAACTGAAGATCGTTGCAGCGAAGACCCCGGCCACTTCACCAACGAGAATGGAGGGTACCTCGGCAATAATCTGCTCGATCAGCGTGTTCATCGTCTCTTGTACAACCTGTGGGTCATTCTCGAACGCCAGCCCAAGCAATGGTGGGATCAGTAGGAGCATGGTGAAGGTTAGAGTTAAGGACCCTAGCAACTTCCACGGGTCCCAACCTACAAAGAACTTGGCTGCCATCCCCGCCAACGCCGCTAGAACAAGAAGAGTGAAGTTCAGTTCCATTGTCATCCCCTATCGGACTACGAGGCTGAAGCGAACGGGATGGTCTGGTATGACCTTGTCTCGTCGCCCGATAATCTCAACATCCGTGCCAACTAGTCCTCTGCACCTGAAGCCAATCCAAGACAACATCGTACTGTCATCACAAGACTTCGACAGCCAAGGTCACTGGTGTTGCAGACCGTTCCGAGACCCCGTTGCGAGGTTAGCTTCTATTGGTCGGCCGAGTCACTACCATTGACCCCTTTAAGGACAGGCATCTATAATACAAACATGACAAATATAACACATGAGGAGTCCATTAGCCCAACTTTGCAAGCAATCCGCGCCAGGCTGGACCTGACGCAGGAGCAGCTTGCTGAGCGGCTCGGCGTGTCGTTCGCCACCATAAATCGGTGGGAGGGCGGCGTGACGATGCCTCAGAAGGCAGCCCGGACAGCTATCGCTGCGCTGGCTGCCGAGGCGGGCATCGACGCCGCTGAGCCGGCCGTTGATGAGGCAGATTCCGCGGCCCAAGTGACACGCCGCCGGTCCCGCAGGCGCGAGGCACCCGTTCCTACCACCAAGCCCATGGAGCAGATGCTGTGGGATGCCGCCTGCTCGATCAGAGGCGCAAAGGACGCGGCGAAGTTCAAAGACTACCTGCTGCCGCTTCTATTCCTCAAGCGCCTCTCGGATGTATTCGACGACGAGATCGACCGGCTGGCCCAGGAGTTTGGGGATCGGGCAGTCGCTCAGGAGATTGCAGAGAGCGACCACGACTTGCTCCGCTTCTACCTCCCGCCGGAGGTCCGATGGAGCGTGGTCAACGGTCGAGAGGCCCACGACTGGCCCCTCGACGCACAAGCCCGCAGCACCCGTCCCCGAGACATCGGCGAGCACTTGACAATGGCTATGCGATCTGTCGTTCGCCACAACCCCACCCTATCTGGTGTCATAGACCTCGTGGATTTTGCGTCGGAGCGCAATGGAGAGCGCGACCTGAATCCGGCCCGGCTCGCCGCCGTTGTCGAGACTTTCTCCGACCCACGCTATCGCCTAGGCCTAGCCGACGTGCAGCCCGACTTCCTGGGGCGCGCCTATGAGTACCTTCTCCGCAAGTTCGCCGAGGGCTCCGGCCAGAGCGCGGGCGAGTTCTTCACGCCCACCGAGGTCGGTTTCCTGATGGCCCACATCATGCGCCCCCGACCCGGCGAGACGTGCCACGACTACGCCTGCGGCTCGGCAGGACTGCTCATCAAGCTCCAACTCGTCGCCCGGGAGACCGACCCCACCAGCGGCGTACCCCTAAGGCTGTACGGCCAGGAGTTGCAGGCCGACAGCTACGCCGTCGCTCGCATGAACGCCATCATCCACGGCTTGGATGAGGCCCAGATAGAGCGCGGTGACACCATGATCAACCCCAAGTTCAAGGACGCCGCGGGCCGCATCGCCGGCCACGACATCGTGGTCGCCAATCCGATGTGGAACCAGGACTTCAACCAGGACATCTTCGAGAACGACCCCTTCGACCGCTTCCGCCCCGCCGGCGGCGTCACCACCGGCAAAGGCGACTGGGCTTGGCTCCAGCACGCCCTGGCCTGCCTGAACGAGCGCGGGCGGGCGGCTGTGGTGCTGGACACCGGCGCGGTGACCCGCGGCTCCGGCAGCAAGAACGAGGACCGGGAGCGCAACATCCGCCGATGGTTCGTGGAGCGCGACCTGATAGACGGCGTGGTGTTGCTGCCGGACAACCTCTTCTACAATACCAGCGCCGCCGGCATTATCGTCGTGCTGTCCAAGCGCAAACTGAAGGCTCGCAGGGGCAAGATCGTGCTGGTCAACGCCAGCCGTCGCGTTGGCAAGGGCCGCCCCAAGAACTACATCCCAGAGGAGGACATCCGCCCCATCGCGGCGGCATTCCTCAAGGGCGAGCCAGTTGAGGGCGAGGTGGCCGTCATCACGCGGGAACAGGCGGCGGAGGCCGACTACAACCTCAGCCCCAGCCGCTGGGTGGGGCAAGCAGCAGGTGACAACGAAGCCGACTTACAGGACATCATGGAGCGGTTTGAGGCCATCGTTGCAGAAGAGGCGACGGTCTCAGCAGACCTTCAGACCGTCCTAACAAGACTGAGGAGCTTGGCGTGATGACGGAGACAACCGTCCGTCTGGCGGACATGTGCGACCTGATTGCCGACCCGGTAAGGCCCGGCGCTCAACCGGACGCGCTCTATCTTGGCTTGGAGCACTTGGCGCCAGGGCGGCTTGTCCGCGTTGGCGGTGGGAAAGCGTCCGAAATGAGGAGCAACACCTCTGCGTTTCAGCCCGGCGACGTGCTGTATGGAAAGCTCCGCCCATACTTGGACAAAGCCGCTCTCGCTGACGAGCCTGGCGTCTGCACGACGGAGCTACTTGTGCTCCGCGCGAAAGCCAACGTGGACCCAAGATTCTTGGCTGCGGCTGTTCACTCTCCCAGCTTCCTCGAATATGCCGTCGCAGGAACTACCGGCGTTCAACATCCAAGGACCTCATGGGCGCATACGCGCGAATTCCAGATGCCCGCTTTCACGCCCTGCGAACAGCAAGGTATTGCCGATTTGCTTTGGCTTGTGCATGAAGCGATCAGTCAATCAGGGGCACTGGTTGAAGAGGCCCAAGCCCTCAAGCGCGCCGCCATGCACACCCTGTTCACGCGCGGGCTGCGGGGCGAGCCGCAGAAGGAGACGGAGGTCGGGCCGGTGCCGGAGAGTTGGGAGATTGCGGCAATCGACGACGTGGCCGTGTCCACACAGTACGGTCTATCGATGCGCGGTGGGACGTCCGGCGCTTATCCGATTCTACGAATGAACTGCCAGGAAGATGGAAAGGTGCATTACCGAGATCTTCAGTTCGTCGATCTAGATTCGGAGAGCTACGACAGGTTTCGGGTAAAGCCGGGTGATCTACTTTTTAATCGCACTAACAGCATCGACTTGGTAGGGCGAATGGCGATTATTGAAGACGATAGACCTGCTGTCTTTGCGTCCTATCTCGTACGGCTTGTGGTTGATGCCAACCGATGCATCCCGGAGTTTCTCAATTACTTCATGAACTGGCCGAGAACCCAAGAGGAGATCAAGAAGCTCGCGAGCCGTGCCGTTGGACAAGCCAACATCAATGCGACCAAGCTACGTACGATCCTGTTCCCTCTCCCCGCCATAGACGAACAGCGAGAGATCGTCACCGTCCTCAACGCAGTGGACCGCAAGATAGACCTGCACCGGCGCAAGCGAGTCGTGCTGGAGGAGCTGTTCAAGACGCTGTTGCACAGGCTGATGACGGGGGAAATGCGTGTGGGGGAATTGGGGTTGCCCTGAAAGCCCAGCACATGAAGTAGGTGGATTGATGACTTCCGACGATGTTGTTTTGCGGTTTCAGTGGAAAGACAAGTGTGGAGCCGTCTGGAACGTGGAATTTAGTGAGTATCCAGGCAGCCTTTTCGGGTACGCGGAATCTAGGCAAGTATATGGGAAGGGCGTGGTTTTTGTACAGACTAGCGACATTCATTCTCAGAAACAATCCATAGCTCGCCTGAATGACGTTCAAGTGGATAGTCCTATCGAGAACCGGGGCTTGGGCTCTATGCTCGTAAGAAAAGTCATTGAAGAATGCAAACGCCGGGGGCACAAGGGTGTCGATGGATATCTCAGCAGTGTAGACAGGGACCACTTTCAAAAGCTCAAGTACTTTTACCAGAAACTAGGGTTCTCGGTCGCCCTATATACGGAGGAGCATCCTGATTATCAAATCAGCAGAGTTGGCAAGATAGAGATGGACTTCGAAAATGTTCAAGGTGCTGCTACACAAGCTAATGACTGGGAAGATTAGGGTGGAGGAGTTGGGGTTGGCTGTAGGACAGGGTCTCTCGGAACAGCTATGGACGTACCAGGTATGACCAATAGTGAGGAGGTAGAACTCTATGAATCTGTTGTGGGAAGCATTCGGACTCTCGCTGTTGGGTTCCTTAGCTATTATCGCGATCCTAGGTCTAATTGGGTATCTCCTCCGAACGTGGTTTTCTGAGCGCATAAGGCAGTCGATTCGGCTGGACTTTAGTCTTGGATTGGAGCAATACAAGGATGAGATCAGTAAGATAACCACTCAGCATCATGCGATGCATTCTGCAGCAAACGCAGCAATGATAGAAGGGCAAAGAGTTTCTGCCGAGTGGCGCATTAAAGCAGCCGACGAAATGTGGCGTGAAGTTCTTAGGTTAAGGAATGAAACATCTAATCCATTGACGATGTTGGACATTTTCATGCCGGATGAGTACCAGTTATTCGTTACTGATAACCGTGTTCGATCTTCTGTTCTGAAGATTGAAGATAGCCAAGTCTTAGCGAATCCTAGCATTGAGCAAGTACGTCCATTTCTTGGCGAGAAGTTGTTCGCTTTGCTGTTCATGTATCGAGCCATAGTTGGCAGGATATGCTTCCTGTTAGAGAGAGATGTCCAAAGAGGGCATGTTACGCCATGGTTCGAAGATGACGGTATACACCAGCTCTTACGCGAAGTTCTGACCAAAGAGGAAATGAAGCGTTTTGAGGAATTGACCGACCACCGCGTAAGGTGGATGAGAAACCTTCTCGAAGGGAAAATACTGGATGATCTTAGAAGGGTGACTGGAGGTACTCAGTCAGTGGACGATGGCCTGGAGCAGGCTAGCAGGATTCTACATGCCGTGCAGTCCACCGACAGTAGACAATAAACAATCCCCTTCCTAAACGATTGATCTTGGAACACACGCATGACACCTGACCAGATAGCAACCCTCGCCGCTTTAGGCGAATCCGAAACGCTGGAGTTCAAGGCCACCACCGGGACTCGCCGGGAGGCGGCCATGACCGTGTGCGCCTTCCTGAACCAGGGCGGCGGGCACGTGCTGTTCAGGGCGCTACGGCACAAGCTGATGACGGGGGACATACGGGTGGGGGAGTTGGATTTGGAGACATTATAAGATAGCACTCTTCGCTCAAGGGATAAGGGTTACGGGAAGTCGATGAGTGATGTCTTTGATAAGTATGTGCAAATTCTTGGCGAGGGCCTTTCGCTCAAATGACAACTTCAAAGCAAAGTAATCTGTATTGGACTGGCGGTACATTCCGCGTCAGCATAAGCTACCCATTGGATATCTCATCCGATGTTGCTAATGATGCAATCGCAATTATTGAAGAGTTTCGCAACATGTGTCAAAGACAGTACATCGCTTTCAACGGTCTGCTTAACGGCAGACAATTGGCATACGAGCGTTACAGGACACTGTTCGACCCTGCCAATTTGGACAAAACACTCTGGGTCGGGAGTGGCGATCCAAATGAAAATGCACAGATACCTGGCAGTTCTGTGCTCGCATGGATAAACCAGGGGGAGTTTCTTGAAGGATTGAGAACGGGCGGAGCATTTGAGCAACAACATGCCAAAGCGCTTGTTGTATTTATATATCATCTTTGGGATGAGAACTATCGGAAACAACTCTCTCAAAGACTGTCGATTCACTTGAATCAAGTCCAGTGCACCCTAATGGGCGACCTTAGGCACATTAGGAACGTGATAATTCACGAAGACGCGGTTATTCCACAGGATTTCTCCGACAAGCTCGAGTTATTGCCTCAGATTTGGAGCCTGGGACCCGGAGAACTGAGAATCACGGAACAGATGGTTCATTCCCTGATGGAGCAGATCAACGCTATACGCATACAGATAGACGCTAACAAGCCGTCCTCGTCAAAGTGAGATGACCTATGATTACTGAGGGAGTTCGCGCATGACACTCAGTCACTTTGAGAAGCTCGCCGTGCTCGGCGAATCCGAGGCGCTGGAGTTCAAGGAGACTACCGGAACGCGCCGAGAAGCAACCATGACGGTGTGCGCCTTCCTGAACCAGGGCGGCGGGCAGGTGCTGTTCGGTGTGACTCGGGCGGGAGTTGTGGCTGGTCAGCAAGTTAGCGAACGCACCATAGAGGAGGTGAGCGCCGAGCTTCAGCATATCGATCCTCCGGCGTTTCCAACGATTGAACGGGTTCCAGTGGATGGCGATCGTGAAGTGATTGTAGTCAGCACGAGCCAAGGGGCGTCGAGACCGTACACCTACCGAGGCAGGGCCTATCGCCGGGTCGGGAACACCACGCTGGCAATGTCCGCTGACGAGTACAACCGGATGCTCTTCGAGCGGATGCACAGCGAGCAGCGTTGGGAGAACCAGCCCGCCGCCGGGTGGTCAGTCTTCGACCTCGACTTAGCAGAGATTCGGCGGACAGTCGAAGAGGCAGTCCGGCGTGGACGACTCGAAGAGCCTTTTAGCCGGGACCCTGCCGACATGCTGCGCGGGCTCGGCCTTCTACGCGACGGCGTGCTGCTCCGGGCGGCGGCGGCGCTGTTCGGCAGCACGGAGCGGCTGGAGTTCGAGATGCCGCAGTGCCTCCTGCGCGTCGCTCGTTTCCGAGGACTCGACCGGATGGAGTTCCTGGACAACCGCCAGTTCAACGGCAACGCCTTCACGCTCCTGGCGAACGCGGAGCGCTTCCTGCGTGACACCCTGCCCATTGCTGGACGCTTTGAACCGCACCGTATAGAGCGAATCGACGAGCCCTTGTATCCGCCTCTGGCCACACGTGAGGCGCTTGCGAACGCCCTATGCCACCGCGACTACTCCATTGGCGGCGGCTCTGTTGGCATAGCAGTTTACGACGACCGGATGGAGGTCACGTCCTCCGGGTCGCTGCACTTCGGCCTGACGCCGGAGAAGCTGTTCGCGCCACACGAGTCACGGCCGTGGAACCCGTTGATCGCCCGCACCTTCTACCGTCGCGGCCTCATTGAGGAGTGGGGCAGAGGGACGCTGAAGATGGCTGACCTAGCGAACAGATCCGGGCTTCCGGCACCGGAGATTGAAGACGACGGCGGGTCCGTGACAGTGCGGTTCCGACCCGGTATCGAATTACGTGGAACCGCAGAGTTTGGTCCGATGACTGGACGTGCGAAGCTGTCTGTAGCTGGGTTGTCGGAAAGGGTTCTCGTTCTATTGGATCGTGCGGGTCAAGGGTTGGCGCGTCGCGAGATTCATGCCCGTTTGGGCGCTGGCGTTAGCGAGCGTCAGGTGCGGAGAGCGCTGGAGGAGTTGAGAGACAGAGGGGTGGTCGTGTCTCCAGGGCGTGGACGGTCGGGGCGTTGGAAGCGTGCGGTGGGGACATAGCTCGCCCCAACGGGGCGTTATGGGGGCGTCTTAGGGGCGTTATTAGGAGCGAGATAGGATCAATCCATGACCGAACTCAACATCACAGAAGCCGGTAGCGTCCAGTTCCCGATGATCCGCCACGCGGCGGAGATCGGCTGGGCACCACTGTCGCCGTCAAACGCCCTCGCGATGAGAGGTGGAGAGGCGGGGCTTCTGTTCCGCGGAGTACTGGAAGAGGCTCTGTGCCGCTTCAACCCATGGATGACGGAGGATGCTGTCCGGTCGGTGGTCGAGAACCTCCAGGCGCTTCCACCCACCATTGAGGGCAACCGCCAGATGCTGGCCTGGCTACGCGGCGAGCGTCAATGGTACGACGAGGCCGAGCAGCGCCATCGGCAGGTCAGGCTCATAGACTTCGACACGCCCGGGGCCAACGTTCTGCACGTCACATGGGAGTGGCGGCTCAAGCCTCCGGCCCGCAAGGGCAACCGCGCCGATGTTATGTTCGTGGTCAACGGCGTGCCGGTCGCCATCATCGAGCACAAAAGCCCGAAGGATACCGACGCCATCGAGCGGGGCGTCACGCAGTTGCGCCGCTATGAGATCGAGACGCCCGAGCTTATGGGCGCGGCGCAGCTATTCAACGTGACCCATCTCATTGACTACTGGTACGGCGTAACCTGGAACCTGTCGCGCCGCTACATGGCGCGGTGGAAGGAGACCCAGGAAGAGAGCTACCGCTTCGCCGTCCAGTCCTTCTTCGAGCCGACAGACTTCCTGCGCACCCTACGGGACTGGATTCTCTTCTACGTAGAGGACGGCGAGACACGGAAGACCGTGTTGCGCCAGCACCAGCGCCGCGCCGTGGACCGCATCGTCGAACGCTGCGCCGAGACGGTGAGACACAGGGGCCTCGTCTGGCATACCCAGGGGGCCGGCAAGACCTTCACATTGCTCACCGCCGCCCGCCTGGTCCTGGAGGCCAAGGAGGAGTTCCGCAACCCAACGGTGGTTGTCGTGGTGGACCGCACGGAGTTGGAGGGCCAGCTTGCGGGCTGGGTCGAACGGCTGCTCGGCGAGATGCAGCAGCAGGACATCGCCGTCTGGCACGCTGGCTCGAAGGAACGACTGCGGGAACTGCTCTCTACCGATAGGAGGGGGCTGATCATCTCGATGATCCACAAGTTTGAGGGTATTGAGAAGGATGCCAACGCCCGCGACAACATATATGTGTTCATCGACGAGGCCCACCGCTCCGTCGCTAGAGAGCTTGGCACGTACCTTATGGCCGCATTGCCCAACTCGACCATCATCGGCTTAACCGGCACGCCCATCGCGCGAACGGAGCACGGGGAGGGCACTTTCAAGATATTCGGGGCCGACGACGACCAGGGCTACCTGGACAAGTACTCGATAGCCGAGTCCATCGAGGACGAGACGACGCTCCCCATCCGGCACATGATGGCGCCCAGCGAGATGGCGGTCCCGGCGGAGCAGCTCGACCGCGAGTTCTTCACCCTGGCAGCGATGGAGGGCGTCACTGATGTCGACGAGCTCAACCGTGTGCTGGACCGGGCCGTAGGCTTGCGCACTTTCCTCACTGCCGACGACCGCATTGAGAAAGTTGCGGCGTTCGTCGCCGACCATTTCATGGAGAACGTGCTGCCCCTCGGATACAAGGCGTTCCTGGTAGCGGTCAACCGGGAAGCCTGCGCCAAGTACAAGCGTGCACTGGACAAGCTGCTGCCGCCCGAATGGACTGTGCCGGTGTATTCTGAGAATGCCAACGACGTTGTAGAGAGGCCGCTAGTCGCCGAGCTTCAGGTTTCGGAGGAGCGGGAGAAGGATGTCCGCCTGATGTTCAAGAAGGCGAGCGAGGACCCGAAGCTGCTCATCGTCACCGATAAGCTGCTGACCGGCTTCGACGCACCCTTGCTGTACTGCATGTATCTGGACAAGCCGATGCGCGACCATGTTCTCTTACAGGCGATTGCGAGGGTGAACCGGCCTTATGTGGACGCCACAGGCATCAGCAAGTCCATCGGCCTCGTCGTGGACTTCGTGGGCGTGCTGCGGGAGCTGAAGAAGGCACTTCAGTTCGACTCGTCCGACGTGAACGGCGTGATCGAGGACATTGACTTGCTGATGAAGGACTTCCAGGACAAGATCATCAAAGCCACAACGAGCTACCTAGACTACGAGGCTGGCAACAACAGTGTAGCCGAGACGCGGGCAGCCTATGGCGGCGTTGGAGGAAGCGCAGACGAGCAGTTGGAGCAGGTCGTGTACACGCGTTTCCTTGATCCCGATGCTCGTAAGGGGTTCTTCTCAGCCTATAAGGAGATAGAGGCGCTCTGGGAGATACTCTCGCCGTCCGCCGAGCTACGCGACAACATCGAAACCTTCAGGCGTCTCACGCAGCTGTACGCCCTAGTCCGCAATGCCTACGCCGACCGTCCCGGCTTTGTGGCAGATCTGGCGCACAAGACTCAGCGCCTCGTGCAGGAATCAGCTACGATGCATGGCTTGGGCAACTTGACCAAGTCCGTAACCTTCAACCTTCGCACCCTTGCCGCTCTGCGGAAGGAGTCGGGGCCAGACGAGGCCAAGGTATTCAACCTGGTGCGTGGCCTTCAGACGGAGGTAGAGAAAGAACCTGGGCTAGAGTCCGTGCTGCGGCCTCTCAAAGAACGCGCCGAGTCTGTGCTGAAGGGTCTCGAAGAACGCACGACAACAGGATTCGCGGCGATGGACATGCTGGAGGCGCTCGCCAAAGAGAAGGAGGCCACCGTCGTTGCCGCGAGAGACAGCACCCTACCTCCAAGGGCGTTCGGAGTGTACTGGACGCTGAAGGAGGACGCTGCCCTCCAAGCGGCTGGGGTGATGGCGATGGAGTTCGCAGAAGAGGCTCAAGCGCTTGTGGATCGCTTTCCCAATGCCGCCGTGAACGCTGACGAGCAACGACGGCTTAGGACTTCTCTGTACAACCCATTGCTGAAGGTGGAGAGCCATGAGAGAAGCCGGATCGTGGACCAAACCCTGGCGATACTGCTGAGCGGAGACACCGATGTCGAGGCGTGACGACAGACCGAGAGACTTGCGGCAACGAGTGGAGTATTGGGCGGAACGCCTTAGTGTATCCAATCCGCGCGTACGTGTGCGGAACATGACCCGCAAGTGGGGTTCCTGCTCGACCATTGGCACAATTACCCTGGCAGCCGACTTGGGCAATCAGGATGTCGGGTTCCAAGACTTCGTTATCACGCACGAATTGCTGCACCTACGGATCCCGAACCACGGGAAGCTCTTTACGGCGCTCATGACAGTGTACGTGCCCGACTGGAGAGAGCACAACATAGACAAGTAGTAGCGGGAGGCACCGAATTCTCAAAGGGCGCAGTTCCTAGATACGCGGCAACCGTGCGCTCACGGCAAGTCAGACCCTGGAGAAGATGACCGACAGGGAGAAGGAGATCCTCAGGAACAGTCAGAATTCGGGGAGCCCAATAATCATCCCATACTGGAGTGGCTTGCACAAAGAATCGCTAAGAGGCCCACTGTGGGATTTAGAACTCTCTTGCATCGCTTTGCACCGAAGTGTGTCGGCACCTGCACCCTTCTTGTACACTCTGGGTGCTGTTTGGCTGCTATACCAACTAGTGTAGAGGCTCTATCCACCAGGGAAGTGTAGGGGCATTATCCACTGAGGAAACGGGGGGGGGGTACGTGTTACGGCGGGGCGCTAGAGTAGACTTTGACGCCGCAGCCAGGCGGCGTAGTCCGGGTCCCTACGAGCGCGCTCGATGTTGACCTGGAGGACGTTCTGGACCTCGGGTGGGGCCTTAGTCTCCGGCTCAACCCCCGCGGCCATGGCTCGGCGACGCCTGGCTGCAGCTGCACGGTGAGCCAGCCGCTTACGAGTGCTGGTCAGAACCGCAACTGCCCGCTCCACTTTCTGTGACAGCGCCTCGGCTTTCTCCTGCGCCGCAGCTCGCTCTTGTTCAGCGAGCTTCATTTTCCACTCTAGGTGTTCCAGGGACCCGGGAACCGCTTTGACGCGTTCTAGCAAGCGCTTGACCCTTGCCGCCGGGCCGTACTTTTCCTCTTGCGTCTTGGCTTCCAAATACTCCTGATAGGCTTCGCGCATCTGGACTACCACGTCCAACTTCTCAGGAATCCGGTTGAGAGCGTCTCTGGCCAGTTCCACCGCCTTCTCCTCAGCCTCTACGGACCGTGGCGGCTCGATGGTGCTGAGAGTTTCTCTGGCCAGTTCCACCGCCTTCTCCTCAGCCTCTACGGACCGTGGCGGCTCGATGGTGCTGAGAGCGTCTCTAGCCAGTTCCACCGCCTTCGTCTCAGCCTCTACGGACCGGGGCGGCGCAATCGCGCTCAGGGCGTCCCTGGCGGTCTGCGCGATCTCCGCTTCCACTTCCAGAGATTCCTCGATATCCTGGGTCTCGATCTCTTCCAGTCGGCGTGCGATCCGCTTCCGAACCCTGCGCCTGCCGAGAGAAAACCCGCCTTGCTCCTGGAGGGCGGCGAACTGCTCCACCAGATCCCGTTTCTCGGTGGCCAACCGCTCCATAGCCACCTGGCGGGCTTCGGTTAGAGCGGCCTGAGCCTGGTCCAGCGCTGTTAGGGCTTCGTCGTGGCGCTCCTGGTAGTCTGCTTCGGCCTGGTCCAGTGTGGTTTGGGCTTTGTTGTGGCTCTCCTGGTGGTCTGCTTCGGCCTGGCGGATCGCCTCAGCAAGGGCGGCCTCGGCCTGGTTGAGTGCGGCCTTGGCCGCCTCCTGGCGCTCTTGGTGGTCGGCCTCGGCCTGGTGGACCGCCTCGGCAAGCGCGGCCTCCCTCTCGGCGACGTTCGACCGGATGTCTTCGAGGAGGGCGTCCACCTTCCGTCTAGCTTCCGTCTCCGCCTCTTTGGCTTTGTCCAGGGCAGCCCAGCCCTCCCGCGCCGCTTCGTCTGCAGTCTGCACAGCTTCCTCTAGCATGGCCACCTCTGAGGAACGCGGAGGACGCCTCTTATTGGCTGCCGCAGTGGCATGCGCCGGCGAGCAGTACTTGCGCGGGCGACCAGGGCGCAGGCTCGGTTCGATGCGGTCGCCGCATAGCCGGCAGAAGCGGAGCGGCTTTGCGCCCAGGCGTTGATAACGCGTGCGCTGTCTCCAGTGTTTTTGCTGGTGTGCCGGCGAGCAGTACTTGTACTCGCTCATCTTGGCGGCGACGCTAGGCCGCTTGGGATAGAAACCCATGCTGGTGCGGCTGCACTCCGGCAGGCTGCAGCGGAAGACCTCTCGTTTCAATCTTGGCTTAGACCTAGACTTGTTCATGGTGAACTTAGGGTACGTAGGCCGTTCCCAATTGTGCAAGGACATGCTGTCGTGTCCCTATAGGTGATGCCGGAATTAGGCTGGGGCTACGCCGGACACAGGAAGGGCGGCGTAACGCTGTAGGCTACGCGGAACATAGGGCTGGCAGAATTAGCCGGGGGACATGGTCAGGCTACAAGCTACGAGAAAATTGGGAATCCCGTTACGGCCTATATACGAGGTTTGGAAGGTCTACCTTCGGTTTCCTATTATATATATATATGGGCGCATGGGGGCGATTTCTTGAAATGTTATGCTGGCATTATGGATTGGTCCCCTGCCCACCGGGATCGGCAAACAGGGTTGCTTTACTCCTCCATGCGGCACCTACTGTCGCAGGCGCACGTCTCTCCACACCCGGGTCCGGCGCAATCTTCCGGGTGGTGTGGCTCCTGAGTCGCTAGACGTCTCAGTGGATCATTGCTGGTCCCCTGCCTTGCACATCCTGCGGAGCCGCTTACCCGCCAAGAGAACGGTGGTGAATCTGACGAGCCTTTTCTATTGACCAGCCGTATGGAAGCTGCAGCCTCTGCCCATTGGTGCCTAACTTCTACGGCTATCGACTGCGGTTCTTCTGAAATCGTGAGTCATTCTTGCAGACAAGGTCATGGTGTCTGCTCCTTTGCTTCCGTTGGCACCAGCATAGGCTTAACCCATTCCCTAAGTACGGCCAATAGCCCCTGCTTGGCGGTTTCCAGGCGCAGCGGTTCAAGATTGGCCATGTCCTCGGCGTCTTTGGTTCGCTGCTTTGCGTCGTTCAAGATTTTGGCCCAGTCATGAACGCTCCAAGAATCCCAGGGGTACGCGGGGTAAGACCTCATGTAGCCCACGATTGAAGATACTCGCAGCGCTGCCTCCACGTCGGCGACGGGGTTAACCGTGTCAGGGTTCGAATCACGGAGCGCAACTAGCGCCGCCCGTATGCGGGTTAGGGCATCGATTTGCCATGCTAGCTGCTCCTGCCCTAGCTTGAACCCCTCGAGGAGGCTAATCTCCCGGTGGATAAACTCCAGGTCGTCGTCGACGTACCTTAATTGCTTGTCAAGCGCGGCTTGTTGGGGGCGCTCACTTACGCACACCGCTGCAACTCCGCCCGTTGGGTACATCTCCACCACCAGAGACTGCTGCAGGCTTTCATGGGCAGGCTGTGCGGGCTGCAGCTTGGCCTCGTACTCTACCCGGGCATTGTAAAGAGTCTTTTTCCAATTGACCCTGTCCCAATGCTGCGTGGGGTCGGCGAGCATGGCATCGACAAAGCCCCTGATGTGCTCCCGCGCCTTGTCGGATTCGTAAGGGAATATGATGTCGGGGTTGGCCGCCCGCAGGTAGTGCATACTTGCCCAAATGCGGGTTAGCTCGCGGATTTGTTGCCCAGCTTGCCTCTCGTCGGCGGTGGGGTTGCTTGCGTCCGCGGCCCTGACAACCAGCTGTAGCTGCTCCATCTTGGCCTCGAGGGCGGCCTGCTCCGCGGTGGCGGCCGCCTGCAGGGGTAGCAGGCCTTGCTGCTCGGCGATGTAGCGAGCCAGGGCGTCGTCAAGCATATCTTTCAGCCCTGAGTCGATATCGTCGTTGTCTTTGTTAATGCAATCAAGGCACACCCTAGACCCTCCAGTCGTGTCCTCAATTTCGAACAATGGCTCCTTATCTTCTTCGCAAACTTGACACAGGCCGGCGTCCATCACTACCACCACGCCGCGGCATCCGATACAAACCTTTCCCCTGCCGTCTAGGTCGCACAGGTACTTTCTTAGCCAGGAATGAGGGCATTGGGAGCATTTCTCCTGAGCCATCAACCTTGCGATTTCTTCATCAGAACGCTTGCGCCAGCCGCGCCAGCCGCGCTGACCCGATATGGGCGTGGTCGGAGGTAGGCCGTAGTGCCTGCGGAGGGCTTGCGTCATACGAGTCTTTGTCCAGCCCCTGATCTCACCGTTGGTGCCAAATACGGCTAGGGCGGTATCCCATAGGACAGGCACCTTAACCTCTTCGGATGGGTCCTTTGCCAGGACGTGTTGCAGCCATAGCCCGAACTCTCCGAGCGACTCCTCGCGCATCTCACGGCGAGCCTCCGCGACTGTAGGGATGTCAGCGGGCGGTTCGGGGTTGTCTATGCTGCCCCTAACGAGCTCCGCGAACAGCGCTTGGCGCGCCCGGGCGTCGGTTGTGAACAGGGTCTTAAGACTAGGGTCTCGCTCTTCTTCCGGGATGATTCCCATTGGGAGCACCCGAATCCGGCGGTAGACGGCGCCGCGGTCGCCGCCGGATTCGTCTGGAATGCGGGGAAACTCGTTCATGCTCCACACCATCGTCCCCGTGTATTCCACATCCTTGGGATTCTTGTGTAGCAGCCGCGCCGACCCTCTCGTACTGCCCGATATGCCCTTGACTAGCGACCAGTCCATACGGCTATCCGGCTCGTCCAGGATAGCGAGCCGCTTGCCGCCAGTGACCGCAAACTTGCTTGGCGTGGGGGCATCTGGCTGTCCCCCCGTACCGAGCCGCAGGGCGTTTGACTGCATCTCCGAGCCGTACTCGCCTAGGCTCTGGATGACTGCCTGCATGAAAGTGGATTTGCCGTTGTCGCCGCTCCCCATCAGGACGTAGATCCGCTCGTTGCAGTACCCCCGGAGGGCATGGCCTAGAGCGCTGACTATCCACTTGCGTGCCTTCTCGCCCAGCCAGGACAACATCTTGTCCACATGGGCATGCTTTGCGTTTGGGTCGTACAGGTCGGGAATCTGTTTGGTGATGAGGCGTCGACGCCCCTCTGATGCCGTCATCACTGTGCCCTCGTGCACGTCGAGGACGCCCCCAGGCGTCCCCATGTAGCGGCGTGAGCTGTCCAAGTCCGTCAAGACGCACGTCGTCAGCCCTTTGGGAAGATTCCCGACCTGCTCTAGGTCTCGGTAGGCGGGGCCTACCGACGCGAGGGCTCGTGTGCGCCCCTCCGGGGTGGCGGACTTGACCGCGTGCGTTCGCACTCTCTGGGCCTCGTCCGACGTGAAACCACTGTAGTCCCACGCCCTGGCCGTCTCGATCAACAACTGCTCGATTCTTGGACGGTCGTCTCGCCAGATGCCGGTTTCCTCGTCAAGAATACGGAGGGTTGCTCTCATCTGGTCTTCGGGGTCGAACACCACTAGGAGCCGCTCGGCGTGGCGGTATAGCAGGCGGGCAGCATCGCCCCACGGGGAGCGAGCCCAAATTCCATATTCCTGCGGGTCAAGTCCGGTTTGCTCTCGCCGTCCCCTCGGTGGGGGCAGCTTTCCTTTGTGTAGATACGGCACCAGCGAACTTTTAAGGTCGGCGGCGGTTTCGTAGTGCCCGTTGGCGATCCAGTCGTCTAGGCCCATGCCGTCCGGCAGGACGAGCACAGCGACGTTAGCGCCCCTACGCGAAAGCAGTTCCTGCAGGCGCTCACCCGCCGTCCTTACTCCGCGGTTCTCTTGGATGTCCCCGTCTAGGGCAATGATTACATCAGAGTCTTTGATGTGGATGGTGTCAAAGTCGGGCAGAATAACCCCTGCTTTCCAGTTCCACGCACCGAGGATGCCAGCAGCAGCGATTTCGTAGCCCGCCACGGCGTCCACCCGGGTTACTCCCTCGACTATCCAAATCTCTCCGGGCTCTTTCAACCGGTCGCGCGTCAAGGGGCTGGTCGCTAGGACTGTCTTCTGTCCCTTGGGGCTGAGGAACTTGCGCGGTTTGTCGTCCTTATCGGGGAACAGAGAGGGATCGTCAAGGCGCAGTTGGTGTTTCTCCGCGCCGGCGCCGTCCGCACTAAAGATCGAGTGCAGCGGGATCAACAGCCCGCTGGCCTTTGTGGGGTAGCCCCATGCGCCGCTGAACTCGATGCCGCCTTTGGCTGACCCTTGTTTCAGCACTCGGTAGCCCCGGGCGGCAGCAGCCTTAGGGGTGACGGCGCGATCCGCCAGATACTTCGCCCAGGGCGGTGGTAGCCCGTAAGCAGCCACTTGGTATGGGTTCGCCATGACCTATAGCTCCACCGGGCCTGCCGGGGTCGGCTGGCGGCTGGCGAGCCATTCCTCAATATCAGAACGCCTCCAACCAACCCTGCGAGGGCCGAGGCGGATGGGCGCTGGGAAGGTTCCGTCTCGAACCCAACGGTGAAGACTGGCAGGCGCTATTTGCAGCACCTCGCAAACCTGGCGGCGGCGGAGGAGGGCTTGAGGAGGTAAGCCTCCGGGTAAATCTTGAGTATTCAAAATAAAGATGCCCTCCTGCATGGAAATTACACTTTATACATTATTATATAGTAATACGTGAAAGAATATTTATACAAGAGATAGTTTATGTATTAAATGTATGAAATGTATCAGAGAGAATGGAATCACTTTTGGAGGCGTAACAAAAGTGGTAACTGACAGGCGCATCGAGACATGGAAAGGCTAAAATGGGTATGGGAAGGCTCCCCGGGTAGGACTCGAACCTACGACCAATCGGTTAACAGCCGACCGCTCTACCACTGAGCTACCGGGGAGTGCAAAGACAACCCTCTGATTCTAGCCTGTCTGCTGCGGGCAGGCAAGCCAGAGCGTGCGAGTCAATCAATTCCCAAGACAGCCGCCTTAGACCTGTGGCACTTAGCCCGTTGCGCCGGATTCCTTCAGCTTTGCCTGATCTTCTAACGTATAGCCCAGCTCGGTGAGGATGGCGTCTGTGTCCGTTCCCATAAAAGATGGTTCGTGGCGCAATTCGGCGGGAGTGCCGGCAAACTTCATGCCGAAACCGGGTTCGTGCTGTTTCTCCCCAGTGTCGGGAGCGGTTATGTCCAAAATCATCTCACGGGCTTTGAAATGAGCATCGTTCAGGAAGTGCTCCATTGACGAGTTGACCGGTCCGAACTCGATGTCGTGCTCTTCAAGGATATCCATCCATTCAGCAAGCCGCTTGCTCTTGAACCGCTCCCTGAAGAAGCGAAACATCTCATCGCGCAATTCTCCGGTGGGGCGTATGTGCGGTATCCAATCTTCCCGTTCCAATAGACGGCAGAGGCGTTCCCAGAACCAGGGCTCCCGTGTGCTCAATGCCACGTGACGGCCATCACTGGTCTCATAGATGTTCAGGCCGGGGTAGGCGCCCACCAGCATCTCGTCCTTGTGCTCGTTGGGCAGCCTCAGGGATACGTCGGTAAACGACACGTCGATGTACTGGCCCTCGCCGCTGCTGGCGCGTCGCAGTAGTCCCATCAACAGCGCCATGGCAGCGAAGTAAGCGGCATTGAGGTCGGCCTGACCCTGGCTCACCATGGGGACTTGGGGCTTGCCGTCGTCGTCCAACGGCAGCATGCCCGATACGCTTTGGAATGCAAGGTCGTGGGCGGCGAGGCCTGAGTACGGTCCGGTTTGACCGAAGCCTGTCAGCGAGCAGTACACAATGTCCGGCTTGGCCATTCTTACGGAGTCGTAATCAACACCCAGGCGCTTCACCGCCCCGGGTCGGTTGCTTTCCAGCACGGCATCCGATTGCTCGGCCAGCCGCATGAATACGCCGAGAGCGCCTTCGGAACGCATGTTTAGAAACAGGCTGCGTTTGTTGCGCTGGTTGATGGCGTCGCCGCGGCGCATACCGCCTTCGCCGGGCGCGGCGCGTTGCGCATATCCCGGCTGGACTACGGAGACTACCTCCGCTCCGTAGTCCGCGAGGATGCCGGTGGCCTGGCGGCCGGGCCCGGCGCGGCACAGATCTATTACGCGGTAACCTTCTAATGGGCCAGGCATAAGCGCCTCCTACTCGGCGAACTCCTCGCTCCTTGAGAAGGAGCGCATTAGCTTGAGGTAAGAATCCTTCTTATACGGCAGCTTGGCTTTGTTCAGAACGTCCTTTGCAACGGAGGCTCCGTCCGCAAGCAAATCTACGACAGTCATGGCCATAGCTTTAGCAGGGTTGATAACTGCTTTGGTGTAGTCTTGGACAAGGTAATCGGCGCCATGGCCAATCCCCGTAACGCCGCCCGCATAGGGATGGATAGCGGGAATGATCTGGCTAATATCGCCCATATCCGTGGACCCTGTGCGGTGTCCTGTGAAGCTCACGTTCTCTTTTCCCACTAGGCTAACGGCGTTTTCCCGCCACAAGCCCATCATCTCCGGGTTCATGTTGAGCGGCAAGTAGCCCGGGATGGTGTCGATTTTCACTCTGGCTCCCACAGCCATGGCTCCCGCGCGCAGGGCACGGTCGACCCTTTTGTCCCAGTCCAGGATGGCGGTTGCATTGCTGGCGCGTACAAACGTCTCCAGCCGTACGTCGGAAGGCACCGCGCTTACCGCATCGCCGCCCCGGGTTACAATGGGGTGTACTCGCACCGTGTCGGCGCCCTGGAACGTTTCCCGCAAAGCATGAACGGATTGAAGCCCCAGCATTGCGGCATTGAGGGCATTGATACCCATGTGCGGCGACCCACCGGCATGGGCGCCCCTTCCCAGGTATTGGATGTGCTTCACCACAAGCCCGTTGTTTGTGCCGGAAGCGGCCAGCAGCCCGTCCTCCGGCGTGCTGGTGGTATGCGTCATCATTGCCAGGTCAACGTCATCGAACTCCCCCAGCCGCACCAGTTCAGGCTTGCCGCCTATGAACTCAACCTTGCCTTCCCGCCGCAGGCCGTTGCGGAACTCCACTTCAACCAGCTCTTCGGCGGGGACGGCAAAGAACACCAGCCTGCCCGAAAGCTGGTTGAGCACGCCGGAAAGCCGTAAGCCCGTGGCCACGCCGAGCATCATTGCAATCTGGCAGTGATGGCCGCAAGCATGGGCGGCGCCGCTGTCCGGGTCGGCCTTGAGGTGGTCGGGCACTATCATAGAGTCGAGTTCGCCAATGACTGCTAGGGATGGCCCCGGCAAGCCTGCCTCCAGCCAGGATTTGACGCCAGTGATGGCAAGGTTGTCCCTGTGAGGAAGCTCCAGCTTGTTGAACTCCTCCTGCACCAAGCGGGACGTTTTCTGCTCTCTGAAACCTGGCTCCGGGCCAACGAGGATCCGTTTCGCAACGTCAATCAGGTCAGTGGCGTGCTGATCTATAACCTCGCTGACCTTGGCCTTCATCTCCTCTTTGGTAGACAACTTGCCTCCTCAAACAAACCTGGCGGCGGCCATCGTCCCTACTGCTATGAGCAGTAGGATAGCCGTAACCTGCCCCGATGTCCTAAGCCGGGAGGATAGAGCCTGGATTTTTCCCATCTCCTCCGCTGTTGGCTGGCGACCCTGGATGGTCTTGCCCATCTTCCGCATCCTGATATTGGTGGGTATGGTTGTCAGGTTGAGCACATAGGCGGCTACGGTGGTAATCAGTCCCAGCCCCATGGCCTGACCCCAGCCCGTTTCGTGCAGAGTGTCCAGGCTGTTGCCTCTTAAGACGAAAATCAGAACTATGCCGGATACAATGTTGACGGTTCCCGCGGAGGCAAAGGTAACTCCAATGGCTCCTGCTATGGAGCGCATCACCGTCTGCTGCATGGCGGGTCCCAGTGCTCTTAGGCGCGGTTCCAGTATAAAAGCCAGGAACAGGGAGACGCCGGCCCAGATTACACCGGAAACTATATGCAACAAACGCCAGAACACCAGATCAATGTCTATGATTGACCTCCACCAATGAGTACAGAGGGAGTAGTGTATCAGAAGACGTTGCTCTGCAATAATACACCTATGAAAGTGGTCATAGCACCCCAGGTTTTCAAGGGCGGTCTTAGCGGCATGGAGGCGGCCCGCGCCATACAACGAGGCGTCCTCAGTGTGTACCCGGATGCGGAGAACGTACTACTGCCCGTTGCCGATGGAGGCGACGGTACTCTGGAAGTCCTGGTGGGCTCTTCAGGCAGTTGCTTTGAAGCGCAGGTCACGGGCCCGCTGGGCGAACCGGTCAGGGCACAGTGGGGCGTGATGCCCGACTGCAAAACCGCGGTTATCGAGATGGCGCGGGCTTCCGGCCTGGAGCTGGTCCCTCCAGAACGTCGCGACCCCAGAATCACCACAAGCTACGGTGCCGGAGAGCTGATCAGGGTGGCATTGGACAAGGGTTGCCGCGAGATGATAATAGGGGTTGGAGGCAGCGCCACCAACGACGCCGGTGCAGGCATGGCGCAGGCGCTGGGCGCCAGGCTTACCGATGACGACGGGAAGCAGTTGAGATTTGGGGGAGCTGCTTTGTCGAATCTGAGTCGCATAGAGCTGGGCTCTATAGATACGCGGCTCAGGGAGTGTCGCATCAGAGTAGCCGCCGATGTCAACAACCCGCTCTGCGGGCCCCTGGGTGCGGCTGAGGTTTACGGGCCGCAAAAGGGCGCCACCGCTGAAATGGTTGATTTGCTGGACTCTGCCCTGGGACGCTTTGCCGAAATAGTGGAACGTGACCTGGGAGTGAATCTGATAAACATGCCCGGAGCAGGCGCCGCGGGCGGCGCCGGAGGAGGGCTGGTGGCTCTATTGGGCGCACAATTAGAGTCCGGGGCGACATTGGTCTGCGACGCGCTCCGCCTGGAGGAACATCTGCAGGACGCGGACCTGGTCATCGTCGGTGAGGGCAGGATAGATGATCAAACGGTCTACAACAAAGCTCCCATCGTTGCGGCTCAGCGCGCCAGGAAGCTGGGCTTGCCTGTTGTCGCGGTAGCGGGTTCGCTGGGAGAGGGTTACCAAGCGGTGTTAGAGCATGGAATCAACGACGTTGAAAGCGCCGCGCCGCCTGACCTTCCATTGGATGAGGCATTACGACGCGCCGATGAGCTGGTGGCGGAGGCCGCGGAGCGAGTAGTTAGGAGATACCGAGAGGGGCTTCCCTAGACACCGGCCTGGGAGGTTTCAAGGATGACCATGTGGACTACCATTGGGCCGTGAACTCCGGTGACCAGGGTTTGTTCTATGTCCGCGGTACGACTGGGCCCGGTGATCAGACTGAGGTAGCTTCCCATGTCGCCTTGTCCTTCCATAAAGGCCAGGCGCCGCAAAGCGAACAGGTCGTCCAGGGTCTCGTAGACCTGGTGCGCCTCGATAACCGCGACGTGTACGGGGGGAAGTACAGATACCAGACGGCTCACCCCCTGGCGGGGTACCAGTACGCACGTGCCGGTCTCGGCTATGGCATAGTCCACGCCGGTAATGCCCATGTCGGCCTGCGCTATGTCGTTCCGCAGCGTCTCCCGGAGCAAGTCTTCCCTTGCCGTGGCCACGGCAAGGCGTGCGCCGTGCTTGGCTAGGGCATCGTCTATGGGCAAACGGTGGAACACCTCGTGTGCGGAGCGCACGACCAGCCCGGCTCCCTGTTCCCTGGCTATGGATAGGATGTATTCGGTGGCTTCTTCTGTCGTTGCGGCTCTGAGCACGTTCCATCCGGCATTGAACGCGGACTGGGCCAGCCGTTCCAACAGCTCGGTGCGACGTGCCTGGGCGCGCGCCTCTATGGTCACAACCTTCTGCCGTTGTATCTCTCGCCTGGTCTTAAGGCGGTGGTAGTCCGGCCGCTCCGAAGTTCCCCTGCGTCCCAGAGCTTCTTGCACGCCGGTTATGAACTTATACCTGGATGTGCCCGTCATAGCTTGCTCATTGGGTCTTCTTGTCTTCCTGCTTCAGCTTCTGTTTCCATACCTTGTGGAACGACTTGGGCGCCAGGCGGGGGAAGTCCCTGTTGCGCGTCCACTTGGAGAACGGAGCCAGCGGTATCCTTCGCAGGCGGCTGCCTTTGACGAACGGCCGTTGCGCCAGGGCGGCGATGGCCCTGAACCTTGACAGCGCCCCTTCTGAAGCAACGATGCGACTCCATATCCCAAAGCCGAACCGTTCCAGGAAGGTGGCCTTGCGCTCCTCTTTGGTGCCTTCCTTCAGGTCTTGCCGTAGCTTAAGCAGCATCCTTGGGATGTTGATTTTGACCGGACAAGCATCACGGCACGCCCCGCAAAGGGTGGAGGCGAAGGGCAGGTCCTTGGCATGTCCCGGACCGTTCATGGCAGGGGTCAGAACGGAGCCTATGGGGCCGGGATAGACCCAGCCATAGGCGTGTCCTCCTATCTTCTGGTACACGGGACAGGTGTTGAGACAGGCGCCGCATCGGATGCAGTTGAGAGCTTCCCGGAGTTCCGGGTCCGCCAAGAGCTTGCTCCGTCCGTTGTCCATGATCACCAGGTGAAACTCCTCAGGCCCGTCCTCATCGTCGGGGCGGCGCGGCCCGGAAACAAGAGTCACGTAAGAGGTGAGCCGCTGTCCGGTGGCGGCCCTGGGCAGCAGGCGGAGCATGACGGCCAGGTCTTCCAGGGTGGGGACCACCTTTTCCATACCCATGAGCGCAACGTGGATGCGGGGCAGGGAGGTGCTCAACCGTCCATTGCCCTCATTGGTGAATATGGCGATTGTCCCCGTTTCCGCAACGGCGAAATTCACGCCTGTTATGCCCATGTCCGCTTCTAAGAACTTACTGCGAAGCGCTTTTCTTGCCGCAATGGTCAGAGCGGGGATGCTGGCCTTCTTTCGCGTGCCCAGCTTTTCGTTGAACAGGGCGCCAACCTCATCCTTGGACTTGTGGAGCGCGGGCGCAATGAGATGAAAGGGCGTCTCATTGGATAGCTGCAGTATGAACTCGCCAAGGTC
The DNA here is from genome assembly GCA_965197965.1 of Dehalococcoidia bacterium. Taxonomy (GTDB): domain Bacteria; phylum Chloroflexota; class Dehalococcoidia; order Lucifugimonadales; family QGNO01; genus DAOUJH01. The sequence goes on from OZ240235.1 coordinate 1,739,938, forward strand.
CGTTTCCACGGGCTCTATGCCGTTGCTCTCCAGGACATGATTAAGCCCCATCTCCTCGGAGACCATGCTTTTGCTCTTGGTGGCCAGCTTTACACCTCTACTGCGTGCCAACTCCAGCATGATGCCGGTGGCTTCCGAGGAGTCACGGGCAAAATGGACGGCTCCTCCGTTTTGCTGCACGCGATCGGTTAGAAGCTCCAGGTAGTAGTCCAGATTTGCAATGGTGTGCTCTTTGATGCGGCGGCCCTGCTCCCGGTACTCCTCCCAAACTTCCTGCGTCAGTTCCGCCACCGCTCTGCGACGCGCCAGGTCGAACCCTTCAGAGACACGGGACAGGGAGCTTTGTATCTGCTCGCTGGCCAGCGCCTGAAGGGATAGCTTCTTGAACTGTTCAGATCTGACTTGCACTCAAGAGGCCTCGTGGTCTAGAAGCTGCGCCAGGTGCATGGGTTGGGTCTTTATCCCTCTCCGCGATAGACCCCCACCTATGTGCATCAGGCAGCCGGAATCGCAGGCAATGACTGCATCGGCGCCCGTTTTTTCTATCTGGTCCAGTTTGCTATTCAGGATGGCCCCGGAAATCTCCGGGTACTTCACGGCAAATGTCCCGCCAAACCCGCAGCATTCGCCTTCGCCTTGAAGTGGAACAAGGCGGGCTCCCTTCACGTTCCGCATGAGCTGCTGGCTTTCCGTGGAAGCTCCCAACTCTCGGAGCAGATGGCAAGAAGCGTGGTAGGTGATCCTTCCGTTGTAGCTTGCGCCTACCCTGGATACGCCTAGAACGTTGACCAGGAACTGCGAGAATTCATGGGTACGCTCTGATAGAGCTTGAGCGGGCTCGGCCAGGGTGGGGTGGCCGCTCAGCATCTCAGGGATGAATATCTTGAGCATGGAGGCGCAGGAGCCTGAGGGTACGACGACGTATTCGCTGTCCGCAAACAGTTCGATGCAGCGTTCCGCCAGAGGTAACGCTCTGCTGGTGAATCCTGAGTTGTAGGCAGGCTGGCCACAGCACGTCTGGCCGGATGGGAAGTCCACTTCCACGCCTCGCCGGCGCAGAACGTTGACAACACTCTCTCCCACTTCAGGGAAGAACTGATCTACCAGACACGTGACAAATAGAGAAGCCTTCAAGCAAGACCCCCTACGTCGAAATCATCGTGGTAACGGTAGCAGAGGTACGGGACAACTGACAAGAAACGTGGAGATCAAAAGAAAATGTCCTGAGCAGCTTCGGCCTCAGCAGGCTTTGGCTTTCTGCCCTCACAGTTGCCCATGCTGGCTGCGGCCTCTGCCTCGCTTCGTCCTCAGTTTGCTCAGGACTAGCGTAGTCTATCACGGGTGACATATGTGCCTGTCAAGTATCTGAGGCCACCAATTTTGGGGCAATGTCTTCCGATAAATCCGGTACGTTGACAGCTATCGCAGTAGGCCAAATACTGCACGTATCCCAGATTAGGTAAGGGGGTGTGATATGAGCAGGGGAATTGGCGGGCATTTGAGGAGAGCTCTTGTCAGGGGTCTTTTTGTCCTGATACCTGTTGTGCTCACTTACATGATGCTGAAGCTGCTGTTTGACATAGTAGACGGGGTATTGCAGCCTCTGTTGGAATCTGTGTTTGGCAGCAGGATCCCCGGACTCGGCCTCCTTTTCCTTGCGATACTGGTCTATTTGACGGGTCTTCTGGTTGCCAATGTTCTGGGTCGCCGAATCGTAGAGCTGTTGAAGGGAGGACTGCTTAGGATTCCTGTTGTTAGCAACGTCTACTCCACGTCGGGTAAGCTCATAGACTCATTCTCCGGCAGCAGCGATATGGGTTTCAAGCGCGTTGTGGCCATAGAACATCCCAGAAGAGGGGCGTGGACCCTGGGCTTCCTCACCAGCTTCATAGAGGAGGCTCCCAGCAAGCGCATGGCCATAGTTTATATACCCACCGCTCCCATGCCCAACTCGGGCTGGGTGGCCATCCTCCCCGTAGAAGAGGTCTACGATACCGACTTGTCCATAGATACGGCGATGAACCTGGTGTTGTCGGGCGGTATTACGGCGCCATCACGGTACGAGCGGATGGCCCTAGCGGAAGACTGATTTACACGACCCACGGATGCTTGATAGGTTGATAAGCGTTCACACTATGCGCAATTCCGTAGGAGGCAATAGATGATTCTGAGCCCGGGAGACAAAGCACCGCATTTCTCATTACCGGCCTCCACCGGCGAGACCATCTCGCTGTCGGAGGCGGCGGGTAGGAGGGTGGTGCTTTACTTCTATCCCAAAGACGATACTCCTGGCTGCGTGAAGGAGGCCTGCAGCTTCCGCGACGCCAACGACGAACTGAGAGCCGCGGGCGTGGAGGTGCTGGGCGTCAGCGCCGACAGCCTGAAATCGCACCAGAGGTTCGTTGATAAGTACGAACTGAACTTTCCGCTTTTGTCGGACGAGGAGAAAACGGTGTCCACGGCCTACGGCGCCTGGGGCGAGAAGACGGCCTGGGGCAAGACGACGGTGGGAATGAGACGGATGACGTTCCTTATAGACGAGGAGGGGGTAATCCGGAAGGTCTGGCCTAAGGTGAGACCGGAGGGACACGCAGAAGAGGTGCTGAAAGCCGTGAAGGGCTGAGCGGTCCGTTGTTAATGGGTGGCGGAAATGACCATGGCCGGTGGGGAGATGGTGCGCGAATCGTAGGGGCGGTTGAACGGACCCCCTGTCGCTGGAGATGGGTCCAGGCGTGAGAAGCGGGACACCGGCGGTGTAGGCGATGGGGCGATTCGTGCCTGTAGGGGCTGTTTCGAACCGAATTGTTTCAGACGTTATGTCAAGCTCCAAAGCTAAAACGGACCACCTTCTTACGGAAATATGCGAAAACAAATCCGATTTTCCTTCGGCAGGCTCAGGACAGGCCCTTCGACAAAGCTCAGGACAGAATTCGACGGATGAAGGCGTGATGTCGCAACGTTTCTAGCGACGGCGGATGTTATTGATAATCTCATTGACTTTCAGGGCGCGGACGAGGGTGTTGATGGCTCGGAACAGCAGGTCCGGGGGAGAGTCGGGATAGGCGGCGAGTCGTCGGATCTTGAGCCGGAGCAAGCCTATCTCACCCTGTAGGCCTTTGAGATGGACGGCGTCCGGAAGGGAGTCCTGATCTTTCTCCGTGAGGCGGGATGAGTAGAAGCCGTGGGTTCGGGCGTTCTGGTTGCCGTTAGGCGCGCCACGCCGCCGTGGTGGGTGTGGCTGAGCGGTTTGCTGTGAGTCCATGTGGGTAAGGGTACTGGGTGCAGAGGGGTGTGGGGAAGTGGGGAGTGTCAGGGGTTAGGGCGACCCACGTGGGGTTCTCCGATTCCAGGTACAGCATACGGGACTGGTTCGCCAGGATGTAGCGTATGTGACGGTCAACGGTTTTGGATTCTTCACTCCGCTACGCTCCGTTCAGAATGACGGAAGGGGTGCTGCTCAGTATGACAGGGGTACTCAACTGTCAGCGCTTTGCGGCGGGGCTGGAGGGACGTCGGCGTAGAGCCAGGCCTGGAACAGGGCATCGAGGTCTTGGCCGGAGACCTGTTCCGCCACTTCCACAAAATCGGATGTTGAGGCGTTGCCTCCCGCATGGCGAGACAGGTACTCGCGGAGCGTGCGGAAGAAGGCCTCGTCGCCAATTTCCCCGCGCAGGGCGTGAAGGGTCATGGCCCCTCTGATATAGACCGCCGCCGTGAACGGGTCTTCGGGTTCCGGCTTACCGGGCGGGCCCAGGTCGGTCATCCAGAGCACGTCCCAGAACAGATCGAACGCGTTGCCGGACTTGTGGTCTTCCCACAGCCACTCTGCATAGGTAGCGAAGCCCTCGTTGAGCCACAGGTCCTGCCACGTAGCGGGAGTAACCAGATTCCCGAACCATTGGTGAGCCAGTTCGTGAGCCATGATCCGCTCGCCAAGCTGGGCGATGGCGACCGAGCCGTACACAGGCCTGGTCTGCGTCTCTAAGGCGGCGGGGAACGGCGCATCGATTACGATGGCGCCGTATGTCTCGAAGGGATACTCGCCAAAGATGTCGCTGAAGAAGCCGAGCATTTCAGGCGTCTTCTCAAGGGGGTTCCTTCCTGGCTCTTCCACCGTCTCCTCGATCAGGTCGAGAATGGGGGTCCCTTCCGGGCCTTGGCTGGTCACCTCGTCGAACTGGGAAATCGCTAAGGCAGTCAGGTAGCTAGCCAGCTCGTCGCGTGCTTCCCAGGTGTACGTACTGGCGACTCCGTCGTCGACTACGCTTACGAACTCGCCTATAGCGGCCACCTCGTAAGGGTTGGGGACCGTCACCACGAAGGTGTAGGAAGCCTTGTCCGACGGGTGCTCGTTCACGGGGTACCAGGTGGACGCGCCCCAAGGCTCTCCTAAGGCGTAGATGCCCGTTGGGTACCTGATCCAGCCGGCCTGAACGCCGAAACCCGGGACCTCGTCGGGCGTGGGCTGCCCTTCATATAGCACCTCCACGACGAAGGATGCTCCGTTCCGAACCGGCTCGTCCGGTGTTATGGTCAGCTCGTTTCCGCTGCGACTGTGGGACGCGGGCCGACCGGAGACGCGCGTCTCAATGACCTCCAGGCCGCGCATGTCGAGATTGAACGCGGAAAGTGCTTGCGTCGCATTCGCTTTGATTTCGGCGTTGCCTGAAATGAAGTTCCTGTCGACCTCGACATTGAGCGTCAGGGTGTAGTGAGAGACTTCGTAGCCGCCGTTCCCCAGGCCGGGATAGAGCGGGTCGCCTAGTCCCAAGCTGCCCGGCGAAGGCTTCTCCTCCGCTTGGCAAGCCACAAGTAACAGCATTGAGGCAAACAGCGCAAACGCTGGCAGCGTGGCAAGAGGCTTTAGACGCTTCATTACTGGTTAACCCTAGGCTTCCAATACCTGACCTGGAACCTGGCAATTAGCCGTGCTACATCGTCAAGCGCGTCCTCCCGCGCAATTGCTACTTTGCCAGATCTGCGGGCGGGTGATCACCGCCAGATACTCACGTAAGACTTGACCTACAACCACCTCTCAGGAAGGGAGCCAGGCCACTGTCATTGTTCGGATTATACGTATAAAATACGTTATGAAGTTGTAATATTGCTCTCTATAGACAATAGACAGCAGAATTTTAATATGCTACTATCGCCTAGATTACGATATGTCTGCTCCGGCGGCAAGTTCGGTTGACAAACGAGGTGTTTCGATGCTTAATGCGAAGCGACTAACGTTGCCCGCGATGGGACTACTTCTCCTGTTGGTTGGCCTGATTGGCAATGCCACTGCGTCCAACCCCCAAAGCTCCGCAGAACCCCAGGCCAGCCCACCTACGGAGGTGACGCTGAGTTCCGGGGAGTCGTGGAGCTGCATTCTTGACCAGCATGAGATTATGGCCAATCTGGCTGCTGACGAGACCGCCTCGGCGAACGAACGCATCGAATTCTTGCTCAACCGATTCCCGAATGCGGTTGGTGACATCGTCGAGGTAACGGGCAGCACCAGCCCCACCAAGATGACCAACTCCTTCGCAGTTGTGAATACCAACTTAGACGGACAGGCCACCGCAACTCTGGTGTCCACACGGCCGGGCGATACCGACGTAACCGCCTTCGCCCCCGGCATCCTGGAAAAGAGTGCCCACAAGGTCTTTGGAGTGGTGCACTGGGTAGACGGGTGTCCTCAGTTCCCATCCGATGCGGACAACCGCACCAACACTCCTCACCCCATGAACGTAACGATAACCAACGTCTCGGACGGCAGTCCTGTCGAGGGCACGTCCGTCCGCTGGACCATAATCGATGACGAGCCGAACGCCCGGTTCGCAAACGCGGCGGAAGACAGCAACGTCATCACAACCACAACCGACTCCTCCGGACAGGCTTCCGTCACTCTTGAGCAGGTAGACGCGCTCTTGGGTGACAACAGCGTATTCATTGAAGTGCTGGAGCCGGGCGGCAAGACCATGTTCTCGCAAAGCATGCGGAAGCGGTGGGCCCAGGCAATTCTGGATGTAGAGGCAACCGGCTCCGATCAGATCGGCCTGCTTGACAACGCAATGTACACCATCTCGGTGACCAATACCGGTAACTTCGATGCAACGAATACTGAGCTTACCGCCACACTGCCCGAGGGCTTGACCTATGTGTCCGCCACGGACGAAGGCACAGAGAGCGGCTCCGTCGTAACCTGGGATCTTGGCACTATCGCAATCGGCGGCTCCATGTCGGTTGAACTGACAGCCCAGGGCACCAGCGTAGGCGAACAGACAATCACGTACCAGGCGAAGTCTACCGAGGGCCTCGGCGACGAGGACACCACTGTAACGGAAGTCATAAGAGGCGGTTTGGAAGTCACCAAGACCGGCCCGGCCGAGGCTAACATCAATGACAACGTCACCTACACCATTGAGGTGACCGGTACGGGCACTGGTGCAAGCACGGGCATCCAATTGGTGGACACCATACCGTCAGGCATGAACTTAGTCTCATCCGACCCGGAGGGCATTCGGACTGACAACCAGCTGTCGATTGATCTGGGTACGTTGAACCCGACCGAGACGAGCTCGATCTCAGTGGTTCTGCAGACGAACCAGACTGGCAGCTGGACCAACCAAGTGACTGTGTCCTCCACAGAGGGCGCCGAGGCCAGCGCCGAGGCCACTACCGAGGTCGTCCAGCCAGCGCTGACCATCACCAAGATCGGGCCAGAAACGGCTCTGATAAATGAGATATTTGCCTACACCATAACGGTCTCCAATACCGGCACCGGTGTCGCCGAAAACACAACCGTAACCGACACCCTGCCTGAGGGTACGGAGCACGTCGGCAGCCTCCCGGCCGGTACCGTCTCAGAAGACGGCAGCACGGTGACCTGGAACATCGGCAGTCTGGATCCCGACAGCTTGTCCACCATCACGCTGACGCTCAGGGGGACAACGGCAGGCGACAAGGTGAACACTGCGTCCGCCACCGCCGACGGGGTTGACACGCAGCCTCAGACTCAAGCGACCACCACGGTACTAGTACCCGACATAACGGTCGCAAAGATCGGTCGCACGGCGCTCTTCGTGGGCAACCAGGCAACCTATACTCTGACCGCCACCAACACTGGTGAGGCGCCGTTGACCAACGTGACAATCACCGACACGTTCGCAACCGGCATGTCCTACGTGGAGTCCAGTCCTGAGGGCACCATACCTGAGGGTGGCAACACGGTAACCTGGGTGGTTGGAGACTTGGCAATTGACGAAGAGGCCACGGTCACCCTGACGCTGCAAGGCGACGAGGTGGGAACGCTGGTCAACACAGCCAGCGTCACCGCCACCGAAGACGTCAGCGCCGAGGACGAAATGAATATCGCGATACTGGCTGCGACTGGCGCCACCATCCAAATCACCGACTCCGTCGATCCGATCAGGGAAGGTGAGCAGGTTACCTTCACGGTGATCGTGAGCAACCAGGGTAGGTCGCCGATGACCGAAGTGACCGTGACCGTCCCGGTGAACGATGAGTACTTCACCATCGACTCCACGTCGGACACGAAGGCGACGATTGACGCGGAAAACTCGACGGTGACTTACAGCCACGGCGAGGCGCTGGCCACGGGCGACAGCTTCACGTTCTCCATCACGGCAACGGCAAACGAACTGCCCGAGGAACTGATCAGGCTGGACACGGTCACCACCGCTACGCTGACCTACGCCGAGTTCTCGCAGTCGGTCGGCAGCGACGAAGGCACGACGGTGATCGAGGAGTAGCAGCCATCTGCCAGTGCCGATTCGGACCATCAAGTAGCCGGCGGGTTTACCACCCGCCGGCTACTACTTTGTATGTGACTCACATGCCCAACGCGGGACGCCTGATCTGAGAGCGCATTCCCTGGCTTCACTCGCGCTGCTGCAAGGGTATACTGTCATCTCTGCGGCGAGGTTCGCTACGCCGCAGAGCACACCGCCGTGAGGCGGTACAGGAGGCCTGGAAGTGAGCAGCAATGACCCTGCTGAAGTCGCAGGGCTACGATGTGGCTGGTGTGACCATGAAGCCGTGGAGCGACGATCGGCAGGACTCTCGGACGTGCGCGCGATTTCTGCACCCATCGACGACGTGGAGTATGCACGCCGCGTGTGCCAGATCATCGACGCACCCCACTACGTGATGAGCTTTTAGAACGAGTCCCGCGCCCACGTCATCGACTACTACTTCGCCAGCGAGTATAGGAGGGATGTACTCCCCATCGCTGCTTGGCCTGTAACGACAAGATCAAGTTCGACTTCCTGATACAGCGGGCGAACGCGCTCGACGTGGAGTAAAGTGGCCACCGGGCACTATGCCAGGATAAGCCTGCGTGGACAAGGGGAAAGGGGCGGTTCGCGAACCCATGTCGCTGGAGATAGGTCCAGGCGTGAGAAGCGGGACACCGGCGGTGTAGACGATGGGGCGATTCGTGCCTGTGGGGGTTGTTTCGTACCGAATTGTTTCAGACGTTATGTCAAGCTCCAAAGCTAAAACGGACCAAGTTTTTGGGGTATGAGAAACAAATCCGAGAGTCGACAGCAGGCAGCTTGATGTCGTAACGGGTCCTAGCGGCGGATGTTATTGATAATCTCATTGACTTCTATGGCGCGGACGAGGGTGTTGATGGCTCGGAACAGCAGGTCCGGGGGAGAGTCGGGATAGGAGGCGAGGCGTCGGATCTTGAGCTGGAGCAAGCCTATCTCACCCTGTAGGCCTTTGAGATGGACGGCGTCCGGAAGGGAGTCCTGATCTTTCTCCGTGAGGCGGGATGAGTAGAAGCCGTGGGTGCGGGCGTTTTGGTTGCCTGTTGGTGCGCCACGCCGCCTTGGTGGGTGTGGCTGAGCGTTGCTGTGAGTCCATGTGGGTAAGGGTACTGGGTGCAGAGGGGTGTGGGGAAGCGGGGAGTGTCAGAGGTTAGGGCTACACTCAAAGGTGAGCGGGCGTAGTTGCTGGCTAATGCGAGGATCGACTGCTCCCTGAACGCAAGGCGGAAGATAGCTTTTACTGGGCAGGTGATATTCACCTACAGCCAGCCCTTGTCCCTGAGGCGCTGAAGTGCCAGCCTTATCTGACGCTCCGAGAACTGGTGCTTGTGAAGACCCCATCTATATACTAGGGCGATAACCTCTTGGTCATTTGCGGCCGGATGCTCAGATGCAACCCAATGAGCCGTCGAGAGCAATTCGAGGCCGAAGTACGATTCGAATCCTTCGACAAGATCAAGCACCCTCGCCAAGCGCTGCCTGCTTGTGGGATGACCTTCCAGGAATGCCGTTGCATCCTCTACGGAACCCGGCACAAGTACCAGCTCCTTGTTTGGTGCATCCCCCCCATCTTGATAACCAGATATCAGATGTCCTTCTATCTGTTGGAGCGTGTGGCGCATATTTTCGGCATATGGGCCGTAGTGTCCCTTCTGGAATTTCAGGCGCAATGGCTCGCCCGCCTCTTGCATGAAGTACATCAGCTTGTGAACTTCCAGAAGAGTCACAAAAGGATCGAGTAGGGCGTTCAGGTATCGGTTGATTAGGCTGACCAGAGCTGCCCGGCCTCGAGTCATCTTAGGTATCCTTTTGGAGCGGTTGGGCCGCTCGTCTGCAGATCCTCCGCTTGGCTCGAATAACTTCACCTCTATATCATCCAGACCTACCAAGGCTGTCACAATGCGCGAGCGGACGTCTGCCCAGTTTAACCCGCCGAGATTGGAACCTAGCGGCGGAATTGCAATGGATTTGATGTTACGTCCCCTGATCTCTTGGGCAAGGGCGTTGAGCCCAATCTCGATGTCCTCTATGCGGCTCTTACCACGCCAGTGGCGCTTGGTTGGGAAGTTGATGATATAGCGCGGATTGGTAATCTGGCCCAACTCGTAGACAAACATCCGGCCAGGCTGGACTTCATTCCGCTTACACGCCGCAGCGTAGGCTTTGAAGTTTTCAGGGAAACGATTCTTGAATTGAAGAGCGATTCCTCTCCCCATGACGCCTACACAGTTCACGCTGTTGACCAAGGCCTCGACATCTTCATCGAAAATATCACCAGATTTATGATCAATCATGCCGCACCCCTTGATTAGTAGTACCAATCCGGCTTGATCTCTACCCTTGGTCTATGCCGTGCTCCATGCACTGCATTTTGGACTGGAGTATAAATTCTTTGCGAGCTAATGCCAATCCGAGCAACAAACTTCCAAGGGAACGAGCCCTCAACCAGGAACTCGGCTTGTTTGAACTCCTTTGGCTCCCCTCGCCAATCCTTAGCTTGGATAGCATCCCAGTGCAGTTTGTCTAGCTGGGTAAGGTCGCAGAAATCTTCGAAGTAGTTGGATCCTGCGTTTGACGAGGTGAACGCCCAACGACGGTCGTTAGCTTCGGCCCAATCAGCTACTCGCCTCAAGTCCGCCTCTAGATGAACGATTTTTTCTTGGCCACCTCGGTATGCTAACTCGGAACTGTTGGCCATGTGGATTATGTAGAGCATAACGGAACGTGGGCAGAAGTAGAAGGGGACGCAGTCACCCACATGTAGCTCTGGATGGCTCCTTATTTCTTTGGCCAGACGACGTTGCTTGATATTGTCAATCCCGATAGTGGTCCCGCCGACTCCGCGCTTTCGGGCTTCAGCGTCGGACCACAGGTAGCCGTCTGCGACAATCGACGCCAGCCGGTCGACATGCACGATATGGTATATCTTTGGCTCCGTGGGTACCAGCACGCTATTCCTCGATGTACTAAAACGTGACAGGTTCCTCGCGAGCCGCCCCTGCTAGTACCACTGTTTGTAGTAGGTCTGGTAGTCGACGAAGGGTGGGCGGGCGGAGTGCGGTATGGGCAGCACGACGGGACCGGCCTCCCGTGAGGGCAGGTAGACGGTGGCGGTGCCGGGCGTGCTGACCTCGCCGACCTGGTTGCGCCCTTCGATATTGATGCCCACGGCGTAGTATTCACGCGTGCCGGGCGCGCCGCCCTGCTCGTCTGCGCCTTCCTGGACCTCTTTGAACTTCTTGACCACTTCGCCGGTGTAGTAGGTGGTATCGCCGTAGTAGACGGGCTTGCGGATGGCGGTGTACTGGCGGCGGATGAAGCCGTCGTCTCCCATCCAGTCGCTGAGGAGCCGGTTGGGTATCTGGACGCGCTGCACGCCACCGTCGAAGGGAGCGGGCTGGGCGCGGTATGCGGCCATGAGGGCGTCTTCGTGCTCGTCGGCGGGGGACCATGGCCAGCGGGTGGCGGGGTGGAGGACGGCCTGTCCGCCGCCGGCGCCGCCGCGGTTCTCTCTAAGCTGACGGAACTTGGACTCGAAGGCGATCTCGTCACCTGGGCCTTCCGCGGAGCCGTGGACGCACTCGCCGACTATGCGAGGTGCGCCGTAGTCCTGCAGGGTCCATGGTGGGATGATCATTGGCCCCAGCTTCTCGCCGATTTCCACGTCTTCCCAGTAGAGAGTATCGGAGCCGCGCCGCTTCACGCTCTCCACCTCTTCCAGCAGACGCTGAAGCTCTTCCTGAGAGTAGCTGGAGACGTTGCGGTCGTAGAGCAGCTTTTCGCCGAGGCGTTCGACGGGCATGGTACGCGAAGTGCCCATGGTCTCGATGGGGACCATGATGAGGGTGCCGGAGCACTTGGCGGGAAGGTCGCCGTGGTCGTCCCAGAATAACAGCTCTGAGATGAAGAACATGAGGTTGCCCCGGGAGCCGGGCTTCTCGATGAGCTCCTTGGTGACCATGGAGGAGTTGAACTTGGAGCCGATGCGGAGCACGTCGAAGAACTCCCAGGCGGTGCCGGAGAAGAAGTTGGCCACGGGATAGCCGCCGGGCCGTTGGCGGCCCGCCTCTCCGGACTGTGCGCCGTGCGCGGTGATGCCGCGCACCATGGAAAGGAAGGGTCCGGGTATGGTGAGGCAACCGTACTTGCTGCTCCTGGCGTATGCGGAGTCTGTATAGAGAGGGTTGTCCTCTCCGATGGTGCGCACGTAGTTGCGAATGGTGCGTTCATCCAGCCGGATGGCGCATTCGTACGGCGGGCCGTGCTGTCGATACGGGGACGGAGAACCGGGCGGCAGGCTTTCAGTGGTCTCCTCACCGAGCATCTCACGGGAACGTTCCAGGAACTCTTGGATGGCTTCTTCAAAGGTCTGAGTAGTCATGGCATCAACCTCCTTGGCGTATGACTTCTAGTACCAATCTTTGTAGAAAGTGTTGTAGGGGACGAATGGCGGCCTTCCCTGGTGCGGCACGGGCAGCTGCACCGGCCCGCCCTCTCGCGAGGGTAGGTAGACGGTGGCGGTGCCGACAAGCTGGGCCTCGCCGACCTGGTTGGCGCCGGTGATCCTGATGCCCACGGCGTGAAAGTCGGCTTGGCCCGGCGTGCCGCCGGGCGAGCTGTCGCCGGTCTGGGTCTCGGTGAACTTCTTGACCACTTCGCCATGGTAGAAACAGGCGTCGGCGTAGAACACGGGGCGTCGCATGCCTGTATACATGCGCCGTATGAAGCCGTCGTCGCCCATCCAGTCGCGGAGCAGCTTCTGCGGTATCTGGACGCGCTGCACGCCGCTATCGAATGGGCCGGGCAGGCCGCGGTAGGGAGCGAGGAGGGCATCGTCGTGCTCGATGCCCTTGGAGTTCCAGGGCCAGCGAGTCACCGGGTTGTAGCGCATCTCGTTCCATTTTCTGGCGTTGCGGTAGGCGGGCTCGAAGGCGATGGCGTCGCCGGAGCCGTCCTCGCCGCGCGTGGTGCATGAGCTGACGATGCCGGGGGCCATGTGGTCTTGGTGGCTCCATGGCGGCAGCACCATGGGGCCGAGCTTCTCTCCGACCTCGACGTCTTCCCAGAACAGGGTATCGTCGCCGCGGCGGGGCTGCTCCGTGAGTTCCGCCAGCACCTTCTTCAGCTCGTCGCTGCTGTATTCGTGCGTGCCCCGTTCGTAGAGCATCTTCTCGCCGAGCCGCTCCACGTCCATGGTTCGTGTGGCGCCCATGGCCTCCTGCGGCACCATGGTAAGCGTGCCGTAGCACTTGGCGGGAAGGTCTCCGTGGTAGTCCCAGTACATAAGCTCTGTGACCAGGAAGTAGAGCGTGCCCCTGGAGCCTATCTTCTCCACGATCTCCTTGGTCTTCTTGGAGGAACGGAACCGTGAGCCAATCCTGACGACATCGAAGAACTCCCAGGCGGTGCCGGAGAAGAAGTTGGCCACGGGGTAGCCGCCTTCGCGGCGCGCCCCATGCACGGCGGGGTAGCGCACCAGGGCAAGGGCGTTGCCGGGCACTATCTGCGTGCCGTAGCGAGTGTTCTTGCCGTATTCGGGGTCTGTGTATAGGGGATTGTCGTCGCCTATGCTGAGGGCGTAGCTGCGGATGTTGTTGGAATCGAACTTGAAGGCGGACTCGTAGTGGGGGCCGTCCTGTTCGTACGGAGAAGGAAGCATCGGGGGAAGGTTTTCCTGGGACTCTTCGTCGATCTGGTCCCGCGTACGTTCGAGGAACTCCTGTACTGCCTCTTCAAAGGTCTGCGTGGTGGTCATGGTCAACCTCCCTGTGTGCGAATGGCTTCTGGCTGGATGATACCGCTAAGCGGGGAAAGGGGCAAGCGGGGGGGGGGTGGGGCAAACGAACAGGCGTGCAGACAGGTAGACGGGCGTACAGGCAGACGGGCGGCTATGAGGAAGGGTTGGCTTGTTTCCCAGAACCAGACGCGGGCGGTGGTGCGACGCGGGTGGGGGCGAGCGTGATCTCCTCCTGCTCGGGGAAGGTGGTCTTGCGTCGTACGGAGGGGAAGAAAGCGATGATGCCAAGCATGCAGACCAACCCGACGATACAGTTGATGGTGACGGCGGTGGGAGCGCCCCATGCCTGCGACATTGCGCCGGTGAGGAGAAAGCCGATAGGGGCAGCGCCGACGGCCACCATGTTCACTCCCATGGAGCGTCCCCTCATCTCCGGCGGAGCGCCGAGCATCATTAGCACCGGCTGCATGACGGTGAATCCGGCGAAGGAGAGGCCGGAGGCCAGCAGCAGACCGAGCGACAAGGCATAGCTGGTCGACTGGGCAAATGAGAGGACGGCCACGGCGGCCACGGCGGTGCCGAAGGCGTAGATCATGCCCGGCCCCCTGATGCTGCGCCGCGAGGCCAAGAACAGGGCCCCAACCAGCGCGCCGAGGCCGTCGGCGGCGGCGAGGATGCCCATCAGCGTCTCGTTGACCAGGAGAACGTCGCGGGCAAAGACGGGGATCATCACCATGAAGGGGAAGATGAACATATTGGCGGTGATGGTGATGAGGATGGCGGCAAGGAGCACCGGGCTTTTGACCACGAATCGCACTCCCTCTGAGAGGAGTTGCTTTACAGGTTCTCTCTGCATGGTGACGGCACGCTGCGGCACACGTACCGGAATGAGGAGAAGAAATCCTATGGTATAGAGGGCGGCAAGCGTAAACATGGCTCCCTCGGTGCCGACAAAGTAGAGCAGCAGACCGGCAAGAATGGGGCCGAGCATTTTGCTAGCGGTCATGGCCGACATGTCCAGCGACATAGCGTTGGTCAGCCTATTGGAGCCGACAAGGTCCTGCACTATGGAGATGCGCGATGGGAAGGAGCCGACAAAGGAGGTGCCCATGGCCAGGGTGAGCGCGGCGATCTGCCAGAACTGGATGGAACCGCTGGCCACCAGGATGAAGAGGATTATGGAGAAGGCGGCGTTGATGCCTTCCGTCAGCACAATGATGAGCTTGCGGTTGAGACGGTCGGCCATGATGCCGGCGGGCAACCCCAGGATGGGCATGGCCGCCATGCGGAAGAAGCCAAGAGTACCGACAAGGAAGGGAGAGTTGGTGACTTCCAGGATAATCCAGCCAAGGACTATAAGCTCCATCCAGCGCGAATGGAAGCGAAACAGTCCAGCTATCCAGAGAAGGCGAAAGTTCCGGTTGAACAGGACGCTGAACGGCCCAGGCGGCTTGGCAGGTGCGATTGAAGCTGTTGTCATGGCTCCGTTCATGTCAGGCAAAAGCAAAGGAGAGTACAGCCAGTGTAGACGCTGAGAGGCCGGTTACCAACCCCTTGGTCACCCGTTCTCTGAGGAAGACCACGGCCAGGATGGCGGTCAGTACAAAGCTGAGTTGGACGATGGGGAAGCTGATGGAGGCGTCGCCGGTTTGAAGCGACTCGATGAGCAGCACCGTCCAGGAAAGCTGAAGAAGGCCGACAAAGGGGGCGATGCGTATGGTGAGCGTGTTGGGCCGGAGCTTCCGGCTAAGCAGCATGCGGAGCAGGGAGGAACCGTTGAAGGTGATGGTGGATACGATGACCAGTGGTACGGTTGAGCTGCCCTGGTTGGTGGCCTCTTTGTTCAGCACGCCGGCGATGCCGAAAGCGAGCGTGGCGGCGAGGAGGAGGAGCATGGAGCGGGGACTTGCGCCACGGCCGGACCTGAAGGCGGCAAGGTCTGCAAGGGAGAGGACTCCCGCCACTGCCAGAAGTATGCCAATGAGCTTGGGCAGATTGAGGGGTTCGTGGAGGATGAAGATGGCGGCCACGGAGGTGATGACAAAGCTGAGGCGGAATATGGGGGCGTTGACGCTGGCGCTGCCCTCTCTCATGCTGGTGACGAAGAGAAGGATGCCTATGTAGCTCACCAGCCCAATTGGCAACCCAAACACCCAGGTAGAGGGCAGGATGTCGGAGACCTGGCCGGTGGCTATGGCGATGGCCCAGATGGTGAAGGTGAAGGTGGCCGATTGGTAGAAGACGAAGGTTGGAGGATCGATGCCCTTGCGCTGGACGACACGGTAAATGAGGTCGGAGAGGGCGCCGGCCATCATTGCACCCAAGGCAAGAAGTATAGAAACGTTCATTAGTCCACAAGAATGCACCTCCGCTCATGGAGAGGGAGGTGTGGTTCGAGTCATTATACCCCGGATTTGTGCAAAATGGAACAAATTAGCTTGCCGGGTGCTGTCGCGCCAAATTGACACCCGTTGCAATGAGTGGCATTCTGTGAAGCTGTAGTCATTTCCTACTAGTCAACTTTGAGGCTGAAAACAATATGTCGCTAAAGCTGATACGCCGTATCATTCCTGCTCTTTTCGTGGTCTCTTCCCTGCTCCTGCTGGCAGCCTGCACGGACGAGTCCGGTATCGTGGAGCGGCTAAGACAGAACGCTGAGGAGTTCCAGTACACAATCGGCAAGCGCGGCGGGGCGCTGACAGCAGCCACCATCTCGGAGCCGCTCACCCTCAACCTGGCCATCTCCACAGACGCCGGATCTTCCGGTGTCCTGGGGTATCTGTTTGACGGACTGACCGAGACCTCCTGGCTGACGGACCAGGTTGAGCCGTCGCTGGCGGAATCGTGGGAGCACTCGGACGACGGCCTGACATGGACATTCCACCTTCGCCGGGACGTGACGTGGCACGATGGAGAACCCTTCACCGCTCACGACGTGGACTTCACTTTCAACCGCATCATCTACAACCACGACATCCCAGCCAGCAGCCGCCCGTCGTTCCACTTCCGCTACCTGAACGAGGCGACTGGTGAATGGGAAGAGTTGCCCATGACTGTCACGGCGCTGGACGACTACACCGTGCAGTGCGTGCTGCCCGTGCCATTTGCCCCGTTCCTTCGCTCCATGGGTACGGCCATATATCCGAAGCACATCCTAGAGCCACGCGTGGACGACGGCACCTTCGCCACCACTTGGGACATCGATACGGACCCAGCAGAGGTTATAGGCACCGGCCCGTTCACCATCGAGAGCTACGTGCCTGGCGAACGCGTTGTGTTGCAGCGCAACCCCAACTACTGGCTCAAGGACGACGAGGGCAACAGCCTGCCCTATCTTGATCAGATAGTCCAGATCATTGTCGAGGACTTTGATGCAGAGCTTGACAGCTTCCTGGACGGGGAGTCGGACACCTACGGCGTGCTGGGAGAGGACCTGCCACAACTGGAGCCTATCCAGGAGGAGGGTAATTTCACCGTACACAGGCGAGGCCCCGCCTTCGGGACTACGTTCCTGGGCTTCAACATGAACCCGGGGGAGATTAGCCCGGGCTCGCCGTTTGTGGCCCCGGAGAAGCTGGAGTGGTTCCGCAACACGCAGTTCCGTCAGGCGGTAGCCCACAGTATAGACAAAGGCTCCATCATAAGCGACGTACAGCACGGGGAGGGATATCCGCAGTGGTCCTCCGTGAGCCCGGCCGCGGGCGACTTTCACAACCCCAACGTTCGAAGGTACGAGTACGATCTGGACAAGGCCAACGAAATCCTGGATGGACTCGGCTGGACGGACACCAACGGCGACGGGATCCGTGAAGACGGTGAAGGCAACGCCATCCAGTTCAAGCTCATTACCAACTCAGGCAACAGCGTACGCGAGAGGGTCGGTGAGATAGTCACCAAAGGGATGACGGATATTGGCCTGGGCGTGGACTACGAGCTGGTGGAGTTCGGAGACCTAGTCTCCAGTCTGACCGCATCGTATGACTGGGAGGCGATGATAGTGGGCTTCACCGGAGGTACAGACCCGTACAGCGGCATCAACTTCTGGCACAGCAGCGAGGGACTGCACCTGTGGTATCCCAACCAGCCGGAGCCTGCAACGGAGTGGGAAGCCGAGATAGACGATCTGTACATCAGGGCCAGCCAGGAGCTTGACCACGACAAGCGTGTGGAATACTACCACCGCGCCCAGGAGGTCGCCGCTGAGAACGTGCCTGTCATATACACGACGCTCTCGGAACGGCTGACGGCAGCCCGCAACGTCTTCGGCAACACCACGCCGACTCTGTACGGTCTGTGGGACATCCGCTACTTGTACCGGACAGATCTCTAGCACAGCGGACTGCTACGCTACATTCAGTAAGCAGCCTTGGATTTTCGCTGCGCTCAGAATGGCAGCACCCACACCAGATTGCTTCGCTGGCTCGCAATGACAAGGGGCGCCCGCTTGTCCGTGTGTCCGCCATACTGCTACCCTGAAGCTCACCGTGGCAGAGACAAACAAAGCAAGACGCCGCATGGCGGCCCTGCGGGCCTTTCAATATAGAGACCTCCGCATCCTGGGGCTCAGTTCGCTGTTCAGCGCATTCGGCATGTTGGGAGAGAACGTGGCCGTGGGCTGGATAGTTCTGGAGGTGACCGATTCGCCGTTCATGGTAGGCGTGGCAATGGGTCTGAGAAGGGCGCCTCAGTTTGTGCTGGGCATCTTTGCCGGGGCGGTGTTGGACATGGTGGACCGGCGCCTGTTCATGCCGTTCATCAATGCCATAGTGGCCCTGCCCAACATAGCAATTGCATTGCTGCTTGTGGCGGGGCGTCTGGAGATATGGCACGTGCTGGTCCTGGTGTTGCTATCCGGGATTATGATTCCCTTTGCTCATACGGCAAGGCAGAGCTTTACCTACGACATTGTGGGGCCTTCCATGGCGATGCAGGGTCTGGCCGCGGTGGTGCTGGTCTCCAGGGCGGGTGGGCTGGTGGGCGCAGTGCTGACTGGCGTGATCATTGGGCGTGTTGGGTTGGAACCGGCCTTCTTTGCAATAGGAGCTGCCCAGATAGTGAGTGGCCTGGTGATGCTTCTAGTCGGGTCGGCGGGGCAGGCTGCGCCGCTGGTGCGAGAGTCGGTGATGGCGAACCTGAAGGGGTTCCTCAGAGAGGTGCGCCACAATCGGGTGCTGCTTCAGCTTGTATTCTTCACCGGCGCGGTGGAGATGCTGGGATTCTCCCACATGACGCTGCTGCCCAGCCTGGCGCGAGACGTGCTGAACGTGGGAGCGGAGGGCCTGGGAGTTATGAACGGGATACAGTCGGCGGGGGGCATACTGGGAGCGATAGCGCTCGCCTCCATGGGCGACGTGCGGCGGAAAGGGTTGCTGTTCCTGGTAGTGATCCACGTATTCGGGGTGGCGCTGGTGCTGCTCGGCATGTCCAATACGCTAGTGCTGGCGTTGGTATTGCTGATCGTGGTCAGCGCCATGACGGCGCTTACAGACGTGCTTTCACAGACGCTGATGCAGTTGAACGTTCCCAACGAACTGAGAGGACGCGCCATGGGCTCCTGGGTGCTGGCCATAGGCACCTCCCCCATTGGGCACATGCAGATTGGCGCGCTGGCGTCTCTGATCAGCGTGGGGTTTGCGCTGTCGTTCAGCGGACTGGCGCTTTTGACGCTGGCGGCCGGGTTAACGCTATTTTCGGGCAGGCTGCGGCGGTTGTAGGCGGGCGTCCTTCGACCAAGTTCAGGATGAGCGCCCGCCCTTGTTGCCGCCTCTGATATGATGCTGAAACCCACATGGCAGGCTCTCTACTACTAAGCTCTTTCAAGCAGCGCAACTTCCGTTTCTTCCTTACGGCGGAGTCGCTGACGCGCGTGGGAGACCAGATAGAGGTGGTTGTGCTGGCCTGGGTGATCCTGGTGGAGACGGGGCAGCCGTTTCTGCTGGGCATATTCGCCGCGCTGAGGTTCGTGGGCACTCTGATAGCGCCGCTTTACGGCGTGATGATGGACAGGTACGACAGACGGCTGTTGCTGGTGGTGGGTCGACTGGTTTCGGCGGCGATGGCGGCGGCCATCCTCTTTCTGGCCGCCGTAGGGCCTGTGCAAGTCTGGCACCTCTTCGTGCTGTCGACCATCTCCGGGCTGGCGCGGACGTTCAGCAACGTGATGCGGGAGGTGTTGACGGCGGACGTTGTGGAGCGGCGTCAGTTTGCCAACGCCATTGGCCTGACTAGGTCGGCGACGGACATCATGCACATGATAGGGCCGTTTATTGGCGGGCTCATTCTGAAGTGGTACGGCATAGCTCCGGCATACGTGCCGGTGGTGATTGCATATCTAGGCTCGGCGGCGGCGGGGTACATGCTGAGGCTGCCGCAGCGGGACCGCTCGGCGGTCAAGACATCGGTGTGGCGGAACCTCATGGAGGCGGGAGGCTACATACGCCGCAGCGAGGTGGTGCTGGCCCTTCTGCTCATGGCGTTCCTGGTCAACTACACGGCGCTTTCCGTGAAGGACGTGCTGCTCCCCGTATTCGCGCATGAGGTGCTGGAGATAGGGCCGGACGGCCTGGGAAGGCTGATGTCGTCGCTGTTTGCGGGGGCGTTCGTCGGTTCCATAGGGGTGGCCGGCGTGACCTGGCTGCAGCGCGGCGGGCGGTTCATTGTGGTGTCGTCCCTTGCCTGGCACGGCGTATTTCTCCTCTTTGCCTACTCCACGTGGGTTGGCCCGTCCATGGGGGCGCTGTTCGTGATCGGCGTATTTCAATCGTTCACGATGGTGACCATGGCCACTCTGCTGATCAGGGTGACCCCCGATGAGATGCGGGGACGGGTGATGGGGGCAAGGTCGCTGGCGGTATACGGCCTGCCCATGGGTCTGCTGGTGGCGGGGGCTATCTCAGGGACGCTGGGCGCTCCCATTGCCATGGCGTTCAACGTGATAGTGGGCGTGGCGGCCACGCTGTTGATAGTGGGATGGCTGAGGAGGCTGTGGTGGGCACGGTGAGGGGGGGGTGCTCCCGTTCAAGGGTTCATAAACTCTAGACCGTGTCTTAGCAGTTCATCAAATCTCAAACTGAATCCTTTAGGTATCTGATTTGGGATCTGCTTAGAGGGCTCTGTCTTGTTAAAAACCTTTTTGCTCAATGGTGTTCTCAATAGTATTGGCCTGTCCAAGTAGAAGAGTCGCGTCTCGAGATGTGCAAAGCCCTCTTTCTCGGCCCGATCGCGAAGCATGTATAGCCCTGTGCGCCATTGCTTGAGATGCTCGCCAGAAACAATGTCCGGCATGTCAGCAAGTACGACTACCTCGGTATCTATCACACGGCTGATCATGGATATGCCGCTGCTTGCGCCTTGTCCAGTGAAATAGGGAGCGAAGTACAGAGGAGCCTTCTTGTCCTTCGGGCTGGTCACATACATCCAACCTTCCTTGAATATCTTCGCATTGAGGTGATTCACGTCCTGAATGAGAACTTCTGCATCGTAATAATCCATTTGGTAATTCCTCCTGATGTAGCGGGTGAACTCATCAAAAAGGTATTGTGACACCCCTGAGTCGTCAGAAGGTCTGTGGCTGAGGGCGATGTCAACGACTTCATGCCACTGCACGTTGCTGAAACGTATCCCTTGTTCAGAAAGTTTCTCGCTAACCCGTTCCTTGGTCGCTGGTGCCAATTCAACTTGAGTCAAGGCGACTACTCCTCGTGTCTTAAATCGACCCCATAGGTCGTGTTCAGCGCCGTACTTGAGTAGTTGCCCAGCCGTAGGTTCGGCACGACCGATCTTGGCTTCCAAGACGATGCGCATTCCGCTGTCCTGGATGACAATGTCTCGGCGACCAAAACCTGGCCCGGTTACTTCCTGTAGATAGATAGCGTAGTCCGGTTTGATGGGCCTACGCGGGGCAACGCGCAAACGTCGGACGATCTTGGCGCAGAATTCCTGGTCGTGCGCCAATAGGAATCCTAGCGCAAAGGTAAGAGCATCTTCGTCATTGCCAGCCAGGCGAAACACGCTCTGAACCGACGAAGGTTTCCCTTCGTGATTCTTGCCGATGTACAGCCGCATTGTGTTGCAAGTATGTGAGCAGGCGGTCTAGTACCAATCGCGGTAGAAGGTCTCGTAGGGGACGAAGGGGGGCCGCTCCGGATGGGGGATGGGCAGCTCCACGGGGCCCGCTTCCCTGGACGGCAGGTACACGGTGCCGGTGCCGATGACCTGGGCTTCGCCGACCTGGTTGAGGCCCTGGTACTTGATGCCGACGGCGTAGTACTGCTTCTTGCCGGGCACTGCGCCGGGGGCGTTATCACCCTCCTGCACTTCCTTGAACTTCGTGACCACTTCGCCGGTGTAGATGGTTGTGTCGGAGTAGTAGACGGGCTTGCGGAACGCCATCTGGAGCCGGCGGATGAACCCATCGTCGCCCATCCAGTCGGTGAACATCCTCTGCGGTATCTGAGAACGCTGGACACCGAAGTCGAAGGGGCCGGGCTGGCCGCGGAACACGGCGAGCAGGGCGTCCTCGTGCTCGGTGTTCATTGTCCAGGGCCATCGCATCAGGGGATGGGTGATGGAGCCGAAGATGGAGCCTTGCCTTAGACGGCGGTACATGGGCTCGAAGGCGAGGATGTCGCCGGCGTTGTCCTGGCCGGAGATGGTGGCCCAAGCTACCGAGTGATAAACCACCTGGTCGAGGAGGGTCCAGGGGGGCAGCACCATGGGGCCAATGCTCTCGCCTTCATTGACGTCTTCCCAGTAGAGGGCATCTGCACCGCGGCGCTTCATGCTCTGCACGTCGTGAAGCGTTTTCTCAATGTCTTCCTGGGAGTAGCTGGTGGCCTTGCGCTCGTAGAGCATGTGCTCGCCGACACGGTCGGCGGACATGACGCGGCCTGTGCCCATGCTGGGCATGGGGACATATATCTGCGTGCCGTAGCACTTGGCGATGAGGTCGTTGTGGAAGTCCCAGTAGTGGTTGTTGGAGATCATGAATACGAGGTTGCCCCTAGAGCCTGGCTTTTCGAAGATTTCCTTGGTCTCCTTGGATGAGCGGAACTTGGCGCCGGCGTGGATGACGTTGTAGAACTCCCAGGCGGCGCCGGAGATGAAGTTGGCAAGCGGATAGCCTCCCGGCCTGGTTGCGCCATGCACCGAGGGGTATCTTACGAGGGCCAGGATGGGGCCGGGCGCAAGCTGAGAGCCGTACTTGGTGTGCTTGCCGTAATCGGGGTCGGTGTAGAGCGGGTTGTCGTCGGCTATGGTAAGAGCGTACTTCCTGATGAAATCCGGAGTGAACCGCTGAGAGAACTCGTAGGGTGGGCCGTCCTGGTCGTAGGGCGCAGGCGGCCAAGGGGGGAGATTCTCGTCCGACTCGGTGTCGATGAGGTCCTTGGAGCGGGAAATGAATTCGGCTACTGCTTCTTCAAAGGTTTCCTGAGTTGCCATCTATGCCTCCTCTGTAGCTTAGAGTCGAGATTATCGCATGGGGTGATGCTGGTCAAGATGAGGAAGATGCGGCCGCTTGCAGCTCACGGACGTGATCTCTCCAGTGATTTGTAATGGTTTCGACGCGGATGCGGGTGGAGAAGGACTGGCCGTTGACGCGAATAAAGACGGTTTCGTCAAGGTTGGGCACAAGCCGGGCTGCAACAGACAGCCGTTTCTGGAGGTCTCTGAGCTCTTCCGCCATAAGGGAAACGGAAGTGTCGGAGAGATCAGCGACTATTTTGTCGTTGATCACATCGGACGAGCTTGGCACCTGGAACGGCGGTCCGCCGCCGGACACCGATTCGATGCCCTGCAGGGAGGCGCGGTGCCAGTAGACCATGTGGGCCAGCACCTCTTTGGCGGTCCATCGGTCTACTTGCGGGCTTGTGCTGGAGGCGGCGTCCTCCAGGTAGGCCAGGCCTTCCTCAACGGCTTGCTCCATTTGGGTAATCATCTCTTCAAGGTTGGTTTGTGTCATTCTGTTCTCCTTATGGGTTCCTAATGGCTGGAGGCCACCCACTCCACCCTTCCCCTGGGCAAGCGGGTAGGCCTGTGTTGGTTGGATTGTATCACTAGAGGCAGGCAAGCGGGCAAGGCGACCTCCCCCTTTCGTCTTTCCTGCGCAGGCAGTAATCCAGGTGTGGTGGGGGGGTGTGGGCTTGACTATATGAGTACCAGAGTACACAATGAAGGCGTTGATAGAGATCGGAGGAGATGAGGATTGGCTGAAACTTTCACCAAATGGGACGTGACAGACCGTCTGCGCACCAAAGAGGACGTGTGCCTGTACCTGGAAGCGTGCGCCGAGGAGGATCCGGGCGACGGCAGCCTGATTCGCGCGGCCCTAAACGATATTGTGCGAGCCCAAAATATGAGTCGCTTGTCCCGTGATATCGGCATAACCCGAAAGGGTCTTTACAAGGCTCTGTCTGAAGACGGCAACCCTTCTTTTGCTACAGTGATGCGCATCACACGCGCCTTGGGGATGCAAATACGGATCACCGCGTAGAACCGACCCACTCCCACTCAGGGCACTCTTCGACAAGCTTCGGAGCCTGGAGTTTACCCTTAGCCTGCCCGAGGGAAGAACTTGCGGTAGGGCAGAAGCATGCCCGCCACTGCTATCAGGGTGTAGCCTCCGTAATAGTACGCCAGATCGGAGCTCTCCACGGCGAAGACCGCCGCGCTCGCTGCCAGCGTGAGCGGCAGTACCCACATGGCGAACCAGGCGTACCGTTCACCCCTGCGATAGGCAGTCCATGAGAGGAGGGCAGCAATAAGGCCAAGTCCCAGGTAAGCTGCGCCGTTGAGCCAGATCACCCGCTGGACGTAGTCGGACACCGTTGGGTTCAGTGCCTTCATTTCATCCCAGGTCAGGTTGGTGCTCTGCTCGAAATCCGTCCGGTCAATACCTGAAATTATGCCTACAACGGCTGTGACAGAAATGAACAGACTGAGGGCAAAGAGTAGAACCCAGGTGTGCTTTTCATGGAATTTCTCTTGGCGTCTTCTTCTAGCCATGGCCGATACCTCACAAAGGGTTCAGCAATTATGGAACGATTCAGGCATTTATTCCAGCCCTTCCGCCTTGTAGAGCCGCGCTTGCCTTACCAGGCCAAGGGCGTTGCCTCTTATCATCTGCTCATGCCGTTCCAGGATCTGCATCTGCAGCACGGCAGGGACTCCCGCCATGAAGCTGCGCGGCGGCACCTTCTCATTGGGCAGGACCACGGCGCCGGCGGCGATGATGGAAAGGTCCCCGACTTCGACGCGGCTGTTCACCGTTGCGCCGTTGCCCACCAGGCAGTTGTCGCCGAGGCTTGTGCCGTGCCAGGTGACGTTGTGGCCGATGGTAACGCCGTCGCCTATGCTGCCGGAGTGGATCACGCTGTTGTCCTGGACGTTGGTGTTCTTGCCGATGGTGATTGTTCCGCCGTCACCGCGGACCACTGTGCCCGGCCAGATGCTGGAGCTCTCGCCTATCTCCACGTCGCCGACGACGTAGGCGAACTCGCTGACGAAGGCGGTGGGATGGACCCTGGGTGTCTTTCCGTTAAAGCTGCGTATCAAGGCAACCTCCTCTAGAAAAAAGCTCTCCAAAGAAAGAGGCACTCCCTGGGAAGCGCCTCCTCTTTATCGTCGAATTGTGCTGCTGGTCGTATCAGAGGCCGCCGCCTCCAATGGCGGGTAGGAAGTGCACTTCGCTGGCCTCTTCCAGCCGCTCCAACAGGCCGAGCTGGCTCTGCTGACCGTCCACGATGACGGATATACCGGGCATGAGGCGTCCGTCCTCGATCAGCCTCTCCTTCATGCCGGGGAACTGTTTGTCCAGATTTTCGATGACCTTCCGCACGTTGGCGCCCTCCACCTCTACCCTGTCCCGGCCCGCGGAGAGGTTGCGCATGAGCGTAGGTATCCAGACCTCCGGCATAGTCTTATGAACGGCCGTTTCCGCCGTTCTTCACGGCGGCCAGCACCCTGTCCGGCGACATCGGCAGCTCGTTGATGCGATGGCCGGTGGCGGCGCATATGGCGTTGGCCATTGCGGCCAGGGGCGGCACTATGGGCACCTCGCCGACACCGCGCGCGCCGTAGGGGTGGCCTTCATTGGGCACCTCCACGATCACCGTATCGATCATGGGGAGGTCAAGCGACGTGGGCATGCGGTAGTCCAGATAGGTGGGGTTCATCATGTGGCCGTCGCCGGTGAAGTAGTAGGCTTCGTTCAACGCCCAGCCTACGCCCTGAGCGACGCCGCCTTGAATCTGGCCCTCCACGTAAGTGGGATGGATAGCCTTGCCGGCGTCCTGGACGGCGGTGTACCGAAGAACGGTCACCTTGCCCGTATCCGGGTCCACCTCTACGTCCACAATGTGAGCGGCGAAAGCGCCGCCGGCGCCCCTGGGATTGAGGCTGGCGCTGCCCACCACGGGACCGCCGGTGGAGTTGAGCTGAGACGCCATGTCCTTGAAGCTGATTCTGAGCGCAGGGTCCGACCTGTGGCTGAGAATGGCGTTCTTGTACTCCACGTCTTCTTCGTCCACCTCCCAGAGCATGGCGGCGCGCCGTATCATCTGGCGTTTCACGTCCTGGGCAGCCTCGTAGCAGGCCCAGCCCGTTTTGAATGCCACGCTGCTACCGCCGGTGGAGGAGGTGTATCCTACGGAGTCGGTGTCTCCCACCTGCGGCTTGACGTCCGAGGAGGAGATGCCCAGAACCTCGGCGACGTGCATGGCGGCTACGGTGCGGGTGCCTCCAATGTCGGGAGAACCTTCCATCAGGCTGATGGTGCCGTCCGGGTTGACGCTGGCCATGGCGCTGGCCGGTCCGGTGCCGTTGGTCCAGAAGCCCACGGCCACGCCGCGGCCACGGTTGGGGCCCTCCAGGGGCGTGTTGTAGTGGTCGTGGTCACTGGCGGCTTGGAGCACCTCCATGAAGCCTATCCTGGGGAAGAGAGGGCCGGTAACGCGTCTCGTTCCCTCTTTTGCGCCGTTGATGCGGCGGAACTCTATGGGGTCCATGTCCAGCTTCCTGCATATCTCATCCACCACTATTTCCGCGGCCAGCTCCGCGGGGGGAGCGCCCGGCGCGCGGTAGGCTTGCACCTTGGGCGCGTTGATCACTACGTCGAACCCTTCAATGTGAGCGTTGGGGATGTTGTAGGGCGCCAGTATGCACTGGCATCCGGGGCTAAGCGGGGAGCCGGGGTAGGCTCCGGCCTCATAGACCAGGGTGGCGTCGGCGGCGGTGATGAGGCCTTCTTTGGTGACGCCCATCTTGACTTTGACGTGCGTGCCAGAAGTCGGTCCCGTGGCCTCGAAG
Organism: Dehalococcoidia bacterium; assembly: GCA_965197965.1. Taxonomy (GTDB): domain Bacteria; phylum Chloroflexota; class Dehalococcoidia; order Lucifugimonadales; family QGNO01; genus DAOUJH01. Next base: position 1,766,761 of record OZ240235.1, read on the forward strand.
ACCTCGGTCCGGGACATGGTCATCTTTACGGGAACGCCGGACCTCTTGGAGAGCAGAGCGGCCAGAGGCTCTAGGTAGACACCGAGCTTGCCGCCGAAACCGCCACCAATCTCCATTTGGATGACCTTTATCTTGGAGACGGGGACGTCCAGCACTAAGGCGCTTTGCTCCCTGATCTGGAACTGGCCCTGGCTGCTGCACCAGATGGTGATTTCGCCGTTGGGCAGCCACTCCGCGGTGGCGGAATGAGGCTCTATGTATCCCTGGTGCACCGCCATGGTGTGAGTTTCCTCTTCCACCACAAGGTCGGCTTCGGCGAACCCTTTATCCAAATCGCCGGTGGCGTATTCGTAGTGGGCCGCCACGTTGGTTGGTTCGCCCTCTTCGTTGTCGCTGAGGGTGCCCGCCGCGCCGGGGCCTCCCTTGGTGGTCAGGCGGTCGTGGAGAATGGGAGCGGTGGGCTTCATTGCCTCCCGTCCATCCATGACGTTCGGGAGCACCTCATAGTCCACTTCAATCAGATCGAGAGCTTGGTCGGCGATGTCCTGGCTGGTGGCTGCAACCGCGGCCAGGGCGTGGCCTTTGTACAACACCTTGTCCCTGGCGATGCAGTTCTCGCTCATGAAGGCGCGGTTGCTAAGCGCACCCTCTCCCACGTCGATGAGCCTTGTGGAGAGGCGAGGGAAGTCTGCGCCAGTCACCACGGCCTTGACGCCGGGGAGGGCAAGCGCCTTGCTAGCGTCGATGGACTTGATCCTGGCATGAGCGTGAGGGCTGCGCTTGACCCGTCCGTAGAGCATGGCCGGCAGGTGTACGTCCGCGCCGTACTTGGCGGACCCGGTCACCTTTTCCAGGGCGTCGTGACGTTCCGGCCTGGTGCCCACAACGTTGTATTCCTTGGTGGAAAGCACCGTGTTTGGTTGGTAGTCACCCACGTTTTGACCTCCAAAGTAGGGTTGAATAGCAGAGGGCTGTAGTTCTCCGAGAGCTTATCACAAAACCCGCGACCGACAAAGCCAAGCTGTATGCCCGCATGTCCGTCCCTACAGGTCTGGACATTCCCTGGGTTGAGCATATCATTGGGGATTGTGAGACTTGTACTGGACTCCCCGCTTTGTCGCTAGAGGACGCAGTAGCCGGAGTACCTGAGGTGAGGATGGGCAGAAAGCGCCCCGTCTTCCAGGTGCTCAGCGATAGGAACTACCGCCTGTTCTGGCCCGCCGGCACCGGCCTGCAGATGGGACGGTGGATGTGGATGCTGGTCTCCGGCTACATGATGCTTCAGATCACCGATTCGGTGTTCAGCACGGCGCTGGTCGGTGTGGCGTTCACCGCGCCAATGCTGTTCGGCGGCGTGCTCAGCGGCATAGTGGCCGATGCGTTCAACAGGCGTTACGTTCTGATGGCGGTGCTGATGGCCAACAGCTTGCTGGCAACCGTAGCGGCGCTGATGGTCTTTTTCGGGCTGTTAGTGGAGTGGCACGTACTGGCGTTCAGCCTGCTCATAGGCGCGTCTCACACGCTTGACCAGGTAGCGCGCCGCACCTTCGTGGCGGATCTGGTGAGCAGGGAGTCGCTGCACTCGGCGTTTGCGCTCGATCAGATGGGCCACACCGTCGGCGTGATGATAGGCCCTTTGCTGGGCGGAGTAATACTGGACGTTGCCACGGAAGACGGGTTCCAGAACGTGGGCTGGTCTTACCTGGCGGTGGCGCTGTTCTACCTGGCCGCCCTGGTTCTGGTCTCGTTCATACGTCCACCCAGGAAGCAGACGCTGGTGTCGGTCGGCGTCGATTCATTCTTCAGGGTAACCGCGGAAGGGTTCCGTGCCCTCATGGGGAACCGAGCTCTGATTGGCGTGGTTGGGGTAACGATGCTGCTCAACCTGGCCTTCCCCTCTCACCGATCGCTCATTCCGGTGTTCGCGGAGAAGGTGTTGTTGGTGGGCCCGACGGCCATGGGCGCGCTGGGGGCGGCGCAGGGCATCGGCTCCATAATAGGTTCGTCTTTCATAGCTTCACGGAGAAACATCCAGCGGAAGTCGCGGTACTACTATACCGGCGCAATGATTGGCATGGGGTTTCTGACCCTGTTCGGGCTGTCCAACATGTACACGCTCTCCTTTCTTGCCCTGGTTATGGCCGGGGTAGGAATGTCCGGGTTTGGCTCCATGCAAGCAACGATGGTGCTGCTCTCCACGGACGAGAAGATGCGAGGCCGCGTGATGGGAATCATGAGCATGTGCATTGGGGTGATGCCGCTGGGCACGCTGGTTCTGGGAGCATTGGCCGAGGAGCTGGGCCCGGGCACGGCAGTGGCGGCGATGGCGGCTTTAGGCGTGGTGCTGACCGCCGTCTGGTCTTACTTCTCCAAGGAGATGCGTAAGGTCTAGGGGATTCTTGACGATTGCGTCTCTCCGATATAAAGATGACGGAAACGCAAATGGTAAGGTGTTGTTGGACGGTAGTCGCTCACCCGAATTTGCAAGTAGAGGAGATGGGATGACTGGATATATCGACTATGATGACGAGGATACTCAAGACGATACTGCGCCACTGAAGCTGCCTGAAGGTTACGACTCACTCGAGGCTGAGTGGAAAAAATGGACCGTGCGGCGCATAAGCGACGGTATCTCTAGCGGCTCACTTGTCTTGCAACCTGATTTCCAGCGTGAATACGTATGGAATGCCGAACGAGCTAGCCGCTACGTAGAGTCTCTTCTGCTGGGATTCCCCACACCGCCAATCTTCCTTGCCCAAGAACAGAACGATCAATGGGTGGTTATCGACGGACATCAGAGACTGGAGACCCTTTTTAGGTACATGAAACCACTGATAAGGGGAGATCTGCCTGTTCTGATAAGGACGGCACCAGAACTCCGTCTCAGCCAACTGGAAGTATTGCAGGACCTCAACGGGACAGTGATCGCGGATTTACCCATTGCTAAACGCGTAGAGCTTTGGGAAACGGAATTGCAGGTGGTACTGCTACCCAAAGAAGTAGACTCGGACTTGAAATACGCCTTGTTTGCCAGATTAAACGCTGGTTCCATGAGTCTCAACCCACAGGAGCTGCGGAACTGTATATTTCGAGGCAGCTACAATGACTTCATAAAGCAGAAGAGCGAAGGATTGGACTTTCTGCAACTTTGGAATCCCAGCAGGCCCGAACCTGACAAAAGGATGAAACACCGCGAGAGAATACTCCGTTTCTTTGCCATGCTCCATAGAAGGAGCCAGTACCGAACGCCTTTCCGGGCCTTCCTTAACGATGAGATGGAGGCGCACAGAGAACTTGCCACGGGTGAAGACACTAGGTTCAGCGATGAACTCGACGTGGCGATTGAGTGGACGCAGAGAACCTTTGGCCGGGAAGCTTTCTGTCGGTTCGAGATGGGGAATGCCGATAATCCTCAAGGGAGATGGGTGCGGAACAGGTTAGACGTTTTGGCGGATGTCCAGTTGGTTTGGTTTGCAGAGGTTGGAGATAAATTGGGTAGGCTGTGGGACGACTTAGTCGAAGAGGATAGAGAATTCTTCATCAAATCCCTCCGGCGCGCTGCAATCGGTGTTATGCATCAGAGCAGGTTTCAGGAGGCCTTGTCTAAAGATAGGACAAGGGCGTCAAGTTTGGACGAGAGATTCAAATCTTGGTATAGAGGGATGAATTCAGTAATCAACGACCCAGAGCCTAGGATGGACGAAACGAAGGGGATACATCGTCAGCTTCGGAACTCTGAATTATGTGCCCTATGCCCTAATCGCATGGAAATGGAAGACGCGGTTTGGAACACCAACGGGGAACTGGCCCACAGGTATTGCCAAAGACATCGTCGACGGACGGGTGGCTAGCCTAAGCTTCTAAACTTCCTTCTGTGATTCGTTTGGCTGCCAACTTGGTGCCGGCTACAGTGGCGAGGCTCAGGGTCAGCGCGAGGGGCATGCTAACGAGTGGTACTCGCAGATCTGAGGGTTATCCATACGGGGTACCCGTTAGCCGCTCTGCGGCACTGCTGTCCAGGAACCAGTGAAGCTCACCGTCGGTGGGTTGGACAAGGGATGCCGGTAGCGGCTCTTCTGCGTGGAGTACGCGACGCACCATCTTGGACTTGCGCGCGCCTTCCACTAGGAACGCTACGGCGGCGGCCCGGTTTATGAGGGGGAGGGTGAAGGTGATGCGGTGCGCGTCGAGGTGAGGAACCCAGCTGGCGGCCACCAGGCGGCTATTCTCTTGCAGGGCTTCGGTGTCTGGGAATAGAGACGCCGTGTGTCCGTCGTCGCCCATGCCGAGCAGGATCAGGTCGAAGACGGGGACATCCCCATCCAGCGACTGGCGAATGGTCTTCTCGTATTCATAGGCGGCGCGGGCGGGGCCAAGCTCCGTAGTGATGCGGTGGACGTGCGCCTGGCTCAACGCCACGTGGTCGAGCAAGGTCTCCCTTGCCATGCGGTAGTTGCTTTCGTCGTGGTTCGGACGGACGGCGCGCTCGTCTCCCCAGAAGACGCGCCAATGCGGCCATGAGATACGCTCGCGGTACTCCTCAGAGGCTAGTAGTCTATGAAGACGGCGAGGAGTGGACCCTCCGGAGAGGGCAACGGCAAACCGGTCGCAGTCACGCACGGCGCGCTCCGACAAGGCGGCGACAAGCTCAGCCGCTTGCCGCGCCGATTCGTCCGCCGTGGCTGATACATGTACCTTGGGCACGGGTTCAGCTGCCACCGCAGACCAGCACCCAGGATCGCCCATCTTGGGCCAGGAGCCAATCGGCGGCCAGTGGGCCCCAGGAGCCGCGGTCGTACTGGTAAGGAGGTCTAATCTCATGCCAGTTGAGAAGCGGCTCCACGATGCGCCAGGCCTCTTCTATATGGTCGCTTCTGATGAACAGGGATGCGTCTCCCTGCAGAGCGTCCTCCAAGAGAAGCTCGTAGGCCTCTGGGATGGACTGGTCTCTGAAAGCCGTTTCGTAGCGGAACTCCATGTCCACCGGCCGCATCGCCATTCCCTGGTCGGGTACTTTGGATTGAAACCTGAGATGGGTGCCTTCATTAGGCTGGAGGCAGACCGATAGAACGTTGGGCGACAGATCGTCCGGTTTACGGTCATAGAACATGAGATGCGGGGGCGACTGGAACTGGACTATTATCTCCGACGTTTTGTTGGTCATGGCTTTCCCAGTGCGTAGATAGAAAGGCACGTCGCGCCAGCGCCAGTTGTCCACGTAGAGACGCATGGCCACGTATGTCCCGGTGAGCGACCCGGGATCGACTCCCTTTTCGTCCAGGTAACCCTTGTACTGGCCCCTGATAGCGTGATTGGACACGTTATCGGTCTCCCAGCGCCTGATGGCTTTGAGCACGTCCACCTTCTTACTGCGCAGCGACTCAGCATCGGCGGCGCTGGGGGGTTCCATGGCCACCATGGCGAGAAGCTGTAGGAGGTGGTTCTGCACCATGTCCCTCACAACGCCCGATTCGTCGTAGTAGGCGGCGCGGTCAGCAACGTCCACCGATTCGGCCACGGTGATCTGGATGTTGTCCACGTAGTTGCGGTTCCATACAGGCTCAAATATGGCGTTGGCAAAGCGAAGCACCAGCAGGTTCTGCACGGATTCCTTGCCAAGGTAGTGATCTATGCGGTACACCTGCTCCTCTTGGAATACCTGATGCACCTCCCGGTTGAGGGACTGGGCGGATTCAAGGTCCCAGCCGAATGGCTTCTCTATCACCACGCGCCTCCAGCCCGTATCCTCCAAGGCCAGGTCGGTAGCGCCCAGGTTGAGAATCGCGGGCAAGTACAGAGAGGGCGCTATGGAGAGGTAGAAGAGACGGTTGGCAGGCCTGGTGTCTCCTTCCAACTCTTCCAGCTGCTCCTTCATATTTATGAAGTGCTCTGGATTGGAGATGTCCGCAGGGATATAGTGGAGACGGCGGGCAAAGCGGTCCCAGTCATGGCGGCGGTTCTTTAGGTCTCTGAACTCCTGCAAGGCGTCCCACATCGATTCACGGAACTGGTCGTCGGACATGGGGGAGCGCGACGCCCCGACTATTCGGACGTTATCCTCAAGACGGTTCTTGGCGGCAAGCGTAAAAAGAGCCGGCACCAGCTTGCGTTTCGCAAGGTCACCCGATGCTCCGAAAATCACGATAGTGGTTGTACCTTCAGACATGGTTAACCCCCAATCCTTCCTCCGATCTGTATGCGCCAAGGCGTGTTGCCCGGAAAGCGGCGAGACATTTTACCCGGTCCTACGCACGGCATGACCCCCGAACTGGTTCCGCATGGCCGCGAGGAGGCGTGCACCGAACGAGTTTTCCTGCCGCGAGCGGAAACGCGCCTGCAGTGATGCCGAAATGACCGGCGCGGGCACCGCCAGGTCCACCGATTCCTGTACCGTCCAACGGCCCTCACCGGAGTCGTCCACGTAGGCCTGCAGGCTTGCCAGGTCAGGCTCCTCCTGCAGGGCGGCGGCGGTTAGGTCCAGGAGCCAGGAGCGGACTACGCTGCCGTAACGCCAGATCTCGGATATGTTAGCCAGGTCCAGATCGAACTCCTTCTTGGCCTCCATGATTTCGAAACCTTCGGCGTAGGCTTGCATCATGCCGTACTCTATGCCGTTGTGCACCATCTTGACGAAGTGACCAGCCCCGGCGGGGCCAACGCGGCCGTAGCCCCTATCGCTGGCTGGGGCCAGGGTCTGCAATACAGGCTCCAGCCTGTTAAATGCGGCGCGGTCACCACCCACCATTAGGCTGTAGCCCTCGGTTACACCCCAAATCCCGCCGCTTGTCCCGGAGTCTAGGAAGTAGATATCCTTTTCTCCCAGGACGGCGGCGCGGCGCATGCTGTCTTTGTAGTAGGAGTTTCCGCCGTCTATAACCATGTCGCCGGGCGATAGCAGCTCGCCGAGCCGATTGATGGTAGCCTCCGTAACTTCCCCGGAAGGGACCATGCTCCATACGGCGCGGGGCGCGGACAGCCTGCCGACCAGGTCTTCCAGGGAAGATGCGCCGGAGATGCCCTGCTTCACGTAGTCCTGCACCACCTGCTGGTTTGGGTCGTAGCCGACCACGTTGTGGCCCCCTTTGCTGAGCCGCAGGGCCATGTTCCCGCCCATGCGGCCAAGTCCTATCATGCCCAGTTCCATTTCATGCCTCCTTGTAGAAAGGGCGCTGCCGGGCGCCGTAGGCGGCGCGTATCATTGGCTTTCCACCTCGCTCATCAGCGCCAGAGTGTCCTTAGCTTCAGCCTATCTCCTCCATCAAGCGGCGTATTCCGTCCGCTGTGTCCTTGCCCAGCTTCACCATGGCTACGCGGCGTCCCAACTCCTGGAGCACTTGCAGGTCGCCAGTGGCCTGTGCATCGGCCAGGGTGGCAAAGGAGTAGGTTTGGCCTGGAATGTGAACGTCGTCCTCATGGTCGATGACCAGTTGCAGGAACAGGCCTGATGTGGGGCCACCTTTGTGCAGCTGGCCGCTGGAGTGGAGAAAGCGAGGCCCATAGCCGAAGGTGGTGGCAATGCTGTGCTTCTCCAACACCTTGCGTCTCAAGTCCGCCATGGCTTCTTCCACCTCCGGCGTGGGACGCAAGTAGGCCATGATTGCCAGGTAGTCACCGGCTTTGGCTTCTGCGAGGAGGTCTTTCAGCGAGCCGGGCGCTTCGATCTGCGGCAGTGCGCCGGAGGAACCGTACGCCTGAAGCACGACCGCCGTCTTGTCCTTGGCCGATTGTACGTTGGGCTGGTCAAACGGGTTGATTCCCAGAACGGCGCCGGCGACGGCGGTGGCGAACTCCCAGCGGAAGAACCCAGCGCCCAGGCCGTATCTGTCCCTGAGGTCCAAGCGGATGACAGGCTGGCCTGAAGATTCCAGGCGCTCGACCTCCGCGTCGGCTTTTGCGTTGTCGTCGTCCTCTACGCGTAGGTAGACGAAGAGCCGGTCGTCGCCGTATGACTCCGGGCCGGCTAGGGGCTCTCCGGCCACCGGTACAATGCCCTTGCCCTCCTTGCCGGTGCTTTCGGCAAGGAGCTGCTCCGCCCACAGCCCAAAGCTGCTTATGGATGGGGAGGTGACTATGGTCAGCTTGTCGCGCCCCTTGGAGGCCAGCGTGGCTATGGCGGCTCCCAGCCAGGCGGCGGGGTCCTCCCTTGTCGAGACGAAGGAGGCACACCCTTCACGCATACCGTCGGCAGATTCCAGGATGTCTTCTATTGCAATGCCGGCGAGCGCTGCGGGCACCAGCCCGAAGTAGGATAGGACGGCATACCGCCCGCCTATATCCGATGGATTGGTGAAGATGCGGCGGAAGCCCTCCTCTTTCCCCAGCCTTTCCAGGGGGGTATCCGGGTCCGTGATGGCGGCGAAGTTCGCTCCCGCCTTCTCCTTGCCCATCGATTCTTCCACCAGGCTCCGGTAGTAGCGGTAGCCCGAAACCGTTTCCAGGGTCCCGCCCGACTTTGACGAGACGAGGAACAGGGTCATGGATACGTCTATGGTTTGGTTGACGGCCTGAATCCAGTCGGGGACGGTGGTGTCCAGAATGAGCGGCTGAGGATAACCGGGAGCGCTGCCGAAGGTCTGCCACAGCACCTCCGCTCCCAGGCTGCTCCCGCCCATGCCGAGCAGGACCACGTGGCGATATCCGGCCTCCTTGACCTCGGCGGCAAAGCTCTTCAAAGCAGGTATCTGATCGGCCATCGATTCGGTGACGTTGAGCCATCCCAAGCGGTTGCTGATCTCAGTGGGCTCCGGCTTCCATACGGTGTGATCTTTGGACCAGATGCGCTTGATCACCTCCCTGTCCTGCAGATCGCGCAGCGCGGCCTCTACGTCTGGCAGGTGGTCGCCAAGAGAGGAGCTTTGAGGCGGGGGCATCTGAGCGGTGAGCTTGGCCATCTTCTCGCTGATGTTGGCCAGCAGCTTGTCGAAGGAGTCGGCGAACGATTTAACCCCATCGGCCAGAAGATTGTCGGTAACCTGGTCCATGCTGATGCCCGCCTTTTCCAGCGCCTCCATGTGCTCTTCCGCCTCGTCCGTTCCTTTCGCCAGGGTAAGTCCGGGCTTGCCGTACTCCAGGAGCGCCGTCAACGTAGCGGGCGGCAAGGTGTCCACCGTGTCCCGGCCTATCAGTGCCTCCACGTACATGAGGTCGCTGTAGGCCGGGTTCTTGGTGCTGGTGCTGGCCCAGAGCGGCCTCTGTGGCTGCGCCTGTTTGCCTTCCAAGTCGGAAAAGCGCTCTTCACCGAAGACACGTTGAAACTCTTGGTAGGCGAGTTTGGCGTTGGCGATGGCCGCCTTGCCCATTAGCGCCTTCACGTCCGGCTCTCCCTGGCGCATAAGCTCTTCCAGGAGAGTATCGACGGCCGTGTCGACTCTGCTGACGAAGAACGAGGCCACGGAGGCTATACGGGAGGGGTCGCCGCCGGTGGCAATGTACTCTTCCAGGCCTGCAACATAGGCTTCCATCACCTGCCGGTAGGCTTCCAGCGAGAAGATGAGGGTAACGTTGATGTTGATGCCTTCGCTAATCAGCTGGCGAACGGCGGGAATGCCCTCCGCAGTGGCGGGGACCTTTATCATTACGTTGGGCTTGTCCAGGGCGCCGAAGAGACGGCGCGCCTCCGCCGTGGTGCCCGCCGTATCGTGGGCGAGCTTGGGGCTCACCTCCAGCGAAGCGTAGCCGTCGACTCCGCCGGTGCGGTCGTAGATGGGGCGGAGCAGGTCGGCGGTGTTGCGCATGTCCTCGATTACCAGCGCTTCGTAGCTCTCGTCCACGGACTTGTCGGAGCGGGACAGCTCGGTGAGGGCTTCGTCGTAGTCCGTGCTTCCCGCTATGGCTTTCTCGAATATGGTGGGGTTGGAGGTGAGGCCGGTCACGCCCATTTCGATGAGGCGTTTCAGTTCCCCCGAATCGAGCAAGCCGCGCCGTATGTTGTCGTACCAGATGGACTGGCCCAGCCGCTGGACGTCCTGGACGGGGTTACTCATTGGGCCCTCCTTGTGAAAGCTTGGGGGGTTGACCGGCGACCCAGGCAGCCTGCGCCTCTTTCAACCCTTCCATAGTTTGTTCGGCTGCCGCCTTAGCCTCTTTCGCTGCGGCGACTGCATTCTTGGCCACGAATTGACTTATTGCGACAAAGCTCACGTTCTTTGTGGCTGAATTAACGAGAATCGCGGTGGTGAGGCCAACCAAGAGCGACATGCCCACCGGTCCGCCGGCGACTCCGACTAAAGCAACCGCCGATAGCGTCACCCCTGCACCGATACCGCCTTTCAGTTGACCATCCACAAACTCGGCATACTCGCCGGTCTGACGGGCCTTTTGGAAGGCTCTGGCTAGTGCCACGGCTGTGACGGCCAGCAACAGAGGATTTGCTGTGACTGCTGCGGATACCCCCCAGCTTCCAACGAGCTTGGCGAAGGTCTCGGTGTCTGCACGGTTCCAGCTGAAGATCAGGGCAACAGCGCCAATTGTGCTTCCCAGTAGTTCCGCAGCGTCGAAGCTGTTCAGATCGTAGAACCAATCCTTGGGTATTCCGAGGTTTGTTTCCAGCCAACCTGATACCTGGTCATATGTGCCCTTGTCCCAGGTAGCAATGGGCAGGCCTTTGGGAGTGGTGACGTCTCGGAGGAGGCCCTGAATAGTTCCCCAGGCTTCTTGAAAGATATTGTCGTCTTGCGTGGCGTTCCGTCCGGCACTTATCGCACCCCAAATTGTGTGTCCGCCATCAAACATCCGGTGATTGGCTCCCCCTATGTGATCCGCGATGTATCTGGCATCCATGGCCTTGTCATAAATGGTAGCGCTTCCCTTGACCATACCCTCAAGCAGGTTGTTAAGGTCTACGGAGAGCTTGCTCGCTAGGAGTGTCGGCGTAATCTCCATCAGTTGGCGAGCAACTGAGGCTGTTGCGCCCAGACCCACGAATCGGTGTGCCGAAGCCGTTACGTCCGCCATTCTTCTCGAAGCATCCTGACTGTGGGAAGCTGCTGTGCTCGCGGCCTTTCTGGTCACGTTCCTAACACTATTCGCTGTAGCCGCCGAAGTCTCTGCCACTTTGCCAGAGGCCTTCTGGCTGAATTGTCCCGTGCTGCTCTTGGCTCTAGTAAACCCACTCTTTAGTCGTTCAGCGGCCTTCGTTCCTGTGTCAAGGACGGATGGCAAGGCTGTGTTTCCATGTTCTGCATCCTTGCCCTTCCCGTCATCGGTCTCCTGCTCGACGTGCTCCGGTTTTTGAGTGTTTGAGCCAAATCGACCGCTAAGCCTGCCGAGCCTGTGTAGCTTGCTCATGTGATTTCCCTTGCAACCTTATCACCGTACTTGCGGGATTAAGTGTATCATCGTAGGTAGTCCTCAACCACTGCCCAGGTAGCACGTTCATTGACACGGTTTTGCGGGGGAGATATGCTCCCCTTGACCTGAGTTCAAGCTAGGAGGTGGCCATGGCAGAGGCAAAGACCAAAGACGAAATGCCGGTCTGGATCTGGGAGATGTTCCAGCCTGGTATAGAATCGCCGCCCATGACTATGCCGGTGACGCGCGAGTCTATCGCCAACTACGCCATGTCCGTGCTGAACAAAAACCCTATCTATTTTGATGATGCGGCGGCCAGGGCGGAGGGATATGACGGCGTCTTCGCGGCACCCACCATGGTGTTTGCCTACGCGCCGATGCAGCGCTGGGAGCTGTTCAACTCTCGGGGCTATCTCTCCCCTGAGCAGACCAGCGATCCCAGAAGCACTCCCTTTGTGGGCGCGGAGATCGCCTTCCAGGACGTTCCGGTCTATGCCGGAGACGAGGTGACAAGCGTTACCTCTATCCACCGGACATGGGAAAGCCGCTCAGGCAACAAGTTCGTATCGTTCCGCGTGTTGGGGCACAACCAGCGCGGGGAGAAGGTGTGTGATTACCTATACAACATCATCTGGGAGTATGCCAGAGGCAGAAAGGTGCGCCAGAGTTGAGGAGGAGTCAATGTTAGTTAAGGCAGCGACAGTCAGTTTCGATTCGATCAATGTAGGCGACCAGCTTCCTACCATGCAGAAGTCGGAGACGCAGCAAGACATCGATAACTACCTGATTTTGAACGAGCGTCCCGAGCGCGAGATAGAGGGCATGAACCTTCACATCGATAGCGAGTTTGCCGAGCAGGGCATCTTCGGATCGATGGTGAACTACGGCGTCAGCACGTGCGGGTTCATGGTAGAGCTCCTGCAGACGGCGTTCCCCACAAGAAACGTCACCCAGGGGAGTATCAGCATGCGAGCCATGGAACCCATCCAGGCCAACGACGTGATTACCTATACGGGTGAAGTGATAGACAAGCGCGAGGAAGAAGGAAAACGCTTGGTGGACGTTGAGGTCAGGGGCGTCAACCAGATGGGTCAAACGGTTGCTGTGGCCAAGGCTTCAGTGCCGCTCTGAGCTTAGACATGGCTGTACAAGGCAACCTGGATTCACTCAGGCGCGAGGTAGAGGCCAGCGATTTTGATGCTGTCGTGGCCATGTCGCCGGAGAACGTCCCCTATACATCCGGCGTTCTGCTTTGGACGCAGCGCTCCATCCGCGACAGGCTGGCCCTGGTGGTCTGGCCCAAGGAGGGCTCTCCCACCCTGATAGTGGCGACCCAGGAAGAGGGCTACTGCAGGGAGAAGGGCTGGATAGAAGACATCCGGGGCTACGTGCAGCACGTTAACTCGCCCATAGATGTGCTGGCGGAGGTGCTGCAGGAAAAGGGACTGTCGGCGGGACGCATAGGCTTCGAGCCGAGCTACCTCAGCGTCGACTTCCACGAGGAGTTGGTCGCCGTCCTGCCCGAGGCGCAGTTCCAGGCATGCGAGAAGCTCTTGGAGCGGGTGCGCATGGTAAAGAGCGACTCCGAGATAGAGGTGCTAAAGCGAGCCGCCATAGCCACGGAACGCGCCCTGATGGCCACTTACGCGACGATCAAGCCGGGAGACGTGGAGTCGGACCTGGTGGCCCGATTGGGCAGTGAGATATTGCGCGGCGGCGCGGAGCTTCCCGCCTTCCTCTATCTGACCACCGGGCCCAATACCGGCCACGCTCATCCCGATCCCACAGACTATCGCATTCAGCCCGGCGACCTGGTGAAGACGGACTGCGGCGGCTATTTCTCGGGCTACTATTCCGACGTGGCGCGCACTGCCGTGCTAGGCAAGGCCACTGCGGAGCAGAGGTCCATCTACGAGCGCATATACCAGGTGCACATGGAGACCCTGGATTCCATGAGGCCCGGCGCGCTCGCTAGCGACGTATTCAAGGCAGCGGTGGCAGGCTACAAGCGGGCGGACATATCGTTCTCTCTGTCCTTCGCCGGACACGGCGTGGGTTACGCCATCCACGAAACGCCCATGCTTTCCGCGGACGATAATACGCCTCTGCAGCCGGGGATGTTCTTTTCCCTGGAGACAAGGGTGCGCTGGCCGGGACAGGCCGGCTACCACATAGAGGACGCGGTGCTCATCACGGAGAGCGGCCCTGAACTGGTGACCAGCTTCATGGACACGTCGCGGTTGATGGAGCTGTGAGGCTCAAGCGGGCAAACGTGATCTATCCCGAATTAGGCTGTTGCTGGTTAACCGACTCACCTGCCAGCAACCTGTGCCGTCTCCCGTGGTTGCACCCGAGCCTCGATGTGCGTCCCAGATTCGATCTCCGCCATGCGCAACTCGAAAGCTTTTTGGAGGTTCTGCCACAGTTGGGGAGTGGTGCCGAAGTAGCGTGAGAGGCGTAGAGCGGTGTCAGCCGTTATCCCGCGTTGCCCCTTCAGAATCGCTGTAACTCTATTCGTGGGCACGTCCAAAGCCTTGGCCAACGCGTTCGCCGACAGACCAAGTTCTTCAAGCTCCTCACCCAGTATCTCACCGGGGTGCACCGGCCTCATTCCGTTGCTCGTGCTCATGTCTAAACTCCTCATCAGTGGTAGTCTACGACTTCCACGTCATACGGCCCGTCGTCTTCCCAGCGGAAGCATATCCGCCACCGGCGATTGATCCGGATGCTGTACTGGCCCGCTCGGTCGCCAGAGAGGGCCTCCAGTCTGTTGCTGGGCAATGCAGCCAGATCTCGCAAGGACGCAGCGTTGTCCAATACCGTGAGCCGGCGCGTCGCCTGGTTCGCGAACCCGTGGAAGGCCCGCACTAACTGGCCCTCAAAGAACTGCTGGGTCCTCCGGTCTTTGAAGCTTCGTATCATTGTAACGTCTTACGTAATGAGTACACAAGATGTTACCACACCAAGTGTCTACACTAATTTCTGCACTTTACCCGTCTCTGCGGCAACCTCTATGGCGTTAAGCAGGCGGTGGTGCTTCAAGGCATGGTCGAAGTCAGGGTGCACCGGTTTGCCGTGAAGCATGCCGTCTGAGAGGCGGCGGTAGAGCTGAGCGATGTTGAACGGCGGCCCGCCGGGCACGGAGTCGGGGAGGAAGCTATGCCTGTCCGGTATAGGGATCTCTTGGAAAGCCGCTTCGCCCACGTATCTATAGGAGTCGCCTACCTCCTGCCGGCGTGCGCCGCGTAGAACAACGTCTCCGTACTGGAGCATGAGCGTGGAGGTGGCCAACAAGCTGCCTTCCGTGCCGTAGACTTGCATGCGCCAGCCAGGAGCGGGTCCCGGCGCGGCGGCGACGTGCACAGAGGCAACACAGCCGCTTTGCAACACGCCATTGACGAGAATATTGTCCGGCGCGTCCACTGAGACGTCCTCTCCCGTATCGCTGACGTGCCAGGTTGGAACCTGAGTGCGAACGTAGCTCGACAGTTCGGTGAAGTCGCCTAGGCAGAAGCAGAGGGCGTCTATGGAGTGGCCGCTATGGATGCTGAGCACGTTGCCGCCCTGCTTGCGGTCGCCTTCCCAGGCGTTCACGCTGTCGCGCTCGCGGCTGGTGAGGAACATGGTCATGGAGCAGCTGAGCGGGGTGCCCACGTATCCCTCGTCGATGAGCTCTTTGATGTGCATAACCCCCGGCGATACCCTGGCTTGGAGTCCTACGATGTTGGGAATGCCTTTTTCGACAGCCAATGCCGTCATTTCCTCTGCCTGCTGCACGTTGGCGGCCAAGGGCCATTCGGTGAACACCGGTTTGCTGGCGCGCAGGGCCGCCATGGTCATTTCATAGTGCAGCGGCGCCTTAACGCTGACGCAGACCAGGTCCACTTCCGGGTTGGCTATAAGCTCACGGTAATCGTGGTGGTGATGCCTTGCGCCAAGCTGCTCGGCGGCGCGGGCGGCGGTCTCCGGACGGGAAGTGCCCACCGCAACCAGCTCGTATTCAGGCAAGGCTTCGATTGCGGGGGCATGGGCGCGTCCGCCCCAACCGTAAGCTGCGCTGGCGCCAAGGACACCGACTCTAATCTTCTCAACCATGTTCGCTCCTTGTCAGGGATTTTGCAGCAGAACCGGACATGGCAAGTATGCATCCAAATCCCCGTTTTGCGAATCCCCAATCCGGAATTGGTCTGCAATCCGTATCGGTATGGCAAGCCAAAAAGCCATTCACTACGTATAGACATATATAGGGAGTCCCAGATGGCACCGCTTTTCGGGCGGTCACAGCACTGACCTCGGCCTTCGGCATAGCGTGTGGCGCGCATTGGGCTGCCGTGAGAGTGAAGCAGGGATATACTATGGGGGTAGGTGATGGACGCGGTTGCAAGCAGGCGGTAGACAAGCCTGCTCAGGGTTGCAGACATGCGCCGGGGTACTGCGGGATAGGGCTCTGGTTGGACCTCCTGGAATGTCGAATGCAACTGTCTTTGGGTCTAAGGTGCTAACTATAGCAACAGAGGCAACAATGTTGAGATCGATCGTAAGTTGGCTGGTTGTAGCTCCGATACTCGTTGCCATGCTTCTCGTTGGATGTTCCAATGAGCCGGTCACTCCATCGTTGGACGGGTCTGAGTCTATGGCAACAGAAACTCCCCAGCATACTCCAACGGCAACCGCTAGGCCTGTTACCATCCCAAACGGCACGCCCGTTGCTGTGCCACCACCCATTACTCCTAGAACCGGCACGCCCATTGCTGTGCCACCACCCATTACGCCTAGAACCACCATGCCTGACCATGCTGCGCTGGCGGCACTGTACGAGGCCACTGACGGGCCGAACTGGGCCAACAACAGGAACTGGCTGAGCGATACGCCCCTCGGAGAATGGTACGGAGTCACCACCGACGGCGACGGCCGTGTCACCGAGCTGGATCTCTCCTTCAACCAGTTGAGCGGCGAGGTGCCGGCTGAACTGGGCAACTTCGCCAAACTTAATTATCTGTCCCTCCGTAGCAACCAATTGGCCGGGGAGATACCGGCTGAATTGGGCAATCTCTCCAACCTGCAGCAACTGTACCTCCGTAGAAACCAGTTAACCGGGTCAATACCTGAGGAACTGGGCAGCCTCTCAAATCTGCGGGCTCTGTGGCTCAACGAGAACCAGATAGCCGGGTGCATTCCAGTGGGATTGCAATACGTACGGCGAAATGATCTCGATTCGCTCGGCCTGCCGTCCTGCGCCTCCACGCTCACGCCTGGCGTTGAAGCCGACCGGGCCGCGTTGGTCGCCTTCTACTATGCTACGAACGGTCCGAACTGGTCACACAACACGAACTGGCTGAGTGACTGGGCGATCGGCCAATGGCATGGAGTCACCACCGACCCTAGCGGACGCGTTACCGAACTGCGCCTCCGTAGCAACCAATTGGCCGGGGAGATACCGGCGGAACTGGGCAGGCTCTCCAACCTGCAGGAACTCGACCTCTATGGCAACGAGTTGAGCGGGTCAATACCTGGGGAACTGGGCAGCCTCGCAAACCTGCAAGTGCTATCGCTCTCCTATAACGAGTTGAGCGGGTCGATACCGGCAGAACTGGGCAGCCTCTCCAACCTACAGGAACTCGACCTCTATGGCAACGAGTTGAGCGGGTCGATACCGGCAGAACTGGGCAGGCTCTCCAACCTGCAGGAACTCGACCTCTATGGCAACGAGTTGAGCGGGTCGATACCGGCAGAACTGGGCAGGCTCTCCAACCTACAGGAACTCGACCTCTATGGCAACGAGTTGAGCGGGTCGATACCGGCAGAACTGGGCAGCCTCTCCAACCTGCAGGAACTCGACCTCTATGGCAACGAGTTGAGCGGGTCGATACCGGCAGAACTGGGCAGCCTCTCCAACCTGCAGGAACTCGACCTCTATGGCAACGAGTTGAGTGGGTCGATACCGGCAGAACTGGGCAACCTCACCAACCTCCAGAACCTAGAGCTCAGCCGCAACCAGTTGAGTGGGCCGATACCTGCGGAACTGGGCAGGCTCTCCAACCTGCAGGAACTCGACCTCTATGGCAACGAGTTGAGCGGGTCGATACCTGCGGGACTGGGCAGCCTCTCAAACCTGGAAGGGCTATTGCTCTCCGATAACGAGTTGAGTGGGGCGATACCTGAGGAACTGGGCAACCTCTCAAATCTGCAAGGTTTGTGGCTCTCCGACAACCAGTTGGGCGGGGCGATACCTGCGGAACTGGGTAGACTCTCCAACCTGCATGGTCTGCTCCTGAACGGCAACGAGTTGAGTGGGGCGATACCTGAGGAACTGGGCAACCTCTCAAATCTGCAAGATCTGTGGCTCTCCGACAACCAGTTGAGCGGGCCGGTACCTGCCGAGTTGAGCAGACTAGCCAACCTTACAGGGTTGTTGCTCAATGGCAACTCAACCCTTTCAGGACCCCTGCCTAGGTCGCTCACCGGCCTGACCTCCCTCACAACTCTGTGGCTGGGCTTCACTGACCTGTGCGCACCCACGGACGACGGATTTCAAGCGTGGCTGCAGGGCATAGAGCAAAAGGTTAGCGTTGTCAACTGCGCGAAGTAGCACCGTGCGCCCACGCCTGCCATTCATAGCATCGTTAAGTCGTCATGAGGTTAACAAACCAATATAGAGAAGAAGGTGCTATGATTGGTTGTGCAGTAGATCATCCAACACACCACGATTCAGGAAGGCCATGGAATACAAGCAGTTGGGAGACACTAAAGCTCTAGTACCGGATATAGGTCTGGGCACCTGGGCCTACACCGGAGGGCCAGGCCCTCTTCTCAGAGGCATCGAGTTGGGCGCCAATCTGGTGGATACGGCAGAGTCCTACGGCACGGAGGAGGCGGTGGGCCACGCCATCAAAGAGATGCGGGATAAGGTGCTGCTGGCTACCAAGGTATCGCCGGAGCACTTCCGCCGCGACGACGTTTTGAAAGCGGCGGACGGGAGCTTGACGCGATTGGGCGTGGACTACATAGACCTGTACCAGCTGCACTGGCCCAACCCGAGCATCCCCATAGAGGAGACCATGGAAGCCATGGAATCGCTAGTTAAGGCGGGGAAGGTGCGTTACATAGGAGTGAGCAACTTTTCAGCGGCCCAGGTGCAAGCGGCTCAGGCTGCTCTTTCCAAGGCTAAGATAGTATCCAACCAGGTGGAGTACAGCCTGGTTAAGAGGGCGGTGGAGAGGGAGTTGCTGGCATATTGCCAGCAGAACGGCATCACTGTCATTGCCTACAGTCCCTTGGCGGTGGGCTTGCGCAATATAACCAACAGAGACCGCCAGGGGGCGCTGAGCAGGGTAGCCGCCGAAACGGGAAAGTCGGAGGCGAACGTGGCGTTGAACTGGCTCATCTCCCAGCCTGGAGTGGTGGCCATTCCCAAGGCCAACTCGGCGGTGCACGTTGAGGATAACTGCGCCGCGTCCGGATGGCGCTTGTCGGAAAGGCAGATGAATATGCTGAGCCGGGCGTTCAGCTAGCGCGGGGAGCAGTCATGGTAGAGGACGCCCCTTCTCCCGATTTCCCGGAGTTCAAGGACGAGACCGTCCTGGTATGGAATAGCCTCGCCGAGTGGTGGGACGACGCAATAGGCGACGGCAACGACTTCCAAACAGTCCTCATAGAGCCGGCGACGGAACGAATGCTGGAGTTGCAGCCGGGAGAGACCGTGCTCGACGTTGCCTGTGGAGCGGGAAGATTCGCCCGGCGAATGTCTGACCTCGGCGCTGACGTTGTCGCTATCGACCAATCCGAGCGTTTCATAAACAGGGCGCGAAGTCGCACCGGGGAGGGTTCGAGCAGAGTCGAGTACAGGGTGATGAACGCGTCGGACTCAGAAGGTCTGCTGACCCTGGGGCTGGAACGCTTCGACGCCGCGGTCTGCACCATGGCCCTCATGGACATGGCGATGATAGAGCCGCTTATCTCGACTCTGCCGCGGCTGCTCAAGCCAGGCGGGAGGTTCGTTTTTTCGGTGGTACATCCCGTGTTCAACTCGGGCACGTCGCGCCAGACGGCGGAGCGGTGGGATAGAGACGGGGCACTGGTCACCGAGTTCGGAGTGCGGGTAACCCGCTATCTGGAGCCGTACGTGCACATGGGAGTCGGCGTACCGGGCCAACCTCAGCCACAGCACTACTTCCACAGGCCGGTGAGTCTCTTGTTCAACACCTGCTTCAAGTATGGGTTTGTTCTGGACCGGATGGAAGAGCCGGCTTTTCCGTCTGGCCTTGACCTGAGCGGAGAAGGACCCCTCTCCTGGAATAGGTTTCACCTGATTCCGCCGGTTCTGGCAGCGCGTATGCGCATTGCAAATTCAGCCCAATAGCTCCAGGCTAAAGGAGAAGAAGGATGTCCTTAGACAAGCTGCAAATATGCATTGCTCTACCGCAGGCCTTTCCCGATGGAAAGGTGGACGTGGATTTGATACGTCATTACTGCGCCAGGGCGGAGAGCCTAGGCTACCATGGCTTGTGGACCCAGGAGCAGGTGCTGGGCTCCACCGCCGTACTGGAGCCGTTGAGCTTGCTGGCCTACACGACGGCGCTGACCAGCCAGATAGAGCTTGGCGTCTCCGTGCTTGTGCTGCCACTTCACAACCCGGTGCAGCTTGCCAAGCAGGTCAGCAGCATGGACCAGATGAGCGGGGGCAGACTGGTTCTTGGCGTAGGATTGGGCGGCGCAACGGGCAACTACCCCGCATTCGGAGTCGGACCGGAGGTCAGGGTACGCAGGTTCCTGGAGATAATAGGGGTGATGAGGGCTCTGTGGGCAGGCGGTGCCACCAGCTACGAGGGCACCTTCTATAAGCTCAACGACGTTTCCATGGAACCCAAGCCTTCTCAGCGGCCGGGCGTGCCCATCTGGTTCGGCGCACGCCATCCCAACTCGCTGCGCCGGGCCGTGAAGCACGGCGATGCCTGGATGGGGGCGGGCTCCTCAGCCTTCGAGGAGTTCCAAGAGCATGCCGCTCTGGTCAAGCGTTACCTTGAAGAGGCGAAACGCGACCCCGACGAGTTCACCGTTTCCAAGAGGCTGTACCTGGCGATTGACGATGACGAGTCGCGGGCCGAACGCAGGCTCAGGGAGTGGTTCGGCCAGTACTACGGCAACGCAGACATGGCCAATAGGGTTGCGATCTGGGGCAGCGCCGGTCGGGTGGTGGAGCGCATTGAAGCGGTTGCTGAGACTGGGGCAAGCCACATTCTGCTAAACCCGGTATTCGACCTGGAAGAGCACTTGGAGCAGCTGGCGGAGCTCACGGGGCTTGCTCCGCGGTAGGCCCGGAGTCATCGACCATTAGTGAATCGATAGTAATCTCAAGTTCATTCGCAATCCGGGCCAATGCTGACACCGATCCAGTCTTGCTACCCCTCTCAATCTCAGACAGGTAGCCCGCACTAATGCCTGCTCGGTTGGCAAGCTGACGTAGTGATATGCCCTTATAAGCTCTGAATGCCGTTATCGGACTATGGCCGTTTGCTATCGCCACCGCGACCTTATGAGGCACACGACCGCTTGTGCGGTCGGCGTCGATGGCTGCCAGCAAGTCCTCAAGGTCCTCATTGCGTTGTAACAGCGACTCATAGTCCGCCTTGGAAACAGTAATCGTTTCATTGCTAGTCATATGCCTCTCTCCTATGCCGAATTCGCTCCACCACCATAACGGCTACTTCAACTGTGAACAGTACCCGATAGTTTGCGACCCGCAATCTAAAGAATTCGCTATTGGCAAGCCTCTTGACTTGATTGCGTAGAACAGCTGGATTGGCTGCATACTGCTCCACTTTCCTGATAACTTGCTGACGCTCCCTGGCAGCCAGGCGGCGAAGATCCCTGGTTGCTACGGTCGTCCACTCGATATCCACAACTATATGTTAGCAAATAGCAAACGCTTTGTGTCAATGGGATGCTCGCTACAAACGGACTACTGGCGGTAGTGGTTGGCCTTTATGTTCCTGGCCGCAAGCTCCACGGTTTCGTCGATACGCTTCTGTCGGGTCTGTGGCCTCTTGGCGTTGAATATCCACTCCAGGATGATGCGCTTTGAAGAAGGGGGGAACGCCGAGAAGTTCGTCCAAGCGGCTTCATTCTTCTGAAATGCCTGGTCCAGGTCTTGGGGAATGACTGCATTCTGCACCGCCTCCAAGGCCGTCCACGTTCCATCTTGCTTGACGGTCTTCGGCGTAGACCTGGTCCGGCTGTTGGAGGGCTGCTCTATCGCGGTTCATGGACGTTGACTCGAAGCTCAGCCTGGAAGACGGTGACCGCCTGTCCGCTGATGTACACCTTGTCGCCACCCGTTCTAACACCGACAACGCCGCCCCTGGCCGATGCCTGGTAAGCGGTCATCTCCGCTTTGTTCAGACGGCTTGCCCAGAACGGGCCGAGGCAGCAGTGCGAAGACCCGGTTACCGGGTCTTCGTTGACTCCGACCCCGGGAGCGAAGAAACGGGATACGAAATCGTAGGCGTTGGAATCCGAGCGGCTGGTCACTATGAAGCCGCGGCTATCTATCTGTGCCAGGCGCGTGAAGTCCGGCCTGATGCTGCGCAGCACCTCTTCCGATTCGACCTCTATCAGGTAGTCCATCCTGTTCCTGCCTGTGTAACGCGGCTTATATCCAAGGGCCTGGGTCAAGCCGGGCGGCTCCGGCGTCTGGCGCTCCGGTTCAGCGGGGAATGCCATCTCTATGCGGTCTCCGTGGCGGGTTGCGCTCAGCCTACCGCTTCTTGTATCGAACAATGCGGGCTGGTCGTGGTGCAGCCGGCCTGTTTCCCAGAGGACGTGCGCGCTTGCCAGCGTGGCGTGTCCGCAGAGGTCTACCTCAACCGTGGGAGTGAACCATCTCAAATTGAAGCCGTCTCCGTGAGTGTAGAGGAAGGCGGTCTCGGATAGGTTCATCTCCCTGGCCACGTGCTGCATCCACTCGTCGGGGGCTGGTCTTTGCAGAATGCAAACGGCCGCAGGGTTTCCCGCAAACGGCTTGTCGGTGAAGGCGTCCACCTGGAATATGCTCTGGCCCATGAGCAGAGTCCACTTGGTTTGCGGTGCTACTGGGTGCCGCGCAGCCTGGGATCGAGCACGTCTCTCAGCGCGTCTCCAAAGATGTTTACGCCAAATACCGCAATGGTCAGCGCCATGGCGGGGAAGATACCCACCCACGGCGCGCTGGCGAAGTCGATGAGGACGTCGCCAGCCAGCATGGCTCCCCAGGAGATGACGTCAGCGGGGAGCCCTACTCCAAGGAAGCTTAGAGATGCTTCTATGAGCACGGCGCTGCCTATGAGAGACGTAGCCACCACGATCAAAGACGCGAATGTGTTGGGCAGCAGATGACGGAGCATGATTCTCAAGTCGGAAGCGCCTATTGCCCTAGCCGATTCCACGTAGGGCATTTCCTTGATGCTCAGCGATACAGAACGGACGACGCGCGCCACCCTTGGCGTAAACACTATGGTCAGCGAAAGAAGGATATTGTTCAAAGATGAGCCGAAGGCAGCCATCAGCGCCAGGGCAAGAAGCAGCGTAGGGAAAGCGGCGGTAGCGTCTATGAACCGTTGCACTATCAGGTCGAAGTAGCCGCCAAAATAGGCGCTGGTAACGCCGATCAACGATCCTATCGCGCCGGCGGACAACATCGATACTAAGCCAACGTAAATGGATATTCGCGAGCCATAGACTACGCGGCTGAAGAGGTCCCTGCCCAGCCGGTCTGTACCGAACCAGTTAGAAGCATCCGGTGCAAGGAGGATTGCCCTGCGGTTTACGTCCCAGGGATCAGTAGTAGAGAACAAAGGGGCTCCGATAGCCATGACGGCGGTAGCCAGCACGATGAAGAGGCCGAAGGCTCCCAGCCGTTTAGTGGTGATGAAACGCTGTAAAGCTCTGATCCGTTTTCCGAGCATGCCTTGGCCCAGACGAGGTGGGGCCAGAGCTATATTACCGCTGTTGTCTATCCGTTCTCTCATTTCTATCCGTACCTAATTCTTGGATCAAGCCAGGCATAGGTCAAGTCCACGAGGAAGTTTGCCGTTAGCGCTACCAGTGCAAAGTACATGATATAGGCTTGGATCATGGGCAGGTCTCTGATGAACATAGCCTGTATTAGCCCTCTTCCGATTCCCGGTACGTTAAAAACGGTTTCTATCACGACCGTCCCGGAGAACAGAAAGCCTACCTGCACCCCTGCGATGGTGACCACGGGCAGCAGTGCGTTTCTTACGCCGTGTCTCATAATAACGGCGCGCTCTTCTAGTCCTTTGGCGCGGGCCGTACGGACGAAATCTTCTCGCAGGACCTCAAGGAGCTGGGTGCGGGTCATGCGCAGCAATAGACCCTGGCTGGCAAAGCCAAGCGCCACTGCGGGGAAGATCAGTTGCTGGAAGGCGACAGTAGGATTATCCCAGAGGTTGACAAAGGCAATGGGAGGGATCCACCTGAAGTAGAGCGATAGGCCAAGGATTATCAACATACCAACAAAGAAGCTGGGCGCAGCCAGGCCCACGACGGCTATGCTCCTTAGAATGTAGTCAATCCAAGTGTCCTGCTTGACCGCGGCCAGGACGCCGACAGGTATTGCGATTAGTGAAACTACCACCGCCGTAAATGCCGCAAGCTGTATCGTGATGGGAAATTGCCGCTTTATTTCTCCGGCGATAGGCCTGCCAAGGGCAATGGAATCTCCCAGGTCGAATCTTACCAGCTGCCAGATCCAGGTGCCGTACTGCACGTATATGGGATCGTTGAGGCCTAGCTGCTCACGCACGCGTTCCAGGTCTTCTTGCGTGTAAGAGCCTTCGCCCTCTGCTCCGCCCAGCATCAAAGCGGCTACGTCTCCCGGGATGACGCGAAGAAGGGTGAATATGGCAATGGATACCCCAAGTAAGGTGGGGACAAAGAGCACCAACCTTCTTGCAATGTATTTACGCATAATCTTGGTGTTTTATATTGAGTACGGGCGCTCTTGTGAGCGCCCGTACTGTCTAGCGAGGGTTCTTTAGACTAGGCGTCTGACAACCAGACGTTTTCAAGGGTGAAGTTGGATGCATGGTGTTCCGGCTTGACCCATCCGTTCCAGTTTGCCCTGTGGCCCTGGAGCAGGCCGGGGCGGACCAGACCGATGTATGCGGCATCTTCGTAGAGGATATCCCCCATCTGCTGCAGGAACGGAGCACGGGTTCCCTCAGTGACGGCCAGCACCTGTTGGGCGTGCAGGGCATTCCATTCAGGGTTGGACCATCCGGTATAGTTGAAGCCACCGTCTTCAAAGTCGTGGAATATGATGTCGTTGAAGGCATCGGGATCGGGGAAGCTGGCGCCTTTGCTCTCGTTCTGCATGTTGAAGTCGCCCGCTTCGATCCTTGATTGCCTGGTCGCTCCATCGACTATGACCACGTCCACGTCTATGTAGATCTCCTCAAGCTGCTGGGCAACGACCTCCATTTCAGCCTTGGAGGAGTTGGTGCCTATGTAGTTGACGCTGATGCGGTTGTCGGGACCGTAGCCCAAGCCTTCCATTATGCCCTGGGCTTCTGCAATCAGCTCTTCCTTGACCATGGGATCCGGGTCAAAGCCGGGCAAGGCCTCGAACCACTGTTCAGGAGTCCGAATCCAGGTCCAGCCTATGAAGTAGGGAAGAGCGATGTGGCCAATCCCGTCTTTGGACAGATCGTTGACCGCACCACGGTCGACCGTCATCTGGACCGCCTGGCGTATCAACTTGGCGTCCGGATCATCCAGCGGCCCGAACGGGGGCTTCTTAGCGTTGAGCTCTGCGCCGCGCCAGCCCATAGCTAGAACGATGGGGAATACGGCGTCCCCTTCGGCTACTAGAGCATCTGCGTCACGCTTGCTCATTGTTTCGAAAATCCGGAACATATCGATGCGTCCGGCGCGGAAGCTGGCGGTGCGTGTCGCCGCGTCAGGAATCACGAGCATGGTTACTTCGTCGAGGTAGGGACGGCCATCCCTGAAGTAGCTGGGATTGCGCTCCCAGGTTACGAAGCTGTCCTGCTGGAAATCATTGAACATGAACGGACCGTATCCGACCACCTCGTCTGAGCGAAGGTCTCGGTACTCACCACCCGCGGCTGTATCGATAGGCTTGACGATTCTGCTGGGCTGAGCTGACTGGAACCCAGAGGTGAAGCAGGCAATGAAGGCGCCCCTAGGGGCCTTCAACCTGATGGTCAGCTCCATGGGGCCCGTGATCTCTGCGCCGCCGTCGGCTACAGGACTACCCATATCATCCCAGACGGGCTTGATGAACGTTCGCATGCAGCCCTGGTAGTTGCCATGGACTCCGTTGGGCCGCTCCACTATGCGTATAATCTGCCAGAAGGCGTCTTCCGCAGTGAACGGCTCGCCACCGTGGTCAGTAACACCTTCGCGGAGTTTGAGCACCCACTCGGAGCCGTCGGCACTGGTTGTCCAGGACTCCACCAGGTCACCTTCTACTGTGACCCGGTCTGTGGGGTTGACGCGCAGCAACTGACCCCAGACATTGCCCACGGAACCCAGAGTGGTCCAGCGGAACTGGGAGTCAAGGTGATACGGGTCGAAGGAGCCCTGTGAGGTCACAGAGATGCTTATACTGCCGCCATATTTCGGCTGGTCAGCAGCAGGTGGGGGAGTTGGCGTGTCCACAGCGGCAGGCGTGGGCGTCGCCGTGACCAGCGGTGGCGGCGGCTGGATAGTTGGAGTTGGCGGCACCGGAGTGGGCGTGGCTTCCTCCGCGGTCCCGCAGGCAAGAACAAACAGCAGGGCCATGACCAGACCTACTCCAAGAAAATACCTTAATTCGAATCTGAGCTTCATAACTGCACCCCTTTGAACCCGAAAATGTATTCCCGGTACTAGCAATGGTATCTCTTTGTTAAGTTTTGTCAATATCAAAATTGCTTGCTATTTGGGAGTCTGTTGACGTTCTACACGAAGAAATACGTAACCAGCAGACGTTCTATTTTCTGTGGATTCCCAGGGGCTCCCAAACGCGCCATCAAGAGTTGCTATCGAAGCGTCGCCGCCCTGCGAGCCGGACGCCAAGACTTCCTGGTGTGCGGATGGCCGAGGCCCCGTTCGATCTCGCGCCACTTCCGCTCATCCTCCACTGTAATGAACGTTACCGCCTCGCCAGAGCGACCCATGCGGCCAGTCCTGCCGACGCGGTGGGTGAATAGCTGCTCTGAGTCCGGCAGGTCATAGTTTATAACTTGGCCAATATCCTCGAAGTCCAAGCCTCTGGCGGCTACATTCGTTGCCACCAAGATTGGCGCGGCGCCGGAGCGGAAGTTCGCCATTACCCGCTCACGCGCGTTTTGGCTTAGATTTCCTTGGAGCGCTCCTACCGGGTAGTCCAGCGAATCGAGTCGTTTTGCCATCTGTTTGACGCTGCGCTTGGTCTTGAGAAAGACAATAATTGGCGAACCATCTCGCTCGTCCAGCAGCGATAGCAGGGCCTCCATCTTGTCATTCCTCTGAATGCTATAGACCAGGTGCTCCACGGTGGGCGGCGCTTGCAGACCCGCGTCCACTTCCACCCTAACAGGCCGACGCAGGTGCTTCGCGGCGGTCTGGGCCACCCACGCAGGCATAGTTGCGGAGAAGAGTACCGTCTGCCGCTCGCTGGGTGTCCGGCCTATGATGGATTCAACATCCGGGGCAAACCCCCTATCCAGCATTTCGTCCGCTTCGTCCAGCACAAGAACTTGCAGTGAACCTAGGTCAAGGGTCCCTTGCCGTAGATGGTCCAAGGTCCGGCCCGGAGTGCCAACCACTATGTGGGCTCCGTTGCGCAACGCTGCGTACTCCGGCCGCAGAGACCGACCGCCATACAGTAGCGTCACACGGACCTGTTGCGCAGAAGCCAGAGCTTCCATGACTCCAGCCACTTGTATGGCCAGTTCACGGGTGGGCAGCAGCACAAGCGCCTGAACCTTTGGGAGCGACGGGTCGCACCGTTCTACCAGAGGCGCTGCGAACGCCAACGTCTTTCCAGACCCTGTACGCGCTTGGCCAATCAAGTCTCGTCCCGCCATGAGATGAGGTATAGCCTTCTCTTGAATGGGTGTGGGCCTTGATATGTTCATGCGGGAAATCGCCGTTTTGGTAGCGGCTTTCAAAGGCATTTCGGAGAACACGGGAACACTGGACGGGGCGCTATCAACGGCTGGCTGGCTTGCAGTAGACGACTTGCCTCTGTTTGTACTGACCACAGGAGATGGTCCATGGCGACGGAGATTGAAGCATGGACGGCAATACGCCGGTTTGCCCTGGCTTGGGCGGAATGGAAGGGTTGTGGATATGCCGCAGTCGGCGCAAATGGCTTGGTGCCGGGTGCGGCTGGCTGAGCGCGTGTGCGCAGGCGAAAAACGATAAGTCATACGAGAACGGACTCCCTAATTTAGAATGTCAACACAGATGAATCAGCAGGGGGAAGACAAGAAGAGGGAGGAGCAAAGGAGCGCGGTCCGTTCTTGTGTTAAACCTTTGCGTTATTCAGGCGTGCCCATGCATTATAGTCGAAGATGACAGAAACCGCCAGACCAGGGCGAACCCCGTCCACGTTCCTGCCATAAAGTATGCGGGAGGATTAGATTTAAGAGCCAGCCCAGTCCATGGGCGGGTGCTGCTGGTGATGGTCCGTTGCCTGCTGGTAGGCGTGGCAAACGCGGAACAGGGTATGTTCGTCCAGGGGGCGAGAACCCAGGTGCCAGCCCACGGGCAGGCCGGACTTGGTGAAGCCCGCCGGTATGGAAATGGCGGCAGCGCCGGCCATGCTGAACGATCCAGTCCCGCCGCCGCGGGCCATGACCGCGGTACGGGCGTCCTCACGGCTCTTGACGGGCGACTCGGTAACGATTGGCCCCGCAGGGCCCTGGCCCGTGGCGCCGACGAGGACATCGTACTTGTCGAAGACGTCGAGCATGGTCTGGCCCATCAGCGCCCGCGCCCTGGGAGCCAGCGTCTGCAGTCCGGCGGGGATGAGGCAGCCGACCAGCAAGCGGACTCGCGTATTGTAATCGTAGTCCATGTACCGTTCCCTGAGGTGGCCGCGGTGGTAGCTGGCCGCCTGACCGTCGCAGATGGCGGTGTGTACGCCGTGCATTTTCTCCATGAGCGGAATGCTCACCGGTTCCACCACTGCGCCAAGCCCTTTGAGGACGTCTATGGCCTGGGACACGATGTTCCTGGTCTCCGGCTCTACCTGGTTTCCCATCATCTGCTGGACTATGCCGACCCGCAGCCCCTTGACGTCGCCGGTGAGGTGTGCGGAATAGTCGGGCACGGGCTCGCGGCTTGTGGTGGGGTCGTTCGGGTCGTACCCGGCGATGGCTTGGAGCATGATCGCCGTGTCCTCGGCGCTCCGCGCCAGTGGGCCGGCGGTATCCAGCTCCCAGGACAGGGTGAAGATGCCCTGGCGGCTGAGACGGCTCCAACTGGGGCGCAGCCCGGCGATGCCGTTCACGGACCCCGGCCCGCGGATGGATCCGCCGGTGTCGCCTCCCATTGAGCCGCTGAGAAGCCCGGCGGCGACGGAAGACCCAGATCCCGCCGAAGACCCTGCGGGGGTAAGGTCAATCCGCCAGGGATTGCGCGGAGTCTCTTTGTTGAAGAACTCCAGTGTTCCTCCCATGTGGAACTCGTGGGTGGCAAGCGTGCCCATGATGACCGCTCCGGCCTCACGGAACCGGGCGATGATGGTGCAGTCTTCACTGGCGATGTTGTCGTCGTAGGCGTCACAGCCGCCCGTGTTCAAGTGGCCTTTGATATCGAACTGGTCCTTGACGCCAACCGGGATGCCGTGCATGGGGCCTCTGTAGTTTCCGGAGGCGATCTCCTGCTCCGCCTGTTTTGCCTCGGCCAGCGCTTCGTCTGCCAGCAACAGGTTGAAGGCGTGGAGGTGGGGGTCGTATTTTTCGATGCGTTCCAGGTAGGTGCGAGTCAGCTCTACCGGAGAGAGCTCCTTTGACTGTATGAGGCCGGCCTGCTCGCGTATGGTCATGAAGGCGACTTCGTCAGTGTGAGGCGTTCCGTTTCCCGATGCGGGAGCAGCAGCCCCCGGGGAATGCTGGGGGACGCCTCGGAAGGGGAGGATGGGCCAGGGCTCGGTATGGTAGACGTCGAGCTGGTCAAGCTGGACGAGACCTTCTATGAGTGCGTTGATGCGGTAGAAGACCTCGGTGAATTCAGGCTCCGGGGGATCGAAGCCCTGGATGTTGAGAATGGAGCGAATGACGTCTCTGGAAAGGTCTGCCATGATTGCCTCCACTTATTGATGGAGCAATACTATCACGATATTAGAGCTGGGCAACGCCTTGTCTGGGATTTGGGTCGCAGAGATGTTCTTGGTGAGGGTATAATCGGGTGCAAAAGCACAGGGGGAGAAACTATGAGCAAGAGCGAGGAGATTTCCAAAGAGGTTGGGACGGAGCTGCTGTTCGAGAACGACAGGGTCAAGGTATGGGGCATGGCGCTGGAGCCTGGTGAAACGTCGCCGTACCACCAGCATGAGAACGACTATGTATTTGTCTACACAACGCCGAGCCGGATCAGCAGCAACAGACAGACAGAGGAAGGACAGGTGAGAGAGTTTGAGGAGGGATACGTTCAATATACGCAGGTGGGTGGAGGAATCCAGCACAGCATTACGAACGTATCAGATATACGGCATCACCAGATCATTGTGGAGATGAAGGGAGGAAGCGCCTCGGCGACGCCGCAGCCGCCGGAGAACAACGGCCGTTCGCGGATCGCCGGCTGAGGATCGCACCTCACCCCCGCCCCTGGACTCCCGACCCCGCATCAAGTGCGGGGCAGGCTTTTCGGGAGTGACGGTGGGAGGCTATCCCTGCCCCTGGACTCCCGACGTCTCGGGAGTGACAGAGGGAGCCCGCCACCTGTCATACTCGCGCAGGCGGGTATCCTAGGGTGGGGTGGTGTCCATTAGCCCGGCAGATGCTTCGTCGGCGGGAGTGGTACTGAATGCAACGCGGGACTGACCGACTCCTCAGCATGACAGGCGGCCAAGGAGGAGCGTAGCGATGAGAACATTCACCGTCATCCTGTCGTTAGGAATGACAGCTATGCTGCTGGGTTGCGGCCTCCTCAATGGCGGGGAGCAGTCCCCGGATAGCGAGCCCGTGACGCCGTCAGAGGTGTCGGAAGGTCCGCAGTCCGGCGGAGAGAAGTCTTTGGATAACGAGCCCGTGGCGCCGACAGCAGTATCGGAGGGTACGCAGTTAGGGGGCTCGCCGCCGTTAATCTATACAGGGCCCAGCTCGCTTGAGGAGAGGATCTTCTACAGTCCAGTTATCGCCAGGGTGCGGCTCGACTCCATCACCTCGACGGTAGAGTATGGCATTACATACCAAGGCGCGGGGTACTTGGTGCTCCTGGAGTTCAACTTCAGCGTTCAGGAGTACCTGAAGGGCAGCGGCGGCAGCAACATCGTGGCCGTGTGGGCCGCCGCACCTTTTTTCGACACACGACAGGAGGCGGAGAATGCGCTGCCGGCCATTGTCGCGTCGCGGGACACCCAGTGGGATGACCGGGAGGCGATTGTCTTTCTGCAACAAGACTCCCAGGGATTACTCCCGAGCACGGAGCAGACGGAGCGCTATTACCTGTCGTGGGAGGCTGACCCCACTTACGGTCCAAGGGACGACAACTACAGCATAGCCAGCCGGTATAACAAGCTGTGGTTGCCCGCTACGGCGGCCATTGGAGCGCCGTCGCAGTCCAGCGGCGACCAGCAGAGCTTCCTCCTGGACGTGCCGCCGGACACGGGTACGGCGTCCACGATAACGCTGGATGAGATGAAGAGTAAGATATCGACGGTTGCAGCCAAGCTCGACGCTGGCGACGGCTCCGAGGAGTACAGGGAATGCGTGGAGCTCACGTATCAGTACGAGCGTGAAGACCGCCACTATTGGGCAACATATCCCAACAGGTCCGGGAGCAGTATTGGCAATGTCCCTCCCCACGAGCATGAGTTCGACTCGGGTTTGGCCATGGGGAGTATCTTGTACGGAGATGAGTTGGGCTTCGGCCCAACGGCTGACAATCTGAATCAACTCTGGCTTGACGGTGGGGATGTCGATATGTTCAGCGTCGAGTTCGGAGAGACGGTTCCCTATGATTCAACAGGAGATGGGGTGAACGACATAGTCAACTTCACTCGGCGCGTGGTATCCGCACGCCCGCTTCCTGAAGGGGAGTACCGGTTTCATTACAATAGCAGAGGAACCATGTTCGCGCTATGCGACGGGTACACGATCCGCTACGAGTGGACGGTCACCGTCAATGCCCCCGAGGGCACGCTGCACGAGGCGTTCTTCGATCCCGTGACGGACGGCACGGCGGTGGCGGCAGACAGCACGAGCGGCATGCTGAGTCCAGCGACGTTTACTGATGCCAACGGCGCCTCGGCGACCATAGAGCGCATTGCCTGGGAACCCGGTACCGGAGGGTCGGGCACGGTGAAGCTGAAGCTCTCACCCCACACCGGCATTGCGGGGAACACCGTGGACTTCATCGCCCTGGACGGCTCCGTGCCTCTGTCCCTGGAAGTTGCCGACGCGACGGTGGATGCGACGACGGGGACGCTGAGTTGGACGGTGACGTCGCAGCCCTGGCAGAGTGGCGACCAGCTGATGCTGCGGGTTCGGGAGGAGTGACGGTGGCGGTGGTGTGCATACTAGGAGGGATCGTAACGATGAGAACGTTCACCGTCATCCTGTCGTTCGGAGTGGCAATGATGCTGCTGGGTTGCGGCTTCCTCAGTGACGGAGAGCAGTCCCTGGATAGCGAGCCCGTGACGCCATCAGCAATGTCGGAGGATCCAAAGTCTGGCGAAGGGAAGTCCCCGGATAGCGAGCCCGTGGTGCCGACGGTGGCGCCGGCAGCAGTATCTGAGGGCGAGCAGTTCTTGGGAACGGCGCCGATAATCTATTTAGGCCCCACCTCGCTCGAAGAGAGGATCCTTGCCTATCCCGTGATCGCCAGGGTGCGGCTCGACTCCACCACCTCTACAACAGAGTCCGGCACTACATACGAAGGCCAGAAGTACCTAGCTATCCTGGAGTTCAACTTCAGCGTTCAGGAGTACCTGAAGGGCAGCGGCGCCACCAACATCGTGGCGGTGTGGGCCGCCGCACCATTTTTCGACACACGGCAGGAGGCTGAGGCGGCGCTCCCGGACATTGTGGCGATCCGGGACAACCAGTGGGATAACCGGGAGGCGATTGTCTTTCTGCAAAACTCCGAGACGCATCTGCCTAGTACAGAGCAGGCAGATCGATACTACCTGGAGTGGGGTGGTTCATGGACCATACCCGACGATGGATACAGCATAGCCAGCCTGCATAACAAGCTGTGGCTGCCCGCCACGGCGGCCGTTGGAGCGCCGTCGCAGCCCAGCGGCGACCAGCAGGGCTTCCTCCTAGACGTGCCTCCCGCCACGGGGACGGCGTCCACAATAACGCTGGGCGAGATGAAGAGTCGGATAGCAGGAGTTGCAGCCAAGCTCAACGCTGGAGACGACTCAGAGGAGTACAGGGAATGCGTGAGGCTTACATATGAGTACGAGGCGAGGGACCGCCACTATTGGGCAACATATCCCGACAGGTCAGGGAGCGTTTATGGCAATGCTCCTCCTCACGAGCATGAGTTGGACTCGGGTTTGGCCATGGGGAGTGTATTGTATGAAGATGACTTCGGCTTAGGCCAAACGGCTGATAAAACGGCTGATAAACTGAATCCACTCTGGCTTGACGGTGGAGACGCGGCTGTGTTCAACGTCGAGTACGACAAGCCGATTCCCTACGACTTTTCGGGGGACGGAGTGCACGATTCTTTCAAGTTCACCCGGCAGATCGCATCCGCCCGCCCGCTTCCTGAAGGGGTATACCAGTTCCACTATAATTTCAGAGGAACCATATTCGTGCCATGTGACGGGCACACGGATCGCTACGAGTGGACAGTCACCGTCAACGCTCCCGAGGGTGTGTTGCACGAGTCGTTCTTCGATCCGGTGACGGACGGCACGGCGGTGGCGGCAGACAGCACCAACCCTTCGACAGGCTCAGGGCAGGCTGGCGTGCTGGAGCCCGCGACATTCACGGACGCCAACAGCGCCTCGGCGACCATAGAGCGCATTGCCTGGGAACCCGGTCCTGGAGGGTCGGGTACGGTGAAGTTGAAGCTCTCACCCCACACCGGTATTGCGGGGCACACCGTGAACTTCTCCGCCCTGGACGGCTCTGTGTCGTTGTCACTGGAAGTTGCCGCCGCCACGGTGGATGCGACGACCGGGACGCTGAGTTGGACGGTGGAGTTGCAGCCCTGGCAGAGTGGCGACAAGCTGATGCTGCGGGTTAGAGAGGAGTGACGGTGGGCGTGTTACGGCGGGCGGTTGCCGCTGGCCGCATCTGTGGGTACAATCCCTGCGCCGCAGATTATGAGACGAGGTCTGTAGATGTACGAAAAGAGTATGCTGAGCCTGGATAGCTGCATGAAGGCGATTGAGGCGATGACGGCGGAGTTCAACAGGGAGCCGGGTCGCTCGCCGGTGGACATGGCGATAGTCGACGATATGGGGAACCTGCTGGCGTATGCCCGGATGGACCGCTGCTTCCGTCCCACGTTCGCCATGAGAAAGGCGTATACGTCGGCGATCAGGGGAACGGATACCGGCACGTTCGCGGAGCGGCTGGCGGCGCAGGGGAGGACCCTGGCCGAGATAGGAGACCCTCAGCTGATTACGACGCGCGGGGGAGTGGTAGCGCGAAAAGACGGCGCGGTGCTGGGCGCGATAGGCGTAGGCGGACTGCCCTCCGCTGAAGACGACGAGAAGATTGCGAAGGTGGGCTTGGAGGCGCTGCTGGGGGATGGGTGATATTCCTGGCGACCCGGATGGGATTTGAACCCACGATCTCCGCCTTGACAGGGCGGTGTGTTAAGCCAGACTACACCACCGGGCCGCAAGAACTAATTATACGCAACGGTACGCAATTAGGAAAGGGGCGCTAGACGCCCTGCTCAATCTGTTCCCGCTGCCAGCCGTAATCCACCTCGCCTTCGTAGAACCGCTCCGGGTGCTCCACGGCCCAGATCTGCTTTCGTATGACCCAGTTGTCGGGCTCAAGGTCTCGTCCCAACTTCCATGCCGACAAAGCGCCCGCGGTATCGCCGTCCTTGTAGAGATCGACGCCGCGCTGGAAGTGCTCTGTGGCCTTCTCGTGGTCGGGGCCGCCCCTGGCGTCTTCCTGCATGCGCTCGGCGAGCCACTGCGGGGATGCGCCCTGGGCCCAGCCTTCGGCAATCTCGGCGTACTCCTGCTTGCGGATGTCGAAGCCGCCGTACTTCTGGTATTCGAGCAGACCCGCTTCGTCTATGAGGAGGGCGTTGGGCACGGCCTTGAAGCTGAGCAGGCGGCTCAGCAGATTGTCTTCATCGACTAGGGTGGTGTAGGCGGCGCCGGCCTCTTCGACATAGGGACGGGCCTTCTCAGCGCCCTGAGCGTCCATAGCCACGGTCACCACCTCGATGCCCCGGTCGCGGTGCCTGCTGTAGAACTCCTGCCACACGGGCAGTTGGGCGCGGCAGGCTCACCAGGAGGCCCACATGAAGAGGGCGACACGCTTCCCCCTCAAGCCGGAGAGGCTGACGGGGCTGCCGTCGAGGGCGGGCAGGGTGAAGTCGGGAACGTCTGAACCTATGCGGAGCGTCTCGGTTGTCATGCGCGGCTCCTTTCTGGTCTGGGAGTTGAGGGTGGATGCTGTTCGTTATTGTAGCCCGCTGGTGGCGGGGTTGTCGAATGAGAGGAGATGATCGTTTGTTTATATTAAACGTGGCTTCAACAGAGTTCTTGTTACAAAAGCAAAAGGGGGTATGCTTAATATAATGCGCATGCACCCCTGCACTTACAACAGTGATCGGATTGTCAAGCGTTTCTGGCCACTTGCGGATTAACACCAGAAGTAGTAGTTGAAGCAGATCTCGTTAGCCCAATAGATGATTGCCTAATGTCTACCAAGCTAGTAAAGTTTGTGGCTAAGATGCAGGGACTTTTGATCGTCCCCGACTACGCTATTCTGGGCTTACATAAGGAATTTAACATGGTTGATGCGTTGGTTACACCCAATGTGCTCACATGGGCACGGCGGCGACGCAATCTAGGTGTCCATGAACTCGCTGCTAAATTGAACGTTAAGCCTGAAGCGATAGGCGCATGGGAGGCGGGCGAGAAACGCCCGACGTTCCGCCAGGCTCAGCGATTTGCTCAAACACTTCATGTTCCTTTTGGATTTCTCTATCTATCTGAACCTCCAATCGAAGAGCTACCCATCCCCGACTTTCGCACTACCCATGAGCAGCCTTCCCAAGAACCCAGTCCAGACTTTTTGGATCTACTGAGCCACGTGCTGGGGAAACAAGCATGGTTTCGGGAATACCAACAGTCGCAGGGAATTGAGGAACTCCCCTTTGTTGGCCGGTTCACACCCAGAGATTCGGAAGAGGATGTCGCGGCCGATATACGCCAAGTGATTGACGTCGAAAAAGCCAGGGAGCAGGCCCCGAACTGGGAGGGGTTTCTAAGGGAGCTAGCACGAAACGCCGAGCGCTCTGGGATCATGGTCTTGCGCAGTGGGGTGGTTGGTAACAATAACCATCGTCCTCTGGACGTTGAAGAGTTTCGTGGCTTTTCCGTAGGCGACCATGTCGCCCCATTGGTTTTCATCAATGGGCGTGACTTTAAGGGCGCCCAAATTTTCACCTTTGTTCATGAGCTTGCCCATATCTGGTCTGGGCAAGGGGGCATATCCAATCCCAATTATGGTCTCCTTTCTGAACAGCAAGACAGCTCGATAGAGCGGTTCTGTAACCGGGTCGCCGCGGAAACGCTGGTGCCAGGAGAGGACTTCCAGAACCGATGGGTGCCCGATACCTCAAGACTGGGAGCTAATCTCAGGAACCTGAGCAGCCAATACAAAGTTAGCGCCATGGTGATTTTGCGTCAGGCTCACGACCACGATTTCCTGTCGGTTGCAGCGTATCGAGAAGCTTACAATCAACTTGTCGAGCAATCTGCGAAGGCCGAACCTATGGGTGAGTCCGGTGGAAACTTTCACTACACTCTGATTGCACGTAACGGAATCGCCTTCACTTCTGCTGTCGTTACCAGTGCTGCTGACGGAACACTGTTGAGCAGCGAGGCCGCCGACCTGCTCGGAATAAAGGTCAAAGCCCTTCCTGGCATTGCCAAGCACCTCTTCGGAAGTGACCTGAACCTTGGTTGAGTACTGGCTGGACAGCAATGTTTTTATTGAGGGGCGAAAGGGACCGTATGGCTTTGACATTGCACCCCGTTTCTGGACCCTGTTAGATGAATTGATATCCGATAGCCGAATATCATGCCCGGCAATGGTCTACAATGAGTTGTTAGACACACAGGACGATCTAGCTGACTGGGCTCAGAATCGAAGAGTGTCGGGTCTATTTGTACAGCCCAACGCAGATGTACAAGAGGCTTACAGGGCAGTAGTTGGATACGTGACGCAACATTACCCTAACAACCAAGCTAGACGTAGATTCCTGGATAGGGCGGATCCCTGGGTGATAGCCCATGCCATGGTTCAAGGAGGCTCCGTTGTAAGTCTGGAAGGACGGGCTCTGCAAGCATCGCAACAGGTGAAAATCCCAAACGTCTGCGACCATTTCGGCATACGATGCCTCAACACTTACCAGATGCTGCGGGAACTAGGGGTCTCGTGGAACAGCTAATGCAAACGGGCCCAAACTCATGGCCACGCCCCGCCTCCAGCGCCTCATAGGGGTCGTCTCCTCAGTCTAAATGCGCGGTTTCCAGATTCCAGTCGATCTTCGAGCCCGGCACTATTAGGTACCCATATCCTACCCCATCTTGAAGCGGCGCAGGCGCAGCGAGTTGCTGAGCACGCTGACCGAGCTGACGGCCATGGCTCCGGCGGCGAGCACGGGGTTGAGGAAGCCGTACTCTCCCAGGAAGTAGCTCAGCGCGGTGGGCACGCCGCCACCGGCAAAGAGCAGGTAGAGGACACCCGCGGCCACGGGGATGAGCGCGGTGTTGTAGAAGAAGGCCCAGAACAGGTTCTGCTTGATGGTTCGTACGGCGGCACGCGACAGGTGGACGGCCCTTGGTATGCCGCGTACGTCGTCGTGCATGAGGGTGATGTCGGCGGCTTCCATGGCGACATCGATCCCGGCGCCTATAGCTATGCCCACGTCGGCTTGGGCCAGCGCCGGCGCGTCGTTGATGCCGTCGCCAACCATGGCTACGGTGTGGCCTTCCTGTTGGAGGGCTTGCACCTGTGCCGTCTTCTGGTCGGGCGTCATTTCCGAGAGGACGCGTTGGATGCCGGCCTCCGCGGCGATAGCGCGGGCGGCGCGGGGGTTGTCGCCGGTGAGCATGACGACTTCGAGCCCCATGCCAAGCATGGTCTGTACGGCCTGTTTCGACTCGGGGCGGATGGCATCGGCCACGGCGATGACACCCTTCACCTCTTGGTCTAAAGCGACGAACATGGGGGTCCTGCCCTGGTCTGAAAGCTCACTCGCCTTCACTTCCAATCCGTTGAGGGCGTATTCCTTTAGCCGCATCAGGGCCAGGTTGCCTAGGGTGACCACTGAGCCTTTGACTCTGGCCTCTATACCCTGGCCGGGCAAAGCCTGAAACTCCGTGGCTTGGTCAAGAGTGAGGCCCCGTTCCTCTGAGGCGTTGAAGATGGCCCTGGCGAGGGGGTGCTCCGAGCCGCGCTCGGCGGATGCGGCCAGCTTGAGCAGGTCGTCCTCGCCTATGCCGTACGCCAGGATGTCGGTGACGGCGGGTTGGCCCAGGGTGAGGGTGCCGGTCTTGTCCAGTACCACGGTGTCGACCTTGTGGGCGCGTTCCAAGGCTTGTGCGTTGCGAATGAGAATGCCGCCC
Source organism: Dehalococcoidia bacterium (assembly GCA_965197965.1). Classification (GTDB taxonomy): domain Bacteria; phylum Chloroflexota; class Dehalococcoidia; order Lucifugimonadales; family QGNO01; genus DAOUJH01. The sequence continues at coordinate 1,805,048 of OZ240235.1, forward strand.
TCGGCGCCCTTGCCGGTGGCGACCATGATGGCGGTGGGCGTGGCAAGGCCCAGGGCGCAGGGGCAGGCGATGACGAGCACGGCCACCATGTTGAGGAGGGCAAAGGTGAAGGCCGGGTCCGGCCCCAGCAGAAGCCAGGTGACAAAGGTGGCGGCGGCTACGACCATCACGGCTGGCACAAAGTAGCTGGATACAACATCGGCGAGGCGCTGGATGGGCGCCCTGGAGCCTTGCGCCTCTTCCACAAGCCGGATGATGCGGGACAAGGCGGTGTCCTTGCCGACCTTGGTGGCTTGAAACTGGAAGCTGCCCGTCTTGTTGATAGTGGCGGCGTAAACCGGCGATCCGGCCTCCTTATCCACGGGGATGCTCTCGCCGCTGAGCATGGACTCGTCTATGGCGGATGCGCCCCGGGTCACCTCGCCGTCCACGGGGACGCTCTCGCCGGGGCGCACGAGGACAAGGTCGCCGACTACCACTTGCTCGATGGGCACGTCGATCTCAGCATCGCCGCGCATTACGCGCGCCGTCTTGGGCCGCAGGCCCATCAGCTTGCGGATGGCCTCGGAGGTCTGTCCTCTGGCCCTGGCTTCCAGGAACCGGCCGAGCAGGACGAGCGCAATGATGATGGCGGCGGTATCGAAGTAGACGGCGTGCTGCACGCCTTCCGCGGCGAAGAGGTCGGGGAACAGGGTTATGGTGGCGCTGAAGGCGTAGGCTACACCGGTGCCCAGCGCGATCAAGGTGTTCATATTGGTCGTGCCGTGCTTGGCCGCGCTCCAAGCTCCCTTGTAGAACTGAGCGCCGGCCCAGAACTGCACCGGAGTCGCCAGCGCCCATAGAACGTACCAGTTCTGCAGAAAGGAGGGCATCCAGGGGAACCACTCTTTGAAGCTGCCAAGGAAGATGACGACGCCAAGGCCGCCAGCGACGAGAAACCGGTTGCGCTGGTCATTGATGAGCCGGGTGCGGGCCAGCCGTTCCCTGTCTCGCTCCTCTTCCTCTTCGCCGGCGATACCCTCAACGGAGTATCCGGCATCGCCCACGGCGCGGTCGAAATCGTCCAGGGTGGCGATGTCGTCCAGGTAGTGGAGGGTGGCGCGCTCCGTGGCCAGGTTGACGTCCACGGAGACCACACCATCGACCTCCTTGAGCGCCTTTTCCACGTGGAACACGCAGGCGGCGCAGGTCATGCCCGCTATGTTCAGGCCTATCTTTTGCCCGGGCTGGTTTTCTATGTCTTGAAGGGTCAAGCGTCACTTCTCCGAAAGGTTGTATAGCTGTATGAGTTCGTCAAGGACCTCCTGGTCGTGGCCGTTGCGCACACCCTCCAGGACGTGGGTGTGCAGGTGGCCTTCCAGCAGCTTGGACTCCACCTTCTGGATGGCGCGGCGCACGGCGAAGGTCTGCTTCAGGATGTCGACGCAGTACTTCTCATCCTCGATCATGCGGCGGATACCGGCCAGGTGTCCTTCAATATAGTTTAGCCGCTTCAGCGAGTCTTGCTTTACTTCAGGCAGCATTGCTTATCCTCTGCGAGTGAATACCCCATCCCAGGGGGTATGGGTAGTGTACATGATGTGGGGGTGGGGGTCAAGGGGACTACTGTCGGACATTGACGTATAATAGTGCGGGAACGGGGTTCATTTTAACCACAGACTAGCTTTCGTTAGGGGGAACGGGAATGGCGCGAGCAGCGAAGACGGCAGCCGAACCCAACTTCAAGAACCGCACCCTCTGGACGGGCGACAACCTGGATGTCATGCGCGGCCTCAACTCCGAGACCGTAGACCTCATCTACCTGGACCCGCCCTTCAACTCCAACCGCGACTACTCCGCGCCCATCGGCTCCGAGGCGGCGGGAGCGGCCTTCAAGGACACCTGGGCCCTTAGCGACGTTGATCTTGCCTGGCACGGGCTGATAGCCGAGGAGCATCCTGCGCTGTACGGCATTATCGATGCTGCAGGCAACGCCCGCGGCAAGGGTGTTAAATCATACCTGATCATGATGGCCGTCCGCCTGCTGGAGATGAAGCGAATACTGAAGCCGGCGGGCTCCATATACCTGCACTGCGACCCCACGGCCAGCCACTACCTGAAACTGACCATGGACAGCGTTTTTGGAGGAGGAAATTTCCGCAGCGAAATCACCTGGAAGCGCACCAGCGCCAAGGGCCTGGCCTTCAGGGGCTACCCGAACAACGCTGACGTCCTGTTGTATTACAGCAAGACGGACGACTTCACATGGAACCGTCCGTACAGACCGCACGACCAGTCCTATGTGGACAAGTTCTACAGATACGTTGAGCCGGAGACCGGCAGACGCTACAGGCTTGATAATCTGGCAAATCCAAACCATGATCGCCCCAACCTGACCTACGAGTTCCTCGGCGTTACTAGGGTGTGGCGCTGGACAAAGGAGCGGATGCAGGCAGCCTATGATGAAGGCAGCGTAGTTCAAAGACGCCCCGGAGCAGTGCCTGCGTTTAAGCGGTATCTGGATGAAATGCCCGGCAACCCAATAGACACCATCTGGGACGACATCAAGCCTGTTCAGGCGCGCTCGGTGGAGCGCGTGGGATATCCCACTCAGAAGCCCCTTGCGTTGTTGGAGCGCATCATCCAGGCCAGCAGCAATGAGGGTGACGTGGTGCTTGACCCTTTCTGCGGCTGCGCCACCGCCCTCATAGCCGCCGAGAAGCTGGAGCGTCAGTGGATAGGAATAGACCTCTCGCCGGTGGCTAGGACGCTGGTGCAGCGTCGTATGGCAAAGGAGCTTGGCTTTGACAGTCTTGGGGTCATTTACCGCGACGATACGCCCAAGCGGACGGACATGGGCCCGTTGCCCCCTTACCAGACCCACAAGCATACCCTGTACGGGATTCAGGAGGGCATCTGCGCCGGATGCGAAGTCCTGTTCCCGTTCCGCAACTTCACCGTTGACCACGTCGTGCCCAAGGCCAGGGGAGGCACCGACCACATAGAGAACTTGCAGTTGCTGTGCAACGCCTGCAACTCCATGAAGGGGACCAAGACGCAGGCGGAGTTTTTGGCGGCGCTTCGGAGTAGGTAGGGGGTGCGATGGCAATCAGCTCAATAGTTACCGACGCTATCAAGGAGTTTTGCCACTTGTGTCAGTCTGCATAATTCAGGCTAGGTTATTTCCAAAGGATAGTCTATACTTCCCTATGAGCCGATTTTGAGGGAGAGACAGGAAAAGTTGACCGAGCGTACACCAAAAACACCGAGCCAACCCGAACCAAGCTCAGAACCATCAGCGCCTACGCCCGAACCATCAACCCGCAGTGTTCCAGATACGTTTACTGAGGCAGATGTACCACCTCGCACTCCCGGAACAGGGAATGGGCCAGGCAATGGGACAAAAAGAACTGACAAGGACTAACTAAGAGTATGGTAGATCCAAGGTATCCACAAAAGGATTTCCACCACCAAGATACCTGAGAGAATATCGGCCTTTCGAGCTTTTCCTGCAATGAATTTCAGGTTTTTCTCAAATTGCTTACCCGCAAAGCTAATCATGTCTCTCTGAAATTCCTCTTTAGTCTTTCCTTCCTGATAGTCTAGGAGTTTGCTGAGCACAGTCAACTTCAGTTCTCCCATGCCTCTAAATATAAGGCCGGCCACGGTTGCGATTAGGAAGCAGGCCAACGCAGCTACGGCGAAGATATTGTGCCAAGCTGTAATATCTAGATCATTTTGGGGTTCACGAATACCAGATATAGCGACTGTTGCCGTTGGAACGGCAAAAGTGAGCGTAGAGATGAATAACAGGATGCTATCTATACGTCGTTCCATTGCATCCATTCGACGTAGCATCCAGTCATATGAGTCGCGTACGAAGTCGTATGCTAGGTTAAGGCTATTATCATCCTGGCTAACCATCTCAAACCTCGTTCCTTGCCTTAGTCTTAGATCACACTAGCATAGCAGGTACCGTAAAGTGTTTTGGATCGAATAGTCCCTCAAGTTGCCTTCCAGAGAGACTTATGCACTTACCTCCTACCACCCCTCTATTGACGCTTTGCCCTTAACCGTCTAGCATAGTTAACCGCCATGACTAATGCGATCTTTGTCCGGACGTGCACATGTACATGTACTCACCATGTGGGGCAAAGTCGCTTGTAGTACGTGGCTGTTCAATAGGCAACGAAGCCCCTCGCAAACTAAGACCGAGGGGCTTTTTATTTGTGCGAGAGTTAGGAAACTCAGGAGGAAAGAACGATGGCTGAATACGCAAACCCGGATGTCCTGGTAGACACCGAATGGGTGGCCCAGCACGGCCAGGACGAGAACGTGCGACTGCTGGAGGTCGACGTGGACACCACGGCGTACGACCAGGGCCACATCGATGGCGCCGTGGGCATCAACTGGAAGTCGCAGCTGCAGGACGGCGTCCGCCGCGACCTGACGAGCAAAGCAGACTTCGAGAAGCTATTGTCGGAGTCCGGCGTGGGCAACGACACCACGGTGGTGGTCTACGGAGACAACAACAACTGGTTCGCCACCTGGGCGTACTGGCAGCTCAAATACTACGGTCACAAGGACGCCCGCGTGATGAACGGGGGTCGCGCCAAGTGGCTTGCCGAGGACAGGCCGACCACGACGGACGCGGTCAGCCATGCCGCCGCCAGCTACACGGCGGAGGAGCCGGACTGTTCCATCCGCGCTTTGCGCGACTACATTACAAGCAATCTGTCCAACCTGGAGCTTGTCGACGTGAGGTCTCCCGCCGAGTACAGCGGTGAGCTCCTTGCGCCGGAGCACCTGCCGCAGGAAGGGGCGCAGCGCGGCGGCCACATCCCGGGTGCGGCCAACGTACCCTGGGCAACCGCCGTAGCTGAGGACGGCACGTTCAAGTCCGCTGATGAGCTTAGCGAGATATATGGTGGAAAGGGTATAAGCGGCGACAAGGAGATAGTAGCTTACTGCCGCATAGGGGAGCGGTCTTCCCACACCTGGTTTGTCCTGAGCGAACTGCTGGGCTATACCAACGTGCGCAACTACGACGGTTCCTGGACGGAGTGGGGATCCGCCGTGGGCGTGCCGGTGGAGAGGTAGTCCACCGTTTGACATAGGCAATACGCTGCAACGGAGCGCGAGCTGCGTTGCAGCGTATTCTTGGTTCTTACAGCGGCCCGCCCCATGCGGCGCGGCTGTAGCAACGTATGCCTCTCTGTTAGGATGCAACCGGTATGGAAAACCGCTGGTCTGCAGAGGACGTCAACAACCTGGCTGAGCTGGACCTGCTCGTCTATCAGAGCCGCCTCATCGGGGAAGAGCCGTCGCTGGTGCTCTGGGGCGGAGGGAACACCTCGCTGAAAGTGACCAGAGCGGACTTCCGGGGCAGGCAGGTCAAAGCGATGCTGGTCAAGGGGTCCGGCTCCGATATGAAGTCCGCGCTTCGCAAGGACTTCCCCGCCCTGCGCATGGACGATATTCTGCCCCTCTTCGAGCTGACTGAGATGTCCGATGACGGGATGGTGGACTATCTGTCGCACTGTGTCATGGACCCCGGCTCGCCGCGTCCTTCCATAGAGACGCTGCTCCACGGCTTCCTACCGCAGAACAGCGTTGTGCATACACACGCGGATGCCATCCTCTCCCTGACCAACACTCGCAATCCGCACAAGGCGCTGGCGCAGGTCTTCGGTTCGGATGTGATAGTGGTGGAGTACCAGCGGCCGGGTTTTCTCCTCTCCAAAGAGGTGGCTGCCGCCGTGTTGAAGCGACCCGGAGCCAGGGGCTTGGTGCTTCTCAACCACGGCCTGATCACCTGGGGTTCCACTCCTCAGGCCAGCTACCAGTCCCACGTGGAGCTGATCAGCGAAGTGGAACAGTTCTTGAAGGTGAGAGCATCTGCCAAGGTACCGTTTGGCGGCGTCAAAACGCCTGCCCTGGATGAGGCGGAGCGCCGCCGGGTGGCCGGTATAGTGACGCCTGTGCTCAGGTCGCTGCTCAGCGCGTCGTCGGAGAAACGCGTCCTGGTGCGATTCGAAGATAGCGCCGACGTACTCGAATTCGCTTGCTCTAAGAAAGCCGATGCATTCGTGGAAGCGGGCGCAGCCACGCCCGATCATATGCTGAGCACGAAGAGGAATCCGCTGCTGGTGGAGGTATCCGACCCCTCCTATACTGGAGACGTGCGCCGTGCCCTGGAAGCGGGAGTGGAGCAGTACCGCAGGGCGTATACCGACTGGTTCAACAGGCACAAGAACGGGCTTGTCGAGATGCGCGACCCGAATCCCAGGGTTGTCCTAGCGCCCGGCCTGGGTATGTGGGTAGCGGGCAAAGACACCAGGGGTCTGAACACCGTCTCCGACATTTATCATCACACCATCTCGATCATGGCCGGGGCCCACTCGGTCGATGAATACGTATCCCTGCCGCCCAAGGAGGCTTACGACGTAGAGTACTGGCCGCTGGAGCTATACAAGCTGAGCCTATTGCCGCCTGAGCAGGAGCTAACAAGGCGCATAGCCCTGGTGACGGGCGCGGCTAGCGGCATAGGCAAGGCCATAGCCTTTCGTCTTGCCCAGGAGGGAGCGCACGTGTCGCTGGTGGACATAGACGCCGATGGAGTGGGCGAAGCGGCGCAAGAGATCAACGCCGAACTGGGCGAGAACAGGTGCATCGGCGTTACGGCGGACGTTACGGATCAAGAGCAGGTGGCCGTAGCATTCCAGCGCACGGTGTTGGCGTTTGGAGGGCTGGATATCTTGGTCTCCAACGCTGGAATCGCGCCCACGGGAACCCTGGACGAGATGGACTTGTCCAACTGGCAAAGGAGTCTTGACGTCAACGCCACGGCTCATTTGCTTGTTTCGCAGGAAGCGGTGCGGATTATGCGCGCTCAGGGTATGGGAGGCAGCCTGATTTTTGTGGTGACCAAGAACGTTACGGCGCCCGGCGCCGGTTTTGGCGCTTACAGCGCCGCCAAAGCCGCCGAAGCGCAGCTTGCCCGGGTGCTGGCCATTGAAAACGGTAGGTACGGCATCAGGAGCAACATCATAAATCCGGACTCCGTTTTCCAGGACTCCCGGCTGTGGTCGGAGGAGCTCCGCGAGCAACGGGCCGCCGCGCACGGCGTGGCGGTCTCTGAGCTGGAGGGTTTCTACTCACGCCGCAACCTTCTGCAGGAGTTCATTACCCCTCGTGACGTTGCGGAAGCGGCGCTGTACCTGGCCAGCGACCGTTCCGCCAAGACAACCGGTTGTATGATCACTGTGGACGGCGGCTTGGTGGAGGCGTTCCCCCGTTGATCGCTATGCCCTGCGACGAGAAGCGCCTGCGCTCCGTACACTTGACAATTCTAGTGACATGCTTTAGACATGGTCATAACCCGTCTGGGATCTACGAATTCCACGCCGCTGATTCATAGCAATCATACCTGAAGTTTGATGGCACTTTTCTCTAAAAGGAGTGGACAAAATTGGAAAAGATAAAAGTTGCAATCATAGGCGTTGGCAACTGCGCTTCGTCTCTGGTGCAGGGGGTGTACAAGTATCAGGAGGCATCTGAGAACGGCTTCATTCCCGGCCTCATGCACACGGTGCTAGGGGGGTACCACGTTGGAGACATAGAGTTCGTCGCCGCCTTTGACATTGATAAGAACAAAGTGGGCAAGGACCTTGGTAAAGCGATATACGCTCCGCCGAACAACACCGTCACGTTCCACGAGGTGCCGCGTACAGGCGTGAAGGTAATGCGCGGCATGACGCACGACGGCATAGGCAAGTACATCTCCGACAAGGTGAAGAAAGCGCCCGGCGATACGGTGGACGTGGCCCAGGTGCTCAAGGATACGGGCGCCGAAGTTGTAATCAACTACCTGCCCGTGGGAAGTGAAGAGGCCACCAGATGGTACGCCGACCAGGTATTGGAGGCGGGCACGGCTTTCATCAACTGCATTCCCGTGTTCATAGCCACCGGGGGCTACTGGCAAAAGAAGTTCAAAGATAAGAACCTACCCATCATAGGAGACGACATCAAGTCGCAGGTTGGAGCTACCATCACACACCGTATGCTGACCCGTCTATTCCATGAGCGCGGCGTGAAAGTGGAGCGGACCTACCAGCTCAATTTCGGCGGGAACACCGACTTTGAAAACATGCTGGAGCGGGAGCGGCTGGTTTCCAAGAAGATATCCAAGACAAACTCGGTTACATCCCAGCTTCCATACGACCTCGGCGATGGCAATGTACACATAGGCCCCAGCGATTACGTGCCATGGCTTACGGACCGCAAGTGGGCCTACATACGTCTGGAGGGCAGGACATTTGGCGACGTGCCGCTGAACGCGGAACTGAAGTTGGAGGTATGGGACAGCCCCAATTCGGCGGGCGTGCTCATCGACGCCATCCGCTGCGCAAAGCTGGCCTTGGATAGGGGATGGGGTGGTCCCATGGTTGCGCCCTCTTCGTACTTCATGAAGTCGCCGCCGATTCAATTCACTGACGACGATGCCCACGATCTGGTTGAGGCGTATATAGAAGGAGACGGTTCGGCCAACGATCAGCTAGCATAAGAGCCTGCTTCCCATGAAAATAGGGCTGGTGTCGCCATACGATTTCGCTTACCACGGGGGAGTGGTCGCCCACGTCTCGCAGCTTAGCCGTCAGTTGGAACGCATGGGGCACGTGGTCAAGGTGCTGGCCCCGGTCAAGTCTCCTTACACGATAGACCAGGACAACCTAATTCCCGTGGGCCGCCCTATCCCGGTGCCCAGCGGCGGTTCCATTGCCCGCATCTCCCTTTCCGTGTGGCGAGAGCGTAGAGTGAAGGCCATCTTGAAGGAAGAGGCGTTTGACGTAATTCATCTCCACGAACCCCTTGCGCCAGTGCTTCCCTTGACCGTGCTTCGTTTCTCTAACACGGCGAACGTGGGCACCTTCCACGCATTTCACGGAAGGGGCTACATGTACTGGTTCGGCAAGAGAATAATGAGGCGGTGGTTCAACAAGCTGGACGAGCGAATCGCCGTTTCAGAGCCGGCCCGGCAGTTCGTGAGCGGGTCGTTTCCTGCTGACTATCGCATCGTTCCCAATGGCATAGACGTCGATTTCTTCGCCGAAGAGACGCCTCCCTTTGACGCCTTCAACGACGGGAAGCTGAACATCCTCTTCGTGGGTCGTATGGAGAAACGCAAGGGTCTCAAGTACCTGCTGCAGGCCTTCAGTAGGTTGAAGTGGGAGTATCCCAACACACGTCTCATAGTGGTGGGCCCGGGCAATCCCGGCAAAGAGAACTACCGCATAATGGCGGAGCGCAACCTACAGGACGTGGTCTTTGTGGGCAGAGTCACAGATGATCAGAAACGGCGTTACTTCAAGACCGCCCACATCTTCTGTGCCCCCAATACGGGCAAGGAAAGCTTCGGCATTGTGCTGGGGGAGGCCATGGCCTCGGGGAAGCCCATTGTTGCCTCAGACATATCGGGCTTCGCCAGCGTGATGACCGATAGCAAAGAAGGATTTCTGGTGCCCCCAAAGAACGATGAGATGCTCTACCTTGGGCTGAAACGGCTCGTGGACAGCCCTGAGTTGCGCTTTGACATGGGGAGGCGCGGCCTGAGAACGGTGCAGAAATTTCGCTGGGAGAGGGTAGGGGAGCAGGTGGTGGACATCTACCAGGACGCTCTGGATCGCCACGCCGGTTCGGCCTCATCCGTGGCGGCGGTGGGACATTAGAGAAAAGGCCCGTGCGTCGCTGAGCCGCTACCTGGAGACACCGGCGGCCCAGTTACTGGTTCGATTGAAGATTCCCCCCAACGCCATAACGGTGGCCGGGCTGCTGATCACTGCAGTGGCGGCTTACCTGGTGTCCCAGGACAACCTTCTCATCGGCGGCCTGGTGTTCCTACTTGCCAGCGTAATGGACATGCTGGATGGGTCGGTGGCGCGACTCAAGGGCGTCGAAAGCGCCTTCGGCGCTGCCTTGGACTCGCTGGCAGATCGTCTTGGCGAGGCCGTTGTATTGCTTGGAGCAGCCGCCCTGTTCCTCAGCCGCGATAGCGACGCCGGAGTGATACTGGCCTTCCTGTCCCTGATCGCCTCCTTCTCCGTGAGCTATCTCCGCGCCCGCGGCGAAGGGCTGGGGGTGGCTATGAAGGAGAGCGGCCTGTTCACCAGGACGGAACGGGTGCTGGTGCTGACCGTAGGGCTGCTCACCGGCTGGCTGGTCCCGGCGTTGTCCATCATGATCGCTCTGTCCGTAGTGTCATTGGCGCAGAGAGTGCACACGCTATGGAGCAGTACCAGGCGCAAAGAGGGGTGACGTGGAACGGCTGACGGTGTTTTGCTAGACTGTCCGTGCGATTTGGAGGGTGACCCATGACTACGATTCTCTCGGATAATGACACGCAGTCGCTCAAGGACAGGTTCAAGCGTGAGCTCAAGCAGGACGTTACCATCCGCCTGTTCACCCAGCGCACCTTTGGCCTGACCATTCCAGGCCGTGAATGCGCTTACTGTGAGCAGACGCAGAAGCTGCTGGAGGAGGTGACGGGCCTTTCCAACAAGCTGCATCTTGAGATCAAGGACTTCTATTCCGAGGCGGAGGAGGCCAGGAAGGCCGGCGTGGAAAGAATACCCGCAATGGTCATATCCAAGAACGGGGAGTCCAACGTGAGGTTCTACGGCATTCCACTGGGATACGAGTTCGCCACGATTATCGAAGACCTGATAACCGTATCTCGCGGGGTCAGCCCGCTTTCCCTGGATACGCGGAAAAAGCTGAAGCGGGTTAAGGAGCCCGTGCACATCCAGGTGTTTGTTACCCCAAGCTGCGGGTACTGCCCCCAGATGGCGCGCATTGCGCATGCAATGGCCATGGAGAACAAGAACGTCACCGCCGACGTTGTGGAAGTGCAGGAGTTCCCCACCGTTGCCAGGATGTACATGGTAAGCGGGGTGCCCAAGACAGTCATAAACAACAGGATACAGTTCGTCGGCGCAGTGCCGGAGGCTGTCTTCGCCGACAAGGTGATGGAGGCGCTTGAGCAGCCCGTCAAGGAAGAGCCGAGCAGCGCGCTGGCCGTGCCAGAGGAGCTTGGGCCGGTGACCAAGCAGACCGGCTAGTGGGTGACTAGGGATACGCTGTGAGTACACGTGAATACAAGGGAGTGATCTTTGACCTCTACGGAACCCTTGTGGAGTCCTTCCGTTCCCAAGAGAGCCTAACAAGCATCACGGAGATGGCCGCAACCTTGGATGCGCCTAAAGACGAGTTCCGGCGGCTGTGGAGGGAGACCTTCTCGGATCGAGAGACGGGAGTCTTCCGAACGATTGAGGAGAACATCCGGCACGTGTGCCAACGCCTAGGGATCCAGCGCTACGCCTCTCAGGTAACGGCCGCGGCGGAGCTACGGCTGGACCACTACCGTCGTTCTCTAGTTCCCAGGCCTGGGAGCGTGGAGACCCTGGTCGCTCTCAGATCGGCGGGGTACCGGATAGGGCTGGTAAGCAACGCGAGCGCACAGACCAATGAGCTATGGCTGGAGACACCGATGGCGCCACTGGTTGACGTGCCCGTCTTCTCCTGTGCGGCAGGGATGTCCAAGCCCGACCCACGCATCTACCACCTAGCGTTGGAAGGTCTTGAGCTCGCAGCGGACACATGTCTCTTCGTTGGCGATGGGGGCAGCGGCGAGTTGGAGGGCGCGAGGCGGGTGGGGCTGCATCCCGTGCTGATCCGGACACCCGGCGATGACTTGGACGACCCTCACCGCCCCGAGGCCAAGAATTGGCGGGGCCCTACAGTGTCTGCTATCTTAGAAGTCCTTGATTTAGTAACCGCTGGGTAATCGGCTGGCTGGCGGCTAAAGGTACCCCGTGATCTCGGCGAGGCCGGTTATACGCGGGCAGCCTCTGTAGCCGGCCATAGTGCCGTCGCGGTCTATAAGCAGGGGCTTTATGCCGACGTTGCGCGCACCCGCCACGTCCGATATGGGTGAGTCGCCCACGTGCAGCGCCTCTTCCGGCCTGGCGCTAGCCCTTGCCAGGGCCAGGCGGAAGATGGGCGGGTGCGGCTTCTCCACACCCGCGTCCTGGGACGTGACCACGAAGTCCAGGTGTCCGTCCAGTCCCAGTTGCGCCGTTAGATTGGATGCGTTGCCGCCTATATTACTGATCAGGCCTACGGTTAATCCCTGGGCACGGAGCATTTGAAGCGTGGGCAGCGTATCGTAGAACAGGGCGAAGTCGTGGGGAACCGCCTGCACTTTCGCCCAGACCTTTGCCGCTGTTTCAAGGTCCGTCTCTATACCGGCGCCTTTCAATATGAGCTGTTCGTATCTTGCAAAGAACTCCAGCCGCTCCTCGCGCGACATCTCCCTAATGGGGGAGGAGGTCGAGTTCACCTCGGACATCAGCCTGTCGGCTTCAAGATAGCCCCGGGTGATCCCTTCATGGCTAGCTTGAAAGCCCATGCTAGCCATGGCCTGAGCCTGCACCTCTTCTTTGGGTGGGTGAAATCCGGCAAGTGTACCGTAGAAATCGAAGAAGACCGCTTTTATCGCCATTGCGCCTACCTGAGGCTCATTCTAACATGGCTGCGGTCATGGCTTTTCAACAAGAAAGTCGAATCATCCGGATTCTGAGGCACGCTGCCGTCAATGCCGTCTCTACATCCGTGGATCTCTTGTTCCCCAAGAGGTGCGTGGGATGCGACATTGAAGGCGCGTTCTTGTGCAGCGAGTGCAGCGACGACCTGCCGAGCCTGGTACCTCCCTACTGCTTCATCTGCTCTCAGCCGGGCGATCTGATGATGCGCCTCTGCCGTAGATGCTGGGAGAGGCCTCTTCAGATAGACGGCATCCGTTCGCCATACCGCTTTGAGGGCGCTATTCGTAACGCTGTGCACTCGCTGAAGTATAGAAACCTGCGGGCGATGGCTCCCGTGCTGGCCGGTCTCCTCGCGGATTTTGTCGTGACGCAGTCCATAGAGGCTGACCTTCTGGTCCCGGCGCCGCTGCATCCCAAGAGGGAGCGCAGCAGGGGATACAACCAGTCGCTGCTCCTAGCCAGGGAAACCGGCGCTCTGTTGGACATGGAGACGAGTAGTGACGCCTTGCGCCGTGTGCAGAACACCCCTTCCCAGGCATCCGTATCCAGCGAGGAGGAGCGCTGGGTCAACGTAGCGAACGCGTTTCAGGCGGCCCCGGACCTGGTGGGTGGAAAACGGGTGATAATACTGGACGACGTATGCACCACGGGCGCTACCCTGGAGGCATGCTCGCTGGCCCTGAAAGCGGCGGGAGCGCTCTCCGCGCAAGGCCTGACCCTGGCGAGGGAGGTTTAGGGCAACCATCTCCAACTATGGCTGGGCCGGAAGCTGGTCTCGAAGTGACCTTACCGAGGGCGTCGACCGCCAACCTGTACCAAAAGCCCTGAGAGATTAAGCCCCCTTTGGGGAAATTAATTTTGGAGGTGACTATTTTTGTAACCATCTGTTACGGTGTCAGTTGGCACAGCGCCTCTGGCGTCCATAGTCACTCAGGCTCAATGGATAGAAGACACCCTAACGCATGTTGCTCATAACATGTTGCTCATAAAAGGATTATACAAACCCGGACGATTACACCAAGAGGAGGAAAACAACATGAGAGCAAAACAACTGATAGCCGGAGGTCTGATACTCGTACTTGCCGCTGTCGTCTGGATAGGGGCCACGCAGTTGGGCGGCAACCCAGCCCCAGCCCCTGCACCTGAGGTCGTTGAGGTCGCAACAACCTCAGAGCAGAACAAGCAATCCCTACTGATCGGCATAGCTGCCGGCCAGCCGCTCTACTACAAAGTGTTGAAATACCAGAAGGACCCCTTAGGACCCGGCGGTCCCGGCTCATACCCCAGCACGACCATAAGTGAGAACTGGTTTGTCGCTGGCGACGACGGCCAAATTAGTGATGCCGTCGCAACGCTACGGACCACCGAGGGTGTACTGCTCGGTTACAATAAGCTGGTCGACGGGGCTCTAGTATACACCGACATTCAGACAGGGGATGAGTTCGTCCTGAACCACGACTTCTCTGGTGCGTTGTCGAGTATTGTGGACTCCTTTTGGGCACTCCCACAATCGCTCCAGAACAGAGGAGTTGCTGTCAAGGAGCAGGGGACACTTAGCGAAAGGGCAAGCCTGATATACGAAAAACAACAGTCTAACGGAAGGCTCAGAAGGACCGAACTGGTGGAGAATGCTCCGATGCTCTACAAGGAATCCATCTACGACGGCGCCAGCGCGGTACAGAGTGCTCTCCGGTGGGAAAACGCCATAGTGGAGTACAGATTGCTCCCAGCGGGAACCGACCTGCCTACCGTACCGTGAGGTAGCGCGTTACCCCTACCCCTAGAGCCGTGCGCCCTGGAAAGAGAGCAGCCCCCCAGGGCGCACGGCTTTGATGGACAGACCTTGCCTTAAACTGATTCGATAGCATGAAAACATACGAGAACGAGGATAGCTCTGCGAGCGCCCCGCCGGAAGACGATCGGGAATCTATTTGGAGCATTCCGCGGAAGGCCAAGCGTTTCTACTACGTGGCTTCGAGGGCGAATAACCCGCAGTTCCGTGCATTTCCCCCCTATTCCTCCGTGCCTAGCGGGTCCTCTGCTCTGCAAAAACCGTTTGTGCCTAGCTCGTGCCCAGAATCCTGGGACTAATGCACCTGCCTCGGAGAATAACCCCAGATTGACGCCCGCACGGCGGCGGTCTTATCCTGTAACCATACGCACCGACGAGAATAAGGGGCCATCCATGACTCTCAACACCTATCTCCACTTCAACGGCAACTGCCGCGAGGCGTTTGAGTTCTATCGCGCTGTGTTTGGCGGTGAGTTCACCGTCATGGAGACCATGGAGGGCGGCCCCGCCGACATGGGCGTCCCGGAGTCGGAGAAGCACCTGATAATGCACATCTCGCTGCCCATAGGCGACAGCGTGCTCATGGGCAGCGACGTACCCTCCATGTTTGGTCCGCCCCCGGTCATGGGCAGCAACTTCTCAATCGCCTATACGCCTCAGAGCAGGGAGGAGGTGGACGCTCTCTTAGCCAAGCTGTCCGATGGAGGGGACGTGACCATGGAGGCGCAGGACATGTTCTGGGGCTCCTACTTTGCCGCATGCACCGACAAGTTCGGCATAGGCTGGATGCTCGACTACGAAATCCCCAGCCAGTAGAGACGGCCTAGCTAGTCTGGGACGCCGCAAATGCGGGTGCCCGCTCATTCCCTTCCCTTCGACGATGCTCAGGGTAAACTTCATGCTCAGGGTGAGCGGAGAAGAGATCCGCTCAAGGTAGGAGGGCCCTGCCGCCCCTGGATACCCGTCGTCACGGGTATGACGGTGTGCTGCTCTCTTTCCTGGTTTTAGCACGTTCCAATTGACACACTCATTGCCTGCGCAATACACTTTTTATAAAGCCGTATTAAGTGCAGCTAGCTACAGGAACAGTCGGGGAGAGTCTTCAGGCTCTCCCTTCATTCTGTCCCATTGAGGAGGGATATTGATGGGAGTTCTGGCACAGGCCGATCCTGAAATCGCCCAGACCATTGCAAATGAGGAGATGCGACAGAGGCGCAACCTGGTACTTATCGCCTCCGAAAACTACGTGAGCCAGGCGGTCAGGGAAGCGCAGGCATCGGTTCTGACAAACAAGTACGCGGAAGGGTACCCGGGCCGGCGCTATTACGGGGGTTGTGAATATGTGGACGTGGCGGAAAACCTTGCCAGAGACCGTCTGAAAAAGCTATTCGGCGCTGAGCACGCCAATGTTCAACCTCACAGCGGCGCTCAGGCGAATATGGCCGTTTACTTTGCCCTGTTGCAGCCCGGCGATACAGTGCTTGGCATGCGGCTGGACCAGGGCGGCCACCTTACCCACGGAAGCAGGGTGAATTTCTCCGGCAAGCTGTACAACTTTGTCTCCTACGGCGTCACCCGCGAGACCGAGCTTATAGATTACGAAGAGGTGGAAAGACTGGCCAAGGAGCACAGGCCCAAGGTGATAGTTACGGGAGCCACCGCCTATTCCCGAACCATAGACTTTGGCCGCTTCCGGGCCGTTGCGGATGAAGTGGGCGCGATTCTCTTGGTGGATATTGCCCACACAGCCGGGTTGATAGCCGCAGGCGCTCATCCTTCCTGCGTCCCCCACGCCCAGGTGGTCACGTCCACGACGCACAAGACGCTGAGAGGGCCCAGGGGAGCTTTGATCATGTGCAATGAAGATTTGGCGCGCTCCATAGACAGCGCCGTCTTCCCGCTGATGCAGGGGGGGCCTATGATGCACACCATAGCAGGGAAAGCGGTGGCCTTCGGCGAGGCTCTCAAGCCGGAGTTCTCCGATTACGGACACAAAGTGGTGGAAAATGCGCGGACACTGGCCAGGTCGCTGGAAGACGGCGGACTGCGCATAGTATCGGGCGGCACGGACAATCACCTGATGCTGGTGGACCTCACGTCCCTGGGCATCACAGGCCAGGAAGCTGAGGATGCGCTATCCAGGGTCTACATCACGGTCAACAAGAACGCTATCCCCTTCGATAGCAGGCCTCCACGTGTGACCAGCGGGCTCAGGCTGGGCACGGCGGCGCTGACCACAAGGGGGTTTGGGGCTGAAGAGATGGTGGAGGTGGCGCGCCTCATAGTAAAAACGCTGGCAAACATGGGGAATGAAGCCATGGAGGAGGATGTGCGCAGTGAGGTGGAAGGGCTTTCATCCGGCTTCCCCGTACCTTAGGATTTGGTGGCCTGAATGAGGCCTTGCGACATTGTGCGGCACCTAGCGAATCGTGTTATAATCTCGCACGGTGCCTGCGTTTGAGGCACATTTTAGTGATTAAGAGGAGTTGAACTACGGAGTGCGTGAATACGAACTAATAATGGTGATTAGCCCGGAAGTTGATGAAGAGAATGCCACCGGCGTGGTGGAGCGTGTGAGCAAGTTCATCACGGATCGGGGCGGAGAGATAACAAACCAGGACAACTGGGGAACTCAAAGACTGGCATATCCCATTCAGGACTACCGGGAAGGGAACTACGTTCTGGCGCAGTTCAACTCGGAGCCCGCTACGGCCAAAGAACTGGATGACACCCTGAGAGCGTATCAGGAACTTCTCAGGCATCTGGTGACAAGAAGAGAAGACTAGCGCAGCAGCAAGTGGAGATATAGGGAATGCTCAACAAGGTTATGGTGATCGGCAACCTGGGCACCGATCCTGAAATGCGTTACACACCCAGTGGAAGCGCAGTGACCAACTTTAGTATAGCTACAAACAGGTCCTACACCGCTTCGGACGGCGAGCGGAGAGAGGAAACGGATTGGTTCAACGTAGTGGCCTGGAACCAGCTAGCGGAGCAGGTCAATCAGTACCTATCCAAGGGCCGACGGGCATACGTGGAGGGACGGCTGCGCACTAGGAGTTGGGAGGGGCAGGACGGCCAGACACGGTACCGCACCGAGATAATTGCCTTCACGGTTTTGTTCTTGGACAGGGCTCCACAATCCCAAGAGTCCGGCTCACAGGATGAGCCGGGGGGCCAGGTGGATCCGGAGGACCTGCCATTCTAGCAGCAAGGTAACAGGAGTAGTGAACGTATGACCCAGAGGCCAAGGGGTCGCCGCAGAGACGGCCCACGATATTACCAGCGTCGCAGAGTGTGCTCTTTTTGCGTCGATAAGATGGAGTATATAGACTACAAGAACGTCCCCAGGATCCGGCGCTTTCTTTCGGACAGAGCTAGGATAGAGCCTCGTCGTAAGACGGGCAATTGCGCCAAGCACCAGCGGTCGCTGGCGGTGGCTTTGAAACGCGCCCGGCACTTGGCTATGCTTCCTTTCACCGGAGAGCACGGATAGATGAGCATCTGCGTTCCGGCGCAGCGCGCAACCCGCACCGTCTCCGGGATACGTATTACTGATAAGAGAGTCAGGTTGGTTATTGGATGACTACAAGCGGCCGTAATCAAGAGGCCAGAGTACCAACTCGTAGAAGGCAAGCGACTCGCAGACTGCAAGAGAGGCGACGTCAGCGACGGTTGGTGCTGTTTGCGGCAGTCGTGGTGCTGGCGGTGCTCGCTATTCCGGCTGTTGGCTATTACATCACGTTCGTATCGCCGCCCAGGCAAGTGATAGTCAACGTGAATGACGTGGAACGGACTATGGGTGAAATGGTGGATCGCGCCAGGGCAAGGGTGGGGTCCCAGGTTGAGGCCGGCGTCCAACCTCAGATAGCCAACGTGCCGTTTGAAGTTCTCACCAGCCTTGTGGATGAGGAGCTTCTCACCCAAGGCGCGCCTTCAGTTGGCGTGACGGTTACCAGGGATGACATCGACGAGGAGATAAGGTCTACCTTTTATCCGAGGGCCACTCCCGGAGAGGAGCAGGACCCCGATGCTCTGGAGCGGGAGTTCCAGGAGAGATACAGCGGTTTCCTCACCGTCTCGCAGCTTTCCGACGAGACATATAGACAAATAGCCAGGTCCAATATCCTGCGCACACAGATACGCGAAATAGTAGGCCAGAACGTCCCTTCATTGGAGGAGTCCGTATTCGTTCACTGGATCAGGGTAAGCGATGAGGCGGTGGCGTCTGAGGTCGTTGGCCGCCTTGAAGCGGGCGAGGATTTCGTTGGCCTGGCTCGTGAATACAACCAGGACACCGTATGGGCGAACCACGATGGAGAGGTGGGCTGGGTGCCCAGAGGCGCTTTCTTTGAGCTGGAAGAGACCCTGTTCGGCATTGAACACGGGGTGGTTTCCAGCCCGCTGAGGTCGCGTGCCGGCGTACACATGCTCAAAGTCACCGACGGGCCCGAGATTGCTGAAGTCAACGATAATATGAAAGAGGTCTTGAAGACCCGGGCGCTGGAAAACTGGCTGGATGAACAGCGCGCGAGCAATAACGTAGTGGTAGACTTCGATTCGGAAGACTACGATTGGGTCATCAGCAAGATAATAGAGTTGACCAACATCTCTCGGTCCCTGAGCAGTTAGGCGCTGTCATACCGGGTTGCAGGCATTCTAGCTCAAGAGGCAATGAAGTCTCTTTGATGTCCTCATGAACGGCAAAAGCAAAATTGGAGTAGGCCTGCTTGGCTTGGGCGTGGTCGGTTCCCAGGTTGCCCAAACACTCCTGAGCAAACCTGAGCGCTGGGCACAGCACGTGGGCCGGCCCCTGAAGCTTCATGGCGTCCTGGTGCGTGATCCCGCCAGAGAGAGGCGTTTGCCCATAGAACCCGGGCTATTGACCACGGATCCCGCTTCTCTGATTGATAATCCGGACGTGGACATAATAGTTGAGCTTATGGGCGGAGTTGACCCGGCTGTCAGACACCTGCGGGCTGCCTTGGAGAATGGGAAGCACGTTGTTACCGCAAATAAAGAGGTCATGGCGACTCGTGGGCAGGAGCTTTTGCAGCTTGCTGAAAAGGCCGGGCTCAATCTTCTATACGAAGCAAGTGTAGCGGGGGGCATACCCATCATAGGCCCCTTGCGCAAAGACCTTCTGGCCAACGAATTCACCTCTCTCCATGCCATCATAAACGGGACGACCAACTACATATTGACCCGGATGTCCCAAGAGGGGCTGGACTTTGAATCGGCGTTGCACAACGCCCAAGCGCTGGGCTACGCCGAACCTGACCCGACCAACGACGTTGAAGGCATAGACGCTGCTTACAAACTGGCCGTTCTAACCTCGCTTGCCTTTCATACCCAAGTCTCCGATCAGGACATATACCGGGAAGGGATTTCCAGATTGGCTCCCAGGGATTTTCAGTACGCCAGGGAGTTTGGCTTTGAAATCAAGTTGCTGGGAATAGCACGTCGCAGGGACAATGAGCTGTCCCTACGCGTCCATCCCGCCCTAGTGCCCCAGGAACATCTCCTGGCCAAGGTCGACGGCGCTTTCAATGCTGTCGAATTCGAGGGCGATCTAGTGGGGCGTGTGGTCTTTCACGGTCAGGGCGCAGGCCCTGAGCCTACCAGCAGCGCCGTACTTGGTGATATCCTGGAAGCGGCCAGGGGTATTGTCATAGGGAGAAAACCTCCTCAGCGTGGCGCTTTGAACCATGGATTGAGAGTTGTCCTGTTGGAGGAACTGGCTACCGAGTATTACGTTAGAATGACACTGGCTGATCGCGCCGGTGTGCTAGCCCGGATAACCGCCATCTTGGGGGACCTGGACATCAGCATTGCCTCGGTTATTCAGAAAAGCGCCGACCAAGAGGGCAAAACAGCGGAATTTGTGGTGATGACCCACCTCTCGCGTGAATCACACGTGAGGGAGGCAATCCGGCAGATGGAGAGCCTGGAGGCAGTCAGTGAGGTGAGCAGTCTGATCAGGGTTGAGCGGTGGACTTGACGGTCAATGATATTAGAGCGACAAGGAGATGATGGATAGCAATAGCGGCATGTGGCCCTACCACGGGGTGCTGCAAAGATATAGAGACCATCTGCCCGTTACAAGCAAGACACCCCTGATAAGCCTTGGCGAGGGCAATACACCTCTAGTGCGCTCGCGCTACGTGGCCCTTGAAGCAGGATGTGAAGAGCTGTACTTCAAGCTGGAGGGTTGCAATCCCACAGGCTCTTTCAAGGACAGGGGTATGGTGGTTGCAGTTGCCAAGGCACTGGAAGCGGGAAGCACCGCGATAGTTTGCGCCTCCACGGGCAACACCAGCGCCTCTGCCGCGGCTTACGGCGCTCACTGCGGCTTGAGGACGGTGGTGTTGGTGCCAAAGGGAAGCGTTGCCTCGGGCAAGCTGGCTCAAGCTATAGCTTACGGGGCGCAGGTCCTGGTGGTGGACGGCAACTTTGATAGAACGTTGGAGCTGGTCAAGCAGCTAGCTACCGATCATCCCATCACACTGGTCAACTCGCTCAATCCCCATCGTCTTCAGGGGCAGAAGACGGCGGCGTTTGAAGTGATGGACATTCTGGGAGAGGCCCCGGACTATCTGTTCGTCCCGGTAGGCAACGCAGGCAACATCAGTGCTTACTGGATGGGGTTTACTGAGTACTATCACCTGGAAAAGTCCATGGTCTTGCCCAAGCTGATGGGTTTCCAGGCAGAGGGAGCAGCCCCGATAGTGAGGGGCGTTCCGGTGGCAAACCCGGAAACCGTGGCATCTGCAATCCGCATTGGAAACCCGGCCAGCTGGAACCTGGCCACCACGGCCCGTGATGAGTCGGGTGGCACCATTGACACGGTCAGCGATGATGAGATACTGGATGCGTACAAGCTAATGGCCAACCGAGAGGGGATCTTCTGCGAACCCGCCTCGGCGGCCTCAGTGGCAGGCCTGCTCAGGATGACCGGCTCAGGCTTAGACCTCAAGGGCCAGCGCGTGGTCTGCGTCATCACCGGCACCGGTCTCAAAGAACCGGAGCTAGCTTCACAAGAGGCCGCTTCCTTACCCAAAGAGACCTCTGCCGAGATGCATACCGTTGAGGAAGCCCTTGGTCTCATTGCAGTCCACTGACCCGTAAGATCAATCCGAATGGAGCGTCCATGACACTTCACATATCTGAAGAGAACCTGCCTGAGCTTTGGGAAGAGTGGGGGACTCTCCTAGATTCTTGCGTTCAGCCCACCGTCTTTCAGACACCGATCTGGCATCAGCTATGGTGGGATGAATTCTCCGGAGACGCCAAGCTCCATCTGCTGGCGGCCAGAGAGGACGGCAAGCTGGTGGGAGTGGCTCCGTTCATGTCCTGCGACGATGGCAGACTCATGTTTGTAGGCGACGAGGACCTCTGGGACTATCACAAAATCGTAGTGGACGGCTCCAAGTCGGAAGAGTTCTATCACGCGCTCTTCAGCTATTTGACGGAAGCTGAATGGTCTACCATGGACTTGCGTTCGCTTCTGGAGACCTCTTCCACGTATAAGAAGTTCATGGAGATGGCCAGAGCCTCGGCGTATACGGTGGAGCTAACTGAAGAGGACGTCTCTCCGGGTGTAGCGCTCCCCGGCGATTGGGATGAATACCTGGCGGCTCTGACCAAGAAGGACAGGCATGAGCTGCGGCGCAAAATAAGGCGGCTGGAGACGCAGACTTCGTTTGATTACTACTCAGTCAGCGGGGCAGCCTCCACGAACGGCAGCCTGGACGACTTCTTTTCACTGATGAGGGGCAGCCGCCAGGACAAGGCCATGTTTCTTACTTCCGAGCGGGAACGGTTTTTCCGCCGCATGGCTAGCGAAATGGCCAAGGCGGGCTTTCTCAAGCTGTTCTTCATGGAGATAGACGGCGAGCGAGTGGCGGCCGCTTTGTGCTTTGACATCGGAAACATCCGCTACCTGTACAACAGCGGGTTCAACCCTGAGTTCGGCTCCTTGAGCGTGGGACTCCTTCTCAAAGCGATGTGCCTTAGAGACGCCATAGAGGGCGGCATGGACTACTTTGACTTCTTGCGCGGCAATGAACGTTACAAATACGATCTGGGCGCAAAGGACGTTACGCTGTACAGGATGGTGGTGCGGCGCTGACTCGCTGCCCAGGTGAATTGACTGGTGCGCAGTTGCCAAAACGGTTAGCTTTTCTCAGTGTTCACGGCTGTCCCCTGTCGCGGCCAGGCAGCAAGGACGCCGGGGGAATGAACGTTTACGTACGCCAGGTATCCTCCGCCATGGGGGAACTGGGCTGTAAGGTTGACATCTTCACCAGGGAACACTGCGCCGATCATCGTGGAGTGGTGAGCCTCAACGAGCACGCCAGGGTCGTACATCTCCAAGCAGGCCCGGTAGACGTTCCCAAAGAGGATTTGTTCAGATACCTTCCTTCATTTGCCCATGAACTGGAGAAGTTCAGAGAGTCGAACGGCTTCAGCTACGACCTGATACACAGCCATTACTGGCTTTCCGGCTGGATAGGAAACGATCTATCGCGGCAATGGGATGTACCTCACGTCACTACCTTCCACACCACGGCCGAGCTAAAGGGCAGGACGCCGGGCGGAGACGCCGAACCCAGCATGCGGAGCTGCGCCGAGCGCGAGATAGTAGGCTCATCGGATAGGATAATCGCGTCGACGCGGCATGAATACGGATCCCTGGTGTCTCTATATGAGGCGGACCAGGATAGGATCCGTGTGGTTCCGGCAGGCGTTGACCTGGATATGTTCCAGCCGGGGGACCAGAGGTGGGCAAGGGACAAGCTGGGCTTGAACGGGGAGAGGATAGTGCTTTACGTGGGACGCATGGATGCCATAAAGGGTCTGGACGTGCTCATACACTCCGTGGCTTCCATGGAAACGCCTTGCAATCTCAAGGTCCTGGTGATAGGCGGCAGCAAACAGGACAAAGAGTTCAACAACGCCCAGGAGATGGTGAACGCTCTGGAAGTTGCGGACAAAGTAGACCTCTTGGGCACGCTGGAGCATGAGTCGCTGCCTCTTTACTACCAGGCTGCGGACGTGTGCGTGGTCCCGTCTTACTATGAGAGCTTTAGTCTGGTGGCGCTTGAATCGATGGCCTGCGGCACGCCGGTGGTGGCTTCGCGGGTTGGCGGCTTGCAGACGGTAGTTAAGGACAACCAGTCCGGCTACCTTGTGCCATGGCACTGTCCGGATGCATTCGCCGACAGACTGGAGATGCTGCTGACCAGCGACTCTCTGCGCAAGAGCCTGGGCAAACAGGCTAGGGAACTGGCGAAGAGACTAAGCTGGAAAGCCACCGCATCATCCATTGTGGATGTGTACGCTGAGTTGGGCGTGGCGCCTGCAACCTAGTTCCCCACCCGCCGACGCCGAGCGAGGTGAATGCCGCTCGCCCGATGATAGGATAGGGCCTAGAACGGCCCTTCTTGAAGGGATGCGATCTCTGTTCGGTCCAGTTCGTAGAATTCACAAAAGGCACTGCAGAAGGACGTGTCTTCCCGCATAGGGAAGTCTTGTTTCTCCCGAGGGCGGTTTCGCGACGCATCGCTGAGGTACATCTTCATCGCAGCTATGCTGTCGCGAATGCTGTCGACACAGCCATCCAACTCCTCTCTGGTAAACGAGTATTCCTCCGCAGGCGGCCCTACTAAGGCCAGTTGTTCCACTCGGGCTAGAATACTCTCATCGGGCACGCCGTGTCGCTCACGGACGTACAGGGCATACACCAAGGCTTGATCACGGTTGTCGGTCATGCTGCGCCCGGACTTCCAGTCGACGATGATCCAGGTGCCATCTCCCCTTCTGTAGATGAGGTCAGGGACGGCGTGTACCTTGGTTCCGTCGACGTCGAAGGTGATGAACTCTTCATTACTTCTGATTTCGATATGAGGCGCCGCCACCGCCTCCCTGAAGCTGGTGGAGGCCAACAGATTCTCGAAGCAGGTCTTCAACTGCTCTCGCGTTTCGGCGTACTGGGTCTCCCCGATACCGGTGTCGTAGTAAACTTCTCGGAACATTCGCCGCCACTTGGGGGACCGCCGCCAGGCCGGTACGTCTTTCGACTCGCCCCAAGCCTTGTTCAGACGGTCCCGCGACATGGAGAGCAATTCGGCGGCCGTTGGGACGTTGTCTCCGGTACGGGCCTTTTGGATGGCGGTGGAGGCGCCCTCATGCACCGCTGCGCCGATCTCTAGGGCGAGGCTGGTCAGGTTCTTGAGTCGGTAGGCTAGGCGGGCCTCGTTGGGAGCGTCGTCGTACCACCCGTTGTGGGAGGCGTAGTAGTGAAAGTAGTACCTGCGAGGGCACTGTTGGAAGACATCCCGGCGGCTGTGCGACCAGGAGAACTCTGGAAAGTCTCGATGTTCGTAGGGCATGATCAGCGACACCAAATAACATTATAGCGCGCTAGTGGAGCAGAATGTTACAAGCACCGCAGCCAGTTTGTAAGAGAGAATAAGGATGCGTTCTCAACCGGACAACCATATGGTAACCTTCCTGTTCATTCTTGTTGAGAGAACGTCCTTATGATTGAGCGACCGGCTAGAGCCATGGTGGTGACAGCCCACCCTGACGATGAGATAGCCTGCGCAGGCACCGTTGCCCTCTGGACAGGGGAGGGCAGCGAGGTTTCGTTTGTAGTTTGCACCAACGGCAACAAAGGCACTGAAGACCTGGAAATGACGCCTGATAAGCTGGCCAGGATTCGAGAGGAAGAGCAGAGGAACGCCTGCCGTGAGCTAGGCGTAAGCGACGTTGTTTTCCTGGGATACCCGGATGGCGAACTGGAGGATACCAGGCAGCTGCGCATGGAGATTGTGCGGGAGATCCGCCGTTTCCGGCCGGAGGTGGTGTTCACGCATTCGCCGCTGAACAGCATGAGGCACACCCACCGAGATCACCGAATGTGCGGCACCGCCACGCTGGACGCGATCTTTCCATACGCCCGCGACCCCCTCCATTTTGCCGAACTCACCCAGCAGGGATTTCAACCGCATAAAGTCGGTACGGCGCTTCTTTGGAGCTCGTCCACTCCCGACGAATACGTGGACATAAGCCGGACCGTGGAGCAGAAAAGACTGGCAATGGTGCAACACCGCAGCCAGTTTGTGGATAGACGTAGTCGTGACCCCAATAGAGAGCCCGCCTGGTTTGTTGTGGAGGGGGCCAGAAGGTTGGGAGAGCAGGCGGGCCTGGAATACGCTGAAGCGTTCCACAAGCTCACCTTCCGCATTTAGGCAAGGTACACTGCCCTGGCTAATCGCAGCACCTGTAGAGGTACGACCTTGAAGGTATGCGTAAGCCAGCCGGACAATACGGCGGCGGCGGCTCCAATGGCTGCTCCGCCAATCACGTCCAGCGGATAGAAAACACCGGCGTACATTCTGGATAGACTGAACACTACAGCCGGCGCCAACAGCGCCCACCCCACCCTTCTGTTCCAACACCACACACCCAAAGCCAGGGCGAAGCCGAAGGCTGCCGGATTTGCTGGAAATGACGAATCGGTTGGCATATAGAACAAGAGGTTCACGTCCAAATCCTCGAAGGGGCGGGGACGGTACAAGAATTTATTGAGCAGCTCAACGGTTAAGTTCACTACGGCTACCGACAGTACGGCCGTCATCACGCCAAGCTGGTTATGCTCCCTGTGGGTGTTGCTATGGCCGGCGAACCAAAGGCCCAAAAGCAGCAGGGACATGGTTAAAGGCACGAGATAGTCGCTGACTGTTAGTTCTACGATGCGGTCCAGTGGTGAGAACCGCCCTACCCAGCTGTTCAGCCAGACGAATGCCGATTCGTCCGCTCTTTCCAGGAATCCCATGGTTGCCTCAACGCTTTAGTGATGAGTTGCCAGTAGCTGCTGTGGCGCAGCATGTCCAAGCCGTTTCCTTCCGGTTTGCTCCTCATAGACCAGTTACGCAAGGAGGAGACGAGCAGTAGGAAGATGATTGCCAAGGCAGCGCCGACGGCGAAGAGTAGAGTCTGCCCGTTGCCGTCCAGCCCTGCTGCTGTGTCAGGTACATTCCTGTACTCCGATGCGAAGAACCAGGTCACGGCGCCGGATATGAGTAACGCGCCCAGCGCCATGGAGATGGGCCTGGAGAAGAGCATCAGGCCATAGAAACGGTAATAGGCGGTAACGAATAGCAATGCGCCCAGCGCCGAGAAGAAGACCAAGACAAAGTAGTCGAGCGCGAATTCAGGCATTCTGATTGGCCAATCAGGCCTCTACGAGTTTGGGCGTAGCCGGGGTACACCATTGCATGTACTTTGGATTCTTGCCGCGCACCACGTCAAAGTACATATCCTGCAGTTGCCGGGTTGCCGGCCCCATTGTCCCTTCGCCAACGTCTATGTTGTCGACCGAGCCGACTGCAGTTAGATGCGCTGCGGTGCCGGTGAGGAATATTTCGTCGGCTAGATAGAGCTCGCTGCGGGTGATGCTGCGCTCCACGACTTCGATGCCCAGTTCTTTCTGGGCCAGCTCAATGACGGTGTCCCTGGTGATTCCGGGCAGGACGCTGTCCGCTATAGATGGCGTGGACAGTTTGCCGTTCTTGAGCAGGAACAGGTTTTCACCGGTGCCCTCGCTGACCTGGCCCCTGTCATTGAGCAGGATGGCTTCGTCGAAACCGTTGCTTACCGCTTCCGTTTTGGCCAGGATGCTGTTCACGTAGAGCCCGCCTATTTTAACGCTGGGTGGAATGACGCCGTCCTGGGCGCGGCGCCAAGATGAGGTGCAGCAGCGCGCCGCCGCTTCAAGGTCCAGGTAAGCCCCAAACGGAATGGCGAACACGGAGAAACCGTCTTCCAGATGGCCAAGGTAGAGGGTGGCTACTCGCTCCTCCGATTTGTAGGCCAGAGGGCGGACGTAGATGTCCTGCCTGTATCCGCTGCGCTCCACCATATCGGTGGTGATGTTGCAGAGCTCGCCTACGGAATAAGGCAGGTTGATGCGCATTATCTTGCAGCCGGCCAGCAAGCGTTCGTAGTGCTCCTCCAAACGGAACAGGTAGAGCTTTTCGTCTTCCTCATTCCAGTTGCCGCGAATACCTTCGAAGATCGAAGTGCCGTAGTGGAGGGCGTGGGTCATTATCCCCACCGTGGCCTGCTCCAGAGGCATTAACTCACCTTTATGAAAAGCGATTCTAGGCATATGTTCTCCCCATCCTAATCAGTCAGCAGTGGGGGCATTATATTTCGTTAAGTCAACAGGCACAATGGCTTGGGGGGAAACGGGCAAGGCGGATGGTGGTAAGATGGCCCTGCTATGGTAAGCATTACGTACAAGCAAAACGTTCTAATCGCAAGGGTGTAGAGGAGTGGAACAGCAACCGCTAAAGCGGGTCTCTTGGAAAGAGAACCCCGACGCTGTTGAACTAGGGTTCGATCATTATTTGCAACTCGTAGAACGGCGATTGCGTGGAGAGCAAGTCTCGCTTGTGCAAGAGATACGACAGTTCTATTCTCAACAATTGGGTATAGAACTGCGAGAAACACAAGCTAGAGGGTTGATGCATAGGACTGGTTCCGTATTTGTTGACTATGTTAGGGATATCGTGGGGGAAGAGGAGCAATTCCTGCCAAACGTTGAGTATTGGCAAGAGCAAGGACTTGAAGCGTTCTTTCAATGGAGAAACCAGTTTAAAGAGGCTAGGACTGCTGTTGTTCAAGAAATAGACGCTGAAATAGTTGAAATACTCGAACGGCGTGGCAGCGAGCATCCAGGACGAAGGCGTCACGAGTCTGCACGCATCATAAGGGATACAGCGCTCTCACGATTTCTCAAAAAGCTATATGAATACGAGTGCCAGATATGCGGTTACACCTTTTTCCTACCCCAAGGTAGTCTGTATGCAGAGTGTCACCATCTGAAACCGTTAGGCCAACCTCACCATGGGCCTGATCTACAAACAAACATGATAGTCCTGTGTCCTAACCACCATGCGATGATGGACTACGGATCAATCGCTATTGATCCAGATGACCTTACGCTTCGCAGTATTGATCGTGGCTCTCCAGAGATTGGGAAGCCCTTGCATTCTAAGCACCATCCTATTGACCGCCTCTTCCTCGAATACCATTTCGCTAATCTATTCGGCAGGACAGCCGGTTCTGTCATCTCCTCTTGACAAATCCTTTATTGGCGCGATAATCGCGCGACTCAAAGTACATAGAGGGAGCATTCTTCTCTATTGTTCAAGTAAATTTCCTGGTGTAAATATGCCTAGACTCAGGGCCCTAGCCGTAGGTGCCGATGCAGTCCGTGAGCTTGCTCGTTTATCCGGCCAGCATCTCTATCCGAAGCCATTCAATCATGACTGAGTGGCGTGTAGACATCTACTATTCAGGCTTGACTACGGTCAATGTCCAGGCCGACAGCGAGAACGAAGCCATTATCAAGGGCCGCGAACAAGCCGTTCAGAAACTTCAAAAAGCGACTATTCTTGACCCCAATGGTTCCATGGCTCAACTGGTACAAAGTCTTGAGCCATGGGAAGAATGTGACACTGCGGAGAGGCTGTAATTCACATTTCATAATTGCCAGTCGCATGGTAAACACACCCTAGGCCACGCATGCTGCTACCGCTTCCTCCCCAACGGCCCCTTCAGCCGCTCGCCGTAGTTCCACTGCCCGGTGACGATGAGTGAAGCGCCCAGCATCTGTACGCCGCCTGTAGTCGCCACGTATGGCGCTCGCTCACTTTCATCAGCCCCGTCGCCTGGGCCACTGACACTTCTCCGGCGATCACTCCGTACAGCACCTGTATCCTCGTCCGTTCTTTGTTCTCTCATGGACTGACATAATCATTGAACATTTACAATTATGATGGGGGCATGCTTGACCGCTTGGCGAGCTTCCCAATAGACTTGCGCACATCCTGTAATCTCAGGGGGCATCCACGGGTAAAGCTGTCCAACCGTTGCTTTGGGTGTTGATAGGGGCGGCTGTTTCCGGCGCCATCTTCTTCCTCATCAACAGGCCTTCAGACAGCGGCGTAACCGTCATAGCGCCTTCTTCCACTCAAGCCGGTCCCATCCAAGCCTACATCACGGGCGCGGTGGTCAGCCCGGGCGTCTATACTCTGCAGCCCGGGAGCAGGGTAAACGACCTTGTTCAGGCCGCGGGCGGCGCTTTGCCTGATGCCGATATGACGTCCGTCAACCTGGCCAAGCGCGTCTCCGATGAAGACCAGGTATACGTTTCCTCTGTCGGCGAGGCTCCGCCCACCACTGTCGCCGAAGCTCCGCCTACCGCTTTGCGGAGCGATCTCATTGACATAAACCAGGCCTCGGCGGAGCAGCTAATGGCTCTGCCAGGTATCGGTGAGGTCAGGTCGAAGGCCATAGTGGACTACAGGGCGGAGATGGGCCGCTTCCAGCGCATCGACCAGCTTCTGGACGTGCCCGGCATAGGAAGCGCCACGCTTGAAGGCGTCAGAGAGATGGTAACCGTGGAAACGTAGCCTTGAGACTCCTTGCCGTTTCCATAGGATGGGTCGCGGGAGTGGCGCTGGCGCTGCAGTGGGACATCCCGTTTGTTTCCCTGATGCTGCTTCTGGGATCTTCCGGCCTGCTTGCATTGGTTTTCTTGATCAGGAAGTGGGGCTTACTGATTCCCGTTGCACTGGCGGCGCTGATCCTTGGGATGCTGCGCGTGGGCGTGTTGCCGTCGTCACCGCCGGAACTGGGCCCCTGGCTGGGACTGGACGGCGTAGAAGTGGAGGGAGTGGTTGAGGAGGTCCCTGAAGCCAGAGGCGCCGCTTCAAGGTTTCTGCTTAACCTGGAACGCGTAAACGACGGCTCAGGCTGGCGAGAGGTGTCGGGCGGCGTGCTGGTCACCGCTTCACCTTCATTAGACTTGGCCCGGCAGCGAGAGGCGCCCTTCTTCCGCTATGGAGACCGTCTTTTGCTCGATGGGGAGTTGGAGGACGCGCCCGTTTTCGCCGACTTCAACTACAGGGAGTACCTGGCCCGTCGCGGGATAAGCGCCCTGATGTTCCAGCCTGAGGGGACCTGGCTGGCAGAGGGACAGGGTTCCAAGCCGCTGGCCCTTCTACATGGCCTGAGACGGTCGCTGGCCCGTGCGCTGGACGCATCTCTGCCGGAGCCGCAGACCTCCTTTGCCAAGGCCGTGCTTCTGGGAATACGGGATACGATACCTTCAGACGTTGTCCTGGCTTTTCGGAACACGGGGACATCTCATCTACTGGCCATTTCAGGGTTGCACGTTGGCGTGGTCCTTGGCCTGGTTGTGCCGGCAGCGGCGAGTCTATTCGGCAGAAGGAGAGGCCTATACCTGCTGCTCCCGCTGGGGGTTATCTGGCTATACGTCCTTCTCAGCGGGCTATCGCCTTCAGCGGAGCGCGCCGCAATCATGGCCAGTCTCTACCTGGCCGCGGTAGCGCTGGGCAGGCAGCGCAGCGCCTTACCGGCGCTGGGCTTTGCAGCCGCCGTCATGGTGGCCTTGGACCCGCAAGTGGTTTACGACGTCTCTTTCCAGCTGAGCTTTGCGGCTATGGCAGGCATCATCACCCTATGGCCGCCGCTGGAAGCTGCTATGAGAACGCTTTTTGCAAAAGTGGCGTCCGGCGATGGCTGGCTGGAAGGGCTGGGCTACTGGACCATAGCCTCTGTTGCGGTCAGCGCCGCCGCCGTGATAGCTACGCTGCCCATACTCGCCTTCTACTTTCACCGGATTGCCTTGCTAAGCATTCCAGCCACGTTGATAGCTCTGCCCGCCCTGCCCCTGATCCTGGCAGCATCCATGGCAACGGCGATAGCCGGCCTGGTCCTTCCCGTACTTGGGCAGGCTATAGGCTGGCTGGCCTGGCTGCCGCTGACGTATCTATTGGGAACGGTGCAAGCCCTGCCTGAGTGGGTCATAGAGCTCGACGGCGTGTCGCAACTGTTGGTTTGGGGCTACTACGGTACGCTCATTGCCGTTCTGGCCTGGTTCCGGCTGAGAAGACGCCCTTTCCACTTTGCTCCCGCTGTACGCGGACAAACTCCCGGCTACGCCAACGTGCCCTTTCGTCTGTTGAGCCTGGCGCCAGTGGCGGCTGTTGCGGTTCTCATTTGGTCGGCCAACTGGGCCCTTCCCGATGGCAAGCTGCACGTCACTTTCATAGACGTTGGCCAGGGGGACGCCGTTTTTATTCAGACGCCCAGCGGCGGACAGGCGCTCATAGACGGAGGACGCCATCCTGGCTCTGTATTACGCACCCTAGGAGAACGGATGCCGTTCTGGGACAGGAGCCTGGACCTGGTAGTGTTGACTCATTCGCATGCCGATCATATAGGCGGTCTGCCTGAAGTGCTGCGCCGTTATGAAGCGTCGGCGGTGCTGGACAACGGATACGAGCACCGGTCTTCTGCACGTGAGGAGTGGCTCAGCGCCCTGGAGTTGGAGGGCGCCACGGTTATTCAGGCGGAGGAGGGGCAAAGGTTGACGCTGGACGGAGAGACAACTATCGAGGTGCTGAACCCGCCACAGCCACAGCTAAGGGGGACGTCTTCCGACATAGACAACAATGCCACGGTGCTCCGCCTCAGCCATGGCGAGGTCTCCTTTCTCTTTGCCAGCGACGTTTTCAGAGAGGGCGAGCTTTCCATGCTTTCCAGGAACCTTGATCTGGAAGCGGACGTGCTCAAAGTGCCCCATCATGGGAGCAGAACGTCCTCCAGCAGGGAGTTCCTGGAAGCGGTGGATCCGCGGCTGTCCGTTGTATCCGTAGGAGCCGGAAACAGCTTCGGGCATCCCAACGCCCAGGTGATGGGCCGGCTGCAAGACGTGGTGGGCAATTCCGACCGCGTCCTGCTCACCTCCGTGCTGGGCGATATCACCCTTGTCTCAGACGGAACGGTTGTCAGATTGCACACCGAGGTTTGAGGTTTATTGCGGGTGAAGAGGCGTGAGCAGGCCACGGTTCACCCCCATCTCAGTCTTCCCCCCATCAAAGGGGGAAGAGGTTTTGCGCGATCGTTCCCTTTCAAAATTGACGCATTTCCGTATTTGCGCTATTCTCGGTACTGGCAACCGTATTGTGGAGAGGACAGCAATGCAGACTCAGAAGAAGAGACTCACACTGGACATAGACCCTCCGGTGCAGCGGCGTCTGAAGGCAGTGGCCGCACTTAAGGGCATCAGCATGAGACGGTATTGCCTGGCCGCCATCGACAGGGAGTTGGCTAGAGACGAGGCCAATGGCACGCTCACAGGCAGCTTCAACATAGAGAGACTCGTAGCTCTCCAGGAGGAGGCGTTCGGTGACAAGGTCCTACCGGGGGACGCTGCTGAGGACATTCGGGAGGCGCGCGAGTCCAGGCGCACCTCTTGAACGGTTACGTTGTAGTGGATGCGAGCCTGGCGTTCAAGTGGCTGGTAAAGGAGATACACACCGCCGAGGCCAACGATCTTGGCCGATTGTGGAACAGTCGGGGAACCCGAGTCGCGGCACCGTACCTGATGCCTGTGGAAGTGACCAACGCCCTACACCAACGGGTGGCGCGGGGCGAGTTGACATTGGAGGCAGCGACACAGCGTATGGAGAGTCTACTGTCATCCGGTCTCGAATTGCACCAGCCTCCGCATCTCTACGGCAGGGCCTTGGAGTTGGCGAGTCAGCTTAGGCAAGGCGCGGCCTACGACACCCACTACCTGGCTCTGGCAGAGACGCTCGGCTGCGAGTTGTGGACCGCCGATGAAAAATTCTACCAGGCGACAAGTCCCGTTGCTCGGAGTGTCCATTGGGTAGGAGAGCCCGCCACCCACGGTTAGCAGGCAGTCTCTGCACGACTGGGATTCTGCCCGGTTATCTCCATCAGCGCTAACTTATTGAGCGGTGGGAAAGCGTACCACTTAGGGTTATCATGACCAAAAGGCGTAGGGCTGAGACTGCTGCAAACCCCTACCGTGGCCACAATACCAGAATCTATTACTCAGAGAAGGAGTATGACGGGTTCTAACTAATATGGAGAGTCGATGAGAATAGACGGACGTACCCCCGATCAGGCCAGGGATACGAGTATAACCGTGGGATACCAGGAGTTCGCCGAGGGGTCCTGCCTTATTCAGGTGGGCAAGACCAAAGTGATCTGCGCCGCTTCCATAGAGGAGCGGGTGCCCAACTTTCTCAGGTTCAGCGGACAGGGCTGGGTCACCGCAGAGTACGCCATGCTGCCGAGGTCTACTCTGTCACGCACGCAAAGAGGCAACGGTCGTCCCGGGGGCAGAGAATCGGAGATACAGCGGCTCATTGGACGTTCATTGCGCGCCGTGACCGATATGAAAGCGCTTGGGGAGCGTACGGTGGTGCTTGACTGCGACGTACTTCAGGCCGACGGCGGCACTCGCACCGCTTCCATCACGGGCGCCTACGTGGCGCTGTACCAGGCGCTGCTTCACCTAGTGCGGCATGGCGCCTTGGAGTCGGTGCCGCTGAAATCCGCCGTGGCTGCCACCAGCGTTGGGGTGGTGGAAGGCGTCCCTTACCTTGACCTTTGCTATGAAGAAGACGCACGCGCAGAGGTGGACTTCAACGTGGTGATGACCGATAGAGGTGAGTACGTGGAGCTTCAAGGCACCGCTGAGGGCGCACCCTTCTCCCGGGAGGCCACGGATAGCCTTTTGGCCTTGGGCAAGCAGGGCATAGATTACCTGTTTCAGGTACAGGAAGAAGCGATAAGCAGCCTCAACTGAACATAAAGCTGGGCGATGCCCCGGGCTAGGAGGCCTGCTTCACGCCCAGCTTGACCGCTGCGCCGTCAACCCGGTGCTCTTCAACGTAAGCGCCGTCTTCGGCGTCACCGGGGTGCAGGTCCAGAGAAAGGGTCTCTTCCTTGATGTAGCCGCCGTGCTTTTCCATCACATGCGCAATCCGGTCGTTGCCCTGATACCAGGTCACTATCCTGTCGGAGATATGGAAGCCTGCCGAGCGGCGCATGTTCTGCACAAGGTGGACAAGCTCCCTGGTCATGCCCTCGTCGGCCAGATCAGGCGTGAGGTTGGTGTCAATCGCCACCAGGTAACCGGCCTCCATTGCAGAGGTGTAACCTTCTTTATCGGAGGTCTCGACCAGCAGTTCGCCGGGTTCCAGGGAGAAACCGTCTAGCTGGACCTGCCGGTTGCTGTTCACCAGGCCGGCTATTTGAAGGGAGTCGGCTGTGCCAAGCGACTTCTGCAGCTTGGGCAGCTCAGGGCCCAGCTTGGGTCCCAGCAGCTGAAGGTTGGGCTTTACGGTGAACTCCACCACGCCGCCTTCGTCTTGAAGAGTGACCACCTCTTTGACGTTCAGCTCATCGATTACGTGCGACGCCAGCTTTTTCAGTGCCTCCAACTCGGTTGAAGAGCGCGGTTTCACCAGCACCTTGGCCAGGGGTTGCCTTACCCGTATCTTAGCCTTGCTGCGCGCCGCCCGGCCCAAGCTGGACACCCGCATTGCCAAGCGCATTCCTTCGGACAGCTCTTTGTCGATCAGGGACTCGTCGGCCTTGGGAAAACCGGCCAGGTGGACGCTATCCGGCGCGCTTTGGTTCAAGGAGACGACCAGATTGCGGTAGATCTCCTCGGCGACGAACGGCGTGAACGGAGCGAGAAGCTTGGACAAGCGGGAGAGACACTCGTAAAGGGTGGCGTACGCCGATGCCTTGTCGTCATCGTTTTCGCTCTTCCAGAAACGCCGCCTGCTGCGCCGTACGTACCAGTTGGACAAGACCTCAACGAACTCCTGGATACGGCGTCCGGCGTCGGTGGCGTTGTACTCATCCATGAGCCGCGTCACCTCGGCGGTTAGCTGCTCCAGCTCGGACCATATCCACCTGTCCAGGTCGGAGGAGGGCTGTGTTCGGGGGGCTTGCGCCGGGTTGTAGCCGTCGAGATTGGCGTAGGTGACAAAGAACGAGTACACATTCCACAGGGTGAGCATGAACCGCCTCACCGATTCGCTGACGAGGTCGGTGGAGAAGCGGCGGGAGTTGCCGGGAGGGGCAGCGGTGTACATGTACCATCGCACTGCGTCTGCGCCGTGGGCGTTGATCACCTCCCAGGGTTCCACCACGTTGCCTTTGGACTTGCTCATCTTCTCGCCCTTGTTGTCTAGGATGTGACCCAGACAGATGACGTTGCGGTAAGACGGCTCATCCGCAACCAGGGTAGCCAGGGCGTGGAGGGTGTAGAACCAGCCGCGAGTCTGGTCTATGGCCTCGCATATGTAGTCGGCGGGGAACAGATGGCCGCCGCGCAATGCTTCCAGGTCGTTCATTGAGGTCACGTGGTGCTGTGCGTACGGCATGGCTCCCGAGTCGAACCAGGCGTCCAGAACGTGCGGCTCCCTGACCATCGCGCCGCCGCAGTTCCGGCAGGAGACACGCACGGCGTCGATGTATGGCCGGTGCAGGTCGAAATTCTCCAAGTCCAGCGACTCGCTGTGCTCACCCAGGGCGCGTTCCTTGAGCTCGGCCACACTGCCGAAGCAATCGTATTCGTCGCAGCTTTCGCAGCGCCATATGGGCAGCGGCGTGCCCCAGTAGCGCTCGCGAGACAGCGCCCAGTCGATGTTATTGCGCAGCCACTCTCCGAAGCGGCCATCCTTGATGTGCCCGGGATACCAGTTGATTTGCTGGTTGCCTGAGACCAGGGCCTGCTGCTTGGCGGTGGTTCTGATGTACCAGGAGGACTTGGCGTAGTAGAGCAAGGGGGTATCGCAGCGCCAGCAGAAGGGGTATGTGTGCCTGTATATATCGCGCTTGTAGAGCAGGCCGCGCTGCTCCAGGTCACGCATGATGTCCTCGTCGGCGTCCTTAACGAACTTTCCGCTTCCGGGTAGCCCCGGATGTTCTATGGCTCCATCCAGCCCCACGGTGTGGACGGTGGGCAGCCCGTGGGCACGGCCCAGTTCCATGTCTTCCGCGCCGTAGGCAGGGGCGGTATGGACTATGCCGGTGCCGTCTTCCATGGAGACGTAGCCGGCGGTGACAACCTTATAGGCATCGGATTCGTTGCCGTCAGAGGTAGTGTACAGAGGGCGATAGAACAGGCCTTCCAGCTCTTTCCCCAGGAAGGCGCCCTGGACATCGTACTCATCCGTGATTACGGCCTCCAGGCGCTCTTCTGCAAGAACAAGGCGACTATCGTCATGTTGCAGCCTGATCAAGACGTACCTGGCGTCGGGAGCCACGGCAAGAGCGGCGTTGGCCGTGAGAGTCCATGGAGTTGTCGTCCAGGCCAGGAACCCGACTGTCCCTCCGTCAGGCAGTTGTTGTACGAAATCAGGATTGTGCTGAGCAGATTTCTCCTGATCCAGCGGGAACGACACGTACACCGATGGATCGGGTGTGTCCTCTTTGTATCCAAGCGCCACTTCGTGCGAGCTCAAAGTGGTGACACAGCGCGGACAATGAGGCGCTACCCGGTATCCCTGGTACAGCAGCCCCTTGTCCCAAAGCTCCTTCAATATCCACCAGCCGGACTCTATGTAGTCGTTGGTGAAGGTGACGTAGGGGTCGTCGATGTCCACGAGGAAGGCTATGCGGTCGGTAAGGGCTTCCCATTCCTGGACGTAGCGCATCACGCTGGCGCGGCAGAGAGCGTTGAACTTTTCAATGCCGTACTCCTCGATCTCACCCTTGGTGGAGATGCCGAGTTCCTTCTCTATCTCAAGCTCCACGGGGAGTCCGTGAGTATCCCATCCCCCCTTGCGCACGGGCCGGTAGCCCTTCATGGTCTTGTAGCGGGGAATCACGTCCTTGAATACGCGGGCCAGCACGTGGTGGATGCCCGGCGCGCCGTTGGCCGTGGGAGGCCCCTCGTACAGCGTGAACAGGGGCGCCTCGTCTCGCGCTTGGTCGATTCGACGGAGGATATCGGTCTCTTTCCAGAAGGCAAAGACCTCCTCCTCCATTCGGGGGAAGCTCACCCTGGGCGAGACCGGCTTGAACACGGCTGATTCTTTAGTTTCGCTTTCTGCCATTGGAGGCTCCTCCATATTTCTACAAACAAAAAACCCGCCCCCTAAGGGACGGGACTTTCTGCCGCGGTACCACCCTTGTTTTCCGGTAATGTTGGAACGCTCAGTGAGGCGCAATCACGCCTCTGCCGTTGTTAACGGTCGGCAAATCCGGCCTAGCTTACTTGGCTGATGTGCCGTTCAGCCGGCGGCTCAGGAGTGATATTCCGCGTGCGCCTGGGCGTCCGCTTCCACCGTGCCGGACTCGCTGTGCCGTTGCGCGACGCGTACTCGTCTCCGTCATAGCCTTTGACATGAAAAGCGTAGCACAGAGGGAATGGAGGGTCAAACGGGCAGAGGGTCTGAGGAAAGGGTGGTCCGGGTGATGGTTGACTACTTGACATAAGTCGCTTTTGGGGTGTTCTGAAAACGGTTGTTAGGCGTGAGATGACGTTTAGCGGTGGAGCGGCGTCGTGCCTGAGAAGGGGAATTGTTTCCAACGTTATGTCAACCTCCAAGGCTAAAAACGGGCCAAAATGTTGAAAATATGAGGAAACAAATCCGAATGTGGTAGGGAGGGGCAGGTTTTCGTAGTGGAGCGCTCGCTGCCCCGCGCCGCCGGATTGCTTCGCTGCGCTCGCAATGATGGGAGGGGGCACGATGACGGAGGGGGGTAGTGTCCGTGGGCCACCTTCAACCCCGCTTGGATTCCCGCCTCCGCGAGAATGACGGGAGAGGGGCGCAATGACGGGAGAGAGTGCGGTTTTGCTTGGTGTGGCCATGGGTTAAGGGTAGCGGGCGCGGAGGGGTGTGGGGAAGGGGGAGGTGTCAGGGGCGTGGGGGACGTGGGGTTAAAATCTCTTTTCAGGCGCACTCTCAACAATCTTGACTGGCGCAGCTCCAGGCGGTTTACCATCGCCTTCGGTCTTAGGTGGCGCTATTCTTCTCCCGGGTCTTGGCGCCCTTATCACTGTTGCAGGCCCCCGCAAAGCAACTGGAGATTGCAATAAGAGCCGTTGCGCGACGCGTACTCGTCTCTGTCATAGCCTTTTGCATGAAAAGCGTAGCACAGAGGGAAGGCAGAGGGGCAAGCAGGCAGGAGTGAAAAAAGGCTCGGGGCCTTACGCATTCCCACGTTGGCGAGCACGACGCTGTTGCCGAGTTGTAGGTTGAGATGAATTCTCTTCCTGGACAAAGTCAATATCTGCTATCGATGGCACCCGGAAAGTGAACTTTGTATTGCCATTTCTGTGCGTGATGGCAAAGTCCCCAGTATTGATAATATCCATACCTATGAGGACATCAGCGCCGCTATACCCTCCTCGGAGTACCGGGACTTCATTTACAGTTATTAAGTCCAATATGCGGATGGCGATCAAATAAGATTCTGTCTCTTCAGGTTCCTCTGCTAGACCGGCATGGCCTATAAATGCTGGTCCCATTGGCCTCAGCCCACACCTGTCTACCACAGCTTGCGTTATTAAGGTATTCGTTGCGCCAGTGTCCCAGATTGCCACGAATTCATCGAATCTTTCCTCACCCGATGGTGCAATTGCACATGGAGTTACCAACGTCTTGGGGTATCCCTCAGCTCTTGCAGTGAAGGCAGCAGCATTTTGGGTCACCTTACAGCCTTAACACGCCGCGAATGGAGTAGGGTAGCTGTATATGCGTCTTTGCCCGGAGTGACAAGTTGAACAAGGAAGGTTCCCAACTCATAAACTTTCTGGGTCTCCACTATGGCTTCATAATGGCTATCGTAGGAGCCCAACACCTTACCATCCTTCACGACGATGACCTTTCCATTGTACTTTTCCACTAAGGCTTCTTGGTTCTCCAAGTAGAAATCAAACTCCTTTTGCAAGCCCGTTCTCTGCACCATACTTGACTCCAGCCTTCAAAGTTTGCCCCCATATTTATATAAGCAAACATGAAAGTCAAGGCGACCACAATCTACAACCAGTCTGATGGGATCGCAAACGGGCAAACGGGCGGGTGGGCAGGCGGGCGTGTGTCAGTTTGAAATTATGTCTGGACAGTGAGTTTCTGTACCTAGAGACAGATTGATGCTAGCGAGCCAATGATTTGCATCACGAATCCAAAGACCACGATGCCAACTCCTGCTTTGGCCCTGAAGCGTCGGCGCTGGCTGTCCTCGCTCTCTCCCTTGTTGGAGCCATCTCCGAGCCAAAGGTCTCCGTCCTTTCCCTTGCTGTGATCCGGACGACCCCCCGACCTTATAAACAAGGCATGGCCGTATCGAATGACCATCAGAAACCCAACTATGTCCAGGCCCAATCCTATTGGCGTGGCGTACTGTAGGATGTCCATCAACAATTGGGCTACCGTATCCCCTGGCGTTTGAGTTCCGCTAGAAACTCCTCCTGGGTCTTGGTTCCCTTCATGGAGTTACAGGCCCCGCAAAGCAACTGGAGGTTGTCGATGTGGTCAGTACCGCCTTTAGACTTGGCAACAACGTGGTCAATGGTGAAGTTGCGAATCTCGAAGAACCCGTTGCATCCAGCACAGTGTCCTGCCTGCCGTCCAAAAAGCGTGTTCTTGTGCGTCTTGTACGGTGGCAGCTTGCCCTGATCAGTACGCCTTGGTACATCGTCGCGGTAGATGGTGCGGAGACTGAACAGGCCAAGTTCCTTGCCCATGCGAAGCTCTACGAGTTCCCTGGCCTTGGACGATATGTCAATGCCCACCCACTCGCGTTCCAGTTTCTCCGCAGCAACAAGAGCTGTGGCGCACCCGCAGAAAGGATCTAGCACTACGTCTCCCTCGTTGCTGCTGGCTTTGATGATGCGCTCCAGAAGGGCGAGGGGCTTCTGAGTGGGGTAGCCGATGCGTTCTTTGGCAACTGGATTCACTGGGTTTATATCAATCCACAGGGAGTCAATAACCTCGCCTTCCGTCTCATCCAAATAGATAATGCGACGCCCACCCCGTGTCGGATTCACGTCATCTCGGTAGAGTCTTCCCTCGGTGTCACGTTTGAATCTCTTGATGTACTCTGGTTTGTGAGGGGCGTACTGCGTGTTGAAATGAACGACAGACGATGACCTAGCGTAGCATAAAATCGTGTCGGTCTTCTGAGGGAACTTACGTGCCGTCTTACGCTTGAATCCGCTGTACCGCTTCCATGTGATTTCCGATTGAAAGTTGTCCTTGCCGAACACGGCATCCATCACGAGCTTCAGATAGTGGCTTGCCGTGGGGTCACAGTGGAGGTAGATGCTACCAGTCGGCTTCAGCAACCGATGCATCTCCAAGAGACGGACGGCCATCATAATCAGGTAGGACTGCATTCCCTTGCCGTGCGCCTCTCGTGCAGCGTCTATGACGCGATAGAGCGGGGGATTCGCCTCGGCAATCTCACCGTGCCAGGCAAGGTCAACGTCGGAGAGCGTCCAGGTGTCCTTGAAGGCCGCTCCCGCCGCCTCCGACCCGA
Source organism: Dehalococcoidia bacterium (assembly GCA_965197965.1). Classification (GTDB taxonomy): domain Bacteria; phylum Chloroflexota; class Dehalococcoidia; order Lucifugimonadales; family QGNO01; genus DAOUJH01. The sequence goes on from OZ240235.1 coordinate 1,845,842, forward strand.
TGGGCGCGGCGTAATTCCGGTTGGAGTTGAAGGGCGGGTCGAGGTAGATCAGGTCTACGGTCTCGGAGTTGAGGCCGCGCATGATGTCCAGGTTGTCGCCCGTCCAGAGGGTGCGGTTCTTGAAATTGGGTTGCGCCATTGTGGCGTCACGATAATTAAGCGTTGTGCCAGTGTCAAGGAGAGGATGACGGGGGGACGGGCAAAGGGGCAACGGGCCGGGGGGCAGTATTCTCAGTACCGGGTTCTCTTAGAGCTGGTCACGCCAGCATCAAGCGTTCGCCCTTTGGTTCAGGAATGGGGTCTCCAAACTCCCTAGCCGTTTCGAGCCACAAGGACACCGCCTCGTTGATGTGTTTTAGCGCCGCTTCCTGTGTGTCGCCATGGGCGACGCACCCCGGGAGCTCCGGAGCTTCAGCTACGTAGGCGGCATCTTCATTGCTCCAGTAAATGATGATTTCGTACTTATGCATTAGTCTATCTTTCAAAGTTGGTATCTCAGAACTACCCGCCGTACTTGGCGCACTTGGTAAGGCTTGGTGTGACTCCCGTCCCGCTGTAAGTTTATCATATCCCAGACGCCTTCCTTCCTGAAAATGTGGTGACTTCCGCGTACGCGTTCAACGAACCCCAATCGCAATAAGAAGAGCCGCAGGTCATCGAATCGGATATTGGCCTCAGCCCGGCCACTTAGGATCCTTTGTCTTAGCTCGTCGTACTGGGTCATGTGTGTGTTCTTTAGTGGTCTGAGATGCCGGTCTAGAGGGTGCGATTCTTGAAATTGGGTTGTGCCATAGTGGCGTCACGATAGTAAAGCGCTGTGCCAGTGTCAAGGAGAGGATGACGGGGGGGGAGCGCCCGCTCACGCCCTTCGACTAAGCTCAGGGTGAGCGGGAAGGCTGCGGCCACGGCGGTTCATTCAAGGCGACGCAGCTTTGCTAACGGTAGGCTTGGGATTCTTCACTCCGCTGCGCTCCGTTCAGAATGACATTGTCGCGCTGGTGTAGAGGCGGGACAGGCGGGCAGACGGGCAAGCGGGCAGGCTAGGGCAACCACGAGGGTTGCCCCTACAGTGCGGAGGTGGCGGCTACACCCATGAGCGGAGGGGGGTGGGGCGGTGGGTAACTGTACCCCAGCTTATTTGATAACTGCTATAATAGGTTTCAGAATGCCAGAGCGATGGAACGCACCAGTCTATCTAGGACTCTTCCTCATTTTTGTGGTGATAGGTTCGGTACTTACCATCTGGAAGGCACCCGATTGGATAACTGGCGTTCAAGCAATGGAAGCGGTCATAGTAGTTTCGGCTGCTTTGACCTTCGTGATACGTGAGGTAAAAGAGATGTTAGCAGAACAGTTTAAGAAGGCGAGTCGGAAAGAAGGACGCAGAGAGGTTATTGAAGAAGTACGCCGCGCGGCTGAACAAGGACAGTCCGCTAAAGAGGTACTTGAAACCATCGAGAAGCGAGAACCCGACAACAAGTAGCCCGCGCTACACCCATGAGCGGACAAGCGCGCCATTGTTGGCCGAATACCGTCGTGGTAATCTAGGCTGGCTTTGCAGAGGAGGGACTACTATGCTCGACGTGATGTCTGAAATCTCCATAGAGAACAAGGACCTGTTCAACGAGGCCAGGTTGAAGCAGCTGATGAAGGAGGATGGGCTCTCCGCCGTGATGGGCTTCTCTCCGGCCAACGTAGTGTACATGTCCGGCTATTACAACCTGGACATGCACCTGCTTCCGGAGATAATGCACGCCGTGATCTGGCCCTTGGAAGGCGAACCTACCTTCGTGGTCTACGAAAGCAGGAACCCGTTCCGCACTTTCATCAAGGACGTGCGGCGCTTCCCCGGCTACTCGGAGGTGGACACGGCGCTTTGGACACTGGTGGACATCCTCAAGGAGAAGGGGCTGAGCGGAGAGCGCGTGGGCGTGGAAAAGAGATACCTCAACGCGCACTACTGGGATGTGATCAACAACGAGCTTCCGGAGGTCTACTGGGCGGACGGCACCGACGTAATGGAGCGCACCCGATTTATCAAGACTCCCAAGGAGGTGGACCTGCTTAGAGCGGCGGCCCGCGCCACCGACAAGGCCATCTTCCTTGCCTACGCGGGGGCGAGGCCAACCGACACGGAAAAGTCGGTGGGAGACGCCATGAGCCACAACGTAATGCGGAACGGAGCGGACATAGTCACGTTCAACATCATAGCCTCCGGCGTTCGCAGCACGAGCGGGCATTTCCTGGGGGCGGACGTTCCGCTGGAGAAGGGGACCATCATGCGCTGTGACTTCGGGGCGAATTTCGGCGGCTACTTCACCGACCTAGCCAGGATGGCGGTAGTGGGCAAACCATCGCAGCGGCAGAAGGATACGTACGCCAAGTTCTACGAGGTGCAGCAGCGCAGCATCCAGGCGGCCCGCCCCGGGATCACCGGTGAAGAGTTGTACGACGTTTCCATACAGGCGCACACGGACTTGGGACTGGGTTCTCGCGTCATGGTTGGGCATAGCATAGGGGTCACCATCCACGAGAGGCCGGTGGCTGCCCCCGGCGAACCCTGGGAGGTGGAAGAGGGCATGGTGCTGTGCATTGAGAACGGCAGCACGGAGGAGCCGTACGATGAACGGTATCACATAGAGGACACCATTCTGGTCACCAAAGACGGCTACGAGATGCTCTCCGACTACACCAACACGGAGACGATGACCGTCATAGAGTAGGAGGGCTGTCATCAAAAGGGGAGTTTATACACCCTGTATACTTTCCACTCCTAGCTAAGCAGGAGTATTTGCTTGTTTCAAAATCCGTTCCTACGCAAACCAGCTAGTCAAGGCGTCCCGATCGTAGTCGGCATTGTGGTTCTGGCCCATTTTGGTGCGCTATCTTGTCAGCCGGAAGAACCAAGCACTGACGATGTTGTGGTCACGCAACCAAGTACTGACGATGCTACAGTCGCGCAACCAAGTACTGACGATGCTACAGTCACGCAACCAAGTACTGACGATGCTACAGTCGCGCAACCAAGTACTGACGATGCTACAGTCACGCAACCAAGTACTGACGATGCTACAGTCGCGCAACCAAGTACTGACGATGCTACAGTCACGCAACCAAGTACTGACGATGCTACAGTCGCGCAACCAAGTACTGACGATGCTACAGTCACGCAACCAAGTACTGACGATGCTACAGTCGCGCAACCAAGCACTGACAATGCTATGCTCACGCATATACATGTACAGGCCGGTGCCGTAAATGTAATCAACAACAACGATTTCCCGTGGCATGGTCTCATCATCACCGTAAATGACGACTACAGCACTCGCTATCACTTTGATGATCCTGATTCTGATTACTCTTGGATCAGAGCGGACAGCATATTGGATCCCGGAGAGTTGTATAACCCGTCCCTCGACGCATTCATAAACAAGGATGGCAACGAATTCGAAGGTATTCTATACACAATCACAGTCAAGAAAGTAAAGCTAGAGGCCAAGTCACAGCCGGATGGCCCGTACGATTTAAGGTTCAGCACATCTACTGCTGACGCCAATGCCACTCCCACGCCAGTACGCCGTCCCAGGATACGGATACATAACGAATCTGGAAGTAAATCTACTTGGGTCGAACATCATGAACCAGAATATGATGAAGTGCTGGCCTTTGTATCCAACTATCCTCAAACCGCATTCGGCTCATATAGACTGCCTACCGACGCCTACCAAGAATTACAAGTCATGCTAGGTGTTGAGCCTTCCCTCACTCGCGAAGAACAGGAGGAGCTTGAACGATGGAAGGAACAGTTTGATGTTCACTGGCCCAACATTGACGCCTTCAAAGCAAGCATGGCATCTATCAGCGCAGACCGCATCGTCGACAGAGAGGAACTTATGCATATCTGCTTTGTTCTGGAACAGTGGACTACTCAAATGACTGATGCGCGAGACTACGTGCAAGACTACCGTAGAGACGAACCTGAGACTGTTGAAGAGAATCCCGGGCTAGGACTATTAGAACAAGAAGCTGAGCGAGCATTAGCGTTACTATCGGAAGTTGAATGTGCATAAGGAGCACTATGATGCCAACTAACTCACGATTCAGCGACAACCCTACAGATGACAAGCTTGAATCATCCGAAGCCTATGAACATGGTCGGCAAGATGCCGTTAGGTGTGTGTTTAAACAAGCCCTTAAGGCTTGGAGAAATACTCCAACGGCCACTCTTGCCAGCCTGCTGGTCGAATCTGCGTCTGACAGCCTCTACGAAACGCTCAAACGAGACGCTATCAGCATTGGTATGAGCCATCTGGATAGCTACTTGGACGGGATCTGCACCATCCTCAACGAGTTTCGCTCCATCCACGTCAGTTGAAGGGATAGCTGCCTTTTCTCTAACTGTTATAGCCCGAAGGGCTTCTTCGTTCCGGCGCTAGCCTATGTGGCAGCCGATGCCGCCTTCGAACCCTTCCTCCACGTGGCCATCCGGATAGACCACTATGGGGACGACGTCGCCGTATTTCCGCGCTTCGTCCAGGACCTCCTGGCTGAGGTCGGCGCGGCGCTCCTCGTATTCTACGCCTTCAGCGTTCCACTTGTTCAACAGCTTTACACAGGCGTCGCAGCCGTGAATTGTGAAGACAATGGGCAGCGTTGCGGTTTCTTGAGTCTGTCTCATAATTCCTTTGCCTCTGAGTTCATGCGCTTCCAAATTCCCGCTTTCGGACACTTTTGCGTAACGGACGACGCAACTTTGTAGGCATAGGCTTTGGATTCTTCACTCCGCTGCGCTCCGTTCAGAATGACGGTATGTTGTGCTCCGTTCAGAATGACAGTATAGTGCTGCGCTCGCAATGCCGAAAGTGGTTGCCCGCCGCGCCCCTCCTGGATTCCCGTGTCAAGCACGAGAATGACGGAAGGGGGGCACGGGAATGACGGGTGTGTTTTGCCCCGGTCATATGGTTCGACAGGATCACCATGAGCGGGGCGCGCTTCTTCAATGGGCTATGTACCCGCCGTCTATGACAAGGCCGGCGCCCGTAATGAAGGAAGACTCGTCAGATGAGAGGAAGAGCACCCCGTAGGCTATCTCATCGGGTTGGCCGACTCTGCCCATGGGCACCTTGCTCATCACTCTTTGCATGCGTTCGGGGTCGACGAAGCCGGCCTGAAGCATGGGCGTGTCGATGGGGCCGGGATGGACCGAGTTGACGCGGACTCCCTGTGTGGCGTAGCGCAGAGCTATGGACTTGGTGAAGACGTGCACCGCGGCCTTGGATGCCTGGTAAGCGGGGTTGCTGGTATCGCTGCCCACTATGCCCATCTGCGACGATATGTTGACGATGGAACCGCCGCCCGCTTTGAGTATCTCCGGCATCGCCAGCTTGGTGCCGAGGAATACGCCCTTGGCGTTGACCGCCATTACTTCGTCCCATTCATCCTCGGTCATGTCCTCAAGTCCGCCACGCCCTCCTATGCCCGCGTTGTTGACCAGGACATCCAGCTTGCCAAAGCGCGATACGGTCTCATCTATGACTTCTTGCCACTGGTCTGCCTGGGTGACGTCCAGCCGCATGAATAACGCCTCTCCGCCAAGCTCGTTTATTTCGGCTTCTACCTTCTTGCCTTCGTCCTCCAGCAGGTCCCCAATGGCGACCTTGGCGCCTTCCGCGGCCAGTAGCTTTGCCTGGGCTTCGCCGAGCCCGCGTGCTCCGCCGGATACCAGCGCAACTTTACCCGCTACTCTCATTTTCTCCTCCCTGAATAACTCGTGTGGATAATCCTATATCGCCGTCCATCCGCCGTCCACCAGCAGCTCGGCACCAGTGACGAAGGACGACTCGTCGGAGGCCAGGTAGAGGGCGGCATAGGCCACTTCCTCCACTTCGCCGACTCGTCCCATGGGCACCAAGGGCAGCACCCGGCTGAGGCGCTCCGGGTCTGAGAGGTACTCGTTGGCCGGCGTCTTGATAGGCCCCGGGTGCAATGAATTGACCCGGATATTCTCCGGAGCGTACTTCACCGCCAGCGCCTTTGTGAAAAGGGTGACCGCTCCCTTGGAGGCCACGTACGCCGGGTCGGCGATGTCGGTGCCCACTACGCCGAACTGGGACGAGATGTTGATTATGGAGCCGCCACCGGCCTTTCGCATCTGGGGAATGGCCTCCTTGACGCCAAAGAACATACCCCTGTTGTTGATCGACATGATTTCGTCCCAGGTCTCCACTGGCATGTCCTCAACGGTGCCGGACCTGCTGATGCCTGCGTTGTTGACCAGGACGTCAAGCTTGCCATAGCGGGATAGCGCTGTTCCTATGGCGTGCCGCCACTGGCTGTCGCTGCGCACGTCCATATGAACGAAGCGCACGTCACCGCCTGCTTCTTGGATCTGAGCCTCCGTCTGAATGCCGTCGCGCTCCAGGATATCGCCGATGACGACACTAGCGCCTTCACTGGCGAAGAGCTTGGCTATGGCGGCGCCTATTCCCCTGGCGCCACCGCTGACAAAAGCTACCTTTCCTTCAAGTCTCATTCAGGTCTCCTCCACAGGCCGGAACCGGACATTTCCTTCAGATTGCGGGCAACCTCCAAGGGGGGGCCTGCTTCGCCGGGCAGATGCTCGCCTGGTACGCCCAGAGCATGATAATCGCTCCCGCCGCAGAGGAGAAGGCCATGCCTTCGGGCTGTTTCCGCCAGCCGGTCGCGAGTGGGCTGATTATACTCGGCGTAGTGCACTTCCATGCCCTTCAGACCCGCGGCCCTGAGCTTTTCCAGGATATCATCGAGATGTTCAACCTGCGCGGGATGGGCCATGACGGCCACTCCTCCCACGCTGGATACCAGCTGTATGGCCTCTTCAGGAGTCTGCTTGACGCGCTCCGCATAGGCGGGGCCGTTGCGCCCTATGTACTTGTCAAACGCCTCTTTGGGTAGGGAGATGTAACCGTTCTCCACCATGGCTTGCGCTATGTGAGGGCGGCCTATGGCCCCTTGGCCCGCTATCTCTTTCACGCGCTCCCAGTCCAGCGGCAGGCCAAGCTCTCCCAGCCTGTCCACCATCTCCTTGGCCCGTCCAACGCGGGACTCACGGAAGCAGTCGAGCTTGGCCTGGAACTCGCTGTCCATGTGGTCTATGTAGTAGCCCAGTATGTGTATCTCGTTGCCTGGGATGTCGGTGCTGAGCTCTATTCCCGGAATTATGTGTAGCTGAGGGTGCGCCTTGGCCGCTTCCCAAGCGGGCTCCAAGCCGTCGGTAATGTCATGGTCTGTGATGGCGACTATTTTCAGCCCGCGCCCGGCGACAAAGTTGACCAGCTCGGCGGGCGCCAACCTGCCGTCGGACTCCGTAGTATGCAGATGTATATCAACCTCAACAGGCATGTGAGCCCGGCACCTCACGTCTCATGGTAGGGGCTGGGCAACTGCATCCGCGTTTGCCCAGCCCGTGGCTTCAAGGCTATTTGGCGAACTCTATGTTGCGGGTTTCCCGGATTACGGTCACCTTGATCTGACCGGGATAGGCAAGCTCGTCCTCTATTTTCTTCACTACATCGCGCGCCAGGCTAGCGGCAGCCACGTCGTCCAAGGCTTCCGGCTGCACCATGATGCGTACTTCACGGCCGGCTTGGATGGCGTAGCATCTCTCAATGCCGTCGAAGCTTTTGGCTACGCCCTCAAGGGCTTCCAGGCGCTTCATGTAGTTCTCCAGGGTGTCCCGCCGTGCTCCGGGCCTGGCCGCGCTCACGGCGTCGGCTGCTGAGACCAGGAAAGCCTCCACGGAGCTCATGTGGTCGTTGTGGTGCTCCAATATGCACGTCTCCACGGCTTCCGGCACCCCGTACTTGTGGGCCACTGAGGCGCCAATCTCGGCGTGGGGGCCTTCCACTTCGTGGGTCAGCGCTTTGCCGATATCGTGAAGCAGGCCGCCCGCCTTGGCGACCTCTATGTTGACACCTACTTCCGCGGCCAGCATGCCGGATATGTAGCCCACTTCCATGCTGTGCTGCAGGATGTTTTCGCCGTAGCTGTAGCGGTACTTCAACCGGCCCAGAAGCTGTATGAGCTCGCGATGCATACCGCGCACCCCGGTCTCCACGGCGGCGCGCTCGCCCTCTTTGAGGATGGTCTCTTCCACCTCTTCATGGGCTCTTTTGACCACGTCCTCTATTCTGGCCGGGTGAATGCGGCCGTCCTGCACAAGTCTGCCAATGGCGATCCTGGCCACTTCTCTGCGGACCGGATCGAAGCATGAGACCATGACGGCCTCGGGTGTGTCGTCAATAATGAGGTCGACACCGGTTGCCGCCTCAACGGCCCTGATATTACGTCCTTCCCGGCCGATGAGACGACCTTTCATCTCATCGTTGGGCAAAGGGACAACAGCGGTGGTTGTCTCCGAGACTACCTCGGAAGCGAGACGATGTATGGAAGAGGCGAGGATTCGCCGGGCTTTGTGGTCGGCTTCGTCCTTTGCCTGCTGTTCCACATCCATGTAGCGACGAGCTATTTCGTGCTGTATCTCTCCTTCGGCACGCTTCAGCAACTGTTCCCTAGCTTCTGCGCTGGACAGGCCGGATATGACCTCCAGTTGCTCCTGCTCTTTCCGAATGAAATCTTCCAGTTCTCGTCTAAGTCCGTCTAGCTCCCGGTCTCGCTGATTTACAGACCTTTCACGGTTTTCCAGACCTTCGCTTCGCCGCTCCAGCTGCTCCTTGCGGTTGCTCAGCCTTCGTTCCTGCTTTTGCAGTTCAGACCGGCGTTCCCGAAGGTCACGTTCCTCAGAAGTCCTGTGCTTCAAGGCCTCTTCCTGGGCCTCTAGGAGGATTCGCTTCTTCTGCTCCTCCGCACCTTGAATGATGCCTTGCGACTTCTGTACGGCTGTTACCAATCCTCTCTTGTTCAGGAAGGATTGTGCGAGATAACCACCTGCTGCCCCCAGCCCCAGAGCCAGAAGGACGATCGAGACGACTAATGCGTCCATAAACCACCGTCCTTTCGCTCCACCGCGTAGCGTAGTAAGAGATTCGCCCGCGGGGACTAGTAAGCAGTTTCAGATTACCGCCGTTGGAGATGAGGTGTCAAGTTTGCGCTTGGAGCGCCCTGCTGTCATTACTATTCAATGGGGCGTTGCAGAGAGCCGACGTAAAAAGGCTCCAACCTGATGGTTGGAGCCTTTGCAATGCCGATGAAGTTGAGTAGTTTAGCCGCTTGGGCCTGACCCTGTGCCTTGCTGTCCCTCTTTGCCGATGCCTTCCATGTCCAGGGTGTTTATGAAGTCGGTGAAGGCCGATATACGGCGCAGGTCCTCTTCTCGTACCTGCTGGGGCTTGTTGTTCTCGTCCTCGGGAGCTATGGGCTTACCGGACTCGTCAAGCTTGATGCCCGCCTTGTCAAGCACGTCGTCGGCTACGTATATGGGCGCTTGGGCTCGCACGGCCAGAGCGATGGCATCGCTCGGCCTTGAATCGACGTCTACCGACTTGCCATTCACCTGGATGGAGACTTTGGCGAAGAAGGTATCGTTCTGGAGGTCGTTTACCGTGATGTGGAGGACAGACGCGCCAAGGCTGCTGATGACGGAGCCGAGCAGATCATGTGTAAGCGGGCGCGGAAGGGAAACGTCCTGCAGCTTCACGGCTATGGCGTCCGCCTCGGCCGGGCCTACCCAGATAGGCAGATAGCGGTCCGAGTCCTTTTCCTTGAGAATCACTACTCGTTGGTAGTTCATCAAGCTCACTCGAATGCTATCTATTACCATTTCCAACATTCTAAGAGTCCAAGCCTCCTCAACGAGTGGGGAACATCTTACGCTGAGGCATTGGGCCTGTCAAACGAGCAAACGGGCAAACGGGCGAATGGGCAAACGGGCAGGCGGGGGAAGGTTAGGATGGGGGGCAAAAGAGGTGTGCGCCTTGGCTATATGTCCGCTTGTCTCCCTTGACGCAGATTCTTCGCTTCGCTCAGAATGACACCACCCCACCGCCGGATTGCTTCGCTGCGTTCGCAATGACGGGAGAGGGGTGTGACGGGCAGACGGGCGGGGCCGGAGACCAAAGCAAGCCTGCTAAACGGCGTTGTCCGGGGGACGCTCGTCGGAGGCTTCCGCCTCTTCACTTGGCCGGAACTGCTTGAGACCATCCAGAAAACCGTTGTAGTTGCTCCGCGTCTCCTCCAGGTGGTCGCCGCCGAACTTTTCCAAGAAGGCAGAGATGAGGACCAGGGCCATGGTTGACTCGCCTATCACGCATGCGGGCGGCACCTGGCAGATGTCGCTGCGCTCGTAGTGCGCCTGCACCCTCTTTCCCGTTGCCATGTCCACGGAAGGGAGCGGTTTGCTCAGCGTGGATATCGGTTTCAGCGCCACGCGAGCCACTACAGGCTCTCCGTTGCTCATACCACCCTCTATACCACCGGCGCGGTTGGTAATGTGGTGGAAGGGGCGGGCATCGCCGTCCCATGGTTCTATGATGTCGTGCACTTCTGAGCCGGGCTTTTCCGTGTTGGCGAATCCCGTGCCTATTTCGACGCCTTTCACGGCATTGATGCTCATCATTGCCTGGGCTATCTGCCCGTCCAGCTTTCTCTCCCAGTGAACATGGCTGCCTAATCCCACGGGCACTCCGTAGGCGACCACCTGGAATACGCCACCGGCCGTGTTTCCCGTATCGCGGGCGTGGTCTATATGGCGCATCATCCGTTCAGCCGTCTCGGCGTTGGTGCAGCGCACCGGGGAGTCCTCCACCGCCTGCCAGTCGATGTCTTCCGGCACGTCTGCCTTGACGTCGCCGATGGACACCACAAGGCTATGTATGCTGATGCCGAACTCCTCCAGGAAGCGGCGCGCCACTGCTCCGGCGGCAACCCGCGCCGCCGTCTCACGGGCGCTTGCCCTTTCCAGCACGTTGCGCACGTCGTGGTGGCTGTACTTCATCACGCCGGGGAAGTCGGCGTGGCCGGGCCGCAGCCGCGTCACCAGTCGTATCTTGGCGTCTTCGCCCACGGGCTCTATCGACATGGCCTCGGTCCAGTTGGCGAAGTCGCGGTTCTCTATCCACATTCCTATGGGACTGCCCAGCGTGGAGCCGTGCCGCACCCCGGACAGTATGTCCGCTTTGTCGCGCTCTATCTGCTGCCGCGGCCCCCGTCCGTACCCCTGCTGGCGGCGCGCCATGTCGCGCAGTATGTACTCTTCACTGAGGGGCATCCCCGCCGGCATGCCCTCGACGATCACGGTCAGTCCTTTTCCATGCGATTCACCCGCTGTTAGATAACGAAACATTTATATTCCCTTCAAATGGTGTGTATAGCTAATCTACACTAGTGATACCGTGTTGGCACTGCCTTTATAAGAGTTGCTAGCTTGTTCCACTTATTCCGCCCGCAGCTACATACTCTCCAAGGTCGCTTGCAATAGCCGCTGGTCAAATGTGATTAGCGGTACACTCAATGCATGCGCCAGGTAAAGGTAACTGGCATCGTAGGTAGTGAGATTGGTATCCAAAGCTAGATGCAGTACCGCTAAATGGTCTACATCACTCCAATGAATGGGAAGCACTAGGGCCATAGCCAGTGCCTCGCTGAGGGCTTCAAGGTTCTCAGGGTGAGTAGTGGCTTTCTTCCTCGCTATGCTGGCGAGTTCGTATGCCAAAAGAAGCGGGGCGTGCAAGTCAGTTCCTTGTAGCAGCCGCAACGCCTCTGCTGACCGGGGCTCCTGAAAGCACCAGGCAGCCATCACGGAAGCATCGACTACTCTAGCGGGCATCCCGCAGTTCTCTTACCCATGCCGTCGAGTCGTTGCCTGTCTTGAAGTTAAGGGCGCTTAGGCGCCTCTCGGCTTCCCCCAACGAAAGCCCCTCAGGGCCTGTGGCCTCCTCCAAGATGACCATAAGTTCGCCCTGCAACGAACGATGGTGGCGCTTTGCCCGATTGCGGAGCTTCTCCGCAATCTCATCGGGTACGTTCTTAACGGACAGATTGACCGGCACGGTTTCTACTCCATAACTTATCTATTTTGGCTCCATTTTAGATGAAATATGGATGATAGTCAATGTGGTTCTCTAATCTACAAGCTCAAAAACAGGGCTCAAGAGCGGGCTGACAACGCCCGACGCGCCGCTTGGAACATCACCTCCACCGGCGCTTCTTGTCCTGTCCAGAGGCGGAAGGCCTCGGCGCCCTGGTAGATTAGCATGGGCAGACCGCCCAGGGTACGCGCCCCCGCCTTGGCGGCTGCTTGCAACAGCGGCGTCTCCTCCGGATTGTAGACAAGGTCGTACACCAGGGAGTGCGCGGGGATAGCATCGCTGGGCAACGGCGTCTCCTTCTCGCCTGGAGCATGGCGCATGCCCAGCGTAGTGCAGTTCACGATAAGGTCCCACCCGTTCGACAGCGCCGACGGCTCTGGAAGGACTGCGTCTGCGTTTCGTGGACTGCCCAGCGCCTCGATAAGCCGGTGCGCCCGCTCCACGGTCCTGTTGGCGATGGTCACCCGGCCAGCCCCCTCTTCGAGCAGGCCGTATACAACCGCCCTTGCCGACCCGCCTGCGCCGAGCACCAGCACCCGCTTGCCTTGGGCCTGGAAACCGGCGTCTGCATGCAGCGCTCTGAGGAAGCCGGTCACGTCGGTGTTGTGTCCTGTCAGCCTGCCTTCCCGGTTCACTATGGTGTTCACCGCACCCGTGTCTTGCGCCGCCTGCGATACCTCATCCAGAAACGGCGCCACGGCCTGTTTGTGAGGCACGGTCACGTTTGCCCCCAGAAGGCCGGCGCCTCTCAGAGACGCCATACGGTCAGCTAGGGCATCGGGTGGAGTTTCCCAAGCGAGGTACCTGGCTTCGATTCCCAGATGGTCGAAGGCGGCTTGTTGGAAGGCGGGGGACGCCGAGTGGCGCAACGGGTAGCCGATGATTCCTACCGTAGAGGTCATGACTGGTTGCGCTGGCTGTCCAGGTAGCTTTGCAGGATTATAGCGGCGGCGGCGGCATCGAGCCTGCCCCTGTTGCGCGATGGCGCTACGCCTGCCTCGTGGAGGCGTCTCTCGGCCTCTTCCGAGGAGAAACGCTCGTCCCAGACATCCACCGGCATGGGTGCGGCGGCATCCTTCACCTCTTCGTAGAAGCGGCGGGTCTTCCTCGCCTGATAGCCTTCAGAGCCATCGAGAGAGAAGGGCATGCCCACTACAATCCGTACCGCCTCTTCCTCAGCGGCGATTTTGACGATGGTCTCCACGTCTTTCTTCAGGTTCCGCCTCACGATAGCGGTGTAGGGCGTGGCCAGCAGACCGGAGTAGTCACATATGGCAACACCGATACGCCGCTCGCCAACGTCCAGCCCTAGCATCCTCATTTTACCTGGCGACCCAGTATGTCGACCGCCGCCAGCAGCGCCTCTTCCAGCTTCTCCGGCTGGCGTCCGCCTGCCTGCGCCATGTCGGGACGCCCACCACCGCCGCCGCCCATCACCGTCGCCGCTTCTTTAACCGCATTGCCAGCGTGCAGGCCTCTCTTCACAAGGTCGTTGGTGGCCATGATCAGCAGCGTGGGCCGATCGTTGATTACGGCCCCCAGCGCCACCGCTCCGCTTCCCAACTTATCTCGCAGCCAGTCGCCCGCTTCTCGCAAGGCTTGCATAGAGCCGGCGTCCATCCTTCCCGAGGCTATCTTGAACCCGGCGACTTCTCGTGCCGTCTCCAGCAGCTCCTGTGCCTGCTCCCTGGAAGAGGCCCGCTCTTTGGTGGCGACCTCCCGCCGCAAGCGCGACACCTCGTCCAGAAGGGAAGCCACCCTGGCTTCTATGTCCTGCGGCGACGAGTCCAGCTTGTTCGATATGCGGTTGAGCAGGGCGTCTCTTTCCATGGCCAGGGTTTCGGCGACGTGGCCGGTTACCGCTTCCAAGCGACGCATGCCTGCTCCGATGCTGCTTTCTCCGGTGACACGGCAGTAACCGATGTCACCCGTGGCCCTGACGTGAGTGCCGCCGCAGACCTCGAAGCTGAACCTATCGCCGTTGGCTATCTCCACCACGCGCACATCATCGGCGTAGCGATCCCCGAAGAAGGCCAGCGCCCCTTCAGATACCGCCTCGCGGAAGGTGGTCTCCCTTTTACGCACGGGCACGTTGGCCCGTATGCGCTCATTGACCAGCGCCTCCACCTTGCCCGTTTCCTCCGGGGTCAGCGGGCTGACGTGGGTGAAGTCGAAGCGCAGTCTGCCCGGCGCAACCAGCGATCCGGCCTGCCTCACGTGGCCGCCAAGGACGGCTCGCAGGGCGGCGTGCAGCAGGTGGGTAGCGGTGTGGTTACGCGCCGCATCCAGGCGACGGTCGCCGTCCACCGAGGCCACAACTTCGTCGCCCTTGGCTACGGTACCGTTGGCCACGCGTCCCCGGTGCACTATGACTCCCGTAACCGGCGACTGCGTGTCTTCGACGCGGATATCACCGCTGGCTCCCTCCATGATGCCGGTATCGCCCACCTGTCCGCCGCCTTCGGCGTAGAAGGGCGTCTCTCTGAGTATGACCTCCACCTCTTGCCCCTGCGACACCTCATTCACGGGGCGACCGTCCACTATGAGGCCGGTGATCACCGAGGGCGCGGTGGTGGTCTCATAGCCGAGAAAGTTGACCTCACCTATGCCCATCTCATGGTACAGCCGCTGCGCGTCGTATCCTCCAGCAAAGCGTTCCCCAGCGACGCGACCCCGCTCCCGCTGCGCTTCCATTTCCCTTTGGAACCCTTCCATGTCCACTTCCATGCCGTGCTCACGCGCTATCTCCGCCGTGACTTCCACGGGGAAGCCGTAGGTGTCATAGAGGAGGAAGGCCTGCTCTCCGGCAAGGAGACCGTCCCGTTCGCTTTCAAACATCTCTTCCAGGATGCGCATTCCTGTCTCGTAGACCTGGCTGAACCGCTCCTCCTCTTCCTGCAATACCCTGAGCACAAAGTCGCGTCCCTCAGCCAGGTTGGGATAGATAGGCCCCATCTTCTGGATGACTGCCTCTGCAACCAGGGGAAGCACCGCTCCTTGGACAGCCTCAGTCCCTTCAGATCCCCGCTCATTTCCTTCCCTTCGGCTACGCTCAGGATAAACTCCAGGCTCAGGATGAGCGGGGAGGCCGCCAGAGATCGCGTCTTTGCCGGTCTCCAAC
This sequence comes from Dehalococcoidia bacterium, assembly GCA_965197965.1. Lineage (GTDB taxonomy): Bacteria > Chloroflexota > Dehalococcoidia > Lucifugimonadales > QGNO01 > DAOUJH01. Next base: position 1,860,986 of record OZ240235.1, read on the forward strand.
CCCAGCTTCCGGGCGAACCGAATAGCACGGCGTATAAGACGGCGCAGCACGTAACCACGCCCCTGGTTGTCAGGCGCCACGCTGTCCGCGATGAGAAACGCCGCGCTGCGGGCGTGTTCCGCCACTACGCGTATGGCCACGTCCGTTTCGGCGTCCTTTCCGTACTCCTTGCCCGATAGCTGGCAGACCCTGGCTACCAGTGGTTGGAATAGGTCAGTCTCGTAGATGCTTGGCACGCCCTGCAGGATCAGGGCCGCACGCTCCAGGCCCATTCCGGTATCTATGTTGGGATTGGGCAGCGGAGTCCGGTTGCCGTCCGTGTCCTGGTAGAACTGCATGAACACCAGGTTCCACAGCTCCAGGAACCGTCCGCACTCGCAGTTGGGGCCGCACTCTTCATCGGGCTTGCCCTGCCGGCACGTTCCGCCAAAGTCGTAATGGATTTCGCTGCAGGGTCCGCAGGGCCCCTCGTTGCCAGCCGGGCCCCAGAAGTTCTCTTCCTTGCCAAAGCGGCGTATGCGTTCATCGGGCACGTCGATCTTCAGCCAGATGTCGCGTGCCTCGTCGTCATCCAAGTAGATGGTGGCCCACAGCCGCTCCTTGGGCAGTTTCATACGCTCCGTAACGAACTCCCAAGCCCACTCGATGGCCTTCTCCTTGAAGTAATCGCCTACGCTGAAGTTGCCCAGCATCTCGAAGAAGGTGAGGTGGCTGGCGTCACCGACTTCATCCACGTCGGTGACGCGGAAGCACTTCTGCACGCTGGTGAGCCTGGGTTTGGGAGGTCTCCTCTCGCCCATGAAGTAGGGCTTGAACTGCACCATGCCCGCGCTGGTCAGCAGAAGCGTGGGGTCGTCCGGCGGTGGAATGAGAGAGGAACTGGGCATGAGAAGGTGGTCCTTCTCTTGAAAGAAGTCCAGGAAGGCCTTTCGTATCTCTTCAGACGTTCTCACGTGGTCTCTGTGGGCTTGCTAGGGCTTTGCTCAGCTTGGCTTGTCGATTGTAGGTGTGCCGTTTGGGGGGTGTCAACGCAAGGCGGGGGTTTCCTTGTGTTACCTATGTCTCCGGTTCACCCCCATCTCAATCTTCCCCCATCAATGGGGAAGAGGTTTTGAGCGGGCGGGCCTTTCCTTGACAGCACCCATGCCCTGTGCTAACGTCGTGGCCGCTTTGGGAGAAGATGCCGTCACAGCCTTCTGGAGGCACCTAAACGGGCGTGGCGGCTCAAGCAATAGCGGCGGTTGACCGTACCGTTGCTTCTGAATGGATGGCGAATCTATGAGTGTGGCGTCTCTTGGCCAGGCTAGGCGTGCTAAGCTGTTGCAGCTTTGTGCCAAGGCATTGAATGGTAGACGGCTCATTCTGGTCAGCAACCGTGGTCCCATTGGCCACCAGATAACCCCCTCAGGCGACCTTCAGGCCAGGCGCAGCAGCGGCAGTTTGGTCACCGCATTCTCCTCTCTGGTCTCGGAGCTGGATTTCACGTGGATAGCTTCCGCCATGGGGGAGGGGGATAGACGCATCTGGGAAAACAGCGACGGATCCAGCATTCCCGCCGCCCTTCCCGGTTACAAGCTCTCGCTCCGCTACGTCAACACTCCACGGCGCGTCTATCACAAGTATTACAACACGTTCTGCAACCCGCTGCTCTGGTTTCTGCAGCATTACATGTGGAGCACGTCCTATACCCCTAACGTGGACAGCACGGTGTACGACGCATGGGAGAACGGCTATGTAAGAGTCAACCGCTCCTTTGCCGACGCCGTGATTGAAGAGGCGGCAAGCGTGAACCAGGATGTCTGCGTGATGGTCCACGATTATCACCTGTATCTGGTAAGCGGCTATGTGCGGGAGCGCCTTCCCCAGGCGGTCATCCAACATTACGTCCACATACCATGGCCCGCTTCCGGTTACTGGGAAATGATCCCGGCGCACATTAGGCGCAGCATTTGCAGCAGCCTCTGCAGTGCGGACATCGTGGGATTCCAGACCCGGCGAGATTGCCGCAACTTTCTGCAATCCTGTGAGGAGTTCCTGCCCTCCGTGGAGGTGGACTACGCCACATCCACGGTGTGCTATGAAGGCAGAGAGACGGCTGTTCGCGCTTACCCGCTCTCCATCAGCGTTGACGAGGTGCGGCGCATCGGTTCTTCTCCCCGGGTACAGGAATACGAGCGCCGGCTTGCCAGCGTTTGGGCTGAAAAGAACATAGTGCGCGTGGATAGGGCGGAGCCCAACAAGAATATTCTGCGGGGATTCCGTTCCTACCAGCTACTCCTTGACCGTTATCCTGAAATGAGGGGCCAGGTCAAATTCGTTGCCTTCCTTGTTCCTTCTCGCACGCATATCCGCCAGTACCAGCGCTACATGGAGGAGATCCAGCAGACGGCTAGGTCTATCAACCAGGGCTACGGCACTCCCGAATGGCAGCCCATTGAACTGTTCATGGAGAACAACTACGTTCAGGCGGTGGCCGGTATGCGCCAATACGACGTCTTGTTGCAGAACGCCGTCATAGACGGCATGACGCTGGTAGCCAAAGAAGCGCCGCTCATCAACCAGAGAGACGGCGTAGTCATTCTTTCCGAAACCGCCGGAGCCTACCCTCAGCTTGCGGCAGGGGCGCTTCCCGTGGCCTCCGCCGACGTGGAAGGCACCATGCAGGCGATGTACCAGGCGCTCAACATGCCCCAGGAGGAGCGACAACGCCGGAGCGCTTCTATGATAGAGGCAGTGGAGAGAGAGGACATCAACTTCTGGTTCCAGAGCCAGTTCGAGGAACTTGGCTCGCTGACTAGCTAGTCCTCAGCGCTTTACTTAGCCAGATCAGGAACGCTTCCACCTCATCCACGCCGGCCAGCCTGTACTCCGTTGCCTCTATGACCTCAGCGGGCGTTTCTTCGCCAACCACGCCTATGTTGACCGCCTTAAAGCCGTCCGTGGCTTGCAGCTCCGACGCCGCCTTGAACATGTTCACGTCCGTTACGTCGTCACCGAGCACCAGAGCCCCGTTGAGGTTGCGTTCATACACCAAGGCGCGAAGAGACGTGCCTTTGTCTATGGCGACGGGCAAGAGGAGCTCCACCACCATGCGACCGTCGCGGACAAGCATCCAATCGCCGGCGCCGGTGGATTCCACGGCTTCCAGGATGGCGGCCCGCGTTGATTCGGAATCGGTCGCTATGCGGTAGTGTATGGACAGGCCCACTTGCTTGGTCTGCACGACTATTCCGGGAAGCGTCAAACGTGCCGTCAACTCCGCCGTGGCGTTCCTAAGCCGGTCCCGGTGAGGCTCCGCTTCAGGGGCAACCTTCAGCTCTCCATTCTCCCAGCGCTCCAGCCCGTGCGTTCCGAAATATACGATGTTATCCACCGCCACCATGCATCGCGCCTCTTTCATATCGCGGCCCGTGACCACTGCCACGGCGGCAAGCTGCTCTCCCAGCGCTTCCAGTGCCCGTATTGCGCCCGGCCTGACACGCGCCTGCTCAGGCCGGGGGGCTATGTCGGATATGGTGCCGTCAATATCGCAGAACAGGCCCCAGCGCCCCGTGCGCATATCCGGCAGCAGGGCGGTTACGGTTTGCTTCAGCGCTTTCAAAGTCATCTTAAACGAGCATTTGTTTCCAACGTTATGTCAACTTCCAAAGCTAAAAACGAACCTACTTTTATGGGATATGGGAAACAAATCCGAATCTCGTCATGGCATACACGTTTTCCGTTGAGGAGCGGGTGCAAGACGCGCCTGGGAGATTCCCGGACTGAGGACAGATAGCGATTCGGCGCTGTGTGTTCATGGAACCAATCATAGAGGGAAGGTAGCCGATGGGGAAGTGTGGAGTGGCAGACGGGCAGACGGGCAGAGTTTGCGGTTAGGGGGCGTTGTTTGTTGTGGCAGAAGATTCTTCGCTGCGCTTAAAATTTGAGCAAGGAGGCGCTCCGCCCGAATCTGGATGATAGATCGTACGTATCAGCTAATCCGTTGACAGAAATCTAGGCAGTGATTGCTATAGGTGGTTTGTAGGGAGGGTTGTGTTGAAGAGCAAGCAAGGTCACCCAACACATCAGATGATAGACTGGCCTAGACTCAATCGAGGTGGAGTCGTGCGTCAAGCTTTATACATGGTTCTTATCACATCAATAATGGCCTTGGGATGTTCTAATTCCTCTGGACCGCCGCCTACCTCAACCACATCCCCTATTGCGACCATTGAAGCGCAGTCATACCTCCGCGCGCTCGGTATTTGGACACCTACCTCAATCTCGTCCCCTATCGCGACAGTTACGCCCGCTTCGGTTCCTCCTGTCACACCTACACCTACTTCGGTGCCCACTGCTGAAGAGCAAGCCATTTTGGCAGTAAGACGTTACTTTAGCGCATACAGTTCAGGAAATTCTGAACGCCTGTCTAGAATTGTAACGCAAGATAGTCAGGCGGGAGCAATTGATGAGATGAGGCTCTTCCAGCCTCACGGCATTTCCATTGAGGTTCAGCGTTTTGATTCGGTGGATTGTAATGTAACAATTGAACGCTGCATCGTTATTGTCACAACAACGAATGAGGATATACTGGGCGAATGGACTGCACCTGAGGCGCTTGAAGTTGTAAAGGAATCTGGTGTTTGGAAAGTACGGTGGAGTCTTTAAATGCGAATTAGGATATTTAGCAACCCCTCTTTGCTATAATCTCCGGTATGTCACTTGTAGTGAAAAGGTTGGAGACTACCCAGGAGATGGAGGCTGTACGCGTCCTCCGTAACCGCGTCTTCGTGGATGAGCAGGGCGTTCCCCCCGAACTGGAGGTGGACGAGCTGGATGACACCGCGGTCCATGCCGTCGCTTTCCAGGACGGCGCGGTCGTTGGGACGGGACGGCTCATTCTGGACACGCCTACCGAAGCGCGCATTGGGCGCATGGCGGTAGATGAGTCGCTGCGTCGCGGCGGAATTGGCGGCGAGGTGCTCGCCTTCCTAGAAAACGAGGCCCAGTCGGAGGGAATCAAGCTCATCACGCTCCATGCTCAGCATTACGTCAGACACTTCTACGCCAATCGCGGTTACCAAGAGCGCGGCGATACGTTCATGGAAGCCGGAATCCTGCACGTCGAAATGGTAAAGGACATAGCTTGAGGCCCCGCCAGCGTATTTCACCCCCATCTCAATCTTCCCCCATCAAGGGGGAAGAGGTTACGGAAAGGTCTCCGCAGTGGGAAAGGAACGCTTGACCTTGCGAAACATCATCCTCACAGGGTACCCGGGAACGGGCAAATCAACGGTGGGCCAGGTGGTTGCCCGCATCCTGGGCTGGCGGTTCATCGACGTCGACCGGGAGATTTCGGAGAAGGCGGGCAAGACCATAGCCGCTATCTTCGAGGAGCACGGAGAGGAGCACTTTCGCCAGCTGGAGCGTGACGCCGTGCGCGAAGCATGCGCGGGACAAGGCCGGGTGGTTGCCGTTGGCGGCGGGGCCATAACCTTCCCTGAAAACAGGGAAACCATGGAAGCAGCTGGCGTAGTTGTCTGCCTGGATGCCCCGCCTGAGACCATCCACCAGCGTTTGCAAGAGCAGAAGAGGCAGCGCGGAAGAGAGGCGGTACGTCCACTCCTGGAGAGCCAGGACCAGCTTGTCAGGATACGCCAGCAAAAGGCGGAGCGACAGCCCGCCTATGCCACGGCGCACTGGACGGTCAACACCAACCGCATCTCCGTGCAGCAAGCCGCCGATGAGGTGGTGCACGCTTGGCGCATTCTCTCCGGCAAGTCTGCCGCCAGCGGCCAGCCGTTTGCCGAAAATCCCCACCTTGCCGCTACGGTCCACTCTTCTGCCGGCGACTGCCCCTTGCTGGCGGGCTGGGGGGTTCTGTCGCAGCTTGGTGAGGTTCTCACCAAATCGGGTGTAGCCGGACCGGTTTACCTGATCTCAGACGACACGGTGGCCGGTCTCTATGGCGAGGCCGTGCAGAACGTCTTGGAGCTTGCCGGGATAGAGTCGCACCTGTACACCTTTGCTCCAGGCGAGGCGAGCAAGACCCTGTCCTCAGCCGGTGAAATCTACCACTGGCTGGCGGAGCGGCGAGCGCAGCGCGGCCATACCGTCGTCGCCCTTGGCGGCGGCGTGACCGGCGACTTGGCGGGCTTCGTGGCCGCAACCTACACCCGCGGTATGCGCTTGGTTCAAGTGCCGACCAGCATTGCGGCCATGATGGACTCGTCCATAGGCGGCAAGACCGCAGTCGACCTTCCGCAGGCCAAGAACTTGGTCGGCGCATTCCACCAGCCGCTCGTTGTGGTTGCGGACGTCTCGACCCTGCTGACCCTGCCCCAGCGAGAGGCGATGGAGGGCTGGGCGGAAGCTATAAAGCACGGCCTCATCCTGGACGCCGGTCTATTCGAGACTTTCGAGCAACAGGCCGACGATTTGATTGGCCTGGAACATAAGCTGACCACCGAAGTAGTCAAGAGAAGCATGTCGATCAAGGCCGAGGTGGTCTCCCAAGACGAGCGTGAGACCCTGGGCTATCGCAACCTGCTCAACTACGGTCACACCATTGGGCACGCGCTGGAAGCGGCCACGGAATACGGGAGGCTGCTCCACGGCGAGGCCGTGGCTATTGGCATGATGGGTGCCGCCGGGATTGGGGTGCGCATGGGAGTTACACCCGTAGACGTCTTGGAGCGGCAGGAAGAGGTGCTGCGCCGATTCGACCTACCGGTGCGCATCTCTGACGTGGAGATGGAGCGGGTGGAGGCGGCGATGACCCTGGACAAGAAGGCTGAGGGTTCGAACCTGCGCTGGGTCCTCCTGGAAGGGGTTGGCAGGGCGGTGGTGCGCAACGACGTTCCATACGAATTGGTGCGTGAGGTCCTGGCAGAGCTGGCCGGCTAGCCGACTGCTTGCAGGGCTGTCTCCACTATGACCACGGTTGCCGTGGTCATCACGAGCACGATGGCTATGCGCATGAACACCCGCTGCGATATACGAGGCAGTATAAGCAGAGCCAGGGCGCTACCCACGATCACCGACGGCCACAGGATTGCCGATACGGCCAGCGTCTGCAAAGTCAGAGACCCCGCCAAGGTCAGGGATGCGATGGCGAATAACTGGAGGACAAAGAAGAACATGCCCAGGCAGGCGCGGAACGTTTGCCGGTTCCAACCCTGATTGATCATCAGCAGCACCACCGGTGGCCCGGACATGGTTGTGCTAGTAGAGAGCAACCCGCTGAAGAACCCTGTGACGCCGGATGCTATTCTCTCTCTGCGTATTGGCAAGGTAATTCCCAGCAGTATGAGAGTTGCCACCGTCAGTGCAACGACTGCCACCGCTATACGCAGCGTTTCCGGGGGCGCCACCAGCAAAACGTAAGTACCCAGCGGAACGCCCAGCACCCCGGTGGCCACCAGGGGCAGTACCTTACCCCATTCAACTTGCCGCCAGGTTTGCATTACTATGAAAGTGTCGGCCACAATGCTGAGAGGGATGAATACGGGCACCAACGTCTTGGGCTCCCACAGCAGCAACAACAGCGGCGTGGCTACGAGGGCGAATCCAAAGCCGGTGGTGCCTTTTACTACCCCCGCAGCCAGTATTATGAAAACCGCGGGGATCAGGGTGATCGGCTCAACTCCCGAGGGCATCTGCGGCATACCCTATCTTGACACAACGAGGCTTGCCAATTCAACCTGAGAGAACGCGAGTTGCGCCGTATTTGGAAAGGGGAACTATATACCTGTTTAGCCCAGCTTCGGCTCCCACCTCCGCAGAACGAGCCAAGCACGCTCCTGGGTCGCCATGAGCCAGACACCCACCAATGTGATGAACAAAAGCAGCAGTAGGGATAGATTCTTCATTCCTTTCCCTAAAGACACTGCTCGATAAACAGGATTAGCAACCCAAACAAGAGGGACGCTACAAAGGCGAGCCGCACAAAAGCAGCCGGCGTCCTTTCTTCTTCCGCCTCGGTCATTCTGGCGAAAAACCTCCGTAACGCGTCCCGCATCATCACGCCTCTGTTCTCCTCTTTTTCCAGGCCAGCCTGAGCATGCAGGCCAACATGAAGGATGCCAGAATCCCGACTATTGACGGGAACGGGTAGGGAATCCCAATGCCAAGCGCATTCAGTCCCATTCCTCCCCCTCCTATGAGACCCGACCCCTCACAATAACTGGCCGCTCGGCTGGGGTAGAAGCTATCTGGCATTGCGTAGATTAAGTAATTCTCGCCCTCTTCAAAACCGAGCCCACCGCTATCGACATTTGAGGGTGTAGTGACAGTGATCGACGGTGCCGGGACGCCTTTCCATACGGTCTGCACTCTAAGCTTCGCTGTTATTCCTGAGCTACCGCCACCGTCCCAAGGATTGAATAGCTCGACCTTAGTGACACTACCCTTGAAGATAATCTCGGCTCTCTCGAATAACTCTTCATCCGACCAATGGATACAGGACGCATCCGCAGGAGTAGCTACCATCAGCCACACCCCGGCCAACGGGATGAGCAGAGCCAGCCTCAACATGGGTATCCCCTCCCTTGTTCCCCGCAAAACTAGACGACTAAGGTGTGGCAGTCCTCACAGCGTGTTTTCCATCGAAGTCTTCCCTTCTATCCGGCGGCGCCAGTGCCATTAGGTAGACCAGAGTTGTAGAGCATCCCTGTGCTCAGGGGGTAGCCAAGCCCGTTGTCATTGGAAGACGACGTACGTCTGCCTGGCGAATTGCTAGACAGTAGCCCCGTCGAACTCTATCACCTCGTTGCGCTCTCTCTGGAACTTGAGGTACTGATCCTTGGTCATCGGCGGCTTGTCTGTGGCCTTGACCTCCGAAGCCTTAGCCGCTCCGTCAGACAGCAGGTCTATTACGGTGGCCGCCATAGACTTGGCCGGCTGAATCACAGCCTTCTCGTAGTCCTGGATAACGTAGTCCTTGCCGTGGCCGGTGCCCGTTGCTCCGCCGCAATAGGGGTGGATCAGCGGCATAATCTGAGCAAGGTCGCCCATGTCCGTGGAGCCTCCGCCGTTGTGGGTGTCAGGCCGCACCAGTACCTGCTCTCTGCCCACCACGTCCGCAGCGTTTTCAACGAAGAGGTCTTGCAGGGTCTTATTGTTGCGCATGGGTAGATACCCGGCTATGTTGGTGATGCTGACCTTTGCCCCTACGGCCAATGCGCCGGCCTTGAAGCTGCGGTCCACCTTGGCGCTGTTCTGCACTACAGCGTCCAGGTTGCCGGACCGCACACGCCATTCCAGGGTAACGTTGGACGGCACCGCGCTCACCGCATCGCCGCCGCGGGTCAGGATGCCGTGTACGCGTACGGTATCCTGCTCGCGGAAGGTTTCCCGATTGGCGTTGATGCCGGATAGGGCTATCATTGCCGCATTGAGGGCGTTGATGCCCATGTGCGGCGCGCCGCCGGCATGTGCGCCGCGGCCCGTGTACTGCACGAACTTGACCACGTGGCCGTTGCTTGTGCCGCCAACGCCCAGGGCGAAATCCTCCGCCATGGTGTGGCAGATCATTGCCATATCTACGTCGTCGAAAATGCCGAGCTTGATGAACTCCTGCTTGCCGCCCATGAACTCTATACTGCCGCTCTCTCGCAGGTTCATGCGGCGCTCCACCTCGATGAACTCTTCCGCGGGCACGGCAATGGGCAGTATTCGGCCCGATAGATTCCCTATGACCTCCGGCACCATAAGCCCGATCATCGCGCCCAGCATGCTGCCTATCTGGCAGTGGTGACCGCAGGCATGGGCCGCCCCCGTCACTTCGTCGTGGTAGGGATGCTCCAGAACACGCAGAGAGTCCAGCTCTCCAATCACCGCCACCGAAGGCCCAGGCCCCGCTCCGCCTTCCACCGCGCCCTTGACCCCGGTGATGGCCAGTCCGTTTTGAAAGGGGATGCCCATGGACTGGAACTTCTCCTGCACCAGCTTGGACGTCTTTTGCTCGGTAAAGCCCGTCTCCGGGTTGCGTAGAATGTGCTGGGCTATGCCGGTGATCTCGTCCTTGCGTTCCTCTATGGCGGCTATGGCCGCCTGCTTCATCTCAGCTACGGTAGGCATGGCTCCCCCCAACAGGTGCTAGTAGGGCGGAGTATAGCGGGCAAGCGGGCAGACAGGCAAGCGGGCAGGTGGGCAGGCGGGCAAGCGGGCTCACAGAGCCGCTGCCCTTGACAGTGGTTGGGGGCACACCTAAACTCGTGCTGCGTTGCTACGGCGCGTTTTCATTGAAGAATAGGGAGGCATTTCATGACTAAGCCACTGGAAGGTTTGCGCGTTCTAGATTTGACCCAGGTACTGGCCGGCCCGTTCTGCTGCCGCCTGATGGGCGACATGGGAGCGGACGTTATCAAGGTGGAACAGCCCGGCACGGGCGACCCGTCCCGTAACTTCCCGCCCAAGTACAAAGACGTGGAGAGTTACTACTTTCTAGGCCTAAATGGCAATAAGCGCAGCATCACTCTCAACTTCCGAGAAGAGCTAGCCAGGGAGGCTTTCTATGACCTGGTGAAAACATCTGACGTTATGGTGGAGAATTACCGGCCATCCGTGCCGCCCCGTCTGGGGATCGATTACGACACCATCCACAAGATCAACTCACGGTTGGTCTACTGCTCCATCTCCGGGTTCGGGCACGACGGAGCACCCAATCCCAACCGCCCCGCATTCGACACGACTATTCAGGCCAGCGGCGGCGCGATGAGCGTCATCGGCCATCCCGGCCAGGCTCCTTCCACCATGGGCGTACCGGTTGGCGACCTGGCGGGCGCCTATGCCGCGCTGTCCGGCATTCTGGCGGCCCTGGTCGACCGCGAGCGGACCGGGGAAGGCCGTCACGTGGACATATCGCTCTTGGACACCATGCTTACTCTCCAGGCGTACATAGGCCAGTATTACCTCATGTTCGACTCGGAGCCGGGGCCTCTGGGTTCCACTCACCCGACGAACGTTCCTGTCACCGCCCTGGAGTGCAAGGACGGACGCTATGTGCAGATACAGTTCGCCAACCAGCCGCTGTACATGCAGCTGACCAACAAGCTGGCGGAGATGTATCCGGACGAGTACAAGGACCTGCCAAGCGACCCTAGATTTGCCAATCCCGGCGAGCGCTTGAAGAACAAGGCGGAGCTTGTGGAATTCCTTAGCGGCGTATTTTCGAAGAAGACCGCCGACGAGTGGGACTCAGAGCTGGGCAATGATATGCCTGTGGCCAGGGTCAACACTATCGCCGAGTCGTTTGCCGAGCCATCCGTGATCAACCGCAACATGACTCCGGTTGTCAACCACCCGCAGGCCGGCGAGTATAGGACGATTGGCAATCCCTTGAAGATGGGTCAGGAGGAGGAGTACAGGGCCGCTCCGGGGCTGGGAGAGCACACGGACGATCTGCTAGCAGAGCTTGGCTACGATGGCGCAAAGGTGCAAGCTATGAAGGATGCCGGGGCTGTCTAGATTCTAGGTACAGTCTGAGCAAGAGGGGCCCCGTATGAGGCCCCTTTTGCATTTGTAGGGATAAGGAGGAGTGCATGGCGCGTCCCCGAGTATTTGTCAGCAGGCGAGTCGACCAGGAAGCGCTGGACCTGCTTGCTTCCGAGGCCGATATTGAGGTGTGGGAGGACGACGCGGCTCCTCCCAGGGAAGTGATGTTGGAAAAGGCGGCGGAGGTGGACGGCATCTTTGCCACGGGCGAGGACAAAATCGATGAGGCCCTGCTCTCCAAGGGCGGCGGCCGCCTGAAAGTGGTGGCCAACATGGCCGTTGGCTACGACAACTTCGATGTGCCGACTGCTACCCGTCTCGGAGTAGCTATGGCCAACACTCCAGGGGTGCTCACAAAGACTACGGCAGAGCTGGGCTTTGCACTGATGCTGGCCGTGGCAAGACAAGTTGTACTGGGCGACAGGGAGACCCGGCAGGGGAAATGGAAGTACTGGCATCCATCGCTATACATGGGCCAGGACCTGGCAGGATCCACGCTGTGCATGATAGGCATGGGCAAGATAGGGTTGGAGGTGGCCAAGCGCGCCGTAGCCTTCGAGATGAGGGTGGTCTACCACAACCGCCGCCGCCGCGACGACGTGGGGGACGAATTCGACTATTGCGCCAGCCTGGAGTCGGCTCTTGGGGAGGCCGATTTCGCCTGCATCTCCACACCGCTGACCGCGGAGACGCACCACCTCATAGGTGAGGACGAGCTTCGCCTGATGAAAAGCAACGCTATCCTGGTGAACATAGCACGAGGTCCAGTGGTGGACAACGAGGCGCTGTACCGGGCGGTGCGCGACGGCGTAATCGCGGGAGCAGGCTTGGACGTCACGGAACCTGAGCCGATACCTTCCGACCATCCGCTGCTCACCCTGCCCAATGTTGTAATCACACCGCACATTGGCAGCTCGACCGTCCGCACCCGCAGAGCGATGGCGGTGCTGGCCGCCAGCAATATAGTCACCAGGCTCAGGAGCGAAGCTATGCCAAGCTGTGTAAATCCTGAGGTTGTGTAGGGGTCACCCCCATCCCCGCATCAAGTGCGGGGCAGGCTTCAATCTTCCCCCATTGAAGGAGACCTTTGAATAACCTCTGGCATTAAGGGAGAATAAGGAGGAAGAGCTTCAAGGAGTCAGGAGGGAGCCATGCATAGGGAGATGGGTAATCCGGGTCTAGCTGAATCTTTGCTGCCTGAGGAGTTGGGTCGAAACCAGTGCTTGGAGCGCATATTGGAGGCAGTGGAGTGGGGGCGTCTGGAGCGGTTGGTGTCTGACATATACTCGGCTAGTGAAGGGAGACCTAGCTATCCACCTCTGGCTATGGTGAAGGGTGCTGTTGTTAGAGCAATGGTACAACCTGTCTGACCCACAGATGGAGGAGGCTCTTAGGGACCGTATCTCGTTTCGTCGCTTCGTGGGATTGGGTCTTCAGGACAACACCCCCGACTACTCCACCATAAGTCGGTTCCGGAGCACCTTGGAGGAACGGGGGTTGAGTGAGACGCTGTTTGAGGAGTTGGGGGACCAACTGGAGAGACGGGGGCTGATTTTGAAGCAAGGGACGTTAATGGACGCCACACTGGTGGAGGCGCAGGTTAAGAGACCTCCTTTCTCGGCGGGTAGTGGCGCTAAAAACTCCAGTGACCCTGATGCGGACTGGACTCGGGGACACCCCGATAGACGGTCCCATTTTGGCTACAAGGTACACCTGGGTGTGGATGAAAGGACTGGGTTGGTACGAAGAGCCAAGCTGACCTCGGCCAAGGTGTATGAGAGCGAGGTAGCGGATGAGTTGGTGAGCGGTGATGAGCGGTCGGTGTATGGGGATCGGGCCTATGAGTCTAAGGAAAGGCGTAGGTGGCTGAGGTCTCAGGGGATAAACGATAGGATCATGCACCGCTCCCATAAACATCAAAGAGAGCTACCCTACTGGCAGAAGATGCGCAACGAACTGATAAGACCCCGGCGGGCTCTGGTGGAGAAGGTGTTCGGGACCCTGAAGCGCAGCTACGGGTATCACCGCGTGCGATACCGTGGACTTAGGCGCAATAACCTGGAGATGTGGTTCAAGCTCATGGCCTATAATATGAGGAAGATGGTGCGCCTTGAGGCTCCCACTCACGCCTGAGCCCTCCAGGACGGAGTAACGCTATGGGTCACAACGTCCTAAAAAGGTGTGGCGAGTCCCCTGTCATTTGGGACTTGGAGTCTTATACAGACCCCTTTACCTCTAGCACTCCCACTGACAGTAACACAACCCAAGTTATTCAAAGGTCTCCATTGAAGGGGGAAGGGGTTTTAGAAAGGGGAAGTATACTATATCTTATCTATGGGATTGGGACTTCTATGGTATTGGGTTCTCCAAATCCTGAGATGGTGGTAGTAACCTCCTCGGTAGATGTGCCGATCTCCGATTCACGGACACTAAACACCTCTATCTTTTCCACCAACCCATCTTTGTTAAGCCAATAGCTCCACGTCGTTCTCACATTGAGATCACCCCTGAAGGCGGGAGCCTGCTCCATGCGGTAGTGATTGGCACTCACCCTTTCAACGTTGTCCACGTGAGGGCATAGGATGTAATCCGACCACTGATAGGGCATGGGGAGCGCTAGAATGGATTCGGGATCTCTGATTTCCCACTCTCCATCGTCCCCTTTACCATAGGCCACGTCTCCCACTTGGATGAACTCGTAGACGCTGTCATCGGGTGCTACCCTGTTTATTGAGTGGGAGTTCTCCCCCGATACGCGCACTTCCGTTTCCAGGGCAATTGCGGGTTTATCGTCCTCCGTGCCACCAAGGATATTCAGCGCTTCTTCAGAGAGGAAGGTCTTGCTATGGGTCTCAAAGTCAAAGTCGCCCTGGGCGGCGGTCTTTTGACATGCGTTGAACAGGCTCTGTGCTGCGCTGGACTGCTCCTCCGGTTGGCCATCCTGACTGAAGTACAGGGCCACCATTAGGGTGGAGAATGCTCCTAGCACGACAATCGCCACAGTCTGAATAATTCCTAGTTTTGACATTAACGAGAGGAATGCTAACATTGCTGAAACTGTTCTACAACCGAAGGGTAGAATTGCATATAATTCCCTTTACAAAGCTCTACACCATATAGAAATGGTCTAGTGGGCCATGGCCGCCGCCGATGCGCAAGTTGGCGCGTATGGCATTGGTGACGTACTCCTTGGCTTGCGTAACCGCCTCCAATAGAGGCTGGCCCTTGGCGAGCCCCGCGGCAATAGCCGAGGCGAAGGTGCAACCGGTGCCGTGCGTGTTTTGAGTGTCGATGCGCTCGGCGCGCAGATCGTGGAACTCCGTGCCGTCGTAGAAGATATCCACTGACTCATCGCCGGAGAGGTGACCGCCCTTGATTACCACGGTTGCCGCGCCTGCATCCAGTATTCGTTTGGCGGCTTCCCTGGCGTGTTGCAGAGACCCGATGGTCAGTCCGCTGAGCACTTCGGCTTCGGGCAAATTAGGTGTGATCACAGTCGCCAGCGGCAGCAGCTTGCCGCGCAACGCTTCCACAGCGTCTTCCCTGAGCAAGCGGTCGCCTCCCTTGGCCACCATGACCGGGTCTACCACCAGCTTGGCTACGTTGTGCTCGCTCATTTTGGAGGCCACGGCTTGGATTATCTGGGAGGAGGAGAGCATTCCGGTTTTTACGGCATCCGCGCCAATGTCGGTGAGGACGGCGTCTATCTGAGCCTCGATGATTCCGGCAGGTATCTCATGGATGGCGGTGACTCCCAGCGTGTTTTGCGCCGTGATGGCGGTGACGGTGGATGCGCCGAATACCCCCATTGCGCCGAAGGTCTTGAGGTCGGCCTGTATGCCGGCGCCTCCTCCGGAGTCGGAGCCGGCAATGGTCATGGCTATGCGTTTATCAGACATGGTCTTGCTCCAAGAGTGCAACTTTATTCAAGACATCGTAGCTTTGCTCACAGAGACTTTGGATTCTTCGCCTTCGGCTCAGAATGACGAAAGGGGGGCTCAGAATGACACCACCCCCACCGCCGGATTGCTTTGCTGCGCTCGCAATGACGAAAGGGGGTGTGACAAGCGGGCAGGTGGGTGTGCATCCCCGCTCATGGTGAGCTTGCCGAACCATATGAGCGGTAATACTGCGAGCGGACACCATCCCCACCACTGGATACCCGCCGTCGCGGGTATGACGAAAGGGTCCAGAGTGACATTGATGCAATGACCTCCTAACCTTGGATTGCCTCCACTCGTTCTTGCAGCCCTTCGAAGTCGTAATCCTGGGCGGTGCGGGACCTCGATGCAACCATGCTCCAAGCAAGCGCTATGACCGTGGAAACGGCGAGTGCTGCGCCAAAGCTGACCAGGAATTTGCCGCCCCAGGGTATGTCCAACCACGGTGAAAAGTCCGGCTTGGGGAAGAAGAGCGTTCCTACCGCTATTCCGGCCACGCAGCTTACCAGCGCCGCCGTACCGCTCAGCCGTCTGCTGTAAAGCCCGTAGAAGACGGGGAACGCGGCGCCTGCGCAAACCAAATCCGCAATTAGGAAGAGGTAGAGCACGCTGTAGCCCTGAGCGGCGATGAATACGGCGGGAATAGCCACCACCACGGTGATGGCGCGCGACCAGCGGAGGAGGAGCGACGTCTTGATGGAGGGCCTGATCCTGGGCAGGTCGCTGGTCACCGCGCTGGCTATGCCGTTGAGCAGGGTGTCCATGCTGCTCATAACCAGTCCCAGGGCAAGCACCAATATCACCATTACAGCCCAGGTGGGTAGGACCTCCAGGATCAGCCAGAACAACGCTACCGAACCCTCGTCGGCGGGGACGCCACGGCCGGCGGCCATGATGCCAAAGAGACCGGCCAGGATGATGATGGGGATTACCAGCACCCCGCCCAGCGTGAACGCCTTGCGCAAAGTATTGTTGTCTTTGGCGTTGTATACGCGCTGCCAGAAGCCCTGGTGGAACATGTTGGCGGCGAACACGGCGATGATCAGAGTGAGACCGAACTCTATGCCTGGGACGTGCGACAAGGAGAGTAGCTCCGGCGAGGAATCGCGTACGGGCTGGAAGGCATCGCCGAAACCGCCGATGGCTACCACGGTTGCCACAAAGGCGATGAGGAAAAGCGGGAGTATTACCAGGAACTGGACCGTGTCCGTGAATATGGAGGCGCGGATTCCTCCGTACGCCGTGTAGGCAAGCGTTCCTATGGCTACGATCAAAGCCGTCCAAAGCAGCGGCACGTCGGCGATGAGATTGAGGGCCAGAGCGGTGCCGGTAAGCTCGGCGGAGAGGAAGACAAACATGTAGAACAACATCACGGCCAGCACGAATACGTACATGGCTTTGCCGAATCGGTGCCACGCGTATTCGGTTACGGAGTGCCCCTGCGGCATGAGCCGTCGCATGCGGGGCCCGATGACGGCGAAGGCGACGATAGGCGCCGCTTGGCCTATGCCGTAGCCAATGAGCGCTATCAAACCGGCCCACGTCCCCGTTTCGGCCGGGCTGAAGAGTATCCACGCGCCGGCTATGGAAGCAACAACGGTGGCAACGGCAACGCCTGCGCCGGCGGTGTTGCGGTTCACTATGAACTCTTCCACGCTGAGCCGTCGGCCCCGTATGTACAGAATGCCTACCGCGGCGAATACCAGCGCGGTGAGTACTGCAATGATGACGGCCAGAGTCTCTGTGGACATGTGCTGCTCCAAAGTATAAGGGCCGCCAGCTTTGAGAACCGGCGGCCCCTTGGAGCGCTTGTAACCATTCCCTACGCTGGCATTACCCAGATCAGGTTCAAGGGTCGCCCCGGATGGGACCTCTCAGCCTAGTTTAGGCTCCCCCTTGGTCGAGATATTCAGTTGTTGATGGGCATTGTAGATTCTTGACGGGCAACCGTCAATAACACAGAAATTTACGCAGTTATCATGAGATCTAACCGCAGTACCGCAGACCCGTTCCCCTAAGGTCATGACTACGAGGCACGTCTGATAGGCCACTTGGTATGCACCCACTCAACTGGTTGCCGCTAAGATACAGGTTTATCAGGATGGACAGGTTGCCTAGTTCCGGTGGTATCTCCCCGCTCAACTGGTTGTTGTCGAGATACAGCTCTTCCAGCCGGGATAGGCTACCCAGTTCCGGCGGTATCTCCCCGCTGAGATGGTTGCCGCTGAGGTACAGCTCTTTTAAGTTGGACAGGTTGCCTAGTTCCGGTGGTATCTCTCCGCTCAGTTGGTTGCTGCTGAGACCCAGTCGTTCCAGCCTGTCCAGGCCGCCCAGTGTCACCGGTATCTCCCCGCTCAACTCGTTGTCCCACAGGTCCAACGTTTTCAGGTTGGAGAGGTTGCCCAACTCTGGCGATATCTCCCCAGTTAACTCGTTCCGGCTGAGGTACAGCCGTTCCAAGCTGGAAAGGTTGCCCAGTTCCGGCGGTATTTTCCCGCTTAACTCGTTCCGGCTGAGGGACAGCCCTTCCAGGCTGGACAGGTTGCTCAGTTCCGGCGGTATTTCCCCGCTCAGCTGATTGCCGCCGAGCCCCAGTCCTTCCAGGTTGGACAGGCTGCCCAGTTCTGGCGGTATCTCCCCGCTCAACTCGTTGTCCCACAGGTCCAACGTTTTCAGGTTGGAGAGGCTGCCCAACTCCGGCGATATCTCCCCGCTCAACTCGTTATAGCCGAGGTCCAGCCATTCCAGGTTGGAGAGGTTGTTCAGTTCCGGCGGTATCTCCCCGCTCAACTCGTTGTCCCACAGGTCCAACGTTTTCAGGTTGGAGAGGTTGCCCAACTCTGGCGATATCTCCCCAGTTAACTCGTTCCGGCTGAGGTCCAGCAGTTCCAAGTTGGAGAGGTTGCCCAACTCTGGCGGTATCTCCCCAGTTAACCCGTTCCAGCTGAGGTCCAGTTCGGTGATACGGCCTTCGGCGTCCGTGGTGACGCCGTGCCACTGCCAGATAGGTGCATCGCTCAGCCAGTTGGCGTTGTTCTCCCAATTCTGGCCGTCGGTGGCGTGGTAGAGTGCAACCAGCGCATCGATGTTCGCATGCGTAGGCGTAGCGATGGGCGTAGGTGTCGGCGTCTGTGGTGGAGTATGTGCCAAGCTTGCGACTATGGCGTAGAGATGTCTGTCCCGGGATCCCACGTAGACCACGCCGCCGGACACCGTGGGAGATGTTACGGTACCGCCGGTCTGATAACGCCATAGCAGGTCGCCGGTGGCTGCATCCAGCGCGTACAGGTGAGAGTCAGGGAACCCTATGTAGACCACACCGTCTGACACCGTGGGTGAGGAGTATACGGCACCGCTGGTCTGATAACGCCATAGCAGGTCGCCGGTGGCTGCATCCAGCGCGTACAGATGAGAGTCGTAAGACCCTACGTAGACCACGCCACCGGACACCGTGGGCGAGGATGAGACCCCATTGTGACCGGTCCGATAGCTCCAGAGCAGGTCGCCAGTAGCCGCATCAAGCGCGTACAGGTGAGCAAATCCCACGTAGACCACACCGCCGGACACCGTGGGCGAGGATATACCTGCTCTGCTGCTCCAGTAACTCCAGAGCAGGTCGCCGGTGGCCGCGTCCAGCGCGTACAGGTTAGCGTCATCAGAGTGTACGTAGACCACACCGGCGGATACCGTGGCCGAGGATAATACGGCGCCGTTGGTCCTATAACGCCAGAGCAGGTCGCCGGTGGCGGCATCCAGCGCGTACAGGTGGTCGTCCCAGGACCCCACGTACACCACGCCGTTGGACACCGTGGGCGAGGACCAGACTTTGATATTGTAATAATAGCGACCATCGCCGATCCGGTAACGCCAGAGGAGTGCGCCGGTGGCCGCGTCCAGCGCGTACAGGTAAGCGTCATCAGACACAGACCCCACAGACGCCACATACACCACGCCGTTGGACACCGTGGGTGAGGAGAAGACATCATCATCGGTTCGGTAACGCCAGAACCGGCCGCCGGTGGCGGCATCCAGCGCATATAGGTGGTTATCAGAGGATCCCACGTACACCACGCCGCCGGACACCGTGGGTGAGGATACCGTGCTGATCTGGTAACGCCATAGCAGGTCGCCGATGGCTGCAGGCGTGGGCGTAGGTGTAGGTGTGACCGTAGGCCTGGGCGTGGGTATGGGCGTGGGCCTGGGTGTAGGCGTGGGTCTGGGTGTAGATGTGGGCGCAGGTGTCGGTGTGGCCGTTGGCGTCGGCAGCACAGGACCGGCAGGAGAGTCCTGATCTACAAGCATAGCCTTCACCTCGTTGATGGGTATCGCAAACCCAATACCGGATATCGGCCTGCCGCTGCTGTCAGTCTCCACCCTGGAAACCACCACTCCAATCACCTTCCCAGACATGTCCAGAAGAGGCCCGCCGCTGTTCCCAGGGTTAAGTGATGCGTCGGTTTGTAGTCGGCTTTCCCGTTTGGCAGAGACGATGCCCACGCTTACCGTCGGCTCGGCCCCTAGGGTGGAGCCTAGGGGAAATCCAATGGCAATGACCTCTTCTCCAACACGGACTTCATCCGAGTTTCCGATGGCAATTGGAGTGAAGGTTCGAGTGGAGTTGATACTAACGTAGGCTAGGTCAAGTGTGGGATGTCTCTGGACCACGGTGCCCCTGTAATCCTTCCCATCAACCAGATAGAGAGTTACTACTGTTGCCTCGCCTACGACGTGCTTGTTGGTGACCACCAATCCACTCGCGTTTACTATAAACCCCGTCCCTGAGCTCGTTCCCGCTATGATACGAGTGACGCTGGGTAGTGCGTTCTCTGTCACGTCAGCTATCGGCTCGCTGAGTGTGGTCGCAAGTTCCGAGCGAGGGGCAGGAGCAGTAGAAGTAGCCGTTGGGGTCGGAGTGAGGGTTGGCGTAAGCGTGGACTCGGATTCACGACATGCTACTAGGAGAATCAGCAGGCCAACGATCAGGAGTGCTTTTGGCATTGGGCATCGTCTATGCGCTTGAGGAGCAGGCTTGCTAACCCCAAGTACTCCAGAGTCTTAAAAGCGTCATTCTGCACAATGTGTTCGTGACCCTTTGGGTTGCGTATCCCTTGCATCGAACCCATGAAGATGAACTTGAACCCCTCCTGCTCATCGCGGTCGGATCGATTGGCCAGAGTATTGAGTTGGATTCTAGGTCTCTGTTCGTTGAAGACCTCCGCCATTAGGCTCTTCCCAGATCGGTCTTTCAGGCCCGAGACGCATCTAACCGCAATTTCGACCCGCTTGAATGCCTCGAAGATGGCTGGAGCGTAGTATCTATCTGCAAACAGCTCGCGGCTAACCTCAACGATCCCAGGATGGAAACCCAAAGCGTCGAACAACTGGATGAGAGTAAGGGTTTCGTCGCGACCTTCCAATTGGTTACCTCCTGACTATGCTTCCGAAAGACCTCGGCTATCCCCGCGCTGGACCGAATCGCCTAGCTATGCTCGACCTGCTTACTTAGCCGTCCGCGCCGTCAGTTGGCTGTACCTGCCACGTGCTGTATGGCCCGCACTATCTTGTCGTAGCCGGTGCAGCGGCAAAGGTTGCCTGCAATGGCGTGGCGGATCTCGTCCTCGGAAGGGTGTGGATTTGTGTTGAGGTACGCCCTTGCCGAAACCAGAAAGCCAGGGATGCAAAACCCGCACTGGAGAGCGCCGTAATCTATGAATGCTCTTTGCAGCGGGTCCAGCTCTCCGCCTTTTGCCAGGCCCTCTATGGTGATGACGTCCTGGCCTTCCACTTCAGCCGCCAGCATGCAGCAGGAGTCTATTGCGCGCTCGTTCAGCATGACCGTACAGGCTCCACAGTTGCCGTTGCTGCACCCTTCCTTGGTTCCGGTGAGTTGGAGCTCATCTCTCAAAGCGTCCATCAGGGTCTGCCACGGCTCCACCAGTATCTCCACGGGATCTCCATTGACAGTGAAAGAAACGGGAATTTTAGGCACAATCTCCTCCCTGGCTAGCTAGTTTACCTACAGCGGCTGACCTAGTGATTCCATGCACATGAGCAAGGTGCGGCGAGTCAACACTCGCACCAGCTCTTTGCGGTACTCTACGGTGCCGCGAACATCGTCTATGGGACTGGCGGCTTCCACGGCCTTCTCGCCTGCCTGTTGGACAAGCTCGGCGGTGATCTCATTGTTCTCAAGCAGCGCCTCGGCTGCCGTGGCGCGCACCGGCGTGGGAGCTACCGATGCCAGAGCTATGCGGGCCTTGGCGCAGTTGCGCGTGCCCGGCTCCAGGGCGACAAAGCTTGCCACCCCTGCCACCGCTATATCCATCTCATTCCTGGGAATGAAGCGCATGTAGTGGCTGCTGCTGTTGTCCTCAGCGGGCGGCACTATCGTCTCCAGGATGACTTCATCCGGGGCCAGTACGTTCCGGCCCGGGCCGGTGAAGAAATCGTCAAGGGGCACCTCGCGCCGTCCTGCCGGGCCCACGATTACGACTCGTGCCTCGTGCACCAGCATGCCGGGCACGGCGTCAGCGGAGGGCGCGGAGTTGGCAATGTTCCCTACCACGCTGGCGCGGTTCTGGATCTGTATGGAGCCTATAAGCTCACAGGACTCTTTGATGGCCATGTAGCGTTCTATGGCTGGTGAGAAAGCCGCGGTATCCGTGCAATTGACGGCTGCCCCAAGGTGCAGCCCTTCTCCGGGGACCCACTCCAGACGGTTCATCTCTGGAATGCGCTTGATGTCCATAATGACAGAAGGCGCGCGCCTGCCGCTCTTCACCTGGTCCACAAGGTCTGTTCCGCCAACAATGGGACGGATTTCTCCGTGAGAGCCGGCTTGCGCCAGCACCTGATTCATCTCCTCTAGAGTCTTTGGCCCAGCAAAAGAGAACGGTTTCACAAGTCCCTCCCGGATGAACGTGTTGCCGATTGCGTGTTGCCGATTATACGAAAAGGCGGCAAAGGATAGCAAACGATTTGACATCCTTTAGCCAAGAGTAGGGTAAAATAGGCAAAATCCGCACTATGGAAACCATTGCGTAACCCTTAAATCCCTCCCCTCAAGTGGGGGAAGGTTAGGATAGGGGGGCAAAGAGGCTGTTCAAAGGTCTCCATTATGCAAGAGGCGGCTATGAGCTACGTTTACCGGTACGGTCGTTGGGACGGCACGCAGCAAGTCTTCGAGCTGGATGAAGATTTGCTCATGGACCAGCTTGCCGACGACGTGATGATGCACGGCGACGTGTCCAGGGCATTGCGCAACTTCATGCGGCGCGGCTTTCGCGGTGATCAAGGGGACAACTTGGAAGGCCTGCGTCAGATGATGGAGAGACTGCGCGAGCAACGCCGTCAAAACCTGGAACGGTACAACTTGGACTCTATGTTCCAGGACATCGAGGAGCGGCTGGAACAGGTGATAAGCGCCGAGCGGGAAGGGATAGACAAACGGCTGCAAGAGGCCAGGGGGGAAGCTGCACAGAAGCGCGAGGAGGACCCACAGCAGATACAGGATTTGCTGAAGATGCTGGAAGAACGGGCCAACCGCAGCCGGGACAGGTTGGACAACCTGCCGGATAGCCCGGCGGGAGCTATTCAGGAGCTGCGCGACTACGATTTCATGGATCCGGAAGCCAGGCGTCAGTTCCAAGAGCTCCTTGACGTTCTTCAACAGCAGATGTTGCAGAACTACTTCCAGGGGATGAAGCAGCAGATGCAGGGAATGACGCCCGGGCAAATGGAGGGCATCCGGGAGATGCTGCGCGACCTGAACCAGATGTTGCAGGACAGAGCTATGGGTCGCGAACCCAACTTCCAGGGTTTCATGGACAGATACGGTTCCATGTTTGGCGAGGATCGGCCTGGGAACCTGGACGAGCTGATGGAGAACCTGGCTCGTCAGATGGCCCAGATGCAATCGCTGCTGGACAGCATGTCGCCGGAGATGCGGCGAGAGCTGGAAGACCTTGCCGACTCCTTGCTGGACGTGGAGACCATGGATGAACTGGCTCAGCTTGCCGCGGCTATGGAGCGGATGCATCCCATGGAAGACCTGCGAGACCAGTATCAGTTCTTGGGAGATGAGCCTCTGACCATGGCTCAGGCCATGGACCTGATGCGCGACCTGCAGAACGTGGACGACTTGGAGCGGCAGTTGAGAAACGTTCTGGACCGGGGAAGTATGGATGACGTGGACCTGGAGAAGGTAGAGGAGATGCTGGGTGAAGAGGCGCGGCGCACGTTGGAAACGCTGAAGAATGCGGCCAGAAAGCTTGAAGAGGCGGGCTATGTGAAGCGAAGCGGCGGTAGATTGGAGATGACGCCAAGAGGCATGAGAAAACTGGGTCAGAAAGTGCTGCATGAAGTCTTCTCACGGCTGAAGAAAGACCGCTTTGGCGAGCATGAGCTGCACAGCAGGGGTTTGTCAGGGGAAGAGTCGGGAGAAACCAAGCCGCATCAGTTTGGCGACCCTTTCGATTTGAACCTGAACCGCACCGTTATGAACGCCATTACCAGAAGCGGGCCTCAGAAGCCGGTAAGGCTTATACCGGAAGACTTTGAAATCAATCGCAAAGAAGAGGTCACACGCACCTCCACCTGCCTGTTGCTTGATCAGAGCCGGTCCATGGGTATGTTTGGGAGCTTCCTTGCCGCCAAGAAAGTGGCGATAGCTCTGTACACCCTGGTGCAATCTCAGTTCCGCAAGGACAAGCTTTACGTAATAGGTTTCTCCGACCAGGCCATTGAGTTGAAAGGCGAGGACCTGCATGAGGCTAGCTGGAATTCATGGCTTTCCGGCACCAACATGCATGACGCTTTCATGATGTCCCGTAGGCTGCTTTCCCGGGAGAAGGGAGGCACTCGCCAGATAATTATGATAACGGATGGCGAGCCAACCGCCCACATGGAAGACGGCCGCACCTACTTTGCCTATCCGCCCAGCCCCCGCACCATTCAAGAGACATTGAAAGAGGTCAAACGGTGCACGCAGGAAGGGATAGTAATCAACACGTTCATGTTGGAGAGCAGCTATTACCTGCTGGACTTTGTTGACCGGATGACTCGAATCAACAAGGGCAGGGCCTTCTACACCACCCCGGACAGGCTGGGCGAGTTTGTCCTGGTCGACTACTTGAGTAGCCGTCGCAGGAGGGTGGCTTAGCTACAGGCATGCGGGCCCTTGCATAACCCCGTTGTTAAATGGAAGCGTTCTGTGGTCACTTCTCGCTCCGCTACCCCTGGATTCCTGCCTGCGGAGACCTTTGCGTAACCCTAAATCCCTTCCCTCCGCAAGTGTGGGAAGGTTAGGATGGGGGGCAAAGAGTGGCGCCCAGGCCATGGAGCACCCCCATCTCAATCTTCCCCCATCGAGGGGGAAGAGGGTGGTGGCCGCCAGTCGAGTTGCGCAAAGGTCTCCGCAGTGAGGTGGGCGTAAGGTGGCGGTATTCATTCGAAGGCGATATGATAACTCACCGCCATCTCTAGGACACTAATGAAACCAAGCAATGACTAATCGCTATCCCGCAGTTGCTTATAGCGTTACTCTCAGAGTGAGCTATGAAAATGTGCCAGGCAGGCTAGGCGTAATCACCACGGCCATAGGTGAAGTGGGCGGTGACATTGGAGCCATAGACATAGTCTCCACGGACCGCGGGCGGATGGTCAGGGACATAACGGTCAATGCGCGAAATGTCGATCACGGCATTGAGATTGCCACCACCATCAAGTCGCTGCCCGGCGTTATTGTAAGGAATGTCTCCGATCCAACTTTCCTGTTGCATCTTGGCGGCAAGATATCCATGGCTTCCAAGGTGTCGATTCGCACCCGCAACGATCTTTCGCTGGCCTATACGCCCGGGGTGGCTCGCGTCAGCACTGCAATCCATGAAGACCCTTCCGTCGCTTGGGCCCTCACCTCCAAGGCCAACACCGTAGCCGTTGTTACGGACGGCACCGCCGTGCTGGGGCTGGGGGACATAGGTCCGGCGGCGGCAATGCCGGTCATGGAGGGCAAAGCCCTGCTGTTCAAAGAGCTAGCCGGCGTGGACGCCTGGCCAATCTGCCTGGACACCACGGTTCCCGAGGAGATCATCCGGATAGTGAAGCACATCTCGCCCAGCTTTGGGGGGATAAATCTGGAAGACATCGCGGCGCCAAACTGCTTCTACATAGAGGAAAGGCTGAAGGAGGAGCTGGACATACCGGTGTTCCACGACGACCAGCACGGCACCGCCATTGTGGTAATGGCGGCCTTGTACAACGCGCTGAAAGTCGTGGGTAAGAGAATAGATGAGATAAGGATTGTGATGTCGGGCGCGGGAGCAGCGGGGGTTGCTACCGCAAAGCTGATAGAGGAGGCGGGAAGCCGCCACATCATTGGCTACGATAGGGAGGGCATCCTCCACAGGGGTATGGACTTCAGCAAACATTCCGGGAAGAAATGGTTTGCTGAAAATACAAACCCGGACGACTTTCGCGGCGACCTGCTGGGCGCGATGAGAGGGGCGGACCTGTTCATTGGTCTCTCCGGTCCAAATGTGATCAGCGTTGACCACTTGAAGGTGATGAACAGGGACCCCATTGTGTTCGCCATGGCCAATCCGGAGCCTGAGATAAGCCCGGAGGACGCGCTGCCCCACGTCAAGGTGATGGCGACGGGCCGTTCCGATTACCCCAACCAGATAAACAATGTCCTGGCTTTCCCCGGGGTTTTCAGGGGGCTCTTGGACTCCCAGACAAGAGAGGTGAACAGCGAGATGAAACTGGCCGCGGCACACGCGATAGCCAGTGCCGTCCCATCCCGTCACCTGAACGAGGAGTACATAATGCCCAGCGTTTTCGATAGGGCAATGGTCAGAAGCGTGGCGCGTGCGGTAGCAGCGGCAGCCAGGCGTACAGGAGTTGCGCGCCGCAGGAGACGCAGCACAAGGTCTAGAGCCAGGCAACGCTAGGGAGTACCCATTAGGCTGACTGTAGTGTATTATTGTGGCCGCGAATGGGAATCTGCCTGAAGGAGGCATCAAAATGGCGGTCAGATATCCTGCAATAGCGTACGGCGTGACAATAAGGGCTGAATACCCCAACCAGCCCGGACAGCTTGGAGACATCACCTCTGCTATCGGTGACATAGGTGGCGACATCTCAGCGCTGGACCTGGTGCAGTCTTCCCAGAACAAGGTGATCAGGGACATCACCATCAATGCCCGGGACGTGAATCACGGCCAGGAGATAGTAGCCAAAGTAAAGGCATTGCCCGGCGTTAACGTGGTCAGCGTCTCGGATCCAACCTTCCTTCTGCATCTCAACGGCAAAATAGAGATGCGCTCCAAGACTCCGGTGAGGACACGCAACGACCTGTCCATGGCGTACACGCCCGGAGTGGCGCGAGTATGCATGGCCATCCACGAAGACCCGGATGCGATGTGGAACCTTACCGCGAAGTCCAATACCGTGGCCGTAGTTACGGATGGAACGGCGGTGCTGGGTTTAGGTGACATAGGTCCAGCAGCAGCCATGCCCGTGATGGAAGGCAAGGCCATGCTGTTCAAGGAACTGGGGGGCGTCGACGCTTGGCCCATCTGCTTGGATAGTAAGGACCCGGACGAAATCATTGAAGTCGTGAAGAACATAGCCGTTGGATTCGGTGGGATCAATCTGGAGGACATATCCGCGCCTCGGTGCTTCTATATCGAAGAGCGGCTCCAGGAACAGCTGGACATTCCCATTTTCCATGACGACCAGCACGGCACCGCGGTGACCACAACGGCGGCGCTGTTCAACGCAGCAAAGGTCACCGGCAAGAAAATAGAGGACATGAAGGCTGTTGTGGTGGGCGTTGGCGCGGGCGGCATGGCCACGACCCAGATGATCATGGATGCCGGACTAACCAACGTAGTCGGCGCTGACCGCCAGGGTGTGCTGCATCGTGATCGGGACTATGGAGACAACGAATCTAAGCGATGGTTTGCCGAGAATACTAACCCGGATAACTTCAAGGGCTCTTTGATGGACGCCATGAAAGGCGCAGACCTCTTCGTTGGACTGTCCGGCCCCGGCGTACTCAACGTCGACCACGTGAAGGCGATGAACAAAGACGCCATTGTCTTAGCCATGGCCAACCCGGACCCGGAGATTTTCCCCGAGGAGGCGGGGCCTCACGTAAGAGTGATGGCTACGGGCCGCTCCGACTATCCCAACCAGGTGAACAACGCTCTGTGCTTCCCCGGATTTTTCAGGGGAATGCTGGACGTGAGGGCATCGAGGGTTACATCTGAGATGAAGCTGGCGGCGGCCAAGGCCATTGCCGATACCGTGCCGGCCAGCCAGCTCAACGAAGAGTACATAATGCCCAACGTTTTCGACAGAAACGTGGCAGCCACTGTGGCCAAGGCGGTAGCTCTGGCCGCTCAGAGAAGCGGAGTTGCTCGACGCTCTCGCCGCAAGGCTTTTGGAGTGGAGGCGATGATTAAATAAGGCAGAAGGATTCAGCCTTAGTAGTAAAAGAGACGCTCCGTCACTGATGCGGAGCGTCTCTTTCTTTGCGGGCAAGTGGGCAAGCGGGCGGACGGGCAAAGGCGGGAAAGGGTGGAAGCCCCGCCCCTGGGTTCCTGCCTCCACAGGAACGACGAATGATGGTGGCTTGCCAGTCGCGGTTCACCCCCATCTCAATCTTCCGCCGTCAAGGGGGAAGAGGTTACGCAAAGGTCTCCTATGCGGGCAGCCCTTCGTCCGGGTCTTCTGCGACAGGAAGGCTTGGGCCTTCGTCAGGGGTGGGGGAGTGGGTTACCAGGGAGGGGACCTCTCTTCTTATTGCCCCTTCAAGCCGTGAGATGGGTATAGCAGGCATTGTGTTGATGTGCACCCCTGCTCTCACGCCGAGCTCGAGCGAAAACCTGGCGATAGCTTCGTTGTCGGGCGCCTGCACGATATTCACAAAGTCAATCTCGCCAAGGACGCCGTACTCCCCAAGCAGTGCTATCCCCGGCATGTCTATTTCATACTGGGCCCGGCGTACGCTTTCCGGGTCTTCCAGCGTTCTTTCTCGTCCTTGGGGGGTCAAAGTCAATAGCTGGATGTATATAGGCATGATCATCCTTCCAATTGGCGTAGGTTGCGTCTCGGCTTCATTGTACACTTATATCAAAGCGTAAAAAGGAGTTTTAATCCGACGGTTGTAGATTGTAACTTGGCTGAGGCCAATGCTATACTTTGAATGTAGCGCCAAGGCCTCTAAGGAGGCCGAGGTTATGACCTTCAAATCAGTCCCGTGAGGCTGGTAAGGTAACGGCTGTGGCCGAATTAGGCATACTAATGTTGCAAAGACCCTTGCCAGTCCACTGGCAGGGGTCTTTTTCATGGTGGAAAGACGCATACTCTCGGCAGAGGACATGAGACGGGCGATTACCCGTATAGCTCATGAAATAGTGGAACGCAACCAGGGTGTAGAGGGGCTGGTGCTGGCCGGGATAAGGACTCGCGGCGCCCCTCTTGCTCAGAGACTGGCGGAACGCATTGCCGACATAGAGGGGCGCAATGTGCCCGTAGGCGCGTTGGACATAGCGTTATACCGGGACGACATTGCGACCGGCAGCCCGCCCGTTGTCCATTCAACGGAAATCCCGCAGGACGTGGACAGCCGCAAACTGGTGCTGGTGGACGACGTGCTGTTCACGGGCCGCACCATACGCGCGGCGTTGGATGCATTGATCGACTTTGGCAGGCCGAAGCAGGTGCAGCTGGCCGTACTGGTAGACCGTGGACACAGGGAGTTGCCCATCCGGGCCGATTACGTGGGCAAGAACATACCGACAACGTTGCAAGAACAGGTGCAGGTGAGGTTGACCGAAGTTGACGGGAGAGAAGAGGTTGTGCTTGTGCCGGTTCCTATCCGGCGATGAAGGAGACTAGGTATGGCTAGAGGAAGCTACAGAGGCGGAGCTCGACGGGGCTTTGGTGGAGGAAGCAATGCTGGACGAAGCTCAAGTAATGCAAAGGGTGCTCGACCAAAAGGGCAAATAAAGTCAGGCAAGGCAGTTCAGTATTCAATCAGAAACGGGAAGGGCGCCACTAAATACATAGGGTCTACCAACAACCCGACTCGACGCGCGGCTCAACATCACGAGGCCGGCAAACTCAGTCGTGGGGATAAGCTGGTGGTTGAGACTAAGGCGATTCCTCGAAAGTCTGCTGAGCGCATAGAAGCTGCAAAGCTGGCTTCTCATCGTCGCCAATACGGGATCAACCCGAAGCACAACACCACTAAAGATGGAAAGTTCCATTAAGGCAATGACCGCTATGGCATCCACCGTACAGCAAACCAAGACAATGGCCCGGCCAAGCATGGTCAACGGCGCCCGCCGTCACTTGCTCGACCTGGATGACTTCTCCCAAGAGGAACTGGACCTGGTGATGAGCACCACGGACGCCATGCGCGAGGTGCTCAGCCGCGACATCAAGAAGGTCCCCACTTTGAGAGGCAAAGTCATAGTCACCCTGTTCTACGAAGCGAGCACCCGCACCAGGGTCTCTTTCGAAGAGGCGGGGAAGCTGCTCAGCGCCGATGTCATCAACGTATCGTCATCCGGCAGCAGTGTTGAAAAAGGCGAATCCCTTCTCAATACAGTGCGGACGCTGCAAGCAACCGGTACGGATATCATAGTGATAAGGCACCCGCATTCAGGCGCTCCGTACTTCATGGCGCGGAACCTGGAGAGTACAGGCATCATCAACGGTGGGGACGGCTGGCATGCTCATCCCACACAGGCCCTCCTGGACCTCTACACAATGAAGCGCCACCTGGGATCAATGAGCGGCGCTAAGGTTGTCATAGTGGGGGATGTCACCCACAGCAGGGTCGCCAGGTCCAACCTGTGGGCTTTGCAGACGGCAGGAGCTCAAGTAATGCTGTGCGCGCCTCCTACGCTTTTGCCCCAGGAGTTCCTATCCGGCGAGCACCTAAGGGAGGGACATCTGTTCAGTTCAGTGAAGGTGGAGACCAATATAGAGAGAGCCATCAGTGAAGCGGACGTTGTAATGCCTTTGCGCCTACAGTTGGAGCGCCAGCAGGCGGGGCTTCTACCTACACTGCGTGAATATTCAAAAATGTACGGCATCACCAAAGAGAGGCTGGCCTTGGCCAAGCCCGGCGCTCTGGTGATGCATCCCGGCCCAATGAATGAAGGGGTGGAGATAAGCCCTGACGTTGCTCATGGAGCACAGTCGTTGATAGAGGAACAGGTGCACAACGGTGTGGCGGTGCGCATGGCGTTGCTCTATCTGCTGACGGGCTCCCGGCAAAAGAGTCAAGCCCAGGGAGAGCAGCAGTGAACGGCACGGACTCCCTTCTTATAAGAGACGTGCGTCTCATCGATCCCAACAAGGGGATGGATGCAGCGGGCGACCTGCTTATAGTCGGTGGAGTCATAAAGCGTACGGGTGGAGCGGTCCGCAATGGCGACGCGCCGCCGGGTTGCCATGTGATAAGAGGCGATGGGCTTGTGGCCTGCCCCGGTTTCATTGACTTGCATTCGCATCTAAGAGAGCCCGGCTACGAAGATAGAGAGACTGTTGCTACCGGTGTAGAAGCTGCCGTCAGAGGCGGGTTCACCACCATCTGCGCCATGCCCAATACCAACCCCGCTATGGATAATGCTTCTACGGTGGAGTTCGTGCTGCGCCAAGCCGCGGCGGCTGGGAAAGCCCGGGTGCTGCCGATAGGCAGCGTGACCAAAGGCCGGGCCGGGAGAGAGCTGGCCGAGATGTGGGAGCTTGCGCAATCGGGCGCAGTAGGCTTCAGCGATGACGGAAGCGCAGTGGAGGATTCCCACCTGATGCGCCAGGCGCTGGCCTATGCAGGCGGGCTGGGGCTCCCCGTACTCCAGCACTCCGAGGATACCGAGCTCTCACATGGAGCGCCGGTAAACGAAGGGTGGCTCTCCAACCGTCTGGGGTTGAGCGGCTGGCCTGCCGCTGCTGAGGAAACGATGATTGCCCGGGATATATCGCTGGCCCAGCTAACGGGCGGACATCTACACGTGGCGCATCTGACAACACGCGGGGCAGTGGAGCTGGTTCGGTTGGCAAAGCAAAACGGGGTGAGGGTAACCGCGGAGGTTACGCCCCACCACCTCACGCTGGATGAGACCTGGGTCCTGGGACATGACAAAGACGGGCCTCTGAGCGGGCCGCTTGGCCCCGAAGCATACGATACGCTTACCAAAGTGAACCCTCCACTGAGGACTCAACGGGACGTGGAGGCCCTGGTGGCAGGCTTGCGAGAGGGGTGGATAGATGCAATTGCCACGGATCACGCGCCCCAGACAGTCATTGACAAGCTGGTGACGTATGATGACGCGGCATACGGGTTCAGCGGTTTGGAAACCGCTTTAGGATTGCTAATGAGACTGGTGCACGGCGGCCAGGTAGACCTGAGCACCTTGGTTGCGAGGTTGACCTCCGGCGCTCTCTCCGTGCTCGGTGAGGAATATGTCCATCTGACGACGCTGCAAGAGGGGACTACCGCTGACATCGTAGTCTTCGATCCTGAAAAGGAGTGGGTGGTGCGCCGCGAGGAGTTCGCTTCCAAAGGCAAGAACACCCCGTTGGAAGGGGTCACGTTGAAAGGTCGAGTAGCAGCAACCATAGCAGGTGGGAAAATCGTGCATTCAGAGCTAGCTGAGCTAGCCGAGGTGGGAACCGTTGGAGGTTAGAGAAGCGTACCTGGTGCTGGAGGACGGATCCGTCTATGAGGGCGAATCGATGGGGGCCGTTGGCACCACCTACGGCGAGGTCGTGTTCAACACGTCGATGACCGGCTATCAGGAGATCCTTACCGACCCATCCTATGCCGGGCAGATAGTGGTGGCTACGTATCCGCTCATTGGCAACTACGGAGTGAATGAGCGGGACGTAGAGTCGCGGCGGATTCAAGTGGCCGGGTACGTGGTGCGCGAGCAATCCAGGCATCCCAGCCATTACCGCAGCGATGGCGCCATAGACGAGTACCTGGCAAGACAGGACATAGTCGGCATTAGCAAAGTGGACACCCGTGCCGTGACCAGGCGTATCCGGCGGGAAGGCGCAATGATGGGGTGCGTTACTTCTGAGTTGAGTCCGGAAGAGGCGCGGGAACGGCTTGGCCGGGCACCGAGGTACGATGATTTGGACCACGTTGCTTCCGTGACTACCAACGCTCCCTACTCTTGGAACGGAAAGCCGGCCGAGCATGGCTCCGGACCGCATATTGTAGTCACGGACTGCGGCTTAAAATACAATATCCTGCGGAACCTTGAATCCAGAGGTTGCCAGGTAACGGTTGTGCCAGCCAGCACCACCGCCGAAGATGTATTGGTCATGGAGCCAGACGGTATGGTGTTTTCACCCGGGCCGGGAGACCCCGCTCATCTGGGTTATGCCGTGGACATGGCAAGCGACCTGGTTGGTAAGCTGCCGGTGATGGGGATTTGCCTGGGCCATCAGCTTCTTTCCAGGGCTTTTGGAGCGCAAACGTATAAGCTCAAGTTCGGGCATCATGGAGGAAACCATCCCGTGCGAGACCTGGCTACGGGCCGTGTCTACATCACGGCTCAGAACCATGGTTTCGCAGTGGATGCAGATACATTCCCCGCAGGTATGGAGGTAAGTCATGTAAATCTCAACGACGGTACGGTCGAGGGGATGATACACAAGGAGTTCCCCATCATGGGGATACAATTCCATTCCGAGGCCGCTCCTGGGCCTTGGGACAATGAATACCTCTTCGACAGGTTTCTGTCGATGATAAAGGAGGTAAGTAGATCATGAGAAATCTGCGTGAGTTGCGAGAGGCTTGGGTAAGCCTATACCTGGTTAAGGCATAGCTTGGACCTATTGGATAGGTCAAAAGCAAATTGATTCGGGTATCCGGATTTCGAGAGTCCGGGTTAAGGTCTAACAGGCTAAGTTTGTGCCTTGAAACTCGGACTTTAGCGAAACGAGGCTTAATCTTGCCTAGTATTGTTGAATGAGAGGTGGAGTGACAGAGCCCTCTCCCCAGATAAATAAAGTCCTCATCATTGGATCAGGGCCCATAGTCATTGGGCAGGCTGCTGAGTTTGACTATGCAGGCTCCCAGGCATGCCGTTCCGTTAGGGAGGAAGGCGTGACCACCGTTCTGGTCAACTCCAACCCCGCAACAATCATGACGGACCAAGGCATTGCCGACGTGGTCTACATAGAGCCTCTTACCGTCGACGTCATTGAGCGGATCATAGAGAGGGAACGGCCACAGGGGCTGCTACCCACCTTGGGCGGTCAAACAGGCCTCAACCTGGCTGTTGAGGTAGCCGAAGCGGGCATTCTGGACAAGTACGGCGTTCGCCTACTGGGCACGCCCCTGGAGACCATACGGACGGCTGAAGACCGCTCCTTGTTCCGCCAGTTGCTTATAGACATGGGAGAGCCCGTACCTGAAAGCGAAACGGTAACTTCTCTGGAGCAAGCCAGGGAAGCGGCTGAGAGGATTGGGTTTCCACTGGTGGTGCGCCCCGCCTACACGCTGGGAGGCACTGGCGGAGGCGTTGTTCAGGGATGGGAGGATCTTGACCAGGCGGCAATCAGCGGACTGTCCGCCAGCCCCATTCACCAGGTATTGGTGGAAAAATATCTCCTGGGCTGGAAAGAGGTTGAATATGAAATAATGAGGGACGGCGCCGATAATTGCGTCACGGTGTGCGCCATGGAAAACATAGACCCCATGGGCGTGCACACCGGCGACAGCATAGTGGTGGCGCCGACTCAGACCCTTACGGACAAGGAGTATCAGATGCTGCGCAGCGCCGCTCTGCGCATCATTAGGGCGCTGGGTGTGGAAGGCGGTTGCAACATTCAGTTCGCTCTATCGCCGCATCCATGGGCCGCCCCCCACGAATTCGCCGATGGCAAAGAGCCGTCTCCTCAGTACTACGTCATAGAGGTCAATCCCAGGGTGAGCCGCAGCTCTGCTCTGGCAAGCAAAGCCACCGGTTATCCCATAGCCCGCGTTGCCGCCAAGATTGCAATTGGCAAACGCCTGGACGAGATTGCGAACAAAGTTACCGGCAAAACGCTGGCCGTTTTTGAGCCGGCCCTTGATTACTGCGTTGTCAAAATACCCCGCTGGCCTTTCGACAAGTTCCCCACTGGAGAGAGAAACCTGGGCGTTCAGATGAAGGCAACGGGCGAGGTGATGGCAATCGATCGCACATTTGAGGCGGCGCTGCAAAAGGCCGTACGCTCCCTGGAGCAATCGACAGAGACCCTGCTCTGGCAGGACCCCGCCTGGAGCGGTGACGTGGACGATTTGCTGGAAAGCTTACCCATGGAAGCTAACGACACGCGTCTCTGGGCTCTCATGGCCGCTTTGAGAAAATCTATTTCCATACAGGACCTCAGCCAGCGCACGGGGATAGACCCGTGGTTCCTCGGCGGTATGCAAAACATCGTGGACATGGAACGGCAACTGCTGGCCGAACCCCTCACTCCACGTCTATTGCGCTCCGCCAAGCGCCTTGGCTTTTCCGACGAATACATAGGAACCCTGGCCGACCGACTGCCTGACCAGATCCGCGACTTGCGCCGGTCATGGGGAGTACGGCCTGTTTACAAGATGGTGGACACGTGCGCCGCTGAGTTTGAGGCGCTAACGCCGTATTTCTACAGCACATACGAGCAGGAGAACGAGGCTCCACCCCTGCCGGGCAAGAAATCACTGGTGATAGGCAGCGGGCCTATCAGGATAGGGCAGGGGATTGAGTTCGACTATTGCAGCGTACATGCGGCCTGGGCATTGCAGGACGAGGGTACGGCCAGCATCATTGTAAATTCCAACCCGGAGACCGTTTCCACCGATTTCGATACCAGCGATAGACTTTATTTCGAACCTCTGGATGAGGAGAGTGTTCTGGACATACTCGAAAACGAGTCCATAGAGACTGATGACGGCGGCGTTGAATACCCTCCTTCGGTGGTGCAGTTTGGGGGGCAGACGGCAATCAACCTGTCGCAGTCGTTGGGGCGCTTGGGGATGCCCATCTTGGGGTCGTCGGCACAGGCCATAGACATCGCCGCTGACAGGCATAAGTTCGAGGACTTTCTAGCCAGGCAAGGAATCCCGCAGCCACCCGGCGCGGCAGTGGCGACGGTGGAGGAAGGGCTGAACGTAGCGCAGCAGATAGGATACCCCGTACTGGTGAGGCCCAGCTACGTCTTGGGGGGCCGGGCCATGGAAATCGTGCAGAACGCTACGGAACTCATCCGCTATTTGACTACCGCCGT
The DNA here is from genome assembly GCA_965197965.1 of Dehalococcoidia bacterium. Classification (GTDB taxonomy): domain Bacteria; phylum Chloroflexota; class Dehalococcoidia; order Lucifugimonadales; family QGNO01; genus DAOUJH01. The sequence continues at coordinate 1,896,691 of OZ240235.1, forward strand.
AGAGATAGGCCGCGGCAGACCTATATTGATAGACAAGTACCTGGAAGGACGTGAGGTGGAGGTCGACGCCATCTGCGACGGCGAGCAGGTGCTGATCCCGGGCATCATGGAGCACGTGGAACGCGCCGGCGTCCACAGCGGAGATTCCATGGCCATATACCCCGGGTTGACCCTGACCACCACCGAGGTGGACACTCTGGTCGACTACACCACGCGTATAGCCCTGGGGCTGGGCACCAAGGGCCTGATCAATATTCAATACGTCATCATGGGATTGGACCCCTATCGCGATCCGGCGACATTCAAGTACGGCGATAACGACGTCTCGGCAATTTACGTGCTGGAGGCCAACCCCAGGTCCAGCCGCACCGTGCCGTTCCTCTCCAAAGTCACCGGCGTGCCAATGGTGCGGCTTGCTACAAGAGTAGTGCTTGGCAGAACGCTGCGGGAGCAGGGCTACGGGGGCGGGTTGTGGAAGAAAGCGAAACTGGTGGGGGTAAAGGCGCCGGTGTTCTCCATGTCAAAGCTGGTGGGAGTGGATACGTATCTGGGGCCTGAGATGAAGTCCACGGGAGAGGTCATGGGAGTTGACCATGATTTCATGCCCGCCGTGGCCAAGGCTCTGCTGGCCAGTGGACTCGACCTGCAGCGGGGAAGCTCGGTGCTGCTTAGCATCGCTGACAAGGACAAGGCGGAAGCGGTTTCCCTGGTGCGCGCCCTGGCCGAGGCCGGCTGCGACCTGTACGCTACGGAAGGCACGGCGGCAATGATCCGCGCCCTTGGCTTTGAAGTCCGCCGCATAGCAAAGAAGCTGGGGGAAGGCCATCCCAACGTAATGGACGTGATAGAAGATGGAGCGGTGAAGGCCGTAATCAATACGGTCTCAGAGTCGGCGTCCACCTTGCGAGACGGTTTTGAGATACGCCGCGCCGCCGTGGAGCGGCGTATCTCATGCTTTACGTCTCTGGACACGGCGCGCGCCGCCGTAGATAGCCTGGGACGGGGAAGCTCCTATAATGTGCTTCCCGTTAACGAATATTGAGTGAAAACTGATGAAAAGAGTTGAAAAGAGCGATTAAGGTTGCCACTTTTAGACTGTTTAAGCTATTATTAGGCGTAGCTTGATGAAGAATGTATCGATTTCAGAAGAGCAAGCCTCTTCTATCGATCAGAGTAAGGCCTGGGTAAACCAGAGCGATGGATCCGAGCGCCGCAGCAATACGCGGAAGGGGCAAGCCTCGCCCTCAGCCGTGGACGTGGATGGGAAGACCGACGAGGTTCAGACCGCTGAAGCGGCGGTTGAAACTGCGGTGAAACCCCGTACGCGGAGGCGAAGGGCTTCCAAAGCTCCGGCCAGCGCTCCCGTCTCGCACTCAGAAGAGGCTGGAGACTCCTCCGAATACCTCACCACTCCCGTAGCCACGCCAATGGAGCATTACCCGGTTCCCACTACACACCGGCCATTTGCCCATCCCAGTGAAGATGATTTCACCAGCCTATTGGACTTCTACGGCGTAAAGTGGCTATACGAACCTCGTTCCTTCCCGCTGAGGTGGGATGGTGAACGGGTAGCGGAAATGTTCACTCCTGATTTCTACCTGCCTGAGCTAGACCTCTACGTGGAGCTAACCACCCTCAAACAGAGCCTGGTAACAGAGAAGAACAGGAAGATGCGCCATCTGCGTGAGCTCTACCCGGATGTGAACGTCAAGCTGCTCTATAGGCGCGACATACACCGCCTCCTGGCCAAGTACGGGTTTGGACCCCTGGTCCAAGAGGATGTCCCTGAGGTGGAGCGGGTATTGTTCGCCAAGCCGCAGATAGATCGAAGGGTACGCCAGATTGGCAAGGCAATCTCCCGTGACCATAAAGGCAAGCAGCCCGTTCTTCTGGGAGTCCTCAGGGGCGTGTTCTGCTTCATGGCCGACCTGATGCGAGAAATAACACTGCCGCTTTCCATGGACTTCATGTCGGTGTCTTACTATGGAGGTAATGGCAACGGCACTGAAAATGGAGGCGTGCAAGTTAAGAAAGGGCCAGACATATCTATAGAGGGCCGCCACGTTGTGCTGGTGGAAGACATTGTGGACACAGGCATGACCCTCAATTACCTGCTCCGCTACTTGCAGTCGCTGAATCCGGCCAGTCTTAAGGTTTGCGCATTGCTGGATAAAAGGGTCAGGCGGCTGGTGGAAGTCAAGCTGGACTACGTGGGATTTGAAATTCCGGACGAGTTTGTTGTTGGCTACGGCTTGGACTACTTGGAGAAGTACCGCAACCTGCCGTTCATAGGGATACTGAGACCCGGAGAGCAGGCACAGCCCACCACTGGCAAGGCAGTACGGAAACGCAAACGTGTAAGCAGTAGAAAGTAGTCCGGGGACAACCCGGTCGGTGGTATGCGCGTTGGGTATATGCCCGCTTGTCTCCCTGCGACGCAGATTCTTCGCTGCGCTCAGAATGAGAGTTTGGCGCTTCTGGCGGCAGTTATGCAAGGTCAGGGTGCGGGGGTTCACCCCCATCTCAATCTTCCCCCGTCAATGGGGAAGAGGTTATGCTAAGGTTTGCTTCTTGCCGGTGGGGCACAGATCCAGCAGGGAGCAATCGGTGCAGCGGGGGTCACGGCTTACACAGGTGACGCCGGCATGGTGGTCCAGCAGGGCATGGTATTCGTTGAATAGCTCGGTGTCTCTGGGCAAGTGGCTGTGGAAGAAGGCTTGGAGATCGGCGTATGTCTGCCCTTCAGGAACAAGATGGAGTCGCTCCAGGATGCGCCTGGTATAGGCATCTATGACGAAAACGGGCCAGCCCACGGCGTACAGAACAATGTCGTCGGCGGTTTCCTCACCGATGCCGTATATGGAGAGGAGTTCGCGGCGCAGCGCATCCGGCTCCTGCCGTAGCATCTCTTCCAGGTTGTCTCCGTAGCCTTTGCCAAGGTGTTCCACGAAGGCTTTGAGCTTCTTTGCCTTGACGTTGAAGTAGCCGCTGGACTTGATCAGATTTGCCAGCTCTTCAATGGCAACCTCTCGCAGTCCCGCCGGGCACAAAAGGCCCTCTTGCTTGAGGCGGTTGATGGCTCGCTCCGCATTGTTCCACGAGACGTTCTGGGTGAGGATGGCGCCAACGATTGTCTCGAACGGGCCGTCGCCCGGCCACCAGTGCTGGGGGCCGTACTTGCTGTAGAGGCGGTTGAAAACACGCAACAGCTTCTTGCCGGTGGGGGTTGACGCGTTGGACTCTGTTTTCATAGCGTGACGGCTTCTCTTTCTGATCCTCTAGCAGCGCACTTGGAAATGCATGCATCAATCTCTTGTTTCAGCATCATCAACAGGGATAGCATTGCTTGCAGCCAGTTGACGGTAAGATTAGACTAGCAGGAGACGAAGATGCCGACTACCTTTGCCCAAAGACTGGATTCCGCTTGCGAAGCTAGCAGGAGCCTAGTGTGCGTGGGCCTTGATCCCGACCCAAGCTTGATGCCCGTAAAGGATGTTGCCGCGTTCAACAGGGCAATAGTGGATGCCACTCATGACCTGGTTTGTGCATACAAGCCCAACCTCGCCTTCTATGAAGCCCTGGGTCTCGATGGCTGGAAGGTACTGGAGAGCACGGTTCAGCACATACGCGACGTGGCTCCCGGCGTGATACTGCTGGGCGATGGCAAGCGGGGCGACATTGGTAACACCGCTACGGCCTATGCCAGGGGAATGTTCGAGTACTGGGGATTCGATGCGGTCACGATAAACGCCTACTGCGGCAGAGACGGCGTGGAGCCTTTCCTTGAGTATTCGGACAGGGGTGTTTTCGTCTTGTGCCGTTCATCCAACCCCGGCGCGGTTGACCTTCAGGACTTGGTGGTCTCGCCGGGCACAGACGGTGCAAGGCCTCTGTATCAGCAGGTGGCTTTGCAGGTGAGCGAGTGGAACCGGCACGGGAACGCCGGGCTGGTATTGGGTGCAACGTACCCGGAGCAGATAAAAGAGGTGCGGGCCTTTTGCCCTGACATGCCTGTTCTAATTCCCGGCGTAGGGTCTCAGGAGGGGGCATTGGAGCAAGCCGTGAGAAACGGCGTTTCGGCTCAAGGCAGGCGTATCTTAGTCAACTCGTCCCGGGGCATCATATACGCTTCGCGGGGAGATGATTTCGCCGAATCGGCAAGGAAGGCAACCGCCGGTCTGCAAGACGCTATCAACGATGTTCTGGCCTCTGTGGATGCTGAATGGTAAGGGAATACCATCTGAATGACATATTGAGGCTGAAGAAGCCACACCCTTGTGGCAGCTACCAGTGGCGGGTGGTCAGGCTTGGGGCCGACATTGGGCTGAGGTGCCTGGAATGCAATAGAAGGGTGCTGCTGGAGCGGAGTGTTTTGAACCGCAGGATCAAGGAACACAAGGCGGCGGACATTACAGAAGAGCCAAATCCAACTTGATCTCTCGTGACGTAAGCCTTCCTTGACAATCTCCAAGGGAGAATGCTAATTTACTAGGCTGTATTCGTTGATACTAAGTATCATGATTAACACCGTACACAGACTTGCTGGCAACCATAGAGGAGATGAGGCCAGGCTGGAGGTAAGAAGTTGGCAACGATGACCTTCGATCCGGAAATAGCCGTCGAAGACGTAACCGTGGTGCGCGGCGGGCACCAGGCGTTGAACGACGTTACTTTCGACGTGGGGCCGGGCACGCTGATGGGCGTCCTGGGTCCCAACGGCGCGGGCAAGAGCACCCTGTTCGACGTTATTGCAGGGGTTTTGCCGGTAACGGATGGCGCGGTGACAAGGCGGGGCGCGGCAACTCCGCGGGGCGCGCTGGCATATGTCCCTCAACGCGCCGCCATCAACTGGGTCTTTCCCGCCACCGTTCAGGACGTGGTGACCATGGGCTGTTGCAACGTTGGACTGTTCGGGAGGCCCGGCAAGAGAGAGAGAGAGATGGTTCGGATCTGTCTCGGTCGGGTCGGATTGTGGGAGCAGCGCTCATCCCTCATTACCGAGCTGTCCGGCGGTCAACGCCAGAGGGTCTTCATAGCGCGCGCTTTGGCCCAGGAGGCCAGCGTAATTCTGCTAGACGAGGCGTTCAGCGGTGTTGACGTGGGCGCCCAGGAGGAGATTGTAAAGGTACTCCAGTCCCTGCGCGACGAGGGGAGAATCGTGCTCCTCGCCACCCATGACCTTACCAATCTGGCCGAACGGTTCGATCAAGTCCTGTGCCTCAACCATCACGTGTGCGCCTGCGGCCCTCCCGAGGACGCGTTCACTCCGGAAGTGCTGGAAGAGATGTACGGGTCCCACGGAATTGAATTCGATCCGAACCACTTCAATGCTGCGGGGAGGACGTGATGCTGGGCTACATCATTGAGCCGTTCGAATATAGCTTCATGGTCCGGGCCCTGGTCGTATCCGTGCTCGTCGGGGTGATGTGTCCGGTCCTGGGGGCCTACGTCATTACGCGCGGGCGGGCATTCATGGGAGACGCGCTGGCGCATTCCGTGCTGCCGGGCATGGTTGTCGCTTTCCTGCTGGGGATCAGCCCCTTCTATGCAGCAGTTCCTACGGGAATCCTAATCGCTTTGTCTATGGGTTCCGTCGCACGGCGCACGGGTATCAGCGAGGACACGTCCATAGGCATCATCTTTGCCGGCATGTTTGCCCTGGGACTGGTGATGCTTTCCAGCGCCGACAACATCAACGTCAACATCGAAGATTTACTGCTTGGGCAGGTGCTTGGCGTATCTCAAACGGACGTTTACGTTTCGCTGGGGTTGGCGGCGTTAGTGCTGTTGGGACTCTACGCGTTCCACCGTCAGTTGATCTACACGACCTTCGATCCCGTGGGGGCAAAGGTGGTCGGGATCAAGACGGGATTGGTGGAATACGTGCTGCTAGCCCTCCTCGCCCTTGTCATCGTGATTGGCATCCAAGCGGCGGGGATAGTGTTGGTCATGGCAATGCTGATAACTCCCGCGGCAACGGCGTACCTGCTCGCCAAGAGGTTCGTGCAAGTCATGGCATTTGGCGCACTAATAGGCGCCATCTCGGCAGTGGTCGGCCTGTACCTGTCCTACTACGCCGACATGCCCTCTGGTCCTGCCATGGCCCTGGTTGCGACCGGTGCCTTCGCGATAGCGGCCGTATGGAAGCATACGTGGAGGGCGCCAAGCGCCGATCGCAGCCTAGTGGCCGACTACTGATCCTCCACATGTAGGGGCAACCCTCGTGGTTGCCCTGGCCTGTCTCAGGGCGAAACGGAGAAGTGCCCCATAGCTCACTGCAGAGCGCCTTTGTCCAAGCTATAATACGTAGCAGGACCATGAAAGCACGAGTCAAGCTATTTGCCGCCCTCAGAGAAATGGCAGGTGAGTCAGAAATTGAGTTAGACCTGCCTGAGACGGCCACGGTGGCGCACGTCATAAGAGAGCTGGGTAGGCGTTATGCAGGCATGATGACGAGCGGCGTTCCCATTATGATAGCCGTCAACGCCGAGTACGTTTCCGAGGACCACCCCATTCAGGAGGGCGACGAGATAGCCTTCATACCGCCGGTCAGCGGAGGCGCTTTGTGATCAGGATAAGCAGGGACGTCCTGGACCCCGAGGAGATAACTTCCACGGTGCGCGCACCCGACAAGGGCGGGGTGGTCACCTTCCTGGGAACGGTGCGCAACCACACAGGCGGCAAGCGCGTTCTATACCTTGAGTACGAGGCCTACGAAGAGATGGCCGAGAAGATGCTGGCCCGCATTGCCGGGGAGGTGATTGAGCGCTGGGACGACACCGTAATATCGATTGCGCACCGCTTGGGGCGTATGGATCCGGGCGAAATCAGCATGGTAGTGGCGGCGGCCTCACCGCACCGCGCCGAGGCATTCTCGGCATGCCAGTACGTGGTAAACCGCATCAAAGAGAACGTGCCCATCTGGAAGAAAGAGGCGTTTGAGGGCGGCGAGGTATGGGTGGGCATGGAAGGCCAGCCCTCGACCGCTTCAAGCTAGGCTCGCCAGGAACGAGTGGCGGGCAGTCGGAGAAACGGGCAATGCCACCAAGACCAGGCGAACTGTCATTCTGAGCCCTTCGGCTAGACTCAGGATAAACTCCGTGAATAATCCCAAGCCTCTGCTTGCAAAGCTAGGGTGCTTTAGACGAAACGCCTTGGATTCTTCGACGCAGGGCGTCTCAGAATGACCGAAGAGGGGAATCCAAGGCCTACGACCACTCAGCACTCAGGTCTACCCACTTAGGATTTTGCGATTCTATCAGAGCGACCTTCTTGTACCGCTTCCATCCCTTTATTTGCTTCTCACGAGCTATCGCAGACCGAACATCCGTAGTGGTCTCGTAGTACAACAGCCAGCGAAGGTTATATCTGCTTGCGAAGCCAGGGGTCAGCTTGTTCTTGTGCTCGTAGATCCTGCGATAGAGGTCACTTGTCATGCCTACGTACAGCCTGTGAGTCTCGTTGGTCAGTATGTAGACGTAGTAGGTATTCAACGGCTTTGGATTCTTCGTCGTTGCACTCCTCAGAATGACAGCAAGCCCCCTCTGTCATTCTGAACGTAGTATAGCGGAGTGAAGAATCCAAAATCTTTGTCCGCAAAGCTAGGGTGTCTTAGACGAACCGCCTTGGATTCTTCGTCGCTGCGCTTCGTTCAGAATTGTAGATGTTAGGTAATTCGTTGACAGAATAGCATGAAGAGGAAGGACTATTCTGGAGGCGAAGATGCGGAACAACAGCCATGACCGGACGGTTGAGCGGAATTACATTCAGAAGTGGAGGTTTCTGATAAGGGAGTACGAGCTGGTGAAGGCCAAGAGCCATCCTCACTTCCGATTTGTACAGGACTTCTACAACTTTCACGGCACTAATCGCCAGACCTTTGCCAAGTATTACAACCGCTACCGTCAGGAGAGGAGCGATGGGTCACTGCTGCCCCTGAGGCGTGGTCCCAGGTGGAAGAGCCGCCGCACACTGCCCTTCATAGAAGAGAAGGTGTTAGAGCTTAGGCGAAAGGGTATCAACCGGTATGAGATATATGGGAATACTTCGCCCGGTGCTGAAGTCCCACACTCCTTCACCCTCCACGATCTATGCCATAAGCAGGCGCCACAATCTGAACAGGTTGACCAAACCCATGGAGCAGTCAAAACGCAGGATAATCAAGAGTCGTGCTGGAGAACTGGGGCATTTGGACTGCCACCACCTGAGCAAGGACCAGATACTGGGTAGCAGACAGCGCTACTACCTGGTGTCATTGTTGGACTCGTGCACCCGGTTGGCCTGGGCTGAGGTGGTGGATGACCTCAAGAGTCTGAGCGTGATGTTCGCCGCTCTGAAGAGCATCAACCTGCTCAATGCCGAATATGGGGTGCGCTTCGAGGCCATCCTCACCGACAACGGGCCTGAGGTGGCTACACACAACAGTAAGGAGGGGCACCCCTTCGAGAGGATGCTAATGGAACTGGGGATCAAGCATCGCTACACCAGACCCTACAGACCGCAGACCAACGGCAAAGTGGAGCGGTTCTGGCGTACCCTTAACGAAGACCTGCTGGATGAGACAACCTTCGAGTCCGTGGGGGATCTCAAGGATGAACTCATGCAGTATCTCCTCTACTACAACACTGAGAGACCTCACCAGGGAATCGGCGGCAACACGCCACTGCAGACCCTGCAAAATCTGTCAACGAATTAGCTGACACATACAAGAATGACAGAAGGGGGTGCTTCTCTGAATGACAGTAAAGGGGGGTACTTCTCAGAACGACAGTGGGGTATGGATTCCCGTGCTTGACACGGGAATGACGGAGAGGGCGGCGTGGGCAGACGGGCAGGGGTGGTTCCCTATCCTTCAGCCAGCCAGGCGACCAGCTGTGCCCAGAGCCTGTCATGGTGGCGCCAGTTCAGGTACTCCTCTGGGCCCCAGTGCGGTCCGGAGTCCGAAGCGAAGGCGGCCGATCGGCCTTTGCCGTACTGCCAGACGACTAGAAACGGATCGTCGCCGGCGGTTGCCAAAACATCGGCGTCCGGACGGGCGGCAACCCTGTTGTAGCCCAAGAAGGCGGGCCACTCGCCATCGATTCCACGAACAACGGGGTGTTCGGGGCTGGTCACCAGGGGAACCACGCCTTCAGGGACCTCGACGCGGTCATCGACCTGGCCTATGTTCACGGGCAGCGCTTCTTCCACCGCCGTGCCGTGATACCTGGCTCTGCCGTCGATGCCCTGAAACGTCATGTAGCCGCCGATCATGACCAGAGCCCCTCCGCCGGCTACGTAGTCGCGTATGGCTTGGAGGCGGTTGGGGGTCTTCTGAGAGTTGATGAAGGTATCGGGATGGTGAAGCAGGGTGTTGCTGCCGCAGTCGCTGAGCATCACCACTTCGTAGCTGCGCAGGGCCTCTACCGTAGAAGGGAAATCGGTTGCCACCAGGTGATTGGGCATGTGGTGCACGGTGTGACCGGCCTTCTCCAGAGCGGTCTTCAACCAGCGCACGCCTTCTTCGTAGCCGCTGGTGACAAAGCTGTCAAAGCCCTTGATGTGGACGCTGTGCGTAATCCATGACTCGCCCGCGACTAGAATCTTCATGCTCCCTCCTCTGCCTTGCCGAGTATCCTGACTTGGAAGCCAAGCGCCTGGCTCAATGCCGCCATCTCCTGGAATATGTCGCCGTAGGCTACTGCAACGTGGTTGCTTAGATAGTGCGCCATGAGGGTATCCTGGCTGATGCCCAGGTAAGCCGCCATGAACGGCCACTCCCTGGTGGTGCCGTTCCACCATTCATCACGCAGCTGCTCCGGCAGCTTCACCACCTCCCCTCTGCCAATGTCCATCCAGAGCTTGCCATCCTTGATATAGGCGCGCGCCCAGGTTATATCGCCGGGCAGGCTCTCTCCGGCAAAGGTGCCGCCGGGGGTGGGAAAGTATCCCGAAGGCTGCCGGTAGGAGTGGACTCCTCTTAGCGTATCCGGGTCGTGGTTGAAGGCGTAGGCGCCGGAGGAGCCAGAGTTCAGCAGCACCCAAATGAACCGCCCTTCGTACTCCGCGCCCCAGCGGACGTCGTGGAACATTACGGATTGATGCAGGCCCTTGGCTTTGAGAAGGCGCTTCATCATCTCCATTGCCACAAGGTTGCCTTGGTCGGCCTCGGTGGCGGTGGCAACGGTGTCTCCGTTGGACTCCGGCCTGCATACCGAATTCAGCAGCCCCTCCGCGAAGTCGGACGGCGGGCGGAGGTTGAGGAGACCTAGCTGGTATTGCCAGCCGAGACAGTCCGCCTTGAACTCATCGATCATGTCCAGCACGGTCAGATAGTCGCGCAGTTGCTCCCTGGTGGCGTTTTCGTCGAAGTCCTCTGCGCCCTCTTCTCCGTAGTGGAAGGCAACCCCGTTGCTCCTCACGAAACGGTAGGCGTCCTCTATCCGCTTGTCGGAGATGCTCCTGCCCCGGTCTATAATCCAGGCTTGGTCAACCTTGTGCTCGGTGAATCCGATGGGATTGAGCAAACGGGGTCCAAAGTAGCCGTTGATCATGCCCATGGAGGTGTCCCCCAGCATCAGAGCCAGCACCCGCCTGTCTCGTATGCCCTGTTCAACGGTCTTGGCGATGGCCTCAGCACTGGAGGAGATGCCAGTCTGGTATGAGAGCTCATCTTCAGGGTAGGCGATGGCTCCGGTGGAGCACCACTCTTCCAGCCTGGACATGAACTGCTCATCGGCGGTCCAGTCCGGGGCGTTGGTCCAGACCCTGGAGAACTGCCGACCCACGCTTTCCAAGCAGGCGCCGGTATTCAGCAGGCCGACCAGCCCCGGCCACTGGCCGGAGAAATTGCTTGCCAGCAGCAGAGGAGTGTCCTTGCCGACAACACCATCTGTTGTATGAGGGCCGTACAGCCAGTGGGTGCAAACGCCAATTATGGGGTCATCTATGGGGCCCAGCTTCTCTATGGACTGGTGGGGTCTGCTTATGAAGCCCTCCACCCGGTAGGGCGAGTACCCCAGCTTTGCCAGGGCTCTCTCAAGCTGTGCGGTGGCTTCTTCCACGCCGGGAAGCGCCCACTGGTTGGGTTTGTCTCTGTAGTCCCCAGGCCAGAATAGAGCGATTCTCTGTTTCATAACTCCCCTCCTCTGAGCTTTGCCATGATGACGCCGTCGCTGAATTTTCCGTGGAGGTCGGTGTATATGGAGTAAAGCTCATCGTAGCGCTTTTTGGTCGCGTGATCGGGCAGGTATTCTTGCTGGCCCACGCCACCCATGTTATGAGGCGAGGCTCCCGCCGCCATTGCGGCCAGCATGGCGCTTCCCACCGCCGACGCCTGGCTGGTCCTGGCTATGCGTATCCTCCTTCCCGTCACGTCGGCGAACACCTGCATGATGAACGGGTTTCGTTCAGGGAGTCCTCCGGAGGCCCGCAGCTCAGCTATGGGCAGCCCCGCCGCTTCATGGGCCTCGATGATTCGCCTTGTCCCGAAGGCCGCCGATTCAACCAGCGCCCGGTAGATCTCCTCCGGCGTGGTGTCCAGGGTGAGTCCGACCAGCACACCGCTGAGGTCGGCTCTTTGCAGCTCCCTGCTGCCGTTCCACCAGTCGAGGGCTACCAGGGAGCCAGGTTCGTCGGAGCCTCTATGGGGGAGGTTGAATTGCTGCGAGAACCAGGCAAACATATCGCCTACCGCCGCCTGGCCTGATTCGTAGCCAAAGTAACCGGGGAGGATGCCGTCTTCCACTGCCCCGCACATGCCAAGGACCTGCACCTCTTCACCGGCCAGGGTCAAGTGGCAGAGGCTGGTGCCCATCACAAGCAGCATTGCGCCCGGCTCCGTGATTCCGGCGGCGGGCACGGCGGCATGGGCGTCCACGGCGCCCACCGCCACCACCGCGTCTCCGTAGGTGCCGGCCCTGCCTGCCGGCGCGCCCACCGGCATTACGCTTGAGCCGGTCTTATCCCGTACAACACCGGCCAGGGAAGGGTGGAGCGATTGGAAGAAGCCCTCAGATGGGAAGCCGTCTCTCTTGTGCCACATGGCTTTGTATCCGGCGGCACAGGCGTTCCTGGTCTCCCTGCCGGTGAGCTGCCAGACAATCCAGTCCGCCTTCTCAATGAATCTATCGGCTTCTTGGTAGACGGAGGGAGCTTCTTCCAGCGTGTGCAGAACCTTGGGGAAGAACCACTCGCTGGATATGCGTCCGTAGCGGGAAAGCCATGATTCGCCCCGCTGCAACGCCAGCTCATTCAAGCGGTCGGCTTGGGGCTGAGCGTCGTGGTTCTTCCAGATCTTGACCAGAGAGTGAGAGTTGTCGGAGAGGCGGGAAAGCGGCGTCCCGTCCGCTTTGCAGGGCAGGACGCTGCAAGCCGTGGCGTCTACGCCTATAGCGTCCGAGGGACCGAGCTCTCCGAGGACGGAGTCCATGGAGCGGAGGTAGTCGTCCGGGTCGTGGTACTTGCCATCGATGACGCCGTGTTCGTACTCCGAGACGGCGGTGGCCATCTCTTCGCCGCTGTCCACGTCCACGAGGACCCCGCGCACGCTTTCAGTACCAAAGTCAAGGCCAATGGTCTTCATAACGGGTAGAGCATACGAGCAAACGTGCATACGGGCAAGCGGGCGAGCGGGCATACGAGCAAGCGTGCAAACGGGAAGGCGTTATGTCCCCTTTGCACTCCGCTCATGGTGAGCTTGTCGAAACCATATGAGCGGAGTGGCGGGCAGACGGGCAGTGGGGCTTGTGATAGCGTTGACAGTAAATGGATATGTGATAAACTTCGCAAAGTCTGACGGGGGAGGCATGAATAGGCGTGGGTTTATCATCGCCGTGCGGCTGCTCGGACTCGGTTGGTACGTGGCGATTGCCATTGTACTCGGCATAGCCGGAGGGCTTTGGCTGGACAACAGGATGGGCACCCTTCCCCTATTCACGCTGCTAGGGGTCTTGCTGGGCACTGTGGCTGCGTTTTACGGACTGTACAGAATGGTTGAGCCTCTTTTCAAAGGGGTTGAAGATACAGACGACCAGTGATGGATACTAAGAACCTGATAAGAGTCCTTGGCCTAGCCCTTATAGCCCTCTTTGTTTTTGGATTCATAATAGGCGCCATAGGAACCGCTCTGTTTGGAGGAGAGGACGGGAAACCGTTCCTTCCCACTCCTGAAGTCCACCTTCCTCCGCAACCCGTACTGGAAGCCGACGCCAAGGAAGCAGACGAGCTTCACAAGCTGCCCAACCGGTTCATACTGACCAACACCGTCCTTTCCTCTTTGGTAGCAAGCGCCGTGCTGATACTCCTCTTCTACTTCGGCACGCGCAATATAAGCGCTGACAAACCTCCCAGGGGGTTGCAGAACTTTGTGGAGTCCATAATCAGTGGAATGTACGGCTTTGTGGAGAGCGTGGCCGGCCCCCGATATGCCAGGGCGTTCTTTCCCCTGTTTGCCACCATCTTCTTGTATGTGATAGTAAACGCCTGGCTGGGTCTGCTGCCGTTGTACCAGAGCTTTGGCGTTGTGGAAGGCGACCACCTGGCGCGACACGCGCTGCGCCCCGCCGGCACCGATCTGAATATGCCGCTTGCACTTGCGCTGGTCTCCTTTGTGTTTGTAGAGTTCTGGGGGATCAGGGCCCTGGGGCTGTCCTATTTCGGGAAGTTCTTCCGGTTCGGGGCCTTGCTTAGAGGCCGTATATTTGAAGGAGTCATTGACGTCTTCGTCGGATTGCTGGAAGCGTTGAGCGAGTTAATACGCATCGTGAGCTTTACGTTCAGGTTGTTTGGAAACATGACCGCCGGTGAGATACTGCTGCTGGTTACGGCCTTCCTAATACCGTTTGCGTTCTCGCTGCCGTTCTATGGATTGGAGTTGCTGGTCGGGTTCATCCAGGCGTTGATATTCGCCGGTCTCACGTTGGTATTCGTGACCACGGCGGTTACGCCTCATGAGCATGAAGCGGAGGAAGGCCACTAGCCTTCCGGCCTGAGGAGTTGATATGGAAATTATCATTCTGGCATTGGTTATAGTGGTAATAGGGATGGTGGGAGCTGGCATTGGACTGGCCTTGTACGCCGCCACCTCCAGGCAGGATTAGAAAACACGCAGTTCAACGAGAAAAGGGGGACTCATGCCTGAAGCAGATGCCTTGAAGTTGCTTGCCGCCGGACTAGCCGCTGGACTGGGTATGTTAGGTCCAGGAATTGGCATAGGTATTCTGGGCGCCGGTGCAATGAATGCAATCGGACGCAATCCGGAAGCCCGTGGCGCAGTGCAGACGAACATGATCCTTGCGATCGCGTTCGCTGAAGCGCTGGGCATCTATGCCCTAGTAGTGGCGATTATCTTAGCCCTAGTGGCATAAACTTGTAAGGTCGGCAGACCTAACACAATACGGAGAGGGGTATGGCAGAACTAGGCTTCCATATACCAAGCTTGGTGGTCTATCTGGTCAACTTTACCATCCTGCTGGTCATATTGTACTTGGTGGGCTACAAGCGCATCTTGCGTGTTCTCGATGAGCGCTCGCAACGCATCAAAGAGAGCATGGAGCAGGCCCAGAATCTGCAGGAGGAGTCTGCCCAGCGTCAGAAAGAGATGGAGGAGCAGATCAGAGAGGCGCGCCGTGAGGGTCAGGGCTTGATTGAACAGGCCAGGCAATCGGCTCAGAGGTTCCGCGATGAAGAGCGAGAGAGGGCGCGTGTGGAAGCGGACGCTTTTCTTTCCAATGCCCGCTCCGAAATAAAAAGGGAGCGCGATGCAGCGATAGAGGATGTGCGGCATCAGTTCGCCGACCTGGCTATACTTGCTGCTGAACGCGTGGTGCGCCGCTCGCTGGATAAGGATGCTCACAAAGAGCTCATAGAGCAGACCTTGTCGGAAAGCGATCTATTCCAGAGGAACGAAGGCTGATGGCTCGGAGGCCTGTAGCCAAGCGCTACGCCCAGGCGGCATTTGCCATTGCACAGGAGCAAGGCCGCTTGGAAGAGGGGCTTGCCGAATTGCAAACAGCGGTCGACGCCCTAAGCGATAGCGAGACCATGGCCTTCCTTCAACTGCCCAAAGTGAGCTTGGACCGCAAGCTTCAACTGCTGCGAGACGTTCTCAAGGACCTGAGCCCAACAGTCCTGAACCTGTTGGGTCTGCTCACTTCAAAAGGAGGCCTGCCGGTGCTGCCCGGTATACTCAGTGAATATCAACGGCTGCTGGACGAGAGCCAGGGCAGAGAGTGCGCTGAGGTTACGGCGGCCCTTGATTTGGATGAGGCGCAGAGGGAGAAGCTTGGCCGGCTGTTGAGCACGCTGTTGGACAAGGAAGTGGTGCTCACCACCAGGACGGATGAAGAAGTCCTTGGAGGAGTGCTTGTTAAAATCGGAGACAGGATAATCGACGGGAGCGCACGCGGAAGACTGCGATCGTTGCGGCAAAGCGTGCTGGCAACCCCAAGTTAGAACGGGAGATTAGAGCTATGACCACACGAGGCCAGGACCTGGCTGCTGTAATAAAGCGTCAAATTGAAGAGTTTGGCGGCGATTTGACCATGGTGGACGTGGGCACAGTCACCGAGGTGGGCGACGGCATAGCCAGGATTCACGGTCTTGCAGGAGTGCAGTACACGGAGCTGCTGGCTTTTCCAGGGGACGTCATTGGCATGGCCATGAACCTGGAAGAGGACGCCGTGGGCGCCGCCATCATGGGCGACGACTCCCAAATAAAAGAGGGCGATGAAGTGCGCTCCACGGGCCGCGTTGCCGAGGTCCCGGTAGGTGACGACCTCATTGGCCGTACGGTCGACGCATTGGGTAGGCCCATAGACGGCAAAGGCCCTCTGAGAACGGAGAGCACGCGTCCCATAGAGCGCGTTGCCCCCAACGTGGTGACTCGCCAGGCAGTGAACGTGCCGGTGCAAACGGGCATCAAAGCCATCGACAGCATGATCCCAATAGGCCGCGGTCAGCGAGAGCTGATCATTGGAGACCGCTCAACAGGCAAGAGCGCCATAGCCCTTGACGCCATCATCAACCAGAAGGGCGGCGATTTGATCTGCATCTACGTGGCAATAGGGCAACGCGTGGGCAAAGTAGCCCAGACCGTCGCTATCCTGGAGCAGCACGGGGCCATGGAACACACCGTGGTCGTGGCGGCCAACGCTTCGGACCCGGCGCCTCTACAGTACCTTGCTCCGTATGCCGGCTGCGCCATAGGCGAAGAGTTCATGGAGCAGGGCAGGGACGCGCTGATCATCTACGACGATTTATCCAAACATGCCTGGGCATACCGCCAGCTGTCGTTGCTGCTGCGCAGGCCTCCCGGCCGGGAAGCCTATCCCGGAGACGTTTTCTATCTGCACAGCAGGCTCTTGGAGAGGGCGGCGCGGTTGTCCAACGAGCACGGGGGAGGTTCCCTCACCGCTCTGCCCATCATAGAGACCCAGGCAGGGGACGTATCGGCTTATATCCCGACCAACGTCATCTCTATCACCGACGGTCAGATCTACCTGGAGGCTGACCTGTTCAATGCCGGTATAAGACCCGCGGTGAACGCCGGACTTTCCGTGTCCCGCGTAGGCGGTTCGGCGCAGCGGCGCGCCATGAGGAGCGTGGCGGGCAGACTGCGATTGGACTTGGCGCAGTACAGGGAACTGGTGACGTTTGCCCAGTTTGGCACCTCCGACCTGGACCGCGCCACACGAGAGCAGTTGGAACGCGGCCAGCGCATCACGGAGGTGTTGAAGCAGCCCCAGTACCAGCCGTTGTCATTGGAAAAGCAGGTCTCCATCATGTTTGCCGTTACCAACGGTTATCTGGATGACGTTCCCGTTCCCAGGGTGCGTGAGTGGGAAAGCGGTTTCCACCAGTACGTGGAGGCCAATCAGCCCCAGATATTGGAAAGCATTGCCACCACGCACGAAATTAACGAAGACACCCAGAAAGCGCTCAGGGACGCTATAGAGGCGTACAAGCAGACCGTCATCTTGGAGTAGAAGACAAATGGGACTAGCGGAACAGGCTCTAAGGCTCTTCAAGAACAAGCCTATAGTGATTGTTACCACTGTAGTAGAGAGCGATGGTTTGCAGGAAGTGGCCGGCGTTTTGGAAGACGGCGCCGATGATTATCTATTGGTGCGTGACCAGGACAACGGCATGCCTACAGTTGTCAACGTATCCCACATAGCTTGGGTATATGAAGAGACTCTAGAGGAAGAGGAAGTAGAGCAGTAGAGATGGCAGTAGTCTCTAACGTAAGAACAATAAGACGCCGCATCAGAAGCGTGCAGAACACGGCCAAGATCACCAAGGCCATGCAGATGATTGCCGCATCCAAGATGAGGCGCGCTCAGCAGCTTTCCATTGCGGGCAGACCGTATTCGGAAAAGATGCGTACCGTGCTGGCGGACCTTGCCTCGCAGGCGGGAGAGGACGAACAGAGCCATCCACTGCTGCAACAGCGTGACGTGAAACGCATCGAGATAGTGCATATAACTCCCTATAGGGGGCTTTGCGGAGGCCTGCCATCCAACTTAAACCGAGCTGCAGGCCAGTTCATCTTGCAGAGGGAACCGCCGGTAAGCATACTCAGCGTGGGCAAAAAGGGACGCGATTTCATGGCGAGAACGGGGCGCGACTTGCGGGCCGTATTCACGGATCTAGGCGACCGTCCCACTTTGGAAGACACACTGCCCGTAGCCCGCCTGGCCATAGAGGACTACGTCAGCGGCTTTGCCGACGAGGTATACCTTGCCTACGGCGTATTCGTCAGCACGGCTACACAGCGTCCTACAATGCAGAAGCTGCTTCCGGTGGAGCCGGCGGAGCTGGAGCCCGGGCAGGCGGTGGGCTACATCTACGAACCGCACAGCTTGCAGGTCTTGGGGGAGCTTCTTCCCAGGTTTGTGGAGATGCAGATATATCACGCAATGCTGGAGTCGGTGGCCAGCGAGCATTCGGCGCGCATGGTGGCGATGCAGAACGCCACCGACGCCGCCAACGATATGATAGACGGCCTTACACTGCTGCTCAACAAGGTGCGTCAGGAGTCGATAACCAAGGAGCTCTTGGACATTGTGGGCGGCGTCGCCGCTTTGGAAGCATAGAGCGGCTACTTTTACAAATGGAGTGAGCTATGGCAGAGGGAACCAAGGGAAAAGTCATCCAGATAATAGGCACGGTGGTGGACGTGGAGTTTCCCCCCGATGAAATGCCGGACCTGTTCAACGGCCTGGAAATCGAGCTTCACAACGAGAAGCTCATCTTGGAAGTGGAGCAACACGTAGGCAACAACTGGGTGCGCTGCCTGGCCATGGGCGCAACGGAGGGACTGAGGCGAGGCGCTGAAGTGGTGGACAGCGGCAGATCCATTGCCGTCCCGGTTGGCCCGGCATCTCTAGGGCGTTTGTTCAACGTAACAGGCGATCCTTTGGACGGCTTGGGAGACGTGGCAGCGGAAGAGAGATGGCCCATTCACCGTGAGGCGCCGTCTTTCCAGGAGCAAGGCACGCAGACTGAGATGCTGGAGACAGGGGTTAAGGTGATAGACCTCATCTGCCCGTTTACCCGTGGAGGAAAAGTGGGCGCATACGGTGGAGCCGGCGTCGGCAAGACCGTCATCATCCTGGAGCTGATCCGCAACATCGCCAACGTACACGAGGGCTACTCCGTGTTCGCGGGCGTAGGCGAACGTTCCAGGGAAGGAAACGACCTGTGGCACGAGATGCAGGAGTCCGGCGTCATCAAGAACACAGTGCTGGTCTTCGGACAGATGAACGAGCCGCCGGGTGTGCGCCTGCGCATAGGTTTGACCGGACTGACCATGGCCGAGTACTTCCGCGACAGGGAGAACCAGGACGTCCTCCTTTTCATAGACAACATCTACAGGTACATTCTCGCCGGAATGGAGGTATCGGCCTTGCTGGGACGCATGCCCTCCGCGGTCGGCTACCAGCCCACGCTCTCCACGGAGATGGGCGAATTGCAGGAGCGCATCACCTCCACCAACAAAGGCTCCATTACCTCGGTTCAAGCCATCTACGTCCCCGCCGACGACTACACCGATCCGGGAGTGGCCACCACTTTCGGGCACTTGGACGCGGTCATCTCGTTGGAGCGCTCCATAGCGGAGCAGGGCCTTTACCCCGCAGTCGACCCGTTGGCGTCCAACTCGCGCATACTGGACCCCGCCATTGTTGGCGAAGACCACTACCAGGTGGCGCGCGGCGCGCAGCAGGTGTTGCAGAGATACAGAGACCTTCAGGACGTGATTGCCATCCTTGGCATGGAAGAGCTTTCCGACGACGACAGGATCACCGTGACCCGCGCCCGTAAGATGCAGCGGTTCTTCTCGCAGCCGATGTTTGTTGCGGAGCAGTTCACGGGACGCGAGGGAAGATACGTATCGATCAGTGACACGGTGGCCGGGTTCAAGGAGATCCTTGAAGGGAAGCATGACGAACTGCCGGAGCAGGCCTTCTATATGGTGGGAACCATAGCCGAGGCGGTAGAGAACGGGCAGCGCATGATGGCAGAGGCCGGGAGCTGACGCATGGCGCCAATGCTGCTAGAGATAGTGACGGCGGAACGCCTGGTCTACTCCGACGAGGTCGATATAGTTGTCGCTCCAGGCATGGAGGGGGAGCTGGGCATCCTGCCGCACCATGCGCCGTTGTTGACAATCCTGCAGCCCGGAGAGCTGCGAATTCAAAAGACGGGGCAGGAAGACGTGTACATGGCGGTCACCGGCGGCTTTCTAGAGGTGACGGGCAACCGGGTTATCGTGCTGGCCGACGCCGCGGAGCGTTCCGAAGAGATTGACGAGGCGCGGGCGCAAGAAGCGCTGCGCAGAGCCGAAGAGAGGCTGGAGAGAAGGGAAGAGGGCCAGGACCTGCAGAGGGCGCTGGCTTCAATCAGGCGATCAAGGTTGAGGCTGGATGTAAAGCGTCGCCGCCAACGTCGACCCCCGCCTTGATCAGGCGTTCGCTACGTAGTACGTCATCGACTGCAGCGCAAGCACCGGGTCTATGTTGCGCGCCTTGACGTGCGGCGGGACCTGGATACCCACCGGTGCGTAGTTCACTATAGCTTTCACTCCGCACTTCACCAGTTCGTCCACCACAGGCTGAGCGTCGTTGGCAGGTACGGCTGTGATGCAGATTTGAATACCTTCAGCGCTGATCACTTCGGCCAGCCTGTGCATGGGCTGAACCATTATGCCGCCCACCATCTGTCCAATCTGGCGTGAATCGGCGTCAAACGCGGCAACAATGTTGAACCCCTCAGGCGCAAAGCCCGGATAGCTTAGAATGGCGCGCCCCAAGCGGCCTATTCCGACCAGGCCCACTTTCCACTCAATATCCAAGCCCAGAATGCTCCGCAGCTCTGCAATTAGGTTGGAGATGTTATATCCGCGCCCCTGCTTCCCAAATCTGCCAAAGTAGCTGAGGTCCTTGCGGATCTGGGCGGGGGTCATCTGTATTAGCTCGCCTAGCTGCTGGGAACTAGCTACCTTGGTCCCCTGGTTGCTCAGGCGAGTCAGTATGCGCAAGTACTGCGGCAGGCGCATTATCACCACCTCAGGGACTTCCACGGATGAGCTGCCCATAGTGGCTTCATTGGCGGTCATGTTGAACCACCCTTAGCCAGGGACCTTTGACAAAACGCACTTATTCAACCAGCTTTTTCACGATTTCTGTCCTGGGGAAATTGATTGTAGTAGCTTTCACAAACACCGTCAAGAAAGTGTGCTCGTTCCATACGGATGCCCCCGCCCCCGCCGGATTGCTTCGGTTCCATGCAAATGGGGATGGTGTCCTGCCATCAACAACCCAAGGCACGCTCCTGGCTTGCCGTGCAGGGAATGCTGTTATACTGGCCGTACCTTCTGAAATGAACGTAGGCACCTGCAAAATACGGCTCCGTCTGCCTGGAAATGGCACGCTCAAGGGCAAGCGCCAGGCAGCCCGCTCCATCACCAGCCGGATAAGAAATAAATTCAACGTTTCCATTGCTGAGGTGGACGAGAACGACGCTCACCAGGTGCTCGTTTTGGGAGTTTCCTGTGTGAGCAACGACTCGCGCCATGCCAACCAGGTATTGTCGAACGTGGTGGAGTATGTGCAGGATATCCGCGGCGATACCGAGCTCTTGGACTATGAAGTGGACATAATCTCCGGTGTTTAGCTGATGGACGTACCCGGCTTCCTGCAGGCCATGCAACAAGCCTCCGACTACGACGGCCAGATTGTCCACGAGGAGGTGGTGGCAGCCAGGTCTGCTCGGTACGGATCGCTCTCCCCGCCGCTTGACCCCAGATTGGAGGCGGCTCTTGCCAGGAGCGGCGTGGACCAGCTTTATCTGCATCAAACGGAGTCGGTGCAGGCCGCCCGAGACGGAGAGAACCTGATAGTCGCCACCGGTGCGGCCAGTGGCAAGAGCCTGTGCTACCAGGCGCCGCTTTTGGAGGCTGTACTTCGGAAGAAAGCGAGCCGCTCTCTGCTGGTGTTTCCCACCAAGGCGCTGGCCCAGAACCAGCTCAGGTCGCTCAGCGGTCTGTGCAGCGATTTGATTCCGATCAAGGCGGAGATATTCGATGGGGATACCCCCGGTGACGCCAGGTCTGCGATCAAGAGGACGGCGCAAGCCGTCATCACCAACCCGGATATGCTGCACCTAGGCATCCTGCCCAACCACGGCACATGGCAGCGCTTCTTGAGAAACCTGGACTACGTAGTCATTGACGAGGCGCACGCCTACACGGGCGTATTCGGCTCACACATGGCAAACGTGATTCGCAGACTGAGGCGCTTGGCCGGTTACTATGGCAGCAACCCCAGCTTCATCCTCTGTTCCGCTACCGTAGCCAATCCAGGAGAGCTGGCCGGAGACTTGCTTGGTGCGCCCGTCAAGGTGATCGACCAAGACCACTCGCCCCAAGGAGGGAAGCACTTTCTGTTCTGGAACCCGCCGTTCCTCGACGATTCCAAGACAAGGCGCAGAAGCGCTATTGCGGAAGCGGCCGCGGTCTTCAGGGAGCTGCTGCTGCGCGGCGTACGCACCCTGACCTTTACCAGGACCCGCCGCCAGGTGGAGCTGGTCTACGTCTCGGTTAGGGACTACCTGGCAGAGCACGTTCCAAGCCTGGCGTCCAAGGTCAGCCCCTACCGGGCAAGCTATCTTGCGGAGGATAGACGCGCCATTGAGCAGCGCCTGTTCAACGGCGAGCTGCTGGGCGTGGCGTCCACCAACGCCCTGGAGCTGGGCATCGACGTGGGGACTTTGGACGCGACCATCCTGGGAGGATACCCTGGAAGCGTGAGCAGCGCCTGGCAGCAGGCCGGCCGCAGCGGGCGGCGCCAGGAACAGTCATTGAGCGTACTGGTCGCCCGAAACGACCCACTCGACCAGTATCTAATGCGCCATCCCGAATTCTTCTTTGGCAGGTCGCACGAGCACGCACTGATCGCTCCCAACAACCCGCGCATACTGGACCAGCACCTGCTCTGCGCCTCTTACGAGAGGCCGCTTGGCAGAAGGGACGAAAGATTCTTCGGGCCGGACCTGGAAAGCCGCCTGGCCGTGCTCCAGACGGAGGGCCTGCTGCACAGGAAGGGCGAACGGTGGTTCCCCAGCGCCAGCGTGGTCTATCCGGCGGAAGAGGTCAATATCAGATCAAGCTCGCGTGGTTCCTATGCGGTGGTGAGCAGCGAGTCCGGGGCGCTTCTGGAAATGGTGGATGAAGGGAGTGCGTTTTCCCAGCTACACACGGGCGCAGTCTACCTCCACTACGGAGAGCAATACTTGGTCGAGCGGTTGGACTTGGACTCGAAGACGGCTTACGTCACTCCCCGGGAGGTGCAGTATTACACTCGAGCCCATGAGCTGACCGATATCCAGGTGCGGCACGTCATGGAGGAGAGATCCGTAGGCGACATAGACGTGTACCTGGGCGAGGTGGAGGTATCCAGCCAGGTGGTGAGCTACCAGAGGAGGGCTCAGTTCAGCGACGAGCCCATAGGAGACGAGGTACTGGACCTGCCTGTACAGCAGTTCTCCACCGTTGCCCTCTGGTTCAGTCCACGAGAGGAAGACCTGGCCAGGATCAAGGACCAACGGCTGGACCTACCGGGAGGGCTTCACGCCGCCGAGCATGCCGCCATTGGCGTACTGCCGTTATTCGCCCTCTGCGACCGCAACGACATAGGCGGCGTGTCCACGCCGTTTCACCCTGATACGGGCAAGCCGCAAATCTTCATCTACGATGGCCACCCGGGAGGTGTTGGCATTGCGGAAAAGGGATATCAGATTATAGAGGAGCTATGGCGGGCAACGTTGCAGGTGCTCCAGGAGTGTCCCTGCGAGGATGGCTGTCCCGCCTGTATACAGTCGCCCAAGTGCGGCAACAACAACCACCCGCTGGACAAGGGAGTGGCGGCCATGCTGCTGCGAGGCGCTTTGGGCTTGTGACGGTGGGAAGAAAAGACAAGGTTGGGTTCTTTGGAGGTGGGGGAATTTCGATAGTATACTACATTGGAATTGGTGTCATATTTGTCTGAGAAAGGAACATAGAGAGCGACGATGCAAGCAGTAAATCACCCGTTTAGGGCTTTGATTGACGGAACGAAGCAGTTCATTATCCCCGCCTTCCAACGAGACTACAGTTGGACAACAGAGCAGTGCCAGCAGATGTGGAATGACATAGTACGTGCCGGGTGCACCGACGGTGACCACTTCATGGGATCAATCGTCTATATTGCCGGGAATACGTCAGCTGTATTCAGCAGTTGGATGGTCATAGATGGCCAGCAGCGTCTAACAACTTTGAGTCTTCTCTTGACCGCACTACGCGACCATATCCGCGAGACCGGCTGGATTGGACAGGAGCCAACTCCGCAACAGATCGATGCCTACTTCCTCAAGAACGTACATGAGTCAGGTGACCGGATGTACAAGGTCGCCCTGAGACGCCACGACGACGCAACGTTGAGGGCTCTAGTTGACGGCAGGGACATGTCACAAGTGCAGAACAGATCGGAGCTGGTTGTCGAGGCGTATCTCTATTTCAGAGAGCAATTGAAGCGCCCCGAAGTCAATCCTGAGCTTGTTTACCAGGGCATAGGGCGTCTGAACATAGTTGACGTTACCCTACATCGCCACATAGATGACCCTCAACGAGTCTTTGAGAGTTTGAACTCAACGGGTGTTGGCCTTGATCCGAGTGACCTGATTCGCAACTACCTACTCATGGGGTTGCCGGAACCCGAACAGACCCATATGTACGAAGACTAT
This sequence comes from Dehalococcoidia bacterium, assembly GCA_965197965.1. GTDB lineage: Bacteria > Chloroflexota > Dehalococcoidia > Lucifugimonadales > QGNO01 > DAOUJH01. The sequence goes on from OZ240235.1 coordinate 1,920,949, forward strand.
TGGAGCAAAGTCGAGACCCTTTTCCGCGTGGCCGGGAGGACCCCGGACACGTTTCTGAGGGACTACATTGCCCTCAGACAAGGAACGACAACTCAGGCCCGGGAAGACCGCATCTACGCAGAATTCAGGGAATTCTGGCAACCCTCGGACACGGAGGAACTAACCGTTCTATTGAAAGACCTCGTCCGGTTCGCGGACTACTTTGTATCCTTCTTGCGGCCCGACCGAATCGATTCCAAGCCGCTCGCTACCGCAATGAGACAGGTCCGAAGCCTCGGATCCGCTCATGCGATGCTTATCATGCGCCTCTACAACCTTTACGACGAGAAAGCACTCAAACATGACGACTTCATTAGAGCGTTGAATCTAATCTCAAGCTATCTTGTCCGTCGGTCAGTACTAGGCATGCAGACTCGCGGCTACTGGGCGGTCTTTGCCCGGATAGCTCACTCTATAACAAATGAGGATCCGTTGAGGAGCTTCCAGGTTGCGCTGGCAAGACAGAACTACAGGTTTCCATCGGACGGTGAATTTATGTCAGCGATCCAAGAGCGGGATCTGTACGGGCTCCGCATCTGTTTGCACGTCCTGTCTCAGCTTGAAAATGCCGGGCAAAACGAGCCGAGTCCGGTGAGCGAGTATTCCATTGAGCATATTATGCCGCAGAACATCGACGACGTTCTGGAATGGAAAAATATGCTCGGCCAGGACTGGGAAGAGGTTCATGGAAAGTGGCTGCACAAGTTGGGTAATCTTACCCTCACCGCCTACAACAGCACCTACTCGAACAGGCCATTCGAGGAAAAGAAAGCATTGACGGGGGGATTTGAGCAGAGCGCAGTGCGCCTTAACGAGTATGTGAGACAGCAGACTCAGTGGACTGCCACTGAAATGGAGAAAAGGGGCCGCACCCTAGCACATCGGGCACTCGACATTTGGCCTCACCACAACGCCGACGAAAGACTCGTGCTCGCGGAGGAGATTCGAGAGTTGCGTACACGCTCTGACCGGAGGAAGTCAGATAGCATAAGAATGAGTGCTTCAGTTGCAGAGCTTCTTTACGCGATTCGCGATTCCATACGCGAACTTGGCGAATCCATTGAGATTGTCGAGGGGAATTCTCTGTGCTTCTACAATGCCCAATCCGCCGGTTTCTTCGCGGAGACGCTGCCGATGGCAAGCTATGTCAGAATTCTATTGCCGATTGATTTTGAGGAAATAGACGATCCGGAGGGAGTGGGGAGTGATGTCACTGCGTGGAAGTTTCTACCACATGTGACTCACCGCGACTGCGGCGTGTTTATGGATATCTGGAGCCAGCAGTCGATTCCCAAGGCGGTCGCAATGGTTCGCCAGGCATTCAATGTGGTGGAAGAATAGAGTGCAACGTTGAGCGGCGCGGCGTTCGTCTACTCTGACCGGCTTTCACGACATGTCTTGCGTGAAGGCCATCCCATGCGACCGGTCCGGCTCCGCCATACCTACGAGTTGCTGGATGCGCTGGGCGCATTCCAGCCCCCTGGTTCGTCCATGGTGGAACCCAAACCCGCGTCTGAAGAGGATGTCCTGACTTGCCACTCTCGGGACTACGTGGATGCGACCAGAAGCCTGAGCGCCGGGCTTTCCACCGTCGATCCGGCAAGATATGGATTCAGCGCGGCGGGCGACAACCCAATCTACAACGGCATGTACGATGCGGCGCTGCTCTCTACCGGGGCATCCCTTGTTGCTGCTGAAAGAGCTATGTCAGGAGAGGTGAGGGCCGCTTTCAATATATCGGGGGGGCTTCATCACGCCATGCCGTCCAACGCCTCCGGCTTTTGCATTTTCAACGACCCGGCCATAGCGATAAAGGCGATGGTGAACAGTGGGCTTCGCGTGGCCTACGTGGATATAGACGCACACCACGGCGATGGCGTACAGCAGATGTTCTACGATACGGACACCGTGCTTACCATCTCGCTGCACGAGTCCGGGCGGTACCTTTTCCCTGGGACTGGCTTTGTGGAAGAGAAGGGGAACGGCCCTGGCGAGGGCTACTCCGTCAACCTGCCTCTTGCCCCCTATACCAGCGACGACGTGTACCTATGGGCGTTTCAGCAGGTGGCGCTTCCGTTGCTGGAGCTCTTCAAGCCGGATGCGCTGGTGACGCAACTGGGCGTGGACACGTACTACTCTGACCCGCTGACCCACCTGGCTCTTACCAGCAGGGGATTCGTGTCGGTGGTGGAGTCCCTGGCACAAGCCGCAGAGGGCATACCCTGGGTTGCCCTGGGCGGCGGCGGTTACGACTTATCCGCCGTGGCCAGGTGCTGGGCCCTGGCTTACGGCGTCATGGCAGGCCAGGAGTTGCCGGATGCTGTGCCTGAGTCGGAAAAGGGTAGATTGGGGAAGGATAGGGTGCGAGACGTTGAGGACCCTCCCATGACGAGAGATGCGGTCCAGGCAACGAGGCAATTCGCCGAGGCAAGCGTCAGGATGGTGGAGGAGATCATCTTTCCCCACCATGTCTAACACGGGGGAAGGGCCGCCTCCCCTACCACTGTTATGCCCGCGAAGGGAGACCTTTTGCGTAACCTAGAGTCCCTTCCAAGAGGTTTTTCAAAGGTCTGCCTCCCTCAGCATGACAGAGGTCGCTATACTTCGCGGAACTCACCTTCAACCGTATCGTCCGGCGTTTTCTCTTCCACCTCACCCTCCTGGGGCGGCGTGGACGTAGACTGCTGCTGGCCGTAAACGGCGCTTCCCATCTTCTGCAAGGCTTCCTGAAGCTCGTTCATTGCCGCGACTATGGTTGCGGTTTCGCTTTCGCCCTGTAGGGCAGTGCGTAGAGCGACTATCTTCTCGTTGACCTCGTTCTGTAGCTCTTCCGGGATCTTGTCCTTGTTCTCACGCAGCATCTTCTCTGAGTTGTAGGCCAAGCTCTCGGCCGCGTTGCGCGTCTCTATCTCCTCCTTGCGACGCCGGTCTTCCTCTGCGTGGACTTCAGCGTCCTGCACCAGCCGTTCGACTTCGCTTTTGTCCAACCCGGAGCTGGCGGTTATGGTGATGCGCTGTTCCTTGCCGGTGCCGCGGTCTTTGGCCGAAACATTGAGGATACCGTTGGCATCGATGTCGAACGTCACCTCAATTTGAGGCATGCCACGGGGCGCGGGGAGGATTCCGTCCAGCATGAATCTGCCAATGGACTTGTTCTCACTCGCCATGCTCCGCTCACCTTGGAGGACGTGCACCTCAACGGATCCCTGGTTATCGGCGGCGGTGGTGAACACCTCGCTCTTGGAAGTGGGTATAGTGGTATTGCGCGGTATCAGAGACGTTGACACCCTGCCAAGCGTCTCTATTCCCAGTGTCAGCGGAGAGACGTCCAAGAGCAGGATGTCGCGCACGTCTCCCTTGAGCACGCCCGCCTGGATAGCGGCGCCCACCGCTACAACCTCGTCCGGGTTGACCCCCTTGTGAGGCTCCTTGCCGAACATCTCGTTGACCTTTGCCTGTACCAGCGGCATGCGGGTCATGCCTCCGACCAGTATGACCTCGTTGATGTCGCCGGTGGAGACCCCCGCGTCTGCTATTGCCCGCTTGCAGGGGCCCACAGTGCGCTCTACAAGGTCGCCGATTAGCTGCTCCAGCTTTGAGCGGGAGAGGGTCATGGTCAGGTGCTTTGGCCCGGAAGCGTCGGCGGTGATGAAAGGCAGGTTGATCTCCGTCTGCATTACGTTGGAGAGCTCTATCTTAGCTTTTTCGCCGGCTTCCTTGAGCCGCTGCAAGGCCATCCGGTCCTGGGTCAGGTCTATGCCCTGGTCCCTCTTGAACTCGGCAACAATCCAATCGATGATGCGCTGGTCGAAGTCGTCGCCGCCAAGGTGTGTGTCGCCGTTGGTGGCCTTGACCTCGAAGACGCCTTCGCCTATTTGCAGAATAGAGATGTCGAAGGTGCCTCCTCCAAGGTCGTACACCGCTATGGTCTGGTCGCCCTTCTTGTCCATCCCGTAGGCTAACGACGCGGCAGTAGGCTCGTTGATGATCCGCAGCACCTCCAGCCCTGCTATACGCCCGGCGTCCTTTGTAGCGTTGCGCTGGCTGTCGTTGAAGTAAGCGGGAACGGTGATGACGGCCTGGTTTACCGCCTCGCCCAGCTTGGCCTCTGCATCCTCCTTGAGCTTCCTGAGCACCATGGCCGATACTTCAGGAGGGGAGACCACTTTGTCCCCGAGTTGGACGTGCACATCCGCGTTCTTGGCCTTGACCACCTTGTACGGGACGCGCTTTGTCTCCTCCGCCACCTCGCCATACCTACGGCCCATGAAACGTTTTATGGAGAAGATGGTGTTGTCCGGGTTGGTCACCGCCTGTCTCTTGGCGGCCTGGCCCACGTATCGCTCACCTGTCTTGATATTGAGTGCGACGGTAGAAGGCGTGGTGCGGCCACCTTCGTTGTTTTCGATTACCTCAGGCTCCCCGGCGTCCATGACGGCCATTGCCGAATTGGTTGTTCCAAGGTCTATACCAATCACTCTTGCCACTTTGTTCCTCCGTCTAAGGCGGTTTCCCAGCCTTGAAAGCTCTACTCCTCTTGTTCCGTCTGTTGTTCCTGCGCTATGGCAACCTGTGCTGCCCTCAGTATCTTGTTGCGCATCTTGTAGCCCGGTCTGATCACCTGGGCCACAATGCCAGGCTCATGCTCGTTGCTCCGGAGCGACATGATCGCTTCATGTTCCCACGGGTCGAACGGCTTCCCCTCCGCTTCTATTGAGGTTACGCCCTCCGATTCAAGCAGTGCTTTCAGGTTCTTCTCTATGATCCGTACCCCTTCCACCCAGGGAGCATCTTCCCCTACCGAAGGGGCCTGCTCCAGAGCCCGCTGCAGGTCATCCACAATGGGGAGCAGCTTGTTGATAACGCGGGAGGCAGCGGCGTGGAAGATATCTCCCCGTTCCTCCTCCATTCGCTTGCGATAATTGGTCAAGTCTGCCTGGGCCCGCAGCGCCATCTCACGAAACTGACTGCGCTCCCGGTTCGCTTCCTCAAACTGGGCCTCCAGCTCTTCCCTGGACGTGGAGGGCTGTTGAGGTTCGTCGTTCAGCTCTTCCGGCATATTGGGTGAGTCGGTTGTCCCTGGCATGGGCTACTTCACCTCTCTGGGAAATCCATGTTATCCATAGCTACGTCAAGCAACTGTAGCATTCTATCGAACTCCTGTGCCACCACTCTCCCAAAGTCGCGCTGTGCTTCCAGAGCAGCAATTCGCTGCCTGGCCTGGCTAATCCGACCCAGCAGGTCGAGTACAAGCTCCACCCCTGCCAGGTTCATGCCCAGGTCGTCTACCAAATGCTTGATCAACTTGAGCCTGGCTATGTCCTGCTCGGAGTAGAGCCGCAGCTTGCCGATAGTCCTAGGCGGATGTATAAGCCCGGCGCGTTCATACTTGCGCAGCGTTTGAGGATGCATTGCCAGCAAGCGTGCGGCAACGCTGATGATGTAGAGGCCCTGCACGGGTTCTTGGTTGTCTTTGCCGGGGGGTTCGCCTTGGTGTGTGTCGCTGCGTACAGGCAGCGATTCGCCGGGAAAAGGAGGGGGGATGATTTCGCCGGTGTGGCCTGGGGCCTTCTCACGGTGAGGTTGTTCTCTTCGAGTTCTGCCTGTCATTGCTGTCTTATGGGTCACATCGTTGGTGCTGAAGTGTATTATAGACCTTGATATGAAGCGTGTCAAACTATATAATGTTTGCCGAATGGAATTTGGAAAAGATGGGGAAGGGGGGAACCAAAATAGGGGATCTAACTGACAAAAGGTGGGTCGAATTCGTTATTTACGTATATCGACAACATAACGACGAATCCAGTTACAGGTTTCCGTCGTATAACTCTTAATCAACTGGCATAGAAAGGTAGGTTAAAGGAGTGAAGTCCGGGACACAGGAGGTGGAGATGATTTACTTCAAGGCTTGTCCGCGTTGCAGGGGAGATATGACTTTGACCGGCGATCATTACGGCTGGTTCAAAGAGTGCCTGATGTGCGGCTACGAGGCGGACGTGGAAGGTGATTCCGGCGAAGAGATGGCTGCCAATGTGGTAGGGGAGGTAACTACCGAGGTAGCCTAACGCAAAACCGGCTGTTTGGAGAAGTGCCCTCCAAGGCTTCCCTGGAGGGCACTTCCTTTTTGTTGCCCCGTCGCTATACTGGCAGGCGTCAAACCCCACCGGTTGAAAAGGCGGTATCTTGGAGAACATAGAGGGGAAGAGCAGAGAGGAAACGGCGCCCACGGAAGAGACCTCTTCCGTAAAGCACCGCGTACGCCGGGTGGCGGCAGCCCTGGAAGGGGAGATCAGCGGCGATTCTCTGGTGATGCTAGCGCAACTGCATCCGGCCGACCAGGCGAGCGTCATACAAATAGTCTCTTCTCGTGTGCGCAATGCGCTTGCCGCGGCGCTGACTCCGGGGCAGTTCGCGGATATCCTGGAGAATCTGAACGAAGAAGAGGCCGCCTCCGCCCTGCGCTCCCTAGACCATCCGGCGCTGGCTGCCGTACTGGACGAGGTGCGCCCGGAAGTTGCCGCGGATGTTTTGCAGCAGCTTCCGGCTGAAAAGGCCGAACGGGTCCTGGTTGAGTCCACTCACTCCGATGAGATAGCTCCTCTGATCGCCTTTCCCAAGGAGAGCGCCGGCGGCCTGATGGCGCCGGTAACCATCACAGTCTCCGACGAGACTACGGTAAACCAGTTCATGTCGCTTCTGAGGCATTTTGGCCGTTCCACGGAGGGCCTGGGCAGCTACTTTGTCGTGGATACGGAAAGCAAGCTGCTGGGAACCGTTGCACTGGGAGACCTGGTCTTTTCCGAGCCCGGCTCTCGCATCCAGGACGTAATGCACGAACCCGTTGCCACTGTTGATCCGGAGATGGACCAGGAGGAAGTGGCAAGGCTGATGGACCGCTACAGCTTATCGGAGGTTCCAGTGGTGGACGTGGAAGGCAGGCTGTTGGGAGCCATCGCCTTGCAAGAGGTGTTCGAAGTGGCGCAAGAGGAGGCGACAGAGGATATGCACCGCCTGGCCGGCCTGGGTTCAACGGAGAGGATGAGTTCTACAATCGGCAGGTCTGTGTTGAGGAGGTTCCCCTGGCTGCTCCTCAACCTGGCCACCGTTGTCCTTGCCGCCGCGGTCATAGCCGCATTCGAGAACACCATATCCAGGCTGTTGATACTTGCCGCTTTCATACCGGTGGTGGCGAGTCAAGGAGGGGCGGCGGCCACACAGACGCTTACCCTAATGGTCAGGAGCCTGGCACTGGGGGAGATTACGTTTCGCAGGGCGCGCCGCATTGTTCTGAGAGAGGTGTTCTTGGGAATGATACACGGGCTGCTTCTGGGACTGCTCATTGCCGGTCTGGGCTTTGTACTGGAGGACAAGGCCGTCCTGGGTCTGGCGTTGTTCATCGCTATGACGGCCAACATGGTGGTAGCGGCGCTGGCGGGAGCTCTCGTACCCTTGGGGTTCCGTACCGTGGGCATTGACCCGGCCCTTGCTTCCGTTGTGGTTGTGACCACGGTGACGGACGTGGCCGGCTTCGCGATATTCCTGAGCACCGCCGCTCTGCTCCTGCGAGTTCTATAGCTGCCCGGCTGGCTGCGCGCCCGTGGGCTAGGCCCGAGCTTCGCGGGCGGAATGGCAATGGGGGAGGAGAGTGAGGACAATGTTCCTTGACACGTTATTGCCGCTTCAATCAGAATTGCGCACATAAGTATACACTCAGGCTGAGGCCCTAGACCTGGGAGTCGATCTCAAGAAGCTAGGAGTTGGATGAAACAAGCGGCAATGAAAATGATTCGACCTGTTGAAGTGGAGCCGCGACACGGCTATCGCATCTGGCTCCGATACTCGGATGGCGCTGCTGGGGAGGTAGACCTGTCGCACTTGGCCGGACGCGGCGTGTTCACGGCATGGAACGACCCCTCTTGCTTTGAGACAGTGCATATAATGCCTACTGGAGGAATTGCCTGGGGAGAAGACGTTGAGCTTTGCCCGGACGCCCTCTACATGCAGCTTACCGGCAAGTCCGTCGCGGAAGTAATGCCGGGGACGCAACTCAAGATTTAACGTGCCTGAGCTCTGTAGCTTCACGGAATCGTTATACGGATGTATTTCGATGACCATGCGCCACCGCACTTTCACGCGTTTTACGGAGAATATGAAGCGCTGGTGGAAATCGACAGGTTGGACATACTGCACGGGCATCTTCCGGCGCGTGCCCAGGGACTTGTGGCTGAATGGGCATCGCAGCGCCAAGCGGAGTTGCAAGCAGCCTGGCTCCGTGCTAAGCGCTTAGAGCCGCCTGGAAGAATAGCCCCTTTGGAGTGATGGGAGAGGCGCGCCCGCGGGCTACGCAAACCTCTCTTCTTTCCAGGGGTTCCCGTTCTTGTGGTAGCCGATCTGCTCCCAGAAACCGGGGCGTTCTTCATCCATGAACTCCAGGCCGCTAACCCATTTGGCGCTCTTCCAACCGTATCTGCTGGGCGCCACCAGCCGTATGGGGCCGCCGTGCTTGCGCTCCAGCGGCATGCCGTCGTGCATATGCGCAAAGAGCACGTCTTCCTCCATGAGCACGTCGAGCGGAAGATTGGTGGTGTAGCCTCCGTAGCAGTGCACCATGACCTGGCTGCCTTCCGGTTTGGGGCTGAGCCAGTTCATCAGCTCCCGGAATTGCACGCCCTGCCATAGATTATTTAGCCTGCTCCACTGGGTTACGCAGTGGAAATCACGGGTAAGGGTTGTTTGTGGCATGGACATGAAATCGTCCCAGTTCAATTCAAGCTCTTCGTATACAAGGCCGAAAACCCGGAACTTCCAGTCCTTGGTCTCCACCACCGGTGTTTGGCCATAGGTAAGGACGGGGAACTTATCGGTGACGAATTGCCCCGGCGGGGCCTCGACTCCCTCTTGGCTTTTGATGGCAGTGGTCCTGCCCAGCTTCTTGAGCATGTAAACACCTCAGCTCTTGGCACGTTGCCCAATAAGGATACCTTCCACCTTTAGCCGTAGTAAAGCGCAACTTGTGACCCCATGCCTTCTGGTCTATATTGCATTGAATCATGGGAGACTCTTCTTCCACAGAGGCGATACGCGTCCGGGGAGCCACCAAGTCCTACGGCGCTGTTCCCGTACTCCACAACCTTGATCTGGAGGTAGGCTGGGGCGAACGGCTTGTCCTGTTCGGAGTCAACGGATCCGGAAAGACCACCCTGATCAAACTGCTGGCCACTTTGGCCCGGCCCGATTCGGGACGGATAGAGATAGCCGGCCTGGACGTGCGACGCCAAGGCGCGCAGGCGCGCCGCAGCATGGGCGTGGTCACCCACCAGGCCCTGCTCTACGATGACCTCACCGCTTACGAAAATCTCCGCTTTTACGGCAGGATGTTTGGAGTAGCGGACCTGGAGCAACGCATAAGCCGTGTGGCCGGTTTGACAGGCATAGCACACCGTTTGCAAGCACGGACGCGAACCCTTTCCCACGGCATGCAGAAGCGCCTCTCCATGGCGAGGGCGTTGCTCCATAGCCCACCCATTCTGATCATGGACGAACCGGAGACCGGCCTTGACCAAGAGGCGCTGGAAATGCTGGAAGGCGTGGTCCAGCAAGAGGCAAAAGCGGTGTTGATGACCACGCACAACCTGGATAGGGGACTCAGTCTGGCCAGCAGAGTGGCCATCCTGGCAAAGGGACGCATCGCCTATCAAGCGCCGCGGGAAGGCCTGGACGTCAACGAGTTTCGCAGCATCTTTGACAGCTATAGAGAGACCTTCTGAATGAAAGAGTTCCTATCGCCGATACTGGTCATCGCCTGGAAAGACGTTTTGCTCGAGCTGAGGACCAAAGACGTGGTGGTGACCGTTCTCATCTTTGCCCTGCTGGTGGGCGCAATATTCAACTTCGTCTTTGCTCCCACGGAAGAGCTCGTTGGCTTGATTGTGCCGGGAACGCTCTGGGTGGCTATCACATTTGCCGGCGTCCTGGGGTTCAACCGCTCCTTTGTGCTGGAGAAGGACAAGGGCAGCTTGGACGGACTGCTTCTCTGCCCGGTAAGCCGTGACGTAATCTACTTTGGGAAGCTGCTGGGTCTGCTCATCTTCATGACTGTTGTGGAGATCCTGATTGTGCCGCTGTTTGCCGTGTTGTTCAATGTTTCCGTCCTGGACATAAGGATTCCTCTCGTGGTGTTGCTGGCTACGATAGGCTTCGCCAGCGTTGGAACCCTCTTCTCCGCCATCTCCGTCAATACGCGTTCGCGGGAGGTGATGCTTCCCATACTGCTGCTGCCCGTCGCAGTGCCGGTGATAATCGCTGCCGTGGAATCGACGCGCGCCATTCTGGAAGGCTCTTCGATGGGAATAGGGCGCTGGGTTCAGTTGCTAGTGGCCTTCGATGTGATATTCTTGATTGTGGCTTCTTTCACTTTCGGCGCCGTTCTGGAGGAATAGCATGAGATCATGGTTAACCGGTGGGTCGGATGGAGGAATGGCCGTAAGGACGGCGCTGCTTCTTGCCGCGGCGTCTACCATGATCATCAACCTTGCGCTGATCTACTTCTGGGTCCCTACGGAGCAGGTCATGGGAGTGGTGCAAAGGGGGATGTACTTCCACGTCCCGCTGGCCTATGTGGCGTTTCTTGCCTTTTTCATTGTTCTCGCTGGCAGCGTCATGTATCTGTGGAAGGGCTCTGAGAAGTGGGACGCCTTAGCACACTCTTCCGCTGAAGTAGGTGTGCTGTTCACAACGCTGGTGCTGGTCACGGGCGCCATTTGGGCCAAACCGGTCTGGGGTGTCTGGTGGACGTGGGACCCGCGCTTGACCACGTCCACAATTCTCTGGCTCATGTACATAGCGTACCTCATGCTGCGGGCTTACGCTCCCTCTCCTCAGCAGGGCGCGCGTTACGCGGCGGTTATGGGCATTGTGGCCTTTGTCAACGTACCCATTGTCTATTACGCCGCCATCCTCTGGCGTACCGTGCATCCGGGGATGATTCTGGGCCCCGCCGCCGAATCGGACAGCCTTGACCCTACCATGCGGTACGCTCTGCTGTTTTCCACGCTGACGTTTACCCTGTTGTTCGCCTACCTAGTGTCGGAGCGGCTGGCCATTCGCAGGGCTTTCGATAGTCTCGTCTCGGTGCGCTACCAGGAAAGGACTGCTTGACATGGAGATACGCCGACTCACTGGCAAGGCTGGGCTCTTGGCCGCTTTTGTTGCATCGCTGCTCTGGCTGGCATTCGGTGGGATTGCCAGCGGCGCCGTCAACGCTCAGAACGGTTCAGACCCGGAGTCCAACCTTCCATTTCTCTTTGCCCTCTATACAATCACCTGGCTGGCGTTCTTTGCCTACGCCTTCTACATGACCAGGCGGCAGAGCGAACTCAACCACGAGATTCAGGAGCTGCGCCGCATGCTGGAGCAGCGCGAACAGCGCGACGCTTAGCAGCTCTTGGTTGCGGATGGCTCTTCTACTGGGACTGCTTCTCTTGGCGGCGGCAGCGTGCTCCCAGCCCGCACCGACGCCAACCTCCACCGCTATCCCTAGTCCATCAGCGCCCACCCCCACGACCCAAACGCCCGCCTCCACTCCAACATCTGGGTTGCCAGTCCTTGCGGATACGCCTGCGCCGCCAACGCCCACTCCTACCCCTGCCAACATGGCGGCATCCGCTCCGCTGCTTCAGAGCATTGATGTCGAAGTCGCTTTTCCCAACCTCAGCTTCGAGCGCATGGTTTTCCTCACCCACGCCGGAGACGATACGAACAGGCTGTTTCTGGTGCTTCAGCCGGGACGGATCATGGTCTTCCCGAATCAGAGCGACGTTTCACGCGCCGAGGTGTTTCTGGATATACGGGACAGGGTCAACGATAGGGGCAACGAGGAAGGCCTGCTTGGCTTGGCTTTCGATCCAAGATTTGCCGAAAACGGTTACTTCTACGTCTACTACTCCGCATCCAACCCTCGTCGCTCCGTGCTGTCCCGCTTCTCCGTCGATGGGGAGCAGGCCAACCGGGCGAACCCCGATAGTGAACGGGTCGTTCTCGAAGTCCCGCAGCCGTATTCCAACCACAACGGCGGCGCAATCCAATTTGCAGCGGACGGCTATCTCTACGTAGCCCTGGGAGACGGCGGTTCATCGGGCGACCCTAAAGGAAACGGGCAGGACCCGGGCACGCTCTTGGGATCGATTCTGCGAATAGACCCCTCCGCTGTCAGCAGCTACGGCAACTACTCCGTACCGGAGGACAACCCGTTCCTGGGCGTATCCGGGTTCCGCGACGAGATTTGGGCCTTTGGGTTTCGCAATCCCTGGCGCTTTTCCTTTGACCGTGAGACGGGCGACCTGTGGGCTGGCGACGTAGGACAAAGGGGCTATGAAGAGATTGACCTGGTGAAACGCGGCCTCAACTACGGATGGAACGTCATGGAGGGGTTCCACTGCTACCCTCCATCCGTTTCCTCCTGCCAGCAGGACGGTTTGGAGCCTCCCTTGGTGGAGTACCCGCTCACATCAGGAAACTGCGCCGTTACGGGTGGGTACGTTTACCGTGGCAGCCGCGTTCCGTTGCTCCAGGGCGCCTACCTGTATGGCGACTTCTGCAGCGGCAGGATATGGGGACTCGTCTACGACGGACAAGAGGTGTCCGATACCCAGATGCTGCTCGACTCCTCCCTGCAGATATCCTCCTTTGGCGAAGATGAAGCGGGAGAGCTGTACATCCTGTCGTTCGACCGCAAGATATACCGGTTGAGGTAGGGGGTGCCACGCCTCGCTCTTGGGTTCCCTCCTGCGGATACCTTTGAATAACTGCCTGTCAATTCGTCCTAAGCGCCACGCTGTCACCCTGACCCCTTTCACTGCCACTTCGCACCCACAGCTATCATTCCGTAACCCCCACCAACTGTCATTCTTGTAGATGTCAGGTAATTCGCCTCCAGAATAGCATGGAGACAACTCGCTATTCTGGAGGCGAAGAATCCAAAGCCGTGATGGGTGATATGCCAAGCTGTTTGCAAAGCGACGGCCTGGATTCTTCGCCGAGAGACGGTTGCTAGCCGTCAACGGTGTCTGACCACTCGGCTCAGAATGACCGTGGTATGGAAAGCCGTAGGGAACTATGCAAAGATTTCCCTGCGATGGAAAGATGTGTGGAGATGCGGACGGGAAAGCGCACATACGGGCCGAGTGGGGCAGCCACCTCTCTCGTCATCGCATACCCCACACCGTCATGCTCGCGCACGCGGGCATCCAGGGGCGGGGCGTGTCCCCCTGCCACCAACCACTTCCTCTCTCCCGCACCCTGCTCTTATCCTGTATCCATGAACACTACCCGTAAGCTACCGCCGCTCAGCTACGGCCTCGCGTCGGCTCCCCTCCAAACCAAAACCGTCGCACCAATGACGACTGTCGGAATTGTTTTCCTCATTTTTTCCAAAATTCGGTCCGTTTTAGCTTTGGAACTTGACATAACGTTGGAAACAATTCCCCTTCTCAGGCACAACACAACTCCACCGTTAAACGCCATCTCACGCCTAATGACCGTTTTCAGAACACCCCAAAAACGACTTATGTCAAGTGTTCAACCATCGCCCCGGACCACCCGCCTGTCCCCCTTGCTCATACACCCGCTTGCCCTGTCTGCCCGCTGCCCGCTATGATGCTGCTGGAAAGCGGAGGAGGTATTGCTATGGTTGACCTGCTAATCAAGAACGGCCTGATCATAGACGGCACGGGGAATCCCGGTTTCTACGGCACGGTGGTTGTGGAAGGGGATACTCTGCGCATTCTGAGAGGCGACGTAAGCGGCATTGAGGCCGGCCGTGTGATAGACGCCGCGGACCACGTGGTCTGCCCCGGATTCATAGACCTGCACTCGCACGCCGGGCTGACCATGCTGCGAGAGCCTGAGAACGAGCCCAAGCTCCGGCAAGGCGTGACCACCGAGCTCATCGGGATTGACGGAAACTCGGCTGCGCCGTTCAAGACTCGCGAGGACCTGGAGGCGTTCATCGAGATGGACTCAGGACTAAACGACGTGATGCCGGCTGGCCGCGACTGGCGCAGCGTTGATGATTTTCTCTCCATGTACCAGAAAACCGTGTCGCCCAACATTGCATTCATCGTTGGCAACTCGCCGGTACGGATATGGTCCATGGGCTGGAACAACCGTCCCGCCAGCGGCGAGGACATGGAGGACATGAAGGCGATCCTGCGGGAGACCATGGAAGAAGGGTCGTTCGGGCTGTCTACGGGCTTGGACTACCCTCCGGGCGCATACGCGGACACCAATGAGCTGATTGAGCTGAGCAAGGTAGTGGCGGAGAAGGGCGGTTTCTACCATACGCACACCAGGGCTCATCTGAGGAGAATATCGCACCTGGCGCCGTTCGAGGAGGCGGTGGAGATAGGACGGGGCAGCGGCGTCCCGGTGCATCTCACGCACTACAGGCAGCCGGCGCAGGGCACGGGCACCCACTTCGACTATTTGGGGCTGGTGGAGGATTCCCGCGATGAAGGAATAGACGTCACCTTTGATTGCTACACCTACGTTTTCTCAGGAACGAAGATACTGATCGAGGTGCCCAACTGGGCCAAGGACGGAGGCCCGGAGCCGCTCAAGGAGAATCTGAGGTCGGATGAGCAGAGGAAGCGTATGAAGGAGGACATGCTCTCCGGGCCAAGGGCAATGAACATGGAAGAGATGTGGCTCACCGCGTTCCGCAAGCCGGACAACGCCAAATACGATGGCCACTCGCTGGCGGAAATAGGCAGAATGAGGGGGCAGGACCCGCTGGACACGCTGTTCGATCTACTGCTAGCCGAGGACCTGGGCGTATCGTTCGTGGCGGTGGGGACCAACCCGCAAACACTTCCCGACTTTGTAGCGCACCCCCATGGCATGGTGGCCAGCGACGCTATTCTGTTTGGGGAGTGGCCCAGCCCGCGCACCTACGGATGCTTCCCGGTTGTACTGGCGGAGTTTGTACGCGCTGAAAAGCAGCTCAGACTCCCCGAGGCCATACGCAAGATGACCTCCTTTCCCGCACAGAGGCTGGGACTGAGGGAGCGGGGTACATTGAGAGACGGCGCCAAGGCCGACATTGTGATATTCAATCCCAAGACGGTGAAAGCGCCGGCAACCCGCGCCAATCCCAAGCAGTTCCCATTGGGCATTCCCTACGTGATTGTCAACGGCCAGGTGGTGGTGGACGACAGCCGGCACACCGGAGCAACGCCGGGCACCGTGCTGAGGCATGGGAAGTCCTGAGCCGGTCGCCGAGATAGATTCAAAGAATGGGGCTCTGGAAGAAATGGTGGGTGCGACAGGGAAGCATTCTCCTTGTAGGCGTTGCTTTCAGCGTTGTACTCGGCTGGTTGACGATTCAAGGAATAGAGTGGGGCAGGGTTAGAGAGCGGGTCGTCGAGTTCCCTTTGCCGCTGCTTGCGCTGGCCCTGGTGTTGCTGGCCGTCTCCGGCTACTTGCGAGCGGTTCGCTGGCGCGTCCTATGGGCCAAGGAGCGGGTATCCGCGCTGCGCTTGTTCTGGGTAGAGAACGCTGCTATTGGACTCAACAATGTATCGCCGGTGCGTGCCCTGGATGAGCCGTTGATCCTGGGGATTCTGGCGCTCCGGGACAGATTGCCCGGGGGCACCGTGGTCGCTACCATGGTGGTGACCCGGGTGCTGGACATGGCTTTCTCGCTGGCGATGATAGGTATAGCCGTGGCAACGCTGCCCGTGCTGCTGCGCTATACGCCGATCATAGTGGGCACGAGCCTCTATTTCGTCATACTGATAACGGTCCTTCTCAACCTGCAGCGGATCATCAAGCGCTTCCCCCGGCTCAATCAACTGCCCGGCATATCCGGCTTCCAGGAGGCCATACACGCCCTGAAGCTGGACTGGAGAAGGACGGGGGTTGCTCTGGGCTTCACAATTGCCTACTGGCTTATCCTGGGCCCCATAGCCTGGGCTATCGCCGAGGGCGTGGGCTTGGACATCGACCCGTACAGGCTGATTGTTGTCGCGCTCGGTGCAATCTTCTTCTCGACGGCGCTGCCGGGGCTCCCCGGCGCTCTGGGCACCTTCGAGTTTGCCGCGGTAACGCTGTTGGAGTTCTGGGGAGCGCCCAAAGAGGAGGCGCTGAGCTTTGCCATCATCCTACATTCGATTCTGTTTGTGCCGCCCTCCCTTGTTACAGTGGTAATACTGCCGCGCGAGGGCATAGGATCAATCGCGGCTTTAAGGCGGTTGCTCAACGAAAGGAGACTACGCCCCGAAAAAGCGATGCCGGCAAACGAGGATTGAGTTTAGCAACGTGGACGGTAAAAACCTGAAGCAGAACAGAATGTATTGCTTCTTTGCTCAGGATTCCGTCTTCTGAAGCACGAAATCTATCTCCAGGCGGATATTGTCCTCCACGCTGAGCACTACGGCCACACTGGGGACCGCCAGGTCGAACTCGCCGAAGGTGAAGTTAGTGGTCGCCTTCCCCGTGATACTGTCCTCGCCGAACTGAGCGTTGGTTTCCCAGGTCACCTCCTTGGTGACATCCCTAATTGTCAGATCACCGGTAATGGAGAAAGAGGCTTCACCGGTTGAGGGCAGGGGCCATTGCAAGCCACTGATTGAGGTGGGCACAAAGTCCGTGTGGGGGTACTGGCCGGCGCCAAGCGTGCGGTTGCGAACGTAGTTGTCACGCCTGCCTTCGTCACTTTGCAAGGTGCTAAGATCAACCCTGATCAGGGAGCTTTCAGCACGCACAGTACCATCCGCCTCAAGGGTCAATTCGCCACTCACGTCTTGGGTGACGCCCACGGCATCGTTGGGGAGGCTCAATCTAGCTAGCTGCTCCCTGACCACGTAGCGTGCTTCCGAGCCGGATGATATCTCCAGAATGACCTCGCCCGATCCGGCGTCGGGCTGAGGCGTAGAGACGACCGTTTCGGGCGTTGGTTGGGCTGGGGTATCGGGAGTAGAAGTAGGAGTGGGGGTGGGAGTTTCGCTACCGGAGCAGGCAATGACGCTCAGCATGAGGAGCGATGCAAGAGCAAAGAAAAGGCCAGTTTTCATGAATTACCTACGGTATTTGATTAACACCTGACAAAACATGCCCGTGAGGTTTAACGAATCGGACGGCTATACTGTCAGGTGTCCTCGCGAGAACGGGTTATTGATTTGAGCACATCAATGTCGCAACCACATTGGGCACAACGCATCAACGTAGTGGGCACCACCGGCGCGGGCAAGACCACGGTGGCCCGCCGGTTGTCCGAGATCTTGTGCATCTCCCACGTAGAGATAGATGCGCTGTTCTGGGGGCCCAACTGGGGGGGCGCGCCTGCCGGTATTCTAGCACAGCGCGTGGCTGAGGCGACCAGTCCGGAGAGATGGGTCTTAGACGGAAACTACAGTGTGGTGCGTGACTTGATATGGCCAAAAGCCACTGGTATCGTTTGGCTGGACTATCCGTTTCCGGTTGTATTCCTGAGGTTGTTATCACGCACAGTTAGACGGGTATTCTTCAAAGAGAACCTATGGAACGGGAACAGAGAGAGATTCCGCGCCCAGTTCATGAGCCGCGATTCTCTCTTCCTCTGGGCGCTGAGGACTCACCGTAGACGGAGAAAACAGCTCGGTGCGCTTCTGCAACAACCGGAGTATGCTCACCTGGAAGTGGTACGCCTCCATTCCGCCAAACAGACCAAGCGGTGGTTGCAGGATTGCGAAAAGGCTTCCCGATCAAACAGCAATGCCTAGCTGGAACTTACACGGACAAGACCATCTGTTGAGCGCCCTGGAACGCGGCCTCAGCCAGGGACAGCTTTCTCATGCCTATCTGCTGGTGGGGCCGCCTCAGGTGGGGAAGGGTGCCCTGGCGATGAAGATGGCCCAGGCGGTGAACTGCCTGCAAGACTTCCCTCCCTGTGGAGAGTGCGTGTCGTGCAGCCGCATCCAGCGCGGCATACATGCCGACGTGCAGGTCATAGCGCCGGCGGCGGACGAGCGCACGGGAAGAATGCGGACGGAGATAGGAATAGACCAGGTGCGCGACATGGAGCGTACGGCTGCTCTGGGAGCGTATGAGGGGAACCACCGTGTATTCATCATAGACGGCGTGGAGAAGATGAGCCTGGAAGCGTCCAACGCATTGTTGAAGACGCTGGAAGAGCCTCCGCCCGGAGTCATCTTCCTGCTGCTCTCTTCACAGGAGGACGATCTGCTATCAACCATCCGCTCGCGGTGTCAAAGGCTGGAGGTCAAGCCGGTGCCTGAGAGGGAGATGGTCGACCTGCTTGTCGGTGAGCACGGCTTGGGGGCTGAAGACGCCGAGCTGCTGGCCAGGCTTTCCGCTGGCCGGCTGGGTTGGGCGCTGACGGCAGCGAGAGAGCCCAGAGTACTGGGCGAGCGGCAGCAAAAGCTGGACGATTTGATGGATGTTCTGGAGAGCGGAGCGGAACGTCGCTTCCGAATATCACAGGAACTCGCTTCCTTGCAATCGCGTAACCGCGGGGCGGTACAGGAAACGCTGGCGCTGTGGCTGTCCTGGTGGCGCGATCTCCTCATGCTCAAAGAAGGCAAGCCGGACTTGGTGGCAAACCGAGACTGCCTGAAAGCGTTGGAAGAGAAGCAAACGGAGTTCAGCACAGACCAGGTAGTAGCGGTTATAAAGGAAACCGTTGCCACCAAGGAGCGGTTGATGCAGAACGCCAGCCCCCGGCTTGCGCTGGACGTGCTAATGCTGCTGCTGCCTGAAGGAGACCTTCGCAAAACCTCTTCCTCCTTGACGGGGGAAGATTGAGATGGGGGTGAACCGCGCCTGGTCACGCCTCTTTTGCTCCCCATCCTAACCTTCCCCCACAGAGGGGGGAAGGGATTTTAGGGTTATGCAAAGGTCTCCCCGAAAGCGGAAAGGTTAGGTCTAGCTCCTAGCCCAGGGAATGAACGGCAGCCACTCCTCCTGGAGAGATCGGTGATAGAACATGGAGTAGGGGTTTGGCCTGGGCGTCCTGGGAGCGTTGAGAAGCTTCATGCCCGCTTCCTTGGGGGTGCGTCCCGCCTTGCGGTGATTGCAGGGGATACAAGCGGCCACCACGTTCTCCCAGGAGTGGGCGCCTCCCCGGTAGCGGGGCAATACGTGGTCCAGCGTGAGGTTCTTGCTCTGTTTGCCGCAATACTGGCAGGCAAAGCTATCGCGAAAGAAGACCTCTTTTCTGGATAGCCGACGCCTGGCCAGGGGGCGCTTCACAAGGTTGATCAGCCTTATCACGGATGGCGCGGGAAAAGCCGTTGTGGTGGTGCGCAACTCGCCTCTGCCATTGATGAGAAGCTCCGCCCTGCCCCGGCTGAGGAGGACTACCGCCCGTCTCACGTTGCACACGTTGAGGGGCTGGTAGTTCTGGTTGAGAACCAGAACAGGAAGCCGAATTATGCCTTGCATCACCATCTGCATCTCTTTGTCAGGCAGCCTCTTGCTCAGCTAACTTATCAATCTGCTCCAAGGCTATCTTATAATCACCTGGAACAAAACCCAAGGCGCTGCCGGGCAACCAGTCGGTCACGTTTATGAACACTCCGGTTAAGCTGGATAACACAAGCGCCTCTTGCAGGTTGCCCCTGAATTCCGTCGTCCTGATAACAGAGTCGATGGCGTCCTCAGTGGGGATGTCGCTGGATAAGCGCGCCGCTCCCAAAATGAGGACGCTCGCAAGTCCAAGGCCCAAGAGCAGTCCCGAGACTACGGCTCCCAGCGATTCTACCCATCCCAAGAATGTCAGCTTTATTGCCGCCCTGGCAGAACGCTTGGCTGCCACGGCGCCAATAAACACGGCGGTGAAAATAACCATGTAGGCAAGGACGGTGGCAATAGCATCGGCGGCGCCCTGGTTGGTGAACCAGCCGGCAATATCGTCACTGAGATTGGCGGCGAGCAATAGCGCTACAAGGACACCTGCAGAATAGAAAACGGCGCCGAGCAGGCCTAAACGAAACCCGGCAAGAAGCCCGGCCAAGGCCACGATGATGATGACAAGATCAAACCAGTTCATAGCATTCTACTTGCGTTGCAAGACAACCAATTCACCGGTCACTGGCTGGCCGGACACCACTTTGCCAAGAGACGTCCTTTGCTGGAATCAGGATGTTCGCAGAGCGGCCTCTAGGACCTCTGCCATCCCTTTCACAAAAACAAAGTTGATGTCCCTGCGTACTTTCTTTGGGATATCGTTGATATCCCCACGGTTCTCCGCGGGAAGGATGAAAGAAGGAATGCCGGCTCTGTGAGCCGCCAGGACTTTCTCCTTGATGCCGCCAACGGGTAAGACCTTGCCTCTGAGCGTTATTTCTCCGGTCATTGCCACGTCCTTGCGCACAGGCTTACGGGTCAGTGCAGAAACTAGCGCCGTGGTCAGGGCGGCGCCGGCGGACGGTCCCTCCTTGGGCATGGCGCCGGCCGGTATGTGGATGTGAATATCCTTCGTGGAGAAGTATCCGTCTTTCAGATGCCACTCCTCAGACCTGGCCCGGGAATAGCTGAGCGCCGCCTGAGCCGATTCCTTCATCACCTCGCCAAGCTGTCCCGTAAGCATCAGGTTGCCTTTACCCCTCATCAGGGCCACTTCTATGGAGAGTATGTCGCCACCGGACGGCGTGTATGCCACGCCCGTGGCCACGCCGATTTCGTCCTGTTCCTCGGCCATGCCCCAGGTGAACCGGGGATGGCCAAGGTACTTGGCTATGGACTGAGGAACTATCAGGGCGCGCCCTTCGCGCCCTTCCGCGACGCGTTTGGCTACTTTGCGGCATATGGCGCCGATCTCTCTCTCCAAGTTGCGTACACCGGCTTCCCTGGTGTACTCACGAATGATGCGCCGTATGCCGTTATCGGAGAACCCCAGGTGTTCCTGGGAGAGACCGTGCTCTTTGAGCTGGCGTGGAAAGAGGAACCTTCTTGCAATCTGCAGCTTCTCCTCTTCCGTGTATCCGGGAAGCTCTATGATCTCCATACGGTCTTGCAGGGCGGGAAGAATGGGGTCCAGAACGTTCCCAGTGCAGATGAACATCACCTTGGATAGGTCGTAGGGGACTTCCAGGTAATGATCACTGAAGGAATGGTTCTGTTCCGGGTCCAGCGCCTCCAGCAGGGCTGAAGAGGGGTCGCCACGGAAATCCGCGCCGACTTTGTCTATTTCGTCCAGCATGAATAGGGGGTTGGCCGTGCCGGCCTGTTTCATAGTCTGGAGGATGCGTCCAGGAAGGGCGCCAACGTAAGTCCGGCGGTGACCCCGTACCTCGGCTTCGTCTCGGATGCCGCCCAAGCTGACACGGACGAATTTCCTCCCCATAGCTTCAGCGATGGACCGGCCCAAGCTGGTCTTGCCGACGCCGGGAGCACCGACAAAGCAGAGAACGGGGCTTCTCAGCTTGCCTTCTGAGAGTTTGCGCACGGCCAGGTACTCTAGTATGCGCTCTTTCACCTTGGGCAGCCCGTAATGGTTGGCCTCCAACACCTTGGAGGCAGCCTTGATGTCCAGATTGTCGTCGGTCTTAGTTTGCCAGGGAAGTTCCACCAGCCAGTCCAGGTAACCCCTCACCACGGAGTGCTCCGGCGATGCTGGAGGTATCTGGGTCAGCCTGTCCAACTCTTCATTGGCTTTCTTGGCTGCGGCTTCAGGCAAGCCCGATTCCTGGATCCTTTGACGTATGCGTTCGACCTCTTGCTGCTGAGGGTCGGTGCCGGTAAGCTCCCGTTGGATGGCCTGCATCTGCTCGCGGAGGAAGTACTCCCGGTGTGACTTGTCCAGCGACTCTCTGACCTCGTCATCGATACGACCCTGTATCTCCAGCACTTCAACTTCGTGGGCAAGGAGGAGATTGACGGCGCTGAGCCGCTTCGCGGGGTCCAGAGTCTCCAGGATCTCCTGCCGCTGCTCCATCTCCAGATTGAGCGACGAAGCAATTAGATCGGCGAGCCATCCCGGTTTGTCGGCATTCAACGCGGCAACGTAAGCGTCCCAGGAAAGGACCGGCGACAGATGGACGCACTTTTCGAACAGAGCAAGGACCGACCGCATGGTGGCCTGCTGCTCTATGGAATACTCTTCAGGCTCCGTCAACACCTGCACCTTGGCCTTGTAGAAGGGCTCGGTCTGCGTCACCTCCAGGATGCGGACTCTCTCCTCGCCCTGTAGCCACACCGTGGACGCGCCCTCCGGCAGCTTGAGCATCCTGCCCACCATGGACATAGTGCCCACGTCGTACAGGTCGTTCACGTTGAACTCCGAGCTTTGGACGTTGCGGCGGCCGATAATTACGATGCGTCTATCTCCGGCAACAGCTTCTTGCAGAGAGCGCTGAAACGCGGGACGGAACACCGCCAATTGAGCAACCAGCTTGGGGAAGACGAGCGCTTCACGCCGGGGAAGAAGAGGCAGCTCTTCTATCGTGGCTTCCGGCTCTGGAGGTGAAACCGAGCGGGCTTTGCTTTTTTTTGCCAACTTATATCTCCTGATTTACAGTTGGGATTATACTTAGGCGCAATTACAGATTACCATACAGCACCCTGAGTTGACCGTACAACTTCCTGCACAGTGCAGAGAGTGTTCGGCCTAAGATGATGACTGAGGACCCATGCTTCGCCATACGTTCGCTCTTCTCTGTTCCGGCTTGGTTATGATACTGGAGCATGCCCGTACAGGAAAGCAACGTAGACGTCGTGATACAGGCGCTGGGCAGTTCATTGGACTGGATAGAACCGGGAGAGATGGTTCAGATCGCCGGGTCTCTGAAGCAAGAGTAAGTTCACACTTGGGCTAGCACCTGGAAAACGGCGCCCGCTATCATCAATGCACCCACGCCCAGGACAAACGGTCCGAGGTTAACTCGTTCAGCCAGGCGCAGCAGGACTCTTATACTGAAGAGGCCTACCAGAAACGCGACAACGCTTGCCACGATGCCTTCCATTCCCATGAGTGCGTTGTCCCTGGAGTAAGCGAATCCCGCCGCACCCAGTCCGGCGGGGATGCTCATGAGGAAGCTCAGGGTAAGGGACTCCCTTCTGTCCAGTCGTCGGGCAAGAAGCACGGCCACGGTGAGTCCGGAGCGACTGAGGCCGGGCAGCACGGCAACTCCCTGAAGTATGCCACATAGTAGTGCGTCTTTCAGCGAAACGCTTGCCAATCCCCTGACGCCGGCACTGCGTCTACGGAGTTGGACTGCCCCGGTGAAGAGCAGCAGTACACCTACAATAACCATTGCCGGCGCACCCGTCTGCTCAGAAAACTCGTCTAGGAGGAGCAGCAGAGGAACTGCTATCGCCGCACTGATTACGGTTGCCACCACAAGGAAGCGCAACAAGGGAGAGGGGGCTAGGGGAGTGGACGTCATCTCTTTGATCAGATCTCGCACCTGCCCGCGGAAGGCGACTAGCGCGGAGAAGGCAGTGCCCAGGTGCAGCCACAGGGCGTAGGCCACGGCTTCAGAAAGGGACGTGTCCCGCAGAAGCGAGTAGACGGCGGCAACGGCGCCCTCCGAGCTGATGGGCAGCCACTCTGTGACGCCTTGAACGACTCCGAGCAGGACTGCTATATCCATATGGTGAGCATCGCTTTCACTGATATTGTAGGGACTTTCCGCTACAATAACCCGGTGACGCGGCGGACAGCGTGGGCCCCGGGCGACGTGGTCATCCCTGCTCGAACTTACCATACCGGCAGGCAAACCATACAGCCCTGTTGTGCGACGCATTTCCGACGCCTATAATCACAGCGCTTGACGCACCGCTTGAGAATATGAGTAGGCCCAATACCATAGCGATAGACGGTCCAGTAGCATCGGGCAAGACGTCCGCTGGCCGCATGCTGGCTGGGAAGCTGGGGTATAGGTTCTTGGACACCGGCTTGATGTACCGCGCCCTAACCTGGGCAGCCGTTCACAACAATATAGACCCCATGGATACCGACACGGTGGTAAGGCTGGCGCAGGAACCGATTATAAACGTGCACTTCGATGACAGCGGGGTGGCGTCCGTATATCTTGGAGATTGGGACGCTACCCCGTATCTGAGAGACCCCGATGTTGAGAGGTACGTCTCACAGGTGTCGCGTCTGCCCGCGGTGCGGAGAGAGCTAGTGAGGCAGCAACGCATCATAGCCAGGAGCGGGCCCATTGTAATGGCGGGCCGCGATATAGGCACAGAGGTGCTTGCCAACGCGGATATCAAGTTATTCTTGACTGCTTCTGCCGAACTGCGCGCCAGGCGTCGCAGCGAGGAGCAATCCCTTATGGGACTGGAGCCCTCTTTTGAAGAGGTGCTGATGGAAATACAAGGGAGGGACTTGATGGACTCTCAGCGCAGGGTGGGACCTCTCAAGCCCGCGGAAGATGCCCATATCATCCACACCGATGAACTATCGCTGGAGCAGGTGGTGGAGTGGGCAATGGAGTTGATAGAGGAGATGCGGTGACGCTTGTATACAAAGCGAGCAGGGTTCTGGGCAGGTTCTGCTTCTACACCTTTGGGCGCTGGGAAGTTGTAGGCCAGGAAGGGATCCCCCCTATAGGGAGACTGATAGTGGTGGCCAATCATCAATCCAACGCCGATCCACCCGTACTGGTCGCTGGCATAAACCGTTCCCTCAACCTGGTGGCGAAACGCGGGCTGTTCCGCAATCCGGTGGTGTCCTGGTTTATGCGCCAGTGGCATGCCTACCCAACCGACCGGGACGGCCGTGACGTCGATTTGCTGAGGTGGCTGCTCAGGAAACTGGAAGGGGAGGAAGTGGTGGCATTATTCCCTGAGGGGACCAGAAATCCTCGCGGTATTGGCCCAGTGAACAACGGCGTGGCATACCTTGCATTGAAATCCAACGCACCCATACTGCCCGTGGGCATTACCGGCACGGAGAACGTCCAATCCTTCAAGCGGGTACCATTCCCCTTTGTACATTTAAAGGTCAATATTGGCCAGCCGTTCAGCTTGCCCCCCATGGAAGGCAAGGTCAGGGGCCCCTTACTCGATTCGCTGACCGATATGATCATGGACCGGGTGGCGGCATTGCTGCCTGAGGAGTACCGGGGGGAGTATGCGGCAGAGCGTGCAATACCCCGGCGTGAGCGCGTGGATCCCTAGTCATTATGTGCGGAATCATGGGCTATATAGGCAGCAAGGAAGCGGCGCCGATACTCCTACAAGGGTTGGAGCGTCTAGAGTACCGCGGGTATGACAGTGCGGGCATTGCCGTTGTGAACGGAGAGGGGCTTGTTGCCGTACACAAGGCTACGGGAAAGCTGAGCGCGCTTGTAGAATCGCTGAACGGCAGCCTTCCTCTGGGAGCGGTGGGCATTGGGCACACGCGCTG
This sequence comes from Dehalococcoidia bacterium, assembly GCA_965197965.1. Taxonomy (GTDB): domain Bacteria; phylum Chloroflexota; class Dehalococcoidia; order Lucifugimonadales; family QGNO01; genus DAOUJH01. The sequence goes on from OZ240235.1 coordinate 1,946,342, forward strand.
GGCCACGCACGGCAGCCCCAACGAGGTAAACGCGCACCCTCACGGAGATTGCAACAGGGACGTGGTGATAGTGCACAACGGCATTGTGGAGAACTACCTCAGCCTGAAGCAGCAACTCCAGGAAGACGGCCACAGATTCAGTTCGCAAACGGATACCGAGGTCATAGCCCACCTTGTCGAGTCGTTTATGGCGGAGGGCGCCTCCTTGGAAGAGGCGGTTGCATCGTCGGCCAAGGCAATAAAGGGAGCCCAAGCCGTGGTGGCCATGCTAGCTTCACAGCCGGACCGCCTAGTCGCCTTCCGTTTGGGGAATGCAGGCGGGATCACGGTTGGTTACGGCGAAGGCGATATGTATCTTGCCAGCGATTTGCCTGCCCTGCTTCCCTACACTTCTCGCGTCGTCTACCTTGGTCCGGGTGAGCTGGCGGAGATATGGCCGGACCGCGTCCACTACCGGTCGCTGGACAATGGCGCCGTGGAGAGGCTTCCACAACAGGCTCCCTACGACAACATGGCCCTGGCCAAGGGCGGCTTCAAGCATTTCATGCTGAAGGAGATCATGGAGCAGCCGCAGGCTTTGCTTCAGACGCTGTCCGGCAGGGTTTCCTTTGACCCTCCGCAGGTGATGCTGGAAGGGTTCCCGTTCTCCAACTCAGAGATAGCAGATTTGAACAGAGTGGTGCTCACCGGAATGGGCACCAGCCTGCTGGCGGCACAGGTGGGACGCTATTATATGGAGAAGCTTGCGGGTCTGCCGGCAGAGGCGGACAACGCATCGGAGTTGCGCTACAGGGATCCCGTAATAGACAAGCGCACCCTGGTTGTTTCGGTTAGTCAGTCGGGAGAGACGGTGGATACCCTTGCCGCGATAGAGGAGGCGGCGCGGAAGAACGCCAGGCAGATTTCCGTTTGCAACGTGGATTCCAGCCAGGCTACCCGTATGGTGGACGGCACGGTGAACATAGGCGTAGGGCCGGAGATTGGGGTTGCCACCACCAAGTGTTTCACGGGCTCCATTGCGGCGCTCTACCTGCTGGCGGCATACTTGGGCAGAGCCAGGCAGGCTATTGACGACGAGATGCTGAGCAAACTGCTGCAAGACCTTTCGACCATTCCGAGATTGATGGGCCAGGCGCTGGAGCAGGAGAAGCATATAGAAAAGCTGGCCCAGAAGCTGCATAAATATGAGAACTTCCTCTACCTTGGCCGCGGCTTGAACATGCCCGTTGCCTTGGAGGGCGCTCTGAAGCTGAAGGAGGTCAGCTACATCCACGCCGAGGGCTATCCGGCGGGGGAGATGAAGCACGGCCCAATAGCCCTAATAGATGAGAATATGCCGGTGGTGGTGATTGCGCCGCGGGACGGTCTATACGATAAAATGCGGGGCAACGTTGAGGAGGTGAAGGCAAGGGGAGGAAGGATAATCGCCCTGGTCAGCGAGGGCGACAAAGAGCTTGCTGCCCTGGCCGACGAGGTCATTGAGATTCCACAGACGCCGGAGCTTCTTACCCCCATAGTCTCTGCGGCGCCCTTGCAGATGCTGGCCTATCACGTGGCAGTACGCAGGGGCTGTGACGTGGATCAGCCAAGGAACCTAGCAAAGACGGTAACTGTGGAGTAGTATGCCCGCTTGGGAGGATTTTATGGATAGAGACAAAATAGGCATCTACGTAAACCCCGGCGAAGGAACTGTAGTGCGGATAACGTCCCCCTACTGGCTTCCTGAAGAGCCCGCCTGGAAGCTTGTGATCAGCGATCCCAACGCTACGCTGTTGGCCGTCAGGCAGGCCATTACAGACAAGGGCATAATGCAGGACGCCTCCGGCGTGGTCTGGGCCAGCATTCCCGACAGGGGATAGGCTGGCCTCTCTAGCATGACCGTAAAGCGTAGTGATTTCTTCTTGATATAGATGTCGTTGCTGACCGCCTTGAGCTCACGGTTGAGCCTGTTCGAGGCGCTGCAATACCGGGACTATCGCATCTTCTGGTCCGGCCAAGTGGTCTCCGTCATGGGCTTTCAGATGCTCATCGTGACCATTGGCTGGCTGATGTACGACATCACGGGCTCGTCCGTACAACTGGGGCTTGTCGGACTGTCTACGGCTGTACCCGCTATAGTTTTGAACCTGTTTGGAGGAGTGGTAGCGGACAAGGTTGACCCCAAGCGCCTGATAATGATAGTGCAGTCGCTGAACGCCGTAGTCGTAGGCGCCTTGGCCACCCTGGCCTTGATGGGACTGGTCCAACCCTGGCACATTATGGCGAACGCGTTCATAATGGGGGCCCTGGGCGCATTCGATCAGCCGTCGCGGCAGGCTATCTTTCCTCATCTCATAGACCGGCGGGTGATGATGAACGCCGTGGCGCTTAACTCCATGGTCTGGCAGGGCAGCAGAATAGTTGGCCCCGCCATAGCCGGGGTGCTCATAGCCTTGGTTGGAGCGCCATTGACGCTGTACATCGCCACCGCTGGATTCCTGGTCTTTGTGGCGTTCTTAAGCGCGGTACGCATGCCCATGATCTCACGGTCCCGTTCGGCAGCCTTCTTCAGAGACCTCCTGGACGGCCTATCCTTCGTGCGCAAGCACCACATCTTTGCCTTTCTGCTGGGCATGACCTTCTTCAACAGCTTCTTTGGCCTGTCCTACGTTTTCCTGCTGCCCATATTCCAAAAAGACATCCTGGGAGTTGGGCCATCGGGGCTTGGCTTCCTTCACGCCATGAGTGGAATAGGGGCGGTGACGGGGACGCTGATAGTGGGGTCTTTGCGTGATTTCCAGCACAAAGGTGTCGTGCTCATTGGGGGCGCAATTGCCTTTGGAACCCTGCTCATCCTGTTTGGCTTTTCCGAGTGGTTCCCAGTTTCTCTGGCGCTGGTGGCATTGGCCGGGATGTCCACCGCCAGCTACATGATTCTGGCTCAGAGCACTTTGCAACTGCTGGTACCGGATCAGCTGCGCGGCAGGATTATGGGACTGTGGGGCATGACGTTCAACATAATGCCGCTGGGCGGGTTTTACGCAGGAATGGCGGCCAGCTACATCGGCGCTCCAAGCGCTGTGGCAATCGGCGGCGCGGCGGTGATAGCGTTTGCCGTATTCGGCGCTGCCCGCGACAGGCAGGTACGCAGACTGGATTTACCGTCGCTGCAGAGCACGATCAAGGGAGCATGAACGCCGGTGGCAGGCAGGAATGCCAGGGAGCCCAGCAGCCGCATACACGGTTGAAAAGACCGTGGCTGCAGGGCATTCGTTATGGGGAATCTGCCCCAATAGCGGTCTCTATGCTAAACTGAGTAGGACGGTTGACCTGATGGAGAGTTGTCATAGCTGAACAGCCAAAAGACCTGATCTACATGGACCACGCCGCCACAACCAATATGCGGCCTGAGGTCCTGGAGGCCATGTTGCCGTATTTCATGGATAGCTACGGCAATCCCTCCAGCATCTACACCCTGGCCCAGGAGGCTCGCAAGGCTGTGGATGAGTCCAGAGAGACGGTGGCGCGGATTCTGGGATGTCGCACCAGCGAAGTGATTTTCACCAGCGGTGGCACGGAGTCCGACAACACGGCGGTCTACGGAGCGGCCATGGCTCTGCAACCCACCGGCAACCACATCATCACAACCGCCATTGAGCACCATGCCGTGCTCCACGCCTGTCATTTCCTGGAAAACCTGGGATACGACGTGACGTATCTACCCGTGGATAGGTACGGCATGGTCGACCTGGAGGACCTGAACAAGGCCATCACGGATCGCACCATCCTGGTCAGCATGATGTACGCCAACAACGAGATAGGCGCCGTATTACCCGTTGCGGAGGCGGCAAAGCTGGTCAAAGAGCGCGCCGCCGCCATGGAGCGCAGCATCACGTTCCACACGGACGCCGTTCAAGCAGCGGGATACCTGGATATAGACGTGAAGCGGCTTGGAGTGGACATGCTGAGCCTTTCCGCGCATAAGTTTCACGGGCCAAAGGGCGTGGGCATCCTCTATGCAAAACGGGGCGCTGCTTTCACGCCGCAGCACGTGGGCGGCAGCCAGCAGAGGCAACGGCGCGCCGGCACGGAGAACGTGGCCGGCATCGTCGGCGCCGCCAAGGCGCTCCGGCTGGCCGTGGATGAGCAGGAGTGGCTCAGCCGGCACACCAGGAGCCTGAGGGACAGACTTCTCCATGGCATCCAGGAGAAGATACCCTCCGTTTTCTTGAACGGTCACCCGGAACGGCGTCTACCCAACAATATCAACCTCTCATTCGAGCACCTAGAGGGCGAACCGCTGTTGCTGGGACTGGACTTCGCGGGGGTGGCGGCATCGAGCGGGAGCGCCTGCACATCGGCGTCCCTGGAACCGTCGCACGTTCTTGTAGCCATAGGGTTGACGGCGGAGCTGGCGCAGTCCAGCCTGCGGCTGACGCTGGGCCGGGAGAACACCGACCAGGACGTGGATTACGTGCTGGAAGTCCTGCCTGACCTGGTGCAGAGACTGAGATCCATGGCATCCATATCTTCCGTTACTGCATAGCACTGTTATCATTATCCTGAGAGACTACAGATGACCAACCGACCACTAGCCGCGTCTGCATTCGTTATTCTCCTCTCCCTGCTGGTACTGTCCGCATGCATTGCGGGGTCGAGCGCCACGGACTGGGCCTTTGGAGAGGCCCTCACCGTCAGGGTAAAGGAGGTGCGCCTTGTGGATGAGGTGGCCTACTCAATAAACGAGTTTAGTGACTACAGCGCCGACGCGCTCTGGTCAGACGCTCACCTAACCCTGCCAAGCCCGAATGGGGCGCTGGACTCTATACCGAATGCAACGATTGGACAGGTGTTCCAGTTCTCCAATACGACGACGGGCGCAACCGCATTACCTGGAGCATCGGGCAGCTACACGGGCGTGGGAGCACGCATTAGCCAGAATCAATACGTGCTGGCCTACGAGGACAACCTGTGGTACGGGACGGATGGCAACAACTGGACTAGGGTCACGTCTTCTGACGACCTGCCTATAGGCTATCCAATCATCACCGATGGAAACTGGGCGGTAAACCCGGGTGTTTACATCGGACGATACAACAACTCGCGGAAATTCACCAACGGGCCGCCTCTGGATACCACCCACGACGAGACGCTTAACCTAGTCGTTCTGCTCCTGATGAGTCCCAAGGATGCGGACGGGATCGCAACACAAAGCTGGTACGCGAAGTTTGAACTCAACCCCAAGACAAATCAACGCTCTTATGCGGAAGACAAACATTACGTGGTCAGGCCTTCTCAAGAGGGCAGAATGATTGCGGCGGCCCACCTGGAGATGCGCAACCGACAGGCAAACATTGTGTTCCTCTCCATAGACGCGCAGTCCGCCAGGCTCAGAGACGCCGAGTTCTTCGACTACAGGCCGCTCAATCCGTTCCAGGACAGGACCGAGGTGGACAGGGCACCGTCTTCGGATGGAAGCCCGCTTCCCGTGCCGTATGTCTTTATAGGTGACGAGTCAGCTCCCGATCCAAAGGCGCGCCTCCTCTGGGGAGACGGCTCTCCGAACGCGCCCGCTGTGGAGCTACATAAGAACTGTGGCCAGGACGCCTGCCAGCTGGTGGGTTGGATGTTCTTTGAGGTCCCCAGCGACATAGAGTACTACCAGTTCATTTGGGAGACCGCGGATACAATATTCTTGCGGTTCTAGCAGAGCAGGGGACTGACTGTGGCAGGTGTGGCAGGGGGATAGCCGGGCACAAGTTCGGCTGGGACTGGCTCATCAAAGCCATCGAGTCAAACTGAGACACTACCACATAGAGCCGCAACGGAGTGTGTAGCTCAATCCTCAACCGCAAGGGGGTTCCATCGTAAGAAAGGTCGCTCTGAGGCTAATCGGATTCACAGCGGCGGTGATCCTGCTGAGTCTCTCACTGCCAGCCTGTGACAGTGACAGCGCCATCACATACGAGCCCTCTCTGCCCGTGCCAAGTCCGACTCCGGGCAGCGGAGCTTCCAGCTACGCCGATGGCATCGGGGTGCCTCAAGCCCTGATGACATCCACATTCCATGTAGACCCACAGACCGTTGCCTACAGCACTGTGCCGCCCACGTCCGGCGACCACTGGTCTAGACCGACGCAGTGCGGATTCTACGAGGATGGGGTCGCGGATGAGCTAGTGGTGCACAACATGGAGCACGGCAACGTGGTAATGAGCTACAATCTCGCTGAAGGAGTTGAACGGTTGCAAGAGGTCCACGAAAGCTTGAACGGAAACGACCAGTGGCTGGTCACTAGGTTCTACCCCGATATACCGCAGGGAACCGTTGCCCTCACTGCCTGGGGCGTACTGGACGAGTTTGAGGGAGTAGACAAAGACCGTATAGAGCGCTTCTACGAAGCATACAAAGGCAACCTGTTCAGTGAAGAGACGAGATGGCTGGGACGCGGTATCCCCTGCACCAACGAAATTCGAATGGACCGATAGTTTGTACGTCGCATCACATGGTAGCTCGGTCGATATTGCAGACATCGTTACCCAATGTAGGCTGGAGGTGGTGAATGGTCACGGCAGTAGCAATCGGAGTGGCGGTCTTTCTACTGGTTATCATGCTGCTCGTCTGGACGGTCATTACAGTAGAGAGGTCCCGATGATCGTAAGGCTGTGGAACAGACTTTGGGAGCGACTAGGGGAGGCAGGGGCCTAAAAACTGCACTTGACAGTCACGATGGCTGGTGTTAATTTTGTTGAGTTACAGTAAGTGAATACTCTGCTTTGAACGGGAGTAGTAGGAGAGGCTCGGTCACAGAGAGCCGGTGGCAGCTGAAAAGCCGGTGACAAAGAGGCCCCGAACTCGCCCGGGAGCAGTTGGCTTGGGCCGATGGCTGGAGCCAACGGAGTTGCACCGTTATCGCAATAGAGAGCCCTGATGTGAAGTTGGGGAAGAAGGGTGGTACCGCGGGAACCGTTTCCCGTCCCTTAGTGGGACGGGATTTTTTGTTGATAGGCAAAGCTAGATCCGGAAGAGCTATTACGGAGGTAGGGGAGAAATGAAGCTCACAGGCGCCCAGATGGTTTGCGAGAGCCTAATACGTGAGGGCGTGGACCTGGTATTTGGGCTTCCAGGCGGCGCGATACTACCCCTCTACCAAACTATGCCTCAGTATCCGCAGCTGCGACACATACTGGTGCGCCATGAACAGGGAGCGGCCATGGCGGCGGACGGGTATTTCAGGGCGTCTGGCAGGGTAGGAGTCGCCTTTGCCACCTCCGGGCCGGGCGCGACCAACCTGGTCACGGGCATTGCCTGCGCAAACATGGACTCCTCCGCAATGGTCTGCATCACAGGCCAGGTGGCTCGCGCCGCAATTGGCAAAGACGCTTTCCAAGAAGGCGACACCACGGGAGTCACACTGCCCATTACCAAGCACAACTATCTTGTGATGAAGGCGGCGGATATCCCCAAGGCCATTCATGAAGCGTTCCACATAGCAAAGACGGGCCGGCCAGGCCCTGTGCTGGTGGACATACCCAAGGACGTGTTCATAGAGCAAGCCGAGTTCGAGTATCCGGAGGAGTTGGACTTGCCCGGATACAAACCGACGCTAGAGGGCCATTCCAGCCAGATAAAGAAGGCGGTCAAACTGATCAAGGATGCTCAGCGGCCCGTGATACTTGCCGGGCACGGCGTGATTATTTCCCAAGCCTATGATGAGCTGAGGGAGTTTGCCGAAAAGGCGGAGATCCCCGTCATAACCACGCTGCTCGGCCTAAGCTGCTTCCCGGAGACACACGTGCTCAGCGTGGGGATGCCCGGTATGCACGGGGTGGCCTACGCAAGCCTGGCCATAGACAGGTCTGACCTGGTGATTTCACTGGGGGCGCGGTTTGACGACCGTGTTACGGGTCGTGTCAGCGCTTTCGCGCCCAAGGCCAAGGTGATCCACGTGGACATAGACCCGGCGGTTATTGGGCAGAACGTGAAGACGCACGTTCCCATTGTGGGCGATCTGCGTCGCGTGCTGAGAACACTCAACAAGCAGATAGAGCCGGCAACCCGCTCGGAGTGGCTGGACGAGATTGAGCAGCTGCGCAGAGAACACCCGTCCCTGCGGATGCCTAACAACCCCAAACTGACGCAGCAGTTCATCCTGAAGCAGCTTTCCGATATCACGCAGGGCAAGGCGATTATAGTTACCGGAGTGGGTCAGCATCAGATGTGGGCGGCCCAGCTATACACGTTCACGGAGCCCAACACCATGATCACATCGGGTGGCGCTGGAGCCATGGGATTCGAGGTGCCTGCCGCCATGGGCGCTCAGCTTGCCAGGCCCGGTGAGGTGGTCTGGTCGATAGCGGGTGACGGCGGCTTCCAGATGACGATGTCTGAGCTGGCGACTATGGTAGAGAACAAGATACCGGTGAAGTTCGCCATAATGAACAACCGGTTCCTGGGTATGGTTAGGCAGTGGCAGCATATGTTCTACAACGATACTTTTTACGCCACCGAATACACGGGGAACCCGGATTTTGTGAAGCTGGCCGAGGCGTTCGGCGTGCTGGGCATCAGAGTAACCGACAACTATCAAGTGGCGGACGCCATCGAACAGGCGATGGCGCATGAAGGCCCGGTGATCGTGGACTTTGTGGTAGATCCGGAGGAGAACGTTTATCCAATGATCCCGCCCGGAGAGAGCGTGAACGAGCTCATAGAGGCGCCGGACCAGTTTGCGGCCGTACTAGAGGCAAATCCGGACATGATGCCCCCATCTTAGTGGTTGGTATAGTTGAGAACATGACTACAGCGACAAAGCATTCCCACACACTTGTGGCTCTGGTTCTAGACAAGCCAGGTGTATTGAACCGCATAGCCAGCATGTTCAGGCGGCGCGGGTACAATATCCACAGCCTAGCCGTAGGTCATAGCGAGATACCCAATCTCTCTCGCATGACTTTTGTTGTGGAAGGCGACGATACTACGGTTGAGCAGGTCACCAAACAGCTCTACAAGCTGATAGATGTTGTGCGGGTTACCAAACTGTCGGACATGGACTGCGTGTCTCGTGAGATGGCGCTGATCAAAGTGCGCTCCACGGCACAGACCCGCAGCGAGATAATCCAGATGGTCGATATCTTTAGGGCGAACATCGTGGATGTTTCCACAGAGTCCATGATCATTGAAGTGACCGGAGACGAGGACAAGATAGAATCGCTGTATACGCTGCTTAAGCCGTTTGGCGTCAGAGAGATGATGCGCACGGGCCGGGTGGCTATGAACCGCGGGCCGCTTACGTCGCACGGCCTGGAGAACGGGAGAGTAAAGAGCAAAACCTGAGCATTCCGGAGTAATGGTAAGCCCAAGCGAAACTCAAGGAGCAAGGCATGGCAACGGTATACTATGAGAATGACGCCGATATATCGCTGATTCAAGACAAGACAATTGGAGTGATTGGATACGGCAGCCAGGGGCATGCGCATGCTCAGAACCTGAAGGACAGCGGACTGAATGTCATTGTAGGCCTGTACGAGGGAAGCGGGAGCTGGTCCAAGGCAGAAGAGGACGGTTTCAGCGTTGCCGTAGCTTCCCAAGCTGCCAAAGAGTCGGACATTATAGTCATGCTGCTCCCCGATACCTCGCAGGGCGAGGTCTACAAGCGTGATATAGAACCAAACCTCGGCGTCGGAAAGAGCATTGCTTTTGCCCACGGTTTTTCCATCCACTACCAGACGGTGGTCCCGCCCAGCAACGTGGACGTCTGGATGATAGCTCCCAAGGCTCCGGGACATAGGATGCGCGAAGTATACAGGCAGGGGAACGGGGTGCCTTCCCTGGTGGCAGTGCATCAGGACGCCACGGGCAACGCCAAACAAACGGCGCTGGCCTATGCCTGGGGAGTGGGCTCGCTCAGAGCGGGCGTACTGAATACCACGTTCAAGGAGGAGACGGAGACCGACCTCTTCGGCGAGCAAACCGTGCTGTGCGGCGGCGTTACTTCTCTAGTCAAGGCAGCATTTGAGACTATGGTGGAGGCCGGATATCAACCGGAGTCGGCTTATTTTGAGGTAATGCACGAGCTGAAGCTGATAGTGGACCTGCTGTATCAGGGCGGTATGGAGTACATGCGGTATTCGGTCAGCGATACGGCAGAGTACGGCGACTACACCCGTGGGCCCCGTATCATAGACGAAGATGTCAAAGTGAAGATGCGGAAGGTGCTGAGTGAGATACAGGACGGTACCTTTGCCAGGGAGTGGATTGCGGAAAACGACGAGGGCCGTCCCAGATTCAAGCTTCTACGTGAGGAGAACTCTGGTCACCCCATAGAGAAGGTGGGCAAGGAGCTAAGGGGCATGATGCCCTGGCTCAAGAGCACTACGTGATGATTGTCAAACCATCATATTCAGACGCGTTGGAGGTAAGGCGCGTGGTTCGTTGTCAAGGCCGAGTCTTAGCAAGGCTGGGTCTAACGGACCGCGTTGTCCTGTGACCCTTTAGCGTCCCTCCCATAGTGTCCGCCGGGCACTATCCCAAATTGTTGAACTAGGAGCGCCAGAACCATGGTAGAGGACAAGGTATATATATTCGACACCACGCTGCGCGACGGCGAACAGTCTGCCGGCGCGGCAATGACCGTAGATGAAAAGCTGGAGGTAGCAAGGCGGCTGGAAGCAATGGGCGTGGACATAATAGAAGCGGGGTTCCCCGTAAGCTCCCCCGGTGATTTTGAAGCGGTGAGGGCAGTTGCCAAACAGATACGTAAGCCCATCATCTGCGCCCTGGCACACGCCAACCCTACCGCCGTGGATAGAGCGTCTGAAGCTTTGCAGGAAGCCAGGCATCCACGCATCCACGTTTTTCTCTCCAGCTCTGACATTCACATAATGCATCAGCTTCGCAAAGGGCGGGAAGAGGTCATGGATATGGCTGTGTCCAACGTGGAGCGCGCCAAGAGCTACGTTGAAGACGTAGAGTTTTCGCCCATGGACGCCACGCGGACGGAACCGGAGTACCTGTATGCAATGCTGGAAGCCTGCATCAATGCCGGCGCCACTACAATCAACATCCCGGATACCGTGGGCTACACAACACCCACCGAGTTTACCGCGCTGCTGGAGGGCATCAAGAAAAACGTGCCCAACATAGGCAAAGTGAGGCTAAGCGTCCACTGCCACAACGACTTGGGGATGGCAGTGGCCAACAGCCTTGCCGCCGTAAAAGCTGGGGTGCGGCAGATAGAGGGATGCATCAACGGTATCGGCGAAAGGGCCGGCAACGCGGCTCTGGAAGAAGTGATTATGGCTCTGCATACCAGGGCAGACCACTACAATGTCAAGTTGGACATAGATACAACCCAGATCCACCGTATCAGCAAGATGGTAAGCGATATCACAGGCTTCTCGGTGCAGCCCAACAAGGCTGTGGTGGGGAGAAACGCCTTCAGACACGCCTCAGGCATCCATCAGGACGGGTTTCTGAAGGAGCGCACCACCTACGAGATAATGGACCCACTGAGCATAGGCTGGCCCAGCAGCGAAGTGGTGCTGGGTAAGCTCAGCGGCCGACATGGCCTGAAGTCCAGGCTCGACGAGTTGGGATATCAACCTACCGACGCTGAGCTAGGCCGTATATTCGAAAGCTTCAAGGAGCTGGCCGACAAAAAGCGCGAAGTAACCGATAGAGACCTGGAGTCGCTGATGGCCAACCAGCGACGCAGCTTCGATGACATATACAAGCTTGACCATATACAGGTCTCGTGCGGCAATCACGAAATACCAACGGCTACCGTACGATTGATTGCGCCGGACGGACAAGTCAAAACCGACGCCGCTACCGGCACGGGGCCGGTCGACGCTGTGTACCAGGCCATCAACCGGGTCATAAAGGTGCCCAACACACTCACCGAATTCAGCGTACAAGCCGTTACAGAAGGCATAGACGCGGTCGGCGAAGTGAGCATTCGCATTGAGAGCGGAGATAAAGCGTTTGTTGGACGCGGCGCCGATACCGACATCATAGTTGCCAGCGCAAGGGCATATATGAACGCCCTGAACCGTCTGCTCAACATGGGAGACGTGGAAAAACCGGCTGAAGCAGTAAGCTTTACCTAGTTTACAAAAGGCGCGATGTAGCTTACAATCCTTCCGGTAAGTAAGGAAGGGAAGGAAGCGACCAATGCCTGTTGTAACCATGACCAGCAAGAACCAAATAACGCTGCCCATAGAAATAGCCAGACAGCTGAGCGTTAAGCCCGGAGACAAACTGGTGGTGGAACTGGTTCAAGACCATGTTGTTCTCATGCCGCAACCTGGAAGCTGGGCTGACCACGTGGTTGGAAGTGTCAAGGGACTGTACGGAGCTCGCAAAGAAGACATTGATAGCTACATCAACGAAGTCCGCTACGGTGATGGAGATGAGACGGATGAGGAACTGCTGGACGCACTCAATCTGGATGAGGAGCTTCGCTCTGTGTATGAGGCTGTTTCCTCTAGAGAGATGTCCAGCTTGAGTCAGATCAGAGAAAGTTCCGGCGTATATCTTGCCCATCAGAAGCTGGAGAAGCTGGAGGGACTGAAAGCGATTGAAAAGTGGGAGAATCCGGCTCGCAAATCTGATACTTACTATCGCAGAGCCGGTAGATGAGGAAGAATCTTCTCATTGGGCCCTGGCTGGAGCAATTGAGACAATATCGCAGCGTTGCTCTGGACACCAACCTGATAATCTATGCACTGGAAGGTGTTGAGCCCTATGATGAGATGGCACTGCACCTGTTCAGATTGATGGAGCGGGGGATACTTCAAGGGGTTGCATCCACTATTGTAGAGGCTGAGACTCTGGTCAAGCCCATACGTAACCGTGACCGGCTTGCCATAGACAAGATAGAGCTCTTCTTTAGAAACCTGCCCAACTTGCTTGTGAAACCCGTGGACAGCAGACTGGCCAGAACGGCGGCAAGGGTTAGGGCCGACAACAGACTGACTCTGTTTGACGCGGTTATAGTGGCCACTGCCCTGGAACAGGGATGCGACGCTATAATAGGCAACGATCGGCTCATGGGGCAAAGGGTCACTGGGATACCCTACGTTTACCTTGAGAACTACCTTATCTGAGAGAGGGAAGAGATGCCCAACACCATGTTTGAGAAGATCTGGCGTGAGCACGTAGTGCACGAGGAGCCGGATAAGCCGGCTATCCTCTACATAGATTTGCACCTTGTGCATGAAGTCACCTCACCACAGGCGTTCGACGGACTCCGCATGAACAACCGCAAAGTCCGGCGAACGGACCTGACGGTTGCAACCGTGGACCACAACGTGCCCACAACAGACCGCGCACTGCCTGTTGCTGACCTGATTTCCCGCGCTCAGATAGATGCTTTGAACCGGAACGTAGAGGAGTTTGACATAACCTACTACGGGATGGACAGCCCCGGCCAGGGGATTGTCCACGTCATAGGGCCGGAGATGGGCTATACCCAGCCTGGGAAGACAATCGTCTGCGGTGACAGCCATACCTCGACGCATGGCGCATTTGGCGCACTGGCCTTCGGCATAGGCACCTCTGAGGTGGAACACGTACTAGCAACACAGACTCTGCGCCAAGCGAAGCCCAAGACCATGGAGATTCGAGTCGATGGGACGCTGGCTTATGGCGTTACCGCCAAGGACATCATCCTGGCCATTATCGGCAAGATAGGTGTCGGTGGAGCCACCGGCCACGTGGTCGAGTACACCGGTGAAGCCATCCGCGGTCTCTCCATGGAGGGTCGCATGACGGTGTGCAACATGTCTATTGAGGCAGGAGCAAGGGCGGGTATGGTGGCTCCGGACGGCAAGACGGTTGAATACCTCAGGGGAAGGCCTAGAGTCCCCCAAGGGGACGCTTATGAAGCCACCGCCGAAAAGTGGCTCTCGCTGAAAACGGACGAGGGCGCTACCTATGACACCACGGTTGAGCTGGACGCGTCTGCTCTGTCGCCCTTCGTCACCTGGGGAACTAACCCTGGAATGGTGGTGCCGGTAGTGGAGCGTGTGCCTGATCCGGGTTCGTTCGAATCCGCAGTGGATCGTGAGGCGGCGGAGCGCGCCTTAACGTACATGGACCTGGAACCCGGCAGACCGATGCAGGAGATACTCCTTGACCGTGTCTTCATAGGCTCCTGCACCAACTCACGGATAGAAGACCTGCGCGCCGCCTCTGAGGTGGTCAACGGGCGCAGGGTGAACGACAAGATTAGGGCAATGGTGGTGCCCGGCTCCACGGCGGTGAAAGCTCAGGCGGAAGTGGAGGGTCTGGACAGGATATTCACGGACGCGGGGTTCGAGTGGCGTGAGTCGGGGTGCTCCATGTGCCTGGGTATGAACCCGGACATCCTGGGCCCCGGTGAACGGTGCGCTTCCACGTCCAACCGCAACTTCGAGGGGAGGCAGGGACCGGGCGGGCGCACGCACTTGATGAGCCCGCAGATGGCTGCCGCAGCCGCCATTACCGGGCATATTGTGGACATCAGAGAGTGGAACTTCAGCTAGGAGAGAAACCGTGGAACCGTATGTAAGAGTGACCGGGAGAGCCGTTCCTTTGGATAGGGCCAACGTGGATACCGACCAGATAATTCCCGCCAAGTACTTAAAGCGCATTGAGCGCACGGGATTCGGGGAGTTCCTCTTCGACTCGTGGCGAAAGCTGCCAGACGGGAAGGCCAACCCCGACTTTGTTCTCAACGATCCGAAATACAGAGGTGGCACAGTCCTCGTCACCGGGCCGAACTTCGGCAGTGGCTCCTCCAGGGAGCACGCTCCCTGGGCGCTGGAGGACCATGGGTTTCGCACCATCATCAGTTCCGGCTTCGCCGACATCTTTCGCAACAACTGCTATCAGAACGGTATGCTGCCGGTGCAGCTTGCGCCAGAAGACGTCGACCACTTCATGGGCAAGGCAAAGGGAGACGCGGACTATGAGATCACCGTCGACCTCGAGCGGTGCCTGGTTACAGGGTCGGATGAATACACGGCGGAGTTCCAAGTAGACACGTTTCGTCGCGACTGTTTGTTGAGGGGCCTGGACGATATAGGTCTAACCATGGAGCACGAAGCCTCTATTTCTGAATACGAGCAGTCACACGCCATAACGTAGTCATCCGGTTTGGTTGACTTCACTGTTGGATAGTGCTAGGAATACATGCATTCGTGCAAGGGGTGCTCCAGCAGATGAGTGTCAAAGGTCTCATTCAGCAATGGGACATATCTTCAGGTCTTGTCCTCACTGACCCTGAGTCCAAGGAGTTGCTGCATGAGGCTGGAATACCGGTGGCTGAAACCAAGGCGGTAACGTCCGCCGATGAAGCTGTTTCCGCCGCCAGGGCTTCCGATTTTCCCGTCCTGCTCAAGCCTGTATCCAGGCAGAGGCTTCTGCTTGATGGCAGAGCAGTCTTACCGTTGTCGTCTGAAGCAGACCTGCTCAACGCCTTTCCCACGCTCCTTGCCCAGGCGAAGTCCTGGGACGCCAGTGTGGAGGCGCTCTTTGTAAGCAAGGCGCCGCCTCCCGGCGTAGAGGTGATAGTCCGCCTGCACCAGGACCTGCTGTTCGGACCCGTCCTCTCGTTCGGCTATGGGAAGATGGCCGTAGAGGTGTGGGAAGACGTGGCATACCGGATTGTGCCCCTCAATGGCAAGGACGCCAGGCTGATGATACGCGAGCCAAAAGGAAGCCGGCTTCTGCAGGGATACGGAGCGTTGCCCGTGCCGGGGGCCTCCCTCCTGGAAGAGATGCTTCTAAAAGTCTCCGGCCTTGTCCATGAGAACCCTGAGATAGAGGGCTTGGAGCTGTTCCCCGTCTACGCTTATAGAGAACAGGTACTGGTTTCAGAAGCAAGGATAGAGTTGAAGGAAAGAGAAAAGGCCTGATGCACAAGCTGGAACGTATCTTCAGTCCAAGAAGCGTCGCCGTTGTCGGCTCCAAGCAGGTGGACAACCACAACTGGCTGCGCACCGTGCTGCCATTCCAGGGCCCCAAGTACCACATCAACATAGACAAGAATGAGTGGCCCAGCGCGGGAGAGTTGGGGTTTCCCAACTATGAAAGGCTGGTGGACGTCCCCGGGGACGTGGACTTCGTGATCGTATCCGTGCCTGCGCAGGTGGTGCCCTACGTGATCAAAGACTGTATAGCCAAGGGCGTGGCCGGTGTGCATCTCTATACGGCAGGCTATGGCGAGACAGGCATGGAGGACGGCATTCACCGGGAGCGGGAGTTGCTCCAGCTTGCCCACGACGGCGGGTTGAACGTAGTGGGCCCCAACTGCCTGGGCGTTTTCAATCCCAAGGCAGGCATAGGAGTGAACCTGGGCGGGTACCACGGTGACGCCGGGAACTTT
Source organism: Dehalococcoidia bacterium (assembly GCA_965197965.1). Taxonomy (GTDB): domain Bacteria; phylum Chloroflexota; class Dehalococcoidia; order Lucifugimonadales; family QGNO01; genus DAOUJH01. The sequence goes on from OZ240235.1 coordinate 1,962,690, forward strand.
GCCTTCATCTCTCAGAGCGGCTCTCAGTCCGGAGGATTTGCCAGGGGATGTCTAGCCAACGGGATCAGAATAAGCAAGCTGGTGAGCATGGGCAACGGCATCATTCTGGACAGCACGGATTACCTGGAGTACTTTGCCCAGGACGAAGGCACCACGGCAGTGGGCATGTACTTGGAGGGGATCAGAGACGGTAGGCGTTTCTATGATGTCCTGCGCCAAGTGTGCGCCGAGAAGCCCGTCCTTGTCTGGAAAGTTGGAGAAACGGAGGATGCGGCACGGGCCGTGGCATCGCACTCAACCTCCATGACAACGGAATCCGCGATCTGGGACGCTATGCTGCGTCAATGCGGCGCAATCAAGACGGAAAGCGTTGACGAGGTCTTCGAGACGGCCAAGCTTCTCCTGCAACTGCCGCCGACCACCGGCGATAGGCTGGGGTTGATGGCGTTGTCCGGCGGGCATGCCACTGAAATGACCAACGTCTTCTCTAAGGCCGGCTTCAGGGTGCCTTCGCTAGAAGAGAGCTCCTATCAGCGGATACTGGAAAAATTCGACATTATAGGAAGCACGTACACCAATCCCATCGAGGGACGCACGCTGAGCAACTCCGATCACCTGAACAACGTCTTGGACGTGCTGAACGACGATCCGAACGTCGACATCATCGTCCATGAGGTACATACCGTTGTCAGAGACGGCCAGCCTTCTCTGTATAGGGGGCATGGCCCGGAGTTTCTGGCCGAGTTTCGCAAGCGGGCCAAGAAGCCGTACGTAGTCGCCATGTCTACGTCGCATCCCCACCCGCCCCAGGACTTGGCAGACGAGTTCTACAAGAGGCTTACGGATGCCGGCATACCCGCTTTGCATGGACTGCAGGGCACGGCGGCGGCGTTGCGTAAATTTGTCGACTATTACCAGTACCGAGAGGCTTAGCAGAAGGTACAGTGGCGGACTCCTCTTCAGATTTACCGGCTGAAGTAGAAGCAAGACCTGTTGGCCGTGTCCGCGGCTCTGTGACCGCTTTCGAAATAGGCAACTTCCGCATCCTCTGGGCCGGCCGCGCCAGCTCCAACATGGCCCGGCAGATGCGCGTTTTCCTCCGTGCCTGGATGGTGTGGGAGATAACGGACTCTCCCTTCCTGCTGGGCTTTGTTACCTCGTCTCTGGCATGGCCCATGCTGTTCATGCCGTTTCTCGGCGGCTTTCTGGCGGACAAGATCGACCGCCGTCTGCTGGCCAAAGTCACGGAATCGCTCCTTGTGGTGCTCTGGGCCGCCGTGGCCGTTCTGATAATTGTGGACCTGATTGAGTGGTGGCATTTCCTGGTCTCATCCGTGCTTAGCGGCGTGATTCAGTCGATCGGACGGCCGAGTCATCAGGCGCTTCTGGGTAGCATTGTGGACAAACGGCGGCTCTCCAACGCCGCAGCATGGGACAATGTGGCCGACACATGGCCCAGGGTGGCCGGCCCGGCGCTGGGCGCAATACTGATAGGCGTTATAGGCGCGGGATGGGAGGGGATTCTCTTCGCGTCAACGGCGGCAATGCAACTATTCACCGCGGTAACGGTGTTTCTGCTGGACTGGGACCCCGAGGAGCAGCGCGCCAAGCAGCGAGGCTCCGGCGAAAGAGGCTCCTTTATGGAGGGCTTCAAGTACGTCTGGAATGAGAAGGTGCTGTTTGGCCTGATCAGCATAGGCGTGACCTTCTCCGTGATTGGAGGCGCCGCTGGGTTTATGCTGCCCATTTTTGCCGATGCAATGCTGGGAGAGGGCGCTTCCGGGCTAGGGTATCTAATGACCGTTTCCACACTGGGCGGTGCCGTTGGCGCGCTGACCGTTGTATCTCTTTCCAATTTTGGGCACAGGGGTTATCTGTTGCTGGCCGTGGCTGTGCTCAATACAGGTCTGCTCATAGCTTTTTCCAGGTCAGACGTGTTCCTACTAACTATGGTATTGGTCTTTGGCATGGGACTGGCCCAGGTGATGTTCCGCGCCATGCGCATAGTGGCCATGCAGGTGCTAGCCCCCGACGAACTGCGCGGCCGGGTGATGAGTTTCCAGACCAGCATTCAAGGGATGAGCTGGATAGGCGTTCTTCTATTGGGCGGCATTGCAGAGGTGTTGAAGCGCCCCGGAGGCCTGGACCTTGGCTTCATGCAGATGGGCGGCAGCGTAGCCAGCGGAGTGGCCGATACCGTGCTGATAAGCGGCATAGCATACGGAGTGGTTACCCTGATCTTCTTTGCCGTATTGCCTGCGTTGAGAAACTTTAGATAGCCCCGTGCTGACCATTCCACAATGAACGCCAAGTTCGAGCTTCATTCGGTTGACGGCGCCGCTCGCGCCGGAGTTTTACACACGCCGCACGGCTCCGTGCCTACCCCGGTGTTCATGCCGGTGGCCACTCAAGGCTCGGTTAAAACGGTGACTCCGCAGGAGCTGCTTTGTCTGGATGCCTCTCTACTCCTTGGCAATACGTACCACCTGTATCTGCGCGGCATTGAAACCGTGCGCGACCTGGGAGGATTGAGCCAGTTCATGGGCTGGGACGGCCCTACTCTCACGGATAGCGGCGGGTTCCAAGCCTACAGCCTGAGCAGCCGCGCCAAGATCAGCGACGACGGAATTGAGCTCCGATCACATATTGACGGCTCACTCCACATGTTCACTCCCAGGCAGGTCATCGACTATCAAGAACGCTTGGGGGCGGACATAATCATGAGCTTGGACCAGTGTTTGGCCTATACCGATGACAAGGATGCGGTGCGGGATGCCATGGAGCGTACCCACCGTTGGGCCGAGATTTGCCGTGAGGCGCACTCCAGGGATGATCAGGCGCTCTTTGGAATTGTGCAGGGCGGGATGTTCCAGGATCTGAGAGAGGAGTCGGCCTCCTACATCAAGGGACTGGACTTTCCGGGATACGCCATCGGCGGCTTGGCCGTGGGTGAGCCCAAATCGGTCATGTACCCGCTCGTGGAGCATACTGCAGGGCTACTGCCGGAGGACAAGCCACGCTATCTCATGGGCGTGGGTTCGCCGGAGGACCTGGTGCATTGTGTGGCCGGGGGTGTGGACATGTTCGATTGCGCCCTGCCGACAAGGTTGGCGCGCAACGGAGCGCTCTTCACCAGGCGGGGGAGGCTGGATATACGCTCTCCCGTGTTCCAGAGCAGCAGAAGCGCCGTGGAGGATGGATGCGACTGCTACACGTGTACTCATTTCACCGCGGGTTATCTCAACCATCTGTTCAGGGCGAAAGAGCTCCTGGGCCTGCGACTGGCTACAATCCACAACTTGAGGTTTGTGATTAGGCTGATGGCCGATATGCGTGCGGCCATAGCCGGGGGCAGCTTTGATCTGTTTGCCGGGGAGTTCCTGGAGGACTACAGGCCCGCGGACGAGGCGGCTCGTTTGGAGCAGAGCCGGAGATGGCTGGCTTCGCGGAGTAGGGGAGGCTAGAAAGAGCCGCCGGCGACCGCCGGAACGATGCTCAACTCATCCCCAGAATTCATCTCTGTTTTCAGCCCGTCCAGGAATCGGACGTCTTCACCGTTGAGGTAGACGTTGACGAAATAGCGGAGGTCACCCGACTCATCGCAGATGCGCTCTTTGATGCCCGGATGCTTGGCATCCAGTGAGTCGATCGATTCCCCTACGCTCGTGGCCTCCACGGCTACCTGTGATTCGCCATTAGTCACGCGGCGCAGTGGCCCTGGTATTCGCACAGTGACGCTCATCCGCTAGTTCCTCCTAGGTATTGCAGCGTTGGACTGCAACTATTGTACGGCAGGTGAATATGAAGTTCACCCTTCTATGACATCTCCGCTCACCGGGTCAACACGCACCCCCAGCCCGGTGACCCACTCCAGTCCCCGCTCTATCTCTTCTTCTTCGCCTGTGAGCTCCAGCACCACCCAACCCATCTCCTCGCGCACGTCCGCGCGGCGGATGTTGGTCACAACCTGAAACTCCTGTCCCAGGTTGTGAATGACCGGTTCGGTAATCAGTACCGGGGGGAATGTGAACTTGACGCGCTTATTGGCCATTAAAGAGCCTCCTGCTAAGATGCCGGGCTTGCATGAAGAGCCTCCTCGAAGGCTTCCAAGTTGGGCTTTGTAAGGACAGGCCTGACCACGTCCTCCACCGCTTCAATGGTCTTGAGCCCGTTCCCCGTGATATAGGCCACTGTGACCTCGTCGGGTTTGATCCTGCCTTGCTCCACCAGGCGCTTCAGCCCCGATATAACTACACCGCCGGCGGTTTCGGTGAAGATGCCTTCAGTTTCGGCAAGGAGCTTGATGGCGTCAGCGATCTCGTCCTCCATTGCCATTACCGCCGAGCCTTCCGAAGCCTTGATTGTATCCAGCGCGAATACGCCATCCGTGGGGTTGCCTATGGCCAGCGACTTGGCGATGGTGTTGGCTCGCACCGGTCTGACCTGCCGGGTGTTGTTGTCGTAAGCCTCTATGATTGGAGAGCATCCCTCCGGCTGGGCCACGTGCATCCTTGTCTGCGCTTTGTCTATCAGGCCAAGGTCCGAGAGCTCGTTGAGCCCCTTCCATATCTTGGTGAACATGGAACCGGAGGCGGCGGGCACCACCGCGTGGTCGGGGGCGCGCCAGGAGAGCTGTTCGGCGACTTCATAAGCCAGGGTCTTGCTGCCCTCGGCGTAGAAGGGTCGGATGTTGATGTTGACGAAGGCCCAGGGGTAGTTGTCGCCTATTTCAGAGCAGAGGCGGTTGACCTCGTCGTAGGAGCCGTCCACGGCAATGAGGGTGGGGTTGTAGATGGCTGCGCCCACCACCTTGCCCCGCTCCAGGTTGGCGGGAATGAAGACGAATGCCTTCATCCCTGCCCGCGCCGCATGTGCGGCGACGCTGCAAGCAAGGTTGCCCGTGGAGGCGCAGGCTAGGATATCGAAGCCGAACTCGCGGGCTTTGGTTGCCGCTATGGTGACCACCCTGTCCTTGAACGAGAACGTGGGGTTCACCGAGTCGTTCTTGACGTAGAGGTTTTCCAGTCCCAGCACTCTGCCAAGGTTGTTGCATTTGACTAGGGGGGTGAACCCGGCTTCTATCTCAACCGCGTCTTCTATGTCTATGGGGAGAAGGTCGTGGTAGCGGAGCATGGAGACAGGCCCGGAGGCTATGCGCTCCCTGCTTATGACCCTGGCGATGGCGTCATAGTCGTAGACGACCTCAAGCGGGCCGAAGCAAAAATCGCAGACGTTTAGCGGCTCTACAGGGTACTCCCGGCTACAGGAGCGGCAGCGCAGAGCGGATACATGGGCCAATTTCAGGTTCTCCTGTTCCTAAACAAAGCAGGCCGCTCCACCAAGAGCGACCGCTTGTACCTCCTGATTTGCAGCGCAAATCACGCCTAACAATGCTAGCAACAGCATCTGAGGGTGTCAAGGAAAGCGCAGGGTTAGTACATATCGGACAGAGACCTTTGTGTTGCTACCACGGCCACCACCGACGCGGCCTGGGCAGGCGCTGCCGCAGGAACGTCTCCAGGTTGGGACGGTGTAGCACCGTTCTGCCAGCGCCGCTGGCGTCCTGGTCGATCAGGGTTGAAGGCACGTCTTCCCATGAGAAGTCGCTTCTGCCGAAGGCGTCCCTAGATTGCCAGACGATAACTCTGTTTCCGTCGATAGTCCATCCGTTGGTCACAGTGCCTTCGCTCTTGGCATAGGCTGCGGGTCGGAGCAGGTTAACCAGGCGGGCTTTGACACGGTCGTATCGCTTCTCGGCGTAGTCCAGCCAAGTGATGTTGTGGCACCAGTCTGGCGCAGGCTCGTCACCAGCCTGTGACAGGATACCGCTTAGCACATCCGAAGAAAGGGCCAGCCAGTCCTCCGGAAGGCGTTCGTTGTCCAGATGGTCCAAGATCTCGGTCAGATAACGACGATACAGATGGCCGGTCAGACTCCGGCGCATCTCCTGTATCCGGCCTTGCAGCCGTTGGCGCAGGCTTTCGTCGTGGGCAGGCAAGGCGGTGGTTGTGTATATCATCAGGCTGCGCTTGACCACCTCGTCGGGGAATGACTGAGGCTCAGCGTTCATGGACAGGATAAAGCCGGGGTGCTCAGGAACGCCGGGCTGTAGTTCATCCTTGATCATGTCTCGGCCATGGCTGTTGAAGGCCCGGCGACCGATGTCGTCAAACACCACAGGAAAGCGCTTGTACGCCTGCTGCAACCCGCGCAGCTGTGCCTTGGTGAAGCTCCCCTTTTCGACTGTGTGGGCAAGGCCAAACATGGAGGTCATCAGTGTGTCCACCAGGCTGGTCTTACCGCAGTTGGACTTGCCAAAGACTATGGCAAAGGATGGGTAACGAATCACGTCGCTGTCCTGCAACAAAGCCAGCGAGCGTAGGTCGCAAATGAATGGCGAGAAGTACAGCCAGGACATCAGGATGAAGTAGTCGCGCTGCAAGCCTGTTACGTTGCCCTCAAAAGCGCCCTCGTAGTTCTTGAAGTACTCAAGCAACAGGTGAGCGTCAGTTTTGACGGAAGCGTCATCCCATTCCAGGGAAAACGGCTCGCCGGATAACAGAGCCGTGCGGTTTGTCTTGTCTATGGAAAGGTAGCGGTTGTCCGCCTCCTCTGCGGATTTTACAAGACGTATGCGACTAATCTCCCGCTTGATCTCTGGCGTGATGGTCTGCTTGCCGTTGCGAATGGGCGGGGCTGCCGCAGATAACCTTGGTCCCAGCACGGCGGCCACCTTTTCGATACGTTCTATCTGAACCGGTGCCGATATCTGCGATTCTTCAGCTGTAGGCGCTTCGATAATCAGTGTGCCAGATATATCGGACATGACGGGCGTATCGGAGACCTCGATTTCGGCGTTGGTTATGCGTTCCTCCGGTAGGGGGATTTCGTCCGAGGCAGAGTCCCGGATGATATCGTACATACGGTTGTAGTGGCTCCAGGCCGCTTCATCCTCGTCGAAGACCACTAGGGTTTCAAGCTGTCTGCCGGAGAAGGCTTGCTCCGACAGGTTGGCGGAGCCGACGATCACGCGATTGCGCCCGTCCTCACTCGACAGCAGGTAGAGCTTGGCGTGGGCGATTGCCTTCCGCAGGACGCGAAAACGGGCCTGCCCTGCGTGGACTCTTTCCAGAATGTGAAGGTGACGATCATCCTTCAGCCCCATGATGGCGGCGCGGGTGTCCCCAACCACCACCTTCTGAAAGGCCAGGATGCTCTTGATCTCCCGCAGTGTGCCCTCGTACCCGAACACGCACTCAAAGGAGTTGAGGGCGAACTGGTCCAGCATCCTGACTATAGCATTGACGCTGGCGGAGTAGGTCAGTACCCGGAGTTGGTCGTAGCCGGCAAACAGGTCCCAGTTGAACTGCTGCTCGCTTACAAAGCGGGCGTTGACCACACGCAGCCCGGTGCCGTCGTCCAACCTGAAAGTAGACTGGCTCTCGTGTGCTCCGTTAGATTGTCCGAATAGCTGCTCCATGCTTTCTAACTACCTGCTGAGTAATCATTCTCTCCAGTCAAATTGACGCAGTGCCAAGAATATTACTACATGTACTCAGGCAACTCTATGTAATCAGTGGCATCAATCACTGGCCGCCGTCTACCGACCATCCCCGCTCCGGGTAACCCCAACTTTACAAACACCTTGACGAGAGGGGTGTAGCCCAGGTTGCCAGAGGGTACCCCGGTGCTTACCTCGCTCCCCACGGTCATTCTGAACGCAGCGCAGTGAAGTGAAGAATCCAAAGCCTCTGACCTCAAACCCGTCATGCCACATGGAACGTCCAAGCGGGAATCATGTCCACAGGTGGCCCCCCATATCCGTAATGCAGCCATACCCACCCGCCCATACCGACACCACCCACTTCCCAATCAACCCTCATCATCACTAACATTCCTCCATGATCACGTCAACCAAATCCCATCACCCCTCCGGCAAGCATGCCCCAATCCGTTACAAAAAACCGTACACACTTCTACCGATGTTTCGGGATTTGTTTTTGCATATTTTCGCAAAATTGGAGTTGTTCTAGCTTTGGAACTTGACATAACGTCTGAAACAATTCCTCGCCCCATGAGCGGGCAAGTCGAAAGGGGTGTGAGGCCCAACCGTTTGGAGCAGCCGTCTACCGCTCCTACGGCGCGTTGATGGTGTCACCGAGCAGCCCCAGCGGAGCGTCCAGAGTCGTGGGGAGCGCCTCCAGGTCCGGGTTGCTCAGCACCGCCTCGATGCACTCCTGGCTCCCGCCGACGTAGGTGTCGTACAGGTCTATGTCCGTTGCCACGCACCAGGCCCGGTCCTCAGGCCACCAGATGTTCGGCGACTCCCTCCAGAAAGGCCCGTCTCCGGCAAGGAAGGCCATTATCGCATCGATGGGGCCGCGGAACAGCAGGTAATCGCGCCCTGGAGCTCTCACCCGGGAACTGGCCTTGTATAGGCGGGTGTCTATGTTGCCGTACCCTTCCCAGAGGCAGAAGTAGCAGCTGCCGGGGGTTGAGGTGAAGCCCCTGAGCGCCTCGACCAGTGTACGGCACTCCCTTTCCGGGATCGACCCCACCTGTGGATGAGAACCCCACGGCGGGTCTTTGTACACGTTGTGGGGGTCTTCGCTGAGACCGGCAACGCGTTGGAACTGCATCAGGGGGTGGACGGTACGACCCGTCCACGAGGCCACTGTAGACCACCGTACCGGCTGCTCATCATCGCCGTCCAGGTAGGCCGGATGAAACAGGCGGGCGTATGCCGGAAAGCCATCGGGCAGCAGGGCGCGCACTGTGCCAAAGTTGGATAGGCTCTCCTCCACCCATCTGGCGCCTGACATGTCCTCAGAGAACGCCAGGCCGTCCGGCGCCAGCTTGGTCTGGCGGATGGGTATGCCCCCTCCGGTGGAGAGCGTCGCCATACTGGACATACCGGCTCGGCCCCTTCCCAATGCCGAGCGCAGCCTTTGGACCCATGACTGTGGAATGTACTTCTTCCTCATTACCAGATCCGGCAAGAGTGTTGCCGCCAACCGTTTCCTAAGACGCGCTGGGCCGGCTTGTGTGCAGCAGATGGTCGACGTGGTGGTCTTCGCGGCAGACGGATGCCGTGTGCTCCAGCTGGACAGAGACGTGGTTGATATCGTAGCCGTTGTGGGCAATGTCCTGGATCTTGGTGCGGATGGTCTCTCTGCTCCCCTGGTACGAAGGATCGACCAGTACGTGGGCAGTAAACGCCTCGCTGCCCGACGTAATGGCTGTAATTGTACAGTCCGCCGTGTAAATCAGCAATGTTTTATTCCTGAACGGATTCCTTACGAATTGTGCTCATTGTAAACTTCCGCGGACCCCATCTAGTAGGACGAATCAATGGTGTCAGCGACATAGTCGGCACCACCTCCTTTCAAGGACGAAGAGAAGAAGGAACCAATGTATTGGCAATACGTGCTCTACTGCCTTCCACACAATGCTAAACTCTCGCCATGACTCGCAACTCATCTCTAGGTAAGCGAGATGGCTCCTTCACAAAACGACTAGCTCTCTGGATCAAGAAAGCTAAGTCCCATCTTCTGAGAAGGCCGCCCCCGGAGCAGCTAGGCCTTAGCCGCCGGAGGCGTGGCTTCTTGAGTAGAATAGCGGGCAGGATCCGCTATATCGCAAGCGTCTTGGCCGAATGCGCCAGCCAACTCAAAGAGTTGCTCTTCAAGACACGCTTGAGTTCCAGTACCCCCGTTAGGTTGATCACCCGAGTGATACAAGAGATGGGGCACGACGACACCACGCACATGGCGGCCAGCGTAAGCTTTTTTGCCATTCTATCGTTGTTTCCGCTTATGGTAGGACTGAGCGCTATCTTTGGCGTGGTCGCCGATTCTCCGGGAAGGCAGGAAGATGTGGTGGATTTCATCGTCGAGTTCCTGCCCGGCTCGGAGGAGTTCTTGCGGGATAGCCTGGAGGGAACAGAGAGGTTCGGCAGTTCCCTAGGGGTTCTGGCTATTTTCGGCCTTCTCTGGGCTGGCAGTGCAGTCTTCAGCGCCATCACCAAGGCGGTGAACCGGGCATGGGACATTCAATACAACAGACCCTTCTACAAAAGCAAGCCAGAGCAGATAGGCATGGCCTTGGGGTTGGGGGTGGTATTTACCTTTTCCGTGGCTATAACAGGCTTACTTCAGTGGGCCACGGCTATCCAGATAGGCAATCAAAGCGTGTCGGACATGCTGGGTGGCTCAGTGGTTACCGTCCTGCTCAAGTTGCCCGCGTTCGTCATCAGCTTTGCCATGTATCTGTTCCTTTACAAGTTCCTACCCGATACCAAGGTCTATTGGCGAGACGTATGGTTGGGGGCAATCCTGGCCGGCGCCTTGTTCGAAATCGGCAAGAATCTGTTCCTGTGGTTCCTGGACCACTTTGCCCGGTTTGACCAGTTGTACGGAAACGTGGCGTCCATAGCTATCCTCATGGTCTGGGTTTATGCCACCGCCTTGATCCTGATCCTAGGCGCGAAGATCTGCTCGGAATACGCACGCATGAGGCGTGGCATTGAGCGTGATGGTATCCGCGCCGTTGCTCCCGAGAATAGGAAGTCCCGGCCGCCGATCACCGGATCCACGACGTAGTGCTTATCTCCATTCCGTAGCTTCCCAACGGTATGACAACAGCCATCTCAGCCGCCGGTAGGAACGCCTACTTTCTGAACAATCCCAGGAACCGCGCCTCGTAGTGCTCAAACAGCCCCCATCTCACCAGCTCCTTGTGCAGCAGGCCGGGGTCCTGCCCCTGCTTCACCTGCTGGAACAGCTCATCGATCCTCTGTATCGCGCCCCTGGGCACGTCCATAGGCGGCACCGGGTCCAACAGGCCCATCGCTTCCATCTCCCTGGCGTTGGACTCCGACGACTGCGCCGTGTAGTCGTAGATGAACTTGAACAGGGACACGTCCCACAGCTCGTCCAGGCCGCTGAGCACCACCGCCGTTTCCACGCCCCTCTCGTCAAGGTCTTTGCCTATACGCTCAGCTACCGCCCGAACGTGGCCGTTGACAATCTCCAGTCCACCAGGCTCGTTGCGGTACTTGTACAGTATGCCCGGACTGTTGACACCGAACTGCTCTGCCTGGTTCCGCATGTACTCCCGTACCTCTTCGCTGAATCCCTCCAGGTTCAGCATATAGCCCGGCGTCACGATATCGGGCTTCTGGGCCGTGACCCGTCCGTCCCTGACCACCGCTTCATCTTCGCCGTCGTTGATCTCACGGTAGACCGGCTCCGTCACCACGTAGTATCTGAGGTCGGTTACGCCAAACGTGGCAAGCCGCTGCTTGGGCGATCGTACCACCCTTGTCAGCTTCGCGGCTCTTGCTATCCTGCGCTGCTCTTCGTCCATATTAGTTCTCTTATATTACTATAACTGTCAGCGCGCCTATGTCATTTCGCGCGTGATTCATTTGCTTGTTGTTAGCTGATGGGTTATCGGTGTTGCTCATCTTCTCCTGCGCTACAATAGCCGCATGGAGTTCCATCAAATCAAGGCCCTCTTTGAATCGGAGCTTGTCCGCGAGCTTGGCGCGGAGCAGCCGTTCCTCATGGTGCCCACCAACCAGTGGAGCGGGCGATGCACCGAAGGCGATGGCGAAGTACACTTGGAAGACATCCCACGCGCCTGCTTTGACTGCCACAGAATCCACGTGCCGGACTGGGAATACGACGATTTTACGGAAGCGCGCGTCGGAGCATCCGTGGAGATGATCGTAGAGCAGCTTGAAAGAGGCTGACGTTGGGCAAGGCCTTGCTAACGCTGCGGCGAGTCCCTTAATATAGTTTGCGTCTAATGCTTCAGAACAGATTCTCACATAGGGGTAACCTCCGGGGGCCAACCACCCCCGGTGTCACCGCATAGGTATAGCTGCGACAACTTGCTGTTAGCTACACCGGAGGTGACCCGTGGAACAAATCAACGTAGGTTCTGAAGACGTATCCCCTGAAATCGCCGATTATCGCTACCGTTTGCGGCACTCCGCCGCCCACGTCATGGCTGAGGCTGTCCTAGAGCTTTTCCCTGAGGCCAAGCTGGCCATAGGCCCGCCCACTGACGACGGCTTCTACTATGATTTCCTTGTCTCGCGACCCTTTACTCCAGAGGACCTGGGAACCATAGAGGACCGCATGGAGCAGAGTATACGCGCCGGTCTGCCCTTCACGGGCCGCGAGCTTTCCCGTGAGCAGGCCAAAGAGCTGGAAAAGGAACAGCCCTTCAAGCTGGAGATCATAGATGACCTTCCACCCGGAGAGGCCATAACCTTTTACAAGCACGGCAACTTTGAAGACCTCTGCCGGGGGTCGCACGTGGATTCCACGGCAGAGATAGAGGCCTTCAAGCTGCTCTCCGTGGCCGGCGCATACTGGCGCGGCGATGAAAAGCGACCCATGCTGCAGCGCATCTACGGCACCGCTTTCGAGTCCAGGGACAAGCTGGATTCCTATCTGACCAGGCTGGAGGAAGCCCAGCGTCGCGACCATCGGCGCCTTGGCTCCGAGCTTGACCTGTTCATCCTTGATCCCATAGCTCCGGCCAGCCCCTTCTTCCTTCCCAAGGGCGCCGTGATCTATCACACCCTGATGAGCTACGTCAGGGAACTCTATAAGCGGCACGGCTACCAGGAGGTGATTACCCCACAGATATTCGATACTGATCTGTGGAAGCGCTCCGGCCACTACCAGAACTACCACGAGAATATGTACGTCATCCACCAAGACGAGCGTGAGTACGCCGTGAAGCCCATGAACTGCCCCGCCCACGCCCTGATCTACGCCTCGCGGCTTCACTCCTACCGTGACCTCCCCCTCCGCATCGCCGACTTTGGCAGGCTTCACCGCTACGAGCGCTCGGGGGTCATCCACGGACTGACCAGGGTACGCACATTCTCACAGGACGACGCCCATATCTTCTGCACGCCGGACCAGATTGCCTCTGAGGTTCTCACGCTTATCCGCATGTACCGGCAAACCTACTCGCTGTTCAAGTTCGATCGCGTACGCATCGCTCTCTCGCTGAGACCGGAGAGGCGAGTGGGTTCCGATGAGATGTGGGACAGGGCTGAGTCGGCGCTGCGCAGCGTGCTGGAAGAGACGGGTCTTCCCTTTGAATCCTTCCCCGGCGAAGGCGCTTTCTACGGCCCCAAGATAGACTTCTTCGTCCCTGACGCTCTCGACCGCGAATGGCAGCTCGGCACCATCCAACTCGACTTCTCTCTGCCTGAGCGGTTCGATCTTGAATACGTAGACCACGACAGCTCGAGACGGCGGCCCGTGGTGGTGCACAGGGCCATGGTCGGCTCGCTGGAGAGGTTCATGGGTGTCCTCATTGAGCACTATGACGGAGCTTTCCCAGTTTGGCTGGCGCCCGTCCAAGCCGTGGTCATACCGATAGCAGACAGGCACCTGGAGTACGCCAGGCAGGTGGAGCAGCGCCTGGCTCAGAACGACATCCGCGTAGATGTCGATGACCGCAACGAGAGGATGAACGCCAAGATCCGTGAGGCTCAGCTGAAGAAGGTGCCGTATATGCTCATCGTTGGTGATCGCGAGGCCCAATCGGACAGCGTCTCCGTGCGCCTGCGCTCCAACGAAGACCTGGGCTCCATGCCCGTGGAGCAGGCCCTAGGGTCTATCAAGGAGGCCATATCGACATACAGCTAGCTTGCGTTGTCGCGAGGGACCAAGCAACCCGGCGGGGGATGAGGACACGGCCTCAGGGCAGTAGGTTACTTGATCAAACGTGTTGGTCTACCAGGATTGGATTGCCGTCAGGGTCGGTTAGCACAAAGCTCGCCGGCCCTGTGCTGTGTTCGTCTGCTTCAACTTCTAGCTGTAGGCCTTCCGCTTTGAACTGCCGCTGCAGGTCGCGCACGTCTGTATAGGTATCGAGGTCTTGGCCCTGGCTATCCCACCCTGGGTTGAAAGTCAGTATGTTCTTTTCGAACATCTTCTGGAAGATACCTATTGTGCAACTCCCGTTCCTTAGTATCTGCCAGTTATCTAAAGGCTCACCTGCAACGACCTTGAATCCAAGCTTCTCGTAGAAGGTTCTGGAAGCCTCGAGGTCTTTGACAGCCAAACTAATCGAAAAGGCGCCAAGCTCCATGTTGCTCCTCCCAATTTGCAGTGGTCTCTCATGGCATACTAGTTACCCAAGCGACTGGCTTGGGTGTGCGTGTCGAGTTTACCATGACGGGCGCCCCCGCAATGACAGGGTGGATTGCCGTTTCGTAGAAGCGTCCAAACAGTTAACGCCAGAAGCCAGGGGCGTGCCCACCCGCAAACCTTTACTGCTTCAGCCATGCTGTGGTATATTCCTCACCTATCGATTCGAAAGAAAAAGAGAGGTGACTGAGGATAGCTAGAGAGTACCGGGCCAACAGGGCTATACGCTCACCCAACGTTCGCGTTGTAGACGAACGGGGTCAGCAGCTGGGCATCATGAGGCTCCAGGAAGCCATGGCGTTAGCCCAGGAGCGTGACCTGGACTTAGTGGAGGTTGCGCCCGGCGCCGACCCTCCCGTCTGCCGGTTGCTGGACTACGGACGTTTCCGCTACGAGCAGGCTAAGAAGGAAAAGGAAGCCAAGAAATCCCAGAGGTCTATCGAGCTTCGTGAAGTGCGGCTCAGGCCCAACATCGGTCAGCATGACCTGGATGCCAAGGAGCGCAGAATCAGGAAGTTCCTGGACAGCGGAGCCAAAGTAAAGGTGACCGTCCTCTTCAGGGGAAGGTCCATTACTCACCCTGAGCTGGGTATTTCGCTTCTTCGCAAGGTTGCGGAAGGCTTGCAGAACATATCCAAGCTGGAGAAGGCCCCCACCATGGAGGGGCGTATGCTCAGCATCATTCTAGCCCCGGGCGCAGTTACGGGAAAAGCAACTGCCAAAACACAGGAGACAGCCGACAGGCCGTCGGAAAAGGCCGAGGTGGGCAGTCTCTAGTTCTCAGAGGAACAGGATGCCGAAACTCAAAACACACAAAGGCGCAAAGGCTCGCTTCCGCTACTCAGGCGGCGGCAAGGCGTTGCGAATGAAGGGCTTGAGCAGCCACTTGCGGCGCAAGAAGTCCAAGCGTTCCCGCCGCATGTTCGATGATACGGTGTCCGTAAGCAAGGCGGACAAGCCCAAGTTGCGCCGCCTCATCCCATACGCTAAATAGGTCGCCCGGATACCTGGACGTGACCTGCATTCAAAGGAGACATCTTGGCTAGAGTCAAACGCGGTGTGACCAAGCACCGGCGACGCGCTAAAGTTCTTGCCCTCACTAAGGGGCACAAGGGAGTAAGACACCGCCTTTATAGGAGGGCCAAAGAGTCGCTCACCAAGGCCATGGCCTACACCTACGCTCACCGCAGAGAGCGCAAGGGCGACTTCCGTCGCCTCTGGATATTGCGAATAAGCGCTGCCGCCCGGCAGGAAGGACTCAACTACAATACGTTCATTCACGGCCTCAAGCTGGCCAACGTGGAAGTAGACCGGAAGATGCTGGCGGACATCGCTGTCAAGGACGAGGCGGCTTTTTCCCAGCTGGCGACCACTGCCAAGCAACATCTGGCCGCTTAGCCGGCGGGTGCAAACGCAGAAGGGCGGCGTTGCCGGAGGCCGGTTAGGAAGATTCCTGCGCGGACTTAGACGGAGGGGTTTCCATCACTATCCCGTAGAACCTATCCCCGGCCAGAATCCTGTAAATCATGTCAGGAGTTGGGTCTCTTGGGTTGGTGGGGTCCGTCCACCTTTCTTGCAGCTCTTCCAGGATTTCTTCCACGGAGAGCGGTCCCTCCCGGTGGCTCAGCAGAATGCGGAACACCGCCTCCATGATAGGCATGCCGTGCGTTATGTAGTCCGGCTGCTTGGAGCACTGCTCAGCTATGCGCTTCAAGTGGTCCTTGGCTTTTATGCTCAGCCCCTGGTCAGGCTCGTTGATCAGCGTTGCCCAGCATGAGGGGCAACGCCTGTGCAACAACAGCAAGCCCATGGAGCGCCCCAGGGATTCCAATCTTCCCGGGTCCACCTTGAAGGTAGCCGCCAGGTATCTAGAGTCTTGTTCTTCTTCCTGATCTAAGACCACGTTCATCTCCCCGTACTAGCTGATTATTCTTTGTCCCAGTCAAGCATCTGGACTTGCACGACCCGGCCTTTCTCCATTACCTCCAGGTCCTCAGGGCAGATGGCAAGTCCGTTTGCCCTAGCCATGGAGGTGAGAATATTCGATCCTTGAGGTCCCGTAAGACGTGCATAGTAGGTCTGGTTTATTTTCCTCACTATGGCCCTGGCGTACACGCGTCGTCCGTCGTAGTTGATGATGGGGTCCTCCAGCACGGCTTCCACCGCGGGCTTTTCCAGGTTTGTGCGGCCCATCATCTTCAATACAGCCGGCCGTCCCAACTGTTCAAACGCCACCATGGCACTGGCCGGATTTCCCGGAAGGCCAAGGTGAGGCACTTTGCGCCCGCCGGGGCCCCTCAGCGTTCCGAACGCCAACGGTTTGGCTGGTCGCATTCTAACCGACCAAAAGGCTATTTCGCCATGTTCAGCCAGGACGTCTTTGACCATGTCGTAGTCGCCCTTGGAAACCCCCGCCGATGTGATCAGCATGTCCGCCTCCAGCCCTCGTTTCAGAGCTTCACCCATGGAATCCATGTTGTCCCTGGCAATTCCTAGCGCCCGGGGCACTCCTCCGTACCGTTTGACCAGCGCCGCTATGCTGTAGCTGTTGCTATCGTAAATCTTTCCCGCCTCCGGTTTCTGCCCTGGCTCCAGTAACTCGTCGCCCGTGGCCAGCACGGCTATCACCGGGCGACGCACGACCTTCACGGACCCGTATCCCAGCGATGCCAGCACTCCAATTTCGCTGGCTCTAAGCACGGCGCCTTTGACCAAGGTCGCGTCACCCTTTGCGACGTCTTCCGCCGCCCGGCGCACAAATTCGCCCCTGGGAACCCCTTTCCTCACCATGACCTCGTCGATGGGGCGTCCCGCGGCGCTCCGTTCCACCTCGTCGGTTTCTTCAAAAGGAACCACGGTATCCGCACCGGGCGGTATGGGCGCTCCCGTCATTATCCGTACCGCCGTGCCTTCGCTGACCGTAGTACGCGGGATCTGGCCCGCAGCCACGTAGCCCGTCACCCTGAGCAGCTTGCTCCGCTGGGGAGTTGCGCCTTCTATATCCGCGTGACGCACCGCGTAGCCGTCCATAGCCGAGTTGTCCAAAGGTGGTATATCGAAGCTGGCTACGGCGTCCTCCGCCAGTACCTGCCCCTGCGCTTCCAGCAGCGGCACCTCCTCGGCCTCCAGAACGGGCGTCAGCGCCAGGACTTTGTCCCTAGCTTCCTCTACAGACAGCATATCCTCTGAATGGCTATGCATGTGTTCTCCAGTAGTCATCATATTTAGCAGTGGCTCACTTGCCGGCGTCAACAGGCCCCGGGGCCGCCGGAATCATACCGTTGGTCATTGGGTTAGGCTATCCGCGCAGTTCAGCGCCCGTCTCATCTGCAAGCTGTCTCATAATCTGGTTCTGCGCCGCCGATACAGCCTCCGCCGTCAGGGTTTTTCGCTTTGATTGGAAGTTTATGCGCACGGCGATGGACCGCTTGCCTTCGGGCACTCCCTTGCCAGTGTATACGTCGAAGATGGTAACGGTGTCTACAAGGTTATGCTGTTTGATCATTGATTCCAGCTTTGCCGCCGGTACGTGAGAGTCTACAACAAGCGCCAAGTCCCGGTACGAGCCGGGGAATCTGGGCAGTGGTGCGAAGCGGAGCATGTCCTCCGGCAACAGGGTCAGCAGTTTTGCTAGGTCTACCTCGAACATGGCTACGGCGCCCGGCGATATGCCGAACCCCTCCTGTACTTCAGGCTTGACCTCTCCCACTACGCCCACCTGCTCGCCGGACACGGTGATAGAGGCCGTTCTACCCGGATGAAGCAGCGGGTCCTGGACTGCATCATACTCTTCTTGCACGTCCAGCCCCGACATCAGCGCTTGTATCACCCCTTTGGCATCGAAGAAGTCCACCTTGCCACCCTGATCTGTCCACGATAGCGGCGTCCGGTCTCCCCAGACTACGCCCACCGCGAACTCCCGTTCTTCAGGCAGTCCGTCCCGGTGAGGCACGTATACGCGCCCCACTTCGAACAGACTTATGCTCTGTTGACCGTACCTCTGGTTCATCTCCAGGGTGGAGAGCAGGCTGCCCCGCAATGAGGTTCTCAGGTATTGCTGCTCCGGAGACATGGGGTTTCGCAGTGTCAAAGGTTCCACTTCACCCAGCGATTCGGCCTTATCCAAGGTCTCGTAGCTGGTCATCGCATATGAGATGACCTCCTGTAGACCCGCTTCCACCAGCAGGTCCTTTACCCTTTCTCTAAGCTCCCTCTCCGGCTGTCTGTGGTGCTGAGGGATGCTTGTGCCCAGGAACGTTGTGGGTATTGCATCGTATCCTGTTGTCCGCGCCAGTTCTTCAACCAGGTCATCCTCAATCGATATGTCGCTGCGCCAGTAGGGAGGCTCCACCTCCAACACGTCCTGCCCTTTGGATTGGAAGGTAAAGCCCAGTGAACTCAGCACGCGTTCGGTGTCATCCAGGGAGAACCTGACTCCCAGAACCTTTTCGACCCTGTCCAAGGAAAACCGGACCGCTGCGGAGTCTGCTTTCCCCGGGTACGCGTCGGCGATTCCTTTAGAGACCTGTCCCCCTGCTATTTGCTGAATTAGCTGCGTTGCTCTCCTCAGCGCTATGGGCGCCAGCTCAGGGTTCAAGCCTCGCTCGAACCTGTAGGAGGCCTCGGTCCTCATCTGAAGCGCCGACGCGGTGCGGCGTATGCTCGTGGGATTGAAGTTCGCCGACTCCAGCAGCACATTGCGCGTTTTCTGCGTCACCTCAGTCTCGGCGCCGCCCATCACCCCGGCGATTGCCACCGCCTTTTCAGCGTCGGCGATTGCCAGCATCTCCGCTGTCAGCTTGCGCTGCTCACCGTCGATGCTGGTTAGGGTCTCCCCAGCTTTGGCCCGCCGCACGCGTATGACGCCCTCTCCAAGCTTATCGAAGTCGAAGGCGTGCAGGGGCTGGCCGTATTCAAGCATCACGTAGTTGGTAATGTCCACCAGGTTGTTGATGGGACGCTGACCCGCTTTGACCAGGCGGTCTTGCAACCACTGTGGCGACGGTTCTACCTTCACTCCCTTGATCAGGCTTGCCGTGTACCTCGGTGCAAGGTCAGGGTCGTCGATGAATACCTTGACCTCCTGCTCGATTGCGGGTTCCACTTCAGGATAGGAGACGTCGGGCTCACGCACTCCGCCGCCACTGAGAGCCGCCACTTCATAGGCCACGCCGAGCATGGACAGCCAGTCTGGCCTGTTGGGGGTAACTTCGGTGTTTAGCACGGTATCGCCCAGGTATTCGGCCAGTGGGGCGCCCACGGGTGCGCCGTCGTCAAGCACAAGTATGCCATCGTGGTCTTCGCCCAGCCCCAGCTCGCGCTCCGAGCAGACCATGCCCCGCGACGCGACGCCCCGGATACTGGCCTCTTTCAGCGTCTCCGGCTTGCCCGACTGCGGATTGATGAGGCGCGCGCCCAATCCGGCGAATGCTATCTTCTGTCCTTCAGCCAGATTGGGACCACCGCAAACTACCGTGACCCGCTCGCTTCCCAGGTCTACCGTGGCCAGCTTTAGCCGGTCGGCGTTGGGATGCTGTTCGGCTTTCACAACCAAGCCGACGGAGATGTTGTCCCATTGCTCGCCTATGACCTCGACGTCGCCGGTCTCCAAGCCGGCCATTGTCAAACGGTGTGCCAGCTCCTTTGCCGGCAGGGCTACGTCCACGTATTCTTTGAGCCAGGATATTGGTATCTTCATAGAGTTGTGCTACACAGGGTGTTCGAACCGACATTATACTTACCCTGATCGATTTCGTCAGCATGGGGCATGGAGACGTTGTGAACTACAGGACTCTGGGCAGAACAGGACTTCGCGTATCTGAGGTAGGCTTCGGTTGCGGCAACGTGGGAGGGCTGATGGTGCGCGGCTCCTTCCAAGAGCAGTTGGAAGGGGTGCAGCGCGCCCTTGACCTTGGCGTCAACTATTTCGATACCGCGCCAAGCTACGGGGACGGGCTTTCCGAGACCAACCTTGGCCGCGTGCTCGACTACCTCAAGCCCCAGGCCTGGGTTGCTACGAAAGTGAACCTGCGGCGCAGCCTGGACGATATCAAGGGCGCGGCACGTCGCTCTTTGGAAGAGAGCCTGAAACGCCTTGGCCGTGACTCCGTGGACATCTTCCAGCTCCACGATGGTATAACGATGCAACGCGGCGGCGGCATCAGTGGTGAGACCATAGGAGTCGACGACGTATTGGGCAAGGACGGCGTGGCTGACGCATTCGACGGTCTGCGTTCGGAGGGACTCACCCGGTTCACCGGCTTCACCGGCAACGGCGACACCGGTGCACTGCACAAGGTGGTGGACAGCGGACGCTTCGACGTTGTACAAGCCTACTACAATCTGCTCAATCCGAGCGCCGGAGTGTCGATCCCTTCAGGTTTCGTTGGCCATGATTTCCGCCATCTCATCGACCGCGCAGCGGGGCATAGCATGGGCGTTGTGGTGATTCGGGTCATGGCCGCCGGCGCGCTGGGCGGAGCTTCGTCGCGGCAGGGGCACGCCTCTCCCACCATCGGCAGTCCCATGGTCACCGATTCCGCCTATGACACCGATGAAGAGCGCACCTCCAAGCTCGACTTTCTCGTCTCCGGCGATCTCCAGTCCCGTTCCCAGGCCGCAGTGCGCTTTGCGCTCATGCACACCGGCGTATCCACCGTGCTCGTCGGATTTTCCAGCCGGGCCCAGATAGAGGAGGGAGCGTCCGCCTCTGAAAAACATCCCATTCCGCACGAAGCGCTATCCAAGCTTCATCAGTTATGGGCCAGCGATTATGGCAGGAGCACGGCTTGAGTCCAGTAGAATGCTAACCATGAGAATTGCCGACTCTCAGAAAGGAGTTTGATATCAAGGAATTCAACATTGACTTGGACGAGGTAGACGCCTTAGTACGCCAAGCCTTGGCCGCGACATACGCTGGCCGCGACCTTTTTAATAACGAATCAGACTTCAAGTTTGAGTTTTACCATCAGCTTCACGGGCTTGAGTTGAATGGTTGTAGGCTTGGAGCCAAGCTGCCAGGCTTTCAGACATGCCCATTGCACGCCGAAGCTAAGCCTGAGAATGGCAACCCTTCCAAGGCCGATCTCCTAATATGCAATCCAACCAAGGAGAATCCGTTCAATTATGGAGCTGAAGTGCTAATCGAGTTGAAGAAGGACCTAGGTGAGAAAGAAATCAGAGTTGAGCTAAACAAACTCCAAGGCTACGCCGACGGAAGCGTGCGCAGGCTATACGTCATACCGGCCAACCGGAACAAGCTGTCGAAAGTTGATGAGACACGGAATCTCTCTGAGTATGCGAGAGAAGCAAGAAAGGCAATAATTCTCGACAGGTCTGCAATCGCTGAGGTTGTGTCCAGCCCCCAAAATGTGAAGTCCGTTGCTCTTGGACAATCCCTACCGGACATAACCGCACAGTGCATTGGAGAGACCTTGAATCTGTATGGCAAATACAGACGGCAATATCACGGCTTTTTCTGGTGCAACTACGAGCACGGACAGGGGAACGGCTGGACCTTCCCTGTGGAGGGAGACTTCAATGCGCAGTTGTATCATCGACTGCGCACAAGGCTACCACGAAAGGCCAGCATCCAAACTGAATACTCCCCGGTGGCGAGGCTTAAGGCTGACTTCTTCATAAAGGCCGCATCGAAAAGCATAGGCATTGAGGTCAAGATGAACTGGGATCAGTTCAAACCCAAGTTCAAAGATGGTGTAGAGATCAAGAAAGAAGCTCACTCCGTCTTGGAGAAATTTGACGCTATGAGCGCCGTGCATAGAAACCACTCCAACATTCTCGTTGTCATCCAAGGTGAAGAGGCCTATCAGCCTAAAAACAAATCTGCGGCCACCCAAGACTTGGCTATGGGGAGCCCCTTCTCTCTCTTCTACTATGACGAGAAGAGTGGCAGTCCTGTAGGGCCAAAGGCGCTGTAGTTAAGTTCTACTAGGAGGCACAACATGGCAGACATCCTTATCACCGGCGGCACGGTAATCACCATGGACCCGCAGCGTAGGGTCATAGAGGACGGCGCAGTAGCCATCGAAGCCGATCGCATTGTTGCCGTGGGCCCGCGGCAGGAGGTGGAGGGCGCACACAGCGCAGATCGCGTCATCCGGGCTCAGCGCAAGGTAATCATGCCCGGTCTCATCGACGGCCACGGCCACGCCGGTCACGCCCTGGTCAAGACCTTAGGTCACGGGCCCGCCGGTATGTGGTCCAACACCGCCGACTACATCTATGCGGAGGGCACGGACGAGGAGTTCTGGCACGCCGAGGCGCTTCTGGCCTCTCTTGACCGGTTGAAGAACGGCACCACCTGCGGGGTCACCTACTTTGGCGGCGGCACCATGGTGATGCGCGCGGACGAACCGGTCTACGCCGATCGCCACTGCGAGGCCGTTAGGCAGATGGGCATCCGCGAGTTCCTTGCCGTCGGTTCCAGCAATCCTCCATATCCCAGGCAGTACGCACGCTGGGACAACGGCAACAGGCAGACCTATATGGTCGACTTCGACCGGTACATGCGAACCACCGAGGAGATCATCCGGCGCTGGCATGGGGAGGCCGACGACCGCATCCACGTCTCGGTGATGTCGGCTACGCAGAACCCGGCGCGTTCTCCCTACAAGGAGACGCCGCTGGAAGAGCTCAAGGCAGAGGCTCGCGCCGTCAAGGAACTCGCCCAGAAGTACGGCCTGATCCTGACGCAGGACGGCCACGATACGGGGACGGTCAAGTTCGCCCACGAGCAGCTTGGCATCCTTGGGCCGGACGTGCTCCTATCGCATTCCACGGGACTCACGGCGGAGGAGGTGCTGATCTGCGCCGAGACCGACACCAGGATCGCCCACAACCCAAGCTCGGGGAACTCCTATCCGTCGCGCTGTCCCGTGCCGCAGCTTCTTGACGCCGGAGTCACCGTGGCGCTGGGTTCCGACGCAGCCGGGCCGGACATGAACTACGATATGTTCCGCCACATGTACGTCTGTATGCGCCAGCACCGCGCCGAGTACCGCGACGGCGCATATATGCCTCCGGGCAAGGTGCTGGAAATGGCAACTATAGACGCGGCTCATGCCCTGGGCTTGGACGACCAGATTGGGTCGTTGGAAGCAGGCAAGAAGGCCGACGTAATCCTGCTGGATATGAACAAGCCGCACCTGTACCCCCTGAACATGCCCGTGCATCGCGTGGTTGGCTTCGCCAATGGCCAGGACGTGGACACCGTGATAGTAGACGGGCAGGTGCTGATGCAGGGCAGGGCGGTGACGGCGGTGGACGAGGAGGCCGTCCTGCAGCGAGCGCAGGCCGCCAGCGAGGCCATGCTGGAGCGCACCGGCCTGCACTCTCGCCTGGAAGTCCAAGAAGGCTGGGGGCACAGCAGGTATCCGGGTTGACGTTGGGTGTTGGATAGCGCTGCAGGGTTTTAAGGTCGATTTTGAACGGAATTGTTTCAGACGTTATGTCAACTACCAAAGCTAAAACGGGCAACTTTTTGTCGAAATATGAGAAAACAAATCCGAAGTTGTCATGGATGCAACGATTGTCGTAGAGGCGAGGAGACAGCGCAGGGTCGACGCTGACAGGGGGTAGTTTGCAGGTGGTGTTCATGGATACAAGATAGGGCAAGGTGCGGGAGTGTGGAAGTGGTTGGTGGCGGGGGTTGGGGGTGCACCGCAGCACCTGCCCTCACCTAGTGATAGCAATGCAATCATGCTATAGTGTGACATGCATAAGGAGACCTTTGCGTAACCCAGAGTTTCTGCCTGAGCAGGAATGACGCTGGGGGCAATGAGGTTGGCTGAACACGGACGGTTCACCCCCATCTCGATCTTCCCCCATCGAGGGGGAAGAGGGTTTGGTGGCCGCCGGTGGAGTTGTGCAAGGGTCTGCATAAGGGAGGGACCTTAATGGCCAGTATCACGGTGCGCAACCTTGACGACAGCTTAAAGCGGCGGCTGCGCATCAGGGCGGCGGAGAACGGCAGGTCTATGGAGCAGGAGGTGAGGGACATTCTGAGATCAGCTTTGAACGAGGGGGCGACCCCTGCCGGAAACCTTGGAACCACGCTCCACGAACTGTTCAAACCCTACGGCGGTGTGGAGTTGGAGATCCCAGCCAGGGAGCCGATGCGTGAACCTCCACGTCTCAATTAAGGTTGTGGCAGGTGTACGTCCTTGACACCAACGTTGTCTCAGAGCTTATGCGGGAACCCCCCTCGTCCAAAGTCCGCGCCTGGCTGGACTCTCAGCTAACGAGCGCTCTGTTCATTACCGCCATCACTGAGGCGGAGATTCTAACGGGCATCGCGCTCTTGCCCGACGGAGAGCGTCAGCGTGGACTTAACGCTGCGGCGGAGCAGGCCTTTGGTGTGCTGTTCGCTGAACGCATCCTACCCTTTGACAGCGACGCGGCCCAAGCCTACGCTGTGATAGCAGCGGCGCGCCGTGACGCTGGCCGCCCCATCAGCCATGCCGACTGCCAGATAGCGGCGATAGCCCGCTCCCGAGGGGCATCAGTGGTGACAAGAGACGTGGGCGACTTTGAGGGGACCGGGGTCGAAGTACTCAGCCCATGGGCAATTGGACGATAGCTGGCATTTCATCAAGACATCGTGGCTTTGCGTGCAGCGGCTTTGGATTCTTCACTGCGTTCAGAATGACAGGGAGAATGGTTTTTCTTCTTGTCCTGGGGCTATCGAAAGGCATGATTAAGATCAAGATTCGCTCCGCCCAGGCGGCTGGCTTTGAGGCTATACATCAAGGATGTTCAGACGCTAGTCAGAGGCCGAATAATGTCTATCTGCTAGTCCGTGGTTAGCTCCTTACCCCTTCTTGCAGACAACCACAAGAAATTCGGGGATCCTGAATGCGTCGTTCTGCCGCTCATTGTCTCGCCAGGACTCCGGTGGTTCCGGCTCCAGAACCGTTGTGACCTGGAGGCCAACTGAGATCAGCGAATTCATGATGTCACCTAAAGTTCGGTGCCAGGTAACGGTTGGCTCCATACCTGAACTTGAACGCCATTGAGCAAGAAACGGCTCCCTATTGAAGTAGTGGTCTACCTTCCTATATAGACGATTCCCTTGGGCGTCCCTCACCCAACCTGCTCCTGATAGAGAGAAGCAGGGGTGGTTCTCGACGTGGATGTATTCTCCGCCCGGTCGTAAAACTCGATTAAACTCCCGAAACGCATCCTGGAAGTTCTCTACGTCCTGAATGACATTGTTCGTGATCACTGTGTCGAAAATACCGTCGGCCAGAAACTCCATTGAGGAGACGCTGCCCAGATGATAGGAGATAGCCGGTTGTGTCTTTGACTCTTCTCGGGTGGCCAGAGCAAGCATCTCCGTGGCTGCCTCAACACCGGTGACAATGGCGCCCCTTGCACAAAGCTTGCGCGAGAAGTACCCGTCACCGCAGCCGGCATCAAGGATTCTCTTTCCGGAGACATCTCCCAAGAGGTCTAGGATCAGTGGGTCCAGCAAATCCCGCCGGTTGGGGTCGTCCTCACCATAGTGTTGATGCCAGCTTTGGGCATTCTGATTCCAGCGTCGAGTGCCGTCGAATTGAGTGTATGCCATGGAACCTCCTTAACTGGCCACCTGCCGCTTTGCCTAACCTTGCTTGGGAGAGTATAATAGTCAATCGTTCCACTCTTTTGCGGATACGTTGATTTTTCGCCTCGTAAGTGAGACGGTTAGAGAAAGAAGGCCAGCCGCCGTATGCGGGTTCTCTGGAGAATAGCTAAACGAGCTTCTAGATATAAGACTAGACTCTTCCTAGCCTATTTCTCCATACTCGGTGTTACCGCCTTCTCCATGCTCATACCCCGCCTCCTGGGCACCGCCATTGACGAGGTGCTCTCCACCGGAGTCAGAAGCCAGCTCTTCATATTGGCTCTCGGCGTATTCGCGGCCAACGGCATGCGCGGCGCATTCGCCTACTGGCAGCAGTACCTCGGCGAGTCCATTGGACAGAGGGTAGCCTACGATCTGCGCAACGAGTTCTACGACCACCTCCAGCGCATGAGCTTTGCCTTCCACGACAGGCAGCAGACCGGCAACCTCATGTCCAAGGCCACCACGGATATGGAAGGTATTCGCATGTTCGTCCAGATGGGCCTCATCCGCGCCGCCTTCACCGTGCTGCTTTTCGTGGGCGTGGGCAGCGCCATGCTGCTGCTCAACTGGCAGCTTGCCTTGATCTGCCTGCTCTTTGCCCCCATTGTAGCCTGGCGCAGCGGCCGCACCATGACCGAGATGCGCCGCGCCTGGCTCGCCGTGCAGACGGAGCTTGGACTGATGACCACCGCCTTGCAGGAGAACCTGTCCGGCCAGCGAGTGGTCAAGGCCTTCGCCGCCGAGGAGCACGAGCGCGGCCGCTTCTACCATCACGCGGAGAAGGCGTCCCTCTACTCCTACCACGCCGCCATTCACCAGGCCTCCAACTCCTCCATGGTCACCTTCTTCTACGTAGGGATCACCGTCATCGTTCTGTGGTGGGGAGGCAGACTGGTCATTGACGGCGCACTCTCGTATGGTGAGATCGCCCAGTTCATCTTCTACCTTGGCCTGCTGGCTCAGCCCGTGCGCATGATAGCCTGGGTGGTCAACTCCTTCTCCAGGGGCTACGGCTCCGGCCAGCGGCTCTTTGCCACCCTGGACGCCGAATCGCCGGTGCAAGACGAGAAAGACGCCGTCGATCTGCCCAGGGTCAAGGGACACGTCCGCTTCCAAAACGTCTCGTTCACCTACGACACCATGTCCCCCGTGCTCAGAGGCATCGACTTGGAGGCGGAGCCGACCAAGGTCATCGCTCTGGTGGGCGCGCCGGGCAGCGGCAAGAGCACGATGGTGCACCTCATTCCGCGCTTTTACGACGTGACCAGCGGCCATGTTACCGTGGACGGTTCCGACGTGCGACGGGTAACAATGGGCTCTTTGAGAAAGAACATCGGAATAGTGCAGCAGGACGTCTTCCTGTTCACCTCCACCATAAGGGAGAACATTGCTTACGGCAAAGTTGACGCCACTGAGGAAGAGATAATCAACGCTGCCAAGATCGCCCAGTTCCATGACTTCATCGAGACCCTACCCGAGGGTTACGACACCTGGGTCGGTGAGCGTGGCACCACCCTCTCCGGCGGCCAACGCCAGCGTCTCGCCATTGCCCGCACCGTCCTGCTGGACCCGCCCATACTGATACTGGACGATTCCACTTCCAGCGTGGACACGGAGACCGAGCACTTCATTCGCAGGGCGCTGCAAGGGGTGATGAAGGGGCGCACCACCTTTGTCATTGCCCACAGGCTGAGCACGGTGAAGAACGCCGACAGCATTCTGGTGCTCAAGGATGGGCAGATTGTGCAGCGCGGCACCCACGAAGAGTTGATCAAGCTTCCCGGGCACTACCAGGAGGTCTACGACCTGCAACTGCGGCCTCAAGAAGTCGAGATCAATGGTTCCCAGCCTGCTGGTAACGGCTCGCATGCCAACATTGTTCCCTCTACCGGGAAGGAGGGACAGCGATAATGTGGCACGGCGGCGGCATGGGACACGGACACGGCGGCCTTGACGATGACGACCGCGGCCAAATCTACAACCACGAGGTAATCAAACGCCTCTTCCCGTATTTCAAGAGCCGGATGGGCCTCTTTACCCTGTCCATGGTCATGATGCTGGTCTACACCTCCACTCTGGTGCTGATTCCGTGGCTCATTGGCTACACAATTGACAACTACGTCCTCTCCAGTAATCTGAGCGGCCTGAACCGCATTGGGCTGGTGCTCATAGGCGTTATCACCGCAAATCTCATTGGCAACTACTTGTACATGCGCCTTCTGGGCAAGATAAGCCAGGAGGTCCTCTACAAGCTACGCACCGACATGTTCAATCAACTCCAGAGGCTCTCCGTTCCCTTCTTCGATAGAAACGAGGTGGGACGGATCATGAGCCGCGTCATGAGCGACGTGGGACAGCTCCAGGAGTTCCTCCCCATGGTCACCATCACCCTGGGCGACATGCTCAGCTTGGTGGGCATTATCGTTGTCATGTTCCTCATGAACTGGCAGCTCGCTATCATCACAATCGTGGTGCTCCCACTGCTTGCCTTGATCATGGGTGTCTGGCAGCGCTACGCCCGGGTGGCCTTCATCAGGATTCGGTACGCCATATCCGTGGTCAACACCCGTCTTCAACAGAACATCTCCGGAGTGCGCGTGGTGCAGAGCATGAACCGGGAAGACCTCAACCTGCGCCAGTTCGATAGGGTGAATATGGACCACCTTGACGCCAACCTGCGCGCCATCAGGCTTTCCGCCATACTCATGCCTACCGTGGACCTGATTACCGCCGTAGCTCTGGGGTTGGTCATCGTCGTTGGCGGCACCATGGTGCTCAACGATAGCCTGGGAGCAGGCGCACTCGTTGCCTTCGCTCTCTACGTGCAGCGCTTCTACGACCCTATACGCAACCTCACCATGCAGTACACCCAGTTCCAGCGCGCCATGACCGGGGGCGTTCGCATCTTTGAGCTGATGGACGTTGAGCCGGAGGTAGTGGACAAGCCCGACGCCAAGCCGCTGCCCTTCGTCAAAGGCGAAATCCGCTACGAGGGCGTCTGGCTGGAGTACGTCGCCGGCATTCCCGTGCTCAAGGACGTCAACCTCCACATTAAACCCGGTACGACCGCGGCACTGGTTGGCCAGACCGGGGCAGGCAAGACGTCCATGGTATCGCTTCTCATGCGCTTCTACGACGTGACCAGCGGCCGTCTTACCGTGGACGGCTACGACCTTCGCGACATCCAGCGCAGCTCACTGGCCTCTCAGGCGAGCACGGTGCTTCAGGAGCCGTTCCTCTTCTCCGTTTCCGTGGCCGACAACATAAAGTACCGCCACACGGAAGCCACCATGGAACAGGTGATCAGGGCGGCGACAGCCGTGGGAGCGCACGACTTCATCATGAAGCTTGAGAACGGCTACGATACGATACTGTACGAACGCGGCGGCAACCTCAGCGTTGGTCAGCGCCAGCTGATCAGCTTTGCCAGGGCCATCCTGGCCGACCCCCGCATTCTCATCCTGGACGAGGCGACAGCGAACATAGACACCTTTACCGAGGTGGTCATTCAGCAGGCCCTCAAAGAGATGCTCAAGGACCGCACCGCCGTGGTCATAGCGCACCGCCTGTCCACCATACAGAACGCCGATATGATCGTGGTCATGGAGCTTGGCCGGATTGTGGACATCGGCACCCACGACGAGCTTCTGGAAAGGTCTGCAATTTACTCCAGGCTGTACGCCCTGAACTTCCAGGACTTGGAGGAGGAGGAGACCCCGCTGTCCTCCGTGGAAGAGACCTCCGTCGCTGAGACCAGGCAGACGCAGCGCTAGTACGCAGGGCGGGATAGCGGTCTGGAATAGGCGGCCCTTGGAAGGAACTCATCCTCAACTGAACCTGCCCTTGGGTAAACTCTAGGCTCAGGATCAGCGGACACCCCACCCGCTCAAATGGTTCGACAGGCTCACCGTGAGCGGGGGCTACAGGCTATCCGTGGCACCTCGGTCTCGTGTGCAAGCCAGGCCTACGCCCCGGTCTTAGCGGCGGGCTCTCTGCCTGACCCCGTCTCCGGCAGGACTATTCCCCCCGCGAGCAGTGTGAGCGCCAGCAGGGCAAGAACGGCGAATCCAAGCGTATACGTCCCCAGTATATCCGTGCTTGCTCCCACGAATAGCGGGGACAGGAAAGCCAAGAAGCTGGATATGGTCATGATCATCCCGTAGGTGAGGGCCACCCTGGTTTCGGACGCTTCGGGAAGCTCCAGGGGGATGGTGAAGAGCACAGGCAGGTAGAACCAGGAAGCGAAGCCCAGCACCAGCAGGGCGGCGTACAACAGAGGTCCATCGCTCAGCAAAAAGCTTCCCAAGCCGCCCAGAACTACAAACAGGCCGGGCACGAGTAGGAACAGCCTCCTATTGGGGATCTTGAACGCCAGAAAACCCGCCAAGAGCACACTGAAAACACCGGCCATCGGCAGTAGCCCCACCAGCGCCCCCGCTTTGCTCAAGGTCATCTCGTACACCTCATGGTAGTAGGTGGGCAGCCAGGCCACAAGCGCCGCGTACTGGGCGAACGGTCCGGCATCGGCTAGGGCGAGCAGGAGCGCGGTCCTGGATTTGAGGACAGCCCAGATCTCCCTGAACGACGGATGCCTTGCCGCATTGTCGGGCCTTCTTCCAGTCCTGGCCAGCGCTGCCCATAAGATTACTCCCAGCAGCGATGCGCTGCCGTACAGGCTCACCGCTATCTTCCATTCCAGCAGCTGCGACAGAGGCGCTATGGTAAACGTGGAGATGGATATGGCCAATGTCACCACGGAAACGTTGATGGCGTTGAGTATGGGCAGCTCCCTGGGGCGGAACCACTGCATCATCATGGGGCCCGTGGCCGGCAGCAGCAGGGAAAAGCTGATCCCGTAGACTATCCTGATAGCCAGCAGCATGGGGAAACTGGTTGCCGTCCAGGTCAGCATGGATATAGAGGCCATGGCCCAGCCAATGAGCACCATTCTCCTCACCCCCACCCTGCTTATAATGATGCCGGTGGGGATGGCAAGGCCAGCCTGCGAAAGTAAGACCACGCTGGTCAGCAGGCTGGCCGCGCTTCTGTTGATGCCAAACTCTTCCATGATGATGGGAGTAATTGGGGTCACCACAAAGAAGCTGAGGCCAAGACTGAAGTTCAGCAGCACCAGCAGCCCGCCCATGACAAACCGGTAGCGGCTTAACCTGGGGTCAAGCTCAGGCGTCTCTAGCAGCTGCTGACTTGTGGACATAGGTGTACCAACGACTGAACGGGAGCGTATGGAGTATAGCGGCTTTTAGATTGCCAGCTAACCCCTAGACGTTACTCTGCGTTCCATACCGGGTCTCGCTTCTCTGCGAATGCGCGTGGTCCCTCCCTGGCGTCCTTGCTCAGCAGCAACCGGTCATACGACTCCCTGGTTAGCAGCGCCGCTTCACTCTCAGAGAGTTCTCTGGCACGGTTCACCAGTTCTTTGAAGGAGCGCAGTGAAAGAGGGGCGTTCTTCAAAATAGTGCGCGCCAGCTCCAGTGCCTGATCCATGAGTTGCTCCGGAGGGACGATCCTATTGAGGAATCCCATCTCCAAGACCCGCCGTGCCGGTAGGGGCTCCGCGGTCAGCACCAGCTCCATCACGGCAGCCTCCGGGATGAGCCTGTTCAACTGCACGGCAAACGGCGCCATGAGACCGACGCGAGGCTCCGTGATGCCAAGCCTGGCGTCTTCAGAGGCAATACGCAGGTCGCACATCTGGGCAACGGCCCACCCTCCGGCCAGGGCGTAGCCGTTCACCGCCGCGATCATTGGCTTCCAGGTGGCGGGCCACATCGACAGGCCACCTCCGTACATGCTCTCTTGAGCGCTGGGCTGCCTGCCGGATGCGTTGTCTTCGGCCCGTTCCTTGAGGTCTCGACCGGCGCAGAAAGCCCTCCCCGCGCCAGTGACTATGGCCACCCACGCTTCGTCGTCATCGTTGAAGCGCAGGACGGTTTGGCGCAGGTCGTCTATCATCTGCCTATTGAGGGCGTTCAGCACCTCAGGCCGGTTAAGCGTTATGCGGGCTATACGGCCTTCCACTGTGTACAATACCGAATTGCTCATAACCGAATTGCTCATATATCACCTTGGACTTTAGATTTAGGCTTAGACGCCGTTGTCCTGGGGGATACCCACCAGTTCCACCAGACTGCCCGGCTCGATTCCCAGTTGGTCCGCAATGTCGGCGCTCACCTCCAGCACGTACTGCACCGGCTGAGGCGGGTGGTACGTGGGCGGCGAGCCTGGGCCGCTGTGAGGCGGCACGTTTGACGCGACCCCAACCACGTTCAACCGGCTATCTATCCATATGATGTCAAGCGATATCAGCATACCCTGCATCCAGAACGACGGCGAGGTTTCGCTGGGGAAGATGAAAAGCATGCCTTCATCGTTGCCCAAGGAAGGCCGTCCCATGAGGCCGCGCGCTCGTTGCTCCGGGGTGACGGCAAGCTCTACGAAGATGGTTGCACCTTCAATGCTTACCTGGGGGGTGGCTACGGGAGTTGGGGTAGCCGTTGCGGCGGGAGCCGGTGTTACTGTGGGAGTCGCGGTTGCAGTAGGAGCTGGCGTTGGCGTGGGAGTGGGGGTAGCGGTTGCAGTAGGAGTTGGTGTTGCCGTGGGAGTAGGGGTAGCGGTTGCAATAGGAGCAGGTGTCGCCGTGGGAGTGGGGGTAACCGTGGGAGTGGGAGTTGCGGCACGGCAACCCGCTATGATTACCAGGAACAGGAGTGCGAAGGACGTTCCCAGGCGCAAGCTATTCGCCTGTCTCCCCCGCGGGCTCCTGCCACAGCGAGGCCTGCAGCGTTCCCGCCTTGTCCTTGTAGGGAACATTGAGGTGCTCGTAGGCATGACGCGTCGCCAGGCGGCCCCTTGGCGTTCGAGTGACGAACCCCAGTTGCATCAGGTAAGGTTCGTAAACGTCCATAATGGTGTCCGGCTCCTCGCTTATCGAGGCTGCGATTGTCTCCAGTCCGACCGGCCCGCCATCGAACTTCTCAACCAGAGTTCGAAGTATCTTGTGGTCTAGCTCGTCCAGGCCCAGCGAGTCCACTTCCAGCCTGGAAAGGGCCTCCCTGGCCAGTTCTACATCCACCAATCCGTCGGCCATTACCTGGGCGTAGTCCCGCACCCGCCGCAGCAATCTATTCGCCACGCGCGGAGTCCCCCTGGAGCGGCGCGCAATTTCGTCGAGTCCTTCTTCCTTTACGGGCACCTTGAGGATTGCGGCGGACCGCTTTAGAAGCTGGCGCAAGGCGTCCGTTTCGTAGAAATCGAGGCGATGCACCATGCCGAACCTGTTCCTCAACGGTGCGCTGATCTGAGCATACCTGGTAGTAGCGCCGATCAGGGTGAAGGGCGGCACCTTGAGGTTGATGGTGCGCGCTCCCAGACCTTTTCCCATAACCCAAGAGAGGAAGAAATCCTCCATGGCGGGATAGAGAACCTCCTCCACCACTCTGTTCAGCCGGTGCATCTCGTCTATGAAAAGCACATCCCTGGCACGGAGGCTGGTCAGGATGGCGGCCATATCTCCGGCACGCTCTATGGCAGGCCCGGAGGTAACTTTGATATTGACGCCCATCTCCGCGGCCACAATGTTGGCCAGTGTGGTCTTGCCCAGTCCCGGGGGCCCGTACAGGAGCAAATGGTCCAGGGACTCGTTGCGCTGCCGGGCCGCCGTCATAGCGATGCCAAGGTTTGCCTTGACCTTCTCCTGGCCTACGTAGTCGGCAAGTTTGCTTGGCCGCAGATTGGCGTCCAGCGAAGCATCGTCTTCTCGTGGCTTTCCTGATACCAACCGTTCAGTCATACCTATTGCCGCATACCGGATTCAAGGCAATGATACCATGCGGAGTAACCGGCTTGTGTCGGGCTGGGTGGCCTTTTTGCCCATTTGCCCCCGCCAGATTGCTTCGCTACGCTCGCAATGACTAAGGGGGGGGTGTTGCTCAGATGACGGTGGGGGCGCAATGGCGAACGTCCCTCGTTATATACGGGTAACAACATGTACAATAGAGCAAAGCACCTGTAGGCATGGGCCGGCTAGGGGGTTGAGAATGGCTGAAGCGCAGAAGGGGAGACTAAGGAAAAGCAGTTCCGACCGCGTGATGTTCGGTGTAGCGGGAGGACTGGCGGAGCACCTTGACGTAGACTCCACCTTGGTACGCGTCGCGTTCGTGGTCCTTGGCTTCGCCAGCGGCATAGGCCTCATTGCCTATATAGTGCTCGCCCTGGTCATGCCGGAGGCCGTTGAAGGCGCTGCGCCGGCGCAGGACTCTACGCCACCCACGGAAGCGGACGCCAGGACAAAGCGAAACCGCAACTTCATCGGCGGCCTCCTAGTCTTTATCGGGGTCGTATTCCTGCTGCTGCAGATCGAATTCTTCTCCTGGCTGAGGTGGGGCCTGATCTGGCCGTTGGTCATCATAGCCGTAGGCGTCGCCCTCATATGGGATAGGACGAAAAGCTAGCTCATGGCCGATAAACGGCGCGGAAGAGGGCTGCCGGTATTTGGCATTCTGCTTGTACTGCTGGGCGCACTGCTCCTTCTCCAGACAATAGGCGTCGTTTCCTGGGGGCTGTGGCTGGAGCTGTGGCGTTTCTGACCCGTTGCCCTCATCGCCGGCGGCGTAAGCATAATCCTGGGACGCAGGTTCCCCGTTCTGGCATCGCTTGTCGTGGTGTTCCTGCTCGTTGGAACGGTGGGAGCGGCCGCCTTCTTCATTGTTGCTGATACGGAATCGTTCGTTGTCAGCGAGTTCTCTGAACCCTTGGACGGTGTCGAGTCCCTCGAACTGGAGGTCGAATTTGGCGCAGGCGAGCTTATCATCAGCGATCTGCCGGCAGGCTCCCCGGACCTGGTGCAGGCCACATTCAGCGGCCCCGGCAGCAACGCGGGGGTAGTTTCAACGGTGGCTCGTTCAGGGAACAGGACAGCGGTGAAGCTGGAAAACGCACAGAGTTCCTTTTTCACTACTCTAGATCGCAAGTGGGACATCAAGATAGCCAGAGACGTGGAAATTTTTATAGCTATCCAGTCGGGCGCCAGCGATATTAGCATCGACCTAGAGCAGCTCCAAGTCACCGAGCTGCTGATGGCTGCTGGAGCAGTATCGGCTACTCTGGTTACGCCTGCGGTAGCTGATTTCACTATTGCGTCGGTTGATGTCGGTGCGTCCAGTCTAGAAATAACAGTTCCCGAGGGTGTGGCGGCACGCATAGACGTGGATGCCGGCCTGGCCAGCGTGGACATAGCCGATAGGTTCCCCAAAGTGAACGGGCTCCATGTATCGCCCGACTATGACACGGCAGCGCACCGCCTCAACCTGGAGGTAGTTGGCGGAGCAGCGAGCATAGAGGTGGAGTAGGAGGGAGTGCTTGCAGTGGGCATGCGCAGGGTGGAGGGGGTGCTCTAAGAATGTCAGCGGGGCAAGGGATCACCCTGGATGCGCAGAGGTGGATAAGGGGACGTGGGAAGTAAAAGAGATGTTGAAATACCCACAAGGTTTGCGAAACGATAGGGGACTGAAGATAGCAGGGCTGGCGCTAGTGTGCCTGCCGGCTATGGTGTTCGCAATAGCGGCCTGCAACGGCGACGAGGATGCATCCACTCCCATCGTCACTGTGGAGTGGGGATACGAGGGGCCCGGCGCGCCGGAAAACTGGTCCTCGCTGTCGGAGAAGTATGCAGCCTGCGCCAACGGCGAACAGCAGTCGCCGGTGGATATTGCAGGGTATGTGGAGGGCGACGCCGTGCCTGCTTCCTTTTCATACGGCAGCGATGCGACGGCAGTCCGCAACGATGGCAAGTTTGTGCAAGTTGACTACGCGCAGGGCAGCACGTTCAACCTGGGCCAACGGAGCTTCGAGCTGAAGTCGGCGCATCTTCACGCGCCCTCTGAGCATCGTATAGACGGCGCGAGCTTTGCGGCGGAACTGCACCTGATTCACGCGGACACAGACGACCGCCTGGCGGTGGTGGCCCTGCTGTTTAGGCTTGGCGATCCTAGCCCGATAGTGCAAGCGATTCTGGATTCCGCACCGGCTGCAGGCGCCACTGACAAGGGCGGCAGCGACCTCAACGCAACTCTCTATAAGTCGCTCGGACCCGACTACTACCGGTACGACGGCTCCAAGACGACTCCACCATGCGACGAGCCGGTCGACTGGTACGTGATGCGCGAGCTAAAGACCATTTCGCAGGAGCAGATCAACAGCCTAACGTCTCTGAGCGGTGGCCCTAACAATCGTCCCGTCCAGCCCACGGGTAGCCGCGTGATAACAACCAACGGCGCATCTTAGGCCACGTTGCGAGCACCACTTCCCCCAGTCATTCGTGTATATCCAGGGGCGGTGCGGAGTCATGGGGCCCAGGTTGCGGGAGGGTTGCTCGCCTCCTAAGAGCCGTCTGCCTCTTCCAGCGCTTCTACAATCCCGCGGCTGTACATTTCATGGACTTCTATGATGTGCTCGATGACCTGGCGGGGCGTCCATTCGTCCTCGGCGTGGGACCTGTCAAGGTCTTCGTCGGAGAGGCCAACGAGCAGCCCCTGGAGCTGGCCCTGGGCAGACCGTATGCGGCTGAGGATGAGCTGGGCTTCCGTCTGCTCTACGCCCAGTCCGGCTAGGGCCTTTACCATCTGGACGGTGTGCTCGTATTCGTGGCCGAGGAGTCGATAGAAGATGTGTCTAACGTTGTTGGACGCCCGGCTTCGAGGTATTGTGAGCAGCATTTGCTCTTCCTCGACGTCTTCCAGCTTTGCGATGGTCTCATCCAGAGAGGAGCGAAGTCTGGCAAGCATATCGTCTACGGCGGTCATGGTCACCTCCAAGAAAGGGTAGGGGACAGATGTTATCACACTGCCGGCGGGCAAGCGGGCAGACGCGCGAGTGGAGGCTACGGTATGGCTGCGGGCAGGCCAAGCTCCATTGAGGTTGCCTTGAGCCATTCCGCCATCTCGGTGCTCAGGGGGATGCCGTTCGCCAGCCGCTCTTGCTCTGTCTCGTGCTCAATGAGGCCGGGATAGAGGACGCGTTTCTCACCGGGAGCGGGCTTGGTCTGGCGCAGGGTGCTCAGCATTCCGTCCATGTTCTCTTTGAACTCACCCAGATCGGTGAATTTGGATATATCGTAGGCAATGAAAGCCCCCTTCATTCCGTTGCGCAGCTTCTGCATGCTTGGCGTCGCGCCTGCTAGCAGCGTGGCCAGCACCTCTGGGACAAGGGATAGCGCGTAACCCTTGTGGGACCCCATCTCGCGGGTGCTGCCCAGCGGCAGATGGAAGAACTCGCCGGGAGGCGGAGCGGGCCCCGCTTGCATTACCGGCGTGCCCTGGCTGTCCGATATCCATCCCGCCGGCACGTCCTTGCCCGCTTGGTGAAGGAGAATCACTTTGTTGGCGATGGGCACCGACGCCGAGATGTCTATGAGCAGGGGAGCTTCCCTGTTAGCAGGCGCAGCCAGCCCTATTGGGTTGGCGCCCAGCCTGGGTTCCGCTCCAAAGGTGGGCAGAACGCCCACCCCGCCGCTGGAAGCCGTCATGCACACACCCACCATCTCCTGCCGCGCCGCCAGCATGGCAAAGTGTCCCACCGCGCCCAGGTGACCGCAGTTGGCCACGCTGACCATACCGGCGCCGAACCGGCGCGCCTTTTCCATCGCCATCTCCATAAGCTCGCGGCCTATGGAGATTCCCAGAGCGCGGTCAGCGTCGATGGTGGCGGTGGCAGGCGCTTCCCGTACGATACGCCAGTCCGGCCTTGGATTGAGGACGCCGTCGCGGAACTGCTGCAAGTAGCCGCGCAGCATGTTGACGCCGTGGCTCTCTATGCCGCGCAGGTCGGTGGCGACCAGCACCTCGGCTGCATCAGCGGCGTGCTCATCGGCAAGGCCAAGCGCTCTCAAAATAGCTGCGGCAACTGCTCTAAGGGGCCCCGGCGCCACCCGTATCCGGTCGATGGTCATAAGGCATGGATTGTAGCACGACGCCTGTCATGCTGAGGAGGTTAAACCCCGTCTGGCCTAAAGCCGCTCCCGCCGACGAAGTATCTGCTGTGCCAAGGGACGCGCCTCGCTCTTGGGCGTCCCGCCGGTGCGGGCGTGACGGAGGGGGAGAAACTATGGCCGCATGCTGAACGGTGGGTACCGGTCAGTGGTGAGTAGAAAAGCATAGGCCTGTACCCTCAGAGACCATCGAATCACTCCCACCACAAGGTCGAACATTCCTCTGGGATACCGCCCCGTAAACAGAATCGCGAACCAGGCGATGATAACTATAACCATCAGTACTATGCTGAGAAGCCACAGTACTATGTAGTGGGGAATAGCTAGCAGCCACTTTATGAGAGGAAGCCAGCGGTTGAGGTCCCGCTCCACGTCTGGGTAGGGTATCTCAATATGCACAGCCTGCTCTTCGTCCGTAGAGGGATATTCATCACGCAGGAGGAGTATGTAGGCGGAGACCCGCGAGGAAAACCGCACGAGTTCCAGGTTCCAGTCGAACCACCACCTGGGATACTTACGTCTGAACTGTATCATGAAGAGAATAGGAAAGAAGATGGCTCCTAAGAATGACTGAACGATGATTATAGGGATAACCAGTATCAAGCGGAAGAAGGTAGACAGCCGGTTCAATCCCCCGTCGGGATAGTCCACGGAAAGCTGAACCGGGTACGCGTCGCTCTGCTGAGTCATGGCTGCACCTCCTTGATCCAGTGCTTATTATAGACCGTGGTACACGCACATATTAGTGGGGACACCTCGTCGTTTGCAAGTGAGACGGCTTGAACTATCCCCTACACGGCTATTCCCCCTCGAAGAAGCGCCTTACGTTATCCTGGTTCAGGCGGTTGACCTTCTCTTCAGGCACCCCCATCTCTACGAGGCGCGGCAGCACATTCCGCTTCACAAAGAGATAACCGTCAGGGTTGTTTTGCCAGCGCGACTCCCGTTCCCCGGCGTTGGCGCGGTGCTGCCGCAGATTGAAATCGTGGGACAGCATGATGCGGTCGCCGTAGCCCCGGTCTATCAGCTCCTTAAGCACCTGCGTGCGAGTCTCCCAGTCCGGGTCACTACCCGGAAAGTGGTCCATGCCGAGCCACGCCCCTTTCTCGACCAGGCCGCTCAGGTATTCCACGTCCGTGGTGTCGTTGCTGTGGCCTATGCAGACGCGGTTGAGGTCAACGCCCTCCTCTTGGAAGATGCGCACCTGGTCCTCACCGACGCGCGCCGGCGAGAAGGTATGCGTGAGTATGGGTACGCCGGTCTCCTTATGGGCGCGCGCCACGGCCCGGCTCACCGGCTCGAATCGCTCCGTGATTCCCTCGCGGTCCGTGGACAGCTTTATGACACCCGCCTTGATACCGGTGCCCTCGATCCCCTCCGTCACCTCCCGCACGTAGAGGGGAGCTATCATATCCGGCTCCGCGCTGACGAACTCGCGGGGCGGCACCAGCCAGCTTCCGGTGGTGCAGATGATGTTGACGCCGCTCTGGCGCGACACCTCCTCCAGCAAGCGCACGTCCCGTCCTAGGTCAAAGGGGGCCATGTCTATGATCGTGCGCAGGTCCTCAGCAAGGCACTCCTTGAGGTGGGCCACGGCCGTCCGGATGGTGCCCTCCCTGTCGATGAACTCTGGGTAGACCTCCTTCATCCCAGCTGACGTGCTCAGCACGTGCTCGTGGACAAGGGTGTAGCCCAGCTCCGAGCTGTCAATAGTGCCTAGGACTGTGTTGATCGTTGTCATAGTAGACCTCCTTTAGTTCGGCATCACAAATCTAATATACTTCTTCTAAATCGTCGTTCAATATCGCGTTCCAAAGATGTCGTTCTTCCAGTTCTTCAGCCCATCGTTTAGGTTGAACGCGCAAAGCAGCAAATGCCTCATTGGTACGTTCGATCAGCAAGTAACGTTTGTATTCTTCAACAGCTTTGGCAATTACGGATTGCATTGACTCATTTGATTCTCTTGCAATTCGTTGCACAGACTCCCGTGTTTCCGGTGAGATTCGCACTGTTACGGACATAGTCAACTCCTGACCCTTGTTTATTGGATTGTATACAAATTAGCGACACATCGCACAATTGCAACTTCCCGCTCAACTCATTACTATTCAGAAGGAAACGCCAAAGGAGCTAACATGCCGCTGGTCATCGGAGTAACGGGATCCATAGCTGTGGGGAAGGGCTTGGTCTGCCAGACGCTGGTCGAGCTGGGCGCCGTCCACTGCGACGTGGACAAGCTGGTGCACCGGATGTACGACCCCGGCAAACCCGCATTCGATAGGATAGTGGCCATATTCGGCGAAGATGTTGTCGGTGAGGACGGCTACATAGACCGCAGAGCGCTGGGCTCCAAGGTCTTTGGCAAGCCGGATGAGCTGAAGAAGCTGACCGATGCTATAGGGGACATGACGTCCGAGGTGCGCAAGCAGATCGAACTGTGGCGCGCCACTATGAGCGACGGCGAGACGGCTGTGCTGGAAGCGGTGAACTACGTGGAACGCGGCCACGGCCAGTGGTGCGACGTTACCTGGCTCATAGCCACCGGCGAGGACACGGCGAGGCATAGGTTGATGGAGCGCAACAAACTGACCCGCGAACAGGCCGACCAGCGTCTGGCCAGCCAGGCGCCATGGACGCAGCGCGAGCCTGCGTCGGACCTGGTTATCCACAACGACGGCACTTTTGAAGAGCTAGTCTCCGCCGTAAGACAGGAATACGACAAGGTACGCCGCCTCTTCGATGAGGGGGAGCTGCCCACTTCCCGGTTCCACGACTGGTGGGCGGTGAACCGCACTTACTAGGGGTGTAGGGAGGCAACAGCCATGACACAGATATCCCGGCACGTTTATAGACTGTTCATTGAAGAACCCGTTGAGGGTTTCGGCGTCATGCACGCAGGCGGCACCAACATCTACTTTGTGGGAGACCCCAAGGAGCGAATGGCGCTCATCGATACCGGCGAGCATTACCGTGACTGGACGCAACGCATTCTGGAGTACTACCGGGGCATGGGCAGACCAAGGATAAGCGACATCCTCATCACGCACGGTCACGGCGACCACATAGGCGGCGCCGACCGTCTGCAGGAGATCATGGACTGTCCGGTGAGATGCCATCCCAGGCTTGCTCCAAGGTTGGAGCGCGTGCTGGGGCCGGGCGCAGTGGAGAAGCTGCGCTCCAGAGAGGTCGTCCGCAGCGGCGGAGGCGCCACACTACGGGCTCTGTTCACCCCGGGGCACGAGGTAGACCACGTCTGCTACTACCTGGCTGGCGATAGAGTGATGTTTACCGGAGACACCGTGCTTGGCGGTTCATCGTCGTCGGTGCGGGACCTTGGCTCCTACATGAAATCGCTGCAACTACTCGCCGGCTTCAAACCGGACAAGGTGTTTCCCGCTCACGGCAGGCTGGTAGAAAACGGCGCTGCCTACATCCGGCAGTACATAGAACACCGCCTGCAGAGGGAACGGCAGATCCTGGCGGCGCTTGGGGACGGCCATACAGACGTTTACGATATTGTGAGAGCCGTCTACCCCAAGAATCTGCGTCGCGGGCTCAGGGAAGCGGCGGCGCGCAACGTGCGTACACACCTGGCAAAGCTGGTACAGGAAGGCAGGGTGCAGGAAACGCCGCCCGGCTACTCACTGGTCTCCGCAAGTCTCCGTTCCTAGTGTACCTTGCCGCGCTCATGGCGAGGCTGTAAAACACTAGCCCACCCGTATTGGCTGGCTTTCAAACTCGGCCATTTCCGTGATCAGGTCCGCCGCCCACTTGTAGATGTTGTTTTCCTTCACCACGGAGCGCATCTTCTTCATGCGGCGCTGCCTCTCCGTATACGGCGTCTTCAACGCGGCGTCTATTGTCCTGGCAAAGCGGTCAGTGGCAAACGGGTTGACCAGGAAGGCGTCCTTCAGCTCGTCCGCGGCGCCGGTGAACGGGCTCAGGATAAGGGTGCCGTCTTCGTCGTAGCGGCTGGCCACGTACTCCTTGGCCACCAGGTTCATGCCGTCGTGAAGCGAGCTTACGACGTAGAAATCTGCCAACACACGCGTCGCCGTGCGCATGGTGGAATCGGGGTTCTCCGAGATGCGAATAATCGGCTTCCAGTCGCCATGGCCGTACTTGCCATTGACCTTGTAGATCAGGCTGTCTATCTCATCGATGACATCACGGTAGGATTCGATGCCCAGACGGCTGGCCGATCCAAGCTGCAGGAACACTAACCTGGT
The DNA here is from genome assembly GCA_965197965.1 of Dehalococcoidia bacterium. GTDB lineage: Bacteria > Chloroflexota > Dehalococcoidia > Lucifugimonadales > QGNO01 > DAOUJH01. Next base: position 2,004,732 of record OZ240235.1, read on the forward strand.
GCGATACTCGGGGAATAGCTCAAGGAGCCTGTCTATGGCGTTTATTCGCTCCACCACGCCCTTGGTGTAATCGATGCGGTCAAGGCCGACGCCAACGATTCGGTCGCCTAAGTTCATCTCACGCCTGAGCCGGACTATCTCCTTGCTCACCTCGTCGCTCTGAGCCTCTGCGTTGATCGACTCGAAGTCCACGCCTATGGGGAAAGTACGGATGGACGTCCTGTGGCCCCGGCGAAACACGTGCCTATAGTCCAGATCGATTCGAGACTCCACAACGCGCTCCACTGCATTGAGGAAGTTGGTTCCATAGTAGGTGGTGTGGAAGCCTATCAGATCGTTGCCCAGCAGCCCGTCTATGATCTCCTCCTGCCAGGGGCACAGTCCGAATACCTCGGGGTCCGGCCAGGGTATGTGCCAGAACTGCGCCACGACTATGGATGGGTTCCGCTCCTTCAAATAGCTGGGCAGCAGCGCGAAGTGGTAGTCTTGGATGAATACTATTGCCGGTTCGCCGTGCACCTCCTCCAGGATCCGGTCGGCAAAGAGACGGTTGACCCGTTTGTATGCTTCCCAGTGCGACTCTTCAAATATCGGTTTGGTGTAGGCTACGTGGCACAGAGGCCATAGGGCGCTGTTGGAGAAACCGTCGTAGAAACCGTGCTGGTCTTCTTGGGAAAGCCAGACCCGTTTCAGGGTGTACTTGGGATCGTCCGGCGGCACCGCCACCTTGTTGAAAGAGTCCACCACGTCAAAGTCGGCGTCACCGCTACCTTGAGCAATCCAGGTGCCTCCGCAGGCTTGCAGAATGGGGTCTAGCCCTGAAGTGACGCCGCCTGCCGGCTGGTTCCACTCTATGGCGCCGTTGCTGCGGGTGTGGACGTAGGGCTCGCGGTTGGAGACGACAATAAGCGGAGCACCTTCAAGCTTTTCACGGACCAGGTCGCGCAGGGCTTGCGGAGTCCACATTGTTCTATCCCTCCAGATGCGTCATGGATGCCTGCAAAGAGTCCAAAGGTGGCCGGGCGACGCACCTGCCATCGGCTTGATTTTATAGCAGCGGACTTAGCGCGTCAAAGCGTGGGTTGGCTCCAACCACAAGCCAAGGTACCCACTCACCCTTGATCCGGAGGGAAAACCCTCTCTCCGTCTAGACATTTCGAATACCGTAACGCTATCATGTTGCGGGTTCCGTTCTTGTTCTTATCTTTTTTTCTAGTTGTGCCGCTGCGCAGGAAACATGCTGAACATTGTCTTTCCGCAACGGAAAGGGATAGAAGAATACGTTGACTTGATAGGCCGCGAAGCCTATGAAGAGATCGTCTCTCTGGCACGACCCCTGGCGGGTAAAAGAGTCCTCCACATCAACGCCACCGAATCCGGCGGAGGCGTCGCAGAGCTCCTCAAGACCTTAGTCCCCTTGACCAATAGCATCGGCCTCCAGGCGGACTGGGCCGTGATGAGGGGAGCCCCTGAGTTCTTCGACGTGACCAAAGCCATGCACAACAGCCTTCAGGGCAACAATGCGGTTTGGACCAAGGAGATGTGGGACATCTGGCGCCGCTACAACAAGGCCAACGCCCAGGACCTGGACATGCACGACTACGATTTTGTGGTGGTCCACGACCCACAGCCCGCCGCGCTCCTCAACTTTGTGAAGAGGCGCAACTCCTCCACCAACGGCCGCTGGCTATGGCGCTGCCACATAGACATCACCGACGCCAGTCAAGAGGTCTGGGACGTTTTCAGGCTCTTCCTGGATATGTACGACGGCCTGGTCTTCACCATGCCCACCTACGTGAAAGAAGAGCTGGGCAATTACAACGTGGCTATCATCCCACCCGGCATTGACCCCCTCACCCCCAAGAATACTCCCCTTCCTGGCGAGGTCCAGATGAGGGTCCTCTCCGATGCTTCCATAGATCCCGACCGTCCAATCATGTCCCAGATATCCCGATTTGACCCTTGGAAAGACCCCCTTGGCGTCATAGACGTCTACAGAAAGGTCAAGAGTCAGGTAAAAGACCTGCAGCTAGTCATGGTCGCCGCCATGGCCGGGGACGACCCGGAAGGGTGGGTCTACTACGAAAAAACGCTGCGTCACGCCGGTGAAGACCCCGATATCCACTTCCTCGTCGATCTGTTTGGACGGGGCAACGACATTTCAGTAAACGCCGTCCAGTCCGCCTCCAAGGTCGTACTCCAGAAGTCGATACGAGAAGGATTCGGCCTGGTTGTCACCGAGGCCCTCTGGAAAGGCAAGCCGGTCGTTGCCGGCGATGCGGGCGGCATACGGCTCCAGGTTCGCGACGGCGAGACCGGCTATCTGGCCTCTACCACGGATGAGTTCGCCGAAAGAACGCTGCAACTGCTCAACGACCCTGACGAAGGGGAGAGGCTGGGCAATGCCGCCAAAGAGCACGTCCGTGAAAACTACCTGATAACCCGTCTACTCAGAGACTACCTGACGGTATTCAACCAGCTTGACAACGGCGCTTAGCAGTTGCGGCTTTCCGTCAAGAAGGACACTTCAGCCCGCCTTGATGCTACGAAGGGGCAGCGCCTCGGTTTCCAGCGTGTGCAGGTCAAGGCGGCGGGACGCCCGGTCGATGTCTAAGCCATCCACCTCCCCGTTGTCGTCAACGTCAACGTTTAGGCCCTCGGTAACCTCAATGGTCTCCGCACCGGGCTTCGACTTGAACTCCACGTATAGGCTATCGGTTTCCGGGTAGTAGTGAAGCTTCATCATGCAAACTCGTACACCTGCATGGCTACGGACTTTGCCGTTCCGACCTGTCCATGAACCACTAACCGCACCTTTTCGGTAGTTTCGCGGTCAAAAGAGCGCTCCCCGCACCGGCGGCATACCGTCGAAGGTACTCCGCCGACCAGGACGTACCTTCCATCAATCTTGAACACTTCTTCCACTAGCTCTTGAATCCCTTCGCCCCCTTGGCAAACGCCGCACCTGAACATGGCTACTTCCTCCTCCACCTAAATTAGCCTTGCTTCGGGCAGGCTGGACATCCTGCGGTCCAACGTCAGCGTCTCCAGGCCGACCCCTGCGTAGTCGATTGCGATGAGCCTGTCGAAAAGCCCGGGGCCGCTCCTTGCTGCGAGGGCGTCGAGCACAGCGAACCCGTTCAGCGGGGCGACGAGGCCGCTCACCAGCAAGTCGGCCAAGCCAGCACGGGCTTCAAGGCTGGAAATAGAGTAGTGGTGAATCAAGGCAGCGTAGGCCTCACCGATTGCCTGGTTGGACGCGAATAGCTCGCATCCGCGTTCCTCCACCATGGCGACAAGCTGACTCACACAGCGTTCGAAGTCCTTTTGCGGCTCCTTCGCGACGAGCCTGACCAGAACTGAGGTGTCAACGCCGTAGCGCAGGGCCATGCCCCTTCTCCCGCTGGTCCCGGAACTTGCGGATGTCGAAAGGGGGAGTCCCAGGCGGGACCTTATCCCCAAGATAGCCCAGCTTGGAGAGGTCTATCCGTTTGGGACGCAAGGTGAACCCGTCCGGTCCTTCCAGCAGTTCAAGCTGATCGCCGGGCCCCACGCCTAGTTCGTCGAGCACGCGCTTGGGGAAGGTCACCTGACGTTTGGAAGTAATCTTGACGAGCATCCATTCCCTCCTTACTAGAAATACTACTTCAGTAAGGCAGGGAGTTCAAGCGGCCTGACTCTATCAGATCCACACGGCAAACGGGGTCTTAGCCGTCTCAAGCTGGCTGATACTGTGCTCTCCTGCTAGGGCGCTTGGTGAAGATCAAGAGCAGAGCCGCCAAGGCGGCCGCGATGAGGAACCCCCACAGAGCGGGGTTGTAGGTGTCAAGGTTGTCCGCCACTAAACCCGCCGCTACGGGCGTCAGCGTACTGCCGAACATGGTGCCAGTACCCAGCATTCCGTTCAGCTTGGCAAAGTTCTTCCGCCCGTAGAAGTCGCCAATTATGGAGTGGTTGACGGGCGCGGTGCTCTCCCCATAGGCAAAGAAGAAGGTGAATAGATACAGCATCCAGACCGCGTCGGAGTTGATGAGGAACAACATTCCCAGCACAGAGGAGATCTGCCCCAGCATGAGCACGCGGGGTTTGTACACGCGGTCACCCAGCCATCCGTTGAACAGAATCAGAGGCGTTGCGATAAACGCCGTCAGCGCCAGGAAACTCGCTCCGGTGAGCTCGCTGAAGCCGAGGCCGACAAATATGGGTATGAAGTGCACGCGTACGCCTGCCAGCACGGCGTGGCGCACCGCAGTGCTGTACATGATGATCCAGTAAGAGGTCGATCTCATCGCCTCACCCGTATCGAAGTCTTCCGGAGCTGTGGTCGTTATCGGCGCGGAGCGGGCGCCGTCCTGTTTCTGGTCTTCGGTGTCCTCCGACCCGGGGCGTCGCCAATCGGGCAGCAGGCCCATAGACTCGGGGGACCTGCGGATGAGGAAGGTCAGTGGCAGGGCTACCACGAGCACAAGAACTCCAGCGAACACTGCGCCCCAGCGCCAGCCATACGTGGATATAATGATGAACACGACCGGAGTTAGCAGAGCGCTGCCGAACCTCAACGAGGACGAGTATATGCTGAGGACTCGCGTCCTGTAGCGCACGAACCACAGGTTGGCCACGGCGTGCATGGCGTGGAGGAAGCCCATGTTGAAGGCGAACGATATAACGAAGACGTAGATGACCAGAAACGACCAGTAGTTCCAAGACACGGGCAGGATGAGAAAGCCAATGCCGCCGATGAGTGCGGCGAGCATGGCGGGAAGGCGCGGGCCCGTTTTATCTATGAACCAGCCGACCAGCGGCCCTTCTATGCCGCCCTGTACGCGCGCCATGGTAAGCACGAAAGCCACCGCCGCGCTGCCGACCTTGAACTCTTCCTTTATGGGGAGGAACAATATGGGGAAGATGGCGGAGTGGACGGAGCCTATGGCGTTGACTATGGCGCCGTTGCCGACCATCACCCAGGCATAATGGGTCTGGCGCAGTCCCCGTTTACCTATTGGTTCATCAGTTTGCTGCATATTGGGGGTCTCCAACAGGAATCTACCACATTTTCCACAACCCCGTTCGTGGTGAGACCCGTAGCTGGATGTCGGTAGCTATAGGCATTGCGAGGTGGGCGCTGACAAGGGCGCCGTTCCACCGCCGGATTGCTTCGGTTCTTCGCAATGACGGTGGGGCGCAGATCCCCGTAGGGGCGGTTCGCGAACCGCCCCTACAAGTCCGTCGTACACGTGCAGGGGCTCGTCCCTCGTCATGCGGGTGTTTGCTCACCAACGCCACCCAAGATATACTCTGCCATTGTGCAACCATGCACAGGCGAAACATGAGCAGAACTGACAAACGGATTGCTATATTCGGGGCGGGCGCTGTAGGCAGCTACATCGGCGCTTTCATCGACAGGGCGGGCCACGACGTTACACTGGTCGACCCCTGGGCGGCCCACGTCGACCGCATCCAGAAGGAGGGCCTGCAGGTGAGCGGCCCACGGGGAGAGTTCGTCCAGCGGGTGAGGGCAGTGCACTGGGCCGACGCCCAAGCGTTCAATGCGCCGTTCGACATAGTCTTTCTCGCCGTCAAGTCCTACGACACCGAGTGGGCGGCCCACTTCGCCAAGCGATTCCTGTCCGAGGATGGTGTCATGCTTTCGTCACAGAACTGCATGAACGACTTGCTGGTGGCGTCTATCGTTGGGCATGAACGAGAGGCGCCCTGTGTTATTTCCGGCTTTGCGGTGGCCCTCTGGGAGCCGGGCAAAGTGGTGCGACGCAGGGAGCCGGAGGGGGCCGGCCACTCGGTGTTCCGCGTGGGCGAACTTCACGGCAAAATCACTCCCCGCGTGGAGGAGCTAGTCGAGCTGCTGGGCAGCGTGGACGGCGCTTACGCCACGTCTAATATCTGGGGCGAGCGCTGGTCTAAGCTGGCCCTCAACGCCGCTTCAAATCCAGTGGTGGCTATCACCGGGCTGGGAGCCCAAGGTCTGGCGGCGGACCCACGTGCGCGCTTGGTCTACATCCAGCTTGCCAAGGAGTGCGTCCAAGTAGGCCAAGCCCTGGACTATCAGATAGAGCCGGTGAACGGCATAGAGGCGGAGGTCTGGAGCAGAGCGGACGAGGGTGACGCTTTCGAGGAGCTAGACGCTCGTTTGCAGGGGAGGGGCGATCCCGAGGACTGGCGTTCGTCCATGGCCCAGGACGTGCTCAAGGGCCGCAAGAGCGAGATAGAGCAGATGAACGGCTACATTGTGGAGAAGGGCCGCGAGAGGAACGTTGCCACGCCGGTGAACGAGGCGGTTGTCCGAGTGATGAAGGAGATAGAGAGGGGAGAGACAACCCCTGACACGTCTCAAACGGAGAGGGTGCTCTCCGCCGCCGGTCTATAGCCTCATGGAAAACGGCCCAACTCTTAATTTCATCAACGGGGCCCTGGCTTTCCTGCCCCTTCTTGTGCTGCTGGTCACCATGCTGGCCTTCAAGTGGAGCGCTCCCAGGGCGGGGGCGGCTTCCTGGCTGACGGTGGCGGCGCTGGCTCTGCTTTTCTTTGGCGCCAATCCCAATCTGCTTTCCATATCCAGCGCCAAGGGACTCAGCCTGAGCTTCTTTGTTCTGTCCATCATCTGGTCTTCCGTGCTCCTGTACAACGTCATAGACAAGCAGGGTGGAATCAAGGTGATCGGGACTACCATGACGCGTCTCGTCGGCGATCCGCTGGCGCAGGCGCTGGTGGTGGGCTGGGCGTTCTCCGGTTTCATGCAGGGCGTGGCCGGTTTCGGCGTTCCCGTGGCAGTGGTGGCCCCGCTCCTGGTGCTGATGGGCTTTTCGCCGGCAAGGGCGGCGGCAATAGTACTGGTCGGCCATGCTTGGGCGGTCACATTCGGCTCCATGGGATCCTCCTACTACACGATACAACTCGTCACCGGTATCTCCGGAGACGTCATCGGGCCGCAGATGGCGGCCCTCTTCGCCCTGCCCATCGTAGTTACCGGCTTCGCGGTGGCCCACCTTCAAGGAGGGCTAGGTGCGGTGAGAAGGGGAGCGCCGGGCATCCTGGTCATAGGCGGGGCGATGGCGCTTTCGGTATGGATAGCGACGCTGGTGGGCGTGCCGCAGCTGGCGTCCATCATCCCAGGCCTTGTAGGGGCGGGGGTCGGATGGCTGGTCTCTAAGACGCCGCTGCTGGGCAAGTCTCCACGAGCCGTGGAGGAGGGCGCACCAGCGCCCGAGGCGGACGCCAACGAACCTGGCGAAGCGGAGGCCGCTTCCGGCGTGGCCGGCAACTTCCACATGGCGTTTCTTCCCTACTATCTGGTCATCCTGTTCAGCATCCTGTCGCAGGTGTCCGCCATCAAGTCGGCGGCGAACAGCCTATTTTTCGCGCTGGACTATCCTGCTCTGGAGACGGCCCTAGGCTTCCAGGTGAACGAAGCGCAAGACTACGCCAGGATACTGTTATTCAGGCATCCCGCGCCGTTGATACTGGCCTCGCTGCTTGTTTCCTACATGGTCTATCAGATTGCCGGGCGCTGGAGGTCGGGCACGCTTGTTTCGGCGACCAAGCTGACCTACAGCCAGTCGATCTCCACCAGCGTGGGGATAGGCGCCATGGTTATGATGGCGGTCATTATGACCGATACGGGTATGACGGCCCTGCTGGGCCGCGCCATAGCGGCGGGCACGGGGGCCGCTTTCCCCGTATTCGCCCCGTACATCGGTGTGCTGGGCACGTTCATGACGGGGAGCAACACCAACTCCAACGTCATGTTTGGCGCTCTGCAACTGGAGAGCGCTAACGCTCTGGGTATAAGCACGGTGACTATTGCCAGCGTCCAGTCGATAGGCGGCTCACTGGGCAGCGCCATCGCCCCGGCGAAAGTGCTGGTGGGCACTACCATAGTCGGACTGTCAGGCAGGGAGAACGAGGTGATGCGCCGCACGATACCGTACTGCCTGGGCATTGTGCTGCTGGTGGGGATACAGGCCTGGATTATACTGAGGTTCTTTGGTTGAGGTTAGGTATGCCGGACAAAGCTAAGCTGAAACAGGTGGTGCTCTGGGTCATGGCCGCCGATTTTCCATTGCTGTACATAGGCGCGGTCTCCCTGGAGAACGCCGTGTTTACCGCGGCGGCGCTGGTGGTGATGGCGGTGGCGGTGGCAGTGGCAGTGTACGCGTATTAGCTTGGGGTACGCGGCTCCACGTACAGGTGTTATGTCTCAACGAACCATCTTGGCGGTCCTCTGGCTTGGAAATCGTGTTCGGAGATGATTCTGTCTAGTCTCTCCGGCCACCAGTCCATACCCTCATGGTGCGCGTATACGAGGCTGCCGTGCAGATTGAGGGCAACCAGAAGATTGTACCGCTCCCAGAAACGATCGGGCGATGCGACGCCGAGGTAACCTTCGACTTGGCCCCGTGCGAAAGGAGTACTGATGGTAGTGGTGAACCACGGGACCTTGTAGAAGTCCTCTAGGGGGTCACCCCAATCACACCGGTTGAAATCTATGACTCCCTGGAGCGCCCCTTCACGTATAATCAGGTTAGCCGGGTGGTAGTCGTCGTGCTGGAAACGAACTTCGCTCTCACGCAGGAGGGAGATGTTTGTCTCAATATAGCGCTGGATACTCGCCTCCCCTCTGAAAGTCAGGCCGTGTTCGCGAGCTTGGGCTACCTTGCTTTTGTACTTGGCAACCCGGGCCTCAAACCAATCAAAGTCTCCGATGGGATGCTTCAACTGGTGCAGAGCCCATAGCTCTTGGCCTGCATCCATCCCGATTTCGTACTGGGTCGAGTCTGGAAGCATCGGAATCGCGTCAGCGCCGCTCTCACCAGGGATGTAGCCGAGCAAGGTATAACAGAGTTGGCTTGGTTCGTCGACGCCGAACTCGAGAGGCGGCGAGCAACGGATGCCTCTCTCGTGAAGGGTGCTTAGGAGCTCGAATTCCCGCCGACGCCGCAAGAGCTTATCGATACCACTAGTCCTGAGCAGGTAGGTACGCTCGCCGTTTTCCCAGAGGATATACTTCCTGTCCTCGGAGAAGCCCTTGTCGAGGAATTCAATGCGGTCTGCTGAGCGAAGCTGTTCGCTCCTGGCGACGATTGACTCCGCTTCTGCTGCGGTCTGTCTCATTCTGTCTATAACCCGTAATCTGCCCACTTGCTGTCCACCAGGGACTTGATCTCGTCGGACATGACGATGTCCGGGGGCCACTCCCGCTGTCGGCCCTCAAGCGGCCCCTTGACTGGCATCCACACCTCCTCCTAGTTCATGAAGGTGCTTTCCATTCTATCAACCAGTGCTTTCTCGACGTGCCGCCTCAGATTCCGCTCAGAAACGGGTAGATAGTCTCCATCAGCTCTTTCTCACGGCCTATGTAGCCGTGATTGGCGCCCTCAACAACCTTGACGGTGGCGTGGGAGTAGTCGATCTCGCGCAGAGTTCGCATGGCCAGGCCGCAGACGGGCAACTCCTCCTCGCCGCCGATGTCGCACTCCTTCTCGCCGAAGACGTAGAGCGTGGGCACGCCGGTGTTGGCGGCGTGGGCGCTGACGCTGTAGCGGTTGTCCTGGTTGAAGCAGTCCACGTAGGTGCGAGCCGTCCACATGGAGCCCCAGGGCACTCCGGGCCTGAGCAAGGTGTCCGGCCTGCCCTCCGCGATGTCTCTTTCCGACTGCCTGTAGGGACCCAAGAAGTCGTCTCCGTGCAGGTCTGCCACTTTCTCGTGGTTGTACTCCCCGGGCGAAACCGACACCACCGCCGCCACGTTGTCGTAGTGCTCGCTGGCCTGGGCGTAGGTGGCCCTTACCGCACCACCGCTGTGACCGCCCACGGCGATTCGACGGTGGCCGCGGCTGCGCAAGAGGTCCAGCCACGCTGCGTAATCCAGGCGTGACTCGGCGACCGATTCAAAGGCGTAGCCCTTGAGGTCGCCGCCCCTCACGCCGGTGGACACCATGTCGTGGCCGCGACGGTTGGCTGCGAGGAAGGCCATGCCCCGCTCGGAGAACATCGGGCCCAGCTGGGTGAGGAGGCTGCCATAGAAGTTGCCGCTATCGCCGTGGAAGTATATGAGGACATCGGCTCCCGGCGCGGGGCGGCCCTTCGCTTCAAAGTACGCCCCGGACAAAGGGATGCCGTCGGATGTGGTCACTTGAACCAGGTCTACCAGCATAGTCGTCTCCTAGAACTAAGGTAGTTGGAATCTTATCAGAGTGGGACGTGCTCTAGGCAAGGGGAGGCAACTCCAGGGCGCGGACGACCCAGGGAAGCGAGGTCAACAGCTGTTCCATCTGCACCCGTCGTACCTGCGGCGCATCCTCCAGTATTGGCAATCCAGCCCTCGCTGCGAAATAGCCGCTTACCAGCCCGGCGAATACCGATGCTTCCGGATAGACCTGTTCCGGGCTAGGGCCTCCTTCCGCTTCCAGACTGGGTAGCCAGGCTGCTATATCCAACAGACTGTTCGCTCTTGCGGCAAGGTCCCAATCAACAATCAATACCCTGTCATCAGCGAAACAGAGGTTGTCACTGCGGATGTCCATGTGGATGAACTCATCCCCTTCTATTGGCGCATTCAGCTCCGACTCAACCAGCGTAGGGAGCGACTCTTGGAGCCAGTTCTCTGAGCAGAGTCCCAGGCTTAAGAAAGGCGTGGGGTCTTCCTGAACCAGCGCCCAGCCAGCCAAAGTTGCACGGTCTAGAGGCAGTACATCAGGAGGAGGAGGCGTTGCCCGTACCTTTGTCAGAGCCTCCAACACCTTGTCCACCTGCCACGGCTTCCAAGGCGGCGGCCAGTGCGCCCTGCTAAGGTCTTCCAGCGCCAAGATGGGTCTGGCGCCATCATCCTGCCAGCCCAACACGGCGGGAAGGTAATCACCCTCTATGTGGGAATAGACATAATAGTCTTCCCGAAGCCTTTTAGCGGTCAAGTCCGTTGTTGCCGCCTTGATAAAGGCGGACGCGCCATTTTCAAAGCCGACAATCCATCTGTCAGCAGCGGTATAACCGCCTTCCGCCCACACCCAGCTCGTAGAGGGGCTGGCCATTAGCGTTTCTACGCGATTGACGAGTTCTTTGTCCGGTTGGATTTTCATGAGCTACGTTGGGTCTGCATGTTTGAGAACATATCTGCCTTTTACCCTTTGACCTTAGCACAACAAACTAGAATAATAGGCGGGTCTATGCTCGCCAAGGTAAACACATGCGCCATCATCGGCTTGGACGGCACCATTGTGGAGGTGGAGGCCGATATTTCTCCGGGGCTGCCCAGCTTCAGCGTGGTTGGGTTGCCCGATGCGGCCGTCCAGGAATCCCGGGAGCGGGTACGCGCCGCCGTGCGCAACTCCGGCTGCGAGTTCCCCATGCGCCGCGTCACGGTCAACCTGGCGCCCGCCAATCTGAAGAAAGAGGGCCCCGCCTACGACCTACCCATTGCGGTGGGTCTACTGATGAGCTCCGGCCAGGTGCACTCCGCCGTGGACTCCAGCTTGTTCCTGGGCGAGCTTTCCCTGGACGGAAACCTGCGCCACACCAACGGCATACTGCCCATGGTGGCACTGGCCAAGCAGCAGGGGTTCAAGACGGTATTCGTCCCCGCCGTGGACGCAGGTGAAGCGGCGCTGGTTGAAGGGATAGACGTAATGCCGGCGTCGTCGCTTTTGGACGTGGTGCGGCATTTGAGAAACGATGCGCCGCTTGCTCCCTACGACAGGAGTGAGGAGTCGTCTCCCGCGGCGCTCCACCTTCCGGACGGGATGGATATAAGCCACGTGCGGGGCCAGGAGCACGCCAAGCGCGCCGTGGAGGTGGCCGCCGCAGGGGGGCACAACCTGCTCATGTCCGGCCCGCCGGGAAGCGGCAAGACCCTTCTTGCTCGATCCGTTTCCACCATCCTGCCCACGCTCAGCAGGGAAGAGGCACTGGAGGTGACCAAGATATACAGCGTGGGAGGCATGCTTCCTTCCGATACTCCTCTAATCATGCAGCGGCCGTTCCGCTCCCCTCATTACACCATTTCCAACGCTGCCCTGGTGGGAGGAGGACGATGGCCCAACCCCGGCGAGGTGACGCTGTCTCATAGGGGCGTCCTTTTCCTGGATGAGCTCCCCGAGTTTGGGCACAGCGTTCTGGAGGTGCTGCGCCAGCCCATTGAGGATAAGGTTGTCACCATCAGCAGGGTGCAGTGGAGCGTGACTTTCCCAGCCAACTTCATGCTTGTGGGGGCAATGAACCCGTGTCCCTGCGGCTACTATGGCGACACGCATCAGGTCTGTACCTGCTCGGCCAGCATGGTTACCCGATATCAGAAGCGGGTCAGCGGGCCGCTCCTCGACCGGATCGACATCTTCGTTGAGGTGCCGCGAATCGACTACGATAAGCTGGTTGCTTTGCCATCGGAGGAGACCTCCGCCGACGTCCGCGGACGCGTGGAACAGGCGCGTGCCGTGCAGCGGGAACGGTTCGGCGGCGCCGGCAATGGTGCGGGAACCGGGGTGCTGACCAACGCTGACATGGGGCCGGAAGAAGTCTGGAAGTTCTGCCAGGTCAACGACTCTGCCAAGGGCCTTCTGCAGTCGGCGATGCGGCAGTTGGGTCTGTCCGCCAGGGGCTTTCATCGGGTTCTGAAGCTGGCCCGCACCATCGCTGACTTGGCTAGCTCGCAGGAAATAGACACCGTCCACCTGGCAGAGGCGCTGCAGTACCGCCAGCGGGGACAGGGGATGTGAGGGAACGACACTTCTTCCGCCACGCTCATCCCTTCGACGGTGCTCAAGCATCTTGGGCTCGCCGGCCTCTGTACTCGACGGTGGCGCGCCTGATGGGAGTGGTTGCTTTTCTCGCGTTGGTGGTTCTCTCGCTCGTTGCCTGCCAGTCTACACCAGCGCCATCCCCGACGCTGGTACCCACGCCTACTATGACGCCTACGGCCGAGCCGACGCCTACGGCGGTAGTCCTAACGCCGACCTTAACGGCTACGCCGGAACCTACGCCGACCGCGACGGCGATGCCCGAACCGACGCCAACGCCGACCGCGACAGCTACGCCTGAGCCCGCCCGCCCTACGTCGATCACGGTCAGCTCCGCTACGGTGGAGCTAACTGCACTTGGCGCAACGGCACAACTGATGACGGAGGTGCGCGACCAGGACTCCACCGTAATGACTGGAGTCGCCGTGACATGGACGACCAGCGCCAACTCGGTGGCGACAGTGGACGCTCTTGGCGTCGTGACGGCGTCGGGCAACGGGACGGCGACGATCACAGCGTCGGCCGGGTCGGCATCAGGGTCAGCGATGGTGACGGTGGCGCAGGAAGTGGCCTCAGTGGAGGTGTCGCCGTCCATGACCGAGCTGACCGCGTGGGGCGAGACCGTTCAGCTGGCGGCGGAGGCGCTCGACGCAAACGGGCATCCGGTGGCGGTGGCCGAATTCTCGTGGGAGTCCGCCGATGCCCTGGTGGCGGAGGTGGATGCTCTTGGTCTGGTGTCTGGGACTGGGGAAGGGGAGGCGACGATCACTGCCAGCGCGGGCACTGCGTCGGGATCCGCAGCAATAACGGTCCCACCCACGTACACTCTATCTGGGACGGTACGTGACAGCCGCAAAAACGGGCCGGCGCTTGCGGGCGCTGTCGTGCGGCTTGAGAACGGCAAACTGGAGTCCATGGTCATCGGTTCCGACGGGGCCTACCGCTTCCCGAACGTCTGGGGGACGGTCACGGTTAGGGTCATCGCCTGGCCCACCCATGTAACCGAGACCATCGAGATTACGGTAGAGGAAGACCGCACGCTGGACTTCAATCTCGAACACACGGGCACGCCTCCGTTCCGGGCGACAACGCATATACCGCAGGTCATCGAGCCCTCCGATTCTACGAGGCTCGAGAGCATCACGTATGCGGGTCTCGGCGAGCTCCCTCACTGGGATAGACGGACCGAAATGGTGATTACGATCAATCCTTACCTGTTCGATGTACGGTACGAAGGACAGGTGGTGGAGTTTCGCGTCTATCCCGAATTCGGCAGCAGGGAGGCCGCACAGGCGGAAGTCGAGAGGTACGCCTATGCCCTGGGACAGATGCCGGCGGTCCTGATGCCCGGTATCAAGCACGTAGACATCCACCCCGGCGAGGGAAGGTGGAATGCGTCTCCAACCTTAGGGATCATCGTCATTTATCCGGGTCGGCAGCCGCGTTTTTACGGGGAAGTATTCGTCCATGAATCCACACATACCACGCTGGACCTTGCACACAGAGACTCCCCCGGCTGGCGTGCGGCACAGGAGGCCGACGGTGTCTTCATCTCAGAGTATGCCCGGGACAATCCGGACATAGAGGATGTCGCGGAGAGCTTCCTTGCCTGGTTCGCCGTGCGGTATCAACCAGAACGGCTGACGACCGCCGAAATCATTTCGATTCTGAGGACAATACCCAATCGCTTGATCTACTTTGATGAGCAGGGATTCGATATGTCGCCCTACACACCATCGGAGGTTCAGTATCACTCAGAGGAAATCGTCACCATTCAGGGCAAGGTGATCGGGCCTAACAATCAGCCGTTGGAAGGGATATTCCTGTGGGCCTGGGCCGGAAGCGAGGATGACTCCGTCACTGCCACGACCGGGGAGGATGGCTCCTTTGCCATGGTAGTCCCTGACGGTTCCTTCACTATGTACGTATACGCAACCGAAGAGACATGCACCCTCATGGGGTGGCACGGTCCAGGAGGGTTCACCACGGTAGAGGAAGAAGCAACCCTGATCAAGGTAGAAGGCCAGAGCGTCCTGGACATCGTCATTCGGCTTCCGGACCACCCGAAAGCCTTGATTCTCTTTGAGGAGTGGTGCGCCTGACCTATAACCCGGCGGCGGCTGGTAATGAGCGGGTTCGCGAAAGACGCTGTTGGTTGTGCCCCTCTGCTCTAAACCGCTACCCCCAACGAAGCAGCTCTTGGGTCAAGGGGGAGGTCACCCGCCCCGCCGGATTGCTTCGCTGGCGCTCGCCTGTCTGCTACACCTGTCTAACGCCAGGTAGAGGCAAGCAATGACGAGAGGGGTGTGCTTCTACAGGCTAGCCAGAGTCAATAAGGGTTAAGCCCCTTTGCTCAGGTAGTTCGGCAGGTTTTGCAGGAAATCCGAATTGTTGGGGGCCTTGGCCAGCCGCTCCAGGACTTTTTCCGTTGCCTCGGCGCTCAGTGAATTGTCGGAGGTGATCATGCTGACCGCGCGCCTGAGCAGCCAGACCTGCTTCAAATCTGCCGGGCTTAACAGCAACTCTTCACGGCGGGTGCCGCTTCTCGGAATGTCTATGGCAGGGAAGACGCGCCTTTCCGCAAGCCGCCGCTCCAAGTGAAGCTCCCAGTTGCCCGTGCCCTTGAACTCCTCGTATATAACGTCGTCCATGCGGCTGCCGGTGTCGATAAGACAGGTGGAGATGATGGTCATGCTGCCGTTGCCCTCCGTGTTGCGGGCAGCGCCGAAGAACCTCTTGGGTGGATAGAGGGCGATGGGGTCAATCCCTCCGGACAGGGTGCGTCCGCTGGTGGGCACGGCCAGGTTGTAGGCCCGGGTGAGCCTGGTGATGCTGTCCAGCAGAATGGCTACGTCCTTCGCGCCCTCGACGAGACGCTTGGCCCTTTCCAGGGCCAGCTCCGCGACCCGGCAATGGTCCTCCACCGGTTCATCGAACGTTGAGCTGAACACCTCACCGGCCACGGAGCGACGGACGTCGGTGACTTCTTCAGGCCGCTCACCAATGAGGGCCACCATCAGATGAATCTCCGGGTGATTGGTGGTTATGCCGTTGGCTATCTCCTTTAGGAGCATTGTCTTGCCCGCCTTGGGCGGCGATACGACAAGACCGCGCTGTCCCTTTCCTATGGGGGCCAGCAGATCTATAAGGCGTGAGGAAAGGTTGGAGGGAACGGTCTCCAGTTTGATCATGGAGTTGGGGAATACTGGTATTAGGTTTTCAAAGTGCGGGCGGCTTCTGGCGGTTTCCGGCTCCACGGCGTTGACTGTCTCCACCCTGACCAGGCCAAAATAGCGCTCGGAGTCCTTGGGCGGTCTGACTTGGCCGGCGATCATGTCACCGGTGCGCAGTCCAAATCGGCGTATCTGGGATTGGGATATGTAGACGTCGCGCTGACCGGGCCTGAGCTCACCGTTTCGGCGCAGGAATCCATAACCGTCACCCATTACCTCCAGCACTCCGTTGGCTACGATTATGCCATGCTGCTCGGAGTAGTTATCAACCAGCTTGTGAAGCAGCTCTTCTCTGCTTAGGGAGCTTGCGGTATCACCGTTGGCGGCGCCCAATTGGGCGGCAAGCTCAGCGAGCTCCTCTTTGGTTTTCCCTTCCAGCTCGGATAGATGCGAAACAGGTTTTGTGGTCAAAGAAGTGTCACCTCAGTGAGTGGATAATAGTCTTGAGTCTTAGCTGGGACATGGTCTTTTGGCATTTAAGGTAAGCTACAAGCGATTCTTGCTACTGTATTTCTACGATGCGTTAGGGTCTGGTATGCACCCTTCCCGTTATTTTCAGAAAGTGGGGTGAATGCCCAAGAATCCGGGGAGGATGCCCAAGAGTCAGGGGGTGTGGGGGGTATCCAAGGCGGAACAGGCGTCATTATATCAAACATAGCAATGGTAGTCTACTACGAACTTGTCAACGGCAATGGACGCTGGTCTCCCTTACGGATGGTCTCTTTGGCTGCGCCAAGGAACTCTCGGAATAGGGGGTGAGGTCTCTCCGGACGGGAGAGGAACTCGGGATGGAACTGCACACCCAGCATAAAGGGATGGTCTGGAGCCTCACTTATCTCCACGAGCAGGCCGTCCGGGGAAAGGCCGCTGGCAATCAGGCCAACCTCAGCCAGAGGCTCGCGGTAGGCGTTGTTGAACTCGTAACGGTGCCGGTGCCGCTCCTGGACTTCAGAACGACCGTAAGCCCTGGCAGCGCGGCTCCCCGGCACCAGGTTGCAGGGGTACAGGCCGAGTCTCATGGTGCCGCCCATATCCGTCATTTCCATCTGCTCCGGCATTAGATCTATGACGGGGTGCCGCGTGTCCCGGTTGAACTCGGTGGAGTTGGCGTCCTCGTATCCCAACAGGTTACGCGTATACTCTACTACCATGACTTGCATGCCCAGGCACAACCCCAGGTAAGGCACGCCGTTTTCTCTAGCATAGCGCACTGTCTGGACCATACCCTCTATTCCCCTGGGGCCGAATCCGCCGGGTACAACGATTCCCTTGACGGAAGCGAGCAAATCTTCCTTGCCGTTCTGCTCTATTTCCTCGGAGTATATCCACGAGATCTCGACGTCTCTGCCATGGGCAAGCGCTGCGTGAGAAAGGGCTTCCTTCACCGATATGTACGAATCAGGCAAGTCCGTATATTTTCCAACTACGGCGATGGGCACTTTCTCCTTCTCCAGGTTCATTCTGTCAATGAGGAAGTGCCAGTCGGCCATGTCGCGGCTGCGGTAATCCAGGCGCAGGGCGCTCAGGAGCGTATCGCCAAGGCCGGCGTCCTCTAGCGAAAGCGGAACTTCGTAGACGTTGCCCACGGTGGGCATGGCAAACACGGCGTTGCGGGGTACGTCGCAGAAGAGGGATATTTTATCTTTGATAGAATCCGTTACCGGTAGGTCGCTGCGAGCTATGATTGCATCGGGTTGGATTCCAATACTGCGCAGCTCCTTGACGCTGTGCTGGGTCGGTTTGGTCTTCAACTCGCCGGTAGCCTGGATATGCGGAAGCAGAGTGAGGTGTATGTAGTAGACGTTGTCTCTACCGGCATCGTTGCGGACCTGACGGATGGCTTCCAGGAAGGGCAACCCTTCTATGTCCCCAACGGTCCCGCCCACTTCCACCACCACCACGTCTGCCAGGCTTTCAGAAGCAAGGCTGAAAATGCGCTCTTTGATTTCGTTGGTGACGTGGGGAACGGTTTGAATGGTGCCGCCCAAGTAATCGCCGCGGCGCTCCTTGGCTATGACCGTGCTGTAGATTTGGCCTGCTGTCACATTGGAGGAAGCGGTGAGTTCGATGTCGATAAATCGCTCGTAGTGGCCAAGGTCAAGGTCGGTTTCCGAACCATCCTTGGTCACAAAGACCTCCCCGTGCTGATAGGGGGACATGGTTCCGGGGTCTACGTTCAGGTAGGGGTCAAGCTTCATTGCTGAGATGTTGATGCCCCGGCTTTTCAGGATACGACCTATTGAGGCCACGCTGATGCCTTTGCCCAGTGAGCTAACCACACCGCCGGTCACAAAAATATATTTCGTCGTCATACTCTCAGTGCAAGTCCAAACCTATGCCAAGGGAAGCTGAACCAGGTGTAAAGGAACAGACCACATACGAAGAATCAGAACTACGTCCAAGGGGAGGAAGGGACACCACAAGCTGGGAAGTTAGTGCTATCTGTAGTGGCCTTCTAAAGGTCATACCCTTACTTTGGAGGTGGATATCATGGGGATTGTAGTAGTGCTCTGAAAAGAGTGTCAAGCGGTTTATGACTTGTGTAGGACGAGCATGCGATCATACGGGCATCTGGAGGCATCCCCCTCCGGCAAACGGGGCCACTCCTCCGCCCTCTCCCGTCAACTGGAACGGTTGGACACAGGGCGACTCTCAGCGTCCCATGGACCGTCCATTTTCATCGTGAGGGCAGGGGTGTGGAGCCGGCTTTTGGGCGAAATACTAGGCAAAAGATTGACCTTTGTTCAAAAAAACTGTAATATCTGTGTGCCTCAAACGGCCATGTGAAAGTAGCTAACAAATGCGTATCACAGGAGGCGAGGCGCGGGGAATCCAACTTGATGTGCCGCGTTCTCCGCACTTCAGACCCACCTCTGACAGAGTACGCTCGGCGCTATTTCAGATTATATCTGAGGCGTTGATTGAAGCTAGTGTGTTGGACTTGTATGCCGGAAGCGGCGCACTGGGAATCGAAGCGCTCAGTAGAGGGGCCAAAGCGGCGGACTTCGTTGAGCAAAACAGTCGCTTGTGTCAGGCTATCGGGCAAAATCTGAGAAAGGCAGGCCTGGAAGAACTAGGCACTATACACAGGGCAAAGGTGGCCCGGGCGTTGGACTTCTTGAAGGGACCGTATCAAGTAGTCCTTCTTGACCCACCGTATGATCTACCTGACTTGGAACAAACAATGAGCAAGGTTGCCAGGTCGGGACTGATAGCAGAGAGAGGCCTGGTGGTCTTGGAGCACAGCAAGAGGACGGATGCAAAAGAGAGATACGACACGCTGGAGCTTAGCTTTCAAAGACGGTATGGAGATACCGTGCTGTCCGTATACAAGTAAGGAGACCCGGTGACCATAGCAATCTACGCAGGCAGCTTTGATCCCATCACCAAGGGACATCTGGACATTGTGCAGCGAGCTGCTGCAATTGTGGACAGACTTGTGGTGGCGGTGTTCGATACTCCTTCCAAGAGCCTGCTCTTTTCAACGGCTGAGCGCGTTGACCTGTGCGAAAGAGCGGTCGTTGACCTGCCCAACGTGGAAGTTACGCGTTACAACGGCCTGACGGTTGAGTTCGCCAGGGAGATGGGGGCGAAGTTCATGGTGCGCGGCTTGCGCAGCATCACCGACTTGGACTACGAAGTAGCCATGCTGATGATGAACCGCAAACTCAATCCGGAGATAGATACGGTATTCCTCTATACCAGCCAGGAATACCAGTCACTCAGTTCATCTTTGATAAAGGAGGTGGCCAGCTTCGGTGGAAATATAGAAGACCTTGTGACTTACGACGTTGCCGTCGCGTTGAAAAACAAACTAGGCGTAACCGTATAGCGCGGCGGTTCGAAAGGGGGACATCATAGATATCTTTGGAACTATCGATAAGTTAGAATCATTAGCGGCTTCAGGCAAACGGGTCCCCATGAGCAGGAAACTGTTTATTGACTCGGAAACACTCATGGAGCTTGTGGACCAGTTGAGAGTTGCCGTGCCCCAGAATATTGCTGAAGCTGAGGAAGTGATCAGAAAGCGCGAAGATTTGCTCAACCAGTCGCTTGGTGAGGCCAGGCGAATCAGGGCTTCGGCGGAGAACGAATTCCGCAGTCGCATGGATGATACAGAGCTGGTGAAAGAGGCCCAAAAAGAGGCGCGGAAGATACGCGAAGAGGCCGAGATGAAGGCGCAGCGCATGTTGGAAATGGCTGAGAGCGAAGCCGCTTCCCGGCGCAACTCCGCCGATCAATACGCTCACGAACAGCTGTACAGGCTGGAAGAGAAAGTGGCAGGTCTGCTGAGCACCGTCCGCAACGGCATTGGGGTGCTAGAGGCCCAACAGAAAGTTTCCGGATAGCTTCATTTCAAGCTAGACTTTGTTTAGCGAGGCACAACTCGGATGGTTGTGGTTTGCCTTTTTTCTTGAGATGCCTAGCTCTGAGCAGGCTCTAAAAAGTAATCGCCGCTTCTGCCGCCGCTTTTGCTGACCAGCCTCACTTCGCTGATCTTCATTGCCCTATCAACGGCTTTTGCCATGTCGTATATGGTCAGCGCTGCGATATTGACGGCGGTCAGGGCTTCCATTTCCACGCCTGTCTTGGCGGTGGTGCGAGCGGAGGCTGTGATGCGAATAGCGCCTGGGGCGTCCAAATCGAACTGTATGGCTACACGATCCAGAGGCACGGGGTGACACATGGGAATGAGCTCCGACGTCCGTTTGGCGGCCATGATCCCTGCTACACGAGCCACGGCCAGTACGTCGCCCTTGTCTATGCCGCCCTCCTTGATCAGACGCAAGGTCGATGGCTTCATGTGGACCAGGCCCTCAGCCACGGCATCTCGCAACGTGGCATCTTTGCCGCTCACGTCCACCATTTGAGCGTTGCCTTGCGAATCAAGGTGCGTAATGGGAGATTTGCCCTCGAGGAAGGACTGCGCCTGCTGCAAAGCCAGGGCGTTGGCTTCTTCATTGCCCGGGTTGCCGGCGTGACCACGCGTCCACTGCCAGGTGACCTTGCGCTGCCCGGCAGCTGCATCAAGTGCGGCCCAGAGGTCACGGTTGGCGTTTCTCTTCCAACCCCTGGACATGGTGTTTACCACGTACTGGCTGTCGCTGAACACGGTGACCGCTGAGCTGGCGGGGACAGCTTGCAAGCCCTTAATAGCGGCCAGTATCTCCATTCTGTTGTTGGTGGTGTTGTCTTCTTTGCCGGACAACGAACGCTTGTCGCCGTTATCGTTGATGACGGCAGCCCAGCCGCCGGGCCCCGGGTTGCCCAAACAGGAACCGTCCGTGTAGATAGTAATCATATCTTGGAAACGAACTCCATACGACTCCCACCAAAAACGACTGCACTTAGGTAAAGTAGAAGCCACACGCCCCTTGGCACCTTAGAGGGATCGGCCATAACGTCCAATAGACCAGGCCATGGTTGTTCTTTGATAGGGGGAGCCATAAGGAATGTGTACATAGGATAGAGAATAACAATGAGGGCAAGGCTTCCTATTACACTCCACATAGTGGTATAGAAAGCCGATGCTCGCCTGATTCTGCTCACTAGATAGATGACGTGGAGCAAAACGAAACCAGGAAGCAACAAGAATAAAGCCAGAGGTAGGCTTGCAAACCCCATTTAAATCCTTGTCCCTACCTATTCAGCTGTTGCTGCGGGACTGCCTTGGAGGAACAGCAGGCTTTGGAGATTCTGGTAGTTCTTTAGGCGGCTTCTTATATGTGAAGCCTTCTCTAAGAGGTCTTTCTTTCTTCCCATCTTCTGCCATGGTTCTTACCTCCGTAAGATTCGCATCTATATTCTACCCGCCTATGTGATACATCTCCACCTTGTCGGAACGGGCGCCGGAAAGGGCGGTGCGCTCCTCTGAGTATCTATCGGTGCGCACCTGCCAGATACCGCTGATAATGGCTTCGATATCTTCATCGCCGGCGCCGTTTCTCAAGGGGGTCTTCAGATCATGGCCCTCGCTGGCGAACAGACAGGTGTATATCCTGCCGTCCGCGGAAAGCCTTGCCCGTGTGCAGTCGCCGCAGAACGGCTCGGTGACCGACGAGACAACGCCGACTTCACCCTGACCGTCCAGGTAGCGGTACCTATCCGCCACTTCCCCCAGGAAGGCCTTAGCCACGGGCTCCAATGGCATCTCTTCATTAAGCCTGTGTATGACCTCCTTTGAAGCTACTACGTGCTCCATCTTCCATCCGTTCAGGTTGCCCACGTCCATGTACTCAATGAACCGGACGGTATGCCCCCTATTCTTGGAGTAGCGGGCAAGGTCAACCACCGTATGATCGTTGACGCCTTTCTTGACCACCGCATTTATCTTGATGTTGCGGAACCCCGCTTCTTCAGCGGCACGGATCCCTTCTAGGACCCGCTGGGTGGTGAAGCCGCGGCCGTTCATCTGGCCAAATACGGCGTCATCCAAGGTGTCCAGGCTGACCGTGATCCGTCCAAGCCCCGCATCTTTCAGTGCCTGTGCCTGTTGGGCAAGCATATAACCGTTAGTGGTCAGCGAAAGGTCGTCCACTCCTTCCATGCCGGCAAGCATGGCGACAAGTATCTCCAGGTCTTGTCTGAGGAGCGGCTCCCCGCCAGTTAGGCGCACGCGCGATACTCCCAGATTGACGAAAACCTTCACCAGCCGCGCTATCTCCTCATAGCTGAGGACTTGCTCCCTGGAAAGGAACTGATATCGCTCTCCGTAGATTTCGGCAGGCATGCAGTAGGTGCAACGGAAATTGCATCTATCCGTGACCGAGATACGGAGGTCGGCCAGCGCTCTGCCGAACAGGTCTCGTATCGTTTTCTTTGCCTGGGAGTGGTCCATTTGCTACCTTGGCGACCCAGCGCCTACGACCTCTTTCAGTTTCTGCACCGCTTTGCGGGCGGCGATGCCTCTGTGGCTCACGCTATCCTTGGCCTCCGCGTCGACCTGTCCAAAGGTCTTGTCAAAATTGGGATAGTAGAATATGGGGTCATATCCAAACCCCATTTGTCCGCTGGGATCAAAGGCAACGTATCCCTGGCAGGCTCCTTGGAACGTCTCCTCTCCAGTGCCGGGCCAAATCAGAGCTACCACACAGCGAAAACGGGCGATGCGGTTTTCCCAGGGAACGTTGCTCAGCCTGGATAGAAGCAGGTTGTTGCGGTCGTCGTCGCTGGCTGGCAAGCCGCCGTAGCGGGCGCTTCGCACCCCCGGGTCGCCATTCAAAGCATCCACTTCTATGCCGGAGTCGTCGGCCAGGGCGGGCAGTCCCGTTGCTTCCGAATAGAAACGCGCCTTGATGAGGGCGTTCTCTTCGAAAGTATCTCCCGACTCCTCCGGCTCCTCAGCCACTCCTTCATTGGAAGGAGTGGTCAACTCGACAGGCAGGCAGCCAAGGAGACGCCGGTATTCATCCACCTTTCCGCTGTTGTTGGTTGCGATCAACAATTTGAAAGCCACGTTGTAGAGATGATAACACCACAGGCGGAGAAAGGCACAGCTTGATGAATTGCTGTCCGTGGAGCTATGCAAGCCTCGCTAGACGCCGGCTAACTCCTTCTCCATATCGGGAGTGTATACGCCGTCGCGGGCGGCGCTGGTTAACCGGGCGCGGCGCAAGTAGGCCTGCTGCGCTTGCGGCGCCTTGGCCGGGTCGCCGCTCCATACCTTGAGAGGAGTCGCCTGGAGACCCCTGCCGTATGAGAAGCTGAGCTGCCACGGTGTGGTTGAGTCTACACGCTGGTTAATAGCGTTTAAGTTTACCGTCGCCTCATCATCGCTCTGTCCGCCTGAAAGGAAGACAATGCCAGGCATGGATGCGGGTATGGTGCGCTTGAAGCAGCTTATGGTAGCCTCAGCCACCTGTTCAGGGCCCGCCCTGTTGGGAGCTTCCGTCCCTGACAGGACCATGTTAGGTTTGAGCAGCATGCCTTCCAGGGAAACGCGCTGCCTGTGCAACTCCTCGAATACTCTCTGCAAGGTGCACTCGGTCACGTCAAAGCAGCGATCGATGTCATGGACGCCGTCCATGAGCACCTCCGGCTCAACGATGGGAACGAGGCCCGCCTCCTGAGAAAGCGCGGCGAAGCGCCCCAGGGCATGCGCATTGACATCGATGCAATACGAGGACGGAATGTTCTCGCCGATAGTGATCGTGGCGCGCCACTTGGTGAACTTTGCGCCCAGCTCACGGTACTCTTCTAGACGCTCACGGAGGCCGTCCAGTCCCTCTGTCACGGTTTCGCTGGGGGAGCCGGCCAGGGGCTTTGCTCCCTTGTCCACTTTGATGCCGGGCACAATGCCTTCACCGTTGAGGATGTCTACAAACGTTTGACCGGTATCCGCGCTCTGTCGGATCGTCTCGTCGAACAGGATGACTCCGCTGACGTAATCGCCGCTGCCATTGGCGGTGAACAGAAGCTGCCGCCAAGCACGGCGGTTGTCTTCCGTGGATTCCACGTTTACGCTCTGCAGCCTGCGCGCTATTGTAGAATCGCTCTCGTCAGCGGCAAGTATACCTTTGCTCTTGACCACAATAGCCTGGGCTATGGCCTGTAGTTCCTGCGTGTTCATCTTGCCTCCTTGCATTCTCATGCTCATTGGGGCGCTTATCCCCCAAGATAGGCGCGGATTTGGCCTTTTTCCATCATGAGTTTATCATGATGTACGAGGCGAAAAACAACCTCGTATACTGATATACTCTCTTTGAATCACCGTTTGCCGGACCACAGAATACCGTTCCCCAGCAGTGCGGGGGTTGTAAGGGGGGCCTGAGAGTTACGCAAAGCTCTCCGAAGCAGGAACCCAAGGACTTCCTGTCGTAGTGGACGATAGCCCTCTGCATCTTCATAATAAAGCCATATGTTTAATCTGTGAGATGAAATCGTGAGTTAGTGAGGCTGTGTTATAGTCAAGAAGCTCATTATCGCTCTAGTCATTGTCTTGCTCGTTCTGGGCGGGGTTGCCGTTGCGGCATACTACGGTTTCATATCCATCCCATGGTTTGCCAAGCAGCCTGAGCACTCGGCCCGGTACTACCCGAGCGATACCATAGCGTATACATGGCTCACCCTCTATCCGTCCGCTGACCAGCGAAGAGATGCGGAGGAAATATGGGAACGCCTGGACGAGAGGCGCGCCTTTCGCGACCTCGTAAAGGATGTTGAGGACTTTGTGGAGGATGAGACAGGGTTTGATATAGAAGAGGACATACTGACCTGGATTGGCGCGGAGGTCTCCGCGGCTGTCTTGGACTTCGATATAGATGAGGGAGAAGCGGATGCGGCCATAACCATAGACGTGCGCGACTCGGAGGCTGCCGCCGATTTCCTCTCAGACTGGCGCGACCTCATGGAAGACGAATACGGCGCAGACTACGACAGGGACACCATCAACGATTACGATGTCTGGCTGGACGAGGAAAGCGGTCTTGCCCACGCTCTGACCCCTGACCTGATGATATTCGCCACCAATGAGAGGACCATGGAGGACGTTCTTGACCGCGTCGCCGGCAAAAACAGCCGTACTCTGGCATCAAGCGAGCAATTCATTGATGCCAGAGACGCGCTTCCGGGGCGTCGGTTCACCTCCGCATACGTGGACTATCGCGATTTGACGGATACGCTGGACTCTGGCATAGAAGACGACATATTCAATCTAGATGCCCTTGAAGACTCCTGTAACCAAGCGCTTGCCAGTGCTCCTGACTGGTTGGCCGTCTCGGCTGGGTGGGTGGATCGCGGGCTGGTGGTTGACATGGTGTCTCCTACGGTCAATACTCTGTGGCCTCCTGCCCCCAACGTTGGGGATGCAGCTGAGGCGCTGCCTGGGGGTACTCTGGGATTCGTCTCCCTGGGATTTGATCCGGATCTGGACAACTGGCGCGACCCTCTGCGCGACTGCCCTCTTGCAGACCTGATACCGGACTGGGATGACGTGTTTGAAGCGGTTGACGAGGGTATTATCGAAATCATTGAATCACCAAACCTGCTGGACAACCCAGATCTGGTCCCAATGCCAGAACTTGACCGGGGTTCCACTTTGGCGGACGCTCTGAACCTGGGGCTGTGGATCACCGACCAGTTGATAGGAGTGCATCTGGAGGAGGACTTCCTCGATTACCTCACCGGCGACCTCATTCTGGCAGTCCATGACGTGGATGTGGACGTTGAGTCTTTGCAGCCCTCAGACCCCAATGCCGCGATTGTTGACGGGGTCGTCATCTTATCCTACTGGCCTGACGATGAAAGGGCTCTGAGGGCCACAGTGGACGGTTTCCTGGAGAGGCTCGTCACCAAGCCGCCGGATGAGGTTAAAGTAGGCGCGGATGAACCCGCCCGTATCTATGACCTGGAGCGCTTCCACTCTGAGGGCTACGGCCTCTCGCCCGGATACGTCTTCCATAACGGCTTCTTGACCATCGGTTCCACCAGAGAGGTGCTAAGCACAACTGTGTCACTCCAGAATGGCGATGGTGAACCGCTCTCTGAGAACGAGGAATACCTGCGCGCTGTGGATCACCTGCCCGAAGACCGGCAGTTCCTCATGTATGTTAATATCGGTCGAATTGTTGACAGGCTGGAGCTGGAAGACTTGGATGAGGACAACGATCTGTACGACGTGCTGGTCTATAGCGCCAGCGCAATGGCCGTGAGCGCCCATACTGACGACGAGTTCAGCAGCGCTACCATGTCACTCATCCTCTTCTCCGGCGAATAGGATCTTTGGGAGAGGCGCGGCCCATTCTCTCCACTCATACGGTTCGACCCACTAACCCCCTTATCAAGTACGGAGCAGGCTATGAGCGGCCTCCATCTGCCTGTTCCATCCCCAAGTTATTCAGGGGTCTCCGTATGCTGATATACTCCCTTTGAATCACCGCGATTCAAAGGGAGGCGCTCAATGAACAGTAGAGAAGCCATTGACCGTAACTTCGCGATGAATATGGTGCGAGTTACAGAGGCGGCGGCTATTGCGGCGGCGCAACACATGGGCATGGGCGACAAGGAGCTGGTGGACCAGGCGGCGGTGGACGCCATGCGCTTCACCCTGGGCTCCATGTCCATGGACGGCGTGGTAGTGATAGGGGAGGGAGAGAAGGATGAGGCGCCAATGCTGTACAACGGCGAAGTGATAGGAGACGGGGCAGGGCCGGGGATGGACATAGCCGTTGACCCCATTGACGGCACCACGTTGCTGTCCAAGGGGCT
The DNA here is from genome assembly GCA_965197965.1 of Dehalococcoidia bacterium. Taxonomy (GTDB): domain Bacteria; phylum Chloroflexota; class Dehalococcoidia; order Lucifugimonadales; family QGNO01; genus DAOUJH01. The sequence goes on from OZ240235.1 coordinate 2,031,913, forward strand.
GCCCGGAGCCATCGCCGTGATTGCCCTCTCGGAGCGCGGCACGATGAACTGCCCCCGAGAAGTGGTCTACATGAATAAGATAGCGGTGGGCAAAGAAGCCAAGGATGTGATCGACATCAACGCCTCGGTGGAAGCAAATCTCAAGAACATTGCCAAGGCCATGGGGAGAAGGATAAGCGAACTTACTGTGACGGTGCTGGACAGGCCCAGGCACGAACTGCTCATAGACGACATCAGAAGCGCCGGCGCTCGTATAAAGCTGATCTCCGATGGGGACATAGCCGCGGGCATCCACGCCGCCATGTGGGAAAGCGGAGTGGATGTACTGATGGGGATAGGAGGCACACCGGAGGGTGTGATTACCGCCGCCGCCATAAGGTGCATTGGCGGAGCTATCCAGTGTAAGGCTTGGCCCCGCGACGATAAGGAGCGAGACGCTGCGGTAGCGGCTGGCGCCGACTTGAGCAAAGTCTACTCCGCTGAAGAGCTGGTCTCGGGAGAAGATGTCTTCTTCGCCGCAACCGGCGCAAGCACAGGCGACCTGCTGAATGGCGTGCGCTTCTTTGCCAATGGCGCGCAGACACACTCACTGGCGATGCGGTCCCGCTCAGGAACGCTGCGGTGGGTGGACTCCGTCCATGATTTCACTCGACTGGACAAGATGAGCTACAAAAGTTGATCATCTGCCGTAGGGATACGCTGACCCGTTCCGTCTAAGCTATCTCTTGCAACCAGTCGAAGAAGGTCTCTATAGCTTCATCCCAAACGTCTTGGCGTGTCCTGCCGCTGGACTTTCTGACCGAGAAACCGTGGTCCGCGCCGTCCAAGAGGTGCAGGCGGGCTTCCTTGATCTTGGAGACGGCCTCTGCAAGCTCTTCGGGGGTTGCAAAGGCGTCACGCGTGCCTGAACAGAACAGCGCGGGCTGAGAGATGGCGGGGAAGTGCCCATCCCTCCATTCGTCTCTTCCCGGTGAGTGCAGGGGATAGGCAAAGAGCGCCAGTGCGTCCAGCGGGACTCCCTGCGCTGCCACCAGGGAAGCGATGCGGCCTCCCATAGACCTGCCCGCAGCCACCAGCCTGCCGTCCGGGCGGTGTAACGCTTCAATAGCCGCCCGCCAGGTTGCCTCGAGGACGGAAGTGCGGTCGGGCGCCCGGCGCTTCTCCTCCATGTAGGGGAATTGGAAACGCGCCGTGGATATACCGCGTTGGGCCAGACGGGAAGCGGCGTAAACTCCGAACGGATCATCGATATTGGAGCCCGCGCCCGGCGCGTAAATGAACGTCCAGCCTGTATCGGGGCTCTCAGCCCGGCTAAGGAGGGCTGTTACGCTCCTACCGTCGGGCAACTGTATGCGGAGAGTCTCCATATTTGCGTTCTAGGATATTGGCTTAAGCGCCAGAAGCCAGCGCGGCCTAACCTACTCCAGACCTTCAGACTTATAGACCTTGGCCCTGTTCGCGTAGCTGACCGCTCTGCTTCTTATCAGCTCTTCGTGCCGCTCCTGGATCTCGCCCCTTGGCCTGGCGGGCACACCGGTTACAATGGTGCGAGGCTCTATGGTCATACCTTCCAGCACCACGGCCCCGGAACCGACGATGGAAAGCTCACCCACTTCCGCACCCTCATTCACCGTAGCGCCGTTGCCTACCAGGCAATTGTCGGCCAGCAGACGTCCGTGCCACAACACGTTGTGCCCGATAGTCACACCGCTCCCAATCGTGGATTCGGCGTCGGAATGCACAACGCTGTTGTCCTGTATGTTGGTGTTGGCGCCAACGGTTACCTTGCCGTTGTCGGCGCGGATGACAGCGCCCGGCCAGACGCTGGAGTTTTCTCCTATTTCCACGTCGCCGATGACGTATGCGGCCTCGCTGACGAAGGCGGTGGGATGTATCTTGGGCGATTTACCCTGCAAGCTGCGGATCATAGCGTCCTCCTCTGTAGTTGACTCACTAGGTAGATAATATCTGGAAATTTACACGTGGGCTATTGTACGGCGAATGACGGGGAGCGCCGCAGTTGTTGAACAGGCAGCGGCTCAGGGTTACAATGGCAGTGGACGCTCTGCCGTGCCTTTGGCTCGGAATGCTTGGGAGAGGACTGCCATGACTCAAATCACCGCCCGCGTACCGGATGAACTGGCTGAAGTGCTGGACGCGGTAGCCGCGCAGTTGAAAAGCAGCCGGGCCGGTGTGATCCGCCAGGCGCTGGAAAGCTACCTCGAAGACTTTGACGACCTCTCCGTAGCGTTGCACAGACTACGTGACCCATCAGACCCCGTCCTGGACTGGGACCAGGTCAAGCGTGAGCTACTCTCTCCAAATTAAGCGCACCGCCGCGAGTCTGGTTTTGTTTGGCAAGCGGAAAAGGGAAGGGAAGACTGATTGACTAGCCTACTTAATCAACGCAATCTAACGTTGATAGTCATACTAGCCGTCACTATTGTTCTGATCCTTGTCTTTGTGGCACTTGGTTGGTTAGATATTACTAGATTCAAGCGTGAGCTGAGCATTCTCCAATCAGCAATTACGATCTCAGCAATACTGATTGGCGGAGTATTCGCCATTGTCAGGTTCCAGTTATTCAGAGCCTTTGAACCGCATCTGTCCATTTCACAAGAAGTTTCACACAGATTCACGAGCGATGAATATGTCCACCTTGCCGTAACCGCAATTGTAAAAAACAATTCGAGGGTACGAGTAGAAATCAACAAGGCACTACGTCGAGTGCAACAAATTCGCCCGGTTACAAACGAGCAAGTAGAAGAACTATATGCCCAAGTCTTTGTGAACGCAAACTACGATGTCATGCAATGGCCTGTGTTGGGGGAGTTCCGTGGTGCTTGGCCTGAAGGGACATTTGTTATAGAACCAGGCGAATCGCATAATGAGGTGTATGAATTCGTAATGGCCTCTGATATTGAGACAGTTCTTGTGTATACGTATTTCTATAACTCTAAGTATTCCGAAGGCTCTGCTGAAGGTTGGCCTGCAGTCACAATTTATGATATAGTATCTAAAGAGGTGACGTGATGCTAAAGAACATCTTTAGAAACAAGAAAGAAACATTTATAAGAGGTGCACCACCGAGGCCAGCTCCTAATGTAACTGAAAGCTCAGGCAAACCACCTTCGGCTATACCAGCCGCACCAGAGAAGAAGTCCTAGCTTCATCCCTCCTCGAAGAACTTTATTCATAACTTAGAGGCCGTACCCCACAAAAGGGGTGGCCTCTTTTTATTTCTAGACAGAAGGGAGTTACGATTTAGACCCATCGCCTCGCTAGGCATGTTTGGTACACAAAGGGGTAATTCCCATTCTTTACGTGAACAACCCTTGGCGGGCATCCCGCTCAAGGGGAGATTGCGCCGACTGAGACGCCTTCGCGTTGGCGACTACCGTATCCTGTACCAGCTACTTGAGGAAGAGTCGATAGTCCTCGTGCTCCGGGTTGCCCACCGCAGCAGCGCCTACCGCCGAGCCTGAGTGTCGCCTGCCGCCATAGTCGTCTTTGCAAAGGTCTGCGCGAGCATGACGAGGTGGCCGCGCGCTACAATGCAGGGCGCATTTTGTGCCACTGCGTCGCTTGCTCAAAGGCGTGGGCGGCGCGGAGCACTGCCGCATCGCCCAGGGCGGGGCCTACGAACTGCAGGCCCACGGGCAGCCCTTGTGTGAAGCCGCATTGCACCGATATACCGGGAAGCCCGGCGATGTTGGCCGGTATGGTCATAACGTCGCTGAGATACATTTTCAGCGGGTCCTGGAGCCTTTCCCCGAACTTGAACGCGGCTGTGGGCGAGGTTGGGGTCACCAAGACGTCGTGCTTCTGAAAGGCGTCTTGAAACTCCTGGTATATCAGGGTGCGTACCTTCAACGCCTTCAGGTAATAGGCGTCGTAGTAGCCGGAGGAGAGGGAGTAAGCGCCCAGCATGATACGCCTCTTTACCTCCGGCCCGAAACCGTGCTGACGGGTAGCTTCCAGCTCATCCCACATGCCGGCTTCATCGTGGTCGGAATAGCCGTACTTCACGCCATCATAGCGCGCCAGGTTCGCCGAGCACTCCGAGGGCGCGATGATGTAGTACACGGCTAGGGCGTACGGCGTGGAGGGTAGCGATACGTCCCAATCAACCGAGGCTCCCAGCCCTTCCAGCACGCCTATCGCCTCGCGGGTCACCGTTTCCACTTCAGGGTCCATGCCCTGTACAAAATACTCTTTGGGAACGCCTATCCGCATGCCCGCTATGTCGCCGGTCAGCGCCTGCGTGAAGTCCCGGGCTGGCTGCGGCAGAGAGGTTGAATCCCTGGGGTCGTGTCCGGCTATGGCGCTGAGCGCCATGGCGCAGTCGGTGACGTCCTGCGTCATGGGGCCGATCTGGTCCAGGGAAGAGGCGAACGCCACCAGTCCGTACCTGCTGACCAGCCCATAGGTGGGCTTCATGCCCACTACGCCGCATAGCGCGGCCGGCTGCCGTATGCTGCCGCCGGTGTCGGACCCCAGCGAGGCCATGGCCTCTCCGGCGGACACGGAGGCGGCGGGGCCGCCGCTGCTGCCCCCGGGCACGCGCTCCATGTCCCAGGGGTTGTGCGTGTTGAAGAAGGCCGAGTTCTCAGTGGAAGAACCCATGGCGAACTCGTCCATGTTGCCCTTGCCCAGCATTACGGCGCTCTGTCCTTCCAAACGTTCCACAACCGTGGCGTTGTATGGAGGAACGAAGCTTTCAAGCATGCGTGAGGAGCAGGTGGTGGTTATTCCCCTGGTGCACATGTTGTCTTTGATTTGAATGGGTATGCCGGTTAGAGGCCGCGCCTCGCCGCGCGCTATGAGGGCGTCCGCCTGCTGAGCCTGTTTCATAGCCTGCTCAGGGGTTACCCTCACGTACGCTTTCACCCTGGGTTCCAGCCGCTCTATGCGTTCCAGGTAGGACTGAGCCAGCTCTACCGACGACAGCTCACGCCGGTCTAGCAGGGTGCGCGCTTCGTGTATGGTCAGCTTGTACAGTTCGTCAGTCAACTTTGGTTCTCAGATAAGTTGAGCAATGGAATACAGGTTCCTACTCCAGCACGGCCTTGACCCGGAAATAGTCTCCTTCACGACGCGGCGCGTTGGACAACACATCCTCTTTGTCCAGGCAGGGCTTCGTCTCGTCGTCGCGCATCACGGTGTCCAGCGGCACCGAGTGACTGGTGGGGGCTACTTGGCCGGTGTCCAGCTCCTGGAGCATCTGGAAGTGCTCCAGGATATCGTCCATCTGCGAGCGGTAAAGCTCCACCTCTTGCTCGGTAAGCCGAATCCTTGTCAGCAGTGCAACGTGTCGCACTTCATCAGAGGTCAGTGCCATGGCTTCTCCTTCTGCTTGATTTCAACGGTATCCTAGTGCCCCCAACTGTCGTGGAATGTCACGTCCGCTACAGGCTTGCGTATGCTACCGCCGAAGTGCTGGCCCTCGCCGGGATACCCCAACGGAATCAGCGCCGCCGTCTCCACGTGGCCCGGTATACCCAGGAAGTCCTTGATCTGCTGTTCATAACGGCGGTGCATGGTGGTGAGCACTGTGCCCAATCCCAGGGCGCGGGCCGCCAGCATGAGGTTTTGCGCCGCGGGGTAGATGGAAGCGCCGTCGACGATGCTGCTTCCGCCATCCCAGCCCTCGGCGTGCTGAATACAGGCCACAATGACCACTGGAATATCGCCCATGCGGGCGCCCAGCTCATAGCCCAGCCTGTAAGGCTGAGTCAGCGTAGCAGGGTCGGGGTTGTCGCTGCCAACGGTGGCTCTCCATGCTTCCAGGTACCATTCTCCCAGCCTGCGTTTCTTTTCCTCATCGCGGATCACAATAAAGTGCCAGGTCTGCCTGTTCCCGGGACTTGGAGCGCGAACCGCGGCTTTCAGGATGGTGTTAACGTCTTCCTCAGAGACGGGATCTGAGGTAAATAGGCGGATGGCCCGCTGGCTGTTTATGGCTTTGAATAAAGGCATGTCGTTCATTTGAGCGCCTCTTTTAGTCGATTGGCCTTCTCTTCCTGGATGATGCTGTCGATCTCTTCCACGGCTTCATGCAAGCGGCCATCGTGGTTCACTACCACGTAGTCGAATTCATCCTGGCATTTCATCTCAGTCTCGGCGGTCTCTATGCGGCGCTTCAAGGCTTCTTCCGTCTCCGATTTCCTTTCTAGAAGACGGCGCTTCAACTCCTCCATGGTGGGGGGAGCCAGAAAGATGAGCAGCGCGTCGGGTATCTTCGACCGCAAGGTACGCGCGCCTTGTATGTCCGTTTTGACGATTACGTCCTTGCCGGAAGCCATTGCCTCATCGGCCTGGGCGCGTGGTACGCCATACCAGGTGCCATAAACTTCGGCGCATTCCAAGAAGCCGTCCTTCATCATCAGGGTACGGAACTCCTCGGGAGTCATGAAGATGTAATCAACGCCGTGACGCTCGCCGGAGCGTTTGGGCCGGGTAGTAGCGGTTATTATGTAGCGCCTGGGACGTTGGAGAAGCTTCATACCCTGTAGGGCGGCGTCTTTGCCAACCCCGGAGGGGCCGGAGATGACGACAAGCAGGGGGCCGGGCGCTTCCACAGGCATTGGCTAACCGAAAGACCCGTTGGTCAAGCTTTCCAGGTCTTTCCAGAAGGTGGGGTAGGATACGCTGGCCGCCTCAGCGCCCCGCACCACGGTTTCCCCGGCGGACAGCAGTCCCGCGACGCCCAGCGTCATGGCTAGTCTGTGGTCTCCGTAGCTCCGCCCCGATGCGCCTGTGAGGAGGCCGGGGCCTTTGATTACCATGCCATCGTCCGTCTCATCCACGAGGCCGCCCATCCCGCGGAGTCCGGCAACCGTGGCTTTTATTCGATCCGACTCCTTGACCCGGAGTTCCTGGGCATCTCGGATAACGGTAGTCCCCCTGGCGAAACAGGCGGCTAGGGATAGAACGGGTATCTCATCGATGAGCCTGGGAATCAGATCGCCGGCGATTTCCGTGGCGGTGAGGCTGCTGGACTCTGCCGTGATATCGGCCACTTCTTCGCCGCCCTCCATGCGTCTGTTGGCTACGGTGAGGCGCGCCCCCATAGATTGCAACGCCTCCAGGACACCGGTACGGGTGGGGTTCATTCCCACGTTCAACACGGTCACCTTTGCCGAAGGATGGCAGACGCCGGCAACCAGCCAGTAGGCCGCCGAGCTTGTATCGGTGGGAACGTTCACGTCAACGGCCCGCAGCTCTTTGCCGGGAGTGACCTTCAGGGTCAGCCCATCCTCCACCAGTGCGGCGCCCATGTTCTCCAGCATACGCTCGGTGTGATCGCGGGAGGCCGCGGGCTGATGCAAAGTGGTCTCCCCGTCGGCGTAAAGGCCGGCGATTATAAGGCAAGACTTGAGCTGGGCGCTGGCTACTGGCATATCATATTCAATGCCGCGCAGGCCGCCGCCTCGTATGGCAAGCGGAGCCTTGCTGTCGCCGTCTCTTCCCTGGATCCGTGCTCCCATCTGTTGGAGCGGTTTGATAATCCTGCCCATGGGCCGTGATCTGAGGGATTTGTCTCCTGTGAGTACGCTAAAGAACGGCTGTGCCGCCAGCAGTCCTGAAACCAGGCGCATGGTGGTGCCGCTGTTGCCCGCATTGAGAACGTCTGCGGGTTCGGACAGCCCGTGGAGGCCGTTGCCCGCCACTTCAAAGCACTCTTCTCCGCCGCTGACTTCGCAATTCAGATGACGGGTAATCTCCACGCCCAATCCTCGCAAACAGCGCAGCATGGAGGCGCGGTCGTCGCCTACGCAGAAGTTGGAGACGTGGGCGGCGCCCCCGGCGATGGAGTTGAGCAGCGCGGCACGGTGGGATATGGACTTATCGCCGGGCGGCGCTAAGACGCCTTCCAAGCGACTTGGTGGAGAGATGGCGCGCTTCATTATCTTCTTCTGCGTCTCTCTTCCCGCTGATTGGGGCGACGCTGCTGCATGGATATTATGTCCTTGTATCTCTCTCTTATCTTGCTGCCCACGACCATGTCTATCATCTGATCGCCGAACGACGGCACATCCGGTCCGGAGGGAGCTAGCTCATCGACCTGGTCCTCGCCGGATTCGTACCGGATTAGCCACTTCTCTCTGTCCGCCCAGGCCTTGGTGAAGGTATCGCCTAGGGCTTCAAGGCCGCTTTCCTCCGTCGTCTTCCCTATCATGTCGTGGTAATGGCGTAGTTCCTGGATAGCCTGGTCTATCCAGTGCAGCAGGTAGTCGCGGTTGGTTACCGATATGTCCAGGTTCATCACGGGGTCGCCTGAAGCGAGGCGCGATACGTCACGGTAACCCGTGGAAGCCATCTTGGACATCTCCCTCCATGACGGGCTTTTGGACGTTACCGAAACCAGCGCTGACGAAATTATGATGGGGAGATGGCTAACCGCTGCCACGTAGCTATCGTGCTCCACTGCATCAAGGAAATAAGGCTTGGCTTCAAGCAGTTCCACCATGCCGAGCACGGACCTCACCGCTTCCGCCTTGGCCCGTCTGCCGGGGATCACTGCATAGCGGACATTCTGGAACAGGTTGGCGTCCGCCGCTTCTATGCCGGAGACCTCTTTCCCGGCCATGGGGTGACCGCCCACAAAGCTGATCTCTCGCGGTAGATACTCTTCCGCCCAGTTCATTATTTCGGCCTTGGTGCTTCCGGTGTCGGTCACCACACAGCCCGGCGGAACCATGTCGGAGATCAACTCAAGCATCTCCCGTATCGCGAGCACGGGAGTGGCGATGATTACCATTTTGGCGTCCTTGACCGCGTCCTCCAGCTTCCAATGCGCCTTGTCCACCGCATTCAGCTTCTCGGCTTTGCGGCCGGTATTCAACTCCTTGTCGTACCCCGATACCTCGACCCTGTCCGGCGCTCTCTGTTTGAGCCCGAGGCCTATGGAGCCGCCAACTAGCCCTAGCCCTATGATGGTTATCTTGTCCACGATCCCTCCCGTTGCCGCTTATTCAGAGGAAACTCTGTCCCACTATGACGGTACCCAGGTAGTTTATCACAGGGTTGATGACGCTACGGATTATGCCCACTCTGAATAGAATGTCCAACATTATAGCCAGCATGAGCAGAGGCGGCCCGTAACGTTGGAACCTAGCAAAGCTGCGCGCCATGCTTGCGGGCAGCAACCCGGCGGCCACTCCGGAGCCATCCAACGGCGCCACTGGGATCAGATTGAAGACGGCAAGGATTATGCTGAAACGGACTATGGTGGCCACCGTATGAGCTAGGAATCCTTCCAGGCCGTCTTCCAACAGGCGGGTGGTAAAGAGCCCAAACGGCCAGTCAAGGAGTCCCAGTTTGATTGGCAAGGTGAAAGCCACCGCCGTGAGCAGGTTGGATACGGGCCCGGCGCCGGACACAATCGCCATTGCCCGCCGTCCGCCTCTCAACGCTCTATCGTCCACTGGTACGGGCTTGCCCCATCCAAATCCCACCAGGAAGAGCAGAACCGTGCCCGCGGGGTCCAAGTGCCGCACCGGATTGAGCGACATTCTGCCCAGCCTCTTGGAGGTGCTATCGCCCAGCAGGTAGGCCGCCAGCGAATGGCTGAACTCGTGGATGGTTATTGCCACCAGCAGAGCGAGTCCCACGGTGAACGCGACCACGGGGAAGATGCGGAGGAAGGTAAGGGGTTCGGAGAAAAGCAGGTCCAGGTAACCTATAAGCATGCAGGCTAGGACCTACCGGGGAGTTGTTTGCGGATCAAAGCGCTGGGTGAGGAGCTAGAACTCTTCCTCTAACTCCTCTTCCTCCTCGTGGTGGTGGTGTTGCAGTTGGGCCGGCTCCTGCGCTCTGGGCAGCGTGGGGCCCAGCTTTTGCTCGTTACGCGCTTTGCGCGGCGGCAGCTTGTCGATGTTCTCCTTCAGTTTACCTATAGCTGCGGTGCTCATCTTGTCCAGGTTCGCCACTATGCCATCGATTCCCATGTCGTTCAGCTGCTCCAGCTCGTGGGATGTCAGGCCGGCGTCCCATTCCAACAGCATGTAGCGGCTCATGGCGGAGCGAACGTTGGATATAGCCAGCAGGTGTGTCAGGGAGAGCGGCCCCTGCGGTTCGGGACGTTTGAGCAGGATGACGTCTACGGGGAGGTCTTCCAATCCGCGCATCAACGCTTCGTCCAGGTTGGCGGGTATCCGCAGTACGCGTGCTACGTCGCCCTCACTCAAATAGTTTACCAAGGCGCCGTCTAGGTTGAAGGCTACAAAGTCGCCGCCCTTTTCCCTGGCTATTTCCACCAGGTTGCCGTCTGCCTTGTCGAAAGCGATGCCCCAGATGGAACCTTCCGGTGGAGCGGATTCGCTTGTGGAGCTTTCCAGCGCACTGAGAGGCAGCACCAGGGCATCCGCGCGTGAGGAAACCTTGCTCAGGTTCTGCTTCTTAGCGCCGTTCGCCCAAGCCAGGAGCAGCATTGTGGGCAAGGTCTCCGCTTCTCGTCGCGGTGCGAACCCCAGCGCACGGACGGGGCCTTTGTTCACTTGTTCCAGTCGTTCAAGCAGTTTACTCATAGTTGTGCCAATGGCGGCGAGGGAATATGCGTTGATTGTATGTGATGGGATGCACAGGTTCAACCTAGCGATTCACCGAGTCCCTCTGTATATTGTGTGCACTCCAGGGCGCGCCGCGCACCCCAAGGATAATCGACATGCCCAGCAAGAAAGAGAGGATAGATTCGTTGCTCGTGGGGCTAGGACTTGCGGAGAGTCCGCACAAGGCCCAAGCCCTGCTGATGGCGGGCTTGGTTACCGTGGATGGCCGGATGGTGGAAAAGGCGGGAACGATGGTCCCATCCAAAGCCGACATCCGGTTGAAGCAAGCGCCCCAATTCGTGGGCAGAGGCGGCATCAAGCTGAAGCATGCCTTGGATAGCTTTGAGCTGGACGTGTCCGGCGAAGTAGCCCTGGACGTTGGCGCTTCCACCGGCGGATTTACGGACTGCCTTTTGCAGAGCAGCGCCACCAAGGTCTACGCCGTGGACGTGGGACGGGGCCAGATTCACCAGAGACTGCGCGACGACCGTAGAGTGGTGCTCATGGAGGGAATCAACGCCCGCTTGCCGTTCCATCTGCCTGAAAAGGTGAACATTGCTACTGTAGACGTGTCGTTCATCTCGCTGGTAGTGGTGCTGGCCGAAGTGGCGCGGCACGTCGAACCGGGAGGATCGATCCTGGGGCTTGTCAAGCCGCACTTTGAGGCGCGGAGGCACGAGGTGGGCAGGGGAGGCGTGGTGCGCGACCCGAAGATACACGCGGCAACTCTATCCAAGGTAGCGCTGTGGGGGATTGACCACGGCTTGCGATTCAGAGGGGCGATTGCATCGCCCATACTGGGAAATGCGGGGAACAGGGAGTTCTTTGTCTGGCTGCAGAGACCCGGTTCAACTTGACACCCCCATTGACCCATTCCTATACTGCTTTGAGATGGGTGTGTGTATAGCCTGAGGTTGTTCCAGGGTGACCACGCCAAGTTTACGAGGGCGATTAGCTCAGCTGGTTAGAGCGCAGTCCTGATAAGACTGAGGTCCCTGGTTCGAGTCCAGGATCGCCCACCATATTGCAGTGGCTGACATGCGGCGCCGAAGTGGCGGAACGGCAGACGCGCTACGTTCAGGGCGTAGTGCCCGAAAGGGCGTGGGAGTTCAAATCTCCCCTTCGGCACCAGGTATTATAGAATTGTCTCAGTTCGTTACAGGCATCGAGCGCTTGTAGCTCAATTGGATAGAGCACTGGCTTGCGGAGCCAGAGGTTGCGGGTTCGAGCCCCGCCAAGCGTGCCACCCTTTACTCTCAGCAGCGGGGGCGATTAGCTCAGACGGCAAGAGCGCCTGCTTTACACGCAGGAGGTCGGAGGTTCGAGCCCTCCATCGCCCACCACGGTGTACTGAATTCATAACACGCCCGTTCTAGGCGACCTCTGTGGTGTCCGCCTATGGTAGCGATTAACTGAAAGGATTTCGCACGTGAGTCACATCAATATCCGAGGCGCCCAAACCCACAATCTCAAGAGTCTGGACCTGGATGTTCCGAAGCATCAGCTAGTTGCTTTCACCGGCGTCAGTGGCAGCGGCAAGTCGTCTCTGGTGTTCGACACCATCTACACCGAGGCCCAGCGCCAGCTCATTGAGACCTTCAGCACCTACGCCCGCCGTCGGTTGCCGAAATTCAGCCGCCCGCCAGTTGACGAGATTCATGGCATCTCGCCCTGCATCGTGATTGATCAGAAACGCCTCGGCGCCAGCAGCCGTAGCACAGTCGGCACCGCTACGGAGATTTACACTTATCTCCGGACGTTGTTCTCACGTTGCGGCGCTCCGTTCATCGGTTGGGGGAATATGTACTCCTTCAACAACCCCGAGGGTATGTGTCTGGCTTGCAAAGGGTTGGGGAAACGCATAACGGTTGACATCGACCGGCTTCTCGACCGCAGCAAGAGCATTGAAGCGGGTGCTATTCTCCATCCAGATTACGACATCGGCAAGTGGTACTGGCGGGAGATCATGGACAGTGAGGTGCTGCCTACGACGAAGCCGGTGAGCGATTTTACGGCGTCCGAAATGGAGTGGCTCCTGTGGGCGGATGGCCTGCCCATTGAGCACGAGTTCCGAGGCGTGACCTATAAGAGGACGTTCGACGGCGTTGCCCGCAAGCTCGAACAACTCCACGTGGACAAGGACGAAGACCAGATTTCGGGCGTGCGCCAGAAGGCGTACGAGAGGCTGTTCACGGCCACCACCTGTCCCGATTGCGGCGGGGCGCGGCTTTCCAGCGCCGCCCTCTCGGTGGAGCTGGCCGGTGGCTGGACCATTGGACAGCTCGTTGACATGGAGCTGGCTGAGCTGGACCAGGTTCTGAAAGGCATCGTTGAAGGCGACGACTACGAGCCGGTCAAGCAGATGGTCGAGATGCTGGTGACCAAGATGCGCCGGTCGCTCGGCCACCTCATCGACATTGGCGTCGGCTATCTTTCGCTCAATCGGGGTGTGCCCACGCTATCGGGAGGAGAGAGTCAGCGGGTCAAAATGGCGCGCCAACTCGACTGCGATCTAGTCGATCTCATCTATATCCTCGACGAGCCGTCCATTGGTCTCCACCCCCGGGACATTGACCATCTAATCACCATGCTACACCGGCTCCGGGACAACGGCAATTCAGTGCTCGTCGTCGAACACGACCCGGCAGTGATTCGTGCGACGGACTGGGTCGTCGACATTGGACCCAGGGCCGGTACCGGCGGCGGCGAGCTGATGTTTTCAGGCTCCATCGAGGAGATGACCCAGGCCGACACGGCAACTGCGCACGCTTTGCGGCGCGAAACCGCTCGACCGCAGCGTCAGCGTCGTCCTTTCACCACCACGTTCGACATCGCCGGAGCGACCTCCAACAACTTGCGTGATGTCTCGGTGGGCATCCCCCAAGGCGTGCTGACCTGTATCACGGGCGTTGCCGGCTCCGGCAAGAGCTCGCTCGTGGCGGAGTTTCTGGCGGTCATGCGGCAGCCGGGCCTTCGCGGGGCCATCGTCATCGACCAGAAGCCGGTTGGCCGCTCGTCCCGGTCCAATCCCGCCACCTATATCGGTATCTTTGACGCCATACGCCGGGCTTTTGCCAGCGCCAATGGTGTTGACCCGGGGGTGTTCAGTTTCAACGGGCAGGGGTCGTGCCCGGAGTGCCGAGGCCGAGGCTTTATCGATATCGAAATGTCGTTCCTTGACGACGTCCGGGTGGAATGTGGGATTTGCGAAGGCAAAAGGTACCGCGAAGAAATCCTTGATCTGACGTATCATGGGCGTTCCATCCATGACGTCCTGGAAATGACCGTCGCCGACGCCATGTCCTTCTTCACTTCCATCAACCACGAGAAGAGACGCGTTGCCACCGTAACGCGCGGATTGCAGTTGCTGGTGGACGTGGGAGTTGGCTACCTGCGGCTGGGACAGTCGCTGTCCACGCTGTCGGGCGGCGAGGCGCAGCGGATTAAGCTTGCATCCGAACTGACCAAGACCGGTAACATCTACGTCATGGATGAGCCGACAACCGGCCTCCATCCCACCGACATTGACCGGTTACTCGCCATCATCGACGAACTCATCGCCGCCGGCAATACCGTCATCGTCATCGAGCACAACCTCGATGTCATCGCCGCCGCCGACTGGATTATCGACTTGGGGCCGGAAGGCGGCAAGAACGGTGGCTTCCTGGTTGCGGAAGGTACGCCGGAAACGGTCGCCGCCCGCTACGGCGTCAGCCACACCGGGCGTTATCTGTCGCAATACTGGTCAGGGGAGTGACCGCGCCGCGCTTCCCGCGCCGGCATAATGTGTCTGACTGCAGCGTGCGTGGACGGCAAATCCGTTAGTTCCCCCGCTCTATAATGCGACCTCCCACCGAAAAGTTCGCAGTTCGCCGACAAACCGAATTGGCCCAATGAAGACAGGGCTAAAGGGTGGACCGGGTTGGTCTCTTTGTCAATTGATCAGTATCCCCGCGCCCAGAGGTCGAATCAGGCGCTGCCCTCTACCTGGACCGTGACGATGTCTACGCCGTGGAACTTCTGATGGCGCACGGCAGAGGCGTGGTGTCGCAACAGCCGGAGCGAAAGATCATCGACGGTTAGTATGGGGACGTCGCTGGTCAGATACGCCAGCTGGTCCTCAATGTTCTCCTGCCGCGTTGTGGCGATGAAATCCAGTTCGACCATAGTCCCCTGCGGCCGCGCGTCGATGATCAGGCGCGGACGCTCCGAGCCGTCAGCATCATCCTCCCGCGTCTGCATGCTGGCCAGGGTTTCTTCGCCGGCGGCGCGCAGCCGCAACTTGGATGCTCCGTTCCATCCCAGTCTAGTAGCGTTGGCAGCCACCAGGCCAGCGCGACCTGTACCACGCAGCAAACTACCAGCAGGCTGGCGAACGTCGATGGTCCGGCTGCGGAGACCGTTGCCACCATGATGCCTATGAACAGAGCGGCAGGACAGGTGAGCACAATATGGCCTGCGCCGAACCGCCGGAACTGGAACGCTTGGAACGCCGTGATTGCCGCGCTGATCACCAGTGCGGCAAAGACGCTCCAGGTCAAATAGGTATCGTCTAGTCCGGAAGAACGAATGGCGACAGCCACGTTCAGAGCCGTCGGCGCGAGCATGAGTACGGCGCCTTGGGCTCCCACCACCAATGCGACCGACGGAGGACAGGCCTCCTCGGGCTCAAATCGTACCGGCTGTTCGGCGCTCGCAGAACTCAATTGGTTAGCCAATCTCCCAATTCTTGGACTGATACCTCGAAGACATTACCACACGGGTTAGAGCATACACTCCAATATCCGGTCCTGTGCAGCGAGATTTTCCCTGTTAGTCCCTATAGAGTAGACCGGCGGTCAACGGCGCGCTCTCGAGTGGCTATAGCGCGGCAATGGAGGTCGCAGACCTGTTGGCATCTCGCGCCAACTAGTCAGGGCGTCTCGCGGACGTTTGCAGGTGGATTGAGATGCAACGCGGCTCAGCCGCTAACGGTCAGGCGGCGGCGGAGGCCGTGGGCGTAGACCAGGAGATTGATGTCAGGGATTATCAACTTGCGCCCGGCTGGGAGAAGGCATCGGCCGCAAGCTGGTCGTTGAGCTGGTTCAGCTTCAAGGGATCAACTCCCGGGGCAAGGGCGCTGTGATTGGGAACAACCCGGTATCTGGGCGCAGGCGGCCTATTTGCCTCCGGCAGCATTCCGCGCCGCAGGGCGTCGTTCACCACCTGCTTGAAGGGCACGTCCAGAAGCCGCGCCCTCTCCCTGAGGGCTTCAGCCACGTCATTGTCCAGTGTCAGCGTAGTTCTCATGCAGGCATCATAGTAAATGCCGACCTGATGTCAAGATGCTCGTCACCTTCGGGCGTGGAACTGTATTCTAGCCACCGTTGTAGGCCCGTCTTAGAGCAGAGGCAACAAACTCATTGTAATCGGAGTTCGCCCGTTCATCAGTGGACGTAACAGTCTCCACTTCACGAACTTGTCTAACCCAGAGCGCAGGCTGTGGCAAGGGTCGAGCGGCCGCAGCAAGTTCCCAGAACCCCAGATTCCGTACGGATTCACCTGCTCCTTCTTCGTAGGACTTGAGAAAGAGGTCTGCCGCCGATTTTGTGCCCCTGAGGTACTGATTCATTCTAAAGTAGGCTACATCTATGGCCGGATCACCATAGGAGGCGAAGTCCCAGTCCAATACGGCGGACACACTGTCGTCATGCCACATAACGTTTCCATGCCAATAGTCCATATGGATAAGCACCGAACGCCGGGGAACGATAGTCGGGAGGAGTTCCCGAAGGGCGCCCAAGATCTTCACGGATAGGGGGTGTCCCTCCTTCTTGTTTGACCAATCATCCCTCAGCATGTGGAGTCCTTCATCGTGACCGTTGAACAGGTACTTGTGGTGCTGGTCGTCTGGCCTGATGGCGTGGATTCGTAGCAGGAGCCGGGCGAAGCCCTCCGCCCATAGTGCCGGATTCCGTGGATTCCATATCTGCCTGCCTTCAACAAATCGCGTCACAATACCGGGCACACCCAGCACGTCGCCAATCTCGTCCAGGAGGATCGGTTCGGGTACCGGAACCCCATGCGCTTGAGCCAGTCTAAGAGCGTGGAATCCCGCTATTGCGCATCGATTGGCTTCTTCCGGTTCGTCAATCAGGAATTTGACCACCAAGCGCACAAGGGTCCCAGCTCGTGTTCGACACTCAAGGATGCGAGCGTCGTTGGTGAAACTGCCAAGAGTAGGCCTTACAGATACAAGCTTATAGCCGGAGTCCACTGTCTGGACAATGGATTGAGCGTCTTCCTTAGTTAGTTTGTGCATCGACGTTGGAACCTCAGGCATAGTGAAAATCTCTGCGCCAGATGTACTCAATGATGCGTTCGAATCTGACGTTTTCACGCCTACTTGCTCGTCAAACTATCTACTCGGCAGTTGCTGAACGCCCATAAATAATCACCAGCACGAAAGTTCGTGGCGCAGTCCCCTTGCGCCCGCATTTCATGATACTATACTGAATCCAAAACGCTGGTCTCCTTGCAAAGAGCAAGGGATCGAATGGACCCTAGGCGCTTCAGGCGCCGCGAGCAGGGTAGGGCATCCTGCATTAACCGGGGGCAAAATGACAGACGTTAAGCAAGAGGAAACCCAGGCCGGCGTGGTCGCCGAGCGCATCATTGAGAACATCAACAGAGTGATCATTGGCAAGGACTACGCCATCAGGCTGGGCGTCATTGCGCTGATGAGCAGAGGGCACGTGCTCATAGAGGACGTGCCAGGAGTGGGCAAGACAATGCTTGCCAAGAGCCTGTCCCGATCCACTGGCTGCTCCTTCAGCAGAGTGCAGTTCACCCCGGACTTGCTGCCCAGCGACATCACCGGCGCATCCGTATACAACCAGAAGACCAGCGGCTTCGAGTTCCGGCCAGGGCCTATCATTGCCCAGGTGGTGCTAGCCGATGAGATAAACCGGGCCACTCCCAAGACCCAGTCGGCGTTGCTGGAAGCCATGGAAGAGAATCAGATAACCGTGGAGGGCGTCACCCATCCGCTGCCGCAGCCCTTCATGATAATGGCTACGCAGAACCCCATAGAGTACGAAGGCACTTTCCCCCTTCCCGAAGCCCAGCTGGACCGCTTCCTGCTGCGCATACACCTTGGTTATCCAGGCTTCGATGACGAAGTATCCATAATGGATGGACAGCAGCTCACCCACCCCTTTGACGAGCTTGAGTCCGTGGCAAGCCCTGAAGAGGTGCTCGCTCTGCAAGGGAAGGCTCGTGAAGTATACGTCGACCCTCTAGTCAAGCAGTACATAGTCACGCTGGCGGATACCACGAGAAGTCACCGTGACGTGGCCCTGGGCGCTTCACCCAGGGCTTCGCTGGCCTTGCAGAGGACGTCTCAGGCCTTGGCTTTGCTTCGCAACCGTGACTACGTTCTTCCGGACGACGTGAAAGAGCTGGCGGAGCCGGTCTTTTCACACAGGCTGGTGCTCACCGCCTCCTCAAGAATGCAGGGTGTGGATGGCCGGCGTCTCATACAGCAGATTCTGAATAGCATAGAAGTGCCTGGCACCCGGATCAGCGGACGCGCTGCGGAGTAATGACCGACCGCTGCCGCTTTGACGTATTCTCTACTTCTCTGGGCTGGATGGCGGTACTCGCCTCGGATAGGGGCATACGCAGGCTTGTCCTGCCCAAGCCCTCTAAAGACCAGGCCATGCGGGAGCTCCGTCTTCAGACTCCCAATGCCGACCATTCACCGCCACGGTTCAACAGCCTGCGGCGGCGCTTGGAAGCCTACTTTTTAGGGGCTGCCGTGGATTTTGACGACGACCTTGACCTGGAAGGAGCATCCGGTTTCCTGGTCAGGGCCTGGAAAGCGTGCCAGTCCATCCCCAAAGGTGAGGTGAGGACCTACAACTGGTTGGCTGAGCAGGCGGGTAATCGCAAAGCGGCACGAGCAGCCGGCATGGCCATGTCCCGCAATCCGGCGCCTATTATCATTCCATGCCATCGTGTCATTGGCAGCGACGGCTCCTTGCATGGCTATGCTGGAGGTCTGCCACTGAAGCAGCGGTTGCTAGAGATAGAGGGGGCTCTCGTGTAGGAGGGCGGTAGGGGCGGTTCGCGAACCGCCCCTACATAATGTCGGCTAAT
Organism: Dehalococcoidia bacterium; assembly: GCA_965197965.1. Taxonomy (GTDB): domain Bacteria; phylum Chloroflexota; class Dehalococcoidia; order Lucifugimonadales; family QGNO01; genus DAOUJH01. The sequence continues at coordinate 2,050,605 of OZ240235.1, forward strand.
GTGGACACTATACCCGCTCATATGGTTCGACAAGCTCACCATGAGCGGTGTAGGGGCTGGTGGTTTGGGATGCTTCGTCGTCGTGATTTGAAGTCTGCGGGGTCTGACCGACTCCTCAGCATGACATTGGGGCGGCTGCCCTCACCTAAGCGCTTCAGGCCCTAGCTGCTCTTCCAGAAACCGGGCTGCTTCTTCAAGGGATGCTTCGTCCACCAGGATCCTGGTTGGTCCTGCGAAGACCCCCAGATAGGAAGCCGTGTCACCGGCGCGCACCATGGCTGGTATTCCCTCGTTGTTCAGCAGACCTCTCCACATCTCAGCGGTAAGCTGATCAGGAGCCGTGGTTAGATAGACCCACCGAATCTTATTGGTCATGGCTATCAGATGAGACGAGTGCGCCCCGGGCCCAGCAGAGCATTGAGCTTTATTTCCAGGGCGGGGCAGAACTTAGTGGTTACCATGGGCATTTCAAGGCGCACACGATTGCTGTTGGAGATTATGTCCAAGTAAACGGTGTCCGTTCCTTTGTATTCCAGCAACAGTTCCATTGCCGACTTCAGCAGGTAGGCATCATCCGAGGGATTCCCCGTATCGGTCAGGTTGAGCAGTATGGCCTTCCTCTTTTCATCGCCGTTGGCAGCGTTGCCGTTGCTATTCTGGCTGGAACCGTTGGAGCCGTTTAGACCGTTGCTTCCCAGCACAACTTCGTCCGGCAAAGCGGTCTCTTCATGGCCGTTGGTTTCTACTAAGGGGACCTCCTGCTCCACCACAGGTTCCGTGGCCGCAGCCGTTGAAGCCGGAGCAGGCTCGGGAACAGCTTCGGCTACTGATACTGCTTCGTGGTGAGAGAACTCCCCGTCCTGCGGGTTGAATAGCCCGGCCTTGACGACCCGCACGGAAAGCTTGCCATCGTTGTTGCGGATCTTGCCCTCAACGGTTATCAGCGTTCCCTCCACCCAAAGGTCCGAGGTCTCTTGATAGACGTTGTCCCAGACAAACAGCTCTACGTTGCCCCCCAGCAACTCAAGGGTTGCTATCAAATACGGCTTGCCGTTTTTGTCCCTACGACTGGTCGCGTGGGCCACCTGGCCGACAAGGCCCACGGTGGAACCGTCTGGCTTCTCTTCCAATTCGTTCTGGAAGGCTATGGCGGCGGTCTTAGGCCCGAAGGCCACGGTATGCAGAGGGTTGTCAGAGATTCGCTTGCCCAGAAGCTCCCTCTCCCATTCCGAACGTTCCCTGGAAGTGGTCTCTTCGCCTTGAACAAGCTCCACCACACTCGCTGGCGCTTCCACGTAGTCCCCAAACAGGTCGAACATGTTGGTCTGCCCCGACTCCCTGCGTCGTTTCTCTTGCTGCGCCACGTGAAGGACCCTCTCCACGCTGGCCAGCAGAGACCCCCTAGACCCGAAGTCGTCCAGAGCGCCTACTTTGACCAGACTTTCCAGCGAGCGGCGATTCATGGAGTCCAAGTCAGCGTTGCGGCAGAACTCCTCCAGGGATTGGAACGGACCGTGCTCCTCCCGGGAGCGGATCACGGCCTCCATAGCTCCCGAGCCCACGTGTTTCACAGCCCCTAGGCCAAACCTGATTGATCTCTTCCCGGACGAGTCCGTGTCCACGGTGAACCGTACGCCGCTGCGGTTGATGTCCGGTCTGAGCACCGGTATGCGAAGCCTAGTGCACTCATCCACGTCTACGGCTATGCGTTCGTTCTGCCCGGCGTGGGAGTTGAGCAATGCCGCCATATATCCCACGGGATAGTTCGCTTTGAAATAGGCCGTCCAGTAGGCAATGACGGCGTAGCTAACGCTGTGAGCCTTGTTGAAGGCGTAACCGGCGAACGGTTCTATCAGGTCAAACACCTGTTCCGCCAGCCTCTTGTCGTAGCCCTGATTCAAAGCCCCTTCGATGAATTTGTCCCGTTCCTGCTGCATAATCCCAGGTATCTTCTTGCCCATGGCCTTGCGGACTATATCCGCCTCGCCCAGGCTGTATCCGGCCAAGGCCTGCGCAATGAGGAGCACCTGGTCCTGATAGACAATGATCCCGTAGGTCTCCTCCAGAATGTCTTTCAGCATGGGATGCGGGTATTCAGCCTCCCGCTGGCCGTGTTTCGACTGGATGAACGCATCTATATGGTCCATGGGACCCGGCCGGTAGAGCGCTATCATGGCGGCAACGTCAAGCAGAGAGGAGGGTTTGAGGTCTTTGATGTAGCGGCGCATGCCGGCGCCTTCAAGCTGGAAGAGTCCAGTAGTCTCACCGGAAGAGAGGAGAGCAAAGGTCTTTGCGTCGTCAAGGGGCACGCTGCCCAGGTTCAACTGTTCGCCGGTATGCTCCTTGATGATGCCGATGGCCTTGTCCAGGATGGAGAGGTTGGTCAGGCCGAGAAAGTCCATCTTGAGCAGGCCCAGTTGGGCAATGGGGTCCATGGAGAACTGGGTCATAGCTACGTTGTCGTCGGTGCCTTTGATGGGCCTCTGCAGGGGCACGTATTCAGCCAGCGGCTCCTTGGATATGACCACACCGGCGGCGTGCGTGCTGGAGTGGCGGACCACGCCCTCAAGCCTCCCCGCGTTTTCTATCAGTCTGCGCAGCGTTTCATCGTTGTCGTAGGCATCCTTCAGATTCGGCTCCATCTCCATAGCCTCGCTGAGGGAACGCGCCCTGAACGGCACAAGCCGGGCCACCTGGTCGACGTCCGCGTAGGCCATACCCAGGGCGCGGCCCGTATCTCGAAGCGCCGCCTTGGGGCCCAAGGTGCCGAACGTGATGATCTGGGCAACGTGGTCATGTCCGTACTTGTCCTTGACGTATTGAAGCACCTCGTCACGCCGGTCGTCCTGGAAGTCCATGTCTATGTCGGGCATTTCCTTGCGTTCCAAGTTGAGGAATCGCTCGAATACCAGGCGGTAGGCCAGCGGGTCTATGTCGGTGACCCCAGTTACATAGAGGACAAGACTAGCCGCGGCGCTGCCGCGCACACCAAGGAGGATACCGTTTTCACGGGCAAACCTGGCAATGTCCCAAACCACTAGGAAGTAGTTGGAGAACTGAGTCTTCATGATCACGTCCAACTCATAGCGCAGCCGTTCCTCGTATTCATGGTCTGCCATGGGAACGCGCTTTTCCAAGCCTTCTCTGCACAGCTTTACCAGGTACTCCTCCGCCGTCAGCCCGTCGGGGGGCGTATACTCCGGCAAGTGGAGCGACGAAAAGTCCATTTCAACGTTGCACTGCTCGGCGACGACCCTAGTGTTCCGATAAGCCTCGGGATGGTCGGGGAACAACGCCGCCATCTCCTCCGAAGAGCGTAGATAGAACGAGTCGTCATCCATTCGCAGACGCTTTTCATCGTTGATGTTCGTGTTGGTGTGTATGCAGATCAACAGGTCCTGGATGGGTGCGTCTTCTCTGAACGTGTAGTGGCTGTCGTTGGTTAGTATCAGAGGAATCCCCAGGTCCTCCGACAGCGAAATCAGCGCCTGGTTCAACTCGTCCAGATCGGGGACGTGCTCGTGCGCTTGGAGCTCCAGGTAATAGCCGTCGAAGGTCCTGTTGTGCCAGACGGCCGCTTCTTTTGCCTCATCAATGCGGCCCTGGCTCAGCAGCTGAGGCACCTCCGCCGAAGGACAGCCGGAAAGAGCTATGATCCCCTGGCCGTACCGCTCCAGCAGCTCCCTGTCCACCCTAGGTTTGTAGTAAAAGCCTTCCAGGTGAGCCTTGCTCACCAGTTGAATCAGATTGTGATACCCCGTGTTGTTCTTGGCGAGCAAGGTCAGATGAAACGGGCTTTTATCCCCGTGTCCCTTGGAGTTGCGGCTGCCGGCGGCCACGTATACCTCACAGCCGATTATCGGCTTGATCCCCGCGTTGATGCACTCCGAATAAAACTCCACTGCGCCGTAAAGGCCGCCGTGGTCCGTTATCGCCAGGCTGTCCATGCCCAGTTCCTTGGCGTGCTGCACAAGGCTGGGTATCCGGCTCAGGCCGTCCAGCATGCTGTATTCAGTATGGACGTGGAGATGAACAAACGGTTCCATGGCTTCTCTATTTTCTCCGCTTCACTGGATACCAACAAGAAAAAAGTAGGACATATTTCTGGCGCCTTCAATAACGGCCTGGCAAGGGTCTTTTTTCCAATAGGCGCCAGATATTGAGTTAGAGCGAGATTATACCACTTTATGTTGGGTTTTTTTCTCGATTTGAATGAATATTGTTAGTTCATCCGTGGAATGCTAGGCTTTAACCATCACTCAGAGGGCGTCTTGCACGTCGCAATCTGAGCCAGGAAGCGGCTATGCAGCGAATCTTTGTTACCGGCGCGACCGGTTTTGTGGGCCGTCACGTCGTCCCTCGCCTGATGGAGAGCGGCCATGCGGTGCGCATCCTGGCTCGCGGGCCGGTGCGCCAGCATCTCCTTCCCGAAGGCGTAGAGGTGAGCCGGACCAGCCTGACCGACCAGGAAGGGTTGGAAGCCGCCCTGTCCGGCATGGATGCAGTGGTTCATCTGGTGGCAATCATAAGGGAACGCGGCGAAGCAACTTTTGATAGAGTCAACCACCTTGGCACATCCAGCCTGGCCAAAGCGGCGCTGAGCGCCGGAGTGTCGCGCTTTGTTTTGATGGGCGCCATCGGCGCTGTGGACGACCCAAGGTTCCCCTACCTGCAATCCAAGTGGCGCGGTGAGCAGGCCGTGATCCAAAGCGGCGTACCGTACACTATACTGCGCGGCTCGATAATCTTTGGGGAAGGCGACGAGTTCATCAACACGCTGGGGGGACTCGTCAGGGTATTCCCGCTGGTCCCGGTAATAGGAGGGGGGAACGTCCGCTTTCAGGCCATACACGTTGAGGACGTGGCATACTCCATAGCCAAAACGCTGGAGATGGACGAAACCAAGAACCGCGTCATTGAAATAGGCGGCCCCGAACATATCACCTACGATGGAATCCTGGATACAATCGCGGAGACGTACGGCTGCAAGCGCTGGAAGCTGCATCTGCCCATTGGCCTCATGTGGCCGGTGGTGAAGCTGATGGAGAAGCTGCTGCCCCATCCGCCGGCCACGAGCCAGCAGCTGAGCATGCTCGAATTCGATAATGTCGCGGAGACCGATGCTGTAAGCAAAGAGTTAGGGTTCTCTCCCAGGCCGCTCGCGGGGAATATAGACTACATTCGCAAGGTGTCGTTCCTGGACGGCGTCAAGATGGTCCTGGGCAGGATGCCAAGCCATATTCGCGACCATTGAGGGGCTAGACTTGGAGTATAGGCAAGCTCTTGACAAAATGTTGAGCCTCACCGACCTGGAGCGCGTTTCCGGCCGCACCCAGAGCGGGGGCCGCTACAACCTGGACAGAATAGGTCTGCTCTTGGAGCGGATGGACAACCCCCACCTAAAGACGCCCACGGTGCATATCACGGGCACAAAGGGGAAAGGCAGCACCGCCGCCATGATCACCTCTGTACTTGCCGCTCAGGGGTACACCCCCGGCCTGTTTACGTCCCCACATCTACACACCTTCAGGGAGCGCATCCAACTCAACGGTGCCCCTGTCTCCGAAAGCGAGTTCGCCGCGCTCCTGGAAGCGGTCTGGCCCGAAATAGAGGCGATCAACTCCAAGGACTCCGTAGGGGAAGTCACCACGTTCGAGCTTCTAACCGCCATGGCGTTCCTTCATTTTCACAGGCAGCGCGCCGGCTTTCAGGTGATAGAGGTAGGGCTTGGGGGAAGGCTGGATTCGACCAACCTGGTGCAGCCGCAGCTCAGCGTGATCACCTCCATCAGCCTTGACCACACTCGCATTCTCGGCGACACATTGGAGAAGATTGCCTTTGAAAAGGCGGGCATCATCAAGCAGGAGACGCCCGTTGTGACAAGCCCCCAAAAGGAGGAGGCCATGGGCGTCCTGCGGGATGTAGCCCGTATGAGAGGCGCACCCCTCGTTTCGGCAGGGGAGGAGTGCCAGGCAACGCGCGTCTCCCACTTTCTTGAAGGTCAGACTATTGACGTGTTGTCCCCCCGGGGCAAGTTCCGGCTGCACATTCCCTTGCTGGGAGAGCACCAGTTGGAGAACGCCGTTACCGCCCTGGTCAGCCTGCAGCTCCTCAATGAAACGGGCTTCGCCGTATCCGGAGATTCCATCAGCCGTGGCTTCGATTCCATAGCCTGGCCCTGCCGCATGGAGGTGCTAAGCCGGGAGCCGTTGCTCATAGCGGACGGGGCGCATAACCCGTATTCAGCTGGGATACTGCGCAGGGGCCTGGAGGACTACCTGACTTATCGCAGGCTCATCTACGTCGTCGGTCTTTCCAACGACAAGAACGTAGAGGGGATAGTGGATGAGCTGGCTCAAAATGCAAGCCTTGTCATAACGGCAAAGTCGCGGCATCCTAGGGCAGTACCTCCCGAAGAAGTAGCAGGGCTTTTTGCACAGCACGGTGTGGAAGCCGTGGCCAGCGATAACGTTGCCGATGCGGTCAAGGTGGCCTTGTCTCAAGCCGGAGAAGGGGACTTGATAGTGGCCGCAGGCTCGCTTTTCGTTGCCGCCGAGGCCCGTGAAGCGGTTCTGGGCATACCCCCCGAGATTTATCCGGCTCTACGGCGAGACATGTCGAGCGCTCACGCGCCGTGAAACCCGCGGGGCTGTAGATGCTTCTCGCAATCCCGCAGCCGTTCTTTCCTTGGAGTTGCTCTACTCGGAGACAGGTGTGTCCTGGGACACCATGCCTTCCATCATCTTCTCTACCGCCATGGTGTGGCTGCAAAACCCTTCGTCAAAGTGTTTGCAGGAGCAATGCCAGACGCCTTCGTCGTACCGAATCTCGTAACTGTCGTGTTCCCCTTGGAAAGTGGCCTTGAAACTAGAGATGATTACTCGCTCTTTTTCCTGGGCGTATAGCTGCGCTTTCTGTACCTTCCCAATGAGACTAGAATACATACAGCCTCCTTCTGGCCGATTTGTAAAAGGCTTCAGGTGAATCGTACCCCCCATGCGTTTCAACCGTCAATCTGTGCCGCGTTCCCCTTTTGGTAAAAATCAAGTTTGACCGCGATATTTCCGGGTGCTAGACTGGCCGGGTACCAACGCAGAGGTGCCTCCATGCCCCTATATGAATACCAGTGTCCTTCTTGTGATGACCGCTTTGAGCGGCTGGCGCGGTTCAGCGATGCCCCAGAAGCAAACTGCCCCGACTGCGGCTCTGTGTCGCCGCGGGTCCTCTCCACTTTTGCCGCTTTTGTCTCCGGCTCGGACGGCTCCATGGCCTCCGTGGGCGGCGGCTGCGCCTGCGCCTCTGGCGGTTCCTGCGCCTGCGCCATGACCGTTTGAGAGCCCGTAGCCCCTCTTATTCATTCCCGAGGGTCTAGCTTCCCTTGATGGCCACAGCCTCCTTAGAGGAACTGGGGTTGCTTGCTTGCCGCAATCCGTCCCCGCCGTCTCTGCCACCATCCAATCAGAACGATAAAGGCAACTATGCCTCCCGACTCCACCAGTGTGGCCATGCCTATGAGCAGGGTGGATTCAAGCCAGAAGCCCTGGGGAAACAGCCGGACAAGGAAAGACGTGCTGGGATCCAGTATCCAGAAGTCGTTGTTGAAGCTGACCTCGTGGAACCATCTGAACAGGAGGTTGAAACCGACGAGAGAGCCCAAGCCTATGACTCCCATGGCTACGTATATAAAGACCGTTCCTCCAAAGAAGAGCCTGCGCATCATCCCCGCGAACTCGCTGCCCATTATGAGGAAGCCCACCGTAGAAAACGTGAAGAGATAGAGGAAAGTTCCCTCCTGCACACGGTACACGGCGTGCAACAGCTCCTTCACGTCCCGCATGTGAATGATCTCCCGTTCATTGAAAAGTGCCCTTGCATTACCGTTGACAACTACCCTAACGTCCAACAGCTCCTCATCAGAGTTGAAGTAGTCCCTGATCTCTGTCGCCACATCGGAAAGCTGCGGTTCCGTGAGGCCGGTTGTACGGTCCACGTTATGCCTGTCGAATCCGAACTCGTAAAGGGCAGTGGAGTTGAATGCCAGGCGCACGTTGCTCGTGACCAGGAAGACCATGAAGGCCAACACAAAGGTTGCGCTCAAGAATATGTTGAGGTACCGCAGAGTCTCCATTATTGGCAAGGATGGTAGGAGCATCTTGGAGTGGTTGTCAATGATATTGTCCCCTCCATATAATCGCGCTCAGGAGGCTCTATGACTGAGAACAGGGACAATGCTTTCAGCCGGCTGGTAGATTTGCTGGACACCCTACGCGGTCCGCAGGGATGCCCTTGGGACAAAGAGCAGACGCATGACTCTTTGAAACGATACCTTCTCGAAGAGTCGCACGAGGTCTTCGAGGTCATCGACCATAGCCCTGAGAAGCTCCCCGAAGAGCTGGGCGACGTCCTGTTGCAGGTGCTGTTCCACGCCCAGATAGCCGCTGAAGAGGGGCGATTCACCATCGACGACGTGCTGGAAGCGCTGCGGGACAAGCTGGTGAGACGCCACCCTCACGTCTTCGGCGAGCAGAAGGTGAAGGACGCACGGGAAGTCGAGGCCAACTGGGAAGAGCTGAAACGTGGAGAACGCACCGGCCAGCCGGACACATCGTTGCTGGGCAGCGTGCCGCCGGCTATGCCCGCGCTTGCCTATAGCCAGCTCGTCCAGGATCGCGCCGCCCGCTCCGGCTTCGACTGGGAGCAGATCGACGGTGTGTTGGACAAAGTCGCCGAGGAGGTTCAAGAGATCAGGGAAGCGCGGTCTCAACAAGAGAGGACAAGGGAGCTAGGAGACCTGCTCTTCTCTATGGTCAACGCGGCAAGATGGATGGGCATCCAGTCGGAGGACGCCTTGAGACAAGCCGCCGCTCGCTTTCGCAGTCGCTTCTTGGAGATGGAACGCCTCGCCGACGAACGTGGTCTCGCCTTCACTGGCCTCTCGCTAGACGAAAAGGAAGCATTATGGGTTGAGGCCAAGGCCTCTGAGGGGGAAGGGTAGGGGGGCTGCCGTAGCCCTATATAGACCGAGCGCTTACTGCCAGCCAGTTCCGCTTGATGGCTAGGACGCCGTCCTCGTCCGGCTGGCCATGCCGTTCCATGGCCGGGGCCACCGCCAGCCTCATGGCTTCCGTAGCCGCGTGTGGATTGTATCCGTGAAGGGCTCCCGCCGCGTACTGCTGGAAGCCGCTGATATGCTCCATGGCCAGCGTCCGTATTCGCACCGCGCTCTCCTTCACCTCTTCTACCTTGAAACCAACCTTTTGCAGTAGGGTTTCGTAGTGGTCCCTGGATAGGAAATTGCTGGCGGAAGGTCTCCCGTCCATCTGCTCCCTGGTTATGCCCTTGGACTTCAGATATTCCACGGCGCGCCTCACCTGCGCCCTGTAGAAAGGTATCGTCTCAGGCGGACGGGACTCGGCATAGAACGCCGAGTTGAATAAGAGCCATCCTCCCTTCCTCAGGGCCCGTTTCAGAGAGATAAGCACCCTTTCCTGGCTCTCGGCCTCCAGATAGTGAATGCCGTTGCCCCACAGAGCCACGTCCACGCTCTCATCGGGCAATGTCATCTCTTCGGCCCGGCAGTGGATGAGCTCCAGATCTCGAACTTTCGAATCCAGGTTCTGCTTGGCCTGCTCCAGGGCATCTCTGCTCTGGTCCAGGCAAATGACGGTGGGAGTTTGCCAGTGATTGGGCAGGTTCTCCACGAAGATATGCACCATGGTGCCTATTCCGGTGGCTATATCCAGCAGGCGTTCTATCTCCTTGCCGCCCTTTTGCACCATGGACTCTATCCAGCCCTGCACTATGTCCGTGTTGACCTCGCGGTACTCCTCCGTACCGGCAAACGGCTCATACACAAATTCCGTCTGGTGAATCGCCATAAACTGTGTCCGCTCCTGAGTTACAAATATAGTAGAGGTAACGCCCTCCGACCGCAAGCTATCCTTCATAAGGCCTGAAGGCCAAGCAGGAGCTATGCCCCCCGAACCCGAACGAATTGGATAGAATAATTCCCTTTCCTATCTCCCTGGGCTCCCAGGGAATGCAATCCACGTCACATTCCGGGTCAGGGGTATTGTAGTTGATCGTCGGCGGCGCCCAGCTTGTCTCCAACGTCTTCGTGCAGACCAGGGCCTCCAAGGCCCCTGCGGCCCCAGCCAGGTGTCCCGTCATCGATTTCGTAGAGCTGATTGGCACACTGGCTCCATTGAATACCTCGTGGACCGCTTGCGCCTCCACCTTGTCATTGAGCTGGGTAGATGTGCCGTGGGCGTTGATGTAGATGACCTCTTCCTTCGCGGCGTGGGCGTCTTCCAAGGCGCTCTCCATGGCCTTGATGGCGCCGCGGCCTCCGGGTTCGGGGGCTGTGATGTGATAACCATCTGACCCCGCTCCATAGCCCGCCAGCTCGGCGAGAATTGTGGCGCCGCGCGCCCTGGCGAAGTCTTCGTCTTCCAGTACCAGCACCGCCGCGCCCTCGGAAAGCACGAAGCCATCTCGATGCAGGTCGAAGGGGCGTGACGCCTTCTCCGGCTGGTCGTTGCTGTTATAGTTGAGGGCCTGCGCCTGCTCGAAGGATGCGACGCATACGGGGATAATGGTAGCTTCGCTGCCACCCACCACCATTGCCTTGGCGCGGCCGTTCCGAATCATATCCAGCGCCACGCCGAGCGAGTCCGCCGATGAGGCGCAGGCGGACGCCGTGGTGAAGCTGGGGCCCCAGCAGCCCAGATGTATGGACACAATGCCGGAGCCGGCATTGGGCATGAGCATGGGAACGGTGAACGGACTTACCCTCCGTGCCCCCTTATCTTTCACCACGTAGGACTGATCGACGATGGTGGCCAGCCCGCCTACGCCGCTGCCAATCAGAACTCCAACTTCGTAACGGGTGTCGCCCTCCAGCTTGAGTCCGGAGTGGGCTATAGCTTCCTTTGCCGAAGCGAGGGCGAACTGGCTGAACCTGTCCATGCGCCTGGCTTCCTTGCGGTCCATCCAGTTTTCCGGATCGAACCCCTTCACCTCGCCCGCTATCCGTGTACGCATGCCGAACTCGTCAGGATCAAACGATTCTATATTTCCGATGCCGCTTTTCCCGTTCAACAGGCTTTCCCAGGTTTCCTGGACGTTTTGCGCCAGGGGATTGACGGTGCCGATCCCTGTGATAACTACCCTTTTTGCGTTGCCGTTCCTCATAGTTTCACCAGCCCGCAGTCGACGTTTATAGTCTGACCGGTTATGGCCCATGCCTCTTCCGAGGCCAGAAAAACCACCGCGCCAGCCACCGCCTCAGGCGACAATGTGCGCGGTATGGCTGCCCTGGCCAGCAGAGCCTCTCTCAGCTGGCTGCTGGCGTCCTCCGTGAGGTCGGTCTCGATGAATCCAGGGTTTAGCGTGTTCACCGTGATGCCGCGCTTGCCGTATTCCTGGGCCAGGGAGCGGGTCAGGCCTTCCAGGCCCGCCTTTGCCGCGGTGTAGTTAGCCTGTCCGCCAAGGCCTATGCGGGAGGCGATGCTCCCTATGTTGATTATTCTGCCCCAAGACTGCCGTATCATCAACCTCAGCACCAGTTGGGACAATCGGAAGGGGGCGTTCAGGTTAAGGTCTACCACGTGGTCCCAGGTATCGCCCATCCGGATGGCTACTCCGTCCTCCCTGGTCCCCGCGTTGTTGACCAGGATGTCTATTCCCCCCAACTGGGCAGCGGTATGCTCCACCAGCCTCTGTCTATCGTCGCCTTCTGTTATGTCCGCCTGGATGGCCAGGGGTCTGTGTCCGGTGCAGCCCTCCACTTCTTCCGCAACCATTTCCGCGCTTGCCGAGTCTTTGTGATAGCAAAAGGACACGTGGGCGCCGGCAGTCGCCAGATCCTTGACGATTGCCCTGCCTAGGCCCCTGCTGCCGCCCGTTACAAGCGCACTCTTTCCACTGAGGTCAAACAAGCAAGCCTCTCATACAACCGGTTGCCCGTATGGTACACCACATTGGGCGTGGAGGTTAAGAGCACGGATGCTGGGATGGCGGAAGTGCGTTCCGTCTCTCCTCGGAAGGGCTGCCTACCCGGACCCGCAGGCCCAATTTTCTTCACTCCGCTAACTGCCCACCAACTCTATTCGGTCGCTATAGCGCTGAAAGTCTGCCGTGTTGAACGTGAGCAACCTGCGCTCTCCATGCGCTAGCATGGTCGCCACGATGTTGGCATCGTGAATCTGCCGTCCCCCCACGGGAACCTCTCGACACAGTGCCACCAGCGACTCCGTAACAGCGGGGCCATCCTCAAGTATCTCGAAGCTGCCAATCAGCCTGCTCACGTCATCAAAGGCTTCCGCACGGGTTATACCCACCGGCCAGGTCTGCGGACGAGTAACCACGGACAGGTATTCGCGTATTACCTGACGGCTGATGCTCAGTGGTTCAGGGTCTCGAAAAGCGCGTTCCAGGATCGCCCTGGCTGCATCGTGGCCTGGCGCGCGGGTAATGCGGGACATCACCAGCACGTTGGTGTCTATGAACATGGCAGGCTAAACCCTTTCCTCGTAGAGGTCATCTCGCCTGAGACTCAGGCCTTCGGGCCACACTGCGGTGGGGTGAGCGGGCCACGCCTCATCGAACGGAAGCCTGCGTACCGACTTGGGGTGCGTTCGCCGGAACAGCAGCGTCTCGGTGTCCATGTCCACCTCCGCCGTCTCCCACCCGGAGACGCTCCAAGCAAGAGCATGGCTGTGTCCGTTGCCGCCCCTCTGATTTCCCCACCAGGGCCGGTGCACTCTTGCGGACGGGGGCAGCTCGAATCCGATGACTCGCTCTATTTCGCCAAAGGAGGTCCTCCACTCCTGGATCTGAAGGCTGCTTAGGTATGTGTACAGTCTCTGGTACTTGCCCCGGAGCACCATCCGTCGGTACTTATCTTTTTGATCTACGGCCATGTCGTGTCTCCTCCTCTTAGCTTGTATGGTCGGAAGGCCAACCTTCAGGTATATTGTAGTTAGTTAGTGAATCAAACGCAAGCGCTCCACCACAATTCTTGCGCTCGCCTAGTATCTAGGTGGCTCTTCAAGCACGCACTGAGCCTTCAGAGATCTGCCTGCACCAGCCACTCACCCTACCAGCGCGCTCCGCAATATCTCGGCGACGTGCTCCGGCTCACGACCGGTGCCGTCCATTACCTGGTGGCGGCAGGAGAATCCCGTAATGGCAATGCGTGCTTCCGGATTGGAGCGCACAGCCGGGAACAGCCGCCTTTCTCCAATAGCCATCGACATCTCGTAGTGCTCCTTCTCGTAACCAAACGAGCCCGCCATACCGCAACACCCGGAGTCGATCACCTCCACTTCCAGGCCGGGCACGAGCTTCAGCGCCGCCACAGACGCCGCGGTGCCCACCGCCGCTTTCTGGTGGCAGTGGCCGTGGAACAGCACCTTCTGAGGCGTACTGCTGAACTCCAGGTCAAGCTCTCCTTCCCTTTGCAGTTTGACCAGCAGCTCTTCCAGCAGATACGAGTTTTGCGCCACCGTTCTGGATTCCTCGTTGCGCAGGAGGTCCGGATATTCGTCGCGGAGCGTGAGCAGGCAGCTCGGCTCAGTACCTACAATGGGCACGCCGTCCCTGGCAAAGGAGTATAGGCGCTGCACGTTGATGCGGGCGTTCTCCCTGGCGTGTTCCAGCATTCCCTTGGAGATCATGGGCCGGCCGCAGCAAACCTTATCGGCAAGGACGACTTCATATCCTGCGGCTTCCAGCAGGTCCACGGTAGCCATACCCACCTCAGGCTCGTTGTAGTCGGTGAAGGTATCGTGAAATAGCGCCACCTGCCCTTTGACCGCGTTTCTTCCATTCGCCGTCCTCTTTTTGAACCGGCTTGGAAAGGTCGATCTGGTCAGCGCTGGCATCTTGCGGTCTTTGTGCAAACCCAGGAACCAGTGGAGCAGCCTCCGGCTCAGCGGATTCCTAGTAGCAAAGTTGGCCAGCGGCGCCAGGGGAGCGCTCAGAGCGTTGACACCGGCAATGTGGGCCATGAGGCGCGCTCGCAGGGGCATGCGGTGTTTCTTGTAGTATCTGTTGAGGAATTCGTACTTCATCTTGGCCATGTCCACGTTGGAGGGGCATTCGCCCTTGCAGCCCTTGCATTCCAGGCATAGGTCCAGCACCTGGTGCAGACGCTTGCTGGTGAATTCGGACGAATCTAAGGCCCCTGAGAGCACCGAACGCAGGGCGTTGCTCCTTCCCCGCGTGGAGTGCTCCTCTTCCCGGGTCACCATGTACGACGGGCACATGGTGCCGCCCAGCACCTTGCGGCAAGCGCCCACTCCGTTGCACAGCTCCACGGAACGGGCGAACCCGCCGTCCGCCGAAAAGTCCAGGACGGTGTCGGGCTCCATGGCCTTATAGGCGGGGCTGAGTCTCAGGTTCTCCGTCAGTCCCGGCGTGTCCACTATCTTGCCCGGGTTCATGATGCCCTTGGGGTCGAAGGTGCGCTTCACCTCGCGGAAGGCGTTGTACAAAGCGCTGCCGAACATCTTCTCCGTCCACACGCCCCGCACAATGCCGTCGCCGTGCTCTCCACTCAGCGAGCCGCCGTACTCCAGCACCAGGTCGCTCACCGCCGTGGCTATCGAGACCAGCTTCTCCAGCCCCTCCTCCGTCTTGATGTTGACCATGGGCCTGATGTGCAGGCACCCCACGCTGGCGTGGCCGTAGTACCCCGCGACCGTATCGTGGTCGCGCACCATCTCATCGAAGCGCCGCACGTATTCCGGCATCTTCTCCGGAGGTACAGCCGTATCTTCCACGAAGGGCAGGGGCTTGGAGTCGCCCTTGACGCTCATCAGCAGACCCAGGCCGGCTCTCCGTATCTCCCAAACGTTGGATTGCTCTTCCAGGCTCATGGCAGGCACGCAGGCATAGCCCAGCTTGCGGCTCTCCATGTCCCGCTTCAAACCGCTTACTTTGCCCTGAAGCTCCTTCTCCGACTCCCCGTAGAACTCGACCAGGAGCAGGGCCTCCGGGTCTCCTTCCACGAAGGTCATGCGACGGGAGAAACTAGCCGACTCCCTGGTGCGCTGCAGAAGCATGCTATCGACGAGTTCCACAGCGGACGGGTCGTGTTCCAGCGTGGCCAGCGTGCCTTCCATGGCCTCTATGAGGCTGCGGAAGTGCAGCACCGCTACCGCCTTCATGCTGGGCAGGGGCTCCAGGTTGAGCTTGGCCTCGGTGACCGTGGCCAACGTTCCCTCTGAGCCGACGATCATCCCGGCCATGTTGACCTCGTCCGCTCCCAGCATCATGTCCAGGTTGTAGCCCGATACGCGGCGCATGATCTTGGGATAGCGGCGCTCTATTTCGTCGCGTTGCTCCCCGGCAATGCGCCTGATGTCAGCGTATATCCGGCCTTCCAGTCCGTCCCCATTCAGCTTGGTTTGTAGCGCATTGCCCTTGACGGGCCCCAGTATGGTAGGCGTCCCGTCCGAAAGCACCACGCTGACCTCTTTCACGTGGTCAGAAGTCTTGCCGTAGAGCACCGAGTGGCTGCCGCAGGAGTTGTTGCCGATGGCTCCTCCCACGGTGGCGCGGTTGCTGGTGGTGGGGTCGGGGGGGAAATGCAGCCTATGGGGCCGCAGGTGATGATTGAGTTCATCCAGGGTAATGCCGGGCTGGGCCCTGACCCATCTCTCCTCCGGGTTGACCTCCACCACGCCGTGCATGTACTTGGAGAAGTCCATGACCACGGCGTGGTTCACCGTCTGGCCGGCAAGCCCGGTGCCACCGCCCCTGGGAAGCGCCGCCGTGCCAGCCTCGTGGCATATCTCGACGACAGCCGCCGCATCTTCGGCGTTGCGGGGAATGACCAAGCCGACGGGCTCCATCCGGTAGATGGAGGCGTCCGTGCTGTACATCGCCTTGGAGTAAGCGTCGAAACGCACCTCGCCTTGGACGCGGCGGCGCAGATCTGCTTCCAGGGCGCCGGTGGCCGTGGTCATTGTCTCCTCCTGGCCGATACTGTAGCGCACCGAATGAGGCGGGGCAACAGCCATTCGAGGAAGAGGGGCAGGGTGCGGCAATCCGTTGTGAGAACAGGTCTTGGCGACTATGGAAACATCAGCCACACGCCATAATTTCCGGCTATCATTGACAATGTCTCCAAGCGAGGACTACAATTTGGCTGCGCTTTATAAAGTACGCTCTTAGGAAAACATGTTACGCATACGCCTACGGCGAGTCGGTGCCAAGAAGCACCCCTCATACAGGATCGTGGTAGCCGATTCCAGGTCTCCCAGGGACGGGTCTTTCGTGGACCAGGTGGGTCACTACGACCCCATGACCGACCCTCCTACCATTGTCCTCAACGAAGAGAAGGTCCAGGAATGGATGCGCAAAGGAGCGCAACCTTCCGATCCGGTAGCCCAGATTCTTCGTGGCAGAGAGCCCGCTGCGGAGGAGTAATCACACATGCGGGAACTGGTCGAATACATCGCCAAGTCCATTGCCAGCAAGCCCGAAGAAGTCAAGGTCACCGAGACCGAGGAAGACGGGCGCATTATCTTCAAGCTGGAAGTAGCGCCGGAAGATAAGGGCAAGGTCATTGGCCGCGAGGGCCGAGTAGCCCAGGCCATACGGGTTCTGCTCAGGGTGGCTGCGGTCAAGGAAGGCGCTCGCGCCAGCTTGGAAATCGTCTAGTACGCATGAACTCACCTTCCCGCCGCGATGGCGGGGAAGACTCCCTCATCATAGTAGGCCGTATCAGGTCCCCCGCGGGATTGCGCGGCGAGTTGCACGTGGAGCTCCTCTCCGACGTGCCGGGAAGATTCGCGGCGGGGCAAGAGGTGCTCATTAGAGGAGTACCGCACTCCATACAACGCGCCCGGGGTACCCCTAAAGGACTACTGATCAAGTTCAGAGGCATCGACTCTCAACAAGCCGCGGAAGCTCTCCGCAACGAGCCTGTTTTCATCGGCAAGGAACACGCCCCCCCGCTTCCGCCCGGCGCCTACTACCACTATCAGCTTCTGGACATGTGCGTTGTGACCACCGCCGGAGACGAGCTTGGCCTGATAACGGACGTTCTGCAGACAGGCGCCAACGACGTTTACGTGGTGAGGGGCGCTGAAAAAGAGACCCTGGTGCCGGCGCTGGCGGACGTGGTCAAAACGGTGGACACAGAACGAGGGGTAATGGTCGTGGACCTGCCTGATGGATTGTAGGGGAGTCGTACACTCCGTATTCGCGGGCATGAATATCTGCGGCCAAATTTGTCAATAGTGCGACAGACGCGGCTACACCTTGACTGTGTCGAACAGCCAGGGATGTAGGAGCTTGAGCATACCTGAGGCAGCAATCTTAACTGTCTGTGCAGAAGAGTCCCACTCGGGAGATACCTCGCAGAGGTCAATTGCTCCCATAGCCTTGTAATTGCTCAATATCTCCATGGCCTCAAAGAACTCCGGCACGGTGATGCCGCCAAACTCAGGGGCGCCGGTTCCCGGCGATTCATGGGCGTCTATCACGTCTATATCAATACTCACGTACACCGCGTCTACCCCGTCTGCCGCCACGTCCATGGCTTCCTTCATAACCTCGGCAATTCCTCTTTCACGGACACTCCTCGCTGTCAGCATCTTCAGGGAATGTGCCCTCTTTAGGCGGTGCTGGTCTGTAGTCAATGCAGAATTGAGGCCGACCCAGCTCAGGTTCTTATACGAAATTATAGGATTCTCGCTTACACGTCGCACCATTGTCCCGTGGTGGTATCGCCCGCCCAGCGAGTTGCCATCCTGAAAATCGGAATGTGCATCGATATGTATGTAGCCGAGGCGTGCTCCTTCCTTTCTCTCGGCGATGCCTTTGGCGAATCCCTCAAAGGAGGGGTAAGCAACGTAGTGGTCTCCTCCCATTACCACCGAAAAGCCGCCTCGTTTTACGACCTCGTACACCCCCTCCTTGACCGACTCCGTTGTCTTCATCAGGTCGTTGGGGTAGATGTTGAAGTCACCGATGTCCGCTATCATGGGCAGGTTCTTGAGTTGGGTTCCAACCCCAGTATCCGCATCCACTCGCGTGTTTTCCGGTGAAACGTCGTAGCCTGCTCTATTGTGCAGGGATGCCTCTCGAATGGCCCTAGGGCCGAACCTGGCTCCAGGCCTTCCTGAGTATATCCCGTTGTCGATGGGCACCCCCGACACCACGGCAGCGCCCTCAACGATTTCGTCGAACTCGACTTGGGGCGCTCGAAAGAAGGAGACAGGGCCCCCGTAATATGGCATGGCATCTCTCTTGTACATAAGTCATCTCCTTCCATGGCCGCTTTAGCTTCGAGTCAGACATTAGCACCGGGAATTGGCAGGGTCAACGGCTGAAACCGCCTGCGTTTTGCGAGAAACATCCTTTGGGCTAAAGTCCAGTCAAGGCCTTGAACATAGCCACCACCTCATCATGCATGGGGCCGTTGCTGGATATGCCACTGCCCCCGTGAATCGTGGCGTTCCCGTCCAAGTCGGTGAAGCGGCCGCCTGCCTCTTCCATGATGGGTAGAAGGGGAGCGTTGTCCCAAGCGTTCACCACGGGGTCTATCATGATCTCTATGCGTCCGGTGGCAACCAGGTAGTGGCCGTAGCAGTCGGGATAGCCGCGACTGACCCTGGCTGCTGCGGACAGCTTTCGATAGGCGGCTTCCCTTCCGATCCTCTCGAACCCGATGGACGAGTTGGTGGATAGACACGCCTCTGAGAGCCGCGACACTTTCGATACATGCGCCTTCTTCCGGTCGCGCGGCGACAGGTCGTCGCACCACCATGCGCCGAGACCCTTGCCGGCGAAGACCATCTCCTTCAAGGCGGGAAATACGATGACGCCGGCCACGGCCTCGCCTCTGGCTTCCAGTCCCACCATGGTCCCGAAGAGGGGAATCCCGCGAAAGAACGACTGTGTGCCGTCGATAGGGTCAAGATACCACGTGTATTCGCTGGAACCGTCCTGCACTCCGAACTCCTCGCCAACGATCCCGTCTTCCGGGAACTCCCTGGCGATGTGCCCACGCAGTAGCTCCTCCGCCTCTTTGTCCGCATTGGTCACCGGCGACTTATCCGGTTTGGCTTCTACGGCCAGGCTGGGAGAGCGGAAGTAGCGCATAGTCACCCCGCCGGCCTCTATGGCCGCCCTCACCGCAAAGTCCAACCTCTCGCTCAGCTCAGACATGCTGCTATCACTTCCTGTGATCATCGTGATCAGGGCTAGCCCAGGAAGCGGCGAAGATGGGCGGCCTCCTCAACGAAGTGGGACACGCGCACGGTGGTGTTGCTATCGGCTATGCTGGCCCTGATGGCGGTGGTCATCCCCTGGTGAACGCGGTCTATCTCGCCGGCGAACTGCCCTAACAAGCGCAGGTACGACTCGCCCAGCAGCTCCTTCACGTGGCGCTCGTTTGCAAAGCGCAACGAGGCGCGTAGGTCGCTGTCCAGATTGGGGTAAACCTCCCGCACGAAGGCCAGGTCGGCCTCATCCAGGGCTGCCAGTCCCAACAGCTCCGGCGGCACTCCGATGGAGTAGAGCGAAGCCGTGAATCTGATGGCGCGGGGAAGTGTCACACCTTCGACGCCCTCCATGGAACGACCGTAGCCAAAGAGGCCAACGTGCATCCTGCGGTCGCGCCGCCTGGGAATGTGGTTCGAGACCGTGCTGATGGAGCGGAGCAGCTTCTGCACCTGCGCTTGGTACTCGGTGGTGGCCTTCTCTATCACCTCGATGGCGCGCTCCTGGTCAATGGGCACAGGCTCGCCTCTCTCGTGGGCGTGGATCTGCCTGATGCCTTCGCGGACGGTGTCCTCGTCGTAGTCGTACTTGAAGGCGGACTGGGCGGTGAAGGTATGGGCGCTGGGGTATTCGGTAAGGGCGCGACTTATGTTGACGGGGGTCAGGTGGCCCCGGAAGGGCACGGAGCCGGCGCCTATGATGGGATACAGTGGCACTCCCAGTTTACGTTCCAGGTCGTGGAGGCGGAGCAGCCCCACCTTGAGCGCCAGTTCGGCGGCCACCACGCCGTAGTTGAGCGCGGGGTCACTGCGGGCCAGGAACACCCGCTGGTACGGCAGGTCTCTCCCCTCCAGGTACTCCTCCACTATCTGGTCGCAGTAAAGGAGGTGTTCCTTGTCCTCTATGAGGGGGATCATCCGGACCTGCTTGGGGAAGAACTCGCCCACCCAGTCCTTGACGACTTGGCCGTTGAGCAGCGTCTGGTCTTCCTGGCCCACTATCACCTTCCGATAGTAGGCCTCCACTAAGGAGATCTCTTCGGCGGAGGTAGTGAAGGGGAGTATCACCTCCTGGATAGGAGCGGCGGCGTCTTCCCCGTAAAAACTGACGGCCATGTCCCAGGCCGCGGGCACGCTCTGGAGAGCCTCTACCATGGACTTGCGCAAGTCCCGCTCGATGCTCGGGTTGGGCACTCGCAGCGTCAGAGCCACGTCGCGCCCAAGCTGGAGGCCGCCCTGGAATAGGTCGGGGTAGTTGGTAAGGAGCTTCCTCACAACCTGGTTGTCGACCTCCTTTCCTTCGGAGTCCCACATCTGCTCGTCGCAACCCAGGGCAAACGCGGCGACGGCCTCCTCGACCTCGCCGTCTCCTTTCAGCACTCCGGTGTCGTCGGCAAAGGGGGCCGGCGTCGCATTATCCGGATGCTGGGTGCTCATCACCTTTGGTATCAATGACACGGCGCGCCTCCTGTATGGATTTACTGCATGATATGCGAGAGCCACCGGTCGGATTCGAACCGACGGCCTGCTGTTTACGAAACAGCTGCTCTACCCCTGAGCTACGGTGGCGGAAATAACACAGCTATTCTAGCACCGCCGCACTGCTTTTCCAAAACGATGTAGGCATTCTCGCAGGCGTGTTACTCAGGATGGCTTGATTCCAACGACCCTGTACTGGCTGTCGGAAACGGAGTACGGGCCTGCGCACCGGAGGCCTGCCGCCGTAAGCAAATCGACCGTCTCCTCGTATGGAACGTGATGGTCCCACTGGAGCACCGCTACGCGGCCCCCGGGCTTCACAAGTCTGGCCAGGTCATCGGCCAGCTGTTGCCTATCAGCACGCGACTCCAGGTAATGGAAGACAAGGAAGCACGTTACAAGGTTGGCCACTCCGCCGGGCAGGGGCGCATTGGGTCCGTCCTTCAGCAGCGCCGTCACGTTGGTCAGCCCCGCTTCATCAGCCCTGGAGTTGACCAGCGACACCATGCCCTCATGAATATCGATTCCGTACACCTTGCCGTAGGGGCCCACCATCACCGCGGCCTGCAAGGCCACGAGGCCGGGGCCGCAGCCGTACTCGACCACGGTCATTCCAGCCTCCAGTCCCAGGTCCTCTAGAAGCTCGTCGATGCCAAGGCCGTGAAATCTACGTTCAGGGTCTAGGAGTTCGGCCTTCCATTCTTCGCTGTACCGAGCGCTCATATCGCTATCTCCTCGACGGGAGTATATAGCACACACCCCTCCGTCGTTGCGAGCGAAGCGAAGCTATCTGCCGCCGCCCCTCCGTCGTTGCGAGCGCAGCGAAGCAATCTGGCGGCGCCGGTGGGAGTTATCCTGAGCGTAGCGGAAGGGGTGCTGTTTGAGCGTTGTAGTATTTGAGCCGTCACCACACCCCTCCGTCGTTGCGAGCGCAGCGAAGCAATCTGGCGGTGGCGGTGGGGAGTTTACCCTGAGCGTAGCCGAAGGGGTGCAGTTTGAGCCTTGTTGAATTTAGCCGTCACCACACCCCACCGTCGTTGCGAGCGCAGGGAAGCAATCTGGCGGTGCCGGTGGGGAGTTTATCCTGAGCTTAGCCGAAGGGGTGCAGTTTGAGCCTTGTTGTATTTAAGCCGTCACCAATCTGGCGGCGTGGGGGAGTTTACCCTGAGCACAGCCGAAGGGTCGTTGCGAGCGCAGGGAAGCAATCTGGCGGCGCCGGTGGGGAGTTTGCCCTGAGCCTAGAGTTTATCCTGAGCCTAGCCGAAGGGAAGGGTCATTCCCGCCTCCGAGCGGGAATCCAGGGGCGGCGGGGCGTCCGCTCATCCTGAGGTTGTCGAAGGACATGAGCGGGGAGCTACGCGGCCAGGGCTTAACCAAGCGGGTATGCTAAACTTTCCCCATGCCACGCCAGACTGAACCGAGCGCAAACAACGCCTTGGGCAACCTGCTGCAAAGCATGCTGCCCCGCAGCCAAGTCGGGTCCGAGAGGACTCAGGCCATCTCCGGCCAGCCCGGTAAACGCCCCGACATCATCGTAACCGCGCCGGGCCGCGCTCCCGTGGTCATTGAGGCCGAGTACATGCCTGCCCGCACCGTAGAACCCGAGGCAAAGGAGCGTCTTGGGCTGGAACTGGAGGAAAGTGGCCGCGTCATTGAGGCTGCCATCGCTCTCCGCTACCCGGAGGATGTCGCAGAGGTCAACGACTTGACCGCCGCTCTGAAGGTGTCCCGCCTCTCCTACTGCGTCTTCACCGAGGGACGGACCGAGGGAACGGCGGAACGCTTCCCTGAATCCGGCTGGCTGGATGGCGCGGTGGAAGACCTGGCCGACATAGTGCGCCTGGTCTCCGTACCGCAACGCGCCGTGAACAAGGCCGCTGCCAAGCTGGAAAAGGGCATAGAGCAGGCGGCAAAGCTCCTGGATGAAATGAAAGAGACCCGCCCCGGCATCACCGAGGGGATAGCGCGGCTCTTGGGCATGACCAACGTGCCCCAGACTCGACGCATGGCCTGCGCCATCATCGCCAACGCTCTGGTGTTCCACGGGCAAATTGCCGGTATGCACAAGATAAAGTCCCTGGCCGTGGTCTGCGGCGACGATGTACCCAACCCTCAGGAAGCAGTCCTGGGTGCTTGGAACCACATACTCACTAAAATCAACTACTGGCCTATCTTCGCCATTGCCAGGGACATCTTGAGGGAGCTGGACGCGGCTGACGCGACCATACTGTTGAGACGGCTCCGAAACACCGCCCAGTCCGTCCACGCCACAGGCGTCGACAACGCCCATGACCTGACCGGTCGCGTTTTCCAACGCCTCATCGCCGACCGCAAGTACCTGGCCACCTTCTACACCCTGCCCGCCTCTGCCGCGCTGCTGGCCCGGCTCGCCGTGGCCAAGCTTTGTCCTGAGCCTGACGAAGGGATGGAAGGCGT
Source organism: Dehalococcoidia bacterium (assembly GCA_965197965.1). Lineage (GTDB taxonomy): Bacteria > Chloroflexota > Dehalococcoidia > Lucifugimonadales > QGNO01 > DAOUJH01. The sequence goes on from OZ240235.1 coordinate 2,073,758, forward strand.
GGACTGGTCCAGCGCCAAGGCCATCGGCAAGTTGCGCATAGGGGACTTTGCCTGCGGCACCGGCGCTCTGCTATCGGCGGTGTACGAGCAGATTGCCGCCCGCCACGAGCGGGCAGGCGGCGACGCGTCCGCCCTGCACAAGGCGATGATGGAGGAGGTGCTCTACGGCTGCGACGTCATGCCTTCCGCCGTCCATATCACCGGCTCAACCCTCTCCGGCATGGAGCCTTCCAAACGGTTTGGCAAATCGCGCCTGTACACCGCGCCCTACGGTCGTCAGCGTGACGGCGCCGTGAAGATTGGCTCCCTGGAGCTCCTTGAGGCTACCGACATGTTCTCCCAAGTCAACACCAGCGACCCGGCCATGCGTACCGGCAGCACGGGCGAGGAGGCGGTTGCTCTGATACGCGCTGAGATACCGCACGAAAGCTACGATTTGGTGATAATGAACCCGCCGTTTACGAGAAATGTAACTCGCGAGGGCGCGACCGCTGACGCAGTAGCTGCCGCATTCGCAGCATTCGGAGCAAGCGACGCAGACCAAAGGCAGATGGCAAAGCGGATGGAGACCCTGAAAAAGGATACCTGCTACCACGGCAACGCGGGCATTGCCTCCGCATTTGCGGCCCTGGCCCACAAGAAGCTGAAGCACGGCGGCGTACTGGCCTTGGTGCTTCCTATATCCGCCACTGTGGGCTTGGCTTGGCAGGATTTTCGAAAAATGATGACGAGTTATTACACAGGGTTGACCGTGATCACCATAGCCGCCGCGGACAACGATGATCTCTCCTTCTCCTCAGAAACGGGTATGGCGGAGTGCCTGGTCATTGCCCGCAAGTTGAAGCATCGTGAAGCGGCCCAAAGCCGGGCGCACTTCACGTCTCTCAGCCACAGGCCGCAGGGATTCGCCCACGCAAGCTCGCTAGCTGGTGGACTGCTGGACGGCGGCCAGGTAAGGCGCATTGAGGACGGGCCGTATGACGGAACGCCTCTGACGGTGGGAGAAGAGTTAGCTGGCAAGACCGTAACCACGCCTCGCAGTGCGGATGGGGAGAGCTGGGGCGCGGTGCGTTTGTCCGACTACTCGCTGGCCCAGACCGCTTACGCGCTGTCCCAATCAAAGCTGTGGCTTCCCGGCAGAGCCTCTGTTGATCTGAAGACGGCTTTATTGGGTGACATAGGCAAATTTGGCGCCTATCATCTTGACATCATTGGCCCGGCCCCGCGAGGACCATTTGACAAGGCAGATCCGAGTCCTACGGCCACGTACCCCTCCCTGTGGAACCATAACGCTCAGAATGAGACCAAGTTGGTTGTGACCCCTGATTCCCAGCTTCAAGTTAGGCAAGGTTTGGAGGAGAAGGCCACCAAGGTTGGAGCAACCGCCAGCCACGCGCATATTACCTTGGACTTCAGATTCAACTCACAGCCTCTGTCAGCCGCTTTTACTGAGCAAGCCAGCATCGGCGGTAGGGCATGGCCTAATGTGATATTCAACGACCAGAGATGGGAGTACGCGTTCACACTTTGGGCTAACAGCACTCTTGGCCTGCTGAGCTTCTGGTGGAACTCCAACCGGCAAGTTGCGGGTAGAGGAACAACTACAATAACAGCAGTACCGTCTCTCCCTGTGTTGGACTTCCGCAAGCTCACCACAATGCAGTTGCGCAAGGCTCAACAGATATTCAAGCAGTTCCGCAACAAGGAGCTGAAACCCGCCTACCTGGCGGACGCAGACCGCAACCGCGCCCACCTGGATCAGCTCGTCATCTGTGACCTGCTCGGCTTTGACAGGGACACCTACGTCGCCGTGCGTCGGCTCGCCGCCAAGTGGTGCGCGGAGCCGTCGGTGCATGGCGGCAAGGCGCGGCCGCGGGGCTCGGAGCTGGTGGTCTAGGGGGGCTGGGAGGTGAGAAGTGATTAAAGGAAAAGTAAATAAAGAGCTTTTTCCAATGATTCCGGTCAGTGTCAAGAAACCGGACTGGGATTGGCTGGAGCTTAATGTCCTGTTGGACACCGGGTACGGAGGCAAATTTATGATGGCGCTGGCCACATTAAGAGATTTTTATAATTTGCCATCTATTGACCACATACCATATCTCGGCAACTCAATGTCCACTCCTTACGAACGGATTGAATTAAAGTTGGACGGAAACCCAAAAGAGGTTAAGGCTGAAATCATTAAGCCTAATCATTTCCCGGGTGTTATTGGCCCAAGTTTGCTGTTAAGTAAGCGGATAGTCATAGATGTTGAGGAAGATGGGTTGGTTGAAATAGACTGGATACCTAGTCCTATTCGCCCTACTCCTCCTGCTCGCTTACTACGCCTCCTACGCCGAATTCGCAAGCCCAAACCGCAGCGGCCTTCTGAAGTATATAAATGTAAATGGAAGTTGCCCTGGGTAAACATTGCAATCAAAGACATTAGAGGCGAATGGCATCCCGTTACTGTAAATGTGGACACAGGGGACAACGGAGAGCTGAGCTTGCCCCCTAGCTTGGTCGAAAGATTTGGCCTTAAGCTTCCCAACAAGTGCCGCGTGAATACTCCCTGTGGTCCATTAGATACTTGTTGCGGTAAAGTAAAAATATTCTGGGAAGGGAACCCCTGCACCGTACAGTGCGTCCAACTTCAGGAAAAAAACCCACCACTTATAGGTATGAACCTTTTGCGTGGCAAGCGAATTACGATTGATTTAAGTTACGATTATATGGGGCAGTCGTTTGTTGAAATTGCTCGCATACCCTGATCAGAGCCGTCGGTACACGGCGGCAAGGCGCGGCCTTCTGTCATTCTGAGACGCCTTGCGTCGAAGAATCCAAAACCTTCTTCCCCAGCATCGCTCCCGGCTCCGCAGAACCAACGTCATTCCCGTAACGCTTGCCCCCATCACCGTCATTCCCGCCTCCAGCCTACCCCTTCCGTCATGCCCGTGGCGACGGGCATCCAGGGGCGGCGGGGGCCGTGGGCTCCATCCCTCCATCCTTTCCCAGCCGCGAGCAATCGGCTAGAATGCAAGAGCGGAAGCCGCACAGAGGATGGCACAATGGGCACATTCACCTGGCCGCTGCGCATCTCCAGCATGGATGGCCAGCACAGCCTGGACATAGAGGCCACGGTCGATACCGGCGCCTTCCACACCACCATTCCCGCTCGACAGCTGCGTGAGCTGGGGGTTGAGCCTATGGGCAAGCGCCGGTTCCTATTGGCCGATGGTCGACGAGTGGAGATGGAATACGGGCGCGCTTGGGCCACCATAGACGGCGAGAGCGAGGTTACCATCGTAGCCTTTGGAGAGGACAATGCTCCGCCACTGCTGGGAGCCTACACCCTGGAAGGGCTGGCCCTGGCAGTGGACCCCACCAATCAACGGCTGATTCCCGCCAATCTCATCCTGTACTAGCGATGGCAAGGCTCAACCGTCTGTCATTCTGAGACGCCCTGCGTCGAAGAATCCAAAACCTTCCTCCACAGCATCGCTCCCGCGCCGCAGAACCAACGTAATTCCCGCGCGGCGGGGCCATCCACCCCCGCTCCGTCCGAAGGACCCCCGCCCTGTCGAAAGACCGCCATCTCTCCCTATCCCATTGGCCGCTTTCCCCCTATCATAGCCTCATGAATACTTGCATGAAATACTCGGCGACACACCCCAACTCTGTTCCTCAGTTCGGGTTCCTCAACCCGAGAACCTCCGACGTGCATCCCGTCCCAACCCGCGACAAAAAACGCGCCGGGATCGGAATTGTTTTCCCATATTTTCAAAAAAATGGCTCGCTTTTAGCCTTGCAGCTTGACATAACGTTTGAAACAAATACCCTTCTCAGGCACGCCGCCACTCCACCGCTAAACGACATCTCACGCCTAATAACCGTTTTCACGACACACAAAAAACGACTTATGTCAAGTAGTTTGACACCCCGCACGCCCGACCTTATAATCTAAAGTCGCAACTGTCCCTATTTTTACGATTTATGCCTAAAAGGACCTACCAGCCCAAGAGACGACGGCGTCAGCGCAGGCATGGCTTCATGGCTCGTATGAGCACCAGAGGTGGCCGTGACGTACTGCGTAGGCGGCGTTTCAAGGGCCGGCAAGAGCTCGCGGTCTAGTAAGCTGCCCTTCAAAGAAGGCCCTCCTCAGACTAAAAGACCTCCTTTGACTAAAGACCGTCGCCTGAGGAAGACGTCCGACTTCAAAGCCGTGCAGCGAGAAGGAAGAAGTTGGGACAATCGGCTGGTAGTAATGCGGGTAAGAGTCAACGGCACTTGTAAAACCCGGATAGGGTTTTCGGTAAGTCGCCGGTTGGGAAAAGCGGTAGTCAGGAATTTGGTTAAACGAAGACTTCGCGAAGCAGCGCGATTAGCGCCGCTTCCGGTGGGCTGGGATGTTGTTCTTATAGCCCGCGCCGGTGCGGCACGAGCTACGTATGCAGAGCTGCTGAAAGCCGTCCTGGACGTTTCAAGCAAGGCTCATGCCAGGCTGCCAGCCGGGTTGCCAACTGAGGACGCCGTATGAAATCCACGCTGCTTGCGCTGATCAGGTTGTACAGAGCCACCCTTTCCCCGTACTGGCCTACCCATTGCCGGTACACTCCATCCTGCTCTTGCTATGCCTACGAGTCGGTTGAACGCTTTGGAACCCTGAGAGGAGGCTGGATGGCCCTGAAGCGGTTGGGCCGCTGTCAGCCCTGGGGCAAACATGGCTACGACCCCGTCCCTCTGCGGGAAAGTCAATCTACAGAAGCGAAGCAGGCCAGGGCATGACGGGAAAGAGGTTGCTGGTTCTTCTGCTCCTCGTGCTGTTTCTGACAACGGGTTGCATTACGGATCGGTTCCGTTTCTCCGGAGGTTGGTCCGGCCCCGTGGCTTCGCAGGACCTGGTCTACGTGGGCTCTAGGGACGGCCGGGTGCTTGGACTGAGTAGGAGTACCGGCGAAATCCAGTGGAGCTATCCACTCCCCGGCCAGGACCCACTCGGTGGAATCTACGGCACGCCTTCCTACGACGGGGATCGTGTGTACGTAGCATCTTTTGAAGGCAAGATGCACGCTCTCAACGCATTTGACCTGACGCCTTTGTGGCAGTTCCCCACAGACAGGAGCTTTACAGGTCGCATAGTGGGTGGGCCGGCCGTTGGCGGCGGCCTGGTTATATTCGGTGATTCCGAAGGCGTGGTGCGCGCCCTGGATACTTCCACAGGCGCAGTGGAATGGTCTTTCAAAGCGGAAAACCAGGTCTGGTCCACTCCCGCCATCGTGGAAGACGTAGTTTACTTCGGTTCTCTTGATCACAACTTCTACGCGCTGTCCCTTCGCCACGGCGAAGAGAAATGGACGCTGCCCTTTGAAGCCGGTGGAGCCATTGTTACTTCGCCCCTGGTGTCCGACAGAAGGGTATTCTTCGGCTCCTTCGACGGTACGTTCCATGCCCTGGACGTAGACAGCGGAAAGCAGATATGGCAGTTCGATGGTGAAGGCTGGTTCTGGGCAAACCCCGTCACGGTGGAGAACATGGTTTACGCCACCACAACCAACGGACTTCTCTATGCGCTGGACGCGAGCACGGGGAGATTGCGCTGGCAGTTTGATCTGCAGCGGCCCGTCATCGCTTCACCGGCCGTTTTGGACGGTCGGATTGTGGTCACTTCCGACGAAGGGATTGTGTTCTCTCTCAACGCAAGGTCCGGACAGCAGGAGAACCCGGGGTTCGACGTGGGCGCCGAGGTCAGAGCGGACATAGGAGTGATGGAAGATACGGTATACGTCAACGATATGGACAGACAGGTCTGGGCGTTGAGGCTTGTTGGGGGGCAACGGCAACTCTGGCAGACGGATACGTCTGACCGGTAGAAGACAACAATGGAAATAATAGCCTTAATCTGGAATACGTTTATTTTGGACCCGCTGCTGAACGGGCTGGTCCTTCTCTATGCTGTGCTTGGGCGCAACTTTGGAATTGCAATTTTAGTTTTCACCATTATTGTCAGGCTGGCGACTCTACCGCTTACTCTGCGTCAGATCCGCTCGACTCGCAAAATGACCGAACTTCAGCCCAAGCTGAGGGTCATTCAGCAGAGGTACGCCAAGGACAAGGCGCGGCTATCCCAGGAGACTATGAAGCTGTACCGCGAGTCTGGGGTCAATCCCATAGGATGCCTGGGGCCTCTTGTTATTCAGTTCCCCATCTGGATAGGGCTGTACATGGCGATTATTCAGGTGCTGCCCACCAGCCCTGAATCGCTGGCGGGGCTTTCAGGGCACCTCTACTCCTGGTTGCCCCTGGTAAACCAGGTGGTGCCGCTGAACAGCATATTCCTAGGCCTGGACCTGGCGGTGGCGGGGAACACCCCAATTACGTATGTCATGGCCGTACTGGTGGGCGCGTCCATGTGGGTCATGCAAAAGATGAGCACTCCCTTGGCTGCGGATCCGCGCCAGGAATCCACCAACCGCATGCTGCTCTGGATGATGCCGGTAATGTTTGGCTTCTTCACACTGTCGCTTCCCGCCGGGCTGCCGCTTTACTGGCTGGTGTCCAACGTTATTGGAATAGTCATTCAATACTTTGTAACCGGATGGGGCGGCCTTCTGCGATCCCGCACCGCACCTGCTACTGTTACGGCATCCGCGGCCGGCGAAGAATCGGAGACGGAAGACGGCTCCTCACCTGACGAGGAGGTTGCTAGTGATGGAAAACGATACGATAGAGATCAGCGCCAGAACCGTAGAGGAGGCGCTAGAGCTCGCCCTAAGGGAACTAGACGCAGGTCGCGAGGAAGTCGCGGTAGAGGTCGTTAACCATGGGCGAGCCGGCTTCTTTGGTATAGGTTCCGAACAGGCGCGAGTCCGTGTGACTCGCCTCTCCTCCTCTGAAGGTCTGGCTTCGCTGGCCATAGGTGTGGTCAATTCCCTCATCTCCAGGATGGATATCGCCGTGCTTGCCACGATCAGGTATTCCGGCGATGACGAAACGGGCCCTGTGATAGACGTACACGGTGAAGATTCCGGGCTGCTTATTGGAAAGCGGGGCGAGACCCTTCAAGCGTTCCAGTTTCTGGTGAACATGGCCTTGAACAAATCGATGCAGGGCCATCCGGTAGTTGTGGTTGACGTGGAGAAATACAAGGAGCGGCGCAGCAAGTCTTTGGAAGCGCTCGCTTCACGGGTGGCGGAGCGCGTGGCAAGAAGCGGCAGGCCAATAACCCTGGAGCCGATGCCTGCATCCGAGCGACGGGTGATACACCTTGCCTTGTCAAACCACTCTTCCGTAACTACGGAGAGCGTGGGTGAGGGCCAGCAGCGCAAGGTAACGGTAATGACGCGCCGGAACGGTTAGCGTTAGCAGGTTGCTTCAGGAGCCGGCGAGAGTAGCCTTCACCGTATAGATGCCTTCTCTCATAGGCCTGCCCCTGGGACGCGTTGCCATTGGCCGCATTTCAGGCTCAGGCTCAACCTTGAGAGAAACGAAAGTGGGACCTTCCGCATACATGGCTTCTTCTGCCCGCAGGGAAAACTCCTCAAGGTCGTTGAACTCGTAAGTACTGGCGTATCCGGCCGCCTTGGCCAATCCGGCAAAGGACGTCTTGCCGGAATTGGGTACGGGCTGTCCGCCGGTTCCCGCGTAGATGCCGTTTTCCACCACCATGTGGCAGAAGTTCTTGGGCGCCTTGTTTGCCACCGTGACCAGGGATCCCAGGTTCATCAGCAAGCTACCGTCGCCGTCCAGGACTATCACACGGCGGTCCGGGCGGGCCAGCGCCACTCCCAGCGCCAGGGACGAACCTTTTCCCATTGAGCCGACAAAGGGTATGTAAAGGTCCAGGTTGGGATCCAGCGACTCCCAGGGCACGCGGCCTTCCTGGCAGACCACTACTACAGAGTCGCCCTGGAGGCTTTCTATTACTTGGAAAGCATCTATAGCTTTCATACGCTGCTCCTTTTTTCAGTCCGCCTGCCTACGCTGATTGCGTTTAGCCATTCCATGAGGTCGTAGGTATCTACTCATTCGGGCAGAAACCCCGGGAGTCCATTGCCGGCAGGCAAATGTTCCGTATGGATTGGTCAGCCGGTATCGGTGCTCAGGACAGGCCGGTTGAAGCCGTGGAACTCGTCTCCCACCAGCACCGCCGTGGGACGTCCCGTGGACTCCGCTTCTTCAAAGGCGGTGGTGATGCGATCGGCGTCCGCATCGCCCTCCACCAGGTAGTAGTTGATGCCCCAGGCATCCAGGATAGGCTCCGTGAACTTGGCGGCGGAGTCTGTGGTGACCCCGTGCCTTGTCCAGCCGCGGTAGCCCACCATGATGACCAGGGGGAGCTTGACGTCCAGGGCTATGCCCCGTATGGAATCACCGGATTCAAACATCCCGGTGTTTTGAATGAGGCATACCGGCTTCTTGCCTCCTATGTAAAGGCCGGCCGCTATAGCCATGCTCTCCCCTTCGCGGGCCACGGGGATCAGGTCCATGCTCTCTTCTTCTTGCATGGCAAGGTACATCCAGTTGGTTTCGCTGTCGGGAAGCCAGACCACGTGGGTGACGCCGTTCTTCTTGAACTGGTCAATCACGGTCTGGGGATTCAAGAGTGCCTGCTGAGCGGTCATAGTATCCTCCTTGGCCGGCAAGTGGGCGGTCTTCCGGCGCGGCCATTATAGAAACGGGTCAAAGGTGGGTCAAGGGAAGGCGGTGCATGTCCATCTGTTCGTCTGTCAATGTTTCACATACAGGGAAACCTGCCGCCAGCGCCCTTGACGGCGCATAGCCCTATTGGTATATTAGATGAACAGGTTGAAAAGGGAGTAAGCTTTTTGGCAAAACTCAATACCTGATAGCGGAATCAAAGCTGGAGAAACCGAGGCGGCAGCCTAGGGCATCCTGGCTGCCGCCTTTTGTACCTTAAAAGAAGAATAGGGATTAGAGAAAATGTTCTGTCCGGGTCTTTATGTGGGTCAAGCTACTAAGGGCTCGCGGTGGATGCCTTGGCGCTAAGGGCCGAAGAAGGGCGTAGCAAGACTGCGATAAGCCTCGGTGAGCCGTCTAGCTGGCTTAGCCGGGGATTCCCGAATGGGGGAACCCCTTCAACTGAAAGTTGGAGAGTCCTAGCCTAACCCTTAAGCTAGGATGGGTAAGCAGGGGAACTGAAACATCTAAGTACCCTGAGGAAAATAAATCAACCGAGATTCCCCTAGTAGTGGCGAACGAACGGGGAAAGGCCCAAACCTGGAAGGCTTCACGGCCTGGGGGCCCATGTCTTCCAGGGGTTGTAAGGTCACCTAGAGGAGCCCCAGCATCCTCAAAGGAGTAAGAAACCTGCCATCTAGCCGAAGGTTCCTGGAACGGACCGCCGTAGAGGGTGAGAGCCCCTTAGGCAAAAGATGACAGGCTCCTGGTGTGTCCTTGAGTACCGCGGGACACGGGAAATCTTGCGGGAATCTGGGGGGACCACCCTCCAAGGCTAAATACCCTTAGCGACCGATAGCGAACCAGTACCGTGAGGGAAAGGTGAAAAGCACCCCGGGAGGGGAGTGAAATAGATCTGAAACCGCGAGCCTACAACCAGTCGGAGTCCTGACTTGTCAGGATGACGGCGTGCCTATTGAAGAATGAGCCGGCGAGTTACTTAGGCGTAGCGAGGTTAACTTCGTGGACGAAGGGAGCCGTAGCGAAAGCGAGTCCTAATAGGGCAGCAGTTGCGTCTAGTAGACCCGAAACCAGGTGAGCTACCCATGGCCAGAGTGAAGCTCCGATAGTCTCGGAGTGAAGGCTCGAACCCGTTACTGGTACAAAAGTATGGGATGAGCTGTGGGTAGAGGTGAAATGCCAAACGAACCTGGAGATAGCTGGTTCTCCCCGAAATGCATTTAGGTGCAGCCTTGAAGATTGACTTGAGGAGGTAGGGCACTGGATGGGCTAGGGAGCGTGAGCTTACCAAACCCAACCAAACCACGAATGCCTCAAGCTCTTACTTCAGGAGTGAGACAGTGGGGGATAAGCTTCATTGTCGAGAGGGAAACAGCCCAGACCGCCAGCTAAGGCCCCTAAGTGCAGGCTTAGTGTGCAAGGAAGTGGAGTCGCTAAAACAGCCAGGAGGTTGGCTTAGAAGCAGCCATCCTTTGAAGAGTGCGTAATAGCTCACTGGTCGAGGGATTCCGCGCCGACAATGTAACGGGGCTCAAGCCTGCCGCCGAAGCTGTGGCAGTTCCCGGTTTTTGACCGGGGGCTGGGTAGGGGAGCGTTCTGCGGGCAGAGAAGCTGCACTGTAAGGTGTGGTGGAGCGCGCAGAAGTGAGAATGCCGGCATGAGTAGCGTATATCCCGGTGAAAATCCGGGACGCCGAAAGTCTGAGGTTTCCTACGCAACGTCTTTCGACGTAGGGTTAGTCGGGCCTAAGCCGAGGCCGCAAGGCGCAGGCGATGGACAGTAGGTCAAAATTCCTACACCACCAGTACCTCGACTAAAGCAAAGGGGGGACACGGAAAGGCAGGTGGAGCGCGCCTATTGGACATGGTGCGTCCTTCCCTGTAGGCCATGCCGGAGCAGGCAAATCCACTCCGGCGTTACAGCTGAGGGGGCAGGAAACTCTAGGGTATACCTGGGGAATTCCATTGACCCTATACCGTCTAGAAAAGCCTCGTTGCTATGGGGTAAAGGTGACCGTACCGCAAACCGACACTGGTAGACAGGGATAAAAGTCCCAAGGCGATCGAGAGAACCCTCGTTAAGGAACTCGGCAAAAAGACCCCGTAACTTCGGGATAAGGGGTTCCCGTGTGGTGAAGTCCACTTGCTGGACGGATGCCTTGCGGGACACAGCAAATTAGCCCAGGCGACTGTTTAACAAAAACACAGGTCTCTGCAAAGGGGAAACCCTAAGTATAGGGGCTGACGCCTGCCCAGTGCCGGAAGGTTAAGGGGAGGGGTTATCCGTAAGGAGAAGCTCTGAACCGAAGCCCCGGTGAACGGCGGCCGTAACTATAACGGTCCTAAGGTAGCGAAGTCCCTTGTCGGGTAAGTTCCGACCCGCACGAATGGCGTAACGACCTGGGCACTGTCTCAACGAGGGACTCGGCGAAATTGCATTGCCCGTGAAGATGCGGGCTACCCGCGACAGGACAAAAAGACCCCGTGGAGCTTTACTACAGCTTGGCATTGGACTGGGGGCATGAATGTGTAGGATAGGTGGGAGGCTGAGAAGCCCCGACGCTAGTTGGGGTGGAGCCGCCGTTGAAATACCACTCTTTCCTGTTTCTGGCTCTAACCCTGGATAGGCCAGGGGACAATGCCTGGTGGGTAGTTTGACTGGGGCAGTCGCCTCCCAAAAGGTAACGGAGGCGCACAAAGGTCCCCTCAGGGCGGATGGAAATCGCCCGCGGAGTGCATTGGCATAAGGGGGCTTGACTGTGAGACCTACAAGTCGAGCAGGTGCGAAAGCAGGTCAAAGTGATCCTACGGTTCCGTGTGGAAGGGCCGTAGCTTATCGGATAAAAGCTACCCCGGGGATAACAGGCTGATCTTGCCCAAGAGTTCACATCGACGGCAAGGTTTGGCACCTCGATGTCGGCTCGTCGCATCCTGGGGCTGAAGAAGGTCCCAAGGGTCCGTCTGTTCGCCGGTTAAAGCGGCACGCGAGCTGGGTTCAGAACGTCGTGAGACAGTTCGGTCTCTATCCGTCGTGGGCGCAGGAGATTTGAGGAGGGCTCTCCCTAGTACGAGAGGACCGGGAGGGACAGACCTCTGGTGTTCCGGTTGTTCCGCCAGGAGCAGTGCCGGGTAGCTACGTCTGGTTTGGATAAGCGCTGAAAGCATATAAGCGCGAAGCCAGCTCCAAGATGAGATCTCCCACTCCGATTCATTTCGGAGGTAAGGTCACAGGAAGACTACCTGTTTGATAGGCCGCAAGTGGAAGTCCAGTAATGGATTAAGCTGAGCGGTACTAATTGACCGAGGGCTTGACCCACATGAAGCCTCTGACAGAACATTTCTCTTTCCCTATTGACCGAAGGATAGAACTAGATGTTGAGCATCCTATCCAAACAGCTGGCTAAGGTACTCCTGCGTGAGAAGGAAAACCGCACCACTTCCCAGATAGCGGGCAACGGTCTTTCCCTGCTGAGCAGGGGCTTGATCTCTCCCGGAGCGGGTACGCACATCTTCCACGCCGCGCTTGTTGGCGCAGCCGCGCTGACGGCGGCGGGATGGCTGGCTCAAAGAAAAAACTGAATAGCAGAAGCATCGCGGGGTGGAGCAGTGGCAGCTCGTCGGGCTCATAACCCGAAGGTCGCAGGTTCGAGTCCTGCCCCCGCTACCAGGAACAATAAGTGAAGCGCCCCTTCAAATTTGAAGGGGCGTTTCACTTATTTAGAGGAGGTGCCGTATATGGACAAACTGTACTCCGACGATCCGGTTGTGAGAGAAGCGGAAGCTGCTAGGTACCGCATATTCCACAAGAAGGTGAATATTCCGACTAAGTGGAGAAGGTACTGGAAGGAATTGCTGGACGGGAGGACTTGGAAAGTGGACATGATTAGCCGGAGCAGTTGCTAGGCTTGTTAAAGACTCGTAAGTGGCCTGAGTATACCTTCGGTACAGCCAATGCTTCATGCCTAGTTGTACTTCACAGGCCGGGTGACGCCAGCGTTAATAAGGTGAGCGGGGACACTTTTATTTCTCCGGACTTGCCCGTACTCGGAGGCATTCCGCACGCCCATAACGCACTTTGGTATCCAAAGTGCAGCAAGAGTCAAACTTGGCGATCACTACACTGTTACCTAGTTCCAGCCTTCGCTAGACTCAACCATCCCTGGAGCCAAGTAATGACAACAAATCTCACAACAACTCCTGCCCGGACGGGTATTACAGATAGTCAGGCAAATCTACGTACAGTCAACAGTGGGTTACTCGACTTCATTATAAACCTATGCCAACCACGTCTCATCCTGTTATGTGGTAATCCGGTGCAGAAAGCAACAGCCAATTGGAGTCCACCGCCCCGCATTGAAGTGATAGAGTGTAAACATCCGTCGCGAGGACTCTGGGATAGAGATGGTGGCATGGAAGGTCGCAGAATCAGGGACACCATCAAGAAAGTCCTATTCTCCTGACGACTCATAACCAGAGGTAAAGAAGACTCTCAATAGGAGTTGTATGAGATGACTCAGAAGGGAGACGAAGAAATTTCACAGGGCGGATGGGAGTTAGAGATGTGGGAACTTACAACAGCCTTGTGTACAGAAAGTGATCCCGCGCTAGCCGAGGTCTGGAGCTATCCACAGGATGCCGCCTATAACCGATTATGAGCGCGGCAGCGTAGCTAGTAGTTCGTTCTGCTCACACCCACTGACCCTAGCACCTGAGACCCATGCGGCCCGGCAGATTGCGGCGCTTCAGTATCTCACGCGCCTTGGAGTGGGAGAACCAGACCATCTTTCCGGTTATGGAGTCGTAGGCGTGGAGGTCCAGCTCCGTGAAGAATTTCATGTAAAACAGCCCGGCGGCCCTTAGCGACATGTCCGATTGCTGCGCTACCGCCAGCTTGGCGAAGCTGTCGCCGGCGTCCAGAATGGCCTGAGCAGTTTCCGGGTTATGCTCTTCATATGTGCAGACGGCGAGCAGCTTTTTAGTGAGTCCGTTCTGCTTGGCCAGCCATTTCCAGTAGTCGTCTAGCGCGGCTGTTTGGCCGTCCTGCCTATAACTATGGCAGAAGAGGAAGATGCAGTTGGCCTGCTGGTCCCTGAGCAGCGAGCTAAGCTCCTCCGGCCCGTTGAGGCGCACGGCGCTTCCGGTGACCAGGGTAACTTCCTTCCTTGCCAGCACGTTGCTTATGCGGTCACAGAACTCGGACTCCCAGCCCAGAACGTTGCACGACCCATCCACTATGAGGAGCCGTGGTTTGCCCGGTATGGTGATCTGGCTCCAGAACATTACGCTGCCCTAACCTGTGGTTGAGGCCAGGGTCTTGGCCATTGTCCGGGCATCTTCTTCAGTAAGGAAGAAGTCCAGTTTGGTGGTGACGCCCAGCTTCTGAAGCGTGACCACCAAACGGAAGGGATGTTCCGTTCTGTCGGTATTCTCTATTTCCAGGGTCTTGCTTTCATTGGATGTAGTGAACAGGTTGCTCATATATCGCTCCGTTACATCGCCTGCCATTGCTTAGGTGAAGCCCATTATAGAGCAATAACGGTTGGCCGCGCGCCTGTCATGCTGAGGAGTCGGTTGGACACCGGCTTGCACTAAACTACTCCCGCCGACGAGCATCCCTTGCCCGTTCAGCCGGCGTCGGGGATTCTTCGCCGAGCATCGATTGTAGGCAGGCAACGGTGTTTGACCACTCGGCTCAGAATGACGCGATGAGGCTAGCCGGCAGAGGGGTGCTGCGTATGCCAGTCCGTCAGCGCTTGATACGCCCGCGCCGCGGCAAGAACGGAGTTCTCCTCGTAGGCCCGTCCCAAGAACTGGATGCCCGTAGGCAGGCCCCGTGCGCCGAAGCCATTGGGCACGGCTACGGATGGCAGCCCGGCCACGTTGCCCACAGCGCCCAGGATATCGCGGGACAGGCCCGATATGGAGGCGCGTATGGGCTGGTCTATGGGGGTTGCTACGTGGTTGCGCGGTGTCCCCACAATGGCGTCGTACCTGGAGAGCACTTCATCGGCGGCGCGGCAGACCCGAGTGCGTATGCGCAGGGCGCGCAGATAGTCGGTGGCGGGCACGGCCAGCCTGGAGTAGGCCGAAAACCTGGTTGCGTCGCCTGAAAGCTGGGCCGTCTCTCCGCTTTCAAAGAAGTCCTCGAAGATGCTGGCGGACTCGGCGTTGAGGATGGTGCGGGTCACCGGCTCATAAGGCATGTCGGGAAACTCCACCTCCTCTATATCGGCCATCTGCTCCAACACCTTGAGCGATTGTTGGAAGTTGGCTTTGACCTCCTCTTCGGCGTCGTCGACCATGCCCTTGAGCACGCCCAGCTTGAACCTGCGCGACGCGGCGTGCTCCGCATCGTACGAGTACGGTCTATCGCTGGTGGTGGGGTCGTTGGGGTCGTGGCCGGCAATAACCTCCAGCACCAGCCCGCAGTCGTCGGCGGTGAGGCACATGGGCCCTAGCTTGTCCAGAGTCCAGGAGAGCGCCATGGCGCCGTACCGGCTCACCCTGCCGTAGGTGGGACGCAGCCCGGCGATGCCGCAGTTGTGGGCGGGGAGCAGGATGGAGCCCCATGTCTCCGATCCTATGGCGAACGGCACCAGCCCGGCGGCTACGGCAGCCCCGGAGCCACTGGATGAGCCGCCCGTCCAGGAATCTTTGTCTCCCCAGGGAGTGATGGCCGGTCCGGTGGCCGATGCCGATGGGTAGAGATAGCCCATGCCGCCCGCCAGCTCTACCATGGCCAGCTTGGCGACAAGGACGGCGCCACCATCGTCCAGTTTCTGCACGATGGTGGCATCATGGTCAAAGGTCTGGTCCTGGAACGGTACGGCGCCCCAGGTGGTGGGAGTGCCCCCAGCCGTAGCTACGAGGTCCTTCAAGCCATAGGGGATGCCGTGGAGCGGGCCCCTGTACTCGCCGGAGGCTATTTCCTTTTCGGCCTGTTTGGCCTGCTTGAGGGCGCGCTCCCGGGTCAGGGCGACCAGCGCATTGTAGCGCGGGCCTTCGCTTTCCAGCTTATCCAGGAAGAACTCGGCCAGCTCCACCGGGGATGCCTGCTTAGTGCGCAGGAGGCCGCCAAGCTCACGTACGGAGAGGAATTGCAGGTCTGCTGTCATGACTAGCCCTCCTTCCTGTAGGGCTGGAACAGAGACGGTGGCTCGTTGCTGTAGTCCAACCTGAACTTGTTCAGAGCCAGGGATAAGTCCACGGTGGCCTCCACGCCTTTTGCCACCTCATCCATCTGCTCCGCGTTTAGCTGATTGCCAAAACGGCGCTTCAACATGGCGGAGCGCTCCTCTATCTCGGCGTTGCGTGCTTTGTCGTCGTTCATAGCGCCTCCCCGCTTGGAAATGCGGTTTCCGCTCATTCTATTGCCGAATATGCTTGATGTCACGCTACAAGTTCCGGTGGATTGTTATGTTATGAAACATGGGTGACACCCTCAGGTAGGATGTTCTGTAGCCGAAACAGAGCCCTAAGAGGAGGTCACCCGCATGGAGACTAGCAGTTGGTACGTAATCAGACAACGGTTAGCCTGGATCAAGATGCATGAGGGAGGCGGCCCTGTGAGCGAGGTCTGCCGCCACTATGGCATCAGCCGCAAGACCTTCTACAAGTGGTATGGCCGCTACCAGCAGGCCAACAAGGACTTCCATGCCCTTAAGGACCGCTCCCGCCGCCCCCACGGGCACCCTCGGACGGTATCGAAGCGCGTCGCAGAGCGCGTGGTGGCCATGCGAGGCAAGACCCGCTACGGCCCCAGGCGCATCTCCTACTACCTAGCAGAGGAAGGCATCTCGATCAGTGTCTTTGGCGTATACCGCGTCCTGCAGCGAGCCAGCCTGGTGCGCAAGCGACGATCCAGACCCCGTAGAAAGCCACTGAGCTACGCCATGGCAGCTCCAGGTCAGCGAGTCCAGATAGACGTCAAGTATCTGCCCCCGCTGCGCATGAAGGGGCGTCCGGAGCCCCTGAAGCAGTACCTCTACAACGCCATTGACGACTGCACCCGCCTGCAGGTCCTCTACGTCAGTTCAGAGCTCACCCCCAAGGCCAGCCTCCGGTTCCTGCACTTGGTCACAAGAGCTTTCCCTTTCCCTATCCAGGAGGTACAGACCGATCATGGTACGGAGTTCACCTATGTCTTCTTCCCAAACGTGCAGAAGCCCCACCCCTTCGAGCAAGCCCTCGCCGAACTGGGCATCCGCCACAGGCTGATACCAGTGGGGAAGCCACAGCAGAACGGCAAGGTCGAACGCTCACACCGCACCATCGACGAGGAGTGCCTCAACTCCAGAGCCTTCCGCAAGCCCAGTCCCAGGGAGTTCGCCATCAAGCGATGGGGCAACTTCTACAATACCCAGCGTCCACACTCAGCACTACAATGGCGCACTCCCATCCAGAAGCTCCAATCCTTCCACGACTACCATGGTGTTACCCATGTTTGAAATCATTACACAAGTTCCGGTGGATTGCGCTATAATTGAGGATTGTGAGTGTGAGGAGAGCATAAATGGACATAGGGATAGTTGGAGCGGGAAGCATAGGGCGGAAGGTGGCGACGGATCTGGAAGCGGGCAAAGCGCCGGGCCTCAGAGTTACGGCACTGAGCAGCCGTACCGAGGAGAAGGCACACGAGCTTGCCGCTATGCTTGAATCCCGGCCTGAGGTCGTCCCACTGCATGAGGTGCCAGCCCTTTGCGACGTGGTGATAGAGGCGGCGGGTGCGCATGCCGTGGAAGAGATTGTGACCACGTCCTTGAACGCAGGGAAATCCGTGGTGGTGGTGAGCTGCGGCGCTCTTCTAGGGCGTGACGACCTCTTTGAGATGGCAAGGCGGAAGGGCGCCCGTATTCACGTGCCTTCAGGGGCCATCATTGGGCTGGACGGCCTGCTGGCCGCCTCCGAGGGGCAGATAGACAGCATCACAATGATCACGCGCAAGCCTCCTGAGGGGCTGAAGGGCTCGCCGGGAGTGGAGATGGCAGGTATAGACCTTGACGCGATTACAGAGGCTACCGAGGTATTTGAGGGGCCTGTGAGTGAGGGGTTCAAGCGCTTCCCGGCCAACGTGAATGTGGCGGCGGCGGTGAGCATGGCGGGCATCGGCCCCGATAAAACGCGTATCCGCGTAATTGCCGATCCCGCAGTGACGCGCAACACCCACGACGTTGTGGCGGAAGGCGAGTTTGGCAAACTCCAGTTCCACATAGAAAACATTCCTTCAGACGACAACCCTAGGACGGGACGGCTTACCGCGCTGTCAGTGCTGGCCTACTTGAAGCAGATGGCATCGCCTCTGAACATAGGGATATGAGGCAATAAAGCTATGTTTGATGCGCTTACCGACAAACTAACCGCCGTCTTTGGGCGGCTCACCAGCCGAGGGCGGCTCACCGAAAAGGATGTGGATGAAGCCCTCCGCGAAGTCCGCGTCGCTCTCCTTGAGGCGGACGTCAATTTCCGGGTGGCGCGGGAGTTGGTGGGGCGCATTCGAGAGCGCGCCTTGGACACCGAGGTCCTGCAAAGCCTGAGCCCGGGACAACAGGTGGTCACCTTTGTATATGAGGAGCTAGTCGCCATCCTGGGAGAGGGCCATCACGGCCTTCAGGCCTCGTCGCAGGCGCCGTCGGTGGCTCTCATGGTAGGGCTGCAGGGCTCAGGGAAGACCACCGCTGCGGCAAAGCTGAGCATGTATCTGAGGCGCCAGGGGCACCGTTCCCTGCTGGTGGCGGCCGACCTGAGACGGCCTGCTGCTATTCAACAACTGGCTACCCTGGGCCGTCAGCTAGACGTACCTGTGTATCAGGAAGACCCACTGACCTCCACGGTTGAAGAGGTGGCTAGTCATGGCCTGGAGCATGCCAGAAACCTCGGTGTTACCTGGGTGATAATCGACACCGGAGGGCGTCTTCACATCGACGAGGACCTCATGGAGGAGTTGGAACGGGTGAAGGTCGCCACCAATCCCAGCGAGTCGCTTCTTGTGGTGGACGCCATGACCGGCCAAGATGCGGTGAACGCCGCCGTTGAGTTCCACCAGCGAATTGGCCTCACTGGGCACATTCTCTCCAAGCTGGACGGCGATGCCAGGGGTGGCGCTGCCCTTTCCATTGCCCACGTTACCGGGGTTCCCATCAAGTTCGTTGGCACCGGTGAGCGCAGCGATGCGCTGGAGCCGTTTCATCCGGACCGTATGGCATCCCGCATCATAGGCATGGGCGACGTGGCTACCCTTGTGGAGAAGGCTCAGGCCGAGATCACGGAGGAACGGGCAAAAGAGCTGGAAAAGAAGATGCGCCGCGCTACCTTTGACCTGGAGGACTTCCTTCAGCAGCTTCAGCAGTTAAGGCGAATTGGGCCTCTTTCCGGCATCATGGAGATGATACCCGGGTTTTCCAACCTCTCCAAGCGCCTCCCCACGGATGCCATGGATGAGGACAGGCTAAAGAGAGTAGAGGCCATAGTCTTCTCTATGACGCCGCGGGAACGCCGCAACCCTGACATGCTCAACGGTAGTCGGAAGCGCCGTATCGCAAAAGGGAGCGGCACCGAGCCCAAGGACGTAAACCAGCTGCTGAACCAATTCAAGCAGACGCAGAAGCTGATGAAGCAGATGGCCTCCGGCCGCGTCCCACGCGGCCTTTCAGGCCTCCTCCGCTAGGAGGGGAAGGCGCGTACAGCCGGCACTAGCTGAGTGAGACACCCACCAGCCTTCCTATGGAATGGGTGACCAGCGCGGCACCGGCGCCAATAACCAGCATGCGCAAGCCACCACGCAGAGGGTGCCTTCCAGATAGATAGGCCAGCGAGGAACCCGTGATCAATAGCGCCAAGGCGCTAAGGCTTCCACCAACCGCCAAGGCAGGGGTGCTTTCAAGCCCCAATACATACGGAATCAACGGAACAAGTGCCCCCGCGGCAAACGCTATGAATGAACTGACGGCGGCGCCCCACGGCGACCCCAGTTGACTGGGATTCAAGCCCAGCTCTTCACGGGCCATGGTTTCAAGCGCTGCATTCGGGTCTTGCATGATCCGTTCCGCCAGAATATTCGCCTCGTCTTCGTTGAGGCCTTTCAGCTGGTAGATAAGGGACAGCTCTTCTTTTTCTTCTTCCGGAAGCTGCTCTATCTCAAGCCTTTCCTTCTCTATCTGTGACTCAGCCAGCTCACGGTCTGCCCTTATGGAAACGTACTCTCCCGCCGCCATGGAGATGGCGCCGGCAACCAGACCGGCAACGCCAGCCAGCAGAACGAAGTCCGGGTTGGAGGTGCCTCCGGATACGCCCCAGACTATGCCTAGGTTGGATACCAGACCGTCGTTGCCACCGAGCACTGCGGCGCGGAATGCGCCGCCCGCGGCTGCCTTTTGCAGCACTCCGCCACCCAGCTCGCTTACCGGGTAACGGCCCTCTTTCAGGTCTTGCAGCGTTTTGGAGTGGCCTTTCTCTTCGTCCATTATGTCCCTGGCTTCCGGTTCGCCGGCGTACATATCGGTGTCGCTGCCTTCTATCCGCATCACCAGGGGCAGTACGCTTTGCGTGCCTAACTGGCGCGCCAGCCAGCCAAGCATCTTGATCTTTAGCTTGGGGCGGTATGGAGGCAAGTCGTCTACGCATAATCCCAGTTTCGAGGCCCAATGGGCCAAGTGGCGTTCCTCCGCTTCCACAAGCCGGCGGAATATCTTAGAGCGCCGGGGGTCCGGCTCAGCATCCGCCATAGCCGTGTAGAGAGCAACGGCTTCTCGTTCCGCCTCTAGGTAGGCATGATAGCGAGCATTTTCCGTATACTGAGGGTTCATTGTTTGTTAGTCTAAGCTTTCTGAGCTGTTTTGCCGCCGCTCTGGGCCGCCCTTTGCTGCCTTAATTGTGCAAATAGGTAGATGGTGGCTAGGCCTGCATATCCAGGCCACCGTTCCCGGGCAAAGGTGCCTGTCTCCTTCTCATTGAGGCGTTTGCCGCTTAGATAGTGCTCCGAGATTGCCCTTTGCAGGGCCAGGTCCCCCGCAGGAAAGGCGTCCATGCGACCCAGCGAGTTAATCAGGACCCACTGCACCGTCCAATGACCTATGCCGCGCAACTGCACCAACTCTCGAAGCACTTCCTGATTGTCAAGACGCTCAAGTCGGCGGATGTCGAGGAAGCCCTCCATCTCTCTCGATGCAATTTCCAGCACATATTCGGCCTTTCTGTAGCTGAGGCCCAAAGAGCGCAACACTTCCTGCCCGGATTCAAGGAACGATTCCGCTCCGGGGAACAGATGGAAAGTCCTCCCGTTGAAGCTGAGGGGAGTTCCCAGCGCCTCTATGATCCTACCGCGGATGGCTCGTGCCGCTGCCCCGGAGATTTGCTGGGAAACGATTGACAACAGCAACGTTTGGAATAAGGAACTGTTCCTTGGAGGGTGCAGGCCGCAAAAGGTATGAGTGGCCTGGGAGAGGACGGGGTCGTCTTTGGCAATTCGATAGAAATGGCTTAGGTCAAAGTCTGTATTAAGGGCAAATGCTATCTCTTCAGCTATAGCCGCGCCATCGATGCCGTACGGTGCGTCGGGAAGGGAAATGGAAAGCTCCGGGACACTCGTGGTGCCAGTGGAGGCTACTTCTACAAGGAGGGGAGTTCCCGCACCATCACATACTCTCAGATACTTGCCATCCAGGTACGCTTCGGCGCTGAACTGTTCCTCATGGTAGGTCCGGTGTTGGGAGGTTAGACGGAGATCAAAAGGTGGAACGGGCTTTATGATTAGCTGAGTCACGGTTGTCCTATGATTTGATAAGCATGCCTGGCTGACAGCGCCTGCAGTAGCTGGTGATTTGCTGGTTTGCCGTAAGCTGGCTGATTTTGTTGCCACAGCGCGGGCAGGGTTCTCCACCTTTGTTGTGCACTTGGAGGAAGTCGCGAATCTTGTGATGAGTATCCTCTTCCATCCGCTCTCTGAGGATCGCTACTGCATCCGACGTTACCTGCTTGACACTGTGGTGAAGCCTCATCAGTTCTTCATCCGACAGGCTCTTGCGCTTGCGAAACGGCGATATGCCGGCTGAGAATAGAATCTCATCGCTGTAGGCGTTCCCTATTCCGGAAATGAAGCCGCCCCGGGTGAGCACTCCTTTGATCTCACCGTAGTAAGGGCGTAGGCTGGTCTTGAACTCAGAGAAGCTGATGTCGTCGTCCAATACGTCCGGCCCCTGCTCATTCAACCGCGGCATCTGGGCTAGCTGTGCCGGTTCAACGTAGTAGACCAGCCCCATCTGCCTATCGTCTATATACCGCATCTCCAACTCTTGGCCTACTCCAATGACTAGGCAGGTCCGCTTGAACACCCTGGCCTGCGGAGAGCATAGCTGGAAAGCGCCGGTAAGCATTGGATTGATCACCAGCATCCGGTTGGGACTGAGGTCGAGCAGGAGGAACTTGCCCTTGCGGGCTATCCGCTCAACCGTCCGGCCGGTGACGTCTTCAGGGAAGTTGGGGGCGGCTAGGGATCTAAGGACAGTTGGCTTGAGCACTTTGGCGTAGCTAACCTTGCAGCCAGCTACGCGACGGATCAGCACTTCTTTGATGACTTCCAGATCAGGCGCTTCAGGCATCTTGGTACGTGACTTTGAATTTGACCGGATTCTACTACAAATGAAAGGCTGAAGCGCCGCTCATGTCAAGGTAGATGCCGGATTTGCTCGACTGTTGGGTTGCAACGGCGCAGGGAAGGGGAGAGTCTATTCCAGGAAGTCGCGCAGCTTCTTGGAACGGGTAGGGTGCCGCAGCTTGCGCAACGCCTTTGCCTCTATCTGGCGTATTCTTTCCCTTGTTACGCCAAATTCCCGTCCAACCTCTTCCAGGGTACGGCTGCGCCCGTCCTCCAGTCCAAATCTGAGCTGCAGCACGCGCTTCTCACGTTCGTTCAGGCTGTCAAGCACCTCATCTATCTGCTCTTTGAGGAGCTGGTAGCTGGCGGCATCCGCCGGAGCCAAGGCGGTGCGGTCTTCTATGAAGTCGCCGAGGTGGGAGTCCTCCTCCTCTCCGATGGGCGTTTCCAGCGAAACGGGCTCCTGAGAAATCTTGAGGATTTCTCTGACCTTTTCCGATGGGATGTCCATGTCCCAGCTAATCTCGTCGCTGGTGGGTTCCCGTCCATACTCCTGTACCAGCCTCCGGCTTACGCGCAACAGTTTGTTGATGGTCTCCACCATGTGGACGGGGATACGGATGGTCCTGGCCTGGTCGGCTATGGCGCGGGTAATGGCCTGACGTATCCACCAGGTGGCATAGGTGGAGAACTTGTAGCCTTTGCGGTAATCGAACTTCTCCACTGCCCTGATCAGGCCGATGTTTCCTTCCTGGATGAGGTCGAGCAGAGACATGCCCCTACCGATGTATTTCTTGGCTACGCTAACCACCAAGCGGAGGTTGGCCTCCGTAAGGTGCCGCTGGGCCGTCTTGCCCTCTCGCTTGACTTTGTTAAAGTACATGCGAAAGAGGAACTCGTACGGGTTCAACTGGCTCCACAAGGCGCCTTCTTCCACAATTTCCGCGAGTTCCTCCAGGCTTACGCCTTCACCAATGATCTCAATAGTGTCCTGTGGTAGAAGACGGCTGTTCAACGAGAGCTTGATCACGCCCGATTCTATATCTTCTAGGGTTCTGCCCGCATGGTCTGCTACTTCCTGCATCTTCTCGTGGTCGATGGGAGAGTCCACGGCGGCGCGAAAGTCCGGATTGGAAGCGATCTCTTTGAGCGGCAGAGGATAGGGTCGTCCGTGTTTCCAGGCAAGCGCCTTCTCTATATAGGCAAGGCGGCCGCTTTCCCTGAGCAGATGATGGACGATTTCCTGGGCGTTGGGCGGCGCTCCGGTTGGTGAAGCAAGCTCCTGTTCCAACCGTTCAATGTATATGCCGCTCTCCATGGCCCTGGCCAGCCAGCGCTCGTCTTTGGCGGTCAACAGTGGCACACGGCCTATCTCGCGCAGGTACATGCGCACGGGGTCGTCGATCATGTCCGTGGTGTCTATGCCTTCGTTGGCGGCGGCAGCCGCGGCAAGGATGGCCGCCTCGTCCGGCGCTACAGGGGGAGTTTCGCCTTCAGATGAGCCCTCGGACCATTCCTCTTCCTCGGCGTCTGCCTCAACGATTTGCGATTCGCGAGGAGTGACGGTGATCTCCTCTGAATCGTCGCTATTTCGGAATGGGATGGGTATCAACCCCCTGAGGTCTTCGCTGTGTATGGGGCGTATTCTATCGGCGGTTATCTCGTCTTCTACGTTGTCGTCCGGTCTTCTTAACATCCCTCTCCTTTTTTGCTAAGGGCGGGCGTGATGCGGGTATTTCTGTTGGAATAGGTTTTTCAATTGTTCGTTTGTTTCAACCACTCGCTGCTCAATGTCGCCGGAGAGACCAGCTTCGCTCAAGACAAGCTTCTCCTCCTCCTTGAGGGACTTCAGGCGCCTGATCTCAAGGTGGTAACGGCAGTCTTTGATGGCTTGCTCTCTCTGACGTAAATCCAAGGGAGGAACTGGAAGTGATAGCAGATGGTCTATGCGTCGTTGAAGATAGTCGTCATGCATTTGCCGCAACTCATCTATTGTAGAGCATTTTAGCCAGGAGGAAAAGAGGATGCGGTCTTCCCAACCTATGACCACTTGGGGATCCATGTCCGCTAGATGCTCGCGCAAGTCCGGCCACTGCAGAATGAATCCCAGCAAGTGCTCCTGTAGAATGTCTTTGTTTGCGCTTTCAAACGGCGACTCCGAGGCTCGACGGCGTTGTTGCGGGTTGGAGCGGCGCGAGGAGGATGTGCCCAGCTTCCCCAAACTGGCTTCCAAGGTGGACACCTCTACATCCAGTACCTCTGCCAAACGTTTTAGATACCCCTCTCGCTCGAAAGGATTCCCTATGGAGGCAATGACCTGGTACAGAGCTTCAGCGGCGCGGGCTTTTCCTTCACTGGTTGAAATGTCCCAGTGGTCATTTGCTGAAGCTATAAGATAGTCAACAAGGGGCTTTGCTTCAGCCAGAGAGGCTTGCCATGCTTCAGGGTTGCTGCGTATGAGTTGATCGGGGTCCTGGCCGGGAGGGAGGATGGCGACTCTAACAAGGAACGGATCGGTGGCCCGTTCGTAGATGGCTATGCTTCTTCGTCTTCCTACCAGTCGCTGCTCGAAAATGTGCCAGGACTCCACCAGGTCTCTGAAGGTTGCTTGTTGCCCGGCCGTGTCCGGATCCAGGGCTAGCACGAACCGCCGGCCGGTGTTTCTAAGCAGGATGACCTGCTGCTCGGTAAGAGCTGTTCCCATGGACGCCACGACGTTGTTGAATCCGTGCTGGTGAGCGGCGATGACATCCATGTAGCCTTCTACAATGACACCTTCTCCGGTCTGTTTGATGGCGTCTCTGGCCGTGTGCATGGCGTAGAGTATGTGACTCTTGTCGAAGAGCTCTGTACGCGGGGAGTTCAGATATTTTGGCTCGGAGCCGTCCAGAGAGCGACCGCCAAAGCCTACCAGTACTCCGTTGCCGTCCCTGATAGGAAACATGAGACGTCCGTTGAACAGGTCGCGTGGCTCGCTGTCTTCGCGTTGACTGGCCAGCCCGGCTTTCAAGATAAGGCTTTCCGAGTACCCAAGCGATTTCAAGTGCTGGAGCAGAGCGCTGCCACCGGCCGGGCTGAGCCCTATTTCAAACTGGGCAATGGCTCCGGCATCCACTCCCCGCTGCTGCAAATAGGTTCTTGCCGCCATCCCTTGGGGCTTAAGTAGCAGCTCTTGAAAGTGAGCAGAGGCGGCTTCATTGATGCGTTGCTGGTTTTCACTCCGCTGCCGCTGCCTTGGCTGGAAGTCGCTTATCCCGGCTCTATTCGCCAGCAGCTTGAGCGTATCTTTGAAGTCCAGCTTTTCGGCGCGCATGGTGAACGAGATGAGGTCTCCGCCCGTAGCGCACGCTCCAAAGCAGCGCCAGGTCTGCCTCTCAGGGAAGACTACAAAAGAGGGTGTACGTTCCGAGTGGAAGGGGCATGTTGCTTTGTAGCTGCGCCCCGCTTTCCTAAGGGAAGGCACGTAACCGCTGACCACGTCTATGATGTCAAGGCGTTGTTTTATTTCGTCTGAGATCGCCATTTCAGAGCATCCTTGCAAATACTTTGCCTGAGATGCCTGGGCATAGCCCTTCAGCAGTGGCCAAGGCGTACCAATCCGTCATGCCGGATACGTAGTCCACGGTCATTTGCTGAGGGTGCTCTTCGCGCTTCCAGTACTCCTCAGGTATGCGGTCTGGATTGTCCAGGAAGTAGTTGTAGAGAAAGGCGAGCAC
Organism: Dehalococcoidia bacterium; assembly: GCA_965197965.1. GTDB lineage: Bacteria > Chloroflexota > Dehalococcoidia > Lucifugimonadales > QGNO01 > DAOUJH01. Next base: position 2,099,698 of record OZ240235.1, read on the forward strand.
TTCACGGGACTTGTTGGACTCTTCTCCGTTGCTCGCCGGTAGGTATACGTTTTCAAACATGAAATCTCTGAGTGAATTGACGGCTTCTCCAATTCTGGGACTCATGGCTATGGTAGGGGGCTCTTTGGCGTCCCCGCAGTTTCCTGTAGCCTCCCAGGAGGCCTCAACCACGTCGGTTACCATAGTATCAATCCGCTGAGAGTTTCTGTCACCAAGCAGTTGTCTGGCCGATGCCGGCAGGTCGCTCTCCTTGAGGGCGCCGGCGCGTATGGCGTCGCCTATATCGTGATTGAGATAGGCTATGGCGTCGGAAAGGCGGACAACCTGTCCTTCCAGAGAGAGGCCCCGGACCAGTTCTCTATTAAAGATATCGCTCCTTGGCTTCGAGTGATTGGCAATGCCGTGGCGTACTTCCCAAGTGAGGTTGAGGCCCTGGCCGTCTTTTTCCAGCACCTCCACTATGCGCAGGCTTTGCTGGCTGTGCCTGAATCCCGGCGGTGACAGCTCCGCAAGCACCTCTTCGCCAACGTGGCCAAAGGGGGTATGGCCTAAGTCATGACCCAAGGAGATGGCCTCTGCCAGGTCTTCGTTCAGATTGAGCGCCCTGGCTATGGTCCGTGCTATCTGGGAGACTTCCAAAGTATGCGTCAGGCGGGTCATATAATGATCGCCGAGGGGAGAAATAAAGACCTGCGTTTTGTGCTTCAGGCGCCGGAACGCCTTGGTATGGATGATTCTATCGCGGTCACGCTGGAAGTCGGTACGCAGAGGGGAGGGTTCTTCCCAGGAATCTCTGCCTCTGAAGCTTCTTGCTCTGGAAGCATGAGGAGAGAGCGACTCTTCCCTTGCTTCCAATCTCAAACGGACGCTGTGATCTGTGGCTTGAGATGTCATTTTAAGAATATAGCACGCTGTATGCTTGGAGTGAAAAGCAATGACCTAAAGCGGATTTGATGCAACTGGGGCAGTGCTGTTAAAGTGCTAAGTGTAAGTTAGAGTGATATAATCTACACCCACAGGAATGTCCGTCTCCTAGAGAGGATATCTATACTTCATATTGCGGTTTAGGAGGCAAACCGTGTCAGACCCCAAGAAATGGGTCTATCTCTTCCGTGAAGGCAGTGGAGAGATGGAAGACCTTCTGGGAGGAAAGGGAGCAGGTCTAGTCGAAATGACTAGGGCCCAACTCCCGGTACCGCCAGGTTTCATCATCGCCACCGAGGCATGCAACGCCTATTACAGTCTGGAGAAGAACTTCCCTACTGGAATGTGGGAACAGACCCTGCAGGGCATGCGAGATATAGAGGCAAGCACAGGGAAGACCTTTGGCGACCCTGAAGCTCCGCTTCTGGTGTCGGTGCGATCCGGTAGCGCGGTATCCATGCCGGGCATGATGGACACGGTTCTCAACCTGGGATTGAACGATGAGACGATGAAAGGGTTGTCAAAGACCGGCGGCGGCGAACGGTTTGCCTACGATTCTTACCGGCGCTTCATTCAGCAGTTCTGCAAGGTTGTGCTGGGTATGCCGGGCGAGCCTTTTGAGGACATCCTGGATGCGCAAAAGAGGGCTGCCGGGGTAACCACTGATTCTCAGATGACCGCTGAGGATCTGAAAGAAGTGGTGACCAAATTCCAAGGCTTGGTGACTAGAGAAACTGATTTGGGCTTTCCCCAAGACCCATACCAGCAACTGGAACTGTCCATAAAGGCGGTATTCTCAAGCTGGAACGGACGTCGCGCTGTGGATTACCGGAACTTCTACGGCATTTCTCATGACCTGGGTACCGCGGTGAGCGTAGTCGCTATGGTCTTCGGCAATATGGACGAACACAGCGGCACGGGCGTGGTGTTCACCCGCAATCCTTCCACTGGAAGCAAAGAGCTGTACGGCGAGTACCTGCCCAAGGCTCAGGGAGAAGACGTTGTGGCCGGTATCCGTACTCCACAAAGGATAGCTTACCTGGCGGAGACGATGCCGGACCTGTACAAGCAACTGGAGAAGATCGCACAGCGCTTGGAGGAGCATTACAAAGACGCACAGGACATTGAGTTTACCGTGGAGAGGGGTACTCTCTACATGCTGCAGACCCGGTCTGCCAAGAGAACGGCGCGGGCCGCTGTGAAAATAGCTGTGGATATGGTGGACGAAGCGTTGATCACCAGAGACGAGGCCTTGATGCGCGTTGAGCCGGGGCAGATAAACCAGTTGCTGTTGCCCGGCTTTGACGGAGAGGCCAAAGACCAGGCCATAGCCCGCGGGGATATTCTTGCCACCGGTCTCAACGCCTCTCCGGGTGCGGCCAGCGGCAAGGCAGTGTTCAACCCCGATCGTGCCGCGCAGTTTGGAGCCCAGGGAGAAGACGTCATCCTGGTCAGGACGGAAACCAACCCTGACGATGTTCAGGGCATGCTGCTGGCTAAAGGTGTGCTGACTGCACGCGGCGGAGCCACCAGCCATGCTGCTGTAGTGGCCAGGGGACTGGGTAAACCCTGTGTAGCCGGCTGTGACGCACTGGTGGTGGATTACGATTCCAATAGTTGCGCTATCAACGGTAGAATCATCGAGGAGCTGACGGACATCAGCATAGACGGGACTACAGGCGAGGTGTTCATAGGCAGTCTAGCCACCAGGGAAGCCAATTTCGCTGACGAAACAGACTTGAATACGTTACTGCAGTGGGCCGATGAAGCGCGGAGGTTGGGGGTTTGGACAAATGCGGATACGCCTGAGGACGCTCAGCGCGCCTTGGACTTTGGCGCCCAGGGGATAGGCCTCTGCCGCACGGAGCACATGTTCTTCGCGGAGGAACGGCTTCCTGTAGTAAGGCAGATGATTATAGCGGCTCCAGGCGCTGCTGAATTTGACGATTGGATGCGTGATATTCAGGAGAAGATAGATAAGTCTCCCAGCAGCCACAGAGAAGAGCTTATGAGACAGGAGGAGAAGCAGCGCGCTACTTTGGGCGTTTCGCTGGACGCCAAGCGTTATTACGATGCGCTTGACAGGCTCTGGGAGTTCCAGACCAAAGACTTCAAGGCCATCATGAAGGTTATGACAGGGAAGCCTGTTATTATCCGTCTTCTGGATCCGCCGTTGCACGAGTTCCTTCCACCATATGAAGACCTCCTGCGGGAGGTTATTGAGCTGCGGATGAGGGTGTCTGAAGCGGATGAATTGAAATCAAGGGAGGACCTCCTTGGCGTAGTGGCAAGCCTGCGTGAGGCCAATCCAATGATGGGTCTCAGGGGGTGCCGCCTTGGCATCATGTACGGCGCCATCAACGAGATGCAGGTAAGGGCCATCTTCACGGCGGCTTGCGAGCTTGTCAATGAGGGTTTCGATCCACGGCCTGAGATCATGGTTCCTCTAATTGGCCACGCCAACGAACTGCAAACAGTGAAGAAGCTGTTGGTAAGAGTGGCAGGACTGGTGCAGCAAGAGCAGGGAGTCCAGGTGCCCTACAAGATTGGCACTATGATTGAGTTGCCCAGGGCTGTACTGACTGCCAACGAGATTGCCAAGCATGCCGAGTTCTTCAGCATTGGCACCAACGACCTGACCCAGACAACCTTTGGCATAAGTCGTGACGATGAACAGAAGTTCCTTCCCAAGTACATGGAGCGTGGAATCTTCCCGGAGAACCCATTCCAAGTGCTCGATAGGGCCGGCGTAGGCGCTTTGATAAAGATGGCCGTGGAGAAGGGCAGATCAATCTACCCTACTCTGGAGGTTGGGATTTGCGGTGAGCATGGCGGCGACCCTTCTAGCATAGAGTTCTGCCATCAAGTTGGGCTGGACTACGTCAGCGCTTCTCCGTTTCGCGTGCCTGTGGCCCGCCTTGCTGCCGCACAAGCCGCTCTCACCGCACTGGACGTGGAGCCCATCCTGGTTTCAACCAAAGCCGATGGGTGAACTGTAGTAGCTTAGATACGCTCTGATATCTGTGTTCGTTCTGCCGTTACTGCTCTTGCCGCCTCAACAGGGTCTGAGTATTCCAAACCCCGTTCCAGTACCCAGCTGCGGACTGTATCCAGAGCGAACATCTGCTTGAGCTCTGCCAAGGCTTTATCTGCATTGAAGTCGTTGCAGGAAAAGACGTCTATGTTCACATAGCCGCGCTTGGGGAAGGTATGGACGCTTATGTGGCTTTCCGCAATGAGAACAAACCCTGAAACGCCTACATCCATGGGATTCTTGCCTTCGTATGAATATACGTGGGGAGGCGCTATTTTAGTCATGCCTATAGCATCGGGGTATTGATCCAAGAACTTGTAGATAGCGTCAACGTCTTCCAATATGGGTGTGCTGGCTCCAAAGCCATCAATTACTAGATGCATTCACTGCTCCAAACAGAGATAACTTGGCAAAAAGCTTTGCTTAGCATATCATTTGTCCTAAAATTCACACAAGGCACGACTTCTGGGGCGCCCCAACTGCTGTCTACCTAGATGGAAATTGTCACGGCAAACCAGCTATATCATTTGCTTATGGATATGTCGTTGTCCTCAAAGGGACGCCTTTGCATGCTTAGGACTAATTAAATATGGCCAGACAACCAATGATTGAAGTAGACCACCTATCGAAGTACTTCGGAGACTTCCCCGCTGTTAGCGATGTGACGTTCTCCGTCAATAGGGGCGAAATACTAGGCTTTCTTGGCCCCAATGGGGCCGGCAAAAGCACAACCATGCGCATCATCACAGGGTATATGCCGCCTACCAGCGGTACAGCTCGCATCGCGGGATTTGACGTCGTGAGCGATTCTTTGAAGGCCAGGCAGCAGATTGGCTATCTACCGGAAAACGTACCGCTGTACACGGAAATGACCGTGCGGGACTACCTGAGCTTCATGGGCACAATCCGGGGCATGGACAGCAAACGTATACGGCAGCGTATAGATGACGTGGTGCAGATATGCCACTTGGAGGATTACCGGGATACCATTATTGGGAAGCTGTCCAAGGGTTTCCGCCAGCGCACCGGCATTGCCCAGGCTGTGTTGCATGAGCCGGACGTCCTCATAATGGATGAACCGACTATTGGCATAGACCCCATACAGATCGTTGAGACGCGCCAGTTGATAAAGGACCTTGGCGGTGAGCATACCCTGATCCTATCCACTCACATTCTCCCCGAAGTTAGCATGATATGTGAAAGGGTGGTCATCATTCACGAAGGGGAGATAGTGGCCGAAGATACGCCGCAAAATCTGGCGGAGCGGCTGGAAGGCACGGAACGCCTCACTCTGGAGGTGAAGGGCCCCAGTAGCGAGGTGACCAAGGCAATACGCAGCGTGAAGGGGGTGCAGGACGTTAGGTTCAGCGAAGGAGACGGGGGCAGTGTGGTGTACAACCTGATATGCAGGCGCGGCGACGAGATGCGCATTGAGCTTGCGAAGACACTGGTGGAGCAGGGTTGGGGATTGCTCCGCATGGAAGCCGTGACGTTGAGTCTGGAAGAGATCTTTCTCCGTCTCACCACCGTTGAGGAGTCCTAGCTATGCGTACAACACTAGCCATTACTGTTAAAGAGCTGGCGGTCTATTTCAAGTCGCCGATGGCATACATAGTAGCGGGGGTCTTCCTTGCGCTGACCGGTGTATTCTTCATCGACAGCATAGACCAGACCTTTGCGGTGGCGGAGGTCCGTGGGTTGTTGCTGCGAAGCAGCTTCTTCCTACTGCCCCTGGTCCCACCTCTCTTGACAATGCGCTTGCTTTCTGAGGAGCAGAAGTTGGGCACGCTGGAGTTGCTTTTGACCTCACCAGTCCGCGACTACGAGGTAGTCCTTGGCAAGTTTATATCCAGCTTCGTAATTCTGAGCGGCACCGTCTTGCTCACGCTTTTTTACATGGTCATCCTTGTGCTGTACGCAAATCCAGACCCGGGCCCAATTTTCAGCGGCTATGTGGGTTTCCTCCTCTATGGCGGCGCCACGCTTGCCATAGGTCTTCTGGCCTCTTCTCTCACTGGGAATCAGCTCGTCGCCGCCGCCGTGGGCTTTGGAGTGATCCTGCTTTTCAACGTAATCGATCAGATTACGACCATTGTGGGGGGCACCGTTGCCACCGTGCTGGAAGCGATCTCTCTGACCCGCCATTTCGACGCTTTTGCCCGCGGCGTTATTGATACAAGCGACATCATATATTACCTGGTGGTGACGGCGGTGTTTCTCTTCCTCACCATCAGATCACTAGAGTCAAGGAGATGGCGTTAGAATGTGTATGGAGCACAACTGTACTACGGTTAGTGTCCAGTGAGTATTTAATATGAAAGATTATTATTCGGTACTACAAATATCTAGAAATGCATCTGACGATGATATTCAAAAGGCATTTCGTAGACTTTCTATGCGGTATCACCCTGATCGAAATAAAGATGCTAATGCTGAAAGTCGGTTCAAGGAGATAAATGAAGCGTATCAAGTATTGAGTAATAAGCAAGATAGAGAAAAATATGATCATCAATTTGTTAATCAAAGGGCGTCTCGAACATCTTCTATTCCCGCTAGGCGCACCTCTACCGATCAACAAACAAGCCAAACTTTAGCCTCACTGATGCGCCGCATCCCATTTAGGGGAGCGGTAAGCCTGGTCATAGCCCTGGCTGGAGTGGCTATTTTCTTCATTGGTCTTGTCCTTCTGGTTTTCATACCTGAGCTGCGCGGGCCCGCCATAGTGGTCATTGTGCTCAGCGGCATCTTTCTGGTCGTTTCCCTGATGCTCTCTCTCAATACCGTGGTGCAGGGTGTTACTGGACGCAGAGGCAGGTACGGTCTGAACACCGCGATCATGGTGGCGGCGTTCTTAACGCTGGGAATCTTGATCTACGTCTTGGGGGTCAATACGGCTTTCAGATGGGACCTCACCGCGACACGCCAGTTCAGCCTTGCGCCTCATACCTTGAACATTTTGGATAACCTTGACGAGCCGGTTGAGGTTATTGCCTTCTTTGTGCCGGACGACCCCAGGCAGGAGCCGTTCCGCATACTGGTGGAAGACCTGCTCAACGAGTTCCGCCACCGCTCAGGAGGCCAGTTTGATTACCGTTTCTCCGATCCGGATCGCGAACCCGCGCTGGCCAACCGGTACAGGGTTACCGAGTATCCCACCATAGTTTTTGAGGGTCTGGATGGAGGACTGCAATACAGGCTCACTGCGCCTCTGTTCGAGGAACGCGATATATCGTCGGCGCTGCTCATTGTGACCGGCGTGGAGCGCAAACAGATATTCCACCTCACCGGCCATGGTGAACTTGACCTGAGCAGCGATGAAGCAGATAGCCGTGAAGGATTCGGACTCGCTAGGTCTGGTATGAACAACGACAACTACAGCGTTTTTCCTCTTTCGCTCGTGCAGAACCCGGGAATTCCTGAATCGGCGGCTGCCATCATCATAGCCGGGCCTACAAGAGACTTGAACCAGGCCGAGTTTGATCTGCTTTCGGAGTACCTGCGCCTGGGTGGCCGGTTACTCCTTCTGCTGGAACCCGACCCGCCGCAGACCTTCAAGGACTTGCTTGCACCCTGGGCCATAGAAGTGGAGGAAGGGACTATAGTTGATCTGGGCAGTTCTCTGGCGGGCCAGCCTCAGTCGCCGCTCATACAGCGCACGCAGTACAACGACCAGAACCCTGTGGATGCCATAACAGCGCTGGTGGAGCAGAGCTATTTTGCAGGCGCAACTTCAATTATTCCCAGTCTACCCCCGGAGGAGATGCCCCGCACCATTGCGCAATATCCCGTTGCCACCACCACCATCCTGAGCTGTTTAACTTTGGATGAAGAGGTCAACAACTGCCCAGACGGCGACTTTGCCATCAGGGTGCCTGCCTTTGCTTTGGAGGGCATCGCTCCATTGAACTTGAATCCTGACCCCAATGCGGCACGGCAAACCAAGGCGGTTATATTCGGAGACAAAGACTTTGCAACCAATTTCCATATCAACAGCGTGGGGAACCGGGACCTGCTGCTCAACTCGGTGAACTGGCTTACGGAAGACTATACCTTGGCCTCTGTACGGTCGAAGCCCATAGCCTCGAGGCGTCTCATTGTCACCGGCCGCGAGATGCAACTGATACGCGGCCTGAGTTGGATTGTTCTGCCATCTTTGATGGCGCTGCTTGCCGGCGTGGCATGGTGGCGGAGGCGGTAGGATGAACTATCGAGTATCGTTCATCCTAGTAGTCCTGGTGGCTATAGTGGGTGGATATGTGGTGCTCTTTCAGATTCAGGACACGGAACCGCCAGAACCGCAGAATCCCTGGGTCTACGACATTACATTTGGCGACATAACCGGAATAAAGGTGAGGCATAGGGACGATACGCAGGCATTCATCAGATCGGAATCAGGCTGGGTGTTTGTAGACAGCGGTGATCCCGTGGACAACGACAGATGGGGCGGTGTGCCTCTCTTACTTACGGGGCCAAGGTCGTCAAGAGTTCTGGAAGAGGTGGTGCAGAATCCGGCGAGCTTTGGCCTTGATCCTCCGCTAACTCACATAGTCGTGACTCTGCGGTCGGACCGGGAGATAGATTTGTTTATAGGCAACAAGACGCCGGATGTCGGTTCCAGCTATGCAATGGTGGGAGGTTCCCCAACCTTGTTCACCGTTCCTTCCGACTGGACCGATGTATTGACCAGGTTGGTAACCGAACCACCTCAGATAGGCCAGTCCGCCGAAGCATAGCGGTTTCCTCACTATCAGCTGGCCGTCGCTCACTGTGCTCACCACTTAGCCTGCAGTCGGGACGGCATGTAACGACGACCTAAGCAGGCTGGGCTAGTCACTGTATAGTTAGACCCGTTAAAAAACGAGAGGATGGATAATGGGGCCTGCACTGGGGTTGATAGGGTTCTTGGGTGGAATAGCTGCGCTGATATGGCTTGTAGTTGTGTTGATTCGAAAAAAGCCCAAGCGCATCCCAGGGTTGGCACTATTAGGTTTCTTCGTATTGTTTGTTTTGGGGATTGTGCTCACGCCAGTCCCTGAACCCACGCCGACTGCTACGCTGAGCCCTACACCTACACCTACGCCTACCGCTACACCCAGCCCGATACCTACGCCAACTCCTGACCTAGTGGCCGATTACCGCAATGGCATTCTTCCATTGATTGCCCAGATTCAAGCTGCGTTTGAAGGTATAGTAGATTTGGCAGAGGCTCCTGCTTACAGCAATCTATTATGGCGAGAAAGAATGTTCGGCTATGCTCAAGACCTTATTGATGCCCAAGTGAATGCGCAAGGATTGAATCCTCCAGCTAAATGGCAGGACGCCCATGAGGCATTGCTATTGGCATTAAGTTTGTACCGAGAAGCTGCTGAGAACATCCAGGTGGCAATGATTGCTTACAACGAAAACGACATACCAGGAGGGAATGAGTTTATTAGACAGGCAACGAGCCTGATGAATGAAGCTGCTGCGCATCTAGGATTTGCCGCAATACTAATAGAGGAAGTATAACCTTCTATTCGGGGAAAGTGGAATCTGTGACCGCTTGTGTCTTTTACACATAGAATGCCCTTAGCTTAAAACAGGAGAGATGATGCAGAGCTATCTTAGCCACCTTGAATGTACCGCCTGCGGCGAAACTTACTCAGTGGATGAACCCCACAGAACTTGTCCTGCCTGCAGCAAGGTGCTTTACGCGCGCTATGACATAGACGGCGTTCGCAAAGCAGTGGGCCGAGACACCCTCTCGTCGCGGCCCAACAATATGTGGCGTTTCTACGAGATGATGCCGGTGCGTGACCCCGGCAATGTCATCACCCTTGGCGAAGGGATGACTCCTCTGTTGCCTGCGCCCAACCTTGGCGGGCAGCTGGGCTGCGGCAATCTGTATATCAAGGACGAGGGGGTTAACCCTACAGGCTCTTTCAAGGCCAGAGGCCTATCCGCCGCGGTTTCCCGGGCTAAAGAGCTGGGTTTGACTCGGATAACCATGCCTTCGGCGGGAAATGCGGCCGGCGCCATGGCCGCTTACTGTGCTCAAGGGGGTATGGAGGCGCATGTCTTCATGCCCAAGGACGCGCCCGTTGCCAATCAACAGGAGTGCTTGGCCTTCGGCGCCCGACTTACCCTTGTCGACGGTTTGATCAGCGATGCGGGCCGAATATCAAGAGAGACAGCCGCTGAAATGGGACTCTTTGATGTGTCGACTCTTCAGGAACCGTACCGGGCCGAAGGCAAGAAGACCATGGGCTATGAACTGGTGGAACAGCTTGGATGGCGCACGCCGGATGTTATTGTATATCCCACCGGAGGCGGCACGGGAATCGTCGGTATCTGGAAAGCGTTCCATGAGATGGTGGCGCTGGGCTGGCTGGACCAAGTGACCACTCGAATGATAGCGGTGCAGGCGGAGGGCTGTGCTCCCATTGTCCGTGCTTTCCACAACGGAGCCGACCACGCGGAGCCTTGGACTGGTGCTACCACCTTAGCAGCCGGTATGCGCGTGCCTTCGGCCATTGGCGACTACCTGATACTGCAAGCGCTGAGGGAAAGCGGCGGAACGGCCTTGACTGTTACGGATGAAGAGATGATGGAGTCGGTGAACCAGATGGCTCGCACTGAGGGAGTCTATCCTGCCCCGGAGGGCGCGGCCACCCTGGCCGGGTTGAAGAAGCTTCTGGCAAAAGGCGAAGTGGACCCGTCCGGGAGCATAGTTTTAATGAACACAGGTTCTGCGTACAAGTACTTGGATGTGCTGCCCGGCTCATAGGTTGAGTTGGCTCATTCGCGGGAGTGCTACAATTGATGACGCTATGAGTAGGTTGTTTACGGAGAGGCTTTCCGAAGGTCCCATCCTTGCCGATGGCGCCATGGGTACGGAGCTGATCAGGCGGGCCAATGTTGCGGCGGATACCTGCCTGGAAAGGTTGAACCTCACCGCTCCTGAGCTGGTAAGGCAGGTCCACTTGGACTATTTGAAGGCGGGAGCGGAGTTGATAGAGACCAACACTTACGGCGCCAACCGGATCAGACTGGAATCGTACGGCCAGGCCGATTCGGTAGAGGAGATCAACAGCAAGGCAGTGCAGATAGCCAGGGAAGCGGAGCGCCTGACCGGGCAACAGGTTTGGATAGCCGGTGCGGTGGGGCCGTTAGGGAAGGGGGTTGAGCCGTTGGGCCCCATTACGGCAGATGATGCCAGAGAGGCCTTTGCGGAACAGATCAAAGCTCTGGCGGATGCGGGAGTAGACGTGCTGCTTCTGGAAACGTTTAACTCACTGGCTGAGATTCAGCTGGCGGTTGCCGTCTGCGGGCAGGTCACGGACCTCCCGGTTATTGCGCAGCTCACGTTTACCGAAGAAGGGCGGACACTGGCAGGCGACTCGCCGGAAGAGGTCGCCAAGGCCTTGGCAGACTACAACCTCACCGCGATAGGGGCCAATTGCAGCGTTGGCTCACAGCCGATGCTTGGCGTGGTGGAGGCCATGGCTCCCGTCACCGATATGCGCCTTTCTGCTTTACCCAATGCCGGCTTTCCTACACATGTAGACGGGCGCTTGTTCTATTTGTCGTCCCCGGCGTACATGGCCGACTATGCGGGACAGATCCTCGATGCTGGGGCTTCGATAATTGGGGGTTGCTGCGGTACTACGCCCGCGCACATCGCGGCCACTAGACGTGTGATGGGAGAACGGCGTGTCCAGACACGGGAAACTGGCGCTGAGGCTGCAGTCAAGGTTATAGAGAGTAGGAGGGAATACGTGCCTGCTCCACCGCCTCCCACCGAGCTTTCCCAGAAACTGGGTAAGCAGTTCGTGGTCACCGTGGAGGTGCATCCACCGCGCGGGTTCGACGTGAGCACTACGCTGACCAGCCTGCGGAACCTTCTGGGCATGGTCAACGTGGATGCTTTCAATTGTACGGATATACCCCTGGCCCAGGGTCGCATGAGCGCCCTGGCAATGAGCAGCCTGCTGCAGACCCGTTTGGGCACCGAGGCTATCATGCACATTGCCACCAGGTACCGCAACCTGCTGGCCCTGCAGTCCGACTTGCTTGGTGCTCATGCACTGGGAGTGCGCAACATCTTTGTGTTCATGGGCGACCCTCCCCTGATGGGCGACTACCCTCAGGCGGTGAGCTTCTCGGACATCACTTCGTCGGGCCTGATTCGTTTGATCAGCCAGGCCAATGAAGGCTTGGACACAACGGGTAGACCGATTGAGCAGTCCACTTCTTTCCTGGTGGGGTGCGCCTTAAACTTGGAGGCGGAGGACGTGGCCAAAGAACAAGCGAGCTTGGAACGGAAGATGGCCGCCGGAGCTGACTTCATACTGACACAGGCCGTGTTCAGACCCGAGGCCGTTGAGAAGTGGCGGCACAGGCTTGGAGGGTTCCCCAAGCCTGTCATCCTAGGTGTGCTGCCGCTGCGCAGCTACAGGCATGCCGAATTCCTGCACAACGAGGTGCCGGGCATAGACATCCCGCCGGAGTGCCAGTTGCGGATGAAAGAGGCAGGAAAAGAAGGCGGCGAGATGGGTATAACTCTGGCCCAAGAGTTGCTGGAAGAAGTGAAGTCAAGCATAGCAGGCGCCTACTTTGTACCTTCCTTTGGCAGATACGAAGTAGTGGCTCAAGTCCTAGACGGCCTGCCGGACATAGTCGAAGCGCGGCCGTAGGACGCGGTCACTCAACAAGCCATCCGGGTTGCTCCAAGTATTGCTTTATGGCCTTTAGAAGCTGACCCGCGGGCACCCCGTCAACGGTACGGTGGTCGAAAGTTAGACTCAGGGCAACCATGGAGCGCTTGGTGATTTCGCCGTTGTGAACCACGGGCTTCTCTACAAGGCGGCCGGTTCCCAGTATGGCCACTTGTGGCGGGTTGGTGATGGGTGTGAACGTATCAACGTCGTAGGCTCCCATGGAGGTTATGGTGAACGTGCCGTCGGCCATTTCACTGGGCGACAACTGATCGCGCAGCGCCCTTAGCGCCAGTTCCCTGGCTTCCCGGCTGAGATCTATCAACGACTTTTGCTCGGCGAGCTTGATCACGGGCACCACTAGGCCGGACTCAACGCCTACGGCAAACCCTACGTTGACATGCTTGTGCAGTGTAATTGTTTCCCCGTTCACAGTAGCGTTCAACCGAGGGTTTTCGATCAGCGCTCTTGCGCATGCCTTTATCAACATCGCCAGGGCCATGGGACGTACTCCCTTGCTGCGCCACTTAGAGACCAGGCCCTGCCGCAGTTGCTCCGATTCCGTGGCGTCAGCCTCCGTGGTAATAGTGACTTGAGCCGAGGACTGAAGACTACCGTGCAGCCTGTCTGCAATGGTTCTGCGCATACCGACAATGGGAACTTGCCGCATTTCAGAAGCGGTTTCCTCTATCAGGGCTCTGACGCTGGCTTCCTGCACCTTACCGCGTTCTCCGTCCGATTCTACTTGGTCCAGGTCTATCCCATAGGCCTCCGCCAGTCGGCGGACGGCGGGGTCTGTCTGGGGTACGTACGGCTGAGAGGCCATGGAAACTGGGGAAGAGGCCTCTTCCCCGATAGTCGCGAGCAGGTCACCCGCTTTGGCGGAAGCGCCGTCGGCCACTGCGATGCGGCTTAAGATTCCGGAGGCGGGCGACTCGACCTCGGCGGTGACTTTGGCCGATTCTATCTCGGCGATGGGTTCACCCTCGGACACGCGGTCGCCCTCTCGCTTCAGCCAGCGAATAACGCGTCCTTCTTCCTCGCCTACGCCCCAGTCTGGGAAAGTGAGATCAGTGGGCATACTTGTTGGGGGCTAGTAAGCATCGAACATGCGCTGAATTTCTTCAGGGTCATTGGTCTTGGTAAGCGCCAGTTGTAGGAGGATCCTGGCCTTGTGCGGGCTGAGGTTGTCCGCCGCGACCCATCCCGCTTCGCGATGGCGGCTGGTGCGGATGACTCGGCCGGACCCGGCCCTGGTGGAAGAGACCACTATTGAGCCTTGCCTGCTGGCTTCCATGAGCGCTTCTTGCTGCACCTGGCCGCCCGCGCCGCCCGCGCCCATGCCGGCTATCACTATACCGGGGGCTTCGGCGTCTATCAGGGCGCGCACTACAAGGTCGTCTGCGCCTTCGTAGGCGTATACTATGTACACCTTGGGAAGGTCGCTAAGGCCGTCAACGTCAAATTCGGTCTGGTAGGTGTGCTTGCGCACGGGCTCTCTGTAGAACATTGGCTTGAGGTCGGAGTCCAGATATCCCAGGAACCCCATCTCGCGAGTACCAAAGGTCTCTATCCGGTAGGCGTTTTGCTTGGTCACCTCGCGGGCGGCGTTGATTTCGTCGTTGAGCATAACGGTAACGCCCTTGCCGCGTGCTTCCTGGGAACCGGCCAAAATGATGGCGCCCAGTAGGTTGTTGTCCGAGTCCGTACCCATAGCGGAGGGCGGCCGCATGGTGCCGGTAACCACCACCGGTTTCTCCGACTTTACCGTTAGATTGAGCCAGTAGGCCGTCTCCTCCATTGAGGAGGTGCCGTGGGTGACTACAATGCCTGAAATACCGGGGTCTTCTTGAAACAGGCGGTTGATCTTCTTGGTCAGTTCCAACCAGCGGGTAGGGCCAAGGCTGCCGCTGCCCGCCATCCAGAGATGTTCAGCCTTCACGTTGGCGAAGTCGCTGACCTCCGGTATGCGTTCCAGGTTCTGATGAACGTCCAACCTCTGTCCAGCCACGCCGTATTCGAAGAAGGTGAGCCTTGGCGAGCCCCAAGATGAGATTGTGCCGCCGGTACCCAGAACCCACACTAGTGGCAGTTGATTGCTTGTCATGTTGTCCCTCTCTGACTAGTACTCGTTGAATATCTGCTGGATTTGCTCCGGGTCCTTTGTTCTTGTGAGCGCCAGTTGCAGGAGAATCCTGGCCTTTTGCGGGCTGAGGTTATCGCCTGCTACTATTCCTTCCTTTTCGTATACGCTGGTGCGGATGATTCTACCTGCGCCGGCCCGTGTGGTGACCACTACCGCAATGCCCTTGCTCCTTGCCTCCAGCAAGGCATCGTTCACACTCTGTCCCACGGCTCCCGGCCCCATGCTGCCAATCACGATGCCATCCACTCCAGCATCCACCAGAGCGCGTGCTTGAATGTCGCTGGATCCTTCGTAGGAGTAGAGGACTTCCACCTGTGGGAGGGTGTCCAATCCGCTGACGTCGAATTCGCTCTGGTGCGTATGCTTCCGAGTGGGACGCCTGTAGAACACGGGCTTGAGATCGGAGTCCAAGTAGCCCAGGAACCCCAGCTCGCGGGTACCGAAGGTCTGTATTCGGTAGGAGTTTTGCTTAGTGACCTCCCGGGAGGCGTTGATCTCGTCGTTGAGCATTACGGTAACACCCATGCCGCGCGCCTCTTGAGAACCGGCGAGGATAATTGCGCCGAGCAAATTGTTATAGGCTTCCGTGCCCATAGCGGAGGGCGGCCGCATAGTACCGGTGACCACCACCGGTTTCTCGCTTTTAACCGTAAGGTTCAGCCAGTAGGCGGTCTCTTCCAAGGAGGACGTGCCGTGCGTGACCACAACGCCCGATACGTCGGGGTCATCCTGGAAGAGGTTGTTGACCTTCTTGGCGACCATTAGCCAGCCGCTGTCGCCCAAGCCCCCGCTGCCCGCTTGTATGAGGTGCTCCGCTTTCACTCTGGCGAACTGGTCTACTTCAGGGATTTGCTTCAGGTTGTCGTGGACGTCAAGGCGCATTCCGGGGACGCCGTATTCAAAGAACTTCAACCTGGGCGCACCCCATGCGGCGATAGTGCCGCCGGTGCCCAGCACCCAGACTAGGGGTAATTGGTCAGCCATGATGATGCCTCCGGTGGAAACAGGGTAAGCGGGACATTTTTATCACAGGATAACCGTTGTGGAAATAGGGGCAAGGGAGCATGTAGGCGGCGCATACGCTCCCCGTCCATGCGGGCCAGCGTCTGTGGGAGGGTGGTCCGGGCGATGGTTGAGCACTTGACATAAGTCGTTTTTGGGGTGTTCTGAAAACGGTTATTAGGCGTGAGATGACGTTTAACGGTGGAGCGGTGGCGTGCCTGAGAAGGGGAATTGTTTCCAACGTTATGTCTAGCTGCAAGGCTAAAAACGGGCCAAAATTTTGAAAATACGGGAAAACAATTCCGATTCCCTTCGGCAAGCTCAGGACAGGATTTCGGAGGGAGGTGGCAGGTTTTCATAATGGAGTGTTCGGCTGCCCCGCGCCGCCAGATTGCTTCGCTGGGCTCGCAATGACGATTGGGGGGCGCAATGACGGGAGAGTGTTCGGTTTTGCTTGGTGCGGCCATGGGTAGATTTTAGGGGTGTTGGTGGGTGGAGGGAAGCGGGTAATGGCGGGGAGGGCAGGTGGGCATGGGGGTGTGGCCAGCCTGGGACACTTTCGTTTATGCCCGCAAGAGCGAAAAGTCGGAGAAACACACTCCCTCAGAGCAAACATTTTACACCCCAAATCACCTCTCCCAAAGTGTTGTTTGGCACTTGGCAAAGCCTTGAAGAGTCTCTACCGTTTTACGGGGTGCTGCGATTGCATCTTTACCTGTTTGCCAACCAGTTGGGTGGAGAGATACCTGCGGAGTTGGACAGCCTCTCCCAGTTGCAACGCTTCACTCTACTGAAAATAGCTGTGTTATGGGTATGGGAGGTCGCGTATGAGTAATGGTGGAGCAACATCTGCTAATCTGCTGCGCTGGATAGCTAAGAACGACTGGCTTCTAGCGCTGGTTCTCGGGTCCCTTGCGGCCATTGGCGCCGCTTTCTTCCTTTTCTTCCTGTCCTCCAATGTCGAGGCGACTTTGAGCGGAATCTGCGCCAGCCAGGACACCAATGGCGACGGCGTGATCGATGTAGACGAAGCGGTAGCCTCGGTCAGAGACCACAGGGCTGGTCGGATTACTTTCGAAGAGTTAAAGGCTGTCATGGTCTGTTTCACCTACCCCGACGCCACAGCCCCAACACCCACGCCTACGCCCGTACCCGACACGCCTACGCCTGTACCCGACACGCCTACGCCGACACCATCACCGACGCCCACACCTACTGCAGACCAAGGAATTGTTGCTGTGCCGGAGGCGACTGATACCGTAGTCTGTACTGACGTGGATTGGGGTGTGTTGAATGTTCCCCAAGGTCCCCCAGGCCCAGGCCACCCGTCGGTCACGAAGGTGACCTACAGCAGTTGGAGTGCATCCGATTGTAATTCCATTAGCACAGGGCATCCAGCGGAGTTCTACACATTTGTGTTGGAAGACCCTGCACACGTCACTATAGACCTCGAGTCGGACGACGCGGACGCCTACCTGGTCCTCAGCGGGAGAAATGGGCCTCTTCTCCAGGAGAACGACAACAACGTGGAGGAGACAGAAGGGCACACAGATGCCCGCTTAGGTCAGCATCTCGACGCGGGAACCACCTACACGATAGCGGCGACTGTGAGCAGCGCTCTCACCGTTCCGCAAGCCTCGTTTAAGTTGGCTCTGAAGGTTGATCACCCCTTCCCTGCCGTTGGTCACCAGCGTGATCACACGGTTAGATACCGGATTGAGAGCCTGCCCCCAATGCGGCCGCCCGCTCAATCGCCACTTTTCGTGTTCTTCGCCACACCAACACCTATACCCGACACGCCTACGCCTGTGCCCGACACGCCTACGCCTGTGCCCGACACGCCTACGCCGACACCAACGCCTTGCCCAAACAACGGCGGTGGCGGCGGAACGGACCTGGACGCTTGGTCCCCTTGCTCAGGGGGTGGGGGGGTAGGCGGTGAGCAGGACGCGCCGTCCGCGCCCGATCAGCCAGTCCGCACAGGAGGAGAAACGTTACCTGATCCAGGGGTCCTTTTTCCGGAGGCCATATTGTACGCTGTAGGGCAATGGAATCTCGTCCTGAATACGGGCTGGCCCAACATCTTGATTTGCGAGCAGGAAGAAGAGGGCTGCAGCGAACGGAACGACGATAATTCGGGGGTTGTGATCAGGACGGTAGACGGATACGGCTCAGATCCTTGTCGACCAAGACCAGCTGCCGTCGCGTGTGTGGAATACCACCCATCGTTTGTAGACGAGTATTTCAGATTTATCCATCATCCGGAATACAACCTACAAAACATGACTATGAGGCTGGAAGAACCTGCACATGGAGCCAATAGTAATGGCCATGAGACAAGGCTGTATTGGGTCGACGATGTCGATCTTGATGGCGCGATTATAGCTGGTAGTAAGGGGCTGAGGCACCTGAAAACAATCGTGATGCATGAGTTTGGCCATACGCTAGGCCTGCATGACCTGTACGGACGCACGATCCAGTATCCCGGCTACTTAATGGACAATAAGGTGACGACCACCATCCCTCTGAAGGACATAAACTATGTCAAGCAGGTGTACCGCAATGAACATGGAGCGAGACCGCACTGATGAAGGGGGGACGACAGATGCTTGACAAACGACTTTATAAGCGCATTCTATTACTTGGAGCCCCAGTCGTGTTGCTCGCCGTGTCCATCGTTAGCGGTTTTGTCGGCGATGTCGGCACAGCGGTCGTCTCCAGGGCGATGCCGGCGGGTCAGTTCTCGTCTCTCTATGACGGCTTAATCTCGCTGGAAGAGACGGTCTTAATGTCCGATGTCGTAGCCGTTGTTAATCTCAAAGCGGTGGACCGTGGAGTGGGCGTATGGAAATTTGACGAAGATATTGTCTACTCCAAGACGCTGGAGTTCACCTTTCAGGTTGATGAGTACCTGAAGGGAAGCGGAGACGACCAGATCGTTGGTGTCGTCTTTGAACGGTCTCAGGTGTTCAATACTGCTCTCGGCGCTAACCTGGGTAAAGACCCTGACCCTGACCGCAAAGAGCATTGGGACAACAGGAAAGCGGTTATTTTCCTGCGTGACGATGCCAAAGACCCCGGCCTCAACTGGGAAGCGGACCGCTACTACTTGGGAGGGGCAGACGATTGGGAGGGGGAGGCATACTCAATTGCCAACATCTATTACAGGCCGTGGCTGCCCGCAGTCAGTGGCGACGAGAAACGGTTCCTCTTGCAACCGGACCTGGGGGAATCGTCTCCGCAGACGATTACCCTTGATAGCCTGAGTGTCCTGGTCTCGGCCCTTAACTATGAGATTGCCGGTCAAACAGATGCGTACAAGGACTGCGTCCGTTTCAAATACCGTTGGGAGAGAGAGACGCTCTATTTGAAAGAATCTCTAGGCGGGGACTATTACTACGGCAGGGATGATGTTACCGTTGACTCCGGGATGCCCAATGGCGCCAAGGTCTTTACCGACGAAGCCGCTTTCATTGCGGAAGAACAAATGCGGACCGCTCCACCGGACAAACTAGGTCATTACGTACTGGCAGGCAGGGACCAGGAGTATTTTCGTGGCGCGCTCCCAGGGGAGATATTTACAAACAGGCCCCTTCCTGTGGGAACCTACAGGGTCAACTATGCGTACCTTCCGTATCGCCTGACTATCTGCGGCGCAACCGTGCCTGAAGATGAGATGGGACGGCTGGAGCTGTTCGTTACCGTGACCGCGCCGCAGGGGACGTTGCATGAGGCGTTCTTCGATCCCGTGCAAGACGGCAAAGCGGTCGTCGCGGCGGGCGGCACTGTCGGCGTGCTAGAGCCGGCGACCTTCAGCGATGCCAACGGAGCCTCGGCGACCATACAGCGGATCGCCTGGGAAGGCGAGGCCGGAGGGGTCGGCACGGTGACGATAACGCTTTCTCCTCAGAGCAGTATCGCGGGCCAGGTCGTAGAGTTCATCACCCTGGACGGCTCTGTGCAGTTGTCGCTTGCGGTTGCCGACGCGCAGGCGGATGCAGCAAACGGGACGCTGGCCTGGAAGGTGGAATCGCAGCCCTGGCAGGCCGGCGAGAAGCTGATGCTGCGGGTTTCGGCGGCAGCTTCGTAAAATCTCGCACAGTCAGATGCCTGAGCCCGGATCCTAGTGCCAGCGCTTGCGTCAGCTTGTTGGCCTGGCTTTTTCCCGTGGCTTCCTGGCCTTGGGCTTGGCGCCGTTGCTGGATAGACGACCGGCCTTTTCCAGCAGAGGTTTCAGGTACTGGCCGGTGTAGGAGTGGGCCACTTGGGCTATATCCTCGGGTGCGCCTTCGGCTATTACGTAGCCACCCTTTTCGCCCGCTCCGGGACCCAGGTCTACGATCCAGTCGGCGTTCTTGATCAAGTCCAGGTGGTGCTCTATCAAGACCACCGTATTGCCCGAATCCACCAGTCGGTGTAACACTCCCAGCAGGGCGTCGCAGTCCTGGAATGACAGGCCGGTGGTTGGTTCGTCCAGAATGTAGAGGGTCTTGCCGGTAGACCTCCTGGACAGCTCGGTTGAGAGTTTGACGCGCTGCGCTTCTCCACCGGACAGGGTGGTGGCGGGCTGGCCCAGTTTGATGTAGCCCAAACCCACGTCTCGCATGGTTTCCAGCTTGTTGCGCACCTTGGGGAAATTCCAGAAGAACTCCAGCGCCTCGGAAACGGTCATGTTCAAGACATCGGAAATGGTGGCGTCTTTGAACTTGATCTCCAGAGCTTCGCGGTTGTAGCGCTTTCCATGGCAGACCTCGCAAGCTACGGTGACGTTGGGCAGGAACTGCATCTCTATTTGTATGTAGCCGTCTCCGGCGCAGGCCTCGCAACGGCCTCCCTTGACATTGAAGGAGAACCGTCCCGGCTTATAACCCCGCGCCCTCGATTCCGGCACGGAGGCGAACAGCTCTCTGATAGGGGTGAAGGCTCCCACGTAGGTTGCGGGGTTGCTGCGGGGCGTCCGTCCAATGGGAGACTGGTCTATGTCGACCACTTTGTCTACGCCCTCTATTCCATCCAGGCCGTCGCTGTCGCCGGGGCGGTCTTTCGCCCTGTAGAGCAGCTGGGCCAGCTTCTTGAAGAAGACCTCATTGATCAGGGTAGACTTGCCGGAGCCGGATACGCCGGTAACCACCACAAGCTTACCAAGAGGGATATCCACATCGATGTTCTTCAGGTTGTTTTCACGCGCTCCCTTTATGGTGATGCGCTCTCCGTTGCCCGGACGTCTTGCAAGCGGCAGTGCGATCTCACGGCGACCGCTCAAGTAAGCGCCGGTCACCGATTCATCCGAGGCGCAGATATCATCCAGTCGACCTATAGCCACGACTCTTCCGCCGTGCTCACCGGCGCCGGGGCCCAGGTCTACGATGTGGTCTGCCGATCGCATTATGGCCTCGTCGTGTTCCACAATGAGCACGGTATTGCCGAGATCGCGGAGATGTTTGAGAGTGGTGATCAGCCTGGAATCGTCGGCCGGATGCAGCCCGATGGAAGGTTCGTCGCAGACGTAGAGAACACCGGTGAGGCCTGAGCCTATCTGTGTAGCCAGCCTGATACGCTGAGCCTCACCGCCCGACAAAGTGGAGGCTGTGCGGTCCAGGGTTACGTAGTCCAAGCCGATGTCCAGAAGGAACTTTAGCCGGGTCTGGATCTCCTTGAGTATCTGGTAGGCAATGGTATGCTCCCGCTCGGTGAGGGCGTCTCTGGCAGGCGGCTTTGCTCCCTGCTCTCCGGCGGCGGCGCGCGTCCATTCATGGGCTTGACCCACCGACTGCGCCGTTACCTCCATTATGCTCTGTCCGGCTACCGTAACCGCCAGCGATTCCGGCTTTAGCCGTCTGCCCCGACAGGAGGGACAGGGGTGCGTGGCCATGTAGCGCTCTATTTCGCGCCGTACGTAATCGGAAGAGGTCTCTCTGTAGCGGCGCGTGAGGTTGGGCACGACGCCTTCAAAGGTGGTGTCCCAGGTGTAGGTGCGCCCTCTTTGCGTGGTGTGTCTCATCTCAACGGTTTGGCCGTTGTTGCCGAACAGGATGATGTCAAGGTGCTCCGGTTCAAGCTCTGCGACTGGCGTTCTGGTGGAGAAGCCGTGCTTCTTGGAGAGCGACTCCAGCAGACTGTTGTACCAGGGGCTGTATGAGCCGGCGCGCACCCAGGGCTGGATGGCGCCCTGCGCCAGCGAAAAGTCTTTGTTGGGAATGACAAGCTGAGGGTCGATCTCCAGGCGGAAGCCAAGGCCGGTGCAGTCGGAGCAGGCTCCGTAAGGCGAGTTGAAGCTGAAAGTACGCGGCTCTATTTCGCCGAGGCTGATGCCGCAGCGGACACAGGCGAACTGTTCGGAAAAGAGGTTCTCCTCACCGCTGTCGGCATCCAGAACACTTACCACGCCGCCGCCTTCCCTGAGAGCGGTCTCCATGGAATCGGTGATTCTGCTTGTATCCAGATCGTCGTTGACAACCAGGCGGTCGACCACAATCTCAATGGTGTGCCACTTCTGCTTGTTCAGGTTGAACGTCTCCGAGAGGTCTCGGATTTCGCCGTTCAGCCGTACGCGAACGAACCCTGTCTGTCGCGCCTCTTCAAAGACCTCTTTATGCTCACCCTTCTTGTGCACCACTTTGGGCGCAAGCACCATGATTCGCTTGCCTTGCTGCATACCCTTCACGGCATCTACGATCTGCTGCACAGTCTGCCTCTGCACGGGCTGGCCGCAGTTGTAGCAATGGGGCCTGCCGACACGGGCGAAGAGCAGGCGCAAATAGTCGTAGACTTCGGTGACCGTACCCACCGTGGAGCGGGGGTTGTGCGATACACCCTTCTGGTCGATGGAGATGGCGGGGGAGAGGCCTTCTATGTACTCGACATCCGGCTTGTCCATGCGGCCGAGGAACTGCCGTGCGTAAGCGGACAGTGACTCCACGTAGCGTCGCTGCCCTTCGGCGTAGATGGTGTCGAAGGCGAGGGTGGACTTGCCAGACCCGGATACACCGGTGATTACCACCAGCATGTTGCGGGGAATGGTTACGTCTATGTTCTTGAGGTTGTGCTCCCTAGCACCCTTAACAACGATGTTTTCCAGGGGCATTAGCCGTTACTCCTGGCGGCCTGGGAGATGAAAAGCCGCGTGTGGCATCTTTCACTCCACTAATATTACTTTGTCGTTAAGTATTACTTTGCCTTTAAGATCTTCCACGTCCACACCCACCACTTTGCACCTTCCGTTCTCCTCCAAGTACTCAACGTGCCTGACATCGCCATAAATTAACTTGTCCAGGCCTTCCGATCTTACAAAGAGATACTTATAATACAGACTTCCGTCATCACGTTCATTGATGTAGAGCGCATAATCGATTTCCCCAAGGTCTTCCTTGCCCAAAGCATCTTCAGTTATGTCCCTAACATAACTGCTAGACACAGGTTCACCTACACTAATACACCTATGCGGGTTACCTGCCAACATTCCGCCTACCACGAACAATCCAAACAGGAATATCCCCGCTCCTAACCAAATTTTGTTCTTCGACAGCTTCACGTTCGGCATGTTGCTCTTCATCCTGATACATCCTCGTCACTTAATATGTGCAGGTTGTGCAACGTAAGTATGACGTGGTAGTCGCCTTGAATAAACGTAGCGCCATTGCCGTCGATTTTGAAAAGTCAGCATGAATGTTGATCTTCTCCACATTGTATCAACCATCCGAGGTTGATGGGAGGGTTCTATGTCACGCGTGTTATGGATATTATGCCTTTGGGAACCTTTTAGTTCTCCGTTACGTATCTATTAACGAAAACCCGTCCATGGGCAAGGGAGCTCCCAATGAACGATGCGGAAGCCGTACGGCTCTGCCAAGATGGCAGCCTTGATGCGTTTCGCCATTTGGTTGAACGGTACCAGGATGTGTTATACGGCACAGCTTACCTGATGACAAGCAATGGAGCCATAGCCGAAGAGTGCGTCCAGGAGTCGTTCTTTTCTGCGTGGCGCGGCATTGGAGGGTTCCGCAGCGGCAGCCCGCTCAAGCCGTGGTTGGTACGTATTCTGGTCAACACAGTCTTGGACCTGCGCAGGCGGCGCAACCTGCCCACAGACTACGTAGAGGAAGGCGCTTCTCTATTGGGAGAAGGCGATCCGGCACAGCAGATCGTGGATAGGCAAGCTATCCGGCAGGCGCTGGCCGTCTTGCCGGAGGAGCAAAGGCAGGTGGTCATGCTGAAGTACTTCACTGATATGACCACATCGGAAACGGCGGAGGCGTTGGGGTGCGCTGAGGGAACGGTCAAGTCGAGACTGTACCGCGCTCTGCAACATATGAAGATAGAGCTGGAGAAATAGCTCGCAAGGTGGAAGATTATGATGGAAGACACTCCAAACCAGGAGATGGAACGGAGATTAGCAGAGCACTTCGCTGAGGAGTCGCGGCGGTTACGCGCTCCCTCCACCATCTGGTCAAGCGTCCGCTCCCGATTGGCCGCCGACTCTGAGCGGAGAAGGCCTTCGTGGAGAAGACTGTTTTCATTGCGGCAATGGCGCCCCGTCCATGCTTTTGCCGCCGTTGTGGTCGTGCTGCTGGCGGGCACGATCTGGGCGTTCAATTTTTCGCCGTTCCAGGGAAATCTTGAGCTGTTCCAGGGAAGCGCGGAGGAGGATATGCTTCAGGCGGACACTGCTGAGTTCACCGATAGCGACGGAATCACCAGACTCAGAGCGCCACTCAGCCTGGAAGGCCCAGCGGGTTCTCCGGGGGTTGCTGAGGATTCGCTAGCTATGGATCCGGACCCCGTGCCTGCGGCGATTCCGGCGCCGGCCTCAGATTTGCAATGGCAGGCGGCTGGCGTAGAAATTGAGGTTAAACAATCTACCACTGTCGAAATTGCGGACAGGCAAATCATCTCGCAGGCGTCGCTGTCCGTAGAGGTTGAAGACGTGACTGGCGCTGTAGCCCAGGTGCGGGTCATTGCCGAGACCAGGGGCGGCTTCATCAGCCAAGTCGCCACCAGCGGTACGCCGGGGCGGCAGCGGTCGGACCTTGTGGTACGCGTGCCGCAAGGGGAGTTCTTTGACACCTTGGAAAGCATAAAGGGGCTGGGCAAGGTGTGGGCGGAAAACGCGGGTTCTGAGGATGTGACGGAGCAGTTCATTGACCTTGAGGCCCGTTTGCGAAGCGCCCTCAGAGAAGAGCAGAGCTTGCTGTCTCTCCTGGAGCGCGCCGACACCGTGAGCAACATCTTGACTATAGAGCGTGAGCTGGCCCGCGTCCGCTCCGATATAGAGCGGCTGCAGGGTCAGATCAATTACCTGTCTCGGAGGGTGGACTTGGCCACCATCTCGGTGGCTCTATTCCCGCCCGAAGAGAGGCTGGCCGATCCTCCTTACGGTTCGCTGAACTTAGAGGTTGAAGACGTTTCCGCTTCTGTTGACGAGGTTAAGGCGCTGGTGGCCAGGGTTGGCGGCGAGTTGGAAGGCGTTTTCCTTTCGGTGAGCAACGGCAGGGAGCAGGCGGACGTAGAGTTCAGCGTCTTAGCCGAGGATTTCTCCGCTGTACTTTCTCAAGTTGAAGGCCAGGGAAATGTTACCTATAAAGAGATCAGAGAGAGCACCGGCAACGTGGAGTCGGAGGAACCGGATAGTAAGCTGACCGTATTCCTTACAGAGAAAGAGTCTTCTCTTGGCCGCTGGCTTCTCATAGGCGGCGCGGCCATAGTGGGAGGGGTATTGCTCCTACTACTGTACGCTGTTTACCGGCGTGTAAGGTCTTAAACTGCGTGTGCAGGGTGTAGGGGCGGTTCGCGAACCGCCCCTACGGGTTTCCAAATCATGCCCGTGTAGGCTTGCCCCGCGCCATCCCTAGCCGTTTTGGGCCTGGTAAAGCTGTCTTGTAAGCGTCAGGTGACCCAGATGCTGCCCGATGTGTTCCAAGGTGTGGAGCACCGCCCAGCGCCGCGTTGCAGACTGCCCACGGTATTCAAAGGTCTCGTCCAGGACCGCCGTGGTAGCTTTGCTCAACACCCGGTGGGTGGTCTCGCCGGTTTCGCTCAGCATTTGTTCCAGGTGAGAAGGGTCCATACCGCCGGCTGCGAATTCCGCCTCGCGGTCGCGATGCACGTCGATGCCGCCTACCAGTTGGTGGATGTGATAGGCCTCCGTGCCCGCCACGTGGGTCGCCAGAACATAGGCGGAGTTGGTATCTTCGTCGAGCGGCTGCCATGCCAGCTCTTCCGTGCTCATGTTCCGTATTTCTTTCTTGAACTCGTCTCTGAGGTAGTCTAGCCGTTCCAAATAAGCCTCGGTCTCGCTGGTCATGATCTCCTCCCAAGCAGATGAAAGAGCCAGTCTATTAGCGCGGACGCACGCTGTCAAAAGAGGCCGGGCAGCTTGATTTCATTGCGGATAGTTGGAAGGGAGCGGTATAATAGCGGTGTCCGGCAAGAGCTATTCGGTTAATCAAGTGGAGGAAGAAAATGGAGAAGGGTACGTGGCAAGTGAAGGCGGGTCACGCCCAGATGCTCAAAGGCGGGGTCATCATGGACGTGGTGACCAAAGAGCAGGCTGAGATCGCTGAAGAAGCGGGTGCCTGTGCGGTAATGGCGCTGGAGAGAGTCCCCGCGGACATCCGCGCCGCCGGCGGCGTGGCGCGCATGGCGGACCCCGAACGTATACTTTCAATCATGGAGGCCGTAACCATTCCCGTTATGGCAAAATGCCGGATTGGACATCTGGTAGAGGCTCAGGTGCTGGAAGCATTGAAAGTCGACTACATTGATGAGTCGGAGGTGCTAACCCCCGCCGATGAACAGAACCACATCTGGAAGCACACTTATACCGTTCCGTTTGTGTGCGGCGCCCGCGACTTGGGAGAGGCGCTCCGCCGCATTGCTGAAGGCGCGGCAATGATCCGCACCAAGGGTGAGGCGGGCACTGGCAACGTGGTGGAGGCCGTTCGCCACATCAGGGCGGTCATGGGCGAGATAAGAAAAGTGCAGAACATGAGTGAAGATGAGCTTCAATCCGAGGCCAAGAACTTGGGCGCTTCGTTGGAGATCTTAAGAGAGGTCAGGGAGCTAGGCCGTCTGCCGGTGGTCAACTTTGCCGCCGGCGGAGTGGCGACACCGGCGGATGCCGCGCTTATGATGCAGCTCGGTTCCGATGGGGTCTTCGTAGGGTCTGGGGTCTTCAAGTCGGGCGACCCGGTAGAACGAGGCAGGGCCATAGTAGAGGCGGTTACCCACTTCAACGATCCGGCAATCATCGCCGATGTGTCAAGGGGTCTGGGCGAGCCCATGGTCGGACTGGAGATAGGCACTCTCAGAGAAGAGCAGCTTCTGTCTACCCGGGGCTGGTAAGGTTTGAAGAGAATAGGTGTCCTTGCAGTACAGGGAGACTTTGCAGAACATATCGCGGCACTGGCAAGGTTGAACGTCGAGGCGCAGGAGGTGAGGCTTCCTGAGCACCTGGATGGGTTGGATGGACTCATCATTCCCGGGGGAGAAAGCACTTCCCAGGCGCGTCTTATCGATATCTACGGACTGCGCAGTCCCATTGTCGAGGAGGTGCGGAAGGGCATGCCGGCTTGGGGTACGTGCGCGGGAATGATAATGCTGTCTGGCAAGCTGGTGGAAAGCAAGCCGGCCCCTCTTGGGCTAATGGAGATTGAAGTCCAGCGCAACGCCTACGGACGCCAGGTCGACAGCTTTGAAGCGGACGTCCCCATCGCCTGTCTGGGCAAACCTGACTTTCATGCTGTATTCATAAGGGCGCCAAAGGTGGTGGATTTAGGAAAGAACGTAGAGGTGCTGGCTTCTTATCCTGGAGGGGGTGCGGTGGCGGTCCAAGAAGGTCACATGCTGGCTACTGCGTTTCACCCGGAACTTACCCAAGACACCAGGTTCCACCGGTATTTTGTCGATATGACCGGATGATTTGGATGAGGATATGCTCCGTCCAATAGCACTGACAGATTCCATAAGCATAACCTTGATGAGGGGCCCCAACTGGGCTGCCCAGCCTGCTGCCGCGGCTTCGTCCGGCGGTCGGGCTAGTTTCTCGGCGACGTCTTTTCTCTGGCGGCATTTACGGCCCCGTGGCAAAGAGGTTGCTTGGATTGCAAAGGAGGAGGGAAGGATTACGAGCCTGGTTTCCGCCATACCGGCTTCCGGCAATACTGCTTGGTGGATAGACCACATGGTGATAGGCGAAACCGGTCTTGCCGCCGGTGCTCTCTTGGGGAAAGTAGCGGCGGAAGCGGGCAGGCGGGGCGCGGAAAGAGTCCTCCTCAGCATCCCTGATGAATGGCAACTCATGGATAGCGCCAGCAGGGGCGGGTTCCGTCCCAGCATGGAAGTCAGGGTGCTTACCCTCGGTGGCAGGGCCACTTTGATAGGAGAAGAGTTCGAGACGGGCTTTAGACCCAGGATGCCTGGTGACGATGTTCCCCTATTCGATCTTTATCGTCGCGCAACGCCTCCTGAAGCGCGCTTTGGCATGGGTCTTACTATGTCGCAGTGGAAGGACTCTCAAGAGTCGCAGGGGCGTGGAACAGTGGAGCACGTCCTGGATGGGGAGAACGGCATTGCGGCCTGGGTTAGACTTGACCGGGAACGGGGGCGCGTCCGCGTCCGATTGACCGTGGACCCTTCCTGGAAAGGCGATCCGCGTTCCTTGATAGCATTCGTTTTAGAAGAGACAGCCTCTCGCTCGCTATGGTGGGAGGTGTTGGGGCATCAGGAGTCGTTGGGGAATTTGCTGGAACAGATAGGGCTGGAGACGGCCGGCGTATATCATCTTATGGTCAAGGCCCTGGCGGTGCATCTAGAGGCGCCGGAAATAGCCCCGGCGCATGCGGCCTATGGCTGATAGAGGTCTATAGTGGAAGAGTTGAAGCAGATGGATACCCAAAAAGCGGTGGTGGATGATCTGGAGAGCCTGCTTGACGTTATGCCCATCCACATATCGCAGCCGTTGCGGGCCAGAGAAGACCTGAGGGACCTTCTGGAGGTCGTTCTGGACTTGGGGAGGCTTCCGGAAGCACGCTTTCCCGGGCTGGACGTTTACCTCTCCGCGAAAGAGGTTACAGAGGACGACCTGGAACACGTCACTGAGCGCATAGGTACTTTTGGAGAAGACAACAGGGCAGGAATAGAGAGGACGCTTCACCGAATTTCCGCCATTAGGAACCGCCGCGGCAGGACCGTGGGCATTACCTGCCGGGTTGGCCGCGCCGTGTTCGGCACCATCAAGCCCATCGAAGACCTGGTGAGAAGCGACAAGAGCATTCTGTTGCTGGGCAGACCCGGCGTGGGCAAGACCACAATGCTGCGAGAAGTGGCGCGCGTCCTAGCGGACGAGGCCCACAAGCGCGTCATTGTAGTGGACACATCTAATGAAATAGCCGGCGACGGCGACATACCGCACTCCGGGATAGGCCATGCCCGCCGCATGCAAGTGCCTAAACCCGCACTTCAGCACGACGTCATGATTGAGGCCGTGGAGAACCACATGCCACAGGTCATCATCATTGATGAGATGGGCACGGAGCTGGAAGCGACGGCGGCGAGGACAATTGCCGAGCGCGGCGTACAGCTCATAGCCACGGCTCACGGCAATACGCTGAAGAACCTCATAATGAACCCGACACTCAGCGACTTAATTGGAGGAATGCAGTCCGTTATCCTCGGTGACGAGGAGGCCAGAAGACGGAGGACTCAAAAGACCGTCCTGGAGCGAAAACGCCCGCCTACTTTCGATTCCGTCGTCGAGATACAGAGCTGGGGAGAGGTAGCGATACACGACAACGTGGCCTACGTGGTGGATGACATGTTGCGCGGCCTGCAACCACAGCCGGAGTCGCGTAGCATAGACTCCGTAGGTAGGGTTCAGACAGCAGGAAGGCCCGGACCTCGTGGCGCGGAACAAGGGCCCGCAGCTTTCCAGCCGTTTTCCACTGTTGACGGGCCTCCTTTGGGGCAAACGGCACCGGTTGCGCCTGAGAAAACGGTCAGGGTCTACCCCTTTGGGGTCAACCGGGGGGTCATTGAGCAAGTGGTGCGCGCCTTTAGATTGCCGGTTGCCATGACCGACAGCCTGGAAAGCGCTGACTTGATGGTTACAACAAAGACGCACTTCAAGCGCAATCCAAAGCTGTTGAGAACGGCTGAGGAGCGGGAAGTCCCCGTGCACGTGCTGAGGAAGAACAGCAAGGTACAGGTGGAGCAGTTCCTCAAGAGATTGGGCAAGAGCAATGGCCGCGGCTCTTACCAACTACCCCACGGGTCGGTGGAGGAGGCTATGCAGGAGGCGCAGGATGCGGTGGAGAAGGTCTGGAGCGGCATGCCTTACATAGAGCTTCAGCCCCAGCGCGCATACATACGCCGGCAGCAGCATCTCTTGGCCAATAGATACAATGTTGCTTCTCAGAGCATAGGCGCGGAGCCGGAGCGGCGCGTCATAGTGTTCGAACGGTGAACATGGGCGCTTTCATTGTCCTGGAGGGTGGAGAGGGCAGTGGCAAATCGACGCAGGCGCGCCTGCTCTACCAGCGGCTTCTCAAGGAAGGCGTCCCCGCGGTATTGCTGCACGAGCCTGGCGGAACGGCCCTGGGTGAGCAGGTGCGCGCCTTGCTCAAGGCTGAACGCAGTTCCGCGATGTCCCCACTTGCAGAGCTGCTCCTATTTTCCGCCGCCCGCGCCCAGTTTGTGGTGGAGGCTTTGCAACCCGCACTCAGGCAGGGGCGCGTAGTGATCTGCGATAGGTTTACGCCTTCGACGCTGGCCTATCAGGGCTATGCCAGGGGCCTCTCACTCAAGACTATCGAGCAATTGAACGGTCTGACAGCCGGTGAAGCAACGCCTGATTTAATACTGTTCCTCGACATCGCACCTGAAGAAGCGCTGCACCGCTACGCATCTCAACCCTCGTTCAATCTGAATGTAGATGGGCAGCAGGTCGGGGAACCGGTGGCGCCGCGGGTGGACGAAGAGGGAAGCCAGCGGTTTGAAAAGGAGCCGCTTTCCTTCCACAGAAAAGTGTACCAGGGTTACTTGCAGATGGCGCAGTCCGACCCTGAGCGATGGTACGCGGTGGACGCTGCGTTGCCCGTGGAAGAGGTAGCCGAGGCGGTGTGGGAAAGGGTCAAAAAGCTGGCGCGCGTTTTTTAGCTTAGCTGCATCAACGGTGTCCCGGCGACCACGCTCTGCCCGGGCTGAACAAACACGGCCCTGACCGTCCCGTCGTGGGCCAGCTTTACGCTCTGCTCCATCTTCATCGTCTCCAGTATGCACACCTCGGCTCCGGCCCCCAGTTCGTCCCATACGCTGGCGGTCACGGAGACAATGCGCCCCGGCATGGGCGATCGTATTATCTTCCTGTCCTCTTGTGTGATGGCGGCAAGGCCCGGAGATCCTGGGGACTCACGCGCCGATGGTCTTCTGCTGGCTGGGGAAGCAATAGAGCCGGACTCCACTTCAACGGACATGGCTTCCCCGTCCACTACAACTTGGAGGGGGTATTTTTGAGGTTCCTCTACCTCTACCGTGTGCCAGGTGCCTTTTATCTTGACGCGGATTTGCCGCTTTACCATAATCCCCCACGGCCCAACCGGGGCGCCACTTGCAAACTGCGTCCATAGGTCTTCCAGGAGTTGGAACGTTGCTCCTGTCCGTTGCTGAATAGCGCGCCGAGAGCCACGGCTACCGCGGCTACGGCCTCGCGCTCCTCTTCGGGTGTGAGCACCCTATCGGCATTTTCAGAAAGCCTGCTGAGGATCTGGGTGGAGTATTCGCCATCCTTGAACTCTTCATCCTGCAGGACCTGGCGTATCACGGAGATATTGTTGACTATGCCGTCTATTTTGAATTCTTCCAGAGCCGTCACCATGGTGTTGATGGCGCGTTTTCGAGATTTGCCCCAAACAATCAGCTTTGCGATCAGGGAATCGTAGTAAGGAGTGACTTCGTAACCTGGGAAAGCGGCGTTATCTATGCGGACGTTCTCCATTGAAGGCTCTACCATGCTTTTGATGGTGCCTGAAAGGGGTATAAACGTAGTGGGGTCTTCAGGATATATCCTGGCTTCAATAGCGTGACCCCGGCGTCGAACGTTCTTTTGGGAGAACCCCAAGGGCTCTCCGGCCGCAATCCTGATCTGCTGTTCAACTATATCCAACCCCGTGATCATTTCGGTGACGGGGTGCTCCACCTGGAGACGGGTGTTCATTTCCAGGAAGTAGAATCGTCCCTTTTCATCAGCAATGAACTCCACCGTTCCGGCGTTGGTGTAGTTCAAGTGATGCACCAGGGCTAGGGCGGCTTCACAAATTGATTTGCGCCGTCCCTTATTCAGCTTTTCGCTGGGGGTCTCCTCTATGATTTTCTGATTGCGCCTCTGCACGGAGCAGTCACGCTCAAAAAGGTGAACGGCGTCGCCGTGGTTGTCGGCCAGCACCTGGACCTCTATGTGCGATGGTTGTTCCAGGTACTTTTCTATGTACACGCCGGAATCGCCAAAGGCGCTGTCGGCTAGAGACCTGGACCGTTTCAAGGAGTCGGGAAGCTCTTGGGGGGTGTGCACCAGCCTTATGCCTATGCCGCCGCCGCCTGAAGCGGATTTGACCATGACGGGAAAGCCGATCTCCTCCGCTATTGTCATGGCCTCGTCGTCTGTTACCACGCCTTCCGAACCGGGCAGCAGGGGAAGCCCCGCCTCCTGGGCAAGGCTGCGGGCCTGCACCTTGTCCTTCATTGAGTCCATGACCTCTGCCGATGGCCCAATGAACACCAGTCCCGCCTTCCGACATGCACCCACAAACGCAGCGTTTTCCGACAAGAATCCATAACCGGGGTGTATGGCTTGGGCTCCTGAGCGCTGCGCCACCCTGATGATTGCTTTGGCGTTCAGATAGCTCTCAGAGGCAGGCGCTTTGCCGATGTGGAAGGCCTCGTCCGCCATCTTCACGTGCAGGGCTGATTTGTCAGCGTCCGAATAGACGGCCACGGTCTGGATGCCCATGCGCTGGCAAGTGCGAATGATGCGGCAGGCTATCTCCCCCCTGTTGGCGATAAGTATCTTGGAGAAGAGGGGCTTAACCGGTACGTCTGCTTTTTCTTCCTTCTTCTTTTTCTTTCTCGGCAACGTATTACCTCACCGTTTCGCTAGATACCTCTCCCATGTCCGCAATTGACCTAAGGAACGATGCGGAACGCAACTCCCGTTCTAGTGTATATCTTACATAGGAGTCCATCAAAGAGTTCAACTCACGCTGCAGCGCCGGCCCTACGTTCACCATGAGCGCGGAGGAGAGCGTGGCCGTGGAAAAGAACCTGAGCACCTTGAGCGCTTCCAGAGACAGCGGTTTGACGCCGGGCATGGAAGTCTGGCAGGCCGGGCACAAAACGCCTCCGGCCCTTGCGCTGAACCGGTGCTTACCCTCCATTAGCTGGCTGCGGCATTCCACACACTGACGCAGCTCCAGCGAAAAGCCGGCCTGGCCCAGCAAACAGATTTCCAAGTAGCGCAACACCAAGTCCATCCTATTTCTCATCTCAATTTCGCGTAAACCCTCCAGGTACGTGAAGTAGCCCGGCGGATTTGGCGACTCCAGCGGGTTGAGGGAGTCGACCAGCTCAGTCAAGTAGAGAGCCGCGGAAAGCCGGGGTAGGTTTTCCTTCAGCGCGGAGAACATCTCCCTTGCGTCGGCTCCCGTTACGGTATCCAGGTTTTGTCCCCTTGCAATGGTCAGTGTGGAGCGCGTCAAGGGTTCCAGGTGTCCGCCCAGCTTGCTCTTGGTCCTTCTCACGCCGCGGGCGGTGATCCTCAGCTTGCCCATCCATGGAGTAAGGACCGTGAGCAGCCTATCTGCTTCCCCTATAGGAGAGGAGCGCAGAACTATGGCTTCGACAGAGTAGATACGCGGCCTGG
Organism: Dehalococcoidia bacterium; assembly: GCA_965197965.1. Classification (GTDB taxonomy): domain Bacteria; phylum Chloroflexota; class Dehalococcoidia; order Lucifugimonadales; family QGNO01; genus DAOUJH01. Next base: position 2,133,408 of record OZ240235.1, read on the forward strand.
ACATTTAGAACTCCTGCCTACCTTCAAAGGCGCGGGTCAGGGTAACCTGGTCCGCGTATTCCAGGTCTCCTCCCACGGGCAGGCCGCGGGCCAAGCGGGTAGTCCTTTCCACCAGAGGCGAGATCAACTTTTGAAGGTACATGGCAGTAGCCTCGCCTTCAAGGTTGGGGTTAGTGGCAAGGATTATCTCCTTCACAGTGTTGTCTTTGAGCCGCTCCAACAGCTCGCGGATCTTCAGGTCTTCAGCGCTTATGCCGTTAATTGGTGAAATAGCGCCGTGAAGCACGTGATAGAGCCCTTTGTAGGCGTGTGTGCGTTCCATGGCCAGGACGTCCAGTGGTTCTTCAAGCAGGCATATGGTGGAGACGTCACGATTGGGGTCTTTGCAGATAGGGCAGGGGTCTTGTTCAGAGATGTTCTGGCATTCAGAGCAGAGGATAATCCGTTCCTTTACCGCCAGCACGGCTTCGGCGAGGGACTTGGCCTCTTCTTCAGGCATTCGCACCAGGTAGTAGGCAAGGCGCTGCGCGCTCTTGGAACCAATTCCCGGCAGCTTGTGGAACTCCTGTATGAGCCGGGCCACAGGGGCAGCGGCGGGCAAAAAATCGTTGTTGTTCATGGTAGTGACGGCCAGCTACATCAGCCCGGGTATGTTCATACCTCCCGTAATGGCGCCAATTCGCTGTGAAGCCAACTCCTGGGCTTTATCCATTGCCTCGTTCACTGCTGCCAGCACGAGGTCTTCCAGCATGGAAACGTCGTCGGGGTCCACCGCCGCGGGGTCTATCCTGATGGACAGCAGCTTCTGTTTGCCGCTTACAGTGGCTGTCACCACTCCTCCGCCTGAGGATGCTTCCACCGATTCGTTCTCCAGGGATTCCTGGGCCTCGTTCAGTCGCTTTTGCAGCTGCTGCGCCTGGCGCAATATGTTCTTGTTCATTGAGATTGTTCCTTTGTCTCTTCCAGGATTTTACCACCCATACCAAGCGCCGCCTGTACCAGCGGGCTCTGCCGGGCTTGATTGCGGCCTTCCTGTCCGTTGGGGCTTCGGAAGGAGAGCTCCAACGGCTCTGTCAATCCAAGGGCGGACGCTACGGTGGATATGAAGGTGCGTTTGCTTTCAGGGTTCTCCATTTCTTCCACCATCCGTTCCATGTGTGAGCGGTGCGAAAACTCCAACTGCAAGATGTTGCCTTCCAAGCTGTGATGCTGGCAGGCCCTCAGCAGCGCTCCGATATTGAACCGGCGTCCCTTATAGCGGCTGAGCGTTCTGACAATGGCCGGCCATTGCTGATCCAGACGTATATCTATATCGCCGCTGGGCTGAGGATGCGCCTGAGAGGGAGCAGGAGTACTCTCTGGGGATGCTACTTCCAACGGATTGGGAGGTGCGTCCGTAGGGGAAGGAGGTTGCCCTGCAGTTCGGGAAGGCGCTTCAGAAACCGTATCTGGCCGTTTTTGCTGGGGAGGGGTTGCTTGTGCGGCTTGGGGCTGAACCGGACTGCTCTGCTTGGGTGAAGCGGCCTTGACTTCTGCTCTTGGTTCCGTGGCGACCCGCCGCGAACACTCTATGATAGCCAGCTCTATGGGAAGCGTGTTGGGCACCTCCTGGCGGAAGTTGATTTGGCCCAGGGTTCGCAATGCCCGGAGCAGAGCTTCTTGGGTAACGTCTTCCGCCAACGCGGCTTGGCGTTCAACGGTCTCTTGCGGTTGGGAAACCATGTCCTTAGCGCCCGATTTGATGAGCAGCACGTCGCGCAGCTCATCAACCATTTGCCGGTGTAGTTGCTTGATGTCGCTGCCTTCCGAGGCGATGGTGTTCAGCAGCGTGAGGGAATCGGCAACCTGTCCTCGCAGGATATGGCCCACCAGATCGTGCACGCGCTCGTCAGCGGTCAAGCCCAGCAGTAGGTTGACCTGTTGCAGGGTCAAGGGGCTGCCGAAAGAGGTCACGGCTTGTTCCAGCAGGTTCTCCGCATCCCTGAGGCTTCCTGTGGCCTGCTTGGTGATGGCGCCCAACGCCACCGGCTCCACCTCTATACCTTCTGCCTGGCAAATTTCAGCAAGCCTCTCCACCATGGCGGCGGGGGCTATGCGGCGAAAATCGAACCGCTGGCAACGGGAAATGATGGTGGACGACAGTCTGTGCGGCTCCGTGGTGGCCAGGATGAAGATTACGTGTGACGGCGGCTCCTCCAGTGTTTTGAGGAGCGCGTCTGCCGCCGCGTCGGTGAGCATGTGCGCCTCATCCAGAACGTAGACCTTGTGGGTGGCCTCCACAGGAGCGTAGTTCACTTTCTCTCTTATGTTTCGTATCTCGTCGATGCCTCTGTTGCTGGCGGCGTCTATTTCCACAAGGTCCATAGCTCTGCCTTCGTTCACCGCGACGCACATCCGGCAGGTGTTGCACGGCTCCCCCTCTTGCGGGTCCAGGCAGTTCACCGCTTTGGACAGTATTCTTGCCGTGCTGGTCTTGCCCGTGCCCCTGGGGCCGCAGAAAAGATAGGCATGAGCAATTCTGCCCCTGTTGATAGCCTGCCTGATGGTGCGCGCCACAGGTTCTTGCCCCACCAGATCGGAGAGCGTCTGTGGCCGCCACTTACGGTAGTATACCTGTGAAGAAGTCAACGCCCCGCCTCTGCCAGTCCAACCGCAGCAAGAGCTTTTCTTTCCAGTGCTTGCATTTCCTGTTCGTCTTCCGGCTCCACGTGGTCGTATCCAAGCAAGTGAAGCACCCCATGCGTTACCAGCAAAGCCAGTTCATCCTCAACGTTTCTGCCCCGGGCATCCGCCTGCCGCTGGCACTGTGGATAAGATATGATCACTTCCCCTACAAAGTCATGGTGCCCTTCAGGAGTAACGAACGGCTCTCCATCCCGGAACACCTTGGGCTCATCTTCACCTTCATAGTGGCCCCAGTGCTGCGACGAAAAGGCCAAGACGTCGGTGGTTTCGTCAAGCCCCCGGTAGTCCCTGTTAAGCTCCTGCACGGTAACGTCATCAGCGACCACCAAGCTCATATTCCGACGGCTGGAACCGGCGCCCGGGGGCGTCGAGCCCTCCGCCAACGCCGCTTCAGCTATGTTGCTCAGCCATTCCATGGATAGCGCTCTGCGAAACCTGGGAAATATCCGGACATCAATGAGCCGCTCTGTCATAACCGCTCCATTGAGGAGATGATAGCACAGGCCGTGGAACGCGGAAAAGAAAGCGGGGACAGGGTATGTCTTGTGTTATGGAGCAGGCGGACATAAGGAGAATAGGGTGGGGAGGGGCCGTGAGTACGGCTGTCCGCCTGTCCGATAGTGAAGGAGGAGGGAGTAAGTCTACATGCTCGCTTGTCTGCCCGGCGACGAAGATCCTTCGCTGCGCTCAGGATGACAATGGAGTCCGTATGACGGCGGTGTGGAATTCGCGGGGAGTTGTGCGAAGGCGTTTTGGAGAGGGGGGAACAGTTTCCGGTCAGTGCTCAATACCCTTCTCCGCCAGAATGTTAAGAAAGCCCTGGTAGCTTGATACCCCTTGCACAGTGTGGATGAAATCCGCCAGAGAGTCGGATGCTTGCCGCAGTTTCTGAAGCTGACCGTGGATAGGGCTCACCGATGTGGGGCTGTCTCCGTATGTGCCGTGGAAAGCAAAGAAGGCCTGGTTCAGCTTCCTAATGGAGTAGCCGTTGTCTACAAACAGTTGCCGGCGCTCCTCCATGTAGGCCTCGGCCTCGTCCACGTTCCCTTCCGCCAGGAGGTCGTCAACGTTAAGTCGAGTCTCCCGCATCTCCCTGTTGAAGCAGAACCGATCCTCAGGGCAAGGTTCAGCAACGCCCGGGGTAGGCGGCGGCACATACTCGCCGGTGATGTGTTCGAATAGAAGCCGGCCCATCTCCTCTCCGAAGATATTGGCCGTAGTCTCGTTCAGGATGTTCATGTCAGCGTTCCGTTGAATGTTGCGGCCCAGAGGATGGAAGAAGAGGTAGCTGTGCAGCCATTCGTGAGAAGCTATGTTCATGGTTGTGCGCAGATCATATAGGGCAATGATATTAGGGAACGTGGCCAAGCCCCCGATGTTCTCCACGACAGAGGACAGATTTTCCCGTTCCAGGATCTTCTCTTCCAGGATGCTTCGCTCAGAAGGGGGAATGTTGGGATTGAGCAGAACGGATTCCAGTCGTTCTATCCTATCTCTAGGGGAGACGATGAGAACTGTGGGCAGCGGGTCAAGGATGAAGTCCACGGGCGGAAAGAAAACCGGGCCTATGCCTATGGTGGGGATGCCCCGTTGTCGCAGTAAGTTGTCTAGTCCTATGTTGACCATGCCCTGCTGGCGAAGCACGTCTGATATGGCCGATTCCAAACTCTCCTCCACCTGTGGCTGCATATCGGCAAGGCTGCTATGTACCTCCTTCAAACGGTCTTCCAGTTCCTGGAGGTCTGCTCCACCCGTGGCGGCAGCCATATTGACCTGGGCCTGAAGCCTGTCCGCTTCACGGTCTGTGCTGAAGAAGTCCAGCACAAGCTGTTCTTGGTTCTCCGCCGTTAGCTTGTAGGGGAAAAGAGAGGTACCGGCTTTGTACAGCCATTTGACGGGGAAGCGCGTCACTTCCCACGTCGCCAGGCTGTAGCGATGACGTACGGATAGCTCCTGTACGCGACTTACCGTGAGCGTATCATGCGATACCGCCACCGACAGAAACAAAACGACCATAAGCAAGGTGTAGAGATTTCCCATGTCTATTCAGGGTAGCGGGCAAACGGGCAAACGGGCAAGCGGGCAGGGGGTAAGTGGGTGGGTAGGGCGCCGTTATTGTGAGCGGAGCGGAGAATCCCAGGCCGTTTCATCCAAGGAATTGTGGTTTTGCGAACAACGGCTTTGGATTCTTCACTTCGCTGCGCTGCGTTCGGAATGACAGTGAGGGGGCTGTCTAGGTGGGATGGCCCGGCCCCGCTGCCGCTCCTGGGTTCCTCGCAGGAACTACGAGTGGGGTGGGCAGGGGGGCAAGTGGGGGCATGGCCCATCGCCCCACCGGATTGCTTCACTCCGCTCGCAACGACGAATGGGGGGTGTGTCCTGCATCCGCGCCGCGCGGCGGCTGGCAGGTGGGCAGGTGGGCAGAGGGGTAAGACGGTCGCTTGACGCCGCCGTTCTCCACAATTGCTAAGCAATGGTTACTTGGCTACAATGGGGCCACTCAGTGAGGTTTGCAAAGGGAGGTCAAGCGCATGCCTGTAGTAGATAGCAACAATATCCGCAACGTAGCCCTCATATCCCACTCGGGCACGGGCAAGACTTCACTGGTGGAAGCAATGCTGATGGCCAACGGCGCCATCTCCCGCTTGGGCAACGTGGAGGACGGAACTACTACTTCAGACTACGAACCGGAGGAGCTCAAACGCAAGAGCAGCATTCAGACGACGGTGGCGCCATGCACCGTATTAGGACGCAAGCTGAACTTTCTGGACGTTCCGGGTTATCCCGACTTCGTGGGTGAGGCTGTATCAGCCCTGGAAGCCGCGGATTCCGCGGTGTTGCTCGTTGCGGCACAGGCCGGCGTTGAGGTGGGCACCGAGGTCGCTTGGACAATGTGTGAAGCCAGGGGGCTTCCCCGCATTATCTTCGTCAACAAGATGGACAGGGAAAACGCTGATTTCCTCCGGTCACTGGAAAGCATACGTTCCGCTTTTGGCCGCAAGTGCGTGCCAATCCAAGCGCCTGTGGGCGCTGAACAAGAGTTCAAGAGCGTGGTTAGCCTCCTTGCATCGGAGGGCGATTTCCCCGCTGACCTGGAGGAGTTGCGTGAACAACTGGTGGAGGCCGTGGCTGAAACCAACGATGATCTTGCCACCAAGTACCTGGAGGGAGAGGCCATTTCCAATGAAGAGCTGGCTTCCTCTCTAAAGGCTGCGGTCCTGGCCGGCGATATAGTACCCGTGCTTGCCGGTTCTTCCACCACGTCCGTGGGTGTGGAAGAGTTCATGAACGCGGTGGTAGACCTGCTGCCCTCTCCACTGGACTCGCCGCCTGTTGAAGCTGAGGACGGCGCCAAGATCCAGGCGGATGCATCCGGCCCCCTGGTAGCGCACGTCTTCAAGACCACGGCGGACCCGTTTGTGGGGAAGCTGTCCTATTTCAAGGTGATCAGGGGCACGCTCAAAGGCGATTCGCAGGTGTTGAACGCCAGCAAGTCCCAGGACGAACGCATAGGCCAAATTTTTGTGCCGCTCGGCAAGAACCAGCAGACCACCGATGGCCTTGCCGCCGGTGATATTGGAGCGGTTTCCAAGCTGACGGCTACCGTTACCGGAGACACACTATGCCAGAAGGATGAGCCGGTGAAGCTCAGCCACCTGGAGTTCCCTCAACCTCTGTTCAGTGCTGCCATTACTCCCAAGGGCAAGGCTGACGTGGATAAAATGGCCAGCTCACTGGCCCGCCTCACGGAAGAAGACCCCACCCTCAGCCTGACCCGTTCCCCTGATACAGCAGAAACGTTGCTCTCCGGCATTGGAGAAACACACATAGACGTGGCCTTGGAAAAGGTAAAGCGCAAGTTTGGCGTGGAGCTCTTCAGCAGTCTTCCTAGAGTGCCATACAAGGAAACGGTCTCTTCATCCACCAAGACCGAATACAGGCACAAGAAGCAGACCGGCGGCCACGGCCAGTTTGGGCACGTGATGATAGAGCTGCAGCCGCTGCCCAGGGGTTCCGGCTTCGAGTTTTCCGATACGGTGGTGGGCGGCAATGTGCCCAAGGAGTACATCCCATCCGTGCAGAAGGGCGTTGTCAAATCGTTGGATGAGGGTCCGCTGAGCGGATCTCCCATCGTGGACTTGAAGGTCGTCCTCTACGATGGCAGCTCTCATCCCGTCGATTCGTCCGGCATGAGTTTTGAGATCGCCGGTTCGTATGCTCTGAGGAAGGGCGTCGAACTAGCTTCGCCCGTTCTTCTTGAGCCGGTGGTGAAGCTGGAGATCGCCGTGCCGGACTCCTATACCGGCGACATCATAGGCGACCTCAATACCAAGCGAGCGCGCATCTTGGGAATGAACCCCGCAGATGGCGTTACGTTGATACAGGCAGAGGCGCCGCAGTCCGAGGTGCAGCGGTACGCTACGGAGCTGCGCTCCATGACCCAGGGCCGCGGCAGTTTCACCATGGTGGAAGACCACTTTGAAGAGGTGCCCCAGCACATCACGCAGCGTATTGTGGAAGATCTTAAGCGGGAGAAGGTCGCCGTCAGCTAGAACTATGGGGGCAAAAGAGGCGTGTCCAGGCACGGTTCACCCCCATCTCAATCTTCCCCCCGTCAAGGGGGAAGAGGCTTTGCAAAGATAGGCATAATCAGGAGGGGCTATGACTAGACTAATCGTGGGCACCGGCAAGCACGTGTACCAGGTATCGCACCCGTTTGGAACGCTCCCATCCGGCATGTCGTTCGGAAATACGTCACACGTAGCAGCCGATTCGCAGGGAAGGGTCTACGTTTACCAGCGGAATGACCCGCCGATACTGGTCTTCGATGGCGACGGCAACCTTGTCGATTCCTGGGGGGACGGACAGTTCGTGGATGCCCACGGCATCTTCATCACTCCCGGCGACGAGGTCTTCCTCTCCGATAGAGATGCGCACGAGATCATCAAGCTAGACCACAAAGGAAACGTGCTGTTGAGGTTGGGCAACCGTGAAAGGCCGGCGCTGCAGGGGCCGTTTAACCATCCAGCCGATATAGCGGTGGCGGCGGACGGGGACATATACGTGGCCGACGGCTATGCCAACTGCTCCGTGCATCACTTCACCGCAAATGGCGACCACGTCAGATCGTGGGGGTCATGGGGGACGGGCCCGGGCCAGTTCGTAACTCCGCACGGAGTATGGGTGGACGGAGACCGCATCTACGTGTGCGACCGCGAGAACAACCGTGTGCAGATATTCGGCAGGGACGGGGAGTATATCTCCGAATGGACGGGCTTCTTCCATCCCATGGACGTTTTCGTTGACGGCGAGGGAACTGTCTACGTCACCGATCAGGTGCCTGGCATGACCATGCTAGACCGCGACGGCGGTATGATCACCCGCATTCGGACGCCCGCTAACGGACATGGCATGTGGGTGGACATTCACGGCAACATGTACACTGCTGGCAATGACGCTCTGGTTGCCAAGTACACCAGGCTCTAGCAGGCAAGGAGGAAGGCATGGTTGGCAAACTGCTAAACGTGTTCAAGCGCGGAGAGACCGCTGAGGACCCCGTATGCGGCATGAACGTCAGCATGGACAGTCCTCCCGGCGGAACCCATGAGCACCAGGGAGAGACCTACTACTTCTGCGGTCCGGGCTGCCGCGTGGCTTTCTCCAAAGAGCCGGATGCCTACCTCTCCGGCGAGAAGAAGATGGAGATGTAGTTCCAGAAGCGCCCTAGCATATTACTCGTCCACTCTAGTGGGAGGGAAGTGCAATGACAGCACTACGAGAAACCCAAGAGCACAACTACGAGCGTGGGACTTTGCGAAATCCCCCTTGGGCCGAGGAAGAACTGATCCTCGCACTCGACCTCTACATACAACGGGGCCGACTAAGTGCTGCAAATCCGGCCGTTGTGAACCTATCGCAGGTTCTCAACAACCTCACGATACACTCTGAACGTCCAGATGAAGCCCGCTTCCGTAATCCAAACGGAGTCGCGTTGAAACTCGCAAATTTCGCTGCGATAGACCCCAACTATAATAGCCGAGGTATGGCACGTGGCGGTAAGCGTGATGCCATGGTGTGGAACCGTTACTCGTCGGATCAAGACACTCTTGCCGCAACTGCTGCGGCAATTAGGGACGGGATCGGCCTACCAGCTGAGCCTCCTGAACCCACGGGCCCACGCATTATTGTGGTAGAAATTGAAGAACAGCATGTTGAGCACTTTCAGGTCTCTGTTCCGGACCAGGGCAACGAGGCCAATCGACGCGAGCAGAGTCTCGTCTGGGCCTACGTTGACTATTTGAGGAGCCAGGGCCACACACAGTGAAGAGGCACAGATATCCACTGGGCGGTTCTGTTCCTACCCTTGTGTGCGACCTAGTCGATGAGACCGATCAAGTACTCTACGAGGCTAAGGGAGATGTTCTACGCACGTCGGTAAGAATGGGTATTGGGCAACTCCTTGATTATCGGCGTTTCGAACCATCATCAATGGGCTTGGCAATCCTTCTTCCACGCCAGCCTGCTAAAGATCTCATTGAATTGATTCGCTCGGTTCCTGCAGCAGCCGTCTGGCGGACCAAGGACGGTTTCTCAAGTATCCAACCGCCGTCCGAGGGCGTTTAACGAAAGTACACGCTTCCTCACCCTACCACCACGTTCACCAGCCGCCCTGGTACGTAGACAAGCTGTCGCACCTGCTTGCCGTCCACGTGGGTTTGCACGCGCGGGCTATCCAGGGCTGACTTCTTAGCATCTTCCTCCGATATGCCCGCTGCAACGGTAAGCTTGTCTCGCACCTTGCCGTTGACCTGCACCACCAGCGTGATCAGCTCATCGGCGGCCAGCTCTTCGTCCCAGGTAGGCAACGGCTGATTGTGGATGCTGTAGGCGTTGCCCCGCCGTTCCCATAGCTCCTCGGTGACATGGGGGGCTATGGGAGCCAGCAATACAAGCAGTGTGTCTACCGCTGAGTCCCAGGCGGCGGCATCGACGTTCTTCGCATCCCAAAAGGAGCCCAGAGCATTGCTGAACTCCATCATTGCCGCAAGCGCCGTGTTGAAGTGGAAACGCTCTATATCGGTGACCACCTTGCGAATGGTCTTGTGCGTGGCCCTTGTTAGGTCACGAACAGCATTGGGGTCGCCGTTGCCAAGCTCAGACGAGTCACGCTGAGCGATGTCCCAGACGCGATTGGCCCAGCGCGTCATGCCGTTTATCCCACTGTCGGTCCAGTCGCCGCCCTGGTCCCAGGGGCCGAGGAACATGAGGTAGATGCGCACCACGTCGGCGCCCAGCGACTGTACGTAGGGGTCGGGCGCAATGACGTTGCCGCGGGACTTGCTCATCTTGTGGTGTTCCGCAATTATTGTGCCCTGGTTGAACAGGCGCAGAAACGGCTCGTTGAAATCCACCAAGCCCATGTCGCGCAGCGCCTTTGTGAAGAAGCGGGTATAGAGCAAGTGCATCACGGCGTGCTCAGCGCCGCCGGTATACTGGTCCACGGGGTTCCACGTCTTCATCGCCGCGGGGTTGAACGGCGCGTCGTCATAATCGGGGCTGGTGAAGCGAAGCTGGTACCACGACGAATCGACGAACGTGTCCATGGTGTCGGTCTCACGTTTGGCCGGCTTGCCGCAGTCCGGGCAGGAGGTGTTGACGAACTCCTCGTTGGAGGCCAGCGGCGATTCACCGGTAGGGCGGAACTCGGCGTCTCGCGGCAGCAGCACGGGGAGGTCTTCCTCAGGAACGGGCACCGTACCGCATCCCTCGCAGTAGACCATGGGGATGGGCGTGCCCCAGTAGCGCTGCCGCGAAATAAGCCAGTCCCGCACGCGGTATGACACTGTCCGGCTGCCCCAGTCCTGCTCTTCCACATGCTCCGCAATGGCTTTGATGCTCTGGGAGCTGGGCATGCCGTTGAAGGGGCCTGAATTGACCTGAGTACCCGCTTCCAGGTATGCCGAATCAAGCTCGCCTCCGTCCCATCCGGGCGGCGCTATGACCACGTTGATGGGCAGGTCATATTTCTTAGCAAAGTCAAAGTCGCGCTGGTCATGGGCCGGTACGCCCATGACTGCGCCCGTGCCGTAGCTGAGCAGCACGTAATCTCCTACGAAGACGGGCACCTGCTCGCCGTTGAGCCAGTTGACGGCATAAGCGCCGGTGAACACGCCTGTTTTCTCGCGCTCCGTGGACAGGCGCTCGATCTCTGATTGCCGGCGTGCCTGGTCTATGTAACGGTTCACGGCGTCCTGCTGTTCACGGGTGGTTATCTTCCGCACCAGGGGATGCTCCGGCGCAAGCACCATGAAGGTGACCCCGTATATGGTGTCGATGCGAGTGGTGAAGGTGCGTATCTCTTTCTCTTCGATGCCCAGATGCGAGATATCGAAGCTGATGTCCACGCCTTCGCTGCGTCCTATCCAGTTCTCCTGGAGTGTCTTGATTCGCTCCGGCCAGTCGATGACGCCGGAGAAGTCGAGCAGTTCGTCGGCGTACTTGGTGATGCGGAAGAACCACTGTTCCAGGTCGCGGCGGGCTACCGGCGTATCGCACCGTTCGCACTTCCCGTCGATGACCTGCTCGTTGGCCAGCACGGTCTGATCCGTGGGACACCAGTTGACCGGTGCGTTGGCGCGGTAGGAGAGGCCCGCCTTGTGGAGCTGAAGGAAGATCCACTGGTTCCAGCGGTAGTACTCCGGCTCCATGGTGCTGATCTGGCGAGCCCAGTCGTAGATGGCTCCCATGGAGCGGAGCTGGCTCGTCATGTTCTCAATGTTGCCCACAGTCCAATCGTAGGGATGTATCTGTTGCCTGATGGCGGCGTTCTCAGCGGGCAGGCCGAACGAATCGAATCCCATGGGGTGTAGCACGTTGTAGCCCTGCATGCGGCGAAACCGGGCGTGAGCATCGGAGGGGGCCATGGCGTACCAGTGCCCGATGTGGAGGTCGCCGGAAGGGTAGGGGTACATGGTCAGCTCGTACCACTTTGGCCGTGGGTCGCTGTCCTCTACGCGATGGAGGCCATCGCGCTCCCAGCGCTCTTGCCACTTTCGGTCTATCTCCTGCGGGCTGTAGCGTAGCTCTGTTTGACGTGCCGTGCTGGTCATCTTCTGCTCCTTGGGCAGGTATGCTAGACAGGCCTATTGGTACTGTCAATTATCTCATAAGAAAAACGCCCCTTAGCGGGGCGTCCGTGTGCTTGGAACAAGTCGCTGCGTCCCCTACAGGTTATTCCTCCTCAGCAGTGTCAGGCCAAGCAATGGAGAGATGTTAATCTGAAGACGCATGGTACGGTAATTATAGTGCATAGGCGGCAATTGCGCCAGCAGTACGGCTTTGCTATAGTTGAGACTCGGCGTGGGGCTGTAGCTCAGTTGGGAGAGCGCCTCAATGGCATTGAGGAGGTCAAGGGTTCGACTCCCTTCAGCTCCACCACCATACATTCCGCCCCTGTCCTCCAATGTCCCATAGTGTCCACATATCATGCCTGCAAGACGCCGTTAGATGTCCCATCTGTGCTACATGGTACCCCTGGTATCTCGTGTCAAGTGTGGTAATATACGTGGGAATATTTGTGATGGAGGGCGTACCTATGGCACTATCCGCGACGCGGGTCAAGGCTCTCAAAGACCCCGGACGGTACTCGGACGGCGGTGGACTGCACCTGTACATCAGCAAAGTGGGGAGCAAATCCTGGGTGCAGCGCATAACCATAGACGGGCGCCGACGGGATATAGGTCTGGGAGGATTTCCCTCGGTGAGTCTGGCCCTGGCCCGCGAGAAAGCATCTGAGAACCGTGCCGCCGTAGCGGAAGGTCGCGACCCCCTGGCCGATAAGCACTCACCCACCATGCCGACCTTCAGAGAAGCCGCCGGTGCGACGCATGATGCTAACATCCCCCGCTGGAGCAACACCAAGCACATCTCAAACTGGATACAGACGCTGGAGCGTCACGCCATGCCGGTGCTGGGCAACATGTCACTGGATAGGATAGATCGCGGGGAGGTGTTGCGAGTACTCACCCCGATATGGACTACCCGTCCCGAGACGGCGCGGCGTGTGCGCCAGCGGATGAGGACAGTGTTCCGCTGGGGGATGGCGCACGGATTCATGGATAGCAATCCTGCGGGAGAGGCGATAGACGGGGCCTTACCCCCCATGCCGAAGGTGAAGGCACACCTCAGAGCGCTGCCCTACCAGGAGGTCGGGGCCGCGCTGGAAACCGTTGAGGGTTCTCAAGCCTCGATACCGGCCAAGCTCTGCCTCCGGTTTCTGGTACTCACCGCGGCGCGCTCCGGTGAGGCCAGGGGTGCCAGATGGGACGAGGTCGACCTCCAGGAGAAAGTATGGCGAATACCGTCTGTGCGGATGAAGGAGGACAAAGAGCACCGGGTACCCCTGAGCGGACAGGCCCTTGAGCTACTTGGTGAAGCAACCGAGATGCGTGATGAGAGCGGCCTGGTGTTCCCCTCGCCGCTCAAGCCTGGGGCGCCGATGTCCGACATGACATTGACCAAGGTACTCCGTGCAACTGGGCTGGCGGAGCGAGCCACGGTGCACGGGTTCCGCAGCAGTTTCAAGAACTGGACGCTGGAGCAGACTGACACCCCCTGGGCCATATCGGAGGCGGCCCTTGCCCATTTACTGGGCAACTCCACGGAACAAGCATACGCCAGGTCCGACCTGTTCGAGCGCCGCCGGGCACTGATGCAGCAGTGGGCGGACTACCTGACCGGTTAGCCCCAAGGCCATATCTACGCCCCATTGGACGTTCCAAGGTCTCCCATAGCCACCGGCCGTGACTCCACCCAGGCCCTGACCTCGCTCTCCCTCCACCTGACGGCGGCGGGGCCGACTCTTACAGGACGTGGGAATTCACCTTTCTGCATGAGCCGGTAGATGGACGAGCGGCCTAACCCAGTGATCTTCTCAACCTCTCGACGCCTCATCAATCTGTCTCCCATTGTGCCCACCTTCCTTGCGACTTCTGAATGAGCCGCCCATGTGTTCTTGTTCCAATGGGAAAAGAGTAGAGGGGCGCGAAGGCCAAAAGTGGGTGAATAAGTATCGAGTTTGGCGAGGACCCTGTTATCAGGGTCTGCCGCTCTGGAAAGACCCTCTCTCGAAGGGGGAGAGCAAGGATCTTAGCCTGAGGGAGGGTCAGAACACAGGGTACAGACCGGGGAGATAGGTAACACCTAAACCGGGCACATGGGTAACACATTGTGGGATTGTAATGGCAATCCCAAAGGAGGAGGATGTGTTGCCCTGGAAAGAGACGAGCGTCGAATCGGAGCGGTTGCAGTTTATCGAGCGCTACTGTGCGGGGGAGGAGACTGTCGCTGAGTTGTGCCGGAGGTTCGGGATCAGTCGCAAGACCGGTTACAAGCTTATCGATCGGTACGAGGCCTACGGGGAAGGTGGCCTGCTCGACCTCAGCCGGGCTCCTCATCATCACCCCAACGCCACACCCACACAGGTGGCTGAGCGCATCGTCGAGGCGAAGCGCAAGCGTCCCACGTGGGGCCCGAAGAAGATCGTGGCCAGGTTGCGTTCGATCGAGCCCGAGGTGCTCTGGCCGTCCCCCAGCACGGCGAGCGGCATACTGGACCGTGCGGGTCTGGTAAGGCGGCGCAAGCGGCGGCGTAGGGCTACGAGCTGGGGCGAACCCTTCTCCCACGCCCAGCACCCTAACGACGTGTGGTCCATTGACCTCAAGGGCTGGTTCCGCACAGGGGACGGGAAGCGCATCGACCCCCTGACGGCCCAGGACGCGATGTCCCGGTACTTGCTGGTATGCGATGGACTGGACCGGCCCACCGGCCCTGAAGTCAAGCGCTCGCTGGAGCGTGCCTTCCGGGAGTATGGCCTTCCACGGGTCATCCGGACCGACAACGGCCCTCCGTTCGCAAGTGTCGGATTGGGTAGCCTCACGCCGCTGTCCGCATGGTGGGTCAAGCTGGGGATAGTGCCAGAGCGGATCGAGCCCGGACACCCCGAGCAGAACGGACGCCTTGAGCGGCTTCACAGAACGCTGAAGGCGGATACAGCTACGCCTCCAGAGGCCACCCGGAGACGACAGCGGCGAGCCCTCGACCACTTCAGGCACAGCTATAACGTCGAGAGGCCGCACGAGGCCCTGGGACAGCGGCCGCCAAGTCTACTGTACGTGCCTTCGTTCAAGCCCTATCCTGCACGCCTCAGCTCACCACAGTACGGAGCAGGTGTCACGGTACGCAGCGTCCGCAGCAACGGCGAGATCAAGTGGAAGGGAGACCTGGTATACGTGAGTGCGTCTCTCAAAGGCGAGCCCGTAGGCCTTGTACAGCAGGACGAACGGACCTGGTCCATACAGTTTGGCCCACTCCTCATCGGCATCCTGGATGATCGCGAGAGCCGGATCGACAAGACACCTGTGAAAGTGTTACCTATGTCCCCGGTCTAACTGTTACCCATGTGCCCGGTTGTACAACAGTGGTATGGAACGGACCAGTGCGTTTGGCGATTACCCTCGAATGCTTCTCCATCGCGGGCGTGAATTTCATTTCCCAGATATCCTTCACGGTCTCTTCAGCAAGCCCGGACGCCTCTGCCGCGATACGACAGCCCGAGACGTAAGTACCCCTCGGCTTTATTCCGACTCTTCGCAGGAACTCGATGACGATTTGAATCTGGATGTCGCGCAGGAGAGTAGCAGGATTGACAGGGCGATGGGCCGCTTTGGGTTTAGGTTGCCAGGCGAGACGTCGCCGGTCGACAGCCCTATTCTGCAACATGAAGAGCGGGGGCATGGCCTCGCTCCGTCTGTCAAGCTCCTTCTCAATGAACTCGAGGGCGTCTGAGTAGATCTTGCTGGTCTCGGAGAGTTCAAAGTACCGTTGTACCGTTTCGGGGGACGTTGTCCCTATGGGGGGCAACAGGAGTGCTGCCAGGACCTTGGACACGGCTCCTGATTCCCACTCGGCGTCCAACCGGCTCGTGTCCGGGATGTCGACTAGCATCGGCTTGGCAACCCGGAGGCCATCCGAATGACGAGGGCGGCGTCTGCTGTCGGGAGAGCCGACTCCCGCCTTCCGTCGGGCGGCCTGTTCAAACAGACGTGTGAGAAGTTCACGTTCGGGGTAATCTCTCCACCACTCCATCGCTTGGACTCTCAAGTAGTTCTCAATGGTCTTCCTTTCAGTCTTCCCTGCGCTCCCTCCCATGATCCGAATGACGGCCTCGGTCGCCTCCTCCATGCTGAGGGTCTCCGTAACGGGTTCCAGGGAACCTAGAGCGACTTCTTCTATCTGCTCCAAGCGCACCAGGACAAGCCACTGGACGATACGGAGCACGCCATCGAATCCCAGGGTGAGAAGTTTCACCCGCTGCTTCCTCCGCAAGACCTTCCTACCGGTCATCAACTCCTCCCTTCCTTCAGGCTGGCAGCAGGTGATGTTATCGCAGTACCCTGGACATGGTTCCTGCTTCAGAACAGCTCACTGACCGCCTCTCGCTGGTCCTCGGCACGGATTGGAGATCCTTCCCACGTTAACCGACTTCGGAGGAGCCATCTGAATATACGGTGTGCCGCTGCCCTCCAATATAGACCGTCTTCACGGGCCTTCTGGCTGGCGCGCCAGCAGGATTGACGCTCGGCCACGTAGAGCGCCTCCTGGGCATTGGGCGAGTCTCCCGCCCCTCGGCCGCCGACACCCGCGGATGGGTACGTCCGTGACAGATGTTCGCCACCACGTTCGGGTGAAGATCGAACGCCTCGGCCAGCTCCTTGATGCGGCAGCCCTTCTCATAGTGCGCCCTGATCTGTGCTATCTGCCACACGGAAAGGCGGCGGCCTACTCTCGCAGAGGACATCTCCGGGACACCCATCCGCCTTGCCACATCGTACAGGCTGATACCGCTAGATGGGTCGGCGGGGACAACGCGGCGGTGAGTTCGTCCGTGACAGATGTTCGAGACAATAGAGGGATGCACCTTGTAGACCCTAGCCAGTTCCTTGATCGGATGCCCCTGCTGGTAATGCATACGCATGAGGGAGATCATCTGGCTGGCCAGCCAGTTCAACCTAATGGCAGGATACAACACACCTATAGAGAGTGCCCAGCCACAATGTGTGTATGTGTGTCCGAAACCCCCCTTTTATATATATATAATAGGGAAATGAAAATGGAGAAAAACTCAGTCCCCCATTCTGTGCCCGGCTTGTGCACGGTATGTGCTGGACTGTACACTACTAGACAAACAGTCCTAGAGGGTGAGTTGTATGGCAAGGAACGAGAAGCGCGTTGTCTTCTATCTGGACCCGGAGACTGTCGGCCAGCTGGAGGCCATGGCGGCGAGCATGGACCGCAGCGTGAGCTGGGTGGTGCGTCGCCTCATACAGGACTGGCTAGGCGGTCGGCTTCGTTTGGTGGAAGACCAGTAGTCAGATCCTGGAGAGATTCTTGGGAAGCTACCGGCAGCGGTGATGAATGGCTCGCTGCCCTTCTGTTTAGTGAAGCGGTCGAGTATGCGCTGGTAGCGGTCGCCAAGAGCCCCTCCTGTGTTCTCAGAAGGACGCACGTCTTTGACCGTATTCCTGGGTGCGGGGCCGTTCTACACGGCGTGGTCGGTTTGCCTAGCGGGCCACGACCTTATCGAGAAAAGGTCTCCAAATGTAGCCCAACCAAGACCCCAAGTTCGCAAAGGGGGCTCCGGGACAATCTTACACCATAGCAGGCAGTGCCTCAGCTTTGGCGAGAAACGACCTCTTTGGGAGACCTTGGGCAACCTACCAAACCTCTCTCAGATGGGCTTTCTCGTCGATTCTGGTGCGATCTATCTTCGCGCTTTCGACTTGATCCTGCGCTCAGATAGCTCAAACTCTCTAGCCTGACCCAGGTTGTGAAACCCTTTGATGCAAACTGTTGCAATACTTGGTTGTCGCTCTACAGTGACACGCCCATTTGGGCAGAGCGAAGCAGCGTCGAAATGCAACAAATCCTATATGAACTGTCTCAAAGCTAGTGGCGATTGCTTCAACTGCTACACTTGTTTGCATTCTTGGGGTGAATAGAGGAGACAACGTGGACATCTCAACAGTTCTCGCATACATAGACAACGGCTACATGGCCCTTCCAGAATTCCAGCGTGGCTACGTCTGGAACCGAGAGCAAGTACGAGGCCTTTTCGAATCTTTGTATCGCCGACATCCCGTAGGTGGCCTCCTCGTGTGGTCCACTGAGTCTAAGTCGGCGGTTCATCGCGGGGATGCGCAACTGGCTCCTGGAATTGTCAAGCTCCTGCTGGACGGGCAACAACGGATGACGACACTCTATGGAGTGGTTCGTGGAAAACCTCCAGCATTTTTTGATGGGAATGCACAAGTATTCTCTAATCTCATGTTCCACATAGAGCGTGAGGAATTCGCGTTCTACCAGCCCATAAGGATGCGGGACGACCCTCTATGGGTCAATGTGACCGGCCTCTTTCAAAAGGGCGTGGATGGGCTTGGCGAATTCATTGATGGACTCGGCCCACCTCCTGAGAAGCTCGGTTTGTACGTTGGCCGGCTGAGCCGCCTCCTCGGGATCGCAAATGTCGATCTGCATGTCGAGGATGTCGTAGGAGAGGACAAGTCCTTGGATGTCGTGGTCGAGATTTTTAACCGAGTCAATAGCGGTGGAACCAAACTGTCTAAGGGTGACTTAGCATTGGCAAAGATATGTGCAGAATGGCCTCAGGCACGAGACACAATGAAACAGTTGCTGGGCGAATGGGCGAAGAATGGTTACTACTTCGACCTCGATTGGCTATTACGCTCGGTGAACACCGTACTAACGGGCGAAGCCAAGTTCAGCTTTTTGCATGAGAAGAGTTCGGAGGAGATACAGGATGCGCTGAAGCGTGCCAAGGTCGGCATCGATGCCACCCTCAATATGATCGATGGCTACCTAGGATTAGACCACGATCGTGTTCTTTTCGGACGGTTTGCAGTGCCAGTTATGGTCCGCTATCTCGACCAACACCAAGTACCGCTCTCGACCAAGGATCGCGACAAGCTCCTCTTCTGGTTCGTCCAGGCTGGGATGTGGGGTCGATTCTCTGGATCAACCGAGACCTACATCGACCAGGACCTAGCTGCCCTAGAGAGCAGCGAAGCTCCGCTGGATGAACTCCTGGAGCAACTGCGACTCTGGCACGGGGGACTCCGCACAGAGCCCGGTCACTTCGCGGGATGGAGTCTGGGGGCTCGGTTCTACCCGGTTCTGTACATGCTTACCCGCATGGGAGATGCCCAGGACTGGGGCACAGGCCTCCCATTGAAGAGAGGACTGCTAGGCAGGATGAACCAGTTGGAGGTGCATCATATCTTTCCGAAGTCTCGACTGTACAAGAAGGGCTATGATCGACAAGAGGTCAACGCGCTGGCTAACTTCTGTTTCCTCACCAAAGACACGAATCTCCAAATCAGTGACCGTTTCCCTGAGGAGTACTTCCAAGAAGTTGAGTGCAAGCATCCTGGAGCGTTGACATCACAGTGGGTTCCAACGGACCCTGAGCTGTGGAAGATAGAGAACTACAGGGACTTTCTTGCAGAGCGCCGGAGGCTTCTGGCCATCGAAACTAATCGCCGCATGGAGACCCTGCTCCACAGTGATACCCATTGGTTGGACCTTGCAGCAAAGCCCGAGTCTGCACCTGTCGCGGTGCCGGGCGGTATCACGAGCAAGGACGAGGAAGCTGAACTTGAGGCACTGAACGAGTGGGTTGCGGCTCAAGAACTCCCGCGTGGGCAAGTGTTATACGACTACATGGATCCTGATGGTGGCGAGCAACTCGCGGTGTTTGACCTCGCTTGGCCAGGAGGCGTACAGGCAGAACTGAGTCAGCCGGTCGCCGTTCTGCTTGATGAGGGGGGTGAAACCCTGGCGATCGCTGCAAAGGCCGGATACCGGTGCTTCACTCGGACTCAGGACTTCCGCTCCTACATAGCCACAGAGATCAGTCCCACTGTAGGAGTCTAGGCTCACAAGCATACGGCCTTGCCTGAGTTAGCTCCAATTGAGATGGGCTAACCAGTCCCCAAGATACCGCCTGGACCCGGACAATCAGATTGTAGGTGATCTGGCCCTGATGCTACGTATGTTGTGACAGACCTTCAGGTTTATGAGGATGCAGGTACCGGCTCGGGTCCGCGCTCTGCCCGCACCTCCCGTACCCCTCCTGCCACTTCCAGACCTCCTCCCTCTGGTCGGGACGGTCATAGGGAGGATGACGCCGGGGGCAGCCTTGGAGTGATGGAGTGCCCAGAGTGGTATAATTGGCTCTGGCAGGGCCTCTTCTAACTCCGGTACCGGCCCGCCTCCAACCCTTGGTCTTGTCTCAGGGCTGGGAGCTATAGGAGTGTCAAGCGAGAATGGCGAAACAAGTAAGGGTGTTCTATGCGTACCCAGCTCATCCTCCGAGCATCGGGGAAACCATATCTGCATCCATAGCCAAGATCAACGTAGACGACCGATTAAGGAAAGACAACGTCCGTTTCAGACAGTGGACAGAAAACACGGCGTCTGGGAGAGGACTCGTTGCCACGATTCTAGGGCAAATTGACAGGAGTCAGGTATTTGCCTGTGACCTAACGTATCCTAACCCAAATGTCAGTTTCGAGCTTGGCTACGCAATAGCGAAGTTTAAGCGTATTTTTGCGTCGCTGAACTCGACCGTCCAAGAATCGGATAAGAACTATAAACGCATATACTTTACCCTTCTTCATATGGGGTATGCATCATATGAAAACCATGAAGACCTCGCCTTTTCCTTCCTTCTGGAGAAGCCTTGGCAAAGTTTCCACCAGACATTACTCGACAGTCGCTATCGGCAACAGATGCCTCGTCTTGAGCTTCCCACTCTGATGTACATTAAACCG
Source organism: Dehalococcoidia bacterium (assembly GCA_965197965.1). Lineage (GTDB taxonomy): Bacteria > Chloroflexota > Dehalococcoidia > Lucifugimonadales > QGNO01 > DAOUJH01. Next base: position 2,154,002 of record OZ240235.1, read on the forward strand.
CCTTTGAACTCCGATAGCATTATCTCGGTTCAAGAGGAGTTCAGAAAGTCCACTTTTGGAGAATCAGTCATCGTAGATGACCCCAACGAATACTCTTCCCAGACTCTAGACTGGTATGCGGAAAAACTTCTGACAGCGGATGCTGTAGTTGTACATCTCTTAGGAACTGATCAGGCAAACCATCAAGACCACAACCTCAAGGCGTCCATTGTAGCCGGCATGGCGCATGGTTTTGGTCGGCCAATGATCATGTTGGCTCATGCCCCATACGAACCGCCAATTGACTACGATAAATGGTTGAGTGTCAATGCCACAGCCCAGGCATCTGTGGAAAGGATTAGGGGATGGCTTCGCGATGTTGGTGCTGACCAGACTCACCGTAGGCGTCGTAGGCAGCATATCAGCGGCGGCGTGCCGAAACGTATGGATCTCCGCGATCTGTTCCTAGGTGATCCCGTAGCTGAGCATGAGGCGGACAGACTCCACGATTACTTTGTTGAAACCAGCTCCTTTTACAGGGTATTGGATGGTCCGCTAACGATCTTGGTAGGTCGGCGAGGAACTGGCAAGACGGCCATTCTCTACGCTACACGTAGTGAGATGCGGAAGAGCAGAAATAATCACGTCACGGTCTTGAAACCGATTGGTTACGAAACCCACGGGTTGATACGTATCTTGGAAGGAGTTAAACATCGCTCCGAGCGAGGATTTCTAATCGAGAGTCTTTGGAAGTACCTGATCTACAGTGAGATAGCCACTGACGTCACAAAAGAAATTCTAGATCGTCCTGTTCACGTGATGCCAAGTGATGCAGAAACCGCGATCTTGCACTACTGGCAAAGTAACACCACTGTCCTTAGCCCGCCGTTTTCGGAGCGAGTCGAAAATGCAGTAGCCTCCTTGGAGGGGGTAGGGACCATTGCTAATGCGAGTGACCAACGCCTTAGAATTAGCGAGGACTTGCACAATACTCTAATAAATAACCTTCGCCGCCACTTAGGTATGGTGTTAGCCGACGCAGAAAGCCTAACTTTGCTGATTGACGGCTTAGATGAACCTTGGGGACCTGGAGAGCACGTCAATCATTTGGCCGAGCTTATTGGAGGGCTATTGGGAGCGGTTCAATTCATACCGAGTGATTTCGGACGTTCGAGTAGTAGAATAAAGATGGTCGATACGAAGGTAACCGTACTACTGCGGAGCGACATTTTCGCCTTCATTCAGCACCTAATGCCTGAACAAGACAAGCTTCCAATCGTCAGAGTAGCGTGGAACGACAAAGATCTGTTACTTAGAGTGTTGGAAGAGAGAATGCTTCACGGTGCTCCGAGGGAACGCAAGGCTGCGGAGGTGTGGGCTGCGCTGTTCCCTGAGGAAGTCGCAGGAGTTACTTCGACCGAGTTCATACTACGTACTGTACTTCCCAGACCCCGTGACTTGATCCACCTAGTAAAAGCTGCTGTCAGCAACGCTATTAACAGGGGACATGAGAAAGTCTACCCAGGTGATTTGTTGGTAGCCCGAGAGCAATATTCCCAGTACGCCTTCAATTCCATTCTTAAGGAGGACGATCCTAGCAAGGGGAAGCTTGAGGAAGTTTTGTACGAATTCGCTGGAGCCGGTAAAGAGGTAAGCAGGAAAGAAATCGAAAGTCGATTTGCTTTGGCAGGTGTCGAAGGCGAGGACATAGATTTCTACCTGGACCTTCTGTGTGATATCAACTTTCTCGGAATCGAGACAGCCAGCGGCTTCCGCTACGCACGAGATGAAGAAGAGCGTCGAATCCTGAGGAGAATGGCAAGGGTAATCTCCTCCAAAGGTGCTAGGAATGAGGCATTTGCGATCAATCCAGCTTTCTATCAAGTTCTGCAAATCGAGTGACGCGCCTCAGGCACTAGGATAGGCTCTCCAAATGAGCCGCAACTGCGGGGAGAAACCCATGGCCAAGATAGCGAGGAAGCGGCCGTTGCCCTTGACCAGATGGTGAAGGCAGCATACAGGAGCATGACAAGCCAGTGACTACCCTCAACATGAGCAGTTTCATATGGGGAATCGCAGACGACGTGCTGCGGGACGTATACGTCCGTGGCAAATACCGGGACGTGATCCTGCCCATGACGGTCATCCGCCGCCTTGACGCCGTGCTGGAACCGACCAAGGACGCCGTACTCCGCATGAAGGAGCAACTGGACGCCGCCGGCATCACCAACCAGGACCAAGCCTTGCGCCAGGCTTCGGGCGAGGCCTTCTACAATGCGTCGCCCTTCCGGCTGCGTGACCTCACCTCCATCGCCCAGCAGCAGAGGCTCCGGGCCAACTTCGAGGCCTACCTGGACGGCTTCTCGCCCAATGTCCAGGAGGTGCTGGAAAAGTTCAAGTTCCGCAACCAGATTCCCACGCTGGTGGAGGCGGACGCGCTGGGCTTCCTGATAGCGAAATTCCTTGATAACTCAATCAATCTCAGCCCCAAGCCTGTCCCGAACGGGGACGGCTCGGTGCGGCTGGAGGGACTGGATAACCATAGCATGGGTACGGTCTTCGAGGAGTTAATCCGGCGCTTCAACGAAGAGAACAACGAGGAAGCCGGGGAGCACTTTACTCCCCGGGACGTTGTGCAGCTCATGGCGCGCCTCATCTTCCTGCCCGTCGCTGATGAGATCAGGTCTGGCACTTACCTGGTCTACGACGGCGCTTGCGGCACCGGCGGGATGCTGACGGTTGCCGAGGAGACTTTGGCGCGGCTGGCTGATGAGCATGATAAGGAAGTGTCTGTCCACCTGTACGGCCAAGAGGTCAATCCAGAGACCTACGCCATCAGCAAGGCCGACCTGATCCTCAAGGGAGAAGGGAGCGAGGCCGACAACATCAACTATGGCTCCACTCTCTCTTCTGACGCCTTCCCCGCCAGCGAGTTCGACTTCATGCTCTCCAACCCGCCCTACGGCAAGAGCTGGAAGACCGACCTTGAGCGCATGGGCGGCAAGTCCGGCATCAAGGATCCCCGCTTCGTCGTGGAGCACAACGGCAACCCTGAGCACTCCCTCATCACACGCTCCAGCGACGGCCAACTGATGTTCCTGGCGAACATGCTAAGCAAGATGAAGCACGACACGCCGATGGGCAGCCGTATTGCCGAGGTGCACAACGGCAGCTCACTCTTCACCGGCGACGCAGGGCAGGGTGAGAGCAACATACGTCGCTGGATCATCGAGAACGACTGGCTGGAGGCCATCGTCGCCCTGCCCCTGAACATGTTCTACAACACCGGCATTGCCACCTACATCTGGGTGCTCAGCAACCGCAAGGCGGCACACCGCCAGGGCAAGGTGCAGCTCATCGACGCCACCCAGTGGTACAGACCCCTGCGCAAGAATCTTGGCAGCAAGAACTGCGAGCTATCCGACGAGGATATTGGCCGCATCTGCGACGCCTTCCTTGCCTTTGAGGAGACGGAGCAGTCGAAGATATTCTCCAACAAGGCCTTCGGCTACTGGAAGGTCACCGTGGAGCGGCCCCTGCGCATTGAGGGCATCGACCTGGAACGTGCCTACGCCACCAAGGAGATCAAGGCGCTTAAGGACGACGGTAAGCGGTCGGAGGCTGCGCCCCCGGTCGTTAAGAAGGTCCACAAGGGAGTGGAACCCGATGCACTGCGCGGCCTATACCCTGTCACCATCGACGGTAAGGCCGCCGTGGTGGAGTACGAGCCAGACACCGACCTGCGCGACACGGAGCAGGTGCCACTGCTGGAAGACGGCGGTATCGAGGCTTTCTTGCGCCGCGAGGTGCTGCCTTACGCTCCGGACGCCTGGTACGTGCCCGACAGCGTGAAGGTTGGCTACGAGATCAGCTTCACCCGCCACTTCTACAAGCCTCAGCCCCTGCGTTCCTTGGAGGAGATACGGGCGGACATCCTTGCGCTTGAACAGGAAACGGAGGGGCTGCTGGCGGAGATAATCGGGGCTGAGATTGACATAGTACCATTTGAGCGAAGCAATGCTGACTGACCAAGAAATTGTGAATCTCATAAGGATTCCCAAGACAATCGGGACCAAGACCCCCGCCAGCGCATATAGGCAAGAGTACGGCCATAAGCGTTGCGATATGGATTTGCAGGCCACTTCCGACGACTCGAAGAAGTTCGTAGTGTTCATTCGGCAAAACGACAAGTTCATCGAGAATTTTTCCATTGGGTTGCGTTATCAGACCGGTGACAATAACCTTCGGACCATCACACTTACTCGTTACAATGGCCCTCATGGAGAAACGAGTCGTTATGCCGACGGTCACTATGCAAAGCCTCATATTCATCGCATCACGGCCTCTGAGATTGCATCCGGGAGCACCCAACCGCAAGAGCGCCATCGGGAGGCCACCGATCGATATATGACATATGAACAGGCTCTCCAGACATTCTTCGCAGACATTGGAGTGACAAACTACGAGACCTACTTCCCCGAATTGCTTCAGGGGAGGCTTTTCAATGGACATTAGCGGGCTCAGAGAGTCGTTGAATCATTCCTTCGGGGCAGGATTCGACGTTAATGAACGCCGTCCCGGCGATTATCAACTAATAGTTCCAATACGTCATGAGGACGGGGACATGATTGATGTCTATCTGCAAGACAGTCCCCGAGGAGAAGGCTATGTCCGCATTTGCGATTTCGGCATGACGCTGATGCGTCTTTCTTATACTTACGAGATAACGACACCAGCTCGCCAGCAAATCTTCGAAAACATCCTTATCAACAATAGCGTTAGCAATGACGCTGGCAATCTATACTTGGATGCTCCTGTCGGTAACCTCTATGAGAGCATCCTTCAATTCGTTGGGTGCGCTCAGAAGGTCTGTAATATGCGATATTGGACCAGGGAAATTACTCGAAGTGTCTTCTACGACGACCTAAGAGAATACGTTACAGTCAATTTGCCCCAGTTTTCCCCTGTTGCCGAGCAGTTTCCAATTCCCGACTTTCCGAACAGCGTGGATTGGTCTCTCGTACACAACCGCCGGAATTTCTATGTATTCGGAGTGCTGGGCAACGATAAGGCCAAGAACGTGACGATATCCCTATTGGAGTTTCAGAAATCCAACTTGCCATTTATTAGCCTTGTAGTTCATGAGAATATGGAAGATCTTGGAAAGAGGGAGAGGCTTCTGCTCACCAGAAACGCTGACACGCAATATCCAGTTCTGAGCGACTTCATGGAAAAGGGCGCTCAGGACATTTACCGATTTGCCGGTGTACCTCAGTAGGGTTTATACCGACTTGGTGATATGCGCAGAATAAGAACGACCACCCCCCACCCCCACCCCACCTACCGCCCCTCCGGCGTCCCCTGGCTCGGCGACGTGCCGGAGCATTGGGAGATGATGCCAAATCGTGCCTTGATGAACCCAAGGAAAGATGTCGTGGGGGCATGTGCAGATGATTTCACCCTGCTTTCCCTGACACGACGTGGAGTTATTCCTCGTGACGTTGATAATGCGTTCGGGAAATTCCCGTCCAGCTTCGATACCTACCAGGTTATAGAGCCAGGAGACTTGGTTTTCTGCTTATTTGATATTGACGAGACACCAAGAACAGTTGGACGTTCACGACTAAGAGGAATGGTGACTGGCGCTTACTCTAGGTTCGTATGTCCCGATGTCGACTCGACGGAATTTCTTTATCTTCTCTATCTTTCGCTAGACGACGGCAAGCTGCTCAGACCACTCTATTCTGGATTGCGAAAAACCATCCCTACAGCGACCTTCTTGAGGGCGAAAGTTGCACTCCCTCCCCTCCCGGAGCAGCGAGCCATCGTCCGCTACCTGGACTACGTGGACCTGCGCATCCGGCGGTACGTCAGCGCCAAGCGAAAGCTCATCGCCCTGCTGGACGAGGAAAAGCAGGCCATCGTCAACCGGGCCGTCACCCGCGGCCTTGACCCCAACGTTCGCCTCAAGCCCTCCGGCGTTGAGAGTCTCGGCGAAGTGCCGGAGCATTGGGAGGTGATTCAGCTTGGAAGGATTGGCTGCTTCTCCAAAGGTTCAGGCGGAACGAAGGAGGATGAAGTTCCTGATGGGGTACCCTGTGTTCGGTATGGAGACCTCTACACAACGCACAAGTTCTTCATAAGCAAGCCCCGGAGTTACGTTTCACCAGCGAAGGCCGGTACTTATACGCCAATCATCCGGGGTGACGTTCTCTTCCCCACGTCAGGGGAAACAATAGAGGAGATTGGCAAGTCCGCAGTCAACCTCCTGGACACTCAGGTCATTTGTGGTGGGGATACGATCATATTTCGGCCGACAATCCCAATGGAACCCAGGTTCGCAGGCTACGCACTGGATTCCCCGGCCGCTCAAACGCAGAAATCCCTTATCGGGCGGGGCATCACCATCATGCATATCTATAGCGGCCAGCTTAAGTATCTGTGGTTGCCCCTCCCACCCATCGACGAACAATCCGCCATCGTCGAATACCTGGACGAGGCCACGGCCAGCATCGACGCCGCCATCGCCCGCGCTCGCCGTCAAATCGAGCTGGTGCAGGAGTACCGCACCCGGCTCATCGCCGACGTGGTGACCGGCAAGCTGGACGTACGGGAGGCGGCGGCACAGCTGCCAGAGGAGGACAACGAGGAAGAGCCGATAGGGGAGAATGGGCCACTGGCAGACGGCCAGCCCGGGGACCTTTACAGCATCGACGAGTCAGTAGAAGATTCGGTAATGGAAGAGGAGGTGACGGCATGACGGACTGGAGCAAGTGCCCGGCGGTGGAGAGCGTGCCCGGCAGGGTGAGCGGGGCCTGGGTGTTCAAGGGAACCCGCTTGCCGGTGTACGCCCTTTTCGAGAACCTTGCGGAGGGCGCGACGATCTACGATTTTATGGAATGGTTCGGCGGAGTGGAGGAATCAGAGGTGAGGGCGGCGCTGGAGCACGTGGCGCAGGAACTCCGGGCCAAGGTCGTCCATGCGAATCCTGTTCGATAAAGGAACGCCTAGGCAGCTGCACCGCCGGCTTTTCGGCCATGAGGTCGAAACGGTCCAAGAGCGCGGCTGGGACACCCTGAGCAATGGCGACTTGTTGGATCGGGCCGAAGAGGCCGGATTCGAAGTGCTGATGACCACCGACCAGGGCATCCGATACCAGCAAAACATGTCGAACAGGCGAGTGGCCGTCGTCGTCCTGATGAATACCGCGTGGCCGCGCATTGCGCGACGAACAGAGGCTGTCCGCCAAGCGCTGGAAGGGATACAGCCGGGAGAGGTGCGCGAAATCCACATCCCGATGAGAGGCGAGGCATAGCGTGACCACCGACATCAGCGAGAAAGGACTTGAGCGCCTCATCTCGGACGTGGTCACGGGCAGCCTTGAGAATCCCAGTTTGACTTGTCCTGGTTGACTGAAGAGGCTACACTTATGGCAACAGGCTAGAGGCGCAGACGTTGATATGGGAGTGGGACCCGAACAAGAACAGGGCGAACCTTCGTACTCACGGCATAGAGTTTGAGACGGCAATCCACGTCTTCAATGACCCGTTAGCGGAAACTTTTAAAGACCCGTACCCGCAAGAACAACGATGGCGAACCATTGGTACGATAGAGGGACTTCTCATCCTGGTCATTCACACCTGGCCTAAGGTGGAACCGGCGACAGACGAACAGACAGGTCGCATTATCAGCGCCCGTCCAGCGACATCACATGAAAGAAGAGCCTACGAGGAAGGACATGTCTGAGCTGACCCCAAGGCAGCGCGATCAGATATCGGCCTTGGAGGGGCTTCCCGATGACCAGATAAACACCACCGACATCCCTGAAGTTCTGAGCTGGTCCAACCCGGTCCGGGGCGCCTTCTACCGGCCCGATGAGAAGCACGCGGGTCGGGCAGTCGGTGCGACCACCGACATCAGCGAGAAGGGGCTGGAGCGCCTCATTTGCGAGGGGCTGACGGGCGCTCCATGCGAGCTTGGGCAGGCGGGCACTATGGCGGAGCGGCCAGCCGCTTACGGCGCGGGCTGGATATGCGGCGACCCCCATGACTACGACCGGGAGTACTGCGTGGACCTAGCTCAGCTATCCGCCTTCCTCAAAGAGACACAGCTCATGTCTGCGGACTCGCTCGGCTTGGACGAAGACAGCCCGACCCGGCGCAGGTTCCTGGCTCGGTTGCAAGGTGAGATAACTAGGCGCGGCACCATAGAAGTGCTGCGCAAGGGCGTCAAGCACGGACCGCACCAGATCGACCTGATGTACGGCACGCCGTCGCCGGGGAACGAGAAGGCCAAAGTCCTGTACGGGCAGAACCGCTTCAGCGTGACTAGGCAGCTCCGCTATAGCAACGACAACGCGCAGCTTGCCCTGGACCTGTGCCTGTTCATCAACGGCCTACCCGCCGCCACCTTCGAGTTGAAGAACAGCCTAACCAAGCAGACCGTGGATGACGCCGTCGAGCAGTACAAGCGGGACCGCAACCCCAGGGAGAAGCTTTTCGAGCTTGGCCGCTGCCTCACCCACTTCGCCGTGGACGATCACGAGACGCAGTTCTGCACCCATCTCAATGGGAAGGCGTCATGGTTCCTGCCCTTCAACAAGGGATGGGATGACGGCGCGGGCAACCCGCCCAATCCCAACGGCCTAAAGACCGACTACCTGTGGAAACAGGTGCTGACACGGGACGGTCTCACTGACATCATCGAGAACTACGCACAGATTGTGGCGAACAAGGAAGATAAGACAGGCCGCAAGAAACGGGAACAGATATGGCCCCGGTACCATCAGTTGGACGTGGTACGCAGACTGCTGGCCGACGCGTCCGCTAGGGGAGCCGGCTCTAGGTACCTGATTCAGCACTCGGCGGGAAGCGGCAAGTCCAACTCCATCGCTTGGCTCGCTCATCAGCTGATAGGACTGGAGCGGGACGATGCGACTATCTTCGACACCGTGATCGTCGTCACGGACCGTAGGGTGTTGGACCGGCAGATTCGAGACACTATCAGGCAGTTCGCGCAGGTCGGCTCTATCATGGGTCACGCCGAGACCTCCGGCCACCTTCGTCGGCTGCTCCAGGAGGGCAAGCGTATCGTTATCACCACGGTGCAGAAGTTCCCCTTCATCCTGGACGCCATCGGCAACGAGCACCGGGGCCGCAGGTTCGCCATCGTCATCGACGAGGCCCATTCGAGCCAGGGCGGGCGGACATCGGCGTCGGTGTCCATGGCCCTGGGAGAAGCAGGCGCTGAGGAAGAAGACGAGACCACCGAGGACAAGATCAACCGGCTTATGGAGTCCAGGAAGCTGCTTGCCAACGCCAGCTACTTTGCCTTCACCGCCACACCCAAGAACAAGACCCTGGAGATATTCGGCACACCCGTTTCTGAAGGCGAGAATACAAAGCATGTGCCCTTTCACTCCTACACCATGAAGCAGGCCATCCAGGAGAGGTTCATCGTCGACGTTCTGAAAGACTACACACCGGCGAACAGCTACTACCGGTTGGTTAAGACGGTTCAGGGAGACCCGGAGTTCGACATCAAACGGGCAGGGAAGAAGCTGCGCCGCTACGTGGAGGACCACGATTACGCCATACGGCTGAAGGCGGAGATCATGGTCGATCACTTCCACGAGCAGGTGGCCGGCCTGCAGAAGATAGGCGGGCAGGCGCGGGCGATGGTAGTGACGAGCAGCATCCAACGAGCCATCAGCTACTACTACGCCATTCGGGACTACCTGACGGAGCGCAAGAGCCCATATCAGGCCATCGCCGCCTTCTCCGGAGAGCACGAGTACGATGGGACTAAGGCCACCGAGGCGTCCCTCAACGGCTTCTCATCCAACCTGATCACCGACAGGATCCAGGAGGACCCATACCGATTCTTGGTCTGTGCCGACAAGTTCCAGACCGGCTACGACGAACCGTTATTGCACACCATGTACGTCGACAAGCCATTGTCGGGAGTGAAGGCGGTGCAGACGCTCTCCCGTCTCAACCGGGCGCACCCCAAGAAGCACGACGCCTTCGTGCTGGACTTCGCCAACGACGCCGACACGATCCAGGACGCCTTCTCAGACTACTACCGAACCACCATCCTGTCGGAGGAGACCGACCCTGACAGGCTGCATGATCTCAAGGCGGCCTTGGACGGCTATCAGGTCTACGAACCAGCACAGATTGACGAATTCGTGAAGCGGTTCTTCGCGAAAGAGCCCCGGGACCGTCTCGATCCCATCCTGGACGCCTGCGTCTCGGTATACAGGGAGCAACTGGACGAGGACGGCCAGGTCGACTTCAAGAGCAAGGCCAAGGCATTCCTCCGAGCCTACGGGTTCCTAGCCACTATCTTGCCCTACACTGTCGCTGAGTGGGAGAAGCTATCCATCTTCTTGACCTTCCTCGTTCCCAAACTTCCCGCTCCCGTCGAGGACGACCTCTCAAAAGGGATTCTCGAAGCCATTGACATGGACAGCTACCGGGTGGAGAAGCAGGCGGTGCAAGACATACAGCTTCCCGACGAGGACGCAGAGATAGGGCCGGTCCCCACAGATGGCGGGGGACAAAAGCCGGAACCAGAGATGGACCGTCTCTCCAGCATCATCAGGGACTTCAATGATCGGTTTGGCAACATTGAGTGGAAGGACCAGGACAAGATCAAGAAGGTGATCGCCGAGGAACTGCCGGCGAAAGTGGCTGGAGACAGGGCGTATCAGAACGCAATTGCCAACTCCGACCAGCAGAATGCCCGCATCGAGCACGACAAGGCCTTGGAACGGGTCATGGTAGACTATGTGGCCGACCCCATTGAGCTATTCAAGCAGTTCAGTGACAACGAATCGTTCCGCCGGTGGCTCTCCGAGAGAGTCTTCGCCGCCACTTACTTGACATCTGCCACACCTACGGTTGGCCAATAGATACGAGACATGGCCACCCCTTGCGGATGGACGGGGCTTCGGGTGGAGTGGGGAGTATGGCCGATTACACCGCCAGAGCGAACCTCAACACCAAGGTTCTTGATTTTGTCAAGTTAGCGCAATGTTTCCCTAGAAATCCGACAGTCCAAGCGTATGCTCACGGACATGTTGAACGTAACGATGATTACTATGGCTTGGGAACTGCACAGAGAGGGGTTCCGAAAGCACACATCGGTGAGCGGTTGAGGAAGCATCGGGAGACTATCCACCTGTGATACGTGGGATAGAGCAGGAAGGGCTGCTGGCCTTCCTCGACCGTTACCAGAAGGCGAAGAAAGGCCCTCGTCTGAAGTGTCAGGTGGACCCCATAGTGAAGCGTTGGGTGTGGGACATCAGAGAGCGGGAGGCAGGGTGCTGCGGTCAGAAGATCGCCTACTTTCTAGATCTTTGGCACGGGGCCAGTGAAGTGATTGAACATCTCGAAGGAGGAGTCGACCGTACAAGCTGAGAGGGCAGAAATACAATGTGTAAACTGATCTACTACACAGGAGGGCAAAGTGTGAGCGTCGACGCCCCTCTCGCGAGCGACAGGCGAGTTTCCTCTTTCAGTCTAGGCTCTGCCTTATCATCTCACGCAGGGTGTCGAGCTGTGGATGAACGGGGGCAACTGACCTCATTGTCCTTCTGATACAGTCCTGTGAGTCCATGCCAGTCATCTGTTGGAGACGGTGACCTAGGTTGTGGTGATCCAATTCCGCATGAACAGCCTCAATGAGTTCGTTGGCTCGCGCAATTGAACAATCAAACTGCACAGCGAATCTGTTTCTGTAAGTAGGCACTCTCAATTGCTCAGCAATCCACTCCTCCGGAGCAAGTCCACCTGGGAGTAGGAGCCATTCAGGTTGATGTTCTTGATTAGCCCCTGCTTCAATGGCAACCCGGTTGTCAAGTTCAGTCGCCGAGCAGTCGCCGTCCAACACGCAGAGGGCTCTCATCTCATATCCCGAGCGCAAATGAGAAACGCCTTGACGGATCACCGTAGCCCAGTCACCTATTTCGCGCACTGAACAGCGGACCTTAACATCATGTGGCAACGCCTCCTCGACTAGAAGCTTAGCGAACAGATCCTCACAGTAGATGGTCAATTCAGGTTGAATCTGGCCAGCCATTTCGTACAACGCAAACCGTGTACTCGGGGATTCAAAGGCCTCGTGATCTTCCCCAGGGTTTCTAAGGAGAATGCGCGCTTGCCGGGGTAACGCATCGAGGAACGACTCTGAGTGTGTTGAGCAGACGATTTGCACTTGCCGAGCTAAACACAGCTTGACCAGAATCGTGGCTAGACGCACCTGAGCTTGGGGGTGCAATCCCGCCTCGATGTCCTCGATTACTAGAAGGCTACCTCGGGGCAATCGGTGCAGTGTGTGAAGGAGATTCATGACCCAACTCTCTCCACCACCCATATTGAACCCCGTAAAGTCCCCGCCTGCTCGCACCCGTTGCAGGGTGTGTCTCTTGGTCTCCCGAATCTCTGCCAAGCTGTATACCCTTCCCATGATATAGGATAGCCGTTCGAGGGCTTGCTGAGACAGTTCGTAGGAATCGAATTGCTGGGGACGTTGGGCGAATGCCGACCTAACGCCAGAGATCTCGTGTGCCGGGAGCAGACGTCCTAAAGGGCAAAACACGACTTCACGTTGGGGACGATTTGCATATCGCCCCCAACGGCTCGGTGCCTTCGTGAATGTAACCGGCTCCACAGGGCTGGAACTCCTGTACGTCCACGATACGGAAATGCCATCGAAAGATCGGTCACTGACAGTCCGCACAAAAAAATCGCCGAATGTGTAGTAGGATCTGTCTACACTCCTGGACCGTGGCTGATATAGCCAGTTCGGAATGTGCCATCCAGGAGGAGAATGATGCGCGAGGGCCGCGAGAGCCAATACTGTGCTCTTGCCTACTCCGTTCTTGCCGCAAAGGGCGGTAATCGGGAATCGAAACGGAACCAAGAGCGCGTCGATACCGCGCAGGCCACCAGACACGGCAACGCTTCCCAAGAACGGCCGGGCAAGATTCGGGGGCGGGTTGTTCCAAAGGTTCAGCAACCCCCTTTCGTCGTCACTCAGGTGTCTACCCGGCATTCAAGTCTTCTTCCACCATTGCTATCTCAAGTTCCCTTTCGGTCTCCAAAGAACCAGGCCTTGGAGTGGTTCTGTCAATCCCCTGCCAACGTGTGAAGCCTGGGCATATCGCTCGGAAGTCACATTTGTTGCATATGCCCTGATCAGCACCACTCAATGCAAAGCTCCCGCTTCTCACGGATTCTTGGATTCCGGCCACAGCTGTGCGTACGGCTCCTCGTACCGACCTTTGTGATTCTTCGGAGACATCCACGTTCACCCGTTCTTGTACTCCCTGGTCGATAAGATCCTGGGACGGAGGTATAGGATTTAGGAAATGGGCGTAAGCCTCCTTTGACTCGAACCCCCAAGACAAACCAACTGCTACGGAGTACAACCTCAATTGGGCTTCGACTTCCTTCCTTCTTCTTACAAAGCTGTCAGCATCCCCCCAGCGGTGAGCTTTGAAGTCGACTATCGCAACGGGAATGCGGATCTCGCCTTCGGGCGACCCTGACTCGATTCGCTGTATCAAGTCGACTGTTCCACTGATTAGCGCTCCAGTGTCCCTGTCGACGAATTCGAATGGCTTTTCAGCATCTAGAACGAACTTTGTTGAGTTTGGATAGCTCTCAAGATATCGAAGGATTGACTTCGTGGCTGAATCTCGAAGTAGCGTCAGCGGCTTATGGGTATCGCCGTCTCGTGTGTATCGAAGATGGAATCGGCGTTCGACTAGGTCGGACACCTCGTTTGGCGATAGCGACCTGCCGTCGCTGGCAGATTGATGAACTTCTGCAAGGACATTGTGTATTTGCTGGCCGTATCCATAAGATTCACTAACGCCAGGCTGAAATCCCATCAACGCACGAAGCTGATACTCGAAAGGACAGCGCCAGTAGTAGTTGAGCTCCGTGTAGGTCGTGGGCAGGAGTTCCGTATCAGCCGGGGGGGTTGGATTAGCTTTCTCTAAGCTAACGACTTCGTCGCCTCGACTTACAATGTCGTGTTGTATGTCCTTGAAGTAGGCGGTCGGTCTCTTGTTCCTTCGGTCCGGGCTGGATATATTGAGGAATCTGCGGCAGCGTGTCAGAGCAACATACCAGAGTCTGCGCTCTCCCTCGTCTCCAGCCGCATATTCGCTGGCATTGAACAAATCATCGCTCAAGAATGTGGACGGACCTCTATTCCGATAACTGCTGGGAAAATTTGCGCTTGAGACTCGGGGCACGAATACTACCGGCCATTCCAGTCCTTTAGCAGCGTGTACCGTCATGATCTGTACGGCATTGGGCGTTACGGCCTCTTCCAGTCCGCCCTCATCGACTTGGCTTGCTGCCCACCCACCCCAGAACACGCAGAGAGCCATAAGGTCGCTTGGTGTTACCCACTGATGCACGGCCTCGAAGTCCGTTATCAGGCCGCTGAGCCTGCCAAGGTTGTATAGGATGTGCGTCGGCCAAGGCTCGGGACCGAGGTTGGCCCCCAGCTCCTGAAGCATGTCCTGAAAGATGTCCTGAGGATAAATCCGACGAGCTAGGCGTCCCCGCCTCTCTCGTTCCAGGGAGCGCTTGTCCAGCTCCTCACGCTTGGCAGCAATCCATTCAAGGAATCGGGACTCATTGGCTTTAGGCATTGCTCCGACCGAATCTCTCAGGTGCCGGATCTTTAGCCGAATGAAATCCCTTATCTCGACTTCTCCCATTCGAATGGTGCGGCCCTCTTCCTCAATTAACATGTCAGATCTAGCGAGGAGGCAAAACGCGGCGTGCACCAACTGTACCTCGTCATGACCGAACACCCCCCCCACACCTTTCACAACTCCGGGAATCCCACGCCTCTGCAGCGTCTCGGAGAACACTTTCCCGGAACCCCTTACGCTCCTTAGCAAAATCGCCATGTCCGCGTAGTCAATCGCCCTCTTCCCTCCTTCTCTGTCATCAATGACTACCCCCCGGAGTTCCTTGATTCGATCGGCAACCCAATTCGCCTCATCCACTTCCGTCGCCAATGAACGAACCCTAACATCGCCCTGAAGGGCCATCGTCTCTACAAACTGCCCTCGTTGTTCATCCCAATGGCGGGCTTCCATGTCTTTTGCCAATCGTCGTGAGGCGGGAATCTTACGTACCGCTGCGTCCGCCACTTCGGCCACCGCATGAGTGCTCCTAAAGTTGTAAGCCAGCTTGATTTGTGTAACATCCGGATATCTAGCCTCAAAGGCTAGAATATTGCCGATCCGTGCTCCCCTCCAACCGTAAATCGCTTGGTCATCGTCGCCCACGACCGTCAAGCGGACATCAATTCCATGATTAGACAATAGTGCGATCAGTTCCTCTTGCCTGTCGTCAATATCCTGATATTCATCAACTACAAGGTGCTTAAGCCGAATCCGCAAACCATTCAGGCGGTCGGGCCGGCTCTTTAGTTCATTGATCAGCTTGGCGATAATCTGGTCAAAGTCAAAGAAGTAGTTTGGATCGCCATATGCAATGCGCTGGTAGCGTTCAATGCAATCCCGCAATTCAGGGTCTTGAATTCTGCCGAGTTCAATTCCCTTCTGATGAATCACGCTGATAGTTGTGATAAACGTCCGGATTGACTCCCAGTAACCCTTGGTCCTAGTTCTGTCCCGAAGTCGGTTCAGCCCAATTCCCCAATGACTCTCCGCTGAATATCCGTAGTTGGTCATGATCAACGCGGCTTGGCGGGCCTCGTCCATCACTTCGTATCTGCGATACTCAGGATTCAGTTCCTTAAGGGTCTGAAGACAGAAACGGTGAATGGTCCCGACGTAAATGTCGCCGAGCGCCGGGTCATCGGGTGAGGTTTCCTCCAGGTGTTTTCGTATGCGGGCCTTCAACTCGTCCGCTGCCCGGTCGGTAAAGGTGAAGGCTACTATAGAAGCCTTCGGCGTGCCTTCAGCGACTAGCTTGGCTATTCTCCTAGAAATGACCTCCGTCTTCCCGCTTCCCGCACATGCGAGGATCTGGAGGTTTCCATGCCGATGGTCAATCGCTCTAATCTGCTCAGGCGTATATTTCATCGGGTCAGACCTTCAACAGGAACTTGAGCGTTGGGGCCAAGTGCTCGATGAGCCTAACCGGCACGGCGTTTCCTATCTGAGTGGCAATCTCCTTGCTGTTTCCGAGAAAACGATATTCGTCCGGGAACGTCTGCAACCGTGCTGCTTCCCTCAAGGTCACAGCGCGATCGTCTCGAGGGTGCCCGAACCTGCCACGAGTCAAGTCTGTACACCCGGTAGTCAACGTAGGCGCAACTGCGTCCCAACTCATGCGTCCGTAAACGTCAGGATGTCCCTTGTGTCCCTTGTGACACTGAAGTTGCAATTCGGAAGGCAAGCTGTCTCTGCTACCGCCGTTTCGAGGAATGTGCCGAAGGCGCTCCAAGACAACCGGCCGGTGGTCCCTAGCAAAGTGCAACTCGTCATTCGGGTCAGTTTCCCCGGACCTCAGAGGTCTTAGGTCCCCTATCGCGGTTCGAACGGTGGATTGCCTTCCACCCACGCTACTCTGGGGCAACTCAGGAGTGGTGTGGTCTTTGCTGGCCAACATAATGCATCGCACCCTTCTCTGAGGAACACCGAAGTCGGCCGCATCAAGCTGCATTGTAGTTCCAAAGCGATAACCTTGATCCCTGAGGCCCGCCACCAAGCTGTTCCGCAACGTCCTAAATCGTGGACCCTCAATTCCAGGCACATTCTCGAAGAGAATCAGCCGAGGTTGTAGGGCATCGGCAAACCTGATTGCCTGAAGCACGAGACTAACCCGATCATCCTCTGCGAGGGTTCTTTGGTGACTGCTGAATGGCTGGCATGGTGCGCAGACTACTAGGAGATCAAGGGTGTCATGTCTTAGCAGGCCATGTCTCATACGCCACGGGTCAATTTCCGTGATGTCCCTTTCCATGAGGTGGACAGATGGGTGATTGGCCCGGTAAGTTCGGCACGCTATCGGATCATTATCGACGGCTGCGATGACCCTGAACCGTGCCGCCTTCAAGCCTGCGGTTACCCCACCACAGCCACAGAATAGGTCGATAACCGTCGGCCACCGTCTAGAATTGGACACCTGATTAGTCGGCATTTAGGAACATCTTCAACTTTACAATAAGACCGTCGTATTTGGCGAGGTCACACTCCCACACGACTAAGCACTTCCAACCCATTTGCTCCAAGAGACGTTGCGTCGATTTGTCACGGCGGACGTTGTCATCAAGCTTCGCGCTCCAAAAGCTCTGATTCGTTCTCGGTCTCTTGGCTGAGGGACAACCGTCATGCTGATGCCAAAAGCAACCGTGTACGAAAACAACCTTCTTGTGCCGCGTAAGGACTATGTCGGGCTTGCCCGGTAGACTCCTCTTGTGGAGACTGAACCGGAAGCCCAGTCGGTGAATAAGGGACCTCACGGTTTTCTCCGGAGCCGTATCCCGACTCCGGACTCGGGACATCATCCAACTGCGTTCTTCAGGTGAGACGATATCCAATTGGCAGTTCTCTCTTCCTTCAAGTAATTGCAGGGCGCTCACGGAATGTCTCGCAGTTGTCCGGTTCTTGGATCGTACTTTCCGGCAAAGAGGAAGAGGACTTCACGTGGAATGAACCATTGAGTTCCCCTTCGCAAGGCCTTTAAGCGCTTTGACCTGATGTTCCGTCTCACCGTCTCCTCACTCACATCAAGGTAGGACGCTGCTTGAGGCACGGTGAATTCGTCTTGCGTGTTCATGGCTCGATCCTGTCATGCTGATTGCCTTGCTGTAGTATACTACAGCACCCTTTGAGGCGAATATGCGCAGCCCGACGCCAACACACCTCGCAACGAACGCCCCCTACCTCCCATAGTTACGCCGTAGCTCGGACACGTACCTCTCCCCAGGCTGTCCCCGGTCTCTGCAAGCCAGTCGTTCAGCCTGCTCGTGCCAGCCGCCGGCTCACCGGACGTGAGTGGACCGGCCATCAGTCTGCCGGGGACCGACGGCATCGAGCTGATGCAGAACATCCTCGATATGGCGGACGTGCCGGTCATCTTCCTGTCCGCCTACGGCCAGGAGGAGATCATCGCCAGGACCTTAGAGATGGGCGCCGACGACTAC
This sequence comes from Dehalococcoidia bacterium, assembly GCA_965197965.1. Classification (GTDB taxonomy): domain Bacteria; phylum Chloroflexota; class Dehalococcoidia; order Lucifugimonadales; family QGNO01; genus DAOUJH01. The sequence continues at coordinate 2,172,131 of OZ240235.1, forward strand.
GTGGTCAAGCCCTTCTCGCCGACGGAGCTTGTGGCGAGGATCAAGGCGGCCCTGCGCAAGCGGGAAGCGCCCGAATGGGCCGAACCGTCGGAACCTTACGTGTTTGGAGAGCTGACCATCGACTACGCCGAGCGTCGCGTGATGCTGGCCGGGCGTCCCGTGCAGCTGACCGCCATCGAGTACGGGCTGCTCTTCGAGCTATCGGCCAACGCCGGCCGCGTGATGACCTACGACCGGCTGCTGCAACGGGTCTGGGGCCTGCGCGGCTCCGGCGACTCGCGGCGGGTGCGCACCGCCGCCAAGCTGGGCGACGACGCCAACAACCCCACCTACTTCCTCAACGAGCCCCGCGTCGGCTACCGCATGGAGAAGGGGGAAGGGCAGGAGCGGGAGGAGGCGTGGCAGAGTTGAAAAACCAGAGGTGGGGCCACCATGACGCTCATTGTGTTCCTCCGCCCTGTCACTCCATACTATTTGGGCCGAGGGGCTGGGTAGGTTCACAGAGCCCCCAGCCACATCTCGAAGATAGTTCTTGTATCTTGGTTTGCAACAATCACTGCACTCTGGTGGAACAGAGTGCGGCAGACCGATTGGTTCTTGGTCGATAGAGACCGTTAGACAGCGTGGGTCGCCGCACTCCTCACGAATGGAGCCCGAACGGTTGCCTGGGCTACCGAGCCCGAATCATGCAAGAACGGGCCAACGATTCACAGGAGGTGTACATGGAACAGGAAGCGACCTACGTAGGCATCGATGTGTCCAAGGCCCGAGTGGATGTTGCAGTTCGCCCTGCTGGGGACATATGGGAGGTCTCCTATGACGAGTCGGGAGTCCATCAGCTGGTTTCGAAGCTGAAGTCCATCGCACCGGTAATGGTGTTGCTGGAGTCTTCTGGTGGCATCGAACTTTCTCTGGTAGCTGCCCTGGCTGCGGCATCCCTACCAGTGGCAGTGGTCAATCCCCGACAAGTGCGTGACTTTGCCAGGGCCACCGGGAAGCTGGCAAAGACCGATACTCTGGACGCAGAGGTACTGGCCCATTTCGCCGAAGCAGTCCGACCACCTGTGCGCCCGCTGCGAGACACGGACACCCAGATGCTCAACTCCCTAGTTGCCCGCAGGCACCAGGTGATGACCATACTGGTCTCGGAGAAGAACCGGCTGGGAACGGCCGTCAGCACCGTGCGTCCTCGCATAGAGGCCCACATTGACTGGTTGGAGCGAGAATTGGATGACCTGGACAAGAGCCTGAGGCAGACCATACGTCAGAGTCCCGTGTGGCGTGAGAAGGACGACCTTCTGAGGACTGTACCTGGGGTTGGAAGACAGGTTTCCCTTGCCCTCCTGGCGTACCTGCCTGAACTGGGAACGTTGGACCGCCGGCAGGTCGCCGCTCTTGTGGGAGTAGCTCCCTTCAACCGGGATAGTGGGATATTGAGGGGCAAACGCACAGTCTGGGGTGGGCGCGCCAGGATTCGCGCTGCCCTATACATGGGAACGTTGGTGGCTAGCCGCCGCAACCCAGTCATCCGGGACTTCTATCAACGGCTGCTAGCCTCCGGGAAGCCGAAGAAGCTTGCCCTCACAGCCTGTATGCGCAAGCTTCTCGTAATCCTCAACTCCATGCTCAAGCATCGCACTCCCTGGCTCTGCATGAGCTACCAAGAGGCTGGCCGACCTTCTTGACTCTCAAGACAGTTGCTGTCTACCGTCCACTTTGGCCCACCCAACTGGACAAAATCAAGAACCTTCATTCTTTGGAATCAATAGACACGGAAGACTCAGATACTCGTGGGCGGTCGGGTTGGGTCCATTCAAGCCGGGGCGGGGCTCTTAGACAATCGCGTGCCCTACAACAGCCTGCCGAAGAGGGTGGAGCCGTTGGGACAGGCGTGGCGCGCAACCTAGGCACCGACCCCCGGCTGGGCCATCCGAAGCTGAGCCAGACGAGCCGGGATAGATGAGTCGTCTCTCTTATGACTGGTTCGGTCCCTGTCAACTGGGCCTAAGTTGACGGTAGGCGGAACCGTCTTTGAGATGCTGCTGGAGCTGTGAGCCCACGCTAACCGCTCGGTCACCTGCATGACAGGGTAGAAAGGCTGAGATTCAACGTCGCACGGCCGTAGTAGCTCCATTGCCTGTCGATCCTCCTTCCCCTTCTTCACGACGGAGTTGTCGGGGGGTGAACCTCCTCAGTCCCTGACGGCTATTGCAATCATATCATGCAGTTGCGATAATCGAATAGGTGATCCGTTCCACTATCAGTGATGACTATCTGGGATGTGGACCCACGAAGGAGAGGCTCATGGCCAAGACAACGAGGTTCGATGGCGACGCCTTCTTCGCCGCTCTGGACGCAGAGAGGCAGGCCCGCCAATGTACCTGGAAGCAGGTGGCGGAGGAGTGCGGCATCAGCGCTTCCACCTTGAGCCGCATGTCCCAAGGCAAGCATCCCGACGTGAACGGTCTCGCAGCGTTAGCGGCGTGGTCAGGGCTGGATGTGGACAGGTTCGTCAGAGGTGATCATCTCAAGATGGAACCTGAACCTCTGGCAGTGATTTCATCGTGCCTCCGCTCCGATCCCCGTCTGAATGAGGAAGCCGCCGTTGCCCTTGATCAGATGGTCAAGGCAGCCTACAGGAGCATGACGAACCAATGAGCGCCCTGAACATCAGCAGCTTCATATGGGGCATCGCGGACGATATCTTGCGCGATGTCTACGTCCGGGGCAAGTACCGCGACGTCATCCTGCCCATGACGGTCATCCGCCGTCTGGACGCCGTGCTGGAACCGACCAAGGACGAGGTGCGCGCCACGAAGGAGCGTCTGGACGCGGCGGGTATCACCAATCAGGAGGTTGCCCTTCGCCAAGCCTCAGGCGAAGCCTTTTACAACACCTCCCCTTTCCGGCTCCGTGACCTGACCTCTATCGGCCAGCAGCAGAGGCTCCGGGCCAACTTCGAGGCGTACCTCGACGGCTTCTCCCCCAACATCCAGGAAGTCTTGGACAAGTTCAAGTTCCACAATCAAATTCCCACGTTAGTCGATACGGGCACTCTGGGCTTCCTGCTAGAGAAGTTCCTGAACAGCTCCATCAACCTCAGCCCCAAGCCCATTCTGAACGGAGACGGCTCCGTGCGTCTCGACGGCCTCGACAACCACGGTATGGGCACGGTCTTCGAAGAGCTCATCCGCCGCTTCAATGAGGAGAACAACGAGGAGGCCGGGGAGCACTTCACCCCGCGCGATGTCGTGCAATTGATGGCCCACCTTGTATTCCTGCCCGTCGCCGATGAGATCCGGTCCGGCACCTACCTAGTCTACGACGGCGCGTGCGGCACAGGCGGGATGCTGACGGTCGCGGAGGAGACGCTGACGCAGTTGGCCGGCGAGCAGGACAAGGAGGTCTCCATTCATCTGTACGGCCAGGAGGTCAACCCGGAGACCTACGCCATCAGCAAGGCCGACCTCATCCTCAAGGGCGAGGGCGGCGAGGCCGACAACATGCAGTTCGGCTCCACCCTCTCCTCCGACGCCTTCCCCGCCCGCGAGTTCGACTTCATGCTCTCAAATCCTCCCTACGGCAAGAGCTGGAAGACTGACCTGGAACGCATGGGCGGCAAGTCCGACATCATGGACCCGCGCTTTGTCGTGGAGCACGCCGGCGACGCGGACTACTCGCTCATCACCCGCTCCAGCGACGGCCAGATGATGTTCCTGGCCAACATGCTGAGCAAGATGAAGAACGGCACCCCATTGGGCAGCCGTATCGCGGAGGTCCACAACGGAAGCTCCCTCTTCACCGGCGACGCAGGGCAGGGCGAGAGCAACATCCGCCGTTGGATCATTGAGAACGACTGGCTGGAAGCCATCGTCGCCCTGCCGCTGAACATGTTCTACAACACCGGCATCGCCACATACATCTGGGTGCTCAGCAACCGGAAGGCGGAGCATCGCCGGGGCCGGGTTCAGCTCATAGACGCCACGCAGTGGTCCCGGCCGCTACGCAAGAACCTGGGCAGCAAGAACTGCGAGTTATCCGACGAGGACATCCGCCGCATCTGCGATTCTTTCCTGGCCTTCGAGGAGACGGAGCAGTCGAAGATATTCCCCAACGAGGCTTTCGGCTACTGGAAGGTCACCGTCGAGCGCCCATTGCGGCTCACCGTCGGTCTATCGCCGGACCATCTTCAGCGCTTCCGAGCCGCCTGTCGTGACGCAAAGGAAGAGCCGCTCGCCAACGTCATTGATCGGGTGGCGACAGTGCTGGGCGCCGGACCTCACCCCGACTTCAACCGATTCATGGAAGTCGTTGGTGCGGATGCCTCCGCGCATGGCGTCAAGTTGACGGCCAAGCGGAAGAACCTATTGCAACTGGCCTTGGCGTCCCGCGATGAGGCCGCTGCGCCTGTCATCAAGAAGACCCACAAGCCGGGCGCGGTGGAACCGGACCCAATCCACGGGCTGGTCGAAGCTGCCGCAGACGGCCAGAGCATCGTGGTGGATTACGAGCCGGACACCGACCTGCGCGACACAGAGCAGGTGCCACTTCTCCACGAAGGCGGCATTGAGGCCTTCATCCGCCGAGAGGTCCTCCCCTACGCCCCGGACGCCTGGTACGACGCGGCCAGAGTGAAGGTCGGCTACGAAATCAGCTTCACCCGCCACTTCTACAAGCCCCAGCCCTTGCGCTCGCTGGAGGAGATACGAGCGGACATCCTGGCCCTGGAACGGGAAACGGAGGGACTGCTGGCGGAGATAGTGAGTGTGGGGAAGTAAAGCTGGAAAGCCTACCGTAGACCAGAATAGAACGTCGTCATGAATGAACTGGATAACAAAGAAGCTCCTCGTGCGCTAATGTCAGCCGTAGAAGATTCCCTTGCCAATATCCGTTTGGGGGTCGAGTCATATATTGGGGCGAGCCATCGGTCGGTGTACCGGATGGTGGCGGTGGAATTACGTAAGCTGCTCTTGGATCAAGATTCCGTTCGTTCATTCGTTGGTTCGACGCAGAAAAGGCGCAACCTGTTTGAAGCGGCCTTCGGAAGGGGCGACAAGATATATATCCAATCGTTCTTAACGAAATCTGGAACGGTAACGGAGGACGGCTACATCACCGTAGGTCCTCCCTTGCACCCTAACTCAGTGAGCATAGTCTACAGTGCGCGCGGTGACGACCGCTTGGTGCCCCTCCGAGATTGGTTGGGGGAATGCCCTGTTCGCGACGCCAAGGGTGCTGTGAGAAAGACCAGCAATATCTTACAAGATATTGCTGACAAGGAAGGTGCCCACGTCATCAACAACTGGGGGAGGAAGGATTGGAGAAACAAAGCTAGCGTAGCTATTTCCTCGAAGAACCCTCGTGAGATGACACTGGAAGAGATTCAAGCACTCCCCTATGACGCCAATTGGGAGCAATTCGTGATAGCCGCCGGGGCCAAGCTCTTATATGCCCGGAAGTGGGAGCAGGGGCAGTGGAAGCAGTTGTTCAATTTCCGAATTGATATCCCGCAGAGTGAAGGAGCAGGCGAGATCAACAATGCTTCGTTGTCACTGGAGCAGATTCGACGGACACACTAGGAATGAACGATTCGAGGATGGCGGACTTGACCACACAACATAAACCCTATCCTTCCTACAAGCTCACCGGCCTTCCCTCTGTCGGAGATGTGCCGGAGCATTGGGAAGTTGTCCAACTCGGAAGGATTGGCGTCTTCTCCAAAGGCTCAGGTGGAACGAAGGATGACGAGGTCCTCAACGGAATACCTTGTGTCCGATATGGAGACCTTTACACAACCCACAAGTTCGTCATAAGCCAGACCCGGAGCTATGTCTCGCCAGAGAAGGCCAGTGCCTACATCCCAATCCATAGAGGTGACGTTCTCTTCCCTACGTCGGGGGAAACGATAGAGGAAATTGGCAAGTCCGCCGTCAACCTACTGAACACTGAGGTCCTCTGTGGTGGAGACTTGATCATCTTCCGGCCAACGATTCCCATGGAACCCAAGTTTGCTGGCTACGCACTGGACTGCCCTGTCGCTCAAACCCAGAAATCCCTAATGGGGCGGGGCATCACCATCATGCACATCTACAGTGGCCAACTCAAGTACCTGTGGTTGTCCCTCCCACCCCTCCCCGAGCAGGCCGCCATCGTCCGGTACCTGGACCACGTGGACCGGCGCATGCGGCTCTACGTCACCGCCAAGCGGAAGCTCATCGCCCTGCTGGAGGAGGAGAAGCAGGCCATCATCAACCGGGCCGTCACCCGGGGCCTTGATCCCAACGTCCCCCTCAGGCCCTCCGGCGTCGAGTGGCTGGGGGACGTGCCGGAGCATTGGGAAGTGCGGCGGTTGAAGACGATATGCGGCATGAAGAGCGGTGAGGGCATCACTGCTGAGTCTATTGAAGCTGCCGGTGAATATCCCGTCTATGGCGGCAATGGACTCCGGGGGTATGCTTCAAGCTATACACACGACGGTGCTTTCGCCCTAATTGGCAGGCAAGGCGCTCTATGCGGGAACGTTCATATAACTCGCGGCCAGTTCTGGGCATCGGAACATGCCGTGGTCGCAGCCCTTGATGTTGGTCATGAGATTGACTGGTTCGGTGCCATTCTCACAGCCATGAACCTGAACCAATACTCAATCGCCGCAGCACAACCAGGGCTGGCAGTCGAACGGATATTGAATCTCTATCTGCCTGTACCTCATCTGCAGGAGCAGAAGAATATAGCGAACCACATAGAAGGGGCCACCGCAGACATCGTCGCCGCTATCGCCCGCGCACGCCGGCAGATGGAGTTGGTGCAGGAGTACCGCACCCGGCTCATCGCGGATGTAGTGACAGGCAAGCTGGACGTGCGCGAGGCGGCTGCTCAACTGCCGGACGAGGCCGACGACCAGGACCCGATAGGAGAGACTGCGCCACTGGTAGACGGCCTGCCCGGAGACCTTTACGACATCGACGAGTCGGTAGAAGATTCGGTAATGGAAGAGGAGGTGACCGCATGACGGACTGGAGCAAGTGCCCGGCGGTCGAGAGCGTACCCGGCAAGGTAAGCGGGGCCTGGGTGTTCAAAGACACGCGGCTGCCCGTGTCGGCCCTTTTCGGCAACCTTGCGGAGGGCGCAACCGTCCACGACTTCATCGAGTGGTTCGGCGGGGTGGACGAAGCGCAGGTAAGAGCGGTCTTGGAGTTCATCGTGCAAGACCTCGACGCCAAGGTCGCTAAGGTCTCGCATGCGAATCCTGTTTGACCACAATGCGCCCCGGCAGCTTCGCCGTCACCTCGTGGGTCATGACGTCGACGTGGCAGAAGAGCGCGGGTGGGCAACGCTTGTCAATGGCGCGTTGCTGGATCAGGCGGAAGAAGCAGGGTATGAAGTCGTGATTACCGCAGATAGGAACATGCCGTATCAGCAGAACCTGGGCAGCCGAAACTTCGCGCTGATCGTTCTCGGCGCGAACCGGTGGCCGCTCATCGAGCCAAGGGTTGAGGCTATCCGCAACACACTCGAGGGGATACAGCCGGGAGAGGTGAAGGAAGTCCCCATCCCGATGAGAGGAGAGGGATAGCGTGACTACCGACACCAGCGAAAAGGGGCTGGAGCGCCTCATCTGCGCGGCGCTGACGGGAGCCGACTGCGACCCGCCGCAGGGCGGCATGGTGCGCGAGCAGCCGTCCAGCTACGGCACGGGATGGATTTGCGGCGACCCGCAGGACTATGACCGCGAGTACTGCGTGGACCTCGCCCAGCTCTCCGCGTTCCTTCACGCCACCCAGCCCGTTGCCGCGGAATCGCTGGACCTTGGCCAGGACAGTGCGACGCGGCGCAAGTTTCTAGCCCGGCTACAGGGGGAAGTCACCCGGCGAGGGACCATCGACGTGCTCCGCAAGGGTATCAAGCACGGCCCGCACCAGATCGACCTGATGTACGGCACGCCGTCGCCGGGCAACGAGAAGGCTCATGTCCAGTACGCGCAGAACCGCTTCAGCGTGACGAGACAGCTCCGCTACAGCCGGGACGAAACGCAGCTTGCCCTTGACCTCGGTCTATTCATCAACGGCCTGCCCGTCGCCACATTCGAGTTGAAGAACAGCCTGACGAAGCAGACGGTGGACGACGCGGTTGAGCAGTACAAGCGCGACCGCAACCCCAGGGAGAAGCTCTTCGAGCTTGGCCGGTGCCTGGCCCACTTCGCTGTAGACGACCACGAGGTGCGGTTCTGCACCCACCTGAAGGGGAAGGAATCGTGGTTCCTGCCCTTCAACAAGGGTTGGAGCGACGGCAAAGGCAATCCGCCGAACCCCAATGGCCTCAAGACCGACTACCTCTGGAAGCAGGTCCTTACGCGCGCCGGGCTGACCGACATCATCGAGAACTACGCCCAGGTCGTTGAATCTAAGGACGATAAGACCGGACGCAAGAAACGGGAGCAGATATGGCCCCGATACCACCAGTTAGACGTGGTGCGCAGGCTGTTGGCTGACGCATCCACCAGGGGAGTCGGCCCGAAGTATTTGATTCAGCACTCGGCCGGCAGCGGCAAGTCGAACTCCATCGCCTGGCTGGCGCACCAGCTCATCGGGTTGGAGCAGGACGGCAAGGCGCTCTTCGATTCGGTGATCGTCGTCACGGACCGGAGGCTGCTGGACAAGCAAATACGGGACACCATCAAGCAGTTCACCCAAGTCGGCTCCGTCGTGGGCCATGCCGAGAGCTCGGGCTATCTCCGCACCCTGCTCCAGGAGGGCAAGCGGATCGTCATCACCACCGTCCAGAAGTTTCCGTTCATCCTCGACGCCATGGGCAACGAGCACCGGGGGCGCACCTTCGCCATCATCATCGACGAGGCCCATTCGAGCCAGGGCGGACGGACATCCGCATCTGTATCCATGGCGCTGGGAGAAGCCGGTAGCGAGGAGGAAGACGAGACCACCGAGGACAAGATCAACCGGCTGATGGAGGCCAAGAAGATGCTGCCCAACGCCAGCTACTTCGCCTTCACCGCCACCCCCAAGAGCAAGACCCTGGAACTCTTCGGCACGCCCGTTCCCGAAGGCGGGAAGACCAGGCACGTCCCATTCCACTCCTACACCATGAAACAGGCCATCCAGGAGGGGTTCATCATTGATGTGCTGGCGCACTACATGCCGGTGGACAGCTACTACCGCTTGGTGAAGACGGTGGAAGACGACCCGGAGTTCGACACCAAGCGCGCCGGGAAGAAACTGCGCCGCTACGTGGAGGACAACGACCACGCCATCCGCCTCAAGGCCGAGCTTATGGTGGATAACTTCCACGAACAGGTGGCCGGCTTGCAGAAGATTGGCGGGCAGGCGCGGGCCATGGTGGTCACAAGCAGCATTCAACGAGCCATCAGCTACTTCTACGCCATCCGGGACTACCTGGCAGAGCGCAAGAGTCCGTACCGGGCCATCGCCGCCTTCTCCGGCGAGCACGAGCACGACGGCGCGAAGGTTACCGAGGCATCCCTCAACGGCTTCTCGTCGAACCTGATTGCCGACAGGATTCAGGAAGAGCCCTACCGCTTCCTCGTCTGCGCAGACAAGTTCCAGACCGGCTACGACGAGCCGCTGCTGCACACGATGTACGTGGACAAGATTCTGTCGGGCGTCAAGGCAGTGCAGACGCTATCACGCCTCAACCGGAAGCTCCCCAAGAAGCACGACGCCTTCGTGCTGGACTTCGCCAACGACGCCGACACGATCCAGGACGCCTTCTCCGACTACTACCGGACCACGGTCCTGGCGGAAGAGACCGACCCCGACAGGCTGCACGACCTCAAAGCGGCGCTCGATGGCTATCAAGTCTACGCCCCCGCGCAGGTGGATGACTTCGTGAAGTTGTTCCTGTCCAAGGCAGACCGCACTCGACTCGACCCCATCCTAGACGGCTGCGTCTCGCTCTACCGCGAGCAGATGGACGAGGACGGCCAAGTGGATTTCAAGGGCAAGGCCAAGGCATTCCTCCGAACCTATGGGTTCCTGGCCGCCATCCTGCCCTACACCTACGCCGAGTGGGAGAAGCTCTCGATCTTCCTGACCTTCCTCGTTCCAAAGCTGCCTGCACCCATCGAGGACGACCTGTCGAAGGGGATTCTCGAAGCCATCGACATGGACAGCTATCGGGTGGAGAAGCAGGCGGTGCAGGACATCCAGCTTCCCGACGAGGACGCCGAGATTGAGCCGGTATCCACCAGCGGCGGCGGGCAGAAGCCGGAAACGGAGATGGAGCGGCTCTCCAACATCATCAGGGAGTTCAACGACCGCTTCGGCAACATCGAGTGGAAGGACCAGGACAAGATCGAGAAGGTGATTGCCCAAGAGTTGCCCGCGAAGGTTGCCGGCGACAGAGCCTACCAGAATGCAATGGCCAACTCTGACCAACAGAATGCGCGGATTGAGCACGACAAGGCCCTGGAACGTGCGATGACAGAGCTTCTCGCAGACCACACCGAGTTGTTCAAGCAGTTCAGCGACAACGAATCCTTCCACCGGTGGCTCTCCGAGATGGTCTTCGCCGCTACCTACCTGGTGCCTGCCACACCTGCCGATGTGTCTGGGACGGTTGCCAATAGATGAGCTGTGTGACGACGGAGAGTCCCCTGTCCTTATTCCAACTACGGCGGAAGCCGCGGTGCGGGGATCTTCTGGACTTATGGTTGACTGATGGCGACAACTGGGCGTGGCAATGACCCAACAAGAGTTCGTGCTGGGTCACTGGGTCGAACGGCTGGCAGCCCGTTTGGACGCTCTCGTGAGCGATGAGTGGAAAGTCGAGTACGCACTTTCCGGCCTACAGCGGCAGGGTGAAGAAGTCTTGGGATTGTCTGGGAGCACAAACAGCTATACAACCGAGAATATCCGGGAACGCATTGCGCGGTCCCATCTGGAGTATAGGCCTAGACCGCGACAAGACTCCGAGTATCAACGGAACGTGTCTGCAAGTTTGAACGGCATCCTGGAAACTCTGCGTGAGCACCCGATACTGGGCCTACGTGGATAGTAGGTAGTACCATCTTCGAGATGTGGCTGGGGAGCCTGTGAACCCAACAACGCCCTTGCCGGCTAGCCCGCGACGCACGCCAGTCAGACAACACGGTCCCCATAAAGCCAGCTTCGCCGTCATTCTGGGCTCAATGCTTTAGTCCGCCGGTCTTCTGTATTCTGAAGGCGTGGGAAGATACGTGCCCCTCCAACAACCCACGCTTGTTCTCACCACGGGCTATCTCGACTGCCTGCGCAAGGTCGTCTTTCGGGGTATGCACGCCGCTGTAGATTTCCTTGATCGCCTCTGGAGGAATAGCTATCACCTTGACGGGCCAGCCGTTGCTGTCCGTCTTCCCGGTGTCCCGCGCTTGCTCAAGATCAACCAGCAGTCGGACTTCTTTCTCGTACGCCCACGATATCCCTTTCACGAACAGCAACCGAGACAGGGCCTTCCAATCCGCTCCTAGCTGGGTGAGGTCTGCCCTTCTCAGAATCGGTATCCCTTCTGTTGTTCTGCCCGCCCTGGTGTCCCGCTCCATCTGTTCGCGATCAGCAAAATCCAGCTGAATAACATCGCCCCTCGTTGGTTCGTATATCGGCGCAATCTCCGAGTAGCTCACCTGTCTCAATTCAAAGCCAAGGCCCCTCAAGACTTCCGCATCGTAGCCAACGACTATTCCGGTGTTCCGGGCATAGTGTGCCCACATGGTGGGAACAAGCAAGTCCGTGCTCAGGGAGACCACCCCCACCCGTGGGTTCAGGTATTCTTGGATGAAGGTCGACAGCCTCAGGTCGCCGTGAAGGAGTGATCGTTTCATAAGTTCTTCGTCCGATACTTCAACTCCTAGACATTCCTTCAATCTTGACTGCACCAGGTCAAGGAAATCGAGAATATCCGTCTCCCTATCACACATCGTTATTACGTTGCATTCCATGTCGTCGTTCAAGGCCAGTAGCTGAGTAGCCCGCAAGCTGTTCGGCGCTCCATTGCCGATGCGTTCTCTAGGGATGTACTTGTATAAGACGTTGGGGATATCAGCCCCGCCTTCCATCAGCCTATCCGCACACTCCTGGGATTGGAACGTTCGGAGCCAATGCGCGGCGATGGCGCGTATGTTTGACAGCACCACCCTGCGATTCTCCTCGCTCTGAGTGGCTAATGACCTACGAGTCGCGGCTACGTCCGCTGCCACCTTCTGTTTGACCTGCTCGCTGTAAGCGTGGAAGCGCCCGTCGACCTGACAGTAGAATCCTTCTTGCTCGGACGGCTCCGCACGAGCTTCGGCGACTGCGTTTCTGTTTGCCCTCGAAGCATTCTGACCATTGACCAATCTCTGACGCATATCTTGGAGGTTCTTAAGGTGCCTGGTGTTTGGGGATCTGATCGCGCGCTTGGCCGTCTCATCAGGCAAGCCAAGGTCGGAGCAGTATATATAGCCCAGGATGCCATCTGACCCGTGACAGTCGCAGTCGTGCGACAGGGTCTCGCACCACGGATAAGGACCCTGAGCCAATCGGAACTCCTGGTCATGCCACCCGGTTGGGAGGCGGTCCTTCATGTCCTCCCAATTGAAGATGTGGTCAGTGCATTCGGACAGTTTGCGGGGCACTCGGAAGGAAAACGAGACATAGCGGAGATCGGGTCGAAGAGGGTCGGGATCGCTGCCGCCAAAGCGATATGCGAAGAACGCTGTCGCCTGCTCTTCCGAGAAGCACGAGGCTTGGAGTTTTAGCCACATCTGAGGGCTTTCAAGCACTATTTCGTAAAGATGATACATAAGCGGCACCTGTCAACTGATTCAGTCTAGTATCTCCCCCGCCTATACACGAGCGAGTCGTCCCCTGCGCTGCTCATCATCTGCACTTCCCCTGGAGGTGCCGTTTAGCTTGGGTGGGTGATTGTGGATAGGGCGAGGACGATAATGCTTGGAAGCCCTAGTGAAGATTGCAAGTTTCATTGTTCGCTATTATTGCCCTTCGGCATCCGGTAGCCGACGCGAGGCTCGTTGAGGATGTAGGTGGGGTTGTTGGCGTCGTCGCCCAGCTTGCGGCGGAGCTGCTTCGCGGCGGTGCGCACCCGCCGAGAATCCCCGGAGCGCCGCAGGCCCCAGACCCGTCGCAGCAGCCGGTCGTAGGTCATCACGCGACCGGCGTTGGCCGAAAGCTCGAAGAGCAGCCCGTACTCGATGGCGGTCAGCTGCACGGGACGCCCGGCCAGCGTCACGCGACGCTCGGCGTAGTCGATGGTCAGTTCCCCCAGCACGTAGGGTTCCGACGGCTCGGCCCATTCGGGCGCTTCCCGCTTGCGCAGGGCCGCCTTGATCCTCGACACAAGCTCCATCGGCGAGAAGGGCTTGACCACGTAGTCGTCGGCCCCATTCTCGAAGGCCCTGGCGATGATCTCTTCCTGGCCGTAGGCTGACAGGAAGATGACCGGCACGTCCGCCATGTCTAGGATGCCCCGCATCAGCTCGATGCCGTCGGTTCCCGGCAGCATCAGGTCCAGCAGCACCAGGTGGGGGTCGTTCGCCTCCACCAGGCTGAGCGCCTCCTCCGGGTCTCCGGTCACAACCGGGGCGTAGCCCGCCTTCGTGAGCGCGTCCCGGACGTGCCTGAGGGTCTGCGGGTCGTCGTCCACCGCGAGAATGCGCGTCCGCTCCCTCTCCGCCCGCCGGGAGCGCACCGGGAGATTGGCGGCCCCGATAGCGGCATCCCCGGCCACCGGAATCGTGAAGGTGAACCTCGCCCCTAGGCCAGGCCCGTCGCTCTCGGCCCAGATGCGGCCCCCGTGGGCCTCTACGATCCCCTTGCAGATGGCGAGGCCCAGGCCGGACCCCGCGATGTCCCGTCTCCGGTCCTCGCCGTCGATGCGGGAGAACTTCCGGAACAGGTGTGGCAGCCGCTCGGCGGCGATCCCTCTGCCCTCGTCCGTGACGGAGACGGCCACGTGGTAGCCCTCCCGCACGGCGGACACCCCGATGGCCGACGCCTCGTGGGAGTGCCGGGCCGCGTTGGAGAGTAGGTTGCTCAGCACCTGGATGATCCGCCGCCCATCCGCCATGACCAGGGGCAGCTCCGGCGAGAGGGCGATGCGGAGGTTGTTCCTGCCCCCTCCGCTCTGGAACCTGCTCCTGGCCTCGTCCACCAGGGTCGCCACCTCCGCAGGCGCGGGGGCCACCGACAGCTCGCCCGTCTCGATGCGCGCCACGTCGAGCAGATCGCCGATCAGGTCGCGCATGTGGTCGGCCTGCTCGCCGATGATGCGGAAGAACTGGAGCATCTCGGCGGGGTCCAGGTCGGACGCCGCCTCGGTCAGCGTGGCGGCTGAGCCTTTGATGGAGGTCAGCGGCGTCCTCAGCTCGTGGCTCACCATGCCCAGGAACTCGGCCCGCAGCCGCTCCATCTCCTCCAGCGGCGTCATGTCCTGGAGGGTGACGACCACTGAAACGACCTCGCCCTCCTCCGAGCGGATGGGCGTGGCGTTGACGAGGGTGGTGACGCTCCCGCCGCCGGGGACCTCGATGACGATCTCCTCGGCGCGCACCGTCTCGCCCGTGCTCAAGGCCTGGGCCAGGGGGAACTCCTCCAGGGAGACCTCCCGCCCGTCGGCCCGCCGGAAGGTCAGCATGTCGAGGAGCTCCTCCGCAGAGCCGTCAGGCATGTGCAGGCCGCTGACGATCCTCCTGGCCTCCCGGTTGACCGACGTCACGCCGCCCGTCTTCGCGTCGAACACCAGGACGCCCACGGGAGTCGTGTTCACCAAGGTCTCCATGTCGGCCCTGGCCCGCTGTTCGTCCCGGTGCCTGCGGGCGTTGGCGATGACCAGCGCTGCCTGGGAGGCGAACATGACCAGGGTCTCCTCGTCTTCGGAGGTGAACTCCACATCCTTCTCGCCCACGTAGAAGGCCCCGACGCTCTCCCCCTGGTGTCGGATGGGCGCGGCAAGAAAGGGAAGCGGCGTGCTCACCGCCATGGGCGGTTGAAACTCCGGAAGGCCCAGGGAGCGGATGTGGCTGTGGAAGTCCCGCAGACGCAGCGGCTCCTGGATGTTGCTGAGGTACTGGAAGAACATCATCCCTTCGGGCAGGTCCGTGAACCGCCGGTGCTCTTCCGCAGTCAGCCCGCAGGTTACAAAATCCTGTACCTGCCCCGACTCATCCAGCAGGGTGATGACGCCGTAGCGGGCGCCGGTCAGGGAGCAGGCGGAGTCCAGCACCCCCTGGAGCACCGTGTCGAAGTCGAGGCTCTCGTTGATGCGCAGACTGGCCTGGCTGAGGCGGGACAGCCGGTCGCGCAGCTCCGCTATTTCCCGCTGAGGCCCGTCTGCCTGTTCCATTTCCCTCCTCAAATCGGGCTGACGACGGCCATGAGCCGCCCGTCGCCGCCGCGCGATGCCGGATGCGGGATTCGGGACGCGAACCGCCCGGTCAGCCCTAATTGTAGCTGGTCGAGGAAAAACTCACAACAGATTCGGCACAAGAAGTCTTGACTCTCACAGTTACCTCACAGGCGTTTTGGTAAAATGCGGTGGATGACTGCCCATTTTTCAGGAGAGATTCACTTGGCACTCGACAGGCCAGTAGATGGTATAGAGACGGCGAACGCACCGGCGGTCCTTGCCGCCGACGCGACGACCGCGCTTGAGGCCGCCTTCCATCGCGGACTAGCACAGACGTTCACCCCCCCCCCCCCCCCCCCCCCGATTTTCCCTCTGCTCTAGCTCCCTAGCCGCCTCCGGCTCATACCGGCAGGCCCGGTCCTCTCTCATCTCCGCTCCCTCCGAGCGTGCATCCGAAGCCTTCAGAGTCCTCGTAGAACGCCTTCCTGGGGGCTTCGCACGTCCCGCACTCACCCGAAACAGCCTTCAACCATGCAACGCCTATGCCACGCGCCCTCCGCGCCGCCATCGGCTGACGCCTGCGGACCGGACGGGCCGCGTCCGGCTTCGTCCAATCGCGGACGCAGGAACGGGCAATAGAAAAGACAGCATAAGTAGATTCTCCAGAAGGGGTGATATCAGATGAACCTGCGAACGACAACGCTCCGACCAATTATCGTCTTGGCGTTGGTGGCCGGAATGGTTGCTGCACTGGTTGGGCTGTTCCAGTTCAATGGCCCATCCCCGGTTTCGGCTCAGGCCGATAACACGGCTCCAACCATCTCGTCTCTTGCCATCACCAGCGACACTGGTGACGACGACACCAACTTCGATGATGACGGCGTTTACGGCATCGGCGACAGTATCAAGGTAACGGCCACGTTCAGCGAGAGCGTTAGCGTTACCGGCACGCCCCAACTTGAACTGGACATCGGTGATGGAACGGGTGATGCAGCAGAGTACGAAAGCGTCGCGGGAAGCGCGGTGGTCTTCAGCTACACAGTGGCAGAGGGCGACCTGGACGACGACGGGATCGCCATAGGCGCCAACAAGCTGACACTGAACAGCGGTAGCATCAAGGATGCGGCAGACAACGCAGCCAACCTGTCCCATGACGCGCTGTCGGCACAGACGGAGCACAAGGTGGACGGGGTTCGCCCGACCATATCGTCCGTCTCCTTGGTTTCAAGTACCGGAGGAATTGATGGCGTCTACACGGTCGGGGAAACCCTCACCGCTTCAGTGGACTTCGATGAGGACGTTGTCGTCTCCGGCGGTCCCCAACTGGAGCTTGATTTCGAGGGTACCGTCAAATTGGCCGATTTCAGTTACGCCGATCCCAAATGTGAGGGACCATTCTGCGGCTTCAGCCCAGGACCTTGGGCTGTACGAGGCATCCAGTTGAAATTCGACTATACGGTGCTGAGCGGCGACTCGGACAGTGATGGAGCTGCCGTCGGCGCCGACGCAGTGAACTTGAACGGCGGTGCCATCAAGGACGCCGCAGGTAACGATGCCGAGTTGACCCATGACGCCGTTCCCGACGACCCGGGGCACAAGGTGTCAGCGGTACCCCCGCCCCCAGACAACGTTCGTGCGGTCTCACAGAAGAGAGGCGCGGTCAAGTTGACCTGGAAAGCGCCCGACAACTCAAGGGTAACCGGCTACGGCATCAAGCGCCGCCTCGCCGGCGAGGACCGCAGCGATCAACAGCGTTCCGATGGGAGTCCCAGAGATCAGCACACCCTGGTGGAGGATACCGGCAGCGCCGATACCGACTATACCGATGAGAGCGCGGAAAAGGGCGTGGAGTACGAGTACCGGGTAAGCGCCCGCAACGAGGCCGGCCCGGGCGAGGGCTCGGACTGGGTGAGGGCCGGGCCGGAGTCGGTATCCAACAGCCCGGCCACCGGTCTGCCCACCATCAGTGGCACGGCGCAGGTGGGCGAGACATTGACGGTGGGCATAACGGGCATTGCCGACGCCGACGGTCTGAGCGGCGAAACGTTCACCTACCAGTGGGTATCCAGTGACGGAACAACCGATACGGATATAGAGAAGGCGACGGGCTCGACCTACAAGCTCGTAGACGCCGACCAGGGCAAGGCCATAAAGGTCAGAGTGACCTTCACCGACGACGGCGGCAACGAGGAGACCCTGACCAGCGCGCCCACGGGTCCCGTGTGGGGCGACGGCCCGCCGGGAGCGCCCCGCAACCTCGCCGCCACCGCCGGAAACAAGGAGGTCACCCTGTCCTGGGAGCCGCCCGACGACAACGGCAACCCGCCAGTGAAGAGTTATCGCATCCAGTGGAGGGTCGACGGCAAGGACTATTCCAGGTCGCAATGGGGCACAGCGCGAAGTACCACCTATACGACGAACGTCAACGCCAATCTGGCCAATGGAGTCAAGTACTTCTTCCGGGTAAAGGCCGGGAACGGTGAAGGCAACAGCCAGGGACCATACGGACCGGCCTCCGGGGAGGTGAGCGCCACCCCCACGTCCGGCTCGGCGGTGGACCTGGGCACGCCGGTGCTGTCGAACACGGAAACCCTGCATCACGGCATGGTGCGGCTGGACTGGGAGGACGTAGAGGACGCCGGTTGGTACGTGGTCCAGTACTACTACGTCAAAGGCGGAGAGTGGTTGGACCTGCCCGCCGAGGGAGTGGACATCGCGTTCCACGGTTCCAGCGCGGTGGTGAGCAACCTGCATGGGCTCTCGTGGCTGCGGGTTGGTGCGATGAGCTGCGACGGGGAATCGGAGTGGTCGCAAATCGAGGAGTTGTACGGAACCAATGCGTCTGACTGGGAGGGAGTGCCCGTACCGGAGGTGGAGGAGGGCGATGAGATCGAGCCATGCCCCGTGGTCCTGGGCACTCCGGTGTTGTCGGAGACGGAGACCCTGCATCACGGCATGGTGAGGCTGGACTGGCAGGACATAGAGGACGCCGGTTGGTACGTGGTCCAGTACTACCACGTCAAAGGCGGAGAGTGGCTGGACCTGCCCGCCGAGGGAGTGGACATCGCGTTCCACGGTTCCAGCGCGGTGGTGAGCAACCTGCATGGGCTCTCGTGGCTGCGGGTTGGTGCGGCGAGCTGCGACGGGGCATCGGAGTGGTCGCAAATCGAGGAGTTGTACGGAACCAAGGCGTCTGACTGGAAGGGTGTGCCCGTACCGGAGGTGGCGGAGGGCGACGTGATCGAGCCGTGCTCAGAAGATGCGGACACATCTGACAACAGCCCTGCCACAGGCGCGCCCACCATCAGTGGCACGGTACAGGTGGGAGAGACCCTGACGGCGGACACGTCGGGCATCGCGGATGCCGATGGGTTGACCAGCGTTACCTACAGCTACCAGTGGCTGGCCGACGACGCCGAAATAGCCGGCGCTACCAGCTTGACCTACACCCTGGCCGATACCGACGAGGGCAAGGCCATCAAGGTGCAGGTCAGTTTCACCGACGACGCGGGCAATGACGAGACGCTGACCAGTGCGGCGACGCCTGTCGTGGCGGCAGTGCCCGTCCACGCCAAGTCGGCTCCCGACTTGGAGGTGGGGACGCCGTGGGTTGCGCACCAGCGACCACTTCCACTTCCCGCGGGGTCGCGATTCAAGCTGTCGATCAGGGTGACCAATGCGGGCGACGGGGCGTCGGAGGCGACAAGGCTTCGCTACTACCGGTCGACCGACTCGACGATCACGAGTTCGGACACGGAGCAGGGATCCGAATCGGTCGGCGCGCTCGCGGCGGCGGGCAGGAGCGACCACGCTGGCGGGATGACCGCGCCATCCGAGGCGGGCACATACTACTACGGCGCATGCGTGGACTCGGTGACGAATGAGTCCGATACCACCGACAACTGTTCGTCGGCGCATCTGCTCATCATGTCGGAACCTGCACCGGACTTGGTCGTGATAGGAATAGATGCGACCGACAACATAGTGACGGGGGGAAGTTTCCGGATAGGGGTGACGGTGACCAACCAGGGAGATGCGCAGTCGGCGGCAACAACGCTGCGGTGGAAGCAATTGGTGGATGGGACGACCACGGAGATTGGCACGGCCGCTCAGCGGGCCCTTACCCGTCCACAGGGCAGCTTCAAAATTATTAGGCTGACGGCGCCCTCGACCCCTAGCACATCCTCCTACTGGGCGTGTGTGGACTCGGTGGCAGGTGAGTCCGATACCACCAACAACTGTTCGGGGATGGTGACGGTCACCGTGACCAACAACCTCGCCACTGGAGCGCCGACCATTAGTGGCACGTCTCAGGTGGGCCAGACACTCACCGCCGACACGTCGGGCATCGCCGACGCTGACGGTCTTGCGAATGCCACCTTCAGCTACCAGTGGCTGTCCAGCCGGGACACCGAAATCGGAGGGGCGACCAGTTCCACGTACACGCTCCAAGCCTCCGAAGAGAGCAAGGCCATCACGGTGCAGGTGAGCTTCACCGACGACGCCGGTAACCAGGAGACGCTGACCAGCGCGGCGACGGCTGCTGTGGCCGGTGCGCAACCCACGGAGCCGCCGGCCAAGCCTAGGAACCTCTCCGCCACGGCGACCCACGACTCGGTGACCCTCACCTGGGACGACCCCGGCGACAACACCATCACCGGCTACGTGATCCTGCGGCGCATTCCCGGGGTCGACCCCCAGGGCCACTTCAATGAGCTGGTGGCAGACACGGGCAGCGCCGCCACCACCTACACCGACAACACCGTGTCGGCGGAGACTCGCTATACCTACCGGATCAAGGCCATCAACGGGGCCGGAACGAGTGAACGCTCGCGCTGGTCCCACATCGACACTCCGGCAGCGCCCGTACCCAATAAGCCCACGGGCCTCGAAGCCACGGAGTCGGACGGCCAGGTGGTCCTCACCTGGGACGACCCCGGCGACGACACCATCACCGGCTACGTGATCCTGCGGCGCGTCCGCGAGAACGATCAAGGGGGCGACTTCGATGTATTGGTCGCGGACACCGGCACAGCGGCGCTGACCTACACCGACGACACGGTGGCGGCCGGCCTCACTTACACCTACCGCATCAAGGCCATCAACGAGCATGGGGTGAGCGAGCGCTCCCGCTGGTTCCACATCAACGTCCCCGCCGCGCCGTAGCGAGTAGCGAGGACTGCGAGGGCTAGGGAGCCGTCTGCACGAGCGACGGCAGAAAGTTGCCCGACGAGTTGGCGCCGACCGTCAGCGATCCGGGCCGGTGGAGGGCAACGAAAAGAGCACGCACACATGGACAAACGGGTGAGGCAAGCGTACTGGCCGGAGCACGGAACGCCCACGGTCTGAGGCGGACGGGAAAGGCGATGCTTGCGCCCGCGTTGGAGAGAGAGGCTCCGGCTGTGCTCTGGGAGGGCTTGAGCGATGCCGAGGCGGCGCACGCAGTACAGGAGACAGACCGACGCCATCCCCGATGCCTTCCCGCAGCGCCTGGTGTGGTTCCAGCATGCTTCCGGTCTGCCGTGGGCGGAGATCGCCCGTCGCCTCGGGATCGATCCCATCACCATAAGACGCTGGTGGAAGCGGGGGGTGCGGCCCAACTACAGGCATCTGAAGGCGCTTCACGACCTGGCCGACAGCCTGGGACTCGGCCACCTGTTCACCGAATGAGACGGCGCGCCGTTGAAGCGGCCCGCGACCCCGCAGGGCCGGGAACGCAAAAAAGGCTGCATACATGGCTGAGCAGGGGGAAGCCGTCGCCGTTGCGACGACCTCCCCCTGTTACTGCGGTCAGCGTCCCGCGCCGACCGGCTCATCGGCCTCGAACTCGGCCCCTAGAACAGCCTCAGCGTCTCGGGTTGCTGCTGCTCCGTCTCTCCCTCGGCGGCCCCGGCCTGCGCCGCCCCTTGTGAGCGCCGGGTCCGGCGTCTGGCCGGGGGAGCGGGCCTTTCATGTGCCGGATGCTTGGGTTCGTCCTCCCACCTAGCTCTCGCCCGTTCGACCACCGCAAGGGCCTCCTGGGTCAGACCGGACAGGTCAGCGTCGTCGAAGGACTCGATGTGCGGGTCCGACGAGGGCTGTTGCACCCCGATGGTGGCCCTGCCTCCCTTGATGGAGACGACGACCTTCAGGTCCTCGGACGCGCCGGTGTCGTCCCCAGCGTCCTGCTCACTGGCGTCGTCGGAACCCTGCGCCTCTTGTGCGCTCTCCTCATTGGCGTCCTGCTCGTCGGCAACCGCGGCTTCCGAGTCGTCCGCCGCTTCACCGAAGAGACTGTCGTCCGCGCTCGGGGCGTCCGAGCGGGTTGCTTCCGTTCCAACTTCGTCTGGCATGGTTGCTCCTTTCGTTGTTTCTTCTCTGGCCCTTGCTCAGGCTGCGAGCCTCGACTGTCTCCTGATCTCGCCGAGGGTCTGCGGCTCCCAGTACAGGTCCCGCTCCACGGCGGGGACGCTGCCGAACGCGGTTACTTCCGAGAGTTCCGTCAGGTCGAAGTAGCCCAGTTCGACTTCAAACCCTTCGACGAGGCCGAAGCACGTTCCGGTCTCGGCGTCCCACTCGGTGACGTACCAGCGCCAGCCGTTGTAGGGCGAGAAGAGCTTCACCCTGGCGACCACGGCGTCGGGGTCGTCCGCGCCGTCATTGGCGTACAGGGGCGGGATGGTGTCGGCGAGCTCCTTCGTCATCAGCTTGTGCCTGCGGAGCCCGCTGTGGGCGTCCTGCCAGATCGTGGTGGTTCCCTTTTCGTTAGGCATGGTTTTCTCCTTATTTCCGTCTTTGAATGCGTCTGTTGAGCGTTGGTCACTAGGACGCTATCCCCGGCTCGGAGCCAGACCGCACCACCCGCGCCACCGTCTCCGGTGTGGCGTATGTGGGGGTGACCGTTCCCTGCTCCATGTCCAGGTAGAGGCCCATGAAGGGGCAGGTTCCCGCCGCCATGCGGCGGACCACCTGTAGCGCGAGCGACGCCATCATCTGGTTGATGGTCGGGTCCTGGTCGGTGAGGTCGAGGGCCGCCGCGCAGTCCACGTCGGGAGGCGTGGTCGACACGGCGGTCAGCAGGTCGGGCCGCTGCACCGTAGGCGCGGGGAGCAGGTAGCAGGTCTGGTCGACGAAGGCTTGTTCGTCCCCAAAGTCCCGGTCGGCGACGTTGCCTATGAGTACCTGCCCCCAGTTGGTGTCGTTGCCCGCGTCGATGAGCCACCGGCGCGGGTCGCCCGGCAGGGACTCCGCCATCGCCCGCCGTGCGGCGGCGTTGTCGGCGCAGCCGATGATGAGGCTGTTCCCGTAGTGGGGAAGGCCGGGGTAGCGGCCCCCATCCGAGCGGGAGTCCTCCTCCCGGAAGGGGTAGACCGAGTAGCCCACGGGGCGCCGGTAGGCCCTGGCCAGCCGGTCGGCGAGGGCCTGGCTCTTGAACTTGCCGACGTCCTCCGCGTAGAAGTTCTGGCGCAGCAGGTTGTGGGGCTCCACCCGGTCGTGGTCGACCAGGACGATGGTGGCATCCCGCCCCTGGAAGAGGCGGCAGAGACCCTCGGCCACGAAGCCGCCGGTTCCCCCGCAGCCGACCACGGTGATCCACGGGTTGTCCAGCAGGAACTCGTTGTCCAGGTAGTAGGGCATTCGTACCTCCTTGTCATTCGTTTGGTGTGTCGTGTTCGCCCATGAGCCGGACGCCCGGGTCCGGGCCGCCGAACACCTGGGGCCAGTCCAGCGGGGCGAAGTGGCCGTAGACGCCGACCCGCAGGCTCAGCTCGGGCCGGTCGCTGTCGAGGCGTCCAACGACGCCGTAGATGCGGAACCCCAACTCGTCTCCGTCGTCGGTCTTCGAGAAGAAGGCGCGGGAGGTTCCGTGAGAGTGGAACTCGGCGACCACCCCTGCGGGCGGCGTGTAGGTGAGGGACGAAGCCGTCCCTTCCTGTTCGGGAACCACCAGCCGGTAGGCTCGCCCGTCCCACCGCACGGCGAAGAACCGCTCGGTGCCGGGGTCGTCCTGGAACCAGCGCAGGCCAAGCTCGAAGAGCTGCGCCGGGATGGGGCCGTGGGAGAGGGCCACCTTCTCGGCCACGGGAGCGAGCCCCCGCACCGTGCCGGGGGCGACTGGCACCCGCGCCGTCAGGTGAGCGCCCTGGGACTGGACGTAGACGCCCCCCGATCCCAGCACGTAGTCGTAGCCGATCCCCTGGACTCCCGCGAGCCCGCCGGGGTGGTTGACCAGGTAGCCCACCGGCCCCGGCGCCCCGCTAGCGGTAGCCACGTCTCCCCTCGGAGACCGCCATCGCCTGGCCCACCGTGCACTGGGGAACCAGGTCTTCAGTCGGGTATACAGTTGTTCCATCTATCTCCTCCCATAGCGCGATCAGGTTTTCGGGGTGCTTCTTCGAGCGGTCCCGGGTGTCTCCGGTAAGGGAGAAGAAGGACTGGAAGAAGCCTTCCGGTATCAGCCTCACCTCCTCGGGGAACCGGTGGCTTCCGGGGCAGACCCGCCCGTCCCTGAAGACGTTGAAGGCCGGGGCCCGGAAGAGGTGCTGCTCGGGGTCGGTCGGCCTGTTCAGCGCGGCGTAGACCCAGGGCGGGCGGCCCGGCGAACAGACGAAGACCAGCCCCGGCATGGGCAGCCGGAGCCGGGCGGGGGGCTTGAACGCCTCCCGTTGCAGGGCCACCGACCAGACCTGCGGCGGCCGCCACAGGGCAACCACCTGTCCGGTCTCGCCCTGGTTCCACCAGAGGGCGTCCTGGGGCAGGAGCCCCGAGGAGAACCCCAGGTGCTGGGTGAACACGTTGGCGATGGCGTCCGCCGAGACGGTCCGCACCCAGGTGGCGTCGTCCTCGAAGCCCCGCAGGAGGATGGTCTCCTTGTAGACCTCCAGCTGTATCTGGAGCGTGTCCCTGGGCATGTCCGCCGGACCCGGCAGGGACCATTGGGTCGTATCGACTGCATCAGTCATGGTCGTTGTCCTCCTGTTCTTGTTTGGGGAGCCGCCCCAGGACGAACTCCAGCATCTCGGCGAAGCGGCCGGGAATGTCCTCCTCCAACCAATCGGTCAGCTTGCCCACTGAGTCCATGAGGGCGACGGCCTTGCGCCACTCCTCCGTGCCCTCCTTGATGATGTCGTCGTCCCAGGGGTCGGAGAACCCGTCGTAGTTGCCGTCTTCGTAGGTGTGATCGAGGAAGAAGTTGCCGGTCTCGGCGAAGACCCAGGAAGCGGCCTGCGCCGCCCCTTCGAACCCGGTCTCCTTGAGCGCCTCGGTGAGGTCGTCCAGAGGTATGCCGCCCTGGGGAATCCTCTCCAATGTCTCCTGCGGGATGCGTTCGGCGGCTGACTCCAGCCAGGCCACCCGTATCCCGTCGTCTGCCATGTAGGAGGAATCGGGGGGCTGGGCCAGGAGGGCCATGGCCGAGAGCCCCTCCCGGTAGCCGTCCCACATCTCGTGGAGGCCGTCGTAGCCGAAGCCCATCAGGTCGAAGGGGATGCCCTGCCTCAGCCAGGACCAGGGAGGTTGTTCCCCCTCCTCCTCTGTCCAGAACTCGATGAACGGCGCGTAGAGGGGGAAGTGCCGCTCTCCGAAGAGCCCGCCGAATCGTTCCACCCTCCCGCGTACGTCGGGGGCCGCAAGCGCCGCCTCCGCCTCCTGGGGGAAGAGACGGCGCACCAGCCCCACGAACCATGCGTAGTCGTCGGCATAACCGACGAGCGTCACCAGCTCCCGCAGCGACGGCGGACGCCGCAGGAGCAGGTTCGCCAAGCCGCTCAGTTGCGCCGGGGCCGCAGCTGCCATCGCAGCGCCTCCAGTAGCCGCCCCGTGGCCGCGGCGTAGTCCTGGGCCTGGACGCAGGCCGACTCCACCTCGTGCTGCCGTGCGGCCGCGGCGTCCAGGTCGAAGGAGCCGTCGGGCCGTGTGAGCTCCGCCGTGAGCTCCAGGATGCTGAGGCCCGCCGGCGGGGTCGCCGCCAGCAGACCGGCAAGGATGCGGTTGTCCATCGGACTCCCTCCTTCAGTTCCCGGCGTGGGGGAAGACGCCCTTGGTGCCCACCCGCCGCTGGAACTCATAGATCGTGTCGTCGCCCCGCTTGGTCTCCTTCACCGAGGCGTTGGCGATCTCCCCGTAGAAGTCGGAGAGCGTTGCCTTCACCTGGTCGACGCTCATCTGGGGGTCCGGGTCGGGGAACTCTCTGTCGTCGTATACGAATACTCTTGCCATCGTTCTTCTCCTTTTCTTGCTTGGTGCTGTTGCGTTGCCATTTGCGGGGAGGCCGCCGCTCCGTTAGCGACGACCTCTCCCGTGCCTTGCGGTCTAGCGTCCCGCGCCGACCGGCTCTTCCTCCCGCTCCTGTTCCACCGCCCACGCAAACAGGGACAGTGACGGGGCCTGGGTCTTGCGGCCCCTGGGCTTGACCGGCTCCTCGGCCATGAACTCCGCCCAGGAGAAGAGCGACTGCTGCGGCTCCGGGGACTCGTCCTCGTGGTGGCCGTTGGTCCCGTTCCCGTTGACCGGGGCAGGCGCATGGCCGTTCCCGTTGGCGGGAATCGCCGCGTGGCCGTTCCCGTTGCCGTTGGCGTGTCGGCCGTTGACCGGGACAAGCTCCACCGTCGGCCCGAACAGGTCGTCGTGGTGGCCGTTGCCATTCCCGTTGCCGTTGACCGCGACGGCCTCCGGCTCCACTTCGACGACCTTCCAGCCGTCGTCCACCAGCAGCTCCTCGGCCTCGCTCTCGGCGTTCCTGGCCTGGGCGAACACCTCCTCCATCGTCTCGGTGTCCTCCTCCTCGTCGCCGCTGACGATCCTGCGGGCCAGGGCCATCATCATGTCGTCGCCGTCGTCGCCGTAGGCGGCAAGCCCGTCCTCCGGCAGCTCTCCCTCGACGGCCAGGGAGCTCTGCATCTTCTTCGCCACCAGCTTCAGCGCGTCGGCCTGGAGGGTGTTCCGGTAGCTCATGAACACCACCTTCACCGGGCGGGTCTGCCCGATGCGCCACGACCGCCGCGACGCCTGCCGGACGACGTAGACGCTATAATCTGTCTCGTCCCAGACGATGGTCGGGAAGTCGATGAGGTCGAGGCCGGTCTGCACCAGCCTGGGGTGGCAGATCAGGACGTCTATGCCCTCCTTCACCTTGTCCGCCACCCACGCCTCCCTCCGGTTCGGGGCCACGGCGTCGGCCTTCATCACCGCCACCCTGAACCCGTGCCGGGTGAGGATGTCGTCCATCCGCCCGGTGATGTCCCTGGTCCCCGTGTGGGTGACGTAGACCAGCACCCGCCTTCCCTCCAGCCGCTCGGCGGCCACCAGGTCGACGAGCGCCTTCTCCTTGGGGTAGAGCTTCTCTTCCGACAACGGCGGGACCTGGACGATGACGTCCCCGCTCCTGGGGTCGAAGACCGTCTCCCCCCTGGTGCAGCCGTCGGGGTAGGCGAGCAGGGTTTGCAGGTAGGTCGCCAGCAGCCGCTTGGAGCCGCTCTTGAGCGCGTCCGCCAGCTCCTTGCGCAGCTTCTCGAACACGTGGTTGTAGGCGCTGCGCTGGGAGTAGCCGGTCGAGTCCTCCTCCGAGTCCATCGAGGACACGAGGATCTTCTCCTCGTAGTCGGGCAGACCGGAGGCAACGTCCGCCAGGCGCAGGAACACCGTGTTCCCTATGATGTGGAACAACGCCGAGGGAACGAGGCCCGGCCGCTCCCTGGTCACCTTGCGGAAACTGCGGCGCCTGCTGTTGCGCCCGTCCTCCACCGCGTCGTCGTCGGGCTTGCCGACGGTGACCTCCTCGAAGCCGTACCGCTGTATCCAGCGGTGCTCGTCGGAGCGCCCGAACTCCGTCCTTATCTCCGGCGAGAACCTGTAGAGCAGGTGGAAGATGGTCGAGGAGTAGCCGCCGAGGAGCGTCCCGGTCAGGCTGAGGGACTTGCCGCACACGTCGGCGAGGATGCCCGCGGCGATGCCCTGGGCCGAGCCGCGCCCCTTGAACTCGTGAACTTCGTCGCCGATAAGCAGGTCGAAGAAGCCCTTCATCCTGTGCTTGATGTAGTCGGCCAGCGGGTAGCGGGCCGGGCCGGACCTGTCGGCCTGCCAGAGGGGGGTGTCGCAGGCAGCGCAGGTGTGCTTGCGCCGGTTCAGGTCCGCGAACGTCAGCGGCACGCCGTCCTTGTCGACGATCTGCGCCGTGCAGTCGGGGCAGCAGGGGACCCGGAAGGGCTCCCCAGTCTCCTCCTCCCGCAGGAGCCTTCCCTTCGAGACGGCCCACCGCTGTATCACGGCGGGCATCCAGCGGTATGACAGCTTGGCCTTCTCCCGGCTCATCACCGCGAAGAGGGGGCCGGAGCCGATGGAGAACCTGAGTCGCTCCAGGTCGGTGATGGACTCGACGATGGCGGCGCGGACGCCGGGCACCGTCATCTCCACCTCCCGCTTCCACTTGGGAACCAGGTGGGGCGGGCAGATGATGAGGATGCGCTCGAAGCCCGCCATGTGCGCCGCCGCCGCGCCGATGAATGTCTTGCCGGTGCCCATCTCGCCCACTACCGTCGTGCCCCGGTGGGCCTTCAGCGATAGGGCCGCGCCCCTGATGGCGTCGGCCTGCGCTCCCAAGGGCTTGCGGAGCAGCCTGGGGAGCGTGCCGCCGTTCTCCGAGGGGCGGTAGAGCGGCGGGTAGGACTCCACCACCCTCCTGGCGATGGCGTCCTTGAACGTGTCTATGAAACCTCCGAGGTTCATGTGAGTCGTCCTCCTTTTCCGTGGTGGGCCGGAGGACGACGCCGGGACCCGGGACGCACCACGCCCCCAGGTGGGGGACGCTTCTGTGTCGCGCGGGTCCCCGGAAACGTCCCCAGGCGGTTGCTTGAACGTGCGAACCCGCGCAGTCGGCGGGCCTCGTGAGTGCGGCTCGGTGCGAGCCGTCTATGCGGCTTTCAGGGCCTCCCTGCGGGCGGTCTCGGCAGCTTTTGCGTCGTCGTAGCAGCGTCCCGTCAGGTGGTATGCCTTCACCGGCGAGGACACGGCCCTGCCGTAGTCGTCGATGTCCACCGAGGCGGTCTGCATGGCCGGCTCGCCGGGCGCGATGGGCTGCCCGCACCGGCAGCAGGCTTCGAGGGTCATGGTGGTCTGCATCTTTCGACCTTCCTTTCCTTGATAAGAGGGGTCTTCAGAGTCGTTCCGATAGAGCGAAGGCCCCGCAGGTCGAATGAACCAACGGGGCCTCGTTGCGCGGCTCGGGGTGAGCCGTCCGAGCTAGGCGGCGATGTCCTCGATCCGTCCGTCGTCGAGGTCGAGGGCCACCACGGTAGTCGTCAGCTTCTCGCGGTGGACCTCCTTCTCCGGGGCGTCCTCCACCAGCACCATATCTTTCGAGGTGCGGCCCTTGACCAGGATGCGCCTGTCGTCGGCTTCGAGCACCAGGTTGTCGAGGAAGCCCGCCGCCACCAGCATCGCCATGTGCCCCCGTCGGAGAGGCATGAGCGGGCGGGTGCGGCTGTCGCTCGCGGGCCACAGCGTGTCTGTGATCTCCGTGCTGGCCCAGAGCCCCGACCGCCGCGCCTCGGCAGCAGCCGCGACCGGATCGACGGTGCGGGTGGTGAACAGGACGTCGCCGCTCGGCGTCGTGGCGGGGGTGTACTCCGGGTAGGAGTAGGAGTTGCGCTGGGAGCGCAGGGGCTCCGGCTCCCCCACCGCCCACTCCAGCACCATGCTCTCGGCTGTGGCGTCGGGAACGGGGTCCGTCTTGCGGTAGCCCATCAGGACCACCTGGTCGAAGACCTCCCGTTCAGGGTCGGGGAAGGCCCAGCAACGCATCCGCCCGTAGTGGGTGGAGAGGTAGCGTGCCGAGACCGCAAGCCTCTGGCGGGGAACGATGAAGACCAGCAACCCCGCGTCGGCCAGGTAGCGCGTGCAGTGCGTCAGGAAGGCGTGCTCCGTCCGCTTGTCTTCGGAATCAAAGTCATACGGCGGATTGAGCAGCAGCAGGCCGAAGGCCCCGTTCGCTATCGACGTGGCGAACAGGTCCGAGGCCAGGGTGCGGTGGAGCCGCTTCTCGGCCTCCTCGGCCCTGTCCCGGTGCAGCTCGACGCCGTAGGTCTCGATGGGGATGGCGTTGGGCCTGTCCAGGCCCTCGGCCAGCCTCTCCAGCGCGTCCCCGGCCCCGCAGCAGGGGTCGAGGATGCGGATGGTCTCCCGGCCCCGGTGGTAGGAGCCGGTGGGGGTGTGAATCAGCTCGGCGATCAGGTCCACCACCCGGTCGGGAGTCGGATAGTAGCCCCCTTTGGCTTGTGCAGCGAGTCTCATGTCGTCTCTCCTTTCTCATGCCGCGTCAGGCGGCGATTGCCAGGTCCTTGTGGCGAGTGTCGATGCCGACCACCTCGCCAATAGCCACGTTGCGCTGGTAGCACAGGACCTGGTGCGTCCCGATGCTCTCGGCGCAGGCCGTGCAGAAGGCGGTGATGAGCTCGGCGTGGTTGGCGACGGTCATCCGCCGCACCAGCATCGAGCCGCCGTCCGGCAGTGTGTGGCGGTAGAGCATGACCGAGGGGTCCCGCCGCTCCGCCTCCGTCGCGGGCCGGAAGAAATGGGGCTGCCCCGACCGGCAGAGGTGCTTCGAGCCGTCGTGCTCGCAGTAGCGGCAGGTCTTCCCGTCGGGGGAGAACCGCTGCCATGCCCCGTGATTGCGCTGTCCGCGCCGCTTGTTGTTGCGCTTGGCCCGCTTCAGCGTCCTATCCATCGGACGCCTCCCTGGGCAGCGCGAGCCTGCCCGACGCCACGGCGTTGGACAGGTCTTCCCGCAGCTTCTTGGCCTTGGGAGAGCACCTGTAGGCGGAGACGCCCACCGACTGGAGCGGGACTATCTCCTCCTCTTCGATGCCCCGCTCCCAGAGCCATCCGGCCCAGGAGCCGTGGAGGGGCAGCGGGCTGCGCTTGTCGAGGAATCGGTGGTGGAGGGCCGGGGCCTCCTCCTTCGTCTGCGCCAGCAGCAGGAATGAGTCTTTCTCGTAGCCGAACTCCGCCGTCTTCGTGTAGACGAGCGCGTGCCACCCGCCGGTCGCCGGCAGGCGGGCGATCTTGGTCGTCCACGTTCCTATGGTCTCGTACGGGATGATGCACCGCTCGTAACCGCCGTGGAGCGCCATGCCGTCGGCGCCCCGGATGATGTGGGCAACGTCGGGGGGCTGCTTGAGGAGCGACGCCCAGATCGCCTTGAGCGCCGTCTGGGAGCCGACCATCGAGACGAACCAGAGGCCGTCCGTCCGGTCGTCGCGGGCGAAGGCGTCGGCGGTGGCGTTGAAGCCGCCTGCGCTTATCGTGAACAGGTCTTCGGGGTCTATGGTGTGAGTCGCGAGCATTGCGACCTCCTTGCGGGTGGATTGAGAGCGAAGCGCGGGAGGGTGTCCCCCGCGTGAGAGCCGGACGGCGTGGGCCGTCAGGACATGAGGCCCCGTTCCTTGAGGCTGACGAACCGCTCGCCGCCGATGACCACGTGGTCCAGCAGCTCGATGTCCAGCAGCTTGCCCGCCTGGACCAGCTCGCGGGTGAGGGCCGCGTCCTCGGGGCTGGGCGTCGGGTCCTGGCTGGGGTGGTTGTGGCTGACGATGATGCTGGGGACGGCCTCGATGACCGCCGGGCGGAAGACCTCGGCGTTCCTCACGATGGCCGAGGACACGTTGCCCTGGTAGATGATCCGCTGGCCCACCACCTGGTTCCTGGTGTTGAGCAGCAGCACCCGGAGCTGCTCTTGGGCGAGGCCGGACATCTCCGGCCCCAGCAGCTTCCGCACGTCTTCGGGGCAGTTGATGGAGGGCGGGTCCTCCGGGCCTTCCGGCCTGGTCTCCACGTCGTAGCGGACCGCCAGCTCCCCCAGCAGGCTCAGGTTGATGCGGAGCGCGTTCAGCAGAACAGCGTCCTTGGTGAAAGTCTTCTTCCTGGTCATGTCGGCCTCCTTCGCTATCGGTTAGAACAGAGAGCGGGGCCGCCCCCTGTAGTGGGAAGCGGCCCCGTGGTGCGCCTCCGAAAAGGCGTCGCTCTGCGGTTGTGGGACTAGAAGGGAGAGGCGCCGACCGGCTGCTCGATGTCCGAGGCGTCGCCGGTGCCGTTCCCATTGCGGGAGTCGAGGAACACGACCTCGAAGGCGTGAATCTCGGTGCGGTGGCGGCGCTGGCCGTCGTCGCCCTCCCAGCTGTTCTGGACGAGGCGGCCCGCGACGTAGACGCGCTGGCCCGTCCCAACGTACTGGTTCACGGCCTCCGCAGTGGCGCCCCAGACCACGATGTTGTGCCAATCCGTCTCGTTCTCGGCGTCCTTGCGGTAGCGGTCCGTCGCCAGCCGCAGCTTGGTGACGGCCGTGCCGCCGGGGGTGTACTGCATCTCCGGGTCCGTTCCGACCCTGCCCAGAAGCTCGACTTTGTTGATGGTGCGTGACATGTGATTCTCCTTGTGTGTGTAGTAGCGCGGTCTTGCCGCGCCCGTCTTGAATGAGAGCGGGGCCGCCCCTGTAGAAGGGAAGACGGCCCCGTCCTGCGCTCCCAACAGGGGAAGCGTCTAGGTGTTCACCCGCACGTACTCCGACTCGCTCTCGGTGACGATCTCGGCCCGGACCTCCGGGTCGAGGGCCTCGTTGAGCCTCCGGTGGTTCACGGAGTACCTGGTGGAGCTGACGAGGGTGATCGTCCGGCCCCCCACCGTCGCCTTGGAGTCCCCCTGCCGGCGCATCCACGCCTTCAGGGTGTCCAGCGCGGCGCGCTTGGCCTTCTCAGGCTCCTTGATGGATTCCTGAGCCTCTGCGTAGGCCGCCACCGCGTCCCGTGCCTCTTCGTCGCTCACCTCCTCTGTCTCGGTCTCCGTCTCTTCGCTCGCTTCCGCCATTCCCGGCAGGCAGACCGCCAGGAAGGGGCAGCTTCGGCACTGCCAGCTGGTTGCGGAGAAGTCCCGGTCGGGCAGCGCGTCGGGGTCAGGCCCGCTACGGACGTGGTGAGCGGCAAGCTCACCGAGCCACTCGCTGGCGTCCCGCAAGGCCCTCTCCAGCCGGTGGGCGGGAATCCGCTCCCAGTCCCAGGTGCGAGCCCCCGTGTCCATCGTGGCGATGACCGCGTCCCGCAGGTCGCCGAACTCGCCGAGCGAGTAGAAGGCGGCCTGGGCCACCGACGCCGGGTGGCTGCGCTCCGCTCCCAGCGTCCGCCAGCGCTTGAACGCCTCCGGCCCCCGCGTCTTGATCTCGACGACCATCGGGTCGCCGTAGGCGGGACCCTGCGGCTCGCCCTCGAAGAGGAACAGTTGTGGCCCAGCCGCTTCGTCCCCCTCTAGCGGCATCCGCACCGTGCCGTCCGGGTGTCCCGTGACCAGCAGATTAGGGCCTACCCGCACCGCTACCTGCTGCGGGTCCTGGGGATCGGCGGCATCGACCTTCCAGCCCGCCCGCTCCATCGCCCGCACCACCACAGGCTCCAGGGCATTGCCCGCCTCCATCGCCGTCAGCGACTCCTCGCTGGGGGGATTCGTGGGTTCGTACCCGGTGGCTGCGTACCAGAGGGCGCGGCGGCAGCCCAGGGCTGACGAGGCCCGCACCTCCATGTTGCCGTCGTCGTCGAACCGCGCCGAAGGGCGGGAGAAGACCTCCGCCCGCTCGTCAATCGTCGTTACCATCGTCGTCGACTCCTTCCTGTAAGTGAGAAGCGGGGCCGCCCGTGAGACAGCCCCGCCTCGATGCTGGTGTCCTGGCCGTTCATGCGGCCGCTTTCATTTCAATCGCCGCCTCTTGTGCCGTCTCCGCCTCTCTCTCCTCCCTGGCCTTCAGGTGAGCCTTGAGGATGTGCGCTATCCCGTCGCCGAGTCCGAGCACTGCCACGCTCTTGCCGTCGGGCATCGTGTTGAAGAACGGCTGCATCTCCTGAATCCCCCGGCACTGGTCGATGATTTCCTCGACCGGCGTACCTCTCCGCAGGTGCAGGGAGATCAG
Source organism: Dehalococcoidia bacterium (assembly GCA_965197965.1). GTDB lineage: Bacteria > Chloroflexota > Dehalococcoidia > Lucifugimonadales > QGNO01 > DAOUJH01. Next base: position 2,205,405 of record OZ240235.1, read on the forward strand.
CCGGCAGGCCAGTTCGGTGACGCCGTGCTGGAAGCTGCCTCCCTTACCCAGCCAGCCGAACACCTCGAAGGGCTCGCCGTCCTCGTCCGTCGAGACGGTGACGTAGAGATTCCCCATCTCCGTCTGGAGCTTGGTCGTCGTGCTGGGAAGGCTGCGGGGCCTGGGCCGTGTCGTCGCAGTCATGGCCTGCCTCCTTCCGCCCGGCAGAGGGGGAGCGTCCGGCTGCACTCGACGGCCTTCAGCTTCCCGTAGGCCCGCACCATCTCGGCGTCGCCCACGAAGGACTCGGCCTCGATGCGGGTGTCGAACCGCCCGAACGGGTCCGTCCCGAAGCCGCCCCGGTAGGCGACGGCGTGGTAGTGGACGCCAGGGGGGCAGTCGCGGAGGTACGGGAGGGCCGGGGCGTAGCGGTCGAAGTAGCCCGCGACCTTCAGCGCCATCTCCCTTTCGTTGTCGTCGCCCAGGCCGAGCAGTGTCCTGACGATGGGCTCCTCGCAGTCCTCCTCGGCGAAGGTCTGTGTGAACATGGCTTCCCGCCGTTCGGCGGGAAGCTCGTTCCACCGCTCGCGGCTGAGCTTCAGCCCGCCGTGGCTGGGCGTCGTGACCCTCCAGACGCCCTCGGCCATCTCCTCGATGTCGTGTGTCCAGCCCCAAGGTGTGCTTACCAAGGTCTCAGTCGTTGTCATGGCTCGTAGCCTCCTTGTCCTGTAATGAAGGAGCGGGGCAGCCCCACGAAGGAGACGGCCCCGCTCTCGATTCCGAACCGGATTGACCGGCAGACTAAGCGGCCTGGGCCTGCTGCATCTGCCGGAGCTTGTTGGCCGCGGCTTCCACCAGCGGCCCGAGCTCGGTGCCGTCCAGGTCGTCGATGCTCTTGCCTGTCCGGTCCACGACGGCGGACCGCACCTGGTCCTCATCGAGGCCCTGCTCGGCGGCGATCTCGATGAGCCTCTTCCGCAGCTTTGCCATCTGGGACTCGACGCGGTCGTTGGCCTGGTTCTGGCCGGAGTTGCCGTTGGCCCCGTTTCCAGTACGGGGCTGGCTCTGGGCGGGGACCCGTTGCGGCTGCGGAGCGTTGCCGACCTGCGGCTGGTCGCCGTAGAACGCGTTGCCGAACTGGACGCCGAAGCTGCGGAACGCCCGCTTCAATCCGTCCGTGACGGCGGCCTTTATGGCCGTGTCGTGGCCGTCGAAGGTGTCCTCCGCCACCGGGTGGACGCCGGTGTCGGCGCGGGGCAGGGCGCCCGCCACGGAGACCCGCACCGGGGCGCTGTAGCCCTGTTCCACCTTCACCTCGCCGGTCTGGGGGTTGACCGTCTCGATCCTGCGCAGGGTGACGTCCCCGACCAGCTCGTAGCCCCAGCCGCCGTAGCCGAATATCCGGTTGGCCTGGGCGATGACGATGTGGCCTTCGAGGTAGTCGAAGGACTTGCCGCCTCGCCCCTTGCGCTGGGAGACCAGCTGGGAGTCGAGGGGCTGTCCGAGCGCCTGGGTGACGGCGGGCGAGAGCCCGTCCCAGAGCAGCTCGTGCTCGGCGGGGATGGCGGCGTCGGGCTTGTGCCCGTTGCCGTTGACGTGGACGAGACCGTTGCCCGTCCCGTTGCCGTTGTGTCCGTTGTTGCTTCCGTTCTTGTTGAACATCTCAATCTCCTTCTTATGGTGTCGTTCCTGTAGCGAATGACCGATGCGGCTGCCCCAACGGGGAGCCGTGCGCGGGCAGAGCCCGTCGTGGATCGGGCATAGGACCTCCTGTGCGGTGAGAGTGGGAATGGGAGAGAAGCGGGCCGGGAAGCCCGCTGAGGAGCGGCGGGGAGCCGCTAGCGGGAGGAGCGTGCCGCCAGGGAGAGCAGGCGAAGGAAGGCGGCCTGTCCGTGGGGGAGGGCCGCAAGCTCGCCCACGTCGCCGACGCCCTGGGGGAGGGTGACGGCGGCGGCCCTGCGGCCCAGCAGGGTCAGAAGCCGCTCCGTCGCCTCCCGGCCCGCGTCGTCGCCGTCGAAGGCGAGGAAGACGCGGGGGCAGCCCCGGAGGGCCGAGGCGACCCGCTCAACGCCCTGGGTGCCCAGGGCAGCGACCGCCGGAAGGCCCCATCCGGTAAGGGCGAGCCAGTCGAACAGCCCCTCGGCCACGACCGCCCAACCAGGGGCGGGGCCGAGACGCCCCAGGCCCAGCACCGGCTTGGGGCCGGGGAGGGCCTGGAAGCGGGGTGTCCGGCCGGGATCGACCGCTCGCCCGGCGAGCCAGCGGACGAGGCCGCCGGTGACGTCGGGGACGACGACCATGCCGGCGAACCGCTCCGCTCCCCGCTCCATGAACAGCCCGGAGTCCCTGATGCGCTTCTCGGAGAAGCCGAGGGACTCCAGGGCCTGCCGCAGCCCGTTGCCCGGCGAGTAGCCGAGGCCCAGGCGGGCTGCGGCGTCCGGGCCGACGCCCCGCGAGGCCAGGTACGCCCGCGCTTCTGAAGAACGCCGGAGAGTACCGGCGTAGAAGCGCGCCGCCGCCGTAAGGAGGGCAGGGTCGCGGGGAGGCAGCGCGGCGGACCTGGGACGCCGCGTTGGGGCTGGACGAACAGCAGACCGGGGCGCAAGCCCTGGGCTGCCGTCCAGCCGCGCGATGGCCTCCGCCAGCGACAGCCCCTCGGCCTGCTGGATGAAGTCCAGCACGTCGCCGCCGAGTCCGCACCCGAAGCAATAGAACCGCTCCGAGTCGGCGTACACCGTGAAGCTGCCCTCCACCTCGTCGTGGAAGGGGCAGACGCCCTGGCGGACCCTTCCGCGACCGCGCAGCCGCACCCCGGCGGCCTCCACCGCGTCTCCTAGGGGATGCCGGGCCTTCAGCGCGGGGATGTCCACATTGACCGTGACCATCACGCGCCTCCGGTCAGGGGCCTGAGCCCCCGGAGGCTGCGCCCCGAGACGACCTTGCCCGGCCGCCAGCGCATCCCCAGCACCGCCGCCACCTCCAGCGTCCCGCCGTCGCCGGTGGGAACCAGCGCGGCGGCCCGTCCCGTGCCCTGGCTGTAGACCAGGGCGCCGCGGCCGCCGAACCGCCGCTTCACCAGCTGCGTCCACTCGGAGAACGCCCACCGGACCTCCTTCGTCTCCGCTTGCGCCGCGTCCACGCCGGCGAGGACCGCCAGCGCGCCGTCGACGTCCCCCGCCTGCCTGAGCCGCCGGGCCTCGTGGACGCTCTTGGCCACGCTCGGTATCTCCGTCGCCGATGCCGTCTGCGGCTCCTGCTCCTTGAATCCCATCGCCGCCATGAGCTGGTCGACCAGCTCCTCCAGGCTGCGCCGGGGCCTGTCCACCGTGTCCATCGACCGCATTCCAGTTGCCAGTGTTGCCGTCGTCATCGTGCACCTCCTAAGTGCCTGTGCTTTGTTGCCTTGCCGATTGCGCCCGCTTGCGGGCAAAGAAGAAGGGCCGCCCCCGGATGGAGACGGCCCTTGCGTGTTGGGAATGGGTATGAGGGAGCCCGAGACCCCCGTTGTCAGCGTCGAGGCGGCCTGCCTACCGGACGCCGGGGCATGAACCGGCGGAGCAGCAGCGCCCCGATGCCCAGCCCGACGAGGTTCAGGAAGAAGAGCTCGACGTCGCCGGTTATCAGCGGCGCCGCAACGACCAGGACCACCGCCCCGGCCACCATGACCTTCTTCCGCTTCCACCACGGCTGCTGCCCAGGGGCCTTGACCGGGGTGTCATGCACCTGTGCGTAGGCCGTCCAGATGGGCAGCCCGATCAAGACCTCCAGCTCGGTTATCACCACGCCGGCCGAGCAGCCCCCGGTGTGGCACTTGACCTCGATGCCGTTGCCGTCCGGTCGCTGCCTGAACGCCAGCCCGTCCGACTTGCCGCCGTGACAGATGGCCGTCGTCGTCCAGAACCAGCCCCGCTCGAAGCTGACCCGGCGCCCCAGCAGGTTGGCGACCCGCATTGCGCTCGGTCCTACGTACTGTTCCGCCATGTCCGTTCCTCCTTCGCTTGCGTGTGCGTTCATTGGATGGCCTCCAGATCCTCAGGGGTTGACCAGTCGAGGGACACCCGGACCCGCGTGTCGAACTCTCTCACCAGCGCGGGATCGGGCTTCAGGTGGGCTGCTTCGTCTACGGCTACCCCCTCGTCCAGCGTGTGGAGCTGCCCGCACCGCTTGCAGTACCAGCCGTCCCGCCCGGCGTAGCCCACCCCTGGCCGAGCGTAGGAATACCCGCAGCCGCAGACCTCGAGAGACAGCCTGACCGTCTCAATGATGTTGCCGTCAACGTCTCTCTGGGCAGCGAGACGGAAGCGCGGGTTGACGACCACGCGGTCGCCGATGGTCTGCACTCCGCATCCCCAACGCCGACCAAGCCGAATGCCCTCTTGCAGTGCCGTCATGTCCAGGCCTCCTTCCGTCCTGTCCTGTGTCCGTGATTCGTCCATGCCCATGTACCTCCTTGCTGATTGGTATGCCGTTGCCGTTGAACCCGTGACTCCGTTCCGAAGACGCACTCCGCCCACGGACGCATGTCGAACGCGGAAGACGGAGCGGGGTGAAAGAAGACGCAGCTCGGCCCAGGGTGGATACCGTCCGAGTGGAGGGAAAGCTGCGAAACGTGAAGCGGCCAGCCTGCTTCTCAGTCGCAGACCGGCGCGTGTCGAAGCTGCGGCCCTGGCTGTGTGTCAGCCGTGCCGCAGGCATGTTGAATCGGCCGGGGCGAAAGACGCACTCCGACCGACTGGGCGAGGACGAGGCGCAGCAGGCGCTCCATCCTCAGAGTCCAGCGGGAGAAGCGATCAACTCCAACCACCGGACAGGTGCCCGACGGGAGAAGGACTTACGTCAAACTCCAACCGCCGGACGTGGACCGAGGACGAAGGACCTACGTCAAACTTCGTCGTTTCGGCCCGTACTGCTTGCGGAGAGCTACGTCAAATCCGCAGCGGCAGCAATTCCCTCGTGGGAGACCTTTCAGAGAGCGAATCATCCGTCAGGTCGGACCCGGGCAACAGGGATCGCGCCCCCAGGTTTCTATGGTCGGAAACCTTGGTTGAAAGCCAAACAGTGCAACCATTATTACCCCAGCAAAGCCCCGATGTGAAGGCTTTCGGGCAGTCCACGCCAACATCGTTCACAAAACTTCACGGAAGTTCACTAGAAGCCGGTGCGGCAACCCGCCGGGCTATTTCCACAAAACTCCGAAGGTCAGCGTGTGCAGAAACTCACGCTTTCTCAGCGCTCTCCGCGTGTCGGAGAGCGCTGTCTTCCGCCAGTTGACCTGCCCGTTGCGGTCGAAGCCCCGCAGCGGAAACGTCGCCGGGGGAAGCGTCAGCCCGTGCTCCTCCAAGAGCGTCAGCTCCAACGCCAGGAACCGCTCCTCGGTGCGCAGCCAGGACAGGCTCTTTCCCTGGTCGGGATGAACGCCTTTCAGCTCCCGCCACTCGGCGACCAGGGGCCAGACCTCTCCGAACACCTCCTCGTCGTCCTCGGCGGGCTCCAACGTCACGAGGTCGGGGAACTCCCGCCTGAGCGTTGCCCTTCGCCTGGGCTGCGGGCCGGCGCTGTTCGCCTTGGCCCCGTCCTCCTGCCCACCCCGTCCCGTCTCAAGACCCGCCAGCATCTTCTCCAGCTTGCGATGCTCCTGGGCATGTTCCTCCCGCCCGGCCCGCATTGCGTCCTCCAACGCCCTGTGCCCGACACGCATCTCCTTGCCCTGCTCCTCGACTAGGGTCTCCAAGTCCCCCAGACGGTCCGCCAACTGGTCGTTGCGGTCCCGCTGCTCAGCGGCCGCGGAGCCCACCCCCGACTGGAGCGCCTTCTCCAGCGCCCCCCGGATGCGCCGAGTCAGCACACCCTCGTCGAGGCTGGCGTCCAGAGTCCTGCGGTCCACCCCCAGGACCTCGGCCGCCTTCTTCCGCCCGTTGTCCCGCTCCAGCTCCTGCAACAGCGACATGAGCCGCAGGTGGTGCATGTCCCGCACGCTCCTGCCCTTCTCGACCACGTCCTTCTTCGGTTCCATGAGTCCTCCTCTTTTCACCGGCCTCAGTCCCCGGTCTCGCCCCCGACCAAGGCCCGATTTCTCACGGGCTGCGCCATGTGGACCACCTGTAGGGGGAAATGCGGGATTCCGACCCGTTTCCGCCCTTCTTTCTTGCGGCCCCGCTGCGCCCCTTTTTGCGGAGAGAGGCCGACCTGGGGACTTAAGTCCAAGTGTTCACAACTTCTGCGCAATTCCGGCCCCATTTGTTCCTGTTTCAGCTTTGCCGTGCCCTCACCGACAACTTCGCCACAGACTTCGTTTCCTTGTACAGCCCCCATACTGCACGGGAGGGAGTCTTTTGCCAAGAACCTCAAAAGGGGCGACAAAAATGTCGTCCCTTTTGGGCAGTTTCCACCGTCATTTCGTTTGTTCACACTCTGTTGCAGAAGTTGCGAATCGTTGATTTGCGGCAATAGGCAGAGAGGTGGACGAGATGGCGCTGAAATCGAAACTCCGGTCACTCAGGCGGTTTATCCCCCTGGCATCCGCGCTGCTCCTGGCGGCGCTGGTGGCAATTCCGTCCAGCGGAGTCGCCCTGGCCCAGGCCCCGACTGACGAGCTGACCCTCGTCAACGCCGACCGGGATTTCGTCGAGCGCAAGAAAAAGGGCGAGTTCGTCGCCCGGCCCCTCTTCGACCGCGAGATCGCGGACCTCTTCTACGCCGTCCGGGACGCCGACACCGGCGACTGGATAAGCGCCATGTACCGGGTGAAGGGCGGCGAGAAGAAGAGAGGCGACGGCTGGGAGTACTCCTGGGAGTACCCCGACCTGGACGAACACCCCGAGCTCGACCGCGACCGGGCCTACCTGCTGGTGATGCTGGCCACGGCCGAGGACGGGCTGAGGGGCGACTTCTACGCCGTCGTCCCCATCTACCAGCCGGGCCGCATCTGGGACAAGATCCTGTCCGCCCTCAACCCCGGACGCTGGGCGAGGGCCTTCGCCGGCTGGATGATCGAGGGCGTCCACGGAACCCTCTGCGGCGTCGTTGAGCGGGCCAGCGGTGAGGACGCCGACAACTGCCGGAGGGAATCCGGCAGATGAGCGACATCCTCACCGGCACCCCTCCCGACCTCACCTACGCCAACGACCTGGTGCGCCAGGCGTGGATGGTCGTCTGGGCCATCACGTCGGGCGCCCTGGTGGTGATCCTCGGCTGGATGGGGCTGAGCCTCATCGTCTCCGAGCATCTTGGACGCCAGCAGGCGGGCTGGCGCGAGATGGTCCCCCGGCTCGTGCTCGGACTGGTGGCCGCAGCGTCGTCCCTCTGGTGGTGCGCCCTGGTCCTGGACGTTGCCGACGCCGTGTCCGGCTTTATCGCGGTCTCCCTGAACGTCACCGCCGGAGACATGCTCCGCTCGACGCTTCGCACCCTGATGACGGCGGTGGAGGCCGGGAGCGTGGGCATGGCCCTGCTCCTGGCGGTCCTCTACCTGGTCTACGGCTTCTTCGTGCTCTACGTCATCGTCCAGATGGTGCTGCGCCTCGCGTTGATCGACATCCTCCTGGCCCTTGCCCCCATCGCTTTGGGGCTTTGGATTCTGCCCCACACGGCGGGCTGGGGCCGCCACTGGCTGCGCCTCTTCATGACGACGGTGTTCCAGCAGGCCATCCAGCTCATCGCGTTGGCGCTTGGGTTCGGCTTCCTGAAGGAGTTCGCCGCCATCGCCGCCTTCGAGCCGGTGCAGGACCTGATCTGGAAGCTCCTGATGTCGGTGGCCTTCGTCTACATGGCGACCCGCGTCCCGTCGATGCTCGGCAATCACGGCACCTTCGACTCCTGGCTCTCGATGCTCTACTTCGGCATGAACCTGCCCTCGTCGCTGATGCGCTCGGCCCGGACCATCGGCTTGGTGGCGGGCGGCGCGGCGGGAGGGCCGGGAGGCATGGCGGTCGGAGCGATGGCGGCCAGCGCGGGCGTTTCGGCCGCCGCCAGCGGCCTCAGCTCGGCGGCTTCGATGGCCACCCCATCGGCAGGCGGGGGAGACGGCGGCGGCGAGCCCAGGAGCAGCGGGGAGTAGCCCCAATACACGACAACAACGCAACGGCGCGGACGAGACCCGCGCCAGGCGAACGACACGACGGAGGACCAGCGATGTGCAGATAACGGGGAGTCACCGAGGAGACAAGACGAAACGATGAACGCCGGTTGTGGGAGACCCGCCCGGCGGCAGAGAGGAGCAATAGCAATGGAACAACTGACACAGACCATCTCGAACCTGGTGGGCATCCTGCTGGGCGTCGTGGGAGCGGTGGGCGTGGGCTTCTTCATCTACGGCGCGTACATGTACCTCACCGCCAGCGGAGCGCCCAACCAGATGGAGCGCGGCAAGAGCGCAATGATGACCGCCCTGGCCGGCATCGTCCTGGCCCTGGTCGCCTACGGCGTCGTGGAGCTGGTGATGAACGCCGTGGTGGACCCGGGAATCGAAATCGACGACGTGCTGCCAGAGCCGGAAGTCCCGGACGCCGGCGACGGCGGCGGCGACGGCAGCGGCTAGGCCACGTGAGGAAGGAGAACGAGAGATGAGAGAACACGAGGTACCGACTCACGTGCAGGCCGAGGACAGGGTGCTGCTGGGGTTCACCTTCCCGCAGGTCGTGGCGGTGATGGCCGTATTCGCTTTGTCCTACGGGGCCTACCGCTACGCACCCGTCGGCCCCTCCGAGGTGCGCATGGCCCTGGCCGTCCTCTTCGGGCTGGTTGGCGTGGCGATGGTGGTGGGCAAGATAGGCGGTCGGCGGCTGCCCCTGGTGGCCGCCGACCTGCTGAAGTACCGGCTGGGGGCGCGGCGCTACGCCGGGCAGACCGCCCAGCTGGTGAGGGCCGAGCCGCCCGCGCCCCCGCAGCCGGTGAAGACCGGACCCGGCCCCATCCGGCTGATGGTCAGGAAAGCCCGGCGCGGATTGCGGAGGCAGCGCAAGAAGACGCGCCAGAGCAGGGAGCGCCGCAACGGACGGATGCGCTGGTTCGGCAAGCGCAGAGGTAAGGACGGCGGGAACCGCCAGCGTCACGACAACATGGCCGAGACGCTGGAGATCAGGCGCCGGAAACCCCACAGGGGCCTTCTCGCCATCGCGGCTCTGGCCGTCCTGGCGGCGGCGGTCATGACCGTCCCCCAGGCGGCCCTGGCCGACGACCACGAGCCCTGGCGGGACGAGATCGACTTCGATCTGACCGAGCCGGTTGAGGGGCGGAGGATATTCGTCGAGGCGCTCACCGTCACCGGTGACCGCGCCGCCGTCACCCTGCGGGCCGCCACCGCCCTGGACATCCGGGTGCGGGCCTTCGGCGGCCCGCAGGGGAGCTGGCTGCGCTTCTGGGGCTCGGCAACGCTGGCCGAGGGGGAGAGCACCGACTACTCCCTCCCCCTCCACGGTCCGGCGCCGTCCTTCACCGTCTCGTGGGAGGACACCCTCGGCCAGGCCGGGGCCGTCACCTTCGAGCACGACCAGATCCCGTACCCCCTGCCCGCCGTCGAGGGCGAGCTGTGCGACCTGCGCATGACCTCCCTGGGCTGGACGCCGGGAGCGGTCAGCGGCGTCATAGAGTCCGAGTGCGTCACGCACACCGATCACCCGGTGGAGCTTCAGATGGTGGCCGGGCACCAGAGCGTCACCGAGACGTCCCTGATGGACGCCCAGGTGACGGCAGTCACGGGGACCGTCGCCGCCGCGACCGGCGCGTCGCATACCAGCGTCGCCTTCGTCCCCAACGGAGAGACCCGGTTCCAACTCGGCGTGCCCGTGGGCGCAGCGATTCACACCGTCACCGTGGACGTGAGCCTGGAGGCGAGCCTCCGCATCCCCATCCCCCCGTTGACGCACCTCACCCACCACCCGGAGCGGGTGGAGCAGGTCACCAGGACCGTGCACCTCCATCGCCCGGGGGACAGCGACTCCGACAGCGACACGGCGACGGCCACCTGCGATGACGGCACCACGGCGTCCGCCACCGCGACGGCGTACGCCTACGTCCCCAGCGCCACCATCGCCAAGCAGGTGACGGTGGACGTCCTGCACAAGGAGCACGTCAAGGCCGAGACGATGGAGCGGTCGCCCATCACGAGGACGAGGGGCGAAACGCTCGCCCTGGCGTCCGGCGTGGGCAGCGACGAGCCCTTCGAGGTCCTGGCCCTGCCCGTGCCGGAGCCGGAGGACCCGCCCGCCGAGCAGGAGCCCGCCGACGGCCTGCGCCGCTGGTTCGAGGCGCTGGGATGGGAGTGGCCCTGGTGAGGCCCGCGATTGCGGTCACCCTGCTGGCCGGGGCCGCGCTGGCGACAACCGGCGCGGCCCCGGCGGAGGAGCAGGAGATGCTCCGCCAGTTCGACCGGGTGCTCACGGCGATGGCCTACGCCGCCTCCGGCCTCTGCCTGTTCGCCATCGTCTGGGCCGGCTTCATCCTGATGGCCGAGGGCGGCGAGGAGAGGGGCGGGGGCAAGGCAAAGGCCGCCGTCGTCCTGGCGGTGGTGGGCCTCGTCCTGGTGCTGTCGGCCAAGGGCGTGGCCGCGCTGCTCAGCAGCGGCCTCGTGGACTTCCCAACCCCATAGAACAGAGGAGACCACTTCTTTGAAAGAGCTTATTCGACAACTGTTGAGACGAGGAGAGGTTGGGTCGCCGGAGGCGGCCGACGCTCCGCACGAGACGCCGGAAGAGAGGCTTCCGGCCAATCCGCAGAACGCCGAGGCAACGGTCCCATTCCCTAAGCTCCCGCCCGAGCTGCCCCTGTTCTTCATGCTGTCGCACCTCGACGACGACGGGCCGGTGCGCCTGGACGGGGTGAAGCTGGGGGTGTGCGAGGTGATGGGCCTGGAGCTGGACGAGCCGAAGCTGGGGGCCTTCGCCGGCGCCCTCAACGCCCTGGACTTCCCGGCCCAGCTGCTCATAAGGCAGCACCCACCCCGCCTGGAACGGCTGAGGGAGAACCTCAAGCAGGCCCAGCCCGCCGACCTGCCCCCGCAGACGCGGGCCGCCTCCGAGTCCCTTGGGCGTCTGCTGACCGACCTGGAGGCCCGCGACGGCATCCTCGACCGTCGCTTCTACGCCGTGTGCGAGTCCGCACGCATCGACGACCTGCGCGGCCTGCTGGCACGGGCCGGGCTGTCCGTACACGCGCTCCGGGGCCGCCAACTTCGGATGATGCTCGTGGCGGCCGCCCTGGGCGGCTCACCCTCCAAGTTCGACGAGGAGCCCCCCGTCGAGGTCGAGATCAACCGGCGCGACGTGCGCATCGGCGGGAGCCTCGTCCGCTCCCTGCACCTGGGCCGTTGGCCCCGGTCATTGGCCCCCGGCTTCCTCCAGGGGCTCATGGCGGCGGGCGCGCCGATGGACCTGGCCGTCCACGTCGGCCCGATACCTGCGGAGCAGGCGGCCAGGACGCTGGAATGGCAGAAGGTGCGCTTCGAGTCGGCCCAGTCCCTTTCATTCAAGCGGGGCCGCACCATGTCCCCGGAGGCGGAGATCGCCCTGGAGGACATCACCCGTCTCCGCGACGAGGTCCAGCGCGGGCGCGAGCGGCTCTTCCACGCCTCCCTGTCTGTGACCCTTCACGCGAAGGACGAGGCGTCGCTGAGGGAGATGACCCAGCGGGCGAAGGCCCACTTCGCCGCCACCCTGGGCAAGCTGGACAACCTGGCCTTCCGCCAGCGCGAGGGGCTGCTTTCGACCCTGCCGCTGGCCCTCAACGCCGTGGCCGAGTGGCGCAGCCTGGACACGTCCAGCATCGCCCGGCTCTTCCCCTTCTCGCCGCCGGACCTGGACACCCGGAGCGGCACCCTCTACGGCATCGACATGCGGGCCTGCTCCCCAGTGGTCTACGACCCCTGGGACGGGACGCACATGAACGCCAACACCGCCGTCCTCGCACGGTCGGGCAGCGGCAAGAGCTTCGCCACCAAGCTGGGCGTGCTCCGCGGCATCACTCGCGGCATCACGGCCTACGTCATCGACCCCGAGGGCGAGTACGCGGACATGGCCCGCGCCGCTGGGGGGCGGGTCCTGTCCCCCGGCGTGCCGGGCGAGGGCATGAACCCCTTTGTCATCGACAAGGGGGACTCGGAGGAGCTTCTCCAGCGCATTGGCAGCCTGCGCCGTCTCATCGAGGTCATGGTGGGAGAGAGTCTCGGCGCGGAGCGGCGCGCCTCCCTGGACCACGCCCTGGCGGGCTACTACGCCCAGCCACGCGAGCGCACCGGCTTCCGCGATTTCTACAAGTACCTTCAGGAAGACGAGGCGGGAGACGCGGGTCTGGCCCGCCTGCTGAGGCCATTCGCAACCGGCAGCCTGAGACACCTGCTCTCCGACGAGGGAGACGACCTGCTGGGCAACGAGGCCCTCGTCACCGTCTTCGACCTGCACCTCTTGGAGCCGGAGCTGCGGCCGGCCGCAGCGATGGTCTGCACCGAGACGGTGTGGGCGTCAGCAGCCCAGGATCCCAAGCCCCGGCTGCTGGTCGTCGATGAGGTGTGGAGCATTATGCAGCACCCCGAGGGCGCGGCCTTCATGGTCAGCATGGCGAAGCGCGCCCGCAAGCACCGGCTGGGGTTGCAGTTCATCACCCAGGACGTGCAGGACCTCCTCTCCGAGGACTCGTCCCGCACGATCACCGGCCACTCCGGTCGCGCCCTGCTTCAGAACGCCGCCTTCAAGCTGTTGCTCCAGCAGGACGCCGCCGCCATCAGCACCGTCGGCGACGCCTTCGACCTGCCCGAGGACCTCCAGCGCTGGCTCCTGTCGTGTCCCAGGGGAGACGGGTTGCTGCTGTCGAAGGGCAACCGCTTCCCCGTCCGCATCGAGGCCACCCCGGAGGAGACGGCGGTCATCGAGTGGACGCCCGGACGCCATTACAGAAAGGAATAACACCATGAAGCTGAACCCGAAGGAAATCCTGTTTGGAAACGACACCGAGAAGAAGCCCGTCCTGCTGACGGTGACGCCGCCCCGCGCCGGGGAGCGCACCCTGCTGGGCGTGGAGAACATGCTCGGCTCCATCGCGGTGCCGGAGCCCTTCTCCCTGGAGCTGGCCGGGGACATGGACGGCGTCACCCTCATGGCCCGGTGCCTCGACGACGAGGTGGTGCGCGGCCAGCTCTCCGCCCACTATCCCCAGGCCCGCATCGGGAAGGTGGACCCGGACGACGATCCCCTGCGCATGGGCGAGGGCGAGCAGGCGTGGAGCATGACCCTGCGGGCCGACGGTCCCGAGTACGTGCCCCTGCGGACCTTCAGGGACGACGACCTGCTCGATCCCGGCTCAGACCCCCTCATCGCCCTGATGGGCGCTCTCTCCAACATCAACAAGGGTGAGCGCATCGTGGCGCGGCTGATGCTGCGCTCCCTTGGCCCAGACTGGTCGCAGGGACACCTGGACAAGGCCCACAAGCGGCCCGGCATGGAGCCGAGGGAGCCCGCCTACACCTTCCAGACCAAGCCCCTGCAGATGGACGGCATCACGATGGCCGTCCTCGGCCTGGGCGCGCTTGCGGCCCTGAAGGGCTACCTGTGGGTGCAGGACGGCGAGATATGGAAGGCGGCGCTCCTGGGGATAGGCTCGGCCCTGGGGCTGGCGGCCAGCGGCTGGGCATGGCACCGCTGGAAGAAGGCCCGCAAGCGCGTCGAGGACCCACTCCTCATCAAGGAGAAGGTGTCCCGCGTCGCCTTCGACGCCGAGGTCCAGGTCACCGCCATACTGCCCGCCGGGACGAGGCCCCAGCGCGCCGGGGAGCTCCTGGGGCCGGTGGCCGCCGCCTACCGCCATTTCGACAACCCCGCCGGGGCGCGCTTCAAGGTCGGCAAGGTCCGGCCAACCGCGACCGACCCCGACATGATGCACCCCGCAGGCCCCGGCCTGTTCGGCGGGCGCAGCGTCCTGGGCGTCCGCGAGATCGCCTGCCTGTGGCACCCGCCCGGCGCCGGGGACGAGACGCCCCTGGTGGAGCGGTCCGGCGCGAGGGCGCTCCTGCCGTTCGCCAAGGGCGTCCGGGGCGGCGCGCTGGTGGGGGACACCACCGCGGGCAAGCCCCGGCCCATCCGCTTCCCCGAGGACCTGCTCAGGCGGCACCACCTCTACGTGGCGCGCACCCGCATGGGCAAGTCCACCCTCATGCACCACCTCGTCACACACAAGATGCGGGAGAAGGCCGAGGGCAGGGACAACGACGCCATCGTCGTCGTCGATCCCCACGCAGACCTGGTGGCGGGGCTGCTCCGGCAGGTGCCGGAGTCCCTCATAGACCGGGTGCGGCTCATCGACCTGGCCGACCAGCGGAGGGCGCCGGGCATCAACCTCCTCGACACCCGCATCTTCACCGACCGCGACCGCACCGCCGACTCGGTGGTGCGCGTCGCAAAGGGCCTGTGGGAGCAGTGGGGGCCGAGGATGCAGTCGATCCTAGAGCAGACGGTCAAGACGCTTCACGAGGCCAACGAGCACCCCGAGACGGACGAGGGCAGCCAGCACACCATCCTCGACGGGCTGAAGCTCCTCTCCGACAGGAAGTTCCGGGACGGCGTGCTCAAGAGGATTGAGGACCCCTACCTGCTTGAATGGTGGGCCAGGGACTTCGGAGGCTGGCACCAGCAGTACCGCGCCGAGGCCCTCGCCCCCGTGCAGACCCGCCTCTCCTACTACGCATCCTCCAAGCGGGCGCGGGCCATCCTGGGCCAGCGCCGCTCCACCATCGACCTGCGCGACACCATCCTGGGCGGCGGCATCCTGCTGGTCTCCACCGCCCAGGGAGCCGTCGGGAGGGACGTGTCCGCCCTGGTGGGCGCGTCCCTCCTCAATCTGGTCGATTCGGTGATACGAGAGCAGGAGAGCGTCTCACTCGGCCAGCGGCGCGGCGCGCTGGTCGTCGTGGACGAGATGCAGTCGATGCCCGGCGTGGACTACGAGTCGATGCTCTCGGAACTCGGCAAGTTCGGGGCCAGCTTCGTGCTCGCGACCCAGAGCCTCGCGAAGCTCGACGACCTCTCCCGCACCATGCGGGACACCCTGCTCGCCAACGTCGGATGCCTGGCCGTCTTCCAGGTGGCCGGGAGCGACGCAAGGCAGCTGGTGTGGGAGCTGGGCAAGGAGCGGGTCACCGAGGACGACATCACGTCGCTGCCGGTGCACCACTGCTACGTCAGGGCCACCGTCGGCATCGAGCGGATGCCCGCCTTCTCGATGATGGTCAGAAAGCCGGAGGACGGAGACCCCGCCGTCGCCGCGCAGATCCGCAGCGCGGCCTCCGCATACACCCTGACGGCCCAGGACCTGGAGGACGCCGGGGCAGCCAACCAGAAGAAGGTCCGGGACTTCAAGGACCGCGCAGCCGACCTGGAGAAGGACGGCGGGGAGACGGACGAGAAGCGGGAGGACAAAGCCTCGAAAAACCCGAACACGACGGAGGAAGAGGAGGCCGAGCAATGAGAACTGAAGGATGTGAAGCCCAGACCCTCCGAGCCCTGGCGTCGATGCCCTTCCTCGACCGGACGGAGATGGTGGCCGTCACCGGCTGGTCGAAGGCCGCGGTCCACGAGGCCGTCGACAGGCTGGACTCCGGCGGCTTCTGCGCCGCCGTACCCCACGCCACCGCCCTCTTCCCCTCATCGACCCAGAGGTTCCACCTCACCGCCGCCGGGCTGGGGCGGCTGGCCGAGGAGGAGGAGGCCTCCCTGGACGAGCTTGTCCGCGACCGCCCCGTCTCCGCCCAGTGGCGGCGCAACCTGATGGGACGGCTCGACTCCCTCGCCGCGATCTACCGGCTGGCGGCCGCCGTCTCCGGCGTCGCATACCCCATACGGTTCCGGTGGTACAGGGCCTCGACCCTGGACGCCGCCGTCGAGCTTCCCGGCGGCCGCACCGTCGGCATCGTCAGGCAGGGGCTCACCGCCGATAGGACCGGCTTTTCCAACCGGATGTGGAGGCTGCGCCAGGGGCCGCTCCCCGGAGCCGTTCTCGTGCTGATGGCCGACGACGTGCGTCTCAGGCACGTCCGCAGGACGCTGGCCGGCGCCCCCGTCCCCTTCTATCTCGCCCTCGAGCGCGAGGCGGTCGCGGCGTCGCCGGACGACCCGGTGTGGAGCCCGCCCGCGGTCAGCGCCTCCGTCGAGCTGCGCTCGGTCCTCGACCGGATAGAGAAGGGAAGCCTCCTTCCCGAGGAGGACGAGCCCCGGATGGTCTCGGTCCCAGCCGACCTCTCCGTCGAGGGTCCGGGGTGGAAGGTCCCCGACTATCTGCTGCCCGCCACCCTCAAGCCCGCCGAGAAGCGCGCCCTCGACCTCATCTCCGACTGGCCCTGGATCACCCTGACGGACCTGGCCGGAATGTTGGGCGTCTCGGTCCCCAGGGCCTCCCAGCTGGTGACGCCCCTCGAAGGGTTCCGCCTCGTCACCCGGCCCATCGCCGGGAGCGGGCGCATGGCCCTCACAGACCGGGCCCTGGCGCTCCTGGCCCGCAGGGACCGGACGTCCGTGGCCATCGCGAAGAAGCGGTGGAGCGCCGCTCCCCTGTTCCCCGGCACCCCATTCGTCTGGGACAACGTGACCGGCGCGAGGAGCCGCCAGCTGCTCAGGAACGTCGAGCACACCGCCGCCGTCCACTCCTTCCTTGCCTCCATGACCGTGCAGGCGGGACTCCTGGAGTGGGAGGTCTCCCAGGTCGACCCGCCCCGCAGGGCATCCCGGCACTTCAAGCACGGCGACGGGATGCGCTCGGTCAACCCCGACGCCTTCGGCGTCCTCAGAAAGGGCGAGACCACGTGGCCCTTCCTGCTGGAGTGGGAGCGAAGGGCCGTGCGGCCCTCGACCATGTCGGAGCGCCTTGCCCCCTATCTGCGCTACTTCTCTTCCCACCGGCCCACCGACGACCACGGCACCCGGCCCTCGGTCCTCATCGTCTTCGACGACGAGATCGTCCAGACCCACTTCCTGCGCCTGGCGCGGGACGAGATGCAGGCCAAGGGCGTGACGGTGCCCCTGTGGGTCTCCCACAAGGCCGCCATCGAGCAGCTGGGGCCGCTGGGACGCGCATGGCGCGCCCCGGACGACTGGCAGTCCCCCCAGGCCATGCCGCCGCAATGACCAACAACTGACATCGGGGAAGCGGCGCGACGGCTCGCGCTCCCTTCCCCAAAGGAAGGCTGAGAGCCATGCGTTCGCAAGACGACCACAACAATAAGAAAGGCCCCCGGAGGCGTGGTGGACGGACCGTTGTCCGGCTCAACACGGCGGCCCTATGGGAGCGGCTCACGCTGCTGAACCGCTCCCAGAACTGGCTCGCCAGGGAGGTCGGGGTCAGCCCCGGCTACATCTCGATGCTGGTCAACGCGGGGCGCACGCCCTCCGGTCGCATTCGCCGCCGGATGCTCAGGGCCCTGGGTTTCGACGACTTCGACCAACTTTTCACTATGGAGGATAGAGATGACGAACCATAACGATTCGTCCCGTTTCGACGGGATCACGGAACAGACCTTCGACGAGGAACAGGACCTGGCGCTCCAGGCCGCCGTGCTGGCGGAGGACTTCCCCAAGCGCCTTGAACGGCTGCACGAGGTCAGCGGCCTCACGTGGGCAGCCTTCGCCAGGGCCATCGGCGTGGACCCCAAGCTGGTCCACCGCTGGCGCAACGGCGTCGAGCCCCGCGGCTGGGCCATGCACGCCCTCTTCCGCTTCGCAGCTCGGATGCCCGGAGGCATGGCGATCCTCGTGACCGAGAGCTTCCAGATGAGCTTCTTCAAGGAGCACAGCTAGGCAAGCGGCCCAGCCGGGCGCAGACGCAACGGCGGCACGGCGGGGCCTGAGACGGCTGGATGCCGCCGGCGCTCGCCCGTTCCGTCAGCGCCGGCGGCCCAGCCGCACACCCGCAATGAGAGGCCAGCGGCCCGCCTGCCGCCGCTGCGACTACGCAACATGAAAGATACCACCGGAAAGAATGAACAGAACAGGCGGCGGAAGCCCCGTGGCGACGCCTTTGAGATAGGCGTCATCAGGGTCTCTTCCAGACCAGGACCCGACGCCCGGGACCGCTTGCGCCGCATCATCACCCTGATGATCAAGCACGCCGCCAGGGACAGGCAGGCCGCGCACGGAGAGGACACTCCCCCGAGCGACCCGCAAGCTGATGACACCACCGAGGCGGGGGCATGATGAAGCCCGAACCGTCTCTTACCGTCATCAGCCTGGGCGGAGGCGTCCAGTCCTCCGTCATGGCGCTCATGGCAAACGAGGGGGCATTCGACCGCATCCCCGACTGCGCCATATTCGCCGACACCCGCTGGGAGCCGCCCAACATCTACGAGCACCTGACGTGGCTGAAAGACCGGCTGAGCTTCCCCCTGTACGTCGTGGACAACGGACGCAGCCTCCGCGAGGATGTGAAGGCCCTCACCAACCACTCGGACTCCCGAAACTACGTGGACATACCCGTCTACCTGAAGGGAGGTGACGGGGAGGGCGACGGCATCGGCAGGCGGCAGTGCACCGACAACTACAAGATCAGGCCCATCAGACGCAGGATAAGGGAATTGCTGGGCCTGAGACCCCGGCAGCGCGTCCCCGCCGGAACCACCGTCGAGCTGTGGCTCGGCATCTCCACCGACGAGGCCATACGCATGAGGACCTCCCGCGACCGGTGGATGACGAACCGCTACCCTCTCATCGAGGCGGGGATGTCCCGCAGCGACTGCCTGAGATGGTGGAAGAAGCGTTACGACAGGCCCCTGGAACGCTCGGCCTGCGTCGCCTGCCCCTTCCAGTCCCGGCAGCGGTGGGTGGAGACCAAGCGCAGGTGGCCGGAGATGTTCGCCGAGGCGGTGGAGATCGACGCCAGATTGCGGGAGGGGCTGTCACTGGACAAGACGCCGTACCTGCACTCCCTGCGGATGCCGCTGGCCGAGGCGGTCGCCCGCGATGAGGTGGACCTGGGAGAGGACGGGCTGCGAGACGGGTTCGGGAACGAGTGCGAGGGACACTGTGGGGTGTGAGGTGGGTGTGAAGACGACCGACAGGGGTCCGGGCAGCCGAGGGCTGCCCGCGCTATCACCGGCATCGAGCGTTGACAGCCGTTATCGCTCATGGTATGTTTTTTTCACCACCCCTATCTCTTCGGCGGTAGGGTCGAGACCGTCCTCCGGGGCGGTCTCTGTCTTTGTATGGGAGTAGCGATTGATCACCAACCTCTACATCGACGGATTCAATCTCTACTACCGCGCCCTGAAGGACACGCCGTTCCGGTGGCTGGACCTGCGGCAGTTGGCTGAGACGCTCTTCCCCCAGGATGCCATCAACCGGGTCTGCTACTTCACCGCGCGGCTCGACGCCCGTCCTGGGAATCCCTCTCAACGCCAGCGGCAGCAGGCGTATCTGAGAGCCCTGGTGACGCTGCCGGGCTTCGACGCGTACTACGGCGTGTTCCGGTCCGGCGTCAAGCGGCGTCCACTGGCGGAGCCTGTGACTGGGCTGCCGTCTTACGTCCTGGTAAGGGACTCGGAGGAGAAGGGATCGGACGTGAACCTCGCCACGCGTCTCTTGGTCGATGGGTTCAACGGGGAGTACGAGCAGGCGGTCGTCGTGTCCAATGACGCTGACTTTGCGGGAGCGATGCGCTACGTTCGGGACGATCTGGGGCTTCGGGTCACTCTGGTCAACCCGGACCCCAGGAACAGCAGTCCGAGGGAGCTGGCGGACGCCGCGACCTACGTCAAGCGCCTGTGGAAGAGCCACCTGAGACGGAGCCAGCTTCCCGACACGCTGACTGACGGGATCGGAACTATAACCAAGCCAGCGGGGTGGTAGAGACTGACCTACTGGCGGGTGACGCGCTTTGACGCCGGCCCCCAAATCGCGGTATCATGGGAGCGAAAGTTGGCCCGGCGATGCAGCAAACACCCCGGGCCGTGGCGCCACCTGATAGGACAGGTGATGCAGTAGCATTGTACTACTCGCAGACCCGCTCCCGACAGGAGGCGGGTCTTTTTGATTTCAGGGAGTCGGAAAGGAGGCAGCAATGGCGAGAATCACCGATAGAAAGACGGAGGCGAACCGGGCGGCCATCTACGCCCGCGTATCGGACAAGAGCCAGGACGGGGAGGACAAGACCTCCATCTCCGAGCAGACGGGCGACATGGAAGCCTACTGCGAGAGCAAGGGACTGACCATCACCGCCCGCTACCAGGAGGTGGGCCGGGGATGGTCGAAGAAGCGACCCGAGTTCCAGCGGATGCTAGCCGACGCCAGACGCGGACGCTTCGATACCATCGTGTGCTGGAAGTCCGACCGCCTCAGCAGGGGCATGTACCCCGCCGCCGCCCTCATGGAGGTCGTCGAGGCCCATCAGATTCGGCTCGAAGCCGTCTTGGACGCCATCGACATGAAGACCTTCGGACTCATGGCGGCCATCGGCAAGATAGAGTTGGACAACTTCCGGGAGCGGTCCACTATGGGCAAGCGGGGGACTGCCAAGCAGGGACGGGTGCCCACCGGCGGCGTCCCCTACGGATACCGCATCGGGGACGACGGCAGGTTCGAGGTGGTTGAGGAGCAGGCGGAGGTCGTCCGCCGCATCTTCCGCATGTACGTCGATGAGCGGATGGGGTCCTACTCGATTGCCGTGCGGCTGACCGACGAGGGGGTCCCCACGCAGTCCGGCAAGATGCTGTGGCTTCAGTCCCGCGTGCACCACATTTTGGGGAATGCCACCTACACGGGCATCTGGGTCTACGGAAGGTACCGCCACGTCTCCACCGAGGACGGTATGAAGGTCTACGACCAGCCCAAGGACACCTGGATTGAGATTCCGGTCCCGCAGGTGGTCGACGATGAGACCTGGAAACGGGCGCAGAAGTTGAAGAAGCAGCGGGGCACGAAAGCCAAGAGGAATACGAAGGTGGTCTACCTGTTGCAGCACCTTCTGAAATGCGGCGAGTGCGGACGAAACTTCCATGCGAGGGCGAGTTGGACAACCACCAGCGTTCGCAAGGGCAAGGCTTACACCTACGACCTGTCCACTCCCCGCCGCTACTACATGTGCAACGGGATGCAGAGTATGCGCCTGCGCTGCCGGGAGAAGCCCTACATCCGGGCTGAACAGTTGGAGGAGCCGATATGGCGCGAGGTAAAGCGGGTACTTCAGAACCCCGATCTGATCGTCGCCGGTATCGCCGACCTCGATTCTCAGGAGGGCGTCGGAATGGAGGAGGAGATCGCCCAGGCCGAGCGAGACCTGCGGAGCATCCAGATGGAAGAGGACCGCGCCATCAGGCTGTTCGTGTCTGAGAAGATCACCGAGGCCCAACTCGACCTCCAGCGCAGGTTCATCACCGAGCGGCTTGAGAGCGCCAGGGCGAAGCTGGACGATTATCTGGTCCAGGAGACGAGTGGAGCTGAAAAGCGGCGACTGATGGAGGAGGTCCTAACCTGGGCGAGAGAGTTCGGCCAGGGCCTGGACGAGGTGACCCCAGAGGAGCGTCACGATTATCTCCAGATGCTCGTGGAAGAGGTCATCATCGACAGGGACAACAACGTGGACATCACGCTGGCTTTACCCATCGACGATGATTCCTCAGACCCTGATTCTCCTGACCCTGAGTCCCCTCAGCCTGAGTGCGTGTCAATTGGTTCACAGGAGCCTTCACGGTGAGGTTCGTTCTGGATCTGGAACGTAGCAACAGACCACCCATCAGATGAAATCGATCCCGGGGTTGACATACATAGTAGGCAAACCGGCCGCTCTTGGCGTCCTGGCCGCTGAGCGCCCTGTTGCACGACTTGCACTTGACCAGTCCACTGAGAAGATAGGTGCTTCCGACCCTGCGGGGGTGGGACATCTTGGGTGCGCGGGAGCGCATCAGCTTGCCGACGCGGCGGAACTGAGTCTTGGTGACGATGGCGGGGAACGCCTTCTCCACCCGCACCGGCTCGGCCTTGTCCTTTGCTTTCGTGCCCCAGACCAGAGTCCCCGTATAAGCCTCTTTGGTGAGGATGGCATGGACACTGGTCTTGCCCCAGAGCTTCCCACCGGGACTGGCAATGCCCTCTGTGTTGAGGGTCTTCGTGATGTTCGTCATCCCCTTTCCCGCCTCGGCTAGGTCGAAGATGCGCTTGACGACGCGGGAAGCGTCCGGGTCGGGTTCCAGTGTGGGCCTCTTCTTGGCCCCGTCCTGCACCATGACCCTGTTGTAGCCGTAGGGAGCGTAGCTGGAGACCCAGAAGCCGCGCGATGCGGCCTCACGCATCCCCCTCGTGACCTCCTGGGCCAGGATATCGGTTATCCAATCAACACAAAAAGCTTAGGTATACATGGGAGGTGGGACTGAGTGTGAGTTGACTACAACGACACTTCGCCAGGCCTCGTGGTTAGCGCTTCGTCAATCCCTATCAGCACCCGGCTCATCCCCCTTCTTAATCTGGTAGCGGAAGCGGAGCCCGGTGAGGATACAGACGGGATGGTCGGCATCGTCCCCCAGCTGGTGCCGGAGTTGCTTCGCAGCAGTGCGCACCCACTGCGAGTCTTGCGAAGCATTCCCTGTCGCTAGTCATCCAACAGCCCGCTCTGCGCAGCCCATACCACGACCTCCTGTTTCGAGTCGACGCCCAGCTTTACCTGAATGGTGTAGATGGCGTTTCGGATGGTGACCACCTTGACTGACCCTTGGCGGATCGAAGAACAGTCTGCCGTCCGCCCTACGGCGTCAAGCCCTCCATCGGCGCTGATCTCCTTGCAGGTTTAGAACAGACCCAGCTAGCCTGTCAGGTGCAGAGGTTCCTCCAGCACATCTAGGATGCTCTAGCGCAATACACGCGATTGCGCCGCGCCGCGCCGCTCCCACCTGGGTCACTACGCCTTCAGTCTCCAGCCGGTCGATAGCTCGTTGGGCTGTGGTGAACGCCACTTCCAGCCTGCCGGCTACACCTCCAAGAGTGAAAAGTTGCAGAATCACACTCTTCAAAAGCTAACAAAATTGCTGCCGAGAAAGTGTGATTAGGCACTTACCAAACCGCTGCAGGGTCTCTAGTGTTTTCATGGGGAAATGTGTAAGAAGAACCACAGGACAATGCGGAATAACAGGCTGCAACTCCACCTGCGGACAGCGGAGGGGGTCGTAGGCTCCGCTCATCCCGCCCGTACAGTAGGGAGGCGTTCACATGACGCTCGACAGACCGGTCGGTGCAGCCGCGACGGGGGGAGGCGTGGAACGACGGCAGGGGCCGTCGCTGCGCTGGCCGCCGTGCTCTGCCAAGGGCGTGTCGCGATCACCGCCCGAGCGTTCTGCGCCGCTCCCGCGGTACTACAGCATCGGTGGAGGGTCATTTGAACTCGCGCTGGGCCAGCCTACTACTAGGGCTTCTGCTTCTTACCTCTCTGACTGCCTGCAGTGACAGCCAGGAAACTGCCCGCAACGAAGACGGAGCGTGGGACGACTACGTATCGTGGTGTTCCCAGGCGTCCCTAGAAGAACCTCCGGGCGACGAAGATCAAACCTACGGGGAAGTCTCGACTTTCTATGCTGGAGTGGCCGAGAGGATGAGATCGACCACCCCTCCGGTTGAAGTCGCCGACTGGCACAACAAGTACCTGGATGCAATTGAAGCTATGAAGGCGCTGATTGATGCCGAACCCCAGGACGAAATCTTTAACCCTATTGATATCTTCTTCGACAGCGAGGTTGTGTCCTTATTCGAGGAAGTTGGGGAGGCATTGAATGCCATGCCTGAAGACGCCCGCGAGCGGCTAGTTGCGGCCGGCTGCCTGGGCGACGATGCTTCCGAGGCGACCGGCGAAGGATTGTCCGCCGCGCCTCAACCCGATTCTACCGCGACAGCCGATTCCGGCCGGACTTCGACGAGTCCGGCATCCATGCCCAAGTGCGGACCACGAAGCAGCTATGAACCGGCGCTGGTCGCGTTATACAACGCCACTGACGGCCCGAACTGGAACGACAATACGAACTGGCTGACCGACGCTCCCCTCGGCGATTGGGCCGGTGTCAGCGCAAATAGGATTACTGGAAACGGGCGCGTAGTCGGCGAGTGCGTTACTCAGTTGTGGCTCAATGGTAACCGCTTGAAGGGTGAGCTACCGGCTGAACTGGGTAGTCTTCTCAGCCTGGCAGAATTGTACCTCTCCAATAACCAGCTGAGCGGGGAGATACCGGATGAACTGGGCAGTCTTCTCAACCTGCAACGGATGGACCTCTCCAATAACCAGCTGAGCGGGGCGATACCGGATGAACTGGGCGGTCTTCTTAACCTGCAACGGATGGACCTCGCCAATAACCAGTTGAGCGGGGAGATACCGGATGAACTGGGCGGTCTTCTCAACCTGCAGCGACTGTACCTCGGCAGGAACCAGTTGAGCGGGGAGATACCGGCTGCAATAGGCAATCTACCCAACATGATTTGGTTGTCCCTCCCTGATAACCAGCTGAGCGGGGAGATACCGGATGAACTGGGCAATATACCCACCCTGGTCCTTGATGGTAACCGGCTAACCGGGAGGGTACTTCGGCCAGGCGGGGCAAATCCCCAGTATGCCTGGGAGGGTCCGACTATACGCGTCAGTTGGGAAGCGGTGGATGGGGCGGACTATTACAAGGTCTACTACGACGCTGATTTCGACTCTTCCTGTGATTTGGATAGTGACGGACGCCTGAGCTTCTGCGAAGAGCTGGTTACGGACGTCACCGGGACGACATACGTGCATACCAACCCGAGCCTATCCGAAAACTATTACTGGGTAGTTAGCTGCAACAGTGATGGATGCTCTCACATCGACAAAGAGTACCCGGCTCAGCTAATCGGTCCTACTCCCTCGGGCGCTGAGCCGAGTACTCAGCCGGGGGCCGTCTACTCTACGCCTACGCCAAGGGCCACCCGTGCGCCGACTCAGACGCCGGCGCAATCTGACACGCCCACACCGGAACCTACGCCCACTCAGACCCCAGAGCCGTCGACCACGCCCACACCGGAACCCACACCGACTCAGACGCCGACACCATCGACTCCACCCGCCGGGACCATTCCATCCGCCCCTGCCGACGTTCGCTTCGCCCATGAGGACTCAACGATACACATCACATGGGACCCCGTGGCCGGCGCTGACCACTACAACATCTACCACGACGACTCCTTCGACTCCAGGTGCAGATTGAACAGCGACGGCAGCGCCGGCTTCTGCGAGGAGTTGGCAAGGAACGTGGTTGGGACTACCTACGTCCATACCGACCCCAGCGGCGGCGACAACTACTACTGGGTTGTGGCCTGCAACAGCGGGGGGTGCTCGGAAATAGACTCGAAGAACCCGGCAGCGCCCGCTGAGGCCATCCCCACCGCACCGGCCAACGCGCGGTATGCCGTGGAAGGTTCAACAATACGTATAAGTTGGGACCCTGTGGCCGGCGCTGACCACTACAACATCTACCACGACGACTTCTTCGACTCCAGGTGCAGGTTGAACAGGGACGGCAGCCCCGGCTTCTGCGAGGAGTTGGCAAGGAACGTAATTGGGACTACCTACGTCCATACCGACCCCAGCAGCAGCGACAACTACTACTGGGTTGTGGCCTGCAGCAGGGGAGGGTGCTCGGAAATAGACGCTGGGAACCCGGTCAAGGCGCCGGGAACCAGCTCGACAGAAGCGACGAGTATGCCGACGGCCAGCCAGGAGCTCGAATTCACGGAAGGTGAGTCAGCTACTCGTTCGATCCCCGAAAACACACCGGCAGGGATCAATGTTGGCGCTCCCGTTTCGGCGGAAGGCGACGGCACACTCACTTACACCTTGAGCGGGCCGGATGCCGCAAGCTTCACCATCGTATCTACAACCGGACAGGTTCGCACCAGGGACGGGGTCGTCTACGACTATGAAACCAGGAACCGTTACACAGTGACCGTCGGCGCAGACGACGAGAGCGGCGAAGGTGACGCGATTGACGTAACAATTCACATTGAGGACCTGGTTGCCGCCTGCCAGCCAGTGCGAAATCTTCGTACCAATCATGGTGACGGATATGTGACCGCCAAATGGACTCCGGCCGTGCAACGGGAGGGCAAGGCCTCAGTACTCGGCTACCAGGTGGAGATGCGACGCGGCGACGATGGGCCATGGACTGGCCGGCGCACACTACTCGGCCGAGGCATCGGTGCAACGACATATGGAGGTCTCCAGAACCTTCAGAAGTATTTGTTCCGAATACGCCCGGTCAACACAGAAAGTGATTGCGGGTGGTCGCCTCCTTTCCTGGGAATCCCAACCACCTATCCGGGGCCCATTTATCCCACCGACCGGTTCGGCGCTGAGCCCGTGGGCGCTCCTGACCGCCACTGGAGATTCGTAACCCAAAAACGTTGCCGATACAGCGCTGACGGCGTAACCCTGGACGCCAACTGCACCTATACATACACAGGTCCGGACACAAGCAGGATCGTTCTGGAGTTCGACGACCCGTCGCGTGGCTCCTGTGATATTGCCCTGGCCTTCTCGTCCCTGACCGCGGGATCATTCGTCGACGACTGCTTCGACGCTGGGGTCAACACGGAGACGCCCTTCGATACGAGCTTCAAAATGCCCCGCTCGGGGCAACAAACCGAAAGTCATGTCGACGTTCCGCGAGCCCCGAGAAGCCAAGAAGAGTTCGACGTTTTGGCATGGGGCCGGGATGACTTCATCCCCGGTCTAGACTTTGGGTGCCTGCGGGCCGAATTGGACTGCGGGTTGAATTTCAAGCCGGGTAGCGCATGGCGCGTCACACGCGATTCGAGTACAGGTCTCCCTCTCTATACTGATGGCGACTATACATACGAGAATACGGGACCTTCCCAGGGTAGGCTCATCTTCCAGATAGGGGAGGGGGACAGCTACGTATTCACACTCGACTTCGAGCCGTCAGGCAACATGCGTGTGACTATCGCAGACGAAGAGGGTGAGTCGGCTACCTGGCCTGGCATATTTCACTCGGACCCGGCGCTTGATCTGCAGCTACCTGTCCCGCCGTCATGGTGGGAGGCCGCCGCTATCGAAACTGACTATGCGCCTGAGGATTGGAATAGTTTGGAAGGCCGTATTCCCACACCCAGAAATCCGGCTCATCCGGAATCTCCTCGCGACAATTTGCTAGAACGTACGCTACTTGGACGAATTGCAGAAACAGCGTTCGGTGAACGGCAACTTAGTTACGGCTTTGGCTACGAAAAAATTGGGCGTAATCGTGCGGTGGTGACAATAGACTTTCGGTCCTGGTGTGAGCAACATCCCGATTTGTGCGAAGACCACACGGAAGCCGAGGAGGATCTGGCCATTTCCACGTGGTCGTTTGATCTCACCTTCACCTCTGATGGGGCCGCCCAGTACACCCTTACCGTAACAAGAGACGGCCATCTGCCGGAGATCAAACAGGGCTTTGTCGATTTCAAAGGCAACAGCATCGACCTCAGCGAGTTCCCCGAGGAGATACGCCTACCGCTTGCTCCCCCGCAGGCAACCGGACAGGACCGGTCCGGTGTCGAAGTCGCTGCGGCGATCTCGGCTCCCGAAATCGGCGGCGGCGACGTTCAGACGTTCCTGATCAGCGACGATGGCGAGCAACCCGCCTCCTATCAGCCCGGGGACTGGCTGGAGCCGAAGGACGGAAGCAATCAGAGGATGCTGATTGTGGGAGTGAGTCAAGGTACGTCAGCTGCCCCTACTGCTTCTCGGCAACCGGTGCAGGCTATGACATTGCGTTACTATCCCGCTTTCCCGTCACTGGAAGTTGCCGAGCCTGCAGTCTTTCATGATATGCCAACGTTCCAGCTGATGCGTTTCGCTCCGTTGACTACTAGCGTGTTCTACAGCCCACTCGTGGTTTCGGCAAGTTATGCCCTGGCTTCTGAACCCACAATCACACAACTTCAGGTTGTCTGTATGCAGCAGGATTCGGAGACCTACAGGATACCGACGAGGGGCGATAGGTACTTCTCCGTGCCCAAGGCAGCCGAGGGTCCGGTGCAGCTGTGCCAACGCGATTGCGCCTTGAATGAGACGACCAATGTACAACAATGCGTGTGGGATTGCGAGGAGAGCTGAATACTGCCGGCGATTGCAACTTCAGAACTAAGGGGATTGATCATGAGCAAGTCCGGAATACACAGCCTTTTGACCCTGGTGGCGCTATCGGTTTTCCTGATGGCCTTGGTGGCCTGTGGGGATAGCTCGACGCCCTCGGAGGTTGGGACGACCGAGGATACGTCCCCAAAGAGCACCCCAACGTCGACTCCGGCTGACCGGGTGCCAGACACTTCCCCAACGTCTCTCGACGGCTACCTGGCGACCTGTACTGGAGCTACGTCCGGGCCAACCGAAGCCGACTTCACCCTGGAGGAGTTCTCGGCAGTTCTGGAAGAGTTCACGGAGCAACTGGAAGCAGTGAATCCGCCGGAAGAAGTCGCCGACTGGCACGCCGCTGTGCTGGTTTACCAGAGAGCCGTCAAGGAGGCGTTGGACGATGCTCCTGGACCCGGAGAGGGCGAGTCTCAGGATGAGTACATCATCAGCGTAGTATTTCCTGTAGCTCTTCAGCACCAGCCGGACATCAACGAAGCCATAAAAGGCATGGACCCAGACCTTATCGTTCGTATGCTCGAGGCCGGCTGCATCGATGAGGATACGCTCAGTATGAGCTTGACGCCAGAGGAAATGAAGGCGCTGGGGGTGTCACCCGGTGGCACGGCCGGCGGAAGGGTGATAACAGAATTCGCCTCCATCAGTGCAGGGGATGATCACACCTGCGGGGTAGGGACAGAC
The DNA here is from genome assembly GCA_965197965.1 of Dehalococcoidia bacterium. Lineage (GTDB taxonomy): Bacteria > Chloroflexota > Dehalococcoidia > Lucifugimonadales > QGNO01 > DAOUJH01. The sequence continues at coordinate 2,234,178 of OZ240235.1, forward strand.
GGCGCCGTCGGCTGCTGGGGTGGCAACATTTTCGACAAGGCCACGCCGCCTGACGGCGTGTTCGTCTCCGTCGACGCCGGCTGGGCACACACCTGCGGTGTGAGGACCGACAACGCCCTCGTGTGTTGGGGAGGCGGGGATGATGACCCGGAGCCCCCCGATGGCGAGTTCACCTCCGTCAGCGCTGGTCATGATTACACCTGCGCTGTGAGGGTCGACAGTACGGTCGTCTGCTGGGGCGTTGACGACGAAGGACAGTCCACGCCGCCCGCCGGTGAGTTCGTTTCCGTGAGCGCTGGGCGCGACCATGCCTGCGGCGTGACAACTGATGGGACCGTGGCCTGCTGGGGAGACGAAGGTTTCAGCAACCGGACCACACCGCCCGTGGGCCAGTTTGCCTCCGTTAGCGCATGGAATCTCAGCTGCGGAGTGAGGACCGACGGAACCGTCGCCTGTTGGGGAGGCACCATAGGTGAGCCGGAGCCCCCTGATGGTGAGTTCACCTCCGTCAGCGTTGGTGGAGGCCATACTTGCGGTATGAGGGCCGACAGTACGGTCCAATGCTGGGGCAGCGATCATTTGGAACAAGCCACGCCACCCGGTGGCAAATTCGTAGCCGTTAGCGCTGGGCAGTACCACACCTGCGGAGTGAGGACCGACGGCTCCGCCGTATGCTGGGGGTCTGACTTAAACGGTCAAGCCTCGCCGCCCGGGCGCCGTGACCTCAGCGGAGACGGTGCAACCGCCAAGGCGTGGGCGGGCTTCGCTTCCCGGAATGGGAGCAGACCATGCCGACAGGGAAAGGAAGGCCGGAGGCCAACCACGTTTAGACTCAAACTGGAAAGGCAGAAGCGCCAAAGGAGCGCAATGGGTTTGATGGGCCCATGGGCAATCACCAAGTCCATGGTGAAGCTGCGCTTGCACAATCCTGTTGGAGCCCTTCTGGCACACCTACTCACGCGTTCACCCTTGGGGGGGGTGAAGCGGCCAGGGTCTCTCAGTGTCCTCGCGGGGGCACTGCTCATTGCCGTCGTTGCCATGACCTCTTGCACCGACGGCACGGTGCGCCCAGGGGAGGATTCGCCCGGGCAAACTCCGGGACCCGACGCCGCACTAACGGACGCGCCTGTCCTCCACGTCCCTTGGACCAGATCGGATTTAACGGTTGAGACCGGCGGTTACCACCCAATCGACATCAGCATGAACAAGGAAGAGACCCTGGAGTATCAATTCGAGGTCACCAATGCCGGTTTTGCGAATCCTCTAAACTCTTCGACTACTCTGGACGTCGGTTTTCTTGTCACCGATCCGTCGGGGGATGTGGTGAGGTCAATTAGGGCGCACACATCCGGTGACTCTATCACAGCCGGGGCTTCCGGCAATTACTCTCTGGCATTCGATAATACCTACGCTCTATACTTCCACAAGTCCATTTACTTTGACTATAGGGTACTCCCCAAGGGAGTAAAGTCTGCTACCCCGCATACACCGCCACCATCTGTACTGCCTCTATCTCCTGACGGCGTCGAGTCGCACCGCGACGGGACCGGCATAGTCGTCAGTTGGAATGCGGCGCCCGGCGCGGACTATTACCGCATCTACTACAGTGATTACCCTAGTCCCTCATGCGAGTTGCATGTCAGCAGAGTGTTTGACTGCGAAAGGCTGGCCAGCAAAGTGCTAGAGACTACTTACACCCACACTGGCCCTGATGAGTACGACAACTACTATTGGGTCCTGGCCTGCAGCAGAATCGGATGCTCGGACGTTGACAGCAAAAACCCCGTCGCGCCTGCCTACGCCGGGCCCTCAGCATTGCCCGACAATATCGAATACCGCCGAGACGGCTCCGCCATAGTCGTCAGTTGGAATGAAGTACCGGACGCGGACTACTACAACGTCTACTACGACGATCGCTCTTCATGCGGTCTCCCCTTGAGCACCTTGGACACCTTGGGCAACTTCAGCGCCTTGAGTACCTTGATCGACCACCGTTCCTGCGAGAGGCTGGCCACCGAACTTGTGGCGACCACCTACACCCACACCAGTCCTGATGATGATGGCAAATACTACTGGGTCGTGGCCTGCAACAATGGCGGGTGCACGGACATAGACAGCGACAACCCTGCCACGTTTGTCGACACCAGGCCGTCAGCCCCGCCGGGCAATGTCGAGTACCGCCGCGACGGAACCGTCATAGTCGTCGATTGGAACACGGTACCCGACGCTGACTATTACCGCATCTTTTACCATGATACCTTTCGCTCCTCATGCGGACTCCACCTCGGCATAGCGATTGGCTGTGATGAGCTGGCCACGAACGTTGTAGACACTACCTACACCCACACCAGCCCTGTTGATGGCGACAACTACTACTGGGTCGCAGCCTGCAACGGTAACGGATGCACAGACACTGAAGGTGAAGACCCCGCCACGTTTGTCGACACCAGCCCGTCAGCGCCGCCCGCCAATGTCAAGTACCGCCGCGACGGGACAGCCATAGTCGTCAGTTGGAGCGGGGCACCCGATGCTGATTACTACAAGATCTACTACACCAAATTCATTGGCCCCATTTGCAAGTCCATTAGAGGCAACCTGTTTGGCTGTGAGGAGCTAGCCACCGACGTCGTAGGGACCACCTACACCCACACCAGCCCTGATGATGACTACAACCACTACTGGGTCGTAGCCTGCAACAGAAACGGATGCACGGACATTGACAGCGAGAATCCTGCCACGTTTGTAGACACCAGGCCGTCAGCGACAATTGAACGCTAGAGGGGGTAGAAAAACCTGAGAGATGCTCAAACACGCCGTAGCCGGTTCCGCCTCCGGCAAGGCCAACACGAAAGAGGGGTAAACAACCGAAATGAGCGGATACGAAGATAGGATACGCTGGCTCGCAGTCCTGACAGTTCTGACCGTCTTGGTCGTCCTGAGCGCCTGCAGCGACAGTCCCGCTCCCACGCCGGAACTACCGGTTACTCTGGCTGCCACTCAAACGCCGGGGCCCACGCCCGTGCCGACGCCAGAACCAACGCTGACGCCTGCTACGGCGACTGCCACTCCAACGCCCGTGCCCACGGCTACGCCGACGCCAGAACCAACGCTGACGCCTGCTACGGCGACTGCCACTCCAACGCCCGTGCCAACGGCTACGCGAACGCCCACAGCGTCGCCTACCCCCACTCCGGTTCCTACCGCAACTCCTACGGCCACTTCCCCCGACCTCGTGGTTGATATTCCCACGGTGAGTGAGGGTAGCCCGATGGCGGGTCAGACGTTCACACTTAACGTCGTAGTGAGGAACCAGGGTAGCGGCTCTTCCAAAGAAACAACCCTGCGTTACTACCAGTCCACCGACTCGGCCATCATGCTTGGTGATAGCGAGGTGGGCACGGACCAGGTTTCTGGGTTGGGCCTCTCGGGGAGCAACCAAGAGTCGATCAGCCTCACTGCGACATCCACACCGGGCACTTACTACTACGGTGCCTGTGTGGACTCGGTGTCCGGCGAGTCCGACACAACGAACAACTGCTCTGCAGTCGCTACCTTAACCGTTTCGGCGTTCGGGATAGAAAATCTGTCGTGGGTTGTGGATGGCATCACCGACGACGAACAGCGAGCAATGGACGATATTCGGGCCTTCGCTGCGATAGACACTTCGATGTCTGAGCGAGTGGCGGGCTCGTTGTGGCTCTCCGACGGGGTGACCGAAGACGACCTGCGGATGATGGCCGACCTCCGTAGCCTGGCCGATAGCAACGCAGAAACAGCCGCCTTGGTGACAACAATCCCCGATCAGACTGGGCGGCTCATGCGATACGTTCTGACGCGCGTGCAGGAGATTCGCCACCGAGACCCCGCTCGGTGGAACCACCTGTTGAGTCAAACGTGGCTACAGGATGGACTGACTGAAGAGGAGGCTGCACTGATTGTCACGCTGGCCGGCACCGCCGGTTACCAGTCAGAGGAGATCTTCCAGGATCTGCTCCAGGATGGCCATGTGCGTTCGGAAACGATTTCCCTGCCGTTGGCGGGCGAGGTGGACCTGTTCGTGGTCAGTAGTTCGAAACGCGATCTAATGGAGGACGCGCTCGAAGAAATGGCCTTTGCTATCGAGTCGATGGAAGGTTACATGGGCACGCCGTGGCCAACGTCCGATGTCATTGCGCTTCAGGAGTTCGAATTCGACTGGGGACCAATACCCACTGGCATGAATGCTGGCGATCACTTTGTGATGAGGAGTAGTGAGGCGGCCCTGATCTACCACGAAGTCGCACACTTCTATTTCAATGGCTTACCCCTATGGCTGAACGAGGGTGCGGCGGAGTTCCTAGCGGATTACACTGAACAGTTGACCGGGGGAGCACTCCCTGTTGGCTCTTCCTACTTCACATACCTTGGTTTCATAACAGAGATTTGCGCTCCCCACGGCTGGGACAATGTACAGGGGTGGATCGAGAACAGGCCGGATGAGCTAAGCTTCTGCCCATATATGCTCGGGCGGGTCTTCCTGGCAGGAATGCACCGGGCCTTGGGAAATGAGGTGGTTGTGTCCGCTCTGCGGGAGTTGTACGGGAGAAGCCTGGATGAAGACTCGATCATAACCGAAGAGGACATTTACCGGGCATTTCTGACGAACACTCCATCGACTCAGCGAGACGAGTTCCACTATTTGTACCTGAATTTTCACGGAAGACCGACCCCCGGCTATGTCGCTGTCCCGAAGGCCCCTCCCTCATCCGAGATCAAGGAGGCACTGGTCGCGTTCTACCATGCTACCGGCGGCCCGGGCTGGAAGAACGATGCAAACTGGCTGAGTGAGGCTCCCGTCGACCAATGGTACGGTGTGGTTACCGACTATGACGGCTCAGTCATCGGTATTATCCTCAGGGAAAACCATTTGGTTGGGCCGATACCGCCAGAGGTAGTTGCTCTTTCCGACCTGGAGTGGTTGTGGCTCTCGGGAAACCAGCTGACCGGGTCGATTCCGCCAGGGTTGAGCGATCTTTCCAATTTAACGGGGCTGTTACTCAATGACAACCAGTTGTCTGGGCAGATACCGTCCTGGCTGGGCAGCTTTTCCGACCTGGAGGTGTTGTATCTCAGTGGTAACCAGTTGATCGGCCCGATACCGGCGGAGTTGGGCGATCTTTCACACCTGACACAGCTGGAGCTCGGCAGCAATCAGCTGGCCGGGCCGATACCGCCGGAGTTGGGCAATCTTTCGCACTTGGCAAGGCTGAGGCTCAGCGGCAACCAGCTGACCGGGCCGATACCGCCGGAGTTGGGCGATCTTTCACACCTGAGACAGCTGGAGATCGGCGCCAACCAACTGACCGGGCCAATACCGCCGGAGTTGGGCGATCTTTCGCACTTGGAGGATCTGTATCTTTACGGTAACCGGCTGACCGGACCGATACCGCCGGAGTTGGGCGATCTTCCACAGTTGATAAGGCTGGGCCTCGGTGATAACCGGCTGACCGGGCCCATACCGCCGGAGTTGGGCGATCTTTCGCACTTGGAGGACCTGGGGCTCTACGGTAACCGGCTGACCGGGCCCATACCGCCGGAGTTGGGCGATCTTCCACAGTTGATAGGGCTGTATCTCGATGGTAACCAGTTGATAGGGTGTGTTCCAACCTCGCTACGGTCCGTTGATTACACCGACCTCGATGAGCTTCGGCTGCCGCCCTGCGAACCGGATACCGGACGGCCAGGACGCTCCAGCCGGAGAGGGTCCCGGTGAGCTCCTGCGGAAGGACCGGCGTCCATGCCGAGACAGCGGACACACCACAGCAGAAGAACCTACGTCTTCCCCGACGACTTCCCGCAGCGTCTGGTGCGCTTCAAGGAGGAATCGGACCTGCCGGGCGGAGATCGCCCGTCGCCTGGGGACCTATCCCCACACCATGAAGCGGTGGTGGAAGGAAGGGGTGCGGCCCCATTTCCGGCACCAGATGGCGCTGCTGGACCTGGCCGCCGACCTGGGCCTGGGCCATCTGTTCACCGACTGGAGCATCCGGCGCGAAACGGGGAATGGGACGCATGGCTCCGCCGGGGGCGAGCGCAGCTCCGCGAGGGTCCTCAGACCGGCCGCCCCGCCGCGATGCAAGAGCCCGAAGCGAAAGGCGGGGCATCGGCGAGGCGGCCGCGACCGCGGGGGCTGAAACGCAAAAAGGCGGCATACATTGGCGTGCCGGGGGAAGGACACCGCGATTCGGTGTCCTTCCCCCGTAGGTCTCTAGGCGGCGGCCATCTCCGGCTGCTTCAGCATGGCGGAGTAGCCGGGCATCAGGACGGGCGTCATCGACAACCGGCCCGCGCCGTCGTACCCGGCGCGGTAGGCGTACTCCGCCTTCGCGCCCTAGGCCACGCAGGCGCCGGTATGCACGGTGCCTCCTCCGTCCCCGCTCCCCGGCGCCCGCCCGCGCCGTGCACCACCATCCCGCTCCGCTCGCTCTTGCGCCAGCCCAGCACCTTGACCTCGTCGGGCAGCACCCGCTCCGTCGCCGTCCCCTGGAAGCGCATCCCGTGCAACTTCTTCAGCATCCCCGGCGGCGGATTGCGTCTACCGTTCATGATCTGGGAGAGGTGGCCGAAGCTAACCCCGGCCCGCTGGGCGACCTTGATCTGCCAGACTTCTAGGGCGTCCATTCTCGCCCACGGCCTGACGAACCACGTCGGCACGCCGACGTGTCCGCTACGCCTCTCCACCCGCGAGACCAACTCTCATCACCTGCGGAAGCTCCACCCTCCGTATCATCACAGCCGGCTTCCAACGCCAGGAGCCTCTGTTCAATCAATCGTCGCTGCACGCCATAGTACTTCCGCACACCGTCCAGCGACATCCTCAACCTCTTGACGTCGGATGGGAGAGTCTCCTTCAGCACCTTGAGTTGGCCCTCCATCTTGTCGAGCCGGGCCTCCAATTTGTCGCTGCGCTCCCGCTGCCTGTCGGCTGCGGAGCCGATCCCATGCTGAAGCGCCCGTTGCAAGCTGTCGCGCACCCGGCGTGTCAGCTGGCCCGACTTCACGCTGGAGGTAACAGTCCTGGGGTCGATCTCCAGCACCCGCGCCGTACCGCCAATACCCCGCAGCCGCACCAGCTCCAGGAGCAGCGACATGAGCCGCAGGTGGTGCAGGTCTCTGACGGCGCCGCTGATCTTGATGTCTCGCCTTTTCTGCTTCAACTGATTCCTCCTCGCTGTGTAAACCGTCCACAAGTGCGATCTCATTGTCCCGGCATGTCACGAACGCAGCGGCCAGAACTTCGCAGGCCGCCCGGTCCGGCTATTTCCACAGACGTCGGAAGCTCAGCGTGTTCAGAAGCTCACGCTTCTTCAGCGCCCTCCGCGTGTCGGAGAGCGCTGTCCTCCGCCAATTGACCTGCCCGTTGCGGTCGAAGCCCCGCAGCGGAAACGTCGCCGGGGGAAGCGTCAGTCCGTGCTCCTCCAGGAGTGTCAACTCCAACGCCAGGAAACGCTCCTCGGTGCGCAGCCAGGACAGGCTCCTTCCCTCGTCGGGATGAGCGGCCTTCAGCTCCCGCCACTCGACGATCAGGGGCCAGACCTCTCCGAACACCTCCGCGTCGTCCGCGGCGGGCTCCAGCGTCACCAGGTCCGGGAACTCCCGCCTGAGCATTGACCCCTTCCTGGACTGCGTGCCGGCGCCGTTCGCCTCCGCCCCGTCCTGCCCACCCCGTCCCGTCTCAAGACCTGCCAGCATCTTCTCCAGCTTGCGATGTTCCTGGGCATGTTCCTCCCGCCCGGCCCGGATTGCGTCCTCCAGCGCCCTGTGCTTGACCCGCATCTCCTTGCCCTGTTCCTCCACCGTGCCCTCCAGCTCTCGCAGGCGGTCCTCCATCTCGTCGTTTCGGTCCCGTTGCTCGGCTGCTGCGGACCCCACGCCGTACTGAAGCGCCCTGTCCAACGCCGCCCGCATGCGCCTCGACAGCACCCCCTCGTCCAGGCCGGCGTCCAGCGTCCTGCGGTCCACCCCGAGGAGCTCGGCCGCCTTCTTCCGACCGTAGTCCCGCTCCAGCTCTTGCAGCAGCGCCATGAGCCTCAGGTTGTGCATGTCGGCCACCTCCCTGCTGCCTTGGATGACTGGTCTACTCTGTTTCATTCGGTGACTCCTCTCTGTGACCTGTCTCATTAGCTCGAATCTCCGTAGCTCGCCATGACCCCACTGCACAGGTCTTGACTCGCAACGCCTGTAGGGGGCTTTCCCGCCACAGCCGCCTGCACGGCTGCCGTACCTAGCGTCGCCGCCAGCCGCCCTGCCTTCCGACCTGCGTTGCTTCCGGCTCCTCTGCGGGACCTTTGGCATGGCCTTCGCCTTCCACGTCCCTGTCCTCGCGAGCCTCAGTATCGTGGTCGACATCAACCTGCGCCTCCAACGTTGCCCGCGCCCGCGCCTGTCCGTCCTCCAGCGCCTTCACCCGCAGGCCCAGACCTTCGACCAGGCCGTCGAGCTCCTCAACTGACTCCAACAGCAGGTTGATCTGAGACTCGATCCGGTCCAAGGGCATGACCCTCTGCTTCTCTGGCTCATCGAGGTTGGCCAGGAGGGTCTGTACTGCGTGATTCATCCTGCCCGTCAGCTTGTTACGTCGCAGGGCCAGGGCCACCGTCTTGCGGTTCACCCCCAGGATGCCGCTGGGACCGGTTCCCACCCATGCCCCTTTCGTATGGGTGGGGGAGCATGCACGAAGAAGGGCGGTGTCTGTTCATTCAGGTTATACGAAGATGATGATGGTGCGGCTATTCCTGTATCGGGCGCGGAGGCCGGATTGAGGGTTCTCTGTCCCCGGCGATTTGAAGAGGAAATGACGATCTTTCAGTGGGTGGGCGAGGTCGTCTTAGGTACTTCCAAACCTGCCATAGCCACCGAGATTGGCTTCCTGAAGGCCGAAGACGGGAACACGCACGTGGGACGGATAGACATGGTGTTGGCGAATCAGGAGGCCGGCGCGGCAGCGCTCAATTGGTGCGCCCTGGAGATTCAAGCAGTTTACTTCTCAGGTAGGAGCATGGGTGAAGAGTTCAGAAGCATCATGAACTACGAAGGAGAGCAGCCGCCCTTCCCGGGACAGATACGGCGGCCCGACTACCGGAGTAGTGGCCCGAAGCGTCTAATGCCCCAGTTGCAGATCAAGGTGCCTACGCTCCGTCGATGGGGCAAGAAGATGGTTGTAGTGGTAGATAAGCTCTTCTTCGAGTCCCTGGGGCGCATGGAGGAGGTCGGAGACCTGTCGAGTGGGGACATAGCGTGGTTCACCGTAGACTTCGAAGAAGACCACGCCAGGGGGAGTTTCAAGCTCGTGAGAGATAGTGTCCATGTCACCACACTTGAGAGGGCTACCGAGGGCCTGACCGGTGGCTCTCCAGTTACGTTAACCGAATTCGAGGAAGGTATACGGTCCAAGCTGGCCGGGTGAGCAAGGCCATCAGACAACGCCTCTCAAGGACCGTTGAGATGTTGACTAGTAGTCCGGAGGTTGGTTGATTGGAGATGTGAAGTGAGCAAACTCGAAGACCTGACCAGCCAACGAACCTTCGCCCTTGGGCGTAGCATAGGGCTTTCCTGCCCCGAAAGAGGCGGCCGAATCGAGGTAGCTGGCGCCACAAATCACAGATGCAGGGACCTATCTGCCCAAGGACTCCGCTGTCAGATTGCGGGCCCGGGCCCCCCAGCACACCTGAGCCCCATCGGTACTCACGGCACAGGTATGCCAGCTTGAGACACTTACGGAAGTGAACTTACCCGCCGGAGGGTTGGCCTGTCCATATTCGTTGTCGCCGCTGCAGGCGATGGAACGGTCGCGCTTCACCCCACAGATGTTGTCCCACCCCGAACTAATGGAGGTGAACATCCCATCGAGAGGCTCCGATACCGTGTCCCAGCCCCAGCAATGCACGCTCCCGTTCCGCTTTAGCCCGCAAACGTGCCATCCAGCGGTGCTGACAGCAATGAAATCTCTATTGTTGGGTATAACAGACAGAGAGTCCATAGGGACCCAGCAGGTGAGAAAACCTTGTGTTGTGACTCCGCACGTGGAGAAATATCCCGCGCTGACGGAAACGAACTCCCCGAATGGGGGGTGGGCCTTAGTTTGGTCTTGGTCACCCCAGCAGGTGACGGAACCATCTTGCCTGATTCCACAAGCGTGGGTTGGCCCTGTGCTGACGGAGGTGAACTGTCCTTCCGGAGGCGTGGCTTGGCCGTGGCGATTCTCGCCCCAGCAGGCGACCGTACCATTCTGCTTCGTCCCGCAGTTGTAGCCTGACCCGGCGCTTACGGAGGTGAACTTCCCTTCCGGTGCCTCGGTCGCCTGTTTAGCAATGCCCCAGCAACTCACAGAGCCATCCCTCTCGACTCCGCAGGTGTGGTTAGAGTCTGCGCTGACCGAGGTGAATCCTCCGGTCGGCGGTGTGGCTTGGCCTCCGAAATCGTCGCCCCAGCAATCAATGGACCCATCCTGTCTCACTCCACACGTATGGCCACCCCCGGCACTGACGGAGGTGAACTTCCCATTTGGTGACTCGGTTTCGCCGTTAAGATCTAGTCCCCAGCATTCGACGGTGCGGTCCTGCTTCACCCCACAAACATGCCTTTCTCCAGCATCGACAGAAACGAACATGCCCTCTAGTGATTTTGTAAGGTTGCTTGGAGGCGCCCCCCAACAGATGATTGAACCGCCAGTCGTCATGGCACAGGTGTAGTCGGCGCCGGCGCTGACCGATACCAAATCTCCCTGCGGTGGCGAGGCTTGGCCATCGTCGTTTAGGCCCCAGCATACCGTAGACCCATCTCGTTGTAGCCCGCAGGTGTGTGTGTAACCGGCGCTTACGGAGGTGAATTCTCCGCTCCGCGGAGTAGCTTGGCCGTATTCATTCCAGCCCCAGCAGGCCACGGAGCCATCATCCCTCACACCGCATGTGTGTTCCTTCCCAGCACTGACAGAGGAGAACTCCCCCTTTGGTGGCGTAGCTTGGCCCAAGTAACCGCCATCGAGATCAGTATTACTCCCCCAGCAGACGACGGAGCCATTCTTTCGCACCCCGCAGGCGTGCCTCCACCCTAGGTCGACTGAGCTGAACTCGCCTTCTGGCGGTATGTTATGCCCAGATCCACCAGATCCCCAACAAACCAGGGAGCCGTCCCTCATTACACCGCAAGTGGAGGCGAATCCAGTGCTAACGGAGTCAAACTCCCACGCTAAGGGATTCTCTATCGCCTCGGCGGTGGCCGAGGGGAACGGAATCTGACCATAGCTTTCATCGCTTGAGCATCCTGTCAAACCAGCTAATGGTGCGAAGAGCGAGACAGAGAATACAAAGGGAATTAAATACTTTTCTGCCCTTCGCTTGACTTTTAGATAGACAGGGATGATGCTCGCCATAAGAGTGCCCTTCCTGTAGAGAAATATGCGAGGTTCCGGCAGAGACGGAATTCAAGCTAAGAGACGGGAGAGTTGTCGTTATGATCTCGTGCCCAATGTGCCGTATACTGCTTGGAATAGTAGCATAGTATATAATTCCCTTTGCTTTTGGGGTCCGGGCTATCTAGCCGTAGGCACACCATGCCCTAAAAGCGAACGGAACGGTTTAGACTGTTGACCTTGCTCCACAGGGCCTTAACACATCTCACCTTGGCCTCTCCTGACGGCGGTAGCTCTTCCGCTTGCACTCTTTCCGGACCTGTCGGGTGATTTCCCTGGACTTGGCCAGGGCGTCGCCTTTTTCGATCTCCTGCTTTCTCCTCTCCAGCCACCGGCCATACTGGCAGGTGAACAACAGGAATCCCCCGGAAGCCACCGGCCAAGCGATCCACCACTCTATATCAAGGGCTATCCAACAATCCCCGTTCTCTGCTAGCCAGTCGCTCAGCCTGGTTTTGCTGGTCGGCGGTTCGCCCGATGTCAGCAGGCCATCCCTGAGACCGACAACCTCGTCATGAGTGAGCGCCATGTCACGCACCAGCAGGTCCACCAGTGCCCAGCCACAGCTCGAAGATGGTTCTTGTATCTTGGTTTGCAACAATCACTGCACTCTGGTGGAACAGAGTGCGGCAGACCGATTGGTTCTTGGTCGATAGAGACCGTTAGACAGCGTGGGTCGCCGCACTCCTCACGAATGGAGCCCGAACGGTTGCCTGGGCTACCGAGCCCGAATCATGCAAGAACGGGCCAACGATTCACAGGAGGTGTACATGGAACAGGAAGCGACCTACGTAGGCATCGATGTGTCCAAGGCCCGAGTGGATGTTGCAGTTCGCCCTGCTGGGGACATATGGGAGGTCTCCTATGACGAGTCGGGAGTCCATCAGCTGGTTTCGAAGCTGAAGTCCATCGCACCGGTAATGGTGTTGCTGGAGTCTTCTGGTGGCATCGAACTTTCTCTGGTAGCTGCCCTGGCTGCGGCATCCCTACCAGTGGCAGTGGTCAATCCCCGACAAGTGCGTGACTTTGCCAGGGCCACCGGGAAGCTGGCAAAGACCGATACTCTGGACGCAGAGGTACTGGCCCATTTCGCCGAAGCAGTCCGACCACCTGTGCGCCCGCTGCGAGACACGGACACCCAGATGCTCAACTCCCTAGTTGCCCGCAGGCACCAGGTGATGACCATACTGGTCTCGGAGAAGAACCGGCTGGGAACGGCCGTCAGCGCCGTGCGTCCTCGCATAGAGGCCCACATTGACTGGTTGGAGCGAGAATTGGATGACCTGGACAAGAGCCTGAGGCAGACCATACGTCAGAGTCCCGTGTGGCGTGAGAAGGACGACCTTCTGAGGACTGTACCTGGGGTTGGAAGACAGGTTTCCCTTGCCCTCCTGGCGTACCTGCCTGAACTGGGAACGTTGGACCGCCGGCAGGTCGCCGCTCTTGTGGGAGTAGCTCCCTTCAACCGGGATAGTGGGATATTGAGGGGCAAACGCACAGTCTGGGGTGGGCGCGCCAGGATTCGCGCTGCCCTATACATGGGAACGTTGGTGGCTAGCCGCCGCAACCCAGTCATCCGGGACTTCTATCAACGGCTGCTAGCCTCCGGGAAGCCGAAGAAGCTTGCCCTCACAGCCTGTATGCGCAAGCTTCTCGTAATCCTCAACTCCATGCTCAAGCATCGCACTCCCTGGCTCTGCATGAGCTACCAAGAGGCTGGCCGACCTTCTTGACTCTCAAGACAGTTGCTGTCTACCGTCCACTTCGGTCCACCCAACTGGACAAAATCAAGAACCTTCATTCGGCGGACTCAATAGACACAGAAAGCTTAAGTACTCGTGGGCGGTCGGTTTGGGTTCATTCAATCCAGGTCAGATTGTTAGACAGTAGCTTGCCCCACAACAGCCTGCCGGAGAGGGTGGGGCCGCTGGGAACAGGTGTGGCGCGCAAGCTAGGCACCGAACCCCGCTTCCCCGTCCGAATCTAAGCTGGCCCAGCCCGGATGAACGAGTGTGCCTACGGGGATTCCAGTCCGCGCCCGTAGAGTCCCTGAGGGGCGCTCGCCCTGGAGATGGAAATGGGAGTCTAAGCCAGTCAGGCCGGGTGGAGTTCCCTAGTTCCGATGCAGGCCAAACCTTAATCGGTCCTAAGGATGCCAGCTTGGCCAAAGCACTGACCAAGCTGGACGGCTTTGCCGATGGTGCTGATTTCATTCTCGTCCATAACCTGATCGATTTCGATCTACCCCACCTCAAAGCCGCGAATCCCGGTTTGCGCCGGCTACAGATTTCCGCAGTGGACACTCTTCGACTCAATCCTCTGGCCTTTCCCCGCAACCCCTACCGGTCTCCGCGCTTGACAGCTATGGAACTGTGCCATCGAGCGAGTCTTGCAAATTCACTCAGACGGATCGCTCGTCGCGAGCGCCCTCAGCAGCACCCACCAGGACAGCGCGCACCGGCAAGTTGGCGCCCGCATGAGGATCGCGCACCACCGTGGCCAATCTGCGACCCATTTGCTGGGATATACGCCGATAGATCTCTGTCAATAGCTCATCATCGAGGCCAACGGCATTGCGTAGAAGCGACACAAACACGGCTGCCAAGGAATCAGGTGTGTCAGGATTTACTATGGCATCTCGGACTCTACCGGCCGCAATGTGATCACGGCGCAATCGGTGAGAGACTTGCCGTGCGAATACCCGGTCGAAGTAAGGATTACCTATCTTGCAGAGACGGTCGTGGTGCCGCTGAATCTGGGCAACGATCTCGTCGCTCGAGGCAACTGAGTAGGCCAAGGCAAAGTAAGTTCGAGGGTTGATGCGATGGGTTGAGTGGTGTCCGCTGGATGCCATCAATTCAGAATGGGTCCGCCAAGCGTTCTGCACCAAATGATGATCTGGAAATAGTGCGGCCAGCGATTCGATCGCAGGTCCCTCGTAGCTTCCCCGTGCAGCCTGTTCTAGCGCCTCCTGCAGTTGTTCGGGCTGTAGTCCGATCCGTTCTGGCTGGTCCAACAAGTATCCGACCGGCTCGTTGTAGGAGTAGCGGCTATCGCGCATGAGGGATATCAGAATCTCCGAGATCTCTGCAGACTCGCTGACCCTCCTGCTGACGGTCCACAGGAAGATGCCGCCTAGGGTCCGTAACTGAGGATTCGCAACAAGCTCGTTTTCGAGCTCGCGCTCCAGAAGAGGGTTTTCCGCAGCGACCAGCGCGAGCGAGTTCCAGACTGAGTCCAGGCTACCTCCTTCCAATGGTCCCGACAGTAGGGCGAACAACTGGTCACCGAAGGTGGTTCGTAGTTTCTCCCATGTGGCCGCTATCTGCTGCAAGAGTATTCTGTCAGGGCCATTGAGGTGGTCGGTCAGGCCCACGCTTACGGAGGCCGTGTCGGAAGTCGTCTTCACGTGGTCCAACACGGGGGACCAGTCTTCGAGAATGCACATTCCCACCCATGCGGCGCGTCTCCGTTCTTCGTAGTGAGGACCGTAGACCGAGGCCTGTTCGCCTAGGTGTGTCAGAGCAAGAGTGCAAAGCTCATCGTTGCCGGGCTGTTCCCGTCTGATCTTTTTCAGGGCCTGGTGATATGCCAAGGACGCGACGCTCTTGTTGGGACCAGACCTCTCATCTGCCCAGCGTGCAGTAAAGTCGGTAACCAGTCTTGGTTCGACTCCACGCTCAGCCAACGTCCAGCAAATGTGGGCACGCAGGTATGCCGGCAGTGAACGGAGAGCCTTGGAAGCGTCTGCCAGGAATGGTTTCAGGTTCTCTGCGTCTTTTCTGAACACACGGAGGAACACCACAAGCGGGCGATCCTGGGATTCACCCATCTCGTTCAGAATCTGCACCGATCCTTCTGCCGGATACAGCTCCGCGGCGAGAGCTAGGCGCGGATTACCGTATAACCAATTGAGGGACTTCGGAATAAAGTCGATCGCCTCACGCATGACATGCTCAACGTCCTTCTGGCCGTTCGGGCCTAGTTCGCGATAGGCTCGAATTAGAGCGGACGCAACGATGTCATAGCGCGAGCCGCTTGAACTTGGCGAGGCATCTAAGGAGCGGAGTATGTCCAAAAGCCTCTTGATCACATCATCAGGGCATAGGACGCTGGAAGCCGCAGTGGCGACCATTGACGCTCGCGCGGGATCGCCCATAATCATCGACCGAAGTTCCGCCAGAGCGCCCACATCCTCGACGAAGTGTTCACCCAGAGCAGAGGCAGCCCAGTGGGGAAAGGAGGAGGAGCTCCCGAGTTCTTTCAACAAGGCTTCCCTCATGACGGGGCCCTGATCGATGGCCGCGAGGCTGTGCAGAGTCCGATCCATAAACTTGGTGTCCGTGCTGCTCAGGAAGTGTTCGATCGACTCGGCGACGCGACCGTGGTGGGGGGAGCCCTTACGATAAGCCCTCACCAGTGGGTCGATGTCGCCGATCCTGATCTGCTGTTTCAGGCCGGTTAGTCCTTCGGCGCGGATTTGGTCACACACCCAGTTGGCCAAGCTTTCGTTGTCAGCGAACGCCCTAAGCATGACGGCTCGCGTAACTTCAGAGCCAAAATGAGAAACCTCAGGGGAAGAGTTGAAATCCATCAGGTCGTTCAGCAAGGCCTGATCACCCTGTACAACAGCTGAAATCGCGGCTACGAGCATCCCGAAATGAACCTCTGGGGTTTCTTGGGTCCAGAGGTGTTCAATGAGCCACTTTCTTTCGCTATCGGTGAGTACCTGGGTAGCCGGACGTGAGATTTCGGTGATGTCCGGAAAAACATCTGCCAAGACGTTAAGGGCATCGCACAAGGCCACAGACCGGACCTGTTCATCAGGATGAGACCGGGCCTCATCAAGGATGGCGGCTACCTTTGGATCTTGCCGCCACCCCAGAGCCAGAGCCGTGAGTGCGGCTGATTGCACGAGACCGGAGGGTGGATCCGCGAGAATATTCAGCAGTGCCGCACGAAGGTAGTGGCGCTCCTCATCGGTCCCAATTGTGGAGCACCTGACGGCGATGGTGCTAGCGTTGTCGAAGGCATCATATCTGTCCGCGTTTCGGAGCGCGAAGACTAACAGGGGGCAAACCGTCTCCGATAGACCGGTGTCGGGCGGTATCTTGGAGATCTGAGAGACCAGCTCCCTTGAAGGCTCCCCGACCAACAGCGTCCAACGCTCCAAGCAATCCCGAACGATGCTTCCGGTCAGGGGTCCGCTCAGATCGGAGAGCACGGCATTTAGCAGCCGGGCCCGATGCGGCCCGTATGCATGGGTCTCAACGATTTTGATGATATCCGTTGCATTCGTTTGTACGGCGTCTACAGGGAGACCGTAAGGTCCAAATGTAATCTCAGCCAGGAATTCGCGTGCGCATAGTCCTGCCGGAGTCTCGCCGATGCGGCCACGGATGACAGCGAGCAAGGCACTCAGTTCGGAGGGGCGGGAGATTTTCCGAACGGTGATGAGGAGTACCTCCTTCCAAGCTGGGTTCCCCACGTATTTTTGGAACAGAGCTTGAACGTCCTCGAATTCGAGCCTGTTGGCAACGTATTCTGCGGCTAGGTGTTCCTGTATCACCCTGTGGATGAAGCCAACTTGGTTCGGTCCCACACGCACCAGGATCCCCAACTCGCCTTCGGCTACGTCCAAGAGCTGATTAGCGGAGTTGACTGCGTTTTCTCGACTCATCGAGAGAAGGGAAGGGTCCTGCAGAGCATCTATAAAGTCCTCCCTCAGGGCATCTTCTTCCAAGACCGAGACGTCTCCGCGCAATTGGTTCACGTAAGACACTTTGCGCAGAACCGCTTCCATCTCGTGGTGAGACAATCCTCGATGGGCTGCAGCTACGTCGGCTGCAGTGCGTCTCCTGGGGGGCAGGTCCTCCACTAGAAGCTGGACGGCGCGTTCGTAGACCTCGAAACGTTGGGCGGGCAAAGACGAGGAACTGGACAAGCGCAGGGTGACCAGCATTATCAGGAAGAGTGGCGTGCCGCTGAACGAGCTCAATTCAGGAACGAGCTGCACCTGACCCAGGAACTCGTCGACCGTTCTGTCAATGATTTCGGCTGAACGCGGAGGACTATCGGTGTCGGTCGCGGCCCGAAAATAGTGAATCGCGAGAGATCTCTGCTGGTCGTAGGTCAACGGAGCAATCCGGGAATAGACCCATCCGGCATCCAAAGTCAGCTTGGTGAGGCCATAAGGACGGGTTGAGGCCAGCACAGGAATGCCACGGATGGCTGCGAATTTTTCTACGGCCCTGGCCGCATAGTGGCCCGCGTTGTCGGATGTCCATTCGTCAAGTCCATCGACAACGAGCAGCAGTCGGCGGTCCTCAAGGGCCTTTTCGATTAGCGGCCAGATTTGGGCCGACTCATTCTGTTCCAGCCAGGCTTTGAGAGCGAGGCCAACCGAGGCGAACTCACCGGTCTGGCCCACGACCCTCTGCGCCAAGAAATGGAACGGGAGCCAGACCGGCAGATATTCGCCCCAATGCACCGCGACAGTCTTCCATCGCGGCTCTTCCCTCAGCAGATCGAGGACCAAGTATCTCAGCAGAGCGCTCTTCCCTGCGCCTGGATCACCGATGATGACTTGTAGTCGCTCCGTGCCTACCCATTGGTCCGCTGGTCGGCGTTCCACTGATGCTGCGGATTGGACGTTGTGGGATGTACCGAACGCGCTCGGTATTGACCAACTGTACTCGTCCGGTAGCAGCGCGTTCCATTCTTGGGCCGTTCCAAAATCACCATGGGAACCGGGCGTTTGCCCTACCACTTCGGTTGCGACGGCTACGTCATACGGATAAGACGCAGTTTGATGCGCCACGGAAGTGAGGTCGGGGGTCACAAAACGTTCCAATAACTCGACCCGGCGGACTTTGTTCAGCCCGAACCCAGCAAATCCTGGATCAGCTAAGCCAAACGTGGTTGCGTAGATGCGAGCGAGCTCCCGACGGAGATCCGCCATTTCCCTCGCGTCAAGGCGATTGCCTAGCTGGTTTGCCGCTCCTTCACCGCAGAACGCCGTTACCCATGGCCTTCCAAAGAAGTCGCCGACCAATTCAGGACGTCCCTTTAACTTCTCCGATATCTCTTCCTGGTCCCATATCTCAAACACGATTGATCGTGGATCGAGACGTTTAGAGAGTTCCTCAATCTTTTCGAGAATTTGGGTGGACCTGGCCGAAGAACTGGTCGCGTAGACGAACTTTTGGGAGACATCAGCCCAATTCCCCACCAAGAAGTCATTTACACAATTCTCCAGGCTCGCAGGGGACACATTGCTAATCCGGCGAGATTGAAGGGTCACGTAACGTCGCGGGTTTGCGTCCTCATCGGATGGAATCGGAGCAATCGCGTACATGTCAATCCCGTGTTGCGCTTGTCCGGGTAGACCGTATAAGGCAGCGCGGACCGCACCTACCTCGGTTCGGAGAAGTCTAAGGCAAAGACGTTCGAAGTCATCCCAGCTAAGTTCGGACAGTGGCAGCAACTGGTTGAGCGTCTGCACAGGAGGGGGTAGACCGCCACCTGTTGCCGGACCCAACAACCATGACGGTGTTTCCAAGGCATCATGAGACACGCTTGAGTTAGCCGCAGGCGAGTGGGTTTGCTGTTCCGAGTCGTTCATCGGTGAAACTGGCACTTCTTTGGGAATGGCTCTTTGTCAATTGTACAGGGTCGAACAAGACTACCGATCAAGGGAGACCACAGGTCAAGCCCTTGTATCTCCCCAGCCCTTCGCGCCACCTCAGCCACTCCATGGCCTCCTCCTTCCAAAGACAGGAGTTCGATGTGGTCGATCTGAGCAAGACGAGCCCGCAGTGTATAGCCGGGCACCGCGCCTTCCTGGGCTACTTCTACACCACGCGTAACGCTGCACTGGCTACCGGATCTCGCCTTGTCCGGGGCTATTGTTGGGCTGCCATGTGTAATCTTGTGTTAGTCTTCATTTCTCGACTCTCTCTCGGTCACGTAGCCTCACAAACCGTTGAGAAGACCTAGGGAAGGATATTGCGTTTACCTAGAGCGAAAACTTCTAGTTGTTTGAAGCTGGCGCACCACGCCTGTCGCCCGAATCCTGAACTTGGCCATCGGTAAGCTTACACCGTACTTTTGAGCAATGTCTTCTGCGCTGAGCCCGCGCCTCACAACCTGCAGTAATAGCTTCCTCGGTAGAAGCAGACAGCCAGCGAGCCAGTTCGCTTCCTGTTCCTCGTCCGGGTCACATGTGAAGAAGCTGACGCCATCCAATTGCTGCACTGTCTGAACATCGTGAACGAGAAGGATGTGGGAGACCTCGTGTGCCAGGTCGCTTTGCGTTCGACCATGAGAGGCGAGAGGACTGTAGACAATGATCGGCCGTCCTCCGACATGAAACGTGCAAGCAGAGAACGCGCCCGGCTGCAGCGCCTCGAGTGCCTTAAGTTTGCTAAGGCTCGTGAGTTCGTCTGCTCGTCGAACGTCGGCCCCCGCGTGGGCCGCCAGTGCTGCCGCGTCGAGACCACTCGAGGCCTGTGTGCCCATTTCGGAGCGAATCTGTTGAGCCAGTCGTTCGGCTTGCGCTTTGAATCCCCGACGCACTTGTCAATCTCCCATAGTTCCGGCGAGTTCCGCGTGTATTTCGTGCAGGATTTCCGTCAGCAGTGCACCCGCCGCTGGTGTGAAGGTCTTTGCAGAACGCAGATGCACCGTGAGCGGGCGACGACTCCCCACTAGTTCGTGATACATCTCCTCGACGATTTCCGAGATTCGGACGGCGGCCTCAGCTGATAGCAGTGGGTCCGCTCGCAGGTGACGAGCGATCACTTCTGGAGTCACAGTAAGATCGGCCTCAGCGACCAAAAGACTGTCCGCCGGCACATCCAGCCAGTCAACAATTCGCTGGAAATTTCTTAGATCAGGGACATGACCTCGTTCGACTCGGGACAGCGTATTCAATGAGACACCAATCTTTGCCGCCAAGTCCCTAAGACTCAATCGCTGTTCACGACGCCGTGTTCTGAGCATAGCACCGAGTCGCTGTACCTTTGGATCGTCGGTCATCAGCCGTCTCCTTGAACTCTTACCCAGCTTGAGAAAAGGCAGCAGGGCAGCGTTACGTAGTTGCTACAGCAGCATGTCTTGAGCGGTGTCGACTCTCACCGTCGGCGGACTCATCCGTTTCCTCTCCGCCATCGAGATTCTCGCCTCCTCCGTACCATTCACCAATGGCGAGCCAGATTTCGTAGTGGATCAGCCACTCGCACGTCCACGGCACAATTGTGTCGGCGATGAGCATATCCGGCGACCATTCGCCTACCTTGTGAAGGCAGAGCACACCTTCCCGGTAGAAGTGCGGGAGAGGTTCGCCGGGTCGTGTCGGGAGTTGAGATAGGACCTCGACTCGCGGAATCGAGGAGGGCCTGTAGCTGATCTGGACGGTGTACTCTCGACTGAGTGCTGTAGGCTGCAACGTAGCAGTCCAGGTCATGACAGTTCGGCGCAAGCTTATGTCGGAGCCTGGGAAGCGGCCCCGCAACGCTTGGGCTTGGAGAGCTAGGCTAGCTGGGCTACGCGACACAAGGCACCGTATCGCCGCCGTGGAAAGTGTGTCGGGGCGCAGGGCGACGTGATGACGCGCTGAGCAAGCCTGTAGCGGATCCCAGGCCAAGTTGTCCTATGCGGCTAGCCGCCGCGAACTGCTCCCCGAAGGCACCTCCAACAGCTTTCGCGGCACCTTCGCCAAGGCCCTTGGCGATAAGCTCGAGTGAGCTATCAACACCTGGTTTGGCTGCAAGGTTACGGAAGTCGGTGTGAGCCTGCTCAACCCACTCGAAGAACGATGTCGCCAACGCAGGATTTCCGCGCCAACGATCAGCGAAGTTCTCCTCCGGTTGCACGGGGTTGGCAACCCGGTATTCGCCATCAAGTTTCTCAATACGACGCGGCATGTCCTGAGTCACCTTGGTAATCACATCGTAAAGAGTACCACTACCAAGGTAACTCTTTGCCGCCAATGTGGTGATGATGATGGATGTCGGCCGGTGGTCCACGCGTTGCTGGAAGTAGATATCGCGATGGCGTTTGAGAGCCTGGATGGTTCGCTGGAGGGTTGTCTTCACCTTCCACTCGGGGACATCCTCAACATCCATTGCTGCCATGTTTACCGCTGCTTCTTTTCGCAGGCGAATAAACTCGTCGGCCATACGCCCTCGGAACCACTGGCTGTAACCGATCGGGTTAGAGTGTTGCCATTCTCTAAGGTTGCGATCGGTCAGTAAGATGGAGTTCTGGTCCCCGTTCAGATCGGGGACGGCCGGTAGCACATCCATATGGAAGGGGTCTGAAGCGTAGACTAGTGTCCAGCAGCGCTTTCCTTCCTTTAGCGCAGGGAGCCCTTCGGGGCTATTGAGAACATACTCTCGGAGGTCGTCTCCCGCATCCTCTTTCAACTTTGCCTGGCTTATGGAGGTCTTGCTGACATCACGCCGGTAGACCATGTCGATGTCATACTGGTCTTTTGGACCAATTGGCCGAACCACGGTACCTAGTCTGAATGAACCCTGCGGATAGACATCGCCGGTTGTGCCGCGTTGTTCAGCACGACCAGACAGCCAGCGCCCGACGTCCTCATATCGGCTAACGGCGAGTTCATACATCCTATCGGGAATATCAAACGACGCAATGGCCACATTCAGCAACTGGTCGAGTTGGCGTTCACGTTCTGTGATTGTCATAAAATCACCTCAGCTTTCGGACCGTACAAGGGTGTATACGGCTGATGGTAGTGGTCTCCAAATGTTTCTTCGAAGATTGGACGGAACGAGCGACTGTGATGTGCCGCCTTGGCTATCAGCGTCTCGGCGTTATCACCGTCCAGCGACACATCGCCGTCCAGGATCGGCGGGTCTAGGCGATGGGCATTCTCCTTGCCTATCAGGTTCCGT
This sequence comes from Dehalococcoidia bacterium, assembly GCA_965197965.1. GTDB lineage: Bacteria > Chloroflexota > Dehalococcoidia > Lucifugimonadales > QGNO01 > DAOUJH01. Next base: position 2,256,549 of record OZ240235.1, read on the forward strand.
ACTTGCGCGAACGCACCCGCACCCTGACCGGCAAGCAGCACGTCAATGATGTGCGGCCCTAGCGCCCAGCGAATCAGCCCCGCGTCGTCCAAGCCCCGAGGACGTGCTCGCGGGCTCGATGTGGTGCCGAGACTTAGCACGCGGATGTCCCCAAGCCTGCTGCCAAACAGGCTAACGGCTTCAGTGACGCCTACCATGGCGGGGTTGCTGGCCCAGACTCCACCGTCTATCAACCGAACCCCGTCGCCCTTCAGTCTGTAGGCAGGGAAGTAGGTGGGAGCTGCACTTGTAGCCATTGCCACCTCCCACATGGGAACTCGCCAGTCACGCTTGAGCCGCGGGTGGTGTGGGGTCTTGAAGAGATAGACATTGTTCTCTGCCAGGCTATAGGCTGGGATAACCAGGGGGACATTGCTCTCACCAAGCACTGCATCTCCAAGTATCTTACGCACTGCGCGCTCGAGCCCCTCGCTGCCGTACCTCGCCACAAAGACCTGCCTGAGTCGTCTCCACCATCGCGGTCCCGGAAAAACGTTGCGGGCTTCTTGGAGATAGAACTTGACGATCTGCCTTGGGTTCAGACCGGCACCGAGCGCGAGTGCTATGAGTCCTCCGGTTGAAGTTCCCACTATAAGATCGAAGTGGTCAGCAACTGGATGGCAGAGGTCATCCTCGAACCCAGCCAAGACGGCTGCCGTGAAGACTCCCTTGGCACCGCCTCCGTCAAGAGACAAGACCTGGAAACGCCGGTCACTCTGATTCAACGGTTCTCACTCTCGGCCATTCATACTAAGGCTTTCCATACCATTAAGACTATTGTACCATATGTAGGACAAACTTTGCCAGTCGCTCCGGATTATCCCGTCTGAAGTCTCGTTGTGACCACCAACCGGACGGACGCGGAACCAAGTTCCATAACCACATCGCCGACGAACATCATCCCGACGACGCCACCCCAGGGCACGCCAGGGTCCACAACGGCGATCGCAACGCCAGCATCGGCGTCCTCGACCGAAGCAGCCACCTCGATACCGACCCAAGAGCCGACGACCACCACAACTACACCAGCGACCACTCTCGCAATCACCGTCGCCCCAATCCCAGCGGACATCTCGGAGTACAGCCGGTCCCAATGGAAGCACTGGGTCGACGAGGATGAGACTGCCAGGACGCCAGGCAGGAGGCCCTCATCGCGGAGAGCCTGGTTGAGGTCACCTTCGAGTCCGAGAGGAATGCCGGGTCGCAACGGGCCGGTCGTACGGAGTCTTCGCCGGTATCTACGTCGAAACGCCAGGAGACCTAGACATCGATCACCTAGTCCCGGTGAAGAACGCCCACGATTCCGGCGGATGGGCTTGGAGTGCTGCCAGGAGGGAGCAGTACGCCAACCACCTAGTGGACCCGGACCACCTGATCGCGGTCACTAAGGGAGCCAACCGGTCAAAAGGAGCCAAGGGGCCGGAGGAGTGGCGGCCCCCGGACGAAGGCTACTGGTGCGAATATGCCACGGACTGGACGGAGGTGAAGATGGAGTGGGGGCTCACGATGACCCAGAGGGAAACGGAGGCGGTCATTGAGATGCTGGACACTTGTGAGGAACCGGTTGAAGTCAAGGCCGAGAGAGCGGAGGGTACCGCCGCAACGGATACGTCGGGGCGGGCAGCAGCAGGAGAGGCAAGGGCAACACCGACTCTAGTGCCGGAACCGGAAGGGAACCCCTCCGTGTATGGGTCGTGCGAAGAAGCGGTAGAAGCTGGGGAGTCGAGCGTGCAGGGGAGCGTGGGCGGAGGGAAAGGGTTCCCGAAGAAAATGGTCCCCAGCGCCCGGGACGGCGATGGTGTTGTGTGTGAACGTTGAGCAAACGTGCCGCCCCGCGAGGCCGGAACCGCTCATTAGGTCGCGATGTAACTTGGCGCCGACGTTCACCTCCGGCCACGGGCTGGCTTCGAGTCCAGCGACCATGGGCGCCGCCTCTTACCACCTTGCTATTATCGCGCAGTAGCGGATGTTGGTGAGCCCGCCAGGATGAGCCACATCTCAAAGATGGTTGGGTTTGTGAGCTTCCCCAGAATGCCGGGGCGTCCAAAATCGTCGCCCGGTATCACGAAAGCCTGCGCCCCCCTCGCGCCTAAAGGATAGCAGAAGGTTCGACGTACGCACTTCGCACTGCCGTCGCTGAGGGGCTTGGCATCAGTTGGACCCCTATAGCCGTATGGTCAAGCAAATACGGGGTATGGAATGTCCCATTGCTTGACCGCCGATGCAATGAAGTCCATGACCCTACATATCCTCGCTATCTCTTCCTCGAAGCCAGGATCCGACAAGCTGAGCAAGAAGAAGGTGTTTTCTGGACGACGCCCTACTACTCTGTTGAGAACCTCGTCCCGTCCGCGGGATGGACGTGGCGACCATGGAATGCCACCCGTTTCGATGATCTGCCTGAACAGTGACACGTATCCATGAGCCAAGGCATCGCGGCCAAGAGACACCCTTTCAAGATCCCTCTGTAGTTCTTCCGACATCTGAGAGCTGAAACGCTCCAAGAACGCCTTCCGCAGCGATTCTGAGGAGAGGTCTTCCAGCTTCTTAGTGGTGGCATGGAGTAATTCGTTTGGTAGGTGTCTGCCATTGTCTACGGTGCAACGGTCTCTCAATTCGGGATTGTCCTGTAAGCATATCAGCGCTACCATCTGGCTTTGTAGCCAAAGTGAGGCAGTCACGAGTTTACCGAGCCGAGCAAGCCCCTCTTTTTCGTTGAGCAAGTACAAGAGGAAGGAGGGCGGCATACCATTTGCCATGGGTTGGGCGTCAAAGACTGTCTTCCAAGCATATTCTGGCTTGGCTTTTCCCCTATCTCGTCGCCGTCGTTCTCCTCTGTTCATCTAGTGATTCTCCTTTCAATGTTCACCCTCGGGGTGAGCCGACCATACTCCTTACCAAGAGGAGAAGCGGGACCCTTTTCGCATCCCGTGATCCCTGGCCTTACCTGTCCGAGGTACTGACAATACGGTAGTTGCGGCGCTGGACATCCAGAAGTACGTAGGCCATTACAAGTCAAGCGGTGGCCAGCACAGGAGCGACAATGCTGATCAGAGGATTCCCTTCCTCGCCCGAAATTGCAGTTCACGCTCGGGTGCTGTCAACAGTAAATTAAGGCCGAAAGAAGTGGGCCTATTTTGACGGTTGACAGAACCGTCTTCGAGATGTGGCTGGGTGCTCCGTGAGCCTACCGAGGCTCTCTCCCCGACCACTATAAAGGAACGACGTGGGCGGCAACAGATGCCGCCTATGCCGTCCAGCCAACGGCGCATCCAGTTAATCTAAGACCATCCTTGACACGTATAGTTATCCAGTAGTCATCCAGGGTCTGAAACATCGGATTCGAATATGGCGTGGCCTGCTGACAAACGTTGAGTAACTGGACCCTGACTCGGACACAATAAGGGGACTCCAATCTTCCAAGGGATCGCTTGCTTCGGATCGAAAGACTTCTCTATTTGGCACAAAGCTGGATTCCCGGGACAGTTCTCAACGGCGATGGAGATCAGGTCACGTGCATGCTCTGCATTGCCAGAAAGCCGATATCGCTCCGCGAGCGCTAGGGACAAGCCTGCCTTGAAAGCCGGTGGCATCCTCAAACAGTCGCGCCTGCCTTGGTCTCTGAGATAGGCGTCGTGTATGGCCTGATGTTCCTCTAGGGACCATGCCGGGTCGGTCCCCAAGAGGAGATGTAACAGCATGGCTTCAACCGATGGACGCTCCATTTCAGATTGGTGGCTGCTTAGCACGTGCTCAAGACTCGCCATCCGCATTTCGGGGATCGCCAGTTTGTTGAAGAGCACGTAGAGTGCTAGGAAAGCCCTCCGATGGATCTCGCTCATGTTCGGCAACAGTTTCTCAACCTTCGAGAGCAGGTCTCGCAGGTCTGTAACTTCTGCATCGGCTCCTTCTTGAAGGCCAGCAGCGATTTGGACGAGAAAGCCCTCCAGACGGTTTCGCCCAGACGAGACGGCCAAGTCTTCTGTCTGACCAATCCAGTACTTTGGCGCAGGAGCCACTTGTATGATGCCGGCACGCTCCGCCCTATAGTCGTAGACTTCAGCTGCTACCTTTGGCTGTCGCTTGATAAACTCGGTGATCACATGACGAGCCAAGCGTGTCATGCCTTGGAACGTCAGCATTGTAACTCTGTCTACACGAAACGTTTCTCCGTCGTGAAAGCCCGCTGTAAGTAGTTTTGGCAGCTCCCTTAGTACGTGAACATGCTTAGAACGCAGATCGTAGGCTTGCTTCAGCGCACCGGGAAGATCCGAGCGCCCAATTGGATTCTCTAGCCCTGTAGCGTCCTCACGAAAGTACGATTGCTGAATATGGGCTAGTACGAAGTCGCAGAATCGACGCGTTAGAGCGACATGCTCGATCTCCAAGAGCGCCTTCCTGACTTGGTCCCCGGTCTCGCCGTTGGCTTGCTCTAACGCATTGTCGATTCGGTGCCGTTTATCTTCTGGATAGTCTTCCCAGTCCGGGCTACGGGCCTTGAATCCTTGCGCTAACGACTCTATGGAGGCAACTAGCAGTGTGTATGTCAATTCAGGGTCATCCGCGAGTCGGTGAAGACCTCTGACATAGTTCCGTATGGCTCGCATCGCCGCAAGGTAGTTCTTCCTCTGGAGTCCAATCAGGTCATCTGCAACTTTGACCAGTCGATCGGCATCCTCGTCTTGACACCAGACGCGACTATCGAACACCCTGCGAACCAAGTTGGCTGGTGGGACAGTGGCCAGCGAGCTGTGTTGACCGCCAGTTAGCCGACGGGTAAGTTTGGAATCAGCCGTACATGTGACGTTCAGGGCGAAAGAGACGATGGCTACAAAATCACTCAAGTAGGGGTCAACACCGTGAGACGCAACTGCGCCGGGGACGGGCGGATCTTCTATAAGCTCGGTCAGTTCGTATACGGCAGTTCTGGAGTCACCCAAGTTACTCGTTGGCAGCAATCGGCCTGCAGCCGTCTCTATGGGCTCTCTGCCATAGAGCTGGAGATTCGTGTAAGCGACCCCCCGGAGTTCGTTACTCTGTGCCGGTTCGCGGGTAAAGAGTTTACCCGAAGCTATCTGTAGCATGACTTCCATCCTCGTAGTCCGCTCACCTATCCTTTGGGAGGTAGCCCCTCGGATTGCGGCAACTGTCATAGCTAGTCCGTACCAGTTTGGGCAGCGCTTCGTCAATCTTTAGGCTTCTCTTGCCACGTCCTCTGCCAGTGCCCCAACTGGTCTACGTCCCTCTTGAATTGGGGTGACTCTCGAATCCCATCAAAATAATCCTGCACGGAGTTCAGATTGACACCTCCAATAGAACGCAACAAGGCCAAGCTGGCGTCAACAACGACCTTTCTGTCGGTAGGAGGCTTTATGAGGGCCACAGCAAGCCAAAGCACCCAGCCAACCATGCCTCCAAGATGGTTGAGCGCAAGCAGCGCACCAGCTTGCTGGAAGTAGCCACCCAACGTTGGGAGGTTAAAGGGATTGTGACTCTGCGGCGACGTTTCGGGATTGATGTGTACGGACTGCCTGCTTAGCAGACCGTAAGTGTCCTGATCCATTGGCAATGGAAGTGAGAGTTCTTCCAGCCTCAGTCGAACCTTTACTGGACTAAAGTCGGTTCGTGCTACCTCCTCGGACGAACCCTTCCACTCCTCATGCGACTCCGCAGACTGTACGAATAGGCACACAAGATTGGCGGTCTCTCCGATCTGCCGAACCAGACCGAGCGCTTCGTCGTAATAGCCTGCCCTGACCAAGTGAAGAGCGGCTCGTGCGTTGCTAGCCACCTTTCCAACCAGGCGTTCTTCAATATGAGTGTCTTGCCTGCAACCCCACCAGCACGAGGCTATGCGGTCCAAATAGGAAAGTGCTGTGCCGAGGGCGTCCATTGTTTGGGGAGCCCTTACTCCTGCGGCGGGGAGCCATTCGTCGAAGCTCTCCTCGCACCGATGCTCTTGCTCTCGTACGACCCTAAGAAAGTCGCCACCTAGAGGAGCCTTCGGATTCTCTTCAACCATTTGCGGGATTCCCTTTCACTTGCATTATCCGACTCTATCCATACCGGTCATGGCACCGCCTCCCGTCCCCTGTTCCTTCGTCTCGCCCTTGGGCATCCGGTAGCCGACGCGAGGCTCGGTGAAGATGTAGGTGGGATTGTCCGCGTCGTCGCCCAGCTTGCGGCGGAGGCTGCTAACGATGGTCCTCATGGCGCGAACGTCGCTGTCGGTCTTCTCCCCCCATACCCGTTGCAGCAGATGCTCGTAGGTCAACACCCGTCCTCCGTTCGCCGATAGCTCGGCGAGCAGCCGGTACTCGATGGCCATCAGCTGGAGCGGACGGCCTGCCAGCGTCACACGGCGTTCGCCGTAGTTGACCACAAGGCCGCCCAGCACATACGGCTCTGACGACTCGGACGCCGCCCGCTTCCGCAGGGCCGCCCTGATCCTCGCCGCAAGCTCCGTTGGCGAGAAGGGCTTGGCGACGTAATCCACGGCCCCCATGTCCAAGGCCCTGGCAACAAGCTGGTCCTGTCCATAGGCGGACAGGAAGATCACCGGCACGTCCACGGCCTCCAGGATGTCCTTCATCAACTCGATCCCGTCGGCGCCAGGCAGCATCATGTCGAGCAAGACAAGATCGGGCTTCTCGTCTGCCACGAGGCGGAGCGCCTCTCCCGGGTCCCCGGTCACCAGCGGCGCATAGCCCGCCCTGTTGAGGGCGTCGCTGACGTACCTGAGCGCCTGGGGGTCGTCGTCCACCGCGAGGACGCGCACCGGTTGACCCGCCTCCCCCACCGCTCGCTGTGAGGAGCGGACCGAGCGCGGCGTGGGGACGCTCGCCGTGCCGCTACCGGACTCTTCGACCGACGGAAGCGTGAAGGTGAACCGCGCTCCCATGCCCGGCCCCTCGCTCTCCGCCCAGATGCGGCCACCGTGCGCCTCCACTATCCCCTTGCAGATGGCGAGACCCAGGCCCGACCCGAGAACACCGCTTCCGCGTTCGTCCCCCTCGATACGGGTGAACTTCCGAAACAGGAAGGGCAGCTGCTCAGAGGGTATGCCCCTGCCCTCGTCGGCCACCGAGACCGCAACGTAAACGCCCTCCCGCACGGCGGTCACCGTGATGACGGACGACTCCGAGGAGTGCCGGGCGGCGTTGGACAGGAGGTTGCCCAGGACCTGCACGATGCGCAGCCGGTCCGCCATCACCAGGGGCAGGTCGGGGCCGATCTCGATGGCGAGGTTGTTCCTTCCCCCGGCACTGACGAATGCGCTCCTTGCCCGGTCCACCAGCGCCGCCACCTCCGCAGGTTCCGGGGCGACCGGCAGCGTGCCCGTCTCGATGCGGGCCACGTCCAGCAGGTCGGCCACCAGGTCGTGCATGTGGTCGGCCTGCTCCTCGATGATGCGGAAGAACTGGCGGACCACTGCGGGGTCCATGTCGGTGGACGAACCCAGCACCGTTGCCGCGGAGCCCTTGATGGAGGTCAGCGGCCCCCGCAGCTCGTGGCTCACCATCCCCAGGAACTCGGCGCGCAGCCGCTCAAGCTCCTCCAGGGCCGTCATGTCCTGGAGGGTGACGACCACCGACTCCAGCTCAGCCTGGTGGAGAACCGGGTCACCCTGACCTGGGACGCCCCGGCAAGCGACGCCGCATCCGTCACCGGCTACGAGATTCTGCGCCGCCGCCCCAATGACGGCGAGGCCGCCCTGACGACCCTGGTGGCCAACACCGGGAACGCCGAAACCGGCTACACCGATGACACCGCCAACGAGCCTGGGGTGCGCTACACCTATAGGGTCAAGGCGCTGCGGGACGGCGAGCAGAGCCGGGTGTCCAACTACGCCCGCATCGACCTGCCCGACGACTACGCCCAGGACTCCTCCGGCTCCGACGAGCCTACGCCCTCGCCCGAGGCCCTGGCCCCCAGCGGCCTGACCGCCGAGGCCGCCAAGGACGGTGGGGTGGCGTTGAGCTGGACCGCCCCCGCCGAGGACGCCGGTTCCGTGACCGGGTACGAGGTCCTGCGCGCCCAGGGCAGCGCCGAGCTGGCCACCCTGGCGGCGGACACCGGCAACACCGACACCGCCTACACCGACTCCGGCGTGACCGGAGACCTGGACGACTACCGCTACCAGGTCAAGGCGCTGCGCGGCGGGGACGCCAGCCAGGGCTCCAACGTGGCCGGCGTCCTCCAGTCCGCCCACGCCGGTGCCATCGTCCCCCTTGACGACGTCACCCTGATCAGCAATCTGGGGCAGTCGGCCGGGGGCGGAGGCGATTTTTCCAATGATCAGGCTCAGGCGTTCACCACTGGGAGCAACAGCGGCGGCTATTCCCTGACCAAGGTAGTGATCAATAGTAGCCTGGGTGTAGCAGCCGACTTCACGGTGAGCGTGCACGAGAACGACAGCGGAGCGCCCGGGACTTCCCTCGGAACGCTCACTAAACCGACTCTTCCCGCTACGGGTGAAGCGGGAAATTATGAATTTACGCATTCCGGCATCGATCTGGCGGTCAGTACGACCTATTTCATCGTGGTCGATTCCAGTACAAGTTCCGCCAGTTTCACAATCTGGAACACGGGCTCTGACGCTGAAGATACCGGCGGCGCGACCGGATGGAGCATCGGCGACTCCAGTCTATATCGGGGCTTTGGCTCAACGGGCTCGTGGACCACTTGGGCGGAGTCCAAGAAGATTAGTGTGACTGGCACCGTGAAGGGGGGCACCACCAACAACGCGCCGGTCTTCGCCGACGCCACGACAACGCGCAGCGTGCCCGAGAACAGCGCCGTGGGCACGAACGTCGGGAGCGCGGTCACCGCCACCGACGCCGACAGCGACACGCTGGAGTACACCCTGGAGGGGACGGATGCCGCGTCCTTCGCCATCGTCTCGACTTCCGGCCAGATCCAGACCAAGACGGGGGTGACCTACAACCACGAGGGCACGTCCAGCTACTCGGTGACGGTCAAGGCCGACGACGGCAACGGCGGGACGGACACCATCGGGGTGACGATCACGGTCAGTGACGTGGACGAGGCGCCGTCGGCGCCGGGAGCGCCGGACGTTACGGCGGCCTCGGGGACGACGGACAGCCTGGTCGTGGACTGGAAGGAGCAGGCCAACACCGGACCGGCGATCAACGACTACGACGTGCAGTACCGCAAGTCGAGTGATACGGCGTGGACGGCGCACGCCCACGCCGGCACGGCCACCACCACGACGATCACTGGCTTGGAGGCGAGCACGTCCTACCAGGTGCACGTGCTGGCGAAGAACGCGGAGGGCACAAGCGACTGGTCGGCCAGTGGCACGGGGAGCACCGGGACGTCGGCCACCGGCGCGCTGATCAGCAACGTCGGCCAAACGGCGGCGACCGGTGATGCGCAGGTAAGCACCAGCCAATCCCAGGCTCAGGGATTCACCACCGGATCGGACTCGGGCGGGTACACGCTAGGTTCCGTCGAACTGGCCGTTTCGTCGTTCAGCGGCACCGCGTCCGACATAACCGTAAGCATCTACTCGGAGAGTTCGGGCGATCCGGGGACGCTCGTGCATACCCTCACCACGCCGGCCAGCATTTCCGCGGCGGTGACCACGTTCACGGCTCCCTCCGGCGCGACTCTGGCCGCCAGTACGACCTACTACGTCGTGATCAGCACTACAAGCAGTGGAATCTCTTTAAGCAGGACGGACGCGACGGCCGAAGACACCGGGGGCGTGAGTGGATGGAGCATAGCCGACTCCCGCCGCTTCCTCGGAGGCAGCGGTTGGAACACCACTACAAGACCCATCCGCATGCGCGTCAACGGGGACGCTGCCACTAGCACCAACAGCCCGGCCACCGGCGCGCCCACCATCACCGGCACGGCCCAGGTGGGGGAGTCGCTGACGGCGGACATCTCCAACATCGGCGACGCCGACGGCATCGCCGACGCCGACTTCGAATACCAGTGGATCGCCTTCGACGGGACCACCGACAGCGACATATCCGGCGCCACGGGGGAGACCTACCGGCCGCTGCTGGCCCACCTGGCCCAGACCATCAAGGTCCGGGTGACCTTCGACGACGACGACGACAACGCCGAGTCCCTGACCAGCGCGCCGACGGCGGCGGTGACGGCCTCCACCTACGGACAGGTCATCTGGTCCGCCACCCTCACCGTCGAGGAATACACAGTCAGCGGAACCGGGACATTCTTCGGGTTTTCGCTATTTGAAATCCAAGGAAGCCTTGAGCCTATATCGTTCGTGTATCTGGGGACTGACCGGGGGTCCCATACCGTAACCGCCCTCCAGTACCTTGAAGGTGGCACATTGCGGTTCGACCTCCTTGGCGCATTGGGTTCGGCGGACTTCAACCTCTACTTGGACGGCGCTCCCTTCCTGATTGAAAGCCCCGGCGGGGGCACCTCCTTATCTTTCTCCGACCACGGCCTGACCTGGACCGACGAGCAGGAGGTGGAGGTGCGGCTGACAGTGAACCGCCCCGCCACCGGCGCGCCCGCCATCACCGGCAAGCCGGAGGTGGGGGAGACGCTGACCGCCGACATTTCGGGCATCATGGACGAGGACGGCGTTCCTGCCGACGACCAGTTCGCCTACCAGTGGATTTCCGACGACATCGACATCGACGGAGCGACGGACTCCACCTATACGCTGGTGCAAGCCGACGCGGGCAAGACCATCAAGGTGAGAGTGAGCTTCACCGACAACGCCAAATTCCCGGAGTCCCTGACCAGCGCGGCGGTGACCGTGCCGGTGGCGGCCGGGGAGACGGCGCTGGTCAGCAATACGGGCCAAAGCAACAACGGCTACAATACTATAACCTCCACCACCCCAAAGCGCGCCCAGGCGTTCACCACGGGCACGAACGAACTCGGCTACAGGCTGAGCTCAATCGGCATCAGTTTCGGGACCATTTCCAGCGACAGTAACCCGACGAGCGAACTGACGGCGACGCTCAACAAGGTCGATGGTTCCAATCCGGGCGACGTCATCTGCACGCTGACCGATCCGGCGAGCTATGTCGCGAGCAGCGTCAACACCTACCAGGCTCCCGCCGCCCGCTGCCCCACGCTCACGGCGAGCACGACTTACTTCTTTGTCATAAGCCGGGCGAATGACACTACGTCCACTATCCAGTTGGACCGGACGAACAGCAACAGCGAGGACGCCGACCCCGCAGTGGGGTGGTCGATCGCGGATAGCCGTCGTTTTTTCACTAATGATGCGTGGACACCCCCCGGTGTTCCTTCCGCCCACAGGATCGCGGTCACGGGCGCTGCGGTGGTTGTTCCCCCACCGACGGAGGTCCCCGCCGACTGGAGCCTGGTGCCCGGCGGCCTCCAGGAAGGCGACCAGTTCCGGCTGCTGTTCATCTCCTCGGCGCACCGCAACGCCTCCCCCTCAGCAATCGCCACCTATAACACCTGGGTCCAGGACCAGGCCGCCAGCGGCCACACCGACATCCAGGACTACAGCTCGTCCTTCCGGGCCGTCGGCAGCACCGAGGACATGGACGCCCGGGACAACACCTACACCACCTATACCTCCAGCGACAAGGGCGTGGCCATCTACTGGCTGGGCGGCAACAAGGTCGCCGACGACTATGAGGACTTCTACGACGAGGACTGGGACGAAGAAGCGGCCATGAAGAACGAGTCGGGAACGGCGGAGACCGGGGTGTCGGCGTGGACGGGAAGCGACCATGACGGCACGGAGATGCTCCAAGGCACCCCCGAAACCAGCCGCGCCCTGGGGAACTCCGGCGGTAATTGGGTGCGCTTTGGAAAGACAGATTCAGCCAGCCACGGTCCTCTTTCCGGTGAGACTGCGGCCAGAGGTGGCAACAAACGAATCTATGGCCTGTCCAGCGTGTTCGAGGTAGTCGCGGCGAACAACCCGGCCACCGGCGCGCCCACCATCACCGGCACGGCCCAGGTGGGGGAGTTGCTGACGGCGGACGCATCCAACATCGGCGACCCCGACGGCATCGCCGGCGCCACCTTCTCCTACCAGTGGATCGCCGACGACGGGGCCACCGACAGCGACATCGACCACGCCACGGGGGAGACCTACCGGCCGTCGGCGGGCGACGTGGGCAATACCATCAAGGTGAAGGTCAGCTTCACCGACGACGAAGACAACGCCGAGTCCGTGACCAGCGCCGCCACCGGAGCCGTGGCCGGGCCGGCGGTAACGGCGGTCCCCGCCGACTGGAGCCTCATACCCGACGGCCTCGACGCAGGCGACCGGTTCCGGCTGCTGTTCCTCTCCTCGGATACCCGCACCGCCGAGGCCACGGACATCGGCGACTACAACACCTGGATTCAGGACCGGGTTGACGCCGGCCACGCTGACATCCAGGACTACACTGAAACCTTCCGGGCCGTGGGCTGCACGGCGGCGGTGGACGCCCGGGACGACACCGGAACCACCTATACCTCCAGCGACAAGGGCGTGCCCATCTACTGGCTGAACGGGGACAAGGCCGCCGACGAGTACGAGGACTTCTACGACGAAACCTGGGACGAAGAGGCGTCCATGAGGGACGAGTCGGGGACTACCGTCAGCGCTCCTGGTGCTGTGGGGACGGGATGCGAGCATGACGGAACCGAACGTTTCGGCGGTGGAGGAAGCGAGGCCCTGGGGGGTAATAGGGGTGTGGTCTATGGAGTGCCGAACTCAGATGGCCTGAACGCAGGACCCCTCAGCAGCAACTCTTCCTCCAGTAGTACGGTCAGTCGACCATTCTACGGCCTGTCGGGGGTGTTCTCCGTGTCCCCGCCCGGAGAGGTCCTCTACTCCGCCACCCTGACCGTGGGGGAGGAAACATTCCTTGATACATACTTGGGATACGACTCCGGCTCTAACCTGGGCAGTCTGCACCCGGTATCTTTCAGGTATGCCGGGTCCTCCGTCGGTGTCTTTGAATTGTATTACTCAGTCGGTGGGGACCTAGTTCTCGATATAAATGCACCCTCCCTTTTAGGTTCTGGAAGCTTCAACCTGTACCTGGACGGTGCGGCCTTCCTGATCGAAGACCCGGCTTCAGATAGCGACGGTGAATTCGAATTCTCCGACCACGGCCTGAGCTGGACCAACGGCCAGATAGTGCGGGTGTGGCTGACGGAGAACCGGGAGCCGAAGCTCACCATCAGCGGAACGACCCTGGTGGGGCAGACGCTGACCGCCACCATCGACGAACCCGACGGCCTGCCCCCCAGCGACCAGATCACCTACCAGTGGATTCGGGTCGATGGGAACACCGAGAGCGACATCTCCGGCGAGACGGGCTCCACCTACACCCTGGTGGACGCCGACGAGGGCAAGACCATCAAGGTGGAGGCGAGCTACACCGACAACGCCAACTTCGCAGAGTCGTTGACCAGCGACGCCACGGCAGTTATCTCGTCCGGCCCCAGCGTGGGCACGATCACATCGGGCATGATCACACAGACCTCGGCGGTCATCACGGTCACGATCGCCAACCCGGACACCAACACGCAAACGGTCAATCTCCAATACAAGCGCAACGCGGATACCAACTGGACCAGCGGCGGTGCCAGGTCGACGGTCAGCGCTGCGGTGACCTTCACCCTGAGCAGTCTGACCGGAAACACGGACTACGACGTGCGGGCGTCGCTGGACAGCACCTTCGACTCAGGCGTCGTGACCGCGACCTTCAAGACCTCGCCGGTCAAACCGGCCCCGCCCACCGGGGTCGACATTACCACCGAGGGCAACGGCGAACTGACGGTGGGGTGGACGGCGCCGACGGAGAACGGCGGCTCGGCCATCACCGGCTACAAGGTGCAGTGGAAATCGGGCGCCCAGAGCTTCGGCTCGTCGCGTCAGCACACTACCGCTGACGGCGCCGCCACGTCCTACACCATCCCCTCTCTGACCAACGGCACGGAGTACACCGTGCGGGTGCTGGCGGTGAACTCCGTGGGCGACAGCGCAGCGTCGAACACCGACACCGGAACGCCCAGCACCACCCCCAGCGCTCCAACCAACGTGCTGGCGTCGGGCAACGCCGAGCTGACCGTCACCTGGGACGCCCCCGACGACGGCGGCAGCGCCATCACCGGCTACACGGTGCAGTGGAAGTCGGGCAGCGAGAGCTACAGCACGTCGCGGCAGGCCACCGTCACGACCACCACCCACACCATCCCGTCTCTCACCAACGACACCACCTACACGCTGCGGGTCAGGGCGACCAACGCTTTCGGCGACAGCGACTGGACCGAGACCACGGGCACCCCGGTGTCCGGCCCCGGCGTGGCGTCGGTGACGGTGGACCAGGCCAGCATCACCCAGACCTTGGCGGACGTAACCGTGACGACGGCCAACCCCCAAAACGAATTCCAAGTGGTGTACGTGCGCTACCGGGTGGCGGGCGACGCCTGGTCTTCGGCCACAAACCTGGTCGTGTCGACCAGCGGTACTGCCGTCACCTTCACCCTGAGCGGGCTGACCGGGAACACGGAGTACGACGTGGCGGCGTCCCTGGACAGCGGCTTCGCCTCGGGAGTCAAGACCGCCACCTTCACGACCTCGCCCACGAAGCCGGGTAAGACCAGGAGTCTGAGCGTCATCCTCACAGGGAACGGCCTGTTAACCGTAAACTGGTCCCAGCCCCTAAGCGACGGCGGGAGCGCAATCACCGCCTACAAGGTGCAGTGGAAGTCCGGCAGCCAGAGCTTCGGCGATCCCTTGCGGGAACACACCTCCGGGGCTTCGGCGAGGATCTACCTCATCGGCGGGCTGACCAACGGCACCGAGTACACGGTGCGGGTGATCGCGGTGAACGCCGTCGGCGACGGCCCGCCGTCGGACACCACTACAGGCACCCCCGTCGGCCCGCCGGACGCGCCGCCCAACGTGCAGGCGGGGTCGGGCCACCAGCAACTGACGGTGAGCTGGGGCGCACCCAACGACGGCGGCAGCGCCATCACCGAGTACACCCTGCAATGGAAGTCCGGCAGCCAGAACTTCACTTCGTCCCGGCAGAGGACCATTGCCGGGCCGTCGCGCACCGACACCATCCCGTCCCTGGACAACGGCACCGAGTACACGGTGCGGGTGAGGGCCACCACCGCCCTCGGCGACAGCGGCTGGTCCGCCCAGGTGAAGGGCACGCCGAGGGAAGGCCCTCACGTGTCGTTGGTGAAGGTGAAGGAGCCCATCTCCTGCACCGTCACCTTTGTCGCGCTGGAGTTCGCCAACCTGGATTCGGCCACCGAGTATCAGGCGCACCTGCGGTTCCGTGCCCAGGGCAGCTCGAGCTGGACCGTCCTTTCGCCGCAGGGTTTCTGGTCCTCCGGCCTCCCGAGCGGGGCGGGGCGCGGCGAGTTGAACGGGCCCTCGCCCGCCTTCACGCTGACCGACCTGGCCTACGAGACCATCTATGAGGTGCAGGCCGCCCTGGACAGCGGCTTCGTGGACGGCCTGGCCGCCACCACCTTCAGCACACCGAACCTCTCGGAGGCGGGCCTCATGCCCCTGTCGCCGGGCGACGGCACGCTCGTCCTGCGAATGACGAGGCCCACCAGCGAAGGCCGGGTCGACGGCTACCTGTTGCAGTGGAAGTCCGGTGACGAGGAGTACGACGACAAGGACACCTCGCAGCGGCAGGCGGACGTGCCCGGCTCCGGGGACCGGGAGTACACCATCACCGGGCTGGACAACGGCGTCGAGTACATCGTGCGGGCGATGGCCTACAACGACAACGGCGTCGGTGTGCCGTCCAGCGAGGTCAGGGGCACGCCGGAGGCCCCGCCCAACAGCCCGGCCAGGGGAGCGCCCACCATCAGCGGGACGGCCCAGGTGGGAGAGACGCTGACGGCGGAAACGAGGGACATAGAGGACGACGACGGGCTGGCCGACGCGGTCTACAGCTACCAGTGGCTTGCCGACGACGCGGACATCGCAGGCGCAACCAGCGACACCTACACCCCGGTTGCCGACGACGTTGGCAAGGCCATCAAGGTGAAGGTGTCGTTCAGAGACGACAGGAACCACCAGGAATCCCTGACCAGCGCGGCGACGGCGGCGGTGGAGGCGGACCCCGACGCTCCGACCGAGCCGCCGAATGCTCCCCGGACGGTGCGCATCGTGGGCGACACCAACACCAGCCTGACGTTGACCTGGGACGCCCCTGACGGCGGAACCGCCGTCACCGAGTACCGGGTGCAGTGGCTGACGGTGGGCGAAGGCTTCGCCAACGCGCGCCGGGACGGCCGGGAGGCCGTCGTGGACGCTTCGGCGCGCAGCCACACCATCACGGGGCTGAGCGAGTATGGGTTCTACCAGGTGCGGGTGCTGGCAGTGAACGGCGCGGGCGAGAGCGAGAGGTCGAACACGGCCTGGGGCTTTCCGGGGCTGGGCGAGGGCCAGTACGGGCACGGGTGAGCGCCCCAGGGGAGCGGGAGAGAGGACCATCCCTCCCGCTCCCGGCTGGCCCGGCGCGCGTTCTGGGCAACAAAAAAAGCAAGCACACATGGATGTCCGGAGCGTGGGTTGGCCCTGCCCGGACCGGACCTCTCCCATTCCCTGGGAGCGGACAGGCGGCGGCGGAAGCGCCCCGGTCCCGTCTGTCGCGCGGTTGTCGCACGGCCTGGACGCTCCCGTAGGGAGAGAGTGCCAACGCATGCCTTTGAAGGACCGGCTCGATGCTGAGACAGCGCGCCTACTACAGCCGAAGGACCCACGTTTTCCCCGACGACTTCCCGCAACGCCTGGAGCGGTTCAAGGTGGAGTCCGGCCTGTCGTGGGCGGAGATCGCCCGCCGTCTCAGAACCTACCCCCTCACCATACGACGTTGGAGATTCAACGGGGTACGGCCCAACCTGGCTCATCAGGTGGCGCTGCTTGACCTGGCCGAAGACCTGGGCCTCGCCTACATCTTCACGGACTGAGGCGGCGCGGCGGCAGTGCCGCAAACGCAAAAAGGCCGCATATATGG
This sequence comes from Dehalococcoidia bacterium, assembly GCA_965197965.1. Lineage (GTDB taxonomy): Bacteria > Chloroflexota > Dehalococcoidia > Lucifugimonadales > QGNO01 > DAOUJH01. Next base: position 2,273,570 of record OZ240235.1, read on the forward strand.
CCGGTGGGGGACCGCTGACCGCATTGCGGCTGGGGTCGTATACGGGACCGTGCAGGAGCAGAACGCATGGACAAGAAAACGAGACCGGCAACGCAATCGCCGTCCGCCAACGCAGCGGGCGACGAGGCTGCGCGCCTGGCTGCGCGCCTATTCGGCGAGGAGCCCCCGGGCAAATACGTCGTAGATGGCCGGTTGATCCGCATCTACCGCCTCCCGGTCGGCGATCTGGGGCTGCTCACGGTCGGGTTCCGTATCACGGACCGGCCCTACGAGAAGTGGACCCGGCGCTTCAACCGGTTCAAGTACGGCGAACCTACCGCCGCCAGGGCGGCCACCCGCACGTTCTGCGCGGCGTTCGAGGGCTTCCACCCCGCCGGGAACCCGCGCGTCGTCGTCGTCTCCTCGGTCTCTTCAGGGCAAAATATTGTGCAATACGACACGCCGGCGTCGACACTGGCGTCCGCGCTTGCACGATCCCGCGGCTGGGAGTGGCTTCCGCATCACATCACCAAGGATCGGCATCCCAGAATCAGCGGCATCGCCTCCGCGGCCGAGCGGGACGCCACCGTGGACGGGGTGTACCTGGCTGCCCCCATCGGAGGCGATCCCGGCCTTGTGCTAGTCGTCGACGACTTCTGCACGCGGGGAGCGACGCTCGCGGACATCGCCCGCGCGATCCGGGAGTCCAACCCCGGATGGAAGATTCAGTCGGCCACCCTCGCCAGGACTGAGCGCGCCGCCTACTGGCAGGGCGAGCTGACCAACGCACACATCCCCGACACGCTGGATGCCGTCTGGCGCGGGGACCCGGAGGTCGCGTCGCCCTTCTATTGAAACGCAACAAGGGCTGCATACATGGCCGGCGCCACCGGCCGTACACTCCGCAAACGCAAAAAGCGCCCACATATGGATGTGTCAGGCGTTGTTTCCTAGTCGCCGCTCCGGTCTTGGCCGGTCTCCTTCAGGAGCGTCTCGGCGAGCCGCCGATACTCCTCCCCTTCATCCGGCACACCCTCGGCCTCCAGGTCGCGGCTGAGGCGCAGGGCGAATGGCGGCGCGAACGCCTTGCACGACTCGCAGACGCTACCGAGTCCAATCCCGTTCAGCCTGTCCTCCAGGTAACCGCTCACGCTCCTCCGTTCCTCGGCTGAGGTGTCGGCTCCGCAGAAGGCCCTTTCACTGCGCGCATTCTCGTCGAACAGGTGCATCTCCATGACTTCGCACCTCTTACAGGTTTCGACTGCCCACGTCAATGACCCATCTCCATTGGTTCTCATGTCCTACTCTCCCTTCTATGTTTCCCAACTGTCCCCGAAATGAAAAGAGACCCCATACATGGACGCGCAACCGGCCTGAAACGCAAAAAAGGCCGCACATATGGATGGGCGGGGGAGACCGTCGCAATGGCTGCGACGACCTCCCCCGTGCTTCGCGCTCAGGCTTCCTAGAAGAGCCTCAGCGTCTGCTGTGCCTGGTCCGTCTCGGTCTCGGCGTTCGCGGCCTGGGCCGTCTCCTGGCCCCGCCTGTTGCGCCGTCTGGGCGGGGGAGCGGGCCGCTCGTAGGCGGGGTGCTTCGGCGACTCCTCCCACCTGGCCCTGGCCCGCTCGATCACCGCCGGGACCTCCTGGGCCAGCGCGGACTCGTCCACGTCATCGAAGGTCTCGATGTGCGGGTCCGACGCGGGCTGCTGCACCCCGATGACGGCCCGGCCTCCCTTGATGGAGACGACGACCTTCAACTCATCCGATGGAGCGGCCTCCGCCTCGCCAGCTTCCCCGGCGTCGCCGGTATCCTGCCCATCCTGTGCGCCCTCCTTGTCGGCGTCCTGCTCCTCGGCAACCGCAGGTTCCCCGGTGGCGTCGGAGCCTTGGGTGTCCTGTTCTTCCGCGACCGTAGCGGCCGTGTCGTCCGCCTTGTCCGCCGAGTCGCCGAAGAGAGCGTCGTCCGCGCTCGGCGCGTCCGGGCGCGTTGCTTCCGTTCCGATCTCGTCTGGCATGGTCTTCTCCTTTCCTTATATGGTTCGTCCCTCTTGGCTAGGCCGCCATCCTCGACTGCCTCTTGATCTCGCCGAGGGTGGTCGGCTTCCAGTAGAGGTCGCGCTCCACGGCGGGCACGCCCCCGAGCACGGTCGCCTCCGCCATCTCGGTGAGATCGAAGTAGCCAAGCTCGGTCTCGAACCCCTCGACGAGTCCGAAGCACTCGCCGGTTTCGGCGTTCCACTCCGTGATGTACCAGGTCCAGTTGGCGTAGGGCGAGAACAGCTTGACGTGGGCGACGACGGAGTCGTAGTCGGCGGCGTTCTCGTTGGCGTAGAGGGCGGGGATGGTCTCCCCGAGCTCCTTCGTCATCAGCTTGTGCCTGCGCAGGCCGCTGTGGTTGTCCTGCCACATGGTCGTGGTCGTGGTGGTTCCGTTCTTGTCGGTCATCGGTCTCTCCTTGTCTTCGCTGAGTGTGGATTTGCTTGCGCCGATCACTCGACGTAGGTCCCCACTGTCCGCTCCACCGCCTCCGGGGTGACGTAGGTGGGCGTGACCGTCCCCAGGTCCATGTCCAGGTAGAGGGCCATGAAGGGGCAGGTTCCCGCCACCATGCGGCGGACCACCTGTAGCACCAGGGACGCCATCATCTGGTTGATGGTGGGGTCCTGGTCGGTGAGGTCGAGGGCCGCCGCGCAGTCCACGTCCGGCGGCCTGGTCGACACGGCGGTCAGCAGGTCGGGGCGCTGGAGCGTGGGCGCGGGGGCCAGGTAGCAGGTATCGCCCTCGAATGGAGGCTCCTCCCAGTCGACCCGGCCGGAGACGTTGCCCACCAGCACCTGTCCCCAGTTGGTGTCGTTGCCGGCGTCGATGAGCCAGCGGGCCGGGTGTCCCGGCAGGCATTCGGCCATCGCCCGTCTTGCGGCGGCGTTGTCGGCGCAGCCGATGATCAAGCTCTCGCCGAAGTCGATGAGGCCGGGGTAGACGGGTCCTTTCGGGCGTTCTTCGTACTCCCGGAAGGGGTAGACGGAGTAGCCGACCGGACGCCGGTAGGCTTTCGCCAGCCGGTCCGCGAGGGCTTTGCTCTTGAACTGCCCCACGTCCCCCGGGTAGAAGTTCTGGCGCAGGAGGTTGTGGGGCTCCACCCGGTCGTGGTCGACCAGGACGATGTTGGCCTCCCGCCCTTGAAAGAGGCGGCAGAGGCCCTCGGCGACGAAGCCGCCGGTCCCGCCGCAGCCGACCACCGTTATCCAGGGGTTGTCCAGCAGAAAAGCGTTGTCCAGTCGGTAAGGCATTCGATCACCTCCTCTGTGATTTCATCGGTCGAGTCCGGCCCCTCACCCACCAGCCGGACGCCGGGGTGTGGGCCGTCGAAGACCTGCGGCCAGTCCACCGGGGCGAAGTGGCCGTAGACGCCCACCCGGAGGCTCAGCTCCGGTTCGGGCGTGTCGAGGCGTCCCACGACGCCGTAGACGCGGAAGCCTTGTTCGTCGCCGTCGTCGGTCTTCGAGAAGAAGGCGCGGGAACTTCCGTGGGAGTGGAACTCGGCCACCACCCCTGGGGGCGGCGTGTACTTGAGCGACGAAGCCGTCCCCTCCTGTTGGGGCACCACCAGCCGGTAGGCTCGCCCGTCCCACCGCACGGCGAAGAACCGCTCGGTGTGCGGGTCGTCCTGGAACCAGCGCAGCCCGATCTCGAAGAGACGGGCCGGGATGGGGCCGTGGGCAAGCTCCACCTTCTCGGTGACGGAAGCCAGCCCCCGCACCTCGCAGGGAGCGACCAGCACCCGCGCCGTCAGGTTGGCGCTCTCGGATTGGACGTAGACGCCGCCCGCTCCGAGAACGTAGTCGAATCCGATGCCGTGTGAGCCGGTCAGTCCGTCCCTGTGGTTTACGAGGTAGCCCACCGGCGCAGGTCGGTCGTTCGAGGCAGGCCCCGCGCTAGCGGTAGCCAAGCCGCCTCCCCTGGGAGGCCGCGATGACCTGGGCCACCGTGCACTGGGGAACAAGGTCCTCAACCGGGTACTCAGTCCTTCCATCTATCTCCTCCCATAGCGCGTGCAGGTTGTCGGGGTGCTTCCTCGACCGGTCCGTGGTGTCGCCGGTGCCGGAGAAGTAGGACTGGAAGAAGGACTCCGGTATCAGCTCCACCTCCTCGGGGAAGCGGTGGCTTCCGGGGCAGACCCGCCCGTCCCGGAAGACGTTGAAGGCGGGCATCTTGTAGAGCATCTGCTCTGGGTCGGCCGGCCTGCTCTGGGCCGCGTAGACCCAGGGGGCGCGGCCCGGCGAGCAGACGAAGACCAGCCCCGGCATGGGAAGCCGGAGCCGTGCGGGGGCCTTGAACGCCTCCCGTTGCAGGGCAACGGGCCAGACCTGTGTCGGCCTCCAGAGGGCCACCACCTGCCCGGTCTCGCCCTGGTTCCACCAGAGGGCCTCCTGTGGCAGCAGCCCCGAGGAGGCCCCCAGGTGCTGGATGAACACGTTGGCGATCTCGTCCGCCGAGACGGTCCTCACCCAGGTCGAGTCTCCCTCGAAGCCCCGCAGCAGCAGCGTCTCTTCGTAGACCTCCAGTTGGAGGTTCAGCTTGTCCCTGGGTATGTCCGCCGGTCCCGGCAGGGACCACTCGGTCTTCTCCGTTTCAGTCGTCATGGTCGTCGTCCTCCTTTCCTTGTTCTTGTTCGGGCAGCCGGGGCAGGACGGTGTCCAGCATCTCGGCGAAGCGGCCTGGGAGCTCCTCCTCCAGCCAGTCGGCCAGCCTGCACACCGAGTCCATCAGGGCGTTGGCCTTCCGCCACTCCTCCGTCCCCTCGGCGATAATCTCGTCCTCCCAGGGGTCGCAGAACCCGTCATAGTTGCCGTCTTCGTAGCAGTGGTCGAGGAAGAAGTTGCCGGTCTCGGCGAAGACCCAGGAGGCGGCCTTCGCCGCCCCTTCGAACCGGGTTTCCTTCACCGCCTCCGTCAGGTCCTCGACAGGTATGCCGCCCTGGGGAATCCTCTCCAGGGTCGATTGCGGGATGCGCTCGGCGGCCGACTCAAGCCAGGCCACCCGTATCTCGTCGGACTCCCCGTAGAAGGAGTCCGGGGGCCTGGTCAATAGGAGAAGGGCCGAGATGCCGTCCCGGTAGCCGTTCCACAGCTCGTGGAGGCCGTCGTAGCCGAAGCCCATCAGGTCGAAGGGGATGCCCCTGCGCATCCAGCTCCAGGGGGGTTCATCCCCCTCCCATTCCATCCAGTATTCGATGAACGGGGCGTAGAGGGGGAAGTGTTTCTGTCCGAAGAGGTTGGCGAAGCGCTCCACCCTGGTGCGCACGTCGGGGGCCGAGAGCGCCGCCTCCGCCTCACTGGGAAAGAGACGGCGCACCAGCTCCGCGAACCATGCGTAGTCGTCGGCGTAGCCGACGATGGTGACCAGCTCCCGCAGCGACGGCGGACGCCGCAGGAGCAGTTGGGCGAGACCGCTCAGGAGCGCCGGGGTCGCAGCTGCCACCGCAGCGCCTCCTTCAGCCTTCCCGTGGCAGAGGCGTAGTCCTGCGCCTGCGTGCAGGCCATTTCGACATCCTTCTGCCTTGCGGCCGCGGCGTCCAGGTCGAGGGAGCCGTCGGGCCGTGTGAGCTCCGCCGTGAGCTCGATGATGCTGAGGCCCGCCGGCGGGGTCGCCGCCAGCAGGCCCGCGAAGGTCCTGGTGTCCATCGGATGCCCTCCTTACCGGGTGAAGGCGCCCTTGGTGCCCACCCTGCGCTGGAACTCGTAGATGGTGTCGTCGCCCCTGGTCGTCTCCTTCACCGAGGCGTTGGCGATCTCGCCGTAGAAGTCGCTGAGCGTTGCCTTCACCTGGTCGACGCTCATCTCGGGGTCGGGGTCCGGGAACTCTCTGTCGTCGTATACGAACACTCTTGCCATGACTAATCTCCTTTGTGAGAGTTGCTGTCTTCCTGCGTTGCCGTTTGCGGGAGAGGCCGCCGCTCCGAATGCGATGACCTCCCCCGTGCATCTGCGGTCTAGCGTCCCGCACCGACCGTCTCTGCTTCCTGCTCCATCGCCCACTCGAACATCGAGAGGCTTGCGGGCTGGGGCTTCCCGTTGCGGCGCTTCGGTTTCACCGGCTCCTCGGACATGAACTCGGCCCAGGAGAACAGCGACTGCTGCGGCTCCAGGGCCTCGTCGTCGCGGTGGCCGTTGGCCCCGTTCCCATTGACAGGGACCGGAGCGTGCCCGTTGCCGTTGGCGTGACCGGTGGCCGGGACGAGCTCGACCGTCGGCCCGAAGATGTCGGACCCGTGGCCGTTGCCGTTCCCGTTGCCGTTGACCGCAATGGTCTCCGGCTCCACTTCGACGACCTTCCAGCCGTCGTCCACCAGCAGCTCCTCGGCCTCGCTCTCGGCGTTCCTGGCCTGGGCGAACACCTCCTCCATCGTCTCGGCCTCGTCCTCCTCGTCGCCGCTGACGATCCTGCGGGCCAGCGCCATCATCATGTCGTCGCCGTCGTCCCCGTATGCGGCCAGCCCGTCCTCCGGCAGCTCCCCCTCCACTGCCAGCGAGCTCTGCATCTTCTTCGCCACCAGCTTCAGCGCGTCGGCCTGGAGCGTGTTCCGGTAGGACATGAACACCACCTTCACCGGGCGGGTCTGCCCGATGCGCCACGACCGCCGCGACGCCTGCCGGACGACGTAGACCGAGTAATCAGTTTCGTCCCAGCAAATCGTCGGGAAGTCGATGAGGTCGAGGCCGGTCTGCACCAGGCGGGGGTGGCAGATGAGCACGTCGATGCCCTCCTTCACCTTGTCGGCCACCCACTTCTCCCTGCGGTTCGGGGCCACCGCGTCGGCCTTCATCACCGCCACCTTGAACCCGTGCCGGGTGAGGAAGTCGTCCATCCGCCCGGTGATGTCCCGCGTCCCCGTGTGGGTGACGTAGACCAGCACCCGCCTTCCCTCCAGCCGCTCGGCGGCCACCAGGTCGATGAGCGCCTTCTCCTTCGGGTAGAGCTTCTCCTCGGACAGGGGCGGGACCTGGACGATGACGTCGCCCGTTCGGGGGTCGAACACCGTCTCGCCCCTGGTGCAGCCGTCCGGGTAGGCGAGGAGCGTCTGGAGGTACGTCGCCAGCAGCCGCTTGGAGCCGGATTTCAGCGCCTTCGCCAGCTCCTCCTTCAGCGTCTCGAACACGTGCTTGTAGGCGCTGCGCTGGGAGTACCCGGTGGCGTCCTCCTCCGAGTCCATCGAGGACACGAGGATCTTCTCCTCGTAGTCCGGCAGGCCGGAGGCAACGTCCGCCAGTCTGAGGAAGACGGTGTTCCCGATGATGTGGAACAGGGCGCTGGGCACGAGGCCCGGCCTCTCCCTGGTGACCTTGCGGTAGCTGCGGCGGCGGCTGTTGCGCCCGTCCTCCACCGCGTCGTCGTCCGGCTTGCCGACGGTGATCTCCTCGAAGCCGTACCGCTTTATCCAGCGCCCCTCGTCGGAGCGCCCGAACTCCGTCCTGATCTCCGGCGAGAACCTGTAGAGCAGGTGGAAGATGGTCGAGGAGTAGCCGCCGAGGAGGGTTCCCGTGAGGCTGAGGGACTTGCCGCACACGTCTGCGAGGATGCCGGCGGCGATGCCCTGGGCCGAGCCGCGCCCCTTGTACTCATGGACCTCATCTGTGACCAGCAGGTCGAAGAAGCCCTTCATCCGGTGCTTGATGTAGTCGGCCAACGGGTAGCGGGCCGGGCCGGACCTGTCGGCCTGCCACAGCGGGGCGTCGCAGCCGGCGCAGGTGTGCTTGCGGCGGTTCAGGTCCGCGAACGTCAGCGGCACCCCGTCCTTGTCGACGATCTGCGCCGTGCAGTCGGGGCAGCAGGGGACCCGGAAGGGCTCTCCGGTCTCCTCCTCCCGTATGAGCCTTCCCTTGGATACGGCCCATCGCTCGATGAAGGCGGGCATCCAGCGGTAGGACAGCTTGGCCTTCTCCCGGTTCATCACCGTGAAGAGGGGGCCTGAGCCGACGGAGAGGCGCAGCCGCTCCAGGTCGGTGATGGACTCTACGATGGCGGCGCGGACGCCGGGCACCGTCATCTCCACCTCCCGCTTCCACTTGGGCACCAGGTGGGGCGGGCAGATGATGAGCACCCGCTCGAAGCCCGCCATGTATGCCGCCGCCGCTCCGATGAAGGTCTTGCCCGTCCCCATTTCCCCGACGACGGTGGTGCCCCGGTGGGCCTCCAGCGAGAGGGCCGCGCCCCTGATGGCATCGGCCTGCGCCCCCAGGGGCTTGCGGAGCAGCCTGGGGAGCGTGCCGCCGTTCTCCGAGGGCCGGTAGAGCGGCGGGTAGGACTCGACCACCCTCTTGGCTATCGCGTCCTTGAACGTGTCTATGAAACCTCCGAGGTTCATTTCAGTCGTCCTCCTATTCCGTGGTGGGCCGGAGGACGACGCCGGGACCCGAGGCGCACCACGCCCCCAAGAGGGGACGTTTCTGCGCTACGGGTCCCTGGAAACGTCCCCAGGCGGTTGCTTGAACGTGCGAGGCCCGCGCCGTTGGCGGGCGTCTCGTGAGTGCGGCTCGGTGCGAGCCGTCTATGCGGCTTTCAGGGCCTCTCTGCGGGCGGCTTCGGCGGCCCTGTACTCGTCGTAGCAGCGGCCGCTCAGGTGGTACGCCTTCACCGGCGAGGAGACGGCCCTGCCGTAGTCGTCGATGTCCACCGAGGCGGTCTGCATGGCGGGCTCGCCGGGGGCGATGGGCTGCCCGCACCGGCAGCAGGCTTCGAGGACCATGATCGTCTGTGTCTGCATCTTCTTCTCCTTTCCTTGTAGAGGGGTTGTGTCGTGAGTCGTCCGAGCTAAGCCGCGATGTCCTCGATCCGGCCGTCGCCCAGGTCCAGGGCGACCACGGTGGTCGTCAGCTTCTCGCGGTGGACCTCCTTCTCCGGGGCGTCCTCGACCATCACCATCTCCTTCGCGGTGCGGCCCTTGACCAGGATGCGCCGCCCGTCGGCTTCGAGGACGAGGTTGTTCAGGAAGCCCGCCGCCACCAGCATCGCCATGTGCCCCCGTCTGAGGGGCATCAGCGGGCGGGTGCGGTTGTCCCCGGTGGGCCACAGCGTGTCGGTGATGTCCGTGCTGGCCCACAGCCCCGACCGGCGAGCCTCAGCCGCCGCGGCGGCCGGATCGACGGTGCGGGTGGTGAACAGGACGTCGCCGCTGGGCGTGGTGGCCGGGGTGTACTCCGGGTGGGAGTAGGAGTTGCGCTGGGAGCGCAGGGGCTCCGGTTCTCCCACCGCCCACTCCAGCGCCATGCTCTCGGCCACGGCGTCGGGAACGGGGTCGGCCTTCCGGTAGCCTATGAGCGCCACCTGGTCGAAGACCTGCCGCTCCGGGTCGGGGAACGCCCAGCACTGCATCCGCCCGTAGTGGGTGGACAGGTAGCGGGCCGAGACCGCGAGGCGCTGCCGGGGAACGATGAAGACCAGCAGGCCGCTCTCGGCCAGGTAGCGCGTGGTTTGCGTCAGGAAGGCGTGCTCCGTCCGCTTGTCCTCCGAGTCGTAGTCATACGGAGGATTCAATAGGAGCAGGCCGAAGGCCCCGTTCGCTATGGAGGTGGCGAAGAGGTCGGCGGCGAGGGTGCGGCCGAGCCGCTTCTCCGCCTCCTCCGCCCGGTCCCGGTGCAGCTCGACGCCGTAGGTCTCGATGGGGATGGCGTTGGGCGCGTCCATGCGCTCGGCCAGTTGCGCCAGCGCCTCCCCCGCCCCGCAGCACGGGTCGAGGATGCGCAGCGTCTCCCGCCCCCGGTTGTAGTGGCCGGAGGGGGTGTGAATCAACTCCGCGAGCAGGTCAATGACCCGCTCCGGCGTGGGGTAGAACCCGCCTTTTGCCTGGGCAGCCAGTCTCATGTCGTCTCTCCTTTCCTAGTTGCTTGCGCCGCTTCAGGCGGCGATTGCGATGTCCTTGCGGCCGTTCTTTGCCAGCCCGACCACCTCTCCGATTGCCAGGTTGCGCTGGTAGCAGAGGACCTGGTGGGTCCCTATGCTCTCGGCGCAGGCGGTGCAGAAGGCGGTTATCAGCTCGGCGCGGCTGGCGACGGTCATCCGCCGCACCAGCGCCGAGCCACCCTCCGGCAGCGTGTGCCGGTAGAGCATGATGTAGGGGTCGCGCCGCTCCGCCTCCGTAGCCGGGCGGAAGAAGTGCGGCTGCCCGGAGCTGAGCAGGTGCTTCGAGCCGTCGTGGGAGCAGAACCGGCAGTGGATTCCGTCTGGGCAGAAGCGCTCCCATGCCCCGGTGTTGCGCTCGACGCGCTTCTTGTTCCTGCGCTTGGCCCGCTTCAGCGTCCTATCCATCGGACGCCTCCGTTGGCAGCGTCAGCCTTCCCGACGCTACGGCGTCGGACAGGTCCTCCCTGAGCTTCTGGGCCTTTGGGGAGCACCGGTAGGCGGAGACGCCGACGCTCTGCAGCGGGATGATCTCCTCCTCCTCGATGCCCCGCTCCCAGAGCCATCCGGCCCAGGAGTCGTGGAGCGGCAGCGGGCTGCGCTTGTCGAGGAAGCGGTGATGGAGGGCCGGGGCCTCCTCCTCCGACTGCGCCAGCAGGAGGAAGGAGTCCTTCTCGTAACCGTACTCGGCCTGCTTCGTGTACACGAGGGCGTGCCAGCCTCCGGTCGCGTGCAGGCGGGCGATCTTGGTCGTCCAGGTGCCTATCGTCTCGTAGGGGATGATGCAGCGCTCGTAGCCGCCCTGGAGCGCCATCCCGTCGGCCCCCCGGATGATGTGGGCGGTGTCGGGGGGCTGCTTGAGCAGCGAGGCCCAGATCGCCTTGAGCGCGGTCTGGGAGCCGACCATCGAGACGAACCAGAGGCCCTCGGTCCGGTCGTCCCTTGCGAAGGCGTCGGCGGTGGCCGAGAAGCCGCCCGCCGAAATGGTGAACAGCTCCTCGGGGTCTATGGTGTGCGTCGCGAGCATTTGCGACCTCCTTTCGTGGTGTGAGTTGGAACGATGCGCGAGAGAGCGTGTCCCTCGCGTGAAGCCCCGGTAGGGGTCGATGTGGTCCCGTTGCGGCTAGGACGAGTCCTCCGGGGGACGGTCCTCCAGGAGTTCGCAGTCGCTCAGGTGGTAGGCGGCGCCGAGGAACCGGCGCTCCGCCAGCGCCTGCCTTGCCTCCTCCAACGTGTCGCCCTCCAGCGCCCATGCGGTGGCCCAGGTCTCCCTGCACGTCCTCTCGTGGGCCTCCCTCTCCTCCTCCGTGCCGTCGAAGACGACGCAGGGGAAGGGGTCCGGGTCCCTGTCGATGAGGGCCACGAACCCGCCCGCTCCGACGAATCCGGCCCCCGGAACCTTCCACCTGATGGTCGCGTTCTGAATGTCTCTGTCTGTCATGGCTTCCTCCTTTGGCCTCCGTCCTGATGAATCTGGGAGGCCCTATGCGGCCATCAGGCCCCTCTCCTTGAGGCTCACGAACCGCCCCCTGCCGATGACCACGTGGTCGACCAGCTCGATGTCCAGCAGGTCCGCCGCCTGCTTCAGCTTTCGCGTGATGAGCATGTCCTCGGGGCTGGGGTCGGCCGACCCTGAGGGGTGGTTGTGAGCGATGGCGATGGCGGGCACGGCCTCGACCACGGCGGGCCGGAACACCTCCGCGGCGCGGACTATCGACGAGCTCACGTTCCCCTGGTAGACGACCCTCTGGCCGATGACGTTGTTGTGGGTGTCGAGCAGCAGCACCCGCAGCTGCTCCTGGGCCAGCGCGGACATCTCCGGCCCCAGCAGGCTGTGGATGTCCCCGGGTGTGCTGATGGAGGGCGGGTCCTCCGGGCGCTCCGGCTTGTTGTTGACCTCGTAGCGCATGGCGATCTCCCCCAGCAGGCTCAGGTTGCTCCGCAGGGCGTCCAGCAACGCCTGTCCCTCCGCGCCGGGCGGAGCGGCCGGGTCGAAGGTGAACGCGAGGTTCTTGGTCTGCCTATTCTTCCTGGGCATGTCGGCCTCCTTGCTATCGGTTAGAACAAAGGGCGGGGCCGCCTCCCTGTAGATGGGAAAGGCCCCGTGGGTGATGCGCCCCTGGGAGAGGCGTCGGGTGATGATTGACCGGCTCGGAAGGCGAGGCTGCTGTGGCCTACCCGGTGTCACGCCCCGCGGTGGTCGAGTCCAATGCTTCCCGCATGAGCGCGTACGTCTCGGGCGCTGAGCCCCTCGCAGAGAGGGCCTCGCCGGTCTCGGAGCGCAGCGTCTCCGACAGGCGGTCCCAGACCTTCACCAGAGCGGCCCACTTGGGACACCGCTCCGCCAGGACCAGAAGTCCGTCCTCGCGGGTTTCAGGAACCTTTTCCAAGAGAAGCAAGCAACGCCGCAGGTCGGCGGGGTCGTGAGGCCACGACGCCCGCAGGCCGGTGGGGCGCAGACCGAGGGCGGTCAGGGCTATGGCCTCCGATGAAAGGCCGCGCTCCCCCACGGCCAGCCACATGGTTATGCTCGTTATCACGTCGGCCTCCTTCGTAGTGGGATTGGAAACGAAAGCGGGGCCGACCCCTGTAGAGGGAGACGGCCCCGTGGTGCGCCTTCGAAAAGGCGTCGATATTCGGTTGTGGGACTAGAAGGGAGAGGCGCTGACCGGCTCCTCGATGTCCGAGGCGTCGCCGTTGCCGTTGCTGCCCCGGGAGTCGAGGAACACGACCTCGGAGGCGTGAATCTCGGTGCGGTGGCGGCGCTGGCCGTCGTCGGTCTCCCACGAGTTCTGGACGAGGCGGCCCTCGACGTAGATGCGCTGGCCCTTGCCGACGTACTGGTTCACCGCCTCGGCGGTGTTGCTCCAGCAGACGACGTCGTGCCAATCCGTCTCGTTCTCGGCGTCCCTGCGGTAGCGGTCGGTCGCCAGCCGCAGCTTGGTGACGGCGGCGCCGCCGGGGGTGTACTGCATCTCCGGGTCGGTTCCCACCCGGCCCAGCAGCGTGACTTTGTTGATGGTTCTCGACATTTCGATTCTCCTTGCGTGTGAAGTAGCGCGGTCTTGCCGCGCCCGTCTTGAATGCAAGCGGGGCCGAACTCCCCTGTAGAGGGAAGCAACCCCGTCCTGCGCTCCCGCGTGGGAAGCGTCTAGCTGACCCGCACGTACTCCGACTCGCTGTCCGTCACCACGTCGGCCCGGACCTCCGGGTCGAGCAGCGTGTTGAGCTTGCGGTAGTTGACCGAGTACCTCGTCGAGGTGACCAGGGTGACCGTGCGGCCCCCCACCGTCGCCTTCGTGTCCCCCTGGCGGCGCATCCACGCCTTCAGGGTGTCCAGGGCGGAACGCTTGGCCTTCTCAGGCTCCTTTATGGACTCCTGGGCCTCCGAGTAGGCCGCCACCGCGTCCCGTGCCTCTTCGTCGCTCACCTCCTTGTCCTCTATCTCCGTCTCTTCGCTCGTTTCCGCCGCTCCCGGCAGGCAGACCGCCAGGAAGGGGCAGGACCGGCACTGCCAGGTGCTGGCCGAAAAGTCCCGGCCGGGCAGTGCGTCGGCGTCCGGCCCGTTCTCGACGTGGTGGGCCGCAAGCTCGCCAAGCCATGCGCAGGCGTCGTGCATGGCCCGCTCCAGCCGGTGGGCCGGTATCACCTCGTGGTCCCAGGTCCTATTGCCCGTGTCCATCGTGGCGATCACGGCGTCCCGCAGGTTGCCGTAGGTCCCCAGCGTGTAGAAGGCGGCCTGGGCCACTGCCTGCGGATGGCTGCGCTCGGCCCCAAGGGTCCGCCAGCGGCGGAACGCCTCCGGTCCCCGCGTCTTGATCTCGACGACCATCGGGTCGCCGTAGACAGGACCCTGCGTCTCTCCCTCAAAGAGGAAGAGCTGCGAGGGCGCTTCGTCCTCCCCTATAGACATCCGCACCGTGCCGTCGGGGTGTCCCGTTACCAGCAGGTTCGGACCGATGCGCACGGTCACCTGGTGCGGGTCCCGGGGATCGGGGGCGTCCACCTTCCAGCCCGCCCGCTCCATCGCCCGCACCACCACCGGCTCCAGGGCGTTGCCCGCCTCCATCGCCGTCAGCGACTCCTCGCTGGGGGGATTGGTGGGTTCGTAGCCGGTGGCGGCGTACCAGAGGGAGCGGCGGCAGCCCAAGGCTGACGATGCCCGCACCTCCATGTTGCCGTCGTCGTCGAACCGCGCAGCAGGGCGAGAGAAGACCTCCGCCCTGTCAGTAGTCGTCGTTACCATCGTCGTCGCCTCCTTCCTATAAGTGAGAGGCGGGGCCGCCCCCGAAGGAGACAGCCCCGCCTCGATAACCTTGTGTGCGCCGCTCATGCGGCCGCCTTGATGTCCTGCTCCTGCGCCGTCCCCCGCTCCTCCCTGGCCTTCAGGTGCGCCTTGAGGATGTGCGCTATCCCGTCTCCGAGGCCCAGGACGGCGACGCTCCTGCCGTCGTCCAACTGGTTGAAGAACGGCTGCATCTCTTGAATGCCCTGGCATTGGTCGATGATCTCCTCGACCGGCGTTCCCCTGCGCAGGTGCAGGGAGATGAGGCGGCACGCCAGCTCCGTCACGCCGTGCTGGAACGATCCGCCCTTCCCCAGCCAGCCGAAGACCTCGAAGGGTTCCCCTTCTTCGTCCGTCGAGACGGTCACGTAGAGGTTCCCCATCTCCGTCTGGAGCTTCGTCGTCGTGCTGGGAAGGCTGCGTGGCCTGGGCCGTGTCCCCGCGGTCATGGCCTGCCCGCCTTTCCGAGGCAGAGCGGGCTGGTGCGGGTGCACTCGACGGCCTCCATCCGCCCGTAGGCCCGCACCATCTCGGCGTCGCCCACGAAGGACTCGGCCTCGATGCGGGTGTCGAACCGCCCGAACGGGTCCGTCCCGAAGCCGCCCCGGTAGGCGACGGCGTGGTGGTGGACGCCAGGGGGGCAGTCGCGGAGGTACGGGAGGGCCGGGGCGTAGCGGTCGAAGTAGCCCGCGACCTTCAGCGCCATCTCCCTTTCGTTGTCGTCGCCCAGGCCGAGCAGTGTCCTGACGATGGGCTCCTCGCAGTCCTCCTCGGCGAAGGTCTGGGTGTACATGGCGTCCCGCAATTCGGGGGGAAGGGAGTCCCACCGCTCCCGGCTGAGCTTCAGCCCGCCGTGGCTCGGCATCGAGACCCGCCAGACGCCCTCGGCAAGCTCCTTGACGTCCTTAGTCCAGCCCCAGGGTGTGTAGGTAACGTTCGTCGTCATTTCAGACCTCCTTGTCGTCCTGTAGATGAGAGAGCGGGACCGCCCCCGAAGAGACGACCCCGCTCGATTCCGAACCCGAATTGACCGGCAGGAACTAGGCGGCCTGGGCCTGCTGCATCTGCCGGAGCTTGTTGGCGGCCGCCTCCACCAGCGGCCCGAGGTCGGCGGCGTCCAGGTCGTCGATGCTCTTGCCCGTCCGGTCCACCACGGCCGTCCGCACCTGGTCCTCGTCGAGGCCCTGCTCGGATGCGATCTCGATGAGCCGCTTCCGCAGCTTCTCGGCCTGCGCGTCGGCCCGGTCGTTGGCCTGGCTCCGGCTGGAGTTGCCGTTGGATTGGGACTGGACGGACCTGCCGTTGGACGGGGCGGGAACGCGCTGCGGTTGCGGCTGGTTGCCGACCTGCGGCTGGTCCCCGTAGAAGCCGTTGCCGAACTGCGCCCCGAAGCTGCGGAACGCCCGCTTCAATCCGTCAGTGACCGCTCCCTTGATGGCCGTGTCGTGACCGTCGAAGTTGTCCTCGGCCACCGGGTGGACGCCTATGTCGGTGCGGGGCAGCGCGCCCGCGACGGAGACCCGCACCGGTGCGCTGTAGCCCTGTTCCACCTTCACCTCGCCGGTCTGGGGGTTGACCGTCTCGATCCGGCGCAGGGTGACGTTCTCGACCAATTCGTAGCCCCACCCTCCGTATCCGAAGATGAGGTTGGCCTGGTCGATGACGGCGTGGCCTTCGAGGTAGTCGAAGGACCTGCCGCCGCGCCCCTTGCGCTGGGAGACCAGCTCGGGGTCGATGGGCTGGCCGAGCGCCTGGGTGACGGCGGGCGAGAGCCCGTCCCAGAGCAGCTCGTGCTCACTGACGATTGCGGCGTCGGGCTTGTGCCCATTGCCGTTCCGGGCGACGACTGCGGTGTCCTTGTGGACGCCGTTCGCGCTCCCGTGTCCGTTGTTGCTTCCGTTCTTGTTGAACATCTCAATCTCCTTCTCGTGGTGTTGTGTCCTGTAGCGAATGAGCGAAGCGGACTCCCTCTATGGGAAGCCGTGTGCGGGCGAAGCCCGTCGTGAATTGGGCATAGGTCCTCCTGTGCGGTGAGAGTGGGAATGGGGAAGAAGCGGGAGGGGAAGCCCGAAGGGGAGCGGCGGGGAGCCGCTAGCGGGAGGAGCGAGCCGCCTGCGCCAGCAGGCGAAGGAAGGCGATCCGTCCGTGGGGGAGGGCCGCAAGCTCGCCCACGTCGCCGACGCCCTGGGGGAGGGTGACGGCGGCGGCCCTGCGGCCCAGCAGGGTCAGAAGCCGCTCCGTCGCCTCCCGGCCCGCGTCGTCGCCGTCGAAGGCGAGGAAGACGCGGGGGCAGCCCCGGAGGGCCGAGGCGACCCGCTCAACGCCCTGGGTGCCCAGGGCAGCGACCGCCGGAAGGCCCCATCCGGTAAGGGCGAGCCAGTCGAACAGCCCCTCGGCCACGACCGCCCAACCAGGGGCGGGGCCGAGACGCCCCAGGCCCAGCACCGGCTTGGGGCCGGGGAGGGCCTGGAAGCGGGGTGTCCGGTCGGGATCGACCGCTCGCCCGGCGAGCCAGCGGACGAGGCCGCCGGTGACGTCGGGGACGACGACCATGCCGGCGAACCGCTCCGCTCCCCGCTCCATGTACAGCCCGGAGTCCCTGATGCGCTTCTCGGAGAAGCCGAGGGACTCCAGGGCCAGCCGCAGCCCGTTGCCCGGCGAGTAGCCGAGGCCCAGGCGGGCTGCGGCGTCCGGGCCGACGCCCCGCGAGGCCAGGTACGCCCGCGCTTCTGAAGAACGCCGGAGAGTACCGGCGTAGAAGCGCGCCGCCGCCGTAAGGAGGGCAGGGTCGCGGGGAGGCAGCGCGGCGGACCTGGGACGCCGCGTTGGGGCTGGACGAACAGCAGACCGGGGCGCAAGCCCTGGGCTGCCGTCCAGCCGCGCGATGGCCTCCGCCAGCGACAGCCCCTCGGCCTGCTGGATGAAGTCCAGCACGTCGCCGCCGAGTCCGCACCCGAAGCAATAGAACCGCTCCGAGTCGGCGTACACCGTGAAGCTGCCCTCCACCTCGTCGTGGAAGGGGCAGACGCCCTGGCGGACCCTTCCGCGACCGCGCAGCCGCACCCCGGCGGCCTCCACCGCGTCTCCTAGGGGATGCCGGGCCTTCAGCGCGGGGATGTCCACATTGACCGTGACCATCACGCGCCTCCGGTCAGGGGCCTGAGCCCCCGGAGGCTGCGCCCCGAGACGACCTTGCCCGGCCGCCAGCGCATCCCCAGCACCGCCGCCACCTCCAGCGTCCCGCCGTCGCCGGTGGGAACCAGCGCGGCGGCCCGTCCCGTGCCCTGGCTGTAGACCAGGGCGCCGCGGCCGCCGAACCGCCGCTTCACCAGCTGCGTCCACTCGGAGAACGCCCACCGGACCTCCTTCGTCTCCGCTTGCGCCGCGTCCACGCCGGCGAGGACCGCCAGCGCGCCGTCGACGTCCCCCGCCTGCCTGAGCCGCCGGGCCTCGTGGACGCTCTTGGCCACGCTCGGTATCTCCGTCGCCGATGCCGTCTGCGGCTCCTGCTCCTTGAATCCCATCGCCGCCATGAGCTGGTCGACCAGCTCCTCCAGGCTGCGCCGGGGCCTGTCCACCGTGTCCATCGACCGCATTCCAGTTGCCAGTGTTGCCGTCGTCATCGTGCACCTCCTAAGTGCCTGTGCTTTGTTGCCTTGCCGATTGCGCCCGCTTGCGGGCAAAGAAGAAGGGCCGCCCCCGGATGGAGACGGCCCTTGCGTGTTGGGAATGGGTATGAGGGAGCCCGAGACCCCCGTTGTCAGCGTCGAGGCGGCCTGCCTACCGGACGCCGGGGCATGAACCGGCGGAGCAGCAGCGCCCCGATGCCCAGCCCGACGAGGTTCAGGAAGAAGAGCTCGACGTCGCCGGTTATCAGCGGCGCCGCAACGACCAGGACCACCGCCCCGGCCACCATGACCTTCTTCCGCTTCCACCACGGCTGCTTCTCAGGGGCCTTGACCGGGGTGTCATGCACCTGTGCGTAGGCCGTCCAGATGGGCAGCCCGATCAAGACCTCCAGCTCGGTTATCACCACGCCCGCCGAGCAGCCCCCGGTGTGGCACCGCACGTCGATGCCGTTGCCGTCGGGCCTCTGTCGAAACGCCAGCCCGTCCGACTTGCCGCCGTGACAGACCGCCGTCGTCGTCCAGAACCAGCCCCGCTCGAAGCTGACCCGTTGCGGCAGCAGGTTGGCGATCCTGAGCGCGCTCGGTCCCGTGTACCGTTCCGTCATGTCCATACCTCCTTCGCATGACTGTGCCTGCTCTTATCCAATTCCGATGCTCGGCGAACCGAGATGTGGTATCCGAGCCGGTGTGTAGACTGGGCGCGCCTTCCGTGAGCGCGAATGTCCCAGTAGAATGGCGTGTCGGGCTCGAAGCCCAGCAGACGCCGGACGATTGGCAGAACCACGTCGATGTCCAGGCCGTGGTTGACCCACAGCATGGCGCGTTGGCGGCTTGGAAGCGTGTAGCTTACGCCTCGAGCCACGACCGTCTCCTGCCCCGCGTACGCGTCGACCACGATCTCATCTCCCTCAGATGTGGTGACTAGATGCAGCTCATGACGGCTCCCCTCTGACCTTGCCGAAAAAAATCCCATGTTCCTTACCTCCTTGCTTGAAACTCGTGCCGTGCCGAAGACGCAGCTCGCCCAGGGCGCAAGACGTCCAGGGGGAAAGCTGCGAGACGTGAAGCGGCCAGCCTGCTTCTCAGTCGCAGACCGGCGCGTGTCGAAGCTGCGGCATGACTGTCTGACAGCCAGGTCGCAGGCATGTGGAGTCGGCCGGGGCGAAAGACGCACTCCGACCGACCGGGTGAGGACGAGGCGCAGAAGGCGCTCCGTCCCCTGGGTCCCACGGATGAGGCGATCAAACTCCATCCGCCGGACCGGTCGACCAACGGAGGGAGCGATCAACTCCAACCGTCAGCCAGGTGTCCAGCGGCCGAGGCGATCAAACCCCAACCGCTGAACGGTGTCCGACGGCAGAAGGGCTTATCACTCCAACCGCCGAACGTGCCCGGTGGGAGAAGGGCTTATCACTCCAACCCACCGAACGAGGCCGAGGACGAAGGGCTTATCACTCCGTCGATTCGGCCAACGCTGCCTGCGAAGGGCTTAGTCACTCCGCATCGGCAGCATCCCTCTTGGGCGACCTTTTCGGTGCAGCCCGGGCTTTAGGGAAATGCCCCCAGGTTTCTAGGGCGGGAAACGCTGGAAAAGCCTGAAACTGCATCAATTATTACCGCAGCCGACACCCGATGGAAAGGTCTTGCGTGACCCCCCGCACGAATCACTGCCTTTGATGGCTCTTTGGTGGCTTTTCTCTTGCCCTAAAGTTGCCTCCAACTGCGTGACGCAGAAAGTGGCCCGCTACCGCCCCCACAGCCCGAAGGTCAACCGCCGCAGACGCTCCCACTTTCTCAGCGCCCTCCGCGTGTCGGAGAGCGCTGTCCTGCGCCAGTTGATCTGCCCGTTCCGAGCGAAGTCCCGCAGCGGCTGTTTCTCCGGCGGAAGCGTCATGCCGTGCTCTTCGAGCAGCGTCAGCTCCATCACCAGCAGACGCTCCTCGGACCGCAGCCACTCAGGGCCACCGCCCCGGTTCGGGTGCGCGTCCCTCAGCTCCCGCCACTCCGCGATGAGCGGCCAGGCTTCGCCGAACACCTCCTCGTCGCCCTCCGCAGCCTCACGGGTCACCAGGTCGGGGTACTCCCGCCAGGGCGCGGCCCGCCCCTTCGCCGGCCCGCCCGCCTCGTTCGCCGCCTCCCCCGGGTCCTCAGCGTCGCCGCCCCCTTCAAGCGCCGCCACCCGGCGCTTCAGCTGCGCATGCTCGTCCCTGAGCGCCTTCCCGTCCCCCTGGACTGCCGCGACGCCCTTGCTCAGGTCCTTGGCCAACGCCTCGACCTGTCCCTTCACTTCCTTCAGCTCCTCTTCCAGCCCGTCGTTGCGCTCCCGCTGCTCGGCTGCGGGCGAGCCCCCACCCTCCAGCAGCGCCTTCTCCAACGCCTGGCGCATCCGCCTGGACAGCCTGCCGTCCTTCAGACTGTTGGTCAGCGTTCTGTAGTCGACGTTCAGCTCCTGGGTCGCCTTCATCACCCCCTTGTTGCGCACCAGCTCCCGCAGCAGCGCCATCAGCCGCAGGTGGTGCACGTCCTCAACGCTCCGGCTCTTCTCGAAGACCGGCTCCCGTGATTTCATCGTCTACGCCTCCTTCCAAAAACCCCGAGTCACCGCCGGGGATTATCCAAGTCCCTGCCGTATTTCCGGCTTGTATGAATCCAAGCCCCTGGGACGCCGTTTTGTCCAAGTCCCCGCCGGAAGGAGGACTTCCCCAAAAGTGCTTCCCGTTTACGTCCTGTAGGGGGGTGATTTACCCCGTTTCAGCTTGCCCACGACCCCGCTTGGCTTTCTGCCACCAACGTCCATTCCCTGTACACCCCAACTACAGCACCAAAGGGGGGTGTTTCGTAAGCCCTCGCAGGGCAGTGCATTCATGCACCCGGTGCAGCTTTGCACCGCCCTATGGGAGGTTCCGAATCGCCATCCGGCTGTACACACTCTTTTGCGGGCGATGCACTCCGATGTATCGCATCAAACCGCAGAGAGGTGAACGAGTTGGCGCTGAAATCGAAACTCCGGTCGGCCAGGCGGCTTATTCCCCTGGCATCCGCGCTGCTTCTGGCGGCGCTCCTGGCAATCCCCGCAAGCAACATCGCCCTGGCCCAGACCCCGCCCGACGAGCTGACTCTCGTCAACGCCGACCGGGACTTCGTCGAGCGCAAGGGCGGCGGCGAGTTCGTCGCCCGCCCCCTCTTCGACCGGCAGATCGCCAGCCTCTTCTACGCCGTCCGGGACGCCGACACCGGCGACTGGATAAGCGCCATGTACCGGGTCAGGGGCGGCGAGAAGGAGCGCAGCGACGGCTGGGAGTACTCGTGGGAGTACCCCGACCTGGACGAGCACCCCGAGCTCGACCGCGACCGGGCCTACCTGCTGGTCATGCTGGCGGAGTCCGTGGACGGGTTGAGGGGCGACTTCTACGCCGTCGTGCCCATCCACCAGCCGGGCCGCATCTGGGACAAGATCCTCTCCGCCCTCAACCCCGGACGCTGGGCGAGGGCCTTCGCCGGCTGGGTGATCGAGGGAGTCCACGGGACCCTCTGCGGAGTGGTTGAAAGAGCCAGCGGCGAGGACGCCGACAACTGCCGGAGGGACTCCGGCAGATGAGCGACATCCTCACCGGCACTCCCCCCGACCTCACCTACGCCCACGAGCTGGTGCGCCAGGCGTGGATGGTCGTATGGGCCATAACAACCGGCGCCCTGGTGGTCATCCTCGGCTGGATGGGCCTGAGCTTCATCATGGCCGAGCACCTGGGCCGCCAGCAGACGGGATGGCGGGAGATGGTCCCCCGCCTCGTCCTCGGCCTCGTGGCCGCCGCATCGTCCCTCTGGTGGTGCGCCCTGGTCCTGGACGTTGCTGACGCCGTGTCCGGCTTTATCGCCGTCTCCCTGAACGTCACGGCGGGCGACCTGCTCCGCTCCACCCTCCACACCCTGATGACCGGCGTGCAGGCCGGGAGCGTGGGCATGGCCCTGCTGCTTGCCGTCCTCTACCTCGTCTACGGCTTCTTCGTCCTCTACGTGATCGTGCAGATGGTTCTGCGCCTGGCGTTGATCGACCTCCTGCTGGCCCTGGCCCCCATCGCGTTGGGGCTGTGGATATTGCCCCACACGGCGGGATGGGGAAGGCACTGGCTCCGTCTCTTCATGACGACGGTGTTCCAGCAGGCCATCCAGCTCATCGCCCTGGCCCTGGGCTTCGGCTTCCTCAACGAGGTCGCCGCCATCGCCGCCTTCGAGCCGGTGCAGGACCTGATCTGGAAGCTGCTGTTGTCCCTGGCCTTCGTCTACATGGCGACCCGCGTCCCCTCGATGCTGGGCAACGCCGGGACCTTCGACTCCTGGCTCTCGATGCTCTACTTCGGCATGAACCTGCCCTCGTCGATGGTGCGCGCGGCGAAGACCATCGGGCTGGTGGCGGGCGGAGCCGCCGGAGGACCGGGAGGCATGGCGGTGGGCGCGATGGCGGCCAGCGCGGGCGTTTCGGCCGCCGCCAGCGGCCTCAGCTCGGCGGCCTCGATGGCGACCCCATCGGCGGGCGGAGACGGCGGCGGCGAGCCCCGGAGCAGCGGGGAGTAGCCCCAACACACGACAACGAACAGGCGCGGACGAGAGAGCGCCGACCAATACCACGACGGAGGAGAAGCGATGTGCAGCTAACGGAGCGAAGCAACCCCGACCGGTAGAGACGAGCGGAACGCTCGGAGCAAGAGAGGAGAAAAGGAATGGAACAACTGACACAGACCATCTCGAACCTGGTGGGCATCCTGCTGGGAGTGGTGGGAGCGATAGGCGTCGGCTTCTTCATCTACGGCGCGTACCTGTACCTGACGGCCAGCGGAGCGCCCCACCAGATGGAGCGCGGCAAGAGCGCCATGATGACCGCCCTGGCGGGCATCGTCCTGGCCCTGGTCGCCTACGGCGTCGTGGAGCTGGTGATGAACGCCGTGGTGGACCCGGGAATCGACATCGACGACGTGCTGCCCGACCCGGCCACCCCAATCCCCGCCACTCCCACGCCCGACGGCGGATAGGCCACGTGAGGAAGGAGGAACAGACCATGAGAGAACACGAGGTACCGACTCACGTCCAGGCCGAGGACCGGGTGCTATTGGGGTTGACCTTTCCGCAGATCGTGGCGGTGACGGCGGTGTGCGCCATCTCCTACGGCGCATACCGCTACGCCCCGGTCGGCCCCTCCGAGGTGCGCATGGCCCTGGCAGTCCTCTTCGGACTGGTCGGGGTGGCGATGGTGGTGGGCAAGATAGGCGGTCGGCGGTTGCCCCTGGTGGCCGCCGACCTTCTGAAGTACCGGCTGGGGGCTCGGCTCTACGCTGGGCCGGTGTCCCAGCTGGTGAGAGCGGAGCCGCCCGCGCCGGCGCAGCCGGTCAAGAGCGGCCCCGGCCCGCTGAGCCTGATGGCGAAACGCGCCGGGCGCGGCCTGGGAAGGCTGCGCAAGAAGAGGAAGACCCGCAAGAACAAGGAACGCCGCAACGGAAGGATGCGCTGGTTCGGCAAGCGTAGGGGAAAGGACGCCGGGAACCAGCAGGCCCGCGACCACCGGGCCGCGACGCTGGAGACGAGGCGGAGGAAACCCCGCAGGGGCTTCCTGGCCTTCGCGACCCTGGCCGTCCTTGCCATGGCCTTGGTGACCGTGCCCCAGGTCGCCCTGGCCGACGACCACGAGCCCTGGCGGGACGAGATCGACTTCGAGCTCACCGAGCCGGTCGAAGGACGGCGGATATTCGTCGAGAGACTGACCGTCTCCGGCGACCGGGCCGCCGTCACATTCCGCGCCGCAACCGCCCTGGACATCCGGGTGCGGGCCTACGGCGGTCCTGAAGGCACGTGGCTACGCTTCTGGGGTTCGGCCACCCTGACGGAGGGGGAGCGCATCGACTACTCGCTCCCCCTCCACGGACCGACGCCGTCCTTCACCGTCTCGTGGGAGGACACGCTGGGGCAGGCGGGAGCCCTCACGGTCGAACACGACCGGATCCCGTACCCGCTCCCCGAAGTCGAGGGCGAGCTCTGCGACCTTCGCATGACCTCCCTGGGCTGGACGCCCGGAGCGGTCAGCGGGGTCATCGAGTCGGAGTGCGTGTCCGCCGTCGAGGAGCCCATCGAACTTCAGACGGTGGCCGGGCACCAGAGCGTCAGCCAAACGGCGCTCATGGACGCCCAGGTGACGGCCATCACGGGGACCGTCGCCGCCGCGACCGGCGCGTCGCATACCGGCGTCGCCTTCGTCCCCAACGGAGAGACCAGCTTCCAACTCGGCGTCCCCGCGGGCGCGGCGATTCACGCCGTGACCTTGGACGTGAGCCTTGAGGCGTCCCTGAGCATCCCCATCCCCCCGCTGACTCAGCTCACCCACCACCCGGAGCGCGTGGAGCAGGTCACCAGGACCGTGCACCTCCATCGCCCCGGGGACAGCGACTACGACAGCCAGACGGTGACCGTGACCAACGAGGACGGCGCCACGGAGTCCGCCACCGCGACGGCCTACGCCTACGTCCCCAGCGCCACCATCGCCAAGCAGGTGACGGTGGAGATCCTGCACCCGGAGCACGTGAAGGCCGAGGTGGTGGAGCGCTCGCCCATCACCCGGAGCCGTGACGAGGCCCTGGCCCTGGCGTCCGGCATTGGCAGCGACGACCCCTACGAGGCCCTGGCGCTGCCGGAGCCCGAGCCGGAAGACCCGCCCGCTGAGCAGGAGTCTGCCGACGGACTGCGGGGCTGGTTCGAAGACATGGGCTGGGAGTGGCCCTGGTGAGGCCCGCGATTGCGGTCACCCTGCTGGCCGGGGCTGCGCTGGCGACGACCGGCGCGGCCCCGGTGGAGGAGCAGGAGATGCTCCGCCAGTTCGACCGCGTGCTCACGGCGATGGCCTACGCCGCCGCCGGCCTCTGCCTGTTCGCCATCGTCTGGGCCGGCTTTGTCCTGATGGCCGAGGGCGGCGAGGAGAGGGGCGGGGGCAAGGCAAAGGCCGCCGTCGTCATGGCGGTCGTCGGCCTCGTCCTGGTGCTGTCGGCCAAGGGCGTGGCCGCCCTGCTGAGCAGCGGCCTCGTGGACTTCCCAACCCCATAGAGCAGAGGAGACCACTTCTTTGAAAGAGCTTATTCGACAACTGTTGAGACGAGGAGAGGTTGGGTCGCCGGAGGCGGCCGACGCTCCGCACGAGACGCCGGAAGAGAGGCTTCCGGCCAATCCGCAGAACGCCGAGGCAACGGTCCCGTTCCCCAAGCTCCCGCCCGAGCTGCCCCTGTTCTTCATGCTGTCGCACCTGGACGACGACGGGCCGGTCCGCCTGGACGGCGTGAAGCTCGGAGTGTGCGAGGTGATGGGCCTTGAGCTGGACGAGCCCAAATTAGGGGCCTTCGCCGGGGCGCTCAACGCCCTGGACTTCCCGGCGCAGCTGCTCATCCGGCAGCACCCGCCCCGCCTGGGAGGGCTGAGGGAGAACCTCAAGCAGGCCCAGCCCGCCGACCTTCCCCCGCAGACGAGGGCCGCCGCCGAGTCTCTTGGGCGTCTCTTGACCGACCTGGAGAACCGCGACGGCATCCTCGACCGGCGCTTCTACGCCGTCTGCGAGTTCGGGCGCATCGACGACCTGCGCGGCCTGCTTGCAAGAGCGGGGCTTTCCGTCCACCTGCTGAGGGGCAGGCAGCTCCGCATGTTCCTGGTGGCCGCAACCCTCGGAGGCTCACCTTCCGAGCACGACGAGGAGTCCCCCGTCGAGGTGGAGATAGGACGCCGCGACGTGCGCGTTGGAGACCGCCTCGTGCGTTCCCTCCACCTGGGCAAGTGGCCCCGCTCCCTGGCCCCCGGATTCCTGCAAGGACTCATGGCGGCGGGCGCGCCGATGGACCTGTCCGTCCACGTCGGCCCGATACCGGCGGAGCAGGCGGCCAGGACCCTTGAGTGGCAGAAGGTGCGCTTCGAGTCGGCGCAGAGCCTCTCCTTCAAGCGAGGCCGCACCATGTCGCCCGAGGCGGAGATCGCCCTGGAGGACATCACCCGGCTCAGGGACGAGGTGCAGCGGGGACGCGAGCGGCTCTTCCACTCCTCCCTGTCCGTGACCCTCCATGCCAGGGACGAGGCGTCGCTGAGGGAGATGACCCAGCGGGCGAAGGCTCACTTCGCCGCCACCCTGGGCAAGCTGGACAACCTGGCCTTCCGCCAGCGCGAGGGGCTGCTTTCGACCCTGCCCCTGGCGCTGAACGCCGTGGCCGAGTGGCGCAGCCTGGACACCTCCAGCATCGCCCGGCTCTTCCCCTTCTCGCCGCCCGACCTGGACACCCGCAGCGGCACCCTCTACGGCATCGACATGCGGGCCTGCTCCGCCGTGGTCTACGACCCCTGGGACGGCACCCACCTGAACGCCAACACCGCCGTCCTCGCCCGCTCCGGCAGCGGCAAGTCATTCGCCACCAAGCTGGGAATGCTGCGGGGCCTTACCAGGGGAGTGACCGCCTACGTCATCGACCCGGAGGGCGAGTACGCCGACATGGCCCGCGCCGCGGGAGGACGCGTTCTCAGCCCCGGCGTCCCCGGCCAGGGAATGAACCCCTTCGTCATCGACAAGGGCGATTCAGAAGAAATGCTCCAGCGCATCGGCAGCCTGCGCCGCCTCATCGAGGTGATGGTGGGCGAGAGTCTCGGCGCGGAGCGCCGCGCCTCCCTCGACCACGCCCTGGCGGGCTACTACGCAAAGCCCCGCGAGCGCACCGGCTTCCGTGATTTTTACACATATCTGCGAGAAGACGAGGCGGGTGACGCCGCTCTTGCAAGGCTGCTCAGGCCCTTTGCCACCGGCAGCCTCAGACACCTGCTCTCCGACGAGGGAGACGACCTTCTCGGAAACGAGGCCCTGATCACCGTGTTCGACCTGCACCTCCTGGAGCCGGAGCTGAGGCCCGCCGCCGCGATGGTCTGCACCGAGACGGTGTGGGCGGCGGCCGCCCAGGACCCCAAACCCCGTCTGCTGGTCGTGGACGAGGTGTGGAGCATCATGCAGCACCCCGAGGGCGCGGCCTTCATGGTCAGCATGGCGAAGCGGGCGCGCAAGCACCGGCTGGGGTTGCAGTTCATCACCCAAGACGTCCAGGACCTCCTCTCTGAGGACACGTCGAGGACCATCACCGGCCACTCCGGCAGGGCGCTCTTACAGAACGCCGCCTTCAAGCTGCTTCTCCAGCAGGACGCCGCCGCCGTAGGCACGGTCGGCGACGCCTTCGATCTGCCCGAGGACCTCCAGCGCTGGCTCCTGTCCTGCCCCCGTGGAGACGGCCTGTTGCTGGCGAAGGGACACCGCTTCCCCGTCCGCATCGAGGCCACCCCGGAGGAGACGGAGGTCATCGAGTGGCGGCCCGGACGCCATTAAAGAAAGGAATAACACCATGAAGCTGAACCCGAAGGAAATCCTCTTTGGAAACGACACCGACAGGAAGGACCCCGTCCTGCTGGCGGTGACGCCGCCCAGGACGGGGGAACGCACCCTGCTGGGCGTGGAGAACCTCCTCCAGTCCATCGCCGTCCCCGAGCCCTTCTCCCTAGAGCTGGCCGGGGACATGGATGGCGTGACGCTCATGGCCCGCTGCCTCGACGACCAGGTGGTGCGCGGCCAGATCTCCGCTCACTACCCCCAGGCCCGCATCCGCAAGGTGGACCCCGGCAACGCCCCCCTGCGCCTCGCCGAGGGTGAGCAGGCGTGGTCGATCACGTTGCGGGCCGACGGCCCCGAGTACGTGCCCCTGAGAACCTTCCGGGACGACGACCTGCTCGACCCCGGCTCCGACCCCCTCATCGCCCTCATGGGCGCGCTCTCGGCCCTCAACGAGGGGGAGCGAGTGGTGGCGCGGCTGATGCTGCGCTCCCTCGGCCCCGACTGGTCGCAGGCCCACATGGACAAGGCCCACAAGCGGCCCGGCATGGAGCCGAGGGAGCCCGCCTACACCTACCAGACCAAGCCCCTCCAGATGGACGGCATCACGATGGCCGTCCTCGGCATCGGGGCGCTGGCAGCCCTGAAGGGCTACCTGTGGGTGCAGGACGGCGAGGTATGGAAGGCGGCGCTGTTGGGCACGGTCACGGCCCTGGGGCTGGCTGTGGGCGGGTGGGCGTGGCACCGCTGGAAGAAGGCCAGCAAGCGGGTGGAAGACCCTCTGCTCATCAAGGAGAAGGTCTCGCGCATCGCCTTCGACGCCGAGATCCAGGTCACGGCGGTCCTGCCCGCCGCGACGGGGCAGCAGCGCGCCGCCGAGCTCCTGGGGCCGGTGGCCGCGGCCTACCGCCACTTCGACAACCCCGCCGGAGCGCGGTTCAAGGTGGGCAAGGTGAAACCCGTTGCGCCCGACCCGTCGCTGCTCCACCCGGCAGGCCCAGGGCTGTTCGGCGGGCGCAGCGTCCTGGGAGTCCGCGAGGTGGCCGCCCTGTGGCACCCGCCCGGAGCGGGCGACGAGACGCCCCTGGTGGAGCGGTCCGGCTCAAGAGGGCTCATCCCCTCGGCCAGGGGAATCAGGGGAGGGGCTCTCGTGGGAGACACCACCGCGGGCAAGCCCATGCCCGTCCACTTCCCCGAAGACCTGCTCAGACGTCATCACCTCTACGTCGCACGCACCCGCATGGGCAAGTCCACCCTGATGCACCACATAGCAGTCCACAAGATGCGGGAGAAGGCCGAGGGCAGGGACGGAGACGCCATCGTCGTCATCGACCCCCACACCGATCTCGTTGACGGCATCCTCGAACACGTCCCCGACTCCCTCACGGACAGGGTGCGCGTCATCGACCTGTCGGACACCTCCCGCTCCCCCGGCATCAACCTGCTGGACACCCGCGTCTTCGCCGACCGGGACCGCACCGCCGACTCGGTAGTGCGCGTCGCCAAGGGCCTGTGGGAGCAGTGGGGGCCGAGGATGCAGTCCATCCTCGAACAGACCGTCAAGACCCTCCACGAGGCCAACGAGCACCCCGAGACGGACGAGAACGAGCAGCACACCATCCTCGACGGGCTGCGCCTTCTTTCCAACGACCCGTACCGCAACGCCGTGCTGAAGAAGGTCTCCGACCCCTACCTCCTCGAATGGTGGGCCAGGGACTTCGGCAGCTGGCACCGCCAGTACAAGGCGGAGGCCCTCGCCCCCGTCCAGACCCGCCTGTCCTACTACGCCTCCTCCAAGCGGGCGCGGGCCATCTTGGGACAGCGCCGCTCCACCATCGACATACGCGAGACCATCCTCAATGGCGGCGTCCTGCTGGTTTCCACCTCCCAGGGCACGGTGGGCAGGGACGTGGCCGCCCTGGTGGGCGCGTCGATCCTCAACCTCGTGGACGCCGTGATACGGGAGCAGGGAAGCGTGGCGCTCCGGGAGCGCCGGGGCGCGCTGGTGGTCGTGGACGAGATGCAGACCATGCCCGGCGTCGACTACGAGTCGATGCTCAGCGAGCTGGGCAAGTTCGGAGCGAGCTTCATCCTCGCCACCCAGAGCCTCGCCAAGCTCGACGACCTCTCCCGCACCATGCGCGACACCCTGCTGGCCAACGTCGGGTGCCTCGCCGTCTTCCAGGTGGCCGGCTCCGACGCCCGCCACCTGGTCTGGGAGCTGGGCAAGGACCGGGTGACCGAGGAGGACATCGTGTCCCTGCCCGTCCACCACTGCTACGTCCGAGCCACCGTCGGAACGGAGCGGATGGACTCCTTCTCGATGGAGGTGAGAAAGCCGGAGAGGGGAGACCGGGACGGGGCGGACCGCATCCGCAAGGCCAGCTCCGCCTACACCGTCTCGGCCCAGCAGCTCGCCTTCGCCGAGGCCCAGGGCCACGGGAAGGTGGAGGAGTTCCGCAGGGGAGTCGAGACCCTGAACGAGAGCGTCCCGCAGACAGGGGAGAAGAAGACTCCCCACGGCCCCGATCGGTGGAAGCGAACCAGCAGGCGCAAGGCGCAGAGGAAGGAGCGTCCGGATGAAGATCAACGGCAGTGAACGGGAGACGCTCGGCGTCATCGCGTCGTGCCCCTTCGCCGACCGGCTGGAGCTGGCCGCCATGTCCGGCGCGTCGAGGAGCGCGGTCTACGAGGCGGTCGGCGGGCTGGAGGACGCGGGCCTCGTCGCCCACGTGCCCCACGCGGCGGACCTGATACCGCCGACCCGCCGCTACCACCTCACCGCCAGGGGACTGGGCGCGCTGGCCGAGAGCGAGGGCTCCACCCCCGACGACCTGCTGCGCTCCCGCCCCGTCTCCGTCCAGTGGCTGCGCATCCTGATGGACCGGCTCGACGCCCTGGCCGTCGTATACCGCCTGGCCTCGACCGTGGCCGGCGTCGCCCACCCGGTCGGCCTCCGCCTGTACCGGGCCGGTCCCCTCGACGCCGCCATGACCCTTCCGGGAGGGCGGACCGTGGGGATCGCAAGGCAGGGACACGCCGCCGACAGGACTGGCTTCTCACGGCGGCTCTGGAAGCTGCGAGACGGGCCGCGCCCCGGAACGGTCTTCGTCCTGGTCGCCGACGAGGTGCGGCTCAGACACGCCCGCAAGATGCTGCCCCGCACCGTGGAGGCGCTGTTCGCCCTGGAACGGGACGCGGCCCTCGCCGGACCCGAGGACGAGGTATGGCGTCCCGCCGCCTCCGGTCCCCCCGCCGATCTCCGCAACGCCCTGGGGCAGCTGGCTCCCGGGGGAGAGCTGCCCGTGGAGGCTAACCCCTCGCAGGCGGACCTGCCCGGCGACGGCGCCCCGGACGCAGACCGCGCCCTGCCCGTTCTTCTCAAACCCGCCGAGAAGCGCGCCCTCGACCTTATCTATGACTGGCCCTGGCTGCTCCGCACCGAGCTGGCGAGCCTGATGGCCGTCTCCGAGCGCCGAGCCTCCCAGCTCGTCAACCCCCTGGAAGGGTTCGGCCTCGTGACCCGGCCCATCGACGGGAGCGGACGACTCGCCCTCACCGACCGGGGCGTGGCGCTCCTGGCCCGTAGGGACCGCACCTCCGTCGCCGTCGCCAGGAGGCGATGGAGCGTCGCTCCCGTGGACGCCGAAGCCCCCTGCGACTGGCGCAACGTCTCCGGCGGCAGGAGCCGCCAGCTGCTCAGGAACATCGAGCACACCGGGGCCGTTCACGCCTTCGTCGCCGCCCTGGCGCGGCAGGCCCACGCCCTGGGGTGGGAGCTGGCCCAGATCGACCCGCCCAGGAGCGCGTCGAGGCACTTCAAGCACGAGGGACGGAACCGCTCCGTCAACCCCGACGCCTTCGGCGTCCTCCGAAGAGGCCCGGCCGCCTCGCCCTTCTTCCTGGAGTGGGAGAGGAGAGCGGTGCGACCCTCGACGATGGCGACGCGGATCGCCCCCTATCTGCGCTACTACTTATCTCATGGTCCCATCGACGACCACGGCGCCAGGCCCTCCGTCCTGATCGTCTTCGACGACGACATCGCCGCCACCAACTTCCTGAGAGTGGCGAGGGACGAGATGGACCGCGCCGGGGTCAGCGTGCCCCTGTGGGTCTCCCACAGCGCCGTCATCGACGCGCTTGGCCCGCTGGGAAGGGCGTGGAGGACTCCAGGCGACTGGGAGCCCGCCCACGTCCTGCTGGCCCGCTGAACACGCCGTACGGGACGGGAGTGCAGCGGCGGCTCCCGCCCAGTACCGAAAGGAGGTCTTCAACACATGGAACCGGAACGGAACGAAGAACCGAGAGGCCGCCGGAGGCGGGGCGCACGCTCAACAGTGCGCCTCGACGCCCGGTCGCTCTGGGCGCGGTTGGCGCTGCTGAACCGCTCCCAGAACTGGCTCGCCCAGGAGATAGGGATCAGCTCCGGCTATATGTCCAAGCTGGTCACGGCAGGCCGCGCACCCTCCGGACGCATCCGCAGAAGGATGCTCAAGGCCCTCGGATTCGAGGACTTTCACGAGCTCTTCAAGCTCGATGAGGAGGAGCAAGATGGAGACCCTTAAACAGGTGGCCGGCATCGTCATCGCCGGCCACATCGCACCCTACCTGAGCGGCGTCCTGCCCAAGGACTTCCCGAAGCGCCTCGAACGGCTCTGGGAGGCCAGCGGCCTCACCTGGAACGCCTTCGCCGACGCCCTCGGCGTCGACAAGAAGCGCGTCCACAGGTGGCGCAGGGGCGTCAAGCCCGACGGCGACGGCTACCACGCCCTCGTGAAGCTCGCGGCCCTCATACCGGGGGGCCTCGACATCCTCATGGGGGACGGGTTCCAGATGTACCTCTGGCAGGACTGGGAGGACCGGCACGACCGGCACGACCAGGACGACCGGCAGGACTGACACCCTCATGACCTGCCAGAGCACACATAACGGGAGCGTCCGCCCCGATGTCTTCCCCGACGACTTCCCCCAGGCCCTGGAGCGCTTCAAGGAGGCTTTAGGGATGACCTGGGACGAGATCGCCTGGCTGCTGGGCACCACCACCGCCACCCTGTGGCGATGGCGAAACGCGGGGATCAGACCCAGCACCGACTATCTCCTCGCCATTCAGGACCTGGCCGAGAGCAGGGGACTCGGACACCTGCTTCCACCCATAAGGGTCATAAAGGTGCCCGTTCGCGGTCCGGCGGAAGGCGTCCGGGCCGGATAGACGCGGGGGCCTCAGCAGCCCCCGGATAGGACAGCTCCAGGCTTCAAAAACGCTCGCGCCCAGGTGCGAAGGGAGCACGACCGACATCAGGACGAACACGACGGAGCGGCGGCTTCCGACAAAGACGAGGGCGTGAGCGCAGGGACCACGTGCGCCCCGCGATTAGACCGATGGACCAGACCTGCATGAATGATAAGAAGAAACAGAACGGACGGCGGAAGCCCCGCGGCAACGCCTTTGAGATAGGCGTCATCACGATTTCTTCCAGACCGGCGCCCGACGCCCGGGACCGCCTGCGCCGCATCATCACCATGATGATCAAGCACGCCGCTAGGGACAGGCAGTCCGAGACGGAGCGGGACGACGCCGCGCGGGCTGAAGGCCACGCCGAGGAGCAGGGCTGATGCGTCCCCATACCACCCTCACCGTCATCAGCTTGGGCGGAGGCGTCCAGTCCTCCGTCATGGCCCTCATGGCAAGCCAGGGCGCGTTCGACCGCGTTCCCGACTGCGCCATCTTTGCCGACACCCGTTGGGAGCCGCCCAGCATCTATGAGCACCTGGCGTGGCTAAGTGACCGGCTGAGCTTCCCCCTGCACGTCGTGGACAACGGACGAAGCCTCCGCGAGGACGTGAAGGCCCTCACCAACCACTCGGACTCCCGAAACTACGTGGACATACCCGTCTACCTGAAGGGAGGCGACGGGGAGGGAGACGGCATCGGCAGGCGTCAGTGCACCGACAACTACAAGATACGACCCATCAGACGCAGGATACGGGAGCTCTTGGGTCTGAGGCCGAGGCAGCGCGTCCCCGCCAGCGCCACCGTCGAGCTGTGGCTCGGCATCTCCACCGACGAGGCCATACGCATGAAGACCTCCCGCGACAGGTGGATGACGAACCGTTACCCTCTAATCGAGGCGGGGATGTCCCGAAGCGACTGCCTGAACTGGTGGAAGGAGCGTTACGACAGGCCCCTGGAACGCTCGGCCTGCGTCGCCTGCCCCTTCCAGTCCAGGCAGCGGTGGGTGGAGACCAAGCGCAGGTGGCCGGAGCTGTTCGCCGAGGCGGTCGAGATCGACGACAGGATGCGGGGCGGGCTGGCGTTCGCCAAGGAACCGTACCTCCATTCTCTGCGAATGCCCTTGGCCGAGGCGGTCGCCCTCGATGAGGTGGACCTGGGAGACGATGGACAGCGAGACGGCTTCGGGAACGAGTGCGAGGGACACTGTGGGGTGTGAGGCAGTTGTGAAGGGGAACAATAGGAATTTGGACAACCCACGGCTGCACGCGCTGTCACCGGCATCGAGCGTTGACAGCCGCCCTCGCTCATGGTATGTTTTTGACACCACCCCTATCTCTTCGGCGGTAGGGTCGAGACCGTCCTCCGGGGCGGTCTCTGTCTTTGTGTGGGAGTAGCGATTGATCACCAACGTCTACATCGACGGCTTCAATCTCTACTACCGCGCCCTCAAGGACACGCCGTTCAGGTGGCTGGACCTGCGGAGACTGGCCGAAACGCTCTTTCCCCAAGACTCGATCAACCGGGTCTCCTACTTCACCGCGCGGCTCGACGCCCGTCCTGGGAATCCCTCTCAACGCCAGCGGCAGCAGGCGTATCTGAGAGCCTTGGCGACGCTGCCGGGCTTCGACGCGTACTACGGCGTGTTCCGGTCCGGCGTCAAGCGCCGTCCGCTAGCGGAGCCCGTGACGGGGCTGCCGCCTTACGTTCTGGTGAGAGACTCGGAGGAGAAGGGGTCGGACGTGAACCTCGCCACCCGCCTGCTGGTGGACGGGTTCAACGACGAGTACGAGCAGGCGGTCGTCGTGTCCAATGACGCCGACTTTGCGGGAGCGATGCGGTATGTTCGGGACGACTTGGGGCTTCGGGCCACGCTGGTCAACCCGGACCCCAAGAACACCAGTCCCAGGGAGCTTGCCGACGCCGCGACCTACGTCAAGCGCCTTTGGAAGAGCCACCTGCGACGCAGCCTGTTCCCCGACACGCTGACCGACGGGATCGGAACCATAACCAAGCCGGCCGGATGGTAACGTCCTAACGCCAGAGAGTCGTTCCAGCCGTCAAGTGTGCTACGAAGAGAGGCAGAATCATGACTAAAGCCAAGGCGAATAGGGTCCACATCTTCTTTAACGCAGACCACATGCCTTTCATGTATGGAGCGGTTCATATCGTGGACGGAGGTGAGGAAAATCAGTGGTGGGAGAGACCATTTGTGGTTTCCAAGAGAAGACCGAACGGGGAGGAACTCGTTTTCGGTACTGTCAAGAGGACGCTGGAAAGAATCCTATCTCAAGTGGACCGGCTCAAGAAGTTTCAATTGGAAGCCCAAGCCAAGTTGGAGGCCGAAGGTATCACGCCTCTCATACCGGGAGATTCGACACTGCCCAGATCTGAAGTTGCAGATCGAATACTTGATGATCAGGACGAACTGGTTGAGGACGTACTTCTGACGATCTCAGTGAATGTCCGTATACTCTCCGAAATCTTCCCGGACAAGCTCGCAAGCCATGAAGTCAAAGTCTACGACTACGACAAGGCTAATGCAGGCAAGATTGAGCTTAGTGAAATAGCGAATCTCCTCGTCCACAATAGATACATAGTGATACGCGGCCACTATGTGGAGGACTTGCTGTCGGACAGGAAGTTCATGTCAGACAAGCCCCAAATGGGCCTAAAGGTTAACTTCTACGAGTACCTTTCAGAGGTCCAAGAGATTATCAATGGCATAACTGTCAAGGACTTGGTTGCTAAGCTTCGGGAAGCCACGGAGGGGATATCAACATCGTCGAGCATCAAAGACATCGTTTTCTTGACTCAGAATCTCTATACCCTTGGAGACTCAATGGTAGGAACAGACGTTACCGTGAAGTCAGGTCCATTGAAGACCATCCTCCGTAGGGTAGCTAGGCAGCACATCGATAGAGTGTATCCGAAGAATGCAGCGAACCAGGATGTGCAAATCGTCACCACGATGGCTTTCACCACTCCTAGGTTCTATTTGGAACCTGACCTCAACCAGAAACAGATTCGCACCGAAGTTCAGATAAATGGCAGCTCAGAGAACCTTGTTATGGACTACGACGACTTCTTTTCGGAAGTGTCTAAAGCGTCCGGTAACAGGAGGCTCTACACGAAGCCTTCTGCCAAGCCTTGACCAAGCGAGAGCGAGACGCTACTGGCGACGCTTCGCTTTGACTCCCGGCTCTCCAGCGCGGTAAGATGGGGATTAGAAAGAAGTTGACCCGGCGATGCGCTAACATCCCGGGCCGTGGCGCCACCTGCGGGAACAGGTGATGCGAATAGATTGTACTACTCGCAGACCCGCTCCCGACAGGAGGCGGGTCTTCTTAGTTTCAGGAACCTGAAAGGAGGCAGTAATGGCGAGGACTACCAAGAGGAGGACGGAAGCGAACCGGGCGGCCATCTACGCCCGAGTCTCGGACAAGAGCCAAGACGGGGAGGATAAGACTTCCATCTCCGAGCAGACAGGCGACATGGAAGCCTACTGCGAGAGCAAAGGGCTGACCATCACCGCCCGCTACCAGGAGGTCGGCCGGGGCTGGTCGAAGAAGCGCCCCGAGTTCCAGCGGATGCTGGCCGACGCCAGGAAGGGACGCTTCGACACCATCGTCTGCTGGAAGTCCGACCGGCTCAGCCGGGGCATGTACCCCGCCGCCGCCCTCATGGAGGTCGTCGAGGCCCACCAGATTCGGCTGGAAGCCGTCTTGGACGCCATCGACATGAAGACCTTCGGACTCATGGCGGCCATCGGTAAGATAGAGTTGGACAACTTCCGGGAGCGGTCCACCATGGGCAAGCGGGGTACGGCCAAGCAAGGACGGGTGCCCACGGGAAACCTCCCCTACGGGTACCGCATTGGCGATGACGGCAGGCCGGAGGTCGTGGAAGAGCAGGCGGAGGTCGTCCGCCGCATCTTCCACATGTACGTCCATGAGGGCATGAGGGCCTACTCCATTGCCGTGCAGCTGACCGACGAAGGGGTCCCCACACAGGCCGGCAAGCTGACGTGGCTTCAGTCCCGCGTGCACCACATTCTGGGGAACACCACCTACACGGGCACTTGGGTATACGGCAAGTACCGCCATGTCTCCACCGAGGACGGCATGAAGGTCTACGATCAGCCGAGGGACACTTGGATTGAGATCCCGATGCCGCAAGTCATCGACGACGAGACCTGGGAGCGGGCGCAGAAGTTGAAGAAGCAGCGAAGCATAAAGGCCAAGAGGAACACGAAGGTGCTCTACCTGTTGCAGCACCTGCTGAAATGCGGGGAGTGCGGCCGCAACTTCCACACGAGGGCCTCCTGGACAACCACCAGCGTTCGGAACGGCAAGGCTTACACCTACGAACTGACCACCCCCCGACGCTACTACATGTGCAACGGCACTCAGAGCCTCCGCTTGCGCTGCCGTGAGCGTCCCTACATCCGGGCGGAGCAGTTGGAGGAGCCGATATGGAGCGAGGTGAAGCGGGTGCTCCAGAACCCCGACCTGATCGTCGCCGGTATCGCCACCCTCGATTCTCAGGAGGGCGGCGGAATGGAGGAAGAGATCGCCCAGGCCGAGCGAGACCTGCGGAGCATCCAGATGGAAGAGGACCGCGCCATCAGGCTGTTCGTGTCGGGGAAGATCACCGAGGCCCAACTCGACCTCCAGCGCAGGTTCATCACCGAGCGGCTTGAGAGCGCTAGGGCGAAGCTGGACGATTACCGGGCTCGGGAGGCGAGCGGAACCGAAAAGCGGCGACTGATGGAGGAGGTCCTAGACTGGGCAAGAGAGTTCGGCCAGGGCTTGGACGAGTTGACCTCCGAGGAGCGCCACGATTATCTCCAGAAGCTCGTGGAGCAGGTCGTCATCGACAGGGACAACAACGTGGACATCACGCTGGCTATACCCATCGACGATGACTCCTCAGACCCTGATTCTCCTGACCCTGAGTCCCCTCAGCCTGAGTGCGTGTCGATTGGATCACAAGAATCTTCACGTTGAGGTTTGCGCTGGTCGTATAAGCTGGCTTTAAACTGCCCCTATTGAGCCCACTCTGGATGATTTGCAGGTACCCGGCGCTCGAACATCTAGCAGCCCCGTCAGGGCAAGCCAATCGGCAATCCCAAGCAACAAACTAATCATGTCGGAGAGAACTCGACCTCCGCTCTGCCTCCAGACTAGTCATATGGTAGCGTCCTGCCTCGCCCGGTTGGGAATCCATTCCCACTATTGCAGCGTACTCTCTGTATAATCTCCCTACTCACCCGGCGAGGACATTATGATAAAGCAGACAACCCAATTGCTGGTACTAGGAACGGTCGCGCTAGTCCTAGTGTCGGCAATTTCCGGCTGCACCGGGATGCCTGAACCGACGCCATCGCCTACGCCAACCTCCACGGCTACGCCCCTACCGCCACCGACGCCCACACCTTCGCCGCCACCAAGGCCGACCGCTACGGCCACACCCACTTCTACACCTGTACCACCACCGACGCCCACGCCCTTCTTTACGGGACATCCGAACGACCCGTGTGGCCCTAGTGAAGACGGGTACTACGGATATTATGGAGACTTGCACGAGCATTTCATTCATTGGACAGAAGAGGGCACTCACCTGGTGTTCGATCATGACGATTTGATCCTGGCGTTGGACATCGCAGGCGCTGAAGTGAGAGAAGTGGCCGATGCAGATGCGGACTACCAGGAAACTGGATCATACGGCTACTACTACGGCCCCAGATTCGACTACGGGTTCTACGCCGACGTATCGCCGGACGGCTCTCGGATCGTCTATTCCACCTGCGAATACATGCTCGATGAGCCAGAAGGTGCCATGTACTCTGAGGGTTACGAGATCGTCACGGTGAATATAGACGGCACCGATAAGAAGCGACTTACGAACAACGAGCGTTTCGATCACTATCCCGTCTGGTCACCGGATGGGACGCAGGTCGCCATAGTTGCAGACACGTCCATGGCATATGGAAGCTTTCCGGGTGGAGACTCTATGAAACTAGTCATAATATCTCCAGATGTACCGGGAAGGGATACAAATAGATTCTTAACTACTAGAAGGGTTGCCCTGTACCCCCCGGTCTGGTCGCCTGACGGTCAGCGCTTGGCGTTCATCGCGGAGGAGGGAGAGATTGACGACGGCATTGACGGGCTCTATGTCATTGGTTCCAATTCAGCAGGGTTGACCCGGATAGGAGAGACCACGGCGGCGGCCACATGGTCACCGGACGGCGAGGAGTTGGCCTTCGCCTCGATGGACGGAGATGCGCCCATAATCTACGCGGTCAGGCCCGACGGCACAGGCCTGCGCACGGTCTGGCGCGGTGAGTCCCCACCCACGTCTAGCTCGCTAGGGCCCTCACAAGAGCCCTCACGAGTCTCACAGGTGTCCTGGTCTCCCGATGGGTCAGAGCTGCTCTTCATTGCCGGTAAAGCGTATCTTTTCGACCAAGCAGATCTTATTGACACAGAATTTCGTAACCGCGCAGCATATCTTCTCAACACAGCATACCTTGTGAGGTCGGATGGCACGGGCCTGCGGAGTTTGGCCCCCGGCTTGCCAAGTACCCGGGCGGCATGGTCGCCGGACGGATCGAGGATAGCGATCTACCATCCGGCACATCTCCTAGCGACGGTAGCCCGCGACGGAACAGACCTGCGCTTTCTGATGGGGCTGGGTAAGGAGGGTCGTTTCCAGGCATTGAACCCGCCGCTGTCCGGGAGGCCGGTGGACCTGGGGGCGTGCTCGGCGGGCCTCGTCGTCCCGGAGCCGGAGGCCAATCCGGGCCTGGTCCACGACTGCGAAGTCCTGCTCAGCATCCGGGACAGGCTTGGAGGGCATATCCAGTTGAACTGGAGCGAGAGCGCTCCCATTGGAGAGTGGGAGGGGGTCACCCTGGGCGGCGAGCCGTCCCGTGTCCTCGGGTTGATTCTTGAAAGCCGTAACGAGATGGGCACCGTGCGCGATAGACTCACGGGCACGTTGCCGTCCGAGTTGGGGAGTCTGGCCGAGCTCAGGGTGCTTGTTCTCAACAGGAACTACCTAAGCGGAAGCATCCCGCCGGAGCTGGGCAGCCTGACGAATCTGTGGTGGCTGGACCTCAGTGATAACTACTTGAGTGGGAGCATTCCGCCGGAACTGGATAACCTCACAAATCCGAGCATACTTCACTTGCGGAGCAATCGATTTACCGGTTGCATCCCAACAGCCTTGCAGGGTATTGAGGACAACGACCTAGGGAGCCTCCCTCTCCCGGATTGCGAAGAGGCGGTGAGTCCATGAGCCGACCTGCTGTTCAAATCGATGTGGCCTGGAGCGTGGATACCCGGAAAGCTGAGCGACCCCGCCTGGATGATGTTCGCACCGCCTGTGCTGGCGTACATCCTCTCGTTCGCTACACTGGGCAACGCCTGGGGACAGCGAGCGGCATTCGTAGCAGCCTACGTGGGCCTGCCGCTGCTATACGCAGCGTTCAACACGTTTGAACCTGTACACGACGCCATATTGCGGTTATTGGATTCATTTAGCGGGGACGGCCCTCGTTCGCCCCTTGACCCCACGGACTCGCTCGTCATTCCCCTTGCGATGGCCGCCGCCCTCTGGGTATGGCTCAGGCCACCCAACTGGACAAAATCAAGAACCTTCGCCCTGCGGCTGAGGCTTGATTTGTAATCCGGCCTCAGCAGTTCAGCGCCGAATGGGGCTGCTCCACAAGGCTTGTATGAGCTAGAATGCCAGTTGGATATGGGAGAAGCTCTGGCCAGTAACAGTCTTCAGATTAGGTCGGCAGAAGAAGCCGCCGACCAACTGTTTAACGCGCGGAATGGCGACACAGTGCCCTATTATGAGCCGCCCGACCTCCCGGCAGCTGAGGCCGCCGTCCGGCGCTTGGGCAAACTCTTCAACGATCTCCCCGGAGCCATAGCGGAGGCACTGGACGCCGCTAGGGACAGCGGGGACCTGCTTTCGAGTGATAAGCTCCAAGGCATATCCGAGATCATCCAGAACGCGGACGATGTCGACGCATCACAAGTTCGGATTGTCCTTAGACCGACTGACCTCTGGATAGGCCACGACGGGAGTCCTGTGCAACTCCGCCACGTTCTGGGCCTGGCAACTCCTTGGCTAACCACTAAGCGTAGCGAAGCAGCCCCCATCGGGCGATTTGGAATAGGGCTCATGACCCTCCGCTCAATATCTAATACGCTGGAGGTTCATTGCCACCCATACCACGTAGAGCTCGGCGATCCTACTGTGTCGCCGATTGACCCGCCCATGCCGCCTCCCGTTCTTGGGGAGGCGGGTTGGACCACGCTTCGTATTCCCTTCGAACAAGGCATGGTGGGTGCTACAGAGTTAGCAGAATGGCTTGATAGGTGGGATAGCTCCGCCCTCCTATTCCTCCGTAGCGTCTCCAAAGTCACCCTGTTCGACACAGAGGGCACCCTGATTCACGAGTTGTCGGTCTCACGTCGTGACGCCGGGGAGGTGCAACCGAACGAATGGAACCCAGGCAGGAGAGTGTCACGGCGAGGGGTGGACACCAGCGATGGACGGTCATGGCTTGTTTACACTGAGGAAGTAGCATCTCCAGCTGGAGTCGTGCGAACCCGTAAAGCTACTGACACGACCACACCGATAGCCATCGCCCTTCCCCAATACTCCGTCGATTATGGCCAGATTCACGCAGGGCTCCCAGTCACTCGGACGCGCTTGCCCATTTTCGCTAACGCTCAGTTCGACCCAATAACGAATCGCCAAGACTTCGCCAATAACGGCTGGAACAAGGCATTAGTCCC
This sequence comes from Dehalococcoidia bacterium, assembly GCA_965197965.1. Taxonomy (GTDB): domain Bacteria; phylum Chloroflexota; class Dehalococcoidia; order Lucifugimonadales; family QGNO01; genus DAOUJH01. Next base: position 2,314,793 of record OZ240235.1, read on the forward strand.
GCTTGTCGCTGATCTTTGGTCCCGAGCGGCCCTTGACCTCTTTGCTCGGGACCCCAAGGCGGCTTGGCAAGCAATGCCCCTGCCTGACGTCGCCGGAGGCAATGGTCAATCGCCTTTCATTGATGAGCTTGAGGACGCAATCATCGCCCAGGCAAGACAACAGGTTGCGTCCCAGTTGTCGCTTCCCGTGTCCAGGCAGGGCGGATTCCGACTGGCCGAGCTCGCAGTAGAGGCGCGACCGTTGGAGCAGATCCTGACCGTGACTGAAACTGCCACCCTTGCCGGCCAGCCCGCTACGTTACCATTCGAACTCCGCGACCAAACTGGTAGGTGGAGGATGGTCCTGGAGGACTGGCGAAGGGCTGGGGCAGACATCTCTGATGAGGTGAGCGTAGAACGAGCACTTGAGCTTGTCGGCGACGAAACCAGGCCCGTCAGTTCTGCGGTCAGACTCGTCACAGCTGCCCTAGAAGAGGGTCTCCATGCGCGCTTGGTGCAGCTTCCGTGCATAGTTGCCCAAGACGGACGACACATGGTTCCTCCAAGCGGCGATTCACCGACGGCCTTTGCAGCAGAGACTACCCCGTTAGCGGAGCAGCTCGGTGTCGTCACGCTACTTCACTCTGAACACCTTGGTGGGGATGAGGCCGCAGAGACTGTCCTCAAATGGCTTCGATCTTGCGGGGCGCTACTTGAAGTCTCCGATAACCGTGACGTTGTTCGGCGCCTGGCCACGGCCGGTAAGGCTGGACGTCGGATTTCGACGCCTCTAACGGACCACCAAGTTGAGGCGCTTCGGGAGGCGTTTGAGAACATGGATCTCGAGGATCTGAGAGACCTTGGCCCTGACATTGGTCGAGCCGTAGCACTTGAGGCGTACAGCTACGTGGCGAAGGGTCGCAGAAGGCAACGCATGACCACCACCGCGCGTCCTGTGGACGCATATCTGCCACGAGCGATCAATCGGGAACCAGACAGCTTTCCCATCGCAGCCAGTAATTCCGTAGGAATCACTTGGATAAGCAATCGATATGCGAAGGTACTCCGTTCTCCCTCTGGTCGAGAAGGGATCGGAGCGCAACGTTTCCTGCGGCTTCTCGGAGCCGAGGCTGCACCAAGGCTGCGCCTGCATCCTATGCTGGAGCGACGCTACGCCAGCGAATCCCGGCGTGGCTTACCCATCGCTGTCTCAGGTAGTCCTCGCGTTCGTAGCCAGACCATGCAAGGTCGGGGGGCCACTTATACACTTCAAGACCGAGATTGCCCAACCTTGGAGGATGTGATCCAAGACATCTCTCGGGTGCGGCTGAGGAAGGCGAGAAGGAAGCGCGCAGGTGCGATTCTCGCTACACTAGGTCGAGCGTGGGACCGACTCTATGGCGAATTCGCAGAAGTAGAATCTGCACATGGCAACTACGGCTGGCAAGATAGAGGGCGGATGACCGCCTATTGGCTCTTGGCAGCGAGCGATGTCGCGTGGCTTGATGACGAAAGTGGGACGCCAAGGCGACCCCGTGAACTGCGCGTCAGAACCCCCGGCAACGTGGCAATATATGGCCAAGACTCCCCAGACTACCTCCATCCGAGCCTCTACAACCCGAACTGGCGCACTGTTTTGGAGGCACTCGGCGTTACCGGCGATCCCAGCCGTTCCGAACTGGTCGCTCGGCTCAAGGGTCTGCGAGAAACTGAGAACGAAGGCCAATGGACTTTCGATGAAGTCAAGCGAGAGACTGCCGTCCTTTACAAAGCTCTTGCCCAATCACTCATGTCAACTGGAGGGCGTTCCGGCATTGGCGTGGAGCAACTTCGCCGTGATTTTCAGCATGGCAATGGCCTCATATTCACCGACTTGGGTTGGCTACCTCCCCAAGGCGTTCTCGCCGGGCATCCGATCTTCGGCAGATACAAAGCTTTCGAGCCAGCGGTCGCCGATACAGACTCACTCTGGAGGTCGCTCCGGTTACGGGAGCCGTCCCTGGAAGACTGCCTTGACGTTATACGAGCAGTCGCCCGGAAGCGTAGCGCACCCGGACCCGATGATGAGGCCGTCCTGCTCCAAACTATACGGAGACTCGCGTTCCACGCAGAAACCGGTGTCACCCCGCGGGTCCGCGCAAAGTTGCGGAAACTTCCGCTGTGGACGAGCAGGGGCTGGATGCGTGACCGTCCCGTGTACGCAACTGGAGATCCGATTTTGGCTGCGGGCCTCCGAAACAAGATTCCGCTGTGGGAACCGGGTGGAGAACTTCAACAGTTTAGCTCCTTGCTCAACCCTCTGCGCGTTGAGGAGATTCCAGCTACGTCCGCCAGGGTGGTCGAGCCTGACCAGGCCGCTGAACAGGAAGACTTGTCGGAACTGTTTGAGTTATCTGTCCACCACCTCCAAGAAGACCTTGCACGCAACGATCCCTTGCTCGCAAAGAGCATTGGTGTACCCTGGCATCTCCTCCGAGATTTCAAGGTACATGTTCACCCGTCACTCTTGCTTGAGGTAAGCACGAGGAGCGGTGGTGCAGATGTCATTCACCAATGCAAGGTGATGGCAAAGGTCGACAGTCACCTAGGCATAGTGTTCGTTCAGAGTCCTGAGCAACTATCTCGCGTGGATTCAGGTGGCCGGGCCATCGCAACGCTGTTTGAGGGAGATCCTAGGCTGGTTGCGCTAGCATGGAGGGCGGCTTGCGACCGAGCGGAGTCTGGACGTCAAGCTCGGTCTATCGAGTTGGCTGAGCAGCGCTCCAAGCGCGAGCAGGACAAAATGGAGTCAGAGATCGCGGCGCGAACAACCGAGATCAGGGAGCGAATCGCTACTGTACAACAGGGCCAAGACCGCTCTCGTGGACTCGGCCGAACGGGGCTGGGGCCGTCGGGGGGGCGGGAGAATCGGCAGTCACCGCCAAGTTTGGAATCCACTCGGGTCCTGGTGAACCCAGAGTCACTCGATATTGTTGACCCCAAAGGTCGCCTAGAAAGCTCCGAACAACGCACTCCACGCAAGACACGCGGTGACAGTAAACTCGTCGAGCCAAAGCCGGGTGATGGCGGCCCCCGGAGCAGAAGCCCTATCCGTCTCTACACGGACTCAGAAAAAGAGGAGGTTGGGCTGGAGTTGCTTCGTAAGTTGTTAAGCAGTGACGTAGAAGAGATTGTCGACATCCGAGCTCAGCATGGTGTTGGAGCCGACGCGATCGACAAGCTCAAGAACTTCTACGAGTTGAAGGTCAGTGCCGGGGCAGAACCAGACTATGTTTCGATGACTGCTGCCGAAGTGAAGCGGGCTCGCACCACACCTGGTTTTTTTCTTGTCGTCATCTCTGGTATCGAGGGCGTCGATGCCCAGCCTAAGGCGAGGGTCATCGTCGATCCGCTAAGCCAGCTGCTACCAACGTCGAGTGGCTCCATCACCTTGTCGGGCGTCCGCAACGCCACGAGCCTGACATATGACTTCGCACACGGGAACGATGCCGAGCAAGCGAGCGAGGAGGAGGAAACAGGCACCCCAGGAGAGTAGCCTCAATCCCGAAGGATCTGCTGCTCCTGCTGCCAGAGGGTGACAATGACCAATCCTGGTCGCAAAGGGTCATTACAGCCCCGATTCAGCTGCCAGGAGGCAAGACTGTCGTAGCATCGAGCCCTTGCGTTGAGAGACTACGATGTTTACAAAATCTTCCTGCGGAGGGGTACTGGATACAAGGCCTGCATATCCTCAGCCCAATCCGATGATGGCTGGGTGTCCCTATGGGTGACCGGCCTCGGCCACTACAGCAGCGCTTACAAGGTCTACTGGCCAAACCCAGGGAGCAACATACCAGGCGAGGTATCTTCCAAGCCCGTTTGCACCAACGTGAACCCCAAAGTCACCGGACCCCACATGCTGCACGCGAAGGTTGGTGCACTATACAGGGTTGCCCAAGGAGGCGGCCGGGGGAGCATAATGGCCAACACAGCATTGAACGAATACTGGGTCTGGTACGAGGAGATGTAGGCCCGGCAACAAGAAATGCCCGCGTATGCGGATGGCTGGGGGCAGCGGTCTCTCCCCCGGTACGGATGCGTCCCGGGCGGTGTGCAGAACCGCTGCTCTAGCGATTCTCGTTTGTGCCTGCAAGAGCGAAAAGTTGCAGAAACACACTCTCTAAAAGCTAACAAAGTGTCGTCCAAATTGCCCAAATTACCTTACCAAGGAGTGTGATTAGGCACTTACCAAACCCATAGAGAGGCTCTACCGTTTTCATGGGGACATGTGTACGAAGCATGACAATGCAGGCGGAATCACAGGCTGCAACTCTACTTGCGGACAGCGGAAGAGGTCGTAGGCTCCGCCCATCCCGCCTTTGCGAGGGAGGCATTCACATGGCGCTCGACAGACCGGTCCATGCACCTGAGACGGCGGACGGAACGACGGCCCCTGCCGTCGCTGCGCCGCTCGCCTCGGGCTTCGCCGCCTATAGCGGCCTAGCACAAATGTTCACCCCCCCCCCCCCCCCCCCCCCCCCGATTTTTGGACTCGGCTGGCCGGGGGTAGGTCATGACCACTTCGCGGCGTCTTGCAACGCTCCCCTTGCGGCTCATCGCACTGCTGGCGCTGGGCGGCGTGCTCCTCTGGTCAACGCCGGCGGATGCGCAAACCGTGGGCACCCTCGTGCGCAACCTCTCGCAGGGGAACGACGACAGTGCCGCGTTGAGCGGCAACGACCATGCGCAGCTCTTCCACACGGCAGCCAACACGGGCTCCAACACGGGCGGCTGGGTGGTGACCAGCGTGATCGTGGACTCCGAGGACCCCGAGGACGACGACTTCGACGTCGACATCTGCCTGGCGGACGACACGACCGGGTTTCCAACCTCGGACTGCACGGATCTTCAATCGCGGAGTGACTTCACGGCCGGCCAGCTGGTATTTAGGGCGTACTTCACCGGAATACTCCTCAACGCGAACGACAACTACACCGTCGTGATCAGCCAGCGCGGCACCGGGAGCGTCACGCTCGACTCCACCACCTCCGGAGGAGAGGATTCAGGCAGCGTCGCGGGCTGGAGCATCAAGGACAAGTTCGATTGGAACAACGCCGGCACCTGGCAGCAGAAGTCCGGGGCCAACGAGGCCCTCCGGATCAGGATCGATGGCTATGAAAGGCCCGGGAACCGGCAGCCCACGGGGCTGCCAAGGGTCCTGCCCACCGGTGAAGACCAAGGCATCCTGTACGCCGACACCTCGCGCATAGCAGACGCCGACGGCTTCGTCAACATAGGTAGCGTGGACTCGACGGGCATCCATCACGAATTCGACTACCAGTGGATACGGGTCGACGGCAACACCGAGACCAACATAGCGGACGCCACCTCTGCCCGCTACCGGCGCGTCGAGGACGATATCGGCAAGCATATCAAGGTGGAAGTCTCGTACACGGACCGGTTCGGCGGCGCGGAGAGCGTGACCAGCCTGCCCTTCGGCCCGGTCCCCGCACCGGCCCCGTCGCGGCCCGCAACGACGCTGGTCGGCAACACCGGCCAGTCGCCGGCGTCCGCGGCGAGCATCACCTCGGCGTACGAAATGGGCTTTAAGCTGGGCACTCACGGCCAGGGCTACGAGATCTCCAGCGTCTCCATCGACCTGGCCGCGGCCCCTACCAGTCTGACCGTCTCGCTGTACGCGGGCGGCGGCCCTGGGCTAGGCACAAGTGGGCGAACGAAGCTGTTCGACTTTGAGAACCCGGACTCGTTCACAGTCGGCCTGAACGAGTTCACGGCGCCCGCGGGCGCGTTCGCGTACCAGAACGCCCAGTACTTCATCAGTCTGTCGGGCTTCGGCGCCACGCTGTCGATCAACGAGACGACCTCGGACGACGAGGACGCGGGCGGCGAGCCGGGAGCCACGCTCGCGAACGAAGCGGGCGGTGAAACCAACGTGCTGCGCCTGGCCGTGAAGGGATCGAAGCGGACCAGCGGCATCATCGCCTCGACCTACACGCAAATCACGGGCGACCAGGAGATCGTCTCGGTCGGCGATTTGATCGGCAACGAGGTCTTTTTCGGTCCGGAAGCGGACCGCTACCTCATACGCGGCCTGTCCTTCACCATGGACGACACAACATCCCGGAACGGGGGCTTTACCAATCCGTGGCGAATGCGCAGCGGAAGCACGACGCTGTTCCAGATGGTCAGCTCACGTCAGGTAAACGGCATCAATGAGTTCACGGCGCCCGTGGGCTCAACCGTGGCAGGACGCGCCGGGAAGTACAACCTCTTCGTGGACATCGAGAATTTCGACCGGATGGGGGAGGTCGTGTTGACCCGCTATGCGTGCACCACGTCCACCGTGACGGACGCGCCGAGCTTGCCGGGCGTGAGATTCGGCGAAGATCTCGAGGACTTTGCGTGCCCCACGCCGGTTATGGCCATTCTCGGCGAGCCGCTGCACGCGATGGTGCAGAACCTGGGCCAGACCGACAGCATATTCTGGACCGCCAGCACAGCGATTCCAGTATTTTCGCAGGGCTTCACGACCGGTCCCAACGCGGCCGGCTACCGGCTGCAGGGCATCGGCGTCAACATCGAAGGCTCCGACAGAAGTGGCGTCGCCCAGGTGCCCGACGGGCCGACGTCCGTGTCGGTGGCCGTGCACGCCGACTCGAGCGGGAAGCCGGGCGCGAAGCTGTTCGACCTGATCAGTCCCTCCGAGTTCGCGCCGGGCCACAGCTTCTTCGAGGCGCCGCCGGGAACGACGCTCGCGGCGGAAACCTCCTACGTGCTGGTCTGGCGCTACCTCCGCGGCGCCGGGCACCGGTTGCAGGCAACCCTGGGCAACAGCGAGGACTCGGGCGCGCTGGCAGGCTTCAGCATCGCGGACGCGGCCAATTGGGGCCCCGACCTGGCCGGCCAGGTCGTGGATGCCACCGGCAATGCGTTGGAGATCGCGGTGTACACCAATCAGGACATCACTCCCCCCAAGCGCGTGACCGGCTTCGATTTGGTCAGCAACAACTCCGCGCCCAGGGGCGTCTGGGGCAACGAGGAGACCATCTGGGTCGCCAACGACGGCTCCGGCGCGACCGACAAGCTCTACGCCTACAACCGCTCCGACAGGTCGCGCGACTCCAGCAGCGATTTCGACACCCTGAACACGCCTGGCAACAACAACCCACGCGGGATCTGTTCGGATGGGACCACCATGTTCGTCGCCGACGGCGGCGACGACAAGATCTACGCCTACAAGATGTCCGACACGACCCGGGACTCCGGCAAGGATGTCACCCTGGACTCCGCCAACAATAGCCCTCAGGGCCTGTCCTGCGACCGCACCCACCTCTGGGTGGCGGAGGACAACGATGACCTGACCAGCAAGATATTCGTCTATCTGCGCTCCAACGGAAGCCATGTCTCCACCCTGGACATCGGCGCCTCCACGCTGAGTCCGAGCTCGACCGTGGGCGCGATCAACAACAACGACCAGCGCGGCATGTGGTCCAACGGCACGACGCTCTTCGTCGTAGACCACGGGGACAGCCAGGTCTACGGCTACAAGCTGTCCGACCAGACCCGGGACGACGACAAGAACCTCGACCTGGACGCCGCCAACGCGGACCCGTGGGGGCTGTGGTTCGACGGCCGCGTGCTCTGGGTGGCCGACACCGCCGACGACAAGCTCTACGTCTACGACCTGCCGGGCGCGCAGCCGGGCAACACCCGCGCGGACGGCGGCCCCGGGGTGCGGATTCCCCCGAGGGAAGTCTGGTCGGCGACGTTGACGGCAGGAACAAATCCAGACCTTGGGTTCGGATACATCACCCTTCTGGCACCAAGCGTCGGAAGTCTAAGCACAACAACATTCACACGGGATAGCGACACGTACACGATCAAGGATCTTTACGACGGCAACCTAGGAGCACTGGTATTCATCCTCGATAAGGAAATGCCCGTACCCTTCACGCTCTCGGTTGCGGGTCAAGATTTCCGGTCAATAAGCTCCGTCAACGTGGCATCCGGAACTGGCCATATCTACAGCTGGAATGGCGCAAACCTAACCTGGTCGGCCAGCGACATGATCTCCGTCGTCCTGCGCGTCGGAGTCCCTCCAACGGACGGTGTCGAGCTGACTGCCGGCACATCCCGCATCACCGACGACACCGACGGTCTCGACAACGTCTACTACCACTACCAGTGGCTACGGATTGACGGGACCGACGTGACCGAGCTCGACGGCGAGACCGGCCCGACCTACACGACGACCGCGGACGACGTGACCAAGGACATCCAGGTGCGGGTCATCTTCGACGACGACGTCCGCAACCGGGAATACCCGCGATACAGCCCCCAGGTCACGGTGCGGGAAGTGCCGCCGGTGGTGACCGGAGTCACGCTGACCTCCATGCCCGGGTCCGACGACACCTACGCCATCGAGGATTCCGTGACGGCGACCGTGACCTTCGACAAGGCGGTGGACGTCACAGCCGGTCCCCAGATCACCCTGCTGTTCGGCACAGCCGATAAGGCGGCCGCCTGCGCCGCAGACACCAACACGACCACAATGGAGTGTTCCTACGAGGTCGTGGCGAACGACACCGCCCCCGACGGCGTGGCAGTCAAGGCGAACACGCTCACGCTCAACGGCGGCACGATTTACTCGACCGGCAGCACCACCAACGCGGCCACGCTTACCCATTTGGCGCTCGGCCTCCAGTCCGGCCACTTGGTGGACGGCATCCGGCCGACACTGGTCACGACCGGCAGCGACGCGCCAAGGACATCCGGCGACGGCTCGGAGTTCATCCTCACGTTCAGCGAGAACATAAATATCGACGATTCCAAGTTCAAACTATTTGAATCAACAACAGCGCTATCCACAACAGCCTTCACCTCACTCAACAACAAGTTGACAATCGAGCTCACGACCGCAGTCTTGAGCAGCGCCGGACCGCTCACCGTGGAGCTGGAAGCCGATGCTGTCGAGGACTTAGTTGGCAACGGCATTCTGGCAGTTGGCTCCACCACAGTCCTGAACCAGGTGAGCGCAGCGCCGTCAGCCCCGATCGGACTGATGGCGGAACCGGCCCCCGATGAGACGCCGCAGCTGGCCGTTGACCTGAGCTGGACCGCGCCCAACTCCGACGGCGGCAGCGCCATCACGTCGCACCAGTACCGCTACAACAGGAACAGCGGCTCCTTCGGAACCTGGACAACGATCGCCAACAGCGCGGCGAACGGGGCGAATGCGACCTCGTTCACCGTCACGGGGCTCAGCGCCGTAAACAACACCTTGACAACGTTCGAGTTCGAGGTCCGGGCCATCAACGACAACGGCAACGGCGCCGAGTCGGACCCGGCAACCGCCACCATCGACGTGCCGGACCCGGTGGCCTCAACACTTGTTCCAGGTAATGGACAGATCAAGGCGGAGTGGCCGACGCCTGCCAACAATGGCAGCGCAATATTGCGCTACCAGTATTATGTGCAGAATGGCGCAGACCTGTCCTACGTGGTGGCTCTCGATACCACCATCCCAAATAGCGATGCCAATACCACCAGTTTCACCATAACCGGACTGACCAACGGGGTTAGTTATGAAGTGGGGATACGAGCCGTCAACACCGTAGGCGGGGCCGGCTACGACCTCGGCGCTGTTACGCCGATGGCCGGACCTCCGGGCAAGCCCTCCGTGACGGTGCAGAGCCGCGTCGCGGCCCTCTACGTGAGCTGGACCGTGGCCGACGACGGGGGAAGCAACATCACGGCGTACCAGGTGCAGTGGAAGTCGGGCGCTCAGAGCTTCGACTCCTCGCGTCAGCAGGCCGGACTCACGGCGACGAACACGCTGATCGAAAATCTGATCAACGGCACCGAGTACGACGTGCAGGTCCGCGTCATGAACTCGGCCGGATGGGGCCTCTGGTCCGAAATCGATTCGGGGACTCCCGTCGAGGGCCCAGGGGTCTCATTGAGCGCTGCGACGCTCTCGATAGACGAGGGCGGGTCCGGCGTCTACTTCGTCGCGCTCACCACCGAGCCCACCGCCCCTGTCAGCATCCTCATTTCGCCAGAGGGCGACGTCACCACCCAACCCGACGTCCTGGTCTTCACTGCCTCGAACTGGGAAACCAGGCAGAAGGTCACCGTCAACGCCGGACAGGACGGCGACGCTGACGACGACGCCGTGACCATCCATCATTACACGGTAACCGGCACCAGCGCCCCGGAGTACGCCAGCCTCACCGGCCTGCCCACCGTGCGGGTCACCGTCCTCGACGACGACATACCGCCGCCGGCGGTGCGCGGGTTCATCGCCGTAGATGAGTCCCAGGACGCCGTCGCGCTGAACTGGTGGTCCGAGCGGGGTGCGGCCGAGTATGAGCTCGAGTACCGCAAGCAGGGAGACACCGGCGCCTGGACCCGGGTCACCCGCGGCGACTTCGACCACCTGCCCAGCAGCTCCTACAACCGGTCCCTCACGGGCATCGCCGCCGGGTTGGAGTGCGAAACCACCTACGACTTCCGCATCAGGCTGCGCGGCAGCGGAGACATTTTGCTAAACGCCTTCGGCCCCCACACCGAGGTCTCCCAGAAGACCGGCGAGTGCGCCCAGCCCGATAAGCCCACCAACCTGATGTACACGCTCGCGCCGGACTGCGCCACCCTGACCTGGACGGCTCCCACCGAGGGCGACTACACCGGGGTGCGCATACGCCGGCGGACCCGGGGAGACCCCAACTACACCGTCATCCACGAAGATCTCAACTCCCGGCCCACCAGCTACCGGGACTGCACCGATACCGGTGACGGCTACGGCGGCGAAGGGAGCAGCCCCGAATACGCCTACAGGGTCGCCTACATCAAGAGCGGGTCCCGGGGCATCGTGGAATCGAAGCAGGCCCGCTCCGGTTTGGACCGGTACGGCCCCGCGTTCCAGGACCACCTGCACGCCGATCCCCGCAATGCGCGCCTGACCGTTGACACCGATAGCGAGCGGACGATGACCTGGGAGGCCCCGCCTTCATGGAGCCTGACCACCTGGGCCGGCCTCCAGGGCGCGAACGTCCCCGTGCCCGATCCCTGGATCACCGGCTACGTGGTGGAGCGCCGCGAGTTCAGGGCCCGGGAGGACGGCTACCTGTACTTCCTGGAGGCCGAGGATACGCCCATCTGGAGCGCCACGATGACCGCGAGGGAGGGCTTTAGAGATGGCATCGTCATCCTCGGCTACCGAGGAGGAGTCTTCGGGTTCTTGTCTGAAGACGAATTCAACCATGATTCAGGCCGTTACCAGGTCCTGGAACTCTCGCACGGCGGGGGATCGCAGAACACCCCGCCAACGCTGGAGCTGACGATCGATGGCGTCACACCCCCTCACGTGGCCGAGGACTGGATCCTGGTGATCGACGGCACCGAATTCCCCCTTGCGGATGCCCTCGTCCAGTATCCCATCGCGGGACTCACCCTGATCACATGGAACACCAGCGGAATCGTATGGACCAACTTGCAGCAGGTGAGCGTCCAGATGGTCGATCGCCGGGACCGGTACGGCTGGGAAAGGCTGCGCCGGGGCCGCGACGGCGACACCAGCACGTCATTCACCGACGACGAACAGGCCAACGGCAGGAAGTTCGTCTACCGTATCAGGACCGCCAACACCCTCGGCGTCTCCACCACGCACGCCATCTTCGACTGGCTCTGGGACAGCCCCTACCGGGACGCCGTCGTCGACCTGGCGGCCACCGGCACACCGCCGGAGAGGACCAAGCCAATACTCGAGGAGTACCCGGCGGCGACGCGCAGCATCCCGGGGAACACGCCCGCGGGCAGAGCAATCGGCGCACCCCTCGCGGCCACCGACGCCGACAACGACCTCCTCTTCTACAGCCTGGGCGGGCCCGACGGAGCCAGCTTCGACATTGATGCGCTCTCCGGCCAGTTGTGGACCACGGCCGCGCTGGCCGGCAGCGGCAGGACGCGCTACAGCGTCTGGGTGTCGGTCAGCGACGGCTTGGATGACCTCGGCAACCCGGAGAATCCCCCGGTGATCGACGCCACGACCGTGGTGACGGTCACCGTCACGACCGCCGGCACATCGGGGAGTGGCGGTGGCGGTGGCGGCGGAGGGTTCGGCCCCGCGCCGGTGGAGCGGGTCGATGGCGCCTACGACCTGAACCGCGACGGGGTCATCGACAAGCGCGAGGTGCTCAAGGCGGTCTCCGACTACTTCGCGGGTCTTATCGAGAAGGAGCAGGTGCTGGCGCTGGTCTCGCGGTACTTTGCGGGGTAGCGGGGGCAGGGGCGTCACGCCGCAAACGGGAGGGCGCAGTGAACCGGGCCTCTCTTGGAACACCTGTGGCCATGGCCATGGCGGCCAGCGAGCAGGGCCGGACCATCCAGGTGCGGATGACCTTCACCGACGACGCCGATAACGAGGAGACCCTGACCAGCGCTTTTTCCCGCGCTTCCGCCAGCGTCACGCGGGGATAGCTTCCCAAGCCGATGTTGAAGGGCTTGCCGTTAATCCTCAGGCGTTGCGCCCATGACTTCGAAAATCTCCCGGTTGTGGTATCCTTCACCAATAGGGAGAGGCCGTACCCACCCCGGCCATCACTGATACACTACCCGTTTTCTATACACTGGTCACATGGGCAAGAAACGTATCCCGAGAGATGTAGTCCTGGCCATGCGGAAGAAGCACCAGGCCGGCTACACCAAGTTCTTCGTGAACAACGCCATCAGCCGCTACCAGACCCAGGGCCTCGAGGCCACTCTCGCCTATTACAACCGTGAGGAGAGCGTCGATGGACAGTGGTACGTCTTCATCATCGACGAGAACGACCTTGTTGTCGGGCATCCTGATGCTCACCGCTTGGGACCCGACCTCAAGGGCTGGGTGGGCACCGATGCCAACGGGTACAACTTCGGGCCGGACATGTTGTCTGCCACCGAGAACGGCAAGTGGGTGTCCTACGTGTACCACAACCCGGAAAGCGGCGGCATCATCACCCCGAGTGATCTGAGCAAAGTGGACCTGAAGAACGCATGGGTGGTGCGTCATGACGGGCTCCTGTTCGCCTCCGGCTGGTACATCGACGTCGACCAGTTCACCATGGACGTTGTTACCGCCGTTGTCGACCTGTTCAGCTCAGTGGGACTGGAAGCCATCACCGAGTCCTTGAGCAGCAACCCCGGGAGCGTTCTTGGGGGAGTGGCAGAGTCGGCCGTTTCATATAACGCCTCCGGTGCCGTCGAGGGGGAATGGTCGATATTCATAGCCGACGAAAGCGGGGCTATAGTGTTGCACTTCAACCCCGCGATGATCGGGAAACAGATCGAAGGCCTGCTGGGAGGGGATACGTCAGAAATCGATGAAGAGGGCACCTGGCTGACCTCAGAATACATGCGCATTTGGGTGGTCAAATTAGACGGCTGGGTGTTCGGGGCAGGCTGGCGCCACGACGCGTCAGGGAGCTGAGCGCTGATACCCAATCGCCTCCGAGATGAGCTAGACCAGGGTATTCATCTAGATCCAGAAAGGCTCCGTTCGTCTCCCACAATGGGCTGCTCTATAGTGCCAGGATGAACCTCAACATGAAGGTTCTTGATTTCGTCAAGTTAGGTGGACTACCGTTTACGGAAGATACCACCGAGCCGTTCAGCGGTATCTCCTGGACTTTTTTTCCTGGTATCAAGCTGTCGTCGGGCATGGGGACGGTGTAGCGGACGACGGCGTTGTCGGGCAGAAGCTCGATCTCCTTGACGAAGGTCTCGATGAAGGCCCTGCGCTCTGGCAGCTCGCTCTTTTGCAGGAACCTGCTCATGTCCTTTGCGTAGGCTGTGATCGTCTTCACGTCATCGAGGACCGCCCTACGCTGAGCCAGGATTGCCCTCGCCCCTTCTGCGGCGGACTCAAGGCGCTCCTTTCGCTCCTTGTGGTCTCGGATGCGGTGGGCGAAGTCGGCCATGTTGAACTCGGTCGTCGTCTCCACGAGGTCGTAGAGGCGGTCGAGCCTGCCCCTCACGTCGGCAAGCTCCGACTCGATGGTCTCCAGCCGCTTGCGCTCGTCTCCGGCCACGTCGTCCATCTGCTCGTCCACGACGTTGACCAGGCTCCGAATGTTGCCCTCGGTGAGGATGTTGGAGCGAATCAGGCCGACAACCAGCTCCTCGAACTGCCGGGCATCGACCCTGGGCGAGTCACAGGACCCGGGCGCGCGCTTCACGAAGGAGTGGCAGACGTAGTAGGGGAAAGTGCCCCTGCTGGAGTAGCGGCCCGAGAGCGCCCTCTTGCACCTGTAGCACTTGACCAGGCCGCTCAGCAGGAAGGTGCTTCCGACTCTGCGGGGGTGGGTGTTCCTGGGCGCCCTTGAGCGCAGTATCCTGTTCACCCGGTCGAACTGGGCCTTGGTGACGGTGGCGGGGAACGCCTTGTCCACCCGCACCGGCTCGGCCCCGTCCTTGGCGTTGTTGCCCCAGACGAGGGTGCCCAGGTACGCCTCGTTTCTGAGCATGTTGTGGACGGTGGGCTTGTTCCAGAGCTTTCCCCTGGGGCTGGCGATGCCATCGTCGTTGAGGATGCGGACGATCTTCATCATCCCCTTGCGAGTCTCGGCCAGGTCGAAGATGCGCTTGACGATGCCGGTAGTTTCGGGGTCCGGTTCCAGGGTGGGCCTCTCCTTGGGTCCGTCCTGCACCTTGACCTTCATGTAGCCGTAGGGGGCCATGGGAGCGACCCAGAAGCCGCGGGATGCGGCCTCCCTCATACCCCGCAGGACCTCTGTCGCCAGATTCTCCGAGTAGTATTCGTCGATGGTTTCGATGATGCCCTCCATCAGCCTGCCCGTCGCGGAGTCGTCGGCCTGCTCGGTGATGGAGACGACGCGGACGCCCTGTCGCCGCAGCTGGGACTTCAGGAGGACGGCGTGCTCCCGCCTGCGGGTAAAGCGGCTGAATTTCCAGACCAAGATGGCCTTGAATGGGGTGTTGCTCTTCTTGGCCTCGTCGATCATCCTCTTGAAATCGGGGCGGTTCATCACGCGTCCGCTCTCCGCCTCGTCCACGAACTCGCGGACGATCTGATAGTCGTTCTTGTCGGCGTAGTCCCTGAGCGCCCTCATCTGTGCGGCCACTGACAGGTCCACGTCCTGGCGGTCGCTGGAGACCCTGGCGTAGAGGGCCGCCGGCGTGCGGTCATGTCGTTCACTCATCTGTTGCTCCTCCTTGTTGCTTCCTGCTGGTTCGGCGCGAGCGCCGCATCTGCGTCCTTTCCTGTCTGCGCCACTCCCTTTCTTCGAGGTAGAGGCGGAATGCCTCGCGCAGAAGCTCGCTCAGCGTGCGGCCGTCCTCCCTGACCGCCTGCCTGAGCTGGTCGTCCATCTCGGGCGGCAGAGAGAAGGTGACGGTTCTTCGTTTCTTCGGCATGTTTTTTTGCCCTTCGGTGTAGCACAGTGTCTTACCCTTATCATGAACGAATCGGACCTCCGTTGTCAAGGGACGCAGCCCCTATAACCGGCGCTCTGAATGGAGTAGAATGGGGTGGTAGACACTGAGAAGGAGAGGCTCTCCCTATGGGGACTTTCAGGTGCCCTCTGCGCATCTCCAGCATGGACGGGCAGCAGGAGCGGGACGTAGAGGCGACGGTGGACACCGGGGCCGCCTACACGACGTTGCCCGGCAGCCTTCTGCGCGAGCTGGGGATCGAGCCGATGGACAAGGGCGTCTTCCTGCTCGCCGACGGTCGCCGGGTGGAGATGGACATTGGGAGAGCCTGGGCGACGGTCAACGGCTCCAGCGAGGTCACTCTCGTCGTGTTCGGAGAGGACAACGCCCCGGCTCTGCTGGGAGCCTACACCCTGGAGGGGTTGAGGCTGGCGGTGGACCCCATTGCGCAGCGACTCGTTCCCACCCATCTCATCATGTACTAGAACGCGCCGCACTTGCTGCGCACCTTCTTCCCGCACCGGACCGCCTGCACCCCCCGCTTACACTCCACGCTGACCCTCTTCCTCGCCGCCGTCCTCCTGGGTTTCGGCTCGGGGTGATGCGGCCGCCTGCTCCTCCATGTAGGAGCGGATGGCGACGCGAGCCAGGATGCGCAGCCCCTTCAGGACCGCCCTGCGGTGTTCCGGGGTGTAGGACGGCATGGAGCGCTCCAGGGCGTCTTCAAGCTCCCGTCCTCCGGGCCTCTTTCGTCCGTTGTTTCTTCTGGGGTCTTTCATGGTGCGTGGTCGCAGCGGTGTCTCTATGGAGCCGCTGGCCTCTCGTTGCAAGTTGTGCGGCCGGGGGCCGCAGGCGCCGACGGAAGGGGCGAGCGCCTACGGCCTCCAAGCCGGTTCAGGCCCCGCCGTGCCGCCGTTGCGCGCCGTGCGCCCGGCGGGGCCGGTTGTCTAGCTCTCCTCCTCGAAGAGGGTCGTCTGGATGCCCTCGCCCAGGATGACCGGCAGGCCGCCGGGTATCCGGAACGCGAAGCGGCAGATGGAGAGCATTGCTCCGCCGCAGGGCTCGACGCCCTTCATGCGCCACATGCGCAGCTGCTTGGGGTCCACGCCGAGGGCCTTGGCGAAGCCGCGCCAGCTGAGGCTGCTGAGCTCCTTGAGCTGTTCGAGGCGCTCACTGAAGTCCTCGGGCAGCACGCCGCCGTCCAGGGGTTCGGTCCCATCGGCTACGGGGTTGTCGCGCCCGTCGAAACGGGTCTGGTCGTTACTGTTGTTCATCGCTATCCTCCAATCTGAAAAGGTCTCCGAACTCGGTCAGTTCCAGGGCCTTGAGCATCCGGCGGCGGATGCGACCGGAGGGGGAGCGCCCCGTGTTGACCAGCTTCGACACGTAGCCGGGGCTTATCCCGATCTCCCTGGCGAGCCAGTTCTGGGAGCGGTTCAGCAGAGCCAGCCGCTTCCAGAGGGCCGCCACGTCGAGCAGGACAACGGTCCGTCCTCCGCGCCTCCGGGGGCCTTCCCGCTTATGGGCATCTTGTGTAGGCATGGGTCTCTCATTCCTCGTCGTTCATTGAGGCGTCAGGGCCTGGGGCGACTGCGGGTCGGCGGGGGTGCGCCATGCGTGTCCCATCGGCCCCAGGGCGTCTATGGCCTGCCTGTGGGACACCAACAGGGGCACCGTCACCCCCTCGGCCCGCATCTCCTCCCGCGCCACGCGCAGGAAGTGGGTCTGGGCGATCTCGTCGTCGAAGACGACCAGGACGGCGGGCCGTGTGCCGTGGTCGTCGGTGGGCCTGTGAGATGAGTAGTAGCGCAGATAGGGGGCCAGCCGGTCGGACATGGTGGATGGGCGCACGGCCCGTCGCTCCCACTCCAGGAAGAAGGGCCAGGTCGCATCGTCCTTGCGCAGGACGCCGAAGGCGTCGGGGTTGACGGCGCGCATGCCGCCGTCGTGCCGGAAGTGGCGGGAGGCCCTGCGGGGCGGGTCGAGCTGGACGACCTCCCACCCCAGCAGGGGGGCCTGCTCGGCGAGGGCGGCCAGGAAGCCGTGTGCGGCGGCGGTGTGCTCCATGTTCCTGAGCAGCTGGCGGGTCCGCCTGCCGGTGACGTTGCGCCACTCGAAGGGGCCTTCGGCATCCTCCAGGGTGACGCTCCACCGCTTCCTCGCCACGGCGACCGACGTCCTGTCCCTGCGGGCCAGGAGCGCCAGCCCCCGGTCGGTGAGGGCGAGGCGTCCGCCCGCCTCCCGGGGACGGGCCGCGAGGCCGAAGCCTTCGAGGGGGATGACGCCGTGGGAGACCCTCTGGGTCGAGACGTTCATCAGCCCGGCCATCTCCCCCAGGGCGATCCAGGGCCAGTCGGAGATGAGGTCGAGGGCGCGCTTCTCTATGGGCTTGAGAAGGACCGGCAGCATATGGTCGGGGATGTCCCATCCCGGACCCTCGACGGCGAAGTCGGCGGGCGGGTCGGCGCGCTGCGGTTCCGGCTCTATTGGAAGTTGCCCGCCCGGCCCCGCCCGGTCGAGGGCGTAGCGCAGGTCGATCTCGGCGCCGATCTTCGGCGGACTCCATATCCGGTCGCCCGCCCCCGTCAGGACCGCAAGGCGTTCCACGGCGAGCAGGGCCGGAACGTCGGTGGTGGAGAGGAGCCTTCGGGCGTGCCTGAGCCGCATCTCGTCGGCCATGAGCGCCAGCACCGTTCCGGGCATCGGCCAGTCGCGCAGCGCCCAGAGACGCCGGGAGAATCCCGACCTGTCGGCGGTCAGTCCCTGCCGGACGACGCCGACGGTCCTCCCGTCGGGAAGGGTCATGGCGGCGTCGAGGGGCAGGGAGCGGTACCAGCGGAACCGGACGGGGAACGCGATGTCGGAGACGTTGGAGGCTACGCCGTAGACGGATGCCACGGCGTCGAGGCGCTCCATCAGGCTGCGCCGCCACTGGGCGGAGACGGGGCGGCTGCGAAGCAGCTCGTCGAGGGAGACCTCCTCCTCTGCGGCGAGCCGCCTCAGCCCCTCGGCGGTGAGGTGGAACCTCCGGGACGGGGGAAGCAGCCCCGTGGCGTGGGGCACGGAGGCGCAGAACCCCCCGGACTCCAGCCTCTCTATGGCCTCGTAGACCGCGCCCCTGGACCAGCCGGAGACGGCGACCATCTCCAGCCGGCCGAGGAAGGGCATCCGCGACAGCGCGCGGAGCAGGTCGTGTTCGCATCCTTCGGGCTTCATTCCTCAGCCTCCCCTGCTTCCCCGGCGTCCGGCTTCTGCTGCTGTTGTCCGCCGTCCTTCTCAAGCTCGTCGACGCCCCTGCGGAACTCCTCCACCTTCAGGTCTCCCTCTGCGTCGCCGTAGGCGATCTGCGGGGCCGGGACGGTGTATGCGGACGCCGCCTCGCGGACGCGGTCGGCGACTGCGGGGTCTCCCTCCTCCGGCTTCCTGACCATCATCGAGAAGGCGGGCATTCGCTCCTTGCCCACGGTGGCCCGGATGTAGCAGTGGTGGACCGGCAGCGACGTGATGTCGTCCTCGGTCACCCGCTCCTTGCCCAGCTCCCACACCAGGGTCCTGGCGTCGTTGCCCGCCACCTGGAAGACGGCGAGGCAGCCGACGTTGGCGAGAAGGGTGTCCCGCATGGTGGGCGAGAGGTCGTCCAGCTTCGCCAGGCTCTGGGTGGCGAGGATGAAGCTCGCCCCGAACTTGCCGAGCTCGGAGAGCATCGACTCGTAGTCCACGCCGGGCATGGACTGCATCTCGTCGACGACGACCAGCGCCCCGCGTCTTCTGCTCAGGGGCAGGCTTCCCTGCTCCCGTATCACGGCGTCCACGAGGTTGAGCAACGACGCGCCCACCAGGGCGGCCACGTCCCTGCCCACGGTTCCCTGGGACGTCGATACAAGCAGGACTCCGCCGTCGTGGATGGTGCGGCGCAGGTCGATGGTGGAGCGGCGCTGGCCGAGGATGGCCCGCGCCCGCTTGGAGGATGCGTAGTAGGAGAGGCGGGTCTGCACCGGGGCCAGGGCCTCGGCCTTGTACTGATGACCCCACTTTCCGAAGTCCCTGGCCCACCATTCGAGGAGATAGGGGTCGGAGACCTTCTTGCGCACCTCCTTGGCGAACGTCTCGTCCGACAGGAGCTTCAGGCCGTCGAGGATGGTGTACTGTTTGTCGGCCTCCACCTGCTCGTTGGCCTCGTGCAGGGTCTTCACCGTCTGTTCGAGGATGGACTGCATCCTCGGCCCCCACTGCTCCCACAGGCCCTTCGCGACGCGCACCACCGAGTCGGCGGTGCGGTCCCGGTCGGCGAAGATGCGGGTGTCCAGCAGGTTGATGCCGGGGGAGCGGGTCTCGTCCGACAGGTCGATGAGCTTCACGCGGTCCATGAGCGACTCCGGCACGTGCTCCATCAGCCCGGCCACGAGGTCGGTGTGGGGGTCTATGACGATGATGGCGTCCGGGTCCCTGCCCTCGGCCTTCTCCCGCATCTTGTGGGTGACGAGGTGGTGCATGAGGGTGGACTTGCCCATGCGGGTGCGGGCCACGTAGAGGTGGTGGCGGCGGAGCAGGTCGTCGGGAAAGCGGATGGGCCGGGGCTTGCCCGCGGTGGTGTCTCCCACCAGCGCGCCTCCCCTGACGCCCTTCGCAGAGGGCAGTAGCGCCCTTGCCCCGGACCGCTCCACCAGGGGCGTCTCGTCGCCCGCTCCGGGCGGGTGCCACAGGCAGGCGATCTCGCGGACGCCCATGACGCTGCGCCTTCCGAACAGGCCGGGGCCTGACGGATGGAGCATGTCGGGGTCCGGCGTTATGGGCCGGACCCCGCCGACCTTGAACCGCGCCCCGGCGGGGTTGTCGAAGTGGCGGTAGGCGGCGGCAACCGGACCGAGAAGCTCGGCGGCCCGCTGGGGCCGGGTCGTCTCCGGCAGGATCGCCGTAACCTGTAGCTCGGCGTCGAAGGCGATGCGGGAGACCTTCTCGCGTATGAGCAGCGGGTCTTCCACCCGCTTGCGGGCCTTCTTCCAGCGGTGCCAGGCCCAACCGCCTGCGAGCAGGCCCAGGGCGGTTCCCGTTCCCAGGAGCGCGGCCTTCCATATCTCGCCGTCCTGCACCCACAGGTAGCCCTTCAGGGCCGCCAGCGCCCCGAGGCCGAGCACGGCCATCGTCACGCCGTCCATCTGCAACGGCTTGGTCTGGTAGGTGTAGGCAGGTTCCCTCGGCTCCATGCCGGGCCTCTTGTGGGCCTTTTCGAGATGGGGCTGCGACCAGTCGGGTCCCAGGGAGCGCAGCATCAGCCGCGCCACCACGCGCTCGTCGTCCTCCAGGGCCGAGAGCGCGCCCATCAGGGCGATGAGGGGGTCTGAGCCGGGGTCGAGCAGGTCGTCGTCCCGGAAGGTCCTGAGGGGGACGTACTCCGGGCCGTCGGCCCGCAGGGTCATGCTCCACGCCCGCTCGCCCTCGTCCAGACGCAGGGGGTCGTCGTCCGGTTCAACCTTCTGTATTCGGGCCTGGGGGTAGTGGGCGGAGAGCTGGCCTCTCACCACCTCGTCGTCGAGGCAGCGGGCCAAGAGGGTCACGCCGTCCATGTCGGCGGCCAGCTCCAGGGAGAAGGGCTCCGGCACCGCGATGGAGCCGAGCATGTTCTCCACGCCCAGCAGGGTGCGCTCCCCGGCGCGGGGCGGCGTCACCGCCAGCAGGACGGGCTTCTTCTCGGTGTCGTCTCCAAACAGGATTTCCTTCGGGTTCAGCTTCAATGCTCTACTCCTCTCTATTGCCTCTATCGGCGTTAGTCCTATGCGTCGGTCGTTGCGTTCTCTACCTATGCTGGCCCGGCCTCCACTCGATGACCGCCGTCTCCTCCGGCGTGGCCTCGATGCGGACGGGGAAGCGGTTGCCCCTGGCGAGAAGCAGGCCGTCACCGCGAGGGCATGAGAGCAGCCAGCGTTGGAGGTCTTCGGGCAGGTCGAAGGCGTCCCCCACGGTGCTGATGGCGGCGGCGTCCTGCTGGAGCAGCAGCTTGAAGGCGGCGTTCTGGAGCAGGGCGCGACCGGAGTGGCCGGTGATGGTCCTCGACGTGTCCTCGGACAGAAGGTCCTGCACGTCCTGGGTGATGAACTGGAGTCCGAGCCGGTGCTTGCGGGCGCGCTTCGCCATGCTGACCATGAAGGCCGCGCCCTCGGGGTGCTGCATGATCGACCACACCTCGTCCACCACCAGCAGGCGGGGCTTGGGGTCCTGGGCGGCGGCGGCCCACACCGTCTCGGTGCAGACCATCGCGGCGGCGGGCCGGAGCTCCGGTTCGAGCAGCCGCAGGTCGAAGACCGTCACCAGGGCCTCGCTGCCGAGCAGGTCGTCGCCCTCGTCGGAGAGGAGGTGACGGAGGCTGCCGGTGGCGAAGGGCCGTAGCAGCCTTGCGAGACCGGGGTCTCCAGATTCGTCTTCCTGAAGGTATTTGTAGAAGTCGCGGAAGCCGGTGCGCTCGCGGGGCTGGGCGTAGTAGCCCGCCAGGGCGTGGTCGAGGGAGGCCCTGCGCTCCGCGCCGAGGCTCTCGCCGACCATCACCTCGATGAGCCGTCTCAGGCTGCCGATGCGCTGGAGCATCTCTTCGGAGTCGCCCCGCTCGATGACGAAGGGGTTCATGCCCTCGCCGGGCACGCCGGGGCTGAGAACGCGTCCTCCCGCCGCCCTCGCCATGTCCGCGTACTCGCCCTCCGGGTCGATCACGTAGGCCGTGATGCCCCTGGTCAATCCCCTGAGCACGCCGAGCTTGGTTGCAAATGACTTCCCTGAGCCCGACCTTGCGAGGACGGCGGTGTTGGCGTTGAGGTGCGTGCCGTCCCAGGGGTCGTAGACCACCGGGGAGCAGGCCCGCATGTCGATGCCGTAGAGGGTGCCGGAACGGGTGTCCAGGTCGGGCGGTGAGAAGGGGAAGAGCCGGGCGATGCTGGAGGTGTCGAGGCTGCGCCACTCGGCAACGGCGTTCAGGGCCAGGGGCAGGGTGGACATGAGTCCCTCGCGCTGGCGAAAGGCCAGGTTGTCCAGCTTGCCCAGGGTGGCCCCGAAGTGGGCCTTCGCTCTCTGGGTCATCTCCCTGAGCGCCGCCTCGTCCTTCGCGTGAAGGGTGACGGACAGCGATGCGTGAAAGAGCCTCTCCCTGCCCCGCTGCACCTCGTCGCGCAGCCGGGTGATGTCCTCCAGGGCGATCTCCGCCTCCGGGGACATGGTGCGTCCCCGCTTGAATGAGAGGGACTGCGCCGACTCGAACCTGACCTTCTGCCACTCCAGCGTCCTCGCCGCCTGCTCAGCGGGTATCGGGCCGACGTGGACGGCCAGGTCCATCGGCGCTCCCGCCGCCATGAGTCCTTGCAGGAAGCCGGGGGCCAGCGAGCGGGGCCATTTGCCCAGGTGCAGGGAGCGGACGAGGTGTCCGCCCGTCTGCTGCCCAGGCAGGCCGATGCGCACGTCGCGGCGTCCTATCTCCACCTCGACGGAACTCTCCTCGTCGAACTCGGAAGGTGAGCCGCCCAGCGTGGCCGATACGAAAAACATCCGAAGCTGGCGGCCTCTGAGGGTATGGACTGACAGCCCGGCCCTAGACAGCAAGCCCCGCAGGTCGTCGATGCGCCCGAACTCGCACACGGCGTAGAAGCGCCGGTCAAGGATGCCGTCGCGGGCCTCAAGGTCGGTGAGCAGACGCCCGAGGGACTCGGCCGCCGCTCTCGTCTGCGGGGGAAGGTCCTCCGGCTGGGCCTGCCCGAGCTTCTCCCTCATCCCTGCCAAACGCGGCGGGTGCTGCCTGATGAGCAGCTGGGCGGGGAAGTCCAGGGCGTTGAGCGCCCCGGCGAAGGCTCCCAGCTTCGGCTCGTCTATCTCAAGGCCCATCACCTCGCACACGCCGAGCTTCACCCCGTCCAGGCGCACCGGACCGTCGTCGTCCAGGTGGGACAGCATGAAGAACAGGGGCAGCTCGGGCGGCGGCTTGGGAGCGGATGGCTCGACCGCGCCTTCGGCCGTCTCCTGGGGAGCGCCGGTCTCCTCTGGCGTCGGCCTGGGGGCGTTCTGCCCCGCTTCCTCCAGCTCGCCTTGCAAGGCGTCGGCCTCCTGTGACGGCCCCTGCGCTCCTCGTCTCGTCAGTCGTCGAATAAGCTCTTTCAACAGGGTGTTCTCCTCTGCTCTAGGGTGTTGGGAAGGATGGGATGATGCCGTGCTTCAGCAGGGCGGCGATGCCCTTGGCCGAGAGCACCAGCACCAGGCCCACCACCGCCATGACGACGGCGGTCTTGGCCCTGCCGCCGCCCCGCTCCTCGCCGCCCTCGGCCATCAGGATGAAACCGGCCCAGACGATGGCGAAGACAGCGAGGCCGGAGCCCGCGTAGGCCATCGCCGTGAGCACGCGGTCGAAGGCGTGAAGCATCGCTTCCTTCTCTGCCGGGGCCGCGCCGGTGGTAGCCAGCGCGACCCCGGCCAGAAGGGTTGCCGTCAGCCCGTGCCTCACCAGGGCCACTCCCATCCCAGCGCCTCGAACCAGCCGCGCAGCCCGTCCGCGGGCTCCTGCTCGGCGGGCGGGTCTTCCGGCTCGGTCTCCGGCAGGACCAGGACGGCGAAGGGGTCGTCGGAACCGATTGCGGACGCGAGGCTTAGTTGCTCCTCGCGGGTGCCGGTGACCGGCTCTCGCTCCACCGTCTCGGCTTTGACGTGCTCCTTGTGCAGGACGTCCACCGTCACCTGCCTGGCGATGGTGGCGCTGGGGACGTAGGCGTAGGCCGTCGCGGTGGCGGACGCTGTGGACCCGTCCTCGCAGGTGGCCGTTGCCGTCTGGCTGTCGGAGTCGCTGTCCCCCGGGCGATGGAGGTGCACGGTCCTGGTGACCTGCTCCGTCCGCTCGGGGTGGTGGGTGAGCACGGTCAGCGGGGGGATGGGGATGCGGAGGCTCGCCTCAAGGCTCGCGTCCACGGTCACGTTGTGAATGCCTGCCCCATCTCCCACCGGCAGGGTGAACCGCGTCTCTCCGTCGGGGACGAAGGCGACGCTGGTCTGCGATGCTCCCGCCGCTGCCGAGACCGTCCCTTCGATGGCCGTCACCTGGGCGTCCATGAGCGCGGTCTGGGTGACGCTCTCGTGTCCGGCCACCGTCTGAAGCTCGACCGGGTGCTCGATGCTCGTCACGCACTCGGACACGACCACTCCGCTGACCGCTCCGGGCGTCCAGCCCAGGGAGGTCACGCGAAGATCGCAGAGATCTCCCTCCACGACCGGCAGGGGGAAGGGAAGCTGTGCTTCCTCGAAGGTCAGCGCCCCGGCCTGGCCGAGGGTGTCCTCCCAGGACACGGTGAAGGACGGCACGGGTCCGTGGAGGGGGAGCGAGTAGTCGATGCGCTCCCCCTCGGCCAGGGACGCCGACCCCCAGAAGCGCAGCCAGCTCCCCTCCGGGCCGCCGAAGGCCCGCACCCGGATGTCCAGGGCGGTGGCGGCCCGCAGGGTGACGGCGGCGCGGTCGCCGGAGACGGTGAGCCCCTCAACGAATATCCGACGCCCCTCCACCGGCTCGGTGACCTCGAAGTCGATCTCGTCCCGCCAGGGCTCGTGGTCGTCAGCCAGGGCCGACTCCGGGACGGCCACGACCGCCGCCATCAGGACGGCCAGGGCCACCACCGGAATCCAGCCCATGCGGGGCTTCCTGCGTCGGCTCTCCAGGGTCTCGGCCCGGTGGTCGTGACGCTGGTCCCTCCCTCCGTCCTTCCCCCTGCGCTTGCCGAACCAGCGCATCCGCCCGTTGCGGCGTTCTTTGTTCTTGCGGGTCTTCCTGTTCTTGCGCAGCCTCCCCAGCCCGCGCCCGGCGCGTTTCGCCATCAGGCTCAGCGGGCCGGGGCCGCTCCTGACCGGCTGCGCCGGCGCGGGCGGCTCGCTCCTCACCAGCTGGGACACCGGCCCGGCGTAGACCCGCGCCCCCAGCCGGTACTTCAGCAGGTCGGCGGCCACCAACGGCAGCCGCCGACCGCCTATCTTCCCCACGACCATCGCCACGCCGACCAGTCCGAGGACGACGGCAATCGCCATGCGCACCTCGGACGGGCCTACCGGGGCGTAGCGGTATGCGCCGTAGGAGATGGCGCACACCGCCACCACCGCCACGATCTGCGGGAAGGTGAACCCCAGCAGCACCCGGTCCTCGGCCTGAACGTGAGTCGGTACCTCGTGTTCTCTCATGTTTTTTCCTCCCTTCTCACGTCGGGCTTAGCCGGTGCCGCCGGTGGTGCTGCTCTCACCGCCGCCGGGGGCTTCCGGTTCGGGCAGGGCGTCGTCGATGTCGATTCCCGGATCCACGACGGCGTTCATCACCAGCTCCACGACGCCGTAGGCGACCAGGGCCAGGACGATGCCCGCCAGGGCGGTCATCATTGCGCTCTTGCCGCGCTCCATCTGATGGGGGGCTCCGCTGGCCGTCAGGTACAGGTACGCGCCGTAGATGAAGAATCCGACGCCCACCGCTCCCACGACGCCCAGCAGGATGCCCACCAGGTTCGATATGGTCTGTGTAAGGTCTTCCATTCGTTGTCTCCTCTCTTTCGCCGGGCGGGTCTCTCCCACCCGGCGTTCATCTCTTGGTCTTCTCGCCTCTATGACTCCCCGCTACTTGCACATCGCTTCGCCTCCGTCGTGGTATCGGTCGGCGCTCTGTCGTCCGCGCCTGTTGGTTGTCGTGGTTACTCCCCGCTGCTCCGGGGCTCTCCGCCGCCGTCTCCGCCTGCCGATGGGGTCGCCATCGAAGCCGCCGAGCTCAGGCCGGAGGCTGCCGCCGACACCCCCGCGCTGGCCGCAATCGCTCCGACGGCCATGCCTCCCGGCCCTCCCGCGGCCCCGCTCATCAGCCCGATGGTCTTCGCCGAGCGCACCATCGAAGCGGGCAGGTTCATGCCGAAATAGAGCATCGAGAGCCAGGAGTCGAAGGTCCCGGCGTTGCCCATCATCGACGGCACCCGGGTCGCCATGTAGACGAAGGCCAGGGACATGAGCAGCTTCCAGATCAGGTCCTGCACCGGCTCGAAGGCGGCGACCGACGCGAACTCGTTGAGGAAGCCGATTCCCAGGGCCAGGGCGATGAGCTGCACCGCCTGCTGGAACACCGTCGTCATGAAGAGCTTGAGCCAGTGACGTCCCCATCCCGCCGTGTGGGGCAATATCCACAGCCCCAGCGCAATCGGGGCCAGGGCCAGGAGGATGTCTATGAGGGCCAGGCGCAGCACCATCTGGACGATGACGTAGAGGACGAAGAAGCCGTAGACCAGGTAGAGCAGGGCCAGGAGCTGCGCCATGCCCACGCTCCCGGCCTGGACGGCTTTCAGGAAGGTGTCGAGGGGAGCCCTGAGCAGGTCTCCGGGGGTGACGTTCAGGGAGACGGCTATGAAGCCGGACACGGCGTCGGCAACGTCGAGGACCAGGGCGCACCACCACAGGGACGACGCGGCGGCCACAAGGCCGAGCACTAGGCGGGGGACCATCTCCCGCCAACCGGCCTGCTGGCGGCCCAGGTGCTCGCTCACGATGAGGCTCAGGCCCATCCAGCCGAGGATGACCACCAGGGCGCCGGTTGTTATGGCCCAGACGACCATCCACGCCTGGCGCACCAGTTCGTGGGCGTAGGTGAGGTCCGCAGGGGTGCCGGTGAGGATGTCGCTCATCGGCTACCCGCCCCCGCAGTTGTCGGCGTCCTCGCCGGACGCCCGCTCAACGACGCCGCAGAGGGTCCCGTGGACTCCCTCGATCACCCAGCCGGCGAAGGCCCTCGCCCAGCGCGCCGGGTTGAGGGCGGACAGAATCTTGTCCCAGATGCGTCCGGGTTCGTGGATGGGGACGACGGCGTAGAACTCGCCCCGCTTGCCGTCCTCGGCGACGGCCAGCATCACCAGCAGGTATGCCCGGTCGCGGTCGAGGTCGGGCTGCTCGTCCAGGTCGGGGTACTCCCACGAGTATTCCCAGCCGTCGCTTCGCTCCTTCTCGCCGCCATTGACCCGGTACATGGCGCTTATCCAGTCGCCGGTGTCGGCGTCCCTGACCGCGTAGAAGAGGTCGGCGATCTCGCGGTCGAAGACGGGGCGGGCGACGAACTCGCCGCCGCCCTTGCGCTCCACGAACTCCCGGTCGGCGTTGACCAGGGTCAGCTCGTTGCCGGGCGGGGCCTGGGCCAGGGCGATGTTGCTTGCGGGGATTGCCAGAAGCGCCGCCAATAGCAGCACGGATGCCAGGGGAATCAGCCGTCTAACGGACCGGAGTTTCGATCTCAGCGCCAACTCGTTCACCTCTCTTCTGCGGTCTGCCGCCGATGGCCGGATTACGGCGGTCGCAAAAAAGTGTGAACAAATGAAACTGGAAATAAGACCCCTGGTAGCTCTGCGCAGGGATGCGGGGTGTTACGGGCCGTTCCCCCGTGGCTCTGCGCAGCGATGCGGGGGGTTATAGGCCCTCTTTTTTTCGGCCCCTTTCGTGCAGTATTGGGGGTGTACAGGAGTTTCAGTTTTGTAGCAGAGCGGCCTGAGTCGTGATTTCGTAGCTGAAACAGGGGTAAATCGCCCCCCTACAGGACGTAACCAGTGAACACTTTCAGAAAGGGTGCGTTCCAGACTGCAATGACATCGCCAATCGTGGGGAATGACATCGGCGGGACCGTTGGAGCGGCTTCCCAATGACATTAGGCCCCGAAAAAGGCGCTTGAAGTGGGGGTGCATGACGTGCCCCAAAACCGTGGCCTGAGAGCGGGAAAAGGGCCGGCCAGTGGTTGACCGGAGACTCAAGCGGAGTTTGCAGAGGGAGAAAAGAGCCATGAAAACCACAGAACACGGCATCGACAGCAGCAAGGACGTGGAGAACGTCTACCACATGAGGCTCATGGCGCTGCTGAAAGAGCTGGTGCGGGACAAGGGATACAAGGGCGCGGCGCGGGTGCTGGAGCTGGACCAGCGGACGGTGGCCGAGTGCGCCAGGACGGGGCAGTTGTCGAGGCGGGTGCGGCAGGCCCTGGAGCGGGCATTGCAGGAGGGCGTCGGCTCTGCTGCGGCCCGTCAGCGGGAGCGCAACGAGAAGCTGGAGAGCCGGGTCGAGGCGCTGGAGAAGGGGCATGAGGCGTTGGCAAAGGACTATGACGCCCTGGGCAAGGAGGTGCGGAGGCGTGCGGCCGCCGTCGAGGGCCGGGTCGAAGCCCTGAAGCGAAGCGAAGCCCAGGGGACCGGGGCCGGTCACGCCGGCGCCGGTCCCTCCCAGGCGGAGAGCGGTGCGTCGGGCATGGGCAGGAAACCCCCGCCGAGGCCCAGGTTGCGGCGAGAGTACCCCGACCTCGTGACCCTTGAGCCCGCCGAGGACGACGAGGAGGTGTTCGGGAAGGCGTGGGCTCCCATCGTCGAGTGGCGGGAGCTGAAGGACGTTCACCCCAACGACGGGAAGAGCCTGGACTGGCTGCGCACGGAGGAGCGCTTCCTGGCGTTGGAGCTGGCCCTGCTCGAAGACCACGGCATGACGCTTCCCCCGGCTCGGTTTCCGCTGAGGGGTTTCGACCGCAACGGGCAGGTCACCCATCGCCGGACGGCGCTCTTCGACACGCGGAGAGCGCTGAAGAAGCGTGAGCTTCTGAACACGCTGACCCTCCGACTCTTGTGGCGGTAGCCGGGCCGGGCGTGCGGCGGGTTTGCAGGCAACTTTAGTGAACGATTTGGCGGCGGTTTGCGAAAGGGGGGCCGCAGGCCCTCTTTTGCGGGTCTCGGGCCGTCGATAATGAGTGTGCTGTTAGGCTTTCTCCAAGGTTTCCGACCATAGAAACCTGGGTGCGTGATCCCTGTTGCACGGGTCCGATCGGTGGATGATTCGCTCTCCCCCGGTCTCCCACGAGGGAATGCTGCCGAAGCGGAGTTGACGTTGGTCCTTCGCAGGCAGCACGGATCGAAACGACGGAGTTGACGCTGGTCCTTCGTCCTCGGTCCAAGTCCGGCGGTTGGAGTGATAAGCCCTTCCCCCGCTGGACACCCGTCCGGTGGTTGGGAGTTGATCGCTTCCGTCATTGGACACCCGTCTGGCGGTTGGAGTTGATCGCTTCACTCGCTGGGCACTGGTCTGGCGGTTGGGAGTTGATCGCTCTCGCCGTTGGACATCAGGGACGGACCGCTCTCTGCGCCCCGTCCTCCACCAGTCGGTCGAAATGCGTCTGTCGTTTCGACCGGCTCCTCACGCCTACGGCATGGCTGACTGACAGCTAGGCCGCACCTTCGACATGCGCCGGTCTGCCGTTCCAAGCAGCCTGGCCGCTTCATGCCTCGCAGCTTCCCCCCCAACTCTGACGTTCTGCGCCCTGGGCAAGCTGCGTCTTTCTCCCATGCGTCGGCCTGCGTCTGAACCGTAGGCTGGCCGCTTCACGTCTCGTAGCTCTCCCCCTGACGTTCTGCGCCCTGGGCAAGCTGCGTCTTTCTCCCATGCGCTGGTCTGCGATGAGGTCGTAGGACAGCCGCTCCCTTCGTAGCAGCTCCCCCTGACGTTCTGCACCCTGGGCCGAGCTGCGTCTTCTTCACCCTCCTCCGTCTCCCGCGTCCGGCATCCGACCGTGGGCGGAGTGCGTCTTTCGTCAACCACATCACCAATGACTCCCGCCGTGGATGCCGCGCGGGTCAGCAACGAAAAGGAGGAGTCCATGCACGTCAACGAGGTCCATCGCCGCTGACGGCGGGGCCTCCGGGTCTCACCACACATCCCCATCCACAAGGGCCGTTCCCATCCGGGGGCGGCCCTTCTTCTTTGCCCGCAGGCGGGCGCACGTCAAAGGCAACACACAACACAAAGGAGGACGGACCGATGACGACGGCAACGATGGCAACCGGAACCCGGACGACGGAGACGACGAGGACGGCGGAGACCGAGCTGAGGGCTGCTGCGAGGCGGCGGGGGGTCACCATGAAGGAGCTCGCGGCCCTGATGGGCGTGAGTGCGGGCTACCTGTCGCAGTTTGCGAACGGGGGCAGGCAGTGGACTCCCAAGATGCGCCAGAAGGTCGCGGCTGTCCTGGGAGAGGTCCCCGGCCAGGGGACCGTCTACCGACAGGGCGGCGTCGTGACCGGCGAGAGCAGCTTCATCCGTGAGCGCGCCCGCGAGATGGGAATGACCATGCGGGACCTGGCCGACCGCGCCGGGGTGTCCTACGGATACATGACGCAGGTGGCCCGTGGCCGCCAGAACATGGGCGTCAAGGTCCAGACCAGGATCGAGTCGGCGCTCAAGGCCCCGGCCAAGATCGCGCCCGCACAGTGCGCCAACCGCCCGGCGAGCGTGGTGAACGGGCAGAGCAGCTACGTCCGGGAGCGCGCCCGCGCCCTGGGCATGACCATGCGGGAGCTTGCCGAGCGGGTCGGCGTGTCCGCCAGCTACATGTCGGAGGTGTCCCGCGGCCGCAGGGGCATGGGCGTGAGGGTCCAGGCGCTGGTCGAGGCGGCGCTGGAGGCAGAGGCGACGGTCGCGTCCGCGCAGCTTGCCTGCGTCGACACGAAGGCCGTGTGGGACCGCATGGACGCTCACGGGTTCAGCCAGAACGAGGTCGCACGGCGCGCGGGCATCAGCTCCTCGTACCTCTCCCAGATCATGAACGGCAGGTCCACCCCGTCGGCGGGCGTGCTGAAGAGGCTGCACGCCGTGCTGTTCCGGCGCGCGAAGTCGGAGGAGCGGGTCATGCCCGCCGAGGTGAAGGTGCTGGGCTGGCGCAAGGGCGAGCGGAGCGGGATGGTGGTGCACGGCGCCGGTGGTCCCGGGCGCAGCGGCAAGCTCGGAGGCCCCGCCGTCCGGGTCGGCGGCCGGGTGCCCTGGGGGGCGAAGGCGGAGTACGCCTACCGCGCCGGGTACGACGGCGCGGGCCGGTTGTCGATGACGCCCGTCCTGATGCCGGGCTACTCCGCCATGCTCAAGCAGCCGGAGATGGCCGCCGCCTAGTGAGGCGTGAGCGACGGCCCGGCGCAAGACACCGGGCCATCACTCAGGGGGGAGGCTATCGCCGCATCGCCGGCGGCCTCCCCCCGGCTCTCCATGTATGCCGCCCTTTTTTGTTGCCCGAAATCACCGCCCGTCTTCGACATCCCTGAAGTGGGGGGCAGCGGGCGCTCAAAGCGCCCTCGAAGTCACGTCCGCGCGGCGGCGCTACCGCGCCGCCTGCCCCTCGCCCGCGCCTCCCCGCATCTCCAGCGCCTCGCGGGCCAACCCCCTCGCCCCCCGCGCCGCGGCGTTGCCCGGCTCGATGCCGAGGATCGCCTCGAAGTCCTCGATGGCGCTCTCGAACCGGGCCGCGTACATGCGGGCGATTCCCCTGCTGTAGAGGACGTTCGTGTTCCGGGGGTCGATGTCCAGGACCCTGCCGTAGTCCTCTATCGCCTGCTCGTACTGCTCCAGGCTGCTGTGGGCCAGCCCCCTGGCCGCGAGGGCCTCGGCGTTGCCGGGGTCGAGCTCCAGGGACCGGTCGAAGTCCCCGACCGCCTCGTCGTAGCGGCCCAGGCTGCCCAGGGCGACGCCCCTGCCCCGGAGCGCAGAGGCGTTGTCGGGGTCGAGCCTCAGCACGGCGTCGAAGTCGCCCAGCGCGGCCTCGTGTGCGCCCAGGTTGACGTTGGTGATTCCCCTGGCGTAGTAGGCGAGGCCGTACCTCTCTTCGATCTCGATGGCGGCGCCGAAGTCCCTGAGCGCCCTGTCCATCCGGCCCATGTCGCGGTATGCCATGCCCCTGTGGTAGTGGGCGTCGGCGAGGTTGGGGTTCAAGTCTATGGCCCTGCTCAGGTCCTTCACCGCCCGGTGGCGTTTGCCCATCGCCACCTGGGTCAATCCCCTGTTGTAGTGGGCGTCGGCGTCGCCGGGGGCCATGGTGACGGCCACGTCGAAGTCGCTCATCGCCCCGGCCAGGTCGCCCAGCTCCGCCTTGCACGCCCCCCGGCTGTAGTGCGCCACCGCGTCGCCGGGGGCCAGGCGGATGGCGGCGTCGTAGTCCTCCACCGCCAGGCGGCGCTCCTCCATAGCGGAGTATGCGCGGGCTCTGTCGAGGTGGGCGCCCGCATTGCCGGGGTCCAGGGCGATGATTCTGCCGTAGTCCTCCGCCGCAAGGCGGTGCTCCCCCAGCTCGCCGTACGCCAGCCCCCTGACGGACAGGGCTTCGGCGTCGCGGGGGTTCGCCTCGATCCTCTCCGTCAGATGCTCGACCATCCGGCGAATGTCCTCGCGGCTCATGCCGTCCATCATCCTGCGGAACCTCTGGTACTCTTCCTCCGATGACTTTCCCTGGTCCGTCCCGTCATGCTCCTCGCTCATGACGCTCCTCCCGTATGTCCTGGCGTTCTCCTATCGGGCTGGTCCCTCGTTGCGCGGACGGAGGCCCTGGATGGCGCAGGCTGCGGCCTGCGGCCCGGACTCGAATCGGTCTCCACCGGCGGGAGTCCGCGCCGGGCCGTCCCCTACGGGACTGCCGCCAACGACGCCTCTATGATGATGCAGCCGCTCCCGTAAGGCAACGCCGGCGTGACGGGTGCGGATGGGGAGAGGCACGGCCATGTGTGCCGCCCTTTTTGCATTTCCGGCGCCTGTGGCCGCAGGGCGCCGTCGGAGCGTAGGCTCCCTAGTCGGTGAACAGGTGGGCGAGGCCCAGGGGTCTCGCCAGGGCCACCAGCGCCATCATGTTCCGCATGCTGGGGCGGGCGCGACCCTTCCTCCAGCGCCGCAGCGTCTCGTGGTGGACGTCGAGACGACGGGCGATCTCCGCCCACGACAGGCCCGACTCCTCCTTGAACCGCTCCAGCCGCTCAGGGAAGTCGTGGGGGACCTGGTAGGTAACTCTGCTGTGGTGGATGCGCTGTCGAGGCATGGAATCGGCGGTCCTTCCGCAGGATGGCTGCAATCCGCCTCCAACTGCGATGTCCGGGCAGGACGGTGTGCGGAGCGCAAGCTCACGCGGTCAGCCCGTCCCGGAGTCTTGGGGAGGCTGCCGCCCTTCGGCCAAGCAGGGCGGCCTCCCCGTGTGTTCATGCGTGCGGGCTTTCTTCGTTGCCCTCTACCGGCTCGGACCGCCTCAGCCGGTGAACAGATTGCCGATTCCGAACGCTGTGCCTGCATTTCCGATGGTCGCGCCGTCCACCGTTGCGTTCGAAGGGTGGTCGGGCGTGGATCAATCCTCAGGCGACGCGTCGTACGGGCCGGGGAACGGCACTATTGCAACCAGGTATGTGTCGGCCTCAGCGGACCCTGAGGGTCTGCTTCCCCCGTGCTCGTTCACCGCTATGACCCGATAGGCGTACCGCATATTTTGCTCGACGGAGTGGTCAAAGTACTGGGTTAGGGCCGAGCCGGTGTCTCCGTCGATGACTAGGAACTGACCATTTGTGCGTGCGTCCACGTCTAGCCGCAGGACCTGGTAGTGGGTGATGCTGGTATCGCCTGGGTCGTCCCAACTCAGCTTCACGTATGGACTCACAATCTCGTGGTCCAGCGCTATGCCTCCGTGGAACCCCATGGCGGTCAGTCCTGTGGGTTTGGCCGGTGCGGAACCGCCATGTGCTGCGACGGGCGCGCCGGTGAGGAGCAGGAGCAACGCGATCAGGGCGGCCAACAGGATGGAAGGTCTTCGGCTAGTGGCGTAGGTCATAGTTATGCTTCCCTCACCGGTAATCTTCCGGCCTGAGTGCGCACGGCGGTCACCGATGTCGGCCGGAAAGCGCTTCACCGTTACGGCGGTCCAGTGAACAGGTGGCCGAGGCCCAGGTCTTCGGCCACCTCCAGCGGCGTCATCATGTGCTCTACATTGGGCCGCACCACGCCTTCCGTCCAACGCCATACGGTGTGCGATAGGTTCCGAGGCGGCGCGCAATCTCTGCCCACGACAGGCCGGACTCCTCCTGGAATCGCTTCAACCGCTGCGGGAAGTCGGCGGGGATGTCGTGGGTTTCTCTTTGGTGAAGTACGCGCTGTCGAGGCATCGCACAAAGCCCTCTCGGAGCACAGCCGGTGACTCTCTCCAATCCGGGTGCGAGCGTCCCCTTCCTGTTCGCCTCGGCCCTAGGGCGTTACGGTCGCCGGTGGGACGCTTGCCTCACCGATTCATCCATGTATCCTGCTTTTCTTGTTGCCTGGAAGGCCAAGCGCTCTCCACCCACCCGGTCTATCCGCCCGGTCCTGAGACGGTCAACTCCAACCGGTTGGACAGCATCCTGCCGTCCCCGGTGCAGATTGCCCCCTGCGCGTTGCAGTCCTCGGTGATGGGCAATACGATGGTCACGTTGCCGCTGGAGTCCGGCCTGACGTGTATCTCCCAGCGAACGTTTTTGCCCTTCTCCAACCTCCGCGCCTTGAACACCTCGCCGCCGGTTACCGTGAATGCGTGGTCCCGGAGGGTCTTGTAGCTGAAGCCCTGCTTCGGCGCCTCGCTGAGACGCAGCTCGAAGGTGAACGAGTTCTGTCCGTCATGGGACTCGGGGGCATCGTGGATGCTGGCCGTGAACGCGGCTGTCGGAGGAGTCGCAGCCGTTTCGTTCGTCACGCTCTGGCCGGTGAAGGATGCCGCTGCGTTGCCCGCCGAGTCTCGAAGCCGTTCCGCCGACTCACTGGCCGGGGCCGTGTAGCTCACCGTCACCGTGTCCACCGATGAGACCGCAGAGGCCAGCGTCAGAGTGACTGCGCCGCCGGTCACATTCACGGAGTCGACCGCGCGGGCATTGCCGCTCACCGTCACCGTGAAGGCCGTCGTGGACGGCTCCGAGTCCCCGTCGAGAGCTTCGTTGAAGGTGAGGGTCAACGTCGCCCCGTCCACCGACGCCTCGGACAGCTCCGGCGGGACGGTCTCTAGCGGCGTTCCGTTGCCATCCTCCGACGGAGCGCTCTCGCCGACATCGTTGATCGCCAGGACACGCACCGAGTATTCCGTGCCGTCGCTCAGCCCGGTGATCGTGTGGCTGGTTCCGGTCGCCGTCGCTTCGGAAACGTCCGCAGCCGTATCCCAGCTGTCCGCCGCCTCCTTCCACTGCACCTTGTATCCGGTGACTGCCGAACCGCCGTCGGAAGCGGGTCCGGTCCAGGACACGGCCAGGGAACCGCTCTCTTGGGGCGACACGTCCGGCCTGCCGGGTGCGCCCGGAACCTGGGCGTCCGACAACGCGGGGGCGGCAATGACTCCGAAGCTGGTCAGGGACTCCTCGTTCCCTGCATCGTCCGTAAAGGTGACCCTCACCTTGATGGCCTTGCCCGCGTCATCGGAGGTCACCGCGTAGCTGGAGCCGGTAGCGCCCGCCATATCCGTCTCGGAGTTGGAGCCCAGCTCCGACCGGACCCACTGGTAGGCGAAGTCCGCATCGGTCAGCCCATCCTCGTCCTGTATCCCGGACGTGGTTGCCGTGAGCGTCTCGCCGACCAGCGGCGTGCCGCTGATGCCCGGCCCGCCCGTCGCCGGGCTGTTCGACCGGAGCTCAGTGGACTGTTGACTGGACGAATCCGGCTCGATCATCCCGGTGGCGACATTGGAGGGTTCGCTGTCTCCCACGGCGTTGGTCGCGATGACGCGGACCTCGTACTCCACGCCGGGCGGCAACCCCTCGATGACGTGGGTGTAGAAGAACCGGGCGCTCATGGGGGTCAAGGTGGCTTCGGTGACGTCAGCCGGCGTTTCCCAATCCCCGGAACCCTCCTTCCACTGGACCCTGTAGCTGTCCACGTACAGGTTGCGGTCGTCGTCGTCCCTTCTCTGGGGCCGTGTCCACGTGGCCCACAACTCGTCGCGGTTCTGGGTCTCGACGGTGAGATGGAGAGGAGGACCGGGCGCCTTGGGCGTTTGGGTGTCCCGCGGCGTCTCTTTGATGCTCAGATAGAGCGTCGCGCCCGTTCCCAGGTCCCCCGGCGGAAACAGCTCGTGGAACTCGCGGCCGTACCACTTGAAGAGGATTCCCCAGTTCCCGGGAATGTCGTCCCGGACTCTCTTGGCCTGGCTGAACGGCAGCTCTACGCCGTTGACGTACAGCGTCCAGTCGAGATAGTGCTCCGTTTCGTGGAGGGGGCCGGGCACGTCGAGTTTGAACCAGGCCCGCTCCGGTATGCGGACTGTCAGGGGGTAATCTTCCTGGGGATCCGGCCCTCCTCCGTACAGCTTGGGGCGGTCGATCCGGTAGTCGGTTCCCTTGTACTCGAAGTCGTCGTCCTCCAGGCTGACGGTTCGCAACTCTCTCGTGAACCTGGGGTCCTTCTCCATGATGAGGACGCCGCACCAGATGACAATACAGCCGTCGGTGACGGTCACGTCAACGTCCTTTGCGGTGACCGCGGCGTAGTCTCCCCCGCTCACGGTGTGGGTGACTGTCGCCGTGTCCGTCTCGGTATCGTGGTCCGCAATGGTCGTTACGGTCACGGTCTGCGGCGCGCTCCAGTTGGACCGCGTGAAGGTCAGGGAAGCCGGGGCGGCGGTCACGTCCGTGTTGTCCGTCGGGTCGTTGATGACCACGGTCACGTCGTCCGAGGGCTGCGTGTCCAGGGCCACCGTATAGGTATCAGTTTCACCCTCGGCAATGACCAGGGAGACCGTGCTGAGCGTCACCGCCGGGGCGTCGTTCTCCTCGATGGTGACCGTGATGCCGAAGTTGTCGCCGCTGCCGTAGCCCCCTCCGCTGACGGTATGCCCGATGGTCACCTGCGCGTCTGGTATGCCGTCGTCGTCATCCGCGGCCGACACTCGGACGGCCTGCGGCACGTTCCAGTTGTCGGTGGTGAAGGTAAGGCTGCGCTTGTTTATGCTCAGGTCGTTGCCGGTGGGCAGGTTGATGGTCACCGGCACGTCGCCGGTGGGAACAGCGCTCAGGAACGCCGAGTAGGTCCTGCTCTTGTCCTCCGGCACCGTCAGCGCCTGAGGAGAGGCGGTTACGCCGATCTGGAAATCCAGCACCCCCGACGCCTTCACCACGGTTACGGCGACGTCGTCGGCCGTCACGGAGCGGTATTCGCCGCCGGCGAGGCCGTGTGCCAGCGTGATGGTTTCCGTTGTCGTAACCGAATCGTCGGCCGACACCTCCACGGTCTTCGGCGTGTCCCAGTCGTTCGCGTCGAAGGTCAGCTGCTCCGGGCTGACCGACAGCACCCTGTCGGCGTGTCCGGTGACGGTCACCGTCACCTGGACCGTGGGTTCGGTGTCGAGGACCACGGTGTACTCGTTGCTTCCGCCCGGCAGGACGGTGATGCCCGTGGGGGCTATGGTCACGTCCGGGGTCTCGTCGTCGACGACGGTGACGCTCACGTCGGATGCCGTCTCCAGGGCGTAGTCCGCCCCGCTCACCGTATGGGTGACGGTTGCCGTTTCGTTCACTCCGTCGGCGTCCTGGACCGCCGAGACCGTCACCGTTTGCGGCGTGCTCCAGTCGTTCTCGTCGAAGGTCAATGACGCCGGAGCGGCCGTCACGTCCGTGTTGTCGGTGGGGTCGTTGACCGTCACGGTCACGTTGCCGGTGGGCTCGCTCTTCAGGACGACCGTGTACCCGGCGGTCATGCCCTCGTCCACCGGCAGCGAGGTGGGCGACACCGTGACGCCGCGGGCATCGTCGTCCAAGATCGTGACGGTGGCGCTGGGTGTGGTGGTCGAGGCGCTCACCCTGTCCGGCAGGGCGCCGAATCCCAGCACGACGCTCTCGCCGTCGTCGTCGATGGCGTCCTGGGTGGCGGCGAAAGTGATGGTCTTGGTGGTCTCCCCGCTGTCGAAGGTGACGGTGGCCGGGACCGAATAGTCGGCGCCGGACGCGCCGCCCTGGTTCGTGGCCGTCAGGGGGACCTCCACCGTGCGCTCCGGGTCGGCGCTCAGGTTCACGGTTACCGCCTGGCTGACGCCCTCGGCGACGTCGTAGGCCGACTGTCCGAAGCTGACCTCCACCTCCGGGTCGTCGTTGTCGACGATGGTGACGACGGTCTCCGTGGTGGTGCCGGGGCTGAGGTTGTCAGGCAGGTCCCCGAACTCAATTCGCAGGCTCTCGCCGTCGTCGTCCACGTCGTCGTCCTCGGGAGTGACCACGAACTTCTTCGTAGTCTCCCCGGCCTCGATAGATATGCTCTTGGGGGCGTTGTAGTCGTCGTCGGTCGCGCCGTCCTGGTTGACCACGGTGATTGGGACGGTAACATCGCGGCCCAGGTCCGTGCTCAGCGTCAGTTCGACTTCAACGGTGCCGTCCTCGTCGACCTCGTAGGTGTCGGAGGCGAAGCTGACATCCGTGTTTTCGACCAGCTTGATCAATGCCCTTTCACCTTCTTCCCAAGACACTTCTGGCCCATGCCATCGAAAGCGCGTCCGTGGGTATTGCCAACGGTACAAGAAAGAATCCGGAATTGAATGGACAGCATCCCTCAAAGGTAGCACCGTTCCGGCAAACACAACTGCTCCCTTTTCAACCACTGTTTCCGAACCTGTTAGGACAGGACTCACCACCAGATCAGTACGGGGGGGATTGAGTGTGGGATAATGGAACATATACAAGATAATGTACTCGTCGTCTTGGTAACGGAAGTACCTATTGGAAATCGATCCCGTATTGCTAAATAAACCAAAACCATAGTCATCCGAGTCGCTCCCACCGAACTCCGATGCTGTACAGACCAACTGCTGGCAATCCCATGTCTGGGACCCGTTCACGGGATGTCCCAGGCTTGTATCCACGGTGGCGAAGTCCAAGCTTCTGGAGATCGGAACAGTGACATCCAGTGCGTTCGTCCAGACCGGGCTGTCGTCGTCCCATACTAGTTCGTCGTCCAGCATGACCCCATCGGTGTCCATATCTCCTTGATGGACCTTGTAGACAGCCAGCGAATACCACCTAATGTCTAAGCTGAGACGACCCTCGACCGGTCTGGCGCCACGGTAGTGCTCCTCGCCGTCTCCGAACCACAGCGGAAGCCGGCCAAGGCCGTCACTGGGAGCTACCGGTACGGAAGTCTGAACCGTGATCTCGATGTGCTCGCCCGCATGATATGTGTGCCCGTTGAGGGGGGTGCTCGTGATTGAGGCGGCAAGTAGATACGGGACCGCGCCCGGATGACCTCTGACGTCGACCTTGAGGTAATCGAAGTCCAACGGGTTGTCAACGCCTTCAATAATTTCTAGGTTTCTCTCGATCACCCATCCATCAGCGCCCCCGCTATCTTCCGCGTCGCCGGCGACCGTGCCAAGCTCTACTGCGCCCGTTCCGGAGCCAACGACTACCAAGCCGAACTCTACGTTGGGGGGAGGTTTCCGCCCGGGCCGAGGTCCGTCGTGAAAGTCTGCCGGCCGGCGGTCGCCACAGAACCCGTCAACGTGGCAACGGGTTCAATGTCTGTTCGGTAACCAGTCGCACTGAATGCGTCAGCCTTGTAGAGCCTTACCTCAACCTGCAGGGTGTCGGAGGGCGACTTGACGTCCAAGACCACCGAGTCGAGCTGGTAGCCGCCTCCGTTTCCTCCTGTCGTGAAACGGAGAATCCCGTGGCTGGTTGCAGAGATCGTCCAGTTCGCAGATGCCGTCTGGCCAAAATTATTGACCAGGGTGACCACGATGTCCACCTGGTGGGTGGTGGTCGTCAGAGCGGCGTTGTCAAGGGTGGCAGCCGTGGAGTCGTCGGTGGCGACGATGGTCCCGCCGTTCAGCGTCAGGCTGTTCTCCACTACCGCAATGCCGTCGTCGTCATCATCCCCGGCCAGCACCGTGTATTGGAACTTCAACTGCGTTGTGCCTGTCCCGCTGTGGTAGTCGGCCCGCCGGTTCGTTCCACCCACGTCGATGAGGAGATAGGGAGCGCCTGTGACCGTGACCGCCTCGCTGAAGGTCAGGCCGACCTCGATGGTGTCTCCCAGGGCGTATGTTTCGTCCGTGCCGGGGTCGGAGGTGACGGCGACCGTGGAGACGGTCGGGGCGGTGGTCTGAGCATGAGTTACAGACACCGAGCCCAGAAACAGCGCGAGCATCGCCAGCAGGAAAACCAGTCTGGCCAGTACCACCCTCTGGAAACGCCGCTGGCGATCTGCGACGCGGAGGGCGTCGCGCTTGGCTGGAGGTCTGGTGGGAGCGGTGATACTCGTCATGGAGCATCACCGCTGGCGGGCGGGACTGCGCCCGGACTGGCGAGGGAGGGGGCCTGACGCGGCTGTGGGGCTATCCGGCCCGGAAAATCGGGGGGGGGGGGTAGAACTGATGGTCGCAACCGGGTCAGAGCGGTTGCGACCGCAGAGGTTGTCCTCTATCACCTGTCTACCTCCCAGTATTCGGGCTACGGTCGATTCGAATGCCAAGCGAGAACTGCCCTGCCAACAGCAGGCCTGGACAAAAGTATACAGCCCTCGTGTGACAATAACGTGTAAATCAACCCCTCTACGGTGACAATTACTGTGCAATTTCTTGTTTACTGATGGTACAATTGACCAGGCAATAGCCGGTTGCGCTTTATCCCGCAGCCGGCCCCCATTCGATGGCCGGCCGTTCGATGGAGGGCGAAGATGAAGGACCCGGACGAACACGTTAGAAAGACGGAGGCGCGGCGGGAACGCCTGTCGCGCTTGAGCGAGGCCAGCCTGCGCATCAACGAGAGCCTGGACCTCGACTCGGTGCTGCAAGAGGTCGTGGACAGCGCCCGCGCGCTGACGGGCTCAGCCTACGGGATCATCACCACCCTGGACGACTCGGGGCTGCCCAAGGACTTCGTCACCTCAGGGATGAGCCCGG
Source organism: Dehalococcoidia bacterium (assembly GCA_965197965.1). Taxonomy (GTDB): domain Bacteria; phylum Chloroflexota; class Dehalococcoidia; order Lucifugimonadales; family QGNO01; genus DAOUJH01. Next base: position 2,355,885 of record OZ240235.1, read on the forward strand.
AGACCCACCGGGCCCTGGAGGACTACCTGCCGGAGGGCCTGCTGGTCTACCGGTATCTGAGCGACCTGCGGGAGCCGCTCCGCATCGGCAACTACGGGGAGCACATCGCGTCGCTGGGGCTCTCCGACTTCCTGCCCGTTCCGGTGAGCTCCCTCCTGACGGCGCCGGTCCGCCATGTGGGAAGGACGGAGGGCAACATCTACGTGGGCAAGCAGGAGCCGGGCGACGAGTTCACCCAGGAGGACGAGGAGACCCTGGTGATGTTCGCCTCGCAGGCGGCGCTGGTCATCGCCAACGCCCGCCGTCACCGGAGTGAGCAGCAGGCCAGGGCGAATCTCGAGACCCTGATCGACACGTCCCCCGTGGGCGTCGTCGTATTCGACGCCAGGACGGGAGCGCCGGTCTCCTTCAACCGGGAGGCCGGGAGGATCGTGGGCGTCCTGCAACCCCCAGGCCGACCGCCGGAGCAGCTCCTCGAGGTCCTGACCTTCCGGCGCGCCGACGGGAGGGAGATCTCATTGCAGGAGTTCCCAATTGCGCAGGTCCTGACCGGTGAGACGGTGCGGGCCGAAGAGGTCGCCATCCAGGTGCCCGACGGCAGGTCCATCACGACACTGATCAACGCCACTCCCATCTATTCGGAAGGGGTAGGCGAGCTGGAATCCGTGGTCGTGACCATACAGGACATGACGCCTCTGGAGGAGATGGAACGGCTCAGGGCCGAGTTGCTCGGCGTGGTGAGCCACGAGCTGCGCACCCCTCTGGCCGCCATCAGGGGCTCGGCGACTACCATGCTGGACGACGAGTCGGCCCTGGACCCCGCCGAGATGCGCCAGTTTCACCGGATCATCGTCGATCAGGCCGACCGCATGCGCGCGCTGATAAACGACCTGCTCGACGTGGCCCGCATAGAGACTGGCACCCTGTCGATCTCCCCGGAAACCCTGGAGGCGGCCGTCCTGGTGGACGAGGCGAGGAACACGTTCCTGAGCGCCGGCGGCAGGAACAACGTCCTCATCGAAGTTCCTCCAGGACTGCCCCTCGTGATGGCGGACAGGCGTCGCATCGTTCAGGTGCTGGGTAACCTGCTGGCCAATGCGGGGAGGCACTCCTCCGAGTCGTCCGTCATACGAGTGTCCGCCGTCCGCCAGGGCGTCCACGTTGCGATATCCGTGGCCGACGAGGGCAGGGGCATCCCCGCCGACCGCATGGCGCACCTGTTCCGCAAGTTCTCCCGCATCGAGCCTGAGGACCAGGGAGGAGACACGGGCCTCGGACTGGCGGTCTGCAAGGGGATCGTGGAGGCTCACGGGGGACGCATCTGGGCCGAGAGCGAAGGGGTGGGGCTGGGCGCTAGGTTCACCTTCACGCTTCCGGCGGCCGGAGAGGCCGCGACCGCTGGCACGGAGGCAATCTCCGGTCGCGCCGACCGCGCGCCGCGGCCGGGCGGAGACCTGCACCGCATCCTGGTGGTGGACGACGACCCTCAGACGCTCAGGTACGTTCGGGACGCTCTCTCCAAGGCGGGCTACTCGCCGACGGTGACCGCCGACCCGGAGGAGGTCCCCCGCCTGATGGAGGACGAGGAGCCTCAGCTGGTCCTGTTGGACCTGATGCTGCCGGGGACCGATGGGATCATACTCATGAAGTCCATCCGGGAGATGGCCGACGTGCCGGTCATCTTCATCTCAGCGTACGGCCAGGACCAGGTCATCGCCAGGGCCTTCGACATGGGAGCGGCGGACTACGTCGTCAAGCCATTCTCGCCGACCGAGCTTGCGGCGAGAATCCGGGCCGCCCTGCGCAGGCAGGCCGTACCGGCCCTGGACGCGCCCTCCGAACCCTATCTACTCGGCGACCTGGGCGTCGACTATGCTCAGCGTAGGGTGACCGTCGCCGGCGCTCCGGTCGACCTGACGGACATCGAGTACCGGATGCTCGCTGAGCTCTCGGCCAACGCCGGACGGATCATGACCCATGAGCAGCTGCTTCGACGGGTCTGGGGCCAGGACACGACGAGAGGCTCTGGCCCGGTGCGCGCCATCGTGAAGAGGCTGCGCCGCAAGCTGGGTGACGACGCGGCCGACCCCACCTACATCTTCAACAAGCGGCGCGTCGGCTACTGGATGGAGCAGGGCGAGGTGCGTGTCGGACCGCTAGGACTCACCTAGTGAGAAGCGAACGGCGAGCCAAGCAGTCTCTTATCGGCTTAGAGGCACGCTGACCTCTCAGCCTGTGTCTTGCCCGGCATTGCGTGCCGTCCGCGGGTGCCGTCTCTTCCTTGAGTCAGAGAATGACTTGAACTTTGTCTCGAACCGCTTGTCCAGGGAACTCTTCTCAAACGGGTACTGATGTAGCGCGATGAACAAGGCGTAAATCAGAGAGCGGTAGGAGGCGGGAGAGTAAAGCGTGCCGCTCTTCTGTTGCCAAGGGTATCTGGTTGCAACAATCGGATTCTTGCCAATGAATTTCAGAAAGGACTCCACCGTCTCATAGACATCCCACGTCCATTCGACTTCAGCGTTCAGAATTCGCTTGTATACCGATTCGACGGTCTTCCTATCCTCTTCTGTCAGCTTCCGGTACAAAAGAGCCAGATTGTGCGTTCCGGTCCGGCGGGTGATCCCCTGCCGTTCCAACCGAATGCGAATTAGCATCTCCACCACGTACTGGGAGATCATCTGCCGCCCGATATCCCATCCCATGTTGATAGACTGCTTCTCAGTCTTCGGGCACTCAGCTTCGGAGAAAAGGATCAGTCCATCGAGATAGTGGAGATACTTCTGGAAGAACTCCTGCCGGTAAGGGTCGTTAGCGTCGTCTATCGCCATGAAACCACCTTGCTGCTCGTCAGGTTTGAGGCTCAAAGCATGAGTGCTACGGCCTGCAGGATGAATCCCGCAACAATCAGCCCCAAAGCCCCACGTGTCCATATCTGAGTCTGCGCAACTCGCCTCTGCGCCTCTGAGAGCCTTCTTCGATATTCCTCATAGGAGTAAGTGTGCATCCATTCCTCGTTTTCGCCGGGTGTGAATTCCTTGAGCATTCTTACGGCGATGTAAGCCTCGATGTGCCTGGGCGAGTTCTTGGCGAACAAGATGGCTACGCCAAGGATATCGAGAAGCAATCCAGCAACAGCTATGCACGCGGGATAGCTCGTAGCGACCGACATGAACTCTCTCCAGACACCAGCGTGCCTGCGGCTATCTGAGTGCAGGACACGACACTACTCAGTTAGCCACTTTCGGCTTTCCTTAGCCGCAGCAGGTGTCTCATGAACTTCCCGACCCACCATAGCCTCCGTTCATGCCTAGACCAAGACGCTCAACACAGCCGCGAGGCCATCTAGGTCAAACCCTAGGTCGGCACCAGTCTTCAGAGGTGAGATCACTCTGGGCCATTCGCCGTAAAGTGCCCTCTGTCCCTCATGGTCCGGACCAGCGTGTTGAACGCCGGTACGAAGACTCCTTCAACCGCCGGGAAGTCCCTTCTGCGCCGGTTCCTCTTGTATGAATGAGCGTCCCGATTCCTGATCGCCTGCGCCAGGTACTTGTAGGCTGCCTTCAGCTCCCTGCCTTCGGTCTCTGGGATCCCACGCTTTCGGGACAACTTGTCGAGCTTGACGTCCCAGATCCTTCCCAAGGATCCATATCCTCCGCCTGCATTCTCCTGGCATTGCAGCACCTCGTCGACCCAACTCTCTCTGCCCATGTCGCGCCAGTAGATCGGGTAGTCAGGGTTCTCTTCCTCCTCTTCAAGCAGTCCATTGCAGACGAGGGCGGCCTTCACCAGGTTCTCGGCGCCGACCGAGAACCACACCCACGCCATGTACCTGCCGAACTCCGCGTCAAAGCTGCTGCTCCACCATCTCTCTAGGCCTTCCTGGTCGCTATTGCACGCGAAAGAACCGCCGCAGTTCCGAACGAGCCCACTTCCTTCCAACAAACTCTTGCCTGCCCCAAATAGGTTCCCACATTTGGAATGGTTCATGTTGACATCCTCTACGGCCTTCTCTCTGTATTCGTTCCCACGGTTCCTCCAGGCATCGGCGTCAACGGCTATGTCTCAGCGTCAAGCCTACGGCTTAGTAGGGTTCTGGCTCGTCCCTGTGCCCTTAACCGACCTCACCTCATATTGCCGCACGGAACTGAACATGTCCTTACCCCTGATAAGGAATTTACCACGAGTAGTTCGGTTCGGAATCTCACTCAGTCCCAGACGTGCCAACACCAGAGCCTCAATCAGGAACTGGCATTGTTCCCAGCGGAACAGAATCTCCGTATAGTCATCGACATCGGCCTCTAGGTCGGTATGTGTAGTTGCGTTTCTGACACTCGCCAACGCAGACACCAACGTGTCTTGGTCGACCAGCCCTCCAAGTTCTTTCTTGAGAACCATCTCGGCAGCATCTCTGATCCCCTTACCTCGCCTGAGCATCAGGTTATTCTCTAGCCACAGGTCTCTGCATGGATATGTGCTGATTATCGACCGTGTCAGACCTTCGAGTCCTGCGAAGCTGATAGACGCGGCCTCCTCCAACATTTCGGCTCTTGACATGCGCCCCAGCGTCTCGCTGGTGACATATTTCCGGATCACTTTATGGAAATGCCTCTTGAGGTCGTCCGGTAGACTACAGAATGCGTCGAAAAGAGATGGCACATCGCTCGGCGATGTCATCATAGTGAACCAGTTGCGCGCCGGTGATTGATTCTCTTTCGGCCAGCACGGAAACACTGTCCCCCATGGCAGGCTCGGGCCATTCACCGAAGAACTGTGACCCTCAACCATACTGAACTGTATAAGCTGCCCAAACATCAACGCCAGGAATGGCCGTAGGCCGTTTTCCAACAGGCCCTTCAGTTCCTCACCCACAAAGGTTCTGCCATCTGCCCGCGAAACAGTGCAGGTGTGAGTGGCAACGCTCGGGTCTTGATTGACTTCGGGAATCTCCTGGAGATTGATAGTCCATCCACCTCCGCTCAGGTTCTGGGAGTTCAGTCGAACCATGCGGCTGGCGGTTGGTTCCCCGCCCTTCTCGACATGAGACCGGTGGAAAGTGTTACCTGCCCCCCAGTGTCCACCGGGGATACTAGCGAGGTAGAGTGTCGCGCTAGACAGTGTGGCCCCGTCGTCTCCAAAGTAGTCCGACTCGACGTGTCCAACCAAAGGATGAAGTTGATCGGGCACGATGGGGATGGTGTTAATGTAGACCAGACGACTGAAGTCCTGATTTGGTATTTCCAGCCTTAACTCATCCTCGCCATGCGAGACAACTTCGATGGCTGAAAGGTGTCCGGATTCGGGTGCCACAAAAAACTCGAATCGGAGTCTGCCCTTTTCAATTTGAAACACGACACTCCCATCCACCGATAAGTCACCGTCCTCAGATGACGCGACCATCGTCCCTTGGAAAGGGACATTTTCCCTGATTGACAGAAGTTGACTGAGTAACGTGGCTGGCGTCGTCATAGCACAGCCTTAGGAGTTGGGTGAATCATCCTACGCTCTCCAGGTAGGCTGTCCGCCCTGGACAAGCCCAGCCGCCGGGATCCTTATGAGGCCGGAGTCTCGGGTTCTGCCTCGCGCGGCGGAAGCGCTTCCCACATACAAGGCAGCGCACAACATACATTCGACGGCTTGTGCGACTCACCCTGGTGCTACGCGAGACGCGTCGCCTCGGAGAGGGCGGGGCAGGGACCGTTCCCGATTCAGGGAATTCGACCAGGAACCGTGGCGTGAAGGGGTGAGTCGTTACTTCCGAGGACTCAATGCGATCAACCCGGTATGCCCTATTCCCTCCACCGTCTGCACGGATGGCGTGCAGGAGGATGTTACCCTCTCTGGTCTGCCTCAGAGAATACGGCTCGATCAGCCGGTGTTGTCCACGGTAGCCTAAGTTGACGAGCAGGCGGTTGATCGCAGCGAACCGCACAGGCTCCAGACGACTCCCCTGGCCCGACGTCCAGAATGTCTGAGGTGGCTCCCAGAAGTCTTCGCCCTCTGCAAGAGGCCAGGGTTCGAGCTCCTCAGCTAGTTCGGCACCATTGAGCCAGGCGAAGATGCGCGGCACCTCGGCCCAGAAGTGGTCAAATGTCGGCAGGGCCCGCAATTGGTGCGCGAGCATGTTCTCCCATTCGCCCTTCAGTTCCTCGAACATAGGCGACTCGCTAATGGCCTCGGCTGAGGGCACGGGTATTTCTTTGAATTCGCACTTCCGCTGGAGAACCTCGAGGACGAGACCAGCGTAGGGGCGGAAGTCCGGCCGACGGAAGAGGTTGACTATGTCATACAGGTCCCGCGGGCGGGAACGCTCCCCCATTGCCCTCAATTTCTCTGCGAAGACCTCTTCAAAGCTGTAGCAGCGGACCTGCCCTGGCGCAGGCAAAGTGTCGGGGTAGTCGTGGCTGACCGACCTCAAGACAGACGGGCGGACGACGAGCTCATCCTTCGTTAGGTCGAACTTGATACTGGCCGGGCCCGGAGTGTTTCGAGGCCCGCGATAGTAGACGCGCATCTCGGCGGACCGGCCGGATGGCCGATTCCGGTAGGCGGGTGACCTCAGCGTAAAGTCAATGCCGGACTCTTGGTTGACCCGATCCAGAACGCGGGGGATTGTCTCAAGCACCTCAGCTTGCTCAATGGGCCCATCGTCGAGCACAGTGAAGTCGAGGTCCTCCGAAAATCGGTACGTCTCGATGTAGCACTTCTTCAGGCACGTTCCACCTTTGAACAACCACGCACGGTGCAGTAGTGGGTCGGTACCTATGCCCCAGAGGACCCAGCCGAGAACGTAGTCCTTCTCAACTACATCCTCACGAAGTCCCCAGAGGCGAACGCGATCATCGATGTCGGCACGGGTGATCACAACCCGGCTCCTTGGTCAGGAGCGAGTCTCCGGATGTTCACTCGCAGGTTCCACTTGGCTACAATTTGCCCCTTCGGTGGTCCGGTGGGATCAAGGCGGCTCATGCCTTTGGTGATTCGGCTCCGGCATGCTTCGACGAATTCGTCGTCAGCGAATTTGGCACGTTCGGTCAGATATCCTAGGCGCTTGAACACAGTGCCCCGACCGAGCCGGTCGCCGTATTCCAAGAGCTTCGCGTTGTCGACATGCTCGCTTTCAAAGTATGCCTGCAGGACTTCGAAAGCGTGTAACACACCACCAGCAGAGGCAGGGACATCGAGGATGTCAATCACTGTCCGATGGGGGTCTGCAACATTCACCGCCAGATTCTGGCGCCAGACGCGGCGCGTCCCGAACAGGGAGTGCTTGGGCACGGTTCGTAAAAGGAAGTCAGTGCCCTGCAGGGTCTGTCGGGTTGGGGTGACCTTCCGTCCCACGACAACATAGATAACGCTAAAAATCTGGTCGGTCAGTCCCCAGTGCTCAACGGCGCTCCATCCGCCGATGTAGCCTGGAGAAAAGAGCGTCGCCGCCACGACCCAGGGGTCTTCCCGCCACTCCGCCGGCTCCGATGCATCTATGGGCACACCTATGTACCAGCCTCTTCGCACACGGGCAAGCCAGCCACTATCCGCGAGCGCTGCAAGTAGGCGGCGCGTACGGTCGACATCGAGGTCAAGCACGGATGCGGCTTGCAGCGCGTCGAACGGTCCGTGGAACGCCCGATGGAGCATCATCAGTTGCTTCCGCCGCCGACCAGACACACCAGCAAACGGACCGCTCTCGTGATATATTGTAGGCAGAGAATTTTCGGCAGGATTCGTCATAATGTTCTCTCGATATACTGGACAGTATACCAGGAGACGATTATTTCCGCATAGAGTCGCTATACTCTACCTGCTATGTATCCTCAGCGGGGCGAAGGCATCCCGCCCAGTGCCTAATGTGATCTTCCATTGCTGGTACGGACAGGCCCTCGTTGGGTTCAGAGGTTCTGTGTATCATCCCACATGACCCTACAGATCACCTAGCCACAATTCGAAGACGGTTCTGTCTATCGTCAAAATAGGCCCAGTTGACAGGGATCGAACCAGTCATGGGGGAACCAACTCGTCCGTCCCGGCTCGCTAGCTCAAGCTCCAGAAGGCCTAGCTGGGCTCGGTGTGCTCACTCGGGCGCGCGCCACGACACGTCACACTACAGGAATCGCGAGTCCTTGGTGCGCCGACAGGCTGCCGAGCGACATCTCGAAGATGGCGGTATCTACCGTAAGCGCTGGTGGGCCAAGGCGTACCGATTTGCGAACTTTTCGGTGGGAGGTCTCAATATGATTTGAAATGGTGGAAAAGGTTGCGGCAAAAGATCACCGTGCTTACCTCAGGAGATTGAGGAACTCCTGCGGAAAACAGACTTCAGACAGTTTGCATATTGCTGGGAGGGGAAGGCCTTGCTAAACTAACTGCTGTCAGCCAATGGGTATGGGCAGACTCCTGCAGAGTAACCGCAGGGAGGGATCGCAACTTATGACCACAGAAAATCCTAATGGAAAACTCCACCTGCCTAGCCTGTCAATCCGGAGATTCAGGGGGATCACCGACCTGGCTATTCCCCGGTTGGCGCCCGTTACTCTGATAACCGGAATGAACAATACGGGCAAGACTTCGATCCTCGAGGCAGTTCAGCTGTTCACTGAAGAAGCGACTCCAGAAGTTATCCGAGAACTACTGCAATTCAGGGAAGAAAATGCCGAAGCCATCTCCGCCGACCAAGATAGCCTAAACGACGCACCATTCCTTGTCTCGGCGTTGTTCCACGGATTCCCGAGACTGTACGAGAATCCAGAGCCCATTGTTTTTTCACACTGCGACAACTCCCGCCAAATGCAAATACAGATCAGGTGGTTCAGAGAAGGTTATGATGCTGAAGGCAATGCCAGACTGATTCGTGAGGAACCTCTGTCCTTCGAGGAGCCCGATAGCGTTCCCGCTCTGGTTGTTCAAACTGACGGTAAGAGGGGAATATATCCCGTTGACCGCATCGACAGGATGGCTTCCGTCCGGCGTTCTTCCTATCGGTCCGACTTGCGGCAAATGGTGTCCCGCTTCGTAAATTCATCGGGGCCCGAGCATTGCCGTACGCTCGGGCCCTTATGGGATAACATATCGTCGACCCCGAGAGAGAGATATGTTATCGAGGCGCTACGGATCATAGACCCTGACATCTCCGATGTTTCGATGGTCGGAGAACAATCTCCCCGCACCTCTCGTACCGCGGTGGTATGGTCTGACAAGTTTAGGCGACGAGTTCCTCTCCGGTCATTCGGCGAGGGAATGAATCGCCTGTTCGGCATAATCCTGTCATTGGTCAACGTTAGCGGTGGAATTCTGCTGGTCGATGAATTCGATAACGGCATGCACTATACGGTGCAAGTTCAGGCGTGGCGCTTGGTCTTCAATCTTGCGCGGGAGCTTGACGTTCAGGTGCTAGCAACTACACATAGTTTGGACTGCGTGGCAGGGTTCAGACAGGTTGCAGCTGAGGAGGAGGTGGATGGACTAATGGTGCGCATAGACCGACAGGGTTCTCGGATGCGTGCCGTAGAATACACGGAAGAAGACTTACTGGTCGCTATGAGTCAACGCATCGAGGTTAGATAGTGGTAACTCTCTTGGCGAACCCATTGCCATCTGACCCCTCTACGGGGATGCTGTTAGTTGAGGGCATAGACGACAAACATATGGTATGGCAACTCTGCGACCGAGACCCAGAGTCATTTTCAACCACCAGAGAGGGTGTCTTCTTTAGGGTAACTTTGCGAGCTCAGTCATCGACCTTTCAAATTGTGGAACAAGATGGCCGTTCTAATTTGTTGAAAGCGCTCAGCACACAACTAAAAGGGAATGGACAAGTCCCGTTTGGTATTGTCATAGACGCCGATGATAACCTCGGAAACTCTTGGAGCGACGTGGTGAAGGAGTTCAATGGAACCGGTGTCCAATTGCCGCCTTCGCCCGAGCCCGACGGCACCATAATCCCCCAACAGGATTTCATTCCTAAAGTCGGCATCTGGTTGATGCCAGACAACCAGTCCCACGGGGAATTAGAGGACTTCGCACATCTCATGATTGGGCAAAATGACACGGTGTGGCCGAGGTCTGATGGTTACATTGAAAGCGTTCCAAAATGTGACAGGAAATTCGACCCGGACAACATAGTCAAGGCGAAAGTCCATGCCTGGCTAGCGACCAAGAAGGAGCCCGGACGGCTAGGTGCAGCCGTAGGTGCCGGCGACCTTGATGTTACCGGCCCCCTCTGCAAAAACTTCTTGGATTGGCTAACGAGACTGTTCGGTTAGTGCTAGCTGGTCCACCCAACTGGACTCGAACTTTCATGAGGGTCTGAGTCGTCAACCGGAATATCGGAGCACTTAACCCCCTACTGAATTGTAGGCCGAAAGCCTGATGCGTAATCGAATAGGTTCGACGTTATTGCAGAGCGGGAAGGTACAATACCTGGGTGGGCATGTTTATAAGACTCTTGCCTCTTGGCTGTGTGGTAACGAATGTGGGAATTGTAGACGCATACACCCTATTTCATGCCTAAGTATGAGTCCCTTCAGCTCCACCACAGACCACTCCCGCTCTGTCCTGACCAATAGCCGCAACGGAATGAGAGGAGACTCCCACCCTTCAAAAGTGACATTCGTAGGCACGGTTAATCCGAATGCTTGGTTGGGACCGTGCCGCTTCCTGATGGAATAGCAAGCTTCTTATCCCCTCATTGAGTCACGCCCACTTAAGTGGACTCTAACCGTGATCTAAGCCCACGCTTCATTCCAGTTATCGATCTGTTACATCCAAGTCCACCGCCCAATAGTAGCGCAGTTTTTCGTTGCGATTACTTCCCCACCATTACGCTCCCATCCTGTGGTCGACTCGTACCACTGCTATCCGCTGGTCTATACTTCGTCCATGGGCGCACTATCCCTAACACTGGTCTTGCTTTCTGCCCTTTGCCATTCAGCGTGGAACCTGCTGCTAAAGCGTTCAGGCAACCAGGAGGTGTTCACTTGGGCCTTTTTGGTGAGCGGGAGCGTACTGTTAGCCCCAATGGGTGTCATTCTGTTCTGGCTCAACCCGGTTGCGGCTCCTGGATACTGGTTGGTTCTGGCATCTGCGGCAACGCATGTCGCCTATTTCGTCCTGCTAGGTCGGGCATATTCTCAAGGAGACCTGTCCTTGGTTTATCCCATAGCCCGAGGCTTTGGCCCTATGCTGGTCCCTGTGCTGGCGGTACTGGCGCTGGGAGAGAGGGTAGCCTTGCCTGCCGTGATCGGCATCGTTCTTATCATTGTCGGCATTTTCATCGTGTCGTGGTGGGGACGTTTCCGGCAGATTCTTGCTCAACCTTCAGTCTTCCTCCGGGATGGAGGTGTCCGCTATGCCGTACTCACCGGGATGGCAATCACCACGTATTCCTTGATAGACAAGGCCGGTGTGGGTCACGTCCAGCCCTTCCTGTATATGTACATGATCAACGTAGGCACTGCCATCGGCCTTGCTCCTTACATTGCATTCAAGTACGGGATGACTCCGGTACGACGGGCATGGCAATCGAACGCTTGGCCTATCGTGACTGCAAGCTTGCTGGTCTTCATTGCTTATGGCTTGGTATTGACGGCCTTCTCTCTTTCTCAGGTCAGCTATGTAGCCCCAGCACGAGAAGTAGGCATAGTATTTGGTGTCCTCTTGGGAGTCTTAGTTCTCAAAGAGCGATTCGGGCAGGGCCGGCTACTAGGGTCCACCCTTATTGTGTTGGGGCTGACCTTTATCGCTTTGTCCCCTTAGCAGCGAACACTGGCATGCTGCCTATTGGACTCGAATCGACGGGAACCAAATCAGTCGCGGGTGTCGCGAGTGGAGGCAAGATTAGGGGGAGCTACGCCAAGGGTGACATCGTTGACTTTTGGGAATTGGGGATGTAAATAAGGGTATGCCGCATTGTATAGGGAGGAGCATGCCACACCGCACTCGGATGACTACAAATCGTTGTGCAACATGGCAAGACGTTCCAGGTGCAGAATGGAGGCTCATCCTGCATTCCGTCTCATACATTTCACAGTATCCGCGCCGCATGAGACGGTCACAATACTAGAGGCACCGGGGTAAAACCAGGCACCGGGGTAAAACCCGCTTTCCGTCGCATCGTGAAGTTCGGGAGGAAAGGTGGATTATGGACGGACCTTTGACAGGAATCAGGATCATTGATTCGACCTCTGTGATGGCCATGCCCACTGCCATGTACATCATGGCCGACATGGGCGCCGAGGTAATCAAGGTGGAGAATCCTACCGCCAATCGATCGGCAGGGATGAGCCTTTATCCAGACAACGAACCGGGCGAGGAGCCTTGGAACCGAGATGGCGGCTTCCATGCTCTTCACAGGAGCAAGCTAGGGATTACTCTGAACTACAAGGTCCCAGAGGCCTTAGAGGTGCTTCATGACCTGGTGCGGGTCAGCGATGTATTGGCGGAGAACAACCGACCGGGCGTGATGGACCGCCTTGGTCTCGGTTACGAAGACCTCAAGAAGATAAACCCCAAATTGATCTACTTCTCTTTCTCCGGGTTTGGCCAGACTGGCCCTTGGAAGGATTACCAGGGAATTGGCCGCATGTTTGAACTGACAGCCGGGGTAAGCCAGTTCACGGGGTACCCCGATGAGGGGCCAAGGCGAGTTGGATCGGCTTGGTTCGATCCGCCCAACGGCTGGATGGTGGTCTTTGCCATCCTCTCCGCCCTGCATCATAAGGAACGCACCGGACAGGGACAAAGGGTAGATCACGCGATGTATCAGTTAGGAGTCTCCACGGTTGGTGACGCCATATTGGACTTCATAGCCAACAGCAGAAGCGGGAAGCTGATGGGCAACAAGCACCCATTCATGGCGCCCCACGGCACATATCCGTGTCGTGGCGATGACTGTTGGATAGCCATTGCCGTTGACACTGACGAACAATGGCGCTCCTTGTGCCAAATAATGGGCAACCCCGACTGGGTGGCTGAAGAGAAGTTTGCAGACGGCCTTTCTCGCTGGAAAAACCAGGAGGAGCTGGACGTTCGATTGTCCGAGTGGACTGCGGCCCAGGACAAGTCCGATTTAGCAAACCGCCTGCGACGCTCCGGAGTGCCTGCCGGCGCCGTGCTGAACACCAAGGAGGTGATGACTGACCCCCATATGCAAGAGCGGGGCTTCTTCGAGAGGATCACCTATCCCCTGGAACGAGGCATCGGTACGCGTATGTACGTGGGACGCCCCTGGAAGATGTCGGAGACGCCTTCCTACATTCGTCGTCCCGCCCCGCGCTTGGGCGAACATAACGAACTTGTGCTGCGTGACATCCTGGGTCGCGGCGAGGATGAAATCACACGACTTTACGAACTGGGCGCCCTGGCTAAGGAGCCTCAGGGGTCGCCGGTTCCCACCCCCCGTCTTGACCTGGGCGAGGAAGTAGAGGCTGGGGGCTTCGCCGGCTATGACACTGACTACAAAGAGATCCTGGGGACCGCCTGAGTGACTAACGGAGCGCTGGAAGGTTTCAGGGTACTCGACCTCAGCGGAAATATCGCTGGGGCTTTCTGCGCCAAGTTCCTTGGAGATTACGGCGCTGACGTCATCAAGGTGGAGCCGCCGGGGCTTGGGGACAGAACAAGAAGTCTCGGCCCCTTCTTCAAGGACGATCCACATCCTGAAAAGAGTCTCCTTTTCCTGTACCTCAACTGCAACAAGCGTGGCATAACCCTAAATCCAGAGTCATCAGCGGGCAAGAGGGTACTGTTTGACCTTGTCCGCACTGCGGATGTGGTGATAGAGAGTTATCGCCCGGGGCATCTGCAGGATATCGGCCTGGAGTACGAAAGATTAAGCCAGATCAACCCTCAGCTTGTGCTGACTTCAATTACGCCGTTTGGCCAAACCGGTCCGTACAGCCAAGATCCTGGAAGCTATATCGTATACGAAGCGATGGGCGGAATCATGTACACCAGTGGCGCCTACAACAGGGAGCCCCTTTCCCATGGTCATCCCCAGAGTGAGTACATAGGAGGGATTACCGCGGCCTACGCGACGTCTGCAGCCCTGTTTGCTAGGAGGTTAACCGGCGAAGGCCAACACGTGGATGTCTCCCTCACTGAGGTAGTCGCAATGCACCATAGTAGCGCGCCCGTGAGATACAGCTATACCGGCGGCATCGAGCGGCGGGCCCCGAAACATGAGCCCGGTTCGCCAAAAGGTGGAGCGCACTTTGAAGGAATAGTGCCAGTCAAGGACGGCTACGTAGGCGCCACTTTCCAGCGGGGCGCCGGTCGAAGGGGCACGCTTGCTGATTACCTGAAACTGTTGGGCCATCCCGAGTTAGTGGACCCAAGCTTTGAGACACCTGCCTTTGGTCGCAGGCTTTCTGAAGAACACGATGATCTGCTGTTGTCAGTCTTGAAGGAATGGTCGAAATTCGACTACTTCAATACGGCGGCTGGTCACAGCTGGGTGGCGGCAGTCGTCCAGACGTCTGAGGACTTGGCCAATAGCCCGCAACTCAATGAGAGAGGCTTTTTCTCGACAGTGAATCATCCAGTCATTGGAGAGATCAAAGTACCCGGTGAAGTATTCAGGTTGCCGCTCGCCCCCTACCGGCTCCGCTATCCAGCGCCTCTGCTGGGTCAGCACAACATAGAGGTCTTCTGCAGTGAACTGGGGTATAGCCGTGGAGACCTGGTGAAGCTTAGACAACTGGGCGCGATTTAGTGGCCACTTCCTGAAGACATGCTGTTAGATTGAGGCATGGATTTGGTTTGCCTCCAAGAAGAGGTATCGTCGTTGAGGGAAGAACTTGGGAACAGATAGAACTCAAGCAGAACGCGTCCCGCGGGTTCACTATGGATGGTGGATGGCGACTATCGGAATCGTGGTCAATGGATTCGGGTCGATGCGTCAAGCCACAGTGCCGATTTTCTTCCGGTCGGTGTCCGATGAGCTTGGTGTTAGCCGAGCCGCTCTATCGTTCATCTTCGCAATAGCGCGCCTAGAGGGCGGTATTGAAGCACCCATAGCCGGATGGGTTATAGACCGCTTTGGGCCACGGCTCCCTACAGTTATAGGCATCACTATGGGAAGCCTTGGATTCATACTGTTGGCCATGGCCCAGAACTACTGGGCGTATGCCCTCATCTACCTCCTAATGATCTCTCCTTCTTCTAACATAGCCGGCGCCCACGCTATGCATGCAGTCGCCAACCTCTGGTTCGTTCGTTATCGAACCAGAGTGCTCAGTCTGTTCTCAGCTTCAATTCGTTTGGGAACCGCCATTTCTACCCCCATTATTGCGTTCATTGTCCTGAACCATGGCTGGAGAAACGGCGCTGTCTTCGCAGCACTGGTTACCCTGATAGTCACACTTCCTGCCGCAATGTTCATACGTAGAACACCAGAGTCTATGGGGCTGTTGCCAGACGGCGGGCGCATTGGAGAGGTATCGAGCGAGCGAGGCCATTCGAAGGCTGAAACGACAGCAACCAGGGAGCTGCCGGCAGACTTCACGTTCAAAGAGGCGTTACATACCCCAGCCTATTGGATCATAGCTTTCAGCACTATGGTCAGGCTTTCCCTGAATCAGGGAGTGCGGGTACACATCATACTTATCTTTGTCTGGAAGGGCTTAAGTGAGCAAGCGGGCGCCAACCTTCTGGGGTTGCTGGCGTTCACAGCAGTTCCATTGATCTTGATGTTTGGCTGGCTTGGAGATCGATTTAGCAAACCGCCACTACTGCTCCTGGGGCATGTGGGAACAGTTGCGGCTATGCTAGTCATAGTGAATTTCAGTGGCATTTTTCCTCTGCTTGTTTTTGCTTTGTTAATGGCCCTAGGGGAAAGCACGGCGCCGGTAAATCATTCGATAATAGGAGAGTACTTTGGCCGTAAGGCATTTGCCATTCTGAACGGTCTTCTCCAAACAGTGGGCATGATTGGACTTATCACGCCTGTATTTGCCGGATGGGTCTTTGATATGACGGACAGCTACGCAAACGCTCTTCTGACATTCGCCGCGGTCGCTGGCATTGCCATTGTGGCTCTCCTTTTCCTGAGAAGACCTCATTTGGCTAGCGAATCTGCTTCCCCATAAAACCGATGATTCAGTGAACTCATGACAAGTCCATGGCTCTCTGATTGGGCGCAAACAGCGCTGCGGTGATCGATACAGTCGCGCGAGATACGGTAGTGTTGCCGGTGGACGACTTCTACTCAGCGCACATCTCCAATGCTGAGTGGGATCTAATAACCGTCGAAGAGCGGTGGTTGAAGGTATTCAATTGGGCGAAGCTCCGCTCGGAAGCGGTCGTTCCCCTGCTCGGCAGGAAGCCTGCTCGATGGCATCCGGTCGACTTCAAGTCTTTGTGATGCTAATCACGAAGGCGCATACTTGACAGGGCACTTGACAGGGCAGTTGAATTAGTGGTAGGTCTATTATCTACACTTCGGGACTCCCCAAGCTCGAGTTCATCGGAGGATGATGGAGATGAGGGATAAGGAGGGACTATGAAGACGATCATTTCGATGAAAGTTTGGCCCAGACTAGCGATTCTTGCGGCATTGCTGCTGATTATAGCCTGCGGGAGCGCTGAAGAGACGCCTACGCCGGCTGCTACGCCTACATCGGCGCCAGAGGCGCCTGCCGCAACACCGATGCCTGGCGCAACACAGGCGCCTGCTGCAACGCAGCCAGCAGCGGCTCCAACGGCAACGCAGCCGCCGAGCCCCGGTGTCACGGCTGTCCCGACCCCTACCTCTGTGCCTATCCCAGAGGAACAGCCTAAGTATGGTGGGGTTCTAACGATGCCGACGTCCGGCACATGGCTCTTTGACCCGTATGCCGCTATCTGCGGGCACAGTTGGATCTGCTGGGGGAGTATAGGCAATCTGCACAACCAGTTGATTCGCACAAACCCCGCCGACCGAACCACCCTTGAAGGAGATTTAGCCGAATCCTGGACGGTAAGTGACGACGGCATAGCCTATACGTTCAAAATCCGAGACGGGATTGTAGACCACGAAGGCAACCCCTTTACGGCTGAAGATGTGTGGTACCAATTCGTCAGGGTTGTGGACCGGCCAAACGAAGTGCCAGGCAACACTCAGGCATGTCTTCGCGCCTACATCAAACCGGTCCGGGACGACCAAGGGAACCTCTTGCCAGATGCTGGCGCGGAGGTGACCGGCCCCAATGAGGTAACAGTGCGCTTGACGGCGGCTAGGGCGGCCTTCATTCCGTGCCTTGCTGGCTCATTCGTGCCTTTCCTGCCAGACACATACACCAGGGCCCTTGACGAATCCGGTGAGGAGCACCGTGACCTGGACCCGACCAAGGGTGAGCTCATAGGAACCGGACCCTTCAAGGTTAAGAGCGTTGCAGTTGAAAACCAAGCCATCTGGGAGCGCAGCGAGCAGTTCTTCAGAGAAGGGCTGCCTTACCTGGACGAACTTAATATCGTTCACATACCTGACGCTCAGGCAATGAGGGCGAATTTCCTAGTGGGCCGTCTAGACAACATGGGGCCAGGCAGCACAACACTCACCGAAACGGATCTGCAAAACCTGGATAGGCAGCTTCCCGGCCAGGTGCGGCTGACGGCTCTGAAGCGTCTAGGCTGGAAGGGCTTTATGCTGAATGTGGCCAACAAGCCCTTTGGTCCACACGAGGATCCAGTTGCAGATAAGCTGCGCACAGCTATTCAGATTGGCTTCGATCGCCAAGAGTACGATAAGCTCATCACGGACGGTAGAGGGAGTTCGGTAACTCCCTATCTCACTGAATGGAGCTATATCAACAGCCTGGAGGACTGGTACAGAGACGCTCCGGCCTTTGACCCGGACCCAGGAGTGAGAGCTGATCTTGAAGCGACTGCAAACCAGCTTCTGGAGGAGGCCGGATACGGTCCTAATAATCGGCTCCGGTTCGGCTGGGTGTGCTGGGACCGGCGACAGACAGAGTGCGAGGCGATCATTGGCCAACTCAACAGGGACCTGCATGTCGACGTCTTTCTGGAGATAGTCGACTTGTCCACGCGTACTTCGCGCTCAAAGAGCGGAGACTTCCAGATGCTGGAAACGGCTACTGGATCACGGTTCAATGACCCGGATGCCTTTAACTATCAGATGTACAATATCTGGGATGACGGCGGACGTAATTACACTACGTGGGAAAATGATGAATGGCTGCGGCTCCGCGAGCAACAGGCTCTCTTGAACGACAATACAGCCCGCGGCGCAATCCTGCGTGAGATGGGGATCATTGTCTACAACGACGCCGCTCTCATAGGAAGCGTACGAGGTGTAGGGTCCCACGTAAACCGCGTCGATCTGAAAGGCTGGGTACCTAGGAAGACCACCTTCGATACACCAACCTTCGAAAGTGCGTGGCTAGACAGGTAGATTAGGAAGCGTGTCCAGCGTTGATGCTCAACCCTCGCTTGCAGGGAGCCCCTGCAAGCGAGGGTTGAGGACTAGAGTGCGCTCGTGAAGAAGTACATAGCCAAGAGACTGCTGCTATTTATTCCTACTCTGCTGGGAACGTCGCTATTTATCTTTTTATTGCTGCGGGTTGTCCCCGGTGATGTAGCAGCAGTCATCTTAGCCGGCCCTTCCGGGGAGGGCCACTACACCCCGGAAGCCCATGCACGCCTCCGTGAGCAACTAGGTTTAAACAAGAATATCCTTGTCCAATACGTGGACTGGATGTGGGACGTGGCGCGCGGCGACCTTGGGAAATCCTTTATCAGCAGGCGCGACATAGCGAGTGAGCTAAAGCTCAAGTTGCCTATCACGATTCAGCTCGCCCTGTTTTCTTTCATCAGTGTGGCGGCACTGGGGATACCCATTGGTGTTTTGGCGGCCGTGCGGCAGGATAGCTGGATTGACTTCCTGTTGAGAGGGTGGGCAATTCTAGGATTGGCAATGCCCACTTTCCTGGTGGGACTGTTGGTAATTCTATTTCTATCGGTGGAGGTTGGCTGGATGCCCCCATTAGGATTTACTCACCTGTGGCAAAACCCGGTTGTGAGTACTCAACAGCTGATTGTCCCGGCCATTGCGCTCGGTTTCAGTTCTAACGGTCTTCTACTACGCATGACCAGAACTCAGATGCTGGAGGTAATGAGGGACGACTACGTTCGGACGGCAAGAGCCAAGGGGCTGGCTGAAAAAGTCGTGATCTGGAGGCATGCCTTGCGCAACGCCTTGTTGCCAGTAGTTACAACGCTTGGCGGTCTGATGGGAGGGCTACTAACCGGTACAGTCGTGATAGAGCTCATTTTTAGCGTACCGGGAGTAGGACAGGCCCTAGTACAGGCCATAGTGAGTCGCGATCTTGCAGTTGTGCAGGTTTACGTTCTTTACTTCGCCCTCATGGCGCTGGTAGTTAATCTGATTGTTGACATTACCTATGCGTGGTTGGATCCAAGGATTCGTTATGAGTAAAGGAACCGCATCAAATCGCTTGAGCGGAGGCAACAGTGGCATTACCGTCCGAAGCTAGAGATACCGCTACAACGGCAACCACCTCGCTACCTTTGTACCGGCGCCAGAAATACTTGGTTCGGGCATGGTACCTTGCCCGCACCAAGCCCTTGGGGACGGTTGGGGCTTTGATCATTGCTTTCTTCGCTTTTGTGGCGGTCACGGCTCCAATCGTTGCGCCCTATGATCCCCATCTGACGAATCCGGACAAAGTCTTTGTGCGGCCCGGTGCTGTCGATGCTTGGTTCGGCACCGATATGCTTGGGAGAGACATGCTGAGCCGCACCATCTACGGCGCGAGAACCTCAATGCTTGTAGGTGTCACAGTCACTCTTGCGGCTACAATAATAGCCGGATCACTGGGAATCACAAGCGCCTATTTGGGGGGGAAGGTTGATTTGATTGTTCAGCGTTTCGTTGATGCTAAGAGTGCTTTCCCCTCACTTCTGCTGGCACTCGCTTTTATGGCGGCGTTTGGACCGTCATTTGCGAGCCTTATATTCGCCCTGACTCTCATATTCTCTAGTAGAGGTGTGAGGGTAATCCGCTCACAGGTTCTTAGCATCAGGGAGACCCCGTACGTAGACGCTGCCCGGAGTATAGGGGCGAATACCTTCCGAATTATGGTCAGACACGTGGCCCCAAATACTTTTGGCCTCATGATGGTTGTTGCCACAACCTCTATAGGATCAGTAATCATCGTGGAGGCGTCGCTGAGCTTCCTTGGCGTAACACCCGGGGGCGTAGTCATCTCCTGGGGAGGCTTGTTAGCTTCGCGCATGATGCGCCACTTTGCGGAGGCGCCTTGGATGGTCCTTTTTCCTGGATTTGCATTGACTTTTTTGGTGTTCGGAGTGAACATACTTGGCGACGCCCTTCGTGATGTTCTGGATCCCCGAATGCGTGGTCGCTAGCCGGCCGGCATATTGAAATCTTATCTGGCAAGGTGAAACGTGGGAACGGGCGAGATTGACTTAGTAGAAGCCACCATTACCGAGATGAGCAAGCGTCTACGGCAGGGAGAAGTGTCGCCAGTGGACTTGACCCGGGCGACACTGGAACGCATCGACAGAGTGAATCCCCAACTGGACTGTTTCGTAACCGTGGCTTCCGAGTACGCCATGCATCGCGCACAACTTGCCGAGGCTGAGATTAGAGAAGGTAACTATCGTGGGCCTCTCCATGGAATTCCTTACACCCTGAAGGACAACCTCGATACGGTTGGCGTCCCAACTACGCATGCCAACCCGGAAGGCCTGGACCTTAAACCAAAGGTCAATTCCACGGTGCACGCCCTGCTTGAAGGAGCGGGGGGTATCCTGGTTGGAAAAGTTCGCATGGATACCATCACGTTCCAGTCTGAAGCCACACTTAGACCTATTGGCTGTCTCAATCCGTGGGATTTAACAGTCACCCCCGGCACATCCAGTAGTGGGCCTGGGTCGGCCACAGCGGCGTCCCTGGGTCTTGGGTCTGTAGGCACCGATTCGGGAGGATCGGTTCGACACCCCGCGGCCAATTGCGGGGTCGTCGGAATGAGAGCGACGGTTGGCCGCATCAGCCGGTATCCGCTCGATTGTTTCCCCGCCTCGGGCATACAAAGCCAGGCGGGGCCGCTGACGAAGACGGTTGAAGACAACGCCATTATGTTCCAGGCATTGGGTGTTTACGATCCGCAATATCCAATCAGCATCAATGAATCGCCATATGACTACCCTGCTGGATTGAGGGAGGGTGTCAAGGGCATCCGCATTGGACTCCCCACAGATGAATGGATCTGGGAGAAATGGGTACCGGAGGAACACGAAGACAGGGTGCGCCACGCTGTCGCTTTGCTTGAAGGCATGGGCGCACACGTGGTACCGGTTTCTTTGCCCCTTGCCGAGGAATCCAGGGAACTATCCGAAAGCCTGGGCGAAACCGAGAGCTGGTACGAAGACCACGTATCCCTTTACGAAAACGCTAGCAAGTGGGATGAGCTCCAAGCAGCGATCCAGGCAAACCGGACCAGGCTGGTAAACATCGAGAGCTATGTCGTTAAAGCGCGAAAACGGCAACTCGTTAAGCAGGAACTGATAGCGGCTCTCAAGGATGCAGACGTGATAGCAATGCCCACTGGCATGACCTTGGGCGACAAGATTGGAGCCGAGACTACAGTCATCAGAGGCAGGGAAGTTCCTACTCGTTCGCGAGGAACGCGTTTGAACAGCCTTGCCAGCATCACTGGCTTTCCGGCGCTTTCCGTTCCCTGTGGTTTTGCCATGGGAGACCGGCTGCCTGTCGGTCTTCAACTGATGGGCCGACCGGTAGAGGAGCCTCTACTTTATAGAGTGGCCTATGCCTACGAACAGGCCACCGAGTGGCACCTCAGGCACCCACCTATTTGAAGTACTTGTATCATCATTAGTCAGCTAGGGACATATATCGCAAAGGAGGGATGAAGAATGAGTGGAACGTCTATTGACCTTGTGAACGCAACCATCACTGAGATGAGTGAGCTTCTGCGAAAGCGTGAGGTGTCACCCGTAGAATTGACCCAAGCGACCCTGGAGCGGATAGAGAAAGTAGCTCCACAGTTGAATTGCTTTGTCACCGTTACCGGGGATTACGCACTGGAGAGGGCGAAGCAGGCAGAACAGGAGATTGCTGCCGGCAAGTACCGTGGGCCAATGCACGGCATCACATATACCCTCAAGGACGGCTTGGATACGAAGGGCATTCGTAGTACACATGGGAACCCGCAAGGGCTGGACCTAAAGCCCAGAGTAAGCTCCACAGTGCACACGCTTCTTGAGGAGGCCGGCAGTATCCTTGTAGGCAAAGTGAATATCGACACAACGGGTTTTGCCTCATTGGACCGCCCGATAGAGGCCTTCAATCCATGGGACACCAGGCTCAGTCCGGGGGGCTCCAGCAGCGGCCCCGGGTCGGCCACGGCAGCATCCCTATGCCTGGGCTCAGTGGGCACCGACGGAGGCGGCTCGGTGCGCCATCCCGCAGCCAATTGCGGCATTGTGGGATACAGGGCAACAACCGGACGCATCAGCAGATATCCAACCGACACATACCCGACGGCCAGCGCCGGTCAGGCCGGGCCGATGACCAAGACGGTGGAAGATAATGCGATCATGCTGCAGGTCATAGGGCAGTTTGACCCCAAGGACCCCATCAGCATAAATGAACCGCCGTATGACTACCGAGCGGGGCTGAGGGACGGGATGAAGGGCGTCAAGATAGGAGTGCCAACTGACGATTGGGCATGGAAGGACTGGGTCGTTGAGGAGCAAGAGGACATAGTTCGACGCGCCATTTCTGTTCTTGAAGAGCTAGGCGCCCACGTTCAAGAGGTGTCTCTGCCTCTTGCAGCGGAGTCCCGATCAGTCATGGGAGGTCTCACCGAGGGAATCCTCTGGTGGATTGAGCACCAGGACCTATACGAAAACGCCGATAAGTGGGAGAACCTCCAGCGATCAATAAAGGCGCACCTCCAAGGAGTGGAAGATGTGCGAATTACTCCGGGCACAACACCGCCATTCGGCATGAGCACAGTTGACGTAACGGAATATCTGCGAAAGTCCAAGAAACGGTTGCTTATCCGACAGGAGCTAGTGGCGGCGCTCAAGGAAGTGGACATAATAGCGCTGCCGACTGGCATGACGTTGGGGGATACAGGCGACGCCTTGACCACCAACGTACGCGGACGAGAGGTCCATACAAGATCGCGGGCTATACCAATAAACGCACTAGGCAGCGTTACTGGGTTCCCGGGGCTCTCCGTTCCGTGCGGATTTGCCATGGGAGACCGGCTACCGGTCGGCCTTCAACTGATGGGCCGCCCTCTTGAGGAGTCCCTTACTTATAGAGTGGCCTATGCCTACGAACAGGCTACCGAGTGGCACCTGAGGCATCCACCTATTTGAAGCTGACGCTACAAGCCCATGAACTAGGTTAGGATGTGCCGTCATACAGGCGTGGCAACGAGGCCGAGGGGGATGGAGAATGAGCGCAGCGTCTATTGACCTTGTGAATACAACCATCGCTGAGATGAGCGAGCTTCTGCGACGACGTGAGGTGTCACCCGTAGAATTGACCGAAGCGACCCTGGATCGGATAGAGAAGGTAGCTCCCCAGCTGGGTTGCTTTGTCACCGTTACCGGGGAGTACGCCATGGAGAGGGCGAGGCAGGCAGAGCGGGAGATTGCTGCCGGCAATTATCGTGGCCCAATGCACGGCATCACCTATACCCTCAAGGACAGCTTGGATACGAAGGGTATTCCTACTACCCACGGGAACCCGCAAGGGCTGGACCTAAAGCCCAGAGTAAGCTCCACACTGCACACGCTTCTTGAGGAGGCCGGCAGTATCCTTGTAGGCAAGGTCCGCATTGACACGACTACGTTTCAATCGCCGGAGAGGGAAGGGCTGGATAGGATGAACCTGAGGGTAGTGGGTTGCGTTAACCCGTGGGACTTGAACGTTAGTCCCGGCACATCCAGCAGCGGCCCCGGGTCGGCTACGGCGGCATCTCTCTGCTTGGGCTCAGTGGGCACCGACGGAGGCGGCTCGGTGCGCCATCCCGCGGCCAATTGCGGCATAGTGGGGTTCAGGGCAACGACCGGACGCATCAGCAGATACCCAACCGACACGTATCCGACGGCGAGCGCTAGTCAGGCCGGACCGATGACCAAGACGGTAGAAGATAATGCGATCATGCTGCAGGTCATAGGGAGGTTTGACCCCAAGGACCCCATCAGCATCAATGAAGCGCCGTATGACTACCGTACGGGGCTGAGGGACGGTATAAGGGGTGTCAGAATAGGAGTGCCAACCGACGATTGGGTATGGAAAGAGTGGGTTACGGAAGAGCACGAGGACCGCGTGCGAGCGGCCATAAAGACAATGGAGGGGCTAGGAGCGCACATTGTAGAGGTGGCCTTGCCTCTTGCATGGGAGTCTAGGGCGTTAATGGATGGCATTGAGCCGGAAGCATTCTGGTGGAAGGAACACACTCATCTCTTTGAAAACTTAGACGGTTGGGACGAAATCCAGGCGGCCATCCTGGCAGGCAGCAGAAGGGAATTAGACGTGTCCGACCACGTTAAGAAAGCCCAGAAACGGCTGCTCATAGGGCAGGAGCTGGTGGCCGCGTTCAAGGAGGCGGACGTTATCGCCTTGCCCACGGGTATGACCCTCGGAGACTCTCCTGGGTTGAAGACCACCCTACTTCGCGGCCGCGAAGTC
Organism: Dehalococcoidia bacterium; assembly: GCA_965197965.1. Classification (GTDB taxonomy): domain Bacteria; phylum Chloroflexota; class Dehalococcoidia; order Lucifugimonadales; family QGNO01; genus DAOUJH01. Next base: position 2,380,597 of record OZ240235.1, read on the forward strand.
ATTACCCGGTCGCGCGCGATGTATCTCAACGGCCTTGCCAGCATAACCGGCTTCCCAGCGTTATCGTTGCCCTGCGGATTTGCTATGGGAGACCGGTTACCCGTTGGCCTTCAGCTAATGGGTCGCCCGCTGGAAGAACAGCTTATTTACAGGGTGGCCCATGCTTATGAGCAAGCTACAGCCTGGCACCTAAGACATCCGCCTGTCTAGAGGGGTCAACACAATGCCTACAATGTGCTTAAAGCGGCTTCAAATTATCAACTAAACGTTTGACACAGTTTACTCAAGGAGCAACAGAGATGGCGGCAACATCCAAGAAGACGATCTACGAAAAGAAGGGGCCTATCGCCTATCTAACCATAAACAACCCGACCAAGGCCAACGTCATGGACGACCAGGTGATAGAGGAGTTGGGCGAAGCGTACCAAGACTACTGGGCGGATACTGAAATGCGCTGCCTGATCCTTACAGCCGTCGGAGACCGTCATTTCTCAGGAGGGCACAGCATTCAGCCGCCTCCTCCGGGTGAGACTTTCGAGGACGAGCGAGCCCGGCGGTTGAATGGCTTCGTTTGGCCCAGGGCAGGGACGATAGGTGGGCGCCGAATCGCCGTTTTCAACGGCGGAGTAGACTTCCCCCAGATCTGGAAGCCAGTGATCGCGGCAATAAACGGTTGGGCAGCCGGAGCGGGACTGTACAGTCTGCTGACTACTACAGACATACGAATAGCGTGTGCTGAACACGCCAGGTTCTATTATGCGCTGCTATCCAACCGAGGCGGCATTGGGAGCGGGCCTCTTGCCACCCGATTGATTAGACAGGTGCCTTACGTTCACGCGATGAGAATGCTCTTGTCGGACCAGCCCATAGATGCCGCAGAGGCCGCGCGTATTAGCTTAGTCAACGAAGCGGTGCCGCATGATCAACTGATGTCCCACTGCGAGGAGATAGCAAACAGAATAGCCGAGATGCCGCCGGTGGCCGTCAGGTTCTTGAAGGAGTTCCTAACGAAGAGCAGAGACATGACGGAAGACCAAGCCTGGCATCTACAGCTTCTATACAACGGCATTACATGGCAGATTACTGAGGACGCCGCGGATGCCAGCGCCGCGTTTCTAGAGAAGAGGCCAAGGAAAGTAACGGGCCAATTAAGGACCGGGGGCCAGGAAGCTCCTGAATGACCGAAAGTCCTAACTGCCGTAAGTGCTCAACGGCCGCTCGAAACATTGGAGTGAGGCAGGGTATAGTAGGTGAGTCTATGAGCCTAGAGTTGGAGCCGGAAAGCGGTTTGTTATCAGGCGTTCGCATTGTTGACGCAACCAGCGTGATGGCAATGCCTACCGCCATGTACGTGATGTCCGACATGGGGGCAGAGGTCATCAAGGTGGAGAGCCATACCCGCAGCAGGGGCGGTCAAGGAATGTATGCAGATGGGGAGCCCGGGCATGAGCCATGGAACAGGGACGGCAGCTTTCATCAGCTGCATAGGGGCAAGTTTGGCATTACCCTTGACCTCAAAGTGGAAGAGGCCGTGGAAATGTTCAAGGACCTCGTCAGAGTTAGCGACGTCATAGCGGAAAACAACCGACCGGGCGTCATGGACCGTCTTGGTCTTGGGTACGAAACACTGCGTAAGGTCAATCCTAATCTGGTCTACTTCTCTTTCTCAGGATTTGGTCAAACCGGCCCTTGGAGGAACTATCAGGGTATTGGCCGCATGTTTGAGTTGACGGGCGGAGTCAGCCAGTTCACCGGATATCCAGAGGATGGACCCAGACGGGTCGGGCAGGCGTGGTTTGATCCGCCCAACGGCTGGATGGCGGTCTTCGCGATCCTTTCCGCTCTGCACCATAGAAACAAGACAGGTGAAGGCCAAAGGGTTGACTACTCGATGTATCAGTTGGCCGCTTCCACGGTAGGTGATGCAATACTGGATTATCTGGCCAATGAACGCAACGGTAGGCTGATGGGTAATCGCCATTCGTCCTTCTCGCCTCACGGGGTGTTTAGGTGCAAGGGGGATGATCAGTGGATAGCCATTTCCGTTACTGATGATGCGCAGTGGGATTCCTTGCGACAGGCCATGGGAGATCCCGCTTGGGCAAGGGATGACCGGTATGCTGACGTACTGTCCAGATTGCTGCATCAAGAGAGCTTGAACCGTCATGTTGGCGAGTGGACAAAGAACTATGAGCACTTGGAGTTAATGTCAATCCTTCAGGGGGCTGGGGTGCCAGCCGGCGCCGTATTGAACTCTAAAGAGGTGCTGACCAACGACCACATCAAAGCCAGGGGTCTTTACGAGGAGATCTCCTATCCGGCAGAGCTAGGCGTTGGAAAGAGGGTCCACATGGGTAGGCCTTGGAAGATGTCTAGGACGAAAAGCTATATTAGGCGGCCTGCTCCCTCCCTAGGAGCCCATAATGATCTGGTCTTAGGCGATCTGTTGGGGTTGCAGCCACAGAAAATAGACCAACTGTATGAACTGGGAGCTATTGGTGCGCACCCAGTGCCCATCCCTCAACCAGCCAAGCGTCCGAGCCTTGATTCGGATATTGAGACCGGCATCCTAGTGGGCCACGACCCCGACCACAAAAAGATTCTAGGACTGGAGTAGCAATGTCCGAAGGTCCTCTCTCAGCATTTCGAATCATCGACCTATCCACCCATATAGCGGGGCCATTTTGCGCCCGGCTCATTGCCGACTATGGGGCGGATGTCGTCAAGGTAGAGCCGCCCGGAGTTGGAGATGTATCACGGAGGTCTGGGCCGTTCTTCTCAGACACGCCAGACCAAGAAAAGAGTCTGATGTTCCTGTATCTCAACGCAAACAAACGGGGAGTTACGCTGAACCTTGAGTGTGCCGCCGGACGCGCACTCTTTGTTGAGATGGTCAGGAGTGCTGATGCTGTTGTAGAGAGCTACCCTCCGGGCTATTTGGATTCCCTAGGGCTGGGCTACACTTACCTGGAAACCCATAATCCTGGTCTGGTGATGATTTCCGTGACGCCGTTTGGCCAGACAGGCCCGTATCGAGAGTTCCTTGGGAGCCCCATTGTATACGAGGCGCTAGGTGGGGTCATGTATACCAGCGGCGCGCATGATCGCGAGCCTCTAGGCCACGGCCATCCTCAAAGCCTTTACATCGGCGGTATCACGGCTGCCTACGCTACGTCCGCGGCTCTCTATTCGAGGGAGATAAGCGGCAAGGGCCAGCAAATTGATGTTTCGTTGATGGAGGTTATGGCTGCACATCACGTTAGCCCGCCCAACAGATACATCTATACGGGAGCTATAGAACGCCGAGCGCCTAAGAAAGAGGCGGGTTCGGCTAAGGCTGGGCCCCACTTCCAGGGTGTTGTTCCAGTTAAGGACGGGTTTGTTGGCGCCACGTTTCAGCGGGGTACGCAACGGCCAGGCACCTTCTCAGAGTACGTGAATCTGCTAGGCCATCCCGAACTTGCCTCCTTGCAGGAGTCGCACCCTCAACAGTCAAGCGAGTTCCCAAAGGAACTGGATGACGCGCTGCTTTCGATCTTGAAGGAGTGGAACAAGTTCGATTATTTTTCGCATGCGGCTTCAAACAGTTGGGTGGCCGCGGTAGTCCAGACATCAGAGGACCTATCCAGAAGCCCTCAACTACTCGAAAGAGGGTTCTATTCCGACATTGAGCATCCAGTCGTAGGCAAGCTCAAGATGCCAGGAGAGATTTACAAGCTCCCGAAGAGCCCGTACAGGCTGCGTGTTCCCGCTCCGTTACTGGGGCAGCACAATAGGGAAGTCTTTTGTGAAGAAATGGGTGTGCCCCAAGATGACCTGGTGATGCTCAGGAGACAAGGGGTTATCTAGGTAGTTTCTCCTAGTGGAGCTTCAGAATTCATTCGACGAGAGATAGACCGTCACTGTGATAGACCGTAGACCATTGAAGAAGCTAGGATATAATAAGCTCAATAGCGCTGGCTGAAGCCGCGACCATACACGAGGTTGAAGAAGACATTACCTTCGTGCTTCCGCACGAATTCAGGGAATAAACTCGATGAGTGATACCGATAACACCTGAGGAGTTACCTCCATGGCGGACCGCCTTTTAGATCAGATAGATAAGCCTAGCGACCTCAAGCCCCTAAGCCAAGAAGAAATGGAGCAGGTCGCGCAGGAAGTGCGGGATACCATCATCTCAGTCATAACTGAGCGTGGAGGACACCTGGCTTCCAATCTGGGAGTTGTGGAACTTACGTTGGCGCTGCACCGGGTTTTTGACAGCCCAGCCGACAGGATAGTCTGGGATACCACCAACCAGATGTACACACACAAGTTGGTGACGGGAAGGCGTGACGAATTCAAGGACATCCGGTTGGAGGGAGGTCTGTCAGGGTTTGGTGAGCCGAGAGAGAGCCCGCATGACACGTTGGCCGCGGGACACGCCGGGACCGGACTCTCGATTGCACTTGGAATCGCCCAGGGCACCGCGAATCGCAAACTGGACTCCTGGACTATCGCAATTGTCGGGGATGGTGCGATGACCTCAGGTTCCAGCTTTGAGGCGCTGAACAACATAGTGCATCTCAACCCAGCGAGATTTGCCGTTGTCCTTAACGACAACGGCATGTCCATCTCAGAGAACATTGGATTTCTGACCAACTGGCGCAAGCGCGTGATCACTCACCCTGAGTATCAGGCAATGGTGAATCGAGTGAAGGCGCTGTCCAAGAGGGTACCCACAGGCGAATTAATCTACAGCCTTGTCAAGAGATTCAATACGGCCCTGGCGGGTCTCATTGTTCCCACAATGTTCTGGGCCGAGATGGGTTTCCAGTATCTTGGTCCAATTGATGGACATAACCTCAGGCAGCTTGAGCAAACACTCCGACAGGCCAGGAGGCCCACTGGACTTGTACCCTTAGTTCACGTAGTCACTCACAAGGGACATGGCTATGAGCCTGCCGAAGACGATCCGGTCAAGTTCCATCAGCCAAGCTCCCCGTTGGGCAGTGGTTCCGGCGCGCCAACTTACTCTAAGGTATTTGCTGAAACTGTCACGCGGATCATGCGCGAAGACGAGGCCGTAGTGGGCATAAGCGCGGCCATGCTTGAAGGCACGGGACTGGCCAGTGTACGGCAGGAGTTCCCTGACAGGGTCTTCGATGTCGGAATTGCGGAGCAGCACGCTGTCAGTATGGCGGCTGGACTGGCATCCACCGGAGTCAAACCCTTCATATCAATCTACTCTACGTTTCTCCAGCGCTCATTCGACCAGATAGTCCACGACGTCTGTTTGCAGAACCTCCCTGTGACCCTCATCGCGGATAGGGCAGGAATAGTTGGGGAGGACGGCAAAACGCACCACGGCGCATTTGACATCTCATACATCCGTTGTCTTCCCAACATCGTCCTGGCCGCGCCTAAGGATGAAAACGAGTTACAGCACCTTGTCTACACCTCTTACAAACACGCAGGCCCATTCGCTATTCGCATCGCCAGGGGAGAGGCGGTCGGAGTGCCGATGGAAGAGGACCTCAGAGAGCTGCCCATTGGCAGAGGTTCCGTGGTACGGGAGGGGCGAGACGTAGTTATATTCGGTTTGGGCAAGTCGCTTACAGCCGCTATGGAGGCTGCTGAAATGCTTGACGAAGATGGGATTTTCTGCGGAGTTGTGAACCCGATTTTCGTGAAGCCGCTCGACATCGATCTACTCCTGGATGCCGCACGTGCAACCGGACGAATAGTCACGGTAGAGGAGAATGTCCTTGCCGGCGGTTTCGGATCGGCGGTGCTGGAGGCTCTTGCCGCGGCAGGAATGGAGGATACCGCGGTTCACCGTATTGGAATGCCCGACTCGTTCATAGAGCACGGCACCGCGGCGGACCAGAGGCGGCGCCTGCAGATAGACGCCAAGGGCATAGCCGAGCAGCTTAAGTCTGCTTTCTTTCCTGACCGGGAAAAGTGAACACCTCTAAGGAATCCGAGCTCGCGCTCCAGAACAGCACCCCGTCTCTTATCTGACGCTGAGGTCGCTCAGTGTGCGCCCACGTGGCCGGGTTCAAGCAATCGCCAGAGGGTGTGCGTGATCAAGATATTGGCTCAATCCTTGATTCAGTTCCAACACTCTCAGACATTCCTGCAGATTGCTCGACAATATGTTAAGTTCCCATTAGAATTAAAGACGCTCTGCTACGTTGATCTTTGAATGCCGCGTATGGCAGCAACGATGATCACCGTATATATCCTAACTGGAGGATAAGGACTCATGGAAGGTATCTTCTTTCTTCTTATAGGCGCAGTTATATTCTCACAGTCTTGGCACGTGCTTGGGCTGTACTCCGAGGGTCGGACTATGGGCGTGTTCGCCACGGGGCTCGGTCTGCTGAGTCTGGGCACCGTCATGTTTGGCACGACCATTACGCCAACCCTGATATCCGGGGAAGGTTCGACAGAGCTGTTTACCGCACTGACAGCGTTCATCGTCCTTTGGGCAATCTACTCCCTGGGTGTTGGAGTACAGGGCATCTGGGACACGGATCCGCGCGCCATAGGCTTCTACAGCCTTTTTCTTTCCGTCGCCTCCCTGGTAGTCTTTCTCATATTCGCCCTGTCGATGGCTGAAAACGGTGTGTTCGAGCACTCCCTTGGCATATGGCTCGCAATGTCGTCCGTACCGTTCATGCTCACCATCGTCTCCGCGATCGCATTCTTCTACTATACCTTTGACCTACCAATGCTGAGGCTAGTCACGGGCTGGTTCATGCTCTTCGGCGGCGGCGTAACTGGACTGGTGGGCCTCTGGGCGCTCACGTCTGTCATCGCGTAGTTGAATTGGCCTCTCCGTAGAGACTCCTAAAGCAAACCCGAGGGTCTGCGGACCCATCTGAGCTCGCACCGAGGTCGGTGCGGTCTGCGCCATTCAGCAAGCCTGGCTTAATTGGATGGTGTATACAGGAAGCTATGACAAACGAAATTACTATCCAGTCCATCATATCCGAGGCCCAGAGCGAGGCTGCCAGGTACTCCTGGGAGGGGACCTTTGAGGAGTATCTCCGCCTTGTAGTCAGCGACCCCTTGAAGAGCCGCCTCTCCCACGCCTACATCTACGATGCCATTGCGTCTAATGGTTCAGACGCGACCCCCCTGGGAGGTCGCACTTACGGCCTGTTCCAGGATCAAATATTTGGGCTGGGGGAGCCGCTGGACCGCATAGTTCAGTACTTTGCGGCTTCCGCACAGAGGTTCGAGGTGCGCAAGCGCATACTCCTGCTCTTAGGCCCTCCAGCCAGTGGCAAGTCCACCGTTGTAGATCTTATCAAGCGCGCTATGGAGGCCCACTCCAGGACAGACAAAGGCGCTGTCTATGCCATCAAGGGATGCCCGATGCAGGAGGAGCCCCTGCATCTGATCCCTAAGAGGCTTCGGCCCCAGATCTATGACCAGTACGGCATCCACGTGGAGGGCGACCTCTGCCCCCGGTGCCGCTACTTGGTGAGGACCGAGTACCAAGGCCGGTATGCGGATGTTCCAGTGGAGCGAGTGACGTTCTCAGAGCAAGAGGCAATAGGCATTGGCTGCTTTGTGGCCAACAACCCCAACCCATCCGACTCATCCCTGCTGGTCGGGAGCGTCAATACGGACCAGCTCGAGGGCGATCGTCTTGAGGTGGCTGGGAAGGCGTTCAGGCTAGACGGGGAGTTCAACGTCGCCAACCGAGGCATGATCGAGCTTATTGAGATGTTCAAGGCGGACAAGCATCTCCTCACCGCTCTACTCGGCCTGACGCAGGAGCAGAGCATCAAGATGGAGAAGTTCGGCTCCGTATACGCCGACGAGGTCATAGTCGGGCACTCCAACCAAGGAGATTTCGACGAGTTCTCAAGAGACAAGAGCTCCGAGGCTCTCAAGGACCGCATCATTGCTGTACAGATCCCCTACAACTTGAAGGTCAGCGAAGAGGTCAAGATCTACAGGAAGATGCTCAAGATGAGCCATATGGGAGACGTACACATAGCTCCTCTGACCCTACAGGTGGCGAGCGCGTTCTCCGTTCTGGCGCGACTGGACCCGCCCGACCGCCAGGGGATGTCGCTGCTGGACAAACTGAATCTCTATGACGGCCATGTTGTCTCTAACTTCTCCAGGCAGACAGTGCGCGATATGCAGCGTCAACACCCCATGGAGGGCATGACCGGAATATCACCTCGGTATGTGATGAACCGCATTGATGCTGTCGCCAGCGACCCCAACGTCCGTTGCATTACACCCTTTGTCGCCCTAAGCAGCCTATGGGAAGGCCTGGGTGAGAATGTGGGGTACGATGCCGACGTCGCGACCAAGATTGCCCTGATCACAGACACCGTGCAGGTGTACGACGACCTGGCGGTCCGCGAAGTACGGATTGCAAACGAGGATGGGTTCGAGGCAAAGGCCAAGGACCTGCTCACGGCCTATCTGTCCGACCTCAGTTCTTATTTGGAGGACGCCTCCAAGGGCCGAAGGCCCACCCGTGCCGAGGCTGGGAGGGAGCGCGACATGCGGGAGATGGAACGCGTGCTTGGAATCACCGACCGCAATAAAGATGCGTTCCGGCGTGAGATTCACGAGCACGTAGAGTCCTGGCAGAGCAGAGGCAGAACCCTGGAATACGACTCCGAACCGCGCCTGAAAGAGGCCATAGAGAAGCGGATTCTCATCGCGCCAAATGAGCTTAGCAAGAACCTTACCCGGCCACGATTTGCTAGACAGCGGGTTGATTGGATGCAGCGATGGAGGAGCATCACCTCCAGGCTGATCAATTCCTACGGCTACTGTAACATCTGCGCCAATGACATTATCAGCTACGTGGAGCATATTCTGAACGGCCGTCCGTCCATCAAGACGCCTCGCAACGAGAGTGTGGAGTGGCTATGGGAGAGGGCCCCTCAAGACGCAACCCCGGTTGTTGAGTGACGTATAACCGCAGCGATCTACTCATGTCACCAAGGTAGCCTACAAGCTCCTCCATCTGAGTCAATCACTTCGCCGGCTTTTATACAGTATTTTTGAGAATGTCCATCCGCCTACTGTGCCTCAAACGACACGGTGACGTCCGAGTTCACGCGAATGGTGTACTCCTCGCCCGGCTCGAAGTTCGAACCGAGGGGTATATTAGTCTCCAATATGGGAAAGTCGGCGGTGCAGACGACTAGCTGGTCGGCGACCTCGTGGTGAGTGACGACCACCTCGATCTCATTCGACTCTCCTCGCCTGACTTCGTAGCCGTTGAACTGGGAGCAGCCGCTTCCTCTTGGTAGACCTGAGACGACGCGCAGTTGGTACTGCGGCGGCGCGCTCTCCAGTACCATGATTTCCGCACTCTGGATAGGCGACTCGGCGATGAAGGTGTGTCCAAGGTTGGACCTAGGCAGGCTGAAGGATGCGGTTGTCGTGTCGTTGACAATCACGTAGTAGGTCTCGCCCGGCTCCAACGAAGCCTCCACCGGCTCAACGGCGTCGAGTTTCACCAACTGATCATCGCAGGGAATCGCCCATGCTGTGGGAGGAGGCTGCATTAGCGTTATGGTGGCAATGATTTTATTGTCTTCCACCCTCAGCCCCTGGCTGCCGGGCCGGGTGCAGCCCTCTATGGTGGACTGGTAGTAGACAATGCGGAGAAAGAGTTCCGGTTCGTTCGGTATCAGGTTAGCCGAGATCACTCGAGCCGGAACCTCCACCCACTGCCGCCAGTCGACGCCATCTTCGACGAGGTCGGGTGGGGGCTGCACGAGCACGAGGAGCATGTCTACATTGTTGGGATTGCCGCGGGTGATCACGTCGTAAGCCGTATCGTTAGTGAAGGCGAGCCGTCCGCCCGGCTCGATGATTCTGGCGCTAACCGCATAGGTATTCCGGGAGTCGATGTCGTCGCGGTTGTATTTGACCTTGAACTTGATGGGGACCTGTCCTGGGTCGGAGATAGTCTGTTGAGCGATAAGCGTTGACGCGGCATCCGCATAGGACACGTCACGCAGTTCCACCACGAGCTTTGCTCCTGGAGAGAGGGCCAGCCGCTCTCGATAGGTGACGGCGCCGCTCACCGATGCGTTGGGACTCAGGCCCGACGGCACTTCCACGGTGACGTTGGCCGGTCTCTGGTTACTTCCGCAAGCGGCCAGCGCTAGCAGGACAGCCGCAATGGCCATTGCGGCTAGCAGGGTGTTCTTGACTTTGACTTTCATCCGGCATTTCTCCGTATCTACGGCAGATCAGGTGCTTACTAATAAATACGGGGTGTGGGGCGAATTCGTTCCACTACAAGAAGATGGCGGTGGCTGAGCTATTTGCCAGAGTGGTGGAGGTCGATGTCCCCAGTGCCAATAGCCAACGATGCCGGATAAATCTACTGTTCATGGGACCTTCACCACCTCATGGAGCTTAGCAGAGTTTCGCACCGACATGTTTCACCTGCACTCTCACATTGCTGCCGTCGGGGTCCATGGTGTAGACCACGGGTTTCCCATTCGTCCAACAATCGATGTGGACGCGCACCGCTATCCTGGAGCCGTCCGGAGACCACGCCGCAGCCGAGTGATGGCGGTGGCTGATACGAGTAGAAAAGAGGGGACTCAAGATATACTCCTCGAAGGGCGATTCACCAACTGCAACCCCGTCTAGGTCAACCACGCAGATCCGTGCCCCACAGCTAAACATGATGTGAGACCCCTCCGGCGACCATGCCAGCGTGGTAATCCAGATTATGTACCGACCGCCGTACGCCTCTCGGTCAGTTATCTTGGTGATCGCCCGGAGGTCGGAGCCGTTGGGCTTAACGGTGTAGAGCACCACGTCCTCGCCGTCGAGCTTGGTAAACGCCAGACGGCTCCCGTCCGGGGACCAGGAGGGTGGGCTGAACGTCTCCGAGATCTTCGTCAGTTCGGAGCCGTCAGCGCGAACCGTATATAGGTTTCTCCTAGAGTCCTCTTCCACAAAAGCCAGTTGCTGTCCATCGGGAGACCATTCCGGGACTGCGTGGTAGGCATTTAGGCGAGAGGGTCTGCGAAAGGATCCGGGGGGGAGAGGCTGGTAGATCGTAAGCTCCCGTTGCTCCGAGCCATCTGCCAGCATGGTTCGGAGCGGGCCGAAATTATGGTGGTAGTGAAGACCACTTATGAAGGCTATTCTTCTCCCATCGGGAGACCATGCCGGGTAATGGTCCATGTAATCGTTCTCTGTAAGGCGCTTGGGATCTGAGCCGTCGATGGCCACCGACGCGATCTCGTAGTGGTACTTCGCCCGGCCCGAATATCTGGGTCCTCTGTCCGTGGAATATTCACATGAGGTGTATACGATGCGCGTTCCATCCGGCGATAGGTCGGCGTGGGAGCCATGCCTCAATTGGGAACCTGGATAGGCCTGGACGATTATCCGCCGCCCGGAACCGTCTTCGTTCACCATCATCACCAGAGTTCCGTCATCGAATATCAGGCCGGAGCCGTCCGGAGTCCAGTCGACAAAGTGGTCGATATCAAGCGGAACCCGTATACCATGGGAATTGAAAATTGGCCCGCACGCATAATAGGGGCTGGCGTCTGGTCCATATGTAGGCGTTGGTATGGGCGTGGGTGTGGGTGTAGGCGTCACTGTCGGCACAGTAGGAGTTTCTTGAGTAAGCGTAGGCGTCGGCACTGCAGGCGTCTCCTGCGCAACCGTACCAACACCGTCTCCGCTCGGTTCTCTTTCGCAGCCCAGGCTCATACAGATAACGGCTGCTATTGCAATCAAAGCGATATTCCCTACTCTGTTCACATCATCACCTATCAGTTAGTCGAGTCAGGTTGGTACAGAGATACACGGACGAACCCATAGGGGTTAGATCAGGCACCCGTAAGCCACTCTCTTACAAGACTGCCTCAAGCTATCTGCCCATGCTTGATATACGACTCTCTCTGTCCGTTGGATTCTTGGGGAAGTCGTACACTACCACCCATCAGTACATATCACCGGGTGGCCGCAATAATGGCCTTACCTCAAAACTCGATGCCCCTCTGTGCAACGATTCCGTGGTCCTCGTAGGGATGCTTTATCATCTTCATTTCCGTCACAAGGTCGGCGCAGTCAATGAGCTCCTGGGGAGCGTAGCGGCCGGTGATAATCACGTGCAGTTCCGGCGGCCTTTGCCCCAGGGTTTCAACCACCTCTTCAACCGGTATCCAGCCGTAGTGCATGGGGTAGGTGAACTCATCCAGGACAAGGATGTCCTCCTCTCCCTTCAGTATCGCCTCCTTGCAGCGTTCCCACTGCGCCACGGCCATGGCCGTGGATTGGTCCATGTCTTTGGAGAGCCAGGTAAAGCCGTCGCCGAATGATTCAATTGGTATGCCTATCCGGTCCGCCGCGTGGTGTTCCCCAAAGCGCGCTTCCGTGTGCTTGATGAACTGGAACATCTTGATGCGAAAGTCCCTGCCCCAGGCCCGAAAGATTACACCCAGGGCGGCGGTGGTCTTTCCCTTGCCATCACCGGTGTTCACTATCACAAGACCAATGCGGCCATGGCGAAGCCCGGTAGGTCTGCGGGGCGTCGCGGCGGGGTCCTGGGTGTTCATGATTCACCTCCTATTGCAGTGGCTCTCCGGCCGTCCGGCGACAGAGACGTTGGGACGCCATCGGGGACTGAGCTACCGAGTTGTTCCTCCGCCGGGTCAAGCAGGCTCAAGGCCAAGGAGCCGGCAACCGGGTCTCGATATACGGCGGCTTTCACGCCAAAGGAGACTTGAATGGCCTCCGGGGTCAGCACCTCCTCCGGTGAGCCCTTGGCCAGGATTTTACCATTTTTCATCAGCACCAGCCGGTCGCAGTAGCGGGCCGCCATCTGCAGGTCGTGGATTGCGGCAATGGCGGTCAGTCCATCGTCCACCATCTTCCTAACCAGACTGATCACCTTCAGCTGGTGAAGAATATCCAGGTTGGAGGTGGGTTCGTCCAGTAGAAGGACGTGGGGCTGCTGTGCCAGGGCGCGGGAGACGAAGATGCGCTGGCGTTCGCCGCCGGAAAGGGTGTCCAGAGTCCTGTCTGTGAACTGCTCGGTCTCGGTCAGGCGCATGGCGTTCCTGGCGATCAGGTCGTCCTCTCTACCCTCGATTTGGAACCGGCGCATGTGAGGGTACCTTCCCATGAGCACAAGCTCCAGCGCGGTGAAGCCCTGGGTGTAGGGTGCAACCTGTGGCACAAGGGCCATAGTCCTTGCGACTTCCCTGGGCGAACCGTTCTTGACGTCGGTTCCGTCCAGCAGCACTACGCCCTCGCTGTAGCGGAGGACTCCCGCTATGGCCCTGAGCAGCATTGTTTTTCCCGCGCCGTTGGGCCCTATCAGCCCAACGAACTGTCCCCGCTTCACGTGCAAGTCCACTCCGTCCAGAAGTGATTTGGCGTCCACTTCGTAGTGGAGCCCCTCGGCGCTTACGGCATGAGAGCTTTGTTTATTCATAGGCCCGTCCTACCCAGCAAGGCTGAATTCGTGGTCTACCGGATCGGAAAAAAGGTCCGGCCAGAGGATGCGGGCCAGAGCTTCCATCCCGAGGATATTCCAATGGGACAGTGTGGTAAAGTGCTTGCTTTCCACGACGTGTACCCGGCCGTTTTTGATTGCCGGGACCTCAGCAAGAGCGGCGTTTTCCAGCAGGCTTTGGCGGAACTCCCCAGCGCCGAACTCCGCCGGTTGGGGAATAATCACTATGTCCGGTGCCATGGCGATCACCCCTTCAAGGGTAGTGGTCAGGTTGCCCGTAATACCGGCTTCTTCGGCGGTGTTGATCCCCCCGGCGGCAGTGATTATGCTGCCCTCCGTTGAACCTGCCCCGGCGGTCCAGATGGTATCCGAGTACTGAGTCAGGGCAAGGACACGGGGCTTGGGGCCAGCGGCGCCTGTTGCGGCCACCAGGGAATCGTATCTCTCCCGAACCTCGGCGGCAAACTCTACCGCGCGTTCCTCCTCTCCAAAAATGTACCCCATGAGAAGGATGCTCTCTATTCTTTCCTCAGGCCCCTGTAGCAAGTCTGTCTGTACTACGGGGATACCGAGCCTGGACAGGGCGTCGACACCCTCCGCCGCAAAGAACGGACTGGTGACGACGACGTCCGGAGTGAGGGCAATGATAGTCTCCGGGTCCCTGGTGATCGTCGAGATGTTCTGTACCAAGGAGGCTACGTTGGAAAAAGTGGTGTTCTTGGTGGCGCCCCCCACTCCGACGAGCCTGGACAGCGGTATGAGCGACACGGCTATTTCGTCGTGGCCGACGGAAGCGGTTATGACCCTCGACGGCTTGCTCGGAATGGTGACCATGCCGTTGAGGCCTTCGACCTGGCGCGGCCAGCCGAAGTTGGTGGGATCAATGATTCCAAGGACTCCTTCAAACTCAGACGCCAGTGGTATGGGTGTAGCAGTAGGCGCGAGCGTAGCCGTGGGCATCGGAAACGGGGTGTGGGTGGGTGTCGGAGTTGAGACCGGAGCTGTGGGGCTGGTGGCAGTGGAGACAGCGGCCGGCGCCGGGGTGGCGGTTGCGGTGGGTGCCGGAGTGGAAGTGGGTGTCGGCGTTGAGATCGGAGCCGGGGGAATGGTGACGGTGGATATCGCGGCAGGCGTCTGGGTGGGAGTAGCTGTGGGCGTTGGGGTCGCTGATGAACACGCCGCCAGCAATAAAAGCATCAAGGAGGATAGAGATGCCAATGTGATGCAGCGCTGTCTAAATAGCAAGGTGGCTCTTTTCTGCTTTTGGGATTCTCATAGGGAGTAGACCTGTCGCTTGTTCTTTATCAACAGGAAGATGAAGAATGGCGCGCCTACAAAGGCGGTGATGATGCTGACGCGGAGTTCGGCCGGCTGAATGACGACCCGGGCGACTGTGTCAGCCAGTATGACGAACGCGGCGCCGCCTAGGGCGCTCATGGGGACGAGAACCCGGTGGTCCGGCCCGATGACCAGGCGGAGGATGTGAGGCGTTACGAGGCCGACAAAGGCTATGGTCCCGCTCACCGCCACGGCGGCGCCGGTGACCAGCGCCGCCGTGGCCAGTAGAAGCACCCGCGCCGCATCAACCCGTATGCCCATTGAGCGAGCTTCGTCGTCGCCGAGGGTGAGCAGATTGAGGTCCCTAGACATGCCTACGATCACAGCCGTTCCCACCAAGACCAGGGGGGCGGAAACCCGCACGTGCTCCCAGGAACGGGAGTCCAGGCCGCCTGCGAGCCAGAAGAGTATCTCGCGGAGCGCGCCGTTGTCGGGGAGCAGGATGATTATTGCGGAGACGACCGCCCCCAGGAATGCGTTGACCGCCACGCCAGCCAGAAGCAGCGTCGCTATGGAGAACCGGCCACCAACTGCGGCGATGCCATAGACGAGGAACGCGGCCCCCATAGCGCCCACGAAGGCGAACACGGGCAAGGCGAGGAAGAACAGGCCCGTCATTCCGGTGGCGATGGCTGCGACCGCCCCCACCGCTCCGCCCGCCGAGACGCCGATTATCCCTGGGTCGGCCATGGGGTTGCGGAACAGACCCTGCATTGTTGCGCCGGCTACACCCAACGCCATGCCGACAAGGGCTCCGACCACAATCCTGGGGAGCCTTATCTGCTCGATTATCAGCTGTTCGGTGCGGCCAAAGGCGGCGAAGTCCAAGCCTACGTAGGACAGCACAATTGAGGCGACACGATCAACGGATATGTTGACAGGGCCCATGCTGAGGGAAACCAGCGCGGTAGCCAGGACCAGCAGAAGGATGATGCAGGAACTGGCCGCCAGATGGGTCACCACACCCGATTGTCGGTAGCTGCGCAGCGCGTTTGCGCCAGCGGTCCTTATCAAGAAAACGACCTCCCGCGGTTCTCCGCCGGAGGTCTCGATGTGCGCTGGCCGGGAGTTCTATCCCTGGACTCGAGGGACCCTCTCTGAGGCGGAGAGTGGTCACCTTCCGTTCAGGCAGGTCTCCTGACTTGCGGGCTGGGTTTGTGCACCGGTTCCTTCCCACCGGACTTTCCGGCAGTGGATTCGGGCCAAGCTCCCGCTTACAGTGGCGCTACCGCGGCGGTCTTTCACCGCCTTCCCTATTCTCCCTGGGTGGGCACCTGAACGGGCAGTGGTTCTATTTTTAAGTTGCGGGGATTATATGGCCGTCCCAAACCGGTGTCAATGACAAACCAAGGGGTATGAGGTAGCGTATCAGAACCGGGCGTGTACCACGCCAAGTCCGGCCCGTTATTGTGATTCTCATCGAGCGGCTTGCCGTCCCAAGCACGGTTGGTGTACGATTGGTGTATGACACGCACCAACGTGGACATCGATGATAGCGCCTGCGCCGAGGTCATGCGCCGCTACCACCTCGCCACCAAGCGTGAGGCGGTCAACCTTGCGCTGCGACTGCTGGCTGCGGAGCCCGCCTCCATCGAAGAGGCCCGCGCCCTCCGAGGCGTCGGCTGGGAAGGCGACCTCGACGCAATGCGCTCCAACCGCTCGCCGTGATTCTCGTCGACACCTCGGCGTGGATCGAGTTCCTGCGCAACACGGGTACCGCGGTCTGCCAGGCCGTAGACGACCTGTTAGAGGAGGAGATCGCCGTTTGTGACGCCGTGCGTATGGAGGTCTTGGCCGGCGCTCGTGACGAATCACATCTACTGAGCCTCCGGCGGCTGCTGGCGCGGGCATCCGTGATACCAACGCTTGCCACGGACTACGAAGACGCCGCCTCACTATATCGTCGCTGCAGGCGGCAGGGGGAAAGCGTTCGCAAGCTGATCGACTGCCTCATTGCCTCCGTCGCCATACGCGCCGGCGCGTCCATTCTCCACAGCGACGCTGACTTCGACGTGCTCGCCCGCCATACGGAGCTGAGCGTGTACGAATACCGGAACTGAAACGCGCGCTTACTCTCCCTTAGCGCCGGTGACGTCCCGGCGGAGGAAGAGCCACACCGTGGCGGCTATGAACACGGCGCTGTATCCAAGCATAATGAACAACGCCGCCGTCGGGTTGGGCTGCTCCGTGATAGCGCCCGTCGCAATCTCCGTCTGCGTCGTGAACTGCAGCATCCACTCGCCCGCGGCGTCGCTCAGCAGGAACTCACGCACCCGCTGCAGCCAGGAGGTCAGCCCAAAAAGCTGGCCAAGCAACAGGAACTCGACGAAGTAGTAGGCCATCGAGAAGGAGATAGCCTGCGCCGTAGACTGGGTCAGCACCGCAAGCAGTGCGCCCAGGGACACATACGGCAACACCACAACCCACGTCCGCAGCACGCCCTCGCCAAAGCGCCGCCACGCCACGCCATCGCTCACTATCAGCGACGCTCCCTCGTCCGGCGGCACAACGTCCATGACCAGGACTCCCAGCGCCGTCGTCAGACTGGACGCGATGTCCAGCGCCGCCACGGCCAGCAGCACGATTATCAGCTTGGCGGCCAGGTACCGCAATCGCCCCACGCCGCGGGTCAGCGTGGACCGCAGCGTGCCAAATCCATACTCCGAACCCAGCACGGCCGCGCCCAGGATCAGGCTGAACACAATGGGAAATAGCTGCCCTTCACTGGTAGCCGTGATGGCGTAGGGCAAGGTGAACGCCTGTCTAGTCTCCTCCGGCGTAGTGTAGCCCACGCAGGTGGATTGCCACTCCTGCAAGCTCTCCGCTATCAGACCGCGCTCCGCCTCCGAGAGGGGCGCCAGCTTCTCCTCCACTTGCCCCTGCGCCACGTCGGCGCAGGTCAGTTCTATGATCCCGTCCTCGCTGCGGTACTCGTAGGCTGGGATGAACGCGCCGAACGTTTCCTCGTTGACGTGGTAAGCAGTGTTCAGGCCCCAGACGAACGCCTGGCTTATCAGTACGCTGACTGCCAGCAGTATCCAGAGGAGCCAGCGACGACGCAGCTTGTACCACTCCGCCAGCGTCAGGCGTATGACCTCTCCAATCATGAAGCGTCGACTCCATCGGTGGGGGGTGTGGCGCTGCCGGGATCGTCCTCGCGCGTCACCTCTAGGAAGTAGTCCTCCAACGACGTTTGGACCGGCGTCATCTCCGTGACCCATACCTCCGAACCAGCCAGCGACGCCGTTATCTCGCCGCAACGGTCAATGGGCGCCGTGACCAGCATGGCGCCGTTCTGCTCGGCAATGTCGCTCACCCACTCCAATCCCGCCAGTATCGGACGCGCCCGCGTGTCGTCGGTGGTGCGCAGGCGCACCTGCTCGCGCCCGCCGGAGGCCAGCAGCTGCGCCACCTGTCCCTGCGCTATCAGCCGTCCGTGGGAGATGATGGTCACGCTGTCGCAGGTCTGTTCCACCTCGTGGAGGAGATGGCTGGAGAGCAGGACAGTGCGGTTGCCGTCGCCAAGGCTGCGGATGAGTTCCCGCACTTCAATCACTCCGGCGGGATCCAGGCCGTTTGTGGGCTCGTCCAGAAAGACCAAGTCCGGGTCGCCCAGCAGGGCGTAGGCAATGCCCAGGCGTTGCTTCATGCCCAGGGAGTAGGTGCGATACTTGTCGTCGCCGCGGCCACTCAGTCCCACGCGCTCCAAGAGCTCGTCCGGCTCGCTGCGCGGTCCGCCGCCGGACACCATCTGGAAGTAGGCCAGGTTCTGCCTGCCCGACAAGTACGGATAGAAGGACGGCGTCTCTATGATGGCCCCCACGCGCCGCAATGTGGCGTCGTGGTGGCCGTGCAGACCAAACAGGCTAAAGCTGCCCGCGGTCGGCTTGAGCAGACCGAGCAGCAACCCAATGGTGGTGGTCTTGCCGGAGCCGTTGGGGCCCAGCAGTCCGTACACGCGTCCCCTTTGCACCTCCATGGACAGCCCATCGACTGCGGTATTCTCCCCGAACCGCTTGGTCAGGCCGTTGGTGCGTATGACAATGTCGTCCGTGCTCATAGTAGTATGATAAAGTAGTTTACATTATAAACTATAGCCGTTGTCAAGGGGCTGCCGCTGCTATTTGCTGCCAACCCTTCGTGAACTGCGAATGTTGTTCAGAACGTCTCAATGCCCGCATGCCACGGGGTCCCTGTTTTTCGCAATGACCCTTCCACTGCGGAGGCCTGTGACATCGTAGACCGTTGCTTCCCTGGCTTAGTTGAGCTATGCAGGCCTCTGGCGGCTTGGCCACTCTATTCGGTTCTGACTCTCCTTAACGTTGACCTCTTCATTACAATAGAGTTCTGACGATAATCCGCACCGACATTGACAACGGCACTTGAACCAGAATAAGTTAACGGCACAGAGGGACAGGGAGGGAGAGCATGGCTGAATCAATTGCCGATGTCCTCATCCAAGGAGGCCTCTTGGCCTCCGGTCAAGGCATCACTCGAGCAGATATCCTTGTTTGCGACGGCAAGGTCAGCGAGATCGGGGACAACCTATCCAACAGGAGCGCGAAACGCACTGTAGACGCTTCTGGCAAATACGTTCTGCCCGGCGGTCTGGATTCCCACGCGCATCCCATATACGCAGACAAAATGGACACCTACTCCATCTGCGCTGCTTATGGAGGCGTCACCACGGTGGTTCCCTTCGTTGGTTCAGAGACACACCGCCACGAGTTGTTTGGGAATCATTGGGGGGTGCATAGTTACAACCCTGACATAGTGAAGGGGTTCATAGAATACGCAGAAGAGGCCTCATACACCGACTTCGCCATCCACGGGCTGATCACCACCAGAGACCAGGACGACATCGACAAGGTCATCCCCGACCTAGTTCGTCTGGGCGTGATCTCCTATAAGATGTTCATGACCTGGAACCCGTGGGGAGCGCCCGGATCGCAGGGCAACCTCCTAGCTATTCCAGATGAACTGGTGATGCGGGTCATGGACCTGGCGGGCCGTGACGGCGGCATGGCTATGGTGCATGCGGAGAACGGTATCTGTAAGGCTTACCTGGAAAGCAAGTTCAGGTCTGAGGGCAAAGTATCCGTGCACCACTACAAGGATGCTGCTCCCAACATAGTAGAAGCAGAGGCGGTACACCGTGCCGCGACTATGGCAACAGTGGCCAACTGCCCGGTTTACCCAGTCCATCTGAGTACCAAAGAGATTGTTGGCATACTGGGGCATTACAAGAACCAGGGGCTTTCCATTTATGGTGAGACCTGCCCGCACTACCTCTCCCTAACCAATGATGACCTGGTTAGGGAGGGCTATCTGCTGAAAGTGGCCCCTCCTCTTAGGGAAGAGGAAGATATGGACGCCATGTGGCAGGGGCTGGCTAGCGGAGCGTTAGACGTGATTGGAAGCGACTACACCGGGTACACGCGCTCTCTGAAGCTGACCGGGACCATGGACGGCCATGCTGAAGAGCCGGAACCGGGTCAGGAAAACATCTTCAATATCGGGGCAGGGCTTACGACCCTGGAGTTCATGATGCCCGTAGTATGGACTCACGGCGTCAACGGCGGGCGCATGACCCTGCCCAAATTCGTTCAGGTCTTCTGCGAAAACCCTGCCAAAATCTTTGGCATATACCCTCGCAAAGGATCCCTTCAACCCGGTTCGGACGCCGATATAGTCGTCTGGGACCCGGCTAAAAGACACCTGGTAGATGAAGAGCACGGCAAGAGCGATTTTTCTACGTTCAAGGGCACGGAGTTGCTGGGAATGCCAGTGCTTACCATGGTGCGGGGTAACGTGGTCATAGAGGACGGCGAGCTAGTGGGTAAGCAGGGCAACGCCCGGTACATCCCAAGCGACCCCAATTCTGCCGCCTACTCACCTGACGGATACCACATCAGCTAGCGGATCTTAAGTAACGTAAGAGCCTCAATAAGGAAACCTAACCAATGCAAAGAAAAGAACTTATAAAGCTTCTCGAAGCCGAGCTATCTGGGGACCGAGCGCTGGAATACGCCGCTCATATGACGAAGTTCTACCGTTCGCCGGGTTCATCCGGATACCACCGCGCCACCGACTTTGTGGCGCAGCTCCTCAGGGACAACGGTATGGATAGAGTCTGGGTGGAACGGTTTCCTTTGGACGGCGAGACCAAGTTGCTCACTCAAACTATGCCCCTGGCCTGGGAACCCGTAAGCGCCGAACTGCGCGTGGGGTCGGAGAACGGCAAACTCCTGGTGTCTTACGAAGACGCTCCTTCCTGCCTGCCGTGGTGGACGCCATCAACTCCAGAAGGAGGAGTGACGGTTGAAGTGGTGGACGTGGGCACAGGTGAGCGGGCGGAGGATTATGAGAAACAGGACGTTAAAGGTAAGGCGGTCCTTGTGCGAAGCACCACGGTGCCAGGCACCTTTGGGCACGCGGTCAAGCTAGCTGCTGAGCACGGCGCCGTGGGCGTAATCACAGACACCTTGCTATACCCCACGTCTCCATTCCGCACCAGGGAATCCTTGCCCGACCCTGTGCAGCTTCTGCGAATGCCTTCCAGCCCGGAAATTTGGGGGCTTGCCGTGAACTACCATGCCGCGGAGGAGCTTGCCGCTATAGCAAGGCAAGGAACAGCCACGGTTTGGGTAGACATTCAGGCCAAGACCTTCAAGGGAGAGGCTCAGAATCTCTTTGCCGACATAACCGGAACTGACAAGGCGGATGAGTTCATCCACTTTGTTTGCCATTCGACGGCAGGCACCAAACCGGGCGCCAACTGTGCTTCAGGACCCGCAATGCTGGCCGAAATGGGGCGAGTCATATCCCAACTCATTTCAGATGGTCGTATTCCGCGGCCACGCCGCACCATAAGATTCCTCATAGACATCGAAGGGCACGGAACCAAGCACTACATCCACAACCATAGAGAACAGGCCGAGAAAACCATTGTTTCCATCGCCTTGGACAGCGTTGGACACGACCAGAGAAAAAGCAAGTCGGCATTGCTGTTCTATCACTCTCCGGATTCCGTCCCCACATTCGTTAACGACTATTTCGTGTCTATCATAGAATCGACTCCCAAGGATACGCGCTGGGTGTTCAGCAATGACAATGAGATCCCGTTTGTGAACTTCGCAAACTTGCCTTACACGCCTTGGAGTGACAACAAGTATTATCCCGCCTTTGGCATACCATCCCCGCTACTGATGTCCTGGCCGGATCTGTATTTCCATACGGACTATTTGACTCCCGACATGCTTGACCCTGAAGTCTTCCGCAGATGCGGGATGGTTATAGCACTAGGAGCTTTGGAGTTGGCCTACGCCGGCTCCGAAGAAGCAGCCAAGATCATGAAGGAAGTGGCGGCGAGCAGTGAGTTTAGATTGAGCCATATTGCACTACGAGGCGAGGGATCGCCCGCAGCCACTAGGAACCGTCTGGTGCATCTAGCTGCACGCGATCAAGGAGCAGTTGAATCGGCTCTAGTACTTGACGATGACCCCAACGATAGAGAGGCCTTGGAGGCGACCAAAGACCAGCTGCAGAAACGAATCCAAGACCGGCTGGCAGACGTGCTAAGCTCGCTGCCGGAGGCGGATCCTGAGGAGGAGTTTGCTCCAGGGGAAGTTGTGCCTAAACGACTGAGCGATAGGGACGCGCCTGGTCTTGCCGGCACCGACTATTGGACACTAGTCGGCATGTCCGAGCAAATGAATGCCCGAGATCCTAGAGTACGCTTCGACTCGCTACGAATAATCGGAGACGAGATATGGAATCTCACAGACGGTCACCGCAGTGTGAATGACATCTCCAACGCCATTTCTGCCGAATTCAACTTCGACCTAGAATCACGCCACATTCTGGAGCTATTCCAGGGTCTATCCAGAGAGGGCCACGTCTCGTTGGAGAATCTCTAGGCGGCATAACAATTGTGGTAGCGGAAACAACCGACGAAATTGCCAATCTTCTCTGGAAAGCACGGAGCTTAGGCGGTCTAGTTCCAATCGCGGCTGCATCCGGGATCGACTCAATTGAAGCCGCCTACCGTGTTCAAGGCAAAATAGAGGCCTTGGCAGACATGCCAAGATGCGGCTGGAAAGTTGGCGCCACCAGTCAAGAGGCTCAACGAGTTCTTGACATCGAGGGGCCAGCGACGGCACCTATGTCTGTACCCACTTGCTTCCAAAGCCCAGCCGATGTCGCCGTGTTCCCTGGCCAGAGCGGGAGCGTGGAGAGCGAGTTCGCCTTCCGTTTCGCCCGTGATCTGCCGAAACGGTCTACCCCGTACAGTCAGGACGAGGTCATAGATGCGGTAGATGCTTTGCTCCCCGCGATTGAGATAGTTGGCGGCCGCTTCGAGGATGGGTTTAACAGGATCGGTCCCATCAGACTGATCGCTGACATGGTCGCGCACACAGCCTTTGTTTCAGGACAAGAGGTAACGAACTGGCGTGGCATAGACCTCAAGTCACATTCCGTATCTCTGTTTAAGAATGGAGAGCAGGTAGGCGAAGGCACGGGCTCCCTTGTCCTAGGTGATCCCCTGCTGGTTCTGCATTGGACGGCTAATCATCTCTTGGACAGGGGTGAGTCCATCAAAGCAGGCCAGATAGTTACCACCGGGACATGCACGGGGATAACCCCTGTTGCGGAGGACGACGTCTTTACCGCGGACTTTGGAACCTTGGGCAAAGTAGAAGTTAGGATAGTGCCAAAACGCGGCACTACGTAAACACCCTAACGTCCCAAGGCGTAGGATTCGCGCCGCGGGTCGGCGCCGCCTTGCAAGATACCCCGTTCTTTATCAACCACGATTGCACAAGCGCCTCCGGCTAGCTCTGTCCACTCCGGCCAGCGCTCAACGTCATGGCCAAGTGATTCCAAGGCGTTCGCGGTCACTTCGTCGATGCGGCCTTCTAGATTCAAGCGGCCAGGTAGATACGGGTGCGGCCATGACGAACCGGGAAAGCTGTAGCTGATTGCCCGCGGCGCCTCGATGGCCTCTTGCGGGTCCATACCGAACTCGACGATGTTGAGGAACACCTGCGTCATGGCTTGGACTTGCGCGTCCAGACCGGGTGTGCCGAAAGCCATGAACAGCTCCCCGTCCTTAACCACCATGGCCGGGTTCGGCGTCAATCGAGGCCGTTTCCACGGCTCGACACGAGCCGGATGGTCGGGGTCCAACCAAGCCTGGGACCCTCTGGTTGAGATAGTTATTCCCAGCCCTGGGACTAGCGGCTCTGCTAGCTGCCCATCGCTAGGCGTTGCAGAGAAAGCGTTTCCCCAGCGATCTATCACGCAGGTATAGCTCGTATCGGGTTCCCACTCCGCGTCCAAGCTGGCCGGAGCCTGGATGGCGCTGCGCTGTCCTCCCCCAGTTTGGTATTGCCACGGATCTCCGTGAGGAGGCATTCCCGGTGCAGCATGAAGCTGATCGATTTTCTCGCGTCGCTCCTTGGCGTAGGCCTTGGACAGCAGCCCGGGCAAGGGCACGTCGACGAAGTCAGGGTCGCCATAGTACGCGTGTCTGTCGGCAAACGCGAGTTTTATTGCCTCGACGACCAGGTGCAGATACTCCGGTGAGTTGTGTGCCATGTCCTTGATATCAAAGCCTTCCAGTAGTTGCAGCACCTGGATGAGGGAAGGCCCCTGGCACCAAGGGCCGCAGGTTAGAAGACGATAACCCCTGTAGTCACCTACTAGCGGCTCTTCAACACCCACCCGGAACGAGGATAGATCATCCTGATCGAGGAACCCGCCGCGCTCCCGACAGTACTCAGCCATGCGCCTAGCCGGCTCGCCCTTATAGAAATAGTCTCTAGTCTTTCTTATGGCGGCCTCCCGGCCCGCCGACATTGAGCTCTCCTCAACATCGATCAGGCTTCTAAATAGGGACGCCAGATCAGGATTCACAAGCTTCTCGCCTAGAGCTAGTGGGACACCCTTTGGCATGAATACCCCGGCAGACTGCGGCCATTCGGACAGCCTTTCTTCGGCTCCGGAGATAGCGTCCGCAACCCTTTTGGAGATGGGAAATCCGTTTTCAGCCAGTTCCAGAGCAGGAGTGACAACCTGCTTGAAAGTCATAGTGCCGTAGTTCTCCAATGCCGTAAGCCAGGCATCGCAAGCCGCCGGCACTACGGCGCGGCCCAAGCCGGGCGGCATTTCGCCGTTAAAGGTTTCTACAGGCGCCCCCTTGGGCCACCGGCCCAGCCCGCTGATCGCAAATGCCTTCTTCGCTTCGGCAACGTAGACCATGATCGGAGCAACGCCGCCAAAGCATGTCATGTGGGGTAGGGTCACGTTTATCACGATCCCAGAAGCCACCCCAGCGTCGATGGCATTACCGCCCTGTTCCAGGATCCTGTAGCCTGCGGCCGTGGCCAGGTAGTGGCCTGACGACACCATATGGGTCTTAGCTAAAACGCTTGGTCTGTAAGAGACGATTCCTAATGACATATCCCCCTCCTCAAATTACGCTAGTATTCTACAGTGTCATCATGACCTTTGGCAGCATCAGGTTCTAGGGCTGCTGGGCTTAGCGTTCATTACCAGCAATGCGGCCAGAACGGCGGTTCCGGCAAGAAGTGTAAATGGAATAGCGTAGCTGCCCGTTCGCTCAAATATCAGGGTAGCGAACGGCGGGGCGATCAGCGAAAAGACGCTCTGCATAGGCGCACTGGCGCCACGGATTGTGGCATAGTGCTGCCTGCCAAAGAGGTCGGCCTGGAAGGATTGCGGAAGTGCCGATAGTCCGCCCCATGAAACGGCATACGGAACGTAGATAATGAACAGCGCTGGCAGCGAAGTGACCTGGCCTATGCCGAAGACGCAGGCAGCCAGCAATAGGAATAGGCCTGCCATAAGAAATCGCTTGTTAAAATAATCGCCGGCCCAGCTGAGGAACAACCTCCCGGGGGCGCTGAATACGCCATGCACCAGGAAGATAAGGCTTGCTTGGTATGTTGTGCCGCCGATCGACTGAACAAGAGGGAATATGTTAATCCCTACGGCGCTGGTCACTCCTACGCGCAGTCCATATGAAAGCGAGAAGTACCAGAACGCCGCCGATCGCAGGGCTTGCCCTAGGGTGAACTCCCGCTCTCCGTCAGGCGGAGGCTGGCTGTGTAAAGGCGCCGACGGTTCTCCTTGATGCGGTTCTTCCGCCGGATCTGTTGCGACATCGCCGTCCGGGAGCATTCCGTACTGTTCGGGTCTATGGCGCATGATGGCTGCTGTTGGTAGTCCCAGCAGGAGCACCAGAACGCCCATTACGCGAACCGCCCAACGCCAGCCGAACTGCTCGATCAGTTGGTTCACAAGTGGAACCAGAATTGCCCCCGCACTTATTCCTAACCACATGATCCCAAAAGCTCTACCGCGGTGCCGGTGCCACCAGTTTGCCACAGCCGTAGTGATGGGACTTCCGAAGCCAAGGCTGGAGCCCATGATCACTCCTAAGAAGAGCACTACTATAAAGACTGTAAAGCTTGATGCAACGCTAAGAATGAGAAACCCAACTCCCATAAGTGGCACACCCAGGAACATCATGGTCCTTGGCCCGAAACGATCAATTAGGTAGCCTTCCAGCGGGCCTATGAAAGCCGTTTCAATCCTGGCCACGGCAAGCACCGTGGTAACTGCGGTGAGAGAAACTCCAAAAGTGTGGGACACGGGAATCACGAATGCGTTCAGTCCGTGGTAGTTGAAGCCGGCGCCGATCAGCATTCCTATAAGGCCGCCTAATACAATCCACCAGCCGTAGAATATCCTGGGACTGCTCTTGTGAGTACTCCTATCCATCAATCATCGATGCCGCTGGCAAATGGGTAAGGCATTAAGCTTGACCGCGGCCTAGGACCTTGTACCCATAGTTTTCTTTCGTCCTCTCAGCTGGTGGGAGGACCTCCACGACAGCTCTGGATAGACCGACGACCTCACCGTCGGCATCGAAGCTGTAGTTATCCCCGATAGCGCCGCTCCATGTGATGCCGTACAGACAGTCCCGAAATCCGTCGGCGTCCTGGTCGTCGCCGGTCTGCTTGAGGCACTCCGCCGCGATGTACACGTCATCGTAAGCGGAGCCGAGATGCCAGGGCAGAGTGACGTATTCGTAGCGTTCCCTGAAGTTGGCAAGAACTTCCTGCGCCTTCTCATTGTCCGGGTCCGGAGCGGCCGTAATGGCCTTCAGCCCGGTTGCAGCGTCGCCCGCGATATCGAGCGCGGTAGTACCCACCGTAACCGTTTCACCGTAGATTGGGCCTCGGTAGCCCAGCTCCCGCGCCTGCTTGACAATGCCGCCCGCCGCAAACTCGGACTGAGGCGCTATGTGGAGAGCGTCCGGACCTGCCTCGAACAGCTTAGTCAGCTGCGACCTGTAATCAGTGACGTCGGACGAATAACGCTCTTCGGCTATAACTCTGCCGCCGTTTTCCTCGAACTGTGCCACAGAGGTGCGTCTGACGCCCTCGGCGTAATCGGTCTCTTCCGTGATTGTGGCCAGAGTGCGTATGCCGTCCGCCCAGAGAAGGTTGCCGGTACTGATGCCCACCTCTACATCGCTGATCTGGGTGCGGAATATATAGTCGCCTGCGTTGGCGATATCTGGGTTGCTGGCCAGCCCGGAGAACAGGACTACTCCATCACTCTCGGCAAGCGGCGCGACTCCGAGCATCGCTCCGCTGCACGACGTACCGAGGATGATCTTCATTTCATCTACGTCGGTTAGCTTCTTGTAGGCGCTAATTGCATCCTGGGCGCCGCACTTCGAGTCTTCGACGACAAACTCCAGCATGCGCCCGTTGATGCCTCCCTCCGCGTTGATCTCGTTCCGGGCCATCTCCTTGGACTGAACGGCCACATTGCCGTAGGTCTCGCCGGGGCCAGTCAGCGATTCCATCACGCCTATCCGGTACGGGCTTTGTTCTCCATCATCTTCGGCGCAAGCCACAGCCATCGTTGCTAGGACTGCCAACAGGCCTAACGCGAGAATTCGTTTCCAGGACGAGAACTGCATCAAATACTCCCTTCTTATGCCGCCGTGATCGACCCTTGTCTCGTAGGGACAGCCGTGATTATAACGCTAGACCGCCCTCCCGTCTCCCGGTGGGGATTGGCGGTCTGCAGCCTAGCCCCATTCGACAATACAGGCGGAGGATGCCCGCTCTAGTTGTCATCCATGCGCCGTTCTAGGCGGCGCAGCGCCTCCTGTGTGGCGCGGATCTCGCGCAGAAGCTCCTCCCGCGATACCGGGCGCTCCAGTTCACGGAGACGCTCCAGCTTGGCCTCATCAAGGTTGTTGATGATGATTGCGATGAACAGGTTGATCACCACGAAGGTGCCCACCACTACGAAGCTGACGAAGTAGACCCACGCCAGCGGGTTGAGCTCCATCGCGGTGAACATCACCTCCGTCCATCCCTCCAGTGTGATGATGTTGAACAGAGTAAGGAGTGAAATCCCCAGGTTCCGCCAGTTCTCGGGGTCGTGCTCGCTGAACAGGTGGTATCCGATGATGGCGTAGATGTAGACGATGATGCTCATCAGCATCATGACGTGCCCCACGCTGGGGATAGAGCGGACGAGCGCGCTCACAATCAAACGGAGGTCTCTGATCGTCGAAACGAGGCGCAGCACTCGAAGCAGGCGCACCAGCCGGGCGACCATAGCGAACTGTCCAGTCGCCGGCACCAGCGCAAAAACTATGACCAGAAAGTCGAATACGTTCCAGCCGTCCTTGAAGTACCCTGCGACGCGCGGCGACGACGCGGTCATCTTGAGCAGCGCTTCTACGATGAACACCGCCAAAGCGATCCGGTAGCCGGCATTGATCCATTCCCCGTACTGCCGCTCGAGCGCCGGAGATGTCCCGACTCCAAGCAGCAGGGCGTTGACTATGATGACCGCTATGATGCCGGCCTCGAAGGCCGGGTACTCGGTTATCCGGCGTGAGAGATGTGTCAGCCTGTTCATCGGTGTGCGTCTTGTGCAGCGATGACTTCACTTCGCTCATCAGCTTCTCTGCGAGGACGCGCTTCTCTGGGCTTCACGAAGTCCGCCAGAGCCTGAGGCCGCCTGCACCCACTATCGGTGGCAGGATGGCGTCTATTATCGCCCAGATGGTCCAGTCCTCCAGGGTGGCGTGCTTCACGAGGTGGGCAGCCCAGTTAGAGAAGAACAGAAGCACCAGCACGCCGGTCGCGAAGAAGGCAACGTTCACGCTCAGGTAGCGCTTCAGGTCGGCTTCGTCTCCGGCATGGCACAGACGCCGCATATCCAGGCAACTCGCAACGAACACGATGAGAATCGCCGCCGCCATGAAGAAGTCCAGGACATCCCATATGGGGTACCCAGTGTCGTTGTCGAAGAAGAAAGGTGTGAGGATGAAATTCAGGGCGACAACGAGGGCTATGACCATGGAGTAGGCCCCCATGGTGCGCTGAAGGGTGTGCATTTCGACCTCCTCGGACAGCTTGCTCGCTACGCCTATCAGGCGAGCGTGCGGCGACATTATACTACGTATTCCACGTTGGAACCCTGAGAGTTGAGGACGTGAAGCGGCGTATCTGGAAAGGCAAGAAGCGCCTTGAGGATGCGGTGGATCCAATAGCTCGCGACAATCTCTGGGCCTGGGAACCGCTCACAACAGGGCTGATACAATGACTGCAATGCCTTCCTTCATTGCGAAACTCGCCCTGTTCCCCCTCAAGCTGTTCGGCAAGCTCCTAGCTTGGCGTTGGAAGAAGACTCGCTCGACGTGGCGGTCAGCCTGGCGTGAACCGGCGCGCCCTCCGTCTCCAGCCACTCCTTGAGGAGGGCGATCTGCGTAGAGCGGCCAACGCCGTCGGTTCCCTCAATGACAATGAGGTGTCCGGGCATCTCCGTGTTCCCCAGGTCTAGGGGGGTGTGACCGTAGAATCTGGGTATCGAAGGTTCACCCCTTATCAGAGCAGTGCCATCAGGACGAACGGACTTCACCCAATGCACGCCGGACCTTGCGTATAGGACCAGTCACTCAGGAGCGTCTTCAACTACGGTGTACGGTCTTCCAGACTTGACTTGTCCATGCGACCTTACACTACAATAGACTGCATGATGCTCGACATTGTCTCGTCCGATGGTCACGTCCTGTTGCTGCAAGCTTGGGGTCGTATCAACTTTTTCAACGCTAACGTGTTCGAGGTCCAGGCAAGGCGCGCCTTGGCGGGAGACGACCGTGATGTCATCATAGACGCATCGGGCGTGACCTATATGAGCACCGCGGGTCTACGCGTACTCCTGCACCTCTGGCAGGACCTCAAGAAGAAGGACCGCACCCTCCACGTCTGTGCCCTTAGACCATACATACAGCAGGTCTTCGAGATAATCGGGTTCAACCAGATCATCCCCAATCATGCGGATGTTGCTGCAGCCCTAGAGGCTGTTGAGAGCCAGACATAGTGTCATTGCCCGTTGCGTCTCTTGCTTGGGGTCAAGAAGCTGCTGAGCTACGGCGCGCTACGGTTCTATGACCCGCACCCTTCCGGCGAACTCCTCACTTACGTAGATACGACCGTCCACCACGGCCACGGCCGTTGGGGAAACCAGACCACTGGCCACCACAGTAATGGCGCCGTCACGCCAGCGAACCAGTCTTCCAGGAAACAGGCTGGACTCCTTGTAGCCAACCTGGGTCAGGGCGTTCATATTGCCACTGTACTCGGTGACCAGCATAGCCCCATCCGCCTCAAAGGCCACGTCCGTTGCGGTGGTGAACCCGGAGGCGTAGACGGTAGTCTCGCCAGGGTCTAAGGCATCGCCGTAGCCGTTGCCATCCTGCAACCGCAAGACCCGCGCGCCGCCGGAGGGGAATGGGAATCCCGTCAGGGTGGCAACGTAGGTTGCTCCATCGGGGCCCGACGTCATTCCGGTAGGTACGGTTTCAACCTGCACCTGGCCCTCTGAAGTGGGGTGGTTTTGGGGTTCCAGCCTGGCGTAAAGATGAATCTCTCCGGCTAGGCTAACGCGCCAGACCACGTTGGCGCCAGCGTCGCTGACCAGCAACCCGCCAGAGGACGCAACCAGCAGGTCGTAGGGGTTGACAATGGGTTTTGGGGGGTGAATGCCCAGAGGGTCCTGGCCGGTCAGACCCACTGGGTGGGCTCCAGGGGTAATCTCGTAGACCTCGCGGAACCCCTTTGCCCGGGCTTCCCCCACCACGTAGTAAGTGGCCTCGCCAATCTGTACTGCGGCTGAGACCCCGGCGGGCGCACCTTCTGGACCGTTCTTGAGCCATGGCAGGTCTTCATGCAGTACCGAAAGCTGGTGCTTGCGATCCAAGACTAAGATCCGGCCGCCACCCACCTCGGCGATGAGCAACCGGCCGTCGTCCTGGGGGGTCAACCCCCGTGGCGACGCCAGTCCGTCTAGGACGCTGGGTGCGACTGGCGAGGCGCTATCAGGGGCGCAGGCCGCCATTGTGGCTGCAATGACTATAGCCATTGCAACTATCCCAGACCTGGCCCAAACTACCGCTCTATGGGCTGGCAACTGCGGGCGATGCAGTCTCATACCTATCTTTTCAAGACGACTAGCCCCACCTTGCAGACACAAGGCGGGGCTAGTCCGCATTAGCGATTGAGCAGCGTTCTAGGAACTGAGGGCTTCCTCAACCTTTTCCGCGGCATCCGCGGTCACCCAGTTCTTCCAGGCCGAGTTCTTCTGCAGGAACTCGTCTGCTGCTGCGGTATAGTCCCCATCTAGGTTGGAGAGGTAACCTTCTGCTTCCAACTGGTTAGCAGCGTTGAAGTCCCACTTTTCGAACATAGTAACCAGGTCCGGCGCCTGGTCGATCAGGTCTTGCCGCAGGACGATGAGCACTTCTGCTAATGAGTATCCGCAGCCCCGCTCGGCCTCCCAGCACTCTAGGCTATACGGGGGCTCTTCCAGAAGCTTGAAGCCGCCATACTCGTTGTTCAGGTCGTTGCTCAAGGTAGTGGGCCCCCAATAGTAGAAGAGCACCGGCTCCTGCCGTTCATAGGAGCCCCTGATCTCGGCCTCCAGAGCCTCGCCCGATCCTGGGTTGACTAGCTCAACCACGTCGTCCAATCCATAACCCGCAACTTGCTTCGTGTTGGTGATCTCGCACTCCCAGCCTGGAGGACAGTTCAGCAGCCGAGCTTTCCCGTTTGAATCCGGCGTCTCAAAGAGTTCCACATGGTCACGCAGGTCCTGGACGCTTTGCAGGCCGGGGTTGGCATCCGCCACGTATTGGGGAATGATGAAGGCGCTCTGCCAGTTGTCCTCCAAGCTGTTTCCTACTGGCTTAATAGTGCCCTCGGCGATGGCCGTGTCATAGGCTTC
The DNA here is from genome assembly GCA_965197965.1 of Dehalococcoidia bacterium. GTDB lineage: Bacteria > Chloroflexota > Dehalococcoidia > Lucifugimonadales > QGNO01 > DAOUJH01. Next base: position 2,412,749 of record OZ240235.1, read on the forward strand.
CTGCTGGTTTGGCAGCCAGATCTCCATGGTGACGTTGGTGTCCCCTCTGGTGAGAGCCTCCATAAGCGGCACGGTGGCGCCAAACACTTTGTCAGTCGGATAGCCGTACCCCGTTTCGACAATCCTGGCAGCAATGGCGTTTTGCAGTTGGGCGCTGTCCCAGTTCAGGTCAGAGAAAATGACGGTGGGCTTCTCCTCTTCTCCTGCGCAAGCTCCTGCTGCAAACAGAAATACCACCATTAGACTGAGCAGTCCGAGTCCTACCCTCCAAGTCTTAACCTTCATTGTGCGATCCTCCTTGTATCTTGGAATTCTTGTGCTTGCTTTCTGCCTTGCTAATCCCTTTTGCCCAGCGAGGCCTGACGGTTCCGCGCCCACGCTTGAGTAATGCGGTCCAGGATGATTGCCAGCGCCACTATGGCTAGGCCCGCTAACAACGCTTCTCCGGGTCGGAACCGACCCAGGGCCCGGAGCACGTCCTCGCCCAATCCACCGGCGCCCACCAGCGACGCCACCACCACCATGCCCAAGGCCATCATTATAGTCTGGTTTATGCCCGCCATTATGGTGGGGATGGCCATAGGCAACTGGACCTTCTGCAAGAGCTGCCGGCGGGTAGTCCCGAAAGACTGAGCGGCCTCCACCACTTGGGGTGTCACCTGTCTGATGCCCAGGTTGGTCAGCCTGATGGCAGGGGGCACGGCGTATATAACCGTGGCGAAGATGCCCGGCACGTTGCCGATGCCAAACAGCATGATGCCGGGCACAAGGTAAACGAAGGGCGGCATGGTCTGCATAGCGTCTAGGATGGGCCGTACGGCGGAGTCCACGGTGTTGTTGCGGGCCGCTAGAATGCCCAGCGGGATGGCTATGACCACTGAGAAGGCCGCCGCCACAACGATCAAGGCAATCGTTTCTAGGGCGCTCCCCCACAGGCCCACCATGCCCATCGTCACGAGTGTTGCCACGGCGAACAGCCCAAACTTCCAGCTCACGGTCCGCCAAGAAAGCAGCGCTATGCCCAGTACCACCGTAGGCCATGGGAACCATCGTAGAGCATTCTCCAAGAACACCAGGAACGAAAGGACAGCGTCCGAAGTGCTGTCAAACACCGGAGCTCCGGTGCGGGTCAACCAGCGAAGAGAATCATTGACCCATGTTGCAATATCCGGCCCCCAATTCACTGGGAAGGAGACTCCTTGCCCCCAAATGATGGTCACAATGGCAGTGCAAACAACCATTGCCAGGATACCCAGCAAGGCGGGTGCGTAGACCAGCCGGCCAAAGTTGGCGCTTATGTGTCTAGCCAGAGATTGGTCTACGGTCGGTTTGGCTTCATCTAATGCTAAGGGCTCAGCCACTCCTACGGCTTTAGTGGGGGAGACATCGGCTGTGGCCAGGGTCATCTCGTGATTATCGTTGGATAAACCAGGCTGCTCAAAGGCTGCCTGGAGCAGGGCGTCCCTGTCAATCACGCCTACCAGGGTGCCGGATTCATCCATCACCGGGAGCTGTCCAGGGGTGGACCATCGCTGGGAGAGCGCCTCATCAACCGTTTGCTCAGAAGCCACGTTGGCGTTGGGTCTGTTGATCTCTGCCGGCGCCTCCTTGGTTCCGTGGCGGTCCATGATATAGCCCACCGTCACGACGGTGGACGGGCGAACGTCTCGTGTGAAGTCCGCCACGTACTCATCCACCGGCTCAGCTACGATCTCCTCAGGAGTCCCCAGTTGGATGATAGCCCCATCGCGCATGATGGCGATGCGGTTGCCTAGCCGCACGGCTTCTGACAGGTCGTGGGTGATGAAGATAGTGGTCTTCTGCATCTGCCCCTGAAGCCGTATGAGTTCGTCCTGCATGTCCCGGCGTATGAGGGGGTCAAGAGCGCTGAATGGCTCGTCCATCAGCAAGATTTCCGGGTCGCTGGCTAATGCCCTAGCCAGGCCAACGCGCTGTTGCATGCCGCCGGACAGTGCGAAGGGCCGATATTCTCCCCACTCCCCAAGCCCCACAAGCTCAAGGACCTCTTGGGCGCGTTCTGAACGCTCTTCCAGGGGAACATTCTGAACTTCCAGGCCCCACGCGGTGTTTTCCAGAACGGTGCGGTGGGGCAGGAGGCCGAACTGCTGAAAGACCATGGAAGTCTTGGTTCGGCGGAACGCCGTCAACTCCTCATCGTCATATCCCATAACGTCATCGCCGTCCACCAAGACGGAACCCGTGGTAGGTCTGATGAGCCGGTTGATGCAGCGGACCAGGGTGGACTTCCCGCTCCCGGAGAGGCCCATGACTACGAACGTCTCCCCATCGAACACGTCAAAGTTGACGTCTTGTAGAGCGACAACGCAGTTGTAGGTGGCCTGAGCTTCAGCCCTAGACAGTCCAGCGATCCTCTGAAGAACATCAGGATCGTCGTCCGAGCCAAAGACCTTCCAGAGAGCTTGAATGCTAACTCGGACCTGACTTGAGTGCCGAGGTTCTAGGAAAGCTTCAGTTGCTTCGAATGTCATATAGCCTCTACGGACGGCAGATTCCAAAGCTAAAAAGCAATGGTATCCTGGGAGACTCTGCCCAGCATAGTTTGACGTGATGCGCCTGTCAATGTCTCCGGGCGCTGCAGAAGGGATATGCGGAGCGTAGGTTAGCAGCAACAACAACTACCGTGGGCCCGCACTGTACTACAGCATACGCTAGACTGGAGTGTTGCCGTGTATAGTGAATTACAGACGAGGTGGATGCGTTTTATGAGTAGTACGAGAACATGGCTAGGCTACGGCGGCGGTTGATCAAGAGGTAAGAGTTCGATGCCAGCGACAGGTAGTTACGACGCTCTCGTGGTAGGCGCGGGGCCAAACGGCCTGTCGGCAGGAATAGCCATCGCGCAGGTGGGGTGTACGGTGCTGGTAGTGGAGGGAAGGGACACGGTTGGAGGGGGCGCTAGGTCAGCCGCCCTGACGCTGCCGGGATTCCTCCATGACGTATGCTCGGCAGTCCACCCATTGGCAGTGGGCTCGCCCTTCTTAAGCAGGTTGCCCTTGTCCGACCACGGCCTAGACTGGGTGCAGCCTCCCGCGCCGCTGGCGCATCCGCTGGACGACGGCACGGCTGTAGTGATGGAGCGCTCGGTCGAGGAGACCACCGACGGCCTGGGGCGCGATGCGGCGTCGTACAGAAGTTTGTTTGGCCCTCTGGTGAGGGATTGGCAAAAGCTTGCCACAGACATCCTGGGACCATTTAGAGTGCCACGTCACCCTATGGTGACCGCCCGTTTTGGCCTCAACGGACTGCGGTCTGCGCTGTCCGTGGCGAAGGCCCGCTTCAGCGGCGAACGTGCCAGGGCGTTGTTCGCTGGAATGGCAGCACACTCAGCGCTGCCTCTGGAACGACCTGTCAGCGCCGCGATTGGTCTCGTTCTGGGCGCAAGCGGTCACGCTGTCGGCTGGCCGCTGCCGCGAGGGGGCTCTCAACGGATATCGGAAGCCCTGGCGTCTCACCTGACCTCTCTGGGCGGCCGGATAGAAACAGGCGTACAGGTGGAGTGGCTGGGGGACATGCCCGCTGCATCTGTAATTCTCCTCGACATTACGCCCAGGCAGGTCGTCAAAATCGCCGGACGCCGCCTTCCAGGTCGCTTCCGAGGCAGGCTGGAGACGTACCGCTACGGACCGGGGGCCTTCAAGATGGACTGGGCACTGAGCGGGCCGGCGCCCTGGAGGGCTGAGGAGTGTGCGCGGGCCGGCACCGTCCACCTAGGCGGTACTATGGATGAAATCGCCCACGCCGAGCGTGAGATGTGGAGTGGCCGTCATCCGGAACGGCCATTCGTGCTGTTCTCCCAGCCGAGCCTCTTCGATCCGTCTAGGGCCCCTGATGGCCAGCACACGGCGTGGGCTTACTGTCATGTCCCCAACGGCTCCGACTTCGATATGACGGACAAGATCGAGGCACAGGTGGAGCGTTTCGCTCCGGGGTTCCGTGAGCGTATCCTGAAGAGGAGCGTCCGGCCTCCGGCAGCTTTGGAGGAGTACAATCCGAACTACGTTGGCGGCGATATCAACGGAGGAGTCCAGGACCTGGGCCAGCTCTTCTCGCGTCCTGCCCGAATGCTCAGTCCCTACGCCATCCCGTCTACCAATCTGTTCATCTGTTCCTCGTCGACGCCGCCGGGTGGCGGTGTGCACGGCATGTGCGGTTACTTTGCCGCACGGGCCGCTCTCCGGCGCCTTGACCGCTGATCCAGTTGGACGGGCCTAATCAGCCTGAAATTGCGTTTGCTGCCTTCTTGAGCCACATAGTTACCGAATTTGTCCTAAATTCCATATTGGGATACACTACGGCAAGCCTCAAACTCTCGTAGCGTCCAAATCCCGGGAGGAACCCGAATGGCTCACGCCCCACTATTCCCAGTAACGGTCGTTGGAAGTTGGCCCCGTACCACTGAGTTAGTCCGGGCCCTCCGCCAAAGGCAAGCTGGCGAAATCACACCGGATGATTTCAACGCCGTGGCCAATGGCGAAGTGCTGGCCTGCATCCGTGCCCAGGAAGAGGCCGGAGTGGATATCATAAGCGACGGAGAGCAGCGCCGGGACAACTTTTACTCCTTCACCGTAGACAAGCTTACCGGCATGCAGCTGATGAAGGTCTCGGAGTTGCTGGACCACTCCCGGGACCGGGCCAGGATGGAGGAGATGTTGCGGGCCCTTGACGTTCCCTCCTTTGCCATCAAGAGCGCCATAGTGGTTGACCGCATCGAGAAGCGTAACGGCTTGGCCCTTGATGAATTGGCCTTCATGCGAGAACACACAGGCCGGCAAATCAAGGTCCCTCTTCCCGGCCCCTATATGCTGACCCGCTCCAGCTGGTTCGAAGGCCTCTCCGACCAGGTATACCCTGATCCCGAGGACTTGGCCGCCGACGTTGTGGCCATCCTCCGGGAGGAGATAATCGCCCTGCGGGACCAGGGCTGCGACTTCGTTCAGTTGGACGAACCCATCCTCAGCCAGGTGGTCTTCGGAGAGGAAAGCACCGAGACATTCATGTGCGCTGCCCTGCCCAACCGCCGGGACCCCACCGACGAACTTGAGTTTGCGGTGCGGCTGATGAACCAGACCACGGAGGGAATCACCGGAATCAAGACCGGCGTCCACATTTGCCGCGGCAACTGGAGCCGGCGGGAAGATGTGCTGCTCACGGGCAACTACGGGCCTATGCTTCCCTACCTTGTCCAGATGAACATTGACCAGCTGGTGCTGGAATGCGCCACTCCTAGGGCTGGCGAGATGGAGGTTTTCAAGGAATACGCTAACGAGAAAGAAATCGGCTTCGGGGTGGTGAATCCCCGGACCGATGACATAGAACCTCCGGAGCAGATCGTCGCCAGGGTAAAGGAGCTCCTGCCGTATTTCGATCCGGACAAGATCTATCTCAACCCCGACTGTGGATTTGGCACCTTTGCCGAAAGAAACGTCAACACCCATGAGGTTGCCTCTATGAAGATGCTGACAATTGTCCAGGCTGCCGAACAACTCAGAGCCGAATATCAGTAGCGCCGCGGTTCAGGGTTTACACCAACCAGAATAGATCGACATTAAATTGACACTAAGGAGTATGTGATGGCTGAAGAGAGAAACCTTAACGGACTGCCTAGGGAGAAACTGACTGAAGTTCTGGATTCCTTTCGGAATCCGGAGGTTTTCGAGGCGGTAACCGGGCCTTGGAAGTCGCGCGTGGTCTGGCAGGACGGGATGAGGGCTCGGGCCTACATGCGAAACCACCAAGTTGACATGGATGAGCCAGGCGACCTGACCGCCACAGATGTGGCCGCCAGCGCTCACGAGCAGCTACTGTCGGCCATTGGCAGCTGCATGACCGTGGGCTTTGTGGTCAACGCTACCAAGCAGGGAGTCCGCATCAATGATTTAGAGGTGGCGGTCGAAGGGTACTTTGACAATATCCGCAAGTGGGCTGGAGTTGAGGACGAGGGGAATCCGGGTTACGGCAGGATTTCGGCCAAGTGCTTCGTGAGCGCCGACGCTGATGAGGAAACTCTGCGGGAAATCTGGCGCTTGGCGGTGGAGGGCTCTCCGGTCACCCAGTCGGTGGCCAACCCCACCTCGGTCGAAACCGACTTTGAAATGGTCGGTTAATGGTCAAATTCGTTTCGGCGGATTGGGTCTCTGACAGTATTGGACAGCCTGGCTACCTCATAATTGACCCTCGTTCCGCCATGCGCTACTTGATGGGCCACTTGAGAGGCGCAGTCAACGTCCCGTTAAAGAAACTGCGAGGTCCGGACGGTCGTCTCGGCCAGCCGGACCAGCTTGCTGCAGCTTTTGGTGAAGCGGGGCTAGGCGACGGCGTAGCTCCCGTGCTTTACGACCATGAGGATGGCCGCAACGCCTCCATGGCGGCTTGGGTATTGGAATACCTGGGCCTTAGCGACGTTTACATCATGGACATACTCTACGATGCCTGGAAGGAGCAGGGTAGGGAGGTACTCTACCGGCCTGTCTCCACGGAGCCAAAGTCCTTATCGCCGCGCCTGAACCCTTCCGTGAGGGCAACTATCGGCGAGCTCCTCAACCCCGGTGAGACGAAACTTCTGGATACACGTTCCGAGGAGGAATTTTGCGGCCAAACGGAAATTGACCATCGTCCTGGGCATATTCCCGGCGCCGTCAACCTTCCTCACTCCGAAATGGCTGGCGCTGATGGAAAACTGCTCATTGAGCCGGACCTTCTGCGCCGGCGGCTGGCGGCAGCAGGCATTACACCCAGTGATCCGGTGGTGGCCTACTGCCGCACCGGAATCCGTGCCTCGCTGGCTTACCTGTCCATGCAACATGCTGAATACAACGTCCGCCTCTACGACGGCTCCTACGCAGAATGGATGGACAGCGGTCATAACGTGGAAGTCTGCCGTTAAAGATACCGGAGGATTGACCGGGATAGCAGGACAACTTTACGATTGTCGCCATCTCGTCTGGGTTGCCCTTGGGCTCCGAGGGCAGCCGAGATGAGAAATCTCAGCCCAATGGAGAGTTCTCAGACAATGAACTCCCGCAAGGCAGCGCCGTACGGCTCCTGGAGATCGCCCATCACCTCCGACATGATCGTCGCTGAGTCGATCGGCATCGGAGAGATCAGGCTGGATGGGGATGATATCTACTGGACAGAGATGCGGCCTTCGGAGGGCGGCAGGAACGTCGTGGTACGGCGCAGGCCCGAGGGGGAGACGGCTGATGTCACACCGCAGCTCTTCAATGTCCGTACCCGGGTGCCACTGTGGCCGATGGCATTGCCGTGGGATCGCCGGGCAGGATAACTCTTCCCCTTGTTTCACGCTACGTTGACGACATGGTCACAGTAGCGGAGGAAGAGGTCACACAGGCCATGATGCTGCTCCTGGAGAGAGGAAAGCTACTAGTGGAAGGGGCCGGCGAGGTGGGACTTGCCGCCGTGTTGGGAGGCAAGATACAGGTCGCCGGCAAGAGGGTTGGGGTAGTCCTTAGCGGCGGCAACGTGGACACTCACCTGATAGCGCGCGTCGTGGAGCACGGGCTAGCCCACGCAGGCCGTTACCTAGTGCTTCGCGTTATGGTGGAGGACCGTCCGGGTCAACTGAGTCGTCTGCTGAACATCGTTTCTAGCACCGACGTGAATGTTCTGGATATAGGGCATCTCAGGCACGCCGCATCGGTGCACATGGGCCAAGTGGAGATACAACTTACTTTGGAGACTAGGAACCTAGCCCACTCCGTGGAGGTATGGGAACGACTGCGCGAAGCGGGATATGCACCCTATGAGAGCGAACCGCTTGGCGACCACACGTCCCAGGAGGGCACGTCGACCCCGTAGCATGGGGCGCAGTGCCTGATCTGCCAAGTGTGGGATGGTCAACGCCTGCCGTTGCACCCGGCCGACGAAACCGCCTCGATAGAGCGCTCCCGAGACCAGCGGCTTATCCATCTCCTCTGCCACCATGGCAAGCCCCTAGCGTGGGTCGGGAACGTCCACCCCGTACTCGCCCCTGGTGGCGGTTACGTCGAACTGGTTGCACTCAGACGCGCCGTGGAACCGCCAGTCCATGCTGTATCCGCTCATCTCGTAGGTCTCGGCGTCGAGCGTGACGCTGACCTCTATCGTCGCTCCCTGCGCCCAGTTGAGCGGGAGGACGAGCGCATTGTCGAGGGTTACATCGAGCCGCAGGGAACCGGCCCCGGCCTCCGTAACGGCGATGTCGGCGGCGACGGCGTAGCGCAGCACGCTGACGAGCATATCGGTCGGGTCCGAGAAGCCAATACGCCACGGCGTCGCGTCCCAGAAGGCGCTCCTGGTTGTCGAGACCCATTCGCCTCCGCGTTCCCGCCAATAGCGCCATGCCGTTCCATCGTACGCTAGGAGGAAGTTCCATTCGTTGCCGTCGTAATGGAGGAGGCGCACGTTGCCACTGCTCAGGTCGCCAACGCTAAGCGAGCCGCTGAATCTGCGGCAGCCGGTTGGCCTCCAGCCGCCCTGAACGATGAAGCTTGCGGACCCCGCCTCCGCGAGGGATGCGAACGCGAGTTCAGCGAGGTCGAGGCCGTCGAGTTCCCGGTCGCTGCTGGGCGGGTCAAGCAGTTCGTCAGAGAAGACGATGTGCGCCTCAACTTGGTTCATCGTCATGCCGGGTTGGACGAGCGGGTGGGCGTGCAACTCGAATTGACCGAGATCGAAGTCGGTGAGCCGCTCGAGTCTGAGCGCGCCGCCCTTGGACATCATGCTGAGCGGGCTCGGCGCATGACGTACGCCGGTCACGGCGTGTAGTATCTCATGAATGGTGACGTGCTTGATTTCCATGCGGTCGTGGTCCGAGTCCAACCAGACACTCAAAGAACCGGAGGTGATGGCGTCTCCATATTTGGTGTCCGGCCCGCCGCAACCTGCGGCCTCTGCGCAGTAGCCGGCGTTAGGAAAGATTGATGCGCTGCGGCTTGATGGGACGCCGACGTACGCTTTGAGGTTCGCCTCCGATTCGCGCTCTACCCACACGAAGTCGAGGTTCAGCAAGCGCGCTAGTTCGTCGAGCGACTCTCGGAGAATGTCGATATAATGCTGTTCGCCGGTGGGGTCGGCCCACACACGCACTGGAAGGCCTGGATCCCACTTTCGGATGGTTTCGGACCCCCATCCGCCACAGCCGCCGAAGAAGTCGTTGTCGCGACTGGGAGCCTCGTCTGGTACGTCCCTGAAGCATTCCCACACCTCGCGCTCGACGCCTAGGATGCGCTCCGGCACGGTGAGCCCGGCCGTCTCTTGCGCGCCGCCGGGCAGCGACGCCCGCAGCGTCGTCCCGATGGGCGCGCGGAACATCGCTGTGGCGCTCGCAGGGCCGAACCCGTCGGCGAGCGCCACGCCGGTCGCGCCCCCGCAGTCCGCCACGGGTGCCGCGTCCTCTGTGTCGTCCCCGTAGCAGGTGACGGTTACGGCGAACGTGTCCGTAACCGGCTGGTAGCCGTCGTTACGGAGAGTGATCGCTATGTCGATGTTTGCCGTGCCGTCCGACCAGTATCCGGCGACCTCCATCGGCGCCGCCAGCGCCATCTCCACGGGCTGCTTCACCGGCACGATTGCCGTGTGCGCAACGACGTTGCGCTCGCCCCAGCGGTAGCCATCATCATTAGCGCCCGCATACACGGTGAGCGCCGTCTCTCCCTGCTGCAGCATGAGCGAAAGGACGGTTTCGGGATTACCTGCCGGAGCGACAGAGTCGATCGTCGTCTCTGCTTCGCACGGCGCTTGCGCGTCCGGCGCACACTCGGCACCGACAGTGAGCGGCCCCGTCGGCGCGACACCAGCGTTCGTGACCCGCACCCGCAACTCTACGACGCCGTTGCCGTCCGTCTCGTAGCCGGTGACCTCCGCGCTCGCGACCTCGACGACCAGCGGCTTGTATTCGATCTCCACCGTGGCGCTTGACGCGTTGTTCCCCGTGACGGCTTCCAGGCTGGACGTCGCGGCGGTGAGTGTCAGGTTGTAAGCGCCGGTAAAGACGTGCATCGAGAGAGTCGCGTCATGGGTTGCGCCTGGGGCGATGCTGGGGATGGAGGCGGCGTTCGACTTGCTTCCAGAGGAGCCCTCGGCGTCGGGCTGGGGTACCCATGCCGCTGAGACCACGACGTTCTCTGCCGCAGCGCTGCCCGTATTGGTAATGCGAGCGTCGATGGTGATTCTTCCGTCGCCCGCGATCGCATAAACGCCCGGCGTAACGACGAGGTCGGGGGCAAGAATGCTTACTGTCTCCCACAACTCGTCGGCGCCGATGCGAAACAGCACCTGGTGGTCGCCCGGTGGCAGGGCGTGGACAACGGTTACAGAGGTCGAACCTCCCGCGCCGAGCCGGGCGATGGGGGCGTCGTCGAACGTGCCTCCGCCGCCCTCCACTCGCACGGGAATGTCGACGCCATCGACCTCTCCGGTGTTCGTGAGGGACAGGGAGAACTCCGTCTGGACGAGACCGCCGCCTGCGTCGATGAATCGCAGGCCGTCGTAGGCGATGCGGTACGAGGCGGGCCGGGGGGTAGGAGTGGGAGTTGGGCTGGGCGTGGGCGTAGCCGTAGGCGTCTGGCTGGGAGCGGGGGTCGGGCTGGGCGTAGCCGCTGCGGCAGCCTGCGTCGCCGACGATTCCGAATCTGCGTTGGGCTCGGACGACGTGCAGGCGGCGGCTGCAAACACAGCAATTAGAAAGGCGCAGAGGGTAAGCGGGCGCATCGTACCGAAGAAATAGTTCATCATGAGTCGGCCTTCGGAAAAGCTGTGAGCATTTCCTCCAAGCAATATATCACAGCTAGGACGACGGCGACCGGCATCCCCAACAGCCCGGCGGCTGCCAAGTGTGGGATGGTCACGCTACCTATCTCTTCGCTGAGCGGGGTCTCATAGGTCGTTCAGTGCTGTACAATCAATGTAGAGGCCTTTCAAGGAAGGGACGTTTCTCTTAGTCGGTCTTGGCCGCCACTGAGGAGGCAATGTGAGAAGCAAATCGATCGTGATAGCCGCGGCCGTGTCGGCACTCCTGGTGACGGCAGTGGTCTCCTGCGGTTCCGACAGGGAGGACGAGACGGATCCACTGCCACAGACTTCCTCACCTACAGTGACAGGCTCGGCCTCCTCAACCCCCACAACTGTGCCTACTGAGAACCGCCGTACCGGCGACGAACCGCTGGCTCCCGAGCTGAGAGGCACCGGCGCTTGGATCAATTCTGAGCCGTTCACGCTGGCGAGCCGTCGCGGAGAGGTCGTGCTGGTGGACTTCTGGACATTCAGTTGCATCAACTGCAAGCGCACGCTGCCCTACCTGAAGTCGTGGCACGAGAAGTATGCTGACTCCGGGTTGGTGATCTTGGGCGTCCACTCGCCTGAGTTCAACTTCGAAAAGGACATCGAAAACGTCAAAGAAGCGGTCGAGGAGCATGGCCTCCTCTATCCCATTGTCCAAGACAACGAATTCAGTACGTGGAGGGTGTTCAGCAACCGGTACTGGCCAACAAAGTACCTGATAGACAAGGACGGCTACATCAGATTCGTCCATATTGGAGAGGGGCGCTACGAGGAGACGGAGCAGTGGATCCGCGATCTGCTGGAAGAGCCGGGGCCGACTTGAACTCGGATTCAGACGATGGAGCTTTGCGCCTTAATCTTCGGTGCATGCTACACCGATAGTTAGCCCTTTGGGATTACGATGCGTTCCAGACTACTGGCATCCGCTGCTGTGCTCTCTACCACCCTAATAGCCGCTTGCTCCGGCTTTTCCTCTGACACCACCAGCACAGATCTAACGCCACGCCCTGACGAAGTCGAGCTAATAGAGGGGTTGCCATCCGATGACGGGACGCAGATCATCCTGGGCACGCCGGACGTTGCGGTAGGCACGCACAGGATGGCTTTCGTGCTCCAGTCGGAGCAAGACCTGGTCCGCGCGCCTTACGCGACTGTGGTGTCGCGTCACTTGCCCGAGGGCAATGTAGCGGACCGCAGGGGAGAGACGGCGCAGGCCGTGTTCAGACCGTGGCCGTACGAGATCAGAGGAAGCTATACGACTCAGCTTACCTTCGACGTGGCGGGCAGATGGCAGATAGAGGTCACTGTGATGGACGAGAGCGGGCAGAGCCTGTCCGCACAGCTGTCCTTTCAGGTTGACGAGGCGACCAAGGCTCCCGACGTGAGTGTAGTGGCGGCGGCGAGTGAGAACAAGACCCTTGCCGACGTTGAAGACATAGGCGAGCTCACAACCGGCTCCCTCCGGGACCCCGATCTTTACCGAACCACGATCGCCGACGCTATCGGCTCTGGTATGCCTACAGTGATCGTGATGGCCAGTCCCGCCTTCTGCATCAATGCCGTCTGCGGTCCCCAGGTAGAGGTGCTACAGCAGCTCAAGGACAAATACAAAGGGCGAGCCAACTTCATCCACGTTGACTTATACGACAACCCCTACGAAATCCAGGGTGACCTGAGCCGGGCCCGCATCTCTCCCACTGTATTGGAGTGGCGGCTACCGAGTGCGGAGTGGTCGTTCGTGGTCGACAGAGACCGGAAGGTCGCGGCCCGGTTCGAGTCCTTCGCCACCTTTGACGAGCTTGATCAGGCCTTGGGTAGAGTCCTCTAGTGTCTCCCGGGCCCTGTGAGATATTTCCAGTCGCTCCGGCATACGAGGCCAGGGCAAATCTCTCTACTTGTTGTCTAAAAGTCCTAGAACCAGTCTCGGTAAAAGGTCTCGTAAGGCACGTAAGGTAAGCGCTGGGGGTGGGGAACAGGAAGCTGCACAGGTCCGCCTTGGCGAGAGGGGAGATACACCGTAGCAGTACCTTGCGAGTGAGACTCGCCTGACTGGTTGAGACCTTGATAACGTATGCCTACCGCGTAATATTCTGCCCTATTCGGTTTTTCGCCTGTAGCAGCCTCTCCTTCTTGGACCTGTACGAACTTATTCGCTACTTGGCCCACATACATGGTAGTGTCATCAACGTACACAGGCTTGCGGAGAGCTATCTGCATGCGACGGATGAAACCGTGATCCCCCATCCAGTTCATGAACAGCTGTTGGGGTATCTGGAACCTCTGCACACCGTGGTCAAAGGGCGCCGGCTGACCATCATAGCCAGCCAAGATAGCATCGTCATGTGCGACGTCGGCATTCCAAGGCCAACGTGTTAGCGGGTTGGTACGGGCGTCTCCTGGCAAGTTCTTTAGCATGCGGAAAGACGGCTCAAAAGCCAGTTCGTCCCCTTGCGGTTCTTTTGTAGGATCGTCGGTGCCTACAGATGTCCCTCCAGCGCTTACCAGGCAGTAGCTCATGTAGTTGGAGCATATTTGATCATGCAATGTCCAGGGCGGAAGAACGAGGGGATTTAGCTCGTCACCTACCTCCACGTCCTCCCAGTAGAGAGGCTCCGCTCCCCGACGTGGTTGGTCATGCAGCCCTTGGAAAAGTTGCTCTATATCTTCGAGTGTGTATTCCTGAGCCTTCCTCTCATAAAGCAGCTTCTGACCCATGTTGTCGGCCTTCATGGCGCGGGAGGTCCCCATGTTCTCCATGGGAACCGCTATCTGGGTGCCGTAGCATTTGCCTGGGATGTCGCCATGATGATCCCGGAAAGTGACCTCGGAGATAAGCAGCACCAATCGTCCCCGGGAGCCTTTCTTCTCAATCACCTCTTTGGTCACCTTAGATGAGCGGAACTGTGAGCCCACCCGGACAACGTCGAAGAACTCCCAGGCGTTCCCCGAGATGAATTGGGCCAGTGGATAGCCGATGGGGCGCATGGCGCCGTGGACAGAGGGGTACCGCATCAGTGAGAGGATCGTGCCTGGTGCTATCTGGCAACCGTAGCGAGTATACCTGCCATACTCCTGGTCTGTGTACAGCGGATTATCGTCTCCTATGCTCCGGGCGTAATTGCGCACAGTAGTGGGGTTCAACCGCAACACAGCCTGGTAGGGAGGCCCCGATTGGTCAAATGGCGACGGTAGCCGCGGAGGCAGGTGCTCTTTAGCCTCCTTGTCTATCAGCTCCCTTGAACGCTGGATGTACTCAGCAACGGCTTCCTCAAATGTCTGCTCTATGATGTTTGTCATGCGGTCCGCCTTCCTGCTCGCGACAGTAGCAATGTGGATGCAATAGTCATCTCGCAACCACACCCACAATCTTATCACTCAGTTGAAGAAATTATTGGATAGTTTCTACGTATCCAGTATCATTGGCTCCTTTGATATTTCGAATGCGCTTTCTCAGCATACCATCCAAAGGTGGTTCTGATTGACATCCCAACTGAGGTGTGCTAATGGTAGCAAATGTCACAAACCGGTTCTACCAGGCAACGGAGCCTTCTGAGTTGGTGTTCGGCCTTTTGTGAAACGCCTGAAGCGAACGCACCCTTTTTGCATGCGGCTGAGCGTTGGTTTAAGGAATGAAAGCATACATCGCACGCAGGATTCTTCTCTTTATTCCTACTTTGTTGGGTGTATCCATGGTCGTCTTTGTAGTCCTGCGTATCATTCCGGGGGACCCTGCGGAGGCGATGCTGTCGGGGCCAACAGGGGACGGCGTCTATTCTCAGCAAGAAGTGGAGGAACTGCGCGAGCGGTTAGGGCTTAACGACCCTATTCATGTTCAATACGCGCGTTGGATCACTAACGTACTGACTTGGAATCTGGGGGATTCCGTGTTTCTTGGCCGATCGGTGGCCAGCGAAATCGGAAGAAGATTTCCTATAACGTTGCAGTTGGCCCTACTGGCATTGATTATTGTTCCTATAGTAGGGGTCCCCATAGGCATTCTGGCAGCTATAAAACAGGACAGTTTTGTTGACTATGTGGTGCGGGGGATGGCGATTCTGGGCCTTGCCATGCCTAGTTTCTTTGTGGGTCTGATGGTGGTTTTAATTCTTTCGAGCGTGTTCAAGTGGTTGCCCCCTCTGGGGTTCACTGGCATTTTGGATGATCCGATCAACGGGTTCCAGCAGCTTATTTTCCCAGCCATAGCCCTCAGTTTCACCTCTCAAGGACTGATGTTGCGCATAACCCGGGCTCAGATGCTTGAAGTATTGCGAGAGGACTATATACGCACCGCCCGCGCTAAAGGACTTAGAGAAAGAGTAGTGCTCGGCAGACATGCAATCCGCAACGCTATGATACCTGTAGTGACCGTATTCGGACTCAACATCGGCTCCCTCTTCTCAGGAACGGTGATCATAGAGATCATCTTTAATCTGCCTGGGATCGGTCGTGGATTGGTCTTTGCCATGTTCAGTCGGGACCTTCAGATGATAGAGATTTACATAATGTATTTCGCCATCGTGGCTCTGGTGGCAAACCTGGTCGTGGATTTGACATATGGTTTGCTAGACCCCCGTATACGCTACAGTTAGACTTAGACCTAGTTAGGCAGCGGAAATCTAATCTGAAGGACAGCTAGAGTGGTTCAAAAAGAGATAGTCATTGAAGCTGCTCTGCGAAGGAACGCCTTGAGTCGGCGGCTCAGGACATTCCGGCACTTCATGCTGAATAAGCCACTGGGCGCTACCGGTGTAATCATATTGGTCACTGCTGGTTTTCTGTCCCTGGCTGCGCCAATAATCTCCCCACATGATCCTCTGAAGACCAATGTCGACGCTATCTTACAGTCCCCTAACGCGACCTACTGGTTTGGTACGGACGAGTTGGGGCGTGACATACTGAGCCGTACTATGTACGGAGCAGGAGTGTCAATGAAGGTAGGCTTGCTAGGCGTGATTTTTGCCGGTATAGCTGGGGCGCTGATAGGAGTGATCAGCGCCCATTTGGGTGGCAAGGTGGACCTTATAATACAGCGTTTCGTTGATGGTACAACAGCCTTCCCGTCACTGCTCCTTGCTTTAGCTCTGATGGCGGCTTTTGGTCCATCACTGAACAATGTGATTGCCGCCGTGGCCATTGTTTATACCCCCCGGATCGCCCGTGTTGTCCGATCTGCAGCTTTGAGCATTAAGGAGACACCATATATGGAAGCAGCCAAGGCGATAGGCGCCACCGATTTGCGCATCGTTTTCAGACACATATTGCCTAACTCCTTTGCTCCGCTAATTGTGGTGTCCACTGCGCTGGTAGGTTTCATGATCATCATAGAGGCGTCTCTCAGCTTCCTTGGCATTGGCACTCCCGCCGATGTGATTTCCTGGGGATCTATGCTCAGCCAGCAATCCCAGTCTTATTTTATCGTTGCCCCTTGGATTGGCATCTTTCCTGGCGCCGCGCTAACGCTGGTGGTGTTTGGGATGAACGTCTTGGGCGACTCCCTACGCGATGTCTTGGATCCAAAGCTGCGCGGCAGATAAATCTGCAAAACTGACCACGAAGTACCCGGCACTCTTCAGTTGACAGCTAGGTTTGTTTCCTATGGCACCAAGGTGCTCTTCCCGCGCTTGGTATTGAACTGGTAGGCAAGCCAACCAACTAGAGGCGTCTCTCAGCTTCCTTAGCATTGGTACTCCTGCCGATGTGATTTCCTGGGGGTCTATGCTCAAGCCAGCAATCCCAGTCTTTATTTTGTCGTTGCCCCTTGGATTGGCATCTTTCCCGGCGCCGCGCTAACACTGGTGGTGTTTGGGATGAACGTCCTGGGCGACTCCCTACGCGACATCTTGGACCCAAGCTGCGCGGCAGATAAATCTGCAAAACTGACCACGAAATACTTGACGCTCTCCCAGTGACAGCTAGGTTGTTCCTATGGCACTAAGGTGCTTTTCCCACGCGCTTGATAGTGCTAGAACCGCTACTCCAGTCGGTAGCAATCGTCGCATCTTTCTAGCTCCTTTCTTATCCCTGGTTCTCCCCTCTCGGCTACTGTAGAAATAAAAGTGGAACCCCCGGTGATAGTATAGCTGAGTGGTCGAAAACACTGGTCTGGAAAAACCAGGGTGTGCACGCACCCGCACGGGTTTTGGAGTCCCGTCGGGGGGGTGACTTACTCCAGTCTGAGCGCCTCCCAAATCGAACCTATGATTTAAAAACTCGCTCAGTTGCGTTGGCACACAAAGGGGTAATTCCCCAAGAAAAAGACAGGGCGCTTCTTAAAAGCGCCCTGTCAGTATTCCGATGATGTCTACCGAGACTAGACTACTGATCAGCCAGCCAGGTGTACTCTAGAGAGGCATTCATGACGTGGTGAATCGGGAATGCGTAGCCACGCCAGTTGCCTCGATGTGTGTACAGTAGGCCTGGGCGGATATAGTTGATCAGCGTGGCGTCGAAATACATGATTTTGGCCATCTCTCTCAGTAGCGGACCCCGCGCTTCTTCTGAATCCTGCACAACTTCCTGCTCGTACAGCTCTCTCCACTTGGGATTCTCGTATCCAGTGTAGTTGAAGCCACCGTCTTCCCAAGAGAAGTAGAGAGATATGTTGAATGCGTCAGGGTCAGGGAATGGAGCTCCCCGGCTCTGTTGAGCTATATCGAAATCACCACTTACGATCCGTTCGCTTATGAGGGCAGACTGCTGCACGATTATCTTGGTGTCAATGTATATCTCTTTTAGCTGATCTGCAATGACCTCGTTTTCGTTCTTGCCACTGGCACTGGTCAAATGGACCGGGATGGTCAGGAAGTTATCAGGACCGAATCCATGTTTCTCCATCAACTCCTTGGCCTCGGCGATATGCTGGGCCTTTACCGACGGATCAGAGTCCAGACCAGGGAACTGGTCGAACCACTCCTGTTCTGTGTAAATCCACTCCCATCCAATATAGTACGGTGGCGCCAGGAAACCGATACCGTCAAAGGCCAGCTTGTTAATGTTATCTCGGTTTAGGGTCAACTGAATGGCCCAGCGGATGTCGTCCGCCATGGGGACACCTACGGGGCCGAAGGGAGCCTTCCGCGTATTGAGTTCGAGCACTCTCATTCCAACGGCAGGAACACGGCTGAACTTCACCTCGTCGGCTCCAAGTTCCTGAACCATCCGGTCCACGTCCGGTCTCTTGGGGGCTCCAAATAGCGGAAAGGCGTCAACGCGTCCAGCGACGAAGTTAGCGGTCCTGGTAGCTCGATCTAGGATTTCAAACTCGGTGTAACCATCCAGATACGGCAGACCCTCATGATAGTAAGCGTCATGCCGTTCTGTCTTCACGAAGTTGTTCAACGCTAGGTCTACTATTTTGAAGGGTCCGGTGCCAATAGCCTCCCCTTTATCGAAATCCAAGTCTCTGTATTCTCCACCTGGCGCAGTGTCGATGGGCATGGTGTACTTAGAGGGCTGGAACTGCATGAATGCGGAAGTCACGCACCCCATGAACGCGCCACGCGGCGCCACCAGCCGGACAGTCAACTCGTTGGGGCCTGTGACCTCGGCGCCGGGGTTGGACACCACGTTGCCGCTGTCATCCAGGATATCCCTTACAAACTCTCGCATGCATCCCTGGCGGCGTCCGGGGACTCCGTTGGGCTTGTGCTTTAGCCGGATTATGTTCCAGCGAGCGTCTTCGGCGGTAAAAGTGCCACCTTCGTGATCTACGATCCCATCGCGGATCTGGAACTTCCAGGTTAAGCCGTCTCCACTGAGTTCCCAACTATCGGCCAGATCCTCTTGAAGAGTAACTCGGTCGCGAGGATCAAGCCGTACCAACTGGCCCCAGGTGTTCCCGAAGTTGAACCAGTTCCAGTTAGATCGATTATTGAACGGGTCAACGTAGCCGGAGTTCTCACCAGCTATATTAATCACCCCGCCGTACTTCGGCTGGTCTCCTGCGGGAACTGCCGTAGGAGTGTTCGTAGCAGTGGGCTGTGCCACTACCTGGCCGGGAGCAGCAGCTGTAGGAGTCGCCGTTGGAGGTGCAACTGTCGGAACAACGATGCTGGGCACCGTAGGAGTCGGGCTGGGCACGGTAGGAGCCGAAGGAGTTGGTGTAGCCTCCTCCGCACCGCTGCATGCCAGGACGCCCAGCAAACTGAACGCTACCAACACGCCAGTCAATCTTCTAACCATTGAATACCCCATGTAACTACCTCCTACGACCCTGAGCCTATACTAGATGCCAACAACCAGCCCCCATCCCACCACTATCATGTGAACATGGAGCCTGGACGTGTTGTGTTTGGTATTCGAAAATGACGCGACATGAATACTACTCACACGGCTTGTAGATTGTCAAGGGAATACATTATCGATTACAGGTCTAATGGCGGAATGCTTAGTTTTCAAGTAATATAGTGCGACTCCCGTATCTCTTTACTCTATAAGAATGGCTGAGGTGTAGCATGTTGAGGAAGCCCCACACAGATTACGATGGCCCTCGTTCTCCAGGCATTCGGCTGAAGGAGCCCATGCTGCCGGGCCTTGGAGGCCCCTTTGCTCTAGGTGTGGGTGGCTCCGCAGATACCGCGTCACTGGACGCATACCATATGTTCGATAAGGCGCACCTAGTGATGTTGGCTGAGGAAGATTTGATACCTCGCCAAGACGCCGTTGCCATGCTGAAGTCGCTTAGAGAAATGGAGCGAGAGGGTATGGCTGAGGTCCGCCAGGAGATCGAGGGAGGTATGCACTCGGGGGAGAAATACCTGATTCGTCGCCTGGGCTACGAAGTAGGCGGGCGCATCCACCTGGGAAGAAGTTCAGGAGACCTGGGAGCAGTGTGGCGTCGGATTCGGGAGCGTGACCGGTTAGGTGAACTCTTGAAGGGTATCAACCGATTGAGAAGAGCGATCCTATCAACGGCGGAAGAGAACCTGGATGTGGTAATGCCCGGCTACACGGGAAGCCAGCACGCCCAGCCGGTTACCTTGGGTCATCAGCTCATGGCGTGGGGCTCCGTGCTGGAACGGCACTTCCAGCGAGCCACCGATGCCTACCAGAGGGTGAACCAGAGCCCAGCCGGTGCGGCCATAATGACCGGCTCCAGCTTTCTGTTAAACAGGCATCGTGTTGGGGAACTCCTTGGCTTTGAAGGCGTGCTCAGAAACACTTTTGACGCCATCATTTTTGAGGACGACGCGGTGGAGACTATCATGGTGGCGGCAGGCGTGCACCTAAGCCTGTCCAAATGGGCTAATGACATCAATTTCTGGTTCACTTCAGAGGCGGGGTATGTGGACATACCCGACCGCTTCTGCAGCACTAGCAGCATAATGATGCAGAAAAGGAACCCGTCAGTCCTGAGTACGGTGCGAGCGTCATCAGAGGAGACCATAGGCGGCGTGGTGACTACATATGGCGGACAGAACTATCCCGGCGGAGAGTTCACCACCGATGGTGGAGCGTCGCTTCATCGTGCCTTTGATAGGGTCGCACAGGCGATTGACTGGTTTGTTGACCTGATACCTGCGATGGAAGTGAAACGAGAGCGGATGGAAGAAATGGCAGGATCCCACTGGGCACAGGGTACCGACGTTGCCGCAATGCTGGTGGCGGAAAAAGGGCTTCCGTGGCGCACCGCTCATCAAATTGTGGGTGTACTTGTGCGGTTCAGCGATGAAAGGGGCATCCATCCCAAAGATGTCACCTCAGAACTGCTGGACGAGGCGGCAATGGCTTACTATGGAGAGACTGTAGGCTTGAGTCAGGAGAGCCTTGAGGATGCACTGGATCCCTCCAAGTTTGTTGATAGGCGCGTGCTCTATGGTGGCCCGGCGCCAGAGGAATCACGACGTCGGCTTCCTCAATACTACACGCAGCTAGAGGCAGACGAGGGATGGATAGAATCCGCTGATGAGCAGTTGCAAGCGGCCGCCAACAAGCTAGAAAGCGCAATTGACGCCCTTATAAGCTAGCAATTGTAACCAGCATGGGCGTGTACGACCGATCTGTTGAGGCCTGCATCCAGCAAGCGGTGGTGATTCCAGAGAACTCTGCCTAATATACCGAATTCCCCCAATAGCGACGGGATGACTGAATCGGGATGACCGAATAAAGATGGAGGCGCAAACTATGGAATATCGCTCGCTTGGCCGGACCGGCGCCAAGGTATCGCCGCTTTGTCTTGGCACCGACAACTTCATGGATCCGACACCGGAGGATGAGTGCGAAGATATCCTCAACGCTGCAATGGATGCCGGCATCAATCTACTTGACACCGGCGACGTCTACGCGGACGGTGATGGCGAGCGGGTCATTGGCCGCATTTTGAAGGCGAATGGAAGACGGCACGAGGTCCTGATCGCAACTAAAGTGGACTCCGGTCGCCGGCAAGTCGGCTTTAGGCTTGAGGATTACACTGAAGTCCTCGGACCCAACGAGTACGGCCAATCGCGTCTCAACGTCATCCGTGCCTGTGAGGCGTCGTTGAAGCGCCTACAGACCGACTATATTGACCTCTATCAGATCCACCGCCCATCTCCTGACGTCCCGGTCGACGAGACTTTGGGCGCGCTCAATGACTTGGTTAGGCAGGGCAAGGTGCGTTATATCGGTTGCTCCACCCATCCGGCGTGGAAGGTCATGGAAGCGATCATGGTGAGCGAATCGAAGGGGTGGGCGCGGTACGTCACGGAGCAGCCGCCGTACAACCTGCTTGATCGTCGTATCGAGAACGAGCTCGTTCCGATGAGCCAGAAGTGGGGGCTTGGCCTGATCAATTGGGCGCCAATGGGTATGGGGGTGCTAGCCGGCCGCTATAGCTCAGGCACCGACTACCCGAAGGGGTCTCGGGCAGACCTGCGCGGCGGCTTTTACGCTGATCGTGTTACCCAGCGCGGCGTCGAGGTAGGGCGCGCATTCGCGGCGCTGGCGGCGGATGCCGGGTTGAGCGCGGCCCAGTTGGCGGTTCTTTGGTGCAAGGATCAACCGGGAATAACCGCCCCGCTGATCGGCCCACGGACAATGCGGCACCTTGAGCCTCTAATTCCCGTGCTGGAGATGAGCCTGAGCGACGATCTACGCGCTGCCTGTGACGAACTGGTCCCTCCGGGCAGCGCTGTTGTCGATTTCCACAACACTTCCCACTGGATGAAGATGAAGATCGGCGTCTGACCAGCAAGCCTGTAGACAAAAAGGATTGTGGGCTAGTAGTTCTGGCTACCGATGAATGCCAGAGGAGGCACCCTCATGGACAGAGATACAGCTTTGAAATTGGCGGAAAGTCGGCGTTCAGAGCTGTTGGCCCTTCTCTCCGAGCTGATTTCAACACCTAGTCTGTATGGCAGTTCTTCGGCCAAAGCCCAGCAAGTAGTGGCAGGATATCTCCAGCGCTACGGTTTCTCTGTGGAGTTATCAACGGATGATCCCGAATCATACAGGGATCACCCGGAGTTTACACAGCCATTGCCACTCGGTAAGGAGGCGCCGGTGAATCTGGTGGCACGCCCTCATAATTTGATGGCGGCGCCCCTGGCATTGTATGCTCATGTGGACACGGAAAATCCAGGCCAGGGCTGGCACTCTAATCCTACCGAGCCCCTTGTGCATGATGGGCGAATGTACGGACTGGGCGCCGCGGACGATAAGGGAGGTTTAGCGGCCATGTTGGTAGCAGCAGCGGCTCTTTACCAGGCAATTGGTGAAGCGCCGCTGGTAATCAGCATGGCCGGAAAAGGTGGAGGAGCTAGGGGGACGCTGCCGGTCATGGCGAAATTGAAAGACTCGAGTGCTTGCGTATATATTCATCCCCCTGAGACCGGTTATGGAATGCGG
This sequence comes from Dehalococcoidia bacterium, assembly GCA_965197965.1. Taxonomy (GTDB): domain Bacteria; phylum Chloroflexota; class Dehalococcoidia; order Lucifugimonadales; family QGNO01; genus DAOUJH01. The sequence continues at coordinate 2,435,390 of OZ240235.1, forward strand.
GTGCTTGAGAATGCCAGCAGGGGTGTAGTGGATGTCACACTGGAGATCAAGGGCTGGCGGGGGAGTCCCAAGGAAGGTGTGATGGAGAGCGCCCGCTTTAGCGACGGTGGCGATGCTCTGAAAGCTTGCTTGGCAATCGTGCACGGTCTTCACCGGGGTGAGCTTTCCCAATGTGAGATCAACTTGGGTAAACTGGTTGCAGGGGATAGTGCCGGTCTGGTGCCGGACCGGTGCCATGCCGAACTCAGGGTGTTGTTCGAGGATCCGCTGACAGTCCCACGCGTTCTAGCGGCTATCGCTGCCGAGCTAGAGAGGTCCGCACCGAGATTTGAGTGTCAGATCCTGGGCCCAACGGTTAGTGCTAATCCCGCTGTTACATCTTGGGAAGACCCTGAGTGCGTGATTATGCGGGAGGCTGTCGGTGAAATTACAGGTGTGCAACCCGACCCGTACACCAATTCACTAGCGAGCGACACCAGGTTCCCAAATCGCATGCACGACATTGCGGCGGTCGGGATTGGTTCCAATGGTGGAAATTTTTACGCCGCCGACGAGTGGGTGGACATCGACGACTTGGTACAGTTGGTGGCGGTGCTCATACTCTTCGTGTCCAAATGGCATGCCAGGGACGGAGCTTCCAGGTAGACGCACATATCCGTGATTTAGCGGCCAACTTGCTGCCTGGGATCAGCAAAGGTTAGCACGCGCTGAGGGTTCTTGATGATCAGCTTGTCTATGTGCTCTTCGGTCAAGCCCCGGGTACGCAAGAATGGAATGAACTTATCCAGAATGAATGTATACCCCGTGCCCCCATAGTGCTTAAGCTGGACTTTCAAGCAAACGTCTTGGGAAATCAGAATCTGATCTTCGAACCCTGCATCGATAAGCTTAGGGATGGCTTCGCCAACTAGCACGTCTTCGGCTGCCTTGTAGCTACTGTTATGTTCGGGTCCTGGAAAGGCTGGGAACCGAGCGACCGGAGCTCCTACTATTCCGAGGGTGTCAAATTGGAGATAGACACCCAAATGCAATAGCTCCAGCAAGAATCCGAGGTCTCCGCAGTAGGAGTTGCTATGGCCAAAGATGGTCCGCTTAAGGTCCGCTCCCTCCTCTGCCACCATGTCAGCCACTCTGAACCGTTCCCTACCTGTCCCGCCGTGATGAAAGGAGATGGCTGCCCCGGTGATTCTACTGGCCCGCGCCGTGGCTCGGATGCTCTTCTCCTCGTTACTCGTGATAGGGTTCCCGTTTACGCCAATCTCTCCAATGATACCGGCTCGAATGCCGGTATCGCCTACCCCTACAGTAACGTCCCGAACGATCTCTTCCGTGAGGTCTTCAACGGTACGTTTGTCCATGTCAGGCGGGTGGAATGCTTTTTGATACCATCCCGCTCCCATCACTATGTTTAGGCCGGTCGCATTGGCAACCCGTTGCAATGCAAGTGGGTTCCGCCCTAGGCCGATGTTGCTCACCTCAACTATGGTGCGGCCTCTCAACTTCCGGAACTCCATCACCTCCTCTGTGATCAATGCTTCGTCGTCTAGGATGTAATTGTCACGGATGGGCCTGCCATCTCTGGCGAATTGTAGGTTCCCCAGACCAAGCTTCTGATCCACAAGAGCCAAGTCTTCGGCAGAGGTGATGCTATCAAGCCTGACTTCTTTCCACAGGTCGGAGAAGAGGTGTTCGTGCATCAGTGAAATGCCCAGCTGTTTGGGAGGCACCGGGCCATTCACAGTGAGCGCTTTACCGGCCAGGTTTGGCGCTACAGGTGTGGAAGACCTAGAAAATCTGGTCATAATATCCTCCCACTAATACTTGACGCTCCTCTGATTTTCCCAAGAGCAAGGTCCCATGCCTCATCCGGATGCTGAATGTCAGTATATTCTGCAATTTGCAACGACATCGATTTCGTTCTATGATTGCCCACCGGGCCTCGCGGAAGTTGAGTTAGCTGGCTTCTTCGTCCATTATGGGCGATTTCTTAGGAGAGATAAACTGATGAAGATACCCTCAAAGAGGCCGAATTTTCATCCACAACCCCCGTTCCATTACGAATTTTACCAAAATCTATACAGATCCCGTCCCAGCTTCCGCAAGAAGGATGAGTTCATAGTCCCGCTTGAAGTGAGAGGAAGGGGATTTGTGGTGAAAAGGGGGGAAACAGCTCGTATTGTATGCGTGGAAGGGCCTCAGATTGTAGATCTATGCATTTGGAACGCCAACAACTACAAAGAACAGTTTTGGTCAGACTATACCTTGAATAGAGAGGGCATATTCTTGACTACCTTCAGCCGTCTCTGGAGCAACATGCCCATGTTCCGACCCCTCATGACCATAATTGAAAATACTGTGGAGACTGAGCCTACTCATCCCGGCGCTGATCATCACTATTGTATCGGCTCACACTGCAACCCATCCTTCTGGTACTGGGCCCTCAAGGACAAGAATCATCCAAATGTCACCAAGTTCAATTGTTGGGCAAACCTCCTTCGCGGAGTAGAACCTTTCGGCCTTGGGCAATACGATCTTCACAGCAACATCAACCTATTTCAGAAGACTCATTTTGAACTGGACACGGGACTGCGACCAGTAGACCCCAGCGACGCCCAAAAAGGAGACTACGTGGAATTCTATGCGGAGATGGATGTCCTTATGGCGGTGTCGTTATGCCCCAGCGGCTCCGGCTCGGCACATTGGTCCGCTGAGGAGCAGGACGTAAAACCCATTGGAATAGAGATTTACGAGACTCATATAGAGCCTCCAGAGTTTGATAATGGTATGGGCGAGCAGGGATTCCAATTCAGTCCCTAACTCTAGACTCAAAGTGGTGCCTAGGAAGGGCAAAGGAGATATGGTCATGGCGGTTGCGCAAAAAGGGTCTCAAATAAGCGCACCAAGACTTCCCCAGGAATGGCTTAGAGACGCCATTGTGTGCATTGACTCTCATACCGGCGGCGAGCCTACAAGGCTGGTTGTAAGCGGAATCCCAGAGATCTCCGGAGACAGCGCAAGGGAGAAGACCAGATTTTTTGCCGATAGCCTGGACCACCTGAGGAGCACGCTCACGGGCGAACCAAGGGCTCATCAGGCTATGCACGCTCTGGTGTTATGCCCCGCCACCTCAAACGAAGCTGACTTTGGCGTCATCATCATGTGCGCCTTGGGTTATCTGGACATGTGCGGCCACGCCCTAATAGGGGCCGTTACTACTGTTCTAGAAGCAGGAATCATCAAGGCTGATGAACCCGAGACTGTGGTGATCGTCGAGACCCCCGCCGGCATCATGCGGACTCGCGCCCATGTAGTCAATGGCAAAGTGCTGAGCGTAACGTTCCGCAACCAACCCGCTTTTGTGTACAAAAGAGATCTGGAAGTGTGTGTTGAGCCCTTTGGGAATCTCAACGTGGATATAGCGTATGGAGGGCTGTGGTACGTTATTGTCGATGCTGACCAAGTTAACATCTCCCTGGATCTAAGCAACTTAGACCGACTGAGCCACGCCAGCAGGTCAATACTCAAAGCAGTGAACTCGGCCATAGTGGCGGAACATCCCATCTTAGGGCCCGCCGGAGATTTACCACAACTGTTGTTTACTGGTCCGCCGACGAACCCGGAAGCGGACGGCAAGAACTTCAACATGTCCACGGAGCTGGGCTTCGATCGCTCTCCATGCGGTACTGGCAGCAGCGCTAGGATGGCTGTATTGCATGCAAACGGCGTACTAGACCTCAACAAGGAATACGCCCACGAAAGCGCGGCAACCGGAAGCTTGTTTCGTGGACGACTTGTGGAGAAGGTAAAGGTTGGATCAATCGAAGCCGTTGTACCCGAGATCACGGGAAGCGCACATATCACCGGGGTCAACCAAATTATTACTGACCCTGGCGACCCACTAAGGCATGGATTCTACGTATCGTAAGTGTTGTAGTTGTAAAGGAGAGGTTCATGATACTACCTGAAGGTCGATCCTTTGAATTGTCTGAGGAGCTTCTCCAAGGCGCCATAGACGTTCATGTCCACGCCACGCCGCACCTACCCAGCAGCCCAAGAAGAATAGACCCGATTCAGGCTGCCATTCAGGCGCGGGATGCTGGCATGCGGACTATAGTGCTCATGGACGTTTTCCAGATGACCAACGGAGTCGCTTGGATAGTAAATAGAGCCGTTCCTGATTATAAGGTCTACGGCGGCTTGATCCTCAATACCGCGTACGGCGGTCTAAACCCCCGTGCCGTCAAGACCGCTATAAGATATGGCGATGGCGCCAAATTCATCAGCTTTGGAACCCACTCCACCTACTTTCAGGCTTCCCGGGAGGGTAGGGTGGTAGACGGCAAATTTTCGCCGCTGAGCGAGCTCTATCCCGAATTCAAGAGAGAAGAGGTGGAGCGCGCCATTAGCATACCGACCGAGGGACCCGTAGGCCCTGAGCTAGACGAGATTCTGAGTCTCATTGCGGCCAATCCGCATATCTTCCTGAACACCGGCCACGTCTCCGGAGAAGAGGCTGTAAGGCTGGTTGATCTTGCCGGGGAATACGGGATCAAGGACGTGCTTGTTGCTACCGGCGCCACCAAAGCCGCTTCACTGGACCAGCTCAAATACATGGCTGGAAAGGGGGCGTTTATCGAATACACTCTGGCGGCATATACCCATACCACACCTATTCCCAAGACCCACTACTACGCTGAACTTGAATATGCAGCTATGGATGAGGGATTAGCAGAAGAGGTTGGCGGCGGCATCAGGGGGGCTGCCGAAGAGATCCAAGATATAGGAGTTGATCATTGCATAATAGCTACTGATCTTGGTGTATATACGTTGCCGGACCCAGTCGAAGGACTGCGCGAGTTCATTGCATCTCTTCTTGACCTAGGCATTCCTGCGGACGATATCCGAAAGTTGGTCAAGTCCAACCCGGAGAGATTGCTGGGGCTTGGTAGTTAAAGCTTCGCGTCTCGGTGGTCAGATCAGCAAATCTTGAAACTCTGGCACCATTCCAATATCGGGCCACTCTTGGTGCAGATTGCGCCATCCGTGTAAGGCAGCTTCTTGAGCGGCTTTAGACACCGCCGCCTCATCCATGGTCAAAACCTTCCCGTCCTTCATGATCCATTCTCCGTCAACCATGACCGACTCCACATCCGACGCCTGGCCGTAGTGGACGAGGTTGGAAATAACATCGAGTAGGGGGGTAAGGTGTGCCCTGTCCGTCCGAACGACGGTAATGTCGGCCTTCTTCCCCGGCTCCAGAGTTCCCAGGTCTTCTCGTTGCAGGGCATGGGCCGCGTTTCGGGTAGCCCAAGCGAGCATTTCAGGGGATGTTGGACGCGTGCTGTCCCTACGCAGCCCCCGGTTAACAATGATGCCTATACGCATCGCATCGAACATATCCTCAGACATATTGTCCGTGCCCAGGGTAACGTTGACTCCCGCATCCACCAGGCCGGGCATGTCCGCGAGACCATGGAACCCTCTACGGGAGCTGGATGCCGGACAGTGGGCCATGGAAGTGTCCGTTTTAGCCAGAAGCCCAATGTCCGAAGGCGTACAGTGAGTGCAGTGAGCGGCAAGGACGTCACGCCCTAGCCAGCCATGGTCAAGGAGATACTCCGCCGGGGTCCGGCCCTGAGTCATACTTTGTACTTGTTCAAACTCTTGGCGGGATTGGGCCAGATGGATCGTGCGCAGCAACTTACGGTTTTCGGCGATGTCTCGCAGTTCGTCTAGAATCCATGACGAGCAATTATCCGTGGCATGAGCAGCCACCATACACTGAACGCGCCCGTTGTGCGTGTTGTGATGAGTGTCAATCAGCTCCATGGTGCGTTGAAGGAAAGCTTCGCCCCAAGAGCGCTCGTATCGATAGCCTTTGGTGCGGATTTCCGTCGTTACGGCATCTGCTGCGGACTCTGCAAGATACACTCGAAGGCCGGTTTCAACCATAGCCTGAGCGTAGGAGGGAACAAAGCGTAGCGGGTCCACTATAGTCGTCGTGCCTGACCGAATGGCTTCCAGGCACCCTAGAGCTGCCAATGCCTGCCGGTCCTCATCAGACATTGCAAAGGTGATAGGCACCATATAGCCATAGACCCTATCGCCCTCTCCGTTCTCTATCGTGCCTCGCAGGACATTAAGCACTGTGTGTGTATGGGCGTTTATTAGCCCAGGCATAACAACGCGGTTGGGGATGGCAACACGCTTCAGGTCAGGAAAGCGAGCTTGCAGGGTGGACGTGTTGCCCACGGCAGCAATCTTATCGTCCTGAATGGCTACGGCGCCGTCGCGAATAACCTAGCCTATTGGCTCTCCGGGAATGACAGTGGCATTGGTAAGAAGAACGTCCATAGCAACCTCCCGCTACTCCGCAATGCACGGCGAGATTCGTTGTGTAATTCAGTTTGGCTTTGCTAACTCGGTTGGGAGCTCTCTGCGGCCCGTTGGGCAGCGCCTGGATCCCTGGCCCGGAGAATGAAGAAGTCCAATCGTTGCCGGTAAATGTCCAACACTCGACGGAGCTCTGCCACTGCATCTGGGTGCTCGTCTACTCGTAGGTCTACCCGTGGGAATGGATCGTTGCCATAGACCAGAACCGCAGCCGAGTGCCAGGGTGTCATGTCCGCTTTCTCGCCTCCTACGGCTAGCCCTGACTCTACAGCTAGCAAAAGACGGTCTTCCAGGTCATTCGCCTCATGTTTCTCAAAGGCTGCGGCCATGGCTGCTACCACCTGCTCTCCTACCAGGCTATTCCCCAGGGCCACGTATCCATCGCCTATGTGGTGTCCGGCCCATGACTGATTTAAATCCCCCGTGCGAGCAGCTACGCGGCCATCGGCATCCACCAGACCTAGCTGGCGCCTCTCAATATGAGGATCCGACCGAGAGAGCTCGTCTAGAGCGGCGGGCGCGGAGTAACCCGTTACCATCAAACGTAACGCAAAGTCTCCCAAACGTGGATCGGTAGAAGCCTGGGTAGTAACGGCGCCTACCAACGGTTTGACATGCGGGCAGCGAGACCCTATTGCGATGTCCGAAGTAGTCCCCGCCATGCCCAGCATACCGGTCCGCTTACATCTGCCGACGATGGAGAAGGTATGAGTCTCCACACCTATTTGCCAGTTCACTTGCAAAGGTCGCTCCTTTTTCAATGGTGTCCTCACACTACACTTAAGACAGGATGAGGCCATAGCCTAGAACTTGGCCTCTTGTACCAGCAGTCACAACATATTCCCCTCATTTTGTCGAGTCAACCCTGGGTTATGTTGAGCAAAGCTCTTGTTAACCTCATTGCTTGATTTGTCTACTAACGTCCTTTGTACACCGGCTCTCTCTTCTCAACAAATGCCCGCGGACCTTCCTTCGCATCCTCTGTAAATCTAGTCATAATGCCAACCGTATTTGCGAACCGGATTGCATTGGGAAGATCCATGGAGAGCCCTCTTACCACAACCTCCTTTATCGCCCGTACCGCTATCGGAGCCAGACTTGATATCTCCTGAGCTTTCTCAATAGCTCTGTCCTTCACCTGAGACAGAGGCACTACTTCGTTGACAAGCCCGTAGCGGTGCGCCTCTTCGGCATTGAATACCTTGCCTGAAAGTAACCAGTCCATAGCTATAGCATAGGGGACTTGACGTACTAGATTTTCTATGGCGTAACCCGTGCCGCTGAATCCTCGTAGAATTTCAGCGTAGCAGAAGGTAGCGGTATCAGACGCAATGCGAATGTCAGTGATGGAGGATAGTATGTTCAATCCCTCCGCATAGCAATACCCATTAACGGCAGCGATTACTGGCTTCCACACTTCAACATATCCACTGTCAACAGGGGGCCACCAGTAGTTCTCTGCAGGATCAATATTCGCATTTGAAGCCATTACCTTGAGATCCGCGCCGGCGGTGAATGCTTTCTCCCCCGCGCCTGTAAGTACTGCAACCCGTAAATTCCGGTCATCCCGGAACTGTTGGTAGGCCGCCCTCAGAGCGGAAGCCATTTCCGGGTTCACTGCGTTGTGTACCTGGGGCCGGTTCAACGTTATGATGGCCACATGCCCATCCGTCTCAAACAATACTTCATCTGCCATATTCCCCTCCTTGGTTTCGATCAACGGTTCAGCTAATACTTGCATCTTGGCTTACTATCGTCAATGCAACTTCCTTCCATTGAACCATCATCGTATATTGAGAAGGTGCATAGTCGTTTCAATGGTTCGCCCATGCTATGGAGTGGGGGAGTATAGACAGGGACTATCATTTTGCCTAGAATCGGGGCATCTTTCAGGTAGCTCACAGTGAATGGAGGTCGCTATGCTCATCAATAAAGACCTCCAGACCGTACTAGATCAAGTCGACAGACAAGAGCTGGTGGACCTGGCCAGCGAATTGATCAAAATCCCCAGTTTCAAGATGGAAGAAACCCCTGTGGCTATGTTCCTGGCAGACTGGTTTCGCAGCAGAGACTACCTGGTGGAATTACAGGAAATAGAGCCGGGGCGCTTTCAGACCATTGCGACTATCAAAGGCACAGGCGGTGGTATGAGCCTGATGCTAAATGGACACATTGACATCAACTCGCTGACCTTGGGGTGGAAGCGTGAACCGTGGACACCTACAGTGGAGGGGGACCGTCTCTACGGGCACGGCGTGGAGAATATGAAGGGCGGTCTGGCTAGTGTTATCGAAGCAGCCGAGGCCATTCGCAGGTCTGGAACAAGGCTCCAAGGAGATCTGATCGTCGCTTGCGTTGCGGGAGAGACGCAAGGGGGGGAAGGGACCTACTATGTTGCCCAACATGGACCGCGGCCGGACGTAGCTGTTGTTGCAGAGCCATTCGGTGTGGGCAATGTAGTTACCGTGCATGCAGGGATTGTCCATATGGCCATTCACACCTACGGAGTCACCGGGCACATTAGAGAATTGGATAAAACCGTCAACGCCATCCACAAAATGACTAAAATTACCGAAGCCCTCCAAAGGGTCGAGTTCACCTATACACCTCGAGAGGACTTGCCTGCTATGCCCCAACTAAACTTGGGAAGCATCGTCGGCGGGCGGGGAAAGAACTACGTTCTCATAGAACCCCCGTACATTCCTGACATCTGTACCATTATCGTGGACGTGCACTTTGTTCCCGGACAGACCATAGATAGCATAGTCGCCGACATTCGCCGCGTATTAGACCCGCTGACCAAAGAAGATCCAAGCTTACGATACGAAATCGAGATACCGCCGCCGGATACTCCGGACTTCTTCAAAGGTCGGCGCCGTTTGGTTATGGATCCGTTGGACGTTCCCACGGACGAGTATATTGTTCAGGCGGTAGCCAGAAACCATGAGAAGATCACGGGGCGTCCTCCGAATCTCATAGGCTCAGTACTACCAAACTCCTACTCTGCCAACGATACTTGCCATTTATGGAATGCCGGAATTCCCTGCCTCATATACGGGCCACGCGCCGGCAAGTTTGAAGACAACGTGGACGACGGATATAGCGTTATTAGCGAGATGGTTGACTGCTCCAAGGTGTTGGCTGCTACTGCCTTGGAGGTGTGTAATTATCATGGGGAAGCATAAAGCAAGGAGGATAAGATGAGCTCTACGAGATCTCAGACCTTTGAAGAGGCCGTAGCAGAGTTTATGGCCAGATCCAGGGAACAACTCGATCAGGAGTCAGAGGAGCATTTGCCCCCATGGTCTCCATCTCCATACCAGCAATCGGGACCACCCTACGAATACGCCCAGAGATTTGACGCAAGAGTGCTCACTACCTTTAGCCAGTCCATAGGGGACAATAATCCTCTTTTCACTGATCCTGAGTACGGGAAGCAGACCAAGTACGGTTGCCAGATAGCGCCGGGCCCCATTCTAGCACTGGTGCGTTATCCTTCGGTTCATGGGGCCAAGCGTCCTGGCGGGTATCCACTTGCCAACTACTACTCCGGCGCGGCCTGGGAGTTCTTCGATGTCGTAAGGGTAGGGTCTAAATTCACGTCCTCCAAAGTAACCAAGGAGATATTCGAAAAGTCTGGCTCTCGTGGTCAACTGGTCTTTATGATCTCGGAAAACCATTACCGTGACTTTCACGGAGACCTGATTGGTAAATGCTACGCCACTCAGATTATGGTGCCAATGAAATCCATGGGCAGTGCTAGGGCCATGTCTGTGGAACGTTTGGGAGAGCGCATGCTCTACGAACGGAAGAGTCATCAGTATGACAAGGAGCAAATTGAAGAAGTCCTGAGTCAGATGGGTAGGCAAGAACGCAGAGGGGCGAAGGCTCTGCATTGGGAAGACGTGGAAGTAGGAGAAAAAGTTGGACCTGTGGTCATTGTTCCTTGGACTCTACAGGATCAGATAAGCTACCACGCCTTGTCCTGGACCGCGGCTTCTACGGACGGTGGAGGCGGGGACGACCTGGCCTTTGAACGCGCCTACGATTGGGTGCGGTATAGACCTTCCTACGGGAGTTACACCAATCCCGCGACCAATTGGCCGTGGACTCCCAATGCAGAGCATGAAGACGCGTTGCTGGCCGCCTACATAGGCCAGCCCGCGCCCTTTGACTATGGAGTACAGCGGACTGAGATGTGCCAGCAGCTCATGAGCAACTGGATGGGCGACGATGGTTTCATACGGCGCATGGTCGTTCCGCTAAGGAAGCCTGTGTTCTACGGAGATGTCGGCATCTATACCGGTGAGGTTGTCAAGAAATTCAAAGAAGTCCAGGAAGGCGATGCAACGCCCGGAGCCGCGCCAGGCAAGCGCCAATATCACGCTGTAGGCATCAAGTTTCAGGGTGTGAACCAGCTAGGTGAGGCCCAAGTAGTGGGTACGTCTACCGTCTATTTGCCCTCCAAGGAAGACGGACCCGTGCAGCTACCCGTCCCTCATCCTGTCCGTCCTCCGTACGTCCCGTACGAGACATTCTATCGAGACTGGTACTAATACAAAACGTGAAGTGATCTCAAATTGGCGCTTGCCTTTCCATCCCTGGTTTTGCAAGCGCTCACAGGAAGGAGCAGACCATGTCTGGCGTCTTAGAAGGTGTCAGAGTCTTGGACATCAGCTATGGAATTGCGGGAGGAATGTGCGGTAGATATTTGGCTGATTACGGGGCAGATGTGATCAAGGTAGAACCTCCAGATGGCGACCCTCTGCGTAGAACGGGCCCCTTCTTTCAAAACGATCCCCATCCAGAAAAGAGTCTTCAGTTCTTCGCAGCAAACTTGAACAAACGGGGGATTACTCTAGAGCTGGGGCAGGGGCAAGGGAGGCAACTTTACCGCGATCTAGTAAAGCATGCCGACGTTATAGTAGAGAGCTTCAAGCCAGGGCATCTTTCCACTCTTGGCCTTGGCTATGATGAACTTGCCCAGATAAATCCCGGAGTCATCCTAACGTCCATAACACCCTTTGGCCAGACGGGGCCTTATAGCCATTTCCAAGGTGAAGAGTTGATCCAGTACGCCATGTCCGGAATTATGTCCATTAGCGGTTACACAGACCGGGAGCCTCTGAAGCACGGGGGCAGCCAGGCACAGTATGAAGCCGGCTTGGTGGGGGCTGTCACGACATCTTTTGCGCTGTTCTCGCAATCTATGACTGGAGAAGGACAGCACGTGGACGTTTCCATTACCGAAGTTGTTTCTTCAACACTAGTTGAGACTCAGCCACCGTATGCCTTCAGAGGTGGCGTACCCGGCCGTCGCTTGCCAAAGGGCCGCATGTTCACGGACCTTATGCCCTGTAAGGACGGGTGGGTTTCACTGACAGCTGGCGGTGGTAGGGCCACCATGGATGATGTAGCCGACTTCTTTGAAAAACCGGAGTTGCGTGACGCTAGATTCGCCTCACCGAGCAGCCGCATGGAAAATGGCGAGGAGCTGGACACCGTCGCGGTGGACGCGCTTGAGAATTGGAGCCGATGGGACTACTTTCACGAAGCCGCCAGAAGACGGCTCTTGGCCGGTTTTGTTCAGACCGTGCCAGAGCTGGTTGAGTGTCCCCACCTGGAAAGCAGAGAATTCTACCGTGAAGTAGAGCATCCAGTTATGGGTCGGATTAAAGTGCCTGCGGTGTTATTCAATTACAGCGATACGCCTTATGAGTCCGCACACCCCGCACCTCTCCTGGGCCAGCACAACGAAGCGGTTTATGGAGAGGAACTAGGTCTCAGCAATGAGGACATTCAGGCCCTGAGGCAGCAGGGCGTTGTCTAGCAGAGGAGCGCCATCATGCAACCACATCAGGTAGCACTTCCGTTTGAAGGCATTAGAATCCTGGACTCCACGTATATTTTTGCACTTCCATACGCCGCTGGCATCATGGCAGACCACGGCGCCGAGGTGGTGAAAATAGAGGGCCCAGCGCACATTGAAGGAGTTCGTCGCGGTGGACAGGGTGGACTGTACGCTGAAGGCGACCCCGGTGATGACTGGTGGAACCGTGGAGGCATTTACAATCTGCTCAACAGAAGCAAAAACTCCCTTACCCTGGATATGAGCAACGAAAAGTGTCGCGATATTTTCCGACAGCTAGTGAAAATCTCAGACGTCGTCTTCGAGAATTTTACGCCACGCGTGATGCGGCGGTGGGAGCTAGACTACCCCAACCTATGCAAGATACGCCCTGACATCATCATGGTGTCCAATACGGGCTACGGCCACGGTGACGGGCCATACTCCACATATCCCGGGGTAGCTTCAGCTATGGAACCCACTCATGGCCTGTGCAACCTTACAGGTTACGTTGATGGGAATCCTGCCAGGGCTGGAATCTCTTACGTAGATTTCGTAGCGTGCTGGACGGCCTTGTTCGCAGTTTCCGCCGCCTTACGTCGTCGGCAGCGCACTGGCAAGGGACAGTGGATTGACGTGGCCATGTACCAAGCAGGTGTCATGAACATTTCTGAGTACCTGCTTGACTATATGGCCAACGGCAACCCGGGCGAGCGTATAGGCAACCGACACCGATACAGGGCGCCACAAGGAGTCTATCCTGCCCAGGGTGAAGATCGCTGGATAGCTATTTCGGTAGGTACGGATGCTGAATGGCAGGCGCTGTGCTCTCTTATGGGCAAACCGGAACTTGCCAAGGACCCCAGGTTTGCCAACAACGCCGCACGCATGAAAGCCCACGACGAACTAGACAAGGTTATCTCAGAATGGACGGCAGGCCGTGACCGATACCAGTTAATGGAGGAACTGCAGCAGGTTGGAATCCCGGCGGGGCCTGTGGTGGACGCGTTGGACATGCACGTTGACCCTCACTACCGTGATCGGGGTTTCTTGGAACGCGTGGCATATCCCCAGGATCGCAAGATGGGCTCTCGGACGATAATTGGGCGTCCTTGGAAGCTCAGTAACCATGATGTGAAGGTTCGAAAACCTGCTCCTAAAATGGGCGAAGACAATCACAAGTACCTTGTAGGCTTGTTAGGTATGGAACCGGATGAATTTGAAGAACTACAAAAGGAAGGCTTGATCAGTGATGCGCCCGTGCCGGCCTCCGACGGCGCCACTGTGCCTGATGAGGAATTACTCAAGCTGAAGATTGTTTCAAGGATTGACCCGGAATACCAGAAGCGACTTGGTATCTGGGAATAAGAATTCACCACATTTAAAGAAACGAGTCTATGCGAGCCATTCATGGTGGCTTGCTTCACCTGCTCTACCGGGAGGATCAAATGTTGCTGTTACAAGGTGGCCATATCTACACCCCAGAGGACATGGGCGTTCAAGACTTGCTCTTTGCTAACGACAGGATAGTGAGGATTGAACCGCACATTTCCATGCCATCTGGCTGGAGTGATGTGGAGGTTGTCAACATCGCGGGCAAAATCGTAGTCCCTGGATTCATAGATAACCACGTACACATTGCCGGCGGTGGTGGAGCAGGAGGTCCCATCTCCCGAAACGCGGATATCCAGCTATCGCAGATCACACCTTCCGGCGTGACGACGGTAGTGGGAGTACTCGGTTACGACTGCACCACTAAACACGCCCCCAACGTACTGGCCAGGGCCCTGGCCTTGGAGGAGGAGGGCATCAGCGCCTATATGTACGTAGGGGGCTTCGTCTTGCCTTCACCCACTATAACGGGTTCCGTGACCAACGACATCGCTTTTATAGACAAAGTGGTTGGCGTCAAGCTGGCGATATCTGATCCCCTGTGTTCCCAACCTTCTGTAGAGGACATTTATCGTCTTGCAGCGCTGGCGCGAATGGGTGGTGTCATAGGCAACAAGGCAGGGGTGCTCCATGTTCACGTGGGTCGTGGCAAATCAGGCTTACAGCCCCTGTTCGACGCCGTTGAACATTCCGATATACCCATTACGCAAATGGTCCCCACTCACGTGGGTTCTTCTAGGCGTAATCTGGAACAAGCCAAGGCCTACGCCAAAGCCGGGGGGCGTGTGGATGTCACCGCTACTTCTGCCGCCCGGCCTGCCGAGCGTGCACCTGCTAGCAGCGCCGTCAAGTCACTGCTTGATGCAGGTGTATCGGCCGCCCAGATAACTATGAGCTCTGATGGCAACGGCAATTCCGTGCGCCGTGACGACGCGGGCAATATTGTGGACGTGTCCGTGGCTCCCATAAGTAGCCTTCTGGAAACGGTGCAGGCCCTGGTTAACGAAGAGAATGTTCCCCTGACCGCGGCCCTGGAAACCGTTACCTCCAGTCCAGCTCATATCCTGAATCTACGTCGAAAGGGTCGCATCGCTCCTGGAGCCGATGCCGACTTGGTTGTTCTGGAACCCGATTTGAATGTTGACAGGGTTTACGCCAAAGGTCAGTTGATGGTGAAGGAAGGCTCTCCTGTGGTCTGGGGGCCTTTCGAAGCCAGACAAGGAGACAAAAGGTGAGGTGGATTGGCGGTTGCGGATTATGCCCTAAGTTGTACGCAGGGCTGACTTCAGAGCTAGCATACCGATTCTAATGTTCGAAAGAGATGCAAGTGTTGGGTAACCGCGATCCGCGCAACGGAGCGCGTAGAAGGTCAGGCATATACCCTGGGTGGGGCGTAGTAGCCGGGGCTTTTCTGGGCAATGGAATGTTCGGCGCCGTGGGCTTGGTCGTCATCGGCTTCTTCTTCAAGCCCATGAGCGAGAGCTTGGGATGGTCCCGGGGCGCTATGTCGGGTGCGCTGTCACTACGCTTCGTTGCCCCTGTTCTTCTTGCCCCTTTCATCGGCGCAAAGGTGGATGCCTGGGGCGCACGCCCATTCGTTTTTTGGGGGGCTGTCACTGCAGGTCTGGCCACGGCGGGGTTAGCACTGATTACGGAACTCTGGCAGTTCTACCTATTGTATGGCTTTATTGGCTCCATCTGCTTCATTGGTATTGGCAACTTGGTCACTAGCACCGCGGTTTCCAAATGGTTTGTCCAAAAACGTGGAAGAGTGTTAGGTATCGCGGATTTGGGTGTGGTGGTAAGTGTGGCCTCGCTGGTGCCTTTAGTGGAGTTCATGATCGATTCCATTGGTTGGCGTAATGCCTGGGTGGTGTTAGGCATCATAACCACAGTGTTAGTTGCCCCCGTTTCTTTGCTGATGCGCAGGCAACCGGAGGACTATGGGTTGAAGCCTGACGGGTTCTCTGAAGATGATGACCAAGCACCAGGTCAAGCGGCAGCCCAGGAACCTGAGTCATCCGAGCCGGAGTGGACCAGATCTCAAGCAGTCCGAACACCAACCTTCTGGCTTTTGCTTCTCATGTTCAACGCGGGGGGCCTTGCCATTTCGGGGGTCCTGGCTCATCAGATACCGCATATTACCGACAGGGGCTTTTCGGCGGCGCAGGCGGCAACGGTCTTGAGCGTCTGGGCGATATTATCTGGAGTTTCACGGGTTGGGTTTGGAATTCTCTCAGACCTGGTTCCCATACGGTACGTGGTCGCTGTAATCATGCTTGGTAGCGCTGCAGGAGTGTTGCTTCTGCTATGGAGTGCCAACGCAGCTTTGTTGTACGCCTTCGCCGTGGTGTACGGTCTGTTCCGTGGCGCTTACGTCATGATGACTACGCTTGTTTGGGCCAACTACTATGGACGGAAGTTCCTGGGCAGCATCAATGGCATTGTCTTGCCTTTCAATCTCGTCTCCCATGCAGTGGGCCCTCTACTAGCCGGATTGTTATTCGACTTGAAGGGTGACTACACCCTTGCTTTGCAGGTATTCACGGCTTGCTATGTCCTGGCAGGTGTGCTGGCGCTCTTGGCCAAGCAGCCCGTGCCCCAGAGTCAGAATGTATCCACATAGACATTGGGGCAGTGGTGTCATAGACTCTGCAAAGCCAAAGAAGAGTATCCATGGAATGATATGGTCCGGGGGAGCAGGAAGACGTCGCAAGTATGCCTGAGAAAACCCAAAGCTGGCGTCCCAGTATTGCTTTCGTTTCGTTCCAGTCCAGCGACTATCGTATCCTCTGGTTTGGCACTCTGGGGACAGCCCACGGTTTTTGGATACAGAACGTGCTCTTCGGTTGGTTGGTGCTTGAACTCTCCAACTCTCCGTTCATCGTAGGCATCGCCACTGCCCTGAGATTCATACCCTTTAGTCTTGGCCCCGTGGCAGGCGCCATCACTGATCGAATAGACCGCCGAAGGGTCTTGCAGGTTCTGGTCACCACGCAAGTTGTTCTAAGCCTCTTATCCGCGCTCTTGGTGGCTACGGGTATCATCAACGTTCCTCTGACTATTGCCTTGGGAATGAGTTTCGGCACCGTCCAGGCATTTCTCTTCACTGTCCGCCACCCTTATATTTACGACATTGTTGGACCAGCCAGGGCCATGAACGGAATAGCGTTGAACAACCTCGCCTTTTGGGGCATGGGTATTCCAGGTTCCGTGTTTGGCGGCGGTCTCATTGCTTGGTTGGGCGCAGACGGCGCCTTCTACGCTATGGGGGCTGGATATTTCTTAGCTCTTGTCTTGTTTTTGTCGCTCCGGACCGGCTCGACGTATGCTATTGGCGGTATGTTGACCAACTTCCTTGGAGGGTTCCGTCTCATCAAGCAGAACCGCACTGTAGCAATGCTTTTTGGCTTGGTCTTTATAACTGAAATTCTCGCCTTTTCTCATTTCGCCGTTCTGCCCGTGTTTGCCGTGGATGTGTTTGACGTAGGTGCAACGGGACTAGGATTAATGATGGGATTACAGGCCTTTGGCTCACTGGTGGGATTGCTAGGCTTGGTTGCCTTGGGCAACATCTCCTACAAGGGGAAGCTTCTCTTAACGGCTAGTGCCGTCTTTGGGATAGGCCTGGTGGGATTTGCTATCTCTCCGTCGTTCTTGCTCGGTCTCGCTGCGATTACGCTGACCGGCATTGTCATGGGCGCCTTCGACACACTTCAGCAGACCACTCTTCAGCTCAACGTAAGTGAAGAGGAGAGGGGCAGAGCCGTAGGTATCTGGGTGTTGGGTTTGGGTATTGGTCCTCTGGGACACGTACAGGTAGGCGCTCTCGCTCAGGTTATTAACGCGCCGACAGCCCTGGTTATCAATGGTGGCTCTCTAGCTTTGATTGTTCTGGCTATCGCTGCAGCATCGCCACGATTGCGCCGAGTATAGGCTCAATTCTTGCCTCTGCGCTGGAAACTGCCTATACCATACCACTCTGGGGTATGGTAACTCCGTGGGCGCCACGATAGTCGGACGGCGAAGGTGATTCCCACCCTTTCAATAACTCAGGCGCCGGTTGGTACACTTCTATACCCAGGGGTCTGCATGTCGGAGCAGGGTCCCCAGCGTCAGGGCCCCATGTTGGGATGGAAAGGTCTCCCCCCGGGCATGTAGAGAGTGCGCAAAGCAGGTCAATTTCGGCAAAGAACTCAAAGAAGTCCCCTTTTTGGGCCGGACTGGGTTTAACAAAGTACTTGTCGTCTTTTGTTAGGCCAGTCACCTGGAAAATGTTCAGGACGTCATGCACGTCGTTCTCGGTCAGGTGATAGGGCAGGACAGCTCGCACCAGATTGGAATGACAGGTGAAGTCGAACTCCTCATTGTTCAGCAGTTTGTGAACGTAGGGATCACAGCGCGTACCCAAGAGGTCATGGCAGCCAGCCCCGTCCTCGTCCAGCCCGTACCGTATAGTCTCATTCGTAATAGTCAACATAGGCCGAAGATACGGCATGCAAGACCAGAGCCTGTCATACCTCGCCACGTGGGCCCGGTGGAGTTGTTTGGTCCGAGCTGCCCAGAATCGCTCGTGAGGGTTGTGAAGGTTCCAAACATTGAAGTCGGCGACTTGGGGACCCTCTACTACAACGATGCGGCATACCTGGCCGGCGTATACCATCCAGGCTTTTCCAGACCTCGGGGGAATCACAAACTGTTCCACTAAGTCTCGCTTCTCTGTTTCTATGGCTAAACGGTTGTAGTAATCTTTGTCTACTTCCAGTAAGGAGTCTTCTTTCGCCATATAAATCACCCGCGGTTTAGCCATTGGAGCACCTCCTGCATTTAATCCTTGTAGCCGTTCCAAGCCTAGCTGTGATCTATCGCCATATCAACCTGTAAGTACCTGAGGTTAGCTGACCTATAGTGACCGTGTCGGTGGAGAGCAAGCGGTGGTATGATACGGCAGTCATCCTGCTATATCAGCTGAGGCCTCAAAGTTCACAACCCGGAGCTGCATCAGACCTGGTTCTGGGTGGAAGAGACAGACTAGTTCATTAGGGGGAATCCAACATGCTTTACGATTCTGAGCAAGGAAACATCCTTATGGCCATCACGGGTGAGAGTCTTATCACCCAAGGATTAAGTGTGTTCCAGGAGGAGCGCTTCCTCAAACTGAGAGATCTGTTACTAAGCGCAGATGTAGGGTTCACCAATCTTGAGGTGTTGTTCAACAACTATGAAGACCCACCTGCGTATCTCTCGGGCGGCACATATATGCGCTGCGACCCTCGTTTCGCCAAAGACCTCCAATGGCTAGGACTCAACTTGATCGCCTGTGCTAACAACCATGCTTTTGACTTTGGCGAAAACGGTGTACTCACCAATATACGCTATCTAGATGAGTCAGGACTGGTCCACTCAGGCACCGGGAGACACCTGGCAGAGGCTTCAGCCCCCGGCTATCTAAACACCGCCCAAGGGCGCGTAGCTCTTGTATCTGCCACGAGCCCTACCGGAGGAGTCTCTGTCATGGCCCGCGCTGGCGAACAGCGTCGCGACTTTATAGGTCGCCCTGGCGCCAATGTCATTGGCTTCACTACAGAGTGGACTGTGGACAGTCAGGCATTTGATGAACTCCGTCGCATTAGCAACGAGCTGGGCTGGGCGGAGCAGGTGCGGCGTTCAGGTGAGAGCGGATACCAGAGCCCCATTCAGGACACGGACTCCCTGGTGCATCTACTGACCAATGTGGTAGGGGAGGCGTCACCGGCGAGATTCGTGCTGGGCGACTGCTTTGAGCGACACACCTATATAGATGAAGCCGACTTAGAGCGTAATGTTCAATGGGTCGCCGATGCCAGGCGAATGGCTGACTGGGTCTTGTTCACCATTCACACCCACGAAGGCGGAAAGACACTCGCAGATCCCGCCGACCATATCAGAGTCCTTGCCCATGCCGTCATAGACGCCGGGGCTGATATGTTCATAGGCCATGGGCCCCATGAAGACCGAGGCATTGAGATCTACAAAGGCAGGCCCATCTTCTATAGCCTGGGTGATTTCATCTGCCAGAATGATAGTGTCCTTTTCCAACCTCACGACAACTATTTACGACAGGGACTGGATTGGGAAGCGACCCCCGCCGACTTCTTCGACGCGCGCTCAGCCAATGGCACACGGGGTCAGGTAGTACAGGCCATACGTTGGGAAAGCGCCGTTGCTATGACCAGGTTTGATGGCAGACGGCTGAAGGAGATACGGCTTCATCCCGTTGACCTAGGGTTCCAGCGCCCCGTTTACCAGCAGGGTCGCCCCCTTCTTGCCGAGGGAGAGGTAGCGGAAAGAGTGCTAGAGCGGTTCCAGAGACGGTCCCAGCCGTTTGGTACAGAAATCAAGATCGAAGGCAACTTGGGGCTCATTCAGGTCTAGAGACCATGCCGCACTATGAGACATAGGTGGTAAGTCGCTGTGACCATCGGACAAGTCAAGCAGAAGCGGGACATTCTTGGAGCCTTGAGGTGGCGCTCCATAGGCCCGCCTAGAGGGGGACGCGTGGTTGCGGTGGCTGGAGACCCCTGGAATGTGAACAATTTCTATTTCGGCGCCTGTGCTGGGGGTGTGTGGAAGACCTCTGACGCTGGCATCCATTGGGAAAACGTTTCCGACGGCTTCTTCAACACGGCGGCAGTTGGCGCTATAGCCGTTGCCGACTCCGATCCTAATGTCATCTATGCAGGCACCGGAGAAGCCTGCATTCGAGGAAACGTCTCTTATGGCGACGGCGTTTACAAGTCCACGGACGGTGGCAAGACGTGGGCCAACGTAGGCCTATCGGATACGCGTCACATCTCCCGTATCCGTATCCATCCCAAGGATCCCAACCTGGTGTATGTGGCGGCACTTGGCCATGCTTTTGGAGCAAATGAAGAGCGCGGCATCTTCAGGTCCAAGGACGGCGGCGAGACGTGGGAGAAGGTATTGTTTAAGAGCGACAAAGCAGGCGCCGCCGACCTGACCTTTGACCTCACCAACCCGCGCATCCTTTACGCTACTATCTGGCAGGCGTTGAGGACGCCCTGGAGCTTGGTAAGCGGCGGCCCAGACAGCGGAATATTCAAATCCGTGGACGGTGGCGACGTCTGGACGGAGATAACCAGCAACCCGGGTCTGCCCAAAGGTCTCAAGGGCCGTATGGGCATAGCGGCCTCACCCGCCCAACCGGGCCGCGTCTGGGCCACTATAGAGGCTGAAGACTGCGGCGTTTACAGGTCAGACAATGGCGGCGATACCTGGGAAATGGTCAACGATAACCGGGATGTGCAGGCGCGACCCTGGTACTATCAGCACATCTTCGCAGATCCCCAAGACGCAAATACCGTCTGGATACTCAACTCCCAGTGCTGGAAATCGTTGGACGGTGGCCGGGTATTTACCCGGATCACCACGCCTCACGACGACAACCATGACCTGTGGATTGATCCCAACAATCCGCAGCGCATGATAGAAGGCAACGACGGTGGCGCATGCATCACTTTTAACGGCGGCCAGACCTGGTCCTCCATCTACAACCAGTCCACCGCCCAGTTCTATCACGTCAGTGCTGATAACCAGTTCCCCTACCGGCTTTACGGTACGCAACAGGACAACTCCGCAATCAGCGTCCCGTCACGCACCGACAAGGACGCCATATACTGGAGCGACTGCTATCCCGTTGGCAACGCGGAGAGCGGCTACATAGCTGTCCATCCCGAAGACCCCAACATCGTGTTCTCGGGAGCCATTGGCATGTCCCCGGATGAAGGAAACCTTCTTCGCTATGACCATCAGACAGGTCAGGTCAGGAACGTTACGGTATGGCCCGAGTTCTATGCAGGGTGGGGCGCCAAGGACATGAAGTACAGGTTCCAGTGGACCTACCCCATCCAGTTTTCACCGCACTACCCCAACGTCCTGTACGTTGCGGGCAATCTGGTGTTCAGGTCAAGAGACCAGGGGAGCAGTTGGGAAGCCATCAGTCCTGACCTTACCAGGAACGACCCCACTACTCTGGAGCTGTCGGGAGGCCCGATCACGATAGACGCGACGGGTGCGGAGACCTACGGCACCATTTTTGCTTTCGCCGAGTCTCTTCACGAAAGGGGCGTCTTCTGGGCTGGCTCGGACGATGGACTCATCCATATATCCAGGGACGACGGTAAGACGTGGGACAATGTGACGCCCAATGGCCTGCCGGAATGGACGCTCATCAGCATGATTGAGCCTTCTTCTCATGACCCTGCCACGGCATACATAGCGGCGACACGCTACAAGCTGGACGACCCCAGGCCGATACTCTACAAAACCAACGACTACGGCAAGACCTGGACGGACATCTCTCAGGGGATCCCATGTGGAGACTACACGCGAGTCATTCGGGAAGACCCAGCCCGACGCGGCCTGCTGTACGTCGGCACCGAGACCAGCGTTTACCTTTCCTTTGACGATGGCGCGGCCTGGCAGTCCTTGCAAGCCAACCTGCCGACTGTGCCCGTACACGACCTAGTTGTCAAAGATAATGACCTCCTCGCTGCTACCCACGGGCGGTCCTTCTGGATACTGGACGACGTGACCCAAATACACCAGATCACGGACGGCCTGGCCTCAAAATCCTTCCATCTTATGAAACCGCGTGACACGTACCGGGTAGCCGGGCCGGGAAAGAACTACCAGCTCGCCCTGGGGGCAGTTGCTTACAGCGAGACTAAGGACCTTCAGGGTCAGACGCTCCGCAAGTTTCTGGACGCTGGAGAGAATCCGCCTGACGGCGTAATCGTCACCTACTACCTGAGGGACAAACCGTCGGAGGATGAAGAGGTACTGCTCAGCTTCCTGGACCCCAACGGCCAAATGATCAAGACCTATTCCAGCAAGACAGAGGATGGTCAGGGATCGACTGCTCCATCGACGGTATCAAGAGTACCGGCTGAGGCCGGTATGAACCGGTTCGTCTGGGACATGCAGTATTCCGATGCATGCAAGATACCTGATGACAAATCGACGGAGCAGATAGTGATCGCGCCTTTGGCGCCACCCGGCACCTATCAGGTGGTCTTGAATGTAGTAGGTCAGTCTCAGTCTGAGACCTTCGACATCGTCAAAGACCCCCGAGTGGCCACTACTCAGGAGGACTTTCAGGTGCAGTTCGACCTGCTGATCAAGATACGTGACAAGGTGTCGGAGACCAACGACTCTGTAGTTAAACTACGTAGCGTCAAGCGGCAGGTGGATGAGTGGACGCGCCGTGCTGCTGGTCATTCCTCAGCCGGCGCCGTATCAGAGGCGGCCAGCGTTCTGCGGGCAAAGCTTTCAGTCATAGAGAACGAGCTGGTGCAGGTGGACTTCAAAGGAGAGCGGGATCGTTTTCACCTTCCCGCCAAACTTAACCGCAAGCTAGCCGAGCTGGCCGGTGTGGTGTCCAGCGCCGATTTCGCCCCACCAAAACAGGCTTATGACGCGTTTGATGACTTCACTGTCAGGATAGACTCGCAGCTAGAGCGTCTGCTGGAGGTCATGGACCAGGACGTTTCTCAGTTCATGGAGATGATCCACGAGATGAAGATACCGGCTATAGTTCCAACTACCACGGCGTAGAGGCGACTGCTAGCAGCTTTAACGGGTGGAGCTGAGGGGAATCATACTTAGCCATGAAATGGGGTGTATATGTCTACAATTCCCACATTCTTTACCACACAGCCAAGAGGCAAGAATCTCATAAACAATGCCCACATAGGTATTGTACCTTCCCGCTCTGTAATACGTCGAACTTATTCGATTGCGCATCAGGCTTTCGGCTAGAATTCAGAACGGGCTTTAGAGACTACGACATTTTTGTGACGAGTTAGGCCCTCATGAAAGTTCGAGTCTAGTTAGGTGGAAACGAGACGGACTCCAATGAAGTAGGCGTAGCGGTGCTCCACCGGTTGTCTTAAGGCGTGGTGGGCTAGAGTCTGCTCCCCTCAGTGCCTGTCACGGGGTCTTGAGCTCAGGCTGTTTCCGTAGCTTCGAACGCGGTAGCGGGGGCGTTTTTACGCAACAGCCTGTCGAACAGGCGGGGATGCTGTCGTTGAAGAGTGTGTAGACAATGGGCAGCACCAGCAAGGTCAGCGCCGTGGAACTGGTGAGTCCCCCGATAACCACCGTCGCCAATTCCGCACTGATAATCCCGCCGCCCTCCGACTCCACGGCGAGGGGCAGCAGTGCAAAGCTGGTGGTGATGGCCGTCATAAGGATGGGGCGCAGCCGCACTCGTGCGCCGGAAATCAACGCTTCGTAGACGCCCAACCCGCGGGTTCGTTGCTGCTCCACGAAGGAGATCAGTACGATGGCGTTGGTGACTACGATGCCGATGAGTAACAGAACCCCCATCATGGCCGCCAGACCAAGAGCTCGGTCGGTTACGACAAGCGAGACCATGACGCCAATGAGCGCCAGGGGCAATGTAAGAACGATGACAAAGGGATTTCGCAGGCTGCCGAGGCTGGCCACCATGACCAAGTAGACTAGTACGATGCCCACGGCCATGGAGATGAATATGGCCTGGAAGCCCTCCTCAATGTCCGCGAAGATGCCGCCGCTGGTCACGCTCACGCCCGGAGGCAGGTCCAATGCAGCGATCTTCTCATCAATGAGAATGCCCACAGCCTGCGTGTTGTCCGAGACTATGTCGCCTGCGATGCTGGAGGACCGCACCCCGTCCGTTCGAGTGATTGAGACCGGCCCTTCGCGCAGGACGGGTTCCGCCACGTCACCAAGCGGGACGGCGCCGGCAGGTCCCACTATGATGAGCGACTTGAGCTGTTCGATGCCGCCCGCGGCCCGTGGGTCTCCGGAAAGGACGACGTCCACGGTGTCGCCGTCAATGTTGATTGTGGTGACGCGCTGTCCGATGAGGTATTGGCTAAGCTGTAACCCGACTTGCTGCGTCGTCAGCCCAACTAGTGCCGCTTTCTCCGGGTCCACCTCCACGACCACCTCTGTCCGGGCCTCAGTGACGTCGCTCTCCAAATTGATAACACCGTCAATTGTTGCGATGGAGGCGGTCAATTCCGCGGAGACCGCAGCGATGTCGTCGTAGTTGGTGCCTGTGACGGCGATCTCAATTCCCCCGACAGGTGGCCCAGCCGAGACCTCCGATATTCGCAAGGTCTGCCCAGGCTTCTCCAACTCCCCACGCAACGTTTCCGCAATGTCCTGCGGCGCGTCTTGCGAGAGCTGGACAAGAAAGCTTGCCCTCCCAAGTCCGGCGGGGATCCCGGCAAACTCGGGGTCCGTGCCACTTGCACCGATGGTTGCGCTGTACACTTCAGAGAACTCTCCGAGCCTAGCCTCAATGCTCGTGACCGCCTCAACGGTCTGCTCCACCCCTGAGCCTGGGGGCAAGATCAATTCATGGGCCCCCGACCCTCAGGTCCCGTTCCGCCCAGGGAAGCCGATTATGCCCGGACTACTGGACGTGCGGGCGCACTTCGTCGTCCACCGTCACGCCCATCGCACCGTGCAACTCCCAGGGCCGAAAGCCCTCCACGAACCCCTTGGCCTCCTCCATGGACGCCATGCCCTTTTGGGCCCGCCCGGGGTTGTAGCCGAAGGTCTGGGCGAAGGCGTCGAAGCCCCTCTTGGTCGCCCTCACTCCGCCTACCTCCTGCTCCTCGCCGTCATCCATCGTCAGGATGAGCCTCTGTCCCTTCCTCACTTCACGCCAATACACCTGCATGAGCAATAGTCCTCCAGCACTGCGTGTCCGCCTGCCATATCCCAACACAACCTCTATCTGCGGGCTCTTGTCTGTTCCTTTGCACAACCGCCACGTGGCGTGGTACAGCGCCACGAGCACGGCACGGTCGGTCGGGTAGTCGTTGTTACGTGCAGAGTTGCCTATGGTGTAGGCGTCGGCGTCAGCGCTGACACCTGACCCGGCTCCACTGTCAACACAGGCGTAGGTATTGTAACATGACATCACGTTGGCTATCCCCGTCTATAATTCTGTCGCAATTACTGCATACTCATCTTTCTCTGGGAGGTCTGATATGGGGGCGGCGGTTAGGCGACACTGGCTTAGGCTCCACGAGCCTCCAACCCTGGCATTTTGGAGGATTCAGCATCTCTATCAAGGGCGGCCACGGCCGTTGGGTTCAGGAGAAGGCGTGAGATGAATATTAGCACTTTGGTTTTGACTTGATTGTCCCAGTGATCTTGCTCCTGTCTCTTGGAATCGCTTGTGGAACTGGTGGCAGGAACGGGGCCGATTCGGCGGACTCAGGTCAGTTCTCCACCACATCCCTACATATCGCAGCGTCCGACGGCTCGGTCTTGGAAATCGAGAAGGCACTAAACGAAGGCATTGATGTTAAATCCAGGGACGAGAACGGCACCACGCCGTTGCATTTGGCCGCAGCTCAGAACTCCGATCCAGCAATGGTGGAGTTATTGCTCGACCGGGGCGCTGACGCTAGAGCCAAGGATTCGCGTGGCGATACGCCGTTGCATTTGGCGGCGGCCCAGAATCCCGAACCAGCAGTGGTGGAGCTGCTGCTTGACCGAGGAGCGGATATCGAAGCTAGACGTGGTGGAGGTGATACTCCTCTGCATGCCGCCGCAGACGGTGATTTCCTTGAAATCGTCACTCAACTGGTGGAGCGGGGTGCAAACGTTCATGCGAAGAATGACTTGGGGACAACAGTTCTGCATGTGGCCGCCAGTCGAGCCGGTGCGACGTTGGTCAAACTGCTACTTGACCAAGGCGCAGATATGGAAGCAGTGGATCAATATGGCGACACGCCTGTTCTGATTGCGGTGCGTCAAAGCCGTTTGGAGGTCGTCGAGCTATTCCTTGACCATGGGACTGATCCCAATGCCGAGGTCTATGACGCTGGTACTCCATGCAGATTGGCTCAGGAAGACAAGTCATTCGTCGGCAGCCCGCTGCTGGGGCGCCTTTGCCCGACTCCAACTCCAACCCCCTAGCCGACGACAATGGTTGCATCTCCAGCCATCGAACAAGTGAGTGTTGACGGTCGAGACTTGGGTGTCGCCTACTCCGTGGCATTCATGGCAGGGACGCAATAGCAACGAAAAAGTGCGGTACTCATGGGCTGTCGATTTGGATGAAGCTGGCTAGGCAATGCGGGGCAACAATTAGTACATAGCCTGGGCTTAGATCACGGTTCGAGTCCAGTGCGGTGGGCCGAAGAAGGACTATTGGTACTGATAAACTAAACGAAACCATCAAGAATGTGCTTGTTGCGGATGACGAGGCAACCGACTTCTGCAACAAGCGCGGGTCCGCCAGAGTTGGCAGGACGGAACCCACATAGATCTACTTCGGGCCTGGATCACTAGCAGGCTCGGAAACAATTCTGTGAAGTTAGGATACAATCACGACAACAATGAAGGTATCCGGCTTGTAGAGATGGCCGCCGATCTCGGCGGCCATCTCCGTGTGAAATAGATTTAAATCGAGAGGTGGCGAAGGGCATGGCAATCGTGGCAACTGACGAGATGGTTGGTGCGCCGGGTGGCGCACCTCCTGGCAATGAGAGGCAAGAGATGGAGTCAAACGAATATGCGCATCTGAAGCGGCTTGTCAAAGATGCCGGCCTATTGGAAAAGAACCCAGGGCAGTACGCCGTCAAGATGGCCGTTAGCATAAGCTTGCTGGCCCTGAGTATCACTGTTCTGACGCTTGTGGACGGCGTTTGGCTACAAATGATGAACGCAGCCGTTCTAGCGTTCATCATTGTGCAGATAAGCTACACTGGACACGATTTGGGACACAACCAGGTGTTCCGATCAAGCCGAAACAACGATATTCTCGGCCTTTTCGTGAGCCTCTTGATCGGCATCAACCGCAGTTGGTGGGTCGAAAAGCATAATGAGCACCACAGTAATCCTAATGATCTGGACATGGATCCTGACATCGAAATTCCAGTGATCGCTTTCTCGGAAGACCAGGCTCGCGGCAAGACGGGAGTCGCCCGGCTGATCGTCAGGCACCAGGCCTTTCTTTTTTATGTACTACTCTGCTTCGAGGGATTCGTGCTCAAGTTCTCGAGTATCCGGTACATATTCACAAATAGGCTGAAGTTCCCCATCGCCGAGCCGATAATGATGGCTGGCCATATCGGTGTCTATACTGGTCTGGTGTTCTTGTCTTTACCGGTCTGGCAGGGGGTGTTGTTCATCGCAGTCAATCAGTTGCTAATAGGGTTGTACGTTGGTTCGACGTTCGCTCCTAACCACAAGGGTATGCTGTTGCTGAACGGGAAGCCGCAGCTCGACTTCCTAAGGAGGCAGGTGCTTACATCCAGGAATGTGAAGTCGAGTCCCCTAAATGACCTCCTATACGGCGGGCTGAACTACCAGATTGAGCACCATCTATTCCCGAGCATGCCCCGGAACCGGTTGAAGGAAGCGCAAAAGATCATCAGGCCATTCTGTGGGGAGCATTTGGTCTCATACCATGAAACGGGCATGATTCAATCGCAGCGAGAGATACTGCAATACCTGCACCACGTTAGCGCACCGCTGCGAGCGTGAGAGCCAGAGTCCCAGAAATAAAAGGGATAGTCATCACGGCTAGACCAACGGCCAGGGCAGGGTATTGAGGCCGCGCACAGTACCGACTCGGTGCCAGGCCGGGAGAGCTCATCGGCAGGGTCGAGCACGCGGGTCAGCAGCTAGCCTGCCAGCCAACTCTTGCCGTTGCCCCTTGGCAGGCTCAGGGTTGCCGTATCTATGCCCGGTCGTATCGCCTCCTTGATAAATCTTTTCTGGAAAGGTCGCAGTTCAACCATGAGAGGCAGACTACCCCTAGTGTTCGTCCACAATCCAGTCAATGGCAGTATGGGATGATATTCTTGGGGCGCGATTAGTCTCGGGCGCGTACTCCATCGCGGCGTTGACGTCTGCGGTCCGAAGGGGAGAGTTTGGTCTTACGAAGGCGTAAGTTTTGAGGAGTAACCTCCACCAGTTCGTCGTCAGATATAAACGCCAAGGCCTCCTCCAAGCTCATTCTTATCGTAGCGTTCAGGCGTTTGGTCACATCGGCTGTTGACGAACGCATGTTGGTCAGCTTCTTTTGCTTGCAGACGTTGACTTCGATATCGCCATCACGACGGTGGGAGCCGACGATCATGCCCTGGTAGACCATGTCGCCCGGGTCGATGAATGTGTCGCCTCTACCTTGAGCGTTGAGTAAACCATAGGTGACCGACAAACCGGCTTCGGATGCCACGATCACGCCGCCGCGCTGGGACTTGACTTCACCTTCCATTGGCTCATACGAAGTGAAAATGCTGCTTTGCACACCATCTCCCCGGGTAGTGCGGAGAAAGAAAGAGTTGAATCCGATCAATCCGCGGGTAGGTATTTTGTACTCCATATGGACGCGCCCGTTCTCCCCGTACTGCATGTCACGAAGCTGGCCCATGTGGGCGAAGAGATGCTCGGTCAGGATTCCCAGGTACTTTTCATGGGTGTTGATATCCAAAATCTCGTAGGGCTCGTATATCTTACCATCGATAACTTTTGTGACGGGTGCGGGTCGGGACACCTGAAATTCGAACTGTTCACGGCGCATAGTCTCGACTAGGATGGACAGGTGCAACTCTCCCCGACCAGCGACGACGAATGAGTCGGGGCTGGCGGTGGTTTCCACCCGCAGACTGACGTTGGTCCGCAGTTCTCTCATCAGACGTTCGAGGAGATTGCGGGAGGTGCAGTAAGTACCCTCTCTGCCCATGAAGGGTGAAGTGCTGACCTCGAAGGTCATCCGCACCGTCGGCTCGTTGATTTCAATGGACGGTAGAGCCTCAGGGATTTCAGGGGAGGCGAGCGTGTCGCCGATGGACACGCCTTCAGGACCGGTCACGGCCACAATATCCCCGGCTTGGGCTTCGGATACGTCCACTCGTTCCATCCCGTGGAACACAAAGATACGCTCCAAATTGTGGATGGTAGCCCCGGCGTCGCGACCCAGCAAAGCTACGTCGTCCTGCAGTCTGAGTGTGCCATTGGTTATCCTGCCCACGGCTACCTGTCCCAGATGGTTATCGTAGTCCAATGCCGCAACTAACATTTGCAATGGCGCGCGGGGGTCCCCAGTGGGTGGAGGCACCGATTCCAGAATCGCTTCAAAAAGAGGTTGCATATCCGTCCCTGGCGTGTTCAGGTCCTCGGTGGCGTAACTCTGGCGTGCCGATGCGTACAGCACGGGAAATTCCAGTTGGTCAGTACTCGTAGCCAGTTCCAAGAACAGATCCTGGACCATCTGGACCACCTCTACCACCCGGGCTTCAGGGCGGTCTATCTTGTTTATAACTACAATCGGGGTGACGTTCTGTTGGAGCGCTTGGCGCAGCAGGTGCGTAGTCTGGGGCATTGGACCTTCTACCGCGTCGACCAACAGCAAGCAGCCATCGGCCATATTCATGACACGTTCCACCTCGCCGCTAAAGTCGGCGTGGCCAGGCGTGTCGATGATATTGATCCTAACGCTCTGGTAGGAGACCGAAGCATTCTTAGCCAAGATGGTGATACCGCGCTCCCGTTCCAGGGGGTTGGTGTCCATTATCAATGCGCCGACTTGTTGATGAGCCCGGAAGACCTGGCCCTGTTTCAACAGTGCATCGACCAGCGTGGTCTTGCCATGATCCACGTGGGCTATGATGGCCAGGTTACGGATCGCGTTGTTCTGATAGTCGCTCAAATCAATTCTCCCTGCCTACCATGATAGCATTGACCTGTCGCATTCTTTGTACCAGTCGCAGTGTTGGTCTCGTGTGTTATTGAACCCCTGCTGTGGCCACTAGGGCAAAGGCCTGTGGGGCGAGGTTCCCAAGGCTCCGTGGGGACGTTGGCCGTTTTAATAGTAGAATAACTGCGAGATGATAGCTACGACAGCCAGAATCGCTGCTCATATTCTACTGTTCGCACTGGCGGTCGTCGTGTTCTACTTCGGGCTGGGGTTGGGGCTGCAATTCAACCCCGCCTTGGGCACCTTCTTATGGTTTGTCGCCGCAGTCATGGTTGCTTTTAACCTATTCTGGATAGTCCGATCCCGTCGTTAACGCCTCACGACCTACTGGCTACCAAAGGCTTACGATTGTATCTCTGTCATCTTTCATGGCAGGGGATGCAATAGCAACCAAAGGTGCGGTACTCATGGGCTGTCGATTTGGATGAAGCCGGCTAGGCAATGCGGGGCAACAATTAGTACATAGCCTGGGCTTAGATCACGGTTCGAGTCCAGTGCGGTGGGCCGAAGAAGGACTATTGGTAGTACCGTCTCTGAACTGATAGTTGGCGACCTTGGAATGGCAGAGACACTCAGGAGCGCTTCGGTATCAGAGGCGCCGCGAAGAGATAGATTCCCACGCCGGGATTCCGCGAGCGAGCAGGAGACTGCTGGTTCCCTCTCGCCGTCACCGGAGTAGCCCTAGACGCGGCAGACAGCTTCGTCGATGCGCCGGATGAGGGAGGGGTCGAGCGGGCCCGCGGCCTCTGCAGCGATGCATTCGCGGAGTTCGCGACGGTCCTTTACGCCAAGGACCACCGTCGATACGCCGGGGACAGAGAGGGCGTAGCGGTGGGCGAGATAGGCAGGAGAGTCGCCAAGCTCGGCGGCGATCTCGCGGAATGGGGCAGCGCGGTCATAGTCAGCGGTGTCGGGATGGTCGGCGGGGAGTGGGCGGTCGAAAGCGCTGGTCAAGGCCCCTGCCTGGACGGCGCGGATCCCCATTACGGCGACGCTGTTGGCGTTGGCGGCCGCGATGATCTCGCGCGGCCTCGCGGGACCCGTGAAGCGCCGCAGTCCGCCCGCTGAGTCGAGCAGATTCGCGATGCACTGGACATAGCTAGGCCGTGGGCCGTAGTTGAGCAGTCTGATGATGGCTTCCGGCTCA
This sequence comes from Dehalococcoidia bacterium, assembly GCA_965197965.1. Lineage (GTDB taxonomy): Bacteria > Chloroflexota > Dehalococcoidia > Lucifugimonadales > QGNO01 > DAOUJH01. The sequence continues at coordinate 2,466,947 of OZ240235.1, forward strand.
CCGATGCCGGTAAGCCCCCAGTAGCGGATGCGCCCCTCGGCAGCGAGGCGCTCAAACGCCGGCGCGACGGCCTCGGCGACGATCTGGGAGGTCGTCGTGCCCTCCGCCTCCTCGCCTTCGAGTGTAACCCAGTTGTGCAGGAACATCACGTCTACGTGATCCAGTTTCATGTGCTGCAGGCTGGCGTTGAGGCTTTCCGAGAGGAGGTCGTAGATCTGGTCCGGAGGGGCATTGCCGACACGGCACTTGGTCGTGACGCGGACGTGGGAGGGGAGGCCGCCGTCGAACGCGTCGCCAATGACCGTCTCGGCTTCACCGTTCCCGTAGGACGGTGCGAGGTCCAAGACGCCGATGCCGGAGTCGACGGCCTCGCGGAGGGTTGCCACTCCTGACGGGTCGTGGGTCCCCAGACCTGGCCAATGCCTCCACCGCCGAGTGTGAGGGCGCTCACGGCACCCAGTTCACCAAAGGGTCGTTGTTGCATGATCACTCCTTTGCAATCGCGGGTTTCCGGTTCAGAACGCTTGGCGTCAGCGGCAAGATCGGTAATCGTAAGGTCATAGATCTCCCTGGCGCCGCTTGCGTATGGCCCGTGGCTACCCAAATACCAGCTCTGCGGATCGGTTCCCCTTCTGACTGATCGCTACGAGGACTGCGTAGCTGTGGACAGCCGCCGCTGCGCCTCCGCGTACACGCCCGGTGGCAGGGGGCCGAGCTCGGCCGTCCGTAGGTTGTCCGCAAGGTGCTCCAGGCTTGCCGTACCCACGATTGTGGTGTGCATGCTGGGGTTGGAGATGGTGTAGCGGAGCATGAACTGCGTACGGGTCATACCATCCAGCAACTCGTTCAGGTTGGCCTCTTCCCACAGCGCCCACCGGTTGCCGCCGTGCCCGCCAGTGTCGGGATCGCCCTTGGCGACGCCGCCGCGCACTATGACTCCAGCGCCGGCCGCGCATGCCTGCGCCATGGCGTCTTCATGCTCACGCTCAACGGCCGAGTAGGGGATCTGGAAGGCGTCGAACACGCCCATGTCGATGTGGCCCGGCAGGTTGGGCAGGGTGCCGGACATGCCCAGGAAGCGGACTTTGCCCTCACGCTGTAGGTCCAGCAGCGTCTCCACGGAGCCGTGCTGTTCCAACTCAGACACCGCCGGGCTGGAGTGGAACTGCACGAGGTCGAGGTGGTCAGTGTTCATGCGGCGCAGGCTCTGCTCCACGCCGTTGACGATATTCTCGCGATTAAAGACGTGGGGGAAGCGCCTGCCGGGTAGCGCAGTGTCCGAGGGCGGATCGCCCTCGGTGGCCCAGCAGCCGCACTTGGATGCCAGGAAGTACTCGCTCCGGCGGTGGGAGATGTGCCGGCCGATGAGCTCTTCGCTCACACCGTAGTCAATGGACGTGTCGATCAAGTTGATGCCGCCGTCCAGAACCGCGTTCAGAATGCGACCGGCCTCCTCAGGGTCAATGTGGCGGCCTCGGGGTGCGCCCCGCAACTCCATCGCGCCGTAGGCCAGCGCGGTGACCTCGTAACCCGTGCGTCCTAGCGTCCGTTTCACAATGTCTGCCATTCAAGTTCTCCTATGAGTTGCTGATTTGCTCCAAGGCCACCCTGAGTAGCTCGGCTTGCGGCCAACCTGAACCTGTACCGGTTGCTACGTTTGGATCCAGACTGACTGAACTCGAATCTAAGAGTATTCCCACTTTAGTATTCCCGCAACTCATAATCGAAGAGAAGTGCGCCCAAGGATTCGAACCGAGTCATGAATGGATGCGGCACGCCTCCTACCACATAGGTCCTGCGCAGCCTCGCCAGTTCCGAAACCTTAGAGGACTTGTTTGACGATCCGGCGGCCATTCTGTCATTTGTGATCTTCACGACGGAGTTGGTGTTGGCTACGGAGTCATCGGACTATCTCCTTGACATGGTCCGTTTACGCCGTCGTGTGCCGTGTATGTTAGTATAAGATAACATGTTAAAGAAATTCTTCTCACGTCTGGTTCCCAGGCTCGCGTCTGCGCCTTCAGAAACTCTAGACCCTTCCCCATCCCCAGCGGTCCATCCTCAACCCGACCGCCCCGCGGACTCCAACCAGCCGCAAGGCCACGCACGCGACAGCACTCGCTCCGACGCCCCTTCGTCCAATCAAGCCAGCGCCCCGCGACAGCGGCGCAGACGGAGGCGGAGAAAGCCATCCAACGGGGCAGACGGATCTGCGCGCGTCGTCACCGGACCGCAACCGCGCGAGGTGGCCTTCGGATCCGTCATGGTGTCGCCGCCAGTGGCCAAAGCGCTCGCCGAGATGGGCTACGCCTCTCCCACGCCTATTCAGGAGGCCGTCATTGGCCCCATGCTGGGCGGAGTAGACCTAGTAGGCCAGGCGCAGACCGGGACCGGCAAGACAGCGGGGTTCGGCATTGCACTGGCCGAGCGGGTCGATGGGGGGGACGGCTACGTCCAAGCGATAGTCCTCGTGCCCACGCGCGAGTTGGCGCGTCAAGTGACCGGCGAGGTGAGCCGCATCATGCGCTATCTGGGCGTCCGGCTCGTGGCTGTGTACGGCGGAGCGCCGATGGAGTCGCAAGTTCGAGGGCTTCAAGCTGGCGCGCAGATCGTCGTCGGCACGCCGGGGCGTGTGATTGATCTCCTTGATCGTGACATCCTGCGTCTCGACCGCATCCAGACTGTCATCCTCGACGAGGCGGACCAGATGCTTGACATCGGGTTCCTGCCCGACATCCGGCGGATCCTGCGCAGCACACCGCGGGGTCGTCAGACCGCGCTCTTCACCGCAACGGTCCCGATGATGATCAAACGGTTGGTCTACTCGTATCTGCGCGATCCTCAGTGGGTACGAGTGGGCAAGGAATCAGAGCCGGTAGAGACGGTGCGGCAGATGTACTGTTCGGTGGTGCAAAGGGACAAGCTGAACGGGATGATCGAGGTGCTTGATACGATCGGTCGTTGGGAACAGACCCTGGTATTCCGGCGCACGAAGGAGGACGTGGAGTGGCTGGTCCAGGCGCTGAAACGCAAGAGAATTGCGGTCGAAGCGATCCACGGCGGCCTGCCCCAGGGAGAGCGCAACGCGGTGATGCAGGCGTTCCGTGATGGTAAGCTGAAGCTCTTGGTTTCGACGAACCTAACTTCCAGGGGTATCGACGTGCCGGCTGTGTCGCACGTTATCAACTACGATATCCCGGAACATGTCGAGGAGTACGTGCACCGAGTCGGCCGCACCGCCAGGATGGGACGCGAGGGGACTGCGGTGACGTTCGTGAGCGAGTGGGACTTCGATTTCTTCGACGCAATCCGGGAGCACGTCGGTGGGGAGAACCTCGCGGAGATGCGCCTCGCGATGTACGCACGTCCTAAGAAGGGCGGAGAAGCAGCTTCCAGGGCGTAAACCAGCGTCTCTGGCGTATCCCACGACACCAACCGCCCGACCCCTCAGACCTATTGAGCCTTAGTCCCGCCAGCCTGCTGTCGATGTTCTCCATTTCCAACGGCAACCTTTCTCACTCCACCCAGAGGCCAACAATGGGGTGACGGTGTGGTTGGCAGGCCTAATGGCCTACAAAATACCCGCTCTCCTGCGCCGGTGTGATGGGCCCGTGCAAGGTTAGCTCTCCTGAGCGGCGTAGGCACGCGTTTCATGGCACGTGAGGCCGGCGTTGCTATGCTGGTCACTGCCGCTAGATTGACCAAGCCATTGAGTGTATTACACTTGACGTGGGCGATTGGCTGTCGTTTATGGAGAAGGCTAGCATTCCACCAGGCTGATGGAATGCCCCTCAAGCTTGGCGAGCCATCATGCGCCGCTAGCCCAATCACAAAGAGGTAGTGGGAACCAATATGACCGAGACCTATGATGTAGTCATCATCGGTGGCGGGGCCGCGGGCGAGAATGTGGCGGGACGAACTGCGCCCGCCGGCCTCAGCACCGTGATCGTGGAGCCGGAGTTGGTGGGTGGTGAGTGTACGTATTGGGCTTGTATGCCGAGCAAGGCGCTCCTGAGGCCCGGCGAGGCGCTTGCCGCGGCGCGCCGCGTTCCGGCGGCGCGCGACGCAGTGACCGGGACAGTGGACGTTCCCCGCGCGCTGCGCGGCCGTGACGCTTTCACCAGCGGGTGGGACGACAAGCACCAAGTGGCATGGGTCGATTCGGTTGGTGCGACCCTCATCCGAGGGAAGGGCCGGCTGAACGGCCCTAGGAGAGTGGTCGTCGAGCAGGCTGACGGTGGGGAGCTTGAGATTGAGGCGCGGAAGGCGGTGGTGCTGGCGACGGGTTCGCGGGCGTTCGTTCCGCCGATTTCAGGGCTCGTGGAGGCTGAACCTTGGACGAGCCGCGAGGTCACCTCGGCGCAGAGCGCGCCGAAGAGCCTGATCATCATCGGCGGGGGGATCGTGGGCTTGGAGATGGCGCAGGCCTGGAAGTCGCTGGGGACGGCGAGCGTGACGGTGCTCGAGCGACGGCAGCCCCAAGATTCGGCCACGATGGAGCCGTTCGCGGTGGAAGCGGTGATCTCGTCGCTCGAAGGGCAGGGGATCGTGTTCCGCCTCGGCTGCGTGGTGGCTGCGGTGGAGCGTACGGAATGCGGCGTGAAGGTAACAATGGACAACGGAGAGGATGTAGCGGCGGAGCAAGTGGTCGTGGCGGCGGGAAGGACCGGCGTCGTGGACGGCGTGGGCCTCGATTCCATCGGCGTGTCAGCGGGGCGGTTCGTCTCGGTCAATGACCACCTGCAGGTCGAGGGTGTCGACGGAGGCTGGCTGTACGCGGTGGGCGACGTGAACGGCCGGGCGCTGCTTACGCATCAGGGCAAGTATCAGGCGCGCCAGGCGGGAGACCACATCCTCGGCAAGGAGGCGTCGGCCTGGGCGGACAATAACGCCGTGCCCGCCGTCGTGTTCACAGACCCGCAGGTGGGGAGCGTGGGACTGACGGAGCGGGCGGTCCGCAGCAGAGGCTTGAACGTTCGCGTCGTGGATATGAGTTGGGGGGTCGCGGCCGCGCCGCTGCTGGGCGAGGGCTTTAAGGGCGGCGTGAAGTTCGTCGTGGACGAGGATCGTCGGGTGTTGGTAGGGGCGACGTCCGTGGGGCCGGGAGTGGGTGAGCTGACCCACGCGGCCACGATCGCCATTGTGGGCGAGGTAACGCTAGACCGGCTCTGGCACGCGACACCGTCGTTCCCGACGTTGAGCGAGATATGGCTGCGGTTCCTGGAGGCTTACGGGCTATAAGAGGGCGTTCAATGCAATCACCGGAGGCTTGTTGAGGGAGGGGATAGCCAGGCGTCCGACGCGTCGCCTTTGTCTTTTGCTTGTTTGCAGTACGGCGTTTTGCTGACAGGAAGGGTAGTTGGTGGATCTGAAGGGAATCATACTTAGCCATGAAATTGGGTGTATTTGTCCATAATTTCCACATTCGTTACCACACAGCCAAAAGGCAAGAATCTCATAAACATGCCCGTACGGGCTATTGTACTTTCCCGCTCTGCAATACGTCGAATTATCGATTACACATCACGCTTTCGGGCTACAAATCAGCGCGGGCTTTAGAGACTGCGATACCGCCATAGGGGAAGTTCGCCTCCGTCAGCGCGAGGAGTGTGCACACCTGCGGTTTGAGCGTGAGGCCATAACTACGCCGCCAGCTTGAACATCGACGGTTATTTGAAGGGAGGTCGCTAGTCTCGTCGCTGGGGTAGGTGTGGGCGTCTCGGTCCCTCGATTAGGAATCGAGGTGGCCGTTTCCACCAAACCGACTGGAGTCGCCGTGCCGGTCGCCACCATGGACTCTGGAGTCACCTGAGGTGACGGTGTGAACGTGGTGTTTGCCGGTGTTGAAGTCAGAGATGGAGAATCAGCCGTCGTAGGGACAGCAGTCCGGGCATCGCCCGGGGCAGGTGTCTGGCCTGGGCAGGCCACAAGGAACAAGATGACTGGCAGTAATACCCACCGAGGAATTTTCGTCATCCGGCTCCTTCGGCCACCCTGAGAGAGGATAGCGGCCTGAATTCCATCTCGGCTCAACATTCAATCAGCCGCGACTTGTCGAGTGAATCAAAGACGTCAGGCCAGAGGAGGCGCCGGGACTTCATCTTCTCGTCGAGTTCTTCGATCAACTTGAGTGGAAGCGCCTTTTCTGCCACATCTTGCAACGTGCCGATCAGCCGCCTCCCGACATTGTCGAATTGGTCGAGAGTGATCACTAACATCTCCTGTGAAGGATTGGAGCTCTCAGAGGCTGAAACCGAGGGCCCAACGAAGACCTGCGCCACTCCTGATGGCTGGAAGCGATCCACTACCCACTGAACGTGGTCACGGAGTTGGCCCAGGTCACCCTTTTTGTAAGTGGACGATTGTCCCTTGTCTGTCTTGACCTCCATGACAAGCGCGAAGCCGTCATCACCTATCCAAAGCACATCTGGACCCGTATCATGTTCCTTGTCTGGCCTGGTTGACTCCAATCCCAAGTATTGACCAAGGCAGCGCAGCGCCTCCTCGGTCTGCGGTACAGAACCGGAACCGTCGAGGTGCACCAGGTCCTGTTGGATTCTGGGCGGGACCCTCACTTGGAGACCCTGCGACGCACCAAACTGCATTTGGCCTGCGACGTTCACAACCTGTTGCCGAACAGGTGTCCAAGGTAGGCTTGGCGGCCCCTCTTATGACGGAAAAGACTCGGTCAAAACCGGTTCCATTCTCACGAGTGGTCAACCAATGCCAGGCGGTGAGCAATTCCGGAGGGACGTCTTCTAATTTCTTCAACTGGTTTGCGAACGCCTCCACGGCCAACTTGCTGTCCAAGAGGGGATCGTTGATCTGCCTTCGAACAAGACCACCGTCCCTGTAGTGCTTGACTAGGCGGTGGTAGGGACGCTCAGGGAAGGCCAGAGGGTTGAGGCGCAAGGTGTCCACAACCGGCAGCTTCAAGAGTCGTAGATGGGGATTGAGGGCCCGGAGACGGGGGATGTCGAAGGCGATGATGTTGTGTCCGAGGAGGAATTGTGCATCCTCAGCAAGCCAATCTAACCGTTGCAGCTCGTTGCTCTTGGGCCGTCCGGATATGGAAAGAGATTTGTTAGAGTCGGGGCGGTATGCGGCCGCAGCCAATAGATCGCCGCCGTCACGCGAGATCTCTAGGTCAGAGACAGGCAACGACGAAGTGCTGGATTGAGTCCATAGGAGCCTGTATTCACGGCTAAATAGTACCATCCCAGAGCCGTGGATGGGAGACTAGAGCAAGCACGGTGGCCATCGGGTCAGTCCACCGAGTGGGCGATGGTTGACTCCAACGTCGGCATGCCTGATTTCTTCATGGCAGGGACGCAATAGCAACGAAAAAGTGTGGTACTCGTGGGGGGGGGGGGGGGGTGATTTGGATGCAGACGGATAGGCAAAGCAGGCTCAAGAGAGGGTGTGCCAACTGCCTACCAGCCCTCGTGATCCGTGTAGCCGGTCGTAGTGTGGTGGGAAGCAGGGCCGGGTCGACATCCTGGCCAATGATATTTCTCAATGGAGGGGACCGACGCGGCGACATTTTAAACCGTTGTAACTACATTGAAGCAGCAATGGCCAACTTTCCTCTGGGGTGGACATGATCAACCTCTTGCCCTCGGCAGCAGATGAGACATGTTTCAATGTATCAGTTCTACTGGACTATGTTTGGTCCCTCACCAATCCGAGCCAGGACTCTGTCTCGCAGACTATCCCGCAACTCGCTTGTGGTGTTCCAAACGATGTGAGCGTATTGACGGGTGTCAAAGTGAATCTCGTCAATCACATCGCTATGACAAGTGAAGATGACGGGAAGCCCCAGTCCATGTGCGAAACCAGCTTCGTAGTAAACACCGCCTCTTGCACCCTCATTGCCATGCGTGAAGTCGGCTACAAGAAACCGTGATCGTCTGATTTCTGCGATTATGGCATCGTCGATCTTGTCGATTGTAGGATCACGGTCGATTCTTTTCGGCTCGAATCCACAGTCCCGAATCGCAGGAGCTATTCCATCGTCATACGCACTTTCTACAGAGTCGTCGAACCACATTGCTACGAAAGCCTGAGAAGCATCGGTGTTAGCTGACTCCTCAGCAATTCGAACGTGCCCGTTGACAGTTAGCCGATACCTGTACGAGCGAGGAATTGCTCCACTCCGTTTGAAAGACTCCTGTACCCACCCATTATCCTCCAAGTAGTCCACTAAGTAGGGAATCTCGTCAGGTGAGATGGATTCCGACCAAGCCATTGCAGCAAGGAAAGTGGGGTTCGTCGGCATGTCTGGATATATGGGGCTACCGTGGGAATCTCTGTCAGTGGTCTCAGAGTATTGGAACAGCGACATAAACTCTCCCGCCACTGTGGTTTGTCTAGACAGGAATCTAAGCAACCTGCCTGCCCGTTCGTACATTGGGAGTGGATGTCTGTTGGCGGCGTATTCCACTATCTCACGGGTCACAACGGGACGGAGGTTCCCTTGTAGTCGCTGATCTACCAGCCAAGTCGTAAGTCGGGCCTTCTCACCATCCTCAAGCCCGGCGATATGTTGGCCGACGCCACCTTGAATGACGTATCCTCCGCCGGTGCGATTAGACTCCGTAATGATAACTTTGCTTGGGTCGGGTATGCTTTGGCCGACAGCCACGTAGTCTTGGCCCCAAATTCGGCAGGTTGCAATGTCACGTGTCATATTAGTGGCTCCCTTCAATTGCCTATGGCAATATGCCCTTGATGGGCCGAAATAATTGCCCGTCTCTAAGATATTTGCTTGATAAGCAGGAGAAGGTGGCCTGTACTTAGAAATTCTCCGCATGTCGCTAGGCACTGTTGTACTTTCTTCAATCGATTAGCGCCATGAGCTCGGCCCTAGCCCTGCAACGTCCATATCTAGCCCTGGGCAGGAGTCATCTCTTCCATTGACCGCCTTTGCGTTATCGGCCTCACTTGGTGGTCATTTGAGGTCTGGCTTTCTCTGAGGTTAATGCCCTCTCTCTTGCCATTGTACATGGCGGAGCGCCGTACGTGTGGAAAGGGATGTATGGTCAAAAGACGGCAAACTGGCACTGCCAGTCATGGGACGAGGGCATCGTTACGCCTGAAGGCACAGCGCGCAGGTCCGTCGCTATCACGTTCGTAGTACCATCCCACCGTGACACCCGTCCAGTCACCTCCACCACCTGGCTGCCAAGCTCCCTGCAGCGCCTGGCGAACAGGTCGTGCCAGACGATGACCTGCACGTCGCCAGTCTCGTCTTCGATGGTCATAAACAGAGTGCTGTCTCTCCCGCGCGGGTGCTGCCTAGCAACCGGCCAGCCGGCGACCCTAACCCCCTCCATGAACCGCTCCCGATGCATGGCTACGAGGTGCTCGCTGTTAGGCTTGGAGAAGGCGCGGCGCACCTCGTCGGCCTGAGCAGCGGTCATGCCGATCACATCCTAGAGGAGATGCACCACCTGCTCCTGCCACACGATGACCCCGTAGCCCCGTTCCAGGGCCCGCCTCTCCAGCGGGTGGTCGTACTCCCATGACGCCCCGTGCCTGTACCGCTACAAACTGGGGTTGCGCTCGGATTCGAACATAAAGAGCTCGGAAGTGTTCACGTCCAGAGCTTTGGCAATGGCGCGGATGTTTCTTAGCGACGGATTTCGAAGGCCCCTCTCTATGCCTGATAGGTAGGTAACGTGCATGCCAGCACGGTGAGCTACCTCTTCCTGGGTGGTCCCCCGTAACGTCCGTATGTAGCGTAAGTGCCGGCCAAACGCCGCTTGATATGCGTCCACTTGACGAGGACGCTACCAATACATAGACTATCAGTCCATAGACTATGAGTCTAGGTCACGCCTAGATGACTAGTGATATCAGGGGCATTTGTAGTATCCGTCTGCCGTCCCGAGACACTTCGCAAATGTCTCGGAAGACAGCAATTTCAGTTGAACCACGTACTGAGTGTTGAGGGTTGGTAGAACCAGGGGTGAACAATGAAGAATAGACTCAAAGAACTGGGTTCATCCATCGCCAGATGGACAGTGGTGGTCTCATTGTGGACGGCAGACCTGTTGATTCAAGTGATGCTCATCACCCGACGTAATGAGCGTCGAATTAGACCGACGGAGCGCAAGACCTGGTCGAAAGGTCTCAAGCAACAGTTAATGAGACAACAGCACAACACATGCGTCTATTGTGGTTATCGCCGTACTGCTCCCAGCTTCGACATCGACCACATCATCCCGGTTGTCAGGGGTGGGTCCAACGACCAGAGCAATCTCCAGGTCATCTGTCGACCATGCAACCAGCGCAAGGGTTTGCAGACCGACGAGGAGTTCAGAACGCGGTATAGGCGCCTCGTTCCGCTGAGACCCCTGACGCCGCCACTGCGTCGGATATCACAGCGGGAGTTCAGAGAAGAGACTCGGCGTACCGGGCAGGTCGAGAGTGTCCAACAGTTCAGGAGGACACGCTTCATTTCCAAGAGGAGCAAAGTCAGTTCCGGCTGCTTGATTCTCGGAATTGCAGTCGCCGCCATCGTAGTTATCGCACTGGATTCGGTGGGCGTTGAAGGGAACCTTCTCTTAATTCCATCGCTGGTCTCGGTGTTTGGCTTAGGGCCTACACAACTGGTGCGATGATCGAAGACGATGAATGAGCCTCTTCCCAGTCGAGCTGCTCTGCAAGCAGAACGAGAGAACAATCTGGGGCAGGCCAGAAAGTTTGAGCTATTTGAGCGCAGGATCAAGTCGAAAGCGCGAAGATAGATCCCACCAGAATCGACGATAAGCCCATCTGAGAGAGGTTCGGCAGTTGCCCAAGGTCTCCCAAAGAGGTTGTTTCTCGCCAAAGCTGAGGCATTGCCTGCTACGGTGTACTTTCGGTCAAATGCTAATGAGCTTGATTGGAATCTTGGTGGTAGTCGGCTGTGCGCCCAGCGAGGCGCAGCTTCGCGAGCTGGTGCAGCAGGAGATCGACCGTCTGGAAATTCCAGCAGGGCCTCCTGGTGAACAAGGCCCCAAAGGAACAAAAGGCGATAGGGGAGTCCCTGGACCGGCTGGCGCTCCCGCGCCTGACATGGCGGCGCTCTTTGAATCTATCCAGGAAAGTGTGGTCTGCATCCGGTTGTGGGATGCGGCCGGGCCCTATGTCTGTGCATCCGGCTTTTACGTAGACGACTCCGGTACAGTCTTGACGGCTGCACACTCCATTGAATTGCCCGATAGCACCATCACGATTATCAAGGTCGAGACGGCCCATGGGCAAAGCCTTGACTACCAAGTAGATCGCCGTATCGACCAAGAAACTGTACTTCTACGACCGATAGGCCCCGCTCCGGCTACAAAGGGAATGCCGTTGGCGAAATCCTACAGGGTAGGGGAAACTGTCTTAACGGTCGGCTACCCCTACAGTGCTATAGAAGACACTCTGATCGCCTCAGACGGCATTGTGGGAGGCTCAGCCACATGGCATGGCATCACCTACATGACAGTAACGCCAATGACTAGCTACGGCGGATCTGGCGGTCCTCTAGTCAACATGAAGGGCGAGGCTGTGGGTTTTCTCAGCAGCATTGGCATTGGAGACGACCCTTTCACCTATGCAGTTGACCTAACGGGCAGGAGCTTCTCACCAAGCCAAAGGTAGGTTTTGATGGTATTGGGTGGGCCCGTACAACCTAACGCAAATGTCCCCAAGACGCTTGACCAGCCGTGTCCCACATGCGGCACATCTCACGCGCTTGGCAAGCACGCAGCCCAGCAGCGCCAACAGCAACAGCAGCAAGACGACCGGGACAGGGATCAGCACGAGAGCAAACCACAAGAGGACTAAGACGAGGAAAATAGTCTCGATATGGGTATGGACCCGGCGGAGCAGGTGCCGTCTGAGATCGACACCGAATCAGAACTGGAGACGCCGCCGGCCGTTGAAACTCGCAATGTTGACACCACACCCGCATTCATCACGCAGGGCATTGGCGACATCGAACCTACAGTGCACTCTGGAGGACAGCCTGACGTAGCTCCCAAGAGCCCGGCAGTTGCGCCGCCCAAAGGAAGCGACCTGGACGAGTTCGGCGCATGGGGCTACTACTACAATGAGCATTATGCACAGGGCATGTCCCACCAGGAAGCAACACAGCGCGCAAATGAAGCCGTGCGCCAGCCCGGCATACAGCCTCCATCAAACACCGAGTCTTCTGTAGCGCCCGACGACAGCAGCGAGATGATCGAGTCTCTGTCGCACACCATTGAAGATGATGATGCCGCGGAATGATAGTCGGCGGGTGGGTCGGAAGGCCACGGAATGATTGCGGAGAGGGGGGGAGTTGCTGTAGGGATTGCCATGGGCATTGGGGACGCAACAGCGGTTGCCACAGGGGTTGGTGTTGCAGGGACGGTAGCGATCGCGGTGGGTACGTTGTCGGAGTTGCTAGGGGTGTAGGCGTCGGCCTCGCGGACGGGGTGGAGACAGCCTCGGGCTCCTCACCGCATGCGAGCAGCATACCCATCGCGGCCGCCACTAGCAACCCGATGCCTACTCGGTTCAGTCGATGCCGCACTCGGGCTGCTATTGCCCCGCTCGTGATTACTGCCGCTGGCCACTTGAATGGCGACTCATTCCTCGTGGTGGATTGGCCCAGGGCAATGGTATTTCCGACGCCCAAGACTACCCAGAGGTGGACATCCAGGCCCTATGGCGACGCAGCACTCCATCGTGCGGCCCTAAAGCCAGGCTTCGACCAATCTCCTTGGCTCTGAAGGCTGGACATGCCTGGCAGACGCCGCCGGAAGCCCGATACAGTCGCAACGGGACCCCATTCGCGTGCTGTATGCGGACGAACCCGAGGGTCTGTCCCTGGGGACACCTGAAGCTGTCGCTACGTTCGTCATAGATGAATTTGTCCTTGTGATATGGGTCTTTGAGGAACCGTTGCCGTGCCTCTGAGACTACCACCTTCTGACCTCGACGGTCGCACTCCGCCAGGTGGCTGGCGGCGAAGTATCCGGCGTCGGCCAGTGTCATCTGCGACTTCGTCCCCGTAGTCTCCTCGGCCGCTCCATCATCGGCGCCAGCAGAGCATTGTCATTGGCCGCATCGACGACGTCCACGGCCGTGACCAACATGCCGGAAGCCCCCTCTTTCGTCTCCGTGGGTGAGACCATAGCCTGGGCGTTGTAGCCAGCCAAGACACTACCATGCCTGCCCTTCATCACACGGGCCTCCGGGTCGGTCAGGTTGACACGCCTGTGGCGTTTCTTACTCCCAAGGTCGGCCATAGCCTGCCTCACCCGGTCTCTCAGGACCTTCTTGTCCTCCAGCTGCTCAGGCAGGCGGACAACGGTTGCCTCTTCTCCCGCCTCGTTCTGAGCCTCAAGGTCGGCTATCGCCCGCTCCAGACGCTCCAGCAGCCCCCTCAGTCCCGCAGCATCGTAGCTCCTGTTCACAGAGGCGTTGGAGGCCACCTTCGTGCCATCCACCGCCTGGACCGCGAGGTCTATCAGTTCCAACGTTACCGCCGTACTTACCGTCCGCTCGAACAGCTTCCTCATGGCCTGGCGATGCCCTCTGTAGAAGCGCCACAAGGTATTGTGGTCGGGGTGCTGCCACCCGGTCAGCCACAGGTACGGTATCTGGTCACGGCAGGCCGTCTCCAACTTCCGGCACGAGCGCACTCCGGTCATGAACCCGTACAGCCACACGCTCAACAACGCACGAGGATGGTAGGCTGGAGCTCCCATAGAGTCGCCGTCTATGTCCACTCCGAGCTCTGACCAGTCCTCCCTGTCCAAGGCATCGACGAACTCCGCCACAAACCTCGCTGGATGATCGGGCGGCAGCAGATCCTCAAGTGTGGGCGGCAACAGCCACATCGGCTCTCGATCCATATCCCGAAGCGGCATCTGATTCGCTCCTGTTCCGATGTTGTTCCACAGTCTACACCCAAGCTTTCTTGCCGACTTCTGAGACAGGCTCAATTCGGTACGTGCAGGCCCACCTGAACAGTTGTTCGTGCTATTGGCTTGAGCAGCAGTTCTATTGCTTAATTTTGCCCCGATCCTGTCTCAGATATAGCGTATGGCGTGAGTTGTAGTATTAGGCCCCGTGTCGAATGCGAAGGGAATCAAGAATTTGCCAACGTTACTATTGGTGTTCCTAATGCCAAATAGGGCTTCGGTCTTACCGCAGAACCAAGGGAAACGGAACCTGTTAACTTGGCTTGCGGGAAGGGATGTTTCTTCATAAGTCAGCGGCACTGAGATATTGTGGCGAATACACCGTCGGCCCATCCGCAACCAGGCCAAAGCGTGAGCGAGGGAACAAACCGTGCTCGCGAGCGGCTGAGAAGAATTCCCGAAGCGTCCCCACGAAACTCTCCTCGGTACTCCGGTAGAACGTCAACTGTTGAAACTCGCGATAGTCCAGAAGTAGACAAGGGATGTTAGTCTCTTCAGAAACGGAGAGGACTAGTCGACTACAGGTCGACCGTTCCGGATCAAACAGCTCCTTGACGATGACGAGGCCGAAGACCTCCCGGCCGGACATGGAGACATCCCAGCGTTGCCCATCTGTGATGATCTCGATGGAGCTGCCAGGTCGGAGGTGGTTGATGGATCCCTTCAGTTGGGCGGCCGCCTTCTTGACATGTCCGGCGGTAGTGGCCTTCTTACGATCAATGGTACGACTAAGGGTAGCCTCGGTAACCGGGCTGTCCTTGGCCTGAATCAGTAGCACAGTTTTCTCAGTGGCCACAAGTACGTCTACGAACTCTCGACCCTCGTTTGCTCGCACTGGATTCCGGTAGACTTGGGAACCACTAAACGCCCGATGCAGACCCATCTCAATGTCACGTTCATTGAATTCGCCGGGGGGCTGGCTCTGTGGGTACAAATTATCGGCAAGCTGCGTCTCAAGCAGGTCGATTCTGAGGGCGGCATTGTCGTCGGCTGTTGAGCGAGCGCCAAACCAAAACATCATGTCATCGTGGAACTGACGAGCTTTCTCCAGCGTAACTGGCACTAATCGGATCGTGTTCGCGAAAGATCGAAAGCGAGCGGCATCGGGGTTCTCAGCACGGAAGCCAATCAACTCTCGATTGTGTTCGTCAAAGAAGAGCATATCGAAGGAGTCTGATGATAGCACCTGAAGGATTCCTCCTCGTCGAAAAGGGGTGTATAGATGGTGAGCGGTTCATCGTGGTCATCGAAGAAAGCTGAAATTAAACCGTGGGTCTGCACATCTCCAGCGCGCAGAGGGACCAAGTAAAAGCGGAATGACTTTCGCAACTGGGCTGTTGCAGCGAATTCCCTCAAGGTTTTCACGATGAGAATCATTCGAGAGGACCCTGCGTAGCGCATGGGCAGTAGACCGCCCGGGAAGTCGACAAGTGTCTGTAGAATCTCTGGATAAGTGACAGACTCGACCAAACGCAGATAGGCCTGCAACTTAGGAGCATCGCCTGCTGGGACGAAAGCGCAACAAGGGATGTCGTCCCTGCCAGCAGCGACCCGCATGATAGCCCCTGCGCGCGAGATAGCAGGGGGTGTGTCTCGAGTTTCCCAATCCAACTTCTGCAACTCATGCAGGCTGCGGACGGCCCGTTCGGTCAACCCAACGCCCACCAGAGGAGGTTTCCCTGGAATCTCAAGATACAATATCAGTTCCGGATCGCGAGTTTGCCAATCTCCCTGAGCGTAGCGGACTTGGGCGTATTCGTTTTCGCTGGCGTAATTGAAGCATTCGGAGTGGATTGGAGTCATCAACTTTCGATTGTCCTCCCACATAAACCACTCACCGTGCAGGTGAACTTGGTGGATGTAGTAGCGCCTTGCAAGCTCGGCTTGTCCTCATTATAGTCTTTGGAAGTCAGCATCTGAAGGGAGTGCCGCCCCCGTCTCCGGTGTCCGCTTCGCTCGGCGGTACGTGTACCGGCCCGACACCGAGCGGCCAGCGGGGCGTATCTTCGTGCTCTCAGAGGAGCGCTGACGGGCGGGGCCTCGACCATTCGCCGCTGCGCCAACCCAGCAGCAGATCCCCGACGAGCCACCCGAAGAGGTACGTCAGGTCGGCGGCGGCGCTGGCGAGGCCAGCCATGTGCGCGGCTCCTTAGACGATGCTCCTGGTTGACAGCAGCGCCAGCCTACCAAAGTGGACCCTTATATCAGGACTTCCCAGCGAAAAGTTCGCAATTGAGCCTGTCTCAGAAGTCTGTGAGAAGGCTTGGGTGTAAACTGCGGTGCAACACCGGTACAGGAGCGAATCGGATGCCGCTTCGAGATATGGACCGAGAGCAGATGTGGTTGTTGCCGCCGTCCCTCGACGAGTTGTTGCCTCAGGATCATCCAGCGAGGTTTGTGGCGGAGATCGTCGACGCCTTGAACAGGGAGGACTGGTCAGAGCTTGGCGTGGACATAGATGGCGATTCCATGGGAGCGCCAGCGTACCACCCCCGTGCATTGTTGAGCATATGGCTATACGGGTTCATGACGGGAGTGCGCTCCTGCAGGAAGCTGGAGGTGGCCTGCCGGGACCAGATACCGTACCTGTGGCTGACTGGGTGGCAGCACCCCGACCACAATACCCTATGGCGGTTCTACAAAGGGCATCGGCAGTCCATGAGGAAGCTATTCGAGCGAACGGTAAGCACGGCGGTAGCGATGGAGCTAGTGGATTTGGCGGTCCAGGCGGTGGATGGGACGAAGGTATCCTCCAGCGCCTCGGTAAACAGGAGCTACGATGCTGCGGGACTGAGGGGGCTGCTGGAGCGTCTGGAGGGGGCGATAGCCGACCTTGAGGCTCAGAACGAGGCGGGAGAAGACGCTGCCGTTACCCGCCTGCCTGAGGAATTGGCCGACAAGAAGGTTCTGAGAGAGCAGGTAAGACTGGCGATGGCCGACCTCGCCAGTCAGAAACGCCATAGTCGCATCAACCTGACCGATCCAGAGGCCCGGGTGATGAAGGGCAGGCATGGTGGAATCATGGCTGGATACAATGCCCAGGCGATGGTCTCGGCTACGAAGACGGAAGAGGGTACATCCGGCATGTTGGTCACCGCAGTGGACATAGTGGATGAGGTCAATGACAATGCCCTACTTGTGCCGATGATGGAGCAGTGCGAGGAGACGACGGGGACGAAGTCGCAGATGACATTGGCCGACGCCGGATACTTCGCCGCCAGCCAACTAGCGGAGTGCGACCGTCGTGGTCAACAGGTGGTGGTCTCTGAGGCACGCCAACGGTTCCTCAAAGACCCATATCACAAGGACAGATTCACCTATGACGAGCACAGTGACAGCTTCAGGTGTCCCCAGAGGCAAACGCTCGCGTTCGTCCGCATACAACATGTGAACGGAGTCCCGTTGCGTCTGTACCGGGCTGCAGGAGCTGTCTGTCAGGTATGCCCAGCCCTCAGAGCCTGTACCAAAGCCAAGGAGATCGGGCGAAGCCTCGCCATAGGGCCGCACGATGAAGTGCTACGTCGCCATCGCGCCTGGATGTCCACCGCGGCTGCCAAAGAAGCTCAGAGGTTGAGAAAGCAGCTGGTCGAGCCGGTCTTCGGAATCATCAAGGAGCAACAGGGTGCACGTAGATTCCTGCTGCGGGGCCTCTCCAACGTGACTGCCGAGTGGACCCTCTTGGTAACCGCCTTCAACTTGCGCACACTTTGGAGGGTGTGGAGTTCCTCCATCCATCTTCAGCCTTCCACCTGACGGTCCCTGACATCGTCCCGTAAAACGTTTCATTAACTGAAGCTAATAATCTCTTCACCCCTCTTGTTTGATCTGACCTGAGAATCTGATCAGACTGACAACAATGGCCTTCTGAGACAGACTGAATTCGGTACGCTCAGGCCCAGTTGACAGGCATCGAACCAGTCATGGGGGAGCCAACTCGTCCGTCCCGGCTCGCTAGCTCAAGCTCCAGAAGGCCTAGCTGGTCTCGGTGTGCTCACTCGGTCGCGCGCCACGCCCGTTCCCAACGGCCCAACCCTCTCCGGCAGGCTCTTGTTGGGCATGCTATTGTCTATCAATCCGACCTGGCTTGAACGGACCCAAACCGACCACCCACGAGTACTTAAGCTTTCCGTGTCGATTGAGTCCGTCAAATGAAGGTTCTTGAATCTTGTCCAGTTGGGTGGGGTATCGGACAGTGCTGTAATGTTGGAAAAGGATTGCGCCTTCACGGCAATCCTACCACCTCGGACGCAATTTCCGAAGAGGAGTTGTGTATGTCTCCTGCTGTTCTCGCGTGGCTCGATTATTCCGAAGCCGATCAGCCGACGCGCTCGGGAGATCGTTGCGATGTTCTCTCAGTCGGAAAGCCGCAACGAGTTGGGACTCGGCCAGAAGTGTAGAAACCACCACATGGGAGTTGCGTCCGTCGTCGACTACTCCGGTCTAACCCCGGGCACATGACAGTCTGTCACTGTTTATGGATTTTGGGCTCCCGGCAGGCCGCACCTACGAGTCTATTGGTTGAACTCAGTAACGCCAGTCCGCGTGAGTAAGCGGTGCGCGGTTGAGTTGGTCCCTGTGTAAACGCCACTGCGGCATGTGGTTGTCCATCAGATCCCAAAACCTGTCATTGTGGGTACGTTCGATGAGGTGCACCAATTCGTGCGCTACGATGTACTCAAGGCACGATGCTTGTTTCTTCGCCAGTTCAAGATTCAACCAGATTCGGCGGGCATCCTTGTTGCATGATCCCCAAAGTGTCTTCATCTTCTTGATGCGAACCTCGCCGACCCGGACTCCAATCTTTGGTTCCCACTTCGCCAACAGTGCCGGCAAGCGACGACGGAGTTGACCGCGATACCATCGATCAAGCACAGCCTCACGAGTATCTCTATCGGAACCTGTGCGAACCCGTAGCATCATCGTCGTGTTGTTAAGTGGACGAACCGACGGCCGGCCGTTGGACTCAACAACATCGAGGCGGTAGCGCCGACCCTCGAAGTAGTGGCTTTCGCCGGTTACGAATTCTCGTTGGGACTGGCGATCCTGTTGCTCGAATTCAGCCTGTTGCCGGCGAATCCACCCCAGGCGTGAAATTACGGCCACCCGTATGGCGTTGTCGTCAAGCCGGAGTGGTGCGGCGACCCGCACGCGGCCACTCGGTGGATAAACGCCCACATGAAGGTTCTTGATGTCCTTGCGGAAGACCTCTACTGGCGTCCCTCGTACATCTATGACCTTGCCTCTTATCTTAGTAGTCACTCTGGGCCTTCACGATATCGAATATGGTGTCTACGAGGCTCACGTCGTCTCCGACCTGTGACTTAATGGCGTTGCGGACCTCCCGTTCCTTGAATCGATTACCACGCCAGTCGGCCTTCTTGACTCGCCGAATCACACGATCCAGAGCCACGGCCATAGCCTCCCTCGAATCGCTGCAAACCTCGTTTCCAGACGGAGCAGGTGTATCGTGGACCGCTGGAGTCGGAGAACTTGTGAGATTGTCGAAAAGCGACCTCAGTGCTGTTGTGTTGATGCTCGGAGGATAGGACGACTGGATCTCTGGCTTGCTGACCATCTTGGTTAGCTCAACTACTCTCGCCAGGTATTTCTTGTAGTCGACTGCCTCTTGCTTTCGCTGGAGGATCAGCGCGTCAAGCAAGTGTGACATCTTCTCGTAGTACTTCGGATTGACCGCCGATTCGTCGATGATGAGCCGTCGAACGTTGTTCTCAATCGTCTCGGCAATCGCTTCTCGGTTATTGCGCAGGCCCCTTGGCAGCTTGTCGACAGCTGCATCGCCACGCTCGACGATCAGCTGTACAAGTGTCAGGTCGTCGAATCCTGATAACTTCTCACTCTCCTCAGCCCGGATGTACGTGTCGAGCAGATGCCGTATTGCCGGTTCGTACATCTTCATGTCAATGTAGTCGCCACTCGCCAGCTTGACCTCAGCACGGACCTTTTCATAGTGGTCAACCTCGGCTTTGATCTCCTGTGCCTCCGCGTCAGAGTAGCCGGCCTCGGACATCTCATTGGCCAAGTTAGCGTAGCTACGAAGGAACCCTGCGGCCAGCTTGTAGAGGGCCACGCGCTTTGGCTCGTTATCCTTGAGTTGCCCGGCATCGCCGCTCTCAGCGGCGCAGAAGTAGCGCAGATAGGCCGAGGTATCGCGCGGCGGCTGGACCGGCTCGCAAAGTGCCTTGATGGCTTCGCGGGCTTCCTCCAGTCGCTCTCGGCTCTGCTGTAACCGGTCCTTCAGTAGCCCTTGTACGTCG
The DNA here is from genome assembly GCA_965197965.1 of Dehalococcoidia bacterium. Lineage (GTDB taxonomy): Bacteria > Chloroflexota > Dehalococcoidia > Lucifugimonadales > QGNO01 > DAOUJH01. Next base: position 2,487,165 of record OZ240235.1, read on the forward strand.
GCATCATCGTAGCCGCTGAAGGCCTCGCCTGTGTAATCCTTGATCGATTGTTCAAGAGACCTGAACAGGTCCTTGTAGTCGACAATGTAGCCGTATTCCTTGTCCTCCCCGTCAAGACGGTTGACACGGCAAATCGCCTGAAACAGTCCGTGGTCCTGCATCTGCTTGTCGATGTACAGATATGTCGCCGAAGGCGCGTCGAAGCCAGTCAGCAGCTTGTCCACGACAATCAGCAGTTTCATGTGCCCCGGTTCGTCCACGAAGCGCTTCTTCACCTCCCGCTCAAACTGAGTGACCTTGTACATCGCCGAATCTTCCGATTCGTTGAAATACTCGGCAAGCATCTTTCTGTAGGTACCGTACTGAAGCAGCTTCTCCGTGAGTCCTTCGCCGGTTTCCTCTCCCTTGATATCGGCAGGCGCCGGCCTATAGGACGTCACAATAGCGCACTTACCCGCGAGACCTGTCTGCTGGAACATCTCGAAGTAGCGGCAAGCGGAGTAGATGCTACCCGAGACGAGCATTGCGTTTCCGTGGCCGCTCTTCAGGCGGTCACGCGTCTCCATGTCGAGCAGGATGTCGGCGACGATCTTCTCCAGCCTGTCCCGTGAACTCAGCACATTCTGCATAGTTCCCCAGCGCTGCTTGAGTTGGGCTTTCGCCACGTCAGTCAACCCCTGGGTCTTGACTTCGAACCACTGATCGATCTTGGCCTGCGAGGTGATGTTCTGATCGATGTCGCGAGCTTCGTAGCGGAGGTCCAGCACCACGCCGTCGTCCACTGCTTCGTCGTACTTGTAGGTGTGGATGTATGGCCCGAAGGTCTCAATGCTCCGTCTCTTGTCTGCCTTGAGTAGGGGGGTGCCTGTGAAGCCGATCAGCAACGCGCTAGGTAGCAGCGCCTTCATCGCCTCGTGGAGCTTGCCGGACTGTGTGCGGTGGCATTCGTCCACGAAGACGAAGATTTCGCCTTTGGCATGAAAGTCTTTAGGGAGATGGCTCTGGATATCCTTCAGAAAGGCGTCAATGTCGCCTTCTTCGGATGCGCCGAATTTCTGGATCAACGAGCAGATCAACCACTCATCGCCAGTGTTGAGCGTACCGACCAGGTCGGTGCCGTTCTTAGTGCGGTGGATGTCCTCGTTGACGCCTTTGAAGACCTTTTCGATCTGTTCGTCCAGTTCGGTGCGGTCGGTGACGATCAGCACCCGACCGTTAGACACATGCTCGCGAATCCACTTCGCCAGCCAAACCATGGTCAGGCTCTTTCCGCTGCCCTGGGTGTGCCAGATGATGCCCCCTTCTCGGCGCTGCACGCGTTCTTGCGCCGCCTGCACTCCGAAGTACTGGTTGTGGCGGCATATCTTCTTGACACCCGCATCGAAGACCATGAAGTCGTGCACGATCTCTAGTAGCCGATCCTTGCTACAGAGCTGGCTCAGTTCCCTGAGCAGCGGATTGTCGCCGGCGGCCGGATGGGCGTCGGCTTCCTTCCAGCGCAGCCAGTATTTCTCGGGCGTCTCAATCACGCCGTAGTGCAGGCCCTCGGTGTCGTTGCCCGCCATCACAAGCTGCACGGTGGCGTAGAACGGACGGATGAACTCCTTTTTCTGGCTATCGAGATTTTGGCGAATGCCCTCGGTCACGGATACCGTGGAACGCTTCAACTCCAGCACACCCAGTGCGATGCCGTTGACGTAGAGAACGACGTCCGGGCGCTTCGTGTTCTCGCCGGCGACTGTCACCTCCTCGGCGATAGAGAAGTCGTTATTGTTCTGATTCGCCCAATCGATCAGCCATACTGTGATGGTCTGCTCGCCTGCTGCGGGTTGAACCTTCACGCCGTAGCGGAGCAGACCGTATACCTCACGGTTGGCGTCGTAGAGCGTCTTGCTGCCTCCGAGCCCTGCCGCCCTGTCCAGCTGGAAAAGCACCCTATCGACCACTTGGTCACTGTGACCTTGGCAACTAAGCCAGTCGGTAAGCAGATCCTTTTCGATGTTGCTGTTTCCAACGCGGTCCTGCCAGTGGCCAAGGTAAGCGTAGTCGAGTGCGTCGGTGAAGTAATCGACCACGCGCTGCTGGGTCAGCTTCTCCCGTTGGCCGACGGTGCTCATGCCTCTACACCTTCCCGGTCGGGCACGAATGTTCTCGCCTCTTGCTCGGAGGCTGGCTCAGGTTCGACCAGGCGCACGTGGCCAGTCAGCAGAGCCTGCATCATTCCTTGCTTGATGGCCCGAGCCTTGTCCCGTCGTTCCTCCAGCGCGGTGATTTCCTTGTCCATGTCAGACAGGACGGCGGCGATGGCGGTCTGTTCTGTGATAGACGGAAGTTCTATCTTGACCTGAGCCAAGTTACTCGCACTGATGTGAACCACTGCGTTGCCCTGCGCCATGCGGGCCCTCTGTGTAACCACGGTAGGAGAATTCATCAAGTGACCGAGGTAAATCGAGTCCTGCTCCAACGGTGTTAAAACGATAATGTCTCCGCCTGCATATGCTTGCTCTTTGCCAAGATACGCCGCGCATCGCCCGATTTCCTCTGCGGTCTCGCCTGATCCTGCGAATAACAGAGTGCCCGTCTGGATCGGTAGCGCCGTCAAAGCGACGATCGGGGGGATCCGCGATTCTATCCTAACGATGTAATTGTGGTATCGCGTGTACAGCTCGCCATAACGAACACACGGCAGGCCCTCGAGAGATACGTCCTCACGCTTTATCCCACGACCCTTAGAGAAAGGACCGATGTCCCCCAGCCGCTTCGGCTGCCACGCTCCACTGAACCCCGGTAGGCGGGTCTCGCCGGTGAGAAGTTGCTGCATGGCGGCCTGCTTGATGGCTCGCTTCTTGTCTATGAGCTTTTCCAAGGCTGCGAGCAACCCGTCCACATCCGACAACGCCTCCGCAATGGCTGTACGCTCTCTTGATCCGGGGTATGGGATCTTAAACGAGTTAAGACTTTTGTTCGTTATCTGATTGATCGTTGCTCCGAGGTGTCTGTGAATCTGGCGTTTGACAATGTCCGACTGGAAACAATACGAGACGAAACGACTATCATTGGATCGAAAGACAGACATGAATGCGCCGAAAGTCATTCCTGCAGCTTGCCGTCCAATCAAGGCGCATTTCCCGATCAACGGCCGACTGCCGTTCCGAACGCAAATGAGCAGGTCGCCTTCGCGAACATTGATGCGTTCGGGGATGTCCATTTCGACATATACATCGTCACCGAACTGAAGGGTGTTGTTATCAATGTTTGACGACCGCAATACCAAGACACCATTGGCACTAATATTCTTCGGGTCGTAGGTCAAGCCTATAAGGCATTGACCGATTTCCCCCAGAGTGCGGACACTCCAATCATTAGGAATGGCAATGTCGAGTATCTGGTTGATCCTCGTCCGCACGGATAGCAACCCGCCTCCATCATGGGCAGTTTGAGGTATGTCTACGTGTGCACTCATCCCTGCCCCGCCCCCATCTTACTTAGGTGACCTGCGACTCTCTCACTGAAAGCCTCTACATCCCGCTCCAACTCCGGTAGCGGCTTGGCATACCGTTCCTCCAGTTCCTTTACGCGCCCCGCCAGCTGCTGGGTAATGCGCTGCACCTCACCCTCAACGGCAGCCCCAATGCTAGCGAACCACTTGTCCTTCACCACCAACGTCTTGATCTCGGTCTCGGTGAGCGTGGCGTAACGGGATAGCACCCGCTGGTCCAGCGCAGCCTGTGCGTCTCTGACGGCCTTGCTCGCCTTAGACTCGGCGTCGATGAGAGCGAGACAGTGCTTAAGGGCGTCTCGCTCCTCCTCGCTCTCCGATCCGCCGTGGTCCTGGATTGTCATTAGCTGCGCCTTCACGCGAGCCTGGGTGACCTTGCTCTCATCGTTGAGGGCATCCTCAAGCGGGCCTTCCTCCCCGGTATGCTGCTCGACGAACTCTTCCAGCTCGCGGGAAACGGTCTCCCGCTTGTCCTCTAAGGAGTCTATAACCGCCTGTTCGGTAGCAAAGTAACGTGTGACCATTAGCACCGGAGGGACGAGGTCCATCTTGTACTTCTTCCGGCTGACGGTCAGGTCCGGCGTCTCTTTGATCTTCTTTTCCTTGTCCACGATGATACCGCGCGGTTGGGCTGCCTCGGTCCAACCGTCCGCAGCGATTAGATAGATGTCGTCCTGCATCACGTCATCCCAGTAGTCCATCAATCGCTGGTACACGTCGTAAGCGCTGAGGAGCGACAGACCCACGAAACGCTTGAGCAGGTCTTCCGACATCGTGTCGATTACTGTTCTCGGGCGGGCGCCAACTTTGAGCCCCCAAAGGAGTGCCTTATGCGTGTCGCGCCAAGCGTTGAATATGGCCGAAACGCCATCGGCATAAGAGGCGAACTCCCCGTGGCCGAGTACAGTGGCCCTTAAGTCTTGCGTCTCAACGCGAGTCTCGCTGTAACCCGCGCGCCCGTTGCCCTGAAACAGCGCGTTACGCAGAGACGGAAAGACCGTCCAGTAGGCGCCGAGAGCGTCAATGTCTCTGTCAGGAATGCCGCCATTCAAGTGGGCGTCCAGGTCGTGAAGGTCCTCGGGCTCGCCCGCGTCGATGTAGCGCGGGATATTGAGGTTATAGTCATTGGCCGGGTTGGCGATCTCAGCCAACGGCACCATGCGAGCATACCCTGGCAGCTCCCGTTGGTGATTAAATACGTCGACGATCTGGTGGATATCCTGTGCCCGCAGGCGGTTCTTGTTGCCGTCCTTGAGAAATCCCTTGCTCGCGTCGATCATGAAGATGCCGGTACGAGCGTGGGAGTTCTCTTTGTCGATGACGAGGATACAGGCGGGTATGCCGGTGCCGTAGAAGAGGTTGGGAGGCAAGCCGATGACGCCCTTGATGTAGCCTCGCTGGATCAGATTCCTGCGGATTTCAGCTTCCTTGTTACCGCGAAACAGCACACCATGTGGCAGGATGATGGCCCCCTTGCCCTTGCTTTTGAGGGACGCGATTAAGTGCAGGAGGAAGGCGTAGTCACCATTCTTGGCCGGGGGGATGCCCAACGCAAAGCGTCCGAATTCATCGTGTGCGGGATTTAGACCGTTGGACCAAGCCTTAGCAGAGAAGGGTGGATTAGCAACCGCAAAGTCGAAGGTCTTCAGTCTGTTGTCTTCGCTCCTAAAGTACGGAGCAGCCAAGGTATTGCCGCGCCAAAGGTCGGCGGTTGCGTGGCCGTGTAGGATCATGTTCATCCTTGCCAGCGCCCAAGTGGCGTTATCCATCTCCTGGCCGTAGACGGTGATGCCGTACGGCGCTTCATCAGCCGCCTTGAGCAGCAGCGAGCCCGAGCCGCAAGTGGGGTCGTAGATCGTCTGGTCTTGGCGCGTATCAGCACCTATACCAACAACCTGAGCCATGATTCGGGAGACTTCGGCCGGCGTGTAGAACTGGCCTTTGCTCTTGGGACGCAGATTCAGCAAAGTCAGTGGAACGAGTGGCTGTGGAAGGTGGTTCCTGGGCTAGTGGCGACTCTTGCCCTTAGCCTGCTTGAAGAAGAGCCCAGCACGGCTTGGCGCATGATTCCGGCGTCCGACGAGACTCGAGTGCTCATGGACCGTTGGGTTGAGGAGCGAATTGAAGCCTTGGCGGCGGCTGTCTGGAAAGAAGTCTCCTACAGGGGACAGACCAATATCAACGACCGTCTCACCAAACTGCAGCAAATCTCGTACGAATGCGAGGCGCTTGACGACCTTCTTACGAGTGACGACTTCGCCATGCTCGCCCCGAGACACGTTCGTCTGCCGAATGAAGCCCGCGACGCCGACCGCCGATGGAGAACGATTCTCGAAGAACTCGAGATTGGAAAACGGCTAGAGGTTGACGACGCTCTGGGCCTTTTGCCGTTCTGTGTCGATCGCCCGCTCGCCCGGGCTCCGGAATGGTACGTGCGGCTAGTGTGCGCGGCGCTTGATGCCGACCTCGACACGCGGTTGGAAACCCTTCCCTGTGTCCTGGTCGACGATCCCGTGAAGCTTGTAGCCCCGAATTCTGTTGGTTTTTCTATTGATGACGAGATAACACCTCTGGCTGCCCGGCTCGGTCTCGTCCATGCGCTGCATGGCTCTTTGCTGGGAGAAGAGGAAGGCCAAGAACGAATCAGGGGCTGGTTGGAACAACTGGAACGACTGTGGCGGCGATTGGATGCCACGGCGATTCTCAAGGCGATCGCGGACCGCAGTCCCGACGAGCGGCTCGAGTTGAGTGACGATTACTTAGTCGAGCTTCGTGACCTTATTGACGAGGCCGACGAGCCGGACCCGTCTCTGTTGTTGCGTGTTGGTCAAGCCATCGCCATCGAAGCGTACCACTGGGTCGACGATAAGCAAGTCTTCGAAAAGGAGATTGTCGGCTCCCTCTATCTTCCCGCCGCCATTGAGGGAGAAGGTGACGGGTGGCCCAAGGTCGCGTCGCGTACGCTAGGTTTGAAGTGGGCGGCACCGAGATACGCGAATCTGTTGAACCCCGGAGACCGACGGGCTGGCAAGTCAGGGGCTCGACGATTCCTGGGGCGTCTGGGAGCTTTAAATGTTTTCAGTCTCGTTCGTCAGCCCAATCGAGAGGTAGGATACGGGTCCCTTCCCAAGCTCCAATCTCAAGCGTTTGATGAGTTCCTCCGACAGAATCTGGAGTTCCAAGAACACCAAGATAGACGCGGCTTGCGTGAAGACTATGACAGCCCAGATTTGGAGTCTGTGATCAGGGATATATGCGACTCTCCCAAAAGGGAGCGTTTCGACCGCGGGATGGCGCTGATCAAAGTCTTGGATCGCAACTGGAGACGGACGTTGCAGCAGAAGTCCTTTTGCACCGCAACCTACTTCTACTATATGAGTAACGAACTGGGTGATGTACGTGCCTCGTGGATAGCGAAGTTGGCCGATGCTCCGTGGCTATACAACGAGAAGGGACTCCCAGCGAAGCCTATTGAACTGACCATACGGTACCCACTCACTCAAGCTCTGTTTGGAGACACAAAGGAAAGATTCGCCAAAGGCATTCAGGATGACCTCGCTCCTGGTCTCGCAGACGCTCTCGGCTTTGAGGAACGGCCCAAAGCCTCAACAGTTGTAGGCACCCTCGCTCAGTTGAAAGCGAGCGGACGAGTCACTAGGTGGGAGGAGGTGCGTTCATATTACGCATACTTGGCGGATCTGTGTTCATCGTCTACTGACCCTATCGACCCCAAGGGAGCGGTTGACGACATTAGCATCGCACAACTGCGGGGTAAGTTCGGGATCAATCCAAAGAGGCCGGGGCTGATTTTCATTGAAGGGGCTTGGTGCACGCCAACGGCCGTGCTGCGCGGTCGCCCTATCTTCGGGGCCAGACGCCCGTTCGTTCCGGACGGTCGGTATGAGCACCTGTGGAATACTTTGGGGATCCGGGAACCAAATGTCAGAGATTGTATCGCGATTCTAGAAGAGATTGCGTCGAATGGAGACGTCGTGTCCGAGGAGGGTGTCTTGGCTGAGACCTTCCGACATCTCAACTCTCTGCTGGAGTCGGCTACGTTGGCGGACCGCCGTAAACTTGCTTCGATGCCCCTCTGGTCTGGGTCCTGTTGGGTAACCCGACGCCCGATCTACTACATTACAGACGAGAACGCTGCACAGTCGCTGGCAGTCACTCATGACGTATGGCGTCCTCCGTGCCCACTAGAGGGAATGGCTTCGCTGGTCGAAGCACTAGGAGTCACGTTCATCCCTTCCGAGAACTGTGCCCCAACGGGGGTTGAAGCGCGGTCGCGCGTCGAACCAAGCCTGCGTGATGAATACTCATCTGCGGTGGAGGCGCTGAAGGACTACCTAGCCCGAAACCATCCTGAGGCCTATCGAGGGATCGACGTGGATTGGGAGGAGTTGAGCAACGCTAGGGTTGTGGTCGCGCCGGACCTAGGCCTGGAGACTACCCTTCCGGATGGTCAAAGAGTCGAGGCCGAGACTAATGCCCACATGAGCAAGCATCCGCTGACTCTGTATCTCCGAGATGCGAGCTTCTTGTTCGATCACGACGCTGGAGGCCGTGCCGTCAGCCAGCGCTTTGGCTCGTCACAACATCGAAGGATGGTCATGCTAGCCTGGAGTAGTTCGTACATTCAGAATCGCAAGCCTAGTTCTGCAATGAGCCTGGCAGACAATGTTCCGCTGGAGGATGATCCTCTGGAGAACTTGGAACGCCTAGTCACCCCAAATGTCGGCAAGAGGATTTCTGTCGCGAATGGGGTAAAGTCGGTTTCCGTCGAAAAGACGAACCAGGTGCCTAGCCAGCCACGTCGGCTCAAGACGCTGGATTCTATGCAGATCGAGCAGGCTCAGATCGTAAATGGCAGCGCAACTATGGAACGGCGTCGCCGGGGCAAGGAGGCGCCCCCAGTACCGCGGACTCTGAATGGCCCGACTGTAGGCACCAGGGCAACGGAAGGCGCAGCTCCCACCGGCTACACGGCTGATGAAAGGGAGCAGCTCGCGTTACAGGTGCTCCAAGGCATCGTGTCGGATAACAAGACCAAGCTGAAGGACTTCACTCGCCTCAGAGGATTGGGGGCGGACGCAGGCGATGAAATCCGCGGTCTCTTCGAAATCAAAGCTCATGGAGGTGAGATGCCCGACTCTCTGAGCTTTGAATTGAGCCAGCGTAGGGCCGCGAATGAGTCGCCGGAGAAGTTCTACCTCGCAGTAGTCAGCGGGCTCGAGGAAGGCCATGAGACGATCGTAAGACTGTTTGCCCGTCCGATGGAAACCCTCGACTTGGAGGAAGGAACGGCGATCAAGCTATCAGGCATCCGCTCAAGACGTGCGCTTGAGGTCCGGGTCCGCCTGGGTTCCTAGCCACGTCCGAATCGATCCTCAGGCTGTCCTACCAGTTGACAATCCGTGTGCTGTAGGGAGAGGGCTGTCGCTAGGTCATCAATAGGCCGTCATAGATGTGATCCTGGTGAGTGCTCAGTGCCGCCTACATCGTTAACCAAGCCCTCGATCAAGAGCTCGGCCTGTCTTAGAACGAGGCGCGTTGCAACTACAGGGCGAAGTCCATCCCACGCCCGACACTTCTACCAAGTTCGTCTACACAGGGCGAAAGGGGCGTTAGCGGTTATGAAGTCCTGATGCTCCTGCTGAACAGGGACATATCGGATTGCATCAGGTTCGAGGATCAAACGAATCGAACCTGCACAGCATGAGCGATTAATTCGCCCTCTCGCAACAACTGAGGCCAAGTGAGTAGGAGGAGCAGCAGGGACATTGGCAGCACAGTTAGCAGACAACTGCGTACAAGCAATAGTTACTTCCGGTAGTATGCTTCGTATACCAGCGACGATATCCGGTCTTGGTGTTTGGTACTTACCACGGCCTATTGAAAAAACGATCAAGTTTGGCTGCACAGCTTGAGCTACTCGTCGGCAGTAGTCGACCGGCAGCCGTCTCGATGGGCTCTCTGCCGTACAGCTGGAGGTTCGTATATACGACCCCGCGGAGCTCGTTGCGTTGTGCCGGCTTATTGGCAAATAGCTTGCCCGAAGCGATCTGTAGCATGACCTCTACCTTCTGAGGCCGATCAACGCCAGGAACGCATGGGACCAAACGACCCATTACGTCGGCCCTGTCTACCCTCGATTCACCCTCGTCTCGATTTCGCCACACCTTTCCATCAAATCGTCGAACTGTTCTTCATCGTCAAGCAGCATGCCATCGCTCAGCATCTTTCCATAATCGTCGGCCAAAGCCTCGTAGGACCTGCCGCGCGGCACAAGTTGCATTGCGCCAGACACCGCAGCCACGTAGTCGATCAAATTACCCTCGGCATCCTTCTCTCGGAAGAACATCGACTTGTGTCTTGCCACCGATAAGGCCAATGGGTGGTTGGTGACCGACTTTTCGGCGAAGCCTGCATCGTCCAGGCGCACGAGATCATGCCAGTGGCGTGAGAGCCGCTCTCCCCGGCTTCGGCGCTGGCGGCAGAAGACGTGTATGGCCGTCGCCTTCTCCCAGAAGGTGCGCTCCGCCAACATGACAAGAGTGCGAGCCGAGGGGAACGCCACCTCGGACACGAAAGGTGCCGCGTCGCACTCTATCCGGTGTTCTTCGCGAGGCTCCCCAGACGAACGAGCCCCAAACTCCACCATCACCTCCGGCCTTACAAAACCGTAAGCAGGAAACAGCGGCTCATAGCCGAGGAAAAGCCTGTCCCCATCGGCGCGTGCCCTTGTCGATATACCGCATTGCGACAGGTTGGCCTCTATGGCGGGCAATGCGGTATTCTCCACCCATCCGGCCAGGCGCTTCCTTATGATCCGCGTCCAGTTCCGTTCTTGGCTGCGAGAGCGTGGTATCGGGTCATCCCCAGGGCCTTCTACCAGATCGGGAGCTATGGCTCGGATGTCGTAGGTGATGTCAAGGTCTTCCGAGAATCGGCTGATGGCACGATACGCCTTGGAGAGGGAGGTGCCTCCCTTGAAGGTGAGGTCTCTACCGAAGGGACTCCCCATCAGCGCATTCAGGGTGTGCACAACCCATACGTCCTTCTCCAGGAGATGGGCACGCTTCCCGCTGAGGCTAGCGGCAACGTTCAGGGCATCCCGCTGGTCTTCAAGGGAGAGTGATTCAAACGGTGCGTCAGGCATCGGCAACTATCGCACTCACGGTTTCTGCCATCCATGCAGGCATCACGGCACGCGACGCGGCCAGGTCTCGGAAGTCGTCGGAAGTGATTGTGCGACCAATTGCCTGAAGGTTGGACTCAACTTCGTCGGGACCCAGCCACGACAGTGCCCGAACTACCTCACCTGCGGGTCTGTTCGGCGCCGTCAGCTGCCAACGCGGGGCATGGCGCAACTCCACCGTCAACTCACCGAGTCTCAGCTTGCGGTTGGGTCCAGATGTCAGGTAAACGGGCCGCACTGGCACCTGTGTCGTTAGTCCAAGGGCGTTCGCCGCCGCTCCGCCAGAAGGGACAATCGTCTCGCCCCAGAGTTCGGATAGCGATTCAACCACGTTTTCGACGGCCGGAGGACGAGGTCCAAAACGGGTCTGGATGGGCCGCACGTACATGCCCTGGCAGACTCTCATTAGCTGTCCACTTCGGGCAAGACGTGACAACGCTTGGTCGACGGCCGCTCTACTCCCCAAGTGAAGCAGAGCGCTCGGGCACAAGAGAGCACCTTCTGACGACTCCGCAGCCTGGCTCATTATGTGACGGGGAAGGCTTGGCACTGCGGTTGACTCCGTAGTAGTATGTCAGAAATATAGCATATAACCTGACAAACCGCAATCTAGGTCAGCCAGTGTATGGCAGAATGTCCTCACCCTCTAGGATTGTTTGTATAGTTAGTGTACAGTTCAGCACATACCGTGCACAATACAGGCACAGAATGGGGGACTGAGTTGTTCTCCATTTTCATTTCCCTATTATATATATATACCGAGGTTTTTACACTCACACACACATACATATATGGGCACTCTCTATAGGTGTGTTGTATCCTGCTATTAGGTTGAACTGGCTAGCCAGCCAGCTGATCTCCCTCATGCGTCTGCATTACCAGCAGGGGCATCCTATCAAGGAACTGGCCAGGGTCTACAAGGTGCATCCGTCTATTGTCTCGAATATCTGTCACGGACGGACTCACCGCCGCGTTGTCCCCGCTGACCCATCTAGCGGTAACAGCCTGTACGATGTGGCGAGGCAAATGGGCGTCCCGGAGAGTCCCCCTGAGAAAGGAGGCCGACGGCGTCTTCCCGTCAGGCAGATAGCGCAGATACGGGCGCACTACGAGAAGGGCCGCCGCATCACGGAGCTGGCCGAGGCGTTTGATCTTCACCCGAACGTGGTGGCGAACATCTGTCACGGACGTACCCATCCGCGGGTGTCGGCGGCCAAGGGACGGGAGATTCGCCCAATGCCCAGGAGGCGCTCTACGCGGCCGAGCGTCAATCCTGGTGGCGCGCCAGCCAGAAGGGCAGTGAAGACGGTCTATATCGGAGGGCAGAAGTACACTGTCTATTCAGATGGTTCCTCCGAAGTCCGTTAACGTGGCAACTGGCAGGGTCCTCCGGAGAGGGGTCTTTTGGTTTGCCCATGCCCTTCTTCAGTTCCCTGTGCTACCACTTTGAAGTACCTTGGCGCGTCAGCGCCAATCTCGTCAAATCAAGATTCTCTGTGGCGTGGTCAGCGGGTGGGCAGCATGTCAGCAGCTTGCCTCGAAAAAAAGACCCTTCGGGTTCTTGCGCCCTCCGTGAGTATTCCGAGGTTCTCTTGAATAGGATTTTACCCCAATTGCATGGAGGAGGGTGCATTGGTCATCGCGATCTGCTATTCTGTAAATTAAACCAAACCAAAACAGCTATAGACGAGAAGGAGGACTGTGTGAGACTGATACCGGAAACAGCCGCAGAGCTCGGCTCCAACATCCGGTGGGTCGTGGCAAAGCGTCTGGAGATCATCGAGGAAATTGCTCTTGGCTTGCAGACCCCCGGGAGTGACATCCCCGACATACACGAAGCGGGGAAACGCATATTGCGAGCCGTGGAGCGCAGGGACCGGAAGGCTGAGGACAAGGCCTTTGTGGACCGCACGAGAGCTGAGGTCTGGGAGTGGTGGCAGGGCTTTTCAGAACGTGGGCTCCTCAACGATCTCTACGGGCGAGCCGTGCTGCGGGAGGCGGGATCCGGCGGTCCCGACAAGCAACGCCTGCCCACTCATTCGGAGGGCCTCCGGATTGCCAGGGAGCTGCTCGCAGAGATCTCGGATAGGGGCAAGTTGGATCCCGAGCATGAGGCCGCCTCCGTTGCCCAAGTTCTGGCGTACCAGTTGCTGCCTCCCATCGGTGCACCCTCTCGGCCCCTGTTGCGAGCTTACATCAGGCGCTCAGAATCCAGCCGTGTCCACTTCGACGCACTTAACATCATTCACGAGGATCTGAAGAACCAGGAGAAGGCCATATCAGGCCTCCTCGCCACGTGGCACAGTGACGTCGTCAGTGGTCGCAGGCAGCGTCCCGACAAGAAGCCTGCAGCCGCGCATCGCCCCACCAATCAGGACCGGCTCAAGCGTGATATCCACATCCAGTTCGTCATCGGGCTCCTGCAAAGGCTTGGAATACCCCCCTATGGAACTCACCTCTACATCTCCGGCTGTCGCATTGTCTCTCAGACTCTGCTAGAGCTTTCTGACTGTGGCATCCTCCCAGAGACTCTGGCCCTTTCCGAAGGTACAGTGGAACGCGTCTGGAAGGAGTGCTCTTGGAGAACGTCCTTCATGCCCGTGATGCGGAAACACTCGAAGGCCATCGCCGAACGCACAGGGCTCCATGCCCACTGATACTGAGCCCCGCTCAGGCCGTAGTCCCTCATGGCTCTGTTCTCCGAAAGATTCTACCTCCCACAGTTGCCTTGTCACCGGAGTTCTGCGCCCTGATCATCGACCATTGCCGGGCAACTTCCGAATCTCGCCAAACTGCCCTACTTAATAACCGACTATTGCGCTCCGAACCCCTCTACGCTGTCTCCATTGGAAGAAAACACACAGGCGGCTCATCCACAAGCCGCAAGGTAGGCGACACAATGGGAGATAGACTACTGAGACTTCGAGAGGTGAAGGAGATCACGGGCATGAGCCGCTCGCACATCTACCGGCTCATGCAGAAAGGGGATTTCCCTCGGCCTGTGAGGATAGGACCAACTGCTGTCAGATGGAGGGAGAGTGAGGTCAACGCCTGGGTGGAGTCTCGGCCGAAGGCTACGGGTGAATTTGATCTGCCCAATGGGACATAGGTATGATCTTGGTGTTAACCCGCCAGGTAGTCCGCCCACTGCTGCATCAGTACACGGCGGCGTTGGAACAGGTCAGACCTGGCATATGCCTGTTCCGTGGAGTTGCCCAGGATATGGGCAAGTGCCGCCTCCGATACGGCCCACGGCGTGTCCGTCTGCTCCAGCGTCCAGTTCTTGAAGCTGCTGCGGAACCCGTGCACTGTGGCTCGATCCGACAGCCCGGTTGTTCGGAGTACCTTGGTCAGTGTCATGTCGGACATGGGCATCCCAGGCTTCAGCGAGGAGGGAAAGACCAAGCCGCTCTCATCACGCAATGCAGATGCTCCTTCAAGTATCTCCATTGCCTGTACGCTGAGAGGCACCCTATGCTCCTTGCCGCCCTTCATACGCTCCGCAGGCATCCGCCATACCTTCTCCTCCATCTCGATCTCGTCCCACCTAGCTCCTCTGGCCTCACCGGAGCGCGCTGCGGTGAGCACCAGGAACCTGAGGCACAGCTTGGCCGGTATCGAGGCTTGAGACTCCTCAACGGTTTCCAGGGCATCCCCGACCTCCTGGTAGGGCAGCGACCTGAGGTGTGCTTTCACCTTGGGCATGGGGGGTAAAGCACCGTCTATCGCTTCTCCGGCGGGGTTGCTATCCATGAAGCCGTGCGCCATCCCCCACCTGAATACTGTTTTCATCCGTTGACGCACTCTACGCGCCGTCTCGGGTCGGGATGTCCATATCGGGGTGAGGACTCGCAGCACCTGGCCCCGGTCTATCCTGTCCAGTGGCAGATTGCCCAGCCTGGGTATTGCGTGACGCTCCAGGGTCTGCATCCAGCTCGCAATGTGCTTGGCGTTGCGCCAGCGGGGTATGTTCGCCTCATGCGCTGCTCTGGCCGCTTCCCTAAAGGTGGGCATCACGGGAGAACGCTTGTCGACCAAGGGGTCGCGACCCCCGGCGACTGCGGCGCGGTTCTCCGCTGCCTTTTCGCGAGCTAGGGCCAAGCCCACCGAGGGATATCCGCCCAAGCCTATATCTCTTCTGCGTCCGTCGATGGTTATGCGCTGTACCCAGGATTTACTTCCCGATTTACTGATGTACAGATGCAACCCTCTGATTAGGGTCAGAAAGATATCGGACACCAGCGAGAGAGATGAAAGGGAGATATGCTGGTGTCAAGATGAGTGTATATGGGGCCATACTGCCGGGAGCGGCGAGATTGGCACGGCTCCCGGCGGAGCCCTCAGCGGAAGCCAAGCGCCGATGGAAAGTAGTGCGATGGTATGAGGACCACGCAGGGAAGGTGCGGTTGACAGCTCGTCACTTTGGTTACAGTCCTGACACCATAAGCCGGTGGGTACGCGCCTACAACTCTGGTGGAGTGAGAGGGCTGGAGCCTGGGAGTAGGAGACCCCGGAGGGTGAGACAGCCCCAGACGTCACTGGAGGTGGTAGAGAGGGTTCAGGCCGTGAGGGAGCAGTACCCCCGATGGGGACGGGAGAAGCTGCGGGTACTATTATTGGAGGAGGGTATCACCCTCTCGGCCAAGAGCATAGACCGGGTGATAGGTCGTCTCAAGGCGCGTGGGGTACTCCGGGAGGCAGTACAGCCCCGCAAGGCCGTCAGGTGGCGCCAGGCGAGGCTGCGACGACCCAGGGAGTTAGTAGTGGACAGTCCCGGAGCGTTGGTGCAAATGGACAGCAAGCAGGTGGCCTTAGGGAATGGAAAGGTGGTGTACCAGTTCGGGGCTGTGGACTGCTTCACCCGCAAGAGAGTGGTGGCCTTGGCGCCACGGCTTACCAGTCATCATGGCGGGGAGTTCTTGAAGCAGGTGGTGACCCAGTTCCCCTTCCAAGTCCAGGCCATACAGTCGGACGGAGGAAGCGAGTTCCTGAAGGAGTTTGGAGCCAGGGTAGCAGAACTCCAGCTGACCCACTACTTCAACCGACCTAACTACCCTCAGGGAAACGGGCGCATTGAGCGGAGCTTCCGCACCGACGAGGAGGAGTTCTACCAGGTGGAGGACCTCCCCACCGATCTGGGGAGTCTGGAGCAGGCTCTCCTGGCCTGGAACCGCATCTACGAGACGGTGCGCCCCCATCAAGCCCTGGGTTACAAGACCCCGGACCAGTTCTATCACCACTGGCTCGATACTAATACCAAGGGAAAGGAGGCCTTGTCCGATATCTCCTGACCCCATACACCCTCCGCCGTCGGAGTATCGCCCGGGGTCTCTGAGGGCCTTGGCTCGTGTCGCGGATAGTGTCATGTTAAGTCCCCCTCCGTGGTGAATATTCCCACATATATTACCACACTTATGACAGGATACTAAAAGACGCATGTGGCCCGAATGGGACATCAAGTGGCATTTCTCAGGCACAATATGGGGACAATATGGGACAATGGAGGGAGGATATGGAAGTGGTGGTGGTGGAGCTGAGGGGACTCGAACCCCTGACTTCCTCCTTGCAAAGGAGGCGCTCTCCCAACTGAGCTACAGCCCCACGCCTGAATCAAGTATAGGTAGCCGCTTCTTGCTGGTCAAGGAATACATCCTCCGTCCTTGCTTACCCGTCCCGACTCCGCTATTATGATGACACCGTATGGGTGGAGGCCGAAATGCCGTTTAGAGTAGGTCCAGTTGAGCTTATACTTTTGCTTGTCGTAGTGCTCATCATATTTGGCGCCGGCAAGCTTCCTGAAATTGGTGGCGCCATGGGCAAAGGCATCCGCGCCTTCAAGCGCGGCCAAGAAGGCCTGCAAGACCGCGACGATACCGAAGATGAAGCCGGCGATGCAAAGTCGGGTTCCAAAGCCAGCGCTAAATCCAAAGAGGAAGCCAAGACGTAGTCACAGGTCCTTGAGGTACGCCGAGAAGCCTCTGCAACTGAGGGTTCTTCTTTTCTACCCGCCGGATTCGGGAACGGCCTCCGATACTGTACTCGTATCGCGTCGTGCCAGCCATGCCAGCCATATCCCCGTTTCGTACAGCACTATTATCGGAAGCGCCACCAATGTTTGATTGATGGGGTCAAACGTGGGGGTAATCAATGCTCCCAGCACAAAAGCGAGCACAAAGCTCAACCTGCGCCATTTGGCGAACGTCTTGTGGCTGACCACTCGCAGCTTAGCTAGGGTGAACATGAGTATCGGCGTTTCAAAGACCAAACCCATCCAGAACAGCAGATTCACTATGAGGTTTATGTAGTTGCCAATGCGTATCATTGGCGCGGCAATGTCGGAGTTGAAGGTAAGCAGGAATCTAAATGCCGGCGGGATTAAGACAAAATAGCCAAAAGCTATTCCCAGCACAAACGCCAGCGATACCCCGGGAAGCAGGAACAGCAGGTATTTCCTCTCTTTGGAAGTCAGCCCGGGTGTGACGAACATTACCACCTGGTAGATAAGCACGGGAAGGGCTAGGATTATTCCTCCAAGGAAGGACACTTTCATGGTGATCCCCAGCATCTCCGTGGCTTCCGTGAAAACAAGAGGCGCGCCTGTAAAGCCGGGAAGGTCGGCTGCTGGGCGTTGCAGAAACAGCAGGATCTGGCGATGAAAGATGAAAGTGACCACGGCGCCAACGACCGAGGCCAGCGCGGCGATGAACAGTCTGCGCCGCAGCTCTTCCAGGTGGTCCCTTAACGTAAGCCCTTCTTGTTGCTCTGTTGTCAACGTTCCTGATCGGCCTCCTGCTGCCGCTCGGCGGTGGATGGAAGCTGCTGACGTTCAGTAGTCTTGCCGGTGGGGGGCTTTCCCTCGAGATCGTCCAGGTCTATTAGTCTAGGTATCTCTGAAGTGGCGCGTTGCAACTCGCGCACGTATCTACCCAGAGTGCGAGACACCTCCACCATGCGGGAAGGGCCCAACACCAGCAACGCCACTACCATTACGAAGAGCATCTCGAATATTCCTACGCCAAAGAAGTTCACAGCGTCTCTCCTCCGAGCAGGCACGTCTCGCAGCTTCCCATTGCAGGCGGTGGGTCGAGCTCCGCGCCCATTTCTCGCAGTAGGTCTGTAGATAGACACATGGGAAGGCCTATTACATTAAGATGGCAACCTTCTACTGATGCTGCTGGAGAAAACACCTTGTCTTGTAAGGCGTAAGCACCGGCTTTGTCCATAGCCTGTCCTGATTCCACCCAGGCCCTGGCCTCGTCCTCACTGTAGTGTCGCATGGTTACCTTGCTCGTGCGGTATCCACTGCGGCTTTCTCCGGAACTATTGTCGAGGACGGCTACTCCCGTAATTACCTCGTGCGCACCTCCGCGTAGATCGAGCAGCATCTCCATAGCTTCGAGTTCAGTCCGAGGCTTGCCCAATACTCTGTTGCCGTCTACCACAACGGTATCCGCGGCAAGCACCAAGCCCTGGCGCACTCTTTCCGCTACGTTTCTCGCTTTATGCAGCGTCGCACGTTGAACGTACTCCTCCGGGTTTCCCTCAACCGGCGGTTCCTCCGATTCAGATGGTAGTAGGTTGAACGGTATGCCGTGTTCTTTGAGGATTTGCCGGCGCCTTGGCGAAGCCGAAGCCAGCGTGATGGGATGGCCTAGCCTGAGGGTAAGCGTGACCAGGCACTCCACGTGATACGTCTGCGGGAACATATCTACCGGCTGCACCGATGCGATTCGGAACGGCCCGCTGAGGATGCGCAGGTCCCTTGCCAGGGTGGCAGGGTCGCAGGACACGTAGATGAGCCGTTGCGGGGCAAGGCGGACGATTGACTCCAAAGCCGCCGTCTGGCATCCGGCTCGTGGAGGGTCGATTATCATAGCGTCTACAGGTTCGTCTATCTCCTGCAGCACTTCCTCCGTTTTTCCTTTCCGGATCTCTACGTTGTTGAAGTGCCTCAGATTGTATTGCGCGTTCTCTATAGACGCGGCCGACTCCTCGATGGCGATTACTTTGGAGGCGTAAGGAGCCAGCAGGCCGGCAAATGTTCCCACTCCCGCATAAGCGTCTATCAGCACCTCTGAGCCAGTGAGTCCAAGCGACTCCTTTACCAAGCCAACTATGTTTTCCAGTTGCTCTGTATTCACCTGGAAGAAGGACGGAGAGGCTACCCTGAAGCGGACGTCCAGTACGGAATCCACGTAGGTCTTCTGCCCGGTCTCCAAAGGCACGTTCTCACCTTTAAGGGTGGGTTGAATCAACCCGGAGCCTGTCATTGCGCCGGAGCGTACCGCCACCTGTGTCGTCTCTCCGCAATGACCGTCCAGCCGGCTCAAAACGTCGTTAATGGAATCGTTCATGAGCAGGCAATGCTCGATATCGATGAAACGTCGCCGTTCCCGGTGAATGTAGCCCAATTTTCCGCCTTCCCGGCTGACCGTGAACCTGGCGTGATTGCGGTATCCGAATTCCCGGGGAGAGGGTAGGGTAGGGGAGATGGGCACATTGCTCAAGCCCCCGACGCGCTGCAGAGCATCTTCAACGGCTTGGCGTTTCATCTGAAGCTGGTGCGAATATGAGACGTGCTGCCACTGACACCCCGTGCATTCCCCGAAATACCGGCACGGCGGCGTCTGCCGGTGCGGCGACGGTCTGATCACCTCTACCACCTCAGCCGCTATGTAGTGGCGGCGCTCTCTGATTATCTCCACGTCCACTTCCTCGCCCGGTATGCCGCCGAACACAAAGACGGGTTTATCCCCCAGGTAGGCCAGAGCCTCGCCAAGGCGTCCCATTCCTTCCAGTTCAAGGCGCACTAGCTGGCCGCGTTCTATGCTTTGTAATGTCATCAGGATAGTTGAGAGTTTAGGTAGCCCTAATATACTCCTCTCTAGCGGCGGATTCAAAAAGAGGGGCCGTTATCTTCAATCCATATTCGGATTGCCCAACCCACCGCCTTTTGGTACACTCGCTCACGCTACAACCTATGTCCGCGCAGTCTCGTGCAGGCTGTGGGCATCATGCCCCTTTGCCGGCTGCACGGGCTAGGTTGTAGCAGACTGACCCACATCTGCCGCAAGGGGGCTCCTCATGGAAGTCGTTATTGGCCTAGTCGTCTTCGCTATTCTGCTAGGGCTCTATTTCCTTCCCACGATAATCGCCATATCCCGTCACAAGCGCAATGCTTTTGCCATCGGCGCCCTCAACTTCTTTCTCGGCTGGACCCTGATCGGATGGATTGCCGCTCTCGTATGGGCCGTTATCCAGCAGCATTCTCCTGTTCCTGCGGAACGGAAAGGGATGGGTCCGAAATACTGGGTTCCTCTGGTGGTGGTGGGATGGATTGCGATCATTGCTCTCATCAACGTATTGCCCGCCCCTGATGCAGAGCTCCCCACTGCCAAGGCTCCCACTCAACCTACGAATACCCCCGTCACGCGTTCAGAGACCGCTCCCAGCCCTACTGCCACATCGATTCCACTGGCTAATGCTCCTGAGAACAGTGAAGTTGTCACGCTGGGCCAAACGTTATCCTCGGGTCAATCAGTCGCCGACGTAGTGGAGGGTGCATTACCCAGCGTGGTGCAGGTCTTCACGGGCTCAGGGGCTGGCAGCGGGTTCATAGTAGACTCGGACGGGACAGTAGTAACCAATTGGCATGTGATCGGCAATATCGATAATACGGATAACGTGACCGTTAGATTGGCAACTGGTCATTCATTTACAGGGCAAGTGACCCGAAGGCATCCGGACCGAGACCTGGCGTATATACAGATAGACGGCACCCATGCTTTCACGCCCATAGTGATAGGAGACTCTGATACAGCTCGTGTTGGCGAGGAAGTAATCGCCATCGGGTTTCCCATCGAGAGCCTCCTGCCAGAATTGGCTCCTACGGTGAGCATTGGGATTCTTTCAGCCAAGCGAGCAGATTTCCTTCAGACCGATGCTTCTATCAATCCTGGGAACAGCGGTGGGCCGCTACTCAATGCGTCCGGCCAGGTTATCGGTGTAGTCCGTTTCCAGAATATCGACGGACAGTGCTGGTAGGTCGGTATCCGGCATTGGCTTTGCTATCCCCGTCAATGAGGTGGGATTAACTCCTGCTGTTCAAGCATTGCCCACACCTCTCGTGCCAACGAGTACGCCGCCTCCAAGGGATCCCAGGCCATCTCCCACGCGAGCACCCACCTTTACACCGGTGCACACACCAACGCCTCTACCGCATCCAGCCACCTTTTGCCGCGAGTGGGAAGCCCTGGTGCTGGACTGGATCAAAGACGGAAACAGCTACTGGATATGGAATGATTCTAGCGAAAGATTCAATCCCCCCTTCGGAGCCGGGCGATACAATCCCCCACCGGTAAGGCCCAGCCTACCCCGCTTGTCAGCGGAGCAAGGGCAGAAATACTGCATCGTTGATTTTCCGTCCAGTTTTATTCCAAACGTAGGCGGAGCCATTTGGTATGGGTTGGGAGACAATTACGTCGGGGAGGGGATGCATGAATACTTACCAGGAAACTACGAGTATCGTTGGGCGGGTGGTGATTGGGTAGAGGGTAAACAATGCTATGTCTGGCTTCATATTGAATTAACCTCCCGGGGCCTCTTTGAAAGACCAAGTGTAAAGAAGCAGGAGATCCATCTGCCTTATGGGGAGGCTTTCAGCTTCAAATTTGAGCCGGGTCATGGACGAGTGGCGTTTGTGGGTGGTTGCTCAGGAGCTCTTTACCGCATCGGGGAATAGGCTCTAGGAGTTTTGCACTTCCCTCAGAGAATACTTCCCACTGATTAGGGTCAGAAAGATATCGGACACCAGCGAGAGAGATGAAAGGGAGATATGCTGGTGTCAAGATGAGTGTATATGGGGCCATACTGCCGGGAGCGGCGAGATTGGCACGGCTCCCGGCGGAGCCCTCAGCGGAAGCCAAGCGCCGATGGAAAGTAGTGCGATGGTATGAGGACCACGCAGGGAAGGTGCGGTTGACAGCTCGTCACTTTGGTTACAGTCCTGACACCATAAGCCGGTGGGTACGCGCCTACAACTCTGGTGGAGTGAGAGGGCTGGAGCCTGGGAGTAGGAGACCCCGGAGGGTGAGACAGCCCCAGACGTCACTGGAGGTGGTAGAGAGGGTTCAGGCCGTGAGGGAGCAGTACCCCCGATGGGGACGGGAGAAGCTGCGGGTACTATTATTGGAGGAGGGTATCACCCTCTCGGCCAAGAGCATAGACCGGGTGATAGGTCGTCTCAAGGCGCGTGGGGTACTCCGGGAGGCAGTACAGCCCCGCAAGGCCGTCAGGTGGCGCCAGGCGAGGCTGCGACGACCCAGGGAGTTAGTAGTGGACAGTCCCGGAGCGTTGGTGCAAATGGACAGCAAGCAGGTGGCCTTAGGGAATGGAAAGGTGGTGTACCAGTTCGGGGCTGTGGACTGCTTCACCCGCAAGAGAGTGGTGGCCTTGGCGCCACGGCTTACCAGTCATCATGGCGGGGAGTTCTTGAAGCAGGTGGTGACCCAGTTCCCCTTCCAAGTCCAGGCCATACAGTCGGACGGAGGAAGCGAGTTCCTGAAGGAGTTTGGAGCCAGGGTAGCAGAACTCCAGCTGACCCACTACTTCAACCGACCTAACTACCCTCAGGGAAACGGGCGCATTGAGCGGAGCTTCCGCACCGACGAGGAGGAGTTCTACCAGGTGGAGGACCTCCCAACCGATCTGGGGAGTCTGGAGCAGGCTCTCCTGGCCTGGAACCGCATCTACGAGACGGTGCGCCCCCATCAAGCCCTGGGTTACAAGACCCCGGACCAGTTCTATCACCACTGGCTCGATACTAATACCAAGGGAAAGGAGGCCTTGTCCGATATCTCCTGACCCCATACACCCACTTGTACCCGTACCCCCCTATAGCATAAGATTGACTGAGTTACGTTTTTCGACGGCGAGTGCCGTTTGGGATGACATGACAGCAGAACCTGTTGAGAAAGGCCGCAGACTTCCGCCCTGGTTCAAGGTGCGTGCACCTGGCGGTGAGAACTACGTCAGGTTGCGCAACCTCCTGCGGGACAGCGACCTCCATACAGTCTGTGAAGAGGCTCGTTGCCCCAACATTGGCGAATGCTGGGAAAGAGGCGCTGCCACCTTCATGATCCTAGGCGATATCTGCACCAGGGCCTGCCGATACTGCGCCGTCACCTCCGGCAAACCGCTGGCCGTTGATCTGGAGGAGCCGGACCGTTTGGCCAGAACGGTAGAGCGGTTGGGCTTGAAGTACGTTGTCATCACCTCTGTCAACCGCGACGACCTGCCCGACGGCGGGGCGTTCATATTCGCTCAGTGCGTGCTCAAAATTAGGGAGCGTATGTCGGACGCTGTGGACGGGATAAAGGTGGAAACGCTGATCCCGGATTTCCAGGGCAACGGCTTGAAGACCATGGTGCGCGCTCGCCCGGATGTGTTGAATCACAACATAGAAACGGTGCGACGCGTCTTCCACGGCGTCCGTCCCAAGGGCGACTACGACTACTCGCTGGAGCTGTTGGAGCAGGTCAAGCGTATGGCGCCGGAGATGCCCACCAAGTCTGGCATGATGGTCGGACTGGGCGAGTCCCGCGAGGAGATACTGGAGACCATGGACGATCTCCGCGCCGTGAATTGTGACCTGCTCACCATTGGCCAGTACCTGCGGCCCAGCGCGAAGCACGCGCCGGTGAGCAAGTTCTACACGCCGGGGGAGTTCTTCGACCTGCAGCGGGAGGGTATGCGGCGCGGTTTCCGCTACGTGGCCTCCGGCCCCCTGGTGCGCAGCTCATATCTAGCCGACGAGCAGCATTCGGCGGCCTCCCTGGTGCTAGCCTAGCTCTGAGGTGCGGCTCTGCCCGACAGCTTCGACATAGACGATACTCTTTGGGCCGAACGCGACGATGGCGTCGTTCGCTTTCACCGCAAGGCTCCCGATACGGTTGTGCTGGAGATAGGACTTTCCACGTTGCGGAACGTGCTGGTCTGGGCAGACGAGGAGCGCGGAGTTACCGCATCCTTCACCGGCCCAATGGCATTCCAGATAAGAGAGTCGGCCAGGGAATTGGGACTGACACCGGAAATGTTCGTCTGGTATGCCGTTAAAGCCTTTATGGACGTGGGCTCCCATTCTCACTAACTCTCGGCTCTCTCTCAGTTCCCAAGTACGTCTTGACAAGCCCGAAACCAAATGAGATAAAGCATCTGAATCCACCGAGCAGAGGGGGGAACATGTACGAGACCAATATGTACGAAGGTATGCTTGCGGAAACCATAACCATCAGAGGCTACAACGACGATCCGGTGTACACATACTTTGCCAAGCCTCTTGGCCCGGGCCCGTTTCCAGGCGTAGTCCTGGTGCATCACTTGCCCGGCTGGGACGAGTTCTACCGTGAGACCGCACGCCGGTTTGCCCACCATGGCTACCTGGCTATTTGCCCCAACCTTTATCAGCGGTTTGGCCATGGCACTCCCGACGATGTTGCTGCCAAAGTCCGCTCGGAAGGCGGCGTGTCCGATGATTCCGTCGTCGCCGATTCAGCAGCTGCTATGCAGTACCTTCGCTCCCTGCCTATTCACAACGGCAAGGTGGGCATATTCGGGACCTGTTCCGGAGGACGCCAGGCCTTCTTGGTAGCTTGCCGCAGCGAAGGATTCGACGCTGCTGTAGAGTGCTGGGGGGGACGCGTCGTGATGTCGCAGGACGAACTTTCGCCGAAGCAACCCGTTGCCCCCATAGACTACACCGCGGACCTGTCCAGTCCATTGCTGGGGCTGTTCGGTGAAGAAGACTCGAGCCCTACACCGGCACAGGTGGAACTGCATGAGGCTGAGCTGAAGAAGCACAACAAGGACTACGAGTTCCACATGTACCCCGGCGCGGGCCACGGCTTCTTCTACTACGACAGGCCGGCGTACCGCCAGCAGCAGGCAATGGACGGCTGGGGGAAGCTTTGGGACTTCCTCGGCAGGCATCTCGCGTAGGAGACACGAACCATGTGCACAATGATTACGGAAAAGGCGTTGATGTCCGGCACTGCGAAAGGGCCAAAGGGCTGGTTCGAAGTGCGCCATGCAAACGTTTCCTTTGACCATCCCTTCAATGCTCCGCTTGACCATGCTATAAACATAGACTTTGTCAATGAGAATGAGGGCCTGGGCGCCAGAGTGGCCGTGGAGATCACCGCCGACTCGGCAAGGCGGCTGATAAAGGCCATACAGGATGCATTGGAGCAGGGTGAGAAGTATCACCTTGAAGAGCTGGAGAGTACCGCTTCCGTACAAGGATTGAAGATATGATGGATGAACAAGTAAAGGTTGCTACGCTGGCCGGTGGTTGCTTCTGGTGTCTAGAGGCGGTTTTTGAGCAGGTACGCGGAGTGGAAAGTGTGACGTCGGGCTACGCTGGCGGGCACGTATCCAATCCAACATATGAGCAGGTATGCATGGGGATTACAGGCCATGCAGAGGTGACGCAGGTAGTCTTCCATCCGGACCTGGTCTCATATCGTGAGCTGCTGGAGATATTCTTCTCCATCCATGACCCTACTACGTTGAACCGCCAGGGGCCGGACATAGGCACGCAGTACCGTTCGGCGATCTTCTTCCATGATGAGGAACAAAAGGAGACTGCGGAGGAGTTGATTGCTGAGCTAACCAAGGCTCAAATCTGGAACCGCTCTATTGTCACCGAGGTTGCGCCTTTGACCAACTTCTATCCCGCGGAGGATTATCACCGGGAGTATTACCGTAGGAACTCCAGGCAACCGTATTGCCAGGCTATAATCAGCCCCAAAGTCGCCAAGTTCCGCAAGCAACACATGGACAAGCTAAAGCCCGAAGTGGCGCAGCAGCGCGCTTAGCTAGCGACGGCGTTCCAGAACATAGGAAGCAAGCTCCATCAAAGACCTCTTCTCCCTGGTGTCCGGGAGTTGCAGCAGCGTTCTCTTGGCTTGGTCGCAGAATTCGCCGGCCACTGCGTATGAATCGCTCAGAATGGAGGAGTTCCGCAGCATTTCAAGCACGCGCTTGTGATTGGCTTCGGGGCTATTTCCCCTGAACAAAGCGTCTATAGAGCTGTCTTGCGGATAGCGCTCCATTAGCAGCAGGGTAGGCAGGGTGACTTTCCCCTCGATCAAATCAAGCCCCACAGGCTTCCCCACCTCCTCCTCGGTCCCTTCGAAATCAAGAATGTCGTCTATTATCTGAAACGCCATTCCCAAGTTGCGGCCGTATTCGACGAATAGCTGAACGGTCGATTCGGGCGCTCCGCTTAGAATGGCCCCGCTTTCCGCGGCCGTACGGAACAGAGTTGCTGTTTTGTTGTATATGCGGTCCTTGTATTGATCAAGAGAGCAGTTAGCGTTGAATGCGCCGAACGACTCCAAGATCTGGCCTGTTGAAAGCTCCATGATTGTTTCCGCGAAACGGCGGACCACCCTCACGTTGCCCGTATCGCATACGTGCACGGCTGAAACGGCGAACATGAAGTCGCCGAACATCACTGCGATGTTGTTGCCCCACAGACTGTTCACCGTGGCGCGTCCACGGCGCAGCGAAGCGTGGTCTACCATGTCGTCGTGAATCAAAGAGGCTACGTGGAGGAGCTCCACGGCGGCGCCCATGGTTACCAGCAACTCTTCGCTTCCCGACTGCGTTCTTCCTGCTAGAAGCGTTATTGCCGGGCGCACCCGTTTGCCCGGAATCAAGGAGGTATGAGCAAGAAGCCCCTCCAAGGCTGAATGTTCCTGATTGGAAAGGGACTTTAGCTTATCTTCCACCGCTTCCAACTGCCGTTGTACCGGTTCGTATATGAAATCCAGAATGCTCTGGTCTGTCTTCAAGTTAGTCACTAGCGTATTATGGCCTCTTCCATGCGCCGCGTTTCTTCCTCCACAACTGAATCATCCAGCTTGGTGAAGAGCGCCTGCGGCGATGGCAACTCGACCCCTGGCTCCGGCCGCTGAATAGACCAGCCATGGTCATGGATCGTTCCCGGCAGGCCCAGGAGGGTATGCAACCGTTCTGCGCTGAAGGGCAGGTAGGGGTAGGTAAGGGTCTTCAACGCGGATATGGTATGGAGGGTTACCCAGAGGGACGTCGCCGTCCTGTCGCGGTCCTCCTTCATGGTATGCCACGGCGCTTGTGAATCCAAGTACCGGTTGGCCTCTTGCGCCAGCGACATAGCGGCGCGAAGCCCCTCACGGAACCGGGTCCTGGATATGTGCAAACCCGTCTTGTTCAAGGCGTCATTGGCTTTGGCCATCAGCGACTGGTCAACGTCGGTGAGTTCATGCGGTTGAGGCACTCTGCCATCGAAGCCCCGCCGGATCAACGTGAGCACCCTGTGCACCAGGTTGCCGTAAGTTGCCACCAGCTCATCGTTGTTGCGGCGCACGAATTCATCCCAGGTGAAGTCCGTATCGGAGGTTTCCGGCATGCTCGCTGAGATGTAGTACCGCAGTGGGTCGGGCTCGTATCGCTCCAGGTAATCGGTTACCCAGACAGCGCGGCGCTCGCTCTTGGAGAACTTGCCGCCGTACATATTGAGGTATTCGTTAGCCGGCACGTCGTAGGGGAGATGAAGGCCGTTGCCGTACCCCATAAGTATTGCCGGCCATATGATGGTATGGAAGGGGATGTTGTCCTTACCCACGAAATAGTACGTCCTTGCTTCCGGATCCTCCCAGAACTCCTTCCATGCCTCCGGCCTGTTTTGAAGCGCGGCCCACTCCTTGGAAGCAGACAAGTATCCTATTACCGCTTCAAACCAGACGTACACCCGCTTGTGCCCGTAGTCCGCCACCGGAACGGGCACGCCCCAATCTATATCGCGCGTTATTGGTCTATCGTGCAGGCCTTCTTTTATATAGCCCTGCGTGAAGTTCAATACATTGGGACGCCAGTGTGCTTGCCCCTGCACCCACTCCAGCAAATCGTCTTGCAGAACGCTGAGGCGTAAGAAATAGTGCTCCGATTCGCGGACCTCCGGCGTGGCCCCGCTGAGTCGGCTGCGCGGGTTCTTCAACTCTAGCGGGTCCATTGGCCTGCCGCAGTTGTCGCACTGGTCGCCACGGGCTTTTTCGTAAGCGCAGAAGGGGCAGGTCCCTTCCACGTAGCGATCCGGCAGGAACCTGCGGTCGACCTCGGAGTAGAGCAGGGGAGTAGTCTTCCTGACCGCAAGGCCCTTGTCCTCCAGGGTTAGGAAGATATCTTGAACAACTTCTTTGTGGTTCTCGGTGCCCGTGCTGGTGAATAGGTCGAACGTGATGCCCAGTTTCTCCCACGTCTCGAGCTGGGAAGGACGGTACTTGTCCACGACCTGTTGCGGAGTCAGCCCCTCTTCTTCAGCGGTAACGGTTATGGGTGTGCCGTGTTGGTCGCTGCCGGATACCATGAGCACCTTGTTGCCCTTCAGCCTGTGGTACCGCGCGAAAATGTCCGCGGCAACGTAGCAGCCCGCTAGGTGGCCCAGGTGGACGTAACCGTTGGTATACGGCCAGGCTACGGCAACAAGAATCTTTTCGGCAGCCAATTAGGCTCTCTTTCTGAATGGAATTCGGCCTATTCTAGCATAGACACACCGGGCAACGTCTCCGGGTCATCCTATAGCTTCAGCCATAGGTCGTAAATCTGCCGCCTGGATAGGCTATACTCAATTGATATCTGGGCCATAGCCTCCTTGACGGTAATTCCCGTTTCTTTTAGATCTCTCAATTTCCTGGCAGCACCTTCCAAGTCTGCTGTCCTATTGGCCGGCCTAGCTCCTTCTATAACCAGGGTAAACTCGCCTCTTGGCCGGTCAAAGTGAGCCACCGCTTCCGAAAGTGTGCCGCGGTATATCTCTTCGTAGAGCTTGGTTAGCTCACGGCACACAGCCACTTTACGGTCTCCCAGGATTTCGGTCATATCTTGCAGGGAGGCCTTCAGCCGGTGGGGAGCTTCAAAGATGACCAGCGTATAAGGTTCGCTGGCCACTGCGGCTAGCGCTTCACGGCGGGCCTTCGGCCTATTGGGTAGGAACCCCAGGAAGAGAAACCGATCGGCATGCAGGCCGGATACGGCAAGCGCTGTGGTGACAGAGGAGGCCCCTGGCACCGCCGTCACCGTGAATCCCGCCTCCACCGCGGCAGTGACCAGCTCACACCCTGGATCGCTGATGGTAGGCACTCCGGCCTCAGAAACCAGGGCGACGTTGTCTTTAAGCAGAGCGTCCAATATGTAGGGCAGGCGCAAGCTCATGTTGTCTTTGTAGTAGCTAATCATCGGCGTCTCTACGTTGTAGCGACGCAGGAGTTTCCGGGTAGTTCTGGTGTCCTCTGCCGCTATCAGACTTACATCCTCAAGCGCCTGCAGCGCCCTTAAGGAGATGTCTTGAAGGTTCCCAATGGGAGTTGCTATTAAGTATAGAGTAGTCACGGCCTAATGAGCCTCTTACGCGGGTACTAGCGGCTATGTTAGAATTATAGTGCACTTAGGGAGAGGGCATCATGGAAGAGCAGACTATACCACAGTCATCTCGGGTTACGTTCAGAGCAGGCCTTTTTATTGGCCTCATATCGGGCCTCATCATGACCTTGATTATGGTAGCCCTGAGATTTGCTACCGAAACCCCCGTCCTTCCCGAAATCATTGCGGATTGGCTTACCAGCGTAACTCCGCCGGAGCTGTTTGACTTAACATTGGAAATCCTGCAGGTAGCGGCCAAGCCCCTGATGTTTTCTATTCTGCTGGTAACCCAGGTGTTGGCCGGTGGACTCTTTGGCGTGGCCCACGTTCGTTTCTCCTCCAAAACGCCCTTCTTGCCGGAAAGCAGCTGGATAAGAAGTCTCATCTTGGCAACGGTTATATGGCTCATTTTCATGGTTTTGCTATCGCCTGTGATAGGCGCGGGTCTATTTGGCGTATCTCTAGCCGACGGCCCGTGGGGCTACATGTCCATCACCTATGTCTCTTTCTTTGCCTTCAGCGCCACTTTGATCGAGCTGCACCGTATAGCCATGGCGCGTCTTAGCCCGGAACCGGTGACCGGGCGGCGGGAGTTCATCAGAAGGGCCGCTTTCTTCGGACTGTTCGCCGCCGTGGGGGGATTGGCCGTAAGGACCATCTTTCAGAACACCTCAGCCGTTACCCCGTCTACGGTAACCAGTGTCGCCGGGATGCCTCCTGTAATTACTCCTAACGACACTTTTTACGAGGTATCTAAGAACATAGTGAACCCCAGTGTGGACGTGATTGACTGGAAACTGGAATTTGCAGGCGACTTTGGCAAACCCATGTCCCTGACCTATGAGGAGCTCCAGTCGCTTCCCTGGCAGGAGGAGTACGTCACGCTGACTTGCATAAGTAATCGCATAGGCGGCGGGCTCATTGGCAACGCCCTGTGGCGAGGAGTCAAGTTGAGCACGCTGCTGGAGATGGCCGAAATGCCCTCCAGCGTTGAGAGGCTGGCTTTCCACGCCGCCGACGGATACGTGGATAGCTTCCCCAGGGAGTATGCCTTGCGTGATCAGACCATAGTTGCGTACCTGATGAACGGCGAACCACTCACGGATGGCCATGGATTCCCGGCCAGAATCATAGTCCCCGGTTTGTACGGAATGGAAAACGTAAAGTGGCTCACCAAGATAGAGCCCGTACCGTCATCGTTCAGGGGCTACTGGCAGCAAAGGGGCTGGGCCGATACAGCCATCATTCAGACGATGTCCAGGATAGATGTTCCTACTCGCAACGCGGACATTCTGGTAAACGATGATTCTTTTGTTGGCGGGGTGGCATTCGCCGGCGATAGGGGCATCAGAATGGTGGAAATAAGCCTTGACGACGGCGAAACCTGGCAGACCACTGAGTTCAGCGAGCCGCTTTCACCCTATACATGGGTGCTCTGGACAAGAGATTGGACGCCCGCCGAGCCGCAAAGGGTTAACCTGGCGGTCAGAGCTACGGATATGGAAGGAAACACGCAGCCCGCCAGGATTACCAGAGCACTGCCTAACGGCGCCGAAGGATGGCACCGCATTTTGGTGAACGTAGTCTAGCTTGACCGCCGTCACTGAAAAGCTCAGACAGCTTAACCATAGACCCGTCTTCGTCTGCGACTTCTCGCCGCCGCGCGGCGCCGACTTCTCCACGGTGGAACAGGTGAAGAGGGTCGGCGCCGACTTTGTGAGCGTGGCCTACAGCCCGGGCAGGTCGGTGCGCGTCGACTCAACCGCAATGGCGCAGGTCATTGGTTTCTCCGGCGATCAGGACGTCATTTTCAGCTTGGCCCCCCGCGACATGAACAAGCTGGCTTTGCAGAATCACTTGTTGGGTGCGCAGGCGCTGGGGCTGGAGAATGTGGTTGTTCTGGGCGGAGATGACTTCACAACACGAGACCGCGACTTGCTGACTCCAGTCAACGATTACAGTTCCACGGGTCTGATCAAAGCCATTGGCGATTTGAATCAGGGGGAGGACTTCCGCGGGTTGAAACTGAGAAAACCCACCCGGTTCTGCATAGGCGCCGTAATCGATTTCGGCGCTTCCGATATCAAGAAAGAAGCTGGGCTGACGGAAAGGAAGCTCCGGGCTGGGGCACATTTCTTCTTCAGCCAAGCCTTTTACAGCGTTGAGGTGGCGAACCGTTTTTACGAGACCTATAGCAGCGTTGCCGGCCGCAATTTGACCCTACCCGTATTTCATGGTTTGCAGATCCTGGAACGGGACGGTATTCTCTTTGGCGACGTGCCAGCGCATTTGAGGAGCGACTTGGAAAAAGGTCGCTCGCCTTTGGAAATGGCCCTCGAACTCCTCCAGAGCTATATAGATAATGGTATGGACTTGATCTATCTGATCCCGCCCATTCTCAAGGGTGGGCGGAGGAGCTATGCCGCGGCTGAGCAGTTGCTCCTTCACGTCAAGGCTCAGGTGAAGGCGTGACCGAGGCAATACGCGTAGAAAACCTGGTCAAGAAGTTCGGTAACCTGGTCGCCGTGGACGATGTCTCATTTTCGGTGGAGCAGGGCGAGATTTTCGGCATACTCGGTCCCAACGGGGCTGGCAAGACCACTACTCTGGAGATCATAGAGGGGCTTCAGCAGCCCACAGGCGGGCGCACCGCCGTACTGGGCATGGACAGCCAAAAGGAAAGCCTGGCGGTCAAGGAGCGCATAGGGGTCCAGCTGCAGGCATCGGCGTACTTCGATCATCTCACCCTTACCGAAATCCTGGACCTGTTTGGAAGATTCTACTCAAAGAGAATCGCTTCCCGGGACTTGCTGGAGCGAGTGGGCCTCCTTGACAAAGCAAAGGCCACCGTATCCAAGCTCTCCGGGGGACAGAGGCAGCGGTTTACCATAGCTGCCACGCTTATAAACGACCCGGAAGTGGTGTTCTTGGATGAACCTACCGCGGGGCTAGATCCTCAGGCCAGGCGAAACCTGTGGGAGTTTATCCAAGCCATCCATAGAGACGGGTGTACCGTGGTGTTGACCACTCACTACATGGAGGAAGCACAGTTCCTTTGCCGGCGCGTCGCCATAATGGATCAGGCCAAGATTGTAGCCATGGACACGCCCGCCAGTCTGATCCGCTCCTTGCCTGTGCCCTACGAAATCAGGTTCACGGCCAACGGCGCTCTGGAACAACGCGACTTGGAAGAGCTGGATGGAGCCCAATCCGTCCACAGAGACGAGGACGGGTTGTGGCGTTTGGCATCTTCCGATGCTGCAAAAACTGTGGGAGCTTTGATGAGCTTGAGCCAAAATGGGGAGTTGACCCACCTGGAGGTGGTTTCTGCCAATCTGGAAGACGTTTTCCTGGCCATTACGGGACGCCAGCTGAGGGATTGATTGACAATGCTGCTATGGTTGACCGTTGCCAATCTCAAGATGACCTACAGGAACAAGCAGGCCTTGTTCTGGTCGCTGGCGTTCCCCCTTATCTTTGTAACCTCGTTTGGCCTGTTCAACTTTGATGACCCGCCCAACGCTACTATACTGCTGGTTGACCAGGCGCAGGACGCCGCATCGCAGGGCTTTGTCCAAGCCATGTCCACGGTCGAGCATATCACCGTAGAGGAACGGTCGGACGCGCCGGCCGCCCGTAGAGAAGTGGATGACGGCGATTTCAGCTACTTGTTGATCATTCCCGATGGTTTGCAGGAGAGAATTGCTCAGGGCCAGGGAGCAAGCCCTTCCAGCATTTCTCTGGTCTACGACAGGGCCAATAGCGGTGCTCCCATTACCATAGGCGTGGTGCAGGGTTTGGTGGAGGAGATGAATAAGCAGTTGGCCAATGCTCCAACACTCGTGGAGCTGCAGTCTGAAGGTGTCCAGTCGCGGCAGTTGACCTACTACGATTTCCTGCTTCCGGGCCTTGTTGGTATGGGTGTCATGACCTCTTCCATCGTTGGTATCGCGGCTTCAATGGCTCTTTACAGGCAGCAAAGGATACTGAAACGGATCCTGGCCACACCTCTGAGAGTGCGTGTGTTCTTTGCCTCTGAAATCCTTGCCAACCTTGTCCTTGCTATAATCCAAGCGGCCATCATACTGACTGCGGGTATTCTGCTCTTTGGAGCCAACATCTACGGCAACTTTCTCTGGGTGTTTGCCGTAGTCTTGATTGCCAGCATAGTTTTCCTCAACATTGGCTTCATCATTGGGGGCTTGTCCAAGAATGTAGATGCCGCCGTGGGCCTGGCCAACGCCGTATCTTTGCCCATGATGTTTCTGGCCGGCGTTTTCTTCCCCAAAGAGGGACTTCCTTGGATACTGTCCAACATCGTTTCGTATTTGCCGCTGGCCCCCATGCTGGATGCCCTCAGGGGGGTGGCCCTAGAGGCCGAACCGTTGTGGAATTACCCCTTTGAGCTTGGCCTGCTCGGAGCCTGGATAGTCGTCAGCGCCGTGGTGGCCGTGCGCGTCTTCAGGTTCGAATAGCCCTACTTCAAAAGCAGCCGTATATCGTGGACTAGGGGTTCGGGGTCAAGGGTCAGATCTGTGATCACGGAGCGCATCCGTCCATCCTGGTCTATGAGATAGACCGGCGCCGAATGCGTCACCAGGTAAGCCGCTTTCTCGGAAAGCCCTTCGCTGCTGGCAAGGGTTTCTCTTGCCAGGTCCGTTCCCAAGCTCTCTATTACGCCGCCGCCTGGCTCGTCGGTTCGCTCCACCGTCAAGTAGTAAGCCTTCCATAGGGCGGATAGCTCCTCCTCCGGTCCGGTCAGGAAAGACCACTTGTCCAACATATTCCGCTGTTGTGAAAAGGCGAGGGCTTGCTGTGGGGTATCCCTGTCGGGGTCTACTGAAATGGCTATTATGGAGACTTTGGCCGCATCTTCACCCAGGGCTTCATGGGCTTTGGCAAGCGAGTGCGCCGTGAGGGGACAAATATCCGGGCAGTTGGTATAGAGAAACGTCAACGCAACCACGTTGCCTCGCTCGTCTCTAAGGGACGTTTCCTCTCCGAACTGGTCGAACAGTGTGAATCCTGGAGCGGGCTCCCTGGCCGTGAGCTCGGTGCCCATGAAGGATGCTGGCGTCTGAGAACAGCCCGCCAGCAGTGCCGCGGTCAACATTCCCACTAGTAGGGCAACCGCGTGTACCCCACGGGGGAAGAGCAAGCGCGCTATCACAGCTTTATTGAGCTGTCCACCATGACAGCCGTGAAGAGGAGCGCCAAATACAGCAGTGAATATAGGTATAGGTGTCTGGCCGCACGATTCGTCTGGTCTCTGAGCAGCCTTGCCACGTAGAAGAGCAGTGCTGCCCCCAGCATGGCGGCGCTTAGGGCGTAAACCCAGCCCACGGCCTGTACCGTAACGAAGATCAAGCTAATGGCAACCAGTATCAGGCTGTGCATGAGAATCGCCTTTGCGGTTGTACGTTCACCGGCTACCACCGGCAGCATAGGGACCCCGGCTTTTGCGTAATCGTTCTTGAGGAGAAGTGAAAGAGCCCAGAAATGAGGCGGCGTCCAGAAGAAGATGATGGCGAAAAGGTACAGCGCGGGCAGGTCCAATCCTCCAGTGATTGCGGCCCAGCCCACTACTGGGGGCACAGCTCCCGCGGCGCCGCCGATCACTATGTTCTGCGTCCAAGTCCGTTTCAGCCACGCTGTGTAGACAAGGGCGTAGAAGAGCGTGGCCCCTAACACCAGCAGCGCACTTAGCAGGTTTACCCACAGAGCCAGAACGCCAAAGGCAACTACGTTCAGTACTATTCCCATCCACAGCGCATGCCTTGCAGGGATTCTATGGCCCGGCAGGGGACGCTGCCTCGTCCGGTTCATCCGGGCATCTATATCGCTGTCCAGGTAATGATTGATTGCGTTTGCGCCGCCGGCGCCTAGAGAGCCCGCAAACAGCACCAGCAACGTTGTTCCCAGAGGTGGTACGCCTTGGGCTGCCAGGAACAGACCGCCAAGCGCGGTTATCAATAGCAGTACAATAATCTTCGGCTTGGCAAGAGTGACGTAGTCTTTGACCCTTCCGAGGTCCAACGACGTTGCCTTGGCCAGCGTTGCCATGACTACAAGACCTCCCAATAGCGCCGTAGCCAGGCTCAAGTGTACTGCTTTAGCCGCCGCGGAGAAGCCCGTCCAGGGATTGGCCGCCCCCGCCAGCGTTTGCACAACTACCAAGGTTCCTATGGCGACTCCCGTCACCCAGAAGACACGCCGCTCCTGCATGTGACGCCAGGCCACTAGGACTACTATTCCTGCCAGTACGGCTCCAGCTCCTGCCAGCAGGCGATGCAATAAGTGCAGCCACCCCAGAGAGACGTTGGGTGTCAGGCCACTGTCGCAGAGCGGCCAGCCGGGACATACCGTTCCAGCACCACGCCCCACTATGTATGAGCCTGACAGAATGACTACAAAGGTGGCTATGGCCGCCGCCGATGCCCACGAGAACAGCTTCTCGTCTCCCTGTGCTGGGGTGGTGCGGGTTCTATATCCCCACACCAGGCTGACCATGAGCAAGGCGAAGATGGTTTGAGCGGTGGCAAGGTGCAGTGTTCTCAGGTTGGGGTGCAGCTCTGTCAGCACCGTGGCTCCGCCCAGAACACCGGCGACGCCCACTAGAAATACCGTCAGGAAGAGGATTGCCACCAGCGAGTTGAGTCTCCGCTGGTTCCACGCCGCCGTCACCGCGGTAGCCAGGACGATTATTCCTGTACTGCTGGCCACCAGCCTGTGCGTGTATTCGATCAGTGTGTGAAATTCAAAGGGAGGGATCAGTTTGCCATGGCATAGGGGCCAGTCCGGACATCCCAGCCCGGAATCGGTTATTCGTACGATTCCGCCCAGGGTTATCAAACAGAAGACCGCGATGGAAGAGGCGATTATTAGAGCTAAAAGCAGATTGCTGGCTGGCTTGAATTGCCCGCTGTCTTCGTACGAAGTTAGCTCAGGTCTTGGGCGATTGGTAATAGCCGAATCGGACATTTGCATCTGAAAAGGTTGGAACGTAATCAGTCCATGTAATATATCATAGGCCGCGTGGTCCTAATAACAAGTGATTGAAGAGCCGCAGAATCCTTGACGCTGATTCACGCAGTTGATATTCTTCACACTTGATTGGTCTATTTTTCACAAAGTGACCATTACGGGTTAACGTTTTTGTCAGATATTAGGATATTGAAGATACATGTGGCGTGACGTTATCAAGCTGAGGACGTTGGTGCTGCTCTTGGGCCTAGCGCTCATGGCCACAGGATGCTTTCCCTCCCATCCGCAGTCTACCTTTGAAGCCGCCGGTCCCGTAGCTCAAGAACAGCTGGACCTTTTCTACATCACGTTCTGGGCCGCCGTCTTTGTGTTTGTGGTAGTGCAGGGGGCATTGCTCTATACCATCATAAAGTTCCGCCGCCGCCGCGGAGTGAACGGCCTGCCCAAGCAAACCCACGGCAACACTAGGCTGGAGGTGGCCTGGACCATTGCTCCCGCCATAGTGCTCGCCGTTATTGCTGTGCCTACGGTTGACACGATCTTCAGTACGGCCAATGCCCCTGACGGAGAGGTGCTTGCAGTCACCGTCACCGCACATCAGTGGTGGTGGGAGTTCGACTATCCGGATCTGGGCATCTCCACCGCCAATGAGTTGAATGTCCCTGTGGGCAAGAACGTGGACGTGACCCTGGAGTCCAGCGACGTTATACACAGTTTCTGGATACCCAAACTGGCCGGCAAGGTTGATATTGTGCCCAACAACACTAATACGATGTGGTTCAGAGCCGACGAATCCGGCGAGTTCTATGGCCAGTGCGCCGAGTTCTGCGGCACCGCCCACGCTCTGATGCGATTCCGTGTTTTCGCGCAGCCTCAGGATGAGTTCGATGCCTGGGTGGAGGGGATCAGGGCCGAACCGGCAGAGGCCACGGGGCTGGCCGCTCAGGGGGCTGAACTGTTCGCCATGAAAGGGTTTGACGGCACCCTCAAAGGGGAAAGCGTTACCGGCCAGCGTTGTGCTATCTGCCATACCGTAGAGGGCCAGCCGATAAGAGGTGACATTGGCCCCAACCTCACCCACGTAGCCGGCAGGAGCACCCTTGCTGCTGGTATTATAGACAACAATGAAGAGAATCTGAGAAACTGGCTGCGCAACCCTACTGAGATCAAACCCGGGGTGGCAATGCCTGTTCTCAACCTAACTGAAGAGGAGATAGACGCCTTAGTAGCGTACCTGCAGAGCTTGCAATGAAGCGGTTATTGATTTTTGGAGGTCGGTAATGGCGGCTATTACTAGCCAGATACCTTGGATACTGAGGAGGCCTACCACAACCACTGGTTGGGTGGGCTGGCTGGTAACTGTTGACCACAAGCGCATTGGAGTCCTTTACGGCGTAACGGCAGTAGTCTTCTTCCTCATCGGCGGAATAGAGGCGCTCACTCTCAGATTGCAGCTCGCCTCCTCGGAGAATTCCCTGGTCAGCCCGGACGTGTTCAGCCAGCTGTTCACCATGCACGCGCTGACCATGATCTTCTTGGCCATAATGCCGCTGAGCGTCGCTTTCTTCAACATCGTTGTCCCATTGCAGATAGGCGCAAGGGATGTCGCGTTTCCACGCCTCAACGCATTGAGCTATTGGATATTCCTCTTCGGCGGAATACTTCTGAACGCCGGCTGGCTCATAGGGGCTGCTCCCGGGGCGGGATGGTTTGCATATGCCCCGCTGACCGCTGAAGCCTTCGATGTTGGGAGCGGTATGGACTTCTACGTCCTTGGCCTACTGGTGCTCGGTACCTCCTCCATGGCCGGCGCATTCAACTTCATTGTTACCATCATAAATATGCGCGCCCCGGGCATGACTCTCATGCGCATGCCCGTGTTCACCTGGATGACGCTGGTCACTTCCTTCCTGCTGGTCACAGCCATGCCTGTCATCACCGTTGCCCTTATTCAACTGGGGTTCGACAGATTCGCTGACACCAACTTCTTCAATCCCTCTGCCGGCGGCGACCCAATCCTGTGGCAACATCTCTTCTGGGTCTTTGGCCATCCTGAAGTGTACATACTGATACTCCCTGCCATGGGTGTCGTTTCTGAGGTGCTGCCTACCTTCTCTAAGAAACCCCTCTTTGGGTACCCGTTCATCGTGCTGTCCGGCGTCTTCATTGGGTTCATGGGCTGGGCCGTGTGGAGCCACCACATGTTTACCGTGGGACTTGGTCCGGTGGCCAACGCCACGTTTGCAATCACAACAATGCTGATTGCAGTGCCCACAGGGGTGAAGATATTCAACTGGATGGGCACCTTGTGGGGAGGTTCCGTACATCTCTCCACCTCCATGCTCTTTGCCATAGGTTTCATTGTTCTCTTCATAATCGGAGGTTTGAGCGGCGTCACTCACGCGTCACCCCCTGCCGATGCCCAGCAGCAGGATACCTATTACATAGTGGCCCATCTCCACTATGTGCTCTTTGGCGGTTCCATCTTTGGTCTGTTTGCCGGCATCTACTACTGGTTCCCCAAAGTGACGGGTCGGCTGATGAATGAGGGACTGGGCAAGCTCAACTTCTGGTTGCTCTTCATAGGCATGAACCTGACCTTTGCCCCCATGCACTGGCTGGGCTTGGACGGCATGCCTCGCCGCATCAACACCTACGATTCCAGCATGGGGTGGGATTTCTGGAACCTCTTCGCCACCGTGGGAAGCTGGGTGATAGCGGTGGGAGTACTGGTCTTCGTATGGAACTTCTTCGCAAGCCTACGCAAAGGCGAAGAGGATAAAACCGGCGACCCCTGGGACGGCAGAACGCTGGAGTGGTCGATATCCTCACCACCGCCGGCCCACAACTTTACCGAGATACCCACGGTCCACAGCAGAGACGCTTTCTGGGATCGGAAATATACCGAAGGCCCGGATGGTAGGCCCGTACCGATACCGGCCGGCGCTGCCACCTCAAACGGAGGGCATTCCGATGCTGGTCATGGTATCCACTTGCCCGGTCTTTCCTACTTCCCGCTTGCAACAGCTTTGGGTATGGTAGTTGCCATCTTTGGAATACTCATCCATCCTGCCGTTATTGCAATTGGCATCCTAGTCATGATGTTTGGCATCTACGGTTGGGCCTTTGAACCGGCCGATCCTGAACCTGGCTCCGAAAGTCACTAGAGAGGTGAATAGTTGGCACAGGCCCTAGAGCACTCCGAACATCCCCAGACCACTACAGGCCTGGACCATCGCAAGATGGTCATGTGGGCCTTCCTTGGTTCGGACACCCTGTTTTTCGGCTCGCTCATTGCAACCTACCTGCTCTACAAGGGCAAGAGCGTAGAAGGCCCTTATCCGTACGAGGTGTTCAACATCCCGTATACCTCCATAAGCGCTTTTGTACTGCTCATGAGCAGCTTGACCATGGTGCTTGCCCTTGCGGCTATTCAGAAGGGCGATCAGCGCGGCCTCAAGATATGGTTGCTGGCTACAGCATTGCTTGGCGCGGTCTTCCTTGGAGGACAGTACTTTGAGTTCACCTTCTTTGTTGAGCACAACGGTCTCAACTTGACAAACAACCTGTTTGGCACCACCTTCTTTGTCCTCACCGGCTTTCACGGAGCTCACGTAACCGTTGGCGTGATCATTCTGCTGTCCTTCTTCGTAGTGGCTTGGAGAGGCCGGTTGAAGCCCGAGCAGCACTTGAACATAGAGCTTGCCGGTTTGTACTGGCACTTTGTGGACGTAGTCTGGATTGTCATCTTCACAGTGGTGTACCTGGTAGAGGCGCCCAACATTGCAACTTAGGTGAACTGAGAGCCCTACATGAGCACAACCGTACATACAAGAGAGGCAGGTCATCCTACACCGGCTAAGTACGTAGCCATAGCCGTCATACTGTTTGTCGTCACCGTTGTAGAGGTGGCAATAGTTTACCTTGACCTTGCTACCGCTTTTCTTATATCTACTCTCATAGTGCTTTCCGCGGCTAAATTTTCGCTGGTAGCCATGTTCTTCATGCATTTGAAATTTGACAGCAGGCTCTTTTCCGCATTTTTCGTTGGGGGCATGCTGCTCACCACCGGTGTAATACTTGCCTTGATGGCCCTCTTTGGACTCTTAGTTTCGTAGGTAAATATGGACAGGAAAACACTGCAAGACCGCATAATTTCCGCCATCTGGGTGCCCGTGCTTGTACTCATTGTCACGGCGGCCATTGTCATTGGCATAGGAGAGTTGCTCCTTGCCCTGGCCGATGTCCAGGAGAAGGTGACCATCGGCGGTATACAAGTAAAAGAACCGTGGTCGGTGCTCGTAGCGTTGATCATCGCCGCCGCTATTCTCGCTGGCGCAGCGTTTCTGGCAAAGGGTGGCCGCGGCTCATCTTCTTAAGCCCGCGGGCTTTGCGTATGGACGGGTAGGGTAGTGGCAGATACAAATCTCTGGCTCCAATGGCATTTCCATCCCGACATTGTCCTAGGTATTCTGTTATTGCAGGGCGCCTATCTGTTAGGCGTCACCCGTCTGCGAAGGCGCTTGGGCCGCGTCGAACCCGTCGAGGCCAAGCACGTCGTCCTCTTCTCCGCCGGGATGCTGTCCATGTACCTGGCGCTCTCCTCTCCCATCCATCACCTGGCCGACAATTTCCTGTTCAGCGCGCACATGGTGCAGCATCTGATTCTCATCCTTGTCATGCCTCCGCTGCTGCTGGCGGGGACGCCGCCCTGGCTGATCAGACCGCTTTTCCGCCACAAGCTGGCACTGTCTGTAGCACACTGGCTCACCCGTCCCGTGCAGGCGTTTGCCATCTCCGGTTTTGTACTTGCCGTCTGGCACCTTCCCGCTATGTACGACGCTACGCTCCATACGCACGGAATCCATGTCCTGGAGCACCTCATGTTCATGGTCAGCGCCGTCATCATGTGGTGGCCCGTGATGAGCCCCCTCTACGAGGTTCCCAGGGCCAGCTACCCCATGCAAATGGTGTACCTGTTCCTGCTCACACTTCCTGCCGGCTTTATAGGCGCCGCCATCACCTTCTCGCCGCGCGTGCTGTACCCGTTCTACGCTACCGTGCCCAGGCTTTGGGGTTTGGACGTGGTATCGGACCAGCAGATAGGGGGGCTGATCATGAAGCTCCCCGGTGCGCTGGCCTTCTTTATAACCATGGGCATCGTATTCGTTCTCTGGTACCAGAGAGACCAGAAGGGCTACAACGATGTTGTGGAGGAATTGGAGTCGCCGCAGCATGCCACGCCGCCGCCTGAGCTTGCTGACAGATAACACCTCTTCGCCAAGGACGGTTGTATTGACGCTCCATCCTGCCTGATGCTACTCTGAAACATAGACGGGCATCATGCGTAGGGGTGTAGCTCAGCTGGTAGAGCAGCGGTCTCCAAAACCGCAGGTCCGGGGTTCGAATCCTCGCGCCCCTGCCAAAGGGACAAACCCGTGCCGAGGTGGTGGAATCGGTAGACACGCTGTCTTGAGGGGGCAGTGCCCGTGAGGGCGTAGGAGTTCAAATCTCCTCCTCGGCACCAGAAATAAGGATGGCGACGTAGCCAAGTGGTCTAAGGCGGGGGTCTGCAAAACCCCTATTCGGCGGTTCGAATCCGCCCGTCGCCTCCAGCCTTTACCCAAGCTAAGGCCGGACTATGAACCAAGCTGACCTCGAACACCGCATCAATCAAGTGCTCTCTAGATTCAAGTTGGCGGGGTCGTTCTTAGCAGGCTATCCGACCAACCAGAACTTCGATTACTCCGCGCTATACCCGCTCTTGGCCTTCGCGTCGAACAACGTGGGCGACCCTTTCGGCTACTCTCGCTACCAATTGAACACGCATGATACTGAACGGGAGGTGGTTCGCATGGTTTCGGAGTTGATGCGGCTGCCGCCGGACGAGGCCTGGGGATACGTAACGGCGGGTGGGACAGAGGGCAATATGTACGGCATCTACGTGGGCCGCGAGTTGCTGCGCCAGCCGGTCGCCTACTTCTCGCAAGATACGCACTATTCGGTGCTCAAGATCCTGCACGTCCTGAATATCCGCAACGTCATGATCCGTAGTCAGGACAATGGCGAGATTGACTACGACGACCTGCGCGAGTCCATTCGGATAAACCGCGACTCGCCCGCGCTGATAGTGGCGAACATCGGCACCACTATGAAGGGCGCGGTTGATGACCTCTACCGCATCCGCGACATCATCCAGGAGCTGGCGCTGATGCGCTACTATATCCATGCCGACGCGGCGCTAAGCGGGATGATCCTGCCCTTTGTTGACGACCCGCAGCCGTTCGGATTCGACAGCGGAGTTGATAGCATCGCCATTTCAGGGCACAAGATGATAGGTGCTCCTCTGCCCTGCGGCGTGGTGGTGACGAAGAAAGAGTACACAGCGCAGATAGGCCGCGCAGTCGAGTACGTGGGCGCTCTGGACACCACGTTGCTCGGATCGCGGAACGCTTTCACGCCAATGATCATATGGTATTCGCTGAACAAACACGGGCGGGACGGCTTTCGCCAAATGGTGGCTCAGATGCTTGATACCGCCGAGTACGCGGTGCGGCAGTTCAATGCGAACGGGATCCCGGCTTGGCGCGCCAAGAACAGCGCCACAGTTGTGTTCCCACGTCCCTCGGCGGATACGCTCTTCCAGTGGCAACTCGCGCCGCTGGAAGACATCGCACACCTGATCACCATGCCGCACGTAACCCGCGAGATGGTTGACCAGGTTATAGCCGACTGCCTTGAATGGCCGGGAGACTAAACATGAATCAGTGTTCCGAAGACACAAGGAGGGGTGGCCGGGTCATCGTGATAGTCCCCGACAAGCCGGGCGGGCTGGCTCGCGTCACGGAGGCTCTCGGCGAAGAGGGCATCAACATCGAGATGATTGACGGCCGGCTGGCCGGGGAGATTGGCGTCATCACTCTCAGTACCGATGATGACGACGCCGCACTTCAGGCGCTGCTCAAGGCCAACCTGCGCGCAGTGACTTCGGATGTGGTCGTCTTTCGGTTGCCAGACAAGCCCGGCGCGCTGGCCGGCGTGGCGCAGCTCTTTGGTGAACACCAGATAAACGTGCGCACCATCCATATCGTGCATCGCCTCGCCGGACAGGCTGTCGTCGCAGTCACGACTGACGATGACAACAGGGCACGCTCCCTGCTCGACAGCAACTCCCTGATCTAGCCGTCACACACATCGGATTCGGCTGCCAGGTACCCCTTGCCTCAGATTCCGCCCGTACCCGCCGCTGGTATAGCGGTTTTCTGTAGGGTAACATTTAGACATACACCGCGCCGGGGTGGCGAAATGGCAGACGCGGCGGACTTAAAATCCGTTTCCCGCAAGGGAGTGTGGGTTCGAATCCCACCCTCGGCACTAACGCTCTTCTTTAGCAGCCAAGCCTCCATGAAAAGCAGCATCCGATAACCTAGCCTTTCTGTCTATACAAAAAGAGTTGACAAATCGCAAATCATCTATACAATTTGATGTGCAAATGGAATGCGGCAAGGAGATGGGACATATGCCGAAGCTTAAACCGGGCCACATCAGCCCCACAGACCAAGAGGAAGCCGAGATACAGCGGCACATCGCCGGAGGTCCGGACGCCCCGGAGATCACCGATGAGGACTGGGCCCGCGCCCGCCCTGCCATTGAGGTAGACCCTGAGCTCGTGGAATGGTCCCTGCGCAGGCGCGGCAAGCAGAAAGCGCCTACCAAGCGGTTGGTGTCCATCCGCCTGGATGAGGATATTGTGGCCCACTTCCGCTCCACTGGACCGGGCTGGCAGACCCGGCTCAACGATAGACTGCGCCAGGACATCTTCGGCTCCTAAATGAAAGGGCGGCCTCCGACGCCTGCGCCAAGGTGATGAGTGAGAGTAGCAAATGCCATCGATAGGTGATTTCGTCGATAACCGCTGGGCGGATGCCAAAGAGGCGCTGAGGAAGTTGGATAGTGACTTTGTTAGCAGGCTTGAATCCGAGCACCGGTTGCAAACCTTAGGATTGGGTATGCCTCAACAATACAGTGTTGGAAATAGGCCTAAGCGACCACTCGCCAAGGAGTGGCACCGCCTATTGGAGGATTGTAGCGAACTTGTCTTGCAAGAGACCATTTTGCAAGTGGCAGTAAATTGCTTCATAGACGACTCCCATAGAGGTTTGTCACCTGTTGCCGTTGGAAAGCGATTCTTTTACCACATACACTCTTGGTTCGTACATGCAGATACGTTGGCTGATCGCACCCAAAGCGTGATTAGAAAGACCACATATCTGTACATACCTAACTCTGAGGTAGCTAGTAAAATAGCTAAACGTCATTGCAACTTTGTGCGTAGCAACGAATTTTACGAGAAGATCAGAAAGCTAAGGGTACAATTTGCCCACGGAACAATAAGGTCTTGGGGGCAAGGTGTGACCGAGGACAATCTGTGGGAGGGGTCGGTTGCGGTTGGAATGACTCCCCAGCTTAACTTTGACCAGTTTCTTTACCCTGATAGGGAAAAGGTAACACAATCTTATGGCATCATAGTAGACGGTGCTACCAAAGGGATGCTTGATCATATCGGCGAGATTCTGCATGAGCTTGAGAAGGACATTGCCGACCAAGATGTGGAGGGGCAGTAAGAGGGTAAGTGAAAGGTTATGAACGTAAAAAAGCCTGAAATTCAGGACTTTGGGATAACACGGAAGGATTACGATCTTTATAACAAGGGTTCTCAAAGTGAGCGTGAGGCTTCAAACTTGGGTTGCCTCTTCACACTTGTACTCCTGCTACTGTCTGGGGTTACGGCTGGCATCTTGTTTGGTAGCGAGGTGGCAGCTTCAGCTTTCTTTGT
This sequence comes from Dehalococcoidia bacterium, assembly GCA_965197965.1. Classification (GTDB taxonomy): domain Bacteria; phylum Chloroflexota; class Dehalococcoidia; order Lucifugimonadales; family QGNO01; genus DAOUJH01. The sequence continues at coordinate 2,532,147 of OZ240235.1, forward strand.
CGGTATCTTTCTCGCTTTTTTCGTCTTTATATGGTTGAGCGACGCAATCTTGCGATTCAAGAGGGATCACCTGTTGGGAAGTGCTGTTTGCCCCCGTATAAAACTGTACGAAGAAGCCCTTAAGACGTACAACCTAGCTAAAGAAGAAGCCGAGAGACAGCAACGCGAGGCCGAGGAGGCGGAAAAGGAAGCTGAACGCCAACGACGAGCGATTGAGAGGCAACGACGGGAGTCCCAGAGGCAACAACAGCGTATAAGTGAACAATACTGGGAATCTATGGACGGAGTAGGGTTCGAGCGAGAGTTGGGAGGCTTGTTTCAAGTTATGGGTTACGGAGTAGAAATGACTCCTAGATCAGGAGACCAGGGAGTTGACCTTGTGCTGAGGAAGAACGGGGTCACTACCGTCGTTCAATGTAAAGCCCAGAAAGCCCGCGCTAGTTCACCAATAGCAAGGGAGCTATTGGGTAGCATGGTCGCCTTTGGCGCTAAGGCCGCAATTCTGGCCTGCACCGGAGGATTCACAAGGGGTGTCTATGATTTTGTGGAAGGGAAGCCAATACGCCTCCTTGATGCCTCGGCTATTGCAAAGATGGCAGAAGGGGTGGGAGGGGTCGTAGGTAAATTACCAAAAGCAACTCGTAGAGGTAGGCAGATCAGAAGAGAACCAGCATGTCCCAAATGTAGAAGGCAGATGGTCTTGCGCGAGAGTTCGCGTGGCGAATTCTGGGGATGCTCAGCATATCCCCAGTGCAGGGGGACAAGGGATATATAGGTTACTGACTTCCGGGGGTGATGTACCCTCTGTCATTCTCGTGCTCGGCACGGGAATCTAGGGTCTGGGGATGTGGATTCCCGCTCGGGGGCGGGAATGACGATGTACCTACCCCGCCTCCACTAGCGTCAGCACCTGCATGGGGTTGTCCACCATCATCTTGGTGGCCTGTCTCTCCGTGACTCCCAGCGTGAGCAGGTAGGGGAGGAACTTCTCCATGACAAATGAGTACCCCGTGCCGCCGTACGCCTTCAGGTGTATCTTCATGCACACGTCCTGCGACAGCAGTATCCGGTCCTCGTAGCCCGCTTCTATGAGCTGCGGTATCGCCTCCGCCACCAGCACGTCGCCCGCCGACTGGTGCACTCGATTCAAGTCGGGGTCGTGGATGTAGGGATATCGGGCCACCGGAGCGCCCACTCTACCCAGCGTGTCGAACTGGATGTAGACGCCCATCTCCAACAGCTCCAGCAGCAGCGGCACGTCTCCCGCGTAGGTGTTGCTGTGTCCAAATATTACCCGATTCAGGTCCGCCCCTTCCTCTCCCAGGATGCCCGCCACCTCCAGCTTCTCCCTGTCCGTGCCGCCCTGGTGGAACGATATAGCGGCGCCGGTGGCCCTGCTCGCCTGCGCCGACGCCCTGATGCTCTTCACCTCGTTTGGCGTGAGCGGGTTGCCGTTGATTCCCACCTCCCCAATGATTCCAGACTTTATTCCGGTGCCGTTCACTCCCACCGTGACGTCGCGCACTATTTCGCTCGCCAGGTCTTCCACCGTCCGCTCGTCCATGTCAACGGGATGATAGAACTTCTGGTACCAACCGGACCCCATCACAATGTTGAGGCCGGTGGCGTTTGCCACTCTGCGCAAGGCCTGCGGGTCCCTCCCTAGGCCGATGTTGGTCACGTCGACTACGGTCCCGCCTCCGCTGTTCTTGAAGTATTGCAGTTCCCGCACCGCCACGTCTTCGTCGGTGAGCATGTAGTTGTCCTTCATGTGCTTGCGTTCGCGGGCCAGGTGCAGGTTCTCCAGCGTCAGCTTCTGGTCCCATATCTCAACGTCTGTGGCCGGGGCGTTGAATCCAAGCGTCTTGTCGCGCCAGAAGTCTATGAATACGTGCTCGTGCATTATGGCGGCGCCCACTTGGCCGGGGTCCATGGGACCGTTCACCGTGATAACCTTGCCCGCCATGTTCGTTTGGGTCTCTGTGCTCATCGTGTCAGCCCTCCTTCGGAGCGTTCTTATCGCTGACTATATCCGACAATTCACGGCCAATCAATCATCAATCAGCGGTTCCGTATTTTACCGTCGCGGCGGTTTAGGGGCTGGCGGCTAGCAAACCCCTTCGCCTTGATGATAGATTACCGTGCAGAATCCAACCCATCCATGCGGAGGTAAAGCTAATGCAAGCAGCTCGTGTCGTCGGTCCCCAGCAGCTACGGTTTGACGACATCCCGATACCTGAGGTCAAAGACGGCCAGGCGCTGATACAGCTCCAGAGGCTCTCCGTCTGCGGCAGCGACTTGCGCATCTTTGATAGAGTCCTGCCGGAGGAGCAGTACCCGCTGGATCACGGCAGGCCGTGTCACGAATGCGCCGGCGTTATTGTGGAGAGCCGCACCGATGATCTAAGGGTGGGCCAGCGAGTAATAGCGCTTCCTTCCACTAGCGCCGGCCTGGTTGAATACCTTGCCGAACCGCCCAGCCGCGTAATTCCTCTCCCGGACAATGGAGACCTTTCCACTTGGGTTATGTGCCAGCACATGGGGACCGTGATGTACTCCTGCGACCGGTTGGGCGGCGTGCTTGGCAAGCGGGTAGTGATCATGGGGCAGGGGCCCATTGGACTGAACTTCACCTACTGGATGGCTCAGCAGGGAGCCAGGCAAATCATCACGGTTGATCTGCTGGACTATAGATTGGAGGTCTCCAAGCAATTGGGCGCCACCCACACGATCAATTCGGCCAGGGAAGATGTCGTCGGTGCAGTGGCTGAAATCACCGGCGGGAGTCAGGCCGACGTAGTGATTGAAGCCGCCGGCGAAGCTGAGACGATCAACCAGATGTTCCAGGTCATCCGCAAGCTGGGTCTGGCCGTGCTGTTCGGACAGCCTCACCATGAAGACGTGCTTCCCATCAACTACGATGCAATGATGAGCAGTCTTGCTACTATCCTGCCCACCATCAGTTCCAGGCCGCCCAACGATCCCACAAGTCACATCAAGCACTGCGTGGATCTGGTGGCTCAGAATAGGCTCAGCCTGGAGCATCTGGTGACTCATACACTGCCCTTTGCAGAGGCAAAGCAGGCCTTCCAAATGTACAGCGAAAAGCAGGACAAAGTCCTCAAAGTGGTGATGGAGCTCTAGCAGCCGGATAGCTGTATAGCCAACACTCTATCCAGTCCCGCAAGGTCTTTGTGTCTGCTGGTTGTCGCGCTAGGCCAATGGCTTCTGGCTACCATCTCTACGCTGTCCATTTGGTGCGGGTCCATCTCCAGCAGGATGACACCTTTGCCCCGTAACACAGGGCGCGCTTCCCCCAGAAGCCTCCTGATCAGACGAAGGCCGTCGTCACCGCCATCCAACGCCTCTCGCGGTTCGAACATCCGTATCTCAGGCTCCAACGATGGGATGGTTGCGCTGCTCACGTAGGGTAGATTGGCTATCAACACATCTATCGGGCCGGAAAAGCAAGACAACAGGTCGCAGCGTATGAACTCGATGCGGTTCCGCAGCCCGTGATGCTCGGCGTTGGCCTGGGCCGTAGTCAATGCCTGCAGTGAGATGTCAGTAGCACGAATATCCACGTTTACTAGGTGCGAGGCCAAAGCTACGGCTATTGCACCGGACCCTGTGCCTACCTCTACTATCCTCAACGGAGGCCGTCTTGGCATTTGCCTGGCCAGGCGTATAGCCTCGTCCACCAGTATCTCCGTCTCCGGTCGGGGAATGAGCACGCCGGGATTTACCTCCAGAGACATTCCGTAGAATTCACGGTAACCCAGAATGTAGGGTAGGGGTTCGCGGGTCAGTCGCCGCGTCACTAGCTTATCTACCCTATGCAGGCTGGAATCGGGTACGTCTTCATTGAAAGACGTGTACAGGGCCGCGCGATCCATTCCCAAGGCCGCACCTAGCAGAAGCTCGGCCTCCAGGAGGTGTTCCTCTATTCCCGCGCCACTAAGCGACTTGCTAATGTTGAGGACAGTTTCACGAACCGTGACCGTTTCAGAGGCTTTCCATTCGCTGACTTTGCTCATATTCTCTGAGGGGCTCAACAACCGGCGCCATCTCGCCATCTAAGATGGACTGTATGTTGTGGAAGCTCTTGTTGATCCTGTGGTCTGTAATGCGGTCTTGGGGGAAATTATACGTCCTGATTTTCTCGGAGCGTTCTCCTGTGCCCACCTTGCTCCGTCTTTCCTGGCTAAGGCTTTCTTGCTGTTCTCGTTGTGCTTTGTCAAACAAGCGTGCTCTGAGTACGTTCAGCGCCTTTTCTTTGTTGCGCAATTGCGACCTTTCATCCTGGCACACGGCCACTATTCCGGTGGCCAGATGGGTAACGCGCACCGCGGTGGCAACTTTGTTTACATTTTGTCCGCCATGACCGCCCGCGTGAAAAATGTCTATTCTCAGGTCCTCGTCTTTGATATCGATGTCAACTTCTTCCGCCTCCGGAAGAACGGCCACGGTAGCTGTGGACGTGTGCAATCTGCCAGAGGACTCCGTAACAGGGACCCTCTGCACCCGGTGGGCCCCGCTTTCATACTTGAGGTAGCTGTATACGTCCCGGCCATTGATCTGGAAAATTATCTCTTTGAAGCCGCCAACCTCCGATTCGTGAGTGTCGACTAGGTCAACTTGCCAGCGTTTGAGTTGAGCATAGCGAGAATACATCCGGTAAAGATCTCCGGCAAATAGTGAAGCTTCGTCTCCCCCGGTGGCAGCGCGTATCTCCACGAAGACGTTTCTTGTATCTGAGGGGTCTGTAGGTATTAGCGCCTGCTTCAGATCCTTCTCAAGGGCGCTCCGCTTGTCCTCAAGGGAAGCGACCTCTTCCTTAGCCAGAGTCACCAAATCAGGGTCATCTGCTTCCCTGAGGATACTTTGCGTATCCTCCAGGGCATGCTGGATTTCAAGATACTCTTTGTAGGAGTTGACCGCCGGTTCTAGGCTTGCCCTCTCTCTGCTCAGGCTAATCAATCGCGCGGTGTCTACGGCTACGCTTGGACTCGCCATCAACTCATCGATTTCGTTAAGACGAAGCTCCATTTCGGCTAATTTGTCTAGCATCATCCTTCTCTATATGTCGGGAGTTTGCTACCGTATGATTTGACCTGAGTACGGCAACACCGGCGAAACTCTGCTTGCAAAAGGATACACGTATATTAGAATAAACATAGGACTATTCTAATATTTTACATCATCCTGGAGCTCAAATGCGTAATCACAAGATTCTGGCGCAAGTGGAGGATGCCGGGAAGTACATTCTCACTGTAGGTGCTGTGAACAGCCTCTACTTGAACAGTAGAATCGAGTTTTATATGGAAGGCCTGCGTAGTGACGTAACGGCTATTTACAACACTGCCGGTGGCATTCACAGGTCCCTGAACTTGGTGTTCTAGGTTGTGGCAGCCTTTGTCAGGTAATCGACGATCTCAAGCATGGGTATTTCTTGCTGGACGCTGTTGTCCATGTCCCTAACACCTAGCTTGTTTCTAGCCAGTTCATCTTCTCCGATGATTACGGTGAAGCTTGCGTTCATAGTGGAAGCGTAGCGCATTTGGGCTCTGAGACTGCGGCTTGAGGAAGCAATCAGTACGGAAACGCCGGCTTCTCTGAGAGCGGCCGCGATCTCCACACCCGTGCTCTGGGCCTTCTCTCCTAGACCTGTAATCACCACCGGCCTGGGCGATCTGTCGGGCAGTGCGACACCCTGGCGCTTCAAATTGGCTATCAGCCGCTCTATACCGCTGCCGAAACCTACTCCCGGCGTGGAGGGGCCACCCAGCTGCTCGATTAGACCGTCGTATCTTCCGCCGCCCAACACTGTGCTTTGGCTTCCCTCTTCCGGAGGTTGGATCTCAAAAACGGTGCGGGTGTAATAGTCTAGCCCTCTAACCAGCCGATGGTTCTCTTTGTACGGTATCCCCACCTGTTTCAAATATCCCCGCAAAGTGTCCCAGTGTAGCTGGCAACTGATGCACAGATTTTCAGCAGAGGGCGGCGCGTTCTCTATGAAAGGCTGGCAGCCGGTCTGCTTGCAGTCCAATAGCCTCAAAGGGTTGCTGTCAAACCGCGTACGACAGTCGTCGCATAGCTGGTGTAGGTGCAGTAGATAGTACTCTTTTAGCTTATTCAAGTAAGCGGGGCGGCACTCTTTATCGCCTATAGAATTGATCAAGAGCGTCAGGTTGGTCAGTCCAAGGTTCCTAGTGAAGGTCCAACCAAGCTGTACCACCTCTAAGTCCGCCAGGGGGTCGGCATCGCCGATAACTTCAATTCCAAACTGGTTGTGCTGTCGGAACCGGCCGGCCTGCGGCCTTTCGTATCTGAATATGGGGCAGCAGTAGTAGAGACGTACAGGCTGAGGCAAATTGGACATGCCATGCTCAATGTAGGCGCGGCACACTGGGGCCGTGCCTTCGGGTCTCAGCGTCAAGGAATCTCCGCCTCTGTCTTCAAACGTATACATCTCCTTCTGCACCACGTCCGTTTCCTCGCCAACCGTGCGCACAAAAAGTCCCGTAGCTTCGAAAATAGGAGTGTCGATTCTTTCGAATCCGAATGTGCGGCATACCAGCGCAGCCGTGTCCTCAACGTACTTCCGGTATCTCTGTTCCTGAGGTAATTGATCCGACGTGCCTCTGGGTGCTCTATACAAGGAAAGCCTCAAAGATAGGTGTCAAATCAGAATACTCTAGGCATGCCCCTTAGTAAAGACAGCAAGTGTATATGCCTTTATCTCTTGAACCAATAACCTCCGTGTCCGCATTTTGTCCCAGCCCGCCAGTTGGGTTATACTTTGACTGTGCAGTTATAAGGTAGGGTGAGGGTACTTTGAAGAATCTTCTTACAAGAGTGCAGAGCTACTTGCCGGATGATCGCGTTGCTTTTGTCAGCAAGGCCTATGAATTCGCTGCGGAGGCGCACAACGGTCAGATGCGGCTTTCTGGCGAACCGTACATAAATCATCCCGTGGAAACCGCATTATACCTGGCCGACTTGCATCTGGATTCCACGACGGTAGCCGCCGCTCTGCTTCATGATGTCATAGAGGACTGCGACGTTTCTCTGGACAAGTTGGATGCTGAATTTGGGGCTGAGGTTGCTCATTTAGTCGACGGTGTTACCAAGCTCAATCGGTTGGATCTCCGTACGTATGATAATGAGGACGGTGCTCAGAGCAGGTTTGAAGGAGGGGACCAGGCGGCCAGCTTGCGCAAGATGCTGGTTGCAATGGCCCAGGACCTAAGGGTTGTACTCATCAAGTTGGCGGACCGCCTTCACAACATGCGCACTCTGAAGTACGTGCCCTTGGAGCGGCGGATTGCTATTGCACAAGAGACTCTGGATATCTATGCACCCCTTGCCCATAGATTGGGTATGTGGGATATCAAATGGCGCCTGGAAGACATAGCCTTCCAGCAGCTTGAACCGACACGGTATCGTGAGATATCCCGGCTGTTGTCCAAAACGAGAGATGAACGTGAACGCCACATAGGAGAGGTGCGCAGAACGCTGGAACAGGCTCTTAAAGAACACGGCATCAAGGGTCAAGTTACAGGCAGAGCCAAGAACATCTACAGCATTCAAATAAAAATGCAGGCTTATGCCGCTCAGCGCAAGGACTTCAACGACATTCACGACCTGTTCGCCCTTCGAGTTCTCGTCGACGAAAAGAGCGAATGCTACACAACATTGGGCGTGGTGCACGCGCTGTGGACTCCGCTTCCCGGACAGTTCGATGATTACGTGGCTAAGCCCAAAGAGAACCTGTACCAGTCGCTTCATACAACCGTGATGGGCCCTGGGGCTATGCCGCTGGAGGTACAGATCCGGACCCATGACATGCATAGGCTGGCGGAATATGGTGTAGCCTCCCACTGGCTGTACAAGGAGGGGCTGAACCAGCCCTCCGTGTTTGAGCAGAAGATGACCTGGCTGCGTCAGCTTCTTGATTGGCAGCGCGAGGTCTCCGGCGCTGAAGAGTTCTTGGAAAATGTCAAGACAGATCTCTTCCCAGACCGGGTCTTTGTATATACACCCAAAGGAGACGTCAAAGAGCTGCCCGCCGGTTCCACGTCCATAGATATGGCCTACCACGTACACACGGAACTGGGCCATAGGTGTATTGGCGCCAAGGTAAACGGCAAACTGACCGCTCTGGATACCCCGCTGCAAAACGGCGATACGGTGGAGATTCTCACCAGCAAAGTAGCCCGCGGTCCTAGCTTGGATTGGCTGAACCCCCATGCTGGGTATGTGAGGAGCGCTACGGCTCGTCAGCGCATTAGACTATGGTTCCGTAGACAGGAACGGAGCGAAAACGTAGAACGCGGCAAAGAGCTTTTGTCTCGTGAACTGCGCAGGCTGGACGTAACGCCCACTGCAGAAGAGATAGCCCGTCTCTTTCATAAGGATTCGGTGGAAGAGCTGTTCCATGCACTGGGAAGCGGCGCCGTAACCGTCAACCAGGTGACAGCCAGGCTTACTGCAATGGCGCCCCATCAACCGCCCAGCGTTGACTACAAGATTCCCGTCACTGGCCCTGCTTCCGGTATTGAAGTGCTCGGGGTGGGAAATCTGCTAACCCACATTGCACAGTGCTGCTCGCCGCTTCCAGAGGATGAAATAATTGGTTACGTTACGCGCAATAGAGGCGTCTCCATTCACCGCAAGAAATGCAAGAACGTCCTCTCTGAGGACGAGCCCGAGAGAATAATCAAGGTAGATTGGGGTGATAGGAAGAATCTGTACCCCGTCCGGCTGGTGATGGAGGCTTGGGATAGAGTTGGTCTGCTCAGAGACGTGACTACCTATGTCTCCGGGGAAAAGGCGAACATTGCTTCGCTGGTGACTCGTGAAACCGAAGAGGGGATTGCCATAATGGAGCTAACCGTGTTTACTACTGACGTAAATCAGCTGAGCAGACTGTTCACAAAGTTGGAAGAAGTGCAGGGGATGATCAAGGTTAATAGGGTGAATCTCAATAAATCGCCCGATGCCCAACCCCTGGAAGCAAAAGCCAAGGTAACTTCCTAGCAAGGATAAGGATTCATATGCCAAGCGAAAAATCTCACCGTGTTTCTATCAAGAAGACAGTCCGCAACAAGACGGCCAGAAGCTCGGCGAAAAACGCCGTTACGGAAGCCAAGCGTGCCCTGGATTCCAACAGTAGAGACCAAGCAGCCGCCGCGGTTGCCAGGGCTGAGTCTGTGTTGGACGTGGGAGTAAGGAAGGGGGTATTGCACCCCAACAATGCGGCCAGGCGCAAATCAAGGCTGGCTAAACGGCTTGCCCGGATGGCTTAGGCGCGTTGTAAAGTTCGCTCCTGTGTGAGTTCACGGATCATTCTCACACCGCCGACTCAAACTCATCTCGGCTAAGGCCAGCCTGGCGCAGTATAGAAGCCAGCGTCCCCGTTGGGACGTCTCTGGCTCCCATTTTCACAATAACGGTGCGAGTCCTTCCGGCGTTCGTAATCTTAGCTTGAGATGGCTCCCGCGCTGAGATACCCGCTCAAACCCCAACCGTTCCAGCGCTCGCACTACCTCGCGACTGCTATATGGCCCCAAGGCTGACCGACTCTATTTCTACCTCAGCGACTTCAACAACCTCCGCATCCGGAGCGTCTTCAAAGTAGATCTGCAGAGCCTCTTGAATGGCCGCTCTCGCCTCTTCCCGCGTGTCACTGAATGATGAGACGTCCACGTTGAGGGCCTGGGCTACCCAGACCGTTTTTTCGCGGTACAGGACCACCTCAATAGTGCGCATCTCTACATCCTCCTAGTGTTAGTTTAGCACACTTCCAGGGCCGTTCGATTGAAGCGAACTCCGCGCCATTGACAGATCTTTTTCTTATATGCTACATTGACTAACTAGAAAGAACATTCGTACTACTTGCCGGTGATCTTTGATTTAGGAGAGGGTGTATCTTGAGAAAGCTTTCAGTTCGTCAAGAAAAGATCCTTAGTCTGATACAGGAGTTCTTGGAGGAGCAGGGTTATCCCCCCACGGTCAGAGACATCCAGTACGCTTGTAACATAAGCTCAACCTCCGTGGTGGACTATAACCTTAAGATTCTCCAGAAAGAGGGGCATATACGTCGCTCTCCGGAGATATCCAGGGGCATTGAGGTCCTGGGAGGCAAGCGGCACAAGGACGCCTTTTCCGTCCCTGTTATGGGCTACATAGCCGCCGGCGAGCCCATTCCGGTGCCCACTTCAGAAGGATGGACGCCGGATAGCGCCGTTGATCAGGTGGACGTGGTCAACGGCATTCTGGGTGGTGTGCGGGTGAGAGGGACATCAAACCTGTACGCCCTGCGGGTGCGCGGCACATCTATGATCGATGCTCTGGTGGACGACGGTGACGTGGTTGTTATTCAGCCGGCGAACAGCGTCAAGGATGGCGATATGGTGGTGGCCTGGCTAAAGAATGAAAAGGAGGCCACCCTCAAGCGGATTTACAATGATGGAACGGTGGTGCGGCTCCAGCCGGCCAATAGCCAAATGGAGCCTATATTTGTTTCTGCAAATAACGTAGAAGTGCAGGGTAAAGTGGTTGCTGTGTTGAGAAACTTGGGCTAACTACCTGATATCTCCTGGAAAGCAAAAACCCGGTGATTTCACCGGGTTTTTGTTTGTCCTTAACAGGTAGATAGCGGAAGGAAGGTTCTGGTTCAATGTTGAAACGTGACCGGAGTGAGCATCACTGCTACGGGTGGTCATTCCGTAGCTGCAAGATTAGGAGAACGCCCACTCACCGACCTAGGATTCCCATAGGGACTCCCTAGAAAGGAGGTGATCCAGCCGCACCTTCCGGTACAGCTACCTTGTTACGACTTAGTCCCAGTCATCAACCCCACCCTCGGCCGCTGCCTCTCTTGCGAGTTAGCTCACGGACTTCAAGTGTTGTCGACTTCCATGACTTGACGGGCGGTGTGTACAAGGCCCGGGAACGTATTCACCGCAGTATGCTGACCTGCGGTTACTAGCAGCTCCTCGTTCATGCAGGCGGGTTGCAGCCTGCAATCCCCACTGGGACTGGTTTTCAGAGATTAGCTCTAGCTTGCACTGTTGCAACTCGTTGTACCAGTCATTGTAGCGTGTGTGTAGCCCAGGGCGTAAGAGCCATGCTGACTTGACGTCATCCCCACCTTCCTCCCCTTCTAGGGGCAGTCTGGCTAGAGAATACAACTAACCACAGGGGTTGCGCTCGTTGCGGGACTTAACCCAACACCTCACGGCACGAGCTGACGACAGCCATGCAGCACCTGTACTAGCTCCCCGAAGGGTCCTTCACCTTTCGGATCGGTACCACTAGTATGTCAAGCCCTGGTAAGGTTCTTCGCTTAGCATCGAATTAAACCACACGCTCCGCTGCTTGTGCGGGCCCCCGTCAATTCCTTTGAGTTTTAGCCTTGCGGCCGTAGTTCCCAGGCGGGATGCTTAACGCGTTAGCTTCGGCACAGAAGGGGTCGATACCCTCTATACCCAGCATCCATCGTTTATGGCGTGGACTACCCGGGTATCTAATCCGGTTTGCTACCCACGCTTTCGCGCCTCAGCGTCAGGTACAGCCCAGAGAGCCGCTTTCGCCACTGGTGTTCCTCCCGATATCTACGCATTCCACCACTACACCGGGAATTCCGCTCTCCTCTACTGCCCTCTAGTTCAGAAGTATCTCTGCCACTTTCCCAGTTGAGCCGGGATATTTAAGCAAAGACTTTCTGTACCGCCTACACGCCCTTTACGCCCAGTAAATCCGGACAACGCTTGCCTCCTACGTATCACCGCGGCTGCTGGCACGTAGTTAGCCGAGGCTTATTCCTGAGGTACCGTCCTTTCTCTTCCCTCAGAAAAGCGGTTTACAACCCGAAGGCCTTCTTCCCGCACGCGGCGTCGCTGCGTCAGGCTTTCGCCCATTGCGCAAGATTCCCTGCTGCTGCCTCCCGTAGGAGTGGGGGCCGTGTCGCAGTCCCCCTCTGGCTGATCGTCCTCTCAGACCAGCTATCCGTCATTGGCTTGGTGAGCTCTTACCTCACCAACTACCTGATAGAACGCAAGCCCATCCCCAAGCGACCGAAACCTTTGCCGTTATGCCATGCGACACAACGGATTATGCGGTATTAGCTCCGGTTTCCCGGAGTTATTCCCCACTCAGGGGTAGGTTACTTACGCGTTACTCAGCCGTTCGCCACTGCTCCACCCCCGAAGGGGCTTCACCGTTCGACTTGCATGCATTAGGCGCGCCGCCAGCGTTCGTCCTGAGCCAGGATCAAACTCTCACGTATAACCTTACTTACTTCCTTCCACTATCCACTTGTTAAGGTGCCAAAAGCGCAAAACATCGGCCAAAGGCCGATTGCATTTGCATGATAAACCCCATTGGGACTGGTGTCAACAGATTCCTAGTAGATCCACCCAAGCCGCTGAGAGTTAGACCTCTTTTACGGCGGAGACCAGGTCTAACGCGGCCTGCTTGGCATCCGAAAAGAACATCAACGTGTTATCCGCGGCAAAGAGCGGGTTGGGTATCCCAGCAAACCCCGGACTCAAGCTCCGCTTGATTACCACTACCGTACGCGCATGGTCCACGTTCAAAATGGGCATGCCGGCTATTGGATTGGAGGGATCGTCCATGTCTCTGGCCACGGGGTTCACTACGTCGTTGGCGCCAATCACCAGCACCATGTCCGTTTGCTCAAAGCTGGGATTTATGTCGTCCATCTCTCGCAGCTTCTCATACGGTATGTTCACCTCGGCCAGCAGGACGTTCATGTGACCGGGCATGCGGCCCGCCACCGGGTGGATTGCAAACTCAACTTCCACGCCCTTGGAATCCAGCAGATTGGTCAGGTCCCGCACCGCGAACTGAGCTTGCGCCACCGCCATTCCATAGCCGGGAACTATGACGACACGACGGGCGTCTTCCAGCAGTATGGCTATTTCGTCGGCGGCTGCCGCCTTTATCTTGCCGCCGTACACTTCGTCGGCCTCTGCCGCGGAGCTTGCAACAGCGCCCACGCCGGCAAAGAGAACGTTGGTCAGAGAGCGGTTCATGGCCTTGGACATGATGCGGGTCAGAATGAGGCCGGCGGCTCCCACCAACGAACCCGCAATTATTAGCATGTTGTTCTCAAGAACGAAGCCCGTGGCTGCTGCGGCCAGACCAGAATAGGAGTTGAGTAAAGATATGACCACAGGCATATCCGCGCCACCAATGGGTACGACCAGGGTGATGCCGAATACCGCTGCAACTGCTACCAGGGCCCAGAACGGGATGCTGCTGGAGGGATCTATAGCTAGCCATACCACCAAACCAATGGTGACCAGCCCCAGCAGGATGTTGAGTATGTGACGCCCAGGCAACAAAACAGGCGACTCTGTAATAAGACCTTGGAGCTTGCCAAAGGCGACCAAGCTGCCCAGCAAGGTAACCGATCCAATGAGTGCGGAGAGACCGGAAGCTACTGCGAACTGCAGGCCCAGGTTCGTCCCTATGAAGAGCTCTTGCTCCAAAGCGGCGCCGGCCACCAGCATGGAGGCTGCGCCGCCCAGGCCATTGAACAACGCTACCAACTGAGGCATGGAGGTTATGGCTATCCTAGTCGCGAGCACTACTCCTACGGATGCGCCAATGATGAGGCCAACTATGATCAGCTCAAACCGCACTATCTGCTGATCGAACAGCGTGATTATCACGGCAAGGAGCATGCCGCTGGCGCCCATGACGTTGCCCCTTACGGCGGTCCGTGGATGGGAGAGGCTCTTAAGCCCAAAGATGAACAGGACGGCGGCGATGAGGTAGACGAGGTTTACTATGCTGGCTTCGATGGTCATTAGTCTTTCCTGCGGAACATCTGAAGCATGCGATGGGTTACCAGGAACCCGCCTACTACGTTTACCGTGGCCAGTGCCACGGCTATGACGCCCAGTATGCTGGCGATTACCGGCTCTTCCACGCCTGCGGCTACCACGGCTCCAACCAAGGTAACCCCTGACATGGCGTTTGCGCCGGACATGAGCGGCGTGTGCAGCAGGGGCGGCACCTTGGTGATGACTTCAAAGCCCACAAAGACAGCTAGTACAAATATGGTTAGCCCTGCTATGAATATCTCCATGTCAGGACTCGCTCTCTTCTTTCATTGCTTCTTCGTTGAGTGGGGACATGCCCAGCATTTCCCGCACACGATTGTTCACAACCTCTCCGTTATGGGTGAGCAAGCTATCTCGTGTGATCTCGTCGGACATGTCCAGATTCAGCTCGCCTTCCTTGACTATATTGCGGAGGAAGGAAAGCTGATTCCTAGCGTACATCTGGCTGGCGTGCAGTGGAACGGAGGATGCCAGGTTTGTTGGGCCCATGATTGTGACGTTGTACTCTTCTACTGTTTCAGACGGCTTGGTCAGTTCGCAATTGCCTCCGCCTTCAGCGGCTAGGTCTACTATCACTGAGCCCGGACTCATGGCTTTGACCATCTCTTCCGTTATCAAGATAGGCGCCTTCCTTCCGGGAACGGCGGCAGTGGTAATGACAACGTCGCTATCGGCCACCACGTTTGTCAATAACTCACGCTGGCGTTTGTAGAACTCCTCTCCCATGGCTTGGGCGTATCCCCCCGCCGCCTCCGCGCCTTCCGCCTCCAGTTCAATCTGCACGAATTTTGCGCCCAAGCTCTCCACTTGGTCCTTTACGGCGGGTCTAACATCGTAACCTTGGACCACTGCTCCTAGACGGTGAGCGGTAGCAATGGCTTGCAGCCCGGCTACACCGGCCCCAACCACAAAGACCCTGGCGGGTGTAATGGTACCCGCAGCCGTCATCATCATGGGGAAGATCTTGTTAAGCGCCTCAGCCGCCAACAGAACCGCTTTGTATCCAACAATGGTAGCTTGGGAGGTTAGGGCGTCCATAGATTGGGCGCGGCTGATTCTGGGCACCATCTCCAGTGCGAATGCTGTAGCACCCTTCTCCGCTAACTCTTGCGCTGATTCAAGGGCGTTGAGGGGATCCAGCAACGCGATGAGTACCTGCCCTGGTTTCAGTAGCGCTACGTCGCC
This sequence comes from Dehalococcoidia bacterium, assembly GCA_965197965.1. GTDB lineage: Bacteria > Chloroflexota > Dehalococcoidia > Lucifugimonadales > QGNO01 > DAOUJH01. Next base: position 2,547,212 of record OZ240235.1, read on the forward strand.
CTTCCCAGCTTCAGCGTTGGCGCCGGGGCCGCGCACCTGCAGTACAACGTCGGCGGAATCAAAGACCTCTTCACGGCTCTTGGCTATCTGTGCGTTTTGTTCCGCGTATAGTTGGTCCGGGAAGCCTGCCTCCTTGCCCGCGCCAGCTTGAACAACAGTGTCCACCTGAATGCGAGAAAGCATGGGCACCACCGCAGGCACAAGAGCTACTCGGCGTTCAGCAGGATAAGTCTCTGTAGGCACTCCAACAATCATGAGAAACAAACTTGATGGGGCTGTATTAACCCTTTCAACAGAATAGCCCAAGGCAACCTAGCCTGAAACGCCAGATTAAGCTGCCTTGGGCCAATATCCACAGAAGCGTTAAAAAAGAATTTCCCAAGCTTCTGAGTTAACTTGGAAGATGAAAGGCCAAATTTACGCTTTGCCAATCTTGAACATCTTGGTGCCGCAGGTGCCGCAGACTCCCTGTGTAGCGGGGCGCCCATTCTTCATCGTAATGGATTGTGGGTTCCCAATCTCCCTTGATGCTCGGCACTTAACGCAATAACCCTGCATATGATTCCTCCTTATTCAGGAATGTTCACTCAATTTATACCAGACTTATGCGGCTTAGGCTAGTCATTTAGGCATGATTTCTGTCCAATTTTGCCTTAATCCTTGTATATTATACCCAAGCGGACTGAGAATTAACCTGATATCCTGGGAATCGCCTATGAGCCATTGATAACTTCTCTGGCTCCCATAGTTATTCTCTATGATGGCCGAGCCAAAGCCTATAGGCTCTAGACATTACGGGTAGTAACAAACTTATACTATGGCAAAATCTTGTGATGGAGCAGTAAGTGCCTGATTACGATGTTGCGATTATAGGTTCCGGGCCGGGCGGATACGTGGCGGGAATAAGAGCCGGGCAGCTGGGTCTGAAGGCTGCTGTTATTGAAAGGGACGACACCCTGGGCGGGGTTTGCTTGAACTGGGGTTGCATCCCCAGCAAAGCTCTTTTGAAGAACGCTGAGGTCCTGGAGCTTTTCCGCAGGGCGGAGGCCTTTGGAATCAGCGTAGACAACGTCCAAGCCGACTTTGGGAAAGCCATTGACAGAAGCAGGCGGGTGGTGGACACATTGACCAAGGGCGTGGCCTCTCTTCTGAGGAAGAACAAGGTCGAGCATATCAAGGGACACGCCGCCTTCACTGATGCGAATACCTTGGAGATAGCCCCCGACGGCCAGAAAATCACCGCCTCCAACATCATAATCGCCACCGGCGCCCGCGCCCGCTCCATCCCGGGCCTAGAGATCGATAAAAAGCAGGTCATCACCAGCAGGGAAGCCTTGGAGTTGCGGGAACTCCCCAAGAGGGTTGTCATTGTGGGTGGAGGAGCTACTGGCGCTGAGTTCGCCTATCTCTGGAACGCCTACGGTGTGGAAGTCACAATAGTAGAACTGCTGCCCCATCTCCTTCCCAACGAAGATGAAGATATCAGCCGTCTCTTGGAGCGGTCGTTTACTCGTCAAGGCATCAAATTCCACACGTCTGCCAAGGTGTCCAAGGCGAATGTGAAGAAGAAGGGGATTACCCTGGATATCCAGGTGGGAGAAGAAGCCAGCACGTTGGGATGCGACCTGGTGCTCATAGCGGCGGGGGTACAGGCCAATACGGAAGAGATTGGAGCAAGCAACATAGCGCTTGAGCTTGACCGCGGATTTGTCAAAGTCAACTCTGAAATGGCTACAAACGTTCCGGGCGTGTATGCTATAGGTGATGTTACCGGTATTATGCTGCTAGCCCACGTAGGAATGGCGCAGGGGGTAATGACGGCTGAACGGATAGCCGGCCTGGACACATCTCCTCTCGATTATCAGTTCATGCCGAGGGCTACGTACTGCCACCCCCAGGTTGCCAGCTTTGGCCTTACGGAGCAGCAGGCTAAAGAGAAAGGATACGATATCAAAGTTGGCAAGTTTCCCTTCCAGGCCAGCGGTAAAGCACTGGCCATAGGCGACGCCGAGGGCATGACCAAGGTTGTGGCCGATAAGAAGTACGGCGAAATTCTAGGCGCTCACATGATAGGCCCCGATGTAACAGAGATGCTAGCCGAATGGTCGGTGGGGCATCACCTGGAAGGCACCACTAAAGAGATAGGCTGGGTGGTTCATTCCCATCCCACTATTTCCGAAACATTGAAAGAGGCTGCTCTCGCTGCGGACGGAGAGGCTATTCACATTTAGGTGGAAAGGCGCTTATGAAGACTACTACCTATAAGCTCGCGGAGCAGTTGGACAAGGCAACCCTGGTTGACTTCTATAGGCAAATGGTGCTGCTCAGAGTGTTTGAAGAACGGGCCGCGGAACAGTATATGCTGGGCAAGATCAGGGGCTTCTTGCATCTGTACATCGGACAAGAGGCCGTGGCTGTGGGCGCTATCGATGCCCTTGGCAAGGACGACTACATAACTACCCATTACAGGGATCACGGACACGCCCTGGCCAGGGGCCTGTCCGCCAATGCGGTGATGGCGGAGCTTTTTGGCAAAGCTACGGGCTGCTCCAAGGGAATGGGTGGTTCCATGCACCTCTTTGATGCTTCGCTGAATTTTGCCGGCGGCTATGCAATTGTCGCGGGACATCTGCCCCTTTCTTCCGGAATGGGGTTTGCTTTCAACTACTTGAACGACAAGAGGTTGGTAACCACATTCTTTGGGGATGGCGCTCTCAATGAAGGTGAGGCTCACGAAGTATTGAACATGGCTGCTCTATGGAGCCTTCCCATTGTTTTCATCTGTGAAAACAACCTCTACGGCATGGGTATTCCGTTGAGTCAATCGATGTCCAACACCCAGCTGCACAAGATGGCTGAATCCTACGGCATAGCCTCCGCCCAAGTCGACGGAATGGATGTCCTTGCCGTTAGAGAGGCCGCGGAGACAGCTGTGCAGCACGTGCGTTCCGGCGGAGGCCCGTATTTCTTGGAGGCACGCACCTACCGGTTCCGTGGACACTCCATGGCTGACCCTGTACTTTATCGGTCCAAGGATGAAGAGGCGGAGTACAGAAAGCTTGACCCACTTACCCAGTATGGTGAATGGCTTTTGTCCAGCAAAATGGCCACTCAGAAGAAACTGGACGCCATAAGTGAAGAGGTGGAGAAAGAGGTAGAAGAGAGCATAGCGTTTGCTGAAGAGAGCCCCTTCCCGTCTCCTGAAGCCCTGTACCGCAACGTATATGCTGAGCTGCCATAGAGGGAATAGATGCCTGAGATAAGCTACAGAGAAGCCATGGCGCGGGCTCTCAGAGAGACCCTGCGGGAAGATGATAGGGCCTTTATTATTGGCGAGGATATAGGCCCTTATGGCGGTTCTTACGCGGTAACCTCCGGTTTCCTGGACGAGTTCGGTCCCGGCAGAATCGTCGAGTCTCCCATATCTGAGTCGGGGATAGTGGGCATTGGCACCGGCTCGGCCATGATAGGCCTCCGGCCCATAGTCGAGATCATGACAATCAACTTCTCAATGCTGGCCCTGGATCAGATTGTGAATCACGCCGCCAAAATCCGCTACATGTCTGGCGGTCAGTTCAGTGTGCCGGTCATCATTCGCACCGTTACCGGCGGCGGAGCGGCGCTTGCCGCCACACATTCGCAGAACCTGGAGGGCTGGTACGCTTCCGTCCCCGGACTGAAAGTGATCATTCCCGCAACCCCATACGATGCATTGGGCTTGTTTCGATCGGTACGCAAGGAACAAGACCCTGTGATATTCATAGAGCACATACTCTTGTATAGTACAAGGGGAGAGGTGCCGGAAGATTACTATGAGGTACCTGTTGGAGAGGCTAATGTCAAGCGAGCGGGGAAGGACTTGACCATCGTTGCGTACTCCAGAATGGTGAACGTAGCATTGCGTGCCGCCGAGAAACTGGCGGAAGAGGGCATTGACGTAGAGGTGGTGGACCTTCGCTGCCTGCGTCCTTGGGACAAAGAGACCGTCTTTGAGTCGGTGAAGCAAACGGGGCGTGCTCTGGTGCTGGAAGAGGCCTGGCAAACGGGTGCTTTTGGCGGGGAGATAGCCAGCGCCGTCCAGCGCGAAGTTTTTGATTACCTGGACGGACCCGTTGCCAGACTGGGCGGCATAGACGTGCCTACCCCGTATTCAATGAGCCTGGAGCCTCTAGTGGCGCCGACTGAAGATTCCGTCATCAAGACTGTTCGTGAAGAGCTAGGAAGCTGAAAACAGCATGATTGCAATTTCGACCTGTCATATAGGTCGAAGGGGAGGTCGACTCTGGCTACGCAGGTATTGATGCCCCAAATGGGTTACGACATGGTGGAAGGGACCCTGGTTCGCTGGATCAAGTCGGAGGGTGACGAAGTCAAGCGTGGCGAACCTGTCGCTGAGATAGAGACCGATAAAGCGGTGGTGGAAATGGAATCCACGGCTAACGGCCTTCTACGTAAGATCCTAGCCACAGAAGGCGCAACCGTTCCCGTTGGCCATCCCAT